>NZ_AP043741.1:0-2096235 GCF_055396515.1 Thermococcus sp. JCM 11816
CCTTCCAGACGTTTGTGCCGTTTGGGTCTGCGTACGCGTTGAAGAAGTTCATCAGCGCGACGTTGGCGAGGCTGAAGCCTATGAGGGTTATTGTTACCCCAGTGACGAGCGGCGTGAAAAGTTTTCTGACCTTACCTATGATGCCGAGCCAGCCTACGAGCCCTTCTATCAGTCCACCGACTATCAGTGCACCTTGAACGGCAGCCATGCCGATGGTCGAACCTATCGATATCAGCCCGGGAATGAAGGCGAAGCTCGATCCCTGGACTATTGGGTAGCGGGTTCCGATGATAGTCTGAAGGAGCGTCGCTATGCCCATAGCTAAAAGAACCGCCTGTATCATCATGGCTATCTGGTCTCCGCTGAGCCCAACTGCTCCGCCGACGACCAGCGGCACTGTAACTGTGGCTCCGAACATTGCAAGGACGTGCTGAAGCCCAAAAACGAAAGCCTTCGCAGGCTCGACCTTTTCCTCTATTCCAACTTTCAGAACCGGCTTCTCAACAACTTCGACATTCTCCATTAAAGCCCGCTCGGGCTGTGTTGGTTTTTGTTTAAAAAGTTTTCGGATGAGGTAAGAATAAACAGGAAATTGTTAATTACCATCCCTGCACTTTCTCAATGACTTCATCAGGTACGCGACCTTCTTCAACGTCCTCTATTGCCTCCTCGAGCTTGTCTAATCCCTCATCAAGCACTTCTTCCTCGATGGTCAGAGGTGGTTCAATCCTCAGGATGTTGCCCTGGAGAAAGGCCACAATCAGGCCCAGCTCGTAGGCCCTCCAGACGACCTTTTTGGCCTCATCGTGTGCCCTTTCCTTTGTTTCCCTATCCTTCACAAGGTCAACGCCCAGCATGAGGCCCAGTCCGCGGACATCACCTATCAGCTCGTGTTTCTTTTTCATTTTCTCCAGTCTTCTCTTTGCCCTCTCTCCAAGTATTTCAGCCCTTTTGAGCAGGTTTTTCTCTTCTATTTCCTCGATTACTGCCAGAGCGGCGGCGCTCGCAACCGGGTTGCCCGCCATCGTGAACGCATGTCCCAGAGGGGGTAACGAGTCCATTATCTCCCCTCTACCAACTATTGCGCTTACGGGCAGTCCGCCGCCTAGGGGCTTTGCTAGGGTTATGATGTCGGGCCTAACACCAAAGTGCTCTATGGCGAACCACTTTCCAGTCCTTCCCAGACCGCTCTGAACCTCGTCAACGACGAGCAGTATGCCGTGTTCGTCCAGTATTTTCTTGACTTTCTTGAAGTAGTTTTCAGGTGGCACCACCATTCCAGCATCGCCCTGGATTGCCTCCGCTATCAGCGCGGCAGTTCCTTCGGCGTGCACTTCTCCCTCAAATTTTTCCTTCAGGAAGGAGACGCACTCCATCCTGCATTTTCCCGGTTCTTTGCCAAACGGACAGCGATAGCAGTTTGGAAAAGGTATGAAGTGGACATCGCTGAGCTGTCCCACCTTTGAGCGCACTTCGAAGTCGAGGCCTGTAACGCTCATTGCACCGTAGGTGGAACCGTAATAGCTCCTAAGATATCCGATGATCGAACGCCTGCCAGTGTAGGCCCTGGCGAACTTTATCGCACCGTCGTTTGCGTCGCTCCCGCTCAGGCCAAAGGCGACCTTTGCCCCCTCGAGCGGCGCTATCTCCCTTAGCTTCTCGGCGAGAAGAAGAGGCTCGACCGGGAACCCATAAATGAACGTGAAGTGGAGCAATCTATCGGCAGTTTTCTTCACAGCCTCAACAACCCTGGGGTTGTTGTGTCCAACGTTCTGGACGGCGGCATCTGCAAGGAAGTCTATGTATGCCCTCCCTTCAATGTCCCACACGAGGGCGTTTTCGGCCCGGGACGGAACAATGGGCACGTACGTAACGTGGGACGCCCGGGAGATGACCTGTGAATACCTCTCAACGACCTCTTCAGGAGTCATGCCGGTTCTCACCTAACTGTTATATGCGTTTGAAACTAATAGCATTTTCGCCTAAAAATTGCGAATTTAGTAGAAATACTTATGAACTAAATGCTAAATTAGTCAAAATGGTGGGCAAATAATGACGAATACAGAAGAGCTTGATGCACTCGACAGGTCAATACTCCGTATCCTCCAGGAGGACGGACGGGCGAGCTACTCCGAGATTGCGCGGAGAATAGGAGTTCCGGAATCCACCGTCAGGCTCAGGGTCAAGAGACTCGTAGAAAAGGGGGTTATACGCAAGTTTGCGGCCCTCATAAACCCGTTTAAGGCAGGCTATTCAATAGTGGCTTTCATAGCGGTCGATGCCGAGCCAGGCAAGGTGAAGGAGGCTGTAGAGAGACTGAGCAAGCTCCCAGAGGTGGATGTTCTCGGTATTGCCACAGGGGCTCACGACATACTGATGCAGGTCACAGTTAGGGATTTGAAGGAGCTTGAAGACTTCTTAATCGAGAAGCTGGGGAGCATAGATGGGATAAAGAGCACGGAGACCTCAATACTGACCAGCGTCAGGAAGTGGGGCTACGCGAGGGTGTTCTAAACCGAGCCCCCCATGAGAACCCACACTCCAATTCCTATCAGGAGTATCCCAGCGACGACCGAAAGCTCCCTGCTGTGCCTGACGAGGGCCTGGGAGAAGCGCTTGCTCTCCGAGATGCTTCCCATAGTGAGCAGGATGAGCACCAACGGCAGGACGAAAATTACGTTGTAGAGGGCCAGAAGAAGGAAGGCGAGCGCCCTGCTGCCGTGGGATATAATCGTTGCATAGACGAGATAACTTCCCGCGGAGCACGGAAGTAGCGTGGTCGAGACTACAATACCAAGAAAGAAAGAGCTCATAAAAGTTGCCTCTGTACTAAACATTTTCTTCCTAATGCCCTTCTTGTCAGCTATCCTCGACTTTTCCATGATACCAGTAACAATGGTGTAGACTCCAAACGCTATTGCCAGGAAGCCCGCGAACCAGAGGGGGATGTACTGTCCAAGGTACAGGAGACCGACTCCGAGAAGGTAGTATGAGATGTAGACGGCCAGGATGAACGCGGAGCCAACGATGTAAAGCTGCTTCTTCTCAACCTTTCTAACTGACAGCGCTATCAGGAGCATCGTGTATATTACAAAGGTACAGGGGTTTATGGAGTCGCTCATTGAGAGGGCGTAAAACTGGGGAATAAATCCCGGAATCCCTAACAGGTACAGCGCTAGCGCACTTATCCCGAAGGACAGCACTAGGATTACTGACAGCAGTTTAATTTCTCCCCTCATGATGGTATGCTCGGAACGGTCCTTTTTCTGGATTTCTAAAACAAAAAGTTGAGAACAAGAGGTTTCAACCTGTTGAGTTTGAGTTTAGCTTTGCTAAGACGCTCTGAACGTCAACACCCCTGTGCTCTACGAAAATCGTCTGAAGGGCATCGATGAGCTCGGAATACCGCGGATCATCGCGCGGGAGGAGGTATATCTGGCCCTGGACGACCATTATAACCCCGTTCTCTTCCATTGCCGTAGCTATTATCTTGGGAGTGGCGTTTACCTTGAACTCTCCTTCAAAAATTGCCTGGAGGCTGTTGTTGTAGACTATGGCTATCGCCGGAACCCCTGTTATTCCCGTCAGCTGGTTGAGTTGCCGAAAGAGTTCCATGTTGGTTTCGTTGTCAATAAGCTCGTAGTACGTTAGTGCGTCCTCCCCGTAGACGCTGGGAATTTGAGTCTTCATGTTCCTGCAGTGTGGGCAGGTCTTTGCTCCGTACATGTAAAAGTGTATCTGATCAAGGTATATCTTCGTTCCATTTACGTCCACGTATTTTGGAGATTCCGTGGACGTCTGGCTGGATGTATTTGAATCCGAACTCAGACAGGCGGAGGCAAACCCAACCAAGACCAGGAGCATCAGCAGTATTCCAGTTTTTTTCACGTTTACCACCATTATTAGCTCGGGAAAGACGTTATAAACTTTGGGCGTTAATAATTGTGGGGGACTCCCATGCAGGAATGGTACCGCTCTCGGGCACTTTACGATGGGGTCATGAAGCTCGTAAAGTCCCACAGGTTTGATGAGGCCCTTGAACTCGTTGAAAAGATTCCAGATAACAAGGTCAAGTCAATGGCCCTGAACCAGATTGTTGTCGAGCTCGTCAAAGCTGGAGGGGATTATTCTAAAGCACTCACCAGGGCAATAGAGGCCGCTATGAACGTCACCGGCCAGAACGAGAGCACCAAGACGCTGATGGGGCTGGCCTTTGACCTCCTTGAGCTGGGAATGGTTGACGACGCCCTGAAAATAGCCGAGTACATTTCCGACTTATCGAACAGGGCAAAGGTCGAGGCGGAGGTTGCCCTGAAGCTGGCCGAGAAAGGTGAGGTTGCACAGGCCATGGAGATAATAGAGAACATCCTCGATGAGGACGTTAAGACCTGGGCGACCTCAAGGCTCGCGAACAAGCTTTAACTTTCTTTTTTCAAAGATTCACATTTGGCTGGATGAATTTTACAAGAATCCCTCCACAAGGCTTTTTTAGGGCTTTCCTTTTCTGGGCCCGGTGAGAAAAATGAACGGCGGAGAGATAATCGGACTTCTTGGAATGCTCCTGCTGGTGAGCGCGTGGGTTCCCCAGACATGGGAAACGGTAAAAACGAGGAAGTGCCCCCTCAACATGAAGTTCATAGTGATTTACGTCACGGCGGCGACCCTGCTGACGATATACTCCTGGATAATAGGCGACTGGATATTCTTCACGCTGAACTTCCTCTCGGCTTTCCAGAGCGCCATAAACCTCGTGGTTAAGCTTATGGAAAAGTAAACCTCACTTCCTCTCGTAGAGCCCAACGACCTCTCCCCAGGCTATCACGTGGCCTTCCATGGCCTTTTCTAACTCTTTTCTTGAGGAGCCGGGTTCGAGTTTAAGTTCCGTGTCAAGGGCGTAGACCTTGAAGTGGTAGTGGTGAACCCCGTGTCCCCTCGGCGGGCAGGGGCCGTTGTAGCCTATTCTCCCGAAGTCGTTCTTTCCCTGGACGATGTGGAACGGCTCGTCGGTTTCGGGTTTCTTAGGCACCCATGAAGGTATCTCCCCAACGGGCGGTATGTTCCAGGCTATCCAGTGGGTAAAGGTTCCAGCTGGCGCGTCGGGGTCATCTACAATGATGACCAAACTTTTGGCCTCGGCCGGGATGTTGCCGATGTAAATCGGCGGGTTCGTATCGTCGCCCTCACAGGTGTATTCCTTCGGTATGAACTCCCCGTCGTGGAAGACGGAGCCCACCTCAAGGGTCTTTTCCATCTTTACACCCCCTTCGGACATGCACCCTGCAGTGGCAACCAGCAAGGCCAGCAGTAACGGGAGCGGCCTCTTCATGGTTTTAGTTACGTCATTGAGGGTAAAAAGGTTTTGGAAAAGGTCAAAATTCTGAAGGGATATGCCAAAGTCGAGCTGGGGTGAAGTTTCCGTAGTTAGTGGCATCTCAAAGGATAGTTGCATCGAGAAATAATCAACTGTTGGAAATCCGACGGGGAAACGTTTTAACCTTCTCCGTCCTAACATCTTTTTGTGAGCACGATGCGCGTGGTGTGGGAGAAGGAAATTCCGGTGGAGAAGATAACCGTCTCACCGAGGCCTGTCTGGAAGTGCAGGACCTGTCCGATGTACGGAAAGAGGCCGAGCTGTCCGCCATACGCCCCCGACTGGAAGGAAGCAAAAGAGTGGGTCAGATCCTTCAAAAAAGCCCTTCTCGTGAAGTTTGAGGTCGATATGAACGACTTCGAAAACGAGAAGAGGAAGGTTCTCCTGTGGCTTTTGAAGAAGGAAGCAGAGCTCTTTAAACAGGGGAAGCTCTACGCAATGGCTCTTTTCCCCGGCAACTGCAACCTCTGCGACGACTGTCCATTTGAGCACGGTGAGCCATGCAGGATGCCTGAGAAGGTGAGGCCGAGCATAGACGCTATTGGAATTGAGATAAGCTCACTGGTTGAGATAGACTTCTCGGAAAGCGTCCTCTACGGGATGGTGATGGTCGAATGAGCGTCCACATAGCTCTGCTCGGGAGAACGCCCTGGGCGCTGGTGAACACATACTACGCCTCCGTTATGAGGGGAGAACGCCCAAAGGAAGTTTATATCGTAACCGAAAGGAGATACTCCCACAGCCTGCCGAAAATAACGGAGGCAATAAAGACGATCTCAGAGGCATACGGCTTCTCTCCCGAAGTGAAGACCCTCGTCATACCAGATGACGACTTCAAGGAGGCAGATAAGGTTCTGAAAAACCTCTTCTCCAAGCTGAAGGAGAAGGACGGCGACATCGTCCTCAACATGACCTCCGGGAGGAAGGCGCTGGTTGCCGCCGCGATAATCCACAGTAGAGAGTCGAACGTTAGGGAGATACTCTACATGGCCCTTCTCGACGTCCAGTTCCCGAACAGGCCTTACATGATGCTCCCAACGCACATGCAGGTTCTCAAGAACTTCCTGGGTGACGGAAATGGCGGGTGAAGTGGTTATCGAAAAGCCCGAACTTCAGATACTCATCAACCTCCTCCAAGAACGGGAAAAAATCCGGGTGAGTTTTCCAATCTACGGCACGCTTCTCTTTACAGCCAGCCCCACAGAGAGGGGCTATATGCTGGAAGTCAAGGCCGAAAAGCGGGACTTCCATGTCAGGCACCCAGAACTGCCTTCATACTCCGACTTCTACGAGGCGTTTATCTCCTCGGGAGTGATCACGTACGACAACATAGAGGACTTTAAGGAAATGCTGGAGCTGTACCGTATCCTTAGAAAAGGTGTTGTGTTCTCTCCCGACACCAACATATTCTACCACCGCTTTATATCCAACTATCGTCCCCTCGACGGCTACCAGATCGTCGTCGCTGAGGACGTCAAAAACGAGATAGAGAGCGCCATGAACTACAAGTACCGCTCAAACTACCTTCACGAGATTATGAGCACAGTCAAAAACGGCCATCTCCTGCGTGAGCTGAGCAACAGGAGGACAAAGAAGGCGAGAAAAGCCGCGTACATAGCCCTAAAAGAGTTTGAGGCCCTGAGGGATAGGATAATCGTTGTTGAGCGCTACGGAGAGGGCCACAACAACGACGAGCGCATAGTGAAGACCCTCAAGCACTATGACGAGATGAGCCCGGCGATGGTGGTCTTTCTGACGGCCGACCTTGCCATAACCGACGTCGCCAGAATAGAGGGTCTCGAATACTTCTACTTTGAATATCCAACTGCAAGGCTCGGCACCCACGAGGTCTCCGCCTACCAGCTCAGGACGCTCATCTTCAACCTCGCGGCGGTTTTTGGGCTGGTTGAGGTGAACGGGACGCTGGTTTACGGTGAGTTCGGAGGGAAGAAGAGGCTGAACGAGCTCAAGCTTATCTTCAGGAATGGGGAGCTTCAAAGGGACTTTCTCTTCCATCTGAACCTGTGCAGGAAGCTGGAGAAAATTATGGAAGGTTAACCAACAACAAGTCCGCCTGTTGCAAGCTCTTCGCCGTTCTTCCCTTTGACGATGAAAGTGTAGTTCCCGGCATCGTTCACGTGAGCGAGCAGGGTGAACCCGTCCACTGTTCCGAGTTTAATGGTCTCGCCGGGATGCTTATCAAGTTCGGACTTTTTGACTGTGAACCTTGCAAGGGACTTCTCTTTGACTTTTGCAGTCAACTGTCCGGGGTACTGTTTTCCAGAGTACTCAATGACCACGGGAACATCCTGGTAAACAGGTACGTATGTTTCTCTGGAAACAGGTTTCCCATTAATGAGAACCTCGAAGTCTTTCGGCTCAAACGGTGGCACGATTTTCAGGAGATACAGTGTAATGCTCGCCTGGGGCTTGCCGTTATCATTCACAACCTCAACTTCGAAGGAGTACAGGGTGGTGTTGCTCTTCTCGAAGTACTTCTTTATGTCCTCTGCCAGTGATGCTGGAACGCTGAGCTGGCCCGAGAACGTGCCGTTGAGTTTCAACATGAGTGTGCTGTCTTGGGTAGAGGACATACTGGTGTCCTCAACACTCGTGCTCGTGGGTGTGTTTGCGGTGTTCGGGCCTTTTGAACATCCCGCCGAGATTACCACTAAAGCTACCGCAATGAGTACGAGAATTGTCCCGCTTATTGACTTCCAATCTTTAGTCCGCATTGTTATCATCTCATACTGAAGTAACAATTAGGCCATAAAAAGTTTTTGGCGTCACCTGGCCCTTGATGGAGTTCTGACTTTAATCATCAGGGCTGTAAGCTCGAGTATGAATGTGAAGAGCGCTAGAAACTCACCAATGGACGCTAAAGTACCCTTGCCAAGCCCAAGTAAAGAACTCACGGCTATGCTCATAGCAACAAGCTCTTCCCCTTCTTTTGATTCTCCGCCGTACCTAAGCTCCAGGAAAAACGTCAGCCAGTTGAAGAGTGCTATTATTCCGGGTGTTATTCTGACGTTCCAGAGCACATAACCCGTCGCGATGAGCAAGAAGGGAAGCGCGTAATAGAGCCGCCTCATACTACCACCGGACAGAGTTAAAACGTAACTCCTTATAAAAATTCTTCTGCCTGGCTAAAAACCATAAAAGGAGAGGAGGAAACTCACTGCAGCATGCCCTCAAGCTTCTCAACGAACTGGATGCTCCTCTTTATGTCGGCGAAGTACTCCTTGGCCCTCTCGACGTGCTCCTTCTCGACCCTGCCGCCCCTCGCTAGGACGCTCGCCGGTGCGAGAAGCTGGACGGCATAGCGGAGGCTGGTCTTTTCCCCAAGCTCCGCGAGGTACTCTATCGCCTCCTCGCTGACCTCTATCTTCTCCTCCTTCGCCCTTATCTTGACTATCTCCCTGATCTCCTCCTTCTTGTACGGCTCGGTGTTGATTATGAGGAGCCTGTCGAGCATGTCAATCGGGATTCCGTGTGGCGCCTCGATGTCGGTGCCCCTTATTTTCGTTCTGCCCCTGTTAGTAGCTAAGATGAGTATCGGCGCTAGCTCGCTCTCCATGGCCCTGGCGAGGAAGGAGAACGCCTCGATGTCGAGCATGTGAACCTCGTCTATGAAGAGAACACCCGGCACGAGGGTTGCCCTGCCCTCCTCGATCCACTTCTTCACGGTCTCGTCAACCCTCTGCCTCACCTCATCGCTTATCTCCGCGCCGGTGCTGAAGAGCAGGCCGAAGATGTTGCCCCTGGCGTTGGCAACGTCGAGGTCGTGTAGGGTGACCGTGTAGGTGAACTCCTTGATCTTCAGAACGGGCCCGCTCGGAAGGTTGACCTTTTTCTTGAAGAAGAGCCCCTCTTCCTCCTTCGTGGTTCCTACCTTCGATATTCTACCTGTCTCAGCGTCTATCTGGATAACGTCGCCCTCTTCGACGCCCATCTCCATGAGCTGGTAGGCTATCTCCCTTCCCGCCCTTATCGTCTTCTCGTCGTCCTTCGTGCGGAGGGTTATGATGACGCTCTCCGGAATCTCAACGTACGGGTTGAAGGGGTGCCTCGTCTTCCTGACCTCAATGGACTTTACCTCGCCCTCGTAGACCTTCCTCTCCTCGCTTATCCTGACGCCGATAGCCCTCCTCATGGCCTGCTTGAGGAACTCAGTCTTATTGACCTCTGCGGAGTAGATTTCACTGCCCGCTATCTGGACGAAGGGGACGTCCTCACCGAGCTCCCTCGCGATGCCCATGGCTATCGCCGTCTTACCGCTTCCTGTTGGGCCAACGAGGAGGATTCCCTTTCCCGCGAGCTTGCCGCGCTTTATGAGCTCAACGGCTATTCCAGCGGCTTCCCTCGCCTTTATCTGTCCGACCATTCCGTCGGCCATGAACTTCGCCTTTCCGTTCTCGTCGAGGCCGAGGCCCCTTATGTGGGAGTGCATTCCAATTCTCTCGAAGCTCTTGGTGGCCACCTCCTCGATCACTGGCATTTTCTCACCCCCAGCCCTTTAGAATACCGAAGGTTACTAAAAGAGGGGGCTTAAAAATTTGACGGAGGCTCAGGCCGTCGATCTCGGGCATCCTTCACCCCAAAGGCCAATCTCATCATTGCCGGAATTGCGTTCTCTCTTGGTGTTAAAGTTTTTGCGGACGTTGTTCTCTTCTCTTGGATGCGCTCTGCGGAAACAAATTGTAGAACTGCCGCATAGCGAGAATAACGGAAGCTTTCACGAACCTACACGACTACGTTCTACGGAAACAAGTCGTGATTATCTGTTACAGTCGTTTTGTCATTCTGCTTTCCACACGATAACGTTCTACGGAAACTCGTCTCGTTATCAAGAATCGTGGGGCCGGTCTCAACACTTTCCACACGATAACGTTCTACGGAAACCCGTTTCCCTCTTTCTCAATCTTTGCTCCTGATGACGACTTTCCACACGATAACGTTCTACGGAAACTGTGTACATCTATGTGAATGGACAGGAAGTCGCATCCTTTCCACACGATAACGTTCTACGGAAACGGAAAGCCGTTAGAGCACGCGACCGAGGACGAAGTCTTTCCACACGATAACGTTCTACGGAAACCCTTCACTTCTCTCCTCTAATTGACAAACAAAGTGATTTCCCAACTCCTATTTAAGACTTTTCCCGGAAACCCGTAGCACTGTACATCATTTATAAATCTGACACAAAAATAAGGGGGCGTTCCTGGACTTTCTAACTCCAATTTCATGCACAAATTCAGTTGTACCACCGATTTAAAAAATCGAAGGCCCGATATGAAGAATCAAACCCCTAAATCACAGCAAAATCTAAAGTCCTTTCGATTTGACCCTGCTTAACTATTTAAACTCGCCACACAACCGCTCAATGAGCTTTTTAGGGGTTTTTAGCTTTTTTCTTGCGAATGAATACATTTTGCAGAAAATTACCACTGATAGGGTAAACAGAAACCAAAAGCGATAATGCGCCCTTTTTGGAGTCTTTTATGGCTGATCATTTGCCTAATTGAATATTTTGGTTAGAACCTGTCAGATATAAAGAGTAAAAAGAACTATCGTAGTTTTTTGGAAACCCGGTAGCACGATCAAAGCACGTTCAGGTACTTGTGAACCTGGAAGCTGAGACCGACGTTCTTCCTGCCCATTATCCTTGCCGCCTCACGGTAGAACTCCATGAGCTTTGCCTGAGAAACCTCTATGGGTTCCCTCGGCTGGATGACGAGAGGAGCGAGGCCCTTTAGAAGTGAGGCGTACCACCGGACGTTCTCTACTTTCGTCTCGCTGGTAACGACGAGTTTTGCGTAGGTCTTCGCTCCAGCTTCCTTCAGGATTCTGATGCTCTCAACTTCTCTGAGGACGAGGCCTTTCCAGTCTTCCGTTGCCTTCGCGCTCTCGTCCTTTATGTCGACGCTCGCGTAGTCCGTCAGCGGTGCTACCTCTCTAATCAGCTCTGGAAGGCCGCCATGGGTCTCGAGGAAGTTGTCGAAGCCGAGCTCTTTCATTCTCTCCATCAGGGCCCTTAGAGGCTTCACCTGGAGCGTCGGCTCTCCGCCGGTGTAGCTTATGGAGTGTATGTCCCCAGTATCGAGCCTGAGAACAGCTTCAACCACTTCTTCAACGCTCGCTGGGTTCGGCCTGTATTCAAACCTCCCCGTGAAGGGCTCGACCTCGTACCTCCAGCTGGAAACTCGTGAGGCGTCTATGTATTCCCTTGAGTCGCACCAGGCACAATAAAGGTCGCAACCGGCGAAGCGGGCGAAAATCTGCCTCCTTCCGAAGGCAGAACCTTCGACGCTCCCTCCTTCTCCCTGCCAGCTGTTGAAGACCTCGGCCATTATCACCCTCATTCTGACACCTCACAGCTCGCAACGTCAATTCCCTTTACCTTTTCGCTGACGAACCCCTCGAGTATCTCCACTCTCACTTCCCTTTCCTCGCCGGTCATGTCGGCCATGAGCTTCACCGCTCTGGCAAAGTCCCATAGCCTTCTCTTCGCGGCGTTTTCGACGACCTCCGCCATCACTATGAGCTCCTTCTCCTCGGGATGGGCGCCCATCCACTCCACGACTTTTTTGGCGTCTTCCTCGGTAAAGACACCCCTCTTCTTGAACAGCATGGCGACCACCAAAGCTTTAGTTGTTTAATCCAACAATTACGTAATTACATAATTAGGCAATCAGATGTACCTGAGCAGGACTTCAGCGGCCTCATCTAAAAGCTCCTTTTCCTCGCCCTCGAGGATTCCAGCAAGGTAGTGGAGCGCGTGTATGTCTATGATTATGTACGCCGTGTTCCTATCGAGACCGAGGGAGTATGCATCGTAAAAGACTCTCCTCTCACCCAATGCCTCGTTCATCATTTCCACGTAGGCGTTTATCTCTTCAACTGTCAGCTCGTCCCACTTGCTCTCCATCTCGTCAAAGTACTCCTCAAGCGTCCGTATCTTTTCGAGGTCGAGCTTAAGCATACCCTCCACGAAGGGGAACTCGCCGACGCGGAAAACCTTGACGTCTTCGTTGTCCTCTACAGCTACGTAGTCCCACAGGACGACGCCTTTGATGGGGTTGTGGCCGTATCTGCTCGCCAAGTATGAAAAGCGCTCAAGGGCAAAGTCAATGTCGTCTATAAACTTCTCTTCATCCTCAAAGTGGACTATCTTGCTCACAGTCCCGGTCATGTCTCGCACCGGTGGGGGAAGGGCTGGAGGGGTTATAAGGGTTTGGAATGGGCAAGCCTTTTATTTGGTCGCGCGATAACCCCAAGTGCCCGACGAGTATTGGGTTGCGATGACGTCGGGACCCCCAGGGGGGCGACATCGCCACTGCCCCCCTTTGAAGTAAGGTTTATAAGAGACTTGTAAAAGGTCTGACGAGGCGAGACCGGTGGGGCGCGAGATAACGGATGAGAAGCTCCAGAAGTATTTCAAAATAACCGAAGAGGCCCTTGAGAGGCTTGAAATAGCCGTCCACGAGAAGAGCCTTCTTATGAGCGTCGCCCGCGACTTTTTAACCATGGCGAGGAGCTATTTTGAGGACGCCAAGTACTACTACGAAAAGGGCGACTACGTGACCGCTTTCGCCGCTCTCAATTATGCCCACGGGTTTATTGACGCTGGAGTGAGGCTCGGAGTGTTTAAGGGTGAAGACGACAGGCTTTTCGCCTTTGGGTGATGGAAATGGGAGACTACGTGGTCGTTCTTGAGGCACCGATAATCGTGAAGGACGTTGAGACTAGCGAAGACGCTATAAACGTCGCAGTGAGCAAGGTCACCAAGGCCCTCAACAAGGAGAAGCTCGACTTCGTGAGGGTGGAGATAGGCTACTCCCAGTGTCCGGTCTGCGGGGCGCACTTCGAGAGCGCCTTCGTCATAGGAAGCGTCGGCCTCGTCGGGATGTACTTGACGCTCAAGGTCTACAACGCCCAGAGCATCGAGCACGCTGAGAGGATTGCCAAGGCCGTTGTGGGTAAGGCTCTAAAGAAGGTTCCTTTGAAGGTGTTTGAAATAAGGGAGCTTGAACACGACGGAGAAAACGGGATCGAGGCGGAGGAGCTGAACGGGGAGGACGTTTGACATCGTAGTTAACTTTTTTGTACTTTTTAATGTGGTGTCTCCATATCGCAAACAAAAACTTTTAAGCACTCCCCAATCAACCACCGACATAACCGGTGGAGGTTTTGCCATGACGAAGTTCATATTTGTCACGGGTGGTGTTGTTAGCGGTCTCGGAAAGGGCATCACCAGCGCTTCTATAGGCATGCTCTTCAAGGCTCGCGGCTTCAGGACGACGAACATCAAAATCGACCCCTATCTCAACTACGACGCGGGGACGATGAACCCCTACCAGCACGGTGAAGTCTTCGTCCTCGACGACGGTGGAGAGGTTGACCTCGACCTCGGCAACTACGAGCGCTTTTTGGACACGAGCCTGAGCTTCGACCACAACATAACCACCGGAAAGGTCTATTCTGCAGTCATCGAGAAGGAGCGCAAAGGAGAGTACCTCGGAGCCACTGTCCAGGTCATACCGCACATAACCAACGAGATCAAGGAGCGCATAAGGAGAATAGCCAGGGACTACGACGTTGTTGTGGTCGAGATAGGTGGAACTGTCGGCGACATCGAGAGCATGCCCTTCCTTGAGGCAGCTAGACAGATGCAGATAGAGGAGGGCAGGGAGAACGTCGCCTTCGTCCACGTTACCTACGTCCCCAGGCTGAGGGTCGTCGGCGAGCAGAAGACAAAGCCAACCCAGCACAGCGTCAAGGAGCTCCGCTCTCTCGGAATACAGCCTGACGCCATTGTGGCCCGCTCTGAGGATCCGCTGGAAGATTCAGCGAGGCGGAAGATAAGCCTCTTCACCAACGTCCCAGAAGAGGCCGTCATAAGCGCCTACGATGTGGAGGACACCTACGAGGTCCCTCTGATGCTCGAAAAGGAGGGCCTGCCCGCTTACCTCGCCAGGAGGCTCGGCCTTCCGGAGAGAGAACCCGACTTGGAAGCCTGGCGCGAGATGGTGGAGAAGTACAGGTCCCTCACCGACACGGTCGAGATAGCGATAGTCGGCAAGTACGTCAAGCTGGCTGACTCCTATCTGAGCATCAAGGAGGCGCTGAAGCACTCCAGCGTGGCGAACGACGTCAAGGTAAAGATAAGGTGGATTGAGGCCGAAGACGTTGAGAGGCAGGGAGTTAAGCTCCTTGAGGGCGTTGATGGGATAATCGTGCCCGGCGGTTTCGGGGCTAGGGGCACAGAGGGCAAGATGATGGCGATAAGGTACGCGAGAGAAAATAACATCCCGTTCCTCGGTATCTGCTTCGGCTTCCAGCTCACCGTTGTTGAGTTCGCAAGAAACGTTCTCGGACTTGAGGGTGCTCACTCCACCGAGATAGACCCGCAGACTCCTTATCCGGTTGTTGACCTGATGCCAGAGCAGAGGGACCTTGACAGGCTCGGCGGCACCATGAGGCTTGGGGCATATCCAGTCCACATCAAGCCTAACACCCTCGCGAGAAGGCTTTACGGCAGGGAGATAGTCTACGAAAGGCACCGCCACCGCTGGGAGGTTAACCCGGACTACGTTGAGAAGTTCGAGGAGGCTGGGCTTGTCTTCAGCGGCATAGCCGGAGACGACGAGAGAAGGATGGAGATACTCGAGCTTCCAGGACACAGCTACTTCATAGCCACCCAGTTCCATCCAGAGTTCAAGTCGAGACCGATGAGGCCAGCTCCAGTCTTCAGGGGCCTCGTTGAAGCGGCAAAGAAAAAGAAGTATGGAAGCTAAAGCTCAATTCCGAGTTCCTTCATTTCTTCTTCGAATTTTTTCAGCTCCTCTTTTCTCTTAAGCTCCCTGTAGAATTCGACGCCACCTATCCACAACAGCTCATACACAACTGCCTCAAAGGGCGCACCCAGAAAAGCCGACACATAACCGGCAATATTCTCAGGGAACGCCAGTGATACGAGGGAAACCGTACCCGATATGAGGGCTATCATCAAAACGCCGATCCAAAGGAGAAATCCGAAGCCCACGCTGGATGGAAGGTTTTTTAGGACGGCTCCAAAGGCTTCAAACGCAGCTCCAAGGTCTTCTCTGTCAGCGTACAGCGGAACTGCGAGCACCGACATGGTAGTCAGCATTGCCGCAGTGAGTATGATGAGGCCTATTCCTATAAGCACCAGAATACCACCAGCCGGGAGGGTTAGGAGGCCAATTCCGATTGGTATCATTGAAACGACGATGAAAACTAGCCCGATGAACCCGTAGAAGAGGTTTATCAGGAGTACGCCGGGGAAGTGTAGTATGCTCTCCCTGATAAGCTCTACCAGACTTACCTCGCTTCCTTCTTCATACACAAGGGCGCCTTTGACGATTCCGTACTGGAACAGAGAGCCGAGGAGCAGGAGAATAACGAAGAGCTTTCCAAGGTTCTCCATTGAACCCATTATCTCTGAGACCTGTTCCTCTGAAAGTCCGTGCTCCTCCATTATGACGTTTCCCTGGGTTGTGGATGTTTGGTTTTCGAGAACGCTGAAGTCCGCCGGTACCAGATAGGCCTGAAATGGAGCGGCCAGCAGGGCCAGAAGGAGAGCTAGGATGTAGAGCTTCTTCGCGCGCATGATGAGAGTGATCGTTCTGGAGAATGCCTCAAATGCGCCCATACCACCACCGATGGGAGTAATAGAGAAGACTTAAAAATCTTTTGAAGACCCAGAAAAGCTTATAAACGAACTACCCGAAGTGGCGTTGGGTTCATAAGCTAATTGAGGTGAGTGTAATGGCTATCTGGCAGGGAAGATCACTCAAGAAACCCTCAGGTGGTAGGATCATCCTCGCGAGGAAGAAGAGGAAGAGGGAGCTCGGAAGGGAGCCGGCCAACACCAAGGTCGGCGAGGACAGGGAGAAGAGGAAGATCATCAGGACTTACGGCGGCAACAGGAAGGTCCGCCTCGTTGAGGCCCTCTACGCCAACGTCTTCGAGGGCGGAAAGGGCAAGAAGGTCAAGATACTCAACGTCGTCGAGAACCCGGCCAACAGGCAGTACGCGAGGAGGAACATCATCACCAAGGGTGCAATAATAGAGACTGAGATCGGAAAGGCCATCGTTACCAGCAGGCCTGGTCAGGACGGGGTCGTTAACGCCGTCCTCATCAAGGAAGAGAACGCCTGAACTCTTTTTCCTTCCCTCTGTATTCTGAGGCTTTCGTGTTTTCTGTTTGCATCTGTTGTAGTATTAGTCCTCTTTGGTGATTCGGTATTGTCGTGAAAAGAATTCGTGAATCAAGAAACTAAAGAAATTGGGTGAAAGAGACTAAAACGCTTCCTCTCTGAACTTTCTCAGCTCCTTTTCCATGATCTTTCTGGCGAGCTCTTCAGCCTTGGGCTTCACTATCTCGATGACCCTCTTCTTGAGCTCTTCGAGGCCGTCGCCGTTTAGGGCGGATATTCGGAGGGGTTCTAGCCCCTTCGATCTGACGAACTCCTCGATCTTCTTCATCTTCTTCTCGTCGGCTATGTCGGCCTTGTTGAGGACGACGATGAACGGGAACTCGCCGAACTCTGAGTATATCTCCTCGAACAGATGCATCTGCTCCTCTATCGGGAAGCCGCAGTACTCACTCGGGTCGAAGATGTAGACGATAACGTCTCCGAGATGTTTCAAAGCGAGGATTGCCTGCTTTTCAACCTCGTTCCTTTCGCTTAGAGGTCTGTCAAGTAGTCCTGGCGTGTCTATCACCTGGTACTTGAGGTAGTGCTCCTCGAACTGGCCGACGTTTATTCCCTTGGTGGTGAACGGATAGCTTGCCACCTCTGGCTTCGCATTGGTGAGGGCTCTGAGAAGGGTGCTCTTGCCGACGTTGGGATGGCCGGCTATGACCACAGTTGGAAGCTCAAGGTCAACTACGGGAAGCTCCTTCAGGACATCCCTTGCCCTGTTGAGGTACTCGAGGTCATCGCCGATGTCCTTAAGTATGTCCGCCACCCTGCCGTAGAACTGCCTCCTGAGCTTGGCTATCTCAATTGGGTCTCTCTCGTACCGTATCTTCTCCACGTACCTCTGCTCCAGGTTTCTTATCGTCTTTATGGCCCAGTTCACCCTTGCCAGTGAGCGGTGGAACTGGTCGCGGTCAACGAGTGTATCAATGAGCTCCTGGTAGAACTTCGGCAGGGTGGATACCCCCGGTGTTCTGTCGAGTATCTTCCTGAGGTTGTCCCTAACGACGTTGGAGACGGTTCTGACTCTCAGCTCCTCCCTCTGACGGGCTTTGGCAACTTTTCCTCCCTGAGGGGTGAATGCAGAAGCGGCCTTCTCGGCCCTCCTGAAGGCCTTGTCGATGAGTTCATCAGCGGTAAGGACTGTTGGCATCTTCTCAAACGGGTTCTTCATGCTCTCACCTCAACGTATTTCTCGCGGGAGAAGAGTTTTCGGCTGGGTTTAAAAAGGTGCCTGACCTGGAAGTATATTTTCAGATTCAGTTTGGGGCTGGATACTCCGCCTCTAACCGTAAGGTTCATAGGTACAAAGTGTCTAAAATATCCTTGAATGTCCTTCGGGTGTATGACTATGTTTCAGGGTATAGCGGACGCACTGCTTTCGGGAATCCTGGCAGCACTTACGTCGTGGCTTCCCATGTCCCCAGAGGGAAGCTTTGGTCGCCTTATAGACGGTGTGATTAGTTATACTGCCTTTCTTGTGCCCGCTTATGCTGGCATTATGTTCTCTGTGCTCTACCGCTATAGGGAAAGGCTATCCAAGGAGCCATTGATGGCCCTTCGGGGCGCTGAGACATCGGAGCTCCAGTACTTTGTACTCGGGTTTCTCTTAACCCTCCTGCTTGGCCTTCCCTTGGCGAAGCCGTTAACGGCTCATAATGCTGCCTTCGATGTCTTCAATTTGATCTTGGCGTTCTTAATAACATTCTTCGGCTTGACATGGCCAGGACTTACCGTTCTTAAAGGTGCGGAGGACAGGATACCCTCCAAACCGAGTTTTCTTGATGCAGTGCTTGCTGGAGTGTTCCAGAGTTTCTCCTCCACAGGTGGAGCCTCAAGGACAGGACTCGTGACACTGGCTCTCGTCCTTCCTGGACACAAAGCGGAGAACGTGCTTGAATGGGGGTTTTTGATTGCTCCTGCTTACCACCTAATAAGGCTGCTTTACCTTGGTGCCTACGAGGGAGACACTCTCTTGGGCTTTATCACTGCTGTTACGGCGTTTTTTGTTAGCCTTGGGATTATGGAAGTTTTGGTAAGGACAGCACAACATCTTGGAACGAGGAGGTTTTTAACGCTCTTTGGACTAATAGGGGTGTTGTTAAATCTGGGGGTGCTGATATGAAGGGTGTAATACTCGCCGCTGGTAAAGGGGAAAGACTGAGGCCGCTGACTGATGACAGGCCAAAGGTCGTTCTAAAAGTGGCAAACAGGCCGATAATAGAGTACGTGCTTGAGAATCTCGACCCGTTTGTGGATGAGTTCGTGATAATAGTCAGGTATCAGAAGGAGAAGCTGATCGAGGTTCTCGGCGATGAGTTCAACGGCAAGCCAATAACGTACGTTGAACAGCTTCCTGGGGATGGGACCGCAAAGGCTATAGAGAGCGCGAGGGAGCACGTTGGAGATGAGGAGTTCATAGTGGCCAACGGGGACATATACTTCGAGGAAGAGGGTGTTAGGGAGCTTGTTGCTGTTTTTAGGAGAGAAAAGGCCGATGCGGCTCTTCTCGTTAAGCATTTTGAAGACCTAAGCCACTTTGGAAAGATCGAGGTTGAGGGAAGTCTCGTCAAGAGGGTTACCGAAAAGCCCGGAAAAGTCCCCGGTTATGCAAACCTCGGAGTGTATATCTTTAAGCCGGAAGTTTTCGGGTTCATTGAACGCACTCCCCTGAGCGAGAGGGGTGAGTACGAGATTACGGATACCATAAACCTAATGATTGAAGCCGGAAAGAAGGTTGCCTACGCCGCTTATTCCGGCTACTGGAACGACATTGGAAGGCCCTGGAACCTCCTTGAGCTGAACGAGTACCTCCTAAAGACCAAGCTGAAGCACGAAGTCAGGGGCACCGTTGAAGAGGGCGCGGTCCTCATACCGCCCGTTGAGATAGGTGAGGGTACAGTCATAAGGAGCGGTGCCTATATAATTGGGCCTGTGAAGATTGGGAAGAACTCACGCATCGGGCCGAACTGCTTCATAAGGCCCTACACTAGCATTGGCGACAACTGCCACGTGGGAAACGCCGTCGAGGTGAAGAATTCCATAATAATGGACAACTCCAACGCGCCGCACCTGAACTACGTTGGGGACTCAATTATAGGGGAAAACTGCAACCTCGGAGCGGGAACCATAACCGCCAACCTGAGACACGACAGGGGCAACATCAAGGTGGAGATAAAGGGAAAGCTTGAAGACAGTGGCAGGCACAAGCTCGGAGCAATCATCGGCCACAACGTCAAGACGGGCATAAACGTTACAATCTACCCGGGCAGGAAGATAGGGAGCGGCTCCCTTATTGGGCCGGGAGTTATAGTTGATAAGAACGTACCTCCGAGGACTCTCGTAGTTGTAAAACAGGAAAAGGTGGTGAAGGAGTTATGAACGCTCTTTATGACCTTATTATCCCAATCCTCAATTTTATCTCGCGATGGGCGCTGTTTATAGCCTCTGTCTATCAGGCCAAAAAGACCCGGGAGAAAGGCTGGGTACTGCTGTCGGCTGCCTTTTTGATAGATGCTTTGGACATGGAGAGCTATGTGCTTGGTCCTCTTGGTATAAAGTTCAGAGAGGATGCTTATCCTGTGGCATCTGTTGTTCCGAACTTTGCAATGGCACTTTTGTTCCTGTGGGGAGCACGCCATGTGAAGTATGGAAAGACCGATTTCAGAGATGCAATTTATGCTGCTGTTTTTGGAATTGTATCCTATGTATGGGTATTTCTCGTGGCGTCCAATCTCAAGCTCTTTGAAGACCCCACTGTGGTTTATTCACTCCCATCGCTGCTTTTTGGTCTATCCATGATATACTTTGGATACGTTCTTTTAGGGGCAACAATGCCAAAGTCAATCGAGAGGCTCTTCCCCTACGGCCTAATCCTTCTGGGAGCCCTCAACCTCACGTATCCTGTGACCCGGTTTATTGACTGGTTTGCACCCATAGGTTTCCTCCTGGGGGCGCTGTTCAGGTTTATGGCTGCGGTCGGTGCGGTTAAGTACGTCTTTTATCCTATGAGGGCAGTTTCAGTCTCTGGTGCGAGCGAACCAATCAAGGGCTCCTTTATGTTCAAGGGCAAGGAAGAGGTAGTTCAGGCCATTGGGGATGTGTGGTCAAGGCCGGGTACCGTTATTATCACCAGGGAAAACATCATGGACGTTATGAGTAAGATTCACCCTGAATCGCTGGTGTTCTGGGTGACCAGGGCAAAAGAGGGCGTCATCTCCGAGACTCCCCAGGTTTATGCCGTGAGTCCAACCAGCATAGACATACTGACGGACCTCGTGGCAAATGCCCTTCGAAAAGGATACAGAACAGTTTACATTGACTCGGTTGAGTATCTCATCATTGAGAACGGCTTTGAGCGGACCATGAAGTTTCTCCTAAACCTTAAGGATATGACGCTAAACGTCAATGGCCTTATGATACTCGTGATCAACGAAGAAACGCTCGATGAGAAACAGAAAGGAATGATAGAAAGGGAGTTCGAGATCTTCAGGCAAGACCGAGCTTCTCGATGAAGCGCTTTGCGTACCTTACATCTTTTTCAAGCTCGGCCTTCTGGAGGAGCTGTCTCTCAATGGCCCTGAGGGCGTCGTGAACTGCCTGGATGGCACCCCAGGTCTCGCCCGTGGCCACAAAGGTTCCCCTGTCGGTGACGACCCTCATCCTGGCCTGGTAGAGGTGAACTCCCCTGAGCTTCTCAGGGAAGCGGCGGATGTAGAGGTAGATGATGCCCTCCTGTCCAAGGAGATCCTCGTATCCATCAACGAAGCGTTTTATGTCCTGTATTATGCGCTCCCTCGTGAAGTCGCTGAGTATTGAAGCATCACCGCCGAGCTGGAGGTAGAACCTTGCCTCCTTCTCGGTCATCTTTGATATCGGCAGGAGGAGGTCCTTGACCGTGAGGATTCCGACTACCTTGTTGTCCTCGTTGACAACGACAAGGCCGTCGATGTCGTTGTCCTTCATGGTTGCGACGGCTTCCCTTACGGTTGCGTCGGGCAGTATGGTTATGACTCCCCTTATCATGACGTCCCTGAGGGGCATGCTGAAGGGCGGTATCTTCTCGCCCGCAACCTCTCCAGCCTGGGCCCTGAAGCGCGGCTTGATGAACCTGATTATGAGGTCGTGGAGGGTAACCAGTCCCTCAAGCTTGCCCTCGTCGTTGACTATGGGTATCCTTGAAATCGCGTGGTCGCGCATTACAGCCAGGGCTTTGGCGACGGTGTCGCTCGGCTTGAGTGTTATGACGTCCTTGGTCATGTACTCCTCAACTTTACCTTTGCCGAACTTCTCCTGGGCAACTCTCTCAAGGACGGCCATATCGTTTACAACGCCGATTATCTCGGCCTTGCTCTCCCCAACTGGGAGCGAGCGGAGATCAACCTCAATCATGAGTTTGGCGGCCTTGCTCAGATCCTCATCGGGCTTGATAACGGGAGCGGGCTTGTAAACGTCCCTAACCTTGGCCTTGGTTGGATCCCACTTGAGGTGGGAGCGTATGATCAAGTCCTGGGTCAATACACCCTTGTACAGGTTCCCATCGAACACGAGAATGAGATCGGGGTCTTCCTTCTCGAAGATTCCTATGGCCTCAGAAAGCGGGGCATTGATGTCGATCTTCTGGAAGTTGTCGGTCATTACCTCTTGCACCTGGATTCCGACCATGCTGTCACCTCCTTTTCAGTTATTATTAGGGCGGCATATGATTTAAACCTTTGCTAGGCCCCGTCAGAATTTAAGTAACGTTAGGTTAATAAATCTTTCGCCCAGCGCCCAGTGAAGAGCTAAAATTTTATCATGGAATTATTACTTTTTGTAGAATTCTATGAACTCTTTCGGCGTGAGGATATAGAACTCATGTCTTCCGAGCTTAAACTTCTTCTCTTTGTTCCTGATTCTCAACAAATGCTTACGGTCATAGGTTATCAGCACGTCGGCCTTAGCGTTATACACAACGTCCAGAAACGGAATATCCTTCGGATCACGGACTTTCTCAAGAATAGTTTTAGACTTCTGGAATGAACGCTTAATTTGAACCCTTTTTGATAATGCCTTCATTGATTGAATATACCCCTTAGCTTCCTCAAGGGAAATATACCTCAGCGCCTTTTTTGAATAAAGCTTCTCTTCATATTCCTTGAGAGTTTTTGAGGAAATGTAGTTTGTTATTTTCCCCGTAGCTAAGAGTTCGAGAACCTCAAAAGCATAACCTCGAGTGGAGATTGCACCAGAGAATAATACTGAAGTATCAATAACTACTCTAAGCCGAGTTTCTTTAGTTTTCTTTCGATTTTCTCCCATTTCTTGATCTCCTCCTCAGCTTCATAATAGAGTTTAATGGCCTCTTCCTCGCTTATCTTCCTCTTTCCCTTCTGGGAGAGTATGAAGTTTTTAGCCTCCTTTTTAGTCATCCTCGTGGGTTTCATTTTCTTTAGCTTCTCCCGGTTAGCCTTCCACTCATAATACTCGATAAGCTCTTTTGGTGAAACACCAACGGCCTTCGCAACCTCCTCAATGAGAAGTTTTATTCCCTCCGAATTCTTCACACTCACGGCCATACTTAACACCTTGAGATGTTTGGGAAATCTGGATTATTAACTTTTCTTTCATATGCTTCCTCCCTTCTAACTCAATGCCATTTAAATCCTCTAGTAGGTTTGAGTGGTGTTTCTATAGTCTCTTGAAGTTGAGAAAGCTGACTCCTTCTATCCTAAAGGGCAGGGTTTTCAAAAGAGAAAAAGAAAGGCGGGGAGCTTGAGATTGTGGATTTTGGAGAAAATATACCTTTCGGCTCAATGACTAAAAAAGAGCCGCAAACAAGACGTTTTTACAGAAAGGCTGTGATCGACTCCACAGTTATAATCCAAACTTTGGTAGTATCTGTTTGGTCAATAGTCAAACTTCTGGTATCGCTTAAGTTTAAGAGGCCTCTGCTCAATCTTACTGATATCTATCTCACCAGATTTCACCAAATCCACTAAATCTCCGGCGAGAGCCGGATTTCAAGTGCCCCACGAATTCTGAGTCCATTGGTCTTGTCATCAGTACTTTTTATGACCACTTTTCCCACCCTCTTTACCTTCGTCTTCTTTCTCTTAAGATTAACCCCAACTATGAGTTCAACTCTTAAACCTGACGAGACTAAAACCAACTAAGTATGTCCTAATTTCATCGTCCATTGATCCAGATTTTGTGTGGCGGTTCTTCTTTCAGAGATAAGGGACTAAAAAAATTTATAAAGTCTCTCGCGGGGAGTGTTGATGGTTAAGAGCGCCGGGGTAGCCTAGCCTGGGAAGGCGCGGGACTCGAGATCCCGTGGGCGTCCGCCCACCAGGGTTCAAATCCCTGCCCCGGCGCCATTCAAGGGCCTGGCCCTCCGGGTCTTTCCTCCTCTATCCTTAAATTCACCAATGGCTCTTCTGGGGGTAAACTTTCACAGGGCAGTCTCTCCTCAGAATCCTGCATGAAACAAAATATGAAAACAGAAAAGGTGAATTATGTAGTTATGTAAGCACCCTCCTTTTCTACTATGACGGTGTGCTCGAACTGGGCAACCATCCCACCCCGGACTTCCCTGAGGATCGGGTAGGCATAGATGGCGCCGGCCTTCTCAAGCTGGGCCAGGGCGAGTTTGAGCTGTCCCTCAGGTAAAAAGTCCTGGAGCCAGCGGTAGGCGAAGGGTAAGGTCTTGTAGTTCTTCTTTATGTGCATCAAAAGTCTCCTAGCCTGGAGCATCCTCACGGGTCTATCGCGGAGGTACATGAAGATGAGCGCGGGCGGAACCTCGATGACCTGCCCGGCTCCAGTTGTCGCGAAGGGCTCTATTGCGAAGACGTCGCCCTCCTGGAGGACGTAGGTGTCGGCCTCCCTGTAGACATTGGGCACGCTGACGCCCGCGTGGAGCTTGTAGCGCTCAACCTTGTGGCCGCTCAGGTTCACTATTGGGTTAAAGCCCTTCCCCCGGATGGTCTCCTCAATGGCTCTGGCGACGTCCCTTATCATTACCCCAGCTCTAACCGTTGCTATCGCGTTTTCAAGTGCTTCCCTTGCCGCTTCCATAAGCTCGTCCTCTTCCATTCCCACCCTAAAAGTGACGGCAGTGTCCGCGATGTATCCATCAACGTGAACGCCAATGTCGAGCTTCAGGTAGTCTCCTTCCTTGAGAGCCGTCTCGTCTCCTTTGTAGGGGGTATAGTGTGCGGCAATTTCGTTTATTGAGAGGTTGCACGGGAAAGCAGGTTTGCCTCCCAGCTCAACTATCTTCCTTTCCACGAACTCTGCTATGTCGTAGAGCTTTGCACCGGGTTTTATCAGATCGACTACCTCTTTCTTGACCTGTCTTGCGATCTCTCCTGCCTTTATGAGTGCTTCTCTCTCGTCCACTTTTGACCACCAACTTCCTTAGTGTTAGGCTGCCCTTAAACCTTACGAAAAACCTTTTATTTCCACCCCCATAGTCCAGGAAGGTGAGGGAATGTTAGACTTCAGGAAGCACATCAACGTCTCCGATGACTTCTTCGTCGTTAGAAACCTCACTGGATCAATACTTGAGGGTGTGGGGGTAGCTTACCTTGTTCCCGCACTGCTGGTGTGGGTCTATCCCGAGGAGATAAAATATGTGCCATACTTCGCCCTGCCCGGAATGGCCTCAATCCTGTTCGGGGCCTGGCTCAGCAGACACTCCAGCAAGATTGAGGATGTAAACCTCAGACAGGCGATGGTTGCTGCTGCATTTACCTGGCTCCTCGCTTCACTCGTCAGCGTTGTCCCCTTTATGAAGATCGCTCACATGCCCCTGCTGGATTCCTATTTTGAATGTATGAGCGCTTGGACAGGCACTGGTCTCACCATGATGAGCAACCTGCAGAGCTATCCCAAGATGCTGCTGTTCTGGAGGGCCTGGATGCAGTGGTTAGGTGGAATTGGTATAGTACTGGTTGCTCTCACCGTCCTTATTCGGCCAGGTGTTGCCGCGGCCAGGCTCTACAGGGCTGAGGCAAGGAGCGAGAGAATCCTTCCAAACCTGGTGAACACGGCCAAGGTCATATTTGAAATATACCTCGTCCTGACGCTTGTTGGTGTCTACCTGTACTACCTCAACGGGATGGGCCTCTTTGATGCGCTCACACACTCCATGACAGGTCTTGGCACAGGTGGTATGAGCACCCACGACGAGAGCATAGGGTTCTTCCACAGTCCGGCTATAAACGCCGTGACGATCTTCCTCATGATAATGGGTGCCGTTAATTTCACAGTCCACTACAGGGTCTTCAAGGACAGGTCTCTCAAACCGTTCTTCGCGGACATTCAGGTCAGGTACATGTTCTTCTTCCTAATCCCTGCGGTTTCCCTCATCGCCTATGGACTAGTCCAGGTTGGGGATTCCCTCGCCCAGGCGCTCCAGGACGCTGTTTTCCATGCGGTTTCAGCTATAAGCTGTACTGGATTCCAGATATCCGACCTCTCCAAGTATCCGGAGGTTGGAAAGTTTCTCCTGGCGGTGCTGATGGTTATCGGCGGCGGTGCCGGAAGCACTGCGGGCGGAATAAAGCTGATAAGGATAACCCTGATGTACGAGAGCCTCAAGTGGACGATCGAAAGCGCCATACTCCCGAAGGGCGCCGTCATCAAGAGAAAGGTCGGAAACTACGTCTTCAGTGAGGAGGATATACAGGAGGTAATGAGCTTTACGATGACGTACGTCGCGTTCTTGCTTGCGGGAGTCCTCTACACAATGCTTAGAGTCCACGCCAACCTCGCGGATGCTCTCTTTGAGGTGGCCTCCGCCCAGGGCAACGTCGGTCTCAGCGTTGGTATAACATCCCCGGCGATGCCGGCTGACCTTAAGTTCGTCTACATACTCCTTATGTGGATAGGCAGGCTTGAGATATTCTCGACGCTCGTGTTCATAATAAGCGTGTTCTTCCTTCTCCCGAGGGGGCTGAGAAGGTGAACGTTCTGGAAGTTAGAAACCTGCGTTTTCAGTACCCGCGCTCGAAAAAGCCGGCCCTCAATGGTGTGAATCTGTCAGTTAGAAGGGGGGAGATGGTTGGGATAATCGGGCCGAGCGGAAGCGGAAAATCGACCCTTGTTCTGACGTTCAACGGGGTAATCCCCCACTCCATCAGGGGCGATTTCTCTGGGGAGGTTCTGGTCAGAAATCCCTCGACTGGAGAGGAATTGAGAACTCTGGAAACACCAGTTTCTAAGCTCTCCACAGTGGTGGGTCTCGTGCTCCAGAACCCCGAAAGCCAGCTGTTCAATATGACGGTGGAGGATGAAGTGGCCTTCGCCCTTGGAAACCTGGGCCTTCCAAGGGAAGAGATAGAAGAGAGGGTCAGCTGGGCGCTGAGGGTCGTCGGTCTGGAAGGAAAGCGGGAGGAGTTCCCGCCAAACCTCAGCGGTGGGGAGAAACAGAGGTTGGCCATAGCATCAGTTCTGGCCATGAAGCCGCCGATTATCGTCATGGACGAGCCAACTTCTCAGCTCGATCCTGGGGGTAAGAAAGAAGTTGAGAACGTGATACTTAGGCTGAGAAAAGAGGGGGTAACGGTAATAATCGTCGAACACGATTCCCGCTTCCTCTTCAGAAACGCAGACAGAATAGTTGTGCTCAAGGACGGAAGAGTGTTTTTAGAGGGCACGCCTAGGGAAGTCGCCAGAAGGGTCGGGGAACTTTTGGGGCTTGGAATTAAACTGCCGCACTCCCTTATACTCTCCCACCGTCTTGGCCTTCCGCCGCTTCTTTCTCCAGAGGAGTTTCAGCCGAGAGTAACTCACCAACGCTGAGCGGTTCGCCCATTATCTCGTGTTTAAGGTCGTAAAGCTTCAGCATCAGCTCAAATCTGGTTTCAGGATCTTCTATTCTTTCCGCTATCTTTATCGCTGACTCTATGAACTGGAGCGCTTTCCCCCTATCGCGGTTCTCCTCAAGCTGTGCCAGGTGCATCAGCGCAACGGCCCTGTGGAAGTTGCTCGTTATGTGGCTTATTATTGCAAGCGCCTTTTCGATGTCTCCCCTCTCGTAGAACACCTCCGCCAGATATGACAGGACAACGTCTAGCTTTTCCGGGTCTTTTACGAATTTCATTGCGTAGGCAGCCTTTTGGAGAAGACCTGCCTTAATCAGGGAAAAGAGAATGTCCCTCAGTATGTCTGGATGCTGAAGGGCAAGGTTTATCGCGGTCTTTAATGTGAAATCCCCTTCAAGCTCGGAGCCAGCGAGGTAAAATCCAATGGAAATCTCCCCTAGAAGGAGGGCGCGGTAGCGCTCATTTCTTATCCCGTTGATGTGAGGGAGGAGCTGTTTTATGAGGGGAAGTGCCCTGAATGATTGACCATCTCCTTTCTCCAGCATCTGGGTTATCTTTCTTAAAATCAGCCGTACCGCTATGACAAGGTTCTGCTCTTTCTTTAGTTCTTCAAGAAGGGCAATTGCCCCGGGTATGTCGTCCACTAGGAGCCTGTCTTCTATCTCCGTGAGTACCTCCGTGTCTGGCCGTCCACCAATAAAAGAACCAAAGAGTTCATCAAGCTTCCCCATTTGCTCCCTCCTTTTCCAGCAGAAGTTCCAGATAGGATCTGCGTTCGAACCTCTCAACGCCGAGTTCAGTCAGTATTGCCCTCAACTTGTCTATAAGCTGTGGAACGTCTTCATTTCTCTCCGTCATCGCCTCTATCTCTATAAACTTCCCAAGCCCCTCAACCTCGTCCAGGGCTATTATTATCCCTTTCTCGACGTAGTACTTCTCCCTCACCTTGGAAACCGTGAGAACCTCCACGAATCCAAGGCTTTCTAATATCTCAGCGTGTTTGTCGGGATCGCTGAGCGGGACTTCGATTTCCTTCCGTGTTTTTGAATGCTCATCAATTTTTGGACCCTTGTATGTCATAAAGGCCTCAAAGTGGCCGTTAAACCGCCTTATTCTGATTCTAAGTGCCTCATCGGTCTCCGAAAAGTCCCTACACGGGTGCTGATAGTAGGTATCCTCGTGGTACTCCTTCCTTATGAACTTGAACTCATCCCGTACCCTCTGGAAGATTTCATCACTGGCGTATCCTTTCAGTTCTACCTCTATCACAAAACCACCTCCAGATTCCTCAAGAGTTTCCGCTCACAGTTTGGGCAGTAGTAGGGGAGTTTGATATCCGTATCATCGACCGAGTTTGAGAAGTGCATAACACAGCGGACGTTTGGACAGTGAGAAAGCCCAAAAACGTGGCCGAGCTCGTGCATGACTTCCTTTACAGTCCTCTCTATGAGGAGCTCGTCGTTGCTCGGCCTTCCATAGAACTCGGGCCTTAGCCGGTGGATTGAAACAACGGCACTCCTCAACTTTTCACTGGCTACACCAAAGACGAAGTTCATGCCCTTTTCGTAGAGGTCAACCTTTGTGATGCCCACTGTGGCAAGTGCTCCCGCCCTATTTCCAATCTCGGAAAGCGTGGGTAGAAACGCACCACCTAGGAACTGACGCCTGAATGGATGATACGCTGATAGAAACAGGCTCTCGCTTAGGTAATCGCCAGCTTTAACGGAAACTCCCCTTCGTGAGTAGTAGGAATCCACGAATTCAGCCACATCCTTTATGAGCCATTCCGGGATGTAGCCAATGGGGACTATGAGTATCACGCGCACACCCAAAAAGAGATTAAGAAAAGGTTGAAATAAACCTTTTGCTCATGGGATTAGGTCCATCGGCCTGAGCTCCTCGAGGAAGTGCTTGGCGAACTTTATGGTCAGATCTATGTCCCTCAGGTCGGCCGTCTCGACCTGGCTGTGCATGTACCTTATCGGTATGCTGAGGACTGCAGTTGCCACGCCCTCCCTGTTGATCTGCATTATGTTGGCGTCGGTTCCAGTCGGCCTCGGGCTTGCCTCGACCTGGAGCGGGATGTCGTACTTCTTGGCGACTTCATCGGCGAAGCGCCTGACCTTGGGGTGGATGTTGGGGCCGACCTCGTCCATAACTGGCCCGCCGCCGAGCTTTGGAACGATCTTGCCCTTGTCGCCGACCTGCTTGGCGAAGGTTACGTCCATCGCTATGCCGATCTCCGGGTCTATTGCGTAGCTAGCGACGCGCGCTCCCCTCAGCCCGACCTCCTCCTGGACTGATGCGACGAAGTATATGTCCGCCTCGTGGTTCTCAAGTGCCCTGGCAGCCTCGATCATGGCGTAGAGGCAG
Source organism: Thermococcus sp. JCM 11816 (assembly GCF_055396515.1). NCBI lineage: Archaea > Methanobacteriati > Methanobacteriota > Thermococci > Thermococcales > Thermococcaceae > Thermococcus > Thermococcus sp. JCM 11816. The sequence goes on from NZ_AP043741.1 coordinate 29,784, forward strand.
ACGCGGTCGTCAAGGTATGGGGTGGCTATCCTGTTCTCGGTGAGCTTGGTGAAGGCCGGTGCGAACTCGCCGACGGTTCCAACGCGGAAGCCCATCTCTTCTGCCTCTTCCTTGCTGTCTGCACCGACATCAACCACTATGGTGTCCCAGTCTGCTGCCTTCTTTCTGTCCTCAGGCTTCTGGAGGTGGGGTGGGATGTGTCCGACGACACCGTAGCGCTCGCCCTTGTCGGTGAAGAACCTTATCCTCTGGGCCACGAGCGTCCTCGGGTCAACTCCCCCTATCGGGACGACGTGGAGGTAGCCTTCATTGTCAATGTGGTTTACCATGAGGCCGATCTTGTCCATATGGGCCGCCACCATGACCTTTGGCCCGTTCCCCTTCTTGTGGGCTATGACGTTGCCGAGCTTGTCGACCTTTATCTCGTCCACGTAGTCCTTCAGTGCCTCTATTACGACGTCCCTTATGCCGAGGAACTCATATCCAGAAACGCCAGGGGCTTCAACAACCCTCTTGAGCAACTCTATGTCAACCATCTCAACCGCCTCCTTTAGATGTCCGTCTAAATGTTTTTGGATTTCTTAATAAGCTTTGCTGCCCAAAAATGGGAGAAAGAAGATTTCAACCCAGAATGGCCTGAAGATAGGCTTCCTCCCCGGGTTCGAGGTCAAGCTCCCATGTTATTCCGTCCTCATTCAGCATCGCTTTACCCTTAGTAACCCGCACCTCTATCGCTTTCACGGGCCTCACGAGTTTGTAGTCCTTTAGGGGCCTGAGGCGCGGTGCACGGACTTTTATGAAGTAGTACCTGTCGAGGGTCTCCTCGTGGACTGTGGGCATTGCAAGCGCGAAGTAAGAGGTCGCAGCTAGCAGGATACCTGATATTACGAGGATTAGGGCCGTCTCTGTACTAATTCCCGACTTTTTGGAGTGTTCTGAGCTGGTTGGGGGATACTGGGTAGTCGTAGTGGTTGGAATAGTTGTCGTCGTGTTTGAGGTTTTGGGCGTCGTGGTTGATGTTTTCGTTGGTGAGGGGGGGCTGACAGTGGTGATGATTGTCTCGGCGGGAAGATACGAGGAGCTTTCAGCCTTTACAATCAGTGTCCCGTAGCCAACCTTTGAAAGGTTGAAGAGTGCAAAGCCAGTGGAGTTCGTTATTCCAAAATCCTTCCCTTTGGGTCCCTCCACAGTTACCGTAACGTTGGGAACCGAGTTCTTCCCATCGGTGACCTGAACTATCAGCCTCTCCCCTTCCTGGATGCTGCTTATGTGGAGGGACTTTACGACCAGTTCTTTTGAAATGATCTTTCCATCGAGGTCTAATGTGACCCGATATGCCCCCGGCGTGCTCACGGAGTACGTTACAGCGCCGTTGGGATCAGTTTTTAGTTCCACACCGTTTACAGTGACGGTGATATCAGGAACACCCCTTCCAGAACGGTCGTAGACAAAAACCCGGATTGCACCGTGCTCGAAGCGGATTGAGTAGTTCAGGGCCCTTCTATAGACTTCGAAATTCTTTGAAACTTCCTTGTAGACCCCGCTCATATTCGCCCACAACACCACAGTGTAGTTTCCGAGCGGCAGTGTTTTGAACTCCAGCTTCTTTTCCCAGGGGGAGTCGGGCTTTACATAAGTTATCGTGGTCTGGTTAATTATTGTCCTGTTCCCAACTATGTAGTATCCTATCCTCCCCGATATCACAGTGTTGGACTTTGAAGTCAGGGTCAGGTAGATTTCCACTGACCTGCCGTAGATGTATCTATCCTGGGCCGTTATAGTCAGGTCGTAGTCGATGAGCGCCTTGACGGTAACTATAACAGGGGCCTCAAAGTACTGGTTTCCAACGCGAGCTATAATGCGAAGGAGATACTGTCCAGGTTCCTGGTTCAGAACTTTCAGAATTAAGGTATCGTTGTAGGTATCGTTTGGAAGAAGGGGTATCCGAATGGCCTTTCCGCTGTATTGAAATCCAGTCGTGGGGCCCGTTATGTAGACTGTCATGTTGGTTATCGTCGTGTTACCCGTGTTCTTTATTGAAAATGGAATCACAAGGGTGTCGCCTGGAAGGGCAGTGAACTCATTGTTCAGAACGGTTATCGAGAGGGAAATTCCCCCCACATTCCCTTCGGAGGAGACAGGTTTGATCCCCATCAGAATGACTAGTAAAATTAGCAGTCCTAAAACAGGCTTTCTCCTCAACTACAGCACCCCCTCAAGGGTTTTCTGTTTTCCCAAGAGCCCATCAAGAGTCATGAAAGGCGTTTCGAGGTCGATCTTATAGCTCTTCTCCCCGTGCTCTAATCTATTGGGATCGTAAAAGCGCCACCCGACGTTCACGAATTTAACGGCAAGGACGGGCCTACCGCCAAAACGTCCAGCAAACTCAACAAGCTTTTCAACGTCCTCGATGGGAAGGTATAGCTTCCTGCTCCTCGTGCTCTTGACCTCTATGCAGAGGTATTCCTTCCCGTTTCCGGCCACCAGGTCTATTTTGTGGCTCCCTGCTGAACGGAGGACCGCAAACCCCCTGCTCTCAAGAATCTTTGCAAGTTCTCTCTCCGCACTGGCACCGCGTCTGTACCTCATTGCGCACCCTCACAGATATTCTCTGGTTACATTTATAAGCTCTCCCCGGGAGGATAACTCGGTGATACTCATGCCGGTTTACGAGATAGAGGGTAAAAAGCCCAAGATACACCCGACGGCTTTTGTTGATGAAACCGCCTCAATAATTGGAGACGTTGTTCTTGAGGAAAAAACGAGCGTTTGGCCCTCCGCCGTTCTTCGCGGGGACATAGAGCAGATATACATCGGCTGCTGCTCCAACGTCCAGGACAACGTCAGCATTCATACATCTCACGGCCTTCCGACGAAGATAGGGAAGTACGTCACCATCGGCCACAACGCCGTCGTTCACGGTGCCACCGTTGACGACTACACGATAATAGGTATGGGTGCGATAATCCTCGACGGTGCGAAGATTGGAAAGCACGTCATAATCGGTGCAGGTGCCCTCGTCCCGCCGGGCAAGGAGATACCCGACTACAGCCTCGTCGTCGGCGTTCCCGGAAAGGTCGTCAGGCAGCTCAGCGAGGAGGAAATTGAGTGGACGAAGAAAAACGCCGAGATATACATGGAGCTGGCGGAGAAGCACCTCAAGAGGAAGAAGATAGAGTGAGGGCAAATGCTATACAGATTGGTCTCCCACATCCCTCACATTCTTTTTAAGCCGGTCTATGACGCTTATGAAAGCTACCTCCTGGAGAAGGTTAAATCTGGGAACATCCCTAAGCACGTTGCCATAATAATGGACGGCAACAGAAGGTGGGCCAGGAAGCTTGAAAAGCCCCCCTGGTACGGCCACCTATTCGGATCAAAGAAGCTCGAAGAAATCCTTGAGTGGTGCAGGGAGCTAAACATAAGGACGCTTACTGTCTATGCCTTCTCAACCGAGAACTTCAAGCGCTCAAAGGAGGAAGTTGAGGCCCTCATGAACCTCTTCGAGGAGAAGTTCAAGGAACTCGTTCAGGATGAAAGGGTTCATCGCTACGGCATCAGGGTGAACGTCCTCGGCAGGAAGGACATGCTTCCCGAAAACGTGAGAAAGGCCGCTGAAGAGGCGGAGAGAGCAACGAGAAAGTACTCCAACTACAACCTCAACATAGCCCTCGCATACGGCGGCAGGAGCGAGATAGCGGACGCCGTCAGGGAAATAGTTAGGGACGTCCTTGAAGGAAAGATTAAGCCGGAGGACATCGATGAGGAGGCCATAAAGCGCTACCTCTACTATCCCAACATGCCCGATCCCGACATCGTCATCAGGACTGGCGGCGAGGTGAGAATAAGCAACTTCCTCCTCTATCAGATCGCCTACAGCGAGCTTTTCTTCGTTGACGTTTACTTTCCCGAGTTCAGGAAGATAGACTTTCTTAGGATAATCCGTGAGTTCCAGAAGAGACAGCGGCGCTTTGGAAGGTAGTTTTTAAATTTTTCCGCTAAAGCTTATTAACTTCGAAGCAAACCTTCTCCGGTGGTGAGAGAATGTACGCTGAGCTGAGTCCAGGAACCAAGAAGGTGTACACGCAGGTTCGCTATCTCGACGACTACCACTGGGAGATAGAGGGGAGCACGATAACCGGGATTCACAAGAAGAGCAACGTTAAGGTAGTCATAGACGTCGCAAAGAACAGGGAGGAGGCAGACTCACTCGCAGGAAAGGACGTCAATGGAATTCACATCGTTGCTATTCCAGACAACGGAGTTTTCTACATCAAGAACGGCAGCTTTGTCCTCACGTACCGCTACCTCAAGGCCACCCTCGCTGATATAAACGACCACATAGTCTGGAGCGGTTTTAAGGTCGTTGAAGATAACGGGAAGCTCGTCCAGGAGGACGTTTATGAGTATCTCGGCGCCGCGCTCGTGAACCACATAAAGAACAACGCCCTAGCAGGTCAGGACTACATCTTCTGGCAGTTCTACAAGTGCGAGGAATGCGGAAAGTACGTTGACATCGAGAACCTTGAGGCCCACCTCAGGGAACACGGCATCAAGCTCCACGAGAAGAGTGAAGAACGCTACGAGGTCTTCGAGCTGAACTTCAGGGAGGGCAAGGTCTTCGATAAGTTCGGCGGGGAAGTGCCCATGGATAAGTTCAGCAGCGAGGCCAGGGAGTTCATAAAGGAAGTCATGTCGGGAAGACCGCCGGAGGAGTGATGATGGCTGAGGCCATATTAGACCTTTTCCACTCAAAAACTCTATCCGGTTCCGTCATGGCGGTTATATACGATACCTACTCTTCCGCCTGGCAGATTCCATTCCTTCTTTTGAAGGAGTCCCTTAAAAAGGGGTATTTTCCTATAATCTCGAACTATAGCGTTTCCCTCAACGGTCTCTTCCATCGAGGAATGAGCGTGGGTCTGGACATAAAAAACGAACTGAACGCGAAGAGAATTGCCATAATAGACGTTTTTGGTTCCAGGTATTCAAAGGTTTACACAGAAACCCCAGGAGTTTTCTACCTGGAGACCGTTGAGCCCGAGACAATAAACCCCAAGATAGACCTCATCTACTCCCAACTGCGGGAAGAGCTCGGAGAGGACACGAGGCTATTCCGACTTATATACACTCTGGACGGAGTTTCCATAATGTTCGAGGAGGAAAAAACGATAAGACTCCTGAACCAGACGATAGCGGAGAAGAGCGTCAGATGTCCTGAGTCCGCCTTTGTCATTGCCCTGAACTCCGACGTCGTCAGTAGGAAGTTCGTGGCATGGACGGTCAACCTGAGCGACTATGCCCTTCTGGCCAGGTCCAAGGTTACGGAGGAGGGCGTGAAGGAGCTCCTATACCCGCTGAAGTCAACTTCCGTTGACTTTGAGCCCAAAGTTTACTCCCTTGAGGTCAGAAAGGGAGAAGAAAGGATACACCTCGAAAAGCTCTCAACCTCTGAACTTCGGCCTTCTGCTGAGGAGCAGCGGTAGGGGCCTCGGCTTGTACGGGAACCCCTCTGTCTGCCCCTTTATCTCCCTGATCAGGTCTTCGAGCTGCATCTCGACCTGCCTTCCGTCGCTCCTCCTTCTGACGGTGACGGTGTTCTGCTCCTTCTCGTTCCTTCCAACGACGATGATGTACGGAATCCACTCCTTCTCCGCCTTCCTTATCTTCTTGTTGAGCCTGTCGCCCGTGTCGTCCACGTCAACCCTTATCTTGGCGCCCTCGAGCTTACCTGCCACGTAGAGGGCGTAGTCCATTACCTCGTCGCTGACCGGGATAACGCGAACCTGTATCGGGCTGAGCCAGAGCGGGTACATCGGTTTGATGCCCTTCTCCTGGAGCCTGGCCTGCTTCTCAAGGATAGCGTACATGACCCTCTCGATTGCACCGCTCGGCGAGCAGTGGAGTATGAGCGGGGTTCTCTCCTTGCCCTCCTCGTCGTAGTACTTTATGCCGAAGCGCTCGGCGTTCTCGACGTCTATCTGGACGGTGCTCAGAGCTGCAGCCTTGTCGAGGTTGTCAACGAAGTTGAACTCGAACTTGAGGATGAAGTAGAAGAACCTCTGGTCCCACATCTCGATGAGGACGGGCTTGCCTATTATCTTGGCCAGCTCGACGATGAAGTCCCTGTTCTGCTCCCAGAAGTCGCGCGTGAACCTTATTGCAACCTCGTAATCCTCTGGAGTTAGTCCAACACCCTTGAGGACTTCCATGCTGAGCTTGTACTGCTTCTTGAACTCGTCCATGGCCTGCTTGAGGTCTCTAGCTACCGTGTGCATATCGGGCATCGTGAAGGCCCTGAGCCTTCTAAGACCGCTGAGCTCACCGCTCTTCTCGCGCCTGAAGGAGTACCTCGTCAGCTCGTACATTCTCAGCGGGAGGTTGCGGTAGCTTATCGTGGCGTCCTTCTTTATGAGGAACTGGCCGAAGCAAGCCGCGAACCTGAGGAAGAACTTCTTGTCGCCGCTCTTGACGACGTACTGCCTGGCAGGGAAGCGGTTCAGGTACTTCTCAAGCGCCGGGTGCTCGAAGTCATACATGATCGGCGTCTCGACTTCCATAGCTCCATACTCGATGACCTTCTCGGTGACGTACTGCTCCAGGAGGGACTTAATGAGCCTGCCCTTTGGATAGTAGCGGAGGTTTCCGGCGTCGCTTCCCGGCTCGTAGTCAACGAGCTCCTGCTCAAGCATGAGCCTGACGTGGGGCGGCTCCCTATCGGCGACCCTGTTCTTGGCTATCTCGTAGTTCACGAACTTCTTCAGGTTCTCGTGGCCGGTGAAGTCAAATTTGTCAACGTCAATCAGCTCGCCCTCGGGCGTGAGGATGTACCAGTAGCTCTTGAGCTCCTTCTCCTCCTTTTCGAGGGCTATGTTGCGCTCCTCCTTGGAGACGGCTTCCTCCGGAACTATCGTCCTGCTGAGCTCAGCAAGCGGGTGGCCCTTACAGGAGAGCTTGAATGCCTTGTAGTAGCCGAAGGGGGCGCGCTTGACCTCGTAGCCCTTCTCCTTCAGCTTCTCCTCGATCTTACGGAGAACTTCGAGAGCAACGTCGGGCTTGGCGAGCTCACTGCTGAGGTGGGCGAAGGGGTAGACGAATATCCTTTCGGCCTTAACCTGGGAAGCAACGTCCTCTATCTCCTTAACGGCCTTCTCGACAACTTCGTCGGGGTTTGTCTCATCAACCTTCTCAACGCTGATAAAGACCGCCAGAACCTCGTCGAGCCTTCCCTTCTTCTGCTCGTCGCTTATAGGCTCTGGGTTCTTCAGGGCCTTGTCCTTGACCTCGTACTCGAGGTAGTCCGAGTGTATCAGAAGCATTCTCATTCTTAACCACCACCAAGACATCGTCGGCAGATTACTAAAAGTTTTCCCAAAGGGAAGGCTTAAAAAATCCTCGCTGGAAACTTTTCGGAGGTGGGAGGATGGATGAGAAAAAGACCGTGAAGAACGGCGACCTCGTACTGCCCGGGGATTATCTTGGTGTTATCGAGGAGTTCCTTCCTGGAGATGGTGTCAGGGAGGAGAACGGTGAGCTTTACGCCACTAGGGCTGGTAAAGTAAGAATAGACTCTGAAAAAATGGAGATAAGCGTTGAACCCGTAACCGACGTCCCGCCGCTTCCCAGGGTTGGAGACGTGGTCATAGGCAGGGTCGTTGAGGTGAAGCCTCAGGCCGTAATAGTCCAGATCATCAGCATTGAGGGCAGGGAGAACGACAGGGAGATAGCCACTTCAAAGCTGGCAGGGATACACATCTCCGAGATAAAGGAGGGCTTCGTCGAGGACATCACCAAGGAGTTTAAGATTGGGGACGTGATAAGGGCGAGGGTAATCGCCAACGAGAAGAGTCCGATACAGCTGAGTACGAAGGGTCCTGATCTGGGTGTCGTCTATGCCCTCTGCTCCCGCTGCAGGACGCCGCTGATAAGGCGCGGCGACAAGCTTATCTGCCCGCGCTGTGGAAACGTCGAGACGAGAAAGCTTTCATCACTGTATAGAAAACTGAAGGTGTCTCTATGAGGGCCAAGAGAGTTATAACGATCCACGTTAGGGACGACAGGGAGAAGGAGGAGTTCATGAGGGAACTCCAGAGGCTCCGTCTTCCAGCGTTCATCTACGTTCACGGCAAGCTGGACTCGCTCAAGATAAACGTCCAGGGCACGAAGGACGAGATCAGGGAGGCCATTCAGAAGATACGGGAAATCCACACGAGGGTCAGGGCAAAGCTCTATCCCGACAGAATGGGTCTCTACCGCTACAAGGTGGACGACCTGCTCCGGGAGGCTGGAACCAGCGTCTCAACTCCCATAATCGTCAAAACCCTTGAGCTCTTAGGCGAAAGGGTTGAGCTAAAGGACGACGAGATTGTTACCTCAATGCCCTGGGAGGAGGCTGTGGAAGTAACTTCCAGCCTCGGAGAGGCTTTAGCGGAGATAGCCCTTCAGACGACCAGGCAGATAAGGGAGGTCGTCCTGCCCGTTGCAATAGCCTACGACCTTGACCCCGAGGAAGTTCTTGAGAGGCTCGTTGAGCTGGGTCTGGCCGAGTGGAAGGAAGATAAGTTTAAATACGAACTCGTGAAGAACAAGGAGCAGGCGCTTGAAGAGTTGCTGAAAGCCCTTGAAGGTGATGAGAATGAGGATTGAGGTCATAAGGCGTGAAGAGAACCTCCTTGAGTTCTATCTTGAGGGAGAGGACCACACCTTTGCCAACCTGCTCACTGAGACCCTCCACGAGAACGAGCACGTGACGTTTGCTGGATACACCATTGAGCACCCGATAACGATGGCCAGGAAGCCGCGCTTCAAGGTCGTTACCGACGGAAAAATAACGCCCGAGAAGGCCCTCGAAGAGGCGGCGCAGAGGATATTCGACAGGGCCAGAGAAGTCCTTGAGGCCTGGAAAGCGGCTATAGAGTGATGGAGTTGATCTCCTACACGAGGGACTTCACCGACAAGGGGCTCGCCAAGCTCGGCGACTCCCTCATCAACCTCGTCTTTTCTCTTGCCTTAAGTGAGTACCTCGGTAAGCCCACGGGAGAGCGGGTTCCAAACGCATCCCTCGCCATTGCGCTTGAGATGGCAGGACTCAGGCACATCATACCCCCCAGAACGGACAAACACGGCAAGGGAGACATCGCCGAGGCCCTCTTTGCCTACGCCTGGCTGGAGAAGAAGATAACAATCGAGGAGGCAGTTGAGATACTCAGCCAGAACCTCGATGATGACGTCACGCACTTCACGAGAAAGAAGGAGACGATAGGAAAGGCCTTTGCCGTCCTGTACGAAGAAATAGGAAAGAGACTTGGACTCAAAGACTGAGGAGCAGGTCTATAAGGCCCTGCTTCGTCGGTATCTTCTGGAACTTCTCGGGGTCTTTGACCTTCAGGAGTATCGGCACGTCGCCGAAGAGCTTCAGAACCTTTCCGAAGGGTATCTTGCCCTCTCCAGGAAGGAGGTGGAGGTCACCGACTCCGTACGCCAGGGCATCCTCCGGCTCGACCTGCGGGAAGAGCTTTCCAAAGTTGTCGTGCACCATGAGGATTATCGTTTTGTCCGTTCCGAGCTTGACGTCGTCGAGGAGCTTCTCCTCGTTGCCCTGGGCGCTCAAGAATGCGTGGGCAACATCAAGGGCAAAGCCAACGTTGTCCCTGTTCACGTTTTCGACGACGTAGAGCGTGTCCTTGACGCTGAAGGTGTTCTCAAGGGCTATCTTGATGTCGAAGGGCTTCAGCATGTCGGCGAGGCTCTGAAGGGCCTCTATTTCGAGGTCCAGCCTTCCAGTTTTTCCGCTCTGCATGACGATGACCTTTGCACCGAGCTTTATGGCTACGTCTGCAACCGCCCTTGCCACCCTGAAGTGCCTGCTGTGGTAGACGTGGTCCCTGAGGTTCATTGAGGTGGGCATCCTGATGATGTAGTTTATTCCCACTCCTTTGAGGGTGGTTTCAAGGCTGCGGAGCTTCTTCTCAACTACAACACCGTTCTTTATCAGGCCTAGAGTGTGCGGGAACAGTGAAACGAAGTCGTAGTCCTTGATTTTTATGTCCGCCAGAATCGATGCGAGGCTCTTGTCCTTTGTGATGAAGTGCGGGTAGATGGTCACTCCTATCTCCACGGGTATCACCTAACTCTGAAGTCGCCAGAATAGATATAAAAGTTTGTCCGTTCTGGGACAGGTTTAAAAGTTCACGCGTGCACAACTTGAGGGTGGGAAAATGGACGATCGGATATGGAAGTACGTCTCGGCCGTTCTAACGCTTCTGCTGGCCCTATCAATCGTGAGCGTCGCGGTTCTCTACTACCAGGTCAATCCCCCCGCTGTTCCTGCCAATCAAACGGGCTTTGTCATAGAAACTCCCTCAAACTTTACGCTCGTGTGTGAAGGCAGTGTTAACACTACCAGCACCGAAGTTGCCGAGCTGAGGGATCAAATCGCTTTCCTGCAGAGACTCGTTTCATCTAACCAGGGCGGCACAACCATCGCCGTGGTTCCAATATTTGGAATCATAGACGACTACACGGCCCTCCAGGTCATCCCGCTTTTGAGGAACCTGGCCATGAACGAGTCCGTTGGTGGGGTTCTCCTCTGGATTGAAAGTCCCGGTGGCGTAGTTGGGCCTGTTATTAACATACACTCCGAAATCAAAAAGTTGTCTTTAGTTAAACCAGTCGTCGCTTACAGCGGGGATATCATAGCATCAGGGGGATACTACATAGCAGTTGGGGCTCAGAAGATAGTGGCCAGCCCGCTGGCTGAGGTCGGAAGCATCGGAGTTATCTACGTTCACTACGACCTGGAGAAGAACTACGAGATGAATGGGATAAAGGTAAATGTATTCAAAACTGGTAAACACAAGGACATGGGGGCCGAGTGGAGAGATTTAACGCCAGAAGAACGCGAGAAGATAACGGAGATGGTGAACACTTACTTCCAGGCGTTTATCAGCGCAGTGAGCGAGGGGCGCAACATGACCATTGATGAAGTCAAAAACTTCTCAACAGGAGAGACGTGGTTCGCTGAGAACGTTACTGGAGCCCTCGTCGACGAGCTTGGGGGTATGGACACTGCCATAGATGTCCTCGAAAAGTTAATGAACGTTAGCGGTGCAAAGGTTGTGGTGTACAAGGACCTTGAGACCCCCGAGGAGTTTGGGGTCTACGGGAGCACTGCCCTCTACCTTGACCCGCGCTACCTCACTCCCCTCATTGGGGGTGGTTGAATGCTGTGCGAGGAGAAGCTTGAGGTGTTTGAAAACGGCTTTGAGGACGGGAAGTTCAACCTCAGGATAGAGTACTATGGAAAGGACGCCAGGAGGCTTCTCCTCGCAGTTATACGCGAGCTCTATCTCCCTGACTACGGAGAAGACTACGTCTATCCCTTTGAATGTGCCAAGGAGTTCTGGGGAATCTATATGGATGCCTCGGAGATACGCGGTGAAGAACCTCGCCTTGCCCCCGTGAAGTTCCTTAACCAGAGCATCCTCAACAGGCTCGAAAAAGTCCTCTCTGAGATAGATGCTCCTGCGGAGGTTAAAGAGCTCATAGACTTTGAAAAGGCCGAGGTTGCAAAGCTTGGAAAGGGCCTCCTCGCCCTTGGGAAGAACTTCATACTCGATGAGCGGGGTTACCTGTTCATTTTCAACAAGCCCTCGGTAAGAGAACTGATACTGAAATACATGGGGATGCTTGATGAGAGTTGAAACTGCAGTGTGGGTTGCCGTCTCCCTCGGGGTTCTTTACCTGACGTGGGAAACGATCAGCCCAATTCTCTCACCAATTATAATAGCCGCGACTACAGCCTACATCCTCTATCCCGTCCATGAGCGCCTTGAAGGAAAAATTGGGGGACGGTGGTCGGCACTTACCCTAACGGGGATTTTGACAGTGGTTTCCCTTCTGTTTGTCTTTGGCTTCGCCCTCCTCATAAACGACGTTAAATACTCCCTGGCGAACTACGTTGACACCTTTGTTGGCTGGCTTCTTGGCTTAAACCTGCCCCCATCCGCCTACGAAGTCCTCCAGAGAATTTCACTCGGCATCTCCCAGAGGTTTAACAGCTACGTCCTTGGGTACACCTACTCACTCCCCACACTGCTTCTGCAGGTTATCGTTACTGTGTTCTCGTTCTACGGCATCCTTGTGAACGCCGACGCCATAAAACAGGAGGTTTACTCTTTAATTCCCCCAACCAACAGGGACCTTGCCAGAAAACTGATAGACAGTGGGGCAGAAACGCTCCACATAGTTCTTAGGGGCTGGCTGCTCGTCGGTGTTGGGAAGGGCATATTAATGGCCCTGTTTTTCAGGGTCTTCGGAATCTCTGACGTGGGTGGTGCCGTTGCCGCTGGAATCCTGACGGTGGTAATCGAGCTTCTTCCCGTCGTTGGCGGCTGGATCGTTTGGGTTGGTGGTGTTGCCTATCTGATCAATCAGGGCCACATCCTTTCAGGTGTCCTTCTGGCGGTTCTTGGGTTCTCCCTTGTTTCGCCCCTTCCTGATATCCTGCTGAGGGATAAGATAAGCCGTCTGAAGTGGGGAGTAAACGCTATCATAAGCCTCCTGGGTTTCATCGGCGGATACATAGCCTTTGGGTTCGTTGGGATAATAATCGGTCCCGTCTCACTCGGCCTTCTGAAGACCCTCGTAGAAGAGTGGAAGGAAATCAAGGAGAGAACTTCCTGATGAAGCTGGCGACCTTAACTGTATCTAGTGTCTCCTTGACATCATGGGTGCGTATTATGTCTGCCCCTTTCAGCACCGCTATGGCCGTTGCAGATAGACTACCTGCCAGTCTCTCCGAGGGGTCTTGCCTTCCTGTTATTGCACCGATGAAAGACTTTCTCGAGACACCTACCAGAATTGGCTTCCCAAGGGACTTAAGCAGGTTGAGGTTGGCTATGACCTTTGAGTCCCAGACGTACCACGGCGGCCATTCGGGGCGTAGAAAGCCGATGGCGGGATCAACTGCAACGTCTTCAATCCCGTGTCTTTCGGCTATCCTGAGGCTTTCCTGAAGGAAGTCCATGACGGTGCGAACCGGATCGCTGAGGTTCCTTACCTCACCGTGGGCGCAGAGGACAACGGGGGTACCGTAGTCAGCGGCGACTTTGGGCATCTCGGGATCCCCTTTCAGGCCAGTTACGTCGTTGATTATATCAGCGCCAGCTTTTATGGCCTCTTCCGCGACCTTCGCGTTTGTTGTGTCAATGCTTATGGGAACGTCAACGTGGTTGCGGATCGTTTTCACTGCCCAGACCGCCCTTCTAATCTCTTCTTCAACCGGTATCTGGGTCTCTAGGTAGGGAGCCGTGGACTTTGCCCCAATGTCAATGAAGCTCGCTCCCTCTTCCACCATTCTCAGAGCAGTTTCTATCAGCTTTTCTTCATCGTTCCTGACGCTTCCCTTGTAGAAGCTCTCCGGCGAGACGTTTATTACGCCCATTATTCTCGGCTCGTTGAGGTTGATTCCCGCGAACTTCATGGTTCCACACCACTTCAAGATGCACCGCGTACAATAAAAACGCGATGGTTGCCATCGCAGTCGCGAGGATTGCCACCTCTGAGAACATCCCATCATTCGAGCGTACCGCCAATGCCAGCAGTCCGTTGAGCGCTATAAATCCTCCGAGGACGCCCTCTCTTGTGAACTCTCTTCCTCCTTTCTCTAGCACATAATACAGGTAAAGCTGCGAGACCATTGCAGGAATGGTTATGATTCCAAAGGCTCCAATTAGTACGTTTATCATGCTCAGTATTATTTCTAGATCATTGTTCTTATTTTTCATAGTACCACGTCTTTCAGTAGAAATCGAAGAATTTAAAAATTTTTGCATAAGCTCTTTAATTTATGCATCATTACGTTTTTACTTCGATTCTTCTGATGTGCATCTTGAGCCATTACTACATTTATGTACATCCATCCTGCCAAAATCAGCAAAATTTTCGTTCATTGATGTCTTTTATTATTCAGTAAGGCTTTTAAATTGAAACTGATGCTTTTCACTCGGAGTGATTAACTGGAGGTGATATCATGCTCGCGAGGATCGTTTACTACAGAACCGATTCCCTCCCCGAGGAAGTCATAGTCGTGACCAACGACCCTGGGAAGGCAGAGGAAATAGCAAGAAAGAAGATGAGGGACTTCAGGGCAGTTGATTATGAGGTTGAGTGGGTCGCCTGACGCTCCTCCCCTCCTCCGATTGCTCAAATCAGAACAAAAGAAAAAGGCAGTCGCTAGTTTCCGGTTTTCATACTGTTTTTCTCGGCTTCGCTGCTCCCTTTCTGCTCATTTTTCATCAGGGTTCGGCGTTCATAAGCACGCCGTAGAGCCGCTCTATCTCCTTAAGCTCCTCCCCGGTTATGCCGTACAGCTCGGCGACTTTCTCGTCTATCTCCTTCTCGACTTCCCCAAGCTTCTTCTCAACCTCGGCGAGTTCTTCTTCGAGTTCCCTAATCTCGTCCTTTATTCTCTTTCTCTCCTCGCCCCTGGTGCCCTTCAGGGACTTCTTGAGGGACTTTATCCGGTCAAGGAGTTCGTACTTTTCCTTCGCTATTTCGTGCGCCTTCTTTGAAAGCTCCGCGAGTTCGAGGTGGAGTTGGTTAGATGGGTCGAAGGTCGGAATGTAAATTCTCTTTGGAACGTCAGTTGTTATGTGGACCTCGAGGCCATAGCTGGCAACGATAAAGCGGGCTATTGTGGAGTTGAGTATCGAGGCGATGTAGTGGGCTTCGTCTTCTGAGGATGTGGGAATGTGCATAATGCCATGAGTTGGAATCATTGGTTTGTCCTGTAAAGTTGGTATCACGAAAACATCCAATTGGGCTTTTCCGCTTATAGCTCCGGATATATGTTTCCAACCAACTTTGTATGGAGCTATTGAGACTTGTGAGTTAAGGACTGCATAGAAAGGCATTCCTGATCTTTCTGCTATTTCAATTGGCTTTTCCTTGTAAATTCTTAACTTTGTTTTAAAGGGTTCTGCATTTCTGCTTATGAGTTCATCTAGGAGCGCTGTAAAGAAATCATATGTCAGTGGATACTTGAGTTTGAGCTCTGAAGGTGGAATGATATCACCGTTTTTGTCTATTGGCAGGAGTATCCACCCTTCTGGGTTGCAGTACCATTTTTTTGCATTCTTTCCGCGTAGAACTGGAAATATAAGATCTGTTTCTACAACTTTCTGGACTCTTTTGATAGACTTTTTCATGGTTTTACCGACATTCTGAATTAGTACTCTCCCTGGGGCAACTTCACGAATAATTTCAACCCAGTAAGCTCCATCTAATCCTGTAAAAACTCCAGCATAGGCCCTATACTCCGAGCTCCCCAGGGCCTTCTTAAGCCCCTCGTAGGCCTTCACCGTCGTCATCATCCACGGGCTCTCTGGCTTCCTCTCCTCGATCGGCATGAAGACGAGCTGGTGAATCGCCGCCTTTTCCTTCACTTCTTCAAGGGTTGCCTCAACGTCCGCCCCCCTGGTGTCCGGCCAGTTCCAGACAATCAACGGAACCGGGAACTCGGTCTTCTCGGTCTTCTCGATGACCAATAGGCCAGTCCTCGTGGTGGCCCCCTCGAAGGGGTAAAGTGTAACGAGGTCGTGAACCTTCAGGAGCTTAACGGGTATCCTCGGCTCCCGTCTTCTTCCGTAGGTGAGGAACCTTCTGAATCCCGCTCCCGCCTGCGTTTTGAAGAGCGTGAAGGGAACAAGAAAGGCCAGCCTCCCGCCGGGCTTGAGGTAGCGGTCGAATGTCCTCGCGACGAAGAGCATGCTCATGTCCCTCTTTACCCTGCCCATACCCTTACCCGAGCCTTTTTCAAGCCCGTAGTACTCCCAGAGCGGTTTCGTCAGCTCGCGATAGTTCTCTGGCAGGCTCTCCCAGTTTATCCACGGCGGGTTCCCGATCACGAAGTCGAAGTTCCCTATCGTGAGCGGTGCGAAGGCGTTCCTCAGAACCCTCGTCCATATCCTATCCTTGCCCTCCTGCTCGAGCTTCCACAGTTTCTCGTACAGAACGGAGAGGGCATCAATGGTATCGTCGCTAAGCCTCTTTCCGCCGAGCTTCATGTGAAGGTAAACGATGAACTGCCCCTTCTTCATGTTCCGCCTCAGGCCGTCCTCTATGGCCTGGAAAACCTTGTCCATCAGCTTTGAGTCTATGACCTCCTTGGGAACCTCGAACTCACCGGCAACCGTCTTGAGGGCTATCCTCTTGCCTCCCCTGGCTGATGTTTTCGTACTTACTGTTATCGAGTCGGCTAGATAAACTGGTATCGTGATGTCGTCAACCCTGTAGCGTATGAGCTTCCCGAGGGCGATGAGATAGTTGCCCCTCGCCGCCAGGACTGCCAGCGGGTTGAGGTCTATCCCGACTATGTTGCTCGTTATTGACTCAAGGAGCCGGAGCTGGGCATCGGCAGAGGTTCCCCAGTGCCTCAGCCCCCACTCCTTCGCCCTCTTTATCGCCAGCACGAGGAAAGTCCCGGAGCCGCAGGCCGGGTCGAGAACCCTCTTTTCGGGGTTTCCATCGTAACCGGCTTCGTCCAGCGTCAGCTCAGCGAGCCAGTCGGGCGTAAAGTACTCCCCGAGGCTGTGCCTTATCTCCCTCGGGACGAGGTTCTGGTAGAGCCTCTTGAAGAGGTCTTCCACCCTCTCAGGGGTTTGTTCAACTGTCGCGGGTTCGTAGTCCATGAGTGCCTTGGTGATTTCATAAACTGCCCTAGCCACCTCTCCGCTCCACTCCTCAAGGTACCAGGCGAAGTAGTCCGCTTCCAGGAAGTTCCTTATGCCTAGCTGTCTGAACAGTCCCCCGTCCTCAAGCTCGGTGAGCACGAACCTGAAAGATTCAACATCGCTCAGGTAGCTCTCGTTGAGCCTCGCCAGTACGGAACCAGTCAGGCCCTCCGAGAGGACGCTGACTATCTCGCTGACGATGAGCTTCATCAGAAGGGTGTAGTAGGTGTGCAGTGCGAAGGTCAGCCTCTCGGGGTCGGCCTCCTTGAACCCGTAGAACTCGGCCAGCTTCTTCAGCTTCTCCGGGGTGTAGGAGCAGACCTGGGAGAATATCCTCCTCCAGTCCTCAAAGAGCATCTCAGTCCTATCCGATTTTGGCGACTCAAGGGCGCTGTAGAACGCTCTGAGGACTTCTTCCGTTATCCGGCTTTTTGGCCCGAAGTCCTTCAAAAGCATCTCCGCATCGAGGGGCTTCTTCGTCAGGCCCCTGAGGGCATCAACGAGGTGCTCAAAGGCCTCAAACGTGAACGGAAGCGGGCCGTTGACCTTGAAACTGCCTCCCCAGTACCTAACAAACGCTATCGTTGAACCGTCGAAGAGCACTCCAAGGTAATACGGATAAAACTCCTCGCTTTTGGCCTCTGATTTGATGTAGTTTATGACCTGGTCGAGGGCGGAGTTGAACGCCTGCTTTTCCTTCAGTTTTCCTGGAGACTTGTACTCTATAATAACACCGCCATAGAGGGCGTCTATCCTGCCCCTAAAGACCTTCTTTGATTCAAGGAGCTGAGTTGACTTCTCCAGCCTGCCAGATACTCCAAATTCTCCCGCAATCTCATCAAGAACCTTAGAAACGTTGTGCCGCAGTTCCTCCTCATTTGAGGCCTGTTTAGCGGCCAGTTTTATCCTCTCATAAACCTGTTCCAGGTTCTCCAAAAGCACCACCGCAAAGGTTTCAACTGGAAGGCTTAAAATGTTATCTCCACGGTCGAGTTCAAAAGAGCTCAAAAAGAGATAAATTAGTGAGGGGGTTACTGTCCCAGGATCATCCGCGAGCCTGCTTGAACTGCTCCTGGATCTTCCTGTAGTACTCCATGGTCTCCTTGCTCACTGACGGCCCGATCTTCTTGAGGGCCTCCTCGAAGTCCTTCATGGTGACCTTGACCTTCTGCCTTATCTCGTCGGCCTTCATGCCGGGTCTTATGATGCCCTCCTGCAGGGCCCTCCTCATGGCGAGCATCGCAGCCTCCCTGACCACTGCCGCTATGTCTGCGCCGGTGTAGCCTTCGGTCTTCTTGGCGAGCTCCCTAAGGTCAACATCACCTGCAAGCGGTACTCTTCTGGTGTGGACTTTGAATATCTCAAGCCTGGCCTTCTCGTCTGGAGCTGGTACAAGTATCAGCCTGTCGAACCTTCCTGGCCTGAGGAGTGCTGGATCGATAATGTCCGGCCTGTTGGTGGCACCAATGACGACCACGCCACTGTTCTCCTGGATTCCGTCCATCTCAGTGAGCAGCTGGTTGATCAACCTGTCAGTGACCCTGTTCACGTCGGTTCCTCTTCTCGGGGCGATGGCGTCAATCTCGTCGATGAATATCACGGTTGGTGCGGCCTGGCGAGCCTTCCTGAAGATCTCGCGGATGTTCTTCTCGCTCTCACCGACCCACTTACTGAGCACCTCTGGACCCTTGATTGCTATGAAGTTGGCCTCGCTCTCGTTGGCGACTGCCTTGGCGAGGAGAGTCTTACCTGTTCCAGGTGGTCCGTAGAGGAGTATTCCCTTCGGCGGTGTTATGCCGAGACCCATGAATGCCTCGGGATACTTGAGAGGCCACTCGACTGCCTCTCTGAGCTCCTGCTTGACATCTTCAAGGCCGCCGATGTCGTCCCAGCGGACGTTTGGAACCTCCAGGAGCACCTCTCTGAGAGCTGACGGCTCGACCATCTTGAGGGCCTCGTAGAAGTCCCTCCTCGTGACCTTGAGCTCGTCGAGGACTTCCTTCGGTATGTACTCGGCCTCGAAGTCGATCTTGCCCTCGTTGATGAGCCTCCTGAGAGCTGCCATTGCAGCCTCCCTGGCGAGTGCTGCCAGGTCGGCACCGACGAAGCCGTGCGTAACCTCAGCCAGCTCGTCGAGGAGTGCATCGATAAGCTTCGCCCTGACCTCCTCGTAGAGCTTCTCGTCGGTCTCCCTGAGGATCCTCCTGATCTCCTCTTCGTCTTTGGCCTTCTTGACCTTCATGATAGCCCTCTCAGCGGCCTCGCGGTAGGTGTCGTTCTTCTCAAGCTCCTCGAGTATCTCGATTACCTTGTCCCTCCTGAACTCGGGCTCGATCGGCATTCCTCTGGTGTGGATCTGGAGTATCTCCTTTCTGCCCTGCTTGTCGGGAACGCCGACCTCAATTTCCCTGTCGAACCTTCCAGGCCTCCTCAGGGCCGGGTCAATCGCGTCCGGCCTGTTGGTGGCACCGATGACTATGACCTTTCCGCGGCTCTTGAGGCCGTCCATTAGCGTTAGCAGCTGGCTGACAACCCTCTTCTCGACCTCACCGTGGGTCTCCTCTCTCTTCGGCGCAATGCTGTCGATCTCGTCAATGAAGATTATCGCCGGCGCGTTCTCCTCAGCCTCCTTGAAGACCTCCCTAAGCCTCTCCTCGCTCTCGCCGTAGTACTTGCTCATTATTTCCGGTCCGTTGATGGCTATGAAGTGAGCGTTGGCTTCGTTGGCAACGGCCTTAGCCAGGAGTGTCTTACCCGTTCCCGGTGGTCCGTAGAGGAGCACACCCTTAGGCGGCTCAATGCCGAGCTTCTCGAAGAGCTCCGGGTGCTTGAGCGGGAGCTCTATCATCTCCCTAACCTTCTGGATGACGTCCTTGAGGCCACCTATGTCCTCGTAGGTCACTCCGAGGGCGGTTGCCTTGCTGACCTCCTTAACTGGCTTCTCGCTCACCTGGAAGTCGGTGAACTCGGTTATCTGAACGATCCCCGCTGGAGTTGTGGCGGTAACTACGAATGTCAGCTCCTGGCCGAGTATGCCGATCTTGATGTAGTCTCCCCTGACTACGGGCCTTCCGACGAGCCTGCTGTGGAGCCACTCGACGAAGTCAGCGCCGAAGCGTATCGGCTCAGTCGGAGCGACTATGACCTTCTTTGCCTCCTTGACGTCGGCCTTTCTCACGGTGACCTCGTCGCCGAGACCAACACCGGCGTTCTTCCTGATCGTACCGTCCATCCTTATGATGCCAAGCCCCTCGTCCTCTGGATAGGCTGGCCAGACAACTGCAGCGGTGTTCTTGGTACCTATGATCTCGACTATGTCACCTGACTGGACGCCAAGCTCGCGCATGGCTTTCCTGTCAATCCTCACGATTCCCCTGCCAACATCCCTCTGGTAGGCAGAGGCAACCTTGAGCTTGACCTCTCTCCTCTCACTCATGAGCATCACCTCTTAGTTTTTGGTTACCGTAAGTTACTAAAGGTCGAACCCTTTATAAACTTTTCGATTTTTCTTAAGTGAGGTTACCAAAATGTGGCCCCTGCATCGCGGTAATGAAAGGCGTGCGTAGAGGCAGAATAGGCTATGAAGAGATTGGGCTGGATCAATGAGTCAATGTTTTTGGAGTACAAAAATGTGCTTGCAAAAAAGTTTCATTTTTTCGGTCATATAGCTATGTAATGGAGAACACAATTATTACCTCAAACATAAACACCACAACCAACACCACCAAAACACCAACTTCCCGTTGCTTTTTTGCCGATGCCAAAAGTACCACCAACACTACCGTACAAAAACCGTTTTTGTCCCGGGAAATTTTCGTTTTTCCAATTTTAAGAACTCTGGAGGTGGTGCCAAATGATAGGAAAAGCCCAAACAACTCTCTCCGACGTGATGTCGGTTGTGGTAGCGCTCGGCCCCAATGGCCTTTACGTCATCAGGCTCAAGACCGGGGAAAGTGAGACCCTCGCCAGCTTCCCGGAAGACCTTAACAGAGTCGCCTTTGCCCTCTTCGAAACCTATGCCGAGCCGTTGCCCTTTGAGTGGGTCAGGCAGAAGCTCAAGCAACTCCTACACTACCTCGACCTTCACGAGGCGTACCTCATAGACGGTGACCTCGTGGCAATCATAGACGACAGGCCCTACGGGCTGAAGACATACCCAGAGGTCATCGCCGACACCCGCAGGCTGTTCGGCAACGACATGGAGCTGTTCTTGAACATAGTGTACGACCTGATGAAGGATCTGAAAAAGCACTTTGCGAGCAGCAGGTGATTTCAAACTAAGAACCGGCAATACTCTGCTAGGTACCATTCAAGCCCCATCCAATTGGCAGAATCCGGCTGTTGCAGAGAGTAAAGCAGAAAAATCAGAAAAACTCAAAATCACTCGATCTTGACCTCAACGCCCTCCTTCTCGGGTTTGGTGGGCTTCTTCTTCGGAATCTCGATCTCTAGGACGCCGTTGTTGTAGCGGGCCTTGGCCTTCTCCGGGATGACCTCCTCTGGAAGCCTGATGACCCTCCTGTAGCCGCTGTAGTAGCGCTCGATCCTTATGGCACCCTCCTGCTCGAGCTCCTTCTCGCGCCTCATCTGGGCCTCGATGTAAACGGTGTCCTCTGTAACGCGGAGCTTGATGTCCTCCTTCCTAACACCTGGGAGCTCGACGGTGATAACAAAGCGGTCGCCCCTGTCGAAGATGTCTGCGAACGGCTCCCTCCAGGTCTCGCTGACCTCTATTCTCTCACCTGGCTCGCGGTAGCTCCAGAGCCTCGGGCCGCGCATGAAGTCGCGGAATATTGCATCAATCTCCTCCTGGATTTCCCTCATGATGTCGAACGGGTCCCAGTAGCGGTCCCTCCTCCAGACCATCTTTCTCACCCCCCGCCTTTTTCTCACCAATTGTTATTAAAGAATAGCCCTTTAAAAATTTTTCTCTCCGAAAGTTACCAAAATGGCAAAAAGTTTGGGGTTTGAGAACTCTGAAAAACTCAAACCCTGCTCAGAAAGCCCATTAGAGAGTAGTATATCCCCTCAAGGCTCTCACCGTTCTTGATCGGGTATATGAACCTCAGCTCGTTGCCCTCGACTTCAACTATCGGCTTTTTAACCCGCCCGCCGGAGAACTTGAGCTGGGTAACCTCCACCATGTCGCCTCTTATCGTTCCTCGACCTACCAACAGTCCCTCCCCGATGGCCCTTTCACTGAAGAGTGTCTCAAGTCTGGGCCTGAGTCCTGTCACCCACTTCGGTTTCTTCCTCAGCCTCTGCATTCCACCACCTCCGTGTTCAAAATAACTAAACAGCACTTCGAATATGTGAAGCTTGTTCGAAAATAACCTTCAATTTTAGAAGTTTATTAGGTTTTTGGCAGTCTGTTTAACAGTTGTTCAAAAAAGTAGTCCGTATATATCGGAGTCCTTGTCAATTGGATGGGCTTCGTATCCAAGCCCGGTCAAAATCCTGGAAAATTCCCTGGAGAAGCCGTACACCGTGAAGACCCTTTCGGGCTTTACCTTCTCTATGATTTTCATCAGCTCCCAAAAGTCCGCGTGGTTGCTCAGCTTGAGCCTTCCAAAGCCGGAAACGGTAAGCTCCCAGGGAGAGAGTGAGTTTTCGACCTTGGGGGAGCGGTACGACCTTAAAACTACGTCCCCTTCATGGGTGATGTTTCCAAATTTGACCCCAAATTTTGAATAAACCCTTGCAACCTTCAGCATCTCCCTACTTGGCCTCACCGTGATCCCGTGAACGTCCAGGATTTTCATAACTTCCTGCGCCTTCCCCATCTGGTTCACATAGAGGGTTGGCCGCTTTCCCCTGTCAAGAGCCTCTTCAACGAATGCGACCAGTTTTTTCTCGGCCTCTCTCGGTGAGGGAAACGTGAAGCTCGGAACGCCGAAGGTGGCCTCAATTATGAGAACGTCCGCCCTTGGGAAGCGGCTTTTTTCTGCCGTCCTCAGCTTGAACCACTTGGTGTCGCCCGTGTAGAACAGCGTCCCGTTTTCGAGCCAGAGCTTTATTCCGGCCGAGCCGAGCATGTGGCCCGCTGGATAGAGCTTCGCTTTGAAATCGCCGATGTAGAAGGTCTTTCCAAACTCCACTTCCCGATAGAAGCCCCCCTTCCTGAGATGACTGAGATATTTGGTCGCCTTTGTTGCGAAGATAAATTCACCACTGACAAAGTGGTCCGTGTGGGCGTGGCTCTGAAAGGCAAACCGTGCCGAACTGTCAAGGCCGATGTTTCTAAGCATCATTGTCAGCAAGTAGAGTGAATTCAAATAAATGGTTTCCCCCAGAGCCAATCTCGATGGGTCCTCAGAAAGGCTTAAATAGTTATAGATCAAGTATAATACTATGCCAATAACTTTCGTTGACAGGAAGGGAGAACTTGAGTTCATGGAGTCGCTCTGGAAAAGGGAGAACTCCTTCCTCCCCATCTATGGCAGGAGAAGGGTGGGAAAGACTCGCTTAGTTAAGGAGTTCATCAGAGGAAAACCCTCCATCTACTACCTTGCCAGGAGCAGCACCTACCGCGACAACCTGCTAGAGTTCTCAAGGGCGGTTCTTGAGGCCTACCCGAGTCCTTATCTCTCCCCCGCCTCGTTCTCAAATTTTGCCGACGTTTTCAGATACCTGCGCGAGAAGGGGAAGCTCATCGTGGTTATTGATGAGTTCCCCTATTTAATTCAGTCAGATAAAAGAGTTCTGAGCGAGTTTCAATACATAGTGGACGAGGTCGTTAGGGGCTCAAAGATTCACCTCATCCTCGTCGGTTCGAGTGTCGGTATGATGGAGGAGCATGTTTTGAGCCAGAAAAGTCCCCTCTACGGGCGAAGGGATGGGCAGATAAGGCTCCTACCTTTGGACTTTTTCAGCTCCTGGAAGCTGTTGGGGGTTGACGTGGAGGAGGTCGTCAGGATATACGGGATAACTGGAGGAATCCCCGCTTACCTTCTTCTCTTCAACAGCTTTGAGGACGTTAAGGAGGTGGCATTCACTAAACAGGGTTTCCTCTATGCTGAGGGTGACTTTCTCCTGTCGAGCGAGCTGAGGGAGCCGAGGGTTTACAAGCTGATCCTGAAGGCGATTGCTGAGGGAAAGAGGCGCTTCAACGAGATAAGCACATTTACTGGAATCCCGCGCTCTAATCTCTTCAAATACGTTGAAGTCCTTGAAAGGTTGGGCTTCCTCAGACGAGAGATTCCCGTCACTGCCTCTCCAAAGACCAAGAACACGCGTTATGCCATAGCTGACAACTACATGGCCTTCTACTTCCGCTTCGTTGAGCGGTACAGGGACGAGATCGAGCTTGAGAGCCTCGACTTCTGGGAGGAGTTCCTTGAGAATTACAACCGCTATCTCGGAGAAGTGTTTGAGGGCGTGGCTAAAGAGTTCCTCCTGAGGATGAAGGAGCGTGGAGAGCTTCCGTTTAAGTTCACCAAAATCGGTCGTTGGTGGCATAAGGGCGAAGAGATAGATTACGTTGCCCTTAACGAGCACGAGAAAAAAGCGTTGCTCGTCGAGGTGAAGTGGAAGGATTTGAATGAGAGGGAAGCGAGGGGGATTTTAAAGGATTTGGAGAGAAAATCGGAACTCGTTGAACTGGACGGGTGGGAAAAGTACTACGGGTTGGTAACTAAAAGGGTCACGGAAAAGGAGGGGCTCAGGGAAGAAGGATTTTTGGTGTGGGATTTAGACGATTTTAATAAATTCCTGTGACCCAATGCCGAAACCTTTAACTAATTTCGTTTCAATGGTCCTTTGGGTGTTGAGATGGGAACTTACGTCATAGAAACAAACAAGCTCACCAAGTTCTTCGGCAAGAGGAACGTAGTGTACCACCTCAACCTCAAAGTGCCTGAGGGGGTCGTTTACGGCTTCCTCGGGCCAAACGGTGCGGGAAAAACGACCACTATAAAGATGCTGACCGGGGCACTGAGGCCTACCTACGGCGAGATACGGATTTTTGGCCTGAGGATGCCCAACGACAGGGTTGAGATCATGAAGCGGGTCGGATACATGCCCGAGGTGCCGATAGCTTATGAAGACATGACGATTTTCGAGTTTCTGGTCTATATGGGCCGCCTGGCTGGTATGAAGAAGGAAGACGCCATGGAGCAGGCGAAGGAGCTTATGGAGTACGCTGGAATTGGTAAGCTGGCCATGAACAGGATTGGAGAGCTTTCCTCCGGTCAGAAGCAGAGGGCGAGCTTTGCGGCTGCGCTGATGGGAAACCCAGAGCTCCTCATACTGGATGAACCAACGGCGAACCTCGACCCCCTCGGGAGAATGGAGTTTATTGGGAAGGTCATCCAGCTCGCCAAGGCCGGCAAGACGATCTTCATAAGCTCCCACATAGTCAGCGAGGTCGAGAAGATGTGCAACTACGTCGGGCTGATAAACCGCGGTACGATGCTCGCCCAGGGCAGGGTCAGGGAGCTTGCGAGCATTGAGGAGGACGACTACGACGTCCTGACCAGCGACAATGGAAAGGCGATGGCGTTCCTGCGGGAGAAGCCCTACATCCGTGAGGCCTGGGAAGAGGAGGGAATCCTCAGGGTCAAAGTTGACCCGCGCTTTCTTGACGAGTTCTTCCTGGCCTTTCCGAAGTACCTCGTGGAAAACGGCATCAGACTGAAGCTCTTCAGGCCGCACACGAGTCCGCTTGAGAGAATCCTGATGGAGAAGTTTGGAGTGGGCGAGGAGGTGTGAAGTTTGAGAGACTCTCACTTTTCCTTTGAATCGCGGCTCGGGATAATATACGGGATGGAAGTGAAAAGGTTACTGCGCTCCCGCCGCCTCAAGCTCATGACCCTCCTGATGTTCCTCCCAGTTGTCGTCTACTTCTTCACCCACGAAGAGATCACCGAGTACAGCACGCGCGCGCTCAGGATATCCTTCCAGGTTAACTTCTCCACTTACCTCGTCAACTTCTGGGCGAGCGTCATAGGCCAGCTCGTGGTCATAATCCTGATGAGCGAACTCCTTGGAAGCGAGATAGACAAGGGTACGATCAGGGTTCTCCTGACGAAACCCGTCAGGAAGAGCGAACTCGTCATCGGAAAGTTCCTCGGCGGGCTTACGGGAATGTTGGTGGTCTTCGGACTGCCCTACCTGGTCATGCAGATTTATATGGTTCTGCTCTACAAGCAGGGTTTCACTGGCCTTAGGGCGACGTTCGGTGACCTGCTCTACTCCCTTGAGGTGACCCTCCTCCTGCTCGGCTCTCTAGGAGCTTTTGCAATGGCCCTCTCAGTGGTTCTTTCGAGGCCCCTCTACGCCTCTCTGGCGAGCTTTGGAGTGATATTCGTCGCCCAGTTCATCCTCCCGCAGTTGCCTTTCTTTGATGACCCGGAGAGATTCACGCTCAACTACCAGCTTGGAGTTCTCCTCAGGGACAGGTTCACGCTCCACACGGGGCTTGACGTCTACAAGGGTGACCCGTCAACGACGCTGGTGTTCTTCGCATCGGTCATGCTCCTGAGCCTGATGCTTGCGATCCTCGGGCTTTACAGAAGGGAGTACAGGGGATGAGAACGATGGCGCGCGTGAAAACCCTCACTTTCGCGGTCTTCCTCCTCATCCTGCTGGCCGGGCAGGCTACAGCTCTTTCCATTGAAGTAGGAATCGATGAAGTCCTCATAGTGGACGGCCAGGTCTTTACCTTTGACCCCGGCCAGAGCGGGGACAGGTTCCTCGTGAGCGTTTCGAGTCATGGAAAAGAAACGTATTCCGTTCTCGCTTTCGGCGAAAACATCACAGTGGGCAACGTGACTTACGTCATCGGCTCATACGACCGCCAGAACCAGAGGCTCACCGCTCACATACTCGGCAACTATACAAGCGTGAGAGTTATGAAGAAGTACGACTTCGGTGTTGAGGTCATAGAAGCCTTCGACACCTACGCCAAGGTAAAGATTAAAAACACGGGCTTTTATCCGCTCAACGACACTCTTTCTGTTTCGTCGTCTTCTCAAGGCGCTTTTCCCATTTCCTCAAGCACTGTCCTAAAGGAAGTGGAGCTGAACCTTGCACCAGGCGAAGAGATAGTTTTCAAGGTTCCAAACCCGGGCCAGACGCTGGTCTTTAGTCTAAAGGAGAAGGGCATCTCAAAGGATGTTTTCCTTGGAACCTTAGAGCCTCAGGTTGAAATCGAGGAAATAACGGGCAGTAAAGGTGTTAAGGTAAAGGTTCTTAACAAAGGCGACCCGGTTAACGCCACTTTCAGCCTCCTTTACAGCAGTAACATGGTTTTGGAGTCGAAGAAAATCCTGCTCCAGCGGGGAACCAGCTGGGTGGAGTTCTCCAACTTTATAAACCAGGGAGCGGTAGTGGTTGATTACGGAAAAGTAATCCAGCAGACCTTCTACTTCAGGCCGGCGCTTCTGGTTCTCGAAAACATCTCCAGGGAGGGGGAGCATCTCAGGGTTGTCCTCAAAAACACGGGGGAGTCTCCTTTCAGGGGCTTCGTCAGCGTGACCCAAAACGGCGTTGTGGTGGGAAGTCCAACGTATTCAGAGGTCTCCATAGGGCCCGGGGAGAGCGTCTCGCTGACCTTCAAGGTTCCCGAGGAGGTTAGGTATCCAACCATCCTAGCTTCCTCCGACTCGGGAACTTTCTCCTTCACGGCCGAGGCTGGCGCTTCCGGCATCTCGATCGAGGCGCTCTCAACGAGTATAAAAGTCCCCCTCGGTGGAAAGGGCAGCTATGCACTCGTTCTCTCCGGTTCGGGCAGGGTGAAGCTTGGCGTCGAAGGCCTTCCGGAGTCGGTTGGCTGGAAGTTCTACTCCGGGGAAAGCGAGGTCGAGGAGCTTAACGTGGACGGCTCGGCCCAGGTGGTTCTGGTTATTGACGTGCCCTCTCTGCCCAGGGGATTCCCCGTTGGTGAACCGGTCGGGTTCAACGTAACAGTCAGGGACGAGAATGGAAACCTGCATGTAATCCCTCTGGAGTTCGAGGCATACGGTCTGGCGTTCCTGCCCGTTTACGGCGACAACTGGCTGGCGAAGGTGAACTTTACCGCCGAGACGCACTTTGTAGGAATTCCATACCGGGTCGCCGCTAAGTCCCTGACCCCACCGATTCAGTTCGAACACTATCCAGGGGAGAAGATAGCCTTCTCATACGGCAATTACGTCCGCTCAGGGCTGGACATCACCCTTCACGTTCTCTCTTCGAGTGGGGAGATTCTGCACTCCTCAAGCCAGGGGAAGGGAAGGCCAGATTTTGTAGTGTTCAACGAGTCTGATTTCATGCTTATGCTCGAGGGCGACAGGTTCGACGCCGTCCTGCTGGTTGCAGATTACCTCAGGAAGCCCGAGAACATCAGCTTTGAGCTCCTTCCAAAGCAGTTTGGGGAGGGAATTAAGACGTTCATCCTAAACGCTACATCGCTCCGCGGGAAGAAGCTTGCCCTTGATGTTAACGCTGATCGGCCGGTCGAGGTTAGGGTCTATTACTTCACCCTCAACAGGGAGAGGGAAGACTTTGACCCGCTCTCCGCTGATTTCAAGGGGGCTTTCAGAGGTAAAGGGGAGCATGTGTCGGGAGAAGTTCCTCTAAGGCCATACGAGGATTTCGTGGCTATATCAATAATTGGCACAGGGAACGTTTCTCTAACTATGACAGCGAAGGAAGTGCCCGTTTCAGTGAGCGGCATTGGGAAGTACTCCGGCGAGCTAACAGTGGCTCTCCTGGTCCTCCTGTTGGTGGTGGTCATTGCTCTCGAACGGCGCCTCGGCTGATGGACAATTTATCCAATAGCAAGGTGAAACTTGAGCTATGTAAAAGGTTTTTATACTCCGGTGCCCAATTAGGGTCAGGTGATCAGGAATGACGTTCGATAAGGAAAAGCTCAAGAAGATCCGCGAGGAAGAGGAGCGCTGGAACGAGACCACCGTTAAGAAGTTCCTCGAGAAGGCTCCCGAGAGAAAAGAGAAGTTCATGACCGATGACGGCTTCGAGATAAAGCGCCTCTACACTCCCGCTGACCTCGGCGAGGACTGGGACTACCTTGAGAAGCTCGGCTTCCCCGGTGAGTACCCCTTCACCCGCGGCGTTTACGCCACCATGTACCGCGGTCGCTTCTGGACGATGAGGCAGTATGCCGGCTTTGGAACGGCCGAGGAGAGCAACAAAAGGTACAAATACCTCCTCAGCCAGGGACAGACTGGTTTGAGCGTCGCCTTTGATTTACCCACCCAGATGGGTTACGACAGCGACCACCCGATGGCCGAGGGCGAGGTCGGAAAGGTCGGTGTAGCTATAGACTCCCTCTGGGACATGGAGATACTCTTCGATGGAATCCCGCTCGATAAGGTCTCAACGAGCATGACAATCAACGCCACCGCGGCCAACCTTCTGGCCATGTACATCCTCGTGGCTGAAAAGCAGGGCGTCCCGCAGAACGTTCTGAGAGGAACAGTCCAGAACGACATCCTGAAGGAGTACATAGCGAGGGGCACCTACATCTTCCCGCCCCAGCCGAGCATGAGGCTCACCACGGACATCATCATGTACTGTGCTGAGAACGTGCCGAAGTGGAATTCAATTTCGATAAGCGGCTACCACATCAGAGAAGCCGGAGCAAACGCCGTCCAGGAGGTTGCCTTCACCCTCGCCGACGGTATAGAGTACGTAAAGGCCGTCATTGAGAGGGGCATGGACGTTGACAAGTTCGCCCCGAGGCTGAGCTTCTTCTTCAACGCCCACAACAACTTCTTGGAAGAGATAGCCAAGTTCAGAGCTGCCAGAAGGCTCTGGGCATACATCATGAAGGAGTGGTTCCACGCGAAGAACCCGCGCTCAATGATGCTCCGCTTCCACACCCAGACGGCCGGCTCAACCCTCACCGCCCAGCAGCCCGAGAACAACATAGTCCGTGTTGCGATTCAGGCCCTCGCGGCCGTTCTCGGCGGTACACAGAGTCTGCACACCAATTCATACGACGAGGCGCTCTCACTCCCGACCGAGAAGAGCGTGAGGATAGCCCTGAGAACCCAGCAGATAATAGCCTACGAGAGCGGCGTCGTTGACACCGTTGACCCGCTTGGAGGCGCCTACTACATCGAGTGGCTCACAGACCACATCTACGAGGAGGCCCTCAAGTACATCGAGAAGATCCAGAAGATGGGCGGCATGATGAGGGCAATCGAGCGCGGCTACATCCAGAAGGAGATAGCTGACTCAGCCTACAAGTACCAGAAGGAAGTCGAGGAGAAGAAGCGCATCATAGTCGGTGTGAACGAGTTCGTCGTTGACGAGCCGCTGGATGTTGAGATACTCAAAGTCGACCCGAGCATCAGGGACAAGCAGATCGAGAGGCTCAAGAAGCTCCGCTCAACGAGGGACAGCAAGAAAGTTGAGGAGTCCCTCGACAAGCTCAGGAAGGCAGCCGAAACCGAAGACGAGAACCTCATGCCCTACATCATCGAGGCCCACAGACACCTTGCCACGCTCGGTGAGGTCACCGACGTCCTTAGGGAAGTCTGGGGCGAGTACAGGGCTCCGCTGATATTCTGAAGGCTTTCTTTTTCTCCCTCAATTTCTACGACTTTTGCAGGCCACCACATTTGTGAAAATTTTTCGCCCTCATCACACAGAAGGTTTTTAAACCGACGCTTCAAGCCGCTCTTGGTGATGGGGGTGAAGTTCAAAGGTAAAGCCTTTGGAAACGTCGTGAGGATTGAGTTTGATATACTCACCCTCGGCGAGCTTAAGATAGACGACCTGCGAGACTTTGACGTTGATTCCCTTAAGATTGAGCTTAAGCCGACTTCTTCAGGTATCAAGATCATCGGCATATGGGAAGGCCCGGTTGAGAAAGCGGGTGAGGGTATAAAGAAGGCCCTTGAGGAGAGCTACAAGCTCCGTGAGAGAGTTTTAAACAGGATAAAGAGCAAGACCGAAGCCATAAGGAGCACGATGCTTCAGCTCGGGTTTAAGGAAGATGTTGAGGGCTATGGGAACGCTTTCCGCTTCACCAAGAAGGTTGGCCCCTACGAGATAGTTGTTGTGGCCTCAACGACTGACGATATAGTCCGCGTTGAGGTTTACGGCAACGACAAAAAGGTGCTTAGCCCCGAACTGGAGAGCATCTTCGAGGACGTTGAGGTCGAGGAGCTTGAAATCTACGACTTCGAGGACAGCAAGGAAGAGAGGCTCGTCATAAACCTTGAGATACCGAAGAACGAGGAGAAGCCTGAGAGGAAGATAGTGGAAGCAATAAAAATGATAGAGAATATGCTGATGGCCTAATCACTTGTACTTGCTTTCCAGCTGGAGCTGCTTCAGCTTTGCAGTTATTCCCTTTATTGGCGCTCTGTCCTCGCTCAGTATTTTTCCGGTTTTCGTGTCTATTCTCGCATAGTAAAGGCTGTTCTTTCCTGCGACCTTTATGTGGATGTACCCTTCCTCCTTGTAGTGCGTGAGCCTCTCCGTCTTCAACTCGGTCTCTCCGTAAAGCTTCTTCAGGTGTTCGTGGAAAGCCTCTTCAAGCGCCAGCTCCGTAAACCTGACGTCTTCTTCCTTTACCTCACCCGTTTTTCTGTCGAGTACGAGCTTTCCGACCTTGCTGCCTCCCTGGAACTCAACGACCCAATCTCCGTCTAGCTTTATCCCCTTTATCTCTGCGGTTTCGTCTATGTCCTTAACTTTCTCCTCCGCTATTTTCTCGGCGACTTCTTTTTTTAGAACCCTGTCTGCCTCTTCGAGGATCTTCCCGTCCTTGGTTACCTTCACGGTAACTTTATGCTTGTCGTTTTCTATTTCTACCGTGTAAACCTCGTCCGATTCTGATACGCCAAGTGTTCTGTAGCCTGGATATTTGGCGAGCACAAGCTCTTCTGCCTTCTGAGGTGTAATCTCGACGAAGTAGTCAAGGACGTCCTTTGTATCCCCGTCTATTTTTGCGGTTGCCTTTCCACCTTCTCCTTCCATGGTTATCTCTAGGAACTTGTGTTCGAGGACTCTGCTGGAGACCAGCTTCAGGTTCTTCACTGGGAAGTTGTTCTCTATTAT
Source organism: Thermococcus sp. JCM 11816 (assembly GCF_055396515.1). NCBI lineage: Archaea > Methanobacteriati > Methanobacteriota > Thermococci > Thermococcales > Thermococcaceae > Thermococcus > Thermococcus sp. JCM 11816. The sequence continues at coordinate 61,532 of NZ_AP043741.1, forward strand.
CGGCTTTGCCTTTTTGAAGGCCTCCTCCGGCGAAGGAAGCGTGGTAATCTCTTTCAACTCTCCGTTCTCAAGGTTGACTTCGAGGATTACTATGCCCTCTTTGAGGCCAACCTCAACAATCGCAACCTTCTTGCCCTTCTCGATGTCCAAAATGGTTCCGGCTGGATACTTGTTGCTTATGAGCTCCCTGAGGGCCTCGTCGGTGATAAGGGATTCTTCATATACCACGGCACCGGTATACCCGTTGAACTTGAACTCGAAGTTGAAGCGCTCGGTTTTGCCAAAAACCTTCACCTTCCCGTTGTTCCTTTCAATCTTTGACTCCAGGGGCTCCTCGCCGATTTTCTCCCCGAGGATTTTTGTTACTGTCTGCAGGAAGTACTCGTCGGGCAATTCGGACACATCAAGCTTGACTTCGTTGGTATTCAGATCTACCACAGCCCTCGCCCTGTTGGCACCCACCTTCAGCTCGGCCTCCGCTTTTGTGGGCACGTACACCTTTTTCCTCTTGTGGATCGTTATGTTGCTCTCTGGAACGCCGAGCTTCTCCGAAAGGGTGTTCTTAAGCACAAGAACGGATTCGCTGGGACTGAGGGAGGATTCAATTTCTCTCTCAGTTGCGTATATCTCAGACCTGTCGTTTAGAAGGGCTTTTTTAACGGGCGTAGCCAGTTTGGGGTCTGACTGAGCTTGGGAAACTATTTTTTCTTCCGAGAACACCAGGGCTTTTCCCTTTTCTTCGCTCTCCCCCTCTCTCGCTGACCAGGAAATTATGTATGCCGTCGAGAGATACACTTTGAGGAAGGAGATCTTTATGTCCTCGGGCTTTATGGGATATTTTCTGCTGGCTTCCCTGGCTATGGCTTTGAGGACCCCTTCTGGCGAAAACTCAAACAGGAGAGGCGCGTCCAGCTCAAACTTGGTGAGGGGAGTTTCTTCCGCTTTTTCCTCGGATTCTTGGGGTTTGATTTCGGGAACTTTGATCCCGTAGTTGGAAAACGTTTTCGCGAGCTTTTCGGCGTCCCAGAGTATAATCCTCGCCCTATACTCTTTAGCAACAACTGTTCTCGCGTCCTTTGTAAATCCCAGGGGAGATATAAGAATCCCTCTATCGGCTTTGTATCTGTCAATAAGATCGCCAAAAACGCTAACTTCTTTAGAAGATGCCAGCGATCCGGTATGAACCTTTATCAGAAGCTTTTCGGTGCCCGCCAACGGATCATCCCTTACCGCTACTATGTCAACACCCCACCTGCTCCGATCTGCAACCTTCTCATGGTTTCTGAATCCCATCTTATCAAGGACTTCTGCTAAGTACTCAATGATATCCTCGCGGGACAGCATCCTCACGATGTCCTGAGTCCAAGGCATCCTCTCACCGTCCTCATGTACTCTGGATTGTAACCACCAAGAGTGTTCAAATAAACTTTTATTAAAACCTCTATTTAACACTTTCTCGGTGATGTGATGTTCAGAATCACAGATTTCACCTACGAGGGAAAGACCGTTTTTCTGAGGGCTGACCTTAACTCCCCCGTTGAAAAAGGACGGATAACGAGCGACGCCCGCTTTCGGGCGGTTTTACCAACGATTCAACACCTCCTCGACAACGGGGCGAAACTCGTGATATCGACCCACCAGAGCAGACCCTACAAGGGGGACTACATAACCACCGAGGAGCACGCCCAAATCCTGAGCAGACTTCTCGGCCAGGAAGTTGAATACGTCGAGGACATCTTTGGGAAATACGCCAGGGAGAGAATAAGCTCCCTGAAGCCAGGGGAGGCTATAATTCTCGAAAACCTCCGCTTCTCAGCTGAAGAAGTATTCAACAGGTCAATTGAGGAGTGCGAAAAGACGTTCTTCGTGAGAAAGCTTGCGCCGTTGATAGACTACGTCGTTAACGATGCCTTTGCAACGGCTCACAGGAGTCAGCCCTCCCTCGTCGGCTTCGCCCGTCTGAGGCCGATGATAATGGGGAAGCTTATGGAGACGGAGGTTGATGCACTGAGCAAAGCTTACGAGAGCGAGGAGAGGCCGAGAGTTTACGTCCTGGGCGGTGCAAAGGTAGATGACTCCCTCCGCGTTGCCGAGAACGTCCTGCGGAAGGGGAAAGCGGATCTCATCCTCACTGGTGGTCTCGTCGGGCAGATATTCACGCTCGCTAAGGGCTTTGACCTCGGGGATGCCAACATAGAGTTCCTTCACAGGAAAGGCCTCCTTGAACTTGTCGACTGGGCGGAGAATATACTCGACGAGTTCTATCCCTATGTCAGAACGCCTGTGGACTTTGCCATTGATTACAAAGGCGAGCGCCTTGAGGTTGATCTCCTGGGCGGCGAAAAGAGGCTGTTTGACCAGTATCCCATCCTTGACATAGGCTCAAGGACCGTGGAGAAGTACCGCGAGATACTGATAGGTGCAAAGATAATAGTGGCTAACGGCCCGATGGGCGTCTTTGAGAGGGAAGAATTTGCGGTTGGTACGGTCGGTGTTTTCAGGGCCATCGGCGAAAGCCCCGCCTTCTCGGTGGTGGGCGGTGGCCATTCAATAGCAAGCATCTACAGGTACAACATCACTGGAATAAGCCATATATCAACGGGCGGTGGGGCCATGCTGAGCTTCTTCGCGGGAGAGGAACTCCCCGTCCTGAAGGCGCTGAAGATAAGCTACGAAAGGTTCAAAGACAGGGTAAAAGAATGAGGGAGCCCTCCCCTTCAACCTATCGTTGCCCTCTCGAACTCAACCATGGCCAGCCCCACCAGGAGGGCCGCCAGGACGGTCAGAACACCTAAATCAACGGCGAGCGAGAACTTGGCAACGTTGGCCCCCACGAGGAAGTGCCTCGCGCCGTCAACGGCGTAAGTTAACGGGTTGATGTAAGCTAAGGCCTTCATCCAGCCTGGCATGGTGTCTATTGGGTATATCGCGCCGCTCAGGAAGGTCAGCGGGAGCATGAGGACCATCATCACCATCTGGAAGCCCTCCATGCTCTCCATCTTCAAAGCCAGGCTGACGCCAAAGCCCGAGAAGGCCATCGAGAGCAGGAAGCCGACTCCGAGGGCCGGAAGGAATCCGCTCAGCTTGAGGCTCTCCGCGAGCGGGTAGGTGAGGGTGAGGATTATCGTTCCCTGAGCGAGCGTCACGAGTGAGTCACCGATTATCCTCCCCAGGATGCTCCCCCTCCTCGATGCGGGAGCAACAAGGACTTCCTTGAGAAAGCCGAACTGCTTGTCCCAGATAACGCTTACTCCTGCTATGAAGCTCATGTTGAAGACCGTCATGGCAAAGATACCTGGCGCGAGGAACGTTAAGTAGTCCACTCCCCCAAAGATCATCTTCGTCATGGGGTTGTCGAAGACCTTGCTCCACCCGAGGCCGAAGAAGACGAGCCAGATGAGCGGGTTGATTATCATCCCGATTACCCTCGACCTCGCCCTGCTGAACCTCTTGAGCTGCCTGTAGGCCATTGTGGTTAGTGCCTCCATCCTCTCACCTCCTCCTCATCCTCATTCTCACGAAGGAAGCCATCGGGTTCTCCGGCCCTTCGTCCCTTATCTCCCTGCCAGTCAGGTGGAGGAAGACGTCGTTGAGCGTGGGTCTGTGGTAGGTGACCTCGAGGATTCTGATGCCCCTCTCATTTGCGAGCTCGAAGAGTCCCGGGAGCGCTTCGGCAGCGTTTTCCACCTCAAGCGCCACCCTGCCGTCGGGAAGAACCTTACAGCCCCTGATGAAGCCACTTTCGAGGCACTTGAGCTCTTCGGGAGCGTCGAGTTTAAAATAGATCACGTCGTTTCCGACGAGCTTTTTGAGCTTCTCCGCGGTGCCCTCGGCAATTATCTTTCCGTGGTCTATGATGGCTATCCTGTCCGCTAACATCTCCGCCTCGTCCATGTAGTGAGTCGTGAGGAAAATCGTCATATTGTGCTCCTCCTTCATCGTCCTTATGTAGTCCCAGATGTGCGCCCTCGTCTGCGGATCGAGGCCTATCGTGGGTTCATCAAGGAAGAGAACCTCGGGCTCGTGGAGGAGAGAGCGCGCTATCTCAAGCCTCCTCTGCATCCCGCCGCTGAAGGTCTTGACTGGTTTGTCCTTGAACTCCCAGAGCTCGACGAACTTGAGGAGGCGCTCTATCTTCTCCCTCAGTTCGCTCCCCTTCAGCCCGTATATTCTCCCGTGGATGTACATGTTCTCCCACGCGGTAAGCTCCCTGTCGAGGCTCGGATCCTGAAAGACTATGCCTATCCTCTTCCTCACCTCCATCGGCTCCTCAACCACGTCGTGGCCAGCGACGATCGCCCTTCCCGAGGTCGGCCTCAAAAGCGTCGTGAGGACGTGCACGGTGGTTGTTTTCCCTGCCCCGTTCGGCCCGAGGAAGGCGAATATCTCTCCCCTCTTAACCTTAAAGGAGACCCCTTTAACGGCCTCAAAGTCCCCGTACTTCTTAACGAGGTTCTCAACAACTACTGCTTCGCTCATTCCGTTCCCTCCTTTATCTCACCCAAAAGAATTAACCTAACCCTCTTCGTGAACTCTGCAAATTCCTTCGCGAGGGCCCTCTTCTGCTCTTCACCCAATTCGTTGATCGAGTTGAATGTCTCTTTGAGAACCTCCGCCAGCTCCCTGCCGCCGAGACGGGCGAACTCCCTAAAGCGCTCGGCCATCTCAAGGACTTCATTCACCTCGTACTCGTGCTCTCTGAGGTATTCCTTTCCCTTCTCGGTTATGCGGTAGAGCTTCTTCTCCCTTTTTCCCTCACCTGCGACCTCAATGAGGCCTGACCTCTTCAGGGAGGCTAGGATGGGGTATATAGCCCCAGGGCTCGGCTGGGGCATGCCGTACCTCTTCTCAAGCTCCGCCATTACGCCGTACCCGTGGAGCGGACCTTCCTCAAGGAGTTTCAAAACGAGGAGTTTGAGGTGTCCCCTGAACTTCGGCTTCTCCATTTCTTTCACCGATATATCGTTTGATATGTCGGGTTTATAAAGCTTTCTTAGGAACGCTTATTACCCTCCGCCCTCACTCACGGTTAGGTGGGGACTATGAAGATAGTACTCAAACCCCTCTTCGACGCCGAGCTCCCGGCAGGCTTTGAGGAGATTATCCGTTCGAAATTAGTGGGCAGAGAAGTAAAAACTGGCGAGACGGTTGAGATAGACCTCCTCGGGAAGCCTTTGGCCTTCAAAGTTGTCCTCGCCGATCCAAGCCCGATGAAGGTCTCGAAAAACACCCGAATCGAGATAACGAGAAGCGAGGTGAAGGAGATAACTCTCGAATTCGATGAAGAAGTTCGGGAGATGCTCCCCTACCCAAAAGGTCTCGTCATCGTCCTCAAAAATGAAGTTCGAATCTACAACTGGAGCGGGCAAAAGATTTATAGCAGGGAGTTCGAGGAACTGAAAGAAGTTAGGGTGGCAGAAGGGAAGGTGGTGGTAGTCCATGGAAGCAAAGTCACGGTCATTGAGCCTTGAGGGCTTCACCTTCGAGGAGAGCTGGGAGGAAAAGAAAGAGCGGGCCGAGAAGATAGTTGAAATCCTCATGAAGACCCACCCGAGGGAGAAGCTCCTCATCGGCGACCCCTACCGAACGCTCGTCCACTGCATAATCTCCCAGAGGATGCGCGATGAGGTAACCTACCGCGTCTGGGAAGAGCTGTTTAAGAAGTATAAGGACATTGAGACAATAGCGAACACCCCCGTCGAGGAGATGCAGGAGTTTCTAAGAAAGCAGGGAGTTGGCCTCTGGAAGACGAAGGGCGAGTGGATAGTTAAGGCCTCCAAGATAATCCTTGAGGAGTACGGGGGAAAAGTCCCGGATGACATTCACGAGCTTATGAAGCTCCCGGGAATCGGGAGGAAGTGTGCGAACATCGTTCTGGCATACGGCTTTGGAAAACAGGCTATCCCAGTGGATACGCATGTTAACAGGATAAGCAAAAGGTTGGGCCTGGCACCGCCGAGGGTTGCCCCTGAAAAGGTCGAGGAGTACCTAACTGCACTCATCCCGAAGGAGAAGTGGATATACGTCAACCACGCCATGGTTGACCACGGAAGGAGTATCTGCCGGCCGATAAACCCCAAGTGCGAAGAATGTCCGCTGAAAGAGCTCTGCCCCTACGCGAAGGGCCTTGTAACTGACGAGGATATCAAAGGGAATGCTAGAAAGCCCACAAGGAGATGATATTGAGGTTTTCCTTTGGTCTCTTCTTTAATCTTCAAGAGAAGAATAGAAAGAGATACCCCTCAGTCTTGACAACATTTCTCTTTCATGTGTGCTGGCAGTATCTCCTTGAAGCCAGTGTACTTCCAGAGGGCCTTCGGGAGCTTTACTACACCTTCTTCCGTCTGGTGGTTTTCGAGGATAGCAACGATGGCTCTTGAGGTTGCTATGGCAGTTGAGTTGAGCGTGTGGACGAACCTGGGCTTCTCGTGGGTCTTGTCGCGGAAGCGGATGTTAAGCCTCCTCGCCTGCCAGTCGGTACAGTTGCTCGCGCTTACCACTTCCCTGAACTTGCCCTGGCCGGCCATCCAGGCCTCTATGTCGTACTTCTTGGCTGCTACGTAGCCTAGATCTCCAGTACAAATGTTCACGACGCGGTAGGGAATCTCAAGTGCCTGGAATATCTCCTCGGCGTTGGCAATGATCCTTTCATGCCACTCCCAGCTCTCCTCCGGCCTTGAATAAACGAACTGCTCGACCTTGTGGAACTGATGTACGCGGAAGATTCCCTTCGTGTCCTTTCCTGCAGTTCCTGCCTCCTTCCTGAAGCATGGGCTTACACCGACGTAGAGGAGCGGTAAGTCCTTTCCGTCAAGGATTTCGTTGGCGTGCATGCCAGCGAGCGGGTGCTCAGCGGTCGGGATGAGGTAAAGGTCCTCACCCTCGACCTTGTAGATAACGTCTTCGAAGTCATCGAAGGTGGTTGCACCTTCTTCAACGAAACGCCTAACCATGTATGGGGGGATTACTGGAGTAAAGCCCTTCTCGATGAGCTTATCCAGAGCGAAGCGTATCAAGGCAAGGTCAAGGATAACGAGCTCGTTGAGGAGGTAGTAGAACCTGGCACCGCTCACCTTAGCGGCCCTCTCGAGGTCAGCACCGCGGAGGAGTTCGAGCATGTCAACGTGGAGCCTCGGTCTCCAGCTGAGAACCTCGTATTCCATCTTCCCAAGGCTCTGCTCCTTGAAGGTTTCGAGGAAGCCCTCCCAGACCTTGGCCTTGCCCCAGAACCTTATCGGGACGTTGTCCTCGTCGCTCTCACCAACGGGGACGCTCTCGTGGGTGATGTTGGGCAAGCGCCAGAGGTAGTAGTCGATCTTCTTCTTCAGCTCCTCGTTCTCCTTCTCCAGCTCCTCTATCTGCTTCACTATCTCGTTGCTCCTCTTCAGGAGGTCGTCTATCGGCTCTCCGGCCTTCTTCCTCTTGCCTATCTGCACCGCCAGCTGGTTGCGCTCCTTCCTGAGCTGGTTGATCTTCTTCAGGTTCTCGCGCCACTTCTTGTCGAGTTCGAGGATTTCATCTATCCACTTCAGCTTTTCGGTTTCACCGCGCTTTATCAAATCCCTCTTTACTATCTCTGGGTTTTCGCGGATGAGCTTTATGTCAAGCATCTTCTCCACCTCAACTGAGAAGGGTCTACCTATAAAAAAGGTTTTTGGGTGATACCACATACATAACCACCTACACAAAACTCCTATAAGAAGCCGCGAGAATCAGAATAAGATGCAGAGATCCCATGAGATATTAATTTCAAAATACGAGAGAGCGTATTGGGACGCTGTGGAGAGGGGAGAATTTTCAAGGGCAAGGGTACTTGCTATTAAATGCGCCGGCTTGTTCCGAGAACTCGCTTCTCTAAACCTGGAGTTCTCCGACTACTACCTGGAGATGGCCAAGCAATGGGAGAAAAGAGCGGGGGAGCTGGAGAACGGCCATAGATATTCCCAGAGAAAGTCCGTTAATCTGCCCAACGTTGTGCAGACATCGAGGGTTGCCTGGGACGATGTAGGTGGGCTATGGGAAGCAAAAAAAGTACTATCGAGGACTATAGGTCTTCACCTCGCCAGGGTTCCTGGGAAGTTCGAACCCTGGAAGGGTATTCTCTTGTTCGGGCCACCCGGCACTGGCAAAAGCCTTCTGGCGAGTGCAGTGGCGGGAAGCCTCGGGGCGACGTTTCTGAACGTTAAGGTCAGCGACGTTCTGAGTAAATATTTCGGAGAGTCGTCCAAGCTTGTTGCCTCCCTTTACCAGCTCGCCAGGGAGAAAAGTCCTAGCATAGTCTTTATAGATGAGTTCGATGCGCTGGCCATGAAGCGCTCCTCCCTCGAGGATGCTGCCAGAAGGGTTCTTTCGACTTTTCTCGTTGAGATTGACGGTTTTAAGCGTTCAGACACCAATGAGCGTGTTGTTACCCTCGCGGCAACGAATCGGCCGTGGGATCTTGATGATGCCATCCTTTCCAGGTTTCCTCTTAGGGTATACGTACCGCTCCCCGACGAAAGTTCCGCGGTTGAAATACTGAGGATACATTTATCCGGCTTCAGGGTTAAGGCTAATCTGAGAGCCGTAGCTAAGGAAGCCGTGAGACGGAGATACTCGGGAAGGGATCTCGCAAACCTTGCCAGACTGGCCATAACCAAAATGCTGAGTGACATGAACCCCGAACTTTCGGAGCCTCAGCTTATCCCATCTCTAGTAGGGAAGGAGCTCACTGTACGCCCAATTGAGATGGAAGATTTTAGATACGGATTGCGGAGAATAAAGAGTCCAATTACGCCTGCATTAATCAAAAAGTACGAGATGTGGGCTCGGGAATATGGATCGTATTAGCCAGATCGGTGATTTTAATGTTGGGAGTTGCAGTTATTGCGTGTTCAGTCCGCGCTCGATGATGAACTTTTCCTCCTCGGAAATTCTCCGCCTTTCCTGAACGTATATCCAGCCCAAGACGAAGATGAGGGCGGCCATTCCGATCAGCAGTTCCCAGCCCAAAGCTTTGTAATCTATGGTAATAACGAGTTTCCTAACCAGTGCCACGACGCCAAGTTCTGCAACGCGGCGCATACTTACGTGGTGCTCCTTTATATAGAGGGTTAGGAGTTCAAACAGCTCTAGGAGTATGATCACGAGCAGGAACTCATGAAGGGTTTCTTCAATGTCAAATCCCTGGAGCATGATTTCAGCCAGATCGTAGATGGCGTAGAGAACGTATGCCATCGTAAGGAGGGCTAGGACTATCACAACTAGGTCGAAGGCGAAGTTCATCCACTTGAGTGCGGTGTTCTCAAGGGGTGTGAGCTCTTTCTTCTGTCTCGGTACTATTGACATTAGACCACCCTAACGATTTGTATCCTGAACCTTATATCGTTTTCCTGTGGGAAAAGGTTATGAAGAAGATTGGAGCCGGGACCGGGATTTGAACCCGGGTGAAAGGGATCTGCAGTCCCTCGCCTCGCCTCTAGGCTATCCCGGCATTGAACCCGAAGAAAGTAAGCTGGCGCCGCGGCGGGGATTTGAACCCCGGTGGGCACCGCCCACCGGCTTAGCAGGCCGGCGCCCTACCAGGCTAGGCTACCGCGGCATTCGACGCCCAGCTTATATGAGCCAGGGAGGGTTTTTAAGTTTTTTGGCCGCTCTGACCATGCTCCATATTAACCCCATCGGGCCCCCCATATGTTGGCAACGTTCACGGTTGTGCAAACAGCACCTTTCTTACTTCCTCGAAATTCACCCTGGCAGTCATATCAATGTTTATCGGTGTTACGCTGACCTTTCTCTCGATCTTAAGAGCGTAAGCGTCGGTTCCGGGCTCAAACTCTTCCCTCTTCTGTCCAACTATCCAGTAGTAGGGATGCCCTCTGGGATCTACCCTTTCTTCAATCGTTGGACAGTAGCGCTTCCTTGCTAGGCGGGTTATTGCAATTTCCGTCTCTGGAGTTGCGTTGCTTGGTACGTTGACGTTAAGCATGTCGACTCCCTCTGGGAGACCCTTCTCAAGTACTGCCCTTGTTATCCTTTTAAGGAACTGTGAAGCGACTGAGAAGTCAATGCCCTCTCCTTCCCCGAGGGTCTTTTTCCAGTCTACCTCAAGGCTTATAGCTATACTTGGAACCTCATGGGTTGCCGCTTCGATAGCTGCCGATGCAGTCCCTGAAACCGTTATCTCGGTGCTGAGGTTCTCGCCAAGGTTTATGCCGCTGACAGCTAAATCAAAGTCCCCAAACCTGGCCAGGGCAAATATAACGCTGTCCGTGGGAGTTCCGTCTATCCCGTAGGCAACCTTTGCCCCAGGAACGTCTACGAGCCTTGCTCTTATGGGCCTGTGGAGAGTCATGGCCCTTCCACTGGCGCTTCTCTGGAAGAGCGGGGCAACCACATAGACTTCTCCAAGACTTGAGAGCGCTTTTACAGCAGCACGAATGCCGTTTGAATATATCCCGTCGTCGTTTGTTACGAGGATTCGCATGGTTGAGTATCTGATCTTTGTCCTTTTTAGTCTTGCCCAATGGTAGAAAGAGAAAAGCAACATTTTTATACTCCCACTTGGTAATGTTCACTGAGGGTGATATACGTGGAGCTACTGAAATCAAGACCACTGATGACTAAAAATGAACTTTTAAGTTATGTTAATAGTGCTAGTGGATTCATTCTTGTTGTCTCTGAGAATATAAAACCCGTGCTGTTCTCGAACAGACAGCCAGTACCGGCCAATTTCGAGTTGCCCGAGGTAATTAGAAACGTCTCGATCTACTCCCTAGACAAACTAGAGGCCCTCGACTTTCTACACGGAGACCTGAAACTTCCAAACGATACTCAGCCAGGCGATGCTCAGAGTGAAACCCAGTCCCAGGACACTCTTTCCGAAGCCCCCAGGATAGTTCAGCTGGATATCAACCTTGAGGTTCCCCCAGAGTTTGCTCTTCCAATCGAGAATGGTGTAATAGAAGCAGTTAAGCATCTCTTCCAGAAAAAATCCGTGGCCCTAAGCGTGGTTCATGGAAAGGGGCGTGTAAGACAGGGCTTTACTGGGACGAACCTGCTAGTCCTTAGAGTTGCCGTTGAAGGGTACTCCCTTGGTGAGATTGGGCCTGAAGTCATTGCGGACTCCCTCAAGGAGCACATCGAGAGGGAACTTGGATTCAGGACTACGGTTTCAATCTCCGAGCTGGGTATTCAGAGAGTAAAGAAGCTCCCGCTCGTAAGGTTCCAACGCAGGAAAGTGAACTTCAGGGGCGGAAGGGTCTTGGAAGTTCCGCTCTCCGCAACCAAGGGTTCAGTAAAGGTTGACATGGATAAACTGCAGAAGGAAGTGGAGAAGATCCTTCAGGAGGCGGGACTTTCAGAGGAGTTTTTGGAGCTGACAAAGAAAGAAGAAAAGAGCGAATCAACGGGTCTTTTGGAAAGGAGCTTGGTATCCAAGCTTTCCGGCATTAAGGGGATAACTCTGAACTGGGTTAAGGTAACCGGCAGCGGTGGCAACTACAGCCTCGCGTTGGGAATCAACAGAACGTCGAAGTCGCTCTCGGACGTTCAGATAGTTGAAGCAGTTAAGGAGGCCATAAAAGGCGCTGAGTCGGAAGCCCATGCCGCAGGAGTGTCCGGAAGGTTCGTGAGTGCGTACGTTGTCATTGAGAAGGACATCTATTAGCCCTCACATTTAAAAACCCTGGTTCCAAGCCCGCCTCAGGTGAGAGAATGACTTACTGGACGAGCGAGGACAACGTGGCCGGAAAGCCGGGGACGGCGCTCTTCATAATCCTGCCTACGATAGGATGCTACCGCTACCGTATAGGTCAGGCGTGCTACATGTGCTCCTATCCAACTGCCGCGCCTAAGGTAAAGTGGACTCAGGAAGCGATAGTGAACTACGTGAAGGAGGCCCTCGAGAAGATAGAGGGAACGGAGGGGCCGTTCGCGGTTAGAATGTTTACCTCGGGTTCATTCCTCGACAACGGTGAGCTTAAGCCTGAAACGAGGAGAAAAATCTTCGAAATCCTTGCGGAGATGGATAACGTCGAGGAGATCGTCATCGAGAGCAGGAGCGAGCTTGTTAGGTATGAAGCCGTTAAAGAGCTTGCCGAGATAGTCCCGGATAAACATTTTGAAGTTGCCATCGGTCTTGAGACGGCCAACGACGACGTGGCTGACGTTTCCATAAACAAGGGGAACACCTTTGCCGACTTTGTGAAAGCAGCAGAGATAACCCACAAGGCCGGCGCTAAAGTCAAAACATACCTTCTACTCAAGCCGATTTTTCTCTCCGAGCGCGATGGGATAGAGGACGCTAAAGAGAGCATAATCAAGGCCGAGCCTTACACGGACACCTTTTCCATCAACATAACAGACATCCAGAAGGGGACGCTCTACGAGAGGCTCTGGGAGAAGAAGGAATACCGCCCGCCGTGGCTCTGGAGCGCGGTGGAGGTTCTCATCTGGGCAAAGAGGAAGTTTCCCAACAAGAGAATCCTGAGCGATCCCGTTGGTGCAGGCTCGAAGCGCGGACCTCACAACTGCCTCACCGACTACGACAGAGTCATTGGAAAGGCCATAAAGAAGTTTTCAGCCACGCAGGACTTGAAGTACATAGAGAACCTGAAGCCCGAATGCAGAGATAGATGGGAGTACATAGTCGAGAACGGTCTCCTCGACTGGCAGCTGGTTACGTGGTGAAGCTCTCAGGACATGTTTGGTCTTCTCTTTCTCTGTTTCAAAACTCAACACGTGACGTGAAGTCCTGTGCTTATGATCATGAGAACCATCAACGCTGGGAAGAAGCCCTGGACTGCCAATAGGACTTTCTCCAGCTTTCCCTCTCCGAGAACAATGCCGCTCAGGATGGAGACGATGAGGACCCCCCACAGCCATTTAGTAGTCTCATCAGAAAAAATGGGCATCAGCACCACTGTGAGTATTGGCGCTCCTATTGACAAACCCGATTTTTTGAGAATAGGGCTCCTAATATAAACATACAATACGAGGAGGGCTATTGCCGGGAGGAGGACGAGAATGACGAAGATTGGAGTTGGCGAGTACCATATATGGCACGTAAAGATCCTGTCCCAGAGCTTAATACTCTCGCCTCTGATGTAGTATTTCTCCAGCCAGCGCTGGTAGGCAAGAAAAATCTCCCAAACGGTAGCCAAACCGAGAATGGAAAGATGTATGAGGAAATCTCGGAACTTCATGGGAATCCATCACCCCTCACTCAGGATTTCCGCAACTCTTAAAACGTCCTCATGACTCCCCTTCACTAGTATTAAGTAGAAGTTAGCATCGTCTTCAATTTCCAGAGCGAGCAGGGTATCGTCATCTCTCTCAAAGATCGCTCCCTTCTTGAGCTCTCTAACTTTGGTGTAGCCGGCTTTTTCGAGAGAGTCTAGGTACTCCGCAACGTACTCCTCGGGGTTCTTGGGGTATTCGAGGCGAAAAGCTTCCACTATTTTTGAATCCTCAGGATTCTCCGCATACTCAATCTTCGAGATCACGACGGAGGTCTCCTTGGGATATACATAGAGGGCTAAATAAACCTTACTGGAGAGTGTGATGCTCTCTGTGGAAGCTCCTGGCAGAACAAAGCCGATCCAGTTCTCTGAAAAGCCCTCCAGCCTCTTAAAGTAGCACTTCGGCTTTTTTTCGGTCCAGTTTAAGGGCTTGAAGTTGAAGAAGCCGACGAGTACGTGCCTCGGACTTCCATTTACAACCTCGTCGAGGGTTATTCCCTTAAACCCTGCCTCTGGAGGGAAGCCCGGACCGCTGACAATAGGAGGTTTGATGCCGCTCACGTTCACCGGCACCTTGGAGAAACAATGGATTTTCTCAGAAGGTTGGGAGACTTCCACAGCAATCAGTGCCCATATAACAACCAGCAATATGAAGGCAACATGGGGTCCTCTCATTGAACTCTCCTCCGTATGTTGTGAGTACGGCATCTTTCTTAAAAACATTATGGTTGTCTATCGTAAAATGATCCCTCTTTTTCATCGGTATTAGGACTTATATTGGTGCTGTATCCTACTTCACACCGCCACAGATGTTCCACCCCATACCATAACACAAATGATAAACGAAACTATGAATGATGTGGTTGCCCATACCAGTCTCTCCACTCTTTTTGTAGAGTAATTCAGTCTTATACCCATGCCTGGAACACTATACAAGACCGCAGAGGTTATTCCGGCCCCAGCCGGGGGAATCCATGACTTTTCGAAGAGGTCTAAGAGAAGGAGCGTTACCAGTACAACGGCAAGCGAAGGGATTCCAAATGCTACAAGTTCACCCCATTCCTTCCAGAGGCCAAGGATAATTGAGATTAGGAACGGCGCCGTTACGAGGAGAACGAAAGTTGCTGATGGACTAAAGTGGAAGGCACAGATCGGATGAGGACGAATCTGGAGGCAAGAAGCTCCGACGTAGTATTCTGAAGGGAGCAAAATCATGAGTAGGAACTCCCATGCGGGGAAGAGGAAGAGATAAAGGAGAGAGCGGGGCTTCATTTGCTCACCTCCACTTTGGAATTAACCATGTGGATTTACTCAGTTGGGTCACAATGTACTACTGTAATATAATAAGTTGTGAGTAGATATAAGATTTTCCATTTCATGATTATGATATTTAGTAATTATTTACAACTCTTATCGATTCAAAATACCGTGGGCCCATGAGGAACTTTGAACCTATGTGCCTGCGATTGTTATTGACGTGATGAATTTTCTTCTCTTTTCTGCTCCATGTCCTCTTGCTTTTTCGTGGGGTGTATAAACCCAACCAGTACATCTTTTGTGGACATTAATGTTCTCTCACGAAAGCTTTAAATGTTGACAAACGTAAACGGGGTTAGCAGATTGCGGGTGATGATTATGGCAGATGTCGAAACCAAGACGACCGTTGAAAAGGAAGGATACCTCGTTATCGGCAAGGCTGAGGGCATAGTTGAGATCGACATCGATACTTTTCTGTGCAAGGGATGTGGAATCTGCGTCGAGATGTGCCCGAGAAAGGTCTTTGAATGGAGCAAGGAGCTGAGCGAAAAGGGAGTCCACTACCCAGTCCCTGTTCACGCTGAAAAGTGCGTCAAGTGCAAGCTCTGTGAGTTGCTCTGCCCGGACTTCGCAATAGCGGTAAGGTGGTGAGGGATGATAATCCGCGGCGACGAGCCTGAACAGATCAGGCTCATCAAGAAGCTCTACAAACCCGGCAACTACTTCATGCAGGGCAACGAGGCCGTTGCCTACGGAGCTATCTTCGCCGGTTGCCGCTTCTACGCTGGCTACCCAATAACCCCCTCAAGCGAAATAGCCGAGACGATGGCGAGGGAGCTTCCAAAGCTCGGTGGCTACTATCTCCAGATGGAGGATGAGATAGGGAGCATAGCGGCGATGGTCGGTGCATCCTGGACGGGCCTCAAGGTCATGACGGCAACCGCAGGCCCAGGTTTCTCGCTCATGCAGGAGAACCTTGGATACGCGGTCATGACTGAAACACCATTAGTTCTCGTTGATGTCCAGAGGAGCGGCCCATCAACCGGCCAGGCCACCAAGGGAGCGCAGGGGGACTTCTTCCAGGCGAGATGGGGGACCCACGGCGACCACCCGATTGTGGCGGTCTCACCGACGAGCGGGCAGGATGCTTTCTGGGAGACAATCAGGGCGTTCAACATAGCCGAGAGGCTCAGGACTCCAGTCGTTATGCTCTTCGACGGTGTTCTCGCTCACACAAGGGAGCTCGTCAAGATACCCGATGTGGAAGAGGTCGAAATTACCTACCGCAAGCTTCCGCAGAATGAAGAAGAGGCCAAGCTTCCCTTTGGAGACCCGCACGGCGACGGCGTTCCGCCGATGCCCCTCTTCGGCCACGGCTACTTCACCCACGTCACGGGTTCAACGCACAAGGAGAATGGCCTTCGTGATGTCTACACCCCCGAAGTCCACGACAGGCTCGTGAGGAGACTTCACAGGAAAATCGAGCAGAACAGGCACGTCTATGAAAAATACGAGGAACACTTCACGGACGACGCGGAAATTCTCGTCGTCAGCTGGGGCGTAACGGCAAGGCCAGCCCTCGGGGCAGTTCTAAAAGCTAGGGAAGAGGGCATCAAAGCCGGGCTATTCGTACCCAAGACAGTCCACCCGTTCCCGGGGGAGAGGATGAGGGAGCTCGGAAAGAAAGCCCGGGCCGTACTCGTCCCTGAGATGAACCTCGGCCAGATGATACTGGAGGTTCAGAGGTATGTCAACGACGACGTTCTCCTCAAGGGCGTGAACAAGATCGGCGGCGTTCCGCTCACAGTTAAGGAAATTCTCCGCGAGATTAGGGGTGTTGCCTGATGGCGAAGGAAATCTACTCACGCTATCCTATGGTCAAATACTTGAGAAAGGAGGCCCTTCCCACTGCCCTCTGCCCCGGCTGTGGGGGTGGAACCGTCCTCAACGCCTTCGCAAACGCCGTTGACCAGCTCAGGATAGACCCGAAAGACCTAGTTGTTGTCAGCGGTATCGGCTGTTCCGCCTGGATAGCCTCACCGTATTTCCTCGCCGATACTCTTCACACTACTCACGGAAGGGCCATAGCCTTTGCAACCGGCGTTAAGGTCGGACTTCCCGACAAGAAGGTCGTCGTAATAAGTGGAGACGGTGATCTGGCCAGCATAGGCGGGAACCACCTCATCCACGCCGCGAGGAGGAACATCGACATAACGGTCATCTTAGTTAACAATATGATATACGGAATGACTGGCGGCCAGGTTGCCCCAACTACGCCCTTCGGTGCAAAGACGACGACAACTCCCTACCGCAACATAGAACACCCGCTTCAGATAAGCGAGACGGTGGCTGCCGCTGGGGCCTCCTACGTCGCCCGCTGGACAACGGCCCACGTTTACCAGCTCATTGAGAGTATAAAGAAGGCCCTCCAGGTTAAAGGATTCTCGCTCGTTGAAGTTGTCTCCCAGTGTCCCGTCCAGTTCGGAAGGAGGAACAGGATGAAGGAACCCGCCGAGATGCTCCGCTGGTTCCTCAAGAATTCAGTTCCCATAAGCAAGGCGAAGAAGATGTCGCCAGAAGAACTTGAGGGCAAGTTCGTCATCGGGGAGTTCGTGAACAGGGAGAGGCCGGAGTTCGTTAGCGAGCTCAACAAGCTGATAGATGAAGTTCAAGAGCACTTTGGGCTTAAGGGTGAAGATGATGGAGTTTGAGGCCATCGGCAGAAGGCTGAGGGAGGCCTTTGGTGACAGGGTTGAGGAAGTAATCATCTTCGGTTCAAGGGTTAGAGGGGACCACAGAGAAGACAGCGACCTCGACGTTCTTCTCGTCCTCAAAGATGAGATAAAGGCTGAGGACTGGGACGAGATAGGAAAGCTGAGTGCGGAGCTCACCCTCGAGCTCGGGATCTCGGTCATGATAGTGCCCCACACTTCCAAGAAGGACAGCCTCTACAACACGGCAAAAACGGAGGGAATCGCAGTATGAACGCGGATGAGATCAGGGCGCTCCTCAGAAAAGCCGAAGAGAGGCTCGCTGCTTCAAGGGAGCTTTTTGAGAGGGGCCACTACGCCTTCGCCATCTCAAGCGCCTACTACGTTATGTTCTACTGCGCGAGGGCGCTTCTCCTCTCCAAGGGCATAACGCCGAAGAGCCACGCTGGAGTTCATGCCCAGCTCGGAAAAGAGTTCGTGAAGACCGGGGAAATGCCCGCGAGGCTTTACACGGGCTACTCAAAAGCCCTCAACATGCGCCACACTGCCGATTACGATGCTTTCGTCGAGTACACTGAAAGGGACGCGAGAGAAGTTTTGAGGTATGCTGAGGAGTTTTTGGCTTTCACAAAATCTTATCTGGAGGGTAAGAACGATGCAGATTAGACTCGCTGGTATAGGTGGCCAGGGCGTCGTCCTGGCCGGTGTCATCCTCGGTGAAGCGGCAGCTATTGAGGGCCTCAACGTCCTTCAGACGCAGGACTACAGCTCGGCCAGCAGGGGCGGCCACTCGATAGCGGACGTGATAATCTCTAAAGAACCCATCTACGACGTGATGGTCACCGAGGCGGATGTCCTGGTTGCCCTTCACCAGCTCGGCTACGACACCGTTAAGGACTCTCTCAAAGAGGGCGGCCTCCTCATCATTGACACCGACCTCGTTAAGCCCGACAGGGACTACGTGGGTGCTCCGTTCACGAGACTTGCCGAGGAAACGACGGGACTTGCTCTGACAGTCAACATGGTGGCCTTAGGTTACCTTGTTGCGAAGACAGGCGTTGTGAAAAAGGAAAACGTTGAAGAGGCCATAAGGAGGCGCGTCCCGAAGGGAACCGAGGAGATAAACCTCCGCGCCTTCAGGGCAGGTTATGAGGAGGGATTGAAATGAGATACCCGTTTCCCGTTGGAAAGGCTGACTTTATCCAAGGCGATGAGGCCATAGCGAGGGCGGCCATCTTAGCCGGATGCCGCTTCTACGCTGGCTACCCGATAACACCCGCCAGCGAGATATTCGAGGCGATGGCCCTCTACATGCCGCTCGTTGACGGCGTGAGCATACAGATGGAGGACGAGATAGCGAGCATAGCGGCCATCATCGGAGCCTCCTGGGCCGGAGCGAAGGCGATGACAGCTACTTCCGGGCCGGGGTTCTCACTCATGCAGGAGAACATTGGCTACGCTGTGATGACCGAGACTCCAATTGTGGTCGTAGACGTCCAGAGGGGTGGACCGAGCACGGGTCAGCCAACGCTTGCCGCCCAGGGCGACATAATGCAGTCGATCTGGGGCACCCACGGCGACCACACCCTCATAGTGCTTTCTCCATCTACCGTCCAGGAGGCCTTCGACTTCACGATAAGGGCATTCAACCTAGCCGAGAAGTACAGGACTCCGGTTGTTCTTCTCACCGACGCGGAAGTGGCCCACATGAGGGAGCGCGTTTACATCCCGAACCCGGACGATATCGAACTCGTTTACCGCAAACTCCCGCAGAACGAGGAAGAAGCAAAGCTTCCCTTCGGCGATCCACACGGCGATGGAATTCCGCCGATGCCGATCTTCGGAAAGGGCTACCGGACGTACGTCACGGGACTGACCCACGACGAGCGCGGAAGGCCGAAGACCGTTGATGCGGAAGTCCACGAGAGGCTCATAAAGAGGATCATCGGCAAGATAGAGAACAACAAGCACGACATAATCAGTTATGAAAAGTTTGAGCTCGACGATGCGGATGTTGCGATAGTCTCTACAGGTATCGTCTCCCGATCCGCCATCAGGGCCGTCAAAATCCTCCGCGAGAAGGGCATCAAGGCCGGACTGCTCAAGCTCAACACGATATGGCCCTTCGACTTCGACATGATGGAGGAGCTGGCCGAGCAGGTGAAGAAAATCTTCGTTCCAGAGATGAACATGGGGCAGCTCTATCACCTCGTCAAGGAAGGAGCGAACGGAAAGGCCGAGGTTGAGCTGATAAGCAAGATAGGCGGCGAGGTTCATACTCCAATGGAGATAGTCGAGAGGGTGGTGGGATGATGTACCTGAAGTCCGCTTACGAGATACGCGAGAAATATCTGAGAAAGGACATGCTCCCGACGATATTCTGTCCGGGCTGTGGTATAGGCTCGGTCCTCCAGTTCACGCTCAGGGCAATAGACGACCTTGGCCTGAACCAGGACGAGGTAGTATGGGTGAGCGGTATTGGCTGTTCCTCCCGCGTTCCGGGGTTTGTTAACTTCGATGGCCTTCACACGACTCACGGAAGGGCTTTAGCGTTCGCAACGGGAATAAAGCTGACCAACCCGGACCTCAAGATAATAGCCTTCATGGGAGACGGAGACGCAGCAGCTATCGGCGGAAACCACCTCATCCACGCCATAAGGAGGAACCTCGACGTCACCGTTATCCTCATCAACAACTTCACCTACGGAATGACTGGCGGCCAGGTTGCCCCGACGGCACTCAAGGGTCTCAAGGGGACGACCGCTCCCTACGGCCAGTTCGAGAACCCGTTTGACATAGCCCAGCTCGCGGTTTCTGCCGGGGCCAACTACGTGGCCAGGTGGACGGTCTTCAACTACCTCCAGGGCATAAACAGCATAAAGAAGGCGCTCCAGAAGGAAGGCTTCACGCTCGTGGAGTTCCTCTCGCCATGTCCGATCAGCTTCGGAAGAAGGAACAGGATGAAGACCGCCCCGGAGCTCATCCGCTGGTACCAGAAGATAACCGTCCCGCTGGCAAAGGCCAAGAAAATGTCCCCAGAGGAGCTTGAGGGCAAGATAGTCATTGGCGAGTTCGCCGACAGGGACAGGCCGGGGCTCGTTAGGGAGTACCGTGAGTACATAAAGAGGGCCAAGAAGATGATGGGGTGGGAAGAATGAGGAAGGAAGTCCTATTCAGCGGTTTCGGTGGTCAGGGTGTCATCCTCGCGAGCGTTATCCTCGGAAGGGCAGCAGCTGTTTATGAAGGTCTCTACGCCGTCCAGACCCAGGCTTATGGACCAGAATCAAGGGGTGGTGCGAGTAAGGCTGAGGTGGTCATCAGCGACGAGCCGATAGACTACCCCAAGACCCTCAGCCCCGACTACGCGGTCTTCTTCTCCCAGGAGGCCTACACCAAGTACCTCCACACCGTCAAAGAGGGTGCAAAGGTCATCGTAGAGAAAGACCTCGTCCCGCACAGGGACCTTGAGTTCGAGAAGAATCTCGATGTTTTGGCGCTCCCGCTTACTGAGATAGCGGAGGAGACCACCGGCCTGAGCCTGACGATGAACATCCTCACCCTTGGCGTCCTGACGGCCTGGACTGAGATAGTGAGCAGGGAAGCGATAGAAAAGGCCGTCCTCGATGCCGTTCCAAAGGGGACGGAGCAGATCAACCTGAGGGCCCTTCACAAAGGGTTTGAACTCGGAGAGAAGGCTAAGAGAGGGGAGCTTTGAGTTTTGACAGCTCTTCCATTATTTCCTTCTCCCTTTTCTTGAGCTTCTCTATCTCTCTCTTGTAGACGAGCCTGCTCCTCTCGATGTGCTCTATGGCTTCATCCTTGGTTATCTCAACCAGAAGGTCGCTGAAGGCTCTGTAGATTCTCCTCTCGGATTTTAGAGAAGTTATTATTCCTTCGGCGTATTCAAGTTCCTTCATTTTCAGCTCAAGACTCTGCCTGAGGGTTCTTATCTGCTGGAGCTCTAGCTGAAGTTCGTAGGCCCTAACGGCCTCCATAGAAACCACCTCCAAACAAAAAAGGGGTGGTGGGAAGTCACTCCTTCTTCTCAGGCTGCATCTCCTGGAGCTCCTTGAGGAGCTCGTTAACCTTCCTGGTGTCCTCCTCAATCTTCCTCAGCAGGGCCAGGCGGAGGTCCATGAGGGCCTTGATTCTCTTCTCGATGTTTTCCCTGGCCTCGTCAACGGTTGCCCCAACGAGTATTCCCGCCCCAACGTCCATGATGACATCGTCCGGATTCTCGATCTTACCCCTGATTGCCACACCGCTTCCGAGTGGGATGTAGATTTCTTTGCCCTTGCCCTTCTCCTTGAGGTATGCTAGGGTCGCGTCAACCGTCCTGAGGTCAGTTATGGTAGCGTCAATAACGCCGACCTGGCTCCTGAGGTACTCAATCTCGCCAAGGTAGCTCCTAATCTCGTCCTGAATCTGCTCAAGGGTTCTGGTCTTCTTCTCCTCGGCCATTCCCATCACCCCCTCAAACTTTTTCTTACCCATTGTTAAAATAACTTTTGGTATTTAAAAGTTTTTTGGTAAGGCTTATTAAAGATGGTCTTGAACGCATCATCATGATAATCAACGAGACTAAGGGGAAAGCATGGCACGGAAGAGTCAAGCTTGCGGATACCTTCTTCAAACGGTTTAGGGGGCTTATGCTGGTCAAAAACGTTAACCATGCACTGGTTTTCGTCCTCCCAGCTGAAACGCGGGCAAACGCTTCAATCCACATGTTTTTCATGCTGAGCGACATCGACGTTATCTGGCTTGACTCCTCCAGGAGAGTAGTGGACTTTAAGACTGCAAAGAAGTGGCGTCTCTACACTCCGAAGAAAGCCGCCCAGTACATAATCGAAGGCCCCGTTGGGCTGATAAGAACCCTTGAGGTGGAGGAAGGGGACTTAATAAGCTGGACGCCTACCGAAGAAAGGGAGAAGGCAGTTCCAGTCAAGTCGCTAATTCCAGGAAAAATAAACTTAAACGGCTCCAAAAACAGTATTGCAATGGTTGAAAGCGTTAAAGAAGTAAAAGCCAATGAGGTTTAGAACTCAAACTCGACTCCGTTCTCGTCGCCCTCCCAGAGGACTATGCGCTTGAGCTGCACTCCTCCAGGAAGTTTCTCCTGAATCTCTTCTGCTATCCAGAGGGCGATGTTCTCTGTTGTCGGGTTCTTAAAGAGGGAGTTGAGGTTTTTGTGGTCGAGTTCCTTTATTATGTTCTCCACAATTCTCCGAAGCTCCAGAAAGTCCATTACATAGCCGTTCTTAAGCGGGCCTTCAACGGCGACCTCCAGCCGGAAGGTATGACCATGTATCTCCTCTGCTTGACCATCTATGATGACCGCATGGGCTGCCTCAAACTTGAAGCGCTCGACGACGCGGGATTTCATGGCTGCACCTCCAGCTCATTTAGATATGACACTAGTAATATGCCTTCTCTGTTACAAGCATCTGAGAAATCTGAATCAAGAGATACTAAGGCCTCTATTCCGTAGTATTCTGCAGTGGCAAGCAGAAGAGCATCGTTAGGCAGCAGACCGTACTCAGAAGACAGCCTAACGGCAATAGTGGCTACATCATAATTAACCTCAAGAAAGTCGGGTATTGCAAGGAGAGGTAGAACAACCTCCTCAAACTCCTGCACGGCAGATTTAACGAGTTCGGGTTTCTTTTTGGCCTTCCAGTAAGGGCCGACCTTAATGCGGAGATAATGGTAAAAAACCTCGCTGAAAACAACGTCGTTTATGAAAACCCGCCAGTTTGAGTGAAACAGCTTCGTGAGGAGGTTTTCTGCGGTAGTATTGCCTTTAAGGGCTTCAATGAACACATTACTATCAACTAGAAAGCTCCTCATAGAGCTCAGCCTCCAGCTCGCGCCAGGACTTCTCGGACTTTATGGAGCCAAAAGCCCGTTGGAGGACGTCATCAAGGTTCGCTCTTGCTCTTGCTCTGAGCTCGTCCATTTTAGCCCGCCACTCTCGGTTGAGGGATACATATCCAGTTTTCTCCACTTCTCCCACCAGTGGTGAATTAGAACCGAAGTAAATAAAACTTTCTTACCAAAAGGCTAATCTGTGGGTAGAGATACTATTCAGTTTGGGTGAGGTCTATGGGCTGTGGGATGGCCGTTGATGCAAACCGCGTCATAGCTGGTGGCGTTCTGGTCTTCGTCGAACCCGAAACATTTAGGAAGTTTCTGGAGCTGAAGGAGAGGCCCTTTGTCATAGTCGGTGAAACGGGAGGATTCAAGAAGGTCAAGCTTACCATGACGACCTACGATGGGGCGCTGATAACAACCCGGGGCGAAGTTGAGCTGTCTGAGACTGCAATAGTCGTAAAGGCTAGGGAGCTTTCCCTTGGGAAATGACTCCATTGGGCAACGACGAGCACAAGATATTAGGAAAAAGCCGAGTTAGAGCGGAACATTAATGCTTCCTTTTTAAGCTTATCACGGCTTCAACATGTGGCGTGTGGGGAAACATATCTATCAGCACGGCATCCTCTATGGTGTATGCCTTCTTCAGGTGGTTCTCATAGTCTAGCTTGAAGGCCTTCGGGTTGCAGGAGACGTAGACGACTTTTCCTATCTCACTTCTCGCGAGGGTTTCCGCTACCTCCTTTAGCCCCTTTCTCGGGGGATCAACGACCACCGTGTCGTACTTCCCTATCGGGGTCTCCTCCGCCCTCCCAACTTTGAAGGTTGCATCAACATTGTTAATCTCGGCGTTCTTATTGGCTATCTCAACGGCGAACGGGTTGAGTTCAATGCCTTCAACCTGGAATCCTTTCTTTGCCAGCCACACTCCAAACGTCCCAACTCCAGCGTACAGGTCTAAAATCCTCTCTCCGGAGGCAAAATTCTCGACGGCCTTAATGAGGAGCGGAAGGGCGTAGCTGTTGGTCTGGAAGAAGCTGTTGGGATGAATAAGGTACGTGACTTCCCCAATTCTCTCGTGGATGTAAGGCGATCCGCCAATTAGTTGGGGCTCACCCCTTGGGTCGTCTCTCTTATCGGTCTTGACGCTCCAGTATAGAGAATCTGCGAATGAGAAGTATCCTAAGAACGCCTCCGTCGTGTTGGGGGAAGGAGGGGAGTGGGATATCAAGTTTACCATTATCTCTCCCGTGAACTTTCCCTCCTTCACCTGGAGGTAGTGAACGTCTCCAGTTTTTCTCTTCAAATCCCAGGGCTTCAAGCCAGTCTCGGCGAGAAAGCTTCTCAGAGCACGTAGATAATCTAGCGTTTTTTCTGAGAAAACGGGACACTCAAAGAGATCTTCCACGTCGAAAGGATTTCCATACTTTTTAAGTCCAATGCCTGTCGTTGAAACGATGAAGTTGCTAACGTTTCTGAAGCCCCAAACTTTTGGAGAGCCCTTTATATCGGCACTTATCCCAGTGATCTTTTCAAAAAGCTCGACTTTGAGCCGCAACTGCTCCTTGTACTTCAACCCCTGCCAGAGGCATCCCCCGCAGAATCCGAAGTGTCTGCACCTCGGGCGCTGGCGGAGTGGGGAAGGATCGAGGAGTTCAAAATCCGTAACAATTCTCCTTCCAAAGCGGCGTTTTACTCTTCTGGCCTTTACAAAATCATAAGGATATGCAAATGGAACGTAGAGGGGTTTCTCTTCCCGCCTCAGTATGCCCAGCCCATCCTCGCTTAAGTCCCAAATCTTTCCTTGAATCTTCATGCCCCTCACTACTCTGTAGTTTTTTAAGAGCTTCCCGCAGGACCAAAAAGAAGTTGAGTATAAAAATTAAGTGGCAAAAATGGAACATCAGAGCTCGGCTTCCCCGAGCAGTTCGAGCATCTCGAGGAGGCGTGGGTCTTTCACTTTCTCGATGGCCTTCTTAACTTCCTCATCTTCGATCTTGCCGTCCTTAAAGAGTGCCAGAGCCTTGACTGCCTCGAAGAAGTCCCTCCACTCAGGGAACGCCTCTATAAAGGTGTCCATGTTCAGGTAAACCGTCTCGAAGTCGTCGTCGAGGAAGAGCTGCCACAGAACGTCCATAAGCGCCCCGAAGGCTATGTCTTCGTAGTCAGTACCCCTGCCATAGACCAGGGCGTACAGGCACTCTTGGAGTGCCGCCTCATAATCTTCGTACTCTTCAAATATTTCCTCAAAGCTCAGGTGAGCCTCAACGAGGAGCTCTCTGTCTTCGAGTATCTTCGGCAGGACACCTGCGATTATGGCTTTGCCCCTGTACGTGTCCCCGGCCTCGAAGGTTACGTAGCCCTTGTATATTCTGAGCCTTAGAAGCTCCCTTTCGTCCCCCATCTTCTCGTACAGTTCCTCTGCCTTCTCGATGAGTTCCAGGGCCTTCTCATACTCCTGAATCTCCTCGTGTATCATGGCCATGCTGTAGTATATCCTTGCAGCGTGCTCAACGTTACCCTTGGCAACCTCTTCCTCAAGAAGCCCCCTGAACAGCTCCAGGCTCTTTTCAAGCTCTCCTATGAGGTAGTACAGGTCGGCAAGGTGGAATTTAAGCTCGAATTCATCCTTCTCCTTTGCAAGCTTCTCGAACTCGCTTATCTTGTCGATTCCCAGTATCTCGTGGTAGTAGTAGAGCACCAGCTTGTAGAGCTCCCAGTCGTTGCACTCCTTGGCGATCTCCTCGGCCTTTTCAAGGACTTCTTTGAGCTGTTCATCGCTCAGGTCGTCCACCCTGTAGTAGAGAACCCTCTTGAGTTCCCCACAGTTTTTCTCCTGGATGGCTTTCATCAGCTCTTCCATGTTTTTCACCATATCTGGTTAGCCCTCAGAATATTTAACGCTTTGGCTTAGGTTTTTAACCCCTGGCTGAAACTATAGACCATGCTTGAAGTCTTCTTCCTCGGTACCGGCGGCATAATGCCGACGCGCGAAAGGAACGTCCCAGCCATAGCTCTCCGCTACAAGGGCGAGATAATCCTCTTCGACGCCGGAGAAGGTACGATAAGACAGATGAACACGGCAAAGCTCAGCCCGATGAAGGTTGATAAAATCTTCATAACCCACTTCCACGGCGACCACTACCTAGGAATTCCCGCGCTGATCCAGACCATGAACCTGTGGGACAGGCAGAAGCCCCTCCACATCTACGGGCCGAAGTACACCTTCCAGTTTGTCCAGAACCTTCTGAACAGCGGCTTTTTCAGGCCGGGCTTTGATATCCACGTCCACGAGCTTGGAGAGACGAGGCTGAAGTTCGGAGACTACGAGATATGGAGCTTCAAGGTTGAGCACGGTATTCCTGCCCTCGGCTACGTCTTCAAGGAAAGGGACAGAAGGGGGAAGTTCCTGAAGGAGAAACTGAGGGAGTACGGGCTTGAGGAGGGCCCGATACTTGGAAAGCTTGAGAGGGAGGGCAAAATAGAGTGGAACGGCAGGATAATCCGGCTTGAAGACGTGACAGGGCCAAGAAGGAAAGGTTTAAAGATTGTTTACACCGGCGACACGGAGCCCTGTGAGAGAGTGAAACTCTTTTCCGAGAGAGCAGACCTGCTCATCCATGAGGCGACTTACCTGAACCCTGGAGACAGGGGAGACAGCTACCACTCAACCGTCGAAGAGGCCTGCGACACTGCAAGAAGGGCTAAGGTGAAGATACTTGCACTGTTCCACAGGGCCTTCCGCTACAGTTATGGAGAATACCTCGAAGAAGCCCTCAAGATATGCGAAAGCCTTGGAGTTAGGGCAGTAGTCCCGAGAGACTTCGATGTCATAACTTTCAAATCGGGCACGTGGGAGCTTAGAAACCTTCTGGAGGAGAGAGAATGAACTACCTACGTTATGTCAAAATAATAGGGACGATGCACGTTTCGCCAAAGAGCAGGGACGAGGTCTTCAGAACAATATTGAAGGAGAGACCGCACGCCGTTGCCGTTGAACTTGACAGGGCTCGATTTATCGGAATGCAGCAGAAAATAGAAATGACCCTCTCTGACTCCCTCAGGCTCGGAAGAAAGGGCGTGATAAACTACGTCCTCGCCAAGGTCGAGGAGAAGCTCGGTGAGACGTTCGGAATGGCTCCGGGTGAGGAGATGACGGCAGCGATAGAGGCCGCCCGCGCCATTGGAGTACCTCTCTACCTCATAGACGAGGACATAGGTCTTATTCTCGCCAAGATATCCCGCGCACCAGCGAGGGAAAAGCTCCTCATGGCGCTGGAATCCCTGGGGGTCTTCCTTCCCATCAAGGCCGTTGACATCGGCGACCCTTTTGAGGAATACCGCTGGATGATGCTGGAGTTCAGGAGGAGGTATCCGTACCTTTACCGCGTCCTGGTGGAGGAGAGGAACGAGGTAATGGCCAGAAACCTTATGATGATAGTCGATTCACTGCTCGCTGGGGGAGTAAAACGTCCGAAGGTTGTGGCGGTGGTGGGTCTGGGACACAAGCCCGGGATAGAACGCATTCTGAACAGAGGAAAGACTGAACCCGTTACTTTTATATTCTGAAACGTCAAGAACCTTTGGAGGGCCAGCCATGAAGGAGAGGCTTGAGAAGATGCTCAACGTGGAGATAATCAGGATCGAAGAGGCCGACGACAAGATAGTTGTCTACGTTCCCGCTGATAAAGTCAGGATTGCCGTCGGGAGCGGCGGTGCCGCTGTGAAGGCCGCCGAGCTCGTCATCGGCAAGAAGATCGAGGTCAGGCCTGCAGAGTGATATCACTCAGGGTGATAAAGAGGCTAAAGGTTAAATACCCACACTCCCTTTTTTTAACGGTGATACCATGGAGTACAAGCGCCCTATTGGTCTTGATATTGACCTTGAGACCGGAGTGATTCCCGGCGCTAAAAAGCTCGTCAGGAGGCTCAGCGACCTCAAGGGCTATTTCCTTGATGAAGAGGCCTACAACGAGCTCCTCAAGGAAGACCCGGTTGTCTATGAGGTCTACGCAATAGAGCAGGAGGAGAAGGAGGGCGACCTCAACTTCGCCACCACGGTTCTTTATCCGGGTAAGGTCGGTAAGGAGTTCTTCTTCACAAAGGGCCACTTCCACGCCAAGCCCGACAGGGCCGAGATATACTACGGCATCAAAGGGAAGGGAGGAATGCTCCTCCAGACGCCTGAAGGCGAAGCGGAATGGATTCCGATGGGGCCCGGAACCGTGGTCTACGTCCCGCCCTACTGGGCGCACAGGACTGTGAACACCGGAAACGAGCCCTTCATCTTCCTTGCGATATACCCGGCTGACGCCGGCCACGACTACGGCTCGATTAAGGAGAAGGGCTTCTCGAAGATAGTCATTGAGGAAGACGGGGAAGTCAAGGTCGTCGACAACCCACGCTGGAAGGAGTAGCCCGAAACCCTTATTAGTCCTATCTCTTTTTTCACTCTTGGTGATACATGTGGACTGGGATGGGCTTTACGCTTCTGCATTTGAGAGGATTCGCGACAACATAGGCAAGGTTGGAAACGTACTTCTGGCGTACAACACCAACATCGACGCAATAAAGTACCTCAAGAGCGAAGACCTTGAGAGGAGGATCGGAGCAGCTGGCAGAGAAGAAGTCCTTCCTTATTCAGAGAAGCTCCCCAAGAGGATAGAGAGCGTTCCTCAACTTCTAGGCTCAATTCTCTGGAGCATCAGGAGGGGCAAAGCTGCTGAGCTCTTCGTTGAGAGCTGTTCAACGCGCTTTTACATGAAGCGCTGGGGCTGGGACGAGCTGAGGATGGGCGGCCAGGTGGGGATAATGGCGAACCTCCTCGGTGGTGTTTACGGTGTCCCTGTCATAGCCCACGTTCCACAGCTCTCACGCCTTCAGGCAGAACTCTTCAAGGATGGGCCGATTTACGTGCCGAAGGTTGAGGGCGGGAAGCTTAAACTCGTCCACCCGAAGGAGTTTAAGGCCGACGAGGAGAACTGCATCCACTACATCTACGAGTTCCCCCGCGGGTTCAGAGTTTTTGACTTCGAGGCGCCGAGGGAGAACAGATTCATAGGCTCTGCCGACGACTACAACACCAACGTTGTTATAAGGCCAGAGTTTGAGGAGCATTTTGGGGAGATAGCTGAAAAGACCGAGCTGGCGATAATAAGCGGACTTCAGGCCCTAACTGAAGGGAACTACCGCGAGCCCTTCGAGACGATAAAGGAGCACCTTGACGTCCTCGAGGGGAAGGGCATTCCCGCCCACCTCGAGTTCGCCTTCACTCCCGACGAGACCGTGAGAAAGGAAATCCTTGGAGTTCTCGGCAAGTTCTGGAGCGTTGGCCTGAACGAGGTCGAGCTGGCCTCGATAATGGACGTGATGGGTGAAAAGACCCTCGCTGAAAAGCTCCTTGCCCATGACCCTGTTGACCCGATAGCGGTCACGGAGGCTATGCTTAAGCTCGCCGAGAAGACGGGAGTAAGGAGGATACACTTCCACACCTACGGATACTACCTGGCTTTAACCGACTACCGCGGCGAGTTCGTGAGGGACGCTCTCCTGTTCGCGGCCTTAGCGGCGGCTGCGAAGGCCAAACTGGGCGACGTCAGGAACATAGACGACGTCGTGAAGGCGATGGACGTCCCTGTGAACGAGAAGGCAAAGGGCGTTGAAGAGGCCCTCACTAAAGAGTACGGCATGGAGAACGGTATTGCGGAGGTTAACGGCTACCAGCTTGCATTCATTCCGACGAAGATCGTCGCCAAGCCGAAGAGCACCGTTGGAATAGGGGACACCATCTCAAGCTCGGCATTTGTGGGCGAGTTCGCTCTTCGTTAACCCCTTTCTTTATCCTTAAGAGTTATAAGAAGTGCTGTCAACTTGCTCCGGTGGGAATCATGAAGACTGTACTCCTCGCGGGTGGGAAGGGGACGAGGCTCTGGCCGCTCAGCAGGGAGCTGATGCCGAAGCAGTTCGTCCGCTTCCTCGACGATGAGAGCCTCTTCCAAAAAACAGTTGAGAGGGCACTGCTTTTCTCAAAGCCATCGGAGATATTCGTTGTGACCAACAAGGACTACCGCTTCAGGGTTATGGACGACCTCAGGGAGATTGGGATAGAGTTGCCCGCGGACAACATTCTGCTTGAACCCATCGGTAAAAACACCCTCCCCGCTATAGTCTGGGCGGTTCTTAAGATTGAGGAGAAGTTTGGACCTTCAAAGGTTGCCGTTCTTCCGAGCGACCACCTGATAGAGACAGGTGAAGCCTACGAAAGAGCCTTCGAGAACGCTGAGAGGCTTGCTGATAAGTTCCTGGTGACGTTTGGAATAAAGCCCAACAGACCCCACACGGGCTACGGCTACATAAAGCCCGGCGAGAGAATCGAAGAAGGCGGAAGGTTCCTCGGCTATAGGGTTGACGAGTTCAAGGAGAAGCCAGACCTCGAAACTGCCAAGAGGTACGTGGAAAGTGGATACTACTGGAACAGCGGCATGTTCGCGTTCTCGACGTCCCTCTTCCTTGAGGAGGTGGAAAAGCACGCGCCTGAAGTCTTGGAGGCATTTGAATCCAGTTCGAGCATAGAGAAGGCTTACGAGAAAGCCCCAGAGATAAGCATAGACTACGGTGTAATGGAGAAGACTGAGAAGGCAGCGGTCGTGCCGCTCAACGTTAAGTGGAGCGACCTTGGAAGCTTCGACGCGATTTACGAAGTCCTTGAAAAGGACGATGCTGGAAACGCAGTCCAAATTCGTGGTAAGAAGGGCTACCACATCGGCGTGAACTCGAAGAACAATCTGATAATGACTGAGAGGCTCACCGCAACGGTCGGCGTCAGCGACCTTGTTATTATAGACACTGGCGATGCCCTTCTCGTCGCCCACAGGGGGGAGACGCAGAAGGTCAAAGAGATCTACAAGGCACTCAGAGAGATGAACGACGAGAGGGCTATCGTGCATAGAACCGCCTACAGGCCTTGGGGAAGCTACACGGTTCTTGAAGAGGGCGACCGCTACAAGATAAAGCGCCTAACGGTTCTGCCGGGCAAGAAGCTTTCCCTTCAGATGCACTACCACAGGAGCGAGCACTGGGTCGTCGTTAGGGGAACTGCCAAAGTAATCGTCGGTGATAGGGAGCTTCTCCTCCGCCCCGGCGAGAGCACCTTTATCCCAGCTGGAGTCAAACACCGCCTTGAAAACCCTGGAAAGGTCGTTCTAGAGGTTATAGAGACTCAGATTGGGGAATACCTTGGCGAGGACGATATAGTCCGCTTCGTCGACGACTTTGGAAGGGATTAACCTTTTAATTTATTTATCACTCTCAGTGATAGGGGTGGTTGCAATGGGAAAGCTCTTTGGAACGTTTGGCGTTAGGGGGATAGCGAACGAGGAGATAACCCCAGAGTTCGCCCTTAAAATCGGCATGGCCTTTGGAACACTCCTTAAGAGGGAAGGTAGAGAAAGGCCGCTCGTCGTTGTCGGCAGGGATACGAGGGTGAGCGGTGAGATGCTCAAGGACGCCCTCATCAGCGGACTTTTGAGTACCGGTTGCGACGTCATAGACGTTGGGATAGCTCCAACCCCTGCAATCCAGTGGGCCACCAATCACTTCAATGCCGACGGTGGAGCGGTTATAACCGCCTCCCACAACCCGCCCGAGTACAACGGCATAAAGCTCCTTGAACCAAACGGCATGGGCCTGAAGAAGGAAAGGGAAGCAATCGTTGAGGAGCTGTTCTTCAGTGAGGACTTCCACAGGGCTAAATGGGACGAGATTGGTGAGCTGAGGAAGGAGGACATAATCAAGCCCTACGTCGAGGCGATAAAGAACAGGGTAGATGTGGAGGCGATAAGGAAGAGGAGACCCTTCGTCGTCGTTGACACCTCAAACGGTGCTGGAAGCCTGACCTTGCCTTATTTGCTCCGCGAGCTCGGCTGTAAGGTTGTTTCTGTCAACGCTCATCCAGACGGCCACTTCCCTGCCAGGAATCCCGAACCGAACGAGGAGAACCTCAAGGGTTTCATGGAGATCGTTAAAGCTCTTGGAGCTGACTTCGGCGTTGCCCAGGATGGGGACGCCGACAGGGCGGTTTTCATCGACGAGAACGGAAGATTCATCCAGGGTGATAAGACCTTTGCACTCGTTGCCGACGCAGTCCTTAGGGAGAAGGGCGGTGGTCTTCTTGTCACCACGATAGCGACTTCCAACCTCCTCGACGACATAGCGAAGAGGAACGGAGCCAAAGTTATGAGAACGAAGGTGGGTGATTTAATCGTTGCCAGGGCTCTTCTCGAAAACAACGGCACCATAGGCGGCGAGGAGAACGGCGGCGTTATCTTCCCTGACTTCGTGCTCGGCAGAGACGGGGCGATGACCACAGCTAAGATAGTTGAGATATTCGCCAAAAGCGGCAAGAAGTTCAGCGAGCTGATAGACGAGCTGCCGAAGTACTACCAGTTCAAGACGAAGAGGCACGTTGAGGGTGACAGGAAGGCTATAGTTGCCAAAGTGGCCGAACTCGCCAAGGAGAAGGGCTACAAGATAGACACCACCGACGGGACTAAGATAATCTTCGACGACGGCTGGGTTCTCGTGAGGGCAAGCGGAACCGAGCCGATAATCAGAATCTTCAGCGAGGCCAAGAGCGAGGAAAAGGCAAGGGAGTACCTTGAGCTTGGGATTAAGTTGCTTGAAGAAGCGCTTAAGGGCTGAAGCTCCCATCCTCTATATTTTTCCTTCCGCCAGCAAAAAAAAAAAGAAAATTAAAAGCTTTCAGCCGCTCTTTATGTAGAATCCCATCGGAATTTCCGCTGAGCATGAGCTGAACCATCCCGTCTTGAACTTGTACTTCTGGGAGCTTTTTGTGGCGTTGATCGTTATTGTAGGCCCATTTTCTTTTATTGTGCCATCTATGGAGATGCTTCCTGCATTCTCGTACTGGAGTGAAGCTGTGAGGCCCGCGACGGGAGCTGGTGCTCCGAACGCAACGGCAATGGCTCCTACAGGAATTCCTATACCAAATTTGACGCCGCAGTCCCCACTGGTGCCCTTCAAAAGGTATTTCAGAGTTATTCCTTTGTTCTCCTCGAGTGGATGTAATATGCCCTCCTTGGTAAATTTGAAGAATGTCCAGTCGAAACCGGGACTTCCAATAGATGCACCGCCATCTATTATGTATCCATGAACTCCCTTACTAGCTTTCACATCGTAGATACCGACGTCTATCCTCTCCCTACCGGTTTCACTGCATTTTGCTCCCTCGCAGAGGTACTCCTTTTCGTGTCTGTAGTAGGGTTTGGCCCAGATGTAGATATAACCCATCCTTCCCTTGGGAACGTCTACTATATCTCCAAAGTAATAGTTGCCCTCAACAGGAACCCACCTCTTTCCGTATATGTCTACTGAAGATGATAGCACATTTACTGGGTCTCCACTTCTGAACTTTTTCTCAAGGTCAATCCCGTAGGCGATGGTCGCTGAGAACTCCGTCTTGTACGATGCTTCCAGAGACACGGACCCCTGGAGCTCCCCCTTTCCGTTCCTGTTGTCAATGATGAGGATGGGAACCTTTACGTATTCTTCTGCTTCCCAGGAGTCATCTGCGGGCCTCCACTCGTAGTAGTACCACCTTTCGCGAGCAGGTTTTGGGAGAGGTTCTTTTTCGAGGAGCTCAACCGATACCCTCTTGGTAGCTCCCCTCAGGTCTTCCGCCGAGAGGAAGTCCGAGCCGATCCCCCTGTAGAGCTGGCCGTTTTCTCTGTCTATCACCCATACCGAGACCCTGATTCCGTAGCGCTTCTCCTCGCTTATGCTCGATAGGAACTTCCGGATGTCCTCAACTTTCAAGACACTCCTCGTCGTGTCGAACTTCCAGAACCCAGAGCGCTTGATCCGGTAGTGGCCGAGGGTCTTAATGCCGGAGGGCGTGGCAACGTCAATTTGAACCTGGATTTCGTAGTCTCCTGAAAAGCCCCTCAGCATCTTTCCGTTCTCGTCAGTCAATATTATTCTCATTCCTCCTTCAGGTGGCACCCATTCCGCTGATACAGTTGTTCCTATCAGGAGTGCTGTCAGTATTAGTACGCTAAGCATTTTTAAAATCCTTCTCATTAAAAGTCACCAAAATAATTAAAGTCAAAAGTATTTTTAAAGTTTTTGGCTATTAATAAGGATAAGAAAGGAGTTGGTTCACAGCAAAATGTCAATCCAAGTCGGAGACCTTCCACATTTTCAGCAGCTTAACCCCTTCTTCCACGCTCCGCGGAACCTTCAGGCCGAGCCTCAGGAAAAGCTCCACGAGCGGCGGCACGTCGAGGTTGTGCCCCCTAAGAAGTTCAGGGTTTCCGAGCACTTCTTCAGGAGAACCAACTTTCACGATTTTACCCCCGTCCATCAGCGCTATCCTGTCGCAGAGGAAGAGGTATTCTGCCTCGTGGCTTGCGAGGATGACTGTCTTCCCCTCCCGTTTCAGCCCAAGTATGATCTCCCTGACTGCCTTCTTGCCCCTAAAGTCGAGGTTCGCGAAGGGCTCGTCAAAGACGATTACTTCAGGCTCCATAGCCAAAACCGTCGCTATAGCTATCCTCTTCTTTTCGCCGAAGCTCAGCGCCTTCGTTTCCCTGTCAATGTAGTCGAGCATCCCAACCCTTGCGAGAGCCCATTCAACACGCTTTCTGAGTTCTTCGCCCCTCAGGCCGAGGTTGTATGGGCCGAAGGCAACGTCCTCGAACACTGTCGGAGAGAAGAGCTGGTCGTTTGGATCCTGGAAGACGAGTCCAACGGTCTTTCTCGCTTCCCTGGGCTTTTTAGCAGGGTTAATCCCGTTTATAATCACTTCACCCTTCTTCGGCTTTAGCAGTCCGTTGAGGTGCAGGATGAGGGTGCTCTTCCCTGCCCCGTTCGGCCCAAGGAGGCCAAAGGCTTCGCCTTTCTTGATCCTCAGGTTCACATCCCTCAGGACTTCTCTCCCGCCGTATGAGAAGTGAAGGCCTTTGATATCAATCACAGTATCAGTCCCCCTGCGGCGAGTGCCATCAGGACGACCGTTCCGGGTGTTGGCCTCGGCTCCTCAAAAACCGGAAACTCTCCAAAGCCCCTCGCGAGCATCGCCCTGTAAACCCTTCCACTCCTCAGGTAGGCCCTCACGAAGACCTCTCCAAAGAGGGAAGCGAGCTTCCTGTAGTATTCGGCCCTTCCCACACCGAAGGCTCTGGAATCGAGGGCCCGCTTCATCCTGGTAGTTTCCTCAACGAAGAGGTCAATGTAGCGGTAGGTGAAGGCGAGTGTGAGGATGAGAACCCTTGGAACCCTCAGGGCCTCCATTTCGGCTAGAATCCTCGTAAAACCCGCCGATTCAACGACGATCAGAGCTGTACCAGCCGAGAGGAAGGCCTTCCCCAGAAGGAGGAAGAACAAGCTCACTCCCTCTCTCGTCACATCCCCAAATGGAGTGCTAAAAATGGCCTCTCCAGGATTGAAGAGCGCGAGAAGGAAAAGAAATCCCTCAAAGCCGAGGAGGAAAGTGAGCTTTTTGAGG
Source organism: Thermococcus sp. JCM 11816 (assembly GCF_055396515.1). Taxonomy (NCBI): domain Archaea; kingdom Methanobacteriati; phylum Methanobacteriota; class Thermococci; order Thermococcales; family Thermococcaceae; genus Thermococcus; species Thermococcus sp. JCM 11816. The sequence continues at coordinate 97,111 of NZ_AP043741.1, forward strand.
GTGCTTTTCTCCGGGCGGAATGCTACGACGACCGCCGCGAAAAGCAGGAAGAAGTAGACTAACTCGCCCAGGCTCTTCCTCGTCACGACCCCAAAAGCGTAGAGAAAAATAAAGGGCAGGTACACCTCAGACACCCTTCAGGGCTCTGCTCAGCGTGTAGGCCACTCCAAAGGTTAGGGCTATTCCGAGGAGTCCCATCGCGAAGCTCTGCCCCCACGTTTCGCCGTAGTCAAGCGGTGCCTCATAAACAGGCTTTTCTTCGAGTCTGACCTTCTCCATCGTCGCCTCAAGGCCGTCGGGATTGCTTGATGCCAGGGGCAAGACAATGGCCAGCACGACGGCTATTATCAGGAGACCCTTCACAACTGCCCTCATGCCGGCACCCCCTCTATCTCGGGAAGCCTCGCCCTGACACTGTAAACTATCAGGGTGGTGAGGGCTGCCTCACCAATTCCGATGAGGGCGTGGTAGCCGACCATCAGGGAGAGAACCTTTGTGAAGGGCAGGCTGTGGCTGAGGCCTATTTCGACCGACGCCAGCGCCGCACCGAGCACAACGGAGAGCCAGGCGGCGAGTCCCATCGCAAAGCCCTCGTGGATGCTCTTGAGCCTGCTGTAAACCCAGTAGCCGATGAAGGCCCCGATGAGTCCCATGTTGAGGATGTTGGCACCTATCGCGGTTATTCCGCCGTCGCCGAAGAGGAGAGTCTGGATGAGGAGGACTGATGTCATGACAATCACTGCCGCGTAGGGGCCGAGGAGAACCGCCACCAGCGTTGCACCGAGCAGATGTCCGCTGACCCCGCCGATTATCGGGAAGTTAACCATCTGCGCCGCGAATATTCCAGCCGCGAAGAGCCCGAGGAGCGGGATTTTCTCTTCTGGCATTTCCTTCAGCTTTCTGGAAGAGTACGCAACAGCCAGTATCGTTATCGCGTACGTCACCACTATCACGGGCGTGCTTAACAGTCCGTCAGGAATGTGCAACTGGGACACCTCCTATTCTAATCGTGCTATCATTATCAAAAAAAGTAGCATCAAATAAAAGCGTTTTTAAAACCGCGTATTACCAACCAAAGGTTTGAAACTGGTGTAAACACCAAGGAAAAAGCAAGAATTTGGGAAAACAGAAGAGGCGGAGTTCAGAGGTAGCCCCTGTCCTCCTCTTCCTGCGTTGACTGGGGCATTCCCTGCTCCAGCATCGCCCTCTGCATCTCCTGAACTTTCTGGAGTATCTCCTCCGTCTCCTTGGCGCGCTCTTCGAGGGCGGTCATGTCAACCTCGATGCCGAGTATCTTGGTTACTGCGCTCAGGACTGCCTTGGCGGCCTTCGGATCGACGATGTAGCCGAGGCTCTCACCGAGGAGGCTTACCCCGTACATCGAGCGGAGCTTGCCCATGCCGAGGAGAAGACCCGCGGCACCAACAATAGCTCCACCTTCGTCTTCTCTCCAGATGACCTCGACCGAACAGCCCTCAAGCTTCTTCTTGTAGTACTCGACGAGCTCTTCATGAGTTACCGCCGCCAGAACCCTCGGTTCGCCCTGGAGCTCAGGCACCTGGTAGCCGCCCATGGTTATTATTTCCCTGACGCCGAGCTCCTGAACGAGGTCGAGCATCTTTCCAACGACCTCATAGTGCCCGGGGCTGTCTGTTGGTGGAACCTGCTGGTCGCCGGTTATTATGATGAGGTCTCTGCCGTCCTCGTCGGGGTTAACCCAGTAGTAGAACTCGTTCTTCATCAGCTCGACTATCGAGCCCTTCTTGATGAGAACCTGGTGCATGAAGTGGGGTGAGTATAGCTCGGCGAACTTGACTGCTTCAAGCTCCTGGATGAGGTGGTCAGCCGCGAGCTTTCCAACGAGGCCTATCCCGGGAAGGCCCTCTATGAAGACTGGATCTCTAAGCTGGGGCCTCTCAAGCAGGTAAATCATCGTTTCCTTCATCTTCAAGACCTCCTACCAATACCGAGGAGTTCACGCTTGAGCCTCCGCCTGTACTCGCCGTACGGGTCTTCCGGCGAGAAGCGTGGGGGATGAGCTACCTTGGTCTCGCTTCCACAGACCGGGCAGACTTCCTTCAGCGTGTACCTCCCGCAGTTGGGGCACTTCCTTATCCTGAAGTGCATCAGGAACCCCTCTTCTTAACTTTCTTAATCCTCTTCTCCTTCCTTATCAGCGTCGCCTCTCCGCCCGCTTCCTTGATGACGCGGAGGATCTCCTCGGCTATGTCTTCCAGAACCTCCTCGGCCTTGTAGTAGTCTGGAGCGGTGATGTCGATCCTGTACCTCGGGGCGCCCTGGTAGGAGAACTTGACCTCGATGTCCTTCTCCTGGTTTGCCCTGTCGCGGGCCTTTATGAGCGCCTCCTTGATTATCTCGATGCCGTTGGGCTTCGGAACGGTTATCTCAAACTCCGCATCTATCGTGACCGTCGGAATCTCGACGTAGGCCTCGATTATCGGCTTTAGAGCCTCAATCCACTCGTCGCTGATGAGTCCCTTGAGGACGTCCATACCGTTCTGGGCCGCGTCCTCAAAGGCAGCATAAACCTCGCCGTACTCTTCCTCAAGCGGGACCCAGACCTCTCTCCAGGCCGTTTCAAAGTCCTTTCCGAGCTTTTCGGCAGCCATTTTGAGCAGGTTCTCTGCCTTCTGAGCCCTCTTGTACTCCTGAAGCTTCGCCTTCCTCTGCTGCTGGTTAACCCTCTTTAGGCTCAGGTCGATGTGTCCTTTCTCGGGGTCAACGCGGATGACCTTGGCGACTATCTTCTGTCCCTCTTTGAGGTAGTCCCTTATGTTCTTGACCCATGTGGGAGCGACCTCGCTTATGTGCATGAAGCCCTCCTTTCCAGGGTACTCGTCAAGCGTGAGAAAGGCTCCGTAAGGGTGAATGTTCTTAACGGTTGCAACCACAAACTCTCCTTCCTCTGGGTACTCTTTAGCCTTCCTTGGCATTTCAATCACCTCAAAGTTTTCTCTCCGAGAAGATTAACGAGAAGAGGTTTTAAAAGTTTGGTGAAAAGGAAAGGAATCACTCAAGAACCTCGAGAACCTTGGCCTTGATGATGCCCTTTCCGCCGGTCGGCTCGACGAGGGTGGCACCGCAGACCAGGCACCTGACGGGAGTGGCCGGGTGGCTGAAGACTATCTGCTCGTTGCCGCAGTCAATGCACTTAACGCGGAGGAACCTGCTCCTCGGCATCGGGATGAGGTTCTTCGGGAGGGCCATCGCATCACACCTCCACCAGTTCGAACTTCTTCACACGGAAGCCCTGTCCCCTGGTGTGGGCCTTTCCGCAGACGGTGCAGCGGAACCTGAGGTCGAGCTTCTTGACCGGCTTCTCCCTTCCAGCCGGGTTCGGCCTCGGGAAACCTGTGTAACCCTTGAGCTTTCTCCTGAACCTCCTCTGGCCCGCGCTCAGCTCGCTCCTCGGCCTCTTCTTGACCTTCTCGACCTTGTGAATGGTGTGTCTCTTACAAAACGGGCAGTACGTCCTTATCTGCTTCGGGTACTTCATTCCTCTCACCTCCGAGAGAGGCCCGGTGGGTTCCTACTTGTCTTCGGATACCCCCGAGCCATGAGGCATGATCGCCTGCAGGCATCGGTATGGGAAAGGCTTTAAAAAAGTTTTTCCGCGGGGAAAAGTTTAAATACAAAATGTTATTAAAACCTCCTGGAGAGCCGAAGGAGGTGAGACCATGAAGCTCGCCGAGGCAGTCACAAACGTGAAAGAAGTCGAAAAGAAGGCCGAAAAGGAATACAAGGCCCTTCTCAAAACCCTGAAGAGTCCAGAGTACGCTGACCTCAGAGTCCTCCTTCTGAGGATGACCGTTGACACCATTCTCCACAGGAGGCTCGCGGAGGCACTCGAGAAGGCGTACAAAGAGGCCATAGAGCTGATCGAAGAGTTCGGGTACGTTGACGTGCCCGAGACGCCCGAAACTGCCCCGGGGAACCAGGTGTCCAGCGGTCTCGTCCTGATACCGGGAATTCCGGCTGTTCAGGTTGCCCCCTACGGGCTCCTTGGAAGCAGAATCCCGCCTGAGGACGCCCTCGAAGAGCTGCTCAAGAACCTTCCAAATAACGTGGCGCTTCCACCCGAGAAGCTCAGGGAGATAAGGAACAAGCTAGAAAAGCTCAGGGCCCTCTGCGAGAAAATGAGTGAGAACTACAGAATCCTTGAGCAGAACGCGGTTCACCCGGTCGTACAGGCCTTTGCGGAGAGCGCGAGGAAGAACGAGGAGCAGCACAAAGTTGTTGTTGACGGGCTGTTGAAGAGGTATTCGGAGGAGAAATGAGCTTCAGAGGCTCAGGATAAACGACACCACGAACGGAACCACCGCCGTAAGGATGAAGCCGTGGACGAAGGCAACTAAGGCTGTTTCCCTTCCCCCGAATTTTGTTATTATCGGCAGGGTTGTGTCCATGGTCGTTGCCCCGCCCATGACAACGGCCTTCTCTGGAGATACCCACTTTATGACAACAGGGTACAGGATTATCGTCAGGATTTCCCTCAACAGGTTGCCCAAAAACCCGATAGCACCGTAGATTGCCGAGTACTGGGCTATCAGCGGGCCGGTTATTGAGTACCACCCGCACCCTGCACCTATTGCGAGTCCCCACTTCAGGTCTATTCCAAGCACCAACGCTCCAACAGCCCCACCAAGGAGAGATCCAAAAAGTGTCTCCGTCGGCAGGAGGAGGGACTTCTTTCCGAGTTTTTTCAGCTCCTCTGCGTTGAGGCTCATCCCCAGATCGACTCCTATGAGGAGTATAAGGAGATCGAGCATAACCTCGTAGGCGTTTCCAAAATCCGGACTGAAGAAATGTCCGACGAGCAGCCCGAGGATGAGAGAACCGAGCACAAGGTAGAGAAACCTCAAGTTCTCACCCCCAGAGCCAGCACCAAACTTCCGAGAATCGTTAGAACCGCGAATACGATGGAAGAAACGAGGAGCCACAGGGCACTGACTTTAACGGTTCCAGTTTTTACTCCCAGGAAGAATATCATCAGGAGGAGAGCAACGCTTATGGCCGTGTCAACTTTCACCCTTTTTCCTGTTCTCCTCAGGATGTAGCCAATTAACAGACCTCCAAGCAGAAATACGAAGATGTTCATGGTCTTGAAAAACTGACTGCCATTAATAAAATTATCGAAGGGCTCGGAGGGTGTTCACGTCATCATCTCCGGGTTCAGAATGCTTGCTACTCGTCATTGCCCATGGAAAGTCCAGCCCACACTTTAAAACCCTTCCTGAAAAACGTTCGATTCCAGAGTACCCAAAATCGTGCCAAGGTTTTTATGATGGACGTCTTAATGGTGGGTGGTGATTCACATGATCAAACCTTCCGAAAGGGCTATGGGCGTTGAGTACGCCATAAGGGATGTCGTCCTCCCGGCGAGGGAGCTTGAGAAAAAGGGCATCGAGGTAATCAGACTTAACATAGGCGACCCCGGGAAGTACGACTTCCAGCCGCCGGAACACATGCAGGAGGCTTACTGTAGGGCCATAAAAGAGGGTCACAACTACTACGGGCCGAGTGAAGGTCTCCCCGAGATGAGGGAGGCCGTCGTCCAGCGCGAGAAGAGGAAGAACGGCGTGGACATCACCCCCGATGACGTCCGCGTCACAACTGCCGTCACCGAGGCACTTCAGCTCCTCTTTGGCGCGCTTCTCGACCCTGGAGACAACATCCTCGTTCCAAGCCCAAGCTATCCGCCTTACACCGGCCTCGTCAAGTTCTACGGCGGAATTCCCAACGAGTACGATACAATTGAGGAGAACGGGTGGCAGCCGGACATTGACGACATGAGGAAGCGCATAAACGAGAGGACTAAAGCGATAGCCGTTATCAACCCTAACAACCCAACCGGAGCGCTATACGAGAAGAAGACCGTGAAAGAAATCCTTGATCTGGCCGGCGAGTACGACATACCCGTCATCAGCGACGAGATTTACGACCTCATGACCTACGAGGGGGAGCACGTCTCACCCGGCTCGCTCACAAAGGACGTCCCGGTTATAGTTATGAACGGCCTCTCCAAGGTCTACTTCGCCACTGGCTGGCGCCTGGGCTACTTCTACTACGTTGACCCTGAAAACAAGCTTGCCGAGGTCAGGGAGGCCGTTGACAAGCTCATGCGCATAAGGATATGCCCGAGCACTCCGGCCCAGTTCGCGGCCATAGCGGGTCTAACTGGCCCGATGGACTACTTGGAAGAGTACATGAAGAAGCTCAAGGAGAGGAGGGACTACATCTACAAGCGCCTGACGGAGATACCAGGAGTTAGCACCCAGAAGCCGCAGGGAGCCTTCTACATCTTCCCACGCATTGACGAGCGCTCCAAGTGGAAGAGTGACAAGGAGTTCGTCCTCGATGTCCTCCACGAGGCCCACGTCCTCTTCGTCCACGGTTCGGGCTTTGGAAGGGCCGGAAACTGGCACTTCCGCATAGTTTTCCTGCCGCCGGTTGAGATACTGGAGAAGGCAATGGACAGGTTCGAAGAGTTCATGAGAAAGAGGCTGGCGGAGTGATTTCTCCCTTCCCTTTTTCATCCGCCAGAGACGACGGGGATTACCTCGACGTAAGCACCGTCCTCTACCTTTTCTTCCTCCAGGGCAACCCTTCCGTTTACCCTCGCTATGGCGCTCTCGGTGTTGAAGCCCACAGCCCTGAGCACGTCAGCGACAGTAACCCCCTTCTGCCACTCCATCTCCTTTTCTATTCCCCTTCCAAGGACTTTGACCCTTATCATCTCTCACCACCGGTTCTGGCTTTGAACCTCGGAATAAAAGGGTTTCTCTAGTAGAAGAGGAGCGTCCTCCTGAAAACGTCCCTGTGGTTTCCAAAGGCCTCGAACATCGCCCCCGAGTAGCTTTCAACGGCTAGGTCGAGGAGCCTGTTCAGGTTCGAGTTTATCTCGTCGCTCATCGGCATGTAGAGCGGGGCCGGCTCGTAGTAGTCCATTCCCTTGAGGAGGGAAGTTGAGAAGTACCAGAGGGTCTTTTTGATCTTCCTGCCCCTCACTGGAGAAAAGCTCGCGTCCCCACCGCCAAAAGCCGCGTGAAGGACGATTATCTTCTCGATTTCCACGCCCCTTCTCAGTGCAATCCTCCTCTCGGAGCTCGATATGTCCACAATCCTGTATCCGCTCCTCGTGGTGTCCTGGTATTCCACCTTTATCCCATAGATCTCCTCTATCTTCGGGTCGTACACTAGGACGTCGGTGCCTCCTATGACGAAAATCCTCCCGTCCCTTACGTCCACAACGGTGTTTTCTGTGCTCAGGACTGGGAGGCCTTCGGAAAGGGCCAGGGCGGAAATCGTGCTCTTTCCGGTGTGGGGATACCCAACAAAGAGAACGGCTTTTCCGTTTTCGTTTATAACACTGACAGAATCCGTGATGAAAATTCTCCCCTTTCTCGCCCCAGCCCTCGCCGTTGCCTGGAGGAGGAAGAACACGGGGGCCTCGTTTTTGTACGCCTGCGGGACGGCGGATTCGAGCTTGTAGTAGTCCCTTGAATTGACATCGTAGAGAGAACTGAAGACCCTGAACTTCTCGCCCTTGAAGCGTTCGATGATTACGTTTGGGCGTGCATCACCACGCAGAACATCCGGAAGATAGCGCCTGGCAAAGGTTGTCCGAAAGCCGTCCTCAAAACCGTCGTCAAGCTCCCCCTCGAAGAGTACTCCAACTCCCCCGACGCTGATCATCGCCATCGTTCATCATCTATGGTGCAGGGTTATAAATCATTCGGAGAATTTTTATACCTCACGGCTAACTCCCGGAGAGGCCTATGGTCACGCTCATCATAGCCGAGAAGCCCAACGTCGCTAGGAAGATAGCCTATGCTTTAGCTGAAGGAAAGCCCGTGAGAAAGACAATTGGCAAGGTTAGCTATTACGAGTTCACGCGGGACGGAAAGAAGGTTATAGTGGCCCCGGCCGTGGGACACCTTTTCTCCCTTGCTCCAAAAACCAAGACCTACGGTTACCCGGTTTTCGATATCGAATGGGTCCCCGTCTATGTTGCTGAAAAGGGGAAGAGCTACGCTAAGGACTACATTAAAGCCCTTGCAACCCTCGCGAAGCAGGCAGATGAGTTCGTCGTTGCCTGTGATTATGATACTGAGGGTGAAGTGATAGGCTACACAGCCCTGAAGTACGCCTGCGGCGTTGATCCATCAAAGGCGAAGCGCATGAAGTTCTCTGCCCTAACCAAAAAGGACCTCCTCAAGGCCTGGTACAACATGGAGCCGACGATAAACTTCGGGATGGCCGATGCTGGAATAGCCCGCCACGTCCTCGACTGGTACTGGGGCGTTAACCTTTCGAGGGCTTTAACTTCCGCCATAAAGCGCGCGAGCGGAAAGTGGATGGTTCTCTCGACCGGAAGGGTTCAGGGCCCGACCTTAAAGTTCCTCGTCGAGAGGGAGAAGGAGATACAGAACTTTGAGCCGAAGCCCTACTGGGTCATCAAGATGCTCCTCGAAAAGAACGGGGGACAGTATACAGCGGTCTATGAAAAGGAGAAGGTGTGGGACGAGGAAGAGGCCAAGAAGATAGTGGAAGAAGCCAAGAAGGGGCCAGCTTTCGTCGAGAAAGTTGAAGTAAAACAGCAGAACAGGAACCCGCCCGTTCCCTTCGATCTCGGAACCCTCCAGAGGGAGGCCTACTCTGCGTTCGGCTATTCCCCGAAGAAGACTCTAGACATCGCGCAGAAGCTGTACGAAAAGGGTTATTGCCTGCATCCAGATTCACTAATACCAACTCCCCAGGGGGTTAAGAGAATAAAGGAGCTTCCAGAGAAAGGAGAGGTCTTTGCGCTTGACTTTGACCTAAAACTCTCAAGGGCCAGATACAGACTCCTTGAAAGGGATGCGGATGAGCCGATGTACAAGGTTACCTTAAGTGACAGGACGGAGCTATACCTCACGGCGGATCATCCCGTCCTGGTATACCGGGATGACCAGTTGATCTTTGTCCCGGCAGAAGAACTGAGAGAGAATGATCAGGTCGTTCTTTTTATAAACAGAAGCGAGTACTCCCCAAGAACCGAATCTCCGACGCTCTTGGGCTTCCTTCTTGAAAATGCCACTTCAATGAAGGATTACATCCTCTATGACCCAGAATTTGGCGGCGTCCTGAGGAACAGAATAAAAGACGCCGGTTTAAAAACTGAGATTCTGTGGCGCTTCAGGATTAGGGAGCCGACCTATTACAAATACCTGAGGGGCAAGATGCCCGTTCCGATAGTTAGGTTCCTGCTGGAGGAGGGTGTTGTATCCATCGAAGAGCTGAGGGAAGTATTTAGGGGATTCTCCTACAGCACATCACTGACCCCTATTTCCTTTGAATTCAGCGAGGAGTTCTGGTACCTCTTTGGACTCGTGGCGGGAGACGGTCATCTCGCAAAGAAGGGAGCGATAACGATACCAGCAAAGGACAGAACTGAGGACACCGTGAAGGCTGTTAAAGAGATAGCGAACTCTCTTCAAGTTCCTTTTGCCTTTGACGAAAAGTACAAGATGATAATCCTTCGTAGCAAGTCGCTAACGAGGCTTTTCGAATTGCTCGGTTGTCCATATGGCAATAAGACCGAAATCTTCAGGATCCCAGGAGAGATAATGGCTAAGCCAGAGTGGATGGCGGCGTTTCTGGCCGGTTATTACGATGCAGACGGCCACATAGGAACGAAACCAACCGGTGGGAAGAAATCTCATTCTCCGCAGATAGTTCTCACGTCCAAAAACCGCATGGCCATATATACTGTTAAACAGATGTGGCAGCTTCTTGGGGTCGGAACGTATCTGTGGGAAAAGAAAGACAGAAACGGGAACTTCATGGCCTACGAGCTTAAGGTATACTCCCGCGATGCTTGGAGGTTCTATGAAGTGATGAAAAATCACCTCCGGATCAAAAGAAAGGATTTGGAACACGTAAAGGAAGTTGCCATTAGGAAAAGAAAAGCGTACTCGCACCACTACAGCGTTCTTAACGTCAAAAGCTGGGAAGGAAAGATAAAATCCAGCAACGTTCTTTGGAAAAAGTTCGATATGTCTAACCAAACCGCACACGGCAGAGGAATAAGCCTCGACAAGCTCCAGCGGATAGTGGACTATCTCACGGACACTGATCTGCGCAGAATAGCAATGGGCGATGTGTACGTTCTTGGTATAAGATCCATTGAGAAATTCCACTACCGCGGTAAGGTGTACGACCTCGTAGTTGATCAATATCACAACTTCATTGCCAACGGCGTTGTGGTTCACAACTGCTCTTATCCAAGAACTTCCTCCCAAAAGCTCCCCAAGAACCTGAACTTCCGATCGATAATCCAGAATTTAGCCAAGCTTCCGGAATACAAGCCCTTCGCCCACGAGCTTTTGGGTAAGGAAAGTCTCAAGCCGGTTGAGGGCAAGAAGGACGACCCAGCCCATCCGGCCATATACCCAACGGGCGAGCTCCCGAAGCCCGGCGAGCTGACCAAGGACGAGGGGAACCTCTACGACCTCATAGTGAGACGCTTCCTGGCGCTATTCATGGAGCCAGCCGTAAGGGAGACCATGAAGGTGGTAATAAACTCCAACAACCACCGCTTCATCTTGAGCGGTGCAAGGACTCTCAAAGAGGGCTGGCTGAAGGTCTATGGAAAGTACGTCAAGTTCGACGATGTTATCCTCCCGGCCTTTAAGGAGGGTGAACCCGTAAAGGTCATCCAGATAAAGCGCGAGAAAAAGAAGACAAAGCCTCCAGCAAGATATTCTCCAGCGGCGGTCATAAAGAAGATGGAAGACCTTGGCATAGGCACAAAGGCCACCCGCGCTCAAATTCTCGAGACCCTTTACAGCAGAGGCTACATCGAGGGCAAGAAGAAGATCAAGGTGACGCCGCTCGGCATGAGGGTCGTTGAGGCTCTCGAAAAGAACGTACCGGATATAGTCAGCGTCGAGCTTACCCGTGCCTTTGAGGAGAAGATGGAGGAGATAATGGCGGGAAAAGCGGACAAAGACCAGGTCATCGAGGAGAGCAAGGAGCAGCTGATAAAGATACTCCAGGTCTTCAAGGAAAAGGAGCTGGATATCGGTAAAATGCTCCTCGAGAGCACTGGAACCGGTGTAACTACGAGCAAAGAGGCCGCAAAGAAAACGGGGGCGGTTAAAGATGCCAACGACGAAGAAAAATCTGACGGCAAGGCTGGGGAGGGAACTACTCCAAAAGCCGAGAGGAAGCCCCTCGTCGTGGGCAAGTGCCCAAAGTGCGGCGGCGATCTGGTCATCCGCTACAACAGAAAGACTGGGAAGAGGTTCGTCGGCTGTTCCAACTGGCCAAAGTGTGATGTCACATATCCAATCCTCCAGCGCGGGCAGGTTATTCCGACTGGAAAGACCTGCTGCAACGGTGCACCAGTCGTTAAGATACGTGAGAAGGGCAGGGAGTACGAGATATGCCTCGATATGAACTGCAAGGACTGGAAAAAGAAATGAACTAAAGCGCCGCCAGCAAGGAGATTCCGAGGAGGAGCTTGAAGAGCCACAGCACTATGACTTCGATTATTATGGCCATTAAGAAAGCCAGTGTAGCCCTGAGCCAATCCGTGTCAAACACGACCTTTATCACCCAGATGTAGGCTATTATCCCAAGTATCCAACCGAGCACTGGGATTATGAACAGGATCCCTGCCAGGATTCCACCGCCAACGACGGCCACTATTGACTTCCCAAGGCTCGCTTTTTTGATCCCTGCTAGCTCTGCACCGAGGTACAGAACGAAGCCCGCTATGACCAGTGCGATGAGTAGGGCTATTAAACCCGCTATCCCGATTGCCAGCAATCCAAGACCGAGTGCTCCGTGCATGGTACCACCTCTTTACTTTTGGAATCTTGGACATTAAACCTTTGTGGCCTCAAAGGGAAAACGTTTATCTGGAGAAGCGCTACTTACAAACATGCTAGATGAGGAACGTACTGCCAGAACGTTGCTGGAAAACTCTAAGAGTGTTCTAAATGAACTTAAAACCCGGGTTTCCGAGAACAACGTTACACTAGCCTTCCTACTGGACATCCAGTCACTCTTCGTTCTTGGACTCGGAGATGCCAGTCTCTACGCTTTCGCATTAAACATGGACGACGTCGTTGAGGAATCCTACAAGATCTTTCGCGAAGGGTATTCCCTGCTGAAGAAGAACGGCCTCTTAGTGAGCAACCCTGATCTTGATCTTCAGTTAGGTACTCTGAAAAATTTGGATGTCGAGCGCGGCTTTTCACTTGACAGACGGCTTTCAATGCTCGGAAGCCCAAAGGAGATGCAGGTGTGGGTGAACAGGATAATCAAGCTGCGTAATGCCCTTCACGGTGTTTTTCCGCGCGATCCCCTTAGGGAGCTTGGCTACGGAATGTCAAAGGATGACTGGAAGTTTCCACTCCTCTTGAAAGCCGTTAGGAGGATCTACGGGATGAATCCTCCGACAATCGAGGCCCTATCTAGACTTTTATACCTTGAGATGGAGCTTGGACTTGAACCCTCTAAACTGTCCTGTAGGGATGGTCTCTGTGAGGAGATTACATCCATTGGGGACGTTGAGAACTTCGAAGTGGTGAGTTCGGGCGATGTTGGGCTTTACTATCGCTTCAAAAACAAGAAACACCTGGACGCTCCCTGGGGAAGGCTCACGATGGGGGAGCCGGTTGAAATAATAGTGTTCTCAAAGGAAAAGAAGAAGGGATTCAGACTGGTTAAAGAAGCTCCTTGAGGAGGCTGAGCCTCCTCTTGCTCATCAGAACCTTCGGGTGCTTCAATAGGGCCTTGATGACCTCGGCGTAATCTCCGCTGGCTATCTTCTCGGCATCTGCACCGCTGAGGATCTGTATGAAGAGGTCGAGGTCCTCATCCGTGAGCTTCTCCGTAACGCGCCTGACCTTGAGAACCTTTTCGAGCCTCTTTCCGTCGGTCTCCCACCACTCCTTGGTGTAGTTCTGGAGGAGTGAGAGGTTCTCCTCTTCGAGGGCCTTGACAATCCACTTGCTAGCTATCGTCCCAGCCTCCATCGCCTCGGCCATTCCGCCGCCGTGCATCGGGTTTACCTGCCTCGCTGCATCTCCCACAACAACAACGTTGTCCTTGGCGAGCTCCTTGACGAAGCCGCCAACGGGGACGACTCCGACGTTTATCTCAAGGAGCTTCTTGGCGGGAATGTTGTTCTCCTTGAGCCACTTGTCGAGGTAGTATTTGGCTGTCTTTGGATTGTCCGAGTTGATGCCAATGCCGACGTTGGCCCTGTCCTCGTCCTTCGGGAAGACCCAGACGTAGCCCCTGGGAGCAACCTCGTTGCCGAACCAGAGGTGGATTAGGTCGGGGTCAAAGCCCTCTATGAGCATCTCGTACTCGTATGATGAGTCAAACTCGTGAGGTGGAGCATAGGTGTTTATTCCGGCTTTCCTCGCTATGGTGCTCTCAACGCCGTCGGCGGCAACTATTATATCGGCGTAAATCTCAACGGGCTCATCCTCGTGCTTGGCTTTGATTCCAACAACCTTGCCGTCCTTCTTTATGACATCGAGCGCCTCGGTCCTCGCGAGAACCTCTGCACCTGCTTTAGCCGCGTAATAAGCCAGCATCTTGTCGAAGACCTTTCTCTCAAGGATCACTCCGCTGACTTCCTTGTAGCGCATTTCGAGCTCGTAGCCGCTCGGGGAGTAGAGCTTAGCACCGTAAATCTCGCGGTTGATGAAGCGCTTGTCGTAGGGGATGTCGTACTTGTCGAAGACCTTGATGCTTATTCCCTCGGCGCACTGCTTTGGAGTGCCTATAGCCCACTTCTTATCGATGAGAAGAACGGAGAAACCAGCTTTAGCGACGTTTCTCGCAACTATGGGGCCAGCGATACCAGAACCGACCACAACGACGTCGTACTTCCAGGTCATTCGCTCACCTCCAGGGGTTCAGCGCTCAGGGCTCCAACGGGGCAGGCGTTGATGCATATCCTGCAGCTTATGCACTTGTCTTGAAGGAACTCCCAGCCTGTTGAGTGCACCTCTATCGCGAGTGTCGGGCAGACACCGGCACAACCGCCGCAGAGATAGCATCTATCCTCGTTCACGACCACTTTAATCTTCTCCGGCATCGGTTTCACCGCCCAGCTTCGCCTTCAGCCTCTCCTCATCAATCTCAATTACGCCGTCTTTTATTCTTAACGGTACGAATCTGTCCAGCTCTTCGGCCTTCTGCAGGACTTCCCTCTCTTTCAGGTTGAGCCTGTCGGAGAGCTCATCTACCGTCGCCCTTCCATTCAGAAGAACGTAGTGGAGAATCGCCAGCTGGGTCATGTCGCCGATCTCATTAAGGTAAGTGTCCTTTATCGTTTTCATGAGTTCGTCCCTTCTGCTTTCGATAGCCCTAAGGGCTTCAAGAACTTTCTCAAGCTCTTTGGTTACCCTCATAAACAGCTCTACCATCTCAAGAAGGCTCTCGGGATTCTCCTTCAGAAGGTCGAGATTTATTTCCACTTCTCCACTCCTCTCGTCACCGAGGTCAAGGCCGCGGTACCAGAAGATGTTTGGCGTTATTGTGGCGACGTAAGTTTTGGCTATATCGATGTTATAGTACTTCCTCGCTGGTCCGAGAAACGGGCCTTCTTTTTCGTAGGACTTCAAAATCCCTTCGCGCTCCATGATTTTAAGGTGCTTTGCGACTGCCGTCGAGGAAACGCTCATCTTATTGCTGAGAAAGCTGAAGTAGCACTCAGTACAGGTGAGGTGGCTTAGTAAATCTCTCCTCACCTTGTTCCCCAGTATGTAAAAGATGTCTGGTTCAGACATGGCCAACACCTGCCCAAATCTGTGACGTAAGGTTTATATAGTGAACATTCAACCTTAGGTTGCAAACCTGGGGATTCCAGGCTGAAGATGGTTTCACACGGCTGGTTATAAACCTTTAGATGGAGGTGTTTGGTATGGGACTCATTAGCGATGCTGACAAGAAGGTAATTAAGGAGGAGTTCTTCTCAAAGATGACTAACCCGGTCAAGCTCATAGTATTCGTCGGGAAGGAGCACTGCCAGTACTGCGACCAGCTCAAGCAGCTCGTCCAGGAGCTTTCCGAGCTCACCGACAAGCTGAGCTACGAGGTCGTTGACTTCGACACTGAGGAGGGCAAGAAGCTGGCCGAGCAGTACAGGATCGACCGCGCTCCCGCCACTACCATAACCCAGGACGGCAAGGACATGGGCGTTCGCTTCTTCGGCCTTCCAGCAGGCCACGAGTTTGGCGCTTTCCTTGAGGACATCGTTGACGTCAGCAACGGCACAACCGACCTCGCTCCGGACACCAAGGAGGCAATCCACGGTGTTGATAAGGACGTCAGGATACTCGTCTTCGTTACTCCGACCTGCCCGTACTGCCCGCTCGCAGTTAGGATGGCCCACAAGTTCGCCATCGAGAACACCCTTGCCGGAAAGGGCAAGATACTCGGGGACATGGTCGAGGCGATAGAGTACCCCGAGTGGGCCGACCAGTACAGCGTCATGGCCGTCCCGAAGATAGTCATTCAGGTGGACGGCGAGGACAAGGTTCAGTTTGAGGGAGCTTATCCCGAGAAGATGTTCCTTGAGAAGCTCCTCGCTGCCCTCGAGTGATTTCTTCCCTTTATATCTTCCCTTATGTACACTTTAGTCCATCATGGGACTCAAAACGGCCTTACAAGGGTTCTTAAACTTTGCGCAACCGATATAAACCTCTTTCATCCAGATACCACTCGAAAAGCTTATATATAGGAAGTCTCAGGTGGGGGGTAGTGAATCGTTCTGTAAAAAACGTTAAGGGGGCAATTCTCGGTGGCGGCGAAAAAAGAGTTTAACATATTCGATCACGTGTTAGTTCCCGAGCATAGAATCCTCAGCGAAGAGGAGAAAGAGGAGCTTCTCAAGAAGTACAGGATAAGGATATCCCAGCTCCCGCAGATAAAGGCCTCTGATCCTGCCGTCGTTGCTCTCGGCGCAAAGCCTGGCGACGTTATTGAGATCAAAAGAAAGAGTCCCACGGCGGGCTATTATTACTACTACCGCCTTGTTGTGGAGGACTGATTTTGGGGTGAGACGTTATGAGCAGGGGAGTTACCGTAACCGAGCCCACTCTAACTCCTGATGAGCTCTGGCTTGTTATGGAGTCCTACTGGAAGGAGAAGGGATTCGTCAGGCAGCATCTTGACTCGTACAACGCTTTCATCGATCACGGCCTTCAGGATGTTGTAAACGAGTTCGGGGAAGTCGTTCCAGACATACCGAACTTCAAGGTCAAGTTCGGGAAGATCCGCATAGGACAGCCCGAGTTCCAGGAGGCCCAGGGCCAGAGGAGACCCCTCTACCCGATGGACGCCAGGATAAGGAACTTGACATATTCCGCCCCGCTCTACCTTGAGATGATACCCGTCGTGAACGGGATTGAGCAGGAGCCCGTCGAGGTCAGGATTGGAGAGCTCCCGATAATGCTCAAGTCCAAGGCCTGCAGGCTCTACGGCCTGAGCGACGAGGAACTCATCAAGCTCGGCGAGGACCCGAAGGACCCTGGAGGATACTTCATCATCAACGGTTCTGAGAGGGTTATAGTTTCTATTGAAGACCTCGCCCCGAACAAGACCCTCGTTGAGAGGGATGAGAGGCAGAACAAGGTTGTTGCCAAGGTCTTCTCGTACAGACACGGTTACAGAGCGCTCATTACCGTTGAAAGAAAGAAGGACGGCATTCTCTACGTTACGATACCCAACGTTCCAAAGCCTGTCAAGTTCGTCTATGTGATGCGCGCCCTCGGTCTCCTCACAGATAAGGAGATAGTCGAGGCAGTCAGCGACGACCCGAGGATACAGCAGGTACTCTTTGACAACCTCGAGGACGCGAGCGACATAAGCACCCAGGAGGAGGCCCTCGACTACATCGGCAGGCTCGCCCTCCCAGGACAACCCAAGGAGTACAGGCTCAGGAGGGCCGAGCACATCATAGACAACAACCTTCTCCCCCATATGGGTGTTGATCCCGAAAACAGGCGCGCCAAAGCCTACTATCTCGGCATGATGGCCCTCAAGGTTCTCGAACTTTCACTTGGTCTCCGCGGTGAAGACGATAAGGACCACTACGCCAACAAGAGGCTCAAGCTGGCTGGAGACCTCCTCAAAGACCTCTTCCGCGTCGCCTTTGGTCAGCTCGTCAAGGACATGCAGTACCAGATGACCAAGACCTACCAGAGGAAGGGCGAGAGGTACACCTTTGAGAACATCCAGCGCTTTGTCAGGAACTCCATAAGGCCCGACGTCCTGAGCGAGAGGATTGAACACGCATTGGCTACCGGCTCCTGGCCGGGCGGAAGGACGGGTGTCAGCCAGCTCCTCGACAGGACCAACTACATGTCAACCCTCTCACACCTCAGGCGCGTTACCTCCCCGCTCAGCAGGGATCAGCCACACTTCGAGGCCCGTGACCTTCACGGAACCCACTGGGGTAGAATCTGTCCGACAGAGACTCCAGAAGGTCCGAACTGTGGTCTCGTTAAGAACCTTGCCCTCATGTCCCAGATAACCACAGGAATTCCCGAGAGGGAAGTTAGGGAATACCTAATGAAGATGGGCGTAGTCCCCATAGAGGAGAGAAGGCCCGCTCCTGGCCTGTATCGCGTTTACCTTAACGGTGTCCTTATTGGAACTGTTGAAGACGGCAGAAAGCTTGTTGAGAGGATAAGGGCCGATAGAAGGGCTGGAAAGATAAGCGACGTCATCAACGTTGCCCTCTACGAGGACGAGGAAGTCAAGGAAGTCTACATAAACAGCGATGACGGTAGGGTGAGGAGGCCTCTCATCGTCGTCGAGAACGGAAAGCCAAAGCTCACGAGGGAGCACGTTGAGGGCATAAAGAACGGCACCCTTACCTGGAGCGACCTCATCAGAATGGGCGTCATCGAGTACTTGGATGCGGAGGAAGAGGAGAACGCCTACGTGGCAACGTGGCCGTGGGAAGTGACTGAGGAGCACACCCACCTCGAGCTCATGCCCGCTGCCATCCTCGGTATCCCCGCTTCACTCGTCCCGTATCCAGAGCACAACGCCGCCCCGCGTAACACCTACGGAGCAGGTATGGCCAAGCAGAGCCTCGGTCTCGGCTGGGCCAACTTCAGGATCAGAGTTGATACCCGCGGTCACCTCATGCACTACCCGCAGGTTCCGCTCGTCAACTCGAGGATAATGAAGGCCGTTGGATTCGAGGACAGGCCCGCTGGTCAGAACTTCGTGGTGGCTGTCCTCAGCTACCACGGATACAACATGGAGGATGCCGTCATCATTAACAAGGCCTCGATAGAGCGCGGACTGGCGAGGTCAACCTTCTTCAGAACCTACGAGGCCGAAGAAAAGCGCTATCTCGGTGGTCAGAAGGACAACTTCGAGGTTCCGTCACCGAACATCCAGGGATATCTCGGCGAGAAGTACTACCGCCACCTCGACGAGGACGGTCTCATCTTCCCCGAGTCAAAGGTCGAGGGTAAGGACGTCCTCGTTGGAAGGACTTCCCCGCCGAGGTTCATTGAGGAGCAGAGCAGCCTCGGCTCAATGGTTCTCCAGGGAAGGAGAGAAACGAGCGTCACCGTCAGGCCGAGCGAGAAGGGTGTGGTTGACAAGGTCATAGTCACCGAGACCGGCGACGGAACGAAGCTGGTCAAGGTCACCGTGAGAGACCTCCGCATCCCGGAGCTGGGTGACAAGTTCGCATCAAGGCACGGTCAGAAGGGTGTCATAGGTCTCATCGTCCCGCAGGAGGACATGCCCTGGACCGAGAGCGGAATCGTTCCAGACCTCATCGTCAACCCGCACGGTATCCCGAGCCGTATGACCGTCGGACAGCTGATTGAGGCCATAGGTGGAAAGGTAGCTTCACTAACGGGCAGGCGCGTTGACGGTACTGCCTTCATCGGAGAGCCTGAGGAGAAGCTCAGGAAGGAACTTGAGGAGCTCGGCTTCAAGCACAGCGGAAGAGAAATTATGTACGACGGCATAACCGGAAGAAGACTTGAGGCGGACATCTTCATCGGCGTCATCTACTACCAGAGGCTCCACCACATGGTAGCGGACAAGATGCACGCGCGCTCACGCGGTCCGGTTCAGGTTCTCACCAAGCAGCCGACAGAGGGAAGGGCCAGGGAAGGCGGTCTCAGGTTCGGTGAGATGGAGCGTGACGTCCTCATCGGCCACGGCGCTGCCATGCTGCTCATCGAGCGTCTTCTTGAGGAAAGCGACAAGACAGAGGTCTGGGTCTGTGAGAGCTGTGGACACCTCGCACTAGAGGACAAGCGCAGAGGAAAAGTCTACTGCCCTGTCTGTGGTGAGGACGAGAGGATAAGCAAGGTCGAGATGAGCTACGCCTTCAAACTGTTGCTGGATGAGCTGAAGGCGATGGTTATTAGGCCGTCCCTCAGGCTGAAGGATAGGGTGTGAGAGCCATGCAGTCGATGAAAAAGGTCATCGGGAGTATTGAGTTCGGTATCCTCTCACCTCAGGAAATCAGAAAGATGAGTGCCGCCGAGATAACCGTTCCGGATACCTACGACGATGACGGTTACCCAATAGAAGGCGGACTGATGGACAAGAGGCTCGGTGTCATAGACCCCGGTCTCCGCTGTGAGACATGTGGAGCAAGGGCAGGTGAGTGTCCGGGTCACTTCGGCCACATTGAGCTCGCAAGACCGGTTATTCACGTCGGCTTTGCCAAGACCATCCATCGCGTCCTGGAGAGCACGTGCCGCGAGTGCGGAAGGATAAAGCTCACCGACGAGGAGATAGAGGAGTACATGCAGAAGTTCGAGGTAATGGGCGACAGGAAAGGGGCCGTTGACAAGCTCATCAAGGAGATTCACAAGAAGGCCAAGGAGAGAATGGTCTGCCCGCACTGTGGAGCACCGCAGTTCCCCATCAAGTTCGAGAGGCCGACTATCTACTGGGAGCTCAGGAAGGACGAGGAGGGCAACGAGTACAAGCACAGGATGATGCCGAGCGAGGTCCGCGATAGGCTCGAGAAGATACCCGACAAGGACCTGCCTCTCCTCGGACTCCACCCCGAGAAGTCCAGGCCCGAATGGATGGTTCTCACCGTCCTTCCAGTCCCGCCCGTTACTATGAGGCCCTCAATCACGCTCGAAAGCGGCATCCGCGCCGAGGACGACCTCACCCACAAGCTCGTCGACATCATCCGTATCAACAACCGCCTCAAGTCCAACATCGAGGCAGGAGCACCGCAGCTGATTATCGAAGACCTCTGGGACCTCCTCCAGTACCACGTCACTACCTACATCAACAACGAGACCTCTGGCGTTCCACCTGCGAAGCACAAGAGCGGAAGGCCGCTTAAGACCCTCGCCCAGCGTCTCAAGGGTAAGGAGGGTCGCTTCCGTGGAAACCTCAGCGGTAAGCGTGTCAACTTCTCCGCCCGTACAGTCATCAGTCCCGACCCGATGATAAGCATCAACGAGGTCGGCGTCCCGCTCGCGGTCGCCATGGAGCTCACCGTCCCCGAGAAGGTCACCGAGTTCAACTACGAAAAGCTCAAGCAGAGGGTTCTCAACGGGCCCGAGAAGTATCCTGGTGCCAACTACGTTATTGATCCTGAGGGAAGGAGAATTCGCCTGATGGAGAGCAACCGCGAGCTTATAGCGGAGAAGCTCGACATCGGTTGGACCGTTGAGAGACACCTTGAGGACGGTGACGTTGTCCTCTTCAACCGTCAGCCATCGCTCCACAGGATGTCCATCATGGCCCACCGCGTCAGGGTAATGCCATACAGGACCTTCCGCCTCAACCTGCCAGTCTGTCCGCCGTACAACGCTGACTTCGACGGTGACGAGATGAACCTCCACGTCCCGCAGACTGAGGAGGCGCAGGCAGAGGCCAAGATACTCATGGAAGTTCAGAACCACATCATTTCCCCGAGGTACGGTGGTCCGCTCATCGCGGGAATTCAGGACCACATCTCTGGAGGCTACCTCCTCACCAGGGAGGGCGCCTACTTCACCCGCTATGAGGTCGAGCAGATGCTCATGTTCGCGGGCATGGACGTTAACGAACTGCCCGAACCTGACAAGTACGAGAACGGTGAGCCGCTCTGGAGCGGAAAGACGATATTCTCTCTCCTCCTTCCGGACGACCTGACGATCTGGTACAGGAACAAGCTCTGCGACGAGCCTGAAAGGTGTGAGGCCCTTGAAAAACTCATCGAGGAGAAGCTCATCCCCGACCCGGAGGAAGTGAGAAAGCTCGCCTACGACGGTTTCGTCTACATTCAGAACGGAAAGCTCCTGAGCGGAGCGGTAGACAAGAAGGCCTACGGAAGGGAGGATGGAAAGCTCCTCGACATCATAGTCAGGGAGTACGGCGTCGAGAGGGCCAGGCAGTTCCTCGACCAGGTTACCAAGCTGACCATCTGGGTAATCACCCACAAGGGCTTCACCACTGCAATTGACGACGAAGACCTTCCGCAGGAAGCAATAGACAGGATACACGAGATTATCCGCGAGGCGGAGGAGAAGGTCCAAAGACTCATAGAGGCCTACAAGAGGGGAGAGCTTGAGCCTCTGCCAGGTAAAACCCTTGAGGAGACCCTTGAGAGCAAGATTATGGCAGTCCTCGCCGAGGCCCGTGACAACGCCGGTAAGGTCGCCGAGCGCTACCTCGGTATGAATAACCACGCGGTTATCATGGCCAAGACCGGAGCTAGGGGTAAGATACTCAACATTACCCAGATGGCGGCAATGCTCGGTCAGCAGTCCATTCGTGGAAAGCGTCTCTACCGCGGCTACCGCGGAAGAGTTCTCACTCACTTCAAGCCAGGTGACCTCGGTGCTAGGGCAAGGGGATTCGTCACGAACTCATATAAGAGCGGTCTAACACCGCAGGAGTACTTCTTCCACGCCATGGGTGGTAGGGAAGGTCTCGTTGATACTGCAGTTAGAACTGCCCAGAGCGGTTACATGCAGAGGAGGCTCATAAACGCCCTCCAGGACCTCAAGGTGGACTACGACGGAACGGTGAGGGACCCAACGGGAATCATCGTTCAGTTTAAGTACGGTGAGGACGGCGTTGACCCGATGAAGAGCTGGCAGGGCAAGACCGTTGATGTTGATAGGGTCATCGTGAGAACCCTGCTTAAGATGAGGGGAGGAGGTGAGTGAAATGGTCGCAGAGAAGACCATCAAGAGCATGGTCAGCAAGGCAGAGCTCCCGGACAACATCAAGGAAGAGCTCTACGCTAAGCTTATCGAGTATAACGAGAAGTACAAGCTCAAGAAGGACGAGATTCAGGCGATAATAGACGAGACAGTCAGGGAATACCAGAAAGCCCTCATAGAACCAGGAGAGGCCGTCGGAACGGTGGCGGCCCAGTCCATAGGTGAGCCTTCGACCCAGATGACCCTCAACACCTTCCACTACGCGGGTGTCGCTGAGATCAACGTTACCCTCGGTCTCCCGAGAATCATCGAGATTGTTGATGCCAGAAAGAACCCTTCAACGCCGATCATGACCGTTTACCTTGACGAGGAGCACCGCTACGACAGGGACAAGGCCCTTGAGGTCGCCAGGAGGATTGAGGGAACGACCCTTGAGAACCTGGCCAGGGAGGAGACGATAGACATACTCAACATGGAGTACGTGGTCGAGATCGACCCCGAGAGGCTGGAGAAGGCCGGCCTCGACATGGAGAAGGTTGTAAGGAAGCTCACTGGCTCATTCAAGAGCGCTGAGTTTGAGGCTGAGGGTTACACCCTCATCGTGAGGCCCAAGAAGGTAACGAAGCTCTCCGACCTGAGAAAGATTGCCGAAAAGGTTAAAAAGCACCGCCTTAAGGGTCTCTCTGGCGTTGGGAAGACCATCATAAGGAAGGAAGGCGACGAGTACGTGATATACACCGAGGGCTCGAACTTCAAGCAGGTCCTCAAGGTTCCGGGCGTTGACCCAACGAGGACGAGGACCAACAATATCTGGGAGATCGCAGAAGTGCTCGGCATTGAGGCTGCCAGAAACGCCATCATAGACGAAATCGTCAGCACGATGCGCGAGCAGGGTCTCGAGGTTGATGTCAGGCACATCATGCTCGTCGCCGATATGATGACGCTCGACGGCGTCATAAGACCAATCGGTAGGCACGGTATAGTTGGTGAGAAGGCGAGCGTCCTTGCCAGGGCCGCCTTCGAGATAACCACCCAGCACCTGTTTGCCGCGGCTGAGAGGGGAGAGGTGGATCCTCTCAACGGTGTGGTTGAGAACGTCCTCATAGGCCAGCCCGTGCCAGTTGGTACGGGAATCGTCAAGCTGGCCATGAGTCTCCCCCTGAGACCGAAAAGGGAGTAGGGAGGTGTAGTGAATGGTTGACTTCGCTTTCGAACTGAGGAAAGTCCAGGACACTGGGAAGATAGTTATGGGTGCCAAGAAGTCCATCCACTTGGCAAAGGTCGGTGGGGCCAAGCTGATAATAGTGGCAAGAAACGCCAGGCCGGACATCAAGGAGGACATCTACTACTACGCCAAGCTCAGCGGAATTCCGGTTTACGAGTTCGAGGGCACGAGCGTCGAGCTCGGAACTCTCCTCGGTAGGCCTCACACCGTTTCGGCCCTCGCTGTGATCGATCCGGGCGAGAGCAAGATACTCGCCCTCGCTGGGGGTAAGGAGTGATGCCACTCAAGCTCAACACTGATCAGATCAAGTACATAGCACTCTTCGAGAGCATGACGGGAGCCACAGTGCTCGACTGCCTCATAGACACGAACAGGAACAGGCTCATATACGTCATCAAGAAGGGTGAGATGGGCCTCGCCCTCGGGAAGAAGGGAGCCAACGTCAAGAGAGTCCAGGGCATGCTCGGGAAGGAGATAGAGCTCATCGAGCACTCCGAGAACCCCGAAGAGTTCCTGAGGAACATTTATAAGAGCCTTGGAGTTAAGGTTAAAAAGGTCCACATCACCGAAAAGAGGGATGGTAAGAAGGTCGCCCTCCTCGATGTCGGCCCGCGCGACAAGCCGAGGGCCATAGGAAGGGGCGGCCAGAACATCAACCTCGTTAAGGAGTTGATGGAGAGACACCACGGCATTGAGGATGTCGTGATAATCTGAGGTGATGATCATGGCTGGTAAGAAGGCCCCGTATGGAGAGTTCGCTGGAAGGAAGCTCAAACTTAAGAGAAAGAAGTTCCGCTGGAGCGACATCCGCTACAAGAGGAGAGTCCTCCGCCTTAAGGAGAAGAGCGATCCGCTCGAAGGTGCTCCGCAGGCTAGGGGTATCGTCCTTGAGAAGATAGCAGTCGAGGCTAAGCAGCCCAACTCGGCTATGCGTAAGGCAGTTAGGGTTCAGCTCATTAAGAACGGTAAGGTCGTTACCGCCTTCACCCCGGGTGACGGTGCTATCAACCACATCGATGAGCACGACGAGGTCATCATAGAGGGCATCGGTGGTCCAAAGGGTGGTTCCATGGGTGATATTCCGGGAATCAGGTACAAGGTCGTCAAGGTCAACAGGGTCTCCCTCAAGGAGCTCGTCAAGGGAAGGAAGGAGAAGCCGAGGAGGTGAAGTGAATGGCCAAGCCGCTTACCGAGAGGTTCTTCATCCCGAAGGAAGTCAAGGTCATGGGCAGGTGGAGCGTTGAGGACGTTACCGTCGAAGATCCATCACTCAAGCCCTACATCAACCTTGACGCCAGGATTCTCCCCCACAGCCACGGAAGGTACGCCAAGAAGCCCTTTGGAAAGGCCAACGTCCACATCGTTGAGCGCCTGATCAACAAGGTCATGAGGAGCGGTGCCAGCCACTACAAGGCCGGCGGTCACTTCATGAGGCGTGAGCACCGCTCGATAATGAGCAAGAAGATGAAGGCCTACGAGGTCGTCAAGGAGGCCTTCATGATCATCGAGAGGAGAACCAAGCAGAACCCGATCCAGGTTCTCGTCAAGGCCATCGAGAACTCCGCCCCGAGGGAGGACACTACAACCATCGCCTTCGGTGGAATCCGCTACCACATGTCCGTTGACGTCTCCCCGCTCAGGAGGCTCGACATAGCCCTCAAGAACATCGCCCTTGGCGCCAGCATAAAGTGCTACAGGAACAAGACCACCTACGCCCAGGCCCTCGCCGAGGAAATCATCGCTGCCGCCAACAGGGACCCGAAGAGCTTCGCCTACAGCAAGAAGGAAGAGATCGAGAGGATCGCCCAGTCCTCACGCTGAGGGCTGGAGGCTTTCTATTCTCCCCTTGTTTGTGCCTTTTCTACATCTAGCCTATCGCTCTGGGAAATGTTTTTATGGCCCAGAGGTAAAACTATTCTGGTGAAAGTAAGATGGTTACTGTAAAAGTTTCCTCAAAGGGCCAGATAGTTTTACCCAAATCCATCCGCGAGAAGCTGGGCATCAACCCGGGAGACGAGGTTGAGGTGCTAGACTTTGGCGATGAGATTGTTATAGTGCCCGTGAAAAAGAACGTTGACCTTATGGGGATTCTAAAGTTTGACAAGCCCCTCAAGGATGTCATGAGGGAAGTGAGGGAGGAGGAACGGGAACTGGAGGCCAGAAAATGGAGAGAGTAGTGCTCGACAGCTACGCTGTCCTTGCCTATCTTCTTCACGAAAGGGGTGCAGAGAAGATCAGGGACATGTTCAAAGAAGCTGAGAACGGTAAGCTGGAGCTCTATATGAACGTCGTCAATCTTGGCGAGGTCTACTACATAATAGCCAGAAGGAAAGACCTCAACACTGCGGACTTTATAGTTGCAAACCTGAAGAGGATGCCCATACTCTTCGTTCCCGTTGATGAAAGGCTCTCGCTCATTGCAGGTAGAATAAAAGCCTTCCACAGGTTCAGCTACGCCGATGCATTCGCCGTTGCAACGGCTATAGATCTTAACGCCACGTTGGTAACGGGCGATGAGGAGTTCAAGGCCGTCGAGGACAAGGTGAGGATAGAGTGGCTTTAGCATTTCCAAACGCTTTTTAAGTCTCAAAACTGAGTCCCACTGGTGGTAAGATGATATTCCTGATAGGGTTCTCTGAGGATGAGGTAAACCTAATCAGAGAGACCTTTAACGGTGTCCCCGTCTACGAGATACCGAGCTACTGCCGCGATTGGGTTCTTAAGGAGATAGTGGAGAAAGCGGACTCGCTCAAAGGAAGTGGGAACTGGCACGAGAGGAAGTTCTTCCTCATGCACGATTTAAGCAACGACGAAGTCAAGGAAGCGCTGGGAAAGATGAAGTCCCTCGGCTTTAGGGGAGTTATCTACGCGACGACAACGCCGACATCCCTCACGATGAAGCTCGATGAACTGATAGAGGAGTGGCTTGAGGAAGATGCCTACTTCCGCCAGCTCAGGAGGATGAAGAGGGGGCCGTACTTGGATATTGGAGGGGGAACTGGTTAAATCTCAAGAGGTATACCTTCGGCTTTTACCGTTTTTATAAAGCTGTCGTTTCTCTTTTTGAATTCATCCGGCTTGAGGAGTACTGGGCTTATTAGTTCTCCGTATCTGAGGAGCACATCCGTTACCAGCT
Organism: Thermococcus sp. JCM 11816; assembly: GCF_055396515.1. Classification (NCBI taxonomy): domain Archaea; kingdom Methanobacteriati; phylum Methanobacteriota; class Thermococci; order Thermococcales; family Thermococcaceae; genus Thermococcus; species Thermococcus sp. JCM 11816. The sequence continues at coordinate 123,665 of NZ_AP043741.1, forward strand.
CAATCACCTCGTCAAAATCAATTTCCCCAACTATCAGGACATCAATGTCGCTCTCCTCATCGTAATCTCCCCTAGCATAGGAACCGAATAGAAAGACCTCCTCTATTGAGCTTCCAAATCGTTCCTTTAAACGCCTTAAAAACTCGTTAAGGGCCTGGGCTTTCTTGTCCATTTTTGATCTCCTCCAGAACACTTTTAATTCTCTCCAAGAAACGTTCGGCGGTCTCAACTACGTTTTCCGCTTCCTCGTGAGTTGGTTCGTAATAGACATCGTAGTCAGCTTTTGATCTGAGCGAGAATGCGTAGGTAAGGTATTTTGCATAAGTCCTTTCAATAAAACCACTATCAACAAAGTGAAGGCCAAACATCCTGATAACTCCAGAATGCTTCCGCGGGTTAATTCCTTTCAGGAGAAGTAGGGCTTTAGCAGCATGGAACATTGAGTAGTATGCTCTGCTTATGGAATCTCTGAGCTTTCCGTTTTCCAGTAAGAGGTATGCCGAGGAGAGTTCTTCCTCTGCGATTTTGATATGTTTCTCAATCTCTTCTGAAATGTCCATAATGCTTCCTCCAACTTAGCCTATGGCCCACTCGATATATAACCCTTCTCCCTTAGTCGGAGTTTACCATCAACAATGCAATTGTTATGGCATCTTACGTCATCTTAACGCTTTGAGCAGGAAAATGATCGAAAAGTCTAACAGCAAAAAGTACGAGACTGGGTTAATTTCATCTTATCAAACTCTTCCCAACCATATTCATCGGCTTCTCAATCCCAAAGAACTTCAGAACCGTAGGTGCAATGTCCATAAGGCTCGGTTCATCAAGTTCAACGTTCTCAAAGCCCCAGAGTACGAGCGGAACTTTCATCACGGGCTTGTTCATCGAACCGTGCATCCCTCTTACCCAGTGGCTCGCTCCTTTAACCCCTCTGCACATCCTGTGAGAGCAAAACCAGTAGCCGGGCTTCGCCGAAACTATGAGCTCGCCGCTGTTTGGATTGTCTAAGTGCGGAAGCTCCTCCCTGAAGAAAACTTCCTTGACCCCAGGCGCCCGTCTGAGGGCTTCGAAGGCTTCTTCGCTTTGATTGGGGTCTTTGAGGTAGACGTGGACGCCTCCACCAGAGGAGACTCTCAGAACGTCAATCCCCCTCTCTTTAAGGTATGTCTTCAGGTTCACCCACGTGTGCACCTCTTCCTGCCCGTGGTCGGCGAAGATTATGAAGACGTACTCATCTTTCAGCCTCTCCCAGAGGGTTCTCACGGCCGTATCTACCGTCTCGACGGCCTTCATCGCCCCCTCGCTTAGAGGCCCGTGATCGTGCTGCATTCCGTCTATTGAGGCGAAGTGAACGAGCAGGAGGTCCGGTTTGCACTCCTCGTAGAGGTAGAGCGCCGAGTTGAGAACCCAAACGTCCTTCCTCCAGTCCCGCCCGTGCTTCCTGTACATCTCGTTGCTCGCGAAGAATGGCGGGAATATCCTAACGTCAGTGCCACTGAAGGGCGGCATCGTGTAGCCCGAAACTGACGCAGTCCTAACACCTTTTCCCCTCAGGATGTCAACTATCGTGGGGGCTTTGATGACCTTATGGGGATTAAAAGCCACCTCGTATTCGTAGAAGTTCACCTTCCTGTCGGCTATCCTGTCGTAGTAGCCGTTCTCGACGACGCCGTGATCCCTTGGCCATACACCGGTCATGACGCTCGTGTGGACTAAATCTGTCAGCGTTGGGAATATTGAATCGACGACCGCAAACTCCCCGTTTTCGGCGAGCTCGCTTAGGAAGGGCATGTGCTTGAGGTTGTAGACTCCGTTTCCGTCGAGGCTTATGAGGGTGAGCTTTTTCCTCACTCTTCCTCCTCCTTCTGTGCTTTCTCGATCTTTTCAAGGGTCTTACTGAGTCTCTCAAGCTCTTCCCTCAGCTTTCTCACTTCTTCGGCCATTCTTTTGAGCTCTTTAATATCCCCGTTCTTCATACAAACCACCGTCAGACTGACGTGCACTCCTCACCGATCGGTGGGATGGAAGGCTCATCATCCGGTTGGGTGATCACGTTAAAACCTTTCCCAGCCATTGGTCTAAAGTTTTCTGCTTCGCGAGGTGGCCGAGGATGTAGCTCCTCTGGAGGTACCTCTCAAGCGGGTGTTCGAGGAGCTTCCTCACGGCCTCTAGGGCCTCGTTGAGTATCTCAAACTTGCCAATTGGGTTCTCAAGGGCTTTTTTGACACCTACCCTTATCTGCCACACCCCGACGGGTGCGTAGTATGCAGGCGTTACCTCGCGGAAGACGATTATCCTCGCCTGCCTCCTTCTCTTCCTCAGGTGTTCAAGAACGCTAAGCCTGGCCGCGTAGTATGCTCCAGTCGTCTCCTTGGCATAACCTTTGATTCCCCTGAAGTCCTCGTAGTCGTGGATGACTTGGGGTTCGGCACTCCCGAAGAGCGAGCCCTTCAGCCAGACCTCAAGGAGCTCAAAGGCGTAGCTTTGGGGCATCAAAAGGACCGCATAGCGGTTCCCGAGGAACTCGTGGAAGTACACCTCGTAGGAGTTGATCTCTGGATAGCCCAGGATTTCCCTTCTCAGGTTCTTCCCGATCGTGTCCTGAACTGCTGTGATGCTCCATCTCGTTGGAACCAGCTTTCTGTCAATCCCAAGCAGTCCAGCGGAGAGGAGCCTTATGATGTAGTACTCGTCAAAGCCCCAGTTGTAGAGCCTCATTATGGCCTGTTCGGCCTTTAGCTCGTCACCCACAACGTAGTCAGTTCTGCGCGGTATCTTTGGGTTCTCCGTTAGCTCAAAATCAAGGAGCTCTGCCCTCGGCCCGAGCGGCGGAGCGAACTCGCTCGGAACGACCTTGACGACGGGCTTCCTTTTCAGGATAACTTCGCTGTCCACTGGCCTTATGCTCATCGCCAGCTCTTGAATCTCGCCTAAAACTCTTCCGCTCTTTCTGACGCTGACGTCTGCCCTCGTTTCCCCCATCACCAGAAGGGAGCGGTAGTAGAGGATGTCCTTTATCGTTTTGTTTTCCCACTTGAGCGGGCTGTCCAGATGGCTCGTGTTGCCCTCGATCGGCGGCACAAGCGGCCCTATCCTGACCTTTGGGTAGCCATGTTCCCCAACGAAAATGCTCGGCGGAGAAGAGCCGAAGAGATGTCTTTTGTTGAGTTTTTTCTCCACGCTTTGGGCTACCCTGAACCGCTCTAGTATCGGACATGTCGGTCTCCCGCAGAGGAGCTTCCTGCCCTTGCATATGGCGCAGAGTTTTGAGTTGAAGAGCTCTGTCATTATGGTTCTGTTACACAGGGGCTCGTTTAAATTTTTGCTCTTGGCAATTTGGATAACTAATCCGTTTTACATCATCCAAGAAAGTATCAAATTGTGTTTTCCTAAACTCTTATATACTTCGATGTACTTATATGTTCCGAGGTGTTTTTATGTACGGCAACTGGGGAAGATTTCTGCGCGTGAACCTCTCCACAGGAGAGGTCAAAGTTGAGGAGTACGGTGAAGAGCTTGCCAAGAAGTGGCTCGGGAGCAGGGGTCTGGCCATCTACCTCCTCCTGAAGGAGATGGACCCGAAGGCAGACCCGCTCGGGCCAGAGAACAAGCTGATCATAACCCCTGGCCCGCTAACTGGTACGAGCGCCCCCACTGGGGGCAGATACAACGTCGTTACGAAGAGCCCGCAGACGGGCTTCATAACCATGGCGAACTCTGGCGGATACTTCGGTGCGGAGCTTAAGTTCGCTGGCTGGGATGCTATCGTCGTTGAGGGCCAGTCCGAGAAGCCCGTTTACATCTACATCAAGGATGACCACGTTGAGATACGCGATGCCTCCCACCTCTGGGGCAAGGTGGTGAGCGAGACTGAGGCTGCGATAAAGAAGGAGATTGGAAGCAACAAGCTCCACATAGCGAGCATCGGTCCGGCAGGTGAGAACCTCGTTAAGTTCGCAGCTATTATGAACGACGGCCACCGCGCCGCTGGTAGGGCTGGCGTTGGAGCCGTTATGGGAAGCAAGAAGCTCAAGGCCATTGCCGTTGAGGGAAGCAAGCGCGTTCCAATAGCGGACAAGCAGAAGTTCATGCTGGTTGTGAGGGAGAAAATCAACAAGCTTAGGAATGACCCCGTTGCTGGAGGCGGACTTCCGAAGTACGGTACGGCTGTTCTGGTCAACATAATCAACGAGAACGGCCTCTATCCAACTAGAAACTTCCAGACCGGTGTCTTTGAGCACGCCTATGAGCAGAGCGGTGAGGCGATGACTGCCAAGTACCTCATAAGGAACCAGCCGTGCTACGCCTGTCCGATCGGTTGTGGTAGGGTCAACAAGCTCCCGACCCTCGGCGTGACGGAGGGGCCTGAGTACGAGAGCATCTGGGCGCTCGGTGCCAACCTCGGCATAAACGACCTCGCGAGCATCATAGAGGCCAACCACCAGTGCGACGAGTTCGGTCTTGACACTATCTCGACTGGTGGAACGCTTGCAGCGGCTATGGAGCTCTACGAGAAGGGCTACCTCACGGACGATGAGCTTGGGGACGCTCCGCCCTTCAGGTGGGGCAACACCGAGGTTCTCCACTACTACATAGAGAAGATAGCCTACAGGAAGGATCTCGGTGACAAGCTGGCGGAGGGAAGCTACCGCTTCGCTGAGATGTACGGCCACCCGGAGTTCTCAATGAGCGTCAAGAAGCTTGAGCTTCCTGCCTACGACCCGCGTGGAGCCGAGGGACACGGTCTCGGCTATGCCACCAACAACCGCGGCGGCTGCCACATCAAGAACTACATGATAAGCCCCGAGATCCTCGGCTACCCGTACAAGATGGACCCGCACGACATAAGCGACGAGAAGGTGAAGATGCTCATCCTCTTCCAGGATCTCAGTGCGCTCATTGACGCCGCAGGTCTCTGTCTCTTTACGACCTTCGGCCTTGGAGCGGACGACTACCGCGACATGCTCAATGCCGCTCTCGGCTGGGACTTCTCCACTGAGGATTACCTCAAGATTGGAGAGAGAATATGGAACGCTGAAAGGCTATTCAACCTCAAGGCAGGCCTAGACCCTGCTAAGGACGAGACCCTGCCTAAGAGGTTCCTTGAGGAGCCGATGCCCGAAGGGCCGAACAAGGGCCACGTCGTCAGGCTTAAGGAGATGCTGCCGCGCTACTACAAGCTGCGCGGCTGGACAGAGGACGGAAGGATCCCAAGGGAGAAAGCGGAAGAGCTCGGCATCGCCGAGTTCCTCTGATTCCATTTTCACATTTTTGTCCAATAACTCTTTTATGTTCCTATGTTAAGAACTTGCTTTAAGGTGGTTCACGTGCTGGTTAAGCTGTTCGCGACCCTCATCGAGTTCACTGGAAAGAGAAAGCTTGAAATAAGCGGCCCGAAGACGGTGAGAGAGCTTCTCAATGAACTTGACAGAATGTTCCCGGGGTTCAAGAAAGAGCTTGAACAAGGCTACATAATCCTCGTCAACGGAAAGAACATCGAGCACCTTCAGGGCCTCGACACTCCTTTGAAGGAAGACGACACCGTAAGCATATTCCCGCCGGCGGGAGGCGGTTGAGGTGGCGATAAAGTTCGCTCCAAACAAGGAGTACACCTTTACCCTCTGGGACGGGAAGGTCATAGTTAAGCCGAAGCTCGACATGAAGTATCTCTACGTAGAGATCACCAGCCGCTGCAACCTGAAGTGTGAGATGTGCTTCAAGCAGTACTGGGAAGACACTGAAGGAGATATGGACTGGAACCTCTTCCTGAAGATACTCGACGACGCTGAGGCTTTCCCCGAGCTTAGAATGATTTACTTCGGCGGCATTGGTGAGCCAACGGTTCATCCACGCTTTATGGACATGGTCAGGGACGTCAAGAGGCGCGGCTTCGCCCTTGGGATAAGCACCAACGGGACACTCCTCACCGATGAAATGATGAGGGAGTTCGCGAAGATCGGAGTTGACCTAATTTACTTCTCGATGGACACGGTTCCGACGGCTCAGAACGCCATAACCCTCGGTCACATAACGTCCGCCGTGACAGCGGACAAAATACGAAAGCTCGTCAGGTACCGCGAGGAGTACGGAACCCATAGGCCGAGCATAGGCGTCGAGGTCGTGGTTACAAAGGAGAACTACCAACAGCTTCCTGAGATGGCTAAGTTTCTGCTCGATATGAAGGTCGATGCCATGCTCGTCTCGAACCTGCTCCCGCTCACCCCGGAACAGGTCGATGACATAGTCTATGATGGGAGCGTTGATATGACGCCCATACTGGACGAGCTGTACAAGATCGCCCACAACGGTCTCTACATAAAGCTACCAAAGTTCGAACTGAAGACAGAAAGGCAGTGCGACTTCGACGAGAACAACGTCGCAGTTGTCAGGTGGGACGGTGAGGTTGCTCCCTGCTACCGCTTCCTCCACACCTATAAGGAGTACATCTTCGGCAGGGAGAAGAAGGTCAACGCCTACTCCTTCGGCAACGTCAGGGAGCAGAGTTTAGCCGACATCTGGACGAGCGAGAAGTACACATGGTTCCGCTTCACGATGAAGAACTACATGTACCCCTCCTGCACCGACTGTGACCTAAGGGAAGCTTGCGACTTCGTCAAGACGACCGATATAGACTGCTGGGGCAACGAGCCGAGCTGTGCCGACTGCCTCTGGTCGAGAAGGATAGTCCAGTGCCCGATTCCGCAATACATGTTCGGGAAGTTCTTCTGAGAGGTTTCTCGTTCTTCTCCTCTTTGGAGGTGCTCTCTTTGTGTTTCGTGGCTCTTAAACGAATGTCCCTTTTAAAAACTTCGACAAGGTTGAAGTTTTGAATAAACAAAAAGAGAAAACTCTAATTAAAGCTTTACTTCGGCATCTCCTTGATGTGGACATCCATCTGCGGGAACGGTATCTCGATGCCCTCCTTCATGTAGGCCTCGTAGATGCCCTTGGTGAGGTCTCCCTTGACGGCCCAGTAGTCTTCGGTCTTAGCCCACGCCCTGAGCTGGAGGTTTATTGACGAGTCTGCGAGCTCAGTTATAACCACCGTCGGAGCCGGGTCTTTGAGAACCTTCGGGTGGTTCTGCATGAGGTCCATGGCGATCTTAATGGCCTTGTCGAGGTTCGTTCCGTAGGCGACGCCGACGTTGACGTCAACCCTTCTAGTTGGCATCCTGGTGTAGTTGGTTATTACGTTGCCCCAGACGAGCTTGTTGGGGATCGTTATGAGCACGTTGTCGGGAGTTAAGAGTTCAGTGCTCATTATGCCGACGGCGTTGACCTTACCGACCTTTCCAGCCACCTCAACGACCTCACCCATGTCAATCGGTCTGAGGGCTGCAATCCAGACGCCGGCTGCTAAGTTTGTTAACGTGTCCTGCATACCGAAGCCCAAGATCAGGCCTATGACCGCCGACAGGCCAAGAACCACCGAACCGACTTCGATGCCCAGCGCCCTCACGGCCAGCAGTATCACCGCCACGTAGAGGAGTGCGCTGAGGAACCTCCCAAGGAACTCCACGACGAGCTCCGGGAGCTTTGTCTTCTTCAGGCCCTTCTTGAACATGCTGACGACGATCTTTGCCACGATGTAGCCCACTATCAGTACTGTTATCGCAGTTATCACCTGAATCGGGGTTACTCCCACGTAGGGGAGCGGCTTATCAAGGTCAAACATCACTGATCACCTCCAATAATTTGCGTTTGTGTTATTTAACGCTTGTTCCTACTTAAAGCATTGTTAGTCAGTTCTTCGAACGGAAACGGAAAAGTTAAAGTCAGAAGAAACAAACTCCCAAAGGTGGTAGCATTGGGGGGTGGAGCCTTTAGCCCCGACGACCTTGAGTCAATAATGCACGAACTCAAAAAGCTGGACGAGAAGTCACTTCTGGCCTACTGGATCAAGGGGGAGTACGATGAGGCTGATATGTACAGAGAACTGGCCCGGAGGGCAAGAGAACTCGGCCTTTCGGAATCCCTCATTGAGACATTCATCTGCCTCTCAAAGGAGTCTAAAGAGCACGGAGACACGCTAAGAAAGATGTTCCTCCGGAATTACGGGGAAGAGCCCATTCCGCCCGACATTCCACCTATCGAGGTCGCACCGCTCCTGGAGAAATTTGAGAGAGCTGAAGACGTTTTTGAAGTGCTCCAGCTTGCAATGGAGAGCGAACTGCTGGCGAAGAGGATATACGAGCGCCTTGCAGAGGAAGAGAAAATGGAAGAGCTCAAAAAAATTTACCTGAGCCTCGCGGCCGTGGAAGGTTCTCACTACGAGCGGTTAAAGGGCGAGTTTGAAATACTCAAAGAGCTGAAAGAAAAATAAATGTCCTGCTAAATTCACTCCTTGTACTTAGCTATCAGCTCCGCCAGGAGCCTATGGTGCTCTCTCTCGTTTTCCACTATGGCCTCAGCCAGGCTCTTGAAGGGCGGGTGGGTCATCTTCACGGCCATCTTCTGGTAAGTCTGTATCATGTCCTTCTCTATCTCAAGGTGCATCTCGGCGAAGCGCTTTACGAGTGCTTTCTGTTCAACGGAGAGCTCGACGTCTTTTACCTCCTCCAGCGGGCCCTCACCAGCAAGCTTCTCAAGCTCCTTCTGGGCGTTTAGAATGGCCTCCATGAGGTGCTTGTGGATGATGGTGTCAATTGCTATCCTGCCGACTATCTCCTCGACCTTGGTGTACCGGAGTCCTTGGCCCCGTATTTTGGCTAGACCGTCTGTGTAGCTGGAGGGGGCCTTCTTTTCAGTCTCATAGGCGTGTTTAACAAGAATATGAAATCAAAACAAAAAACGTTGAGAAACCGGCAGGGTCAGAGCTTGACCTTTATCCCGGTCTCCTCCTCAACTTCCTTGAAGCCCTCTTTCATGTACTTGGCCAGCTCCTCGTCAACCTCGAAGAGAGCCGCGAGGAACTCCCCAAAGTGCTCTTTCTCCTCGTTTGCCACATCGAGGAAGATATGCTTTATTTTCTCGTCCTCAATTCCAGCGGCGAGCTGTTCGTAGATGTTTATGGCGTCGAGTTCGGCCTCGATTGCCCAGCGGAGGGCCTGGGCTATCTCTGTCTTGGTTAGGGGCCTGTCCTTCGGGAGTTCAAATGGGTATTTCGCGAGCATGGTACCACCACACAAATATCGAGCTCAGACTTAATAACCCTTTACCTCAAGAACTTGGATACGTAGGGGCTTTCTCCGGGCTTGCTTCTCCTGAAGTGGCCGCTCGGCTTCCCGGTCAAAAGCTCCTCAAACCATGCCTCGTGCTCTATCTCCTCGTGGAGGATCGCCAGAGCCAGGTCGTAGGTTCTTGGGTCTTTGTCGAATGTATAGTTGCATATCTCTGTATAAACCCCAACGGCGCACCTCTCAGCCTCAAGAAGAACCTTCAGGACGTTCTCAATCGTCGGCTCCTCGGGAAGGTAGGCATCGCAGCACCAGGCCATCTTCGAGAAGTTCACGATGTCTCTCGGAAGTTCTCCGCCGAGTTCGTATATTCTTGGAACGAGGGCCTCGAAGTGGTTTCTGTCCTCAAGACGAGCGTCCTCAACGATCTCCTTTATGGTCTCTCCTTCAAGACCGGTCGCGTGATTTCTCATGACGGTGTAATAGTAGTATGTTGTAAACTCCGCCGCGGCCGCCCTCAGAAGCATGTCCAAAAGCTTCTCCACATCTATGCCTGCCTTCTCGACGAGCCTTCTGTTGTGTTCTGACATTGGTTTCACCAGATAAACTTTTCTATTTAGAAATAATTTCTAATTAGGAAGGCTTATAAACTGGAGGGGCATATCCCCCAAACATGTGGAAGGAAAAAGCCGTTGAAATGCTTCGGAAGAAGGGCTACAAGATGACGCCCCAGAGGTTGAAGCTGATTGAAGTCTTAAACGAGATTGGAAGCGAGCATCCCTCGCTTAACACCCTTCTTGAGAGAATTAGAGAGGATTTTCCGACCGTTAGCTTCTCAACGCTTTATTCCAATATCCTAACCCTTAAAGAACTCGGTCTTGTTGAGCTGTTCTCCGTTGGGGGAGAAACGAGAGTTGAAATCAACACGGAACCCCACATAAACATCATCGAGGATGAAAGGGTCATCGACGTTAACGACCCCGAGATCATTGAGGCACTAAAAAGGAAGCTGGGAAAAGAAGTAAAGCTCGTTAACGTGCTCGTTGAAAGATAGATCAGTCCACCTCAAGGCTGAAGTCCTGGTAGTCCATCCATATGCCCGTCTGCATGACAGAGTCGTACTGGGCCTTCAGAAGCTCGTAGTGGCCCTTCTCCACCTTGGCCAGCTCTTCAAAGAGTCTCCTGACGCTCTCGTGTTCGGCCTCCTTCGCGGCCTTCTCGTAGAACTCCCAGGTGAGCTTCTCCTGTTCCATGCCGATCTTCACTGCCTCGACCTCGCTGAGGGTCTCGGGCTCCTCGACGATCAGCTTTTGGGCGAGCTCTTTGTCCACAGGAGGGAGTTCGCACTTCTCAATGAGCCTCTCAACGAACTTCTCCTCAAAGAGGTCCCAGTGCTCGGCCTCTTCCTTCGCCAAAAAGAGGAACATCTTTCTGGCCCTCTCATCGGTTGTTTTTCTTGCGAGCTTCAGGTAGAACTTAAGCTCGTTCTTCTCGACCTCAAGGGCCAGGGCTAGGGCTTCAAGCTCGTTCATGATATCACCACCTTACTTTACTCCTCACTCCCTATTAGCTTTTTGACTTCTTCGAGAACCTTGGCCGCGTGTCCTTTTGCCCTCACGTTTATTTTCTTCCAGACGATCTCTCCTTCTGGATTTAGAATGAATGTGCTCCTTATCGCCCCCTCGTACTCCTTCCCATACCTCTTCTTCTTGCCCCAAGCTCCGAGTGCCTTATGTAGCTCCGCGTTCGGGTCGCTCAGGAGCTTGACCTTGAGGTTATGCTTCTCCCTAAACTTCCTGTGGCTCCCGGGGGAATCACGGGAGACACCGATGACTTGGACGCCGAGCTTTTCAAACTCTTCAATGAGCTCGCTGAACTCCTCTGCCTCTGTGGTGCAGCCGGGAGTGTTGTCCTTTGGGTAGAAGTAGAGAACCGTCCACCTTCCGAGGACGAAGTCCTTCAGGGGCTTCCCCTCACCGTTCTCATCGAGCACTTTTATCTCCAGATAGTTCATGGTTATCACCAGATTAGTTAGGTTTTCCTAATATTTAAGCTTTCCCTTCGAACCAAAAGCCTCTTTTAAAGTAGTGCGAAAATGGCAGAGGTGATACCATGAGAATTGAAAGGGTCAAAAACCCGCTCTCCCTCAAGGACGAGCTCCTGAAGTTCGTCTTCAGGGTTTACCAGTCAACAAATGGGGCCTATCCGGCCCTTGAATGGGTGGAAAATAAGCCTTCTCCCGACGATTTTGATGGCTTTAAGAAGGTTTATGAACCATTCCTTGAGTTCAGGCTCGGAAAGGAATTCGACGAGCTCTACGTTCTCAGGGATAACGATGGAAAGATCGCGGGAACCGTTGCCCTCGTTTACAACCTTGAAGGCAAAGACGTATGGTGGGTACCTGAGGAGATAAAGGACGAAAAGACGGGCCTCATTGAGTTCTTTATGGTTCACCCTGATTACAAGGGAAAGGGCTACGGTTCAAAGCTTTTGGGCTTCGCAATAGAGAGACTTAAAAACCTCGGAAAGGATCCGTACATCATAACGTTCCCCAACCTTGAGGCCTACGAGTACTACCTCAGGAGGGGCTTCGTTAAGGTCATGGATTACAGGGGGTTTGTAGTGCTAAAATATCGCGGGGGGTAACAGAAAAGTGGGTTTGATTACTTATTTGATCCTGGGGCTTGTGATAGGCTTTGTCGCTGGACTTTTCGGTGTTGGTGGGGGCTTCCTCCTGGTGCCCTCCCTGGTAATCCTCGGCGTTCCAATCCACAAGGCAATAGGTACGAGCCTGGCCTGCATCTCCATAAGTGCTCTGGCCTCGGCTTACACTCACCTTAGGAGTGGAAGGGTTCTTTACCGAGTCGTTCTCCTCAAGGAGATGTTTTCCATCCCCTCCGCTATCCTAGGCGCTTATCTTTCTTCACATCTCCCTGAACGACTTTTGAGGGTTGTTTTTGGAGTGCTTCTCTTGTATCTCGCAGTCGCAATGCTCCGCTCAAAGAAAGGAGACTGTGAAATGGAGAAGGGCAAAATAGAGTACAGGAACGTCCCCCTGGTCGGGCTGGTTTCGGGACTGGTTTCGGGACTGTTGGGTGTCAGTGGGGGTATCTTGAACGTCCCGCTCTTCCACACCCTTGTCGGGATTCCGATCAAATATGCGGTTGGAACGTCGAGTCTCGCACTGCTCTTCACTGCCCTGGCCGGAACTTTCGAACACTGGCGCCTGGGTCATGTTCAGCCCAACATCGTTCTCTTTTTGGCCCCGGGACTGATTATGGGGGCGAGACTTGGCGCAAAGACCGTTTCAAGGGTCAACCCAAGGTCACTGAGAGCAGGATTTGCCGCGCTACTTGCGATAGTGGCGGTTAGAATGCTCCTTTAGACAAACTCTGGTGGTTTGAGGCGGGGTGATGTAAAATGAACGAGCTGTTTGAAAAAGTCCGCGAGGAATTTGGGATTGAGGTAAAGGACGAGAAAGACATGACCAATGCCTGGAAACTGGTGGAGATGCTAGAAGATAAAGGCTGGGTAATCTACATCATTACGGCCAAGGGCAGAAAGCAGGTTGATGCCTGGCACCCCAATTTCGGAAGCCTCTTCGCCCAGTTCGGTGAGAACCCCGGTTTTGGAAGCATACTAGAAGGCATCTGCAACGTCGCTTTGCTTGTTAGGGAACTAGAAAAGCATGGAAAAGTCTGATGAGCATTGTGATCTTTGTTTTCGCTGGCTGGAACATTTGGAAACGTTTAAACACCTCGTTTCTCCCGAATTCCTAATAACCTTATGGGGCACACTTGAATATGGTGATGGGATATGAAGGAGAAAGTAGTTGCCCTCTTTATGGTTATGATCATGCTGGCATCAACGGGCGCCGTGGTACTGGCGGACAGTGTAACATCCAGCAGCGGTGAGAGTGAAGTTCTCAGAGATGATGTTAACAATGAGACCAACAGTGCAGCAAACTCAACTCTCGGCCTGCTGAAGGTCGTGGACAGGCTCGCCAACTACACTGCGCAACGGATCAGCACATCCAACGTGAGCAATGAGACACTCTCGGTTTACAACAGGGCAAACGAGCTCAGGGAAAAGGCCTGGGAAGCTTACAGGTCAGGAAATCACACTGAAACGGTCAGGTACGCCATTGAGGCCATGCACCTCTATAAAGAGGTCATAATGACGCTGAAGCAAGGTGCGGCTGCCGGGGAAGAGGAAAAAGAGACTTCACCTGGAATGGAGATGTGGAAGCTCCAGAATGCCGTGAGAGTGCAGCTTGAGATGGCAGTGAGGGAGCTTAAGTACGCCGAGCTGATAATGAACCGCACCAACGTTACCCCCGAGTTCGTCTCGGCATACAACCTGACTAAAACCCTTGTGGAGAAAGTTGAAGAAGACCTGACGAGTGGCAACTTCACCCTTCTAAAAGAGGACTTTCCAGAACTGGTACAGGCTAGAGCGGAACTCCACAGGCAGATAATCCTGGTGACTTCGCGGACTTTCAAGGTTCAGGCAGTTAAGGCCGTTGGCAGGCAGCTCAAAGCGCTCGACGAGCTGATGCCTAAGCTGATGGGAATAAACGAGGCTGTTATCGAGAATATGTCCAGGATAAGAGAGAACAGGAACGTCATAGCAAACTTGACGGAAAAGATACAGGAACTAAAGGCACTCAGAAGGGAACTCGAACAAGCCTCCCTACGGGGCGATCGTGAGAGAGTCCAGGAGCTCCTCGTCGAAATCAACAGAAAACTTATGGAAATTAGAATACTACTGATGAAGAACATGAGAATGGGCAACCTGCCGTGGAAGCCACCGATTACCCCCAACCCTGGCAGAGGACACGACAAAGCCCACAGCTCTGAAAGGCCGTAAAGACTATAATCCCTTTTTACTACCTTTTTCGGGAGGGATGAAAAGGTGAAAAGAGTGGCAGTAGCCCTATTTGTGTTTCTATTTTTAATCTCCTCATTTGTGAAGGCCCAGGAGGTTGTTTCGCTGGAAGTAACAGTTGACCCAACCGGGTACGTCAGGGTCGAGGAACTCGTTGCCCTCGATAACTATTCTGTTGTTAACGTTGTCCCGCTCCTCTCCGATAAGGTTGATGCCCTTCTGGTTCTTGACAAAAACGGTGAGCCCCTATTCTACAACGTCAATGGATCCACTCTTGAAATAATGGGCAGTGCAACAGTTGCTAACATAACCTACTATACCGCGTCCATTACCTCGAAATCGGGGGAAGTCTGGACTGTTGCTTTCAGTTCGGACGTTCCGGTTAAGATAGTTCTCCCCGAGGGGGCGATTATAGTTGACCTGAGCGAGATCCCAGTTGAAATAACGGACGAATATTTAGTTATGCCCCCAGGAAACATAAGCGTCTCCTATATCTTACCTCCTCCAACCGAGACAGAGACGTCAACATCAACATCCACCCAGACAACGCCTCAAAGTCAATCGAGTACTTCTTCCACAACTACGGCAGGCGTCAGTGAATCCTCCACAACTTCCAGCAAAGGTGGTAGCTCGAGCCTAGTATTGATAGGTGTCCTTGTTGTGCTGTTAGCTGTGGTAGTGGGGGCTCTGTGGTATTTCAAGGGCAAGACAGGCGGCAATGAAAACAGCGATGATACCACTAGCATAGTACAAAAAATAAACAGAGAGGAGCTTGAGAAAAAGCTTGACTCAATGAACCTCAACGACGAAGAAAAGAAAGCCCTTCTCTACATCTACGACCGCGGGGGCGTGGCCAGACAGTCTGACGTCAGGAACGAGCTTGGAATACCAAAGACAACCGCCTGGAGGATGTTCCAGCGGCTTGAGAAGCAGGGACTCGTAAGGGTGTACAAAAAGGGAAGAGAAAACTGGGTCGAGCTGACCCTCTGATTTTTTACCTTATCCTTGCCCCGAGCTTTACCTCTTTGTCCGGCATGAGCAGGGCAACGCGCTCGCCGTCGTCCGCTGCCAGCAGCATCCCCTGGCTCTCCACGCCGCGGAGCTTCTTGGGTTCGAGGTTGGCTATGATGACGACGTAGCGGTTGAGAAGTTCTTCGGGCTTGTAATACTTCTTAAGCCCGGCTACGAGCTGCCTGACCTCGTCCCCAAGGTCAACCTTGACAACGTAGAGCCTGTCCGCGTTCGGGTGGTCATTGACCTCTATTATCTTTCCAACCCTCAAGTCCAGCTTGGCGAACTCGTCAAAACTCACGTACTCCATCTTTTTACCCTCCTTAACCTTCTCCTTTTTCTCGGCCTTACCGGCCTTTTCGGGCTTTTCGCCCTTGAACTCATCACCGTAGATTGACTTAAGGAGCGCTAGAGCTTCGTCCTTCCTCTTCTCTCCGAAGCGCTCAAGGGTGACCTTAACGACGTCTTCCTGCTTGTAGTACTTGTTTAGGAGAATCTTCGCGCTGTCCGGGTTGCCCCTGCCGATGTAGTTCACTATGAAGTATATTATCTCCCCGTCAGTTACCTTCCTGAACATCGGGAAGGCCTTCCTTACCCTGTGCCCGGCTGGGAGCTCTTCAAAGCTCCACTTCTTGACTTCCTCGAGGTTTAGGAGGTGCCATATCTTCTCGCTGGCATCTGGCAGGAACGGCTCGAGGAGTATTCCAAGGGCCTTGACGATCTGGAGCGAGACGTTGACGGTCGTTGCCGTCCTCTCGCGGTTCTCCTTAGCGGTCTTCCACGGCTTCTGGTAGTCGAAGTAGCGGTTTCCGAATATGGCCAGCTCCATGACCCTCTTTAAAGCGTCTTTGAAGCGGTAGTTGGAGATTAGCTCTCCAGTCTCCTTGAAGGCTTTCTCTATCTCCTCAAAGGCCTGTCTGTCGAGGTCGTTCAGCTCTCCTCTCTCCGGGACGACGCCGTCAAAGTACCTGTTAACGAAGGTCATAGCCCTGTGAACGAAGTTACCGAGGTTGTTCACAAGCTCCTCGTTGATCTTCTTCTTGAAGTCCTCGAAGGAGAAGTCGCTGTCCCTCGTCTCGGGCATTATGGCGGTGAGGTAGTACCTCAGGTAGTCAGCGGGCCAGACGTCGAGGAACTCGTGAACCCATATCGCCCAGTTCCTACTCGTTGAGAACTTCTTGCCCTCAAGGTTGAGGTACTCGTTCGCGGGGATGTCGTAGGGCAGGTTCCACTCGGCCTCGACTTCCTCATCTCTGTACTTGCCGTAGGCCATTAGGAAGGCAGGCCAGAATATCGCGTGGAACGGGATGTTGTCCTTCCCGATGAAGTGAATGACCTTTGTTTCACCATCGAGGTTGAGCCAGAACTTCTTCCACTCGTTCTCCTTTCCTTCCCTCTTTAGGTGCTCGATGGTTATGCTGATGTATCCTATCGGAGCCTCGAACCAGACGTAGAGGACCTTTCCCTTCACGTCCTCATCATCCAGAGGAACGGGAATACCCCAGTCGAGGTCGCGCGTTATAGCTCTCTCCTCAAGCCCCTCGTTTATCCAGCCGAGGACGGTGTTTCTAACATTGGGCTTCCAGTGCTCCTGGCTTTCAACCCACTTCTTAAGCCTTTCCTCGAAGTCCTGCATGCGGATGTAGTAGTGCGCTGAATCCTTGAAGGTTATTGGGTTGCCACAGATATTGCAGCGCGGGTTGATGAGGATTTCGGGCGTTAGCGGGTGCCCGCAGACCTCACACTGGTCTCCCCTCTGGTTTTCGGCGCCGCAGTAGGGGCAGGTGCCGATGACGTACCTGTCCGGGAGAAACATCTTGTCATGCTCGCAGTAGGCCTGCTTGGTGACCTTTTTGACGAGGTGGCCGTTCTCAAGGGCCTTGAGGAAGAACTCCTGACTCAGCCCGTAGTGGACGGGAAGCTCCGTTCTGCCGAAGAAGTCGAAGCTTATCTTTGCCCTCTCGAAGGTGGTCTTTATGTGCTCGTGGAACTCGTCGACGATCTCCCTCGGGCTTCTCCCTTCCTTGAGCGCGCGGAATGTTATCGGCGTTCCATGTTCGTCCGTTCCGCAGATGAAGAGAACTTCCTCGCCCTTTAGGCGGAGATAGCGCACGAAGATGTCAGCCGGCAGGTACGCTCCAGCTAGATGTCCAGCGTGAATCGGCCCGTTAGCGTAAGGCAACGCAGATGTAACCATGTACCTGACCATTTTAACCACCTCTCGCGGTTAATCCCTCACCTTATAAGGACTTCGCGTTAAAAGAATTACGGTGGGTTATTAATCCTGGCTATTAACATGCATATTTATGTATATCCTGTGGTGAGTGCTGGTTCGAGGGCGGACTTGTGTAATTGGAGTAATTCCGAAAAGTTCTTATAATTGGCTAACTAAATACTCCAGTGGGAGTATACAATGATAACTTCAAGGATATCCACCGGGATACCAGGGCTGGATATAATGCTCAATGGCGGATTGATTCCAGGCAGGACGTATTTGGTAAAAGGTGCTCCCGGAACCGGCAAGACAACCCTTGCGATGCATTTTGCCATGGCCGGGATTTCCAATGGAGAAAGCGTTCTCTACATTACCCTTGAGGAGCCGGGGGAGAACATAAAGCAGGACTTCAGCAGGATGGGCTTCGACGTTTACAATGAGAACTTCACGCTGATAGATGCCACTCCCACCACCGAGCACTACGTCCTCGTCGAGGACTTTTTTGAGTCATTTGCAAAGAACCTCAACAAGCTCACCGATGCAATTAAAGAGCAGTTTAAGACAAAGCGCTATTCCAGGGTTGTTGTGGATCCGATAACCATGCTCAAGTTCACGTCCTCGGATGAACTCGAGTACAGGAAGGCGTTTCTCTCATTTATCAAAACCATGATGCGGCTTAGAACAACAGTTCTAATTACCGCAGAGGGGGAACAAGCGGACATCGAGGAGTACCTGGTCAATGGAGTAATAGAGCTTGAACTCTTCCAGAAAGAAGGGCGGCTTGAAAGGGCGCTTAAAATAACCAAGTTCAGGGGAAGCGGTTTTGACAACGTTATACGTCCATACGAAATAACTGAAAATGGAATGGTTGTTTACCCCGACAAATCAGCACTCTGAGGGATTTACATGCTCCCTCCTGAAATAAGGTCTCTTCTTGAGGACATGAGGGTTGAGAGAATTCGGGGCGCCAGCTGGATGGCGCAGAAAGGGGCAGAAGCGTACCTTCTTCTGGCTGATCTGCTTGAGGGGGACGAGCTGAAGAACGCCCTTCAAGAAATGAGGGAGGAACTTCCCAAGGTTAACCCAACGATGGCATCCCTTTACAATCTTGTTATGTTCATTCCAATAACCGATGACCCTGGTCTTCTAAAATCCCGGGCTGAGGAGTTTTTGAGGCTTATAAATGAGGCAAAAAAAGAGATTGGCAACATTGGAAGTGAGCTGATTGACAATGGGGACATCGTGATAACCCACTCCTTTTCCTCCGCGGTTCTCGAAGTGTTCACCTCCGCGAAGAGGAAGGGGCGCTCGTTCAAAGTTATCCTCACTGAAAGTGCCCCAGATTTTGAGGGTCTGGCACTTGCGAACGAGCTTTCAGCCCTTGGCATCAGCTATGAGGTGATAACCGACGCTCAAGTCGGGTTGTTTTCGAAGGAGGCAACGCTGGCGCTGGTTGGTGCCGACAACGTAACGCGCGACGGTGCAGTCGTAAACAAAGCTGGTACCTACCCTCTGGCTCTGGCCTGCTATGACAACGGTGTTCCTTTCTATGCCGCCGCGGAGAGCTTCAAGTTCCATCCTGAGCTGAATAGCGGGGACGTTGAATTGGTAGAACGGCCCTATGCAAGGAACGGCCACAGGGTTAGAAACGTTCTCTTTGACGTTACTCCCTGGAAGTACGTGAGGGGGATAATAACGGAACTTGGAATTCTCGTTCCTCCAAGAGAAATATAAGGAAAAGAAAAACCTCAAATCTCTCCAACGAGCCAGAGCAGAGCGCCCTTTATGAAGGGCCAATTGCTGGCTATGTACTTGCCATAGTAGCTGTCGCTAAAGGCCCTGCTCGAGCCATAGACGATGATCCTTCCCTTTCCGACCTCGACTGCCGCGGCGACGACGGGCTGGCTGCCCTTTTCGTGCACAACGTTTCCGTCGGCGTCAACGGCGTAGGAGGTTTCAAAGGCCTTGATGACCCATACGGCGTTTCCTTCTACTGTCAAAGTGTCGCCGTGATAGTAGGTCATCCATCCATCTGGGATGAACTTGGTTATAGGAGTGTTCCTGTTGTACGCTCCGACGTACGGATAGTATGGCTTTCCGCTGTTGTGGTCGTCGTCCATGAGCTCAGTCTTCTCGAGAGTGATGCCGTAGCCGCTCAGGAGCTCATTGAGGCTCGGGTTCACGTACTTGTACCAGTCTCCCGCTATTATCAGCCCCCCACCTTCTTCGACGTACTTCCTAAGGGCGGCGATTTCCTCGCTGGATAAGTCGATCTTTGGGTTCAGTATTATAACAACGTTGTAGTTCTTCAGCTTGTCGTACGTGATTGGCTCGTGGTTCATCTCAACGTTCCAGCCGAACTCCTTTGTGATCCTGCTGACCAGCCCGTTTATCCCTACCTTACTGCCATAGTACTGGTCGTGGGAAAGGTCTATCAGTACGGAGACGTTTCTTGGGATTATAACAACGCTCTGGTTGTTCTCAGCCGCAGTGAGGGCGTTTGAGAGTACTTTGTTCCAGTAGGTCAGCTCATCCATCAAGCTCTTGTACAGGACAAAAGCCTGCCTCGAAACCCTGAACGCCGTGATTATTCCGAGTCCTCCCTGGTTGGAGACTATATCGGTGATTTCCGGCAGCCGGGCAAAGCTCTCACGGTATCCCTGCATTCTGCTGTTTATCTCATCCACGGGTACGTTCTTCAGGTCAACTCCCCTAGCCTCTAGCTCGCTGGTGAGGTTCTGGAACTGGGCGTAGGCATCTTCGAGCTCTTCGTTGTGGTTTCTGAGGTAGTAGGTGTAGAACAGTGCCATTCTGTAGAAGACTTCCGATGCTAGAGTCTTTGTAACTGTGCTGGAACTCTCGAAAACGACGGTGACGTCGGTTGGGTCCTTCTTAAGAACCACAACGACTGCATCTGAGGTGATGTAGTAGTATCCGAGCTCGTCGGTTGTGTCGTTTTCTTCGAGGGTGATGTTCTGGCTGCCCTTGGTGACGACTACCTCCCTAACGGTGTCACCCATCCAGGGTACCAGGAGAACGGCCACGGAGGGGTCTTCCATAGCCAGATGAACTGTTACGTTTGTCTGGATGACGTGTCTCTCGACTTTGAGGTTCTGCTTGACGCGGTATTCTCCCGTTTTCGTTTCAACACCAGAGATCTTGGCCTTCCAGTAGGCCACCAGTGATGAGGTGTCTGGTTTGATGTTCTCGGTGTCAACTATGAGGTTCCCCGCGGTGACGTTGAAGGTGTAGTTCTTTCCGCCGACCTCAACGACGAAGAAGCTCTCGTTCTTCTCCACGGTAGCGTTTCCTACCACCGCAACCGTCGTGTTTCCGACTTCTTCGATATTCAGGGGTATCCTGTATGTAATCTTGAGGTGGGGCTTCAGGTCTTGGTTCTCCTTGGAGTAAATCCACGCGTAGTTGTCTATGCTCTCGTCCGTCAGTTTGAGGAGTAGGGCAACAGTTTTTCCAGTGTTGTTCCGGACGAACTCGGTTATGTTCCATGAAACCCATCCCTTTGAGAGTTCTCCGTGGGTAAGGAGAGCATCTGGAATGGGCGGTTCGGAGGGCGTTTTGCTCTCGTTCCAATCCGTGGTCGTGTTGTAAACGCCAACGTCCATGGGTACATCCAAGTCCCCGATATAGGGCACGTAGACTTCAAATTCTGCTGAGATTATCTCGGTATCCCCTGAGAGCTCTGGGATCTCGAACTTGAAGTACGCTCTCTGTTTGGAGTATTTAGAGGAGTTTCCAATCGCGAGCTCTCTCTTCTCATTGTACGGGTGGTAATCTTTCCAGCTGAACTCTGTACCGTTGTAGTAGTAGCTGTAAGCGTCCTCAGTTGGGATGATCTCCTCCGTAGCCACGGGGGTGACATTGTACTGGGCGAAGATGGTCTTTGTGAGCTCTTTAACTGTCACGTTCTCTCCCAGGCTGTTCGTCATCTTCAGTACGGCGTGCATCTCGTAGGTGCCGTATCTCGGGGCGCTCCACGGGATAGCGACCTTAATCTCACCACCGGCGGGAACCTCCAGGCTGTCGTTCTGGTAGATGACGGTACCGTTCATGGTTACAGTGAAGGCGGCCTTTTTGGCGGTGGAGTAGTTGCTGGCTATCGTGAAGTTTAGGATCTGCGGCTCCTCCACCAGGACGACTTCCGGAACGCTGTACGAGGCTATGCCGAAACCAAAGGAAACTTCAACGGTCGTGTTCTTGGAGTCGAGCAACCTGCCTGAATCGTCGTACAGCTTCACCTCGATTGTGTACTTCCCTGGCTTGGCTGGGTTCCACTCGTAGCTCACGGTGCTGGTGTTCTGCGGGCCGAGGGTTAGTTGCCTGCTCACGGCCGTGCCGTCGGAGATCGTCAGGTTGAGGGTTACAGAAACGTCGTGGTCGTAGTTGTTCCTGACGGTTACGTTTATCATGCTCTCATCAACGTACTTCGGGTTCACGTTGAGGTTCAGTATCTCTGGAACCGCGAGAGCCATGTCATCCGCGTCTCTCGGCTCTATCTTGAAGTCGCCATATGAATAGTACACAACTCCTACGATGTACCTGAAAACGTCCCCCACCTTCGGTAGGTCGTACTTGTATATCATGTCGTCTATTCTAACGGGCCCGCTTCCGTCGTCCGCTTCCCACTCTCCGTATCCCAAACTGGTGTTGGTCACGATGGCGTTTTCCACCCTCACCAGAACGCTCTCCCACTGCTCCTGGGAAACGTTGCCCGTTGGAAGGAGAACAGGGTCAGGAACTTCCGCGGTTCCGAGCTTTTCTAAAGAACCTACTGTAGAATGAGAATCTTTATCATAGTATATTTTAATCCTGGTCATACCATGCTGCTCATCGACGCGTCCTGTGACTTTTACTAGGTCTCCAACTCTAACGGGGGTATCATCGGAGTATTCGGGGTATTTGTGATCTGAGTCAAGATAATTCCAAGCAGTTATATATACATAGATTCCACTCCAGGGGCCTGTACCATTCTGAATGAATGTGCCATTTTCAGTTACTGCGGTGACGACACCGTATGTTGTTACTATATGTCCATGATATGTTGAATTACCCCCGTTGATAGTGTTGCTCTGAATCTCCTGAATTGGTGTTATAACCTCTTTGATGTCGTCGGCGCTCCTGGGCTCGATCTTGAAGTTGTTGTAAAAGTAAACGACACCAGTCACGTATTTTAGTTTCTGGCCTTCTGTTGCCTGGTAACTATACATGAGATCATCTACTATAGCCGAACCGCTTCCGTCGTCAACTTTCCACTCTCCGTAATTATCCGTAGTAGTGGTGACGTTGATGTTCTCGACCCTTACTAAGACACTCTCCCACTGCTCTGCGGTTGATTCATCGGTCAGGTCTCCAGTTTTTATCACAGCCGGCTCTGGAGTCTCGAGTGGGATATCTGTTGGAACTATTGATTTGACGTAGCCTATCTGGGTCCGCCCATAGCTCTCCTGTACTTTGCCGGTTACCTCAACGTGGTCACCGATTTTGAGCGGTGTACCATTATCGTAAGTTGGAGACTTATCGTATGTATAAACAAACACTCCCTTCCATGGGCCGGTTCCGTTCTGGATGAAGAAGCCATACCTGTCATCGCCATGTGACTTCCAGTGAGCGATTCCTGTGACGATTCCGGCCGTCGTAACATTTTGACCTACATATGGAGAGCTGGAGGAGTGTCCCTGAATCTGCTCTATTGTCACAAAAGGAGTCGCTGCCATAGCGGGTTTAATCGCCCACGCTGGGATTATACTCAAGAGCAACAGCACTATCAACACTAGCGCAGACCGTTTCATTGGTGGATCACCGAGTTAAAAACGGCAGGAGTGTATAAATAAGTTTTTCCTACCTTTCCAGTCAATTTTTGGAACAATTCGACAGGTAAATTCTAAAAGGCGTGGCAACGTATGATGATGCGGTGTTGAAAAAATGTCTATAACAACAAAAACCGGAGATAAGGGTTTGACGGGTCTCTTCACCGGTGACCGCGTGGCAAAGTTCTCGCCGATTATGGAAGCAAACGGGACGATAGACGAGCTGGACAGCTTTATCGGGGAAGCAAAGCACTACGTCCCTGAAGAGATGGCAGAAACCCTCGAAAGAATCCAGGTTCAGCTCTACGACCTTATGGCTGAGCTCGCCAGCAAGCGCAAATACGCGAAGGTTGGAGAGGAAGATGTGAAGTGGCTCGAGGAGCTTATCCACAGATATGAGGAAGAAGTCCAGCTCAAGTCCTTCGTCCTGCCTGGCTCTACAATAGCCAGCGCCAAGCTCGACGTCTGCAGGGCGATAGCGAGGAGGGCCGAGAGAAGAGTGGCGAAGCTTGTTCTCGACTATGGCTTTGGTCAAAATGCTCTCGTCTATCTAAACAGGCTCAGTGACCTTCTCTTCATAATGGCTAGGGCCATAGAGAAAAGGGAAGGAAAACTAAAAGAGGTCAAGTAATCCCTTGGCTTCTATTCGTCTCCTTTCCGTCTCCAGCTCCCACGTCGGCCAGCAAGACGTCCCTGTGCCTCGCCCAGAAATAGGCAACTACAATCCCCATCCCGGTCCAGAGGCCGAGGGCAACTTTCCAGGCCGGAAACCTGTCGAGGAGTGGCCCAACTCCCATCAGGCCGAGGGGGCCGGAAGCGTGCATCATAACCGCCATGGCCGAGAACACCCTCCCCCTGAGTTCGCTGGGAACTGCACGCTGGATCTTGGCGTTCAGCGGGACGTTGAAAAAGGCCTCTATTGCCCCCCAGAGGACGTTTATCGTTGCCAGGAAGAGAAACGCTCCCGTCTTGTTTAGGGAGGATAGCGGACTTATTGCCCACGTGAAGAGGAGTATCATGACTCCATCCAGGAGGAGGGCGTGGAAGAGGTATCTCCCGGCTTTTCTGCCGAATTTTATGCCAACCAGCATGTTCCCGGCGAGGGCGCCGAGCATGAAAGCACTTTCCAGGAGGCCGAACTGGTAGCTTGAGAACTTCAGAACCTCTCTGAAGGAGTAGGGCATGAGAACGGCCCCAAAGGGCTGTCCAAAGGCTATCATGAACAGGGCAAAGAACATGAGAGTTCTCAGATACCTGTTTGAGAGCAGGTAGGAGATTCCCTCCTTCAGATCCTCAACTACCTGGGAGAAACTCTCAAGCTCCCTCGTCTTCCACTCATACTTTATGAGGATTTCAAACAGACCCGAGCCGAAGAAGCTGATCGCGTTTATGAGAATGGCCAGTCTAATTCCACCCATTGCATAGATGAAGCCGCCGAGGGCGGGGCCAATTAGCCTTGCCAAAATGTTCATCGATGCAGTTATCGAGTTTGCTCTCTCAAGCTCGTCAGGCTCTACCAAGTCGGGAAACATCGCACTCGTTGCCGAGCCAAAGAACGTGCCCATGACGGCCATTATGACCTGAACGACTATCAACTGGTGCAGTTCCAGCAGGTTGAATGCCAGAACGCCGAAGAGGAGAATTCCCCTCGCGATATCGAACCAGACCATCAACTTCTTTCGGTTGTAGCGGTCGCCCACAACCCCCGCAAAGGGCATGACTATCAGAGCGGGAATCATCTCAGCTAAGATGAACGCCGTCATCATGCTCCCGCTGTGGGTCTTGTCCAGAACGTAGAGCGGCAAAGCTACATCCTGCACCGCCCAGCCGAGCTGGGAAACAAAGCGTCCCACCGCGAAGAGCCAGAAGTTCCTGTTAAATCTCATGGTCTCTCCTCCCTCTCTCCGACTTATCCAGCATCTCTTGCCTGCTCACTCCCCTTCTACCTTCCGCGCAGAGGTGAGCAAAAAAGAAACCTAAATCCTCCTCACAACGATGTTCCCGTTTACCGTGCTGACCTTGACCTCGAACTCGCCCGTACCGATGACCGGGTTCTCGGGGTCAATTCCCTCGAAGGTTATAGATCCGTTCACGCGGCTCGCCTTTATCCTCGCATCGCAGAAGTCCGAGAGGGCAAGAGCAATGCTCCCGTTTACATTGCTTATTTTCGCGTCTCCCTCAAGTTCCTCTATCTCAAGCTCGATCGGGCCGTTGACACTGCTCGCCTTCAGGAATTTTGCAAGACTCAGATGTGCCCTCACCCTCCCGTTCACGTTGCTTATTTCCCCCGCCTCACAGTTTTCAAGCTCTATCCTGCCGTTCACCGTTGAAACCTTCTCGAAGGAGACGTTCCTTGCCCTTATCTCACCGTTAACGCTGGAGGCTTTCACGGTGGCTTTCCTCGGCACCTTTACGGCAATCTCGGCCCAGCCGCTCTTTCCGAGAAGGTTGAAGAACCTCTTCTTTGGCTCTTCCCTGATGATGAGCTTCTCTCCCCTCTGCTCGACTTCCACCTCGGCTTCGCCGTGTAGGGTGTAGCTTACCTCTGCGTGGTCGTTCTCCCAGCCCTCGATCTCCGCCTTTCCGTTCACGGCGGATATCTCAACCATCTTCACGTTTTCAAAGATCATGGCCATCACCTTCACACATTCTTATCCTAACAACTCCTCCCTTTTGGGCCACAAGCCTTAAGGAGTGCTTTCCGCCCTCGAACTCACAGCCACCCCTCCGAAACAAAGTCAAAGAGGGGCCTCTCGCCCCCCGTGTATTCTTCTTCCCTTCTCTCCGGGCCAGGTTCCAAGCCCATCACCCCAGATACCTCATGAGCTCGTCTATGAGCTCCTTAACGCGCGCGTTGAGTTTGGCCCTGTCTATGCCGAGGCCCTCCACCATCTCAACGCCCTGCTCCTCCACTATCTCCTTCGCCTTCCTCAGGACGAGGTTGCAGGCCTCTCTGCTCTCAATCGTGTGGGTCTTGCCCCCAACGCGGATTCTCACCGTCCCGTCGCGGGCCGAGATTACAACGTCCTCTATCCTCAGCTTGGCCCTTCCCCTTCCCACCGTTACGGAGATATCGCCCGAGCGGAGGGAAACGGTCTCGCCGAGGCTCAGCACTTCATCGCCGCTCCTGTAGGTCACCCTGTCACCTGAAACCTCTATCGTGTACTCCTCCGTCTGGATGGCCAGCCTGCCACCAACTCTGGTGAGCTGGAAGCCGTTGGTAAGCTCCCTGATGGTGAGCATCTCCCCCTTTGGCTTCCACACACGGCCGTCGCGCAACCTCATGGGGCCTATTTTCACTTCCTCCCCCGCTGGAGTGCTGATGACTTCCACAAAGGGCACCTTCACGTACTCGAAGCCGTTGCCCTCGTAGACCTTCACCACTCCGAGGTCAACGACGCTCGCCTTGTTCTTGTCGCGGTAGAGCCCCTCCGGGTTGATGAGCTCGTTCGCCCTCTTGACGAAGCCAGGATCAGGGGAAGTCTTCTTTCCGACGATCTTATCAGACGTCCAGACTGCAACGGGAGAGAGGAGCTTTCTTGTGACCTTTCCTATTGGGGTTTCCGCTTCCACCGTTAGGTCTCCGTCAATGACCCAACCCACAAGTTTCCTCCCGAACTTCACGGGATAGGCCTTGCCGATCCCCTGGAGCTTAACCTCCCCAAAGGAGGCACCGCTGAACTCGTAGGCCTTCTTCTCAACCTTCCAATCAATCCTTCTCTCGTCGAACTTGGATAAGAGGAGACCCGCTATTGTTAGAACGACCGCGTAGGCAAACATCGTGCCCGCTGTTATCGTGGCGTTCTCGCCAGTAAACGTCTCCGAAAGTCCGAGCCACTTCCCGAAGAACAGGAAGACGCTCGTCCAGAAAGCACCCTTGGCTAGCGCAAAGACAATTCCGCTTATCGTTACCCCGAACCACTTGCCGACGCTCAGGAGCTCAAAGGCGAAGATGAGCGCGATTATCGCGTACACCATGTAGTCGTTGTAGGCCTCAAGCTTCAGCGGCCCCTTGAAGAGCCAGACGATTATCAGGAGCGCTGCGAGGGCCTTCATGTATTCTGCGATCCTAAACCTTAAGCTTCTCTCTTCACCAAAGCCAAATCCGTACATCATTCCTCCACCTCCTCAAGTACCGTGATGATCTCAAGCAGGCGCAAAAACAAACGCCCGTTAGACGAAAGCTCGTACTTCTCCCCCTTCTTCACCATTCCAGTCTTCACGAGGAGCTTGAGGTGGTGAGAAACGGTTGGACTCTCGACTCCCAGGGTCTCCTTGATCTCCTTGAAGCCCATTGGCCCCTCCGCCAGCATTTTTAGTATCCTTATCCTGTCGGGGTTAGCGAGGGCCTTGAGGGTTTTCGCGGCCTTTTCCTCGTCTATCCCAGGTAGGGCCCCTCCCTCAAGTCGTTTTTTGAGGCGAGCCTTTATAGAGAGCATTAGCTCGTCAACGGGATCAATGCTCTCCTCAAGCACCTCCAGCCTTTTTTTCAGCTCTTCCAGCTGGGTTCTCAAATCGTCCATGCTACCACCGGGTACAGAGTTTTGTAGTACAATTTTCTGTACTCAACTAGCGCGATAGGTATATAAAAATTTATCGGTTTATGACAGCAACTTATCGCGAGAAAATAGTGAGATGCACACGGGCACTTATCAAGATCCAAGCTGATGACAACAGAATCATTCAAGGCTTTCAAAAGCTAAAATCGGGTAAGGAAAAACTGAAAGATAGCAGAAAATTCAAACGTGCCTGGCGTAGAGGGTCTTCCTACCCTCGGCCTGGGCCCTCTTGATGGCCTTCTCGACGAGGGCCTTGACCTCTGCCTCAAGGGCGTCGTAGAACTCCGGGCTGACCCTCATCTCGGGGTCGACGCTCTTGACGAACTCCTTAACCTTGGACTTAACAAGCATCTCAGCCATGGCTAACACCTCCTTATTGGCCTTTGAGGCCGATAACTGTGCACCTTTGACCTTTATAACTCTTCCTCTTCTGAGCCCCCAGAAAAGATTAAATCAGATTAGGGAGTACTTATCCCGGTGAGCGGATGAGGGTTGTGCTCATAGACGGCGAACACTACCCGGATGTTACCAAATGGGCAATTCATAAGCTCGGGGATGTCTGCTGTGCGGTTTTCTTAGGGGGAACTGAGAAGATAGGGAGTTTAAAGGCCCTTGAGGATAAGATTGGCGTTCCCCTCTATCATTCCCCCAACTATCTCGATGCGCTAAAGAGGGCAGTCCTTGAAAACGACGTCAAAGAGGTCGTTGACTTAAGCGACGAACCCGTCCTAACGTACGAAGACCGGTTTAGGATAGCCTCCCTCTGCATGCTCCTGGGAGTTACCTACAGGGGAGCCGATTTTACGTTCACTCCAAAGCCGCTAAAGAAGACCAAAAAGCCGAGTATATCAATCATCGGTACTGGAAAGAGGGTTGGGAAAACAGCAGTCAGCGGTTTTGTGGCGAGAACCCTTAAGGAGGTTGCACGCCCGGTGGTCGTGACAATGGGCAGAGGTGGGCCTGAAGAGCCTGAACTCATAGAGGGCGAGAAAATTGAGATAACCCCCCAGTTCCTTCTCAAGGTGGCCAAAGAGGGTAAGCACGCTGCTTCGGATCACTTTGAGGACGCCCTGACTTCAAGGGTGACGACCATCGGTTGCCGAAGATGTGGCGGTGGAATGGCGGGCTTTCCCTTTTTTGACGTTGTGGACAGAGGTGTTGAGCTCGCTGAGAGCCTCCCCCATAACCTCATAATCCTCGAGGGAAGCGGGGCAACGTTTCCAGCTTATAGGACTGATGCATACATACTAATCATCGGCGGAAGGCAGAAAACGGATTTCCTGCGGGGCTACTTCGGGCCGTTTAGAATAGCTCTCGCAGATCTGGTAATCGTCACAATGTCGGACGAGATAAACCCTGAGAAGAGAGCCGAAATCAGAAAAATCGTGGAGGAAATAAACCCGAAAGCCGACCTTCACTTCACGGCGTTCCGCCCGAGGCCGCTGGGCAACGTCTCGGGCAAAAAACTCGGCCTCGTAATGACATCTCAGAGCGCTCTACCCAAGGCCAAGGAGCACCTTGAGGGGCTTGGAGCAGAGGTCGTTGCAACTTCAGGGAACCTTTCGAACAGGCCGAAGCTGAGAGAAGACCTGGAGAAGTTTAGAGGTATCGATGCCGTGGCGGTGGAGCTTAAGGCGGCGGCCGTTGATGTGGTTACAAAGTGGGCGCTGGAGAGGGGCATCGAGGTTATCTACCTTGACAACGAACCAGTAAATATAGACGGCAAAGACCTGAGAAAATCAGTTCTAGAGCTTGGAAAAAGAGTTCTGGGGAGGAGAGCATGATCATAGTGACCGACAGCGAGAGGAAGATAAGGCTCCCGTTTTCAAGGGGAATACTCACCCGCTCCATAACGCTCGCTGGGATAGACGTGGGCATAGCCTACGCCATCGCGACTGAAGTCCAGAAAGAGCTCGAATGGAAGGGGAAGAAGTCGGTAACAACCGAGGAAATAAGGGAGCTAACGTACCAGAAGCTCCTAGAAAAAGGACTTAGGGAAGAAGCAAAGAGATACCTATTCTGGCGCGAGCTGAGGAGGAGAAAGGTCAGGCTAACCGTCCTCCTAGGTGGAGCGACTGGAGTTGGAAAGTCCACGATAGCGACCGAGCTGGCCTTCAGGCTTGGAATACGGAGCATAATCGGAACCGATACGATAAGAGAGGTTATGAGAAAGATAATAGCCAAGGAGCTTCTTCCAGATATCCACGTCTCTTCATTCCTTGCCGAGAGGGTAGTAAAAGCTCCCAAGAACTCTGACCCGCTCATCTATGGCTTTGAGACCCAGGTTAAGCACGTTTCAGTTGGAATAAAGGCCGTCCTTGAGAGGGCTAGGAGGGAAGGGTTAAACACCTTAATAGAGGGCATCCATGTAGTCCCTGGCTTCGTCGAGCCGAGAGAAGACGAGTTCATGTACGTAATCGCGGTGCCCAAGAAAGACTACCTCATAGCCCACTTCTACGAGCGCGCTCGATACTCCCAGAGGGATGCAGAGAAGTACGTTAAACACGTGGACAGGATAATGCGCATCCAGGATTACCTTGTTGAGCGGGCAAGGGAATATGGAATCCCTGTTATTGAGAACGTGGAACTGGAAAGCACCGTTTCCACGATTCTTGCGGACATGATGAAAAAGCTGGAAGAGATGGGAGTTTAGTGCTTCTTCCTCTTCCATATCCCAAGCAGCTTCCTGCTGCCCCAGGTGGACTGAACCTCCCAGACGACCACCATATCAGTGTAGATGTCCACGAGGTTAAAGCTGTTTCCAAACGGGTTCCTGTGGAGCTCCCAGCTGACTGAACCGGCATTGACTATTGGAGTGTTCTCTATCTTCACCCCGAAGGCGTTCCCGCCGTGGCCTGTAAGGACCAGCTCCGTTCCCTCGTCGGTCAGAACCTTCAAAACGTCCCCAGCATCCTCCAGGAAGCCTATCTCCCTGCTCTTCGGTACTGGAACCACGTTGTGGTGCATGACCACTATTCTGAACTTGCCTTCGTATTCTCTGAGCGTGTTCCTGAGCTTCTTCTGACCCATCCTTCCGACGACACCTATCGGTGTCTCATACTGCGCGCTGAGGACGGGAATTATGACGATGTCCCCAAGTTCAAGGACTTCTGGCTCTCCAAAGTACTCCTGGAAGAGCTCGTGTCCTAGGTAAGTTATGTCGTTGTGGCCTGGAACGAGGATTTTCTGCGGCTTAACGAGCTTGTAGTACTCGTAGGCCCTCTCATAGTACCTTTCAATCCCCGCATCCACCATGTCGCCGTTGTGCACCACCAGGTCAGGCCTGAGCCTCTCGTTGATCATCCTGACGACGTTCTCAAGGGTCTTTCTCCTGAAGTAAACCCTGTCGGAGACGTTGCTCTCACTCATCTGGACTATTCTGAAAAGCCTCCTTCCCGAAGGCACGAATATCTTGGGCTTTACGGGCTTGTGCTCCTTTGTGATCTCATCCCCCGTGACGCGCCTTATGGTCACCCTGACCCTGCCGTCGTCGTAGAGCTCTATTATATTGTAGCTGTTAACGTCTCCCTTCCTGGTCTTTTTGCATGAGGTACATCCCGCGTTGTCTATTACGAGGTCTTCAACGTGGTAGACGTTTGGCACGTGCTTGTGGCCGCAGGTGTAGAGCGTAACCCCGTGCCTTAAGAGGAGGTCTAAAACATCTCCCGCGTTGAACAGGACGTTTCTCTCCCTTCCGGTGTCCGGGAGCGGGACGAGGTGGTGGTGGGCAGCGACGATCTTGAACCTCCTGTCGGAATACTCCTCAAGTCTCTCCTTAAGCCAGCGGAACTTGTGGCCGCCTATCCTTCCATCGCTCAGATCTGGAATAGTCGAGTCCACCCAGATAACGACGCCGTCCCTGAACTCATAGACGCCGTTGAGAGGTCCTATGAAGTCCTCAAAGAGCTTGTACCCGACGTTCCTAACGTCGTGGTTGCCCGGCAGAACAACGAGCGGCTTTTGGATTTTCTTGAGCTGGTAGGCTGCCTGTTCGTACTCCTCGCGGAGGCCCTGGTTGGTGATGTCCCCTGTGTGGATGACGAAGTCGAAGTTGCCCCTGTTTATCTCCTCGACGATGAGGTCGAAGGCGTAGCCCTTGAATGCTCCCTCGTTGGTGATGTGGGTGTCGCTTATGTGGGCTATCCGTATCATACCCATCACTCCGCGGCTATGGCCGTTTCAAGCCTTCTCCTGCTCGCCTCAAGGAGGTCGCTTATCGAGAATATGCCCACTATTTTTCCTTCCTCCTCCACGAGGACGTGCTTGATGCCCTTCTTTGAGAGCAGATCGAGGACTTCCCCCAGCGGGGCCGTTGAGGGCACGGTTACGAGGTCTTTCGTCATTATCTCCTTCACGGGAGTGGTGTTTGGCAGGCCGGGAATGACCATCCGCCTTATGATGTCTCCCTTTGTCAGGAAGCCCACGACGTCGCCGTTTTCATCAACGACCACGAGGGAGCCTATGTCGAACTCGACCATTACCTCCCCTGCCCTCTTCACCGTGTCGTCGGGCTTCACTCCAATCAGCTTTTTAGTCATATACACCCGTATGGGCGCCCTAAGGTCCACAGGCATCACCCAGGGAGAAGCGTTCGATTTTATCCCCGCTTATTGAAATCGCAGTCCCGTTGTTGAGTGTCTTCCACCGGGCTTCGTGGTACAGCTCCAGCGTGGACGAAGCCACTGCGTACAGGTCATTGGCTTTGAGCTCTATGAGCCTGGCATAGTTCCAGTCATCGAGGCTGTTTGTATACTTGTTCACCATGTAGGCAGTTATAAACGCGCTCCAGCTTCCATCGGGCAGTAAAAACAGTGTTCCCGTGTTCAGAGTGGTTCTGGTAGTTTCCAGCCCAAGTACGAACCTCCTGGAAATCTCTTCGAGTGTGATATTGTCTATGGTTTTGGAGAGATACGCCGCGAATACGTAGCTGTCAGAGGCATTGACTAGCTCTTCTCCCTTAAACCCCGCTTTCCAGATGAGCGCTTCTTTGTCCAGATCGCCGTTGTGCATGAACCAGAAGGAGAAACCGTGTCTTGTGGAGAACTGGAACGGCTGAACGTTGAAGAGGGTCTTTCCACCCTGCGAAGCGGCCCGGGCGTGTGCCATCAGCACGACTTGGGAATCCTCTTCCGTGAGGGAATTAAGCAGGTTCTCAGCATTGGGATCGTTGAATATTGGTAAAACCGATCTGTAGTGGGTAGCGTTTTCTTCCCTCAGAAGGACGTACCCCCAGCCGTCGGGGTGCTGGGTCTTCTTGTTCCTCTTCTCCCGGTACGGGTCGTTTTGTGCGGATTTTATTAGGGCATCAAAAAGGGGTGCAACTTCCTGTCCAATACCGCGGGCAAAGAGTATCCTGCACATATTCTCACTCACCGTATATTTTACGGCATTAGACCACAAAAGCTTTTAGGTCATGAAACGAGCCTGGGCTATGATGCTAGGGCTTGAGAGTGCAGTGCTTACTGTAATGTCCCGCATTGGCAAACACCGCTCCCTCTATGAGAAAAATGAGGAGGCCGTCAAACAGCACCTCATCGGGGAGATAATGACGGCCCTCGGCTGGGAGTGGAACAACCCTGAGGAAGTTCGACCGGAAGAGAGAACCGAGGACGGGAGAGCGGATTATGCGCTCTTTCTGAACGGTGAGACGGTTGCGTTCCTTGAGGCTAAAAACCTCGGCGTTAACATTCTGAAGCGGGACGAACCACTGAGACAGCTTGCAAGGTATTGCTTCAGCAGGGGCGTTAAATACGGAATACTGAGCAACGGAGCAGTCTGGATAGTCCTGAAGGCCTTCGCTGAGGGAACTTCGCTGAAAGACAGGGTTCTCTTCGTCGTGAACCTTGAGGAGGAACCCCTGGAGAGGGCCGTTCTCAAGCTCTCCATGCTCTCAAAGGAGAACCTGCCAAAAGTGGAGAAGCTGGCGACCCTCTTGAAAGCCCTGGAGGCAGCGTACAGCACGCTTGTCTCAGAGGGTTTTTCGGGAGATTCCCTCCTCCGCTACCTGCAGGCGAGGGGGCCGGCTTTATTGCCCGTTTCTGCCTTAAGCGGCGGGGAAGTTGTGAAGGCCCTTTACATTTATGAAAACGGATGGAAGCCCGTCCCTCTTGGAGATAGAACGCTTAAAGGCGTCCTTCTGGCTGTTTTAGACTACCTTGAGGCCCGCTCAGAGGGGAGAAAGGCCGAAGAAATCAAAAAGGTGAAAAAGTTCCTGAGCAGTACAGAGATTCCCGAGGAGAAGATACTCACAATTCTCAGGGGGATCGAGGAGGACGAAGGCCTCAAGCTGGCGGTGGAGCTATGAAGCTCGTTATGAATCAAAAAGACGTCCAGAGGATCATTGAACTTTCCAAGAAAAGCCCCATAGAAGTTTGCGGCTTCCTCCTCGGCAGAAAAGCAGGGAATTTCCTAATCGTGGAAGAAGCTAGGAAGACCCAAAACAGGCTCAACTCGCCGGTGGAGTTTGAGATAGATCCCCTTGAAATTGCAGATGTTCTGGATGAGGCTGAAAAGAAGGGGCTTGAAATCGTTGGAGTCTTTCACTCCCACCTTAAGTGCCCGCCAATCCCCTCAGAAAAAGACCTCAGGGGCATGAACCTGTGGAGAAACGCCTGGCTCATAGTGACTCCTTCAGGAGAGTTTCGTGCCTGGACACTTGAAAACGGGGAAGTAAAAGAGGTGGAAGTTGAGATAAGGTAGCTACTCCTCGAAAATTTTCCACAGTTCGTCTGTTTCTGGTCTCGGGAAGGGCCTTTCTTCTCCGTTCACGACTGCGACCCTTTTCTCCTCCGCTAGGAACTCACCGATGATGGCCGCGTTTATCCCCCTCGAAAGGAGTATCTCAACGAGGGCCTTTGCACGGTCCCTGCTCACCGCTATAAGGAGGGAACCAGAACCGACGAGAGCTAGTGGGTTCAGGCTGTAGTACCTGCAGATAACCTTCGTCTCATCCCGTATAGGAATTTTGTCGGGAAAAACCCTGAATCCCAAACCGGCTGAATCCGCCATCTCGTAGAGGCCGTTGGCTATCCCTCCCTCCGTCGGGTCGTGCATGGCGTTGACACCAAAGTCCGCCGCCAGGATCGCCTCAGGAACGACGCTGATGTAGTCTATAAGCGAGGCCGCCCTCTCAACTAGGTCCTTCCCAAATACCCCGGTCAGCTCTTCCCTCTTCTCGCGCGCTATTATTGAAGTCCCCTCCAGCCCGGCCCACTTCGTCATGACTATCGCGTCCCCAGGCTTTGCCCCATCGGGCCTGACAAGCTTTTCCCTCTCAACCTCACCGAGCATTGTTCCGATGACTATTGGCCTATCCAGACCAGGGGTTACTTCGGTGTGGCCCCCGATAATCGCTACACCGAGCTTCTTTGCCTCTCTGTCAATCTCGTCCATTATCCTCTCCGGGAGTCTCTCGTCAGACCCTTCGGGCAGGAGTATCGTGATTAAAAACCACTTTGGCCTCGCTCCCGCAACGGCGACGTCATTGGCGTTGACATGAACCGCGTAGAAGCCGATGTCCTCGACTGCCCCGGTTATTGGATCGGTTGATGCTACCAGAACTTTCTCACCAAAGTCAACCGCCCCAAAATCTATTCCTTTACCCGGGCCGAGCAGAACCCGGGGGTCGCTCGCGCCGAGTTTGGTAAAAAGCCTCTCAAGAGCATCGGGAGGTAGTTTTCCTGGTGGAAGCATTTTTCATCCCCTTCTGGGGAACGTCTGGGGAAATTTATATGTTTCGCAAGAGGGAGATAATAAAAGGCAGGAAAAGAGTGAATTCAGGCTGAGAGGTAGTAGTACTCGCCAATCTCCTTCTGCTCCCTGTCCTTCACGGAGCCTTCTTTGTTGGCTCTCGGTCTTCCAGTGTCGGGGTCGCGCCTGAAGGTTATCCCGATGTTAGCTAAAAAGCGGTTCATTCCCTCCCTCATGCCCATCGGCGGGAGGGCCCTTCCGTACTTTCCTGGCTCTCCCTCGAAGACTATGAGGCGGTCGCTGAGGTAGTCCACCATCATGACGTCGTGCTCGACTATCAGCGCTGTTTTCTCGTTCTTGGCCATGAGTGAGCGGATTGCCTTTGATACTGCCAGCCTCTGCTCGACGTCGAGATGGGCTGAAGGCTCGTCGATGAGGTAAATGTCGGCATCCCTGATCAGGCAGGCGGTTATGGCCACTCTCTGCAACTCGCCACCGGAGAGCTCGTTGACCTGTCTGTCGTAGAGGTCGGGAATACCGAGCGGGTTGAGCAGTTCGGTCTTGTAGAAGTTGCTCATGAGCTTCGAGGCGTCTATCTTGCTCAGAAGGTCGAAGACAGTTCCCTCGTAGTCCGTCTTAATGTACTGGGGCTTGTAGCTGACGGTGAGCGACCAGTCAACTTCTCCCTCTGTGGGTTTCTCAACTCCGGCGAGCATCTTCACGAAGGTCGTCTTTCCGATACCGTTCGGCCCGACGATACCAACAACTTCTCCAACGTAGAGCTCTCCACCCTCAACCTCAAGCCTGAAGGAGCCGTAGTCCTTCACGAGCCTCGGGTACTGGACGAGTATCTCGCCCTCCTGGGCCTTTCTCTCACCCGTCTTGGTGAAAGTTATCTCGAAGGGCCTGAAGCGGACGTTCTCGTCCCTCAGGTAGCCCCTAAGGAACTCATTTATTCCGTTTCTCGTTGATTTGGGCTGGGAGAAGATACCGTAGGCTCCCGGTTTACCGTAGACGACGTGGATTATGTCGCTCATGTAGTCGAGCAGGGCTAAATCGTGCTCGACTGTGAGAACGTTCTTTCCACTCTCGGCGAGCCTCCTGATGGTTTTCGCTATCCTGAGCCTCTGCCTTATGTCGAGGTAGCTTGAGGGCTCGTCGAAGAAGTAGAAGTGGGCATTCCTGAGAAGGGCCGCTGCTATCGCAACCCTCTGAAGCTCACCGCCTGACAGCTGCTGGATTTCCCTATCCAGGATGTTCTCAAGCTCAAGCTCCTTGACGACTTCCTCGAACTTTCCTGTCTCGTCAGCCTTCTTGAGCAGGTCTCTAACTTTGCCCTTCACGGCCTTTGGAATGAGGTCAACGTACTGCGGCTTGACTATTGGCCTTATCTCACCCTTCTTGAGCTTCTCGAAGTAGTTCTGGAGCTCGTTGCCGCGGAATGCCTTTATGACGTTGTCCCAGTTATCGTTGTTTCCGCAGAGGTTCGGGATGAGCTGGCCCGAGAGTATCTTAACAGCGGTAGTCTTACCGGTTCCGTTTGGACCGAGGACACCGACGACCATACCCTCCTTGACGACGGGCAGACGGTAGAGAACGAAGGCGTTTATTCCGTAGCGGTGGACGCAGCCTTCCTCAAGCTCCTCCGGTAGGTTCACTATCGTTATCGCGTTGAACGGGCACTTGTGGACGCAGATTCCACAGCCCGTACAGCTCGCCTCCTGAATTATTGGCCTGTAGTTCTCCTCGTCTATGATTATCGCCTCTCCTCCCATCCTGTTCACGGGGCAGACCCTCTCACAGAGGAAGTGACCGCACTTATCCGGATTGCACTTGTCGTAATCGATGACCGCTATCCTAGTCATTCTCACCACCGGGCGGGACTGGGAAAATGCCTTTTAAAGGGTTGCGGGCGCTGACAATCCCATAGAAAATCAGGAAGAACAAGATATCTCAATGCCTGCCGTGTCTCTCGTACCAGCCCCACTCCTTTTTCGGCCCGAAGGCCCTTACTCCCTTTTTGGCCAGGACTATCCTAAGCTCCTTCGCCATCTCGTGGGTTATCTCGCCTCTTTCCTCCATCCAGTTGATTATCTCCAGGGCCTCATCGTCGGTTTCGCACCGCCTCAGGAAGTCGATTATCGTCGGGTTGTAGCCGGAGAAGTCCTGGAGTTCAAGCTCTTCCTCTTCGAGGGCTTCCTCCTCGGAAGTCCTGTAGGCGTCTATGCTCAGGCCAGGTTCCTCCTCAAGCTCTCTCGCAAGGGCTGGAAAAGTTCTTTTAAACTCCTCAACGTCGTATTCCTGCCACGCGAACTCATCAACGGGGCGCTTTTTGACCTCTCTTTTTTTGTCTTCGACCATGATCAACACCTTTGTTTAGGACTCGGTGGAACTCTTTATAAACCCTGCAGCAAACTGCCACCTATGAAGGGTTCCTACTTTCTCGTAATCCTCCTGGAGAACGACAAAGTCATCCGCACTAAAGCCAGGGAGTTTCCCTTAAAGGCGGGCTACTACGTCTACGTCGGCTCCGCTATGAACTCGCTCGAAAAGAGGGTGGAAAGGCACTTCAGAGAGGACAAGAAGCTCCACTGGCACATTGACTACCTCCTCAAAGAGGCGGAACTTTTGAGAGCCTATCTAATTCCGAGCGAAGAAAGACTTGAGGAGAGGCTTTCGCTGGAGGTCTCGAAGTTTGGAGAGCCGGTGGAAGGCTTCGGAGCTGGAGACGTCAGAGTTAGCACAAACCTCTACCGCTTCGAAGAGGAGCCTGACAAAATCCTAGTCGGAGTTCTTACCAGACTTGGCCTCAGCTGGAAAACCGTTAAAAGTGCCGAGGAAATATTGGAATAAGGTGGAAACCTATGGGGACAGTTATCGAGGCCGTCTATGATGGGGAGAAGTTTAGGCCCCTCAAGAAAGTTAATCTCCCCAAGGGAGCCAAGGTTAAAGTTATTGTTGGAGAAACAATTTGGGACTTAATGGAGAGTGTTGAGGGAATTCCCGTTAACACAGATATCGAGGAAGTGCTGGACGATGTTAGAGGGAGAAAGAGGGTTCGTTATTGATACAAACGTCATTATAGGAGCCTTTTTTTACAATTCGAATCATCCTCAATTGAAGCAGAGAAGGGGAATTCTTGATAAGTGCCGCCTTGTGCTGGCCCTTTCTAAGGACAAGAAAGTCGCAGTCCCCAGAGTTGCTGTTGTGGAAGTTATTAGTGTTGCCAAAAGACTAAGCGGCGACCAAAAATTCGCAATGAGACTTGGGAATGCCGTTGAGAACTCCTTTGAGATTATTGGTGAAGAGAAATTATCTGACACCGCTAAGACCATAGCGTCTGCCGAGGCTCCCTCTGGATTTGATACTTATTTCCTGGCCCTTGCCCTTGAGAGGGGATACTCTCTAATAACCTCTCTAATAACCCGTGATAAACCTATGTGTGCCCATGCTGATAGTCTTGGCGTGCACTGTCTCTTAATTGACGAATCCACGGGTGAAGATGACATCAGAAAGTTTATGGGGGTGTAAGTATGCTCAAGCTTGGAAAAGTCGAAACCTACATCCACGAGAAGCTGGAAAGGGAAAAGCTCCACTTCGTTCTCCTCGATCCAGACGACGTTTCCCCCGAACTTGCAGGAGAGCTGGCGAGTATGAGCGAAGAAGTTGGCGTTGATGCAATAATGGTTGGCGGCTCAACTGGGGCCGAGGGGGAAGTCCTCGACAGCGTTGTTAGGGCCATAAAGGAAAGCTCGAACCTTCCCGTAATTCTGTTTCCGGGTTCACACGGCGGGATAAGTAAGTACGCCGATGCGATTTTCTTCATGAGCCTTCTC
This sequence comes from Thermococcus sp. JCM 11816, assembly GCF_055396515.1. Taxonomy (NCBI): domain Archaea; kingdom Methanobacteriati; phylum Methanobacteriota; class Thermococci; order Thermococcales; family Thermococcaceae; genus Thermococcus; species Thermococcus sp. JCM 11816. The sequence goes on from NZ_AP043741.1 coordinate 162,803, forward strand.
AACTCGCGGAACCCGTTCTTCATAACGGGAGCCCAGGCGCTGGGAGCTTTTCAGGTCAAGCGATACGGCATAGAGCCGATCCCGATGGCCTATCTGATCATTGAGCCGGGAGAAACCGTGGGCTGGGTCGGGGACGCAAAGCCCATCCCAAGGCACAAGCCGAAAATAGCAGCAGCCTACGCTTTAGCCGGCCAGTACCTCGGGATGAGACTCGTCTACCTCGAAGCGGGAAGCGGTGCACCTCAGCCAGTTCCGCCCGAGATGATAGGCCTTGTGAAGCGCGTTATTGATGTTCCACTGATAGTGGGCGGCGGTATCAGAACGGAGGAGCAGGCGAGGGCTGCCGTAAAGGCTGGAGCCGATATTATTGTCACGGGGACCGCAATAGAGAAGGCAGGCTCCGTTGAAAAAGCCAGAGAAAAGCTGGAAGAGCTGAACAGGGGCGTTAAGGGATAGCCCTTTTCTTCCCTTGGCATTTTCAAGTTTTGCTTACTATTTAGAAGTGTATGCAAAATCAGAATAGAAAACGTTATAAGTTCAATTTGTGTATGTAATTCTGAAGACCATCTGGAGGTTGTAAAATGGGATACGGGAGAACGTTTGGATTGTGGTACCTTAAGTGGGATGGAAGAGACTTCAGGAGCCTCATGAAGTATCACGGAGACACCACCATGAGCACCGTGCAGGAGAAGCTGAGGGAAGTGGGGATTGACAGCCTTGTTATCCTCGATACCGGTTGGGGCATAGAGGGTAAGTCCATGATCTACACCGGTGACCCCGGAGAAGATGCATACACCCTCTCGGAATTTCTGAGCGAGAACGTGACCATGCCTTACTACGTTGAGATACCCTACTACAAGTACAGATCGGACACTCCAAGGGGACCGGACTACTGGAAGCGATGGATTGATGTGTTCGTAATCTCCTCAGACTACAACCTCAGAGGGTTCTACTGGAATTACGAGTGCCCAATGATGTTCGAGGCCAAAGCAGTGGGAGCTTCCTGGGAGACCGTGATCTCTGAACTGGCCAACAGGATACACGAAGCCGGCTTTGAGTTCATATGGATACCTTACATGCATTATACTACTAAATCAGAAATAGAAGGGAGGAGGGTATTTAAAAAAGATTCATACAACCACCACGCCGCATACTACTTCGATTGGGTGTTTCTACAACCCAATTACTACAAGGGAGAGCTTCTCCCAGCCAACAGTGACACACTAAAACAGTGGAAGATGTATGTTGACGATGCCAAAGAGAACCTCCGCAATTACAGAGGCGTTGACAACATCTATTACGAGTTTGAATGCGATGGGGCAGTCCTCAACAACCCTGTGTACCGCCAGAGGGCCTGCGACTACGTCCAGGTTCTAGGAAAGCCTCCAAGAAGGGCCTATTATTATGATGTAAGGGTGGAAGCCCTGGAATACCTGAACGGGGTGTGCGATTATGTCTAAGCTAAAGCCAGCTGGAGCGCTTTCCATTTTCCTTCTTCTTGTCTTGTCCCTCCAGAATGTATCCGCCCAGGAGTACTCCAACTATCCCTGGGGGATTTCGCTCCAGCCCTTCGTGATCTACGCTGACTCCAAAGGAGCCCTTGTGGGAGTCGAATACGATTATTACGAAGAAGCCGGTCTCACTACAGAGTACGACCCCGTAACTCTCATGCCCATTGACCTTTGGACTTATTTCATCTTCTATGTCAATGAGAGCGGTGCCTACTACGTTGATTACATGGCTTTTTCGGGGTTCGAGCTGCCACCCCTGGCTTTTTATAAGGGCTGGCTGTATCTTTTCCTTCCAGCCTCCACCAACACGAGTTTTCCAATGAAGCATCCTCCCTGCGCTGATCATTTAACGGTAATCCGCTACTGCAACGGTGCAATCCAGAAGATTGGAGAAGTGCCCCAGCAGGGGGATCTTAACATTTCAATGCCTTACGTTCTGATTTACGAGTATCCCATAGGAAACAGAAGCCTGTACAGGGTGGATGAATCCGTTAAGCTGGTGGCCGTTGGGAACGAGAAGAACTTGAGCCTTGAGGACAAGTTCAGCCCTTACGATGCCTGGTTGCATAACTTGCTACCGTTTGATTTCTTCACTCTCAGGAACCGGAAGTGTCTGCCCCTGAAAATTGAGGGTGACTGGATCGTCGTTTCGTCAAAGTACAGAATCCCCTTGGAGGAAGAGTTAAAGTCAAGACTTCAGCCGGTCAACGACTCCTGTGCGATAACCATGGGGGATGGACTTTTGATCGTGCCTCCTGGGAGAGGGATAGCCTATTTCAACGGGAGCATGTGGGTGGAGGATAACTACACGTTTCACAGCGGAGATTATAGATTCATATTTAGCCCCCCGTACCTTACCAAAAAATACCCTCCGAGACCGATGAACGTTTCAATATACCTCTACGAGAACAACACCCTTAGAGAACTCCCGCTGATTCACGTGTCCGAGGAGGGGGTAACGGTTATTCCTGCTCCCGTCAAATACCGGGACGTTCACTGCTGTTCCTGTCCGGCGGTTCACGAGAACTGGACTGTGGAATCTTCTGAATCTTCTACAACTTCCACTCCCAGGGAGACGAATTACACTGATTACTCCAGCTCCACGACAAAGAAAACTGAAAGCAGTAGTTCATCAACGTCCAAGAATGAGGGTATATGTGGAGTTGGAGTTCTGGCGTTGCTGTCACTGCTGCCGTTGAGCTTAGTGGCAAAAATCCGGAACTCGAAAACTTGAACCGGAGAGATAAGAAAGGCAGAAATCAAGCCTCGCTGAGTATCCTGAAGGAGAATCTACCACCTTTCAGGAGCCTCTTAAGCTCTGAGATTATGCTCTTTCCGTTTTCTACTTCCAGCTCAACTCTAACTTCTCCGATGCCCTTTGGATCGGGCGGGTGGAAGTGTATGTCCCTTATCCTGCCGCCAAACTTGGAAACGATCTTCGACAGTATGGCCCCCCTCTCCTTGTAGGGGAGCTTTATGTCTATTTCGACGATTTGCATACGTATCACCACTCTATTTTATGAAGGAAGGCATATAAAACCTTTTTCATAAGCGGCAGTTGTTGGGTTGCCCGCGGGATATTCCTGATAGTTATCTCTCGATCAAAAGGGATTTATTGTCCCAATCCCTGCAGAAAAAAGGTGGTGTCGATGAGGGCTTTCATATCCCTCGACCTTGAGGGCCTGCCCCACGTCGTCAGTCCCGAACACCTGAGCGTAAAGAAGGCGCTCTATGGCGAGGCCAGAAAAATAGCGACAGATGTTGTTAAGATCACAGCAATGACACTCCACGAGCTTGGCTTTGAGGAAGTCATTGTCGCCGACAGTCACGGCCCCATGGTGAATATCATCCCCGAGGAGATGCCCGGCTTTGTGAAGCTCGTTAGGGGTTTTCCTAGACCCCTCAGCATGGTTGCTGGAGGTAAGGGAAGTGACGTGGCAATCTTTCTTGGCTACCATGCCAGGAGTGGCGTTGGGAGGGCGACTTTTGACCACACCTACAGTGGCTCCACAATAGACTGGATAACCGTGAACGGGAGACCCGTCAGCGAGACCCTTCTGAACGCTTACCTGCTCGGAGAGTGGGGTGTTCCCGTCATCCTAGTTGCTGGCGACAGGGCATTGATTGAAGGTGACGTGAGAGATGCACTTCCGGAGACCGTTGGTGTTCCCCTCAAGGAGAGCTTCTCAAGGTACTCCGCGATCAGCCCCTCAATGGAAGCAATAAAGAAGCTCCTCATAAAAGGCACAAAAGAGGCTGTAAAGCGCTGGAAAGAAGGAGCTATAAAGCCCCTGAGCGTGGAAAAGCCCGTTAAAGTAGGGGTGCGCTTCCTGAACAGCGGCTTTGCCGACGCAGCCGAGCTTTGCCCCTTGGTCAGAAGAATAGACGGCAAGACTGTCGAATTTGAGACAAACAGCGTGGAAGAGGCCTACAAGATGATAGAACTCCTGATATTTGCCGCAACTGGCGTTAGGGCCGTGTTCGGCTGAAGTGTGCCCCCGGGGAGCGAAGGGGAATCACGGCTCGCCGAGGCGCTCATCCCCCGCGGTTTCCCGGGGGCAGTCTTCACTACAATTTTGAAAACTTAAGCCTTATCCTCTTCTTCCTCAACGTAGGGTGCCGTGATGACCCTCCTTATCTCCCTGGCTTTCTTTGGCCCTATTCCTTCAACTTCCTTCAGCTCCTCCTCCGTTGCCGTGAAGATCCTCTCGACGTTGCCAAAGTGCTTTAAAAGCCTCTTAGCCAGCGTTGCCGAGACGTTTGGAAGGCCCTCGACTATGAGCCTCTGCCTCTCCGCTAGAGTCAGCGCCTTCTTCTCGCTCCTCAACCGGACTTCCTTCTTCCTCTCCTCCTGCTCGCGCTTTGCCATGAGGTAGATAAACTGGGCGGTCTCTTCCGGCCCTGATGAGAACAATATTGGAACTCCCCAGTCAAGGGTCACCGCCGCTATCGCTCCCCGTATTGCGTTGGGGTGGACGTTCCTTATGCCGTACAGCTCCCCCTCAATGATGATTACCGGCTTCTCGTAGGCCCTCTTCAGCCTCTCAACCTGGTCAAAGAGCCTCCCGTCAATTATCGACTGGATGAAGTCGTTGGCGCTCTTCCGCTCTATGCCCACCTCTTCGCTCACAACGTAGTCTGCAACGTCGAGGGTTCTCACCTCGACCTCGGCGCCCAGCTCCCTGAGGTGCTTCGGAACACCGCTCCTCAGCTCGCGGGAATCGACGTAGACCACTATGCCCTTCGGCTTTCTCACAAAGATGGGCTTTATCGGAAGCTCTTCGGTCGTTTCTTTCGGCTTTTCGGCTGATTTTTCTTCCGATGCCTGGGGAGCGGCTTTCCCGACCGCTTTGCTCTCTCTAATTTCGGTATTTTCGACCTTTTTAGGCTTCAGGAAAGCATCCAGCGGGGCAATCTTCCCCTTGGACACATCGACACTCCCCTTCGACTTTTCAACACCCGCGTGTATTTTACCTTCCTCCCCTTGGGCTTTTATCCTGGCCCTCTGCAACTTCTCAAGCTCCCTCGCGATTTTCTTTATCGCATCGAACATCCCCTTCTCCTTTCTTCGGGAAGCCCAGTAGTAGGCTTCATCCCTCGTCCCCTTAGCCATGAGAATGACAACTCTTCCCGGCCTGTGTCTTCCGGTTCTTCCGCGCCTCTGGATGCTCCTTATTGCTGAGGGAACAGGCTCATAAAACACCACTAGGTCAACTTCGGGAACGTCCAATCCCTCCTCCCCGACGCTTGTAGCCACGAGGACGTTGAACTCCCCCCTTGAGAAGCGGTCGAGGACTTCCTTCTGCTCCCTCTGGCTCATTCCCCTGTCGTCCTTCCTGCTCGCCTGCCCGATGAACCTCTCAGCAGTGATCCCCATAGAGCGCAGTTCCTCAACGATTTTCTTTCCGGTGTCGCGGTAGTTCGTGAAGACTATTATCTTGGAGCTCGGCTTTTTCCCGAGCTGCTCTTTAACGAGCTCCTTCAGCTTCTCCATCTTGGGGTGGTCTAACCCAGATTCCTTCGCCTGGACGAGTAGGTAGATTACTTTCCTCATGCGCGGGTCTTCCATCAGCTCCTTGCTCGACTTCGTCCTCTTGTCTTCTCTGAGTTTTTTCAGGTAGGCCCTTAGGGCAGTTAGCCCCTGGGTTTCAAGAAGTTCAAGCGCGTGCAGGAGCTTAACCGCCTTCGCCTGGTGCATCCTCAGCCTTCCGAGCTCGTAGTTCCCCCTCGCTACCTCCTGGTTGATCTTCGAGCCGGCCTGGAGGACTTCCTTCTTTGAGATGTCTGGGGAATACGTCGAGACCAGCTTAAACTGGGCGAGGGGCTTGAGGCTCTCCTTCAGCATCTCGCGGAGGATGGAACGGACTTCCTTGTAGATGCCCGGCAGGTCGACCTTAACCCACTCGAAGGCTATTTTTTGGACATAAGGTTTAACGTCCGGTGAGCTTTCGGTCCGAATCTCTATCCTCTCTATCCCAAGATTTCTCACTATTTCCCTTATTTTCTCCTCGTCGCTTCCAGGAGAGGCAGTAAGGCCAAGAACGAGCGGGTGTTTTGCGGTCTTCAGGTACTCCTTAGCTATGAAAACGTAGGAGTAGTTCCCGACTGCTCGATGGGCCTCATCAAAGACAAGTAGAACAACATCTTCGAGAGATATTCTGCCAGTTAAAATATCATTCTCGACCGTCTGGGGCGTTGCGGTTATTACGACGCTGTTCTTCCAAACTTCGGCCCTCTGCTTTGGGGACAGCTCACCAGTCAGGACGTTTATCTTCTCGAGCGGGATGTTGAACAGTTTTTTGAAGCTCTCGGCGTGCTGGACAGCGAGCGGTTTCGTAGGGGCGAGCATGAGAACCTTTCCGCCGTACTTTGAGAGGCGGTAGTCTGCTATGAGCATGGCTATGAGCGTCTTTCCTAACCCAGTAGGCAGGACAACGAGGCAGTTGGCCTCTTTACACCTGGCGTAAATGACCTCCTGGTAAACGCGGGGCTCTATGAGGTCTCGTCTGAGGTACTGCATAATCCACTCTTGGTGGGAGAGGATAAAAGCTTTCCTGAGTTCTTGGCGAGCGGCAGGATTAGAAAGCCTGCTGGAAGCGATAGGAACACAGAGTTCCTTCCTGCGAGAAGGTATGCGTTGTTGAAGACAGGCAGTGCCCTCATCAGGATAAACAGTGGCGGGAAGTATCCAAATGCTCTAGAAAAACGGCTCATGTAGCTTGACGCGAATATCACCAGAAGTCCAAGAGTTGTGAACAGCGCAAAGCTCCCGAAGAACAGCGCTGGATCGGAAAGCCTGCTCGCAACTATTGGATTTGCCTCGGAAAAGCCCCTTTGAACTCCAACCCAGGTGGTAAGCGCGTCGAGGAGTGAGAACACTAAAAAAGCTGCCCCATAGGCTTTTTCTCTTCTCCACTTCATTTTCACATCATGCTCCTCTAAGTGCCATCTTTTAAATACTTTTTTGTGAAGTCACAACCTACATAGATATCTACACATGTAGGTACATAACAAACAACTTTTAAATTCGCTAAGGATACATTCCGCCATGCTGCTCACCTATCACGCAAAGGAGAGGCTGAAGAAGAGGCTCGCGAAGAGAGGCAGGCTCGAAAGGATGTACTCCGAGCTGTGGGTTTTTCTGGATCGCTCCAAGCGGATCGATGTTAATGAGAAAATCACGATATTTACAGATGGGAGGAAGGCACTCGTGTGCACTCGCTTAGACTGTGAGAGGCTTCAAAAGAGCGAGATTCTTGAGCGGGTTAGGGGCATAATGGACTCCTACGAGTGCGTGTATTTTGATGGGCGGGTTGCGAAGGTTACCAGGCCCGAAAAGTTTATTGAGACAGTCCCCGATGGTGAGTACTGCTTCTACCTGAACAGGGAAAAGAAAAGCTTCTACGTTGGGAGCGAGCCTCCATTCCTGGTTATTACCCTCCGCCCAGCAAAAAGGGAGGAGAGGAGTTAGGAGTTTTCCTCCAGCGGGACGACCAGGATTTCTCCAAAGGGCTCCTCCTGGAGGAGGTCTACCTTCCCCATGTTTGATAGGAAAAGCAGATAGAGGAAAGTCCTGGCTATTATTTTCGGCTGTGGATCAAAGACGAGGTCCCAGAAGCGTATGGGCTCTCTGGTCTCGCCGTAGAGTTTTCTGACTATCTCGTACAGCCTGTTCACGTGCTTCTCAATGTCAACGCGGAAGTCATCAACGACAAAGATTTCTTCCTCAACTTCCTCGCGCTTCCTCTTCCTCGGCTTTCTTCTCTCGGCTTCTTCGAGGGCATCCATTAAGGCCTCGATGAGGTCTTCGAAGGTGTAGTAGCGCTCTGCCCTTCTCAAGGGCGGTGCCAGCGGCTCAACATCCACGCGGATGCGCTCCTTTTCTTCCTCCCCCTTATCCTGCTCTTCGTCGGAGTACAGAAGGGCCTCGCTCTTCATCCTGACGAGGATGGAAGCCGCCAGAATTGCCCTCGCTGAGATACGCAGGTCAAGTTCCTTCATCTCCCTAAGGCGCTCTATGTACTTTTCAGTTAGGTCAACTATGTCAATGTTCCAGGGATCAACTTTCCCCATCTGGACGAGCTGGAGGAGGATATCAACAGGCGTTATCTCTGGCTCGAATCTTGATTCCATATGTCACGCCTCCAGCCGGCCGAACATCTCTCTGTGCTCGGCCTCGTCTTTTTTCCTTATCTCCTCCAGTATCTTTCTGGCCTTTTCGAGGCTGAGGGAGACCACCTTTGAGACGCCATTCCTCATGCTGACGCCTATTATCCTGTCCGCCTGCGCCATCATGACGTCCCTGTGGGTTATGACAATAAACTGGCTGTTCTGGGAGGCTTCCTTGATGAGGTCGGCGACGCGCTTGACGTTTGCATCGTCGAGGTGGGCATCAATCTCGTCGAGCAGGTAGAAGGGAGCCGGCTTGTAGCGCTGGATGGCAAAGACGAAGGCGAGCGCTATTATGGCCTTCTCACCGCCGCTCATGGCCTCTATCCTCTTGACGTCTTTTCCTGCCGGCTTTGCCTCTATCTCAAGTCCTCCTGAGAAAGGGTCTTCGGGGTTTTCGAGGATGAGCTTCGCTTCTCCTCCCGGTGAGAGCTTGGCGAAGAGCTCCGAGAAGTTCTTGGCTATTGCATTGAGGGTCTGGAGGAAGACCTGCCTCTTCTGCCCTTCGATTTCCTGTATGAACTCCTCTATGCTCTCCTTCTCGGCCAGAACCTGCTCGCGCTTGCTACTCAGCTCAAGATATCTGCGCTCAACCACTTCAAAGTCCTCGATGGCCTTCATGTTAACCGGCTCAAGCGAGCGTATTTCCTCCTCCATCTTCTCAATATCCTGCCTGAGCTTCTCAACTTCAAGCGGGATTTCCTTTATCGAGCGAACTAGTGAAGGATCAAAGTGCTTGAGCTCGGCCCTCTTCTCCTGAAGGGTCGTCTCGACCTGAGCCAGCCTGACCTTGAGCGTATTAGCCTCTATCCTAAGCTCCTGGAGCTTTGAAGTAAGCTCGTCCTTCTCCTTTCTAAGCTCCGCTATCTCCACTCTTATCTGCTCTCTCCTGTCGCGGAGCTCCTTGAGCTCGTCCTTAACGTTCTCTTCGGCCGTCTTCAGCTCTTCAAGCTCTTTCTCAAGCTCTGTTATGGCGTTTTTATTCTCTTCGATGTAGGCGTTCAGGGCGTTTATCTTGTTGATAAGGCCCTCTATCTCCTCCTCGAGGTCGGCCTTCCTCGGGAGGAGCTCTTCGTTTATTCTCGAGTCGAGGCTTTCGAGCTTGCTTTCAACCCTGCTCAGCTCCTCCTTGAGTTTGGATATCTCCGCTTCAACTTCTCTGATCTTTGAGTTCAGCTCCCTCGCCTCCGGGTTCTCAAGGGCTTTCTTTATCTTCTCTCTCTTTTTCTCAAGTCTCTCTATTCTTCCCCTGAGCTTTGCCATCTCGCCCTTCGATTCCTCTATCCTCTTCTCAAGCTCCGAGATGAGGCGCTCGTTTTCTTCAATCTCTTCCTTGAGGGAGCGGTCTTCGGTTAGATAGGAGTCGAGCTCCTTCTGGATGACCTGAACGTCCTTTGAAAGCTCGCTCTTCTTCATGCGGAGCTCGAAAAGCTCGTTCTCAAGCCCCTTAACCTCTACCTTCAGGGCGTTCACCTGGGCTTCCAGCGCCTCTTTCCTTCCTTCAAGGGCCTCGACCCTCTTCCTTATCTCGTCAACGTTAACCCCAAGCTTACCCCTCGGCTTGTAGTGACCTCCAGTTATCGCTCCGCTCCGCTCGAGAAGTTCCCCACCGAGTGTGACCATCCTGACCTTCCCGATTCCTACTTCCCTCGCCTCGTCCATGTCGTTCACGATGAGGGTATCCCCGAGGGCGTAGGCAACTGCATTCCTGAAGCGCGGGTCGTAGGAGACGACGTCCATAGCTGGAATGCCAAGCTTCGGCTTCTCCCTCATGGAGCGCGGTTTTATCTTGTTGAGTGGCAAAAACGTCAGCCTTCCGAGCTTTTTCTCCTTGAGGAGCTTTATTGCCTTCTCGGCGACCCTATCGTCCTCTACCACAACATTGTCGTAGTTGCCGCCGAGTGCGACTTCAACAGCTAAAGCATACTCGCTCTTTGGAACGCTTATCAGCTCTCCAAGAGTGCCATACAGGCCCTCTATCCTCTGGGACTTCAGGAACTCAACGGCCCTGTTGCCCCTGACTTCTCTCTGGGCCTCTGCCTTGATCAGTTCCTCTCTCGCTTTGGCCAGCTCACTCTCCACCTTCTGAAGCTCCCTTGTTTTTTCTTCGAGCTCCTTCTCGGCTTTTCTGTGCCTTGATTCCACTTTGGAGATTTTACCCTCTACCTGGGACAGCTCCGACCTCTTGGCTTCGAGAGAAGCCTTTGCCTCCGCTATTTTCTCCTTCAGAAGGTTCCTCCTAGCGTTGAACTGGGTTATCCTGGCTTTGGCCCTGCTGATCTCTTCCTCAAACTTGGATATTTCACTCTCTTTCATGTAGAGCGCCTTTTTGGCCTCTTCAAGCTCCGCGACTACCTTATCGAACTCCTCCCTGGCCTCGGAGAAGCGCTTGTCTATCTCTCCAAGCTTGATGACAAGCTCGTTTCTGACGGTTTCCCTCTCCTTTATCTGAACGAGGAGCTGTTCTCTTCTCTTCCCCCAGCGCTTTATCGCTCCCTTGCTCTTCTCAATCTCTTCAGAGACGTGCTTCAGCTCCTCTTTGGATTTTCTAAGCCTTGCCTGGCTCTCCTCTATTTCCTTCTGCGCGTTCTCTATGTTCCTCTTCGCGACCTCTATCTTGGACTTGACCTCGCTTATCTTCCTGGTTATCTCGAGAATGCCGTCGCCGCTCTTCTCCTCAAGCTGGCGCTCTATTTCGGCGAGTTCCTTCTCCTTCGCGACTATTTCTTTTGCTATCTCCTTCAACCTGTCTTCAAGATACTTGATCTGCCCCTCAATTTCTTCCTCCCGCGATCCACCTTCCTCAATGAACTTTTCAAGCCTTTTTATCTCAGCCAGAAGGAGCGTAACCCTCGCTTTTTCCAGCTTCTCCTTAAGGTCGAGGTAGCGGAGGGCGTCGTTGCGCTCTTTTTCAAGCTTGTCGAGCTGGGCCTTTACCTCTCTTATCAGGAGGTCAACCCTCGCGAGGTTTTCCTCCGTCTGCTTCAGCTCCTTTAGGGCCTTCTCCTTTTTGGCATCGTATTCAGCTATTCCAGAAATTTCGTCTATGATGAGCCTTCTCTCGATTGGAGACATTTTAATGAATTTCGTTATGTCACCCTGAAGGACGAGGTTGTAGCCCTCAGGAGAAATCATGGCAGCGCTGAGGAGGTCTATTATTTCACTCCTCGTTGCTCTCTTCCCATTGAGCCAGTACGTACTCCTTCCGTCGGGATAGACGCGCCTTTTTATCACGACTTCGTCTTCATCTATCGGAAAGCCCCTGTCCTCGTTGTTAAAATACATGGCAACCTCGGCGTATTTGGCTGGAGGTTCTCCTTTCGAACCCGCGAAAATGAGGTCGCTTATCCTGCTGGCCCTCATGGCCTTCGCAGAAAGTCCTCCGAGGACAAACAGAACGGCATCTCCGATGTTGCTCTTTCCAGAACCGTTTGCTCCTACTATAGCTGTAAAACCCCTCGCAAGCGGCACTACAACCTTTTTGTTACCATAAGATTTGAAACCTTTCATTTCAATTTTCTCAATGTAAGGCATCATCCACACCTAAATCTTGGAGAAGAGCCGACGGTATATAAACTTCACTCAACTATTCTACGGAGCATGGCTCGGGTTTTTTCGTCAATCCCCTCACTGACCGTGACGTAGAACGTAGCTCCCGTTAAGATTGCCATGTCCCTCAGCTTTCCGACGAATCTAAGCGCCCTTTCTACACCGTTTTCGATCATGAGATACTCAAGAGCGTCCAGAATTACTGACTTGGTGCCATTTTGGAGTTCTCTCCAGATGATACTCTCGAGTATATGGAGGTCGGTAGGCTTCACGGCCTTGGGGTGCTCTGCTTTGCTTACCCAGATCGGCACCACGTCACTGGGGGCGCTGTTTATGATTGGTTGCCTCGTTATGAGGAGCTTTTTGTAGCCCCCTTGAGCAAGCAACCTGTCGAGCTCCCGATAGTCTACAACGGGGCCCTGATTAGATGTTTTTCTTCTCAATACTAATGCCACTTTCACCACCGGCATTCCCCGGTGTTCAGTACATTGGGAGTTTCCCTCATTATTTATAAAGTTTACTTCGAACCAAAGGTATACATCTGAATATAGAACACATCATTCCACATTTTTGGCCATTGTGTATAACTTAGTTTTACATTTGATTCTCTTATGGGGCTGTTGTAAAAACGGTACTCAATTGGCCGCATTATCACAAGACGAACTTTTAAATCTGAAAATGATGACGCTCACTAATAACGGATCGTGACATTGTCAGAGAGTCTTTTTAGCTCTTATCCTTATTCTCGTTGCTGTTATCCTTCTTATCGACCCAGAACCGCCTCGTCCTGATGAAATCTCTCTCGCGCTCCATCAGTGCAACCAGCAGGGCCTCCCCTTTGTACTGGCTCAGAATCCTTGCGGCTGTGTCCGGCCCGGTTCCGTAGCTGGCAAGGGCCAGAACGGCATCGAAGCCGTAGGAATCAACAAGGTCAGCGGCCTTCAACAGCTTCCTGTAAACCCGTTCCTCCTTCTTCTCAAGCGGCCTTCCGTGCCTGACCTTGTCGAGAACCGGGATGAACTCTTCCGCATCTATCGGGTGAGCAACGGCCAGCATCTTCGAGCCACAGCGCGGGCATTCCCTCTCTTTGATACTCCTCAAGCGGGCAACCTTAGTCTTCGAATGCCAGCCACAGTTGGTACACACCAAGACGACCTCATGGTCGAGGAGCCTCTTCCTGAACAGCTCAAGGACTTCGTCCCTCTCAAGGATTCCGCTCAGAAGGAACTCCCCGCCAACGGTCATATTTAGTCTCGCTAGCGTTGAGGGCTCTTTCCTGAGGGCGGTTTTGACCCTGAGGCTCCCGGCTTTAAGCATCTCCATGACCAGCTCGGCCGTCTTCACGTCAACCTTGTCGTGGTAGAGCTCGTTCAAAGTCTCCCTCTCTATGACCGTTCCCTCAAAGAGCCGCTCGACCCTTCTTATCTTCGCGTCCCTTCTCAGCGCCCCGAAACGCTTCGCGACGTTTAACATTCTCCAGCGGTAGGCATGGGAGTCCCTCAGAGACCTAGCCACGATGAACTCAACGCTCTCTGGATCCTGGTATAGGTAGCGCTTGACCTCATCGGGATTCAGCTGGAACGGTGTCTTGAAGACTACCGCGTGGGCCTGCGCCCTGACCGAGAACACCCTGCCGTAGCGGAGGATTAAGAGTGAGTGAACGATCCTGCCTATCGCCTCGTTCGCCCTGTTGCCAAAATCGGCGTGGATGATTAGAGCCTTTGGAGTGCTCTCCACGAAGATGTCTCTATCTGTCGAGAACGGCTCATCCTTTATCTCCTCAAACGCCCTTTTCAGATCCTCCTCGCTGAACTCAACACCCTCAAGGGGTGACAGCGCGTTCCTGAAGTCGAAGGCCAGCTCCCTCTTCAGCCTGCCGACGGCGAAGGCAACGCTGAAGGGAACGGGTATCATCTCCCCCTCCCAGCTCGGTATTGCGCTCTCGATGCTCGGGCTCTCGCGCGCCTTGATGATTTTAGCCTCGTCGTCTATTTTGAGAACTATCCAGCTCTTCCCGCCCATCACAAACTCCATGCCCTCTTCGAGGTCCATCACGAAGCTCTCATCGAGTCTCCCGACGATATGTCCGCTTTTGGCATCTATGACCCTCCATGAGACCTCGTCCGGTATCGTTGAGAGGTTCTCGTAGTAGTACTGGAAGGCCCCTCTCCTGAGGTAGAGCTGGTTGGTCTCTTCGTCGTAGCCTATTATCCGGGCGTCTTCGAGCACCTTGAGCGTATCGAGGTAGTCCTCCCAGCTCAAATCTCTGTAAACGTAGGCCCTTCTCGCTATCTCATAGGGCCTCTCCCTTGGAAGTCGCTTGTATTCCACAAGCAGACCGACGACGAAGTGAGCCAGAACGTCCAGCCCGCCGATAGGCTCAACAGGTTCAAACCGGCCCTCAAGGGCGTGCTTGGCTATTATGAGGCTCTGGATGTAGTCCTCAACGTTCGTCGTTATGATGTAGGCTTCGCTGACCTCACCTATCCTGTGCTTCGCCCTTCCGGCTCTCTGGACGAGCCTGTTCACCTGCCTCGGGCTCATGTATTGAATCACGACGTCAACGTCACCGATGTCTATTCCAAGCTCCATCGAGGACGTGCAAACAAGTGCCTTTATTCTCCCCTCTTTCAAGGCTCTCTCGGCGTTTATCCTAGCTTCCCTAGAAAGGGAACCGTGATGGACTTCTACGGGTTTCCCCCAGGCCTTTAGCCTGTGGGCGAGGATTTCAGCGAACTGGCGAGTGTTGGTGAATATCAGCGCCTTTCCGTGCCTCTCGACGATCTCCCACAGAACCCTGAGGCGCGCCGCGATGTCGGGGGAAACGCTGAGTTCCCTGGCGAGCTCTTCATCTTTTTCTTCGGGCTTTGGATAGAGCACGTGAAAGCGGTATGCCTTCTTCCAGTTTGGCTTGACTATGGTATCAGCCTTTAGCCACTCCCTTACTTCGTCCTCGTTGCCCACCGTCGCCGTCATCCCAATTCTTCTGAAATCTGCTATTTCAGCGAGCCTCTCAAGACCGAGGAGGAGCTGGGCGCCACGCTTGTTATCTACAAGCTCAGCAATCTCGTCCACGATGACGAACTTGACATTCACCAGGTGCTTTCGGAGAGATTTAACTGTCAAAATCACGCCGAGCGTCTCTGGAGTTATGATGAGCATCTGAGGAGGGTTCTTCGTCTGTTTTGCCTTCCTATAAGCCGAGGTGTCCCCGTGGCGCACCTCAACGGTTATTCCGAGCTTCTTCCCCCACCATTCAAGCCTCTCAAGGAGATCCCTGTTGAGGGCCTTCAGAGGGGCTATGTAGAGAGCGGAAATCGGCTTCAACCCATCCTCAAGGATTTCATTGAAGACGGGCAGAACAGCGGCTTCGGTCTTTCCGGAACCGGTGGGAGCTATGATCAGAACGCTCTTCCCCGAACTAACTTCGCGGAAAGCGTCCTGCTGAAGTCGGTTGAGCTTCCCAAAGCGTTCTTTGATGACCTTCTTGAGGAGGGGGTGCATGGTTTAAGGAATGATTTTGAGTTCTTGAACTTTGCTGTAGTCCCTATCGAAAGTGGCGAGGGCTTCAATCCCGTTTTCGATGGCGGTTGCCAAAATGGTGGCGTCACTCGGAAGGAGAGAATACCTAAACATGAGTTCTCGTATAAGCTCCCAGTTCTGTGAGTCATTAACCTTGATTATCCCAAGTCCTTCTATTGCAGATTCCATGAGCCGTAACTCTCTTTGAAAAGGTTTGTAACCGTTCTTGTTGAGAAACTCCTTGAGTTTTCTGTATGAATGTATTTCAAAGGCTGTTTCCGCCTTTCTCCGGATGACTGAGTAAGATAGCTCGTTAAGAATCAGAGTGCTAACGTAGAATTCGTAAGGCTCAGACAGAAGACTTTTAGAGCTTTCCGTGAGGGGCGTCTCAAAGAGAAAGTTGTAGAGAACGTTCGTGTCAAGGAGAACCCTCATAGTACATCTCCTCAAGGTATCTTTCGATGTCCTCTGGCTTTCCCTTCCCTAGCACGCCTGCAAGCTTATTCACGAGTTCTTTCCTCCCAACAAGCTTTACCTTAATAATCTCGCCCTCATGAAGCTCTGTCTCGTCAAGTAAGATAATCTCACCCGAGCGATAAACGCCGTGGACTATTTTCTCCATCCTCCACACCCTCAGTAAAACATTGCCTCTCCCTGTTATAACCCTTACTGGAGACCACCGCTAGCTTTATAAGTGATATATCGTTCGATAGGTCGGTGGTGAAAATGCAGGTAGTCGAGAAGGGTGAGACCTACGACTTATCCTATGCAAAGAAGGCGATGTTCGTTGTCGTTCTTCTCCCGCTCCTCGTCATGTACACCGAGGCGATGCTGACGCCAGCTCTGCCAACGATCCAGAAGGAGTTCGCGATAAACCCCAACGACGTCAGCTGGGTTCTGACCATTTACCTCCTCGTTGGAACCGTCAGCGTTGCCCTCTTCGGAAAGCTCGGCGATATGTACGGGAAAAAGAAGATGTTCCTCATAGCGCTCGGCTTTTACACTCTCGGCGTCATTCTCAACGGCTTTGCTCCAAGCTTTCAGTGGCTTCTCGTTACGAGGGCAATCCAGGGCTTTGGAATGGCGATCTTCCCGCTGGCATTCTCCCTCGTCCGTGAGGAGTTTCCGCCGAGCATGGTGCCGCAGGTTCAGGGAATGATAAGCGCCATGTTCGCGGTTGGTATGGTCATAGCGCTCCCCCTCGGCGCGTGGGTCACCCAGAACTGGGGGTGGAGGTGGACCTACCACTCGGCGGCTCCCTTCGCCGTGCTGATGTTCTTCCTCGCCTGGAAAATACTCAGGGAGAGCCGCTATGTAAATCCTGGAAAGGTTGACTGGGTTGGAGCGGTTCTCCTTACTCTCTTCGTGGTGCCAATGCTCGTGGCAGTCACAAGGGCACCAAACGTCGGCTGGACTGCGAAGGAAACCTTAATACTCTTTGGAGTTGGTGTAATTGGCGCGGTACTCCTCGTCCTCTGGGAGAGGAGAGTGGAAAACCCCTTGTTACCACTCAAGATAATCTCCTCAAGGAACCCAGCCATAGCCAACATGGGCATAATGTTAGCGGCCTTTGGCCTCTCAATGATGAGCCAGGCGAACACCTACCTCCTCCAGATGCCGGAACCCTACGGCTTCGGAAAGACAATACTCCAGAGCGGCCTCCTTATGACCCCGATGGCCTTAGTCATGCTCATCGTTGCTCCGCTCGCCGGAAAGTTCATGCCGAAGATCGGGGCGAAGCCGATAGCGATAGCCGGTGCCCTCATCGGGAGCGGTGCCCTCGCGGTAATGTCCCTCTACGCAACGAAGATGTCTCTCTGGCAGTTCGTGACGATGATGACCATCGTTGGAATAGGCATAAACCTCATGAACATATCCCTCATCAACGTGCTGGTCTTCTCAGTGCCGCCGAGAATGATGGGTGTCGCCACCGGCTCCAACAGCCTCTTCAGGAACTTCGGCTCGACCTGGGGGCCGGCAATAGCTGGAACGGTAATGAGCACCTACTACGTTCTCTTCCACCCGCCTGGAGCACCGGCCTTCGTTCAGATCAAGATCCCGACGGAGAAGGCCTACGAAGTGCTCTTTGGGGGAGCGTCGGTGGTTTATCTCCTCCTGGCCCTGCTGGCATTTGCCATCGTTGAGGTCATGAAGGGCGGAAAGATACGCGAGGTGGAGGAGGGGGGAGAAAAGGAAGTAGTAGTTGAGTAGCGCTTTGTTCGTCTTTTATTTTGTTCCCTTCATTTCCCGTAGAAAGCCTTCAGATAAAGCTCTCTTATCTCCTCTGGCTTTGGTTCAACGGGGTTGAACGCTATCAGCCCGTCGCGGTAGGCCTTCTCAGCCATCTCCTCAACCCTTTCAACAAAAGTCTCTTCGTCAACCAGCTCGCTTAGCTTTGGAACTCCAAGGCGCTCGTTGAGCTCTCTGACGGCTTTTATCAGCTCTTCCGCACTCTTCAACCCAAGTTCGCGCGCTATCTCAGCATAGCGCTTCCTCGCATACTCACTCCTCTCGGCGTTGAACTCCATCACGTAGGGTATGAATATCGCGTTGAGTAAGCCATGGGGACCTACCCATGCCGCCTTGTGGCTCATCGCGTGGGCCAAACCAAGCCTGGCATTGAGAAAGGCTATCCCTGCCATCGTTGCCGCGTAGTGCATTCTTGCCCTCGCCTCGGGGTCACCTTCAACCGACTTCGGAAGCCACTCGAAGACGGTCTTTATCGCCCTGATTGCCATTGCATCGCTGAAGGGCCCGGCGACTTTCGTCGTGTAAGCCTCTATACCGTGGACGAGGACATCCAGGCCAGA
The DNA here is from genome assembly GCF_055396515.1 of Thermococcus sp. JCM 11816. NCBI lineage: Archaea > Methanobacteriati > Methanobacteriota > Thermococci > Thermococcales > Thermococcaceae > Thermococcus > Thermococcus sp. JCM 11816. The sequence continues at coordinate 180,864 of NZ_AP043741.1, forward strand.
ATTCCTCGCAACTTCCCTTGGCATAGTCCTCGGGAGCCTCGGGTCGAGAATAGCTACCTCAGGCGCTATCTCTGGGGTAACGATGTTGTACTTTATCCCGTTCTTCTTCAGGACACTGGCCGCGGAAACCTCGCTTCCAGCTCCGCTCGTTGAGGGAATCGCGATGAGGGGAGTTTTTAGTTTTGGAACGGGCTTCGGCCTTGAGAAACGGTCTATGAAGGCTATCTCCTCGAAGACGAGCTCGGGAGCGTCGTAGAAGACCTTGAGGGCTTTGGTCGTGTCGATAACGCTACCGCCGCCCATGGCAACGAGAAGATCTGGCCCAAACTCTCTAACCTTCGGCAGGAACTCCTCAATGACCTCGACACTCGGTTCTGAGGGAAGGCCTGCTATCGAGAAAACCTCTGCTCCGGCTTCCCTAACGTAGTCCTCGGCCTCGCTTAGAAAGCCGTTCCTCTTCATGGAACCAGATGCCAGTATGAGAACCCGCTCGTGACCCTTGGCCTCGTCCTTGAGGCTCTCAAGTGAGCCCTCCCCCTCAATTATCCTCGTCTTGAGCCAGAACATAGTCATCACCGGAGTTAGTTGGATTTTCTACTTTTAACGTTCTCGCCGAGGAGCGGAAGTATTGAAACCAGGAGGAGGGCAGTTGCAACCGTGAAATTCACGGTAAAACCGAGCCCTTCCGTCAGAAAACCGCTGAGGAAGTTCCCCGCTATTGCACCCAGGGAACTTATCATGTTGTAAGTTCCTATCAGAGCGCCCCTCTCCTTGGGTGGGGCGTAACGGGAGATTATCGAGGTTGTTGAGATCCCTATGTATGCCCAGGTGTAGCCTGCCAGGAAATACGAGATGAAGGCAAGGAGCGCAAAAACTTAGCCCTCAATTAGCGTGGATACCGCAAGGAGCGAGAAAGCAAATGCCCTAACTGAAAGCCCACGAATGAGGGCGAGGTAGCCCCCGCTCTTTTTGAGTTTCAGACCGACCCGCGTGTACATGAAGGCCGATATGGTGGAGTTCCCTATGCTCATGAGGTAGAGGTGAGTGGCACCGAAGCCCCTCGACTTAAGGAGAACCGGGAACTGGGTGAAGTAGAGCATTGCCCCCACCCAGAACAGGAAGGAGGAGAAGTAGAGCCTCCCAAACCCCTTCGTCGAGAATCTTGGCAGGTGAGTTATCATGTTCGGAAGGTACCTGAACTTCTCAACGACGTAGCCAGCGTAAACGCCAAGGATTTTTCTATCGATGTGAAGTGGGACTTCCCGTATTGTCTTTTTGCCCCATGGAAACGAGAGAAGCCCTATGACTCCAAGGGCAATGAAAGTTCCCCTAATCCCGAACAGGGGTGTCAAGAGCAGTCCTACTATTAAACCGAGAACCAGGCCCAGCCGCCGATCTCATTGAACTTCCCTATCGCGTAGTCCCAGTCCTCAAGGCGGAAAGCCTTTGTTATTATGAGGATTGGAATGGGTATGGTAGTGGCTATGAAGAACGTGTAGGCCGCGTTTATGGCAATAACCTGGTGGACTGTGCGGGCGAGGGCAAAGCTCATGGTCATTATTGCAGTCCCGAGAAATCCAAGAAGCAGGAATGCCTTTCTCCTGTTGAGCCTGTCGCTGAGCTTTCCCCAGAAGAGGCCTCCCATCATTGAAAACGTGCTTCCGACGGCGTTTACAACGCCGACCTCAGCAGGGCCCCCTCCGACGTTCATGGTGAGAAGCGGAATCAGCGGCGCGGCCCCTCCTGTGGCCACCTTAAACGGGATAAAAGAATAGAACCATCTGCCAGGGTCCGGCCGGTGCCGCATCTGACGGCGCTTTTCGAGGGTCTTGAGGGTGGTCTTCTGTCTCTTTACCGGCCGGCCCTTCATGGGAGCACCTCAAAAAGGGAGGGAGAATTCAGTAGTCATCCTCGTCTTCTTCCCAGTCCTCATCCCAGTCTTCTTCGTCCTCCCAGTCCTCGTCCCACTCTTCCTCTTCTTCCCAGTCCTCGTCAAACTCTTCTTCGTCCCAGTTCTCGTAGGCTTCTTCGACTGCTTCGAGGGGCTCGAAGTCCTCTTCCTCTTCTTCCTCAACCTTCTTGGGCTGGACCTTCTTCCTGGGTGGGTAGTACATACCGACCACCTCCCCTCCTACGAGGGGCGTCAGATGTGGAGCTAAAGGGTTTATAAACTTTGCTGCGCTGATTAACAGCATATCTTTTGCTTTCTGAAGGATTTAAGCTCGATTGTCTTTGCTATGGCAAAAATATGGTCTCTGAACGAGAGGAATGATTCCTATCAACATCAGTCAGTAATAATGAGATGGGAAACAATGTCATGAGTAGATGGTTGACGGGAGCCATTTTAGACTGCTCTCTGTCATGCGATTTGAGTTGCTAGTTTAAGCTAAAATCTTAAAAGCACCGCCCCGGACTTACTCCGGTGGTTGAAATGGCGGAAGACACCAAGAAGCTTGAAGAACTCGCGTACCAGTACCAGCTCCTCCAGGCTCAGGCTCAACTGCTCGCCCAGAACCTTGAGCTTCTGACTCTGGGGAAGAACGAGTTCCAGGCGGTCAAGGAAACCCTCGAAGGCCTTAAGAATGAGGAGGGTGAGGTCGAGATCCTTGTTCCCATAGGGGCTGGATCGTTCCTCAAGGGCAAGATCGTTGACGCCAAGAACGCGATAGTCAGCGTAGGTGCTGGCTATGCCGTCCAGAAGAGCCTTGATGACTCTATTGAGTACCTCGAAAAGCGCATAAATGAGTACGAAGAGGCGATAGCAAAGACACAGGAGGCCCTTAAGAAGCTCGAAGCCCAGCTGGGAGAGCTGGCCAGGCAGGCTCAGGAAATCCAGCAGAAGCAGGCGATGGGCTTCAGCGTTAAAAAGTGAAGGAATTGCCCCTAAGGATTATTTTTGGCGTACCATTCTACTGTTTTTTTCAGTCCTTCTTCAAGAGACCACTCTGGCTCAAAGCCCAGCTTTCTAATCTCGCTTATGTCGGCCCTGCTGTGTCTTATGTCACCAGGCCTCGGTTTATCAAAGACTACCGAGCTAGTCGTTCCGGTGATTTCTATAATCTTCATAGCGAGTTCAAGGATCGTGGTCTCTCTCCCTGTCGCGACGTTGAAAACCCTTCCGTTAGCTTTTCTGCTCTCGGCTACCAGAAGGTTAGCCTTAACCACGTCCTTGACGTAGATGAAGTCCCTCGTCTGCTTTCCGTCGCCGAAGATAACGAGGGGTTCACCCTTCAGCGCGCGGTTGATGAAGATGCTTATCACTCCCGCGTACTGGTTGGTGCTCTGCCTCGGTCCAAAGACGTTGAAGTAGCGGAGAGAAACAACTGGCAGGCCGTAAAGCTCGTGGAAGACGCGGAGGTACTCCTCGGCGGTTGCTTTGGTCACCCCGTAGGGGGAGAGTGGTCTAGGTCTCTCAGTCTCCTTTAGTGGGAGGTTAGGGTTGTCTCCATAAACAGCTGCGGAAGAAGCGAAGATCAACTTCCCATGCCCTTCGAGAAGTGCTTTAATAATGTTGAGCGTTCCGAGGACGTTGACCTCCTCAGTAAAAACCGGATCCCTGATGCTCTCGACGACGCTCACCTGGGCGGCCTCATGAAAAACGTAGTCGGCGTTGCTTATCAGCTCGGCTATTGCCTCGTAGTCTCTTATATCGGCTTTGACGAGCTTCGCCCCTGGTGGAACGTTTTCTTCTTTTCCAGTGTATAGATTGTCGATGATTACCACATCGTTGTCCTTGATAAGCTCCCAGGCTATATGAGAGCCTATAAAGCCCGCTCCCCCAGTGACGACAACTAACTTATTTTTGATCATGGTGAGACCCTTCAGCTTTAAGGCAGCTGGCCCTTTTAATACTTTCTTTTCTTCAACATGTCGATGAGAACTTCCTTTTCTGGGAGCTCTCTGCTGCTCCGCGCCAGATACGCAAGGTCTTCTAGAACGAGCGCCACCTTCTCAAGGGAGTCCTTTGTAACGTTCCAGGGGGTAGCGTACCGGAATTCCACGATCTCAGCCAGATCATCGAGGTCCAATTCTCCAAGCTTTTTACCGTCCTCTGTTCTCACGATAACGCTCCTCCGCTCGGGGTTTATCTCCAGGCAGGCCGTAGGCATCACCATATAAAAATCCGCGTAAAGAGATTTAATACTTTCGAGGCGTTATTAACGAATAAATGTCAACATGGAAAGCATTATAAACCCCTTATTGACTTAGACATGGGTAAGAGCCATGCCGAGCTACATCGTCGTTGGAGGTCAATGGGGAGATGAGGGCAAGGGCTCTGTTATAGCCTATCTGGCCCTCAAAGATGAGCCCGAAGTCATAGCACGCGGCGGCGTTGGAACTAATGCCGGCCACAGCGTTTTCATCAACGGCAAGAAGTATGCGGTGAGACAGCTCCCAACTGGCTTTATGCAGACCAAGGCGAGACTTCTCGTCGGGGCTGGCGTTCTCGTTGATCCAGAAGTCTTTTTCCACGAGCTCGAACACCTGAAGGACTTTAACGTCGGGGAGCGGGTTGGGATAGATTACCGCTGTGCCATAATCGAGGAGAAGCACAAACAGCTGGATAGAAGCAACCACCACCTGCACGAGGAGATTGGAACCACCGGGAGCGGTTGCGGGCCAGCAAACGCCGACAGAGTTATGAGAAGGGCAAAGCTAGCAAAGGACATCAAGGAGCTTGAGCCGTATCTAACGGACGTTGCTGCTGAAGTGAACGATGCCCTTGACGATGGAAAGCTCGTTCTCATTGAGGGAACGCAGGGCTTCGGCCTAAGCCTCTACTACGGAACTTATCCATACGTCACTTCCAAAGACACGACGGCCTCTGCCATTGCGAGCGACGTTGGAATTGGCCCGACGAGGGTTGACGATGTCATCGTCGTCTTCAAGAGCTTCCCAACGAGGGTCGGTGCAGGGCCGTTTCCAACTGAGATGCCTCAGGAAGAGGCTGAAAGGCTTGGGCTCGTCGAATATGGTACTGTCACTGGGAGAAGGAGGAGGGTGGGCTGGTTTGACTTCGAGTTCGCCCGCTACTCCGCGAGAATAAACGGCGCGACGATGCTTGCCCTCACGATGCTCGACAAGTACGACGGGGAAGCCTTCGGTGTCACTGACTACGATAAACTTCCGAAGAGGGCGAAGGAGTTCGTTGAGGAAATCGAAGAAAGGGTAGGCGTTCCAGTTGGACTGATAAAGACGGGACCGGAGCTGGAGCACGTCATTGACCGAAGGGAGAACATTTAGGGGAGAAACTCCAGGATCTTACCTTTGATCTCTTCTCTTTTAAGCTTTGAAATTTCTTCAAGGGAATAGTCGTTTTCAAGCCAGCAGACGAACTTATAGCCAATGTAGTAGCCTAAGAACCGCTTCCCAAAGAGGGTATACCACGAGCCGAAAAACGGGTTCAGGGGTTCTTTTTCCTGTATCCTTCTCAAGAATTCGGCCTTCAGGAGTCCCTCGTTTTCTTCACACCACTCGAACCATCCCTCCTCCTCTAGGTGCCAGGGCCTTCCGATGATTATGTCCTCAATCCGTTGGGCGAACCCCTCTGTATACAGCAGGAACATCTGCTCATCCTCAAGCCGCTCTATGTTCTCTCCCCTTAAAAGCCAGTGAACCAGGTGCCCAAACTCGTGGACAACTAATCCCTCAAGTTTGCTGTACCACTTAAGCTTGGCTATTGCCTCCAGACCGAAGAGAATCGGGGGTTTTCCAAGGAATTCGGTCACCCATCCGGCCCCGTTTTCAATGCCCATGTAGAGAACCACGTTGTAGTCCTTCGGTTTGATTCCAAAAAGCTCCTCAATCTTTGTTTCCATCCTTGGGAGAACTTCAAGCAGCTTTTCGTGGGCAAGGATGAGCTCCTCCATGTTTCGTTTTAAAAGTAACTTCGTAAACCCCTTCCAGTCCATTCCATAGCGCTCATAGTCCCACTTTACCTTCCCAAATAGCTCAGGGTATCCCCGAATATACCGGAGCCAGCTGTCTACGGTCCCGTTCCACTCCTTAAGGAACCTGGGAAAAGTATCGACGAGCATAGAGGCCACCCGAGAGTGCATATATCAACCTCAAAGCGAGTCTCCCAACAGGATTCTTCCACCTTGCTCGATAAAAGGGTTATGATAAACGCTAACTTTACCCTACAGAGCAATTTCAAAAATCCACAGCAACCCTCCTGCCGAGACGAATGCCAGGAACTCTATCAGTGCACCGAGAACGAGTTTTTTCCATACCTTGATGTGTTTTCTCTCCCTTTGTCTCAAGCATTTCTCCGTCACGAGAACTGGAATGGCCTTGTAGGAACCATAAACCAGCAGAACGTAGAGCCATGCAACCGGGTTGAAAGAGAGAAAGACCGCCCCCATCTGCTCCATAAGTATACCAGTGGCGCCCCTATCCAGAACACATCTTTCCAGCTGTAGTCGTACCTTCGAATGGCCAGTCCCCAATAGAGAACGAAGGGGAAGTAGTAGGCGAAAGCGAGGTACAGGTCTGTCAGTGGATCCGGGTTGAGGAGTATCCTTTCCTCAGGGGAAAGTTTGAGGTTGTCAATTATGGCAAGAACCTCAACAAGATAGGCTGAAGCCATGCCAACGACCAGATATGTGCCGAAATCTCCGCTATGGCGTTCGTAAGCGGCCCAGATTTTTTCTCTGAATTTGTGAACAAACCCCAGAACAGTGAAAATTAGCCAGGTGGTGCCTAGCCAGGGAAGTGTTAGGAGGGGAATCAAAATGGAAATATGGAAAAGGCGTTCCCTATTGACTTTCATTCTCAAGCCTTCTCTGAATGCTTTATAAGCCACTCCACGATCGTCTTGTGGAACTCCTCGCCCCATTCGGGATCCTCAAATATCTCGTGGTAAGCACCCTCGAACTCCCTGATTTCCTTGTCCTTCACCTTGAGCTCCTCGAAGAGCTTCCTTGAGCCTTCGGGGGGTGTTATAACGTCACCTGTGCCCACAAGCAGGAGAATGGGTACTTCAATTCTGTCCGCTTCCCTGTGAGCTAGCTCCATGTTCTTGAAGATGCTCATTCCGAGCTTTGTTGAGATTCTGTCGTGGACTAACGGGTCTTCGATGTAGCGCTTCACCGCATCCGGATTCCTTGAAAGGAGGTTTGGGTCAATGCCGTTGGAGAGTGTCAGACCGGGGGCTATTCTTCCCAGAACCTTGGCGAGGGCAACCATAAAGCCCGGTGTTTTGGGGCTTTTGGCCAGGGCCGGGGAGGACGCGACGACCCCGCGTATCTTATCCGGCCTGGTCTCGGCATAGCGGATGACGGTCAAACCTCCGAGACTGTGTCCGAAGAGGAAGGGCTTTTCACCTAATTCTTTAATTATGGAATCAATTATTTCCATAGCCTCTTCGACGCTGGTGTGCCCCCTCTTTCCAGGGCTCTTCCCGTGTCCTGGCCAGTCAAAGGTATAGACGGCAAAGCCAGCCTCGTTGAGCATCGAGATGAGCTTTCCGTACCTCCCGCTGTGCTCTCCAAGGCCATGAACCAAGACTACCCAACCCCTCTCAGGATTTCCGAACTTGGCTTTGTAGATTTCCATGATTACACCTCCAGCCAGAGCCTCTTAATGGGAAGTTTATCAAAATCCTCATCCTCACTCACAATAGCCTGAAGGCCGTTGTTCTGAATCGTCGCGGCGTGGAGGGCATCTGAAGGGCGAAGGTGGTACTTGAGAATTATTTCTTTGGCCGTGAGGTAATCCTCAAAGGTGATGGGAAGCACCCTAACGGCAGGCAGTACAACGTCTTCTATGAACGATATCGTCTCAGGATAGCTCACCCCGTATTTTCGTTTAGAAACGTGAATGAGCTCGTCCAAAACAAGGACGTTCGTGTAAGCTTCATTCTCTCTAACCAGCTCTGCATAGAAGCGATCGAGCCTCTCGGCGAGTTCATCGTCTATGTTGGCGTTTAAATAGACAAAAAGGTTGGTGTCAATGAGCAGCCTCATTCCTCAATCCCCCAGACCTCGTCGAACTCGTCTTCAAGGCTCACTCCTTTGAGTTCCCCAAGTTTAGCTGGTTTCGCGCCTTTCCTCTTTTTGTGGTACTCCCTGAGCTTTTTAAGGAGTTCTTCCGTGTCCGGCACTCTCCTGATAACAAGTCCATCTTCCTTCGGTTCCACTATAACCTCCCCGCCCTCCTTAATTCCGTAGGCCTCCCTGAAGACTTTGGGAATTACTATCTGGCCCTTTGGGCCGACCTTCAGGCGGATACTAACCACCGGTATCACCAAGTATAACTTGAAGTTTAACCCATAAAAGGGTTGCGCCGCGAAGAAGGGGAAAGGTCAAGAGGAGAACGGGCTTTCTTTGAGCCTCCCTCTGCAGTAGCTCAGCGTTCTCGATGTCCAGCCTGAGCCTATAGTAGCCCTTCTGGATGAGGTGATCAGAACTTTTCAAGGGAATAAAAAGGAAAAGGAGCAACCGGGGGTTATTCTATTTCTATTAGTGGGTCGCCGGTGTTTACGGTGTCGCCTTCTTTGACGAGGATTTTCTTTACAACACCGTCCTTCGGTGCTGGAATCTCGTTCTCCATCTTCATTGCCTCGAGAATGAGCAGTCCCTGTCCGGTCTTAACCTGCTCGCCCTCCTTCACGAGGATTCTCAGGATTTTGCCCGGCATTGGGGCGGTGACGACACCCTCACCAGCGGCGGTGACTGGTGATGGTGCCGCCAGAGCTGGAGTAGGGGTTGGCGAGGCAGGTTTGGGAAAAACAGGTGAAGGAGCGGTGGGGGCACTTGGGGCAGAAATCGTTTGTGTTGCAGGAGTAGTTATCCCAGCAGTTGCTATCTGGGGCAGGTATCTGAGCGCGCTTAAATCGACTCCTTCAATTCCCACCTCGAACTCAACGCCGTCCACGTAGAGCTTGAACTTCTGGGCGGTAGGCGGCACCTCTGGGGCCTTCCTTCCCTCTTTCCTCGCCTCAAAGAACTCCAGCGCTACCTGCGGAAAGAGGCAGTAGGTCAGAAGGTCTTCCTCAGTCGGGCTGTACCCCCTCTCTTCAAGCTCCTTCCTGCACTTTTCAAGCATAGGTTCAAGAAGGTCAGCCGGCCTGACCGTTATGGGCTCTTCGTCGCCCAGGATTTTCTTCTTGATTTCGGGGTTTATCTCCGCTGGCGGCCTTCCGTAGAGGCCCTTCACGTAGTCCTTGACCTGCTGGGTTACCCTTTCGTACCTTCCAAAGAGGACGTTCAAAACGGCCTGAGTGCCGACTATCTGGCTGGTGGGGGTGACGAGCGGCGGCCAGCCGAGGTCTTCCCTCACGCGGGGTATCTCCTCAAGGACCTCGTCGAGCTTGTCCAGGGCGTTCATCTCCTTGAGCTGGCTTATGAGGTTGGAGAACATTCCCCCCGGAACCTGGTACTTGAGAACGTATGGGTTGACCATCAATGCCTCCTTGTGGAGCAGTCCCCAGTACTTCTCCTCCAGGAGCTTCTTGAGGTAGCGTGAGATCTCGTGGATTAGCTCGCGGTCAAGATGAGAACCAACTGCCTCGGGGAGGGCGTGCCATATCGTCTGAATCCCGGGCTGTGCAGTGCCGAAGGCAAGTGGGCTTATTGCGGTGTCTATGAAGTCAGCTCCCGCTTCCACGGCCTTGAGATAGGTGGCAACGGCCATTCCCGTAGTGGAGTGGGTGTGCACATTGACGGGAACACCGTATGTCTCCTTTATCTCGCTGACGAGCTCGTAGGCTTTCCAAGGTGTCAGCAGACCTGCCATGTCCTTGATCGTTATTACATCCACGTCAAGGGCTAAAAGTTCCTCGACCTTCTTCATGTAGTATTCGAGTGTGAACACTTTACCCGTTGTGTAGGCTATTGCCCCCTGAACCTCAGCACCGACTTCTTTAGCCTTTTTTATCGCCACCTCCATATTCCTGATATCGTTGAGAGCATCGAAGACGCGGAAGATATCTATTCCGTTCTTATGTGCGAGCTCGACGAACTTTTCGACAACATCGTCCGGGTAGTGACGGTAGCCAACGAGGTTCTGGCCACGGAGGAGCATCTGTAGCTTCGTCTTCTTTATGTACTCCCTTAGAATGCGGAGTCTCTCCCAGGGATCTTCTCTCAGGTAGCGGATGCAGACGTCAAAGGTTGCCCCTCCCCAGACCTCCATGGAGTAGAAGCCGATTCTGTCCATCTTCTCAGCTATGGGGAGCATGTCCTCTGTTCGAAGGCGCGTCGCTATTAGTGACTGATGAGCGTCTCTAAACGTCGTATCTATTATCTCGACCCTTCCCATTCTCCTCACCCTGTTTATAGTTCCCAACACGGTTTTTAATGTTGTCGGCTTTTGACGATACAATTTTAGGCATTAAACGAACAAAAGAGTACTCCAATGCCGTTTCTAAAAGTTGGAGAACATAAACGAGCACCAGAGTTCCAGTTTCATTGAAAAGCATCTCTATCCGAAACGAAAAAGTGGAAATGAGTCAAATAAGCCCCTCGGCCTTAGCGGCCTCCTCTGGGTCCTCATTCCTGTGGATGACCCTTATGAGGGCCTTTATCATCGGCTCTGGATTCTCGCGCTGGAAGATGTTCCTTCCGACGACTGCTCCCGCTCCTCCGGCCTCTATAACGTCCCAGACGACCTTGAGGAAGTCCACGGGGTTCTCGGTCTTTGCTCCCCCGCTGAGGAGAACTGGAACGCCAGCCGCTGCATCAACAACCTTGGCGAAGGTCTCCTTTGATCCCGTCCAGTATGTCTTTATCATGTCGGCCCCGGTCTCAGCCGCGGCCCTTGCACCGTACATAACGACGCGGTAGTCCTCCTTCTTGCCGTACTTCTCGTTGATGTAGGGCCCGCGCGGATAGGCAAACTGGACAACAGGGAAGCCCAAGTCATGGGCGTAGCTCGCTATCTCCGCGAACTGGCGCATCATAACGTCTTCCTGTGGTGAGCCCCAGTAGACGGTTGCCGCTATCGCATCGGCGCCGAGCTTTATCGCGTCTTCAACGTAACCGAGCTGGCTCTGAAGGAGCTGCTCCTCCTTTGGCCTTAGCTCGGTCTTGCTCGTGAGCTTTATCATAAGCCCCGTGTCCGGCTTGAGCTCGTCGCCGGCCATCCTGACGATGCCGGGGAGCATCATGACTCCGTCAACTCCAGCCCTGACGACCTTCCTAATGATGATCCTCGGGTTAACGTGCTCCCAGACGGGCTCAAAATCGGTCGGCCCGTGTTCGAAGCCGTGGTCCATGGCGAATATCAGAGCCCTTCCGTCCCTGCGGAAGAACCTCTTAAGCCTCCTCCTAATCCCAACGCTCTGGTATGCGTCCATACTAATCACCAGGAGTGATATACAAAGGGAGGATTTAAGGTTTTCCATTGTCTCCCCAGTACTCTTCCCACCAGAACTCAAGACTTGAAAAGACCTGCTCATCCGTCTCCTCTTCCTCGGGCCCCATTAGAAATCCCTCACCAATCTCATCAAGGTCTTCGTTGATTGCTATGGGTGCCCACAGGTCAGATGCAGTCAGGTCGTCAATAATCGACCAGAGGAAATCCCTCATTAGCTTTTCAACGTATTTAACTTTCTCCGGAGATATTGTCCCAAGATTGTTTTCGATGAGTCCCTCTGCTTGAAACTCTACCCTCACACTCTGCCTCTCACGCTCAACCTCTAAGGAATGAACTTTAAGCCCCCTTGACTTCAAAACATCGAGAGCAGTTTCCTCGTCCCAGTATTCGGTGGGGCTTTCCCTGAACTTTTCAAGTATGGCCTTGAGGTACACCGGGAGAACATCCTTTACAGGTCTTGTTTTCACTAGTGCAATAAACCTGACGGCCTTCTTCCTGGAAGTTCTGGAGCCAACTATAATGAGATTTCCTGTGTCGTCATCAAAACTGAAGCCATCTGGGGAGACATGCAACACCATTTCAGACACCCCGCATAGGTTTCTCCAAAACAGTTTAAACTCTTTCCCGAGTTTTAATCTCGGGAGGGCTTATGGAGTGGAACGTCATTCGCCTTGATGAGGTAGACTCGACCAACGAGTACGCGAAGAAGCTCATTCCCGATGTCTCTGAAGGAACAGTCGTAGTTGCAAAGAGGCAGACCTCCGGGAGGGGAAGGAAGGGTAGAGCCTGGGCTTCTCCCGAGGGCGGCCTGTGGATGAGCGTCATCCTGAAGCCTCCCAGGATCGACCCTAGGCTCGTATTCGTGGGTGCACTGGCAGTATCGGACACACTGAGGGACTTCGACATTGATGCATGGATAAAGTGGCCCAACGACGTCTGGGTCGGGAACAGGAAAATTTCTGGAGTCCTAACGGAAGTGAAAGGTGGTTTCGTGATCATGGGGGTAGGTCTCAATGTGAACAATGAAATCCCAGATGGTCTAAAGGAGACTGCAACCTCCATGATGGAAGCCCTGGGGGAACCCGTTGACATTGGGGAAGTCTTGGAAAGGCTGCTTGAGTATCTCGGCCGCTGGTATAAGACATTTCTTGAAAACCCGCCTTTAGTTGTTGAAGAAGTTCGCGGGAGAACGATGCTAATCGGGAAGGAAGTAAGAGTCCTGCTCGATGGCAATGACCTCGTTGGCAGGGTAATCACCATATCAGATGACGGCTCCCTTATTCTGGACGTTGATGGACAGACAGTTAAAGTAGTGTATGGTGATGTGTCAGTTAGAATTAACCGATAAGTTTTGACTTTTTGACAATTTTCCAGGGACAACCCTAATAAACTTCCTTTTTTAACTGGATTATGCTGGCAATAAGCCAGCCAATAAGGGGGTGAAAAGATGGGAAAAAGCCTCCTGAGGCGGTATCTCGACTATCCCGTTCTGTGGAAAATTCTCTGGGGTCTGGTTCTCGGTGCAGTCTTTGGCCTGATAGCGGGACATTTCGGCTATGCGGGGGCCGTTAAGACCTATATCAAGCCCTTCGGTGACCTCTTCGTCAGATTGCTGAAGATGCTAGTGATGCCGATAGTTCTAGCGTCGCTCGTAGTCGGTGCGGCAAGTATAAGCCCTGCTCGTCTCGGCCGCGTCGGCGTCAAGATCGTCGTCTATTACCTCGCTACCTCCGCCATGGCAGTTTTCTTCGGTCTCATCGTTGGCAGGGTCTTCAACGTCGGTGCCAACGTCAACCTCGGGAGCGGTACCGGGAAGGCCATAGAAGCTCAGCCTCCCTCCCTCGTTCAGACTCTACTCAACATAGTTCCAACGAACCCGTTTGCCTCGCTCGCCAAGGGTGAAGTGCTCCCCGTGATATTCTTCGCGATAATCCTCGGAATAGCGATAACCTACCTCATGAACAGGAACGAGGAGAGGGTCAGAAAGTCGGCCGAGACCCTCCTGAGGGTCTTCGATGGCCTTGCCGAGGCTATGTACCTCATAGTCGGCGGCGTCATGCAGTACGCACCGATAGGTGTCTTCGCCCTCATAGCCTACGTCATGGCCGAGCAGGGCGTCAGGGTCGTCGGGCCGCTGGCGAAGGTCGTTGGAGCTGTATATACCGGCCTCTTCCTTCAGATAGTCATCACCTACTTCATTCTCTTGAAGGTCTTCGGCATTGACCCGATCAAGTTCATCAGGAAGGCGAAGGATGCTATGATCACCGCCTTCGTCACCAGGAGCTCAAGCGGAACCCTCCCTGTTACAATGCGTGTTGCCGAGGAAGAGATGGGCGTTGACAAGGGAATATTCTCATTCACCCTGCCGCTCGGTGCGACGATAAACATGGACGGTACTGCCCTCTACCAGGGTGTCACGGTTCTCTTTGTCGCCAACGCTATCGGCCATCCGCTCACCCTCGGTCAGCAGCTCGTCGTCGTCCTAACGGCAGTTCTGGCCTCAATAGGAACCGCCGGTGTTCCCGGTGCTGGTGCAATAATGCTCGCAATGGTCCTCCAGAGCGTCGGCCTCGACCTTACGCCCGGAAGTCCGGTGGCGCTTGCCTACGCCATGATACTCGGCATTGACGCGATCCTCGACATGGGGAGGACGATGGTCAACGTCACCGGCGACCTGGCTGGGACTGTTATCGTTGCCAAAACCGAGAAAGAGCTGGACGAGAGCAAGTGGATCTCTTGATGGCCCCTATTTTCATTACCCCTATTCTTACTTTTGATGTCTTGGACATTCACCGCTTGTATTTGTGTGGGTTAAAATCAAGTGAATACACGTTAGAATCTTAATCTCACGCTGGTAATCGGCAGAGCTTCAACCGATGAAAAAGGTTAAAAACCTCCCTGAGTCCCTACTAGGAGTGAGTTAATGGGGGAAATTCTAATGAAGAAAGTTGGTGTTTTGTTATTGATTGTTTTGGCGTTCGGAGCAATTGCCGTGCCGAGCTTTGGCGCCGATGCGTATTCCGAGAAGGTTGAGCAGAAGTACACTGTCCACTGGGACGGTTCAGCAGATTTAAAGTTCATAACGACCCTCTATGGACCCTCAGACATGCTGAACAGTACCAAAGAGGGTATCTTAAAGGTGGGTCTGGAGAACGCCACTGAAATGCTTGTTAACCAGAGGGTTCAGCTCTTCTCGCAGCTTGGAATGAACCTGGCAAACGCCTCGGGCACCGTTAAAGGGTATGATTCTGATGGGCCTCTAATCACAGAAATTACGGGGAAGGTACTCGACTTTGCAAAATACTACTCCTACGATGGGATCTGGGAAATAGAGCTTGATGTTCTTCGTACCCTCCAGATCTCACAGGTTGACCTCACATCTCTAAACAGGACGTTCGACTTTGAAGACCACTACTCGATAGTGCTCCCGGAGGACGCCGAGATCGTGAGCATTCCGTCGGACTATTCGAGGGAATCGGGTAAGAGCTACGTGTCGATAAACGTTGATGTTCACGGGAACGAGATAATCGTGGACGCGCGTATGCACTTCGATGAGAACATAACAAAAGATGACCTCCAGAAGCTTTACAGCGACTTTCAGCCGTTTATCATCCAGTATCGCGGAAGACCCGGCCAGGAAGGGAACTATTCAGTATGGAGCTCAAAGACTGAGACCAATATTACGATCGGCAAAGAAGAAACAGTGATCGATACCCTGATGGAATACATAGCCCCAGAAGACTACGTGAACTATCTCAAACTCATGGTTATGTACCAGGGAGAAGATGCAATCATACAGTCAATTTACCAGAACAACCTCCTTGCCTTCCAGCAACAGGGGATAAGTGTGAAAGACTGGAGCATAAAATTCGAGAACGTAAACTCCACAGCACCCCTACGGCTGCGCTTCCACTGGGTACTGGCTAACTACACCAAGGCCAACAACAACACCTACGTCCACGACCCTTCCCTCGGGCTCCGCGATGTCTCGGTCAAAGGAAGGCTGACGGATGGGATCAACCAGACTACAACGATCAGAATTATACTGCCTGAAGGCTCGAAGTTCACACAGATTCCGGATGACATACATGTTGAGGCCAACGGAAGCCAGATAACTATGAAGGTCACAAAGGTCGGCGACAAAGAGGTAGTTCTTGAAAGCAGCGCTTACGTAAGGTATGGTATGCTGGCCAGGGACTACTTTGCCATGATGGAGAAAGTCCCTGAGAGAGTTGAAGTCAAGTACAACGTAGAAGAAAAGACGGGCAGTACCTGCGGTCCGGCGTTCCTCGTAGGCCTTGCCGTCGTGCCTCTTCTCCTCAGGAGAAGGAAGTAAAAGCTTTTCCTTTAGCTTTCCTTTTCTTCAATTTCGATACCCATTTAAATGGCGACAGCTTATTTTCCTCTGGTGATGAGAATGGCCACGAGGAAGCTCTACTACGAGGACGCCTACTTGAAGGAAGCCAAGGCAAAGGTTCTGGAAGTAAGGGACAACGCTCTCCTTCTCGACCAGACGATATTCTACCCGACCGGCGGCGGTCAGCCCCACGACCGGGGCACGATAAACGGCGTTGAGGTTCTCGATGTTTACAAAGATGAGGAGGGCAACGTCTGGCACGTCGTTGCTGAACCAGAGATGTTCAAGGTTGGGGATGAGGTCGAGCTCAAAATCGACTGGGACTACCGCTACAAGCTGATGAGGATACACAGCGCGATGCACCTGCTCGACCACGTGCTCAACGAAGTCCTTGGAAAGGGGAAGTGGAAGCCCTACGGGAGCGGGATGAGCTATGAGAAGGGCCGCTACGACATAGAGTACCCGGAGAACGTGAACCAGTACAAGGAGAAGATAATCGAGCTCTTCAACCGCTACGTTGACGAAGGCGGCGAGATGAAGATATGGTGGGAAGGAGAAACCAGGCTGACCCAGATAAGGGACTTCGAAGTCATCCCCTGCGGCGGGACGCACGTGAGGGACATAAAGGAGATAGGCCACCTCAAGAAGCTCAAGCGCTCCAGCCTCGGAAGGGGCAAGCAGAGGCTCGAAATCTGGCTTGAGGAATGAGTTTGGAGCTTTCTGAGTTTTAGATTTCCCGCACTCAAATCGACTGGCCGTGTACCTACGTTTTCAGCCTTTTTTTCTTGACCTCAGGAGTGCGGCCAGCGAGAGTACAACCGCAATGAAGCTTAGTGCTAAGGATACCCTACCCAAAGGACTATCCTTCTCTTCGTAAACCCTGTCCGTGGCATAAACGCTGACCGCGTAGATGTCTTCACTTGGAATTCCACCGAGGAATTCCATAGACTTTATGCCCAGTGAGTCAAGCTTTGTTTTAAAATACACAGTTCCATCGTTCCAGACCCACAGAGACCCTCTATTAAAGCCCACAGTCAGTTTTAGTGCTCCCCTTGGTAGTGAATACCTACCGCACGCTCTCCTGGTCCATTTTCCATAGCATACACGACCATCTTTAACGTAAAGCTCCTTAGTCTCGCCCTTTGAGGTAGTAAACTTAAAAAGGGTGAAATTGCTCCCATTCCAGAGAAACTCCCCCTCAACTTCGACGTTTCCAAAATAGGAGTATATACTAATGCGATAACCATCGTGCTGGGGAAATATAAAGGGAAACCCACCTATTGCTGGATAATACGATTGGTATGGAATGATAACGTATCCATAAACCTTGGTTATGAATTTAGCTCGCTCCCCACTTACTTTTACGAAAACTTCCCCAGAGGGTTTCTCCTCGCTGATGTCAATCCAGTAAGAAGCGGGAGGTTCTGCCAGAGCGGGTGTCCTGTCGATTTCTTCACCTTTCCAAGATACCTCAACATCCAGCGGGAGTTTTGGGACATACGTCCCGTTTTCATATATAGTATCGCTTTCAAGGTAGATGGCTATGAGTTCCCAGGGAACGTTTATTCTAAAGGTGCCGCTTCCAAGGTTTCTAAACCAAACCTTCGTGAGCAGATACCTACGGTACTCTCCCCTAATCGTATCGGAAAAATATCTGGCTGATACTGAGGGGTAACGGAGACGTTGATTGGGCAGGTTGTGTTTAGATAGGGCTTGGGGTTCTTTTCGCGGGGGAATACGTAGCTGGAGAGTCTGAATTCTCCACTCCGGTTGATACAAAGGGCAAAGCTTTGAAGTGAGATGCCGTCGTCGAAAACTCCCACCACCCAACCGGTGCAGGAGGCGTTGTAATGAACAGTCGCGTCGTCGAGCACGTATCCTGGGGGGCATGAAATGAGACCGTAACATTGCTGGCCAGGGCGATAGGTGAAACAAGCAAAATTCCAAAGAGGAGTGGTATTAATCCTCTCATGATGTTTGATAAAAAATCGATATTAAAAACTTTTCGAGATTTCTCCGTTATAGTACACCTCAATGTCAAAGAAACCTAAGCACTCGTATAAATCTTCACTGAAGAACTTCACCCGTTCAGCACTCATGCCGTTTTAGGCGTTACTGAATCCACACCTTTTAAGACCTTTTAAGGAAGAGATTGTAAAAAGAAGAAAACAAACTGGTCATCCACATGTCAAAAGGCCCACTAGGATCAAGATGAATCCGAGGATGTTTCCGGTTATAAAAGAGATAATAAGCGGTATCGTCAGCTTACCCTTGGCTTCCTTGCTCTTACCCTCTGCAAACAGTCTTTCTGCCTCTGCAAGGGGGTGCGTTATAAGGAAGTACGTTAATAGCACCACTATCACCAAGAGCCCAAGACCCACCACTGGAGATCCAACCCCAAGAAGGAGGGTTATGGGCACTATACCTAATAGCACCCCCAGCCAAACCAGTATTCTAGTCACCTTCAATATTCCACACCCCATTGGTTATCCCCCCTAGAGTCTATACGCCGTGGTCTAAAGACGCATCCGGGTGTCAACTACTTTGGGGAACGATTGACACCCAAGGGAATAGGTATGTTAACCTTTATAAGTATTATCCAAAATTGACGATTCTAAAATATTTCTTCACCTATAAATCTTTGTTAAAGCATATCTTTAGCGGGTGTTATCACAAGCGCAATTATCTGAAGATTTGGGGTACTCTTAATATCGAGAGCATTATTAAATTTTTGAACATAAACTCCAGAGGTTAAAAAGAGTTTTAAGATAGCCCACTACCGCTTCATGCCATACATTTCGTTCAACGAGTTTCAATACTGCGTGAGTTGACCATAGTCCCCAGCCAGAGTTAGACATCTGCTTATGCTGTTATAGTTGATGATTCATTTCTCAAACACATAGAAGTACCGCTCAAGGCTCTTGTGAACCCTCTGGTAGTACCTTCCGAGGGTTCTGAACCCCACCGCTTCGGCCTCCGCCTTCCCGTTGAAGTCAGTCGGAAAAGCTATCGCCAGCCTTCCCCCGTCCTCAAGTACGTTGTAGATGCTCCTCAGGGCTTTCCTGTAAAGCTCGTCCCTCTTTCTCCCGGCGAGTGTCGCGGCGGTGCCGTAGGGCGGGTCGGTCGCTACCGCCTCGAACTTCTTGTCGGGGAACAGATCCTCCAGCCTCGTCGCGTCGCCGAGCTTGAGCGTGTAGTCCCTCACCCCGTAGTGCTTGAGGTTGGTTTCAGCGCCTTCAACCATCTCAGGCCTTATGTCCACGCCGTAGACTCTCAGGCCCAGCAGACCGGCCTCGATAAGTATTCCGCCGGCCCCCATGAATGGGTCTAGAATTTCCCGCGTCGCCTTCGTCAGGTTCACGAGCGCCCTTGAGACCCTTGGGTGGAGCGATATCGGCCTGAAGAAGGGCCTGTGGTGGGCCTTTCTCTTTTCGAAGTCCTTCGGGTCGAAGTACCTCAGCCTTATTCCAGCGTAGAGCCTCTCGCCGCAGTAGACCCTAACAACGGTGTCGGGCTTTGAGAGGTTCACGCGGAAGCCCTGGGCGTGGATGACAGCTCCCAGCTTTCTGGGAAGGTCAAGAACATCGTGCCTGCAGTTGGCCATGGTCTCAGTATCAACTTTGAAAGCCCCCTTTATCGGCCACTCCACTTCTCCGGCCTTCTGGAGGAGTTCTTCAACGGAATCCGCCTCGACGAGGAGAAGACCGTACTCGTGGGCTAATCCAAGCCTGTCGAGAAACGGGAAGGCTTTCTCACCCGCATCGACCTTGAGGAAGAGGTAATCCTGACCGATAATCTCCCCACCGCCGAGTTCGAGCATCGCTTTCACTTCGTCCCGTGCCATTTCGGGCAGGTTTCCGAGTATCTCCACGTAGAGCATGGTCGTAGTTCGGAGGGGAGTTTTAAAGTTTGCCGCTGGAAAAGGATTTATACTTTCCCTCAAAGGATAGATAGTGGGCATGATGAGGAGTGAGACTCTGAAGCTCTGGCTTATAGCAGTGTTCTCTTTTGTCCTAACGATGCCAGGAGCTGTGGCCTTCGCCAACTGGGATGCCCCCTATGGGTTCTCCAAAGACCTCGCCACTTGGATGAGCTGTGCGGGCTCTGCCCTGATCTTCGTCATCCTCTACGGGGTTTACGAATGGAGGAAGGGGTCGATATCCCTGAAAAGCCTTGTTTCACTGGTTTTCGTCTGGATTATCACAATTCTAGTAGGCCTCACCGCCCAGAGTGGGATCTGTGGCCAGATGGGCTACCGATGCGGGTTTTCAACTTTCATAATAGCCGGCTTCCCCGGTTTATTCCTCAGCCTGATGCTCTTCCCCAGGGCCCTCCCTGAAATCCTGGCGGGAGGACCGTACCCCTACGACAGGCCCCTCATCGTTGTGTGGTACATTCTCCTCACTGTGGTGATTTTCCTGTCAATTGCCCTCTATAAGCAGAAGACAAGGGAAAAGGCTCAAGGAACGGGATAGCCCAGTCCCTTGAGGATCATCCTTATCGCCAGAAAGGCCATCACAACGGCAAATGCCTTCGTAAGCTGGGATGCCTTAGTCCTCTTGGCAATCTTCGCCCCGAGCTGGGCGCCGATTATCAGGCCCGGGACGAGGAGAACGAGCCACTCAACCTCGACGTTGCCGAGCATGTAGTGCTTTATCGCTCCAGACGTGGCCGTGAAGACTATGGCGAAGCTCGAAGTCGCGACCGCGTAGTGGATGGGAAGTCCCATGTAGGTGAGGAAGGGCACGTTTATTGCCCCGCCGCCGATTCCAAGGAGGCCGCTCGCAACTCCCGCTATAAAGCCGCCGATCGGAACCACCTTGTAGTCGAGCTTAACTTCCTTAAGGTCAACCTCATGTGGCTCTCTGCTCTTCTTGCGGTAGAGCCTTATGGCCACGAGGAAGAGGACAACGCCGAATATCACCTTGAGCTGGGCGGCGCTTATGTAGCTCGTGGCCCAGGCTCCGATGTAAGCGCCGATAACAGCCGTTGAAGCCAGCAGGAGGCCCGCCTTGTAGTGTATCCTCCTCTGCCTGTGGTAGGCTATCGCAGAGCTCAGGGAAGTAAACACGACTGCAGCGCTGGAAGTTCCCACCGCGTGGTGTATCTCAACGCCGAGGAAGTTGAGGGTGGGAACTATCAGGAAGCCCCCTCCGAGGCCGAACATTGCCGCGAGGATGCCTATGACTATGCCAACTCCAAGATATCCAATGTACTTGAGCATAAAATCACCACAGGTGTCTTCATAGTAAAATAAGCAAAGGAAAAGCTCAGCTTTCAAAGATTAACTCCCTCAGCTTCTTTGGCAGTTCTTCGATCTTCACCCTCACCTGCTCCCTCGTGTCGCGGTCCCTGATCGTCACGGTCCCGTCCTCGGGCGTTTGGTTGTCGACGGTTACACAGTAGGGAGTACCAATCTCGTCGTAGCGCATGTACCTCCTCCCAACGGTGTCCTTCTCGTCGTAGACGACTATGAAGCCCTCCTTCTGGAGCGTCCTGAAGATATCGTAGGCAATGCTCTTTAGCGGCTCTTTGGCAACGAGCGGTAAAACCGCCACCTCGATCGGCGCCATGTCCTTCTTTATCTTCAGGTAAGTCCTGTCCTCCTCTATGACGAGGCTGTTCTCAAGGAGCAGGTAGAAGGGCCTGTCTATACCAAAGCTTGGCTCGAGGACGTGTGGAACTATCTTCTCGCCGGTTATCTTCTCCTCGATCTCCCTGATTATGAAGTCGTCCTTCTCAAGCTCGTAGCCCTCGATCGTGACTTTCCCTTCTTTTTCAAGGAGCTCCACCAGCTCGCGCTTCTTCTCCTCGTCCCAGCCCCTGATCAGCTCGTTTATCCTCTTGGCGTCCTTCTTCAGCTTCGGTCCGACCCTCTTCATGTTGAGGCTTACCTCAAGCTTCTTCACGATCTTCGGCTCGTCGTAGTGGATAAGGACAGTTAAGTCGGCGCCGCTCTCGCGCATGTGCCTGCTCAGGTCGTAGTCGCCCCTGTTCGCTATTCCAACGCATTCAACCCAGCCAAAGCGCTCGCTGTGGATTTCAGCGTCCCAGGTGTCCCTTGAATAGTGCGCCCTCTCCTCGGGGAGCTGCTGCCTGAAGCGGATTTTGTCCTCGGGGATGCCGATGTCGAGGAGAACCCTCTTGACCATGACCATGTAGTAGGCGAAGAGGGTGTTCATTATGTAGCCCTTCTTTACGGCTTCTTCCGCCGTTATTTCGATCATGCCGAGTTTCTTGAGCTGGTGCTCTATCGGGTAGAGCCTCAGCTTTTCGTCCTTAACCTCGTCGAAGTGCGGATGCTCTGTCTCGTTGGGGTTGAAGAATATCTCAGCTTCGGCCTGCGTGAACTCCCTGAGCCTTAACATACCCTGCCTCGGTGAAATCTCGTTGCGGTAGGCTTTGCCTATCTGGAAAACTCCGAAGGGCAGTTTGTTCCTCGCGAAGGCGTTTAGCCTCCTGAAGTTCACGAAGATGCCCTGTGCTGTCTCGGGCCTCAGGTAGCCCTTCTGGTCACCGTAGGGGCCTATCCTCGTCTCGAACATGAGGTTGAAGTACCACACATCTGAAAGCTCGCCGCCGCACTCAGGACAGCGGATGTCGTGCTCACGGATTAGCTGGGTGAGGTGCTCAGCGCTCATTCCCTCGGTGTCTATGCCCAGGGCCTCCTCAACCAGGTGGTCTGCCCTGAAGCGGGCACCGCACTTCTTGCACTCTACCAGAGGGTCAACGAACTTCTCGACGTGGCCGCTCGCTATGAACACTTTCTCTGGCGTTATGTCCGGCGTTTCAAGCTCAAAAAAGCCTTCCCTCTGGAAGGCCTCTCTGATCTTTCTCTCTATCTTCCTCTTTATCGTCGCACCGAGCGGGCCATAGTCATAGAATCCGCGTGAGCCACCGTAGATTTCAAAGCTCCCCCAGGCAAAACCTCTCCTCCTCATCAAATCCTGGAGAATCTCGTACTTGTCGGGCTTCTCTCCCATCACTCACCACCTGAAACTGGAGTAAGGACATTTCATAAAAAGCTTTTGGGATGCTCATTGTCAGCGTGCCAAACAAATTAACGGAAGGGGGGTCAGCCCCGCTCAAGGATGATTATCCCTATGGCTGGCACTTCAACTGTGCCGCGAAGCAGTTCCGGGCTGAAATCCTCAGGCCAGATTACTTTCCACTCCCCCTCGGGAAGCTCCAGTAGGGCTGGCTTCTTCCAGCTGTTGGCAACGACGAGAACCTCATCGTTGTGCCCCCTGAAGAAGGCCATAACACCGTCCTTCGCGGTGTAGAACCTCATTGCGCTGCTCCTCAATGCGGGAACTCTTTTTCTGAGCTCCGCCAGTGCCCTGTAGTGGTTCAGGACGTCCTCGTTCACAGTATCCCACTGTATCGGATAGCGTTGCTCATCGTAGTGTCCCTTGTCTCCGAGCAGTCCCCTCTCGTCCCCCTGGAAGGTGACGGGAGTTCCGGGCAGGGCATAGAGGAGCGTTGAGAGGAGCTTGAGCCTCTGAATTGACTCGTTTGACGGTGTGTCTCCCAGTTTGCCACCACCGAGGTCAGTGAGAACCCTCGAAGTGTCGTGCGAATCAACGAGGTTGAAGCCCATCGCAACTACGTTCTCGCCGTAGGAAGCGTAGTAACGTCCCATCATTTTCATTGCACTTTCTCCGCTGAGCATGCCCTTAGCGTAGTTCAGAAGGATGTCCCTCCCGAGGGCGTAGTTCATGAGCGAGTCGAAGCGGTCTCCCTTCACCCACTCCGGGGAGAGCGTCCATATCTCGCCGACGAGGTACGCGTCGGGCTTTTTCTCCTTAACTGCCTTTCTCAGCTCCGGGAAGAACGTCCCCGGGTCGAGGACTTCGTTCGGCACATCCACCCTAATGCCGTCAAAGCCGAACTCTATCCAGTGGAGGGCCGCTCCTATCAGGTACTCCCTGACCTCCTGGTTGGCAGTGTTGAGCTTCGGAAGGCTCCCAAAGCCCCACCAGCCGACGTAGGCGCTCCCATCGCCGAGCTTGAAGGGCCACTTCTTGACGAAGAACCAGTCCCAGTATGGGCTTTCGTTGCCCTTCTCCCAGACGTCGAGGAAGGCCGGATTCCCTATGCCGCAGTGGTTGGGCACGAAATCGAAGATTACCCTCATTCCCCGCCTGTGTGCCTCATCGAGGAACTCTCTCAGCTCCCCCTCGGTCCCGAACTTGGGGTCGAGCCGGTAGTAGTCGTAGGTGTCGTAGCCGTGGGCGCTTCCCGAGAGAAAAATCGGGTTGAGGTAGATTATAGTAACACCTAGGCTCTGAAGGTAGTCGAGCTTCTCCGTTATTCCCTTTATGTCGCCGCCGAAGTACTGGTGGCAGCAGTGGAGGGGCGTTATCGGGTCGCTCCAGTTGGAGAGGATTGGCTGTCCCGGATTGACCTGGTTCAGAATTAGCTCGTCGTGGTCCAAAGCTAGGGCATCGTTGCTCCTGTTTCCGTTGTTGAACCTGTCGGGGAATATCTGGTAGGTTATCCCGTTGCTCACCCACTCCAGCTGGGGGAACCTGTCAATACCGTCAAAGCGGAAGAACGGGCTTTCGCTTGTGTTCAGGACGGCAAACTTCTCGCCGTCAGAGGAAGTTATGAGAATGTAATAATCAGCGGGTTCAACCGGCATCTCGGCGCGCCAGGTTTCGCCGGAGTCCCACCAGACCTGGAGCTTCATAGTGTAGTTCCCGTGTTCCGTTACTAGAACAGCAGACTCGACGGTGTCTCTCTTAGCCTCGAACCTGACCACGGTTCTTTTGTCCGCGATGCTGAGGTAGGCTGGGTCTCTTGGATCGAACTCCACGTAGAACGCTTCGCGGCCCTCAACTACCCTCACGGCGTTCTTTCCCCCGTAGCCATCGGGGGCATAGGCGTCTGCATCGGGGTCGTAGGGCCTTCCCGTCCCGTCGTCGGACATGTCCTTGACCCACTGGCCGTTGATGAAGTACTTATACTCATACCTTCCAGGGCGGAGACAGACGGTCGTCTCCCACGTGCCGTTCTTCAGCTCCATCGGCCACTCTCCCCAGTTGTTGAAGCTCCCGCGGAGGCTGACAGACTTTACGGTCTTGTTTCCGGGGTTGTACGTGAACTTCGCCGGGACTCTTCCGGAGGGACAGCCTTTCTCTATGCCGACGTAGATGAGAGTGTAGTTAACCGAAGGAAGTTTAAGCTCCGTTCTTTCGGAAGGGCCGTACGTCGAGGTCGAGGTTGTGGGAGTGGAAGACTGTGAGGGTGTCACTGAAGTCGGTGGAACGGTCGAAGCCGTTGCAGTTTGATTTTCGTTGCTCTCCGAGATACATCCGCTGGCGATTGAGGCCAGAAGCAGGAGAATGAGCAGCAGCCCACCTTTTTTCATGCTTTCACCTTAATCACTTTAAGTGATACAATTTATAGCCCTTTTCCTCTGGGGGCAAGAACTCCAGGTTTAATGTTGAGAAGGGCCAGGAGAACGGAAAGAGTTATAAACCGTTTCCCTCGTTAAGGCTATGAGCTTTGATTATTTGGAGGTGCGTGAAAATGGCGGAAAGACCACTCGATGTTATCCACAAGTCCCTTGACAAGGACGTCCTCGTGCTCCTGAAGAGGGGGAACGAGTTCAGGGGTAAGCTCATCGGTTACGACATCCACCTTAACGTTGTCCTCGCCGATGCCGAGCTCATCCAGGACGGCGAGGTCGTTAAGAAGTACGGTAAAATCGTTATAAGGGGAGACAACGTTCTGGCCATCTCCCCTGTCGAGCTTGAGTGAGAGCTTAGCGGGGTGATAGCATGGGAGCGGGCACTGAGCCAAAGGGCAAGAGGAACCGTACTCCAACCCACATAAGGTGCAGGCGCTGCGGTAGGAGGGCCTTCAACGTCAAGAAGGGCTACTGTGCCGCCTGCGGATTCGGCAGGAGCAGGAGAATGAGGAAGTACAGCTGGTCCCACAAGTGGAGGAAGAAGAGGAACCTCTCTTACTGAACCTTTTTCTTTTCTCTGACCTACTTACGTAGTTCTGCAACACTACCGCAACCCTTATTAACTAAACGTTTCTCTGTTCGTTTAGAGGCGCGTCTTAATGTTCCGCAACGAGACCCAGCGAAAAATATGGGCACTGGCGTGGCCTGCTATAGTGGGCAACATCTCCCAGACACTCCTCAACCTAGTGGATACTCTGATGGTCGGCCACGTCAGCGCGCTGGCGATAGCGGCCGTTGGCCTCGGCGGACAGGTAAGCTGGTTCATGTTCCCCATAATGATGGCAGTTTCTGTTGGAACCCTTGCCTTGATAGCCCGCTTTGTTGGTGCTAAGGACTATTCCCAAGCGGAGCTGGTTCTGGAGCAGAGTCTCTACCTTGCTTTCCTCCTCGGAATCCCCGTTATGCTCTTCGGGTGGTTTTTCGGAGACGAGGTTCTCTGGGTTATGGGCGCCAAGGGAGAACTCCTCAGAACGGCCTACGCTTACCTTAAGGTCGTGTTCTTGTTCTATCCCATCAGGTTCGTCGGTTTTACTCTCTTTTCGGCTCTAAGGGGAGCGGGGGATACGAAGACTCCCATGAAGCTCGGTATCTTCATGAACGTCGTCAATGCCACTTTTGACTACCTCCTGATCTATGGTAAGCTCGGCTTTCCAAGGATGGGTGCCGTGGGAGCTGCTTGGGCCTCTGGGATTGGAATCACGTCTTCATTTCTGATTGGTCTGTACCTTCTCCTGAGTGGGAAGCTCGTCCTCAAGTTCAGGCCGAGCTGGAGCTTCCACCCGGAGATGGTCATCAGAATACTCAGGATAGGCATCCCCACGCTGGTGGAGCGCGGCCTCTTCAGCTTCTACAACTTCCTCTACATGAGCATAGTCACCCGGTTTGGAGACATAGCGCTCGCCGCCCACCAGATAGGCCTCAGGGTCGAAAGCATCGCCTATATGCCCGCTTTCGGTTTCAACGTTGCGGCTTCAACCCTCGTCGGCCAGAACCTCGGTGCTGGAAAGCCGGAAGAGGCTGAAAGGACGGTTTACGAGGCCCTGAAGATGGTTAGCGTCTTCATGGGCGTGATGGCGATTATCCTCATAGCGTTCCCGCGCTACCTCGTCATGCCCTTCCTTTCCTCAAGCGACCCCCACTATCATGAGGTACTTCACCTGGCGAGCATCTACCTCCTCATCGTCGGGATAAGCGAAGTCCCCCTTGGATGGGTCTTTGTCCTCAGCGGAGCTTTGAGGGGAGCCGGCGACACAAAGAGCCCGATGTACGTCACGGCAATCAGCAAGCTCCTGTTCAGGATACTTCCCTCCTATGTCTTCGGGTTTGGCCTTGTGATAGGGCCTTTCGTGATAGAGGGAATGGGCGTCATAGCGGCCTGGCTCGCGATGACCCTCGAGACGTTCACGAGCGCGGCCATGTACTGGTGGATATTCAAGAAGGGCAGGTGGAAGTACGTTAAGGTCTGAACTGTTTTCTTTTCTGGCTCTTCCCCAAAATGTTTATATTGCTGTATTACAAAAGTGTAAACGGTGGTCGTATGGCAGTGATAAGCGTGCGCATCCCCGACGAGCTCAAGGCAAAGATGAAGGAGCTTGATATCAACTGGAGCGAGGAGATACGGAAGTTCATTGAAGAGAGGGTCCATAGGGCAGAAAAACAGAAAAAACTTGACGAGATTCACAGGCTCCTTTCTGGTGGAACCCCTGCGGATGAAGGGACTGCAAGAAAGTACGTGAGGGATGACCGTGATAGTAATTGACGCATCGTCTCTCGCCAGGTACATCCTTTTGGAACCTGGATGGGAGAGAATCGAGGAGTTCATAAGAGGAAACGACCTTACATCCCTGGAATACGCGTTGATTGAAGTGTCAAACGCCCTGTGGAAGCACCATGTGCTGTACTCCCGCATAGATCGGGAAGAGTTTGAAAGAAGGAGCCAGGCCTTAGACCTTATGAGAAGCGTTTTATTTCTTGAAAACCCTCTCGAATACCTGCCTCAAGCACGGGAGATAGCGTGTGAGGGAAGAATAACGGTGTACGACGCCCTCTACATAGCCCAGGCATTAAAATACGGAAAGCTCGCTACAAGCGATGAAAAACAGGGAAAAACGGCGGAAAAGCTCGGCGTTGAGGTCACCTATCTCTAAAGGGCCGAGACGTGAAAGACTGCTTCCATCAGCCTTCCGAAGAGGTAGCTCAGGAACGCCGCCCCGAGGCCGGTTGAAACCATCTCCAGGGCCTTCTTTCTGACCGAGATTCCCGATAGTAGTGCCACCATCGTACCAACGACGCCGAGGACGCTGCCTGCGAGCAGAATTGAGAACGGAAGTGCGGTTAAAGAGCTCGACGCCAGGAAGTAGGGCGTTACTGGAAACGCCACTCCGAGCAGATAAGAGAGACCCGTATAGAGGGCCGAGCGGACTTCGTTCTCATCGCTCTCCCCGAGAAGAAGGCTTATCACAGCATCCCCCTTCTGGGCAAGTTCCTCGGCGGTTTTTTCTGCGATTTCCTTCGGCAGGCCCCCTTCCATTAGCCTTTCCATTATCTCTTCCCTGGCCCTCTCTGGGGAGACCCTGAATAGGACTTCCATCTTCTCCCTGAGGGCCTCGTTGACCTGTCTCTGGGAGCGGACGGAGATGAAGGCACCTATTCCCATCGAGAGCGCTCCAGCGACCCCAACGATTAGGCCGCTTATGCCGACGAGTTCAGGCCTGTTGGGATAGACAGCCGAAAGCCCGGTCACGGCACCCAGAATCTCGACGAGGCCGTCGTTCATGCCCAAAACCAGGTCGCGGATGTTCTCGGTGTGGAAGGTCTTCTCCTCTTCCCTGAAGAACTTCTCGTGCTCAAGCTCGTCCAGGATGACACTCTTGAGCCTCTCCCTTTCATCTTCGCTCATTTCTGAGGAGTATTCTGTTAGAAATCTGTAGTACTTCTTTACCGCGTCCCTCTCTCCCATCTCAAGGAGAGAAGTCACAGCCCCAGCACCGAGCACTCTTCTGAGGACGAAAACCGATGTGAAGTGGAAGCGCCCTATCTTCGGTTTTTCTGGTTTTACACCCCTTCTCTTGAGGAACTCGTACCAAAAACTAGCATGCTCAGACTCTATCTGGGCAAGCCTCTGGAACTCCGCTTTGATCCTCTCGTCCTTTTCGGCCTTGGCCAGCCTGGAGTAGAGGACTGAATCCGTGTACTCGTCCCTGTAGAACTTCTCAGCTAGCTCAATCAGTCTGGACATCCTTCATCACCTCAACAACCACTCCGAAAGGAGCGTCCGTTTTCACAGAGGTCGGGGAAAAGTGGGTCTTCGTGGCGCTGTGGCCAAGTTCTCTAAGGCGCTGGATTATGACATCAAGCTTCGGTGGGGTCAGGGAGCAGGCTCTAGCTAGGGTGTGCGTGTCGTAGTGGAAGGGAACGTCGAGCTCTTCCGAGATGAGCTGGAGGAACGGCAGCGTCTTCTTGTGGGCGAGCGGGTGGTCTCTGGCAGATTCAAGAAGCTCCTCGACGAAACTTTCATCCTTCAGCGGGCCGAGCCAGAGGGGGCCGCTTGCTCCGGGTTTGTCCGGTAAAAAGCCCCTTCTGTACTCAAACCTTCCACTTTTGTTGGCCCAAAGGAAGCCAAGCTGGGAGAGGCTTTTGTCGGCTTTCTTCGCCCCGCTCTTAAGTTTTAGGAAGGCCCTGAAGTAGTGGTCGCGGTGATAACCTAACAGGACTTCGACCCCCAAGTCGTACTTCGCCGCGTACCTGACGACTGTCCCGATGAGTATTCTAAGCCCGGCTTCGTGGCAGAGCGGGCCGCGGATAGGTTCTGCAAGGTACTTCCTGAGGCAGGCGTTCCTGTAGGCGCCGCAGAGCACTCCCGTGTCTGTAGCAGTTACCGCAAGAACGCCGTTCCGCCTTACGCTCCTGAGGGCGGTGTCAAGGAACTCGACGGGAGAGCCGAAGGGATCTAGGTCGAGGAAGTCAAAGTACCTGAAGTTCTCGGCCATCAGCCTGTTGGCGTCGCCCTTGTTTATAACGACGAGCTTTTCCCCCCAGAGATACGAGCGGTCGCCCTCTTCGTAGAGCTCCCCATCGATGTTGAGGCTCGCGTTCTTCTTCATAAGCCCGTAAGCTTCCTCGCTGATGTCGTTGAGCCACACCTCTTCCGCTGAAGTCTCGAGGGCGTAGCGTATGCCCCTGATCCCCGTTGCGGAGAGTGCATCCAAAACCCTCTTCGGCCCGAGAACTTTAACCGCGAGAACGCTGATGTCCCTGTTGAGGGACATTACGGGATTGTAGAAGACAGGCGCATCGTATATCCTCTCGGCCTTCGGTACGAGGATCCTCGCGAGACCTTCCTTTACCTCTACAAGCTCCATTCTCTCACCGGATAAAGAAAAGGTAGAGGCCTTAAAGGGGTTGCGTCAGAGGATTTCAACGTAGTCTCCGAGGGCCTGACCTGGAAGGCCGGGCTTGAAGACCGCCTTAACCTCGCCGCGGGTGCCGTGAGTTCTGACTATCTTTCCGATGAGCTTCCTTCCGGTTGGAGTTCTCCAGACGACCTTCCTGCCGATGAGCCTCGCCGCGCTGCCCCTGTCGTTGACGTCGAGCGGCTTGAGAATCACCCTGTTTGGATCCCTGTGCTCGTGGGACCCGACGTAGGACAGAACAACGGCCTTCCTCACGACCACCACCCCCTCAGCCTCTGGCCAGGGTGTGGTGCCGTTCATAGGTTGAGCGGGCAGTTTTTAAAAATTTCGAGTCTCACAGAAACTCCGAGAGGCCATCGTCTATCTCCAAGACCTCGATGAGGGACTTTATTTTCAGAAAGTTCTGCCTCTCGAAGAGCAGGGCAACGTCGCTCTTGTGTGGTGAGGCCTTCTGCACTAACAGGGTGTTTTCATCGAGGATGTACGTAAACCTGCTGGGGCTGTCGTCCACCCAGACAAACGGCTCGTCTGGATAGAGCTCTCTGAGAGTCTCGAATTTCGTCAGCATGTCTTTCGTGCTCTTGAAGGTTATCACCTCGTCGAACTCATCGTACCACTTCGTCCTCTTGAGGAATATCACCTTACCTCCTGGGTAGGTGTGCTCGCCGGAGAAGCTGATAACCGTTCTCCCGCGCTTTCTTAGAGTTCTGATGACCCTCCTCGCGTGGGGAAAATCCTTGATGTACTTGGGCATCTGACGATAGTACTCGTGTATCGTGCCCTGGGCTACAAGCTCGTGGATGACGCCGAGGTGCTGGTATGTCAGCTTGCCCTTTATGAAAAGGAAGAGGGCCTTGTAGTACTCATCGTAGAGGTCGCTCTCTATGACCGCTGGTATCGTCTTCTCAATGGCTATTCGAAGGGCCTTTTCGACTGCACCGGTGCTGTCCACGAGGGTTCCGTCGAAGTCAAAGAGGTAAACCGTCACTCCCGACACCTGACCAGTAATAAGCGCCGGAGTTTATATCCCTTCCGAAACCGTTTTATCCTTCGATGAAGACTAACCCCGGTGGTTGAGATGAGGATCGAAAGGCTGAAGGAGTTCATAGCGGAGAAGGAGCTGGACGGCGTTCTGATAACCCACAAGCCAAACCTGTTCTACTTCACCGGTTCCGCCCCGGTTCTCGGCGGCTACCTCGTGGTTACCGCCGATGAAGAGCTCTTCCTCGTTCCACAGCTCGAGTATGAAGAGGCTAGGGAGAGCTCAAGAGTTCCGGTTGAGTACTTCAAGAGGGGAGCGGAGCTTTACGAGAGACTGAAGGCCTTCAACCTCAAGAAACTGGGCATCGAGGGGAGGACGAGCTACTCCAGTGTCCAGAGCCTTAAGGAAAAGGCTGGCGTTGAGGAGTTTGCCGTCGTTGACGACGTCATCAAGGAGCTCAGAATGGTTAAGACTCCAGAGGAGATTGAGGTCATAAAGCGGGCCTGTCAGATAGCGGACAAGGCCATGCTCGTCGCCATAGAAGAGGTGCGTGAGGGAGTGAGAGAGAGGGAAGTCGCGGCCAAGATGGAGTACGTTATGAAGATGGAGGGGGCTGAAAAGACAGCATTCGACACGATAATAGCAAGCGGGTGGCGCTCGGCGCTTCCGCACGGAGTAGCGAGCGACAAGAGGATTGAGAGGGGAGAGCTCGTCGTCATTGACGAGGGAGCGCTCTTCAACCACTACCATTCCGACATGACGAGAACCGTTGTAGTCGGCTCGCCGAACGAGAAGCAGAGGGAAATCTACGAGATAGTCCTCGAGGCACAGAAGAAGGGCGTCGAAGAGGCGAGGCCCGGGATAACAGCTAAAGAGCTCGACACTATTGTTAGGGACGTGATAGAGGAGTACGGCTACGGCGACAAATTCATTCACTCGACAGGCCACGGCGTCGGCCTTGAGATTCACGAGTGGCCTGGAGTAAGCCAGTACGACGAGACCGTTCTTAAGCCCGGAATGGTGATAACAGTCGAGCCCGGCATCTACCTCCCGAAGTTCGGCGGCGTCAGGATAGAAGACACCATCGTCATCACGGAAAACGGCGCCGAGAGGCTCACGAAGACGGAGAGGGAGCTTATTTGATTTCTTCTTTTCTCTGCTAAAACCTTTTATGTGGGAGGAGTATCCTCTCTGGGAGTGAGAAATGAAGAGGGAACACAATAATGAACTAAAGAAGATGAACTTTTCAGGGTATTTCACGGTGAGCGAAGAGGAGCTTAAAGAGCTCTATCAACTTCTAGATGATGCCAAAAAGAATGGAATAAGACTGGAAGATGTTCTTCGGGGGTGATAAAATGCAGATACTCGAGGAGAAGCCCAAGGAAGGCAAGGTGAAAGTGAAGGCCGAGACCCTTGACGACCTCTGGCACCTTTACCACATAATAGATCCCGGCGACATCGTCTACGCCAAAACCCTCAGGAAGCAGGCCCAGAGAGCCGATTCCTTAAGGGCGGAGAAGGTCGAGGTCATACCGGTTTTCCTCGGAGTCCAGGCGGAAAAGATAAACTTCCACAAGTTTGCCAACCAGGTACGCGTTACCGGGCCAATAGTCTACGCCAGCAGGGAAGACGTCCCGCTCGGCAAGTACCACACGATAGCGATAGAGCAGGGAACCGTCGTGACCATCCAGAAGCCGCGGTGGAAGGAGCACCACATTGAGAGGCTTAAGGAGGCTGTTGCGGCTTCCAAGAGGGCCCGCGTGATGATAGTGGTTATTGACGATGGCGAGGCGGATATGGCCCTTGTCAGGGAGTACGGGGTTGAGATACTAAACAGCATACGTCACAACCTTGGCGGGAAGAGATACAACACCGACAGGGAGAGCGAGGAGATGAAGTTCTTCCATGATGTAGCCAAGACTATGGAAGAGGTAATGAGGCGCGAGAACGTCGAGAAGGCAATAGTTGCTGGCCCTGGCTTCGTCAAGGAGGACTTCTACAAGTTCCTGAAGGAGAAGTATCCGGAGCTGGCCAAGAAAGTCGTAATCGAGGACACCAGCGTCACTGGAAGGACGGGCATCTACGAGGTCATAAAGCGCGGGGTTGTTGACAGGGTCTATCAGGAAAACCGCGTCGCCAAGGAAGTTCAGCTGGTTGAGAAAGTCCTTGAGAACATCGCCAGGAACAACGGGCTGGTTGCCTACGGCCTTAAGGAGGTCGAGGAGGCAGTGAACTACGGCGCGGTTGAGACCCTGTTAGTCCTTGACGAGCTCCTCAAGGGGGAACTCAGGGAGAAGGTCGAGGAGCTGATGGACGCGGTGAGGTACTCCCGCGGAGAGGTCGTTGTAGTCAGCTCGGAGCACGAAGGTGGAGAGAAGCTGAAGGCCCTCGGCGGACTTGCGGCGCTACTGAGGTTCAGGGTGAAGTAATCTTTGATTTTACGAAGCTGAGGGCAATCTCGGCTAGTTCTATTGCCCTTTCGGCTTCTTCTCTATCTGGCTCGTGTAGTGTGGGATACCTCGCTTCCACCGCATAAGCTGTTAAAAGATCAACGTCTAGTTCGAATAGTTCCATAAACTCCCCGTCAATTTGGGAACACAGTATTATTAACTCTCCAATGTCATGTGTTTTCTTAATGGGCTTACTACTCCACACTAGAAACGCTTTCAGCGCTTTTTCGGCACATTGTTGGGCGTGGAAGGCGGCATAATCATAGATGCCTTCGGATAAGCTGAGGCGAGAGAGGATCAGATCCTTTTCAGCCTTCTTCAGCCACTCCTTGTAGCTCAAACCTTGATTCCCTCCTTGAGGGCGTAATAATAGACGTAAGCCTTATTATCCTTTACTTTCTCAAGCTCATCCTTGGATATTATGAGAATGTCAGCCTTTATGCCATTAAACAGCAGTTTCCTATGAACCAACTTATACAGCTCAAGTTCAACGTGTCTTGGAATCCTTTCCTTAGTTACTACCAGCACATCCCAGTCGGAGTCTTTCCTGAAATCCCCTCTGGCCCTTGATCCGAAGAGGATTATTTCTTTGACTTCGACTCCAAGCTCCTCTGCAGTTTCTACGATGGCTTTCCTTATGATGTCTCGCATATTGGAACTTTTGATGCGATCATTTTTAGCCCTTTCCATACAGCCCCACGTATGGATCCTCTGTGAACTCCGGGAAAGGTCTCTCTTTGCCCTCTTCAACCAGAACCCTGTCCATCTCTTCCGTGAACTCCCCCAGCTCGAATGCCAGAATTCCATTTTTAAATAATTCTGTAATTAGGGAATTAACGTTTTCTGGAGGTGTTATCGCTATCAACGTCCCGGTTGAGGAGACGCTCCATGGTTCGAGGTCGTAGAAGTCGAGCACCTTCCTCACCAGCGGGTCAATGGGGAGTCTCTCGGAATACACCCTAAAGCCAACTCCCGAGTTGTCCGCTATCTCGTGGAGGGCCGTTAGGCCGCCTTCTGTGGCGTCGTGCATGCCCCTCACGAAGGGTTTAGCTATAAGGGCGTCGGGAACAGCCGTTTCAAAGTAGAATGAGCGCTTGAGCCTCATGAGTTCTTTTTTTGTCAGAACTTTTGAGAGTTCATCGGCCCTGAAATAGGCTGCTGAAACAGCGAATTCGAGACCGACCTTAGCTGTTACGACTATTCTATCTCCAGGCTTGGCGAGGGGGAGCTTCAGTTCGCCCTTCCTGACTATGCCCATGGCAGTTGTTGTCGCCGTTGGCTCTGAGATGCTCGGATAAACACCAGTGTGGCCACCAACTATCGCTGATCCGTACTTGTGGCATTCGGCGTTAAGGTCTTTCATCGTTGCTTCCACAAATTCCCGCGAAGTTCCTTCGGGAAAGAGGAGGTCAACGATGAGCCACCTCGGCCTTGCCCCGAAAACCGCCACATCACTTGAAGCAAAGTGGTAAGTAAAGAAGCCGAAGGTCTCCTCCGGAACGCCGAGCGTTGGGTCGGTGGCGATCACGAGATAGTGGTCATCGTCGTATTCAAGAACAGCAGAGTCAAAGCCCTCCCTAGGCCCGTAGACTACCTTACTATCCTCCACTCCGAGGTTGGGAAAGACGACCTCGCGAAGGATGTCATTTCTCAGCTTTCCCTGCGGGAGCATTGGCTTTCCCTCCAAAGCGTCTGATTATCGACTTAACCTCTTCCAGCGTCTCCTCGTCGCAGTCCCAGCACATTATCTCAAAGCTCGGGACGCGGACGCTAACCCTTACCCTCCTTCTCCTCGCTACCTTGCTCACCTCGTAGTTCACCCTGTAGGCCAAGTCCATGAGTTGGGGGGTTACTATTTCCTCCTTGTCTATGTACTGGAGAGGGCAGCCCTCCCTCCACTGCCTCCTCCTCGCGTGCTCGTACATGCGGTAGGGTCTTATTCCTGCCTCTTCGGCGAGCTCTTCAACGATCTCGGCGGGGTACTTTATCAGGGGGCGGAAGAAGGGGATACCCATCCTCGGAATCTCGCAGAGCCGTATGTCCCCTTCGCACTGGTCGAGGAGCGCACCGATTATCTTGTCGTTCGCGTTGTCCCCTTTGGCTAAAACGTCGAAGCCGCTGTTGAGGGCGAACCACTTGGCGTTCCAGAGCATCACCTTCTTACAGTTGATGCAGACTGGCCCTTTCCTGCCAACGGCCTCGCGGAGAAGTCCCTCTGTTATGTCCACAAGATAGTGCTCGACGCCGAGATTTTTGGTGAACCTCATCGCCCAGTTGAGGGTTTCTCTCCAGCTCCAGCGGTGGAAGAAGGTCAAGGCCGAGACGTCGAGGCCCGCTTCTTTTAGAATGTAAAGAGCGAGAGAACTGTCCTTTCCCCCAGAGAACAGCATAAGAATCCGTTTTTCGAAAAGGCCTTTTTTCTCGGCGAACTTTCTTGTTTCCTCGATGACTTCCGCGAGCATAAAGAAAGTTTGAAAAGGGCATTAAAAACCTTCAGACGTTCACCTTGCCGAGCCACTGCTCAGCGAGGTCTCCCGCAATTGGGAACTTGTAGCGCTCTCCCTGGTAGGCCTTGACCATACCAACAATCCAAACAACAAGGCCTATTAAACCTAGGAGATCTGCGATAATCCAGCCCAGGAGAGGTATGTACGAGAAGATCTTTATGGCAATCCACAGCGGGAGAAAGATTATCGTTGACTGCATAGCGTGGAAACGGACGAAATCGCTTTCCTTCTCAAGGAGCAGGAGTATTATTCCCGTAACAAAACCAAGCAGGTATGCGAGCAGTCCCTCGATGTTCTCATCGAGGCCGAGGGAAGTCCTCTTTTGCGGTGCTCCCGTTGGGGCTTCTTCCATAACCAACACCTCCTTTCCGCCCTATGCGGATTATTACGGATTAGCTACGACCCCAAACTACATAAAACTTTGTATTTCATATTTTTCATAAGTATGTCCTTTACATGGAATAGTGCACTTTTTGAACCCCCTTCCGCTTCTCTTCGAACCGCTGAGTTTTGTTAGGCTCACCAAAGGCTTTTAAGGACATCGAGAGACTTGAAGTTGGATTAGGAAAACCTAACGGTGATGCTCATGATCGTTCCATTGAATTCTCTAAAGCCTGGGGAGAGGGGGATTGTCGTTAACCTCCAGGGGGGTCCAGGATTCAGAAACAGACTGCTAGGAATGGGGATAACCCCCGGTGCGGTCGTTCAGGTCATCGAAGTCTACAACCCTGGCCCGCTAATCATAAGCGTTAGCGGCACTCGATTTGCTATTGGGAGAGGAATGGCCTCACGAATCATTGTGAGGAAGCTTTAGAATCCTTCGGGTGGTTAAAATGGCAATGAAGGTCGTTGCTCTCGCCGGAAACCCCAACGTTGGCAAAACAACGGTTTTTAACAGCCTAACGGGGATGAGGCAGCACGTTGGCAACTGGCCCGGCGTTACGGTCGAGAAGAAGGAGGGCGTTTTCGAGTACAAGGGTGAGAAGTTTCTCGTGGTTGACCTGCCAGGAACGTATTCCCTGACTGCCCACTCAATCGACGAGCTGGTTGCGAGGAACTTCCTCCTCAACGGGAACCCCGACGTTGTTGTGAACGTTGTTGATGCGACCTCTCTCCTGAGGAATCTCCTTCTAACCATGGAAATCTTTGAGATGGGCCTGAAGAACGTGGTAATAGCGCTAAACAAGATCGACCTGGCGGAGAAAAAAGGGGTAAGGATAGACCCCTTAAAGATGTCAAAAGCTCTCGGAGTTCCTGTCGTAGCGATGAGTGCCAAGGAAGGCATAGGCGTCGAGGAACTGAAGGAGAAAATATACGAGATGGCCAACGGGATGGTAAAAACTAACCCTGTTGTTCCAAGATACGATCCAGAAGTGGAGAGGGAGATAGAGCACATAATCGGTTGTCTGAAGGGAACGGAACTTGAAAAGCGCTATCCTCTTCGCTGGCTGGCAATAAAGCTCCTCCAGCGTGATGATGAAGTTATGAAGCTCGTCCTCAGGCACATCGGCGAGGAGAAGCTGAAGGAGATAATGACCCACATAGGTGAAGCTGAGGCGCGCTACGGCAGGGCGATGGATCTCATAATAGCCAGCCAGAAGTACGAGTTCATAGACAGGCTCACCCACGAGTTCATGAGCTACGCGGGCAGGGAAGGAGAGAGCCTGACGGACCAGCTCGACAGGATTTTGATACACCCAGTTTACGGCTTCATAGCACTTGCCATAGTTTTCTACGGGGTCTTTAAGTTCGTCTTTGCCCTTGGTTTGCCCCTCCAGGAGTGGCTTGACGGCCTCTTTGCCTCGTTTGGCGAGTGGCTTGCACCCCACATCGCGAACGAGACCCTCAGGGGCCTGGTAGTTGACGGCGTAATCGGCGGCGTTGGGTCGGTACTCAGCTTCTTCCCGCTGGTCTTTCTCCTGTTCTTCGCCCTGTCTGTACTGGAAGACGTTGGATACATGGCCAGGGTAGCGGTTCTGATGGAGAGCATCATGAGGAAGTTCGGCCTCCCTGGAAAGGCCGTTATTCCTCTCATCCTCGGCCTCGGCTGCAACGTTCCTGCGGTGATGGCGACCAGAACCCTTGAGGATGAAAGGGACAGGCTGGTTGCAATGTTCGTGAACCCGTTCATCCCTTGTTCGGCCCGTCTTAGCGTCATAAGCTTCCTAGCCGGGACTTTCTTTAGCTCCAACCATGCCCTAGTTGCCCTGAGCGTCTATCTGATAGCTATACTCGTTGCCCTGCTCTCGGCGTGGCTCGTAGGCCGCTTCGTCGTTAAAGGCGAGGAAAGCCCCTTCGTCATCGAGCTTCCAGAGTACCTCATCCCAAGCTGGAGGTTAGTTGTTATCCACTCCTGGGAGAGGAGCAAGGAGTTCGTGAAGAAAGCAGGAACAGTGATACTCCTAGGTTCGATCTTCATCTGGTACCTCA
Source organism: Thermococcus sp. JCM 11816 (assembly GCF_055396515.1). Taxonomy (NCBI): domain Archaea; kingdom Methanobacteriati; phylum Methanobacteriota; class Thermococci; order Thermococcales; family Thermococcaceae; genus Thermococcus; species Thermococcus sp. JCM 11816. The sequence continues at coordinate 219,297 of NZ_AP043741.1, forward strand.
GCAACTACCCGGTTCCGATAGGAAGCGGGAAGAGCTACGCTGAAACGCTTGGCTACCTCTTCGAGCCATACATGAGGCTGATGGGCCTTGACTGGAAAGCAGCTGTGAGCCTGCTCTTCGGCATCATAGCCAAAGAAAACGTCATATCTACCTACGGTGTCATATATGGAACTACGGAGGCTATAAAGAACGCCATGACTCCGCTTCAGGCTTATGTACTTGCGGTCGTCACGACGCTCTATATACCGTGCATAGCCACTATAGGTGCCATAAGGGCCGAGAGCAACTGGAAGTGGGCGCTGTTCACAACAGCCTACATGATAGCGGTTGCTTCCATCGTGGGCATTCTGATATGGCACGTGGGCATTGCCCTGGGCCTCTCCTGACCTTTATTTTCAGTTTTTGGAGTTGTAGTTTAGTGAGGTGATCACATGGGAAAGCTTGAGGATGTTCTGGAGCTGATAAAAGCTGGCGTCACCAACGAGCGCGAAATCGCCGAAAAGCTTGGACTCTCATCTAAAGAGGTTGAGGACATAATAAAAATTCTTGAAAGCCTCGGGTACGTTGAAAAAGTGGAGTTCGGTTCAAAGGCCTGCGAGACCTGTCCTTTGAAGAAGGTCTGCTACGGTTCGTGTTTGAGACCCACTGGAGCAAAGGCGTTCAAACTGACTGAGAAGGCCTTCTCTCTGGAGAGGTAGGAGGCTATTGTTCACTGGGAGGGATATATTTTACGGCCGTAAAATATATAAGCTCCCTCCATAAGTTTATACTGGTGATGCTCATGAAGGCGGTTATTCTTGCGGGTGGTTTTGGAACCCGCCTCAGGCCAATTTCCTCAACGAGACCGAAGCCGATGGTTCCAGTCCTTGGAAAGCCGAACCTCCAGTACCTCCTCGAGAACATTGAGAAGATACCCGAGATCGACGAGGTCATCCTCTCAGTCCACTACATGCGCGGCGAGATTAGGGAGTTCATAGACGAGAAGATGGCCGACTATCCAAAGGACATTCGCTTCGTTAACGACCCGATGCCCCTTGAGACCGGTGGCGCGCTCAAGAACGTTGAAGAGTACGTGAGCGACGACTTCCTGGTCATCTACGGTGACGTGTTCACCAACTTCAACTTCAGGGAGCTGATAGAGGCCCACAAGAACAACGACGGGCTGATAACGGTCGCGGTGACCAAGGTCTACGACCCGGAGCGCTTCGGTGTCGTTGAAACCGACGAGAACGGCAAGGTCACACACTTCGAGGAGAAGCCCCACAGGCCGAAGACGAACCTCGTGGATGCCGGAATCTACGTCGTGAACAAGAAAGTCCTCGAGGAGATTCCGAAGGGCAAGGAGGTCTACTTCGAGAGGGAAGTCCTGCCGAAGTTCGTGGCCAGGGGCGAAGTTTACGCCTACAGGATGCCCAGAGATGCCTACTGGGTCGATCTCGGAACACCCGACGACCTCTTCTACGCCCACCAGATAGCCATGGACGAGATAGCGAAGGACAACGGCTACATTACCATCAAGGAGGGCGCTGAAGTTCCGGACGACGTTGAGATTCAGGGACCGGTCTACATCGATGAGGGAGCGAAGATCGGCCACGGCGTCAAGATAAAGGCCTACACCTACATCGGCCCAAACACAATCGTGGAGGACAAGGCATACCTTAAGCGCTCGATACTCATTGGCAGCGACATCATCAAGGAGCGCGCCGAGCTGAAGGACACCATCCTCGGCGAGGGTGTTGTCGTTGGTAAGAACGTAATCATCAAAGAGAACGCCGTCGTTGGCGACTACGCAAGGATAGCAGATGACCTCGTAATCTACGGCGCTAAGGTACTTCCCTGGAAGAAGGTCGAGGAGTACGAGGCCTACATAAAGGTCAAGCTCGATCCGACGAAGGTCAGGCCGGGTCAGTATCCTGACCACTGCCCGCTCGGCCTGCCGGAGTGTATCTACAAGAAGTTCAAGGCCATCGCCGGCGAGAAGCCGCCGTGCGACGAGTGTATCGAGAACCAGTGGCTGTTCTGAGGCCTTCCTCTTCTTCTGTTTTGGGATTTTTTGATTCTCTTGGAGTCCTATTTCAACGACTTCCAGACTGGCTGGATGAACCCTAGAGGGAGTTCTTTCAATTCTCCTAGAGTCTTATTGCAACTTGTGTAATATTCGTGATTTTGTCGTTTTCTCAGCCGAGAAGTTTCAATTCTCTTAGAGTCTTATTGCAACACGACAATTGAGGGTGCTGTTTTCAACGTTACAGTATCGTTTCAATTCTCTTAGAGTCTTATTGCAACACGCGCGGGTAATAATCTCGCCTACTTCGGGCGTATCGTTTCAATTCTCCTAGAGTCTTATTGCAACCATAGCCGATTACCTTGATAAGTTCATTTGGAGCCTTTCCTCCCCTTTCAATTCTCCTAGAGTCTTATTGCAACTTCAATGAGCACACTGAGACCCTCGCCTTCCTTCACTTTCAATTCTCCTAGAGTCTTATTGCAACTGAAACCTGAAGACCTAACCACACTATACCACCAACTTCTTTCAATTCTCCTAGAGTCTTATTGCAACGTGCCGTCCCATTTGAGCCAGAAGGCCACTGCACCCTTCTTTCAATTCTCCTAGAGTCTTATTGCAACCGAGCCGGGGAAGTGACCGTTGCTCAGCACGACAGCGACTTTCAATTCTCCTAGAGTCTTATTGCAACCGCGACAAGCATCGCCTCGTGGAGCTTCCTCGGCAGGCTTTCAATTCTCCTAGAGTCTTATTGCAACGGGCAAAGTGGAGTGGTATATTTACAAGGTTGGCTTTCAATTCTCCTAGAGTCTTATTGCAACCTGAGCACAGCCCTTACGTCGTCCTGGTCAAACTCAACCTTTCAATTCTCCTAGAGTCTTATTGCAACAGTGCCCACGATGCCCGCCAGCATTCCCGTGATGATGTACTTTCAATTCTCCTAGAGTCTTATTGCAACCGCCTGGTCGGGCCGCACGCGACTTATAAGTTTAAGCTTTCAATTCTCCTAGAGTCTTATTGCAACCCTCCAGCTCCAAACCACCACAATCAAGAGAGGGTTACGCTTTCAATTCTCCTAGAGTCTTATTGCAACGTGGCTCCATGACGAGTACGAGAAGCTTCAAGCCGAGTTTACTTTCAATTCTCCTAGAGTCTTATTGCAACTTGTACCTTAAGCTTAAGAGATATCAGGAAGACAAAACCTTTCAATTCTCCTAGAGTCTTATTGCAACACGGGTATTTCCGTTTCCTCTTTGGGGCCTGTTGTTCTTTGTATTTCAATTCTCCTAGAGTCTTATTGCAACAAACCTCCTCGACGACTTCAACCTTGAGGACAAGTTCGATTTCAATTCTCCTAGAGTCTTATTGCAACCATTGACCAATCCCGAAAGCTAAAAGATGCTGGCGCGTTCGATATTTCAATTCTCCTAGAGTCTTATTGCAACCCCATTATACACCAGACTCTATCATAACCTCGACGTATTTCAATTCTCCTAGAGTCTTATTGCAACCAGCACGCTCGGACTCTTTGATACTGATTTCCCATATTATATTTCAATTCTCCTAGAGTCTTATTGCAACTGTGGGCGGTGCGGCCGCCCTGTACGTCGGTTACCTCATAGCATTTCAATTCTCCTAGAGTCTTATTGCAACATGGACGCCGTGCTCATCTGGCTGACCTCGACCTCCTAATTTCAATTCTCCTAGAGTCTTATTGCAACAGGGGTTAAGCGTTCTGAGTTGACTAACGAGATTAGAATTTCAATTCTCCTAGAGTCTTATTGCAACTTAGTTATGCCCCTATTATCGCGGAAATGATGTTTCCAATTTCAATTCTCCTAGAGTCTTATTGCAACTTCTACCTCACTGAATATCTCGCCCTTAGCTCCTTCAAATTTCAATTCTCCTAGAGTCTTATTGCAACTCTTTCTCGTGAGGATGCTCTTGAGTTCTATGAGTCTTATTTCAATTCTCCTAGAGTCTTATTGCAACTGTGGGCGGTGCGGCCGCCCTGTACGTCGGTTACCTCATAGCATTTCAATTCTCCTAGAGTCTTATTGCAACATGGACGCCGTGCTCATCTGGCTGACCTCGACCTCCTAATTTCAATTCTCCTAGAGTCTTATTGCAACAGGGGTTAAGCGTTCTGAGTTGACTAACGAGATTAGAATTTCAATTCTCCTAGAGTCTTATTGCAACTTAGTTATGCCCCTATTATCGCGGAAATGATGTTTCCAATTTCAATTCTCCTAGAGTCTTATTGCAACTTCTACCTCACTGAATATCTCGCCCTTAGCTCCTTCAAATTTCAATTCTCCTAGAGTCTTATTGCAACTCTTTCTCGTGAGGATGCTCTTGAGTTCTATGAGTCTTATTTCAATTCTCCTAGAGTCTTATTGCAACCTCGGCATCGCAGAGAACGTTGGTAACGATGAAGATGTTATTTCAATTCTCCTAGAGTCTTATTGCAACAAGGAGGGAGGAGGAATGAGCAAGTGGGTGAATATTATTTCAATTCTCCTAGAGTCTTATTGCAACAATCTTCTTTCTCATGATACCAGGACTGATCTTAGTATTTCAATTCTCCTAGAGTCTTATTGCAACAGGGCGGTTTTTTCTCTCTTTTGCCCTATAGACTACTAAGAACGCTCCAATCTTATAAGCTTTTCCGCAAAGGGTGCTCTAAAAAGCCCTTAAACGCCTCTGATTCACGGATTGTGAGCGGATTTTTCAACCAGAAACGGCTTCTCACTCTTCCGCTAAGAGCATGCACAACAATGTTCAGAGAACTTCCCGGGCATTTTTAGAGCTTTAAGAAGAAATTGACCAGTTTTAAGGAAGTTTTTGCCAAAAATATTGCATCTGCATTGGGAGGAAGTACGAAAAAAGCCCTAAAATGACCTTATTCAGAATTCCGAAAAAATTTCGTCACAAAAACCTAGATGATTTATAACCTTTTGTTCGATAATAACCAAACGTTACTAAAGATTTCAAAAGGTTCATTGCGAGTTTGATCCCAAAGCAAAATAAGAAAAATGGAGCTCCACAAAATCAAAGCCCTTTTAGCGTGATAGAACGTCAAAACCCAGCTCTCTGAGCTTCCAGATTATCTCGATGGGAAAGCCCACGACGTTGTAGTAGTCCCCCCGTATCCACTCCACGAATAGTCCGCCCTTTCCCTGGATTCCATAGGCCCCTGCCTTGTCCATCGGCTCCCCCGTCCTGATATAGGCCCAGATAAGGTCATCGTCCAGCTCCCTGAACTTCACTTCCGTAACTACCGCACCGCAGTGCTCCTCTCCGCGGTGGATGATGCAGTAGCCCGTAGTTACCAGGTGCATCCTCCCGCTCAGGGTCCTGAGCATCCTGAAGGCCTCTTCCTCGTTTCCAGGCTTTCCGAGTATTTTCCCGCCTATGCTGACGACGGTGTCTGCCCCTATCACAGTCGCCTTCTTGCCAAGCCTCTCGTAAACTTCCCTCGCCTTTCTACGAGCGAGCTCAAGGGCGTGCTCTCTCGGATCTGCTATTGAGCACTCCTCGGTGGCACTGCTTGGGATTATCTGGAACTCCCTTATGAACCTCGAAAGTATCTCTCTCCTCCTCAGTGAGGCCGACGCAAGCACTAGCATTTTCACCACCGGGAACGTTTTAAGCTGAAGAGAAAAAGTTGAAAGGGCAATGACGACAATTTCGCTAGCTGACCGGTGATGACTACCCTCGCAACCGAGCCTAAGTGGATGCCCATATCGGTATCCCCGCATCGAGGAGCCTCTTCAGCTCCTTTCCTATCGGCGTGCTCTTGCTGACCTTGACGAGGCCCTTCCTGCTTGGAGTCGCGGTAAAGACGTACTGCTCGCCGCCGTAGAACTTGAGCGGCTTTTTGGCATACTCCGGCGATACTCTGAGGACTATCGTCTTCTTTTTCTCCTCGACTTCGACGGGAATCCTCTCCTTCGGCTTGAGTTCTTCCCTCTCGGCAAAGCTCTTGACGTCTATGCTTATGCCTATTCTCTTTTCAAGTTCCGTGATGCGCTTCCCCTTCTTGCCGATTATCGCTGGAATATCGAACTCGTCGGCGTAGATCACCGCCTTGTGGGGGCTGACTATCTCGACCTCGGCGTTGACATCGGGCAGGAACTTCTTTATCTCCTGCTTGAGTCTCTTCTCTGCGAGCCTGAGTGCAGGGGCCTTCTCCTCCTTCTTCACGGGAACGACGCTTACCTCCTCGCCGTAGGTGTATATCTCGTACTCAAGCTCGCCAGTCTCGAAGTCGCGAACCTCTATCACCGGCCTGGCTAAGTCCTCCTCCTTCATTCCGCTCGGCACCTTGACCAGGTATTCTAAGGTTAGAACCTTGGCGACCCTTCCGGCCTTGATGAAAATCACCGTATCGACTATCTGCGGTATCATTCCGAGCTCGACCCTTCCGATGAAGCGCTGGATTGCATCGATCGGCTTCGTGGCGTGGACGACGCCTATCATTCCAACTCCGGCGAGTCTGAGGTCGGAGTATATCTTGAAGTCGCTGGTCTTCCTCATCTCGTCGAATATCGTGTAGTCCGGCCTCACGAGGAGGAGTATATCGCCAGTAAGCTCCATGCTCCCCTTCAGTGCCGTGTACTGCGTTATCTCCTCGCTGACCTGCAGATCCCTGGGCTTCTCCATGGTCTTGACGATCTTGCCCATGCTCGCGTACCACTCTGCGAGGGCCTGGGCGAAGGTCGTCTTACCCTCACCGGGGGCGCCGGCTATGAGTATTCCGGCGGCCTTGTCCCTGAGCCTCTCCAAAAGCCTCTCGCTCAGCTCGTAGTCCTCTATTGAGAGCTTGGTTATCGGTCTGACCGCGGTTATTTCTATCCTGTCCGAGAACGGCGGCTTGGCTATGACTATACGGTAGTTCCTCAGCTGAACCACAGTTGCTCCGGGTTCATCAAGCTCGATGAAGCTCTCCGGGTCGCGCTTTGCCCTCTCGACGATGTCATCAGCTATCTCCTCAAGCTCCACATCGGTGAGCGGTTCGTCTCTAACTGGGACGAGCCTCCACTCGCCGGGCCGTCCCTTCTTCGCGAGCGGCCTTATCCCGGCCTTCAGGTGGACACTCATGGTTGTGTCATCAAAGAAATCCTCAAGGCGGTGCCTGACTTCCTTCTTGGTGGTAAGGTAAATCACGTCTATGCCCTTGGCTATCGCTATGTCCCTCTGAACCTGGTCGCCGGTTACGAGGGTCGCGCTGAGGGTCTGGGCTACCTCCCTGACCATGTTGTCTATCTCTCCCGCCTTGGCGCGTCTTATCTGCCAGAGGTCGGGCCTCTCGCCGTAGAACTCGAGGAGTATCTCGCCCTTATCTGCCATTTCGCGGAGCTTCTTCAGCTCCTCAAGACCAACGTGGCCTATCGCCTTTCCCTCGTTGGCCTGGTGCTCTATCTCAGCCACGACGGCCTCTGGAACAACGACCTTGACCTTCTCGCCCAGCGTTGACAGGAACTGCGTGAGCCTGCCGTCAACTATGACGCTCGTATCCGGAACAAGCACTCTCATTTTTCTCACCTACCCAGAGTGAAGCGTAGGCTTCATAAAGGTTAGCGTGCCCTAAAGTTCATAAGGGGAGAAAAACAAAAACATTGGGGTGACGCTCATGGGTCATTTAATCTCGATAGCCAGCGGTAAGGGTGGGACTGGCAAGACAACCACCACCTCCAACCTTTCGGTGGCCCTCGGAAAGATGGGCTACAAAGTCCTCGCCGTTGATGCTGACCTTACAATGGCAAACCTCAGCCTCGTCATGGGGATAGACGACGCTGAAACCACGATACACGACGTTCTCGCAGGCGAAGCAGACATCAAAGATGCTATTTACTCAACCAGCTATGAGAACGTTGATCTGATTCCGGCGGCGGTTGACTGGGAGCACGTCCTTAAGGCAGACCCGAGGAGGCTCCCCTCAACGATAAAGCCGCTGAAATCGGAGTATGACTTCGTGCTGATCGACTGTCCAGCGGGCCTTCAGATGGACGCGATGAACGCCATGATGAGCGGCGAAGAGGTGATCCTTGTTACGAACCCAGAGATATCCTGTATAACAGATACGATGAAGGTGGGTATAGTCCTCAGAAAGGCAGGGTTAGCAGTCCTCGGATTTGTCCTCAACCGCTATGGAAGGAGCGAAAACGACATACCGCCCGATGCGGCCGAGGAAGTTATGGAGGTTCCCCTGCTTGTGGTTATCCCCGAAGACCCTAAGGTTAGGGAAGCCACACTGGAAGGAGTTCCCGTAGTTGAATACGCTCCCGACTCGGAGGGTGCCAAGGCGTTTATGGCACTGGCGGAGGAGGTAAGCAGGATAGCTGGCTTCAAGGCAAGGGTGATGGGATGATACTGGCTTTCATAGGCACAGCCGGGAGCGGAAAGACGACCTTAACGGGGGAGTTTGGAAAATACCTCTCCGAAAACGGGTATAGGGTAGCCTATGTTAATCTGGACACGGGGGTTAGAAAACTTCCATACACCCCCGATCTTGACGTCAGAGAGAAGGTAACCGCGTGGAGCCTTATGGACGAAGGCCTCGGACCGAACGGGGCTATAGTGAAGAGCTACGACATTCTTGCCGAATACACGGGGGAATACGCCGAGAAGATCAGGGAACTTGACAAGGAGTCCGACTACGTTCTGATAGACACCCCAGGCCAGATGGAGACTTTCCTCTTCCACGAGTTTGGGGTTGAGCTTATGGAGGCCTTCCCAGATGCCCTGGGGATTTATCTTTTCTCACCTGAAGTGCTTAGGAAGCCCTCCGACTTCTGCTTTGCGGTGTTCTTCGGCCTGATGATAGACCTCAGGCTGGGGATAACGACGGTGCCAGCCCTGAATAAGGTGGATACAGTTGAAGACATCGAAGGGATACGGAAGTACCTCGACGACATAGAATACCTCACGGTGAGGCTGAAGCTTGAACCCTCCACCCAGGGGCTTCTGGCTTACAAGCTGTGCTCCTCTCTTCCGGAGCTTGCCCCTCCCACGAGGGTTCTCTATCTCTCGGCAAAAACCGGTGAGGGATTCGAGGATCTTGAAACTGTTGCCTATGAGCACTACTGCACCTGCGGCGATCTGACCTGAACGGTTGTTCAAGGGGAAGAAACCAGCCAGAACACTTTTTCACGTGGAAAATGGGAAGGCTTATCTCTTCTGGTTTTTAAATGCCCTGGGTGATGCTCATGTGCCTCATTGCTGGCGGAATGGGGGAGAATCTCAGAGAAAAGCTCATCAAAATGGCGATAGCAGGAAAGCACAGGGGCCCTGAAAGTTTTGGGGTCTGGACCGATGGGGGAGTCCTCAAATCTGATGACTTTTCAAAGCTGACCGAGATTCCTGACGGGAGAATCGGTCTCCTCCAGTGCAGGCTGGCCATGACTGGTTCAAAGAGCTTCACTCAACCATTCATAAACGATCTAGCCCTTGTCCACAACGGTGAGATATACAACCATGCGGCGCTGAGAGAATACCTGGAGAGGAGAGGCGTTTCTTTTGAGAGCGACGTTGACAGCGAGGTTGTACTCAGGCTTATCGAGTTTTTGAGGGAAGAACATCTGAGCTATCCCGAGATAGTTAAAAAACTCTTCTGGATGCTTGAGGGGGACTACGCCGTTGCCTTCTCAGATGGAGAGCGCATCTACCTGTTTAGAGATCCTCTGGGAATCAGGCCGCTTTACTTCTCACGTAACGGCCTGTTTGCAAGCGAGAAGAAAGTCCTCTGGGCGGTGGGCGAGAGGGAAGTTGAACCCGTCCAGCCGGGGGAGCTCGTCGTCCTTGAAAAGAACGGGGTGAGGCGGGCCAGGCTGTTCTCCCTTGAGAACCTAAAATCCAAAGCAAAATGCGAAAGGAAAGACCCGGTTGGCGGCGTTGGAAAACTTCTTAGATATGCAGTGAAGAACAGGGTCAGTGGAAAAACGGGAGTTCTGTTTTCCGGCGGCCTGGACAGCACTCTGGTCGCTTACCTGGCTTCGCAGTACTCTGACGTGATCCTGTACACGGCTGGAACTGAGGACAGTCCCGACATAGAGTGGGCCAGGAAAGTGGCCGACCACTTTGGCTGGGCGCTGAGGGAGAGAACTTTTGAAGTCGAGGATGTCAGAGATGCCGTGAAAAGAGTAATGTACGCCATCGAAGAGCCCAACCCGATGAACCTCGCAATTGGACTGCCGCTTTACTTTGCCTCTGGTCTAGCTTCTTCAGACGGTACGCGCGTCCTCCTCAGCGGGCAGGGAGCGGACGAGCTCTTCGGAGGCTACGCAAAGTACCTTGAAAGGCCCGAGCTTATGGAGGAGGACATAGCCCTCATCTCCGAGAGGAACCTCGCGAGGGACGACAAGATAGCAATGCTGAACGGAGTTGAGGGAAGGTATCCCTTCCTCGCCCTTCCTGTGGTGAGCTTTGCCCTTAAACTGCCGCTCGAAGCTAAGATAGTGGATGGAACCAGAAAAGTCATCCTCAGGAAACTCGCCCTGCGTCTCGGAATCCCCGAGTGGATAGCGGAGAGGGAGAAGAGGGCCGCGCAGTACGGCAGCAGGGCGCAGAAGCTCCTTGAGAAGATAGCCAGAGAAGAGGGCCTAACGCTCAGAGAGTTCGCGGAGAAACTCTTCAGGGAGACGTTCCCAAACGCTTTTTAACTTCACCTTTAACTTTCCTCCATGAGAATCCTAATGGTCGGACACTACCCTCCCCACGGTGGCGGTGTTGCGAGGCATCTCGACAACCTCGTAAGGGAACTTAGAAAGCGCCATGAAGTCCATGTGCTCACATACGGCCCCGTTAAGGTCAGGGAGTTCGAGAGGGAGTTTGTCCATCAGCTCAGGGTTCCGCCGTTTTACGGTCTGAGGGGAAGCACCTTCGCCTTCGCGGGCGCTAGGAAGATAGCTCAACTCCACAGAGAGTTCGGTTTTGATGTTGTCCACTGCCACTTCGCAGGAACGACTTCCTTCTCCGGCGCGCTGGCCAAGGAGAAGATGGGCCTGCCCTTTGTCATCACAGCTCACGGAAGCGACCTTGAGAACACCCCCAAATCGCCCCTGGGCAGGTTCTACGTCACGAGAAGCCTGAAAAGAGCTGATGTCGTTATAGCGGTCAGCCACCACCTGGCGAGACTCGCTAAAACCCTTGGCGCGGAAAACGTCAAGGTCATACCCAATGGACTTCCCGAGTTTGAAGGGTCCGAGGGAGGAAAGCGGGAGTACGTGACCTTCATCGGTGCCCTCCGAGACTACAAGTCCCCCGAAACGTTTGTAGAGCTCGCTAAGTTCTTTCCCAACACAGAGTTTCTCGTGGTTGGTGACGGCCCCCTCAGGAAAAAGCTTGAGGCGAAAGCTCCGCCGAACGTCCATTTCCTCGGCTATCGCACGGATGTTGAGGAGATTTTAAGCAGGAGCATTCTGCTGGTTCTCCCTTCCAAGAGGGAAGGGTTCGGTCTTGTCATCCTTGAGGCCAACTCCCTCGGCGTTCCTGCGATTGGAAGGCGGGTCAGCGCAATTCCAGAGCTTATCAGAGAGGGGAAGAACGGCCTGACGTTCACCAGCTTTGATGACCTCGTGGACGAAGTTAGAGCGCTCCTGGAAAGTCCGAAGACCGCCAGAAAAATGGGTTCAACGGGAAAACGCGTTGCCGTGAAGTACTCCTGGGAAAAAGTTACGGAGGAAGTTGAACGGGTGTACTCGTCCCTCGTGGGATAGCTTTTTAACCACTTTTCTCACCAGAAGTCGAGAGGGCGTTCAGAATTATCGCTCAGAACTCTCGGTTTTCTCAAATACGATGGGGTGAGGGACGTGACGATAGTTATCAACATGCGAGACGGCCTGGATGAGAAGAAGATAAAGGTAGCCGCGAGGCTCATCCTTGAGGGGAAACTCGTGGCGTTTCCGACCGAGACCGTTTACGGCCTTGGGGCCGACGCCCTGAACGAGGGGGCCGTCAGGAGGATATTCGAGGCCAAAGGAAGACCCGCGGACAATCCTCTGATAATCCACATAGCCAGCCTCGATGACCTTGAGAAAGTCGCCAGAGAAGTGCCCGAGAAGGCAAAGCTCCTCGCGGAGAAGTTCTGGCCTGGACCGCTCACACTCGTTCTTCCAAAGCGTGAGGAAGTGCCCCTGGTCACGACCGGCGGCCTCGATACTGTCGCCGTAAGGATGCCCTCCCACCCGATAGCGCTCGCTCTTATAAGGGCGAGCACCCCACTGGCCGCCCCCTCGGCCAACATAAGCGGGAAGCCCAGCCCAACTTCGGCCGAGCACGTGATTGACGACTTCTATGGGAAGATCGAGGGGATAATAGACGGCGGCGAGACGTGGGTCGGTGTTGAATCGACGGTCGTTGACCTCACCGAGGAGCCCCCAGTTCTCCTGAGACCAGGGGGTATCCCGCTGGAGGAGCTGGAGAAAGTTATCGGGCCCATCAGGATACACCCCGCGGTCAAGGGAAAGAAGATAGACCTCGCGAAGGCTCCCGGAATGAAGTACAAGCACTACGCCCCAAACGCAATGGTGATAGTTGTTGAGGGAACTCCTGAGAACAGGAGAAGAAAAATCCAGGAGCTGGTGGATGAGTACAGGAAAAAGGGCCACCGCGTTGGTGTGATGGCGACTTTTGAAGTGGAGGCGGACGAGTTCTACTTCCTCGGGAAAACCTTAGAAGAAGTCGCCAGAAATCTCTTCAAGGCCCTCAGAGAGCTTGACAAGCGCGGCGTGGACGTGATAATAGCCGAAGGGGTTGAGGAGGTAGGAGTGGGGCTTGCAGTAATGAACCGCCTGAGGAAGGCGGCCGGCTATAACATCGTTAAAGCATAGGCAACGCTTAAATATTGGTCTGTGAACATTTCCTTAGTACCTGTATGGTCACCAATGTAACGATATGGGGTGAGAGAGTTGGATTTGCCCGAAACAACATCCCCCGAGGAGATTGAGGAGATTGGGTTTAAATACGTTGATAGCGGCAGGGTTAAAGAGGGATTGAAGTTAATACTAAGAGCTGCCCAGAGGTATGAAGAGAGAAAGAACTACGAGGATGCTGCGAGGCTGTTCAGGTACATCGGGAGGTATCTGACTAGAAAGGCTTCCCCCGAGAAGGCCAGGCCTTACCTTCTTAAAGCGGCGTCACTTTATATAAACTTGGTCGAGGAGGAGATATCAAAGCCCGATGTTGACCTGGATGCCCTTGACCAATACACCCTGAACGTCCTTGAGGTCTTTGCAGTCACGGGGGACTCGAGGTTCATGACAAAGTACGGCACTAGGTTTGGGAACATCTACGAGGAGCTTGGGAATTCTTTTGAAAGCTCTGGTGATCTCAAAACTGCTGCCAGGGTTTACGAGTCTGCGTTTCACTACTACAAGATAGTGGGTAGCGAGACGGACATAAAGCGTATCGCTGGAAAACTCCTCGATATCTACGGTGAAATCACCGAGAATCTCGTTGAAAGTAAGAACCTTTCGGCTGCCGCTGACGCGTTCTACGTGCTCGCTAAGTACGTCAGGGCGATATTCGGTCACGACTCTCACTACCTTGAGATTATGGAAACGGCCGCTAAAAACTATGAAAAGGCCAGCAAGCTTTCATACTCCGAGGGTGATCTTGACGGGACAGCAACGAACCTCGTCAAGGCCCAGTATGCATATATGCTCTGTGAGAACACGGGCAGAGCAAAGCTCGTTGGGATAAACGCCGTTAGGATGCTCTATCAAATAGTGAGTTCCTATCGCGCCGCAGGAGACGATAAAGCGACGCAGGAAAAGCTCATTGAGCTCGCCGAGGCATTAATCGGAATAAACAAGTTCGATGATGCAGTTAAACACTATAAAGAGGCCCTCAACATCAGCTCGAACATTGAACAGAAGATCAGGATACGGCTGGCCCTGCTAAAGACCTACATCGCAAATCAGAGGCTCTACGACCTCCTCGACATCGTTGAGATTGCCGAGTTCTACGTGTCCAGGAAAAGGCCCGCCCAGGCTTATGAGCTCTTGGTCAAGATCCTTGAAAAGAACTCACAGCTTGAGGAAGTGAACAAAAAGATTTTAGAGGCGGAGGGCTATTACTGAGTCCTCAGCTGTGCCCTCGGAAGCGGAATGTGGTATGGGAGTCTCATCTCCTTGGAGATGATCATCAGGAGCGGCGAAAGTTCGCTGGTAAGGAAGTTGGTAACTTCCACAAAGAGCACTGAGTTTACCTTTTTCTCCTCTTCCCAGAGGTTCAGGATTTCGTCAATCATTTCCTTCTTCGGGGGAAGGTACAGCAGAAGTCCCTTGATGACAGCCCTCGCAATCTCGGGCTGATAAGTCACTTCAAAGCTGAACACCACTTCAACACCGTTTATCTTTCCAGTTGGGGTTCTTACCTCTCCCAGCCTGAGATCTTCTATTTTTGGGCTCAAGTTTACCTGAATCTGACCCGTGGGTATGCTTCCTGAGAGTTTTTCTACCTCAACCTTCGTGAGGTTGTGTGCAACCACCGGCATCTTTGTTCACCAGGGTGGGCTTAGTTCTGTACTATAAAACGGTATCGGTTATCTTATTAAAGGAAAACGACAGAGAACGAATCGATGCCCAGGGAGAAGGTTGTGAAAATCTGGGACGAGAGGGAAGTTGTGTACTCCCCAAAACGCTGGCGCTACCTGTGGGAAAAGCGTGAGAATGCCCTAAAGATTATGGAGAGGCTGAAGGACTTTGATCCCGTCCTCTATGGAAGCGTCGCTAGGGGAGACGTCAGAAAGGACAGCGACATAGACATCTTCATTCCAATTCGGGTTCCGAGCTACCTCATCGAGCTGGCCCTCGAAGGCCTTGTACGGAGGAGAAAAATCGTTATGGCAACACCATGGCACCTGATAAAGGGCGTCATCGAGATAGATGAGGAGACTAGCGTTACATTTCCTCTGCTTGAACCAACGGACAGGGAGCTTGAGTTCTACCGCTGGGGCGGGGCAATCGACATCTGGGGTGTCAAAACGAAGGAGAGAGTCCCAGGAGTTAACAAAAAGCTCATCCTAATACTCCCAACGGAGAAGGGACACATAGAGAGGGAAGTCATGGGAAGAGAGCCAGAAGTCGCCAAAATACTTGGAGTGAGCGTGGATATCGTTACCGAGAGGGTTCACGTCCTTACGAGGAGGGACAGCATTGGTAGGACCGGGATATACCTCAACGAAGAAGTTCCCGACTGGATGAGCTTCGAGGAGGCGCTGAAGATCATAGCCGACCGCGACCCCAACGTGAGGAGAAAGGTGAGGGAAAGAGGGGATATCTAAGTCGTTGTACGCGTTGTTTATGTTAGACTTAGGGTATCCCCGATCACACCTGGGACCTTGGAGTGGCTAAATCATAAAGACCCCCTACTTAAAAAGAAAAAAGAGCGGCCCCCATTTTATAAAATCGGTCCACTGGTGAACCTTTAAATCCATCAGCGCTCGAATTTTTCTCTGCGCAACATTTTTATACATTCTCGTGGAATTTTTACTCGAAAGTTGCTTTCTCAGGAGGGATAGGCATGTCAGAGAAAATCGTCGAAGAACTCAGGCCCTTCTTTGACCCGAAGGCGGTCGCAATCATCGGTGCAACCGACAAGAAGGGAAAGGTCGGAAACGTTATTTTTGAGAACTTCAGAATGAACAAGGAGCGCGGGATTTTCAAGGGCAACATCTACCCCGTTAACCCCAAGCTCGACGAGATAGAGGGCTACAAGGTTTACCACAGCGTTAAAGAGCTCCCCGATGACACTGATCTGGCCGTTATCTCGATTCCGGCCAAGTTCGTGCCGGCAACGATGAGGGAGGTAGCTGAGAAGGGCATTAAGGCGGTCGTCATCATCACCGGCGGCTTCGGTGAGCTTGGAGAAGAAGGCAAGAGAATGGAGCAGGAGATACTTGAGATAGCGAGGGCAAACGGGATAAGGGTCATCGGCCCCAACTGTGTCGGCGTTTACGTTCCAGATACCGGCGTTGATACCGTCTTCTTGCCGGAAGAGAAGATGGACAGGCCGAAGAGCGGGCCAATAGCCTTCGTTAGCCAGAGCGGTGCATTCGCAGCTGCTATGCTCGACTGGGCTGCTATGGCTGGCATAGGCATCGGTAAGATGGTCAGCTACGGCAACAAGCTCGACGTGGACGATGCAGATCTCATGGAGTACTTCATCCACGACGACGAGATAAAGGTCGTTACCTTCTACATCGAGGGCGTCAAGGACGGAAGGAAGTTCATGGAGGCGGCAAAGAAGATCACCAAGGTTAAGCCCGTAATCGCCTTGAAGAGCGGAAGAACGGAGTACGGAGCTAAAGCTGCATCTTCTCACACAGGCTCGCTCGCTGGAGCCGACACCATCTACGACGCGGTCTTCAAGCAGACTGGAATAATCCGCGCCGAGGACTTCGAACACATGTTCGACCTTGCTAAGGCCTTCGCCGCACTACTCCACAAGCTCCCGAAGGGCGACAGGATAGGCATAATCACCGACGGCGGTGGAGCTGGAGTTATGGCGAGCGACGCAGTTGCCAGGTTCGGCCTCAAGATGGCGGAGCTGAGCGAGGAGACGATAAAGTTTCTCGAGGAGAACTTCCCGCCGCACGCGGTAGCTGGCAACCCGACCGATGTCGTGGGCGACACCGATGCCGAGAGGTACAGAATAGCTATTGAAGCCTTCACGAAGGATCCGAACGTCGATGCGATAGTCATCATCGTCCTCTTCCAGGTGCCGCTCCTTGAGGAGGAGAAGATCATCGAGATACTCGCTGACTACCAGAAGAAGACGGACAAGCCGATAGTGGCAGTTGCTATGGGCGGAAGGAAGACCGACCGCTACGCAAGGATGCTTGAGGAGAAGGGCGTCCCCGTTTACCCGACCCCCGAGAGGGGAGTCCGTGCCATGGCAGGTCTCGTGAGGTATGCTGAATACCTCCGCAAGGTTAAGGGGGAATGATGTTATGAGCGCCAAAGAAGAGGCCCTTAAGGTTATTGAGAGCGTTTTGAAGTCTGGAAGGACTGCGCTCGTTGAGTACGAGGCCAAGCAGGTCTTAAAGGCCTATAGTCTGCCCGTCCCAAACGAAAAGCTTGCCAAGACCCTTGATGAAGCACTGGAGTACGCCGAAGAGATTGGATATCCTGTCGCCATGAAGCTCATGTCGCCTCAGATACTCCACAAGAGCGACGCCAAGGTCGTCATACTCAACATAAAGTCTCCCGAAGAGCTGAAGCAGAAGTGGGAGGAGATTCACGAGAACGCGAGGAAGTACCGCCCCGATGCCGAGATTCTCGGTGTCCTCATAGCGCCGATGCTCAGGCCAGGAAGGGAGATTATCATCGGTGTCACAGAAGACCCGCAGTTCGGCCACGCGATAATGTTCGGCCTCGGTGGCATCTTCGTCGAGGTACTCAAGGACGTGACCTTCAGGATAATCCCAATAACCGAGAAGGACGCAAGGAAGATGATAGCAGAGATCAAGGGCTACCCGATTCTGGCCGGAGCGCGCGGTGAAGAGCCAGCCGACATAGACGCCATCGTGGACATGCTCCTTAAAGTGTCTCAGCTCGTTGATGAGCTCAGGGACTACATCAAGGAGATGGACCTCAACCCTGTCTTCGTCTACGAGAAGGGCAAGGGAGCAGTTGTCGTTGACGCAAGGATAATAGCGAAAGCTCCAGAAAAGAAAGAGTGAGGAGAATCCTCTCTTCACTCTTTTACCATTTTTAGGAATATTTCTTCGAGGGTGGGTTCTTTGATTTGTAGGGTGAGTATTTTTGCTCCTTGTTTTGCAACGTAGTCGTGGAGTTCTTCTCTAATGTCTCTCTCGGCCACAATCCTGTACTTGTTCTCGCCGAGGGGTGAAGCGCGCCAGGGAGCACTGCTCCAGTCGACGGGCTTGCTCGTCTCCAGAATTATCGTGTAGCCCGCTTTCTCAAGGAACTCGCGCTTAATCTCCTCCAAGCTTCCTTCCCTGATGAGTTTTCCCTTCACGATGACTCCAACGGTATCGCAGATTTCCTCAACGTGGGCCAGGATGTGGCTTGAGAAGAAGACCGTTTTTCCGGCTTTTCTCTGCTCCCTGATAATGTCCTTGAACTCGGCGATGCCCTTTGGATCTAGACCGCTCATTGGCTCGTCGAGGATTAAGAGGTCTGGGTCGTTGATGAGTGCCTGGGCTAGGAGGAGCCTCTGTCTCATGCCCTTCGAGAATTTGCCCACCTTCCTGTTCTTAGCCTCGCTTAGGCCTACTAAGTCTAGGAGTTCTTTGATTCTTTTCTCCTTCTCGGTTTTTGGTATTTTGAATGCATCCGCGATTATGTCGAGGGTTTGGACTGGTGTGAGGAAGTCCCAGAGGGTTGCGTGTTCGGGCATGTAGCCGATTCTCTTCTTTGCTTGGACGAGTTTGTTCTCGTCGAATTTTCCATCCCTGAAGACTTCTAGGTCGAAGAGTTGTATGCGGCCTTGTTGTGGGAAGATTAGGCCGAGGGTGCTCAGGATTGTCGTGCTTTTTCCTGCTCCGTTTGGGCCTAGGAAGCCGTAGATTTGGCCTGGTTTTACTTCTAGGTTGAGGCCGTTGAGGGCCTTAACGTCCTTGTAGAATTTGACGAGATTCTCAACCCTCATCACAAACCATCACCTCAAATCCATCCTGGCAAACCTCAGAAAGGCCCCTCCAAAGTACACGATGGTCATACCGACTATCAAACCGAAGTTTACCGGGTTCTTACCTATGGCGTGGGCAATGCCTACGTAATTGCCGTCCTCGTACACGTCACCGAGAATCACCCCCATCTGGGAGAGCGGTGAATAGAACAGGTACTTTGTAGTGTACTCGTCCACCCTCTCCGCGACCTCATCGTAGTTCACGTTCTCGTCGAAGACGTAGTCTTTGATTGCCATGAACGAGACGATGCTCGGTATGAGCATGAAGAGTATGAAGAACAGCGCCAGAGCTGCTCCAAGGGCCGTTCCTGAAGATTTTATCATCGTGGAGAGGATGTAGCCCAGTGCAACGAGCTGGATCATCGCGAGCAGAAGAAGAAAGTTCAGGAGCATTGACTCGGTGACGAGCTTTTGGCCGAACGGTGCCCCCATCCAGGCGAGGCCGATTATACCTATCACCGTCATCAGGAGGAGCGCCGCGAGGAGCACAACAACATGGGCTAGGAACTTGCCCCCAAGGTAGCCTATTCTCCTCACTGGTTTGCTGAGGGCTACCCTTATCGTCCCGTTCTCAAGGTCGGAGTTTATTGCGGTGGCACCAAGGAGGAGCGCGAGTATTCCAAGGAAGAACCCTGCCAGATCCTCGATGTTGCTGACGAGCATGTTTACTGCCTCACCAACGGTTTGAGGCGTATTTCCGTTCATTTTTTCTAGGTAGAACCCCGGCACGTAGAGAAGCATCATTATGCCGAGCAGAACCCAGACCTTCTTCGTTCTCATGCTTTTGATAAATTCAAGCTTCAGCCCCCAGTGCATCGCTTATCACCCATGAAGTTTTAACCAAATAGAACTAAAGGCAGTAATATAAAAGACTATCGGTCTCCGCAACATTCCACAGAGGGCAGTTTAAAAAGGAAAATCAGAGGGATCCGAGCTCAAGAACTAACTCCCACTTCTCGCAGACCTTCTTCAGCCGTTCCATTACTTCCCGCTTCCCCCCAAGCACTGGCCACAGGATTGAGTCTATATGGAGCGGTGGAATTCCCGTTTCTTCGGCGACCCTTCTCCAGAAGCTCACCGGCGGCTCGTTAGTTATCCTTTCGGTGTAGGCTTTTATTCTGACGTCCTCGGGAATGTCTATCTCCATTGGATACGGGACAAACTCCCCGAAGGCTATTCTACCCGCGTAGCCAAACATCTTGACGGCGAAAACCACGGTCTTTGCGGTTTTTGGAGATCCCAGGGCTTCTGCAATGTCGTTCCGCAGTCCCATCATATTCTCAAAGTAGTACCTCCTAAGTTCTTGGAGCGTCAGCGAGTTTAGAAACGGCTCGAGCTTTTCCAACCTCTTGATCTTTCCGGCGACGAGCCGGCGGTTGGTTCTTGATGAGGGTAGAAACTTTGAGCATGCCTCAACTATGCTCTTCTCTGGAGGATTTTGGGAGAAATACTTTGAGAACTCCCACCACCAGTCCTCTCCCTTCCCGCTCAGCTGGTAGCTGACTATGGAGTTGGCTATTACCAGCTTGATGAAGGTCTCATCGTCGTTCAGATTTTCGCGGAGGTGTCTGAGGGCGTCGAACTGGAGGTCTACCTTTTCCTCTATGATCCTCGCGCACTCGATACCCAGCTCTTTAAGACCTTCTACAAGTTTGTCGGCTTTTTCCTCGTTCGTCTGGTACTTTATTTTTACAAAACGCTCCAGGCTCATCACTGACCACCGGCGACGCTTTTTATAATCCTGATCAGGAAGGCGTTCTCCTCAACGATCTCTGCCCCAGTGTTCCTTGGAATTCCCAGTTCAATCTTGGCCTTTATCCCCTGATCCTTCAGGTAGTCGAAAACCTCGCTGCTGGCACTCTGGAATTCCGACTTCAGGATCAGGCCGTAAACAGTAGGTCCCCAGCTGCTCTGGCCCGCTCCATACGTCTTTTCGTTGAGAAACTTCACTATCAGAGAGATGTCCTCCCTGAACTCTCCGCCCTGGAATCCTGCAAAGTGCCTGCCCACGAGCTTCTGTATGGCACTCAGATGCTCTCCAAAGGCCTTTATATTGCGCTCTTTGAGGGTCGGTAGAAGACCGAGCAGAATCCTGTGGCTTATCTCCCTGGCCGCTTCAACGTCGCCAAAGCTTGACTCCATCGCGGGCTTTTCCTCCTCCTCGTCTGGGCCGCGCTTAAGCTCCGGAATTACCAGGAGAAACGCCCACTCTTCCGGAAAGTCCTCGCGGAGTACCAGCGGCGGGACGGAGTTCCTGACACCGCCATCCAGCACAAATCCGCCGTAGGCGAAGGTGTATATTCCAGCGCCGCTGTTCTTGCCCCTTCCAAGGGCTCTAGCAAGTTCCCCTATCGAGACATGAATTCCGTTGAGCCTCGCCACTGCAGTTCCAACGGCCAGGCTGAGCTGGGTAGTGGAACCGAGACCAACGTGCCTTGGAATTCCACGCCTGACTTCAACGAGATAGTTCACCCCAGTCCCAAAAGCGGCGTTCATTCTCCCTAAAGTTTTCTCGATCGTCTCGATATCCTCTCCCTGAGCTTTGATTTCCATCTTTTCAGAGGGGAGAACCCTTACCTCGTAGCCTCCATCGATTGCTACCCCAATACTCCCAAACCGTCTTCCGAGGCTGCCCGTAGGGTCTATGAGGCCGAGGTGGAGCCTCCTAGGCGTGCGCACTATCACTTTCTCACCACCATAGAAGCAAAGAAGACATACCCTTTTAACCCTAGTGAAGCTTGAGAAAATAACGGGAATAAGAATGGGAGAAGGTTAGCGCAAGAATACGTCACTCAATCTTTGCAAGCTCGTAGGTGAGTGCTTCCTTCCGCCTTGCTTCCTGGAGGGCGATCCTCCTGGCTTCCTCAACATTTTCCGCCTCGACGACAAGGGTTTTCCCGTGATGTTCCCCGCCGTAGAGCGTGAGCTCCCACTTCATACTACCACCGCATCTATTGTCAGGCTGTCAAAGGTTTATAAATCTAACCCACCGACAGCTGTCGAAAAGACAAAGAGAAGGTCAAGAAGACAATTTCTCTCCAAGCAGTCTCAGGGCAATAACGAAAACAAAACTAATCCCGACTATCACTGGGTTGAGGGTTGCCGAGATAATGCCGAGTATCCCTGCAAGCCCCCTGATCTCTTTTCTCAGATGCTTTCCGAACCAGCCGGTCAGCGCTATTGCGAGCAGGTACATCACGAGCAGCGTTGCACTGAGGTCGTAGAGCACCTGAAGGGCGGTCATCGTGGTCCAGTGCTTGACTGTTATGATGAACATCTCGGGGTGCGTGAAGTAGATGTACGGCCCGATGTATCCGGCGAGGGCGTACTTGACCGCGTTCATCGCCGTCTTCCAGAAGTCTCCGCCGGCTAAGGCCGAACCGGCGTAGCTTGCCAAGGCAACCGGCGGCGTAACATCAGCGAGGATTCCAAAGTAGAAGACAAAGAAGTGTGCCGCCAGCAGGGCTATCGGGGTTGCGAATCCCGGAACCGGGTCTGAATATGGGTGGAGGCCCTGAACGGCGTTGAATATTGCAGGAGCCGCAACTAAAGATGTTATGATGTAGTTGGCCGTCGTCGGGACGCCCATTCCGAGGATGAGGCTGAAGACCATCGTGAGCATCAGCAGGAGCCAGAGGTTTCCAGCGGTTAGGTCAACGAGACGGTAGCCGAGACTCGTGACGAGGCCGGTCATCGTGAGGACACCCTGTATAAGGCCTGCGCTCGCCGCCGCCAACATGACGCTCGTGCTCGTCTTTCCAGCGTCTATCATGGACTCGTAGGTTGCCCTGTACATGGCCCTTCCGTCTTCGCTCTTCGAGTACCAGCCGATTATAAGGGAGAATATTATTCCAAAGACACCGCTGAGGAGGAGTATCTGCTCCTTGGTCATGCCGATGTACTTGGTCAGGGCTATGAAGAGCAGGAAGAGGGCCGTTATGTAGAACTTCTCGTTGAACTCGACCTTGTCGCTTATGAAGCCTACTGCAGCAAGTCCGAGGAGGATTAGGAGCGAGATTCCGGCGACTGGAGTGGCCATGGCCTTGCCTGTGAACATCAGAGCGGTGGCAAGCAGGACAACAGCAACGTAGAGCCCCTCGTGGCCCTTTATGTTGTCCTTGGAAATCCACGCGACCCAGATGGCTACTCCGAGGGATGAAATTGCCGAGATGTGCGGCGGAATACCCCAGACTAAGGCGACGGTGATGACGACTATTGGCAGGAGGATGTAGAGCTTCCTTATGAAGTAGTCAAGGCCGGAGAAGCTTTCCCTCGGCATTCCCTTGAGGCCCAGCCTCTTTGTCTCAAGGTCAATGAAGAGGTAAACGCCCGCGTAGTAAACGAGCGCTGGAATGACTGCGGCTATGATGAGCTTGTTGTAGGGGACGCCGAGGAACTCCGCCATGATGAATGCTGCTGCACCCATGATAGGCGGCATAAGCTGACCGCCCGTTGATGCTACCGGCTCAACGGCACCGGCTATTTCCGGAGGATAGCCTGCCTTCTTCATCAGCGGTATTGTGAAGGTTCCCGTGGTCAGGACGTTGGCGACGCTTGAGCCGCTCACTGTTCCCATCAGGCCGCTGGAGATGACGGCGGCCTTTGCCGGTCCTCCAGGTCTTGAACCAAAGAGGGTTATCATGAATTCCGTTATGTAGTCGCTTATGCCGATCTTCAGCAGGAACGCGCCGAAGAAGACGAAGGCGAAGACGTATATCGTCATGACGAAGAATGGAATGCCGAAGATTCCCTCATCGAAGTAGAGCTGCTGGGTAAAGCGTATCCAGTCAAAGCCTATGTTCTGGATGCCGTAGATAAGGAACACGACAACGACCGCGGGAAGAACCCATCCAAGAACCCTCCTCGTTGCCTCAAGGACGAGGATTATGGCGAGGATTCCAAAGATAACGTCGGTGGTGTAGACCTCGGCGAACTCGGCGTACCTCTGATAGACTGCAAAGAGATACAACGCGGAGATTGCCCCGAGTATAGCCAAAATATAATCGTACCACTGGACTTTCTGAAGATACTTTTCCTGCCGTCTTATCGGATAGAGGAGATAGGTGATTATCAGTATCATGGCCAGGACGAAGGCCTCGCCCTGCTTGGTCTGGAATGTCGCCTGCAGGATTCCGATCTTTATCCCCATCTTCTGGAACATGTCGTAGAGAGTGTAGTTGAAGTTGAAGATGAACAGTATTTCGTAGATACCTATCAGGATTGCGGCCGCTTTAACGACGTTATCAAGCATCGGGGGAAGGGTTCTAACCCTTTCAATAACGACCTCCTTGGCCTTCTCAAACTGTGGTGGCTCTTCACCCATTATCAGCACCTCCCAATCTTGATCAGCAGTAGGGGACATGATTCGACTCGAAACTCAATCAGTGTATCGGAACGTGGAGCGAATGCCGGAAGACCGTCAACCGTTATGTTTGCCCGGTTGAGCGGGATGAACCAGTAGTCAAGGCTCTTTCCGAGGTAGATGTTGATCCGCTTCTCGTACCAGCTTCCGTTCCACTCCTGGAAGTCCTCTGGAAGGCCGGCACCGAAGTCCTTCCACTTCATACCTATTGCATAGATGCCGCTGCTGTTTACCTTCAGCGTCTCCACAACCTCGCTCCGCTCCACGCTGTGGATGTATTCAATCGTTATTTCGTGTTCACCGAGGGGATACACCATCTCCTCCTTCCCATCCGTTATCACGAGAACACCTCTTTCAGCAACAGATGATACCAGTAAAATCAGGAAAAATGCCAGAAAAAGAAAGGACTTCCTCAAATACCTCACCCATCACGGCTTGAGCTTGTCCGGGACCGTTATGCCCTTCTCCTCGTAGAACTTAATGGCTCCAGGGTGGAGCGGGATGCTCATACCGTCAAGGGCAGTGTCAAGGCTTATGTACTTGGTCTTGGCGTGGACCTTGTGGAGTTCCTCGAGGTTGGCTGGGTCGAAGAGTATCTTGGTCATTTGGTAGACAGTGTCCTCTGACAGATCCGCACTGACCGCGAGGATAGCCTTAACGGCAACGGTCGGAGTGTCCTCGGTCATGCCGTTGTAGGTATCCTTCGGGAGAACCTGCCTGACGTAGAATATGTATCCCTGGTCGTGGAGCTTGTTGAGGATGTCATCTGGAATCGGGAGGATTCTAACTGGGGTCTGGACGGCTATCTGGTTAACGGCAGGGGTTGGGGCACCTGAAACGATAACAGCGGCATCGATCTGGCCGACCTTAAGGCTCTGAGCGGCTTCGCTGAACTTCTGGTTGACCTTCTGGATGCTGTCCCAGACGCCAGCGGCCTTGAGTATCTGCTCGGCTGCAACTGCAGTGCCGCTTCCGGCAGCACCTATGGCGACCTTCTTGCCCTTGAGGTCTTGGAGACTCTTGATGTCGCTGTCGGCCCTGACGACGAACTGAACCGTCTCAGGATAGAGGGCCGCGACACCGCGTATGTTCTTAACGGGCTGTCCCTCGAACATGTAGAGGCCGTTGTAGGCGTAGTAAGCTATATCGTTCTGCAGTATGGCGGCCTGGGCCTTCCCTTCGCCGATGGCCTTGGCGTTGGTAACGCTGGCACCGCTCGTGACTGCTTTGGCTTTTATGCCGTTCTTGTTGAGTATTTCAGCGTACTTTGAGCCGAGCGGGAAGTAGACACCGCTTGTTCCTCCGGTGTAGATTGTTATCTCCTCGGAAGTCTTACTTCCGTTTCCACCGCTACCAATGCAACCGCTGGCCACAAGAGCAAAGACCAAAAGGGCAACGAGACCGAGAGCTTTCATCTTCATTTTCTTCACCTCATTCTCCATTTATGGTCATCCAGATATGCTAAAGTGCATCTCAGAACATTTTTATCTTGGAGCACGGTTATATACTTTACGGTTGTAAACTTTTACGCGGCTGTAAATCACAAAAATTCCATGATTCTTCGGTTTTTTCTTGAAAATTTTTCCAAAAATAGTTTAATTTAGCCAAGAGACGAACACAAAAAAGCATCAAAGAGGAGAGTAATCTTTACATTTGGAAAGAAGAGTGCATGGGGATGCATTTCTCTAACTATTAAAAGTGTTAACAATAGGGTAGGGCCCTCAATCAATCACTCCGCACTATTATTTCAATCTTCTTTCCTTCACGGTACCCTTTCATCGCAGAGAGCATGCCCTTTATCGTCTTCTCCACGAGCTCCTGAACCCAGTCCTTCATGGGGAGAACCTGCCCGTCTATTTTAATGACGACTTTCGGCTTCTGGCTGAGAACAACGCAGTCCTTTGTGGTCTTCTCGCCTTTCACTATCATCCTCGCCATCTCAGCACAGCGGAAGCCGCAGAGGCCGCAATCAATGTTAGGGAGTATGAAGGCCTTCTCTTCCACTAGGTCTGCGAGTTTTTCTGGCTCTCTGGTGGCATCGATAACTGGGAGGCCGTTGATTTCGGTTATCCCCCTTGATGCAACAACTCCGCTAACCGCTATGGCAAGTCCCCCGTCAAGTTCTTCGACTTCCTCCGGCGTTCTTGCACAAACCACCCTTGGAACGTGCTCCACCGACTTGAATCCCTCAAGGAGCAGAAAATCAGCGCTGACCATTGAGAAGAGCGCGTTTATGTCCTTAGCTTTGAAGAGAAGGGCATCCGTGTCCTCCGCTCTCACCAGAACGGCGTCGGCCACTCGGGAAAACCGCCAAGTGTCAGTGCCCTCTCTATCGAACTCCGCATGCATGCTCTTCGCTATCGCTACTCTGTAACCTCTCTCTTTGAGGACTCTGGCGACGGCCTCTACTGTGGTCGTCTTCCCGCTCTTCTTGTAGCCCACGAACGCCACCACTCTCATCGCAGGCACCTCACAGGAGTGTTATCCAGTTCATATCGTCTATCTTCACGATAAGCTCCCTCGCTTTATTGCCTGCGTAGTCAGTGACGTTCTTGAGCAGTATCACCTCCTCATCGAAGTCCTCAAGAATTCCCGAAAAACTGATCTCGCTTCCAATCCCTACAGCAACCCTCTGTCCCTTCCAGCGCTCGAGTGTTTTGTCAAGCAAGTACTGTTTCTCACTCATGGTTTCTCCCCCAATCCTGCACATGACTTGGGCTTTTTAACATATTCGGGCGAGAAGTCCCCTTCCGAGAGGGAGGGGATGAAAGCCCGAAACCCTCAAATACTCTCATAGTTACACAAAATTTGTGATAACTATGAAATACAAACTCGATAAAGGAGCACATTCAGTCTATTCACTCTATTACCACCTCATTTTAGTCGTAAAACACCGCAGAAAAGTCTTCACCAACGATAGGATAATAGACTTCCTCAAACAGAAAATCCACGAAATATCAGAGACCCACGAGGTAGAAGTTCTCGCCATAGAGACAGACCAAGACCACGTTCACATCCTCTTCAAGGCAAAACCCACCCTCAACATACCAAAATACATCAACACCCTAAAGACAATTACCTCACGGGAAATACGCAGGAACTTCCCGGAAGTGAAAGAAAAACTCTGGAGAAACACCTTTTGGTCACCCTCATACTTCCTCGCAACCTCTGGGCAGGTGACCCTCGACGTTCTCAAAGCCTACGTTGAGAGCCAAGGTGAGAAGAGTTGATGCGTTCCTACAAATTCAGAATTTATCCCTCAAAGGCACAGCAGGAAAAGATGCTCCAACATATGGAAGTCTGTCGCTGGCTCTACAATGAGTTATTGAGGGCAATACGGGAAAACCCCTCTCTCAGGAGAACCGACACCCAAAGGCTAATCGTTGAATTAAAGAAGGAAAATCCCGAACTCAAGGAGGTTTACTCCAAAGTTCTCCAAATGGTAAACCACCAGCTCTGGAACAACTTGACCGTTCTGAAGGCTCTAAAAAAGAACGGACATAAAGTTGGGAGGCTTAGATACAAGACCTCACCGAATAGCTGGAAGACGCTGAACTACAACCAAAGCGGTTTCAAGCTTGACGAGGAGAGGAAGAGACTACGTCTCTCTAAGGTTGGGGAAGTCCCCATAAAGCTCCATAGGAGAATCAAAGGTAAAATCAAGGGCGTAATAATTAAACGGACGAAGACTGGGAAGTGGTATGCTATTTTTCAGGCTGAGGAAGAACCAGAACCGCTACCCAAAACAGGTAGGGCAGTTGGAATTGATTTGGGAGTCGCTCATTTCGTCGTTGATAGCGACGGCAACGCTTTTGAAAACCCTCTGTTCCTTGAGAAATCCCTCGAGAGGATTAAGAAGATACAGAGAAGGCTCTCAAGGAAGCAAAAAGGTTCGAAGAACTGGGAGAGGGAGAGAATAAAATTAGCTAAGGCTTACGAGAAGCTAACGAACCAGCGAAATGATTTTCTCCATAAACTCGCTCTTTACTACGTTAGGAATTACGACATTATTGTCGTGGAAAACCTAAAACCAAAGAATATGGTTGGGAACGGTAATAAAAGTCTCAACCGTCGTTTGCTCGATTCTTCTCTCGGTGCTTTCATTAGGATACTCTCCGACAAGGCTGAGAGAGCTGGTCGGAGAGTTGTTTTCGTCGAGCCAGCCTACACTTCAAGGACTTGCTCCCGTTGTGGATTCGTTGTGGAGGAATTGCCTCTCCCGGAGAGGGTTTTTCGCCGTTCGAAGTGTGGGCTGGTGATGGATAGGGACTTGAACGCTTCCCTCAACATATTGAAGAGGGGTTTGGATGAAGGGTTGGGACGACCCGGATTGCCTGTGGAGGGAAGACCTCTACCCCGTGTCGTGCCTTATGAGGCCGTCATCACGGGGCAAGTCTTCCTTATGAAGCAGGAAGCCCCGCCCGAAAGGACGGGGTAGTTCACCTTTCGTGTTCTCCACAAAGCCTATAAGTGCCCCTTCCCCAGGCTGAGGGGTGGTATCATGAGACTGATCGTTAGAGGTAAGCACATCAGGGATTCCCTCGCCGCCGAACTGCGGAAGGAAGGGATAAAGTTTGAGGTCAGGGAGCGGCTCGGCTACGACGGTTTTATCGGCTACATGCTCACGGGCACCCTTGACGAGATCGAAAAGGCAATTGAAAGTATTGAGGGAGTTGATAGAGACGCTCTGCGAGAGGGCTTCATATCGTTTAGGGAAAGTGTGAGCCACATACTTGAGCACCTTAAAGTTGGGGAAGACGCCGAAAAGCTCCTAATGGAGGGAGCGTGGGTAGGAGATATCCTCGACCAGCTCCACAGGGCTGGAGTGCTTAACTATGACGGAAGGATCGTTAAGCTCAGGGAAGGCACTGATCCATCTTCCATAAGGTTCGAGTTTAAGTTCCCCTTCAACATCGTCCACAATCCTGAAGAGGCTGAAAAGGTAGCCAAGCAGTTTGTGTTTACAGACCTCCTTCCCGAGTATGAATTCGAGTTCTTGGAGCTGGACATAGCCAGGATCAACAAAATCGGCTCGATAGCGGGCAGGTACTTCCCGGAGGATGTTCTCCTCAAGGCTTACTTTGCCCTCATAAGCAGGGGCATCCTCGCGGAAGAAATCCTGAGGGTTCTAAAGGACGGAAAGATCCCTGAGGAAGAGCTCATCAAGAGCTTCATGAGGGCCGCTCCAATGGCGATACCAACGCCCAAGGGGACTCTTGTGATAAACTACTCCAAGGAGGCCATAGAAGAGACACTGAAACTCCTCAAGAAGCTCGGCTACATCGAAATAAAGGGTGGAAAAGTCAGGAAGATTAGGGAAATGGGGGAGTGATCACACCCTCGCCCTCTCAAACTCTTCTTTTCTGCCCAGAGGCTTCGTCGCGTCAATTCCCCACTTCGCCGTAAGTCCCTTCTCCGCTGAGGGGTCGAGTGAGCTTCCCCTCGCGTTCGGGACAATCACCAGATCCCTGTCCGGCTGGAAGCGGGTAGCGACCGCCCACTCGACTTCCCTGTCGTCGTAGATGTTTATGTCTTCATCGACCACTATAACCCTCTTCAGGCTCGGGTGGCCGGCGAAGGCCGCTAAAATTGCGTTCTTGCCGTCACCGTCGTGCTGTTTGGTTATCGAAACGACGGCGTGGAGCCACATTGCCCCGCCCTCGGTCAGCCTGACCCCGTGAACCTTCGGCACGACCCTCTTCACGCTCGCGTATATCTGCGGCTCTTTTGGAAGGCCCATCAGCATGTAGTGCTCATACCCACCGGAGAGTAGGGCGTGGAAGATGGGATCATCCACGTGGTACATCTTCTCAAACACTACCAGCGGCTGCCTCCTGACTATGTCGTACGTCCCTGTTATATCAACGAATGGCCCTTCATCGACGAGTTCTGGCGTTATTCTGGCCTCAAAGACGAACTCGCTCTCTACAGGGACTGGAATCCCGCCAAGTTCTATGACTTCGAGCGGCTTTTCAAAGGCAATCTCACTCATGGCCGATGCTATCTCCAGCTCGCTAACCCCATAGGCGGTGCTCACGGACCCTGCCAGAAGAAGGTGTACTGGGTTGCCAACCACTATCCTAACGTCGAGGTCTTCTCCCCTCTCGGCCTTCTCCTTCCACATCGAGTAGAGGTGCCTCGGAACGAGCCTTATGGCGGCGGTTTTCTCGTCACGCACCATCATCCTGTGGAAGGACACGTTGACAAAGCCGTTGTCATCCTTCGCTATGACCATCGCCGAGGTGAAGTACTGACCGCCGTCCCTTGGGTAGTACTTTGGAATCGGGAGCTTCTTGAGGGAGAAGTCCTTCGTCGAGTTCTTGAGAAAAGGTGCCTCTTTAACCTCTTTGTACTGCCTTGGGTTTTCCATTGCCTCCGCTATCAGGTGGATTAATTCCTCCCTCGTGGTGTTGAGGTAAGTGGCTATCCTCTCGCGGGTGCTCCAGATGTTTCCGGCAACCTTCCAGCCTTCCACGTCTTCAAACAGAACCGGCCTGTCAGGGTATTTTAGGAGGTAGCGGGTTATCTCCAGCTCTTTCTTTACCGGTTCTCTGATAACAACAAGGTCTTCAAACCGTGAGAGTATCTCCCTCAGCATGCTATCACCATACCAACTTCCAAAAGGTCTATAAATCCTTTTTCTAAACTTTCGGCGATTGGCCATGCCCATGGTTGTCCTGAGAATCCCAGATGGCTCAGCACTGGTGTACATAGAGAAAGCCGACCCGAGCGTCTACTTCAAAATCTACGACCTGCTCACCTACAAGAAGGACTACGGGAAGTGGGAGAAGCCCGAGAGCCTCTACGACCCCTACGAGAAGACGTTTCCCGTCGGGCTTCTGCCCCGGGTGAAGAAATTCCTCAACAGCAAGGGCTACCGCGTTAGGGTAAAGGACGAGAGGCAGATACGCGGCGAAAAGCTCAACTCCACCTGGAACGAGAAGTTCCAGATGAGGCGCTACCAGGGGAGGGCAGTCAAGAAGGCACTAAAGGAGAAAATGGGCGTTCTCGCCCTCCCGGTTGGGAGTGGAAAGACGATAGTCGGCCTCAGGATAATCCATGAGCTTGACCTCTCCGCTCTTATAGTCGTCCACACCAAGGAGCTCCTCTACCAGTGGGCGGAGAGAATTGAGGAGGTTCTCGGAATAAAGGCTGGCATCGTGGGGGACAACAAGTGGGAAGAGGGGCCCGTTACGGTTGCCATGATACAGACCCTCCTTTCGAGGGGAGTTGATAAACTCCGGAGGGACTATGCGATAGTCCTCTTCGATGAATGCCACAGGACTTCAGCAGCTGAAAAGTTCTACCAGCTCGGCATAAGCCTTCCCCAGGTCTACCGCTTCGGTCTCTCGGCAACTCCATGGAGGCGCGTTAGGGGGGAGGAGATCAAGATTGAGGCGGTAGTTGGGCCGATAATCTACGAGGTCAGGGCTGAAGACCTCATAAGGGAGGGCTTTTTGGCAAAGCCGAAGTTCGAGATAATAACCTACGAATCAAAGATGCCCTCCTTCAGCGAACGCTACAAGGAGCTTTACGAGGACATGATAATGAACAACGACGAGAGGAACAGGGCGATAGTGAAGAAGGCCATCGAGCTTGCCAGGAAGGGGCACAGAGTTCTCATAGACGTCAGGAGAATTGAGCACGGAAAGATTCTGAAGGAGATGCTGGAGAAAGAAGGTATTAAAGCCGAATTCCTCAGCTCGCAAAGCCCGAACCGCTGGGAGATACTGGAAGCGTTCAAGAGCGGCGAAATTCCAGTATTAATCTCGACCCTCCTAAAGGAAGGCGTTGACATACCGGAGATCTCTGCCATAATACTCGCCGGCGGCGGAAAGAGCGACATAATGACGATTCAGACGATAGGGCGTGCACTGAGGCCGAAGAAGGGAATGAAAGCCCTTATAGTTGACATCGAGGACGACGACCCACTCCTCTACACGCACTTCATAGAGCGCCAAAAGGCCCTCAAGCAGTACTATGGGAAGTACTACGACAAGGGAATGGAGTCAATATTCGAGGAGAAAGTCCCCAAAAAGCGCCGCTCTAGTTAAGGCTCTTGAATAGCGCTCAAAAATGTCTCTCCTGGCCTTTTTGATGCCCTTTTCATCACCTTCGAACCCGATCCCCGGGTACTCTATGTGCCACAGTACCAGCCCCTCAGGCGGCGCCGGCGGTATCTTCTTCCTGTACTCTCCAGCAAGCATCCTTTCAACTTCCTCAGCTTCGAGAAGGCCTAGCCCGCAGAAGCGGAGGGCATTTACAATTCTCCGCACCATCTCCCACAGGAAGCTTTTTCCCTGGACTTCAATCACAAGGTAGCCCTGCCTCTCGATGACCTCAACTCTCTCGACTTCTCTTATTGGGTCTCTGCCTGGTTCGAGCTTTGCAAAGGCCGAAAAGTCGTGCCTCCCAACGAAAAGGCTCGCACACTCTCTCATGGCACTGAGGTCGAAGCCCTCGTTCACTAGGTAGTAGCGATATGTCTTGAACTTTGCCCAGAAGCGCGGGTGAAAATCGTCGGGAACCTCGGCAATCCCGAGAACCCAGACGTCGCTTAAATGGTGGTTGAGGACTTCCGGGCGGGCGAGGTCTGGCCTCTCCGATGGAACGAAGGAGACCACATTGAAGAACGCGGATACCCCTCTGTCGGTTCTCGAAGCCCCCTTGAAGTCGTTTTTTTCAGGACTCTCAATTATCCCAAGCTTCTGAAGGACTTTTATTATCTCTCCCTCAACGGTTCTTACGCCTGGCTGGCGCTGGAAGCCGTAGAAGGCGCTCCCGTCGTAGGCCACCCTCAGTGCGAGCTTCATGGCATCCACTTTTCGGGAACGGTATAAAATGGTTTTCCTTGACACCCTGGCAGAGAACTTGATATTTGTAAACTTCAATCTGGAATGAATGACAGAAACATCTGGAAAAAGTTGATAAATACTGCCATACAGGTAGAACCGGCGATGAAAATGGTGAGGGATATCGAGATAATTACAAACCTTGAGAACTTTGAGATAATGAAGGCCATCTTCGAGAAAAGTTTGGAAAGGGAGAAATCATAGATAGGGCTCCGTGTAGAGCGGAGCAAGGAACAGCTCGAAGGCCGCAACGGGCATCTCAATTCCCCAGTTCTCTAAGACGGCCGGGTGTATCTCCCCTATAACTCCTATCGTCTCCCCGTTAACAATGATCTTACCAACTCTGCCCGGAATGAAGCTCGGGTGTTCTGCCTCTTCAAGCTCGTACTCGAAGCCGAGGTGACGCATAACGCCCTCGAGGATTTCTTTTGCCTCTGTGAAGGTCACGCGCGGATGAGCTAAAGCCACTGCCAGCTTGCTCTCGCTGACCGTCTTAGTCTCCCTGCTCTCGTCTATGAGCGTAGCCTTTCCGACCTCGAACAACTTTTGAGGATACTCCTCGTGGGTGTTCTGGCTCAGGAAGTCGAGCAAACTCGGAATGAGCCAGTTCCTCAAAGCTGACCACTTCGGGCTTATCGGGTTCTCTATTTCCACGAGCTCAGCGGGCGGGTGGTTGAAGTAGTCCCGGCACTCCTCCTGGTGCTCCCCGCAGGGGAGATTCATCCTGTCGTACTGGGCCTCCCTGTTCGTCAGGTTGAACGTCATGACCTCCTGTAAGCCAAAGCCGACCATGAGCTCCCTAACGGCGTCCTCGAACTCGATGAACTTGTCGCCCCTTCCCTGGACTGCCAGCTTCGGCTCCTCGGGTTCAATCTCATTGTAGCCGTAGGCGATAAGGACATCCTCAAGAACGTCCCTCGCGTGCATTATGTCGTCGCGGAAGGCCGGATAGCGGAGCTTTGCCTTCCCGTCCTCAAGCTCCACTTCGTACATCATCCTCTCAAGGAGCTCCTTGATTTCCTCATCGCTCAGCTCAAGGCCGGCTAATTTTCTGATGTAGTCGAGCTCGACCTCGAACTCCTTCGGCGTTAGGTCTGGAGTCTCTATCTCGAAGTCTGGATAAACTACTTTCACGCTCTTTATCTTTCCGCCGCGCTCAGCGAGAGCTGTGACGACGACGTTGAGGGCAAGCATGACTTTATTCAAGTCCCAGCCGGTTATATCAACGAAGACGTTTTTGGTCTCGGTTGTCACCCTTCCAGTTGTCTCGGAGTTGATTACCGGCGGCATCGAGAGGACTTTGCCCTCACTGTCCACGAGGAGAGGATAGTAGGGCTTGTCCTTTATCAGGTGTCCGTATTCCCTTCCCTTCTCGTGCTTCTCAAGGATTTCCTCAAGCGTCATCTCCTCGTCGTAGCCGAGGGGAACGAACTTCTCGGTCTTCTCAGCGGCGCGGTAGTATATCGGCGGCTTGACCTTGTCGAAGTCGAAGATGCCTATCGCTACCTCCCTTCTCCTCCTTCCGAAGGTGAGCGCGACCTTCTCCTGCAGGTTGATCATCTGCCTCAGGGCCTCTTCATCGATGTTCAGGCCCTCAACGATTGCATAGACACCGTAGGGCCTGATGTCCTTCAGCTTCTCATCAACGTAAACGACGACGTCGCTCTTCTCGACCTCGTACTTCGGCAGGCCCTTCTGGAAGCCCAGGGCGAAGCGCACCTGCCTCGCTATGCCCTCGGCACTCCAGAGGTCGGGCCTGTTGGTGTCCTTTGAGTCGGCCTTAAAGTAGATTTCACCGTTCTCCTCCCAGACGTCGTCTAATTCACATTTGGCATAGAGGAAGAGGTCTTCCCACTCCTCGACGCTGAACTCTTTCCCGACGAGCCTCTCAAGGTCGCGCTTTGAAACGTCGAACTTCGGCATGAGCATCACCTCAGCACATCGTTCAGAGGAATTGCCTCATATTCGCCAGCGTGGGCGAGCAAATCCTTATCGTTGGTTATTATCGGAAGCCTTAGCGAGAGTGCGAGTGCAACGAAAGGAGTATCCTTTTCGTCAAACTCCCTGCATATTCTGTAGGCCTCGTTTATAAAACCACGGTACTCAGAAAGCGGGTGAAAGATAATCCTTCCCAGGAGCTCTTCCCTGAAGTGAGCTAGCTCGGGCTCAGTTATTCCCCTCTTTTTAGCTTTTTTCTCGATGATACCCCAGTATTTCTCAAGCTCCTTTAGCATGTAATCTGGGGCATGTAGAGGTATTTCAGTCGTGAGCAAGAACTCTCTCAGCTTCGAGTTTTTGGGAATGAGGGCTGAGATTATGACGTTGGTATCCACGATCACTCCAGCCCTAATTCTTTCTTGAACTCCTGCCAAGCCTCATCCCTCGCTTTCTCTATTGCCTCAATGTCCTTCTCGTCTATCCCAAGCCTCCGCGCGATGTCTTCAATGAACTCTATCCTCGCCCTCTCAGCTTCAATCGCCCGCTTAACTTGGAGCTCCACAAATTCCTTTCTCACACCTTCCGGAATCTGAACAACGATTTTGGGCACGGCCATCACCCCTGGCTTTCAACGGCCTTTCCTTCTTCTTTAACCCTTTCAATGAACTTGAGGAACTCTGGGAGAACGAGCTCTCTCGCGCGCCATATCTCTATACCCACGACCTCACCGTTCTCGTCGAGGTCCATAACAACGTCTCCTTTCATGTCAGCGTCCACGGGCTTCTTTGGTGAGAGCTGGATGTACAGGATGTCAACGTTTGGGTCGTACTTCACAATTATCTCCTCACTCATAACTCAATCCCTCACCACACCAGCCTCGCTTCCCTCAACCAGCGCAGGTCGTAGCTGAAGAGGTAACGGATGTCGTCTATTCCGAGCTTGAACATAGCTAACCTGTCGATACCTATTCCCCATGCTATAACTGGAACGTCTATGCCTAGGGCCTTCGTCATCTCCTCCCTGAATATTCCAGCGCCTCCAAACTCTACCCAGCCGAGCTCAGGGTGGTAGGCGCTCATCTGGACGCTCGGCTCGGTGAACGGGTAGTAGTCTGGAAGGAACTTGACTTTCTTCGCTCCGGCTATTTCAACGGCGAAGCGCTTGAGTATTCCGAGGAGATGTCTGAAGTTGAGGTCTTCACCGACGACGAAACCGTCTATCTGGTTGAACTCTATGAGGTGAGTTCTGTCGAGGACATCGGGCCTGAAAACGCGCTGTATTGTGAAGTACTTGCCCGGTATCTCAACGCCCTTCGCGAGCTGTCTGGCGTCGAGTGCGGTTCCATGGGCGCGGGGCATCAGGAGCATCGCCCTCTCCGGCGACCAGACGTAACCCCAGCCTCTAGAGCCGGTATCGCCGCCGTGCTCGTGAGCAGCTTTAACCCTTGCGACAAGCTCCTCGTCCGGCAGGGAGCCGATCTTCGGGTACTTGAGCTGGTAGGTGTCTGTCCACTCCCTCGCCGGGTGGTTCTGCGGCTGGAAGAGCGCGTCGAAGTTCCAGAACTGGGTCTCTATGAGGCTGTCAACGGTCATCTCGATGAATCCCATCTCTATGAGCCTTCTCCTTATCTTGTCGAGGAAGGCCCTGTAGGGCTGCTTCTTGCCAGGATAAATCCTCCTCACGGGGGCTTTTATGTCGAACTTCCTGAACTCCACTTCCCTCCACTTGCCGGACTTTATGAGTTCTGGCGTGAGAACTGAGACCTCTTTCTTGAGCTCAAGGCCCTTCTTAACGAGCTCCCCTCCCTTCTCGGTTATCTCGGCTACTCTCTCGGTGATGATGTCTTCTTCGCCGATCTTTCTTCTCTTCAGTTCTTTTACCGGTACGAGCTTTTCGATTTCCTTAACCGGAACTTCGCCTCTCTCGGCGAGGAGCTTTAAGGCTTTATCAATAGGCCTTTCCGAAGCTTCTCTTCCCTTCTCGGTTATCTCAAGGACGAGCTTTCCTTCTTCCTTCCTCACGTTTGCCCAGCCTTCCCTCCTGAGAAGACCAACGATGGGCTTCAGCTCGTCCTCGCTGAGAACGTCTTTGAGGTCGTCGAGTGTTGCCTTTCTCCCCTCTCGGAGAACCTTCAAAGCCCTCCACTCAGGAAGGCCGATTTGAGCGTACTTCTTTCCGGTCTCGGTGAGTTTGACAACCCTTTCGCTCTTCTCATGGAGCTTCGCGAGTCCCTTCGCCTGAAGGCCGAGAAGGGCGCGCATCACAGCGACCTGTTCGAGACCGCTCTCTTTAACGAGCTCATCAACCTTAGCCCTCTTGAGCTCCGCGAGCTTAATGAGTGTGAGCTTTTCTTGGTAGCTTAACTCCATACTGCCACCTCCCCGTGTGAGTGAGAGGGAGAACTTAAGAGAATTGCGGTTGGGAAGTGCTGGAAGAAACCTGACAAATTCGTCCATATTCTATTCCCCAGTATTATACCCTCCAGTAGGAGGGAAATGGCCTACTACTATCCAAATCGATTCGATAATAAAACGGGAGACTACGTGGGAGCAGCTTTTCTTGTGTTGGGCTTTTTGTTTTGTTCTTTACTGGCCACGGAGGCCAAGTTAACCCAGACGGGATAGGATTGATGCTAGCAGGACTGCTCCTCTGGATAGCGATAGACAGTTACCACAAAATAGAAGGCGCAGAGTACATAGTTACTCATTATTCTGGTGAAGATGCAATCAAAGAAGCCATGGAACTTGCAAAAGATGCACGCAATACCTCAATAGAAACGTGGGCACTATTGGGTGGGTTCTGTTTCGCAGTAACGTTCTTCATTGGAGGGTTTCTTGGGATCTCCGCTGTCGGACTCGGCAACCTTGCCAACTTCATAATGATATTCATCGCCCACAGCCGCTACAATGAGCTGAGGAAAGCCCTTCTCCTTCTCCAAGTTACAGAGAAGGGAAACGCCGAGATAGCCGTTAAACTCTAAAGCTCTCCCGCCTCTTTCAAAATTCTTTCATAAAACTCCTCACTTAACCAGAATCCGGTGGCTTTCAGCCTTTCGAGTTCTTTCCTCAGGCTCTCGATTTTTCCCTGGAGCTTCGCCCTAAGGAGAATACCAATGGTTCCAACAACCTTAAGCCCCAAAGCCCTCGCAACTTCCCGTCCATCGTAGTCGTCGATCAGAATCAGCTCAGCGTTCCTTTCGATGGCAAGAACAATCGCCTCGCTCTCCCCCTCATCCAGTTCAAGCATTAATGCACGCTTCAGCTTCTCGTCCGGTATCTTCTCGACTTTGATCCACTTTGCGTTTTTAATGGCCAGGGCGTCTTCTGAGTCTCCTCCTTCAAGGACGCACTCTCTATAGACGGCCTCAGGGATAATTATTTCTCCAAAGAACTCCCGAAGAAGTTCAAGCCTGCCTACCTTTGCCAGATGGATTAAGGGCGTTGAGTCACTCACCACGGGCAAAGGCAACGTCCTCCTCTAGTTCCCTCTCTGTGTAGTGCCTTGGAACCTTTCTCTTGGCCAGTTCCTCAAGGAACTCCCTCTTTGTCATTCCAGCGAGCTTGGCGGCTTTTCCAAGCGGGAGAATGCCCCTTTGGTAGAGAATAACAGCAAGGTCAACTCTCAGTTCCCTCTCAACTTCTCCACGCGGGAGCTTCATGGCAGTGATTATGTCGTCAGGGATTACTATCTCCATACTCTCACCGTGGGAAGTTAGCATCTCAGTATTTAAACCCTTTCTGAAAAATTGAAAAGAAGAATATCAAGCCACTCATCCCTTGTGCGGGAAGAAGACGACCTTTCCAGTCTTTCCAGCGCGCATAAGCTCGAAGGCTTCCTCGAACTCCTCGAAGCCCTTGTACTTGTGGGTGATTATCGGGTCGAGGTTCAGCTTGCCGCTCTGGATAAGGCTTGAGACGGTGTACCAGGTTTCCCAGAGGTGCCTTCCGGTTATGCCGTGGACTTCAAGGGCCTTGAAGATCATGAGGTTGTTGAAGTCTATCGTGACCTCCCTCGGGAAGAGGCCGAGGAGTGAGACGCGTCCTCCGGGTGTTACTGCCTTGAGACCCTGCTCAAGGGCCTTCGGTGCACCACTGAACTCGAGGAAAACTTCAACGCCCGCTCCGTCGGTTATGTCCATAACGAACTTAACGGGGTCTTCCTCGAAGGGGTTAACGACGTAGTCAGCACCGACCTTCTTGGCGAGCTTCCTCCTGTACTCGCTCGGCTCGCTGACGATGACCGGATAAGCGCCGCTTGCCTTGGCAACTGCTATGCCGAGAAGACCGAGCGGTCCAGCACCTGTTATGAGGGTGCTCCTTCCAGCAATCGGGCCTGCGAGAACGGTATCGACGGCGTTTCCGAGCGGCTCCTGAAGGGCCGCGTACTCCGGCGGCATGTCCTTCGGGTTCTTCCAGGCGTTCTTGGCCGGGACTATCGCGTAGTGGGCGAAGACACCGTCCATATCAACTCCGAATATCTTGGTGTTCTGGCAGACGTGATAGCGGTTGTGCTTGCACGCGTAGCACTTGCCACAGACGATATGAGTTTCAACGCTGATGTAATCTCCAACCTGGAGATCCTCAACGCCGGGACCGACCTCGACGACCTCTCCGGCAACCTCGTGACCCATTATCTGGGGCGGCTTTATCCTGCTCTGCGCCCACTCGTTCCACTCGTAGATATGGAGGTCTGTACCGCAGATGCTCGTTGCGAGAACCTTGATGAGGACTTCTCCCGGCCCGGGCTTTGGAACGTCAACTTCCACAAGTTCGGCGCCGTACGCCGGCTTAGTTTTCATAATAGCCTGCATTTTCTCGGCCATAGCGATCATCTCCTTAACCTTACAATCACAGTCTAAACAGCTTGGGATATAAACCTTTTGTGTTCATGCGTTCAAGGTTATTCTTCAGGGGACATATGTGTGTAAAATTCCGAGGATTATCCAGAGAGAAAATCGGAAACCTTATATCCCCCAAACTGCACACTAATGGCTAGAGGGATAGAGATGGCAGTGATCGTCGTGACAGGACGAGGTGGGGCTGGAAAAACAACGACAACGGCAAACCTAAGTTCACACCTCGCCATGAAAGAGTACCGTGTTCTGGCGATTGACGGAGACCTTTATTTACCAAACTTGGGTTTCCATTTTGGCCTGGATGCTGTGAAGTACTCCGTGCACACCCTTATGAAGAATCCTGATATAGACCCGGAATGGGCAATATACAAGCACAGAGAGACCGGCGTATATGTAATGCCCGGAAGCACCCAGCTTCAGGATGTTTTGGGAATATCTCCAAGGAAGCTCGTGGATGTTATAGACAAAGTCCGTTACAAGTTTGGAGTGGTCTTCGTGGACTCCCCAACGGGGGTGCCCTTTGATACGCTCCCGACTTTTCAGCTGGCCAATTACCAGATCATAGTGGTGGAAATAGAGCGTTCTCCGATATACTCCTTCGAAGTCATGGTCAAAAATGAGATTGAAAAGCTCAAGGCGTTGGGAGAGAGGTACAACCTCAACATTGGGGTAGTTCTCAACAAAGTCCGTGAAAGTGAGGATGTGGTTGATGAGATTATAAACGCCATTGAAACTGACCTCGATGTTCCCGTGTTGGGGTGGGTACCTTTTGATCCCAATGTTCCCGCATCTGTAAACGCTGGTATTCCGATAGTTAAATACATGCCAAACAGTGATGCGGCAATAGCCTTTAGGGAGATTGGTGATGTTCTTGAGGAATGGATTTTTGGCGAATAACTTGGGGGTGTTGAAATGAACTTTGAAGAGCTTGTTGAGAAGGTAGCAAGCGGTGAAATTAAGCTCCACCAGGTCGAGAAGTACACGAACGGCGATAAAAAGCTCGCGACTGAAATAAGAAGAAAAGCCCTTGAGAAAAAGCTCGGAATAAAGCTTGAGAACATCGGGCACTACTCAATAGATCCCAACCAGGTCATAGGAAAGAACATTGAGAACATGATCGGCGTCGTCCAGATACCCATGGGCGTTGCTGGGCCGCTTAAAATC
Organism: Thermococcus sp. JCM 11816; assembly: GCF_055396515.1. Classification (NCBI taxonomy): domain Archaea; kingdom Methanobacteriati; phylum Methanobacteriota; class Thermococci; order Thermococcales; family Thermococcaceae; genus Thermococcus; species Thermococcus sp. JCM 11816. The sequence goes on from NZ_AP043741.1 coordinate 260,132, forward strand.
AACGGCGAGTACGCGAAAGGAGAGTTTTACATTCCTCTCGCCACAACTGAGGGCGCACTCGTTGCGAGCGTGAACCGCGGCTGTTCTGCCTTGACCGCTGCGGGAGGCGTTAAGACAACCCTAATAGACGACAAGATGACGCGCGCGCCACTCCTCAAGTGTCCCGACGCGAGGAGGGCTAGAGAAGTTGCTGAGTGGGTGAAGAACAACCTTGACTACCTCCAGGAGAAGGCGGTCTCAAAGGTCACCAGGCACGGGAAGCTGAGGGGTGTTAGGCCATTCATCGTGGGCAACAACCTCTATTTACGCTTTGAGTTCGAGACCGGCGATGCAATGGGAATGAACATGGTCACGATAGCGAGCGAGGAGATAATGAAGGTCATCGAGGAGGAATTCCCCGACGTGAAGTATCTTGCACTCTCCGGCAACCTCTGCGTTGACAAGAAGCCCAACGCGATGAACTTCATCAACGGGAGGGGCAAGACCGTCATTGCCGAGGCCGTGATTCCTCGGAAGATCGTCGAGGAGAAGCTGAAGACAACGCCTGAACTCATAGCCGAGGTGAACTACCGCAAGAACCTCGTTGGTTCAGCGCAGGCCGGCTCGTACGGTTTCAACGCCCACTTCGGAAACATCGTCGGCGCGATATTCCTCGCCACAGGTCAAGACGAGGCCCAGATAACAGAAGGCTCACACGGGATAACCCTCGCCGAAGTAACGCCAGAGGGCGACCTCTACATCAGCATCACCATGCCGAGCCTTGAGATTGGGACAGTTGGCGGAGGTACAAGAGTCCCCACGCAGAGGGAGGCTCTCTCGATTATGGGCGTTGCCGGAGGTGGAGACCCACCGGGAACGAACGCCAAGAAGTTCGCGGAGATAGTCGCTGGAGCAGTCCTCGCTGGCGAGCTTTCCCTGCTGGCGGCGATAGCGGCGAAGCACCTGGCAAAGGCCCATAAGGAGCTTGGACGTTAGGTTTTCTCTTCTTGGTTTGTCTTTGTCCTCACAATTTTAACTATTTTAACGCTCTTCTTTTCAAAGGGATCGTGGGAGAGTACCTCAATGCCTCTGAAGTAGAGGAGCGCGAAGGGGGTAGTCAATTGCAAGATATATCAGAAGAGTGAGAGCAAGAAGGAGGATGGACTGGAGAAAGTAGTTCTTAGTGTTAAGGAGGGATGAAAAAAGGAGACTGCCCAGGAAGCTTATTGCGAAGTTTATCCCAGAACGATGTCTGTATCTCTTTCCGCGGATTCTCTTCTTCCCGATCACCCTGAGAAGGACTTGAAGGGCTTCCCTGCTATTCACATTGAAGAAGAGGGTAAACTCAGGTTCAAGTTCCCCACCGGGCTTAATCGGGGTCTGGAGGGAGGCCAGGTAAAACATCCTGCTCAGTCCATCGATTAGTTCGATTATTTCAATTGTTTTTCCCGAGTAGAGCCTGTCCGAATAAGAGGCGAGAGTTTCGGGGTCGGGTTCAAGGAGCCCCACGAACTCAACTCCAGCCGCTTTGAAAATCGCCTCAAGCTTTGAGGCACAGGTTGAAAGAACATCACACATAATCTGCGCGTACATCACGTATTTTTTGGGCTTCCACAGGGAAAGGCCTATACGAGATTTTTCACTGACTCCATCAAGCTGAATACTACTCGGGATTTTAAAAGCATTGTGTCCCAAACGAAAAAGCTAAACCTAAAAACTTCTCAGTGGAGGCTTAAACGGGGATGATGAGCAGTTTCCCTCACTCCGATCTGTGACGAGGAGCCGATGCTCTGACCCTCTTCTTCTGGTATCCCTTCAAGATACTACCAAAAACGCTGAGGAAAACGCCGATGAAGAGGAGCAGGTTGTTTATCTCGGAGAGTGCGTGATAGTAGTAGCCGACGTAGAACAGAACGGCTATTCCCACCAGAACCAAAGCACCTCCCAGGACAGATTTTCTTGAATCCCCACCAACTATATCTTCAGCGACCTTTCCCAGACCTTTCTCCCTCTGAACCAGGAACTCGTAGGCTTCTCTGCACGGGAGTCCATCGATCTTACCAGGAACCACGTAAACAACTGAATAATCGCCTGAATTAGCCTTCAGAACGGTTATTACCTCTGAAGTCTGAGCGACCTGAAGGAGAGCATCGGTAAGAGTCTGGGCGTCAGGTTCGAAAAGTTTGAGGTAGCCCTTTATGTCGAGACCTCGTGGCTGGTCGTCCGTTATGCAGTAGAAGACAGTGAACCTGGCTTTCATTTTCACTCACAAAAGATGATAGGAGAAAAAGGACTTAAAAACTTCAGCCCGATATTTCCTGGATCTTCTTTCTGACGAGGGAGCTGACGAGCTTTCCGTCCGCCCTTCCGCGGAGCTTCGCCATTGCCCTTCCCATTATCATGCCCATAGCACCCATGCCCTTGGCCTTGATCACCTCGATGTTCTGCTGGATAACTTCGTCGATTATCCTCTCGACCTCTTCCTCGCTGAGGAGCGTCAGCCCCTTCTCTTCAGCCACCTGCTTTGCAGTCTTCTCCGGGTGAAGTGCCAGCTCCTTGAATATCTCCTCAAAGGCCTCCTTGGCTATCTTCCCTTCGAGGTAGAGCTGGAAGGCCTCCATGATGTGCCCGTCGGTAATGTTTTCGATCGGGACTTCCTTCTTGAGGCCCTTAAGGACGACGACGAGTATTGAAGCCGCCAGGGAGGGTTTAACTCCCTTCTCCACCAGCTCCTCGAAGAGCTCATCCCTTTCGTCGTTTACAAGGGTCTCGGCTAAGCTCCTGTCTATCTTGTACTCCTTGACGTAGCGCTCTACCCTCTCCTGCGGGAGCTCGGGCAGGTTGGCCCTTATTCTCTCTTTCTCCTCCGGCGGCAGGAATATAGAGGGTATGTCAGTTTCTGGGTACATTCTGGCCTTTCCTGGAAGCGGGCGCATATATTGTGTATTGCCGTCTGGTAAGGCCCTTCTCGTCTCCTCAGGAACGCCTTCGATGGCTTCCCTCGCCCTCTTGATGACTTCGCGGAGCGCGTTCTTGGCTGTCTCTTCCTCGGCCGCGACGAGAACGAACGCGTCCTCCTCTCCGAGACCAAGTTTTTCAATAACCGCATTAACCTCTAATTCTGTAATTCCATAATTAGGTAATTCATCGATGTGGAAGATGCCCCTCACGTACTTCTTGGCCCTGTCGGCCATCTCCGTTCCGAGCCTTCTTCCAGGCTGAATCTCTTTCCCGATTAACCCGCGGAACTTGGGGAGCTTTACAGCTAAGACTTTCCCGCCGCTTTTTATCGTCCGCGCGATTATCTTCGAGCCGGTGTTCTGGAAGATCTCCGTCACGTCGTAGAACTCCTCCTTGATGTCCTCAGGCTTAACGCCCCTCCTCTTCAGCTCGTCCCTTATCCTGATCAGGTTCAGCTGCCTCTCGACTTCCCTCTCTATGATGAGCGGTATCATGTCAAGCTCCTGGACACCCTTTATCTCGACCCTTGCGCCACCCCTGATCGAGACGTTGAGGTCCTGCCTGATGGTTCCGAGACCGCGCTTGACCTTTCTCGTGGCCCTTAGGGCGTCTCCTATATACTTGGCAACAACCTTAGCCTGCTCTGGGTGGTGTATGTCCGGGGTTGTGCTTATCTCGACCAGCGGGATTCCAAGGCGGTCGATGCGGTAGATTACCTCTTTCTCCTTCCTCTCGACGATACGGCAGGCATCCTCCTCAAGGCACACTGTAGGGATTCCAACGCTTCCCCAGGGGGTATCTACCTTCCCGTTCACGGCAACTATCGCCGTCCTCTGGAAGCCGGAGACGTTGGAACCATCTATGACTATCTTCCTCATGAAGTGAACCTCATCAACGGGCTTGGCGTTGAGGAGGTAGCCTATCTGGAGTGCAACCTCAAGGGCCTCCCTGTCGGGCCCCCTCGGCGGCTCCTCGTCCATGTAAACGAGGTCGGTAAGCTTATAATTGCCCTCGTAGATGTACTTCCTGCCCTTCTTGAACTCTTCCAGAGCAGCAGGGTCAATCTCCCCCAGCTCGCTCATCGTGGGCCTCAATCTTCTTTCAAAGGTGAAGTCAACCTCGTCGCTGAGCTCGCTCGGGACGGGTGAGAACAGCTTCTTGGTGTCGAGCTGTCTGTGTATCTCAAGACCGACCTTGAGGCCGAGCTCCTCGTAGTTGAACTTGTCTGTCATCTCAACACCTCCAGGTGAGTTCTCAAAAAGTCATCATCAAGGGTCACAATTTTGGATATTCCATAAACATCACAGACAGCAAGAATCATAGCATCGTTAGGTAGGAGCCTGTACTCCCTTCTGAGCTTTCTGCTCCTTCTGATGACTTCTTCATTCTCCCCCAGGAATTCAAGTAGGCCAGCTTCTGAAAGCTCATAGAGAAGTTCATCAAATTTTTCGACGATCTCATAAAGTTCTGGGTTCTTTTTCAGCTCTTTTTTCAGGGCGTAGACACCTTTCTTCCCAGTTTTTGATGTAAAGTAGTGACCGATTATCACGAAAGAGACCTCTGAATAGATGGTTGGCGTTATGCATAGGGTGAAATCCTCGCTGACTCTGTCAAGAAGTTCAATGACGTCGCTGTTCCCGCTCAGGACTTCCACCCAGATGTTGCTGTCAATCACCACGCGCTCTCTCTTCGATGTACTCATAGTACTCTGCCTCCCAGTCGTACTCGCTCTTCTTCAGGACTCCCGAGTACTTCTTCAAAATCGGGCCGGCTTTTCTTATCACTACCTCTACCTCGATGCCCTCAGGTAGTTCCACCTTTTCAAGAGGCTTGAACACCCCGTTCCGGTAAACGGCCTTAATACCCAACCTCATCACCTCAGGAATGTGTCAAACCTCGTGTAGGGCGTTATCTCGCCGGCGTAGTTGGTCAGCATCATTCTCCTAACTTCTTTGAGATCGTCCGTATGCCCGAGAACCCAGCCAAGCTTGACGTAGGCAGTTTCCGGAAGCATGTCCTCACACGGTATAACGCCAGCCTTTAGGAGCCTCCTTCCAGTTGAGTAGACGTTGAGGTTCACCCTCCCGTAGAGGCACTGGCTCGTCATGCATACCGCCACACTGTTCTCAACGGCCCTCTCAATTGCGGGTATCATGTCGTTTGGCGTGTGGCCGAGGCCTGTTCCCTCGATGACGATTCCCTTGTAGCCCCTATCAACAAGGAACTCAAGGAGCTCGCTGGTTACACCTGGATAGATCTTGAGTATCGCAACCTTCTCCTCGAATTTGTCGTCAACCTCTACCTCACCCTCGCCCCTCTTCCTGTAGTCGTCCCTTAGGTACTCGATCTTTCCGTCTGGCCAGACCTTGGCAATAGGAACGTCGTTGATACTCCTGAATGTGTCTCTCCTGCTCGTGTGCATCTTCCTGACCTTGGTTCCACGGTGGGCGAGGCAGTAGGTGTCGCTGGTCTCTCCATGCATGACCACCATAACCTCAGCAGCGTCACTAACTGCCATCCTCGTGGCGCAGATGAGGTTCATCGCCGCATCGCTGCTCGGCCTGTCGGAACTCCTCTGGGAGCCCACGAGAACTACGGGCTTTGTGAGGTTCCTCAGCATGAAGCTGAGTGCAGCTGCAGTATAGCCCATAGTGTCCGTTCCGTGGGCAATGACGACTCCGTCCTCATCGGAGTTGAGAGCCTTCGCGGCCTCGTGGGCGATCTTTTTCCAGTACTCGGGCTTCATGTCCTCGCTCATTATATTGAAAAGGAGCTTTGGCGTTATGTTGGCTATATCGAAGATCTCCGGGACTGCCTTCGCCAGCTCCTCGGCAGTAAAGGCGGCGTGAACCGCGCCGGTCTTGTAGTCTATCCTGCTTGCTATTGTTCCACCCGTTCCTAAAATGGTAACGCTTGGGAGGCCCTCTTTCCTCGGCAGGACTTCCCTGAACTCCATCTTGGGGGCTTCCTTCGCCTTCTCAAGGATTTCGATGCTTTCTATCGCGTCTATCAGGATGCCGATGTTGTAGCCGTTGTCGAGCTTAATTGTGAGTGTCTCTCCTGGAGAAAGCTCGTAGGGCGGCATAACAAGGCCCTCGAAGGTTATCCTCTCGTCTCCTTCCCTCTTGACGACCCTGACGAGGTCCCCCACACCGAGGCCGTGCCTTTCCATGAATTCATCGACCTTTCTCTTCATTCCCATCCCCTGCCAAAGTTTATCAAACACTATAAAACGCTTGTGAATTGACTTTTAAGGAGTTTCGCGTACACAAAGTGGTGGTCATATGGAGCTGAAAGAGATAATTGATGGCATAAGGAGAACCTTAGACGAGGCTGATTCCGCAAGGGAAGAGGCTCTAAGGCTAACGCGAGAGGTTGTCAGGCTGAGCGGCGATGCCGTGAAGGCCATCCACAGAAACGACCTTGAGACTGCAAGGCAGAGGCTCAAAAGTGCCCAGCAGCTCGTGGAGATGATCAGGGAGAGTCTCAAGCCTTACCCGATGCTGTACTACTCCGGCTACGTCCAGAGCGCCCACCAGGAATTCGTCGAGGCGACCCTTCTCCTGGCCTACAGGGAAGGAAGGGAGTTCCCATCCCCCTGGGATCTAGGTGTTCCAGAGGCTGACTATCTCCTGGGCCTTGGAGATTTCGTAGGCGAACTGAGAAGGCACTTCCTGCTCCTGCTCATCGATGGCAAGGTTGAGGAAGCTGAAGAAGTTTACCGCTTCATGGAGGAGCTGTACGGCGAGCTTATGACGCTTGAGTACCCCAAAGGCCTCGTAAACATCAGGACGAAGCAGGATCAGGCGCGGCACATTCTGGAGAGAACCCTTGAGGACCTCACGAGGGCCAAGCTGAACAAAAGGCTTGAAGAGAAGCTGAAAGCGGCGGTTGGGGATGAGTGAGGGACTCTTCAAAAAGCTGGAGGAAGTTCAGAGGAAGTTGGCCGAAAGGATAGTTGAAAGGCCGCTGGAAGTCTCGAAGATTAAAACCGTAGGGGCAGTTGACGTCTCTTATCGAGATGAAAGAGCAAGAGCTGCCTTCGTCCTCTGCTCTTTTCCAGACTGCGAACTGCTGAAACAAAGGGTTGTTGAAGTTGATGTGAGCTTTCCGTACATCCCAACTTTCTTTTTCCTCCGGGAGACAAGGCCGGTTCTCATTGCCCTCGGGAAGGAGAGACCAGACGTACTCCTCGTGGAAGGACACGGGAGGGCCCATCCAAGGGGATATGGGTTGGCCTCGCACATCGGCCTTGTTCTGGGAATTCCGACGATTGGAATTTCAAAGCGGTTGTTGAGGGGCACTCCAGAGGGTTCATGGGTGAAGGTGGGTAAGGCCTACGTCAGTGTTGGACACCTCATTGACCTGCCCTCGGCGGTTGAAGTAGTTAAGACTTTAAACAAAAATGGCTATCCGCTACCGCTGAGAATTGCGGACAGGCTTTCAAGGGGCCATACTAGCTGGAGTGGGGGAGTAAATGATGAACACTAAGAGGGTTCAGAGGTTCATAACGGGCTCAGGAATGGGGACTCTGGTTTCGTTCGTTATCATTGTCACTCAGTATCAAGAATCAGTATCGCCCAGGATATCCCTTACGACCATACTAATCGGGATGATCGTCGTTGGAACTCTTTTTGAGACTAAGGTATCCAAGGACTTCTTGTCGGCTCCGATATCCTACATCTCAGGCATTGGAGCGGTGTTTCTGGTAGCGGCCTTGAGCTATTGGAATAAGGATATTCCCGGAAGCGCCCTTCTCCTGGTTGTGGCGGTTTCATCACTCCCGACATACTTTTTCCGACCATTATCACTTCTGGATGCTTTTATTTCGGGTCCAGAGTACTTCGGTGGTGCAATAACAGGACTCGCCATTGTTGGCGCAATGGGTCTCATTACAGCTGAGAACGCATTTGGCATAACTTTTGTTGCAATAACAGGTGCGCTCGTTGTGGAAGGAATTTCAGTTTTCCTCGCCATAATATCCCGCGAGTTTACTGGGAGGAAAAAGCAGGAAAAGATACGGTAATAATCGTGGACTGCATTCCACAGAAAAGCCTAACTTGGAAGACAGGCCTTACTTGCTCTCTATTTTAAACCTCGGCTCTTCTATCCACTCGGACTTACAGCGTGGGCACCTGGAGGGGACTTTTATCTCGGGCTTGAAGACGAAGCCGCAGTTTCTGCACTCTGCAGGCTTTATCAGAAGAACTTTCCCATCTCTCTTGAGAATTTTCTGGATTACCTTCAGATCTTCGAGGATTATCTTCACTGATCCCTTCCCGCGGAGATCAAGCGCTCTTGCCAGCTCGCTGGGGGAGTAATCCCGCTCCTCCAAAAGGCTTATTATCCTCTCCCTCCGAGTCGGCATGGGGGTAGTTTGAAGCTGGAGATAAAAAGCTTTAGGGTGGGAGCATGATAGTCGAGAAGGCCAGTGAAGTGCTTGAGAGGCATCAGCTCTGCGACCACTGCCTCGGCAGGCTCTTCGCAAAGCTCGGAAAAGGAACAAACGAAAAGAGAGGAAAGGCTATAAGGTTCGTTCTCAACATGGAGCGGGCTAAAGATGGTCTCCCACCGGTGGAAGAGCCCAAGGAATGTGAGCTGTGCAACAATGTTTTTGAAAAGATTCCTGAGCTTGTTGAAAAGATGAAGGAAGCAGCGAGAGGGGTTGAATTTGATACTTTTCTCGTCGGCTCGAGGTTTCCTGATGAGGTCAAGGAGAAAGAGAAGGCAATGTGGGATGAGTTCGGAATAGAAACCGCCGAGCCGATAAACCGCGAGTTCAACCGCGAGCTCGGAAAGGCCTTTGGGAGGGCAACCGGAAAGGACACGTCAAAAAGTCCTGACGTTGTCTTCATAGTCGAGCCTTACTCCGGCAAAATTGAGCTCCAGATAAACCCCCTCTACATATACGGTCGTTATAGAAAGCTCCTTCGTGGAATACCCCAGACACCGCACCCGGACTTCGAAGAGAGCGTCGCATCAATAATCTGCCGCCCGTTTTCCAAGGCAACCGGAGGAAAGTGCGTCTTTAAAGGGGCCGGAAGAGAGGACGTTGACGTTAGGATGCTCGGCAACGGAAGGCCCTTCATCCTGGAGATAAAGCGCCCTAAGAGGAGAAAGATTAACCTTGAAGAGATAGCAAGGGAGATCAACGCAAGCGGAAAGGTTGAAGTGCTGAACCTAAGGTTCACCACCCCAGACGAAGCTGAGAGAGTCCTCTCGACACCACACAGGAAGGAGTACCTTGCCCTTGTGCTTGTGGAGGAAGGTGTTACTCCCGAAGAAGCGGAGGAAATAGCCAAAAAGCTCACCGGGCTTGAGATTCACCAGAGAACGCCCTGGAGGGTCAGGAAGGCGAGGGCCGACAAGGTTAGGGTGAGGAAAGTCCACCACGCTGAGGCAAGATGGATCGATGAGAAACATTTCGAGCTGAGGCTCATCACCGACGGCGGCCTCTACATCAAGGAGCTCATCTCCGGGGACAAAGGAAGGACGAAGCCGAGCGTCAGCGACCTTCTCGGCAAGCCAGCGTGGTGTGAGAGGCTTGATGTTCTAAACGTCCTTGATGAGGACAGTTCTGGAGACCCTTCTTGAGTGGTGAAAAATTTATAAACGCTTCACCAGAGGCAATACTGATTCCCGGGTTAGGTTAGTTGGTAAACTGGTGCGAAAAGAGCGACCCCGGGAAACTCGTGAAAAGACTGGACTCTCCCTGTGGGAGTTGCTGGATTGAGTGATTAAAGACACCTGTGAGGTGATTGAAATGGTTAAGAAGGCGCACAGCTTCAGGAGGAAGACGAGGGGCAAGCTCAGCAAGCACCCGAGGAGAAGGGGCCTTCCCCCACTTACCAGGTTCCTCCAGGAGTTCGAGGTCGGGCAGAAGGTTCACATCGTCATCGAGCCGAGCTACCACAAGGGCATGCCCGACCCGAGGTTCCACGGAAGGACTGGAACCGTCGTCGGCAAGCGCGGAGACGCCTACATCGTCCAGATAACCGACGGCGGTAAGGTCAAGACCTTCTTCATACACCCCGTCCACCTCAGGCCCCAGAAGGGATGACTATGATAGGCAGGAAGAAGCTCGAGGAGCACTACATTACCATAGCAGAGGCTAAGGAGCTCCTCGAGAGAAGGCATGCCGAAGGCCTTGCCGAAAACCCTGAGGAGCCGATGTTCTACGAGGCCAGGGTTAGCCTTGAGCACGCCGAGCGCTTCGCAAAGCTGAAGCCCGAGCAGGCGAGGGAACTTAAGGAGAAGCTTATGGGCCTCTTTGACTGGATAGACGAGAGAATAGCCGCAAAGCTCGTTGACATCCTACCAGAGGACTACCTCGACATCCGCGTCATCTTCGCGAAGGAGGAGTACATGCCGACTCCCGAGGAGGCCGAGGAGATTATCAAGGTTATTGACGAATACCGGCCCCTCGACTGACTTCTTTTCTTTTCCCTTGAGGAAAGTATAAAAACTGGTAGGTGAATAACTTCTGGGGGAGAGACTATGGATAGGTACAGGAGACACTCCTATAGGGAGAGTGTGGGTAAAAAGAGGCACCACAATGAGTATGAGGAATACGCCTATGTGTTAGACTACCTTCCGGACGGGTACATTGACATTGCCAGCGGGAGAAGGACCGGAAAGCCGGTTGCCCAGGTTATTGGTGAGAAGGCCTTTACGCTCCTTGAAGTCACTCCAAAGACTGACCTCATGCTCTACGAGAGGGTCTTTATTGGAAAGGGAAACAGGGATAAAATCCTGCTTATAAACAAGAGGATTTCCTACGATGAGCTTACCGACACTGCTAAGGCCGAGCTTCCGTACGTTGTTGAGGAAATCGTGAAAAACAACGAAGAGAGGTTTGTCCAGTTTTTCAACATGGCACCGCCGATAACCAACAGGCTCCACAGCCTCGAACTCCTGCCCGGAATCGGGAAAAAGCACATGTGGGAGATAATAGAGGAGAGGCAGAGAGAGCCCTTCAAGAGCTTTGAGGATCTGAAGCAGAGGGTTAAGGGGCTTCCCGATCCCGTGAAAATGATAGCAAAGAGGATCGTTGATGAACTCCAGGACAAGGACAGGTACAAGCTGTTTGTCGGCCACAGGAGGCTATTCCGCGTATGAGAGACCGCCTCTTCTCAATTATTTATAAGTACAACCTCCACCCAAACCGAGACCTTGGGCAGAACTTTCTGATAGTTCCCGACATAATAGAGCGCAACATCGAACGGGCAGAAGTGGGAGAGAAAGACATCGTTCTGGAAATCGGACCTGGCCTGGGTGTTCTCACAGATCCGCTCAGTAAAAGGGCCGGGAAAGTGTACGCGATTGAAAAAGACCGCAGGATTGTGGAGATACTGAGAAGGGAATACGACTGGCCAAACGTTGAGATAATAGAGGGGGACGCACTCAAGGTAGAGTGGCCGGAGTTCAACAAGATGGTCTCAAACCTTCCGTACCAGATATCCTCCCCGGTGACGTTTAAACTTCTGAGCCGCGAGTTTGAGCGTGCGGTCTTGATATTCCAGCTTGAGTTTGCCGAGAGAATGGTCGCCAAGCCAGGGGATAAGAACTATTCTCGCCTCTCCCTGATGGTCAGGGCGAAGGCGAGGGCAGAACTCGTTGAGCGTATTGGAAAAGGGGCCTTTTGGCCGAGACCCAAGGTTGATTCTGCTGTCGTTGTGCTTGAGCCAAAGCCTCCAGAGGAGAGGATTGATCTCAATGAAAACCTCGTAAAAGCTCTCTTCCAGCACAGAAGAAGTACTGTTTCCGCGGCCCTGAAAAAGTCTGCCCATATGCTTGGACTCTCGAAGGATAAAGCCAGGGAGCTGAGGCAGGTTCTCTCAAGGGTTCCCCATTCAGAGAGAAGAGTCTTTCAGCTGTCCCCCGAAGACGTCCTTGAGATAGAGGAGTTTTTGAAGAAGGAAGGGGTCATTGAGTCCTCTCCAGCATCTCCTTGAGCGTTGAATACCTCCTGCGGGACAGCTCCGATAGGGCGCTGAAGAGTTCTGAAAGATCCTCATCGGAAGTTTTTGATGTCAGGGATGAATAAATCTCGTGCATCACCCTTTGCGTCTCAAGAAGCGTTTTTATAACGTCCTCAATTCTGCCAGTTTTCAGAGTTCTCTTCAGATCTTTCAAGGATAAGAGGAGTTCTATTGGCTCAACATTGGTGGGGGAAAGCTCAGAAGTTCCAAACCGTTTCCGGTATTCTGCCATCAGCTTCTCGGCCGTCTCAACGCTCAACTCGGCGAGCCGCTCGCAGAGGTTTGAAGCATCATTCCCCCATCTGACTTCTTTCGCATAGTTTGAGAGAGACCTGCAGGTCTCCGCCAGTTTCAGTTCATTCTGTATCCAGTACGACAGAAGTTCTTGAGGGCTTAGTCTCTGAAGGTCTTCAACTGCTTTCTTCAAGTGGTCATAAGTTCGCTCGCCCATACCCCCTCACACTCTTTACAACACCCAAGCTTTTTTAAAACCTCTCTCCGACTCGAGTACATGATAGTCGCTATTATAGACGGCTACACCGACGAACCAGCTGGCTTGGGAGTTCCCCCTTACCTCGGTATATATCCCAGGTATGCCTACGGCGCTATAAAAAAAGCTAGAAAAGATGCGTCGATTTTCTACCTCACCATAGACGACCTGCGTGCCACATTCTTGGGTGAGCGGGGAATAGCGACACGAAACAAGACGCCGAACTTTCCCAAAACGAGAGAAATCCTAGAAAAAGCCGACATCATAGTTTACATCGGCGGTCTCCACACTCCTGGAAAGTACCTGTCCGCAGTCCCCGGGAGCGTGGAGGAGGTAGCAAGGTTTCTCACTCAGTTCAAAGGAGAGAAAATCCTCGGCGGGCCTGCTTTCATGGGCTCCGCCAGCATGGGGGGCATTAAGATAACCAGCAGAGAACTGCAGCTCGCCCATCAGGTTTTTGACCACGTAGTCTATGGCGACCTTGAGGCATTTCTCTTTGACTACTTGAGCAATCCAAAAGATGCAGACCCGCTTCGCTTCAGGACTTATGCAGAATTAAGGGATTATGCAATTATCGGAGCAGAAGTCGTCAAGCAGTTTCCCGATTATCCTGACTTTGTTATAGTTGAAATTGAAACCCAACGCGGCTGTCCCAAAGCCATGGGAATTGGGGGATGTTCCTTCTGTACCGAGCCTGTCAGGTATCGCAGAGTGGAAGACAGGTCGGTTGAGGACGTCGTTGCAGAGGTTAAAGCCCTCTATACCCTTGGTGTCAGACACTTCCGGGTAGGCAGGCAGAGCTGTATATTCTCCTACATGGCAAAGCCAGATGGCAGGGTCCCTATACCAAACCCCGAGGCAGTTGAGAAGCTCTTCCGCGGAATTCGCTCGGTCGCTCCGAATGTTAAGACGCTCCATGTAGACAACGCCAACCCTGCTGTCATAGCAAACTATCCTGACGAGAGCAGGAGAATAGCGAAGGCCCTGATAGAGTACGGCACTCCCGGGGATGTAGTCGCGTTTGGTCTCGAAAGCGCCGACCCAAAGGTTGCAAAGCTCAACAACCTTAACGCCACAGCTGAGGAGACCTACGAGGCGGTTAAACTTCTCAACGAAATTGGGGGAAGAAGAGGCTACAACGGAATGCCATGGCTTCTTCCGGGCATAAACATAATCTTTGGCCTTCCCGGTGAGACAAAGAAGAGCTATGAAATCACGTTCCAGTTCCTGAAAAGACTCCTGGATGATGGTCTGATGGTCAGGCGCATAAACATCCGCCAGGTAGTAGTTTTTCCAGGAACACCTTTGTGGCACATGAGGGATAAAGTGAAGGTTGAGAAGCACAAGAAGCTTATCCAGCACTACCGCTACAAGATAAGGCACGAGATAGACCTACCTATGCTCAGGCGTGTTGTCCCAGTGGGAACTGTTCTAAGGGACGTCCGCGCTGAAGTCTTTGATAACGGCTTAACCTATGGGAGGCAGATTGGGAGTTACCCACTCATAGTCGGGATGCCCAAGCAGGTTCCCCTCAACAAATTCTACAACGTTTTAATCGTTGATCACGGGTTCAGGAGCATAACTGGAATCCCTGTGCCGATAAATGTGAATGAAGAGAGCCCAAGGGTCTTGGAGTACATACCGGGCATAGGAAAGAAGACTGCCGTGAAAATACTGGCAAAACGTCCCTTTAAGACTCCAGAAGAGTTCTTTGAAGTTATTGGAGAGGATAAAAAGAACGTGCTAAAAGACCTAATCACCCTGTAGAGGTCTGGTTGCCCTCTGGCCATTTAAACCCGATTATGTGTTCTATGAGTGCTACTTCAGCGCGGAGGGCACTGTCAGATTTTCCTTCAAGTACTATCAGGCCTTCCCTCGGCACTGTAATCCTGTTCGCGGTAGCCCCCTCATTGGGTCCCAACAACACGACTGCAAGGTGGTTTTTGTTTCCAATACGGCCCAATCCAATGAGGGATTTGGTGAAGAACGTCAGGTATCTAACGTCGTGCCTTTTCATGGTCTCCTCGTATGCATAGGCCTTGGCACTGGCGTTGTCCATGCCCTCCTGAAGGCCCTTCCAGTAGTAGTACCTCTTAAACAGGGTTGAGGTCAGGGCGCTTATTTCAGTAACCGCGGCAGTTCTATCAACACAGCTGCCAACGAATTCTTCGGGAGACGATGAGCACAGCTTGACGTTTGTGTCGCCGATGATTATGGTGAACTTCTCGTAAGGTGCTCTTAGTGTTACGTTTACGTCCACTTCGGGGATTCCAGTCACGTATCCCGTGACATTTACCGCGTAGCCTTTAGCGCCCGCAGGTAGCTTAAAACCCTGGAGTGTCAGATTAACGTACTCCTTGGGGGTGAGGGAGAGATAACGACCATCGGGCAGTTTGAAAACCAGGTATGTTTTAGCAGGTGCTGACTTGGACGGATGAATTGAACTCTCATAATTTGAATATCCATATCCCAGATAACCTAGCGGAGCAGCAATCAGGATTATAAGAACTAGGGCAGCAAGGAGTCTTCTGGACACATTAGCAACCTCCCAGAAGTTCTAACTAAAGGAAAGAGAAGAAGAAAGGCCTTCAGTGAAGGCCAGCGAGGTACTCCATGAGAGCCTCGGCGGCAGCCTTGGTGCCGTCCCTGTCAGCACCAGCGACGAGGACGACGCCGTGGCCGCCGATGGTCGGGCAGTTGTCGATGTACTTGACGACACCGGCCTTGAGGTTCTCGTCAGCAGCCCACTCCTCGTAGGTGGTCGGGACGCCGAGCTTGTCGGCAAGGGCGGCGGTGACCTTGTTGACAACCGGACCACCGACGAGGATGAGGTTGCTGTCAACGCTGTCGAGGCCGGCTTCGATGATCTCGTCGTCGAGGACAGTTATCGGGGTGGTTATCTTGCTGACGACGGCGGCCTTGGCCGGGCTGGCGGTGGCCTTTATGTCGTCGATTGTCCATCCCTCAAGCTCGTCGCCGACGCCGAGCTCCTTGGTGGTGTACTCCGGCTTGAGCGGGTCGATGACAACGTAGGCACTCATGGCGGCGTAGGTCTTGTCGTCGTCAGGGTTCTTCTTCTTCATGATGTCGGCGACGTAGTCAACCTTGTATGTGTCGAAGAGCTTGACCTCCTTGCCCTCAAGCTCCTCCTTGTTCTGGAGGGCGAACCATTCGAGCTTGCCGTCCTTTATGCCGAGCTTGGCTATCCAGCCGGGCATGAACTCCTTACCGTCCTTGATGTAGCTGATGTCGGTCTGGACCTCGATGAGGGCGCTGGTGGTTCCACCAATACCAATGAAGGTGTCGAGGAGTTTTATCCTTATGCCTCCGTTGAAGAGGGTTTCGGAGTCCTTTATGTCGGTTCTGTCGTCAGTGTCGAGGGTTACTATCTTGCTTCCGGCCGGGCCTGAGACCTCGAAGAGGGCCTTGACCTTGTTGACGTCGATATCGATGACCTTGATGGTATAGTCGCCGAAGGTTGCCACCTCGTCCTTGTTGACGTACTTCTCTCCCCAGTCGTTACCGTACTCGATGTAGCCATCGCCTATGTCGAGAACCTTGATGGTCTTGCCGAAGAGGGTGATTGTGTCTCCCTTCTCAACGCCTTTGATAACTCCCTCTTCGAGGGTGGTGTAGTACTTGTTAGGCCTAACGTCACTGACGGCGTAGGTCTCTCCATTGGCACCGAGGACTGGGTCCCAGAGGGTCATCTTGTAAGCGTTCAGGCTGAAGGTCACGTTGGCAACCACGTCGTCAACGATGAGTGTGAAGTCGCTGAACTCGTCTATGTCGGTGGTGTCAACCTCGTCAAAGCCCTTGAGCTCGATCTTGCCTATAGATATGGTATAGTGGATGCTGACGTCGGTAGCGTCGTGCCAGTCGCCGTTCGGGTCCTGCCAGTAGTTGTTGTCGTTTCCGTCCTTCCACTCTACGGCGTTGAAGACGTAGTCGGTGTATCCGTCGTCGTAAACGCCACCGTTCCAGGCTGAAGCTGAGAGGTTAGCGTTGAAGATCGGTTTGCCATCTTCATCGTAGCTTCCGTTCCACCAGGCCTCGTAGTCACTAAGGTCGTCTCCAACCTTGTAGTCGCCCCTGTAGAAGTTGTCAAAGACCGGTATGTCATCCGGGTCGTAGGCGACGTCCTTCTTAACAACAACGCTGGCGTCCTTAACCTTAACATCCTCCTCGGTGTAGAGCAGGGTACCAAGGGCAACGGCTATGTCAGCGGCTGAAGCAACATCCTGAGCAGCGGCCTGACTTCCAATGACGATTTTAACGTTGGGCTCTCCGTTCTTAACGAAGAAGTCCTTCGGGATGTTCGGGACCTCGGTAGCGCTGGCAAAGCCGAGGGTTGCGCCAACCATAGCGGCACCGACTGCGAGTGCCGCGATCTTCTTCACCTTCATCTCCACAACACCTCCTTGGGTTGTTGGGGGACTTAGCCCCTACTAACAAGTGTTGTCATACCTATCTGGCCACTTGGGGTTTAAATACTTTTCGCTTTCAGACCCTTTCAGCGGCCAAAAAAAGCTCGCTGATTGCCGTAAAAATGAAAAGGAGGCTTAAACTAATGCCTACAGATAATTCGCCTTTTGCCGATATTATCTAGTCAACTTAAATGAGGTGTTGGCCTTCTCAAGAGCCTTTGCTTTCAAGGGCCTTGTAACAAGCTCGTGAGCGAAGCCTGCTAAGTCGGAAAGGATACCTTGGATCTCAGATGGGTTCAAATCAACTATTTCTGGCTCCACTACTGATATGGCAACCGGGGCATATTTCCCCGTCAGCTGGAAGGCAGTTTCCACGGTTGATACCAGCTCCGTAGCCACTAGGAAAAGCTTCCTACCGGTTTCTTTGTTCTCATCCTGAAGCTGCATAACAAACTTGTTTATCTTGCATCCCTCATAGGAGAGAGCCTTCTTGAGGTCTTCCTCAACCCTCTTCTCGTCCTCACCGTAAGCTTCAATGACAAACCTGTAGAGAAGCATCCTATCGTCGATTATCATTGATTCGATTTCTTCCCTCGAATATCCAATACGTGGCTCAGGGATATCTTCGAGCTTTGGGTAAACGGCCAATGGGCCAAACTTATCAATAAGCTGTCCCATCAAGTATGAAACTCCACCCAATATCTTTGTGAGATGTTCAGCTGAAACTTCCACTGTATTCGTCGAAACAAGGTCTATGGCTGCCGGGGCATACCTGATGGCCAGATCAACAAGGACTTCAAAAGGCCCCCTGATTCTGGCCTCTATCATCCCGGAGTATGGCAGGAGATCGTTATCGGGGTCTTCAACTATCTCATCGACGTAGATGTCCTTAATCTCGACACCTTTTTCGGCCTTTAGTGATTCAACAGTCTGCTCCATGGCGCTTTCTAAAGCTTTCTTGTCGTTGGATAGGCCCTCAATGTAGAAGATAACCTCAATCGGCCTCATTTTCACCACCACATACCAGGATATCTCTTTTTTGTGTATGTGCCAACGATTGGAATGGGTTCTCCGCAGAACCCGCACCTTCCATCATCGGTCACGTTGTACTCAACAATCTCAAACCCATAGCGGACTATTAAAGGCTTTCCACACTTGGGGCAGTAGGTGTGCTCACCCGGGTGACCGGGCACGTTGCCGATGTAAACGAACTTCAGGCCCTCTTCCCTGGCAACGCGGTAGGCCATCTCAATCGTCTCAACTGGCGTCGGAGGAAGGTGAAGGAGCTTGTAGTGCGGGAAGAAGCGGGAGAAGTGAACCGGAGTGTCGTCGCCGAGCTCATCAACGACCCAGCGGGCAAAGGCCCTTATCTCCTCCTCCTTGTCGTTCAGCGTCGGGATTATAAGGTACGTCAGCTCGACGTGAATACCGAACTCCTTCTTAGCTATCACAGCTGTCCTCCTGCTGGGCTTTCCGCTTGGGACACTGGCTATCTTCATGTAGAACTCATCGTTGAAGGCCTTGATGTCGATGTTCATTGCGTCTATATAGGGGGCGAGCTCCCTGAAAGGTTCCTCATTATTGATGTAGCCGTTGGTTATCATGAGGTTGTAGAGGCCCTCCTTTTTGGCCAGCTTTGCCGTGTCCAGGACGAACTCATACCAGATAGTGGGTTCGTTGTAAGTGTAGGCTATGCTCTCACAGCCGTACTTCTTCGCCATCGTGACTATCATTTCTGGTGTCATATCGTGGAGGTATGGGAAACTTTCATCAGCCTGGCTTATCTCCCAGTTCTGGCAGTGCTTGCAGTGCATGTTGCATCCAACGGTAGCTATTGAGAATGCACATGAACCCGGCCAGAAGTGAAAGAGCGGCTTCTTCTCAACTGGATCGGCCGCTATCGAAGAGACCTTTCCATAGTTGAGAGTGTAGAGCTTTCCACCTATGTTCTTCCTAACCTTACAGGAGCCCCTCTTGCCCTCGTCTATGATGCAGTTGAGGGGGCAGAGCCTGCACCTCACGCGGTTGTTTTCGAGCGGCTCCCACCACATCGCCTCGCGCATGTTCTCACCCAGTTATCATAGTTCCCCTTCACGTTTAAGCTTTTGGTATTCGTGGTAGAATTCCCTAAGGGTAAGAAACTCGGCGTCCCTTGAAATGTGGAACTCTATCAGCCTGCGGAGGTTTTCAAGGGCACTTTTGCCAGTCCCAAACCAGCAGTCCGGCCTGAGCCTCTTGCTCATTCTCACGAATTCCCACGGATGGAATATGTAAACGATTGGGTCTTCGAAGCGTTTGTGGAAGGACTTTTGCAGTGTCCACGGAAGGCGGGTAACTATGGACGTCGTAGTTGCTGGGACTTCGAGCAGGCCAGAAATCTCTGAGACTTCTCCTCGCCAGCCCTTGTGCTTTGCCTTCGTTGAATCAACTAAAAATCCGAGCTCTTTGAGTATTGGATAGTACTCATCTGGAAACTGGAAGTTGGGCGCTCTGAATGAAACGACTTTTCCAAACCGGGAGAGAATTTCTCTCGCTTCAGAAAGCCGGCGTCTAACCTCTTCCCCGGGGAGTCTGTCAAACCTTTCATGTTCAAGTCCATGGCACCCGAGTTCATGTTTTTTGGCTGCTCTTCTGGCGAGTTCGGGGAACTTTTCTGCCATTCTTCCAGTAAATAGAAACGTCCCTTTGATCCCGTTGTCCTCCAGGAGATCCATGACCAGCGGCAGGCCTTCTTCCATCCCTCTGGTGGATGAGGCAAACGGCGGACAGTCCTGCTCGACGTCAAACGTGAAGATAACTTGAACCATCTTTTTCCGCCTCCTCCATGGCCTCACGGTAAACCTTCTCAACGGACTTCACGACGACTCTCCAGTCGTAAACCCGTTCTACCCGCCGCTTTCCGAGTTTTCCAAGTTTTCTCTCCAGGTTCTGGTTGTTTAATATTTCGTTGATGGCACTGCTGAGCGCTCTGGCGTTTCCAGGGGGGACTAACATACCGCAGCCGTCAACAATCTCAGGGATACCGCCTACTTTTGTCCCTACTACGGGAGTCCCGCTTGCCATCGCCTCAAGAAGGACTATTCCAAAGGCCTCACTTAAGCTTGGAAGAACAAAAACATCACTCGCGCGGTAGTAGAGGGGGAGTATCGAATAGCTGACCGTGCCGAGGAACTTCACCCTGTTGGAGATTCCAAGGAGCTTTGCCTTGTTGCGGAGAACGGGCAGCATGCTCCCTGAACCTGCAACCAAAAGGGTTCCATCTACGTCTTTCATGGCCGATATGAGAGTCCCCACTCCCTTTCTGGGCTCAAGACGCCCGACGTAGAGAACGACTTTTCCATCAAGGTTCAGGAGCTCTTTGGCCTCCTCTTTGCTCACGGGAATATCAAACCTTTCGAGGTTAATCCCGTTGGGAACTATCCTCACTGGCACTCTTGTGAACCTCTTTATGAACTCTCTGGAGGCCTTGCTGACTGCTATTATCCTGTGGGGGTAAGTTAAGTGATAGCGGTAATAGGGATAGCTTGCCCGTGACATGGTGCGTATTGTGAAGGAGTTCTCGTAGTTTATGCTGTGTGTCGTCACGACACTGCCCTTGCCGAGTTTTCTCGCCGCCATTGCAGCCTTCAGGGAAAGGGGGGTAAACGCATGGTGCCCGTGAACGACCTCGTAGTCCCGGATCAACGGCTCGAGCAGGCCGTAGCCCTTAGCAAAGGCGGAAACGTTTAGGCTTGCGCTCGGAAAAATCTTGCCCGGAACTTTGACGAGCCCGATGCCGAGTTCCCTTAGCTCGTCCTCTTTTCCTGTTTTTCTGTTGTTCGTGATTATATCAACTTCATGCCCTCTCCCCCGCAGGTACAACGCGAGGTCATGCATATGAACGGCTACCCCGCCGAGTTTTGGATAGTACCAGTCGCTGACGAGCGCTATTTTGAGGGTCTCCATTTTACCTCGACCTGCAGTATCTAATGTGAGCCTTTTAAAACATTAGCGGAATTCAGTTTAATCCAATCTCGAAAAATGCTCCCAACCAAGTGGGAAAAGCGGCTCTCCGTCTATATAAACTCCTTTTCCCTCTCTGACCTGCCCGATAACGGTAAAATCGAAATCAAGCTCTGAAATCTTTTCTGGTGGCACGGTAAAGAGAAGCTCAAATTCCTCCCCGCTTGCGAGGGCTAACTCAACGGGACTCTTACCAATGACCTCAGCCACTTCATACACTTCTTCACGTATCGGAAGCTTCCCGGAGCTTATCTCAATCCTAACACCACTCATTTTGGAGGTCAAATGAAGCTCCTTAGATAGGCCGTCGCTTATGTCTATAGCCGAGTTCGCAGATTTGCTGAGGATAATTCCCTCCTTAACCCGTGCAATGGGTTCAAGGAACTTTTCGTAGAGAACTTTTCTGGTGCTCTCTGATACTTCGAGGTTGTACTTCCAGACAAGGTAGCCAGCGAACGCCCGCCCTATATCCCCTGTCACACAAACGAGGTCTCCGGGCTTCGCTCCCGACCTGGTTAACAGCCTTTTGGTTTTTCCAAGGGCAATGCCGTCTATTATCAGGTCATCCGCCTCATTGGTGTCTGCACTTAGGACGGGGATTTTATAGTAGTCGAGGGCCTTTCCTATGCCCCGGGCAATTCCCTCAATGTAGTCCTCATCCAACCCCTCCGGGAGTCCAAGCGAAAATAGAAAACCGATGGGTTCCGCTCCCATAGCCGCAACGTCGCTCACGTTCATCGTCACGGCTTTGAACCCAACCTGCTCTGGAGTCATTATGTCCGGAACATCGGTCTTCCTGACGAGCATGTCGTTCGTGGCAACGAGCCACTTGTCTCTTATCTTTAGTGCGCCGGCATCGTCACCAAGGGGGAGCTCACCATGCCTTTTCAGGTGCTTGAGGAAGAGCTCGATTATTTCTGACTCCCGCATGATATCGCCTCCGAGGGTGTTAAGACTATAAAACAGAACCCCATGTGGCAGAAAAGCTTTTCACCGTCTCGAAGGCCAAGGAGGTCTTTATCTCCCGTTACCAGTGCCTCAACTTTTCCCGAAACTGCTGCAGCGATTATTGGATTGTCTTTTGGATCCCGCGAAATAGGCGGAATTTTTCCTGTTTGCACTTTGATCGAGAACTCTTCCAAGAGCAAGAGGTATCTGTCGACCTTATCAGGAGAAATCCCAAATTTTCCAGTAAGGACTCTTCTAATTTCATCCTCTATATAATCTGAGATGACGTTCTCGTGGAGTCCCACAAGGCATTCCCAGAGGAGCCGCCGTTCGTTACCGTGCCAGAAGTAGGCGGAAATGAGAACATTTGTGTCAAGCAAAAACCTCATTTTCCATACCTCACTTTCCTTACTGCTTTGGCAACGTCCTCCTCTGAAACTCCAAGGGATTTTGCCGCTTCTTCTCCTTCTTTGAGGATCTCCTCGACGTCGATATTAAGTTTTTTCATCACTATAACGTCCCCTCTGGAGAAGATTAGCAGATACTCCCCCTCCTTTATACCCAGCTTTTCTCTGAGGCTCTTCGGTATCACGATCTGACCCTTCGAGGAGACTTTCACGACCTCCATGAGTATCACCGTAAGAAATTCCAACTTTCTTACTTATTTGACTTTCGGAGGAATTCGGTTATGCTCCTCTGCTTGGGCTTTTCCTCAACGTTGGGAACTTCAACCTCGATGGTCTCTAGGTCTTCAATTCTCGCATTCCTTACCTCATCTGGCAACTTGATCTCGCCGTACTTGCCCCCTCCGCCGGAGATAACGATGAGCTTGCCCTTTCTGTATGCCCAGACTGCCTTGGCTACCTCCTCGTGAACCTTTGCCAGCTCCTCGACGGGAACGTCAACAAGAACCCTAATCTCGCTTCCGAACTCCCGCAGAAATCTCTCCCAGACAAGCCTAACGGCCTTGGTCTCGACTCCTTTGTCGAGAACCATCGCAATAATCTCGGCGAGGGGGGCGAGGTGCAGGTAGGGCGGTCTGTCCTTCGGCCTCTCGGTAGTGTCTGCAAGCTCAAGGATTCTGTCCCTCACGCCCTTCTTTATTCTCCCACCGCACTTTGGGCATTTCCAGCGGAAGGCTTTTGCCTCTTCGAGGGAGTACTTAGTATAACAGCGGGAGCAAGCGGTGAGGTGGTACTTGCCAAGTCTAGGGTCGAGACCAGCGTTGAGGACGATCTTTCTCCCGCGCTTCAGTATAGCCTTCCGAATTTCTTCGAAGGTAGCTTCATTAACATCAAAGCGGTTGAACTCCCTTCCAAGCCTGTGGGGCATCGGTGAGTGGGCGTCGCTGTTGCTGAGGTAGGTTAGTTTGTGGTGGGCTTTAATCATATCCGCCATCTCGCTGTCAGCCGAGAGGCCGAGCTCGAGAAAGTGAATTTTCGTTCCATTGTAGGCTTCCTTAAGTGAATCATACTCCTTGTAGAGGCTTGTCCAAGGTGTAAATGCGTGAGCCGGGCCTATGAGAACGTCGAGCTCGTTGGCAATGTCCGCTATTTCGGCAGCCGAAAGAGTGAGATGTGGTCTTCCCTCGCTCTCGATGTCGGAAGAATAAGGCTTAAGCCTCTCCCTCATCTCGCGGACGGTTTCGATGTTCGGGAAAATAAGGACGTGGTGAACCCTTCGGTTATCTTCAACCTCGGTCGTTAGGAGAAACCTGATGCCGTTTCTCTCGTAGGTCCCCTCGTCTACCTTTTTTGTGTATTTGAGAAGTTCTTTCTCCCAGTTTGGATTGAGAATGTCTCCAGTTCCGACCACTTCCAGCCCCTTGAAGCGGGCGTTTTCGGCCAGATTTGGAATAGTCATTGCCTTGGAGACGGCCTTTGAGTAGCGCGAGTGAATGTGGAGGTCGGCATCGACTATCATAAGACCACCTCAGTCTATGTACATCCCCTCAAGGCCGCGGTAGTAGGCGCGGTATATGTCCCTTTTGGTCACCACGCCCACGAGCTTCCTGTTGGTCGGACTCTCAACCACTGGAAGGAGGTTCAGGTCGTATGCCATCAGCTTTTCGAATGCCGCCTCGGCCGTTTCGGTTGGATAGGTAACGACGTAGGCTCTGTTTAAGAACATCTCAACTTTCAGCCTCTTCACGGATGATGGCCTCTTCAGGATGTCCTTGATACCTATTATGCCGATAACGTTGAGGTTCTCATCAACCACAGGAAAGCAGTCGTGGGCGGTCTCTCCGATCAGGTGCTCAACCTCGAAGAGGGTCATGTCCTTTGTTACATAGACGGGGTCTCTGCTCATTATCTCACCGACCGAGATTGTCTCAAGAACCACAGGTCTTCCAGTCCTGACACGGTAGCCCTTTCTCAGGAGCTTGAGGGTGTATATGGACTCGCCGTTGAGGAAAAACCTCGCCGTCAGGAAGCCCATCGTGGCGGAGGTCATGACCGCCGGCAAAACCGCGTAGCTCCTCGTCAGCTCGGTCACCATGAGTATCTGCGTTATCGGTGCCTGCGTCATCCCGCTGAAGAAGGCCGCCATTCCGGCGAGGGCATAAACAGTTAGGTTTGGGGCAAGGGACGGAAAAGCCATTCCCACAAGAATCCCGAAGGCCACACCGAACATCGTCCCTATGTAGAGGCTCGGTGCGAAGACACCGCCGCTGTTTCCAGAGCCAACGGTCAGTGCCGTTGCGAGCATCTTAACCACCCCAAGGGTCAGCAGGAGCCCGAGGGTGAGCTTTCCATAGAAGGCCAGCTCCATTCCCTCATAACCTATTCCAAATATCCCATACGTTGGGAAGAACATTCCGAGAAAACCAACGCCGAGGCCGCCGATTACAGGCTTTAAAAGCGGGTTGACCCTCAGACTCTCGAAGGTGTCAAAAACGCGATAGATAAACTTAGCATAGAATGCCGCGAGAACCCCGAGGATTATACCCAGCAGGAAGAAAAAGGGAAGCTCGAGGAGGGTATGCCCGAGGTTTCCGGGGATTTCGACCTCAAAGGCCCTCTTGAGTATGGCGAGTGTGATGGCGTTTCCAGTAACAGAGGAAATGAAGATTGGGACTAAGTTAACGGAGAAGGCCCCCATATAAACAACCTCAAGGGCGAACATCGCTCCAGCGAGCGGGGTGTTGAAGGTTCCCGCTATTCCAGCGGCCAATCCACAGGTTACGAGGAGCTTCTTCATCTCCTTTGAAAGGTTGAACCACCTCGCGAGGATCGAAGTCAATGCCGCACCTATGAAGCCTATCGGCCCTTCCCTGCCCACACTTCCTCCAGAACCAATGGTTATGGCTGTGGCAACTATTTTTGCTACTGCGAAACGGCCCGGTATGTTGCCTCCCTTGAAGATGACCGCCTCGATGACCTCCGGTATTCCGTTTCCCCTTATGTCAGGAAATTCAACAATGATGAAGGCAACAATGAGCGCACCCAAAGCTGGAAGAAGAGCATAGCCCAGGTTTAGCTCGCCTACCTGGTAGGAGACTACGGGCAGAATCTTACCGAAGAAGAAATCATGAGTCCAAGCTATCAGAACTCTGAAGAGGACGGCACCGAGTCCCCCAACTACTCCTGCCATCAGCGAGAACCCAAGCACCGTTGCCCACTTCTTGATGTAGCGACCGTTTGAGGTTGCCATAGTATCCTACCGATGTTGGGGCTTAAGCTTTTATACCCACCGCCCCAACTGGTTTTGGTGAAGACTGTGAAAGTTGAAGGATTTGTAGCTGCACTCAGAGAAGCCGAGACGATAGGCGAGCTCTTTAAGATACTCCAGGAGAAAGGCGCCCCTGTTCTCGAACTGGACGGCGGAAAGTTCCTCATCGTGGTGGAAGGGGACTTCGAGGGCAGGCCCTTCTGGACCGAG
The DNA here is from genome assembly GCF_055396515.1 of Thermococcus sp. JCM 11816. Classification (NCBI taxonomy): domain Archaea; kingdom Methanobacteriati; phylum Methanobacteriota; class Thermococci; order Thermococcales; family Thermococcaceae; genus Thermococcus; species Thermococcus sp. JCM 11816. Next base: position 285,802 of record NZ_AP043741.1, read on the forward strand.
ATAAACGGTGAGAAGGCCAACCAGGCCCTCGGCGATGCCATGCTTAACTCATCGAGCTTCCCATTCAAGTGCAAGAAGCCCTACACCGGTGGAAACGTCATATTCGTGAACTTCGACGACATAGAGGTCGAGAAGTTCCTGGTTGCCTACCGCGACCCCGACTACGGTATCTTCTATCTCGTCGAGAACGGCGAGGCTAGGGAGATAACAAAGGAGGAATACGAGAAGCTCCTTCCCGAGATGCCCGAGTTCAAGGTAAAGGGAATGAGCGAAGAACAGATGGACATGATGGGTGCTTTCTTTGGATGAAAAAGGGAGAGGCTCACTCAGAGCCTTTCAGCTCCTTTATCTTCTCCTTTGTTTCCTGTATTCTCCCGACCTTCTGAGCGGCCTTCTCCGCCTTCGCCTTCTCTATCTCTGCCTTGAAGGCCCACTTGAGGAGCGGCGGCGTTATCAGTACTGAGACCGTGATGAATATCAGCGTGGCCGCTATGAACTTCGGAGCGTCGCTTGGCGGTATGGCCCCGCCGTGGATTGCCACCATGAGGTTAACGAGCGCTACTTCAGTCCTTGGAACGGAGCCTATGCCCATCTGGAGCGACATCCAGAAGTTCTCCCGCGTGAAGAGGAAGTCCCTTCCCCTGCCCCATGCCGTTATCCACGCTCCAAAGCCCCTGCCGACGATCTTTCCGACTATGGCTATAGCTGAGAGAACTGCCGCGAGGGTTATTGCATCGCCGTGCTCGAAGACCTTAAGGTTGAGCATAGCTCCAGTGTGGACGAAGAAGAACGGAATCAGGAGGCCGTAGCCTATCGCACGGACATCTTCCATAATGCGCTTACCTTCAGGGAGCTTCGAGAGTATGAGGCCCATCATGAAGGCGCCCTCGATGGCCGCTGCAAACCACCCTTCGGCTAAAGCCGCGAAGAGGAACATCATACCGATGGCCATCCCCAGGATGCCCTTCTCCACGTGAAGCCTCTCCGCGAACCTGATGTAGTGGTCGATGAAGTACCATCCAAGAACGCCCGTTATGATGAAGAAGGCAACTATCTTAATGCTCAGCTCGAAGAGACTTCCAGTACCAACTGCAAAGATAATGAGTGCTATGCCCAGGAAGTCGTCCATGACGCTCGCGCTGAGGGAAGCTGCCCCGACCTCGCTCCTTAAAACCCCCAAATCCATCATGACCCTAACGGTGAGACCTATGCTTGTAGCAGTTAGCAGAACACCACCCGCGAAGGCCTCCCTGCTCGGGTAGCCCATTGCCATGAGCGCCCACCAGCCAAGAACGAGCGGAACGAAGACTCCGAGAACGGTGGAAACCGTCGCCGTGAGGCCAGTCTTCTTGAGCTGTTCTATGTCCGCGTCAAGAGCGCCTAAGAAGAGCAGGAAGATTATGCCGAGCTTCGCCAGAAACTCAGCGATCTGATTTAAGACGGACTCATAGCCCATCCCGCTGACGATGGGCAGATAATCGGGAGCAACGTAACCGAAGTAAACGAGGTTGCCGAGGATCATACCCATTATAAGTTCGCCGAGGACTCCGGGGAGCTCAAAGCGCTCTATTATGCTGTCGCCGATTTTGGCCAGGATTAGGGCGATGCCTATAGTTGCTAGAAGCCACGCTACCCCTTCCATTGGGCACCACCCACCCTGAGCAGCCTGAGGAACTCGTCTATCAGAATCCTCAGGCTTATTTCGCCGACCAGCCTCTCTCCTTCGACCACTGCCAGAACTTGGGCCTTGTAGCGCCTCATCTTGATGAGTGCATCGAGAACCGTTGCCTCTTCCTCAATCGTTAGAGGGTGCCTGTCTGCGACGTCCTCAGCCTTGGTCGCACCGCCGAGAAGGGACCTCATGCTTCTGCTCGTCATTCCGAGCTTGAACCTGTGAGACTCTGGTGGGAGAAGAATGTCAATGACGTCCATGTAGCGGATGACTCCGACGAGCTTCATGCTCTCCCTGTCCTTCACGACCCAGACGTGGTGCCTCGTCCTGAGGAGCTTGAGGACGTTGAGGAGGTCAGAATCAGCGGTCACGATGGGCATTGCATCGAGCTTTGGCATTATTCCAGAAACTTTGAGCGAGTGAAACTTCTCAAGGGCCGCTTCGACATCCATATGCTTCACCGGGCGTAAGATTTGAAAAAGTCCTCTTAAGGGTTTCTGAACGGTGAAAAGCAGAAGAGCATAGAAAAATGCATTTTTTCACGGTGATGGATACTGAAAAAAGAACGCAGAAGGCTCAGCGCCCGAATTTTGCCATTGCACCAATGGAGTAGAAGAGGAGCTTTGCAGCCGTCAATGCCGTCGGATCGCCGAGCTTTTCACCTGCAACCTCCATTATGTCAAAGCCCGCTATCTCCTTCTTCTCGACCAGCCATTCTATTGCCTCCACTACCTCCCAGAACCTTAAACCTCCCGCCTCAGGAGTGCCCGTTGATGGCACCATAGAGAGGTCAAAGACGTCGATGTCAATTGAGAGGTAAACCGGCTCGGGAAGAGCCTCTACGAGGTCAACGAAGGCGTCAAAGCTGTAGTCCCTCGCGTGCACCCACCTTATTCCAGTCTCTTCAGCGTATTCCACTTCCTCCTTCGTCCCGCTTCTGATTCCGAACATCGCTTCCTTTACCCCTAGCTCGCTGATCCGCCTCGCGACGCAGGCATGGTTGTAGGGGTTGTCTTCGTAGCTGTTGCGCAGGTCGAGGTGGGCGTCGAAGACGACGTAGCTTGCTGGCTTCAGTGCTTCAACTGCTCCAAGCGTCTGGGAATGTTCTCCGCCTAGGAGGATTGGAATAGCCTTTGGGTTTGCCTTCTTGAGCTCTTCAATGGTTTCCCTTACTCTGTCTGCCGTTTTCCTCGGGTCTCCAGCGACGACGGCAACGTCCCCGATGTCTGCTATCGGAAGCTCCGCTATGTCAAGGTCGTAGTCTAGGATGTAGCTTTCAAGGTTCAGGGTTGCCTGCCTTATTAGGGTCGGCCCGAAGCGTGCCCCAGCTTTGTAGCTCGTAGTCCCGTCGAAGGGAACTCCCAGCAGGATGAACCTGGCTTTCTCGGGTTCTACGAGCGGGAACTCCAGCTTGAGAGTCTCATACGTGTACAGGAACTCCATTCTCTCACCTAAAGGCAAAAATAGAAGAGGGCTTAAAAGCCTTCACCTGACTATCATCACGGGAGGCTTTATTACCCCCACAACGTCCTCGAGGAGAGAGCCTATCCTCGTCTTTCCGCTCTTTCCGTACGCACCCATCACGACAAGGGAGTACTTTCCGCTGTTTGCCTCCTCAAGGACTTTCTCGCGGGCGTTTCCTTCGACAATCCTGAAGGAGCAGTTTATACCTTCCCTCTGTCCGAGCTCTAGAAGAGCGGAGATAACGTCGTGGATGCCCTTCTTCATCTCCTTCCAGGCAGTTTCCTCGAACTTCTTGAGCTTTTCAACGTCGCCGCTTCTCATTGCGAGGCTTACCGCTATCGCCTGCGCCTCCTTCCTGTCCAGGACGGAGAACAGTACCACCTTAGCTCCCTTTTTCTTCGCCACCGAAAACGCATGAAGGGCTGCCTTTTGGCTCCACTTTGAGCCATCCACGAGCACGAGTATCCTCATATCCACCACCTCACAACCCAACGTACCTCAACCAGATTATAGCCGTCCCTATGGCCACGGTCGTTACCATAATGGTCATTCCAACCTTCAGGAAGTCGTTGAACGTTATTCTCACGCCCTCGCGGTGGGCTATACCTATGACGACGACGTTCGCGCTGGCACCTATGGCAGTACCATTCCCTCCGAGGCACGCTCCCAGTGAGAGCGCCCACCAGAGCGGGTAGGGGTTCATGTGATTACCCATTGCCTTTATCAGCGGTATCATAGTCGCTGTGAATGGGATGTTGTCAACTATTGCACTTGAGAACGCTGAGAACCATGAAATGACCAGAACGGCCTCGCCCTCGCTGTGGATGTGACTAACCATCCAGTTGGCGACCTGGGTGATCAGACCCGTCTCAACTAGGGAGCCAACGATTATGAACAGGCCGCCGAAGAAGAAGAGCGTCGCCCACTCGACTTTCTCAAGTGCGTGTTCAGGTGACGCTCTGCTCCAGAGGAGCAGTATTGAGGCTCCTGTGAGGGCTATAACAGCAGGCTCAACACCAAGTTTGTCGTGGAAGAAGAATCCAATGACGACACCAATGAGCACTGTTATGGACTTTCTGAAAAGTGAGGGATCCCTGATGGCATCCCTTTCGTCCAGCGACATTATAGTCATCTTAATTGCTTCTTCGTTTTCCTTGTGAGAGTTCATCTCGGCGCGGTACGCGAGGTAGATAATTCCAATGGTCGCAAAGAGGTCAACGAGAGCTATGGGCCCCATGTTGAGGATGAACTCGTTGAAGCTGAGGTTAGCTGCGGAGCCTATCATAATGTTGGGCGGGTCACCGATGAGCGTCGCGGTTCCGCCGATGTTCGAGGCAAACACCTCCGAGAGCAGAAACGGTATTGGGTTCACACCCATTTTCTTGGTTATATACAGGAGCATTGGCGTCAGGAGGAGAACCGTCGTAACGTTGTCGAGAAACGCGCTGACGACGGCCGTCACCACCGAGAACAGAAGGAGGACTTTCATCGGGCTTCCCTTTGAGAGTTTGGCGGTTTTTATAGCTATGTACTCAAACAGTCCGCTCTCCCTGGCTACGTTCACGACAACCATCATTCCAGCAAGGAGAAGTATTGTGTCGAGGTCAAGGTACTCGGGCACCTTTTCCCACGGAACTATCTTAATCAGGAGCACCAGCGAGGCTCCGACCATTGCCGCTACCGTGCGGTGAATTCTCTCGCTCATTATGAGCCCATAGACGCCTATGAATATCGCAAGTGCTATCAGCTCCATTGGCTCCATTTTCATCACCTCAGTAGAGAACAACGGGCTTTTCAACGTGCTGGACTATCCTAAAGACAACGGGACTTACGCGGTGTGTTCTCGTCGTCTCGGAGCCGTAGTGACGGGAGATTACGAGTAAGTCGTATTTCTTGGCGATACCCTCAACGTACTCAGCCTTGTCCCCGAAGGCTATTTTCCTGCTAAACTTGATGTTCAGATCGCCCAGCTTTTCTTCAACCTCTCTGAGGAAAGTCTCGGCAAATGCCATCTCCTTTTTTCTGAATTCCTCGGCAGCTTCTTCTCCGAGTGTTTCACGTATCATTTTGAGAACGCCCTCGTCGATTACGTAAACTATCCGGACAGCCGCTTCTTCGAAAGCTGAGAGTGTCTCGTGGACTTCCTCTGGAACTTTTTCAGAGAACCTGTCAAAAACGAGCAGTATGGAGTTTATTTCTGGAATCACTAGCTCCTCCTCGGTTAAAAAGAAGTTCTCGTAGGCCTTGAGTATTTCCTCATACCTTGTGCCGGCTATGTTGTTAAACTTTCTGAGTATTACATCGTGAAGCCAGCCCATAACTACCCCCAGCTGGGGGAGAAAAGGCCCTCTTAAATGAGTTTCGTTTCAAGTTAAAACCCTAAGGGTGTGAAAGAAAAACAGAAAGGATCACTCGCCCCTGATCTTCTTTATCTGTATCCTGCCGAGGGTCTCCCAGTACTCGACGGTTATTCCCTCGGTGAGCTGGCCCTTGACCTCGTCGTCAACGCCGCCCTCGATCGGGACGTCGAAGGTCTCGTAGGTCTCCATGTCCATGAGCTGGACTGTGTCAGGGGTTATGGCAATGATCTGACCGACGCGCTTGTCGATGATCGGGACGTCAACTTCGGCGCTGGTCGGCTTGACGATGCTCCTGACCTTGCCGTCGAAGATGCCGACGGCCTCTATCCTTGCCTTGGCAGAACCGTGCTTGCCCGGTGAGGAGACCGTAACGTTGACGATCCTGCACGGCTCACCGTCTATAATTATGTACCTGCCCGGCTTGAGCTTGCTGACCTGAACCTTAGTCTTGTCTCCCATCTCACATACCTCCCATAAGCGTTCTGGTTTGCATAGGAAGGGGCATTTAAAAAATTTTTGAAAAGGGGAGCTACCTTTGTCTTCCGCCCCCAAGAAGCATACTATTAAATGCCACGGGCACTAGCAGTATCAGGCCGGTAATGGCCGCGAGTTTCATGGCAAAGATCCCGGTAAGGGAATAGTAAAGGGAGCCAAGCCCTATCACGAGCATTACTGCGGCTCCGAGGGCAGTCAGGAGCTTTTCATGGGATTGGAGGCTCTTGAGGGAGGGATATGCCTCGATAGCAGCCAAGATTCCCACGATACTGAACGGGAGGAAGATGAATACCTTAAATAATGCCTCGTTCCACATGGCAAGGGAAATCGCCAGGCTCAGGACTGAGACCGTTGCTAGGGCGTTTCTTCTGTTTGTCTGGACGACTTCTGCCGTCATCTGAGCACCCATCTCTATAAGGACTATTACCGTTGTGAAGCCTGCCATGTATAGAGATATCAGGAGGGAGTATACCATTAGTTTGGCTTTTGGGAGGACGTCAAGGAGAATGGAGGGTATTAAGTAGAATGCCTGGATTGACTCGTGAACGGAGACTGATGGATTCCCAGTGTATGATTTCAATGTCTGGAATTCCCGATAGAGCCTGAATACCTCTTCTGGGGATGCGTTGGGATTGCGAACGGCGTCTTCAAAGGCCTGGAAGGAGGCCCCAAGGGAATACGCCACAGTATACGAGGCTGCAATGCCCAAGATCAGCTGAAGGACAAAGACTCCCAACAGGACTCTCTCCACGTTCAGTTCTTCTGGAGAAAAGCTTCCTATGACGTAATAGACGCCGGCTCCCAAACCAAACGCCAGCAGGATCCCAGAGAAGAATGTAGCCAACCCTTGTATGTTTAGGGGTGAATCAAACGACCACATACTCGAGAGCACATGATCCATGTATAGCTTTGCCTGCTTTGAGACTATCACCGATGAGGCCTCGTTGCGTATTAGAAAGACAGAGACAAGTGTTAGGACTATAACCAAGACTGAGAGAACCGCTAAGAGTTCGACAGTTCTGCCCTTTGCGAGAAGCAGGAGGAGTGCGGCTATTAGGATTGTCAGGATCGCCAGGGGGACTATGAAGCTGCTATCCTGCCCGAGAAGGAATATCATTGCCCATCCAGAGAGATACGCCGTGATTCCAGCAACTATGACAAGGAACAGAACGAACGTTATCATCAGGCCTGGAGTACGCGAGACCTTGAACATAAACTCATAAGGTAAATACCTTGTCCTTTTGGTACTTTCAGTCTCAGAGCGGATTAATACGAGGACTGCAAGGGAGACTAATGCCCCTATCAGTATTCCTTTGAGACCAAAGATTATGTTGTACTTGGGAAGAAGGACGTAGTTCAGTACTCCTATAATATAACCTGTTATCAACAGCGCCATCAGAGTGTTAATCCTCTTCATTTTTCATCACCTCTACGGTAGAGCGATTTGAATTGACAATACATGTATCGATTGAATTAAAAGATAAAAGCTTTTTGGAACTGAAAATTGGGGAGCTTAAAACTTGTGGATACTCAATCCCACGTTCAAAGTCCCAGGGCAGCCTCAAAGTTTACGATGACTTCGCTTACTACCGTCCATGCCATTAGAGGCTCACGATACAGGCTGACTTTCTTCCCCTCAATGGGCCTCATGAAGTCGCCGTGGGGAAAACCTCCGACTACAACGACGGGGTTCTGGTGGGAAGCCAAGATCTCTCCGAACGACCTGGGCCTTATTAGCTCCCCTTCCTCGTGCATTATGAAGACCGTATCAGGGTTTATATCTTCAATCAAAGATTCAAGCGGTTTCTTTTCTATCCTCAAAAGCTCTAGCCCTTCCGGAACGGCACCCTTCTTAAAGAGGCTCTCCATGAGGCCCAGGAATCTGTTGTAGTTCCTTGGAAGCCGTGTTTCGGGCTTTATGTGTATCACTTCATCGTTTCTCGTGTGGACGTAAACCCGCAGGAAGCCCTCTTTGTTCGCTATACTTTCGAGGGCGTTGAGGAGGCAGATGTGAACTATATCTGGCCTTCCGCGCCTGTCGCCGTCCGGGAGCTTCTTCAGTGCCGCGTGGTGGTAGGTGCTGTCCAGTATAACCTCTTCTGGCTTCTTCTTCCGTCTTCTTGCGTAGTTCACGACTGCCGGATGGTCTCTAATGCTCTCCGGAACCAGCTCAAGCTCCGCCTCAGCTATTATCAGGTGAAGCATTCCCCACCCCCTCCGTTAACATTATCCCCCTCTCGCGGATCTCACCAACTATTCTGGAGAACGTGTCTATCCGCATTCCCAGTATCTCAGGTGGTATCACACCGTAAATGCAGCTTCCCTCTGCCACTATCCTGGCTATTATCGCGGCTGTGAAGCCCGTGACCCTGCTCATTGAGGTGAAACCATCTTTTTCCTCATCGTACAGAAGGTAGGACATCCTCTTTCTCTCCCCGTTCTCAACGCCTTCCCCCTCAACCAGCATTATCGAGAAGTCCGGACTGTCAAAGCTCATGAGGGGGGATATGACCTTCAGTGTGAAGTCAAGGTTCTCTTCCCTGAAGAACCCCAGCTCGCGGAGAACCTTCATCTTTTCAAGGTGACCCGGCCAGCGGAGAGTCCACTCCTCAAGGGTTTCTGCCCTTACACTTTCCAGCAGGCTTCTTAGACCGTCGCTTAGGAAGGCCTCGAACTCCATGCCGTTTATGTTGACTTCCCTGATTTCACCAAGCGGATCAACTGCGGCCAGGGTGCCGTTCCTTATTACCCTCGCCGGCCTAGTGTATTCTTCAATTAAATCTTTAGGAGACCATGTAATTCTGTAATAAAGTGGTGGCTTTGGATCCTTGGGCAGGCCTCCCACCCATATTCTTCCTTCCTCAAGAGTATCAAGCTGATTCCAGATTCTACCCATTAGGATGTGGCTCAGCCCTGGTGCAAAGCCAGCGTCAAAGATAACAGTCACGTTCGCCTTTTCGGCTCCCTCTCTCAGCTCAAGCGGGTTTTCGGGCATGAAGGAAACGTCAACCATATCAACGCCCGCCTTGATGGCCGCTTTGATTGACCCGTAGCCAAACCTCCCGGGCAGGGTGCCAACAACGAGGTCAAAGCTCTTCATGACCTCGACTAGTTCTTCGAAGTTGGCCGCGTTAACCTTCAGGGGAGTGGCGAACTCCCCAACTGCCTTCAGCTTTTCATCGTCTATGTCCCCAACGTAAACCTCGAACTCATCTTTCAAATCCCAAGCAACGGCCCTTCCAACGTTGCCCGCACCCAGAACTAGAACCTTCATCCTATCACCATCCTGACTTATGGAAGCATGGCCTTATAAGGTCTCCCGACGTAAATTAAGGCGAAGAAGTAAAAGGTGCCGTGCCCGCTATGCTTGAGTTCCTTCGGAGAAAGCGCCTTCGAAGAGAGAACGAAGATGAAAAGGCCCTGCTCCACATAAGCGACACACCTGAGAGGACTTACCCCAGGATAGCGCAGCTTATAGATGAGCTTCATCCTGATTACATAGTCCACACCGGAGACCTCGTTGACAACATAAAGCTCGAGAGAAGGCCCGACCTGAAACCCCTCTACGTGGGTGGAGTTAGAAAGCTTGCGAGAATTTTGAAAGGCTCAGGGGCTGAGCTTTACATTGTCCCCGGCAACGAGGACGACCCGGAGGTTCTGAAAGAGTATTTCGAGGGTTCAGTGGTGGAACCCGGCACGGTCGTTGAGATAGAGGGGGTAAAGTTTGCACTTGGACACAGGCCAGAAGATGTTGCGAGATTGGATGCAGATTTCAGACTCTACGGGCACAACTTCGAAGTGATACCCAGAGGGCTAAACGGCCTCAGAAGTATCAACATCGTCTTTCTTCCCTCAAAGCGGGTTGTAAAGATAGGTTATCCCCCGGGCACCGATACTCACCGGGGTTACAAGCTCTGGAGGGGATTGTGATGAGGTTTATGCGGTTTGGCCCTTCAATCCTGTTTTTGAGGACTCCTCACCCTGAGGCTGTCAGCGAGGGCATCACAAAGATATTTGGAGTTGATCCAATTCCAACTGATCGGGCGATAAAGGAGAGCAGTGAGTTTGAAACCGTTCTCTTTGTCACCTCTGAATGGCAGAAGGAGACGATACCACCCGAATTTGGGTTTTTAATAAGGGACTCAGCCCGCTCTGTTTTGGCAGCCATCATAAACAACGACCTTCCAATAGAGAAAGTCCACGTGGAGAGTACGATAATATTCCTTAGAGTCCCTGAAAAAGTCAAAGAAGCCCTAAAGTTCCTGTCTGAAGAGCTCAACGGCGAGGTAATGTCCCTTAGAGATGCCCTGGACGAAGGCGAGGCGAGGGACACCGTTATAGCTGTGACAAGAAAAAGGCTCTCCTGTCCTCTCGGGCCTGAGGAAGTTGAGGGTGCAGTCCTCGTCAGGGAGCACTTTCTGAAGGTCTACCGCCGCTTGAGCATAGAGGCCCCGATGCTCCTCCTCAAGCTGATGCCGGAGTGGAACGAAATCACGATAAAAATTTACGACACGGAGAAGAGGTACGAAGAGAACATCGCGAGGCTTATGATGGTTCTCGAAGACCTTGACCTAGGCTTCGTCGTTGGCGAGGGCTGGGACTGGGACCACCCGAGGCCGTTCATGCGCGTTCCGGTTTACAAGCTCAAGCTCCTGACCTGGGAAGACCCTGTAAAGGTGAAGTTCTTCCTAAAGGGCCTCGAATACAGGGACTACAAGAGGTTCTGCGACATAGACGTCTTCATGGAGGGGAAGAAGATAGACTGGGTAAAGCTCGGAAAGTTCGACTCGAAGTTCGAGCTGGCGAAGGCAGCTAGGGAAGAGCTGGAGAAACACCTGAGCGAGGACGTGAAGAAAAGGCTGCACGAGATCGAGGAAAAGCTTCTGAAGGAAGCCGAGAATGAAAAGGGTTAGAGCTTCTTAATCTTCGCAACGAAGAAGCCGCTCGTTCCGTGCCTGTCCGGGTAGAAGCGCCTCGCCTTCTTTATTTCCTCGCTCAGCTCGATGCCGAATGGCTTCGTCAAAGCCGGCTCACCGTATCTAAGCGGAAGGAGTTCAACCTCAAAGTTGTCCAGAACCCATTGGATTACGAACTCGTTCTCCTCTGGTTCAAGGGAGCAGGTGGAGTAAACCAGAACGCCACCCTTCTTCAGAACGCTCAGGCCCTTCTCAAGGAGCTTCATCTGGAGCCCCTGGCAGAACTTCACGTCTTCCATTGTCCTGTTGGCTTTTCTCTCGGGGTTCTTGTGGATAGTTCCGGAACCTGTGCAGGGCGCATCGAGGAGGATTTTGTCGAACTCGACGCCGAGCTCGTCTATGTGGAGCGACGAGCTGTGGAAGAGTATGGTGTTAGTAACGCCCAGCCTCGACAGATTGAGCCTCGTCTCCCTCAGCCTGTCCTCGCCGACATCGAAGGCGTAGATTATCCCCCCGTTCTCCATCAGCTGGGCCATGTAAGAGGTCTTCCCGCCGGGGGCGGCGGCCATGTCGGCGACGACTTCACCTGGTTTGGGCCCGAGGGCAACGGGAGGATACATCGAGCTCGCTTCCTGGATGTAGAGTAAGCCGCTTAGATATTCGGGAGTTGAGGTTATCGAGAAGGGTTCCCTCGTGAGGCAGAAGCCTTCCCTAGCCCACGGGACGCGCCTGAACTGAAAGCCCTTCTTGTTGAGGAGCTTAGTTAGTTTGTGAACCTCGATGCGGAGCGTGTTAACGCGGAAGCACCTCGGAAGAGGCCTTTCCATCGCCTCGGCTATCGCTAAAGCCCTCTCACCCCAGAGCTGGTAATAGCGCTCCGCGAAGGTCTTTGAGTAGCCGAGGCTGAAGAGACGTTCGAGCATGTTTGGGAGTTAGGGAATTGATTTAAAAGGTTCGCCGTTTGCAATGCCTACAACTCGAAGAGACCTTCCTCTGCATGGTAACAAGTGCAAAGACAAATGGAGAAAAGAGTCCAAAATCACACCTTAATCCCGCCCATGACGAGGGCCATAACTGCCTTCTGGGCGTGGAGCCTGTTCTCGGCCTGGTCGAAGACGACGCTGTTCGGGCTGTCTATGACATCATCGGTGACTTCTTCTCCCCTGTGGGCCGGGAGGCAGTGCATGAAGATGTAGTCGGGCTTGGCGTGCTTTACAAGCTCCTTGTTGACCTGGAAGGGCATGAATATCTTTCTCCTCTCCTCGGCCTCGGCCTCCTGTCCCATGCTAGCCCAGACGTCGGTGTAGATGACGTCCGCATCCTTGACAGCCTGAACAGGGTCGTGGAGGAGCTCGAAGCTTCCGCCGCTTTCGGCCGCGTTCTGCTCGGCCCACTTGATTACCTTCGGGTCTGGCTCGTATCCCTCTGGGGTGGCAACGACAACGTTGGCACCGAGCTTGGTTCCGGCTATCATGAGGGAGTGGGCGACGTTGTTTCCGTCACCGACGTAGACAATCTTAAGTCCCTGAATCCTGCCCTTCTTCTCGAGGATGGTCTGGTAGTCAGCTAGGGCCTGGCACGGGTGTGAGAAGTCCGAGAGGCCGTTTATGACAGGGACACTCGCGTACTTGGCGAGGTCCTCAACGTCCTTGTGGTCGAAAACCCTAGCCATTATTCCATCGACGTACCTGCTGAGAACCCTTGCCGTGTCGGCTATGGTCTCACCCCTCCTGAGCTGGAGGTCCTGGGCGTTGAGGTAGAGGCCGTAGCCGCCGAGCTGGTAGATTCCGACCTCAAAGGAAATCCTCGTCCTCGTCGAGGGCTTCTGGAATATCATGGCGAGGGTCTTGCCCTCAAGAACGCGGTGCGGCTTTCCAATCTTGTTCCAGATCTTCATCATCTCGGCAGTCTTGAGAATAGTCTCAAGCTCCTCCCTCGTGAAGTCCTGGAGGCAGAGAACATCTCTTCCTGCAAGGCTAACCACCATGTGCATCACCGTATAGAACTGTGGAGCGAGTTTAATAACCCTTTCGTCGGAAAAGGGGCTCGGGGAGCGAAAGGGAGTTGGGGGAGAAGAAAGACAACTTTACAAACGCAAAGTTTTATCAGTATGGCAGAATGCTGGCTCAATCTTGGGGCTTATGCTCACTGAACTACACTCTCCTCGGAGATTGTCCCAACTAGAACGGGGTAGAAGATATAAAGAAGTACTACATCTCACTGCAGGTGGGCAGGATGGACAATGGAATAAGGGTAAAGCTTGTCAATTATACAAAAAAACCTCTTGAAACTGTCACATGGGCAGCCCTCATAAGCTACTGGGATGAATGGGAAACTGAGGCCTTCGGGAGAATGAGCGACAAGGACGTTGAGATGCACCTTCCGAGGGTTCTAGGTTATGGGCACGAGAGTATCCTCGAGCACGCGACGCTGACCTTCGCCATTGAGGGATGTTCTCGCGTTTGTTCGCATCAACTTGTTCGTCATAGGCTTGCTTCTTATACCCAGCAGTCACAGCGTTATATCGTGTTGAACCCTGAAGACGTTGAGGAGACCTTTGTCATTCCAAGTGGGATAAAAGAAGACCCGGAGCTTCTTGCTGAGTGGAAGGAACTCATGAAAAAATCCATCGAGCTCTATAAAAAGAGTGTTGAGCGCGGCCAGCATCAGGAAGACGCGCGTTTTATCCTTCCCCAGGCCGTCAGGACGAAGATAGTCGTCACGATGAACCTCCGCGAGCTGAAGCACTTTCTGGGACTCAGGGCCTGCGAGAGGGCGCAGTGGGAGATAAGGGAAGTGGCCTGGAAAATGCTCGAGGAGATTGCAAAGAACGACGAGCTAAAACCGATAATAAAGTGGGCGAAGCTCGGGCCAAGGTGTGTCCAGCTCGGCTACTGCCCTGAGGGAGAACTGATGCCCCCGGGATGCTGGAAGAGGACAGGGGAAAAGTGGAAAACGCTTTTTGAGGGTTAGAAACCTTTGGTTTTAGAAACGGTTTTATTTCCCCTCTCTCATTCGGTTCTGGTGATCACCGTTGAAATCACGGAGCTGGGAAGTGGAAGTTAACGTTGATTGGGACGCCCTTAAAACTATCCTGAGCGAGCCGAAGAAGACACTGCCGTTCTTCCCGTACTTTAAGGAATTCGACGGACAAAAAGTCAGGTTTGAAGTGCCCAGGTTCATATTCAATTTCGGCTATGAGTTTGAGTTAGACGTTGGGTTTGGGAATAGCGAGGCGATATATACCTTCAGAGGAGAGAGGGGGATACTCACAGTTACCTTTAAAGTCCAGAACGGCCGTCTTAAAGTAACTGCAAACTGGGCGGGTTTTGGAGAGGCCCTGATGGGCAAGCCCTTGGAGATATTTGCAAAGGGGATAGCAGAAGCAGTGAAGGAGTTTTGTTTATCCTCCCTGTGCCCTGTAGTTAAGGTATCCTCTGAAGATGGGGAAGTTATAAGGATAAATCCCGAAAGCGCGCCTGCCCTCTTAACGAGGCTTTCACTTGAGTTCGGTCCCAGCTTCATAGTAGAGGGGACTGCAGATGACGGAACTTACCTGGCGGCAAAGGTAGTTAACGGAAAGCTGGTTGAACTTCGTCTAAAACAGGGAACAAGGGAATCCGTGATAAGCACCGATGTCAGCGTGGTTGAACTGGATGAGGGTCTGTTTGAAGACCTTCCCTTGGACAGAAACTTCAAAATAAAAGTGAGAAAGCTCACTCCCTGAGAACTTCGTCTATTGCCTTTTTCAGCTCGTCGTAGGCTTCCTGCAGGGACTCAGGAATGACCTTTGTGTCTGCTATGACCGGCATGAAGTTGGTGTCCCCGTTCCAGCGCGGGACGATGTGAAGGTGGACGTGGTCGTCTATCCCCGCTCCGGCCACCCTTCCAAGGTTCACTCCGAGGTTGAAGCCATCCGGGTTCATGGCCTTCTTTATTGCCTTTATCATGAGCTGGGAGAGCTTCATTATTTCCAAAAGCTCTTCATCTGTCAGGTCTTCCCATCTCCCGACGTGCCTGTATGGAGCCACCATGACGTGGCCGGGGTTGTAGGGATAGTTGTTCATTATCACGAAAGCGTGCTTCCCGCGGTAGAGGATGAGCCTTTCTTTATCCCGGTTCTCCTTCGGGAAGTCGCAGAATATACATCCCTCATGCTTGGGTGAGCGTATGTACTCGATCCTCCAAGGTGCCCACAGGACTTTCATATCCTCACCTCCAGCGGGAGAAAGAGGGGGGACTTAAAAGCTTAACTAGAGTTTCGCCCCCGAAAACAGCAGAACGAGATAGGCCGCATAGAGGATCAGGAAGTAAACCCCTATTCTTCTGTCGAGGCCGCCAGAGCGCTTCAGTTCAGCTATCATCGGGAGCATGGCCATGAGGACGAGCACGATGGTTAGGGTCGATGCACCAGTCGGGATTGGCCTTATCAGTGAGGCCAGTCCAAGGACTACGAGGGCGTTCATTATGTTCGCCCCAATTATGTTGCCGACGCTTATGCTTCCGCGCTCCCTTATTGCCCCGTAAAGGGCGTTCGTCATCTCGGGCAGGGAGGTGCCAATGGCAACAATGGTGGCACCTATGACGTACTCCGCCACCCCAAGGGCCTCGGCGATGTTCCTACCGCCGTAAACGACGAGCCTCGCCCCAATAACCATTAAGCCACCATATATGAGGAGTAAGACGTAGTCGAGGGCCGTTGCCTTTGTGTGACGTTCAGCTCCACTTTTGCGTCCCTTTCTGAAGTGCTT
This sequence comes from Thermococcus sp. JCM 11816, assembly GCF_055396515.1. NCBI lineage: Archaea > Methanobacteriati > Methanobacteriota > Thermococci > Thermococcales > Thermococcaceae > Thermococcus > Thermococcus sp. JCM 11816. The sequence goes on from NZ_AP043741.1 coordinate 301,460, forward strand.
CTTGTAGAGCCACCGCAGGTACAGGGCGTAAGCTACGAGAAGGAGGGCACCGTCAAGCCTTGAAAGGGTGCCATCAACGGAGAGCAACATGAGGAACCCGAGAGAAGCAAGCATGACGAGGGAATTCTCATAAGCTCCGCTACCAGCTTTTAGAGGTCTTATCACTGACGCAAGGCCGAGAATGAGTGCTATGTTGGCGAAGATGCTTCCGAGGGCGTTGCCGAGGGCTATACCCTCGGCCTTAGTGATGCTTGCCATCGCACTGGTTGTTATCTCCGGCAGCGTCGTTGCGAGGCTTATGACTACAAGGCTTATAATTAGGGGGGAAACCCCCGCCTTTTCGGCGACCTCTACGATTTTATCCGAGAGCCTGTCTCCAAAGACAACGAGGAGTATTATTCCGATAACTATTGAACCTGCCCACACCAGCATTTCCACTTTCTCTCACCGGCGGGAGATTTGAAAGGGTGTTCATAAAGTTTTATCCAACAAACCTTTAAACCCAATGCCTTAATCACCAAAGGTGATAGATATGAAGAAGAGAAAGGGACTTCTCATAATCCTGGACGGTCTAGGGGACAGGCCGATAAAAGAGTTCGGCGGAAAAACGCCGCTTGAGTACGCTAACACCCCCAATATGGACAAGCTCGCTAAGATGGGAATACTCGGCCAGCAGGATCCGATAAAACCCGGCCAGCCGGCCGGAAGCGATACCGCTCACCTCTCAATATTCGGCTACGACCCCTACAAGGTCTACCGCGGAAGGGGATTCCTTGAGGCCCTTGGCGTTGGACTCGACCTCAACGAGGACGATCTGGCCTTCCGCGTTAACTTTGCCACGATTGAGAACGGAATAATCACCGACAGGCGCGCGGGAAGGATAAGCACTGAGGAGGCCCACGAGCTGGCCAAGGCCATTCAAGAGAATGTCAAGCTCCCGGTTGACTTCATATTCGTCGGCGCGACCGGCCACAGGGCCGTCCTCGTCCTCAGGGGTATGGCGAAGGGCTACCGCGTAGGGGAAAACGACCCGCACGAGGCCGGAAAGCCGCCGCATAAGTTCACCTGGGAGGACGAGGAGAGCAAGAAGGTTGCGGAAATCCTTGAAGAGTTCGTCAGACAGGCCCACGAAGTCCTTGACAAGCACCCGATCAACGAGAAGCGCAGGAAGGAGGGCAAGCCGCCGGCAAACTACCTCCTCATCCGCGGTGCCGGAACCTACCCGGACATACCGATGAAGTTCACCGAGCAGTGGAAGGTGAAGGCCGCCGCAGTTATAGCGGTCTCGCTCGTCAAGGGCGTTGCAAGGGCCATAGGCTTCGACGTCTACACTCCAGAGGGTGCAACTGGAGAGTACAACACCGACGTGATGGCCAAGGCCAAGAAGACCGTTGAGCTACTCAAGGACTACGACTTCGTGTTCCTCCACTTCAAGCCGACCGACGCTGCCGGCCACGACAACAACCCGAAGCTCAAGGCCGAGATGATAGAGAAGGCCGACAGGATGATAGGCTACATCCTCGAGCACATCGACCTTGAGGATGTGGTCATAGCGATAACCGGCGACCACTCGACACCGTGCGAGGTTATGAACCACAGCGGCGACCCGGTTCCGCTCCTCATCGCTGGCGGCGGAGTCAGACCAGACCACACCGAGAGCTTCGGCGAGAGGGAGTGCATGCGCGGCGGAATCGGCAGGATAAAGGGCCACGACATAGTGCCCATAATGATGGATCTTATGAACAGAAGCGAGAAGTTCGGTGCGTGATTTCCTTTTTTCTGTTCTTAAAACTTCTTTTGCCGGAATAAAAAGAAGAAAGAATTCAGCCCTCAACGGGGCAGGTGACGGGCTGGAAGTTGTAGCCGTAGGCCTCTGGATGGATGAAGTAGGAGAGCTCCTCAAGGGCCTCGACGAGCCTCGGCCCCGGCCTTGATATGGCGTTGTCGTCGCTGACAAAGTATATCCTGCCGTTCTTTACGGCATCTGTGTCCGCGAGCGGGCTGTTGCAGATGTCGTCAATGGTGGCTCCCGCGTGGGCCGATAGGATTATTATCTCCGGGTTTCTGGCGACGGCCTCTTCAAGGCTGACCTGGGCCCAGCTAGTAGCGTCGTGGAAGACGTTCTCACCGCCGGCGAGTTCGATGAGTGAGTCCTGGAAGGTGCCGTTGCCCGGGACGTAAAGCGGATTCCACCAGCTTATGAAGAGAACCTTCGGCCTCGTCTTATTTGAAACGCGGAACTGAACGTCGGCAACCTCGGCCTTCATGAACTCGACCACTCCTTCGGCCCTTTCGCTCTGGTTAAGAACCTTCCCAAGGAGTTCAACGGCTTCGTAAACTTCATCCATGTTCTTAGGGTCGAGTATTATGACCGGCGCTATCTTCTCAAGCTGGTCGAGGTACTGTAGGTGCATCGAAGTGCCTATTATCAAGTCAGGTTCGAGAGAAGCTATCACCTCGATGTTCGGGTCGCTGAAGCCCCCTATTATTTTCCTGCCCTCCTGAACTCCAGGGGGATAGTCGTCAAACTTGGTAACTCCTATGACCCTGTCGAGGGCTCCGAGGAAGTAGAGGGTCTCGGTGATGCTCGGGGCGAGAGAAATAATCTTTTTCGGCTCCTTCTCGATGGTTACGTTCCTGCCCGCGAAGTCAGTGATGGTTAGAGGATAGTAGGGCTTGGCCTTCGGGCACTCGCAGGATTTTGTGGCAGTTTCAGTCGGCGTCTGGGTCGAACTGGGGGTGGTACTTGGGGTCGTGCTCGGTGTGGAAGTGCTCTGGGTCTGGCTCGGGGTCGTTGAGCTTCCCGAGCCTCCTATGCACCCGCTCACGAAGACGATGGCCACTAAAAGAAGCGCTCCAAAGAGCTTGGTCTTCTTCATTTTTATCACCTGGATTATTTGTCCGGCTGTGGGTAGACTTGAGGCTTAAAAAGTTATTGGATAAAACGGCCAAAGATTGGGATGACTCTAGGGGGAAATTTCCAATAACGCCCGAACTAAGGCATCGTTTTCCTCAGGCTTCCTGACCGAAAATCGGACATATTGCGGAAGGCCAAAGCTCGTGCAGTCTCTCACGAGCATCCCCTTTCTCTTCAGCTCCTCAACTGTCTTTTTGGCATCCCCAACGTACTTTATGAAGAAGTTCGCATCGCTCTTGACTCCAAGGGCTTTCTCAATCCGCCGTTTTTCCATCCAGATTAAGGGCATCGTTCTCTTTAAGTGATGGAACCTGTCCTCCAGCAGAAACTCAAGGAAAGCAACTCCCGTTGAGCCTATCGCCCAGGGCATCCTGACGCTCCTGAAAGCTTCTGGAAAACCCGCCACGTAGCCTACCCTTATCCCCGGCAGGCCGTAGCTCTTCGTGAACGTCCTCAGCTTCACTACGTTCTCACTTTCAGGACTTTCGGGTTTTTCCACGAAGTCTATGAAAGCTTCATCGAGGACTAGAAGGGCATTTTTATCTTCCACAGCGTCGAGTAGAGGTTTGAGATCTCTTTCTCTGTAGAACCTCCCGTCCGGGTTGTTTGGATTGCAGAAAAAGACGACGGAGCCCTTCTCAACGAGCTGTGAAAGCCCCTCAGGATCGTTCGGCCCCTTGTTGACTCTCGCCCCAAAGATTCTAGCGATCCTCTCGTACTCGCCGTAGGTGTGGGCTGGCACTATCACCCTCCTGCCCCTCAGCGCGAGGATTCCAAGGAGGTAGAGGGCCTCGGTTATTCCTGCAGTTACGGTGATCGGTTCGCCCACAAGCTCAGCGAGACCCTCCTCAAGCTCTTCATAGTAGGGATAGTGGCCGCTTATCTCTCTGGCCCTTTCGAACATCTCATCCAGCCACTCGGGCGGATAGGGATTCAGGGAAGCCGAGAAGTCTATCAAACCTTCCTCTTTTCTCCTTGCCCCGCCATGGTATGCGGAGAACTCTACAGGCTTAAGCATGGACATACCCCCGTTGCGAGCAGTAATACCACAACTATAACCCACCCAGTTACAACCAGCCAGTAAATTCTCAAAGCTCGTTTTATGTCCTCGTTTTTCGGCTCTTTCCCTGGAAAGCGGTAAACTCCGGGCTTTTCGAGCCAAACGCCAAGGACCGCGCTCATCGCCGCCATTGGCTTGTCGGAGTTTATCTTGAACCTTGCCAGCCTGTAGTACTCAAGAACTTTCCTCCCGCCGAGGGGAAGGTAGAGAAGAACGGTCAGCCGGGCAGGAATGAAGTTCAGAACATCGTCGAGCCTCGCTGAGAACTTGCCGAAAAACTCGTAGCGCTCGTTTCGGTAGCCGAGCATAGCGTCGAGAGTGTTTACGGCTCGGTAAATCACCGCTCCCTGAAGTCCAAAGAGGAGGAAGTAGAAGAGAGGCGCTATGACTGAGTCGTTCAGATTCTCCGCGAGGCTCTCTATGGCGGCGGAGTTTAGATGGGCCTCATCGAGGACTTTTGTGTTCCTGCTCACTATCATTGAGACTGCCCTTCTCTTTTCCTCGATATCATCCGTTATCGTCCTCGAAACGTGCTCGTGGAGGCTTTTTATGGCAAAGGAACTCTTGAGGAGATACGCCGCTAGGAAATAGTTTAAGGGAAAGGGCGCGTAAAACGGCACGATCGAGAGCAGAAACGCGAAGGTGATTACAACCAGTGCAGTGAGAAGGCCGGCAGTGAAATCAAGGACTGGAGAGCGCCTTTTGTAGCGGGAGTCGATAAAGCCAGCTATTCTCCCGAACCAGACTACGGGATGGAGCTTTGCAGGAGGTTCGCCAGGGGTTAAGTCCCACGCGAGTGCCAGGAGAAAGGGAACTAAAGCGTGCATCCTGAGGACTCCTCCCGTTGGTTACTGCTACACAGTTTTTGCTCATGGGCGCAATGGATAAAAACTCCATGGGGTTTATAGGTTTGGTGGTCGGATGGGAACGGGTGTTGCGTTCTTCTCGGGCGGCAAGGACGGGCTTTATGCCCTCCACTTAGCTGAGAAAAAAGGAATAGTGGTGCCCTACCTCCTCACGCTCAAAACCACGATAGACCTCTCCCCTCACTGGGAAAATCTAGAGGCGCTAAAGACGCTGGCAACTGCCATGGGAAAGGAGATGCTCACTTTTGACATGAAAGAGGGGAGCGATGCCCTGGCAGAGTTCATAGGCTCCATTGGAGTTGACTACCTCATAGCTGGAGACGTTTACCTCGAAGACCACCTGAGGTGGGTAAAGCTTCTTGCCGAGAAAGCGGGCATAAAACCGCTCGAACCCCTCTGGGGGAGGGACACTAGAGAACTCGCTGAGGAGATGCTGGAAGCGGGCTTTAAGTGGGATATAATAGCCGTGAACAAAGAAAAGCTCGGGAGGGAGTGGTTAGGCTACATCTTCCGCTCGGTTGAGGATTTGGAGAAGTTCCTGGAAGCGAACCCAGGAGTTGACCCCGTCGGGGAAGCAGGGGAGTTTCACACGGTCGTTTTGGAAGCTCCCCTCTTTGAAGAAAGGTTCGGCATCGAAGTGAAGTCCGTTGAAGAGAGCGAGCGGTACCTGTGGGCGAGGTTTGGGTTGAGAAAGACATAATAACGTTATAGGTGTTAGGCGTATTGAGGTGAGGATTATGGGGGCGTCCGAGATCGTCATACGGATCAAGGTACCTCCCGAGTGGGAGGGGATGTCCGAGGCCATTAGGGAAAAGGTGATCCTTGAGGTCTCCCAGGAGATACAGCGGAGGATTGAGGGGGCAAGAAAGTTTGAGGAGATCCTGAAAAAAGCTCAACCAGATGAAGAAGGACTCAAAAAGCTCGAAGAGGAGATAAAAGAGTCAATAGCCCGGAGATACGGGGCGGTATGAATGGAGCTTGTGCTCGATTTCAACGTCATCTTCTCGGCACTCCACGGAAGAGGCGTTGCCTACAGGATTTTTATGGAGAACCACGTCCTTGAGAGGTTCCGATTCTTGATTCCAGCCTATTTATGGGAAGAGCTTGACTCCAAGCGCGAAAGAATATCGAGGCTCACGCATTTGAGTGAAGACGAAGTTGCCTACGTGCTTTCGATTATACGGAGACAGACTGTCGTAATTCCCGAAAACATAGTCCTTCAAGGGATGGAAAAGGCCAGGGAAATTTGTCCTGATCCAAAAGACATCCCATATGTAGCCCTCGCTCTGGCACTCAACGTCCCGCTTCTCACGGGAGACAAGAAGCTTGCGAAATCTGTTGGCGGATATATCAAGGTTTACACTCCCAGAGAAGTTTTGAACTTCCTCGAAGGCAGGTCTGAGCTATGAACGCTCAAGAACTCCTCCAAAAGCTCGAATCCAAAGGAGTAACCCTGGAGGCGATGCTCGACACGGCCATGGAGCTCTACATCGGAGAGGAAAAAGAAGCCGCCAGAGAAAAGCTCAGAGGTTTGATGCTCCGTTACTTAAACGATATCAACGTCCAGGCCCTTTTGATGGCCGCCCTGCTTCTCGAAGAAGGTTTCAAAGTTGAGGGCGACCCCGTGAACCTCGTGGCTGATGAACTCATCGGGATAAACCTAGCGGAGTACATCGGCGGAAAGATGGCGCTCTTCAACTTCTTCTACTACGACACGAGGAAGCCCGGAATTCTGGCTGAACTTCCACCGTTCCTCGATGATGCCATCGGCGGGTTTATAGCTGGCTGCATGACAAAGCTGTTCGAGGGAGAATTATGAGGAACATCCTGCCCTTTCTCACGAGAATCCCTGTCAAAGGAGATTTTGAAAAGGCCCGAAACGAGCTTTGGGCCTTCCCACTCGTGGCACTGGTTAGCTCGGCCCTTCCGACCCTTATCCTGTATCTCAGACTTCCTCTCTCTAATTTGCTTGCGGTTCTCGCCCTCTACTGGACGATCGGTCTCCTCCACCTTGATGGTTTGGCAGACTGGGCCGACGGGATAATGGCCAAAGGCGACAGGGAGAGGAAAATTGAGGTTATGAAGGACGTGAACACGGGTATAGCGGGGCTTTTTGCAGTCGTTATGGTTCTTCTCCTTCAAGTTTATTCCCTCCAGCTTCTCCCGTTCTACGCCATCTTTCTGGCAGAGCTGAATTCCAAATACGCCATGTTGCTGGCTCTAGCAACTAAACGGCCCCTCGGAAAAGGATTGGGTGCGTACTTCATGGAGGGAATGAACGGAAGACAGCTGACACTCGGGACGCTCCTCTATGTTTTGTTGGGCCTTTCAGTTGTCCTGTTTGAGCCGAGAGCCTTAGCCGGAATCCTCGGGCTCCTCTTTGGTGCCTATGTCGTCAGGCTCTCGCTGAAGGACTTTGGGGGTTTGAACGGGGACTGTCTAGGGGCCACTGCGGAGATAACGCGGGCAGGGACGCTCTTGGTTATGGCACTGGTGTGGTGGTATCTGTGATAATCATCCTCGCGGGAGGCAAGTCCACACGCATGGGCAAGGAAAAGCCCGTTCTGAAAATAGCCGGCAAAGAGATGCTCCTCTGGGTTTACGCTTCCGCTTCCCGGGTTGATGAGACCATTGTGGCCCTCTCAAAAAACACGCCGAAGACAAGGGAGCTGTGCCTTCGCGAGGGTATCCCCTTCATAGAGACCCCTGGGAAAGGCTATGTCGAGGACGTTCAGTGGCTTTTGAGTGAGCTCGGACCGTTTATAAGCTCCTCATCGGATATTCCCTTCGTAAAGCCGAGCGATTTCTATGCCGTTAAAAAGGCCTTCAACGGGAAAACGAGCCTGACCGGAGTTTTGCCTTTACAGAAAGTTCCAAAAGACCTTAAGCCACTCGTTTATCGGGGCTACGCAATAGTGGGCCTTAACGCGGTTGGCTTCGAGGGGGAGAGATTCTTTGAGCTTGAGAACCCGCTTTTGGCCCTGAACGTCAACACGCCGGAAGAGTTAAAGCTCGCGGAGAGGATAGCGAGGCTTGTCACTGGGAGGGACGAAAATGGAGAACCGTAATAGGGTGTTGAGTGCCTTGGCACTAATCTTTCTGGTGATAGTTGGAGTCGTCCTGCTAACCGGCTTCCTGCTCTTTGCCCTCATCTTAGTGGTAGTTTTCCTCGTTCTTATGGCAGGTCTTTACGCTTACATACGCCTAAAGCTTTGGTGGTATCGGAGACATCCACCCAAGATATTGGAAGGGCCGGAGGATTATCTTTAGAGGCTAAGTCTCTGGATTATGTACTCGACATCAACGCTCTCCTCCACAGCCTTCGCGAACCTCTCTATCTCTCCCTCTATACTCCACTCCTCGACCTTAACAGGCTCAAGGCCCTTCTCGGCTCTCAGCATGTTGAGAAATCTCTCCGTGAAGGCGAAGTTGTGGAAGATTCCGTGGAGGTATGTGCCGAAGGTCCTCTCGCCTATCGCTCCCTCAGGCTCGAAGGCTCTGGCCCCGTTTATTGAGGTTATTACCGAGAAGGGCTTTTCAGAAGTTGAGCGCCCCATTCTTATCTCGTAGCCCTCAACCCGCATACCCCTTGCGGGTTCCCAAAGCACTTCAGTCTTTAGATGATTGGTTCTCTTCTCCCTTGTAAAGACGGTTTTGGCTGGCAGAAGGCCGATGCCTTCTACTCTTCCTCTCTTCGACTCGACCTCATCGATTATCTCCTTTCCAAGCATTTGGAAGCCGCCGCATATGCCAACGACGAAGGAACCTTCGCGGTGGGCTTCGATTATCGCATCCTCGATTCCGTTCTCCCTCATCCAAAGCAAATCTTCTACGGTATTTTTGCTTCCCGGAACTATTATGAGGTCGCCCTTTATTTCCTCGGCCCTCGTTACGTAGTCCACGCCGTTCGCCCAGTGGAGGGGTTCAAAGTCAGTGAAGTTGCTTATGTGGGGGAGCTTGATTATCTGAATGTGCAGATCGCCCTTAACCTTCGGGAACTTGGCGAGCGAGTCCTCCTCGGGCAGGCGGTGCTCAATGTACGGAACAACGCCAAGAACAGGCTTCCCGTAGCGTTTTTCAAGGAACTCGAAGCCCGGCTTCAGGAGGGAAGCGTCGCCCCGGAACTTGTTGAATATGAAGCCCATAACGAGCTCCCGCTCCTCCTCGCTTAAGAGCTCCATAGTCCCGACTATCTGGGCGAAGCTTCCGCCCCTGTCTATGTCCGCCACCAGGAGGACGGGGGCGTTAACAGCTTTTGCCACGCGCATGTTGGCTATGTCGTAGTCCTTCAGGTTTATTTCGACAGGAGAACCAGCGCCCTCGATTATAACGAGGTCGTGCTCCTTCATAAGCCCTCTCAAGACTGCAACAGCCTTTTCAAAAAGCTCAGCCTTCTTCGAGAGCATGTAGTCCCTTGCCGAGACACTCCCTATCGGCTTTCCCATGAAGACGACCTGGCTTCTCATGTTGCCCTCGGGCTTGAGTAGGATAGGATTGAACTTCACGCTCGGCTTTTTTCTGCAGGCTAGAGCCTGTAAATACTGAGCACGGCTTATTTCGCCCCCTTCGATGCTCGGAGCGGAGTTTAGGCTCATGTTCTGGCTCTTGAAGGGAACCACATCGTAGCCCAGGTTCGCAAAAATCCTGCAGAGGGCAGCAACGAGGAGGGACTTTCCGGCCCCAGACATAGTTCCCTGAACCATCAGCGCCTTTCCCATCTTCACACCTCCGGGTAGAGGACTTTGGGGGGCTCAACGCTTCCCTTAACGCGTATCCTATCCGTTTTCGGCAGAATTTCCCTCACGCGCTCTATGCATTCGTCCACCTTCTCAATGTCGACCCCCTGGACGAGTGGGTCTATTCTGAGCCTCATTTCTGGGCTGATGGACGCTATGAAGCGTGCTATTCTCTCTATTCCCTCGCACTCCACGAGGCCGGGCACAAAGACCGCCTCCGCGACAAGCTTTCCTGTTCCCGCGTAGCGCCTGAAGTTCTTGATCACCTTTCCGTTTGAGACTCCCGTTATTCTGCGGTGGAGTTCATCGTCGAGGGCTTTTATGCTGAAGGTCGCCCCCTCGGCGAGCTCCACCATCTCGTCGTCGAGGTTCTCGCCGTTGGTAACGAGCCAGGGTTTTATCCCCTCGCGTCTAAGGGCCCGCATTAGAGCCTTGAGTTCGGGGTCCAAGGTTGGTTCTCCTCCGCCGAGGAAGGCCGTTGTTACCCTTGCTTTTTTCAGGAGGTCCACGACTTCATTAACGGAGAGGTACCTAACCCTGCCCGTCCTCCACATGTAGTCGAGCTTTCTGTGCGTTTCCAACGGCAAGCAGAGGCTCCATCGCGTTACCTCCCTCCATACGCAGAAAGAGCAGTTCCAGTTACAGCCGTCGAATAACACGTAGGCGCTTCCGCCCTTGAACCTGACCACGTGGTAAACCCTCGTCATTCCCACACCCAACAAGTTTAAATTGGCTCTGGATAAAAAGTCCACGGTGGTTGAAGTGAAGAGCATCTTTGTTCTGGTTCTGGGAAACACTGAGGTCAGCCTGATACCAGGGATAAGCGTTGCTGGAGCGACTCCCGAATTGACAAAGCTGACTCCGCCCGCTGACGCCGAATACCTCTTCTATGAAAAGCCGAGGATAATAGACGCTATCCCCGTAACCCCCGAAGGACACCCGACACCAGCTATAATCACCAAGGCCGCTAGGGAACTTGCGAACTTTCCGATACTCGTGGTCAGGGGCGGAACATACCTCGCCCCCCTCGTACCCCACGTTCACATAAGCTCAGCCGTTGGAAGGGACTTCAGGAAAGAGCCGGCACTCCCCGAATTCGGTGAGATTGTCAGGATGGCAAAGCTCCTCGGCGAGGAGCTCAATAGGGCGGAGATAGAAGAGCTGGTTATCGGCGAGTCAACCCCCGGCGGAACGACCACTGCCCAGGCAGTCCTCTGGGCTATGGGCTACGATGCGAGGACGAGCTCAGCTTCACCTGAGAACCCCCAGAGCCTCAAGGAGCAGGTGATAGCCGAAGGGTTCAAGAGAGCGGGGATCGAGAGGGGCCAGCTAAGAGACAATCCTCTTGAGGTCCTTAGGCAGTTCGGAGACCCGATGATGGCGGCCGTCGTGGGTCTGGCGCTCGGTTTCAGGAAAAATGTAGTTTTAGCAGGAGGAACGCAGATGCTGGCAGTATCTGCCCTCCTGAAGGCCCTTGGCGAGGACATGAGCAGGTTCATGATAGCTACGACAAAGTGGGTAGTCAGCGATAAGAGCGCGACCTTCCTTAAGACGGCGAAGGAGATAGGGACAATCACCTATGCGGCCGACCTCGACTTCTCAAAGAGCGAGTTCAGGGGTCTGAGGGACTATGAGAGGGGCTATGTAAAAGAGGGCGTGGGAGCTGGGGGAGCGACCTGGCTTGCCATCAAGGCAGGCTTCTCACCCGAGGAGGTCTCAGCGAAGGTTGAGGAGCTTTACAGAAGGCTCATGGGGATGAAATCTCCCTGAGAAGCTGGCTCATTATTCCTATTTCTCTCGCCTTTTCATACATCTTTAGATCATCTGTGATGAGGACTGCTCCACAGACCTTTGCACAGGCCAGGAAAAGGACATCAAAGCCGCTGGCCCCAGTTTTCTTACCTAGTTTCATAGCCTCATCCATTAGGTACACATCCGACTGACCTCCTCCCCGCCCTAAAGGGCGAGGGTTCCAACGAATTAACCCCTCACCATTGGCGGAGAGGTTTGAGGAGTCTCATTCAGACCCAATTTAAAGCGGGTCTTCGACCCCTCTGGCCGGGTCTCCGGCCAATTACCCCTACCTCCTGACAAAGCAGAGAGGCTCGGGGTTATCGTTTTTACAGCCTTTCTCAAAATGTTAAACGCTCCAACGAGGTCTGCATTGAAGATAAGCCCCGTTGCGGGACACTTAAACAAACCCCGAACAAATCTCGCCCCATCGTGGGGCTTCCCGCAGACGGGGCACGTTTTTGAAGTGAAAGCCTCATTCACAACCAAAACCTGAATACCATACTCTTCGGCGACTTCCTTGAGCCGTTTTATCACCGTGTTAAACCGCCAGACGTGGGAGAGGAGATAATTCTGCTTCCTACCTCTGTCGGAGTTTCTTGCTATCCCCTTCGGATAACCGACTATTATTCTCGAAACTCCGAGATGATAAAGCTTCTCAACGGTTTGTCTCACCATCGTGTTAATGTAGTGTTTCGCCTGAAGCTTGGCCTTCTGGTGCATTCTGGAGAGTTTCTTACTCTTTTTAGCTCCGCTTTTGTTAAGTTTGGACTGATACTCTGCAATCCTCTTCTGCCAGTAAAAATCAATACTTTTTAATGGCCTACCGTTCACCAAGAAACTCTCTCCATTCTCAACGTAAACGGCCATTAGGTTGTTCACTCCCAAGTCTATGCCTGCTGAAAGGTTGCCTAAGGGTTCTCTTGGAAGCTTAACCCACTTACCGTTAATTAGTTTCTCCTCCACCGTGTATGAAATATGAGCATACCATTTTCGCTTTACAGGGTCGAAAGTTATCTCTAAGCGACCTTGCTTGCCTTTAAGGTGGATTCTCCCTTTGAACTGGACTTCCAGTCTTCTGAATTTTCCGAGGCCTTTGAGGATTAGCTTGTTTCCCTCAATTTTGTATTGGTCGTTTCTGAGGATTATTAAGCCTCCTTCCTTGATGTAGTTCGGGGGTTTTGGCTTGAACCATTTTGGTAGTTCTCCGTTCCGCTTGTTCCGAAGGAGTGAGAAGAAACTTCTCCAGCTTTCAGCGTTCTTTCTCGCTATTTGCTGGACTGTTGCCGAGCCTACTCGGATTTAAACTCTTCATAGACTATTTTCTCGGTTTTGTTAAAGTCTATTGGTTTGCTCTCAAAGAATTCTTGTCTTCTTAGGTAGTTCACCTTGTTCCAAACTTTGGAGCTAATAAGAGCTAACTCGGAAAGAGCTTTCTCTTGGGCTTTTGAGGGTTGTAGTTTTACTGTTACTGTTCGCTTCATTTTTCCTCGCTTTCGACTTTTTTAATCCAGAGTTTAATTGCTTCGGTTACCGCAACACCTAAAGCCCCTCTGATTTTCCCGTATTTTTTCTCCACGAGTTCTCTGAATTTCTTTTCGACTTCATCATCAACGGAGATTGTGATTACTCCCACTCCACTCACCAGTATTTAGTAGTATGGTTTAGTATTTAAGTATTTTGGTGAAGTGCTTTCTCGCTTTCAGGCTGGTCTTTTGATTACTGCATCCCCGCCCTAAAGGGCGAGGCTTTCAGAAGAAAAAAGTAAAAGAGGGAATGTGCCTCCAAAAACTCTATCCCAACATTGACTATTCTTTCACTTTTCGAAAGTCTCCACAGCACGGTTGAAGTTTCAATAAGGGCTACAACGGGTTCGTGAAGCGAGAATATTCCGTCCTGAACGTTATTCAAAAGTTCCTTGGCCTTCAAATGAAGGGAGAGCTGTCTATAATAAACCTCATCACGTTTCCTACGCAGAGGGGGCAAAATACCCTTAACGAGAACGCTGGTATCCAGTACCACGTCAGTACTCAAACTCATAATCTCTCTCCCTCATCTGACGAATTATCTCTGTTATGTCTTCAACATCCTCGTCAACAGTTAACTCCTCCTGAACAATTCTCTCAATGTCTTCAAGTGTAACGTGATCCTTTTGAAGTTCCTTCAGCCGAAGCTTCAAGAGGAGGTTCTGGGCGTACAGGAAAAGTCTCTCAACCTGGCTCTCCATATCTTCCATCCTCTCACCGAGGTAAATTTTGACGAACGTGTATTTAACCCTTTCTCGATGACTTCCACTTCCCCAAACTCTCCTCCAGCGCCTTCCTAACGGCTCGGCCTATGTTTATCCCCAGCTCCGTCGCCGTCCCAGCCCATTCTTTTTCTCCCTCGAAGGCGAAAACTCCTATCCCATCGCTCGTCGTTCCCGTCGCGTTGTAGCCGAGCTTCAGCAGGGTGTATGTCTTCGCCTCGGTAGCCGTCATTATTGCGTTGGCCATTGCCCCGACCGTCAGGCCGTCTTCAATAACGAGCGCCATATTTATCGTCCCGGGCTTCCAAGGCGGTGGGACTTCTCCGGCTATCGCGGGGTTGGTTACCCCTGCAGTTATGTAGGCTGTAACGCTTCCGCTCCTTGAGACGGCCAGGACTTTCTCAATGTTAGCCGCCGTCATGAAGCCGACGAAGTTATTTAGGCCGTTTTCCTGTTCGAACTTTAGACAGTCGGCCTTATAGTCTCCAGAATAGTTCTTGTGAACCATCATGAAGAAGAAGCCGTTTGCCTTAAAGAGGCCCCCGTTGTGAGGTGCGTTGCTGAGTGCGAGCATTGGTTCATTAAAGGGTCGAATAAAGTGTCTCATATTGGGCGTGAATCTATCGTTGTTAATAAAACTGCCGTTCATGGTAGCGCTCTCAGAATGTCCCCAACCGTTTGGCCAAAACTCAGTTTCCAGAGTTGGCCACGACCCATCATTTCTTCTTTCATTTTATCGTTCAGAGAGAAACCTTAATTAAGGTCGAGTTCCAAATCGTTTTGGTGTGAAAGATGAAGAAGGTTAGGATTTTTAACGACCTTAAGTGGATAGGTGACGACAAAGTTACGGCCATAGGCATGGGCACGTGGGGAATAGGCGGCTACGAGAGTCCAGACTATTCAAAGGATAATGAGAGCGTTGAGGTTCTAAGGCATGGCCTCGAGCTCGGAATAAACCTCATAGACACCGCTGAGTTCTACGGAGCTGGGCACTCTGAGGAGCTCGTAGGAGAGGCCATAAAGGAGTTCGAGCGCGAAGACATATTTATCATCAGCAAGGTTTGGCCGACACACTTCGGCTACGAGGAAGCAAAGAGGGCCGCAAGAGCGAGCGCAAAGAGGCTGGGAACTCACATAGACCTATATCTCCTCCACTGGCCCGGAGACAGCTGGGAGAAGATCAAGGAGACGCTGCACGCGTTAGAGGAGCTCGTCGACGGGGGGCTGATTCGTTACATCGGCGTCAGCAACTTCGACCTTGAGCTCCTTAAAAGGAGCCAGGAGGCGATGAAGAAGTACGAGATAGTCGCCAACGAGGTCAAGTACTCCCTCAAAGACCGCTGGCCCGAAACTACCGGCCTGCTTGACTACATGAAGCGTGAGGGGATTGCGCTGATAGCCTACACGCCGCTTGAAAAGGGAACCCTCGCGAGAAACGAATGTTTGGCCGAGATCGGGAAGAAATACGGTAAGACAGCCGCTCAGGTTGCGCTCAACTACCTCATCTGGGAGGAGAACGTCATAGCCATCCCAAAGGCTGGAAACAAGGCTCACCTAGAGGAGAACTTCGGTGCTATGGGATGGAGACTCTCAAAGGAGGATAGAGAGAACGCAAGGGGGTGTGTCTGATGTATGGCTACCAGAACAAGATAGCCCGTGTAAACCTGACAACTGGAAAGGTAACCTACGAAGAGCTTCCTGATGAGGTGATAAGGAAGTTCATCGGTGGAAAGGGGCTCGGCTACTACATCATCTACAGGGAAGTCCCGCCTGGAACCGACCCGCTCAGCCCAGCGAACAAGTTCGTCTTCGCGGCTGGTGGATTGACTGGCCTCGTTCCGGGTTCGAGCAAGGTAATCGCCGTCAGCAAGAGCCCCGAAACGAGGCTCATCAGCGATTCGAGCGGTGGCGACGCCTTCGGCCCGAAGCTCAGGGGGCACTTCGACGCACTGATAATCGAAGGGAAGAGCGAGGAGCCCGTTTACCTCTACATCCACGACGGAAAGGTCGAGATTAAGGACGCGAGCCACCTCTGGGGCAAGGGCAACTACGAGGTAGCTAAGGAGCTCTGGAAGGAGTATCCGACGGCGAGCATGGCAATGGTCGGCCCGGCTGGAGAGAGGCTCAGCAGGATAGCGGACATTATTTACGACACCGAGAGGGCCAGCGGAAGGGGTGGTCTTGGTGCAGTCCTTGGAAGCAAGAGGGTAAAGGCCGTGGTCGTCGAGCCCGGCGAGAAACCTAAGGTCGCGGAGCCAGAGGAGTTCCAGAGACTCTGGCAGGAATACTACAACGAGTTCGCCACAAACCCCAAGTACGAGCACACGAGAACCTACGGAACGACCGACGCCCTCAGGAGCTCGGCCTCACTCGGAATGAGCCCGGCCTACAACTTCTCAAGGCCCTACATCCCGGACGAGCTTGCTTCCAAACTCGGTGGAGATGAGGTCAAGAAGTACGAGGTCGAGCCGGAGTGGTTCGTCCATGGAAAGAGCTGCCCGATAAAGTGCGCCCGCTACGTTGAGGTCGAGTACAAGGGCAAGAAGATCCGCGTCAAGCCTGAATATGAGAGCATAGCCATGCTCGGAGCAGCCACCGGTGTCTTTGACTTCCCCGCCGTAGCATATTTCATACACCTCGTCAACGACTACGGAATGGACAGCATAGCGACAGGAGCGACGATAGCCTGGCTCTTCGAGATGGTTGAGAGAGGCCTTATCGGCGAAGACGAGATAGGCTTCCCTGTGAAGGGCTTTGGCGATGCTGAGGCTGAGGAGAGGCTCATAAAGCTGATGGCCGAGAGGAAGGGCATCGGGGCCATCTTAGCGGACGGAGTCAAGAGGGCCTGCGAGAGGCTTGGGCGGGGCTGCGAGTTCGCCGTTCACGTCAAGGGCATGGAAAGCCCGGCCTGGGACCCGCGCGGCAGGAGGACATACGGACTTAGCTACGCCACCGCTGACGTTGGCGCTTCACACCTCCGCGGCTGGCCGAGGCCTCACCAGCTCCCCAATCAGGGGCCGGCGAAGGAGCTTGTACCTTCTCTCATCGAGGGTAGAGACGAGAGTTACATCACCGACATGCTTGGAACATGCAAGTTCGTGCCTTACAAGATGGAAGACCTGGCCAAGCTCTACTCTGTAGCTACCGGGGAAGAGTGGACAGTAGAAGAACTCAGAAAGAGGGCATGGGGAGTTGAAAGCATAGCGAGAATACACGACGCCCTCGACTGGGTAACACCGCCGCTCGACGACACCATTCCTCCTCGCTGGTGGGAGCCCGAGCCGGACGGACCGGCGAAGGGCAACGCGGCCTTCATAGACTACAACGACTTCCTCGAAGCGAGAAGGGAGTTCTACAGGCTGAGGGGCTGGCACGAGGAGCTCGGCGTCCCACTGCCGGAGACGATGGAGAAGCTCGGCCTTCCGGAGTTCAAGGAGGACGCAGCGAGGGCGATTGATGTAGTAAAGAAGAGGATGGAGTTTAGCGGACAGTGAGATAATTCATCCTCGATTTTCTCTTTCTTCTTTTCACGAGGTTCTTATTTTCTCCCCTTCGTCTTTTGAAAAAGAAAGAACTAGCGGCAAAATATTTGAAACGAAACAGCAGAACCTAACCAATACCCTCATTTAGCACTAATTGAAATTGAAAACGCCGATTTCTTCCCGATTATCTCTTCCCTGCTCTTTCCAGCCTTTAAGTCATCGATGAGCTTCAAAACGCGGCGCTTTATCTCGTCCCTCACTTCGCGGTACTTCTCTATCGGCTGACCGTAGGGGTCATCGAGCCCCCAGTCCCACGTTTTTTCAGGCGGAGCGTAGGGGCACTTGTCGAGACAGCCCATCGTGATGACGATGTACGCTTTATCGGCCATCTCCTCGGTGTAAAGCTTCGGATACTGGCCCTCAAGGGAAATTCCAATTTCCTCCATGACCTTCCTCGCGAGAGGGTCTATCTCCTGGGCAGGCTCCGTTCCGGCGCTTATGGCCTTGAACCTTGGATCGTCGTTGAAGTGGTTGAAGAACGCTTCCGCCATCTGGCTCCTCGCGGAGTTCTTGACGCAGACGAAGAGGATGAGCTTCTTGTCCATTTTTCCACCAGGGAGAACTCGGAGAAGAGGTTTAAAGGCGTTGCCGCAGTAGTCTATAGAGTGCTATACAGTCTTTTCATGTCTTGTTAACCTAAAAAATTGAAATTCCCCTACGAAAAGTCTGCATCACTTTCCTTGCCCTGTCACTTGGAGGTACTCCTCGTAGCCCATCTCCTCAAGCCTCTCCGCCTTCTCCTCAACTTCCTTTCTCATCCTCTTCCGGTACTCCTTGAGCTTCTCCCTTATCTCCGGGTACTTCACCCCGAGGATTGAGAGGGCCAGCAGGGCCGCGTTCTTGGCGTTGTTTATGGCGACGGTTGCAACGGGCACTCCCCTCGGCATCTGGACTATGGAGAGGAGCGAGTCAAGCCCGTTCAGCGTGGATGTCTTTACGGGGACGCCTATCACGGGGAGCGTGGTTATGGATGCCGTCATGCCCGGAAGGTGGGCGGCACCTCCAGCTCCGGCTATTATGACCTCTATCCCCCTTTCTTCTGCCGTTTTGGCGTACTCGAACATCCTCTCGGGGGTTCTGTGGGCTGAAACTATGGTTATCTCGTAGTCAACACCGAACTCCTCGAGCACCTCGGCCGCGGCCTTCATGACCGGGAGGTCGGAGTCGCTACCCATTATTATTCCCACTTTGGGCATTCACCTCACCCCTTACCCTTATCAGTGCCTTCGCCCTCAGGGCCTTCTCGATGGCGCCTGAGAGGGTTCTATCAACTGCAGTAACGTGCCCCATCTTCCTGAAGGGGAACACCTCCCTCTTCCCGTATATGTGGACGAAAACCCCAGGAATCCTGAGCGCTTCACTAACCCCATCATAGACGGGCTTTCCGTAATAGCCTTTTTCTCCTAGAAGGTTCACCATGGCGGCGTTTAAAACTACCTCGGTGCTCCCGAGGGGCAGGTCGGCCACTACCCTAACGTGCTGCTCGAACTGGCTCGATACGGCCGCTTCTATCGTCCAGTGCCCTGAGTTGTGGGGCCTCGGGGCGATCTCGTTCACGAGCACCCTCCCGTCCCTGGCAAGGAACATCTCGACCCCAAAAACCCCGCGCCCATCGAGGGCTTCAACGGCTCTAATGGCTATCTCCTCTGCCTCCTTCTCGACGTCCTTTTCGACCCGCCCGGGGGCCACGAGGAAGTCCAGAATGTTCCCCTCACTGTTGAAGACCATCTCGGTGGTTGGATAAGCCAGCGTCTCGTCATCGTTGCGAACCACTATGACGGAAAGCTCCTTTTCGATCGGCACGAGCTCCTCAACGTACGAAGGAACGTTCAGAGCCTTTTGAAGGTCTTTTTCGTCTCTAATGACCACAACACCCCTCCCATCGTAGCCACCGCTCCGGGCTTTCTGGACAACGGGGATCAGGTTTTCAAGCTCATCTAAACTCTTCAGCTCCCGAAACCACGGAACTGGGACTCCTGCCCTCCTCAACACCTTCTTCTGGACGTACTTGTCGCGGATTACTTCCAAGACGTGCGGCTCTGGAATGACCGGCTTCTCCTTCGCCACCTTTTTGAGCGCCTCAACGTTGACGCTCTCTATGTCGTAAGTTACGACGTCGGCCTTTTCGGCGAGCTTGATTATCTTCTCCTCGTTCTGGAAGCTCCCAACTATTTGCTCCGCCACCATGCTGGCGGGACATCCCGGGGTTGGATCCAGAACTAAGACATCAAACCCCATCCTTCTTGCTTCCTGCGCGCTCATCTTGGCCAGCTGTCCGCCGCCGAGGATTCCAATTCTAAAGCCGTCCCTCATGTTTTTAACTAAAAAATGCTAAGTTTATAAATTTTTTTGGAAAAAATTAGCATTTTTATGCTAAAAAAGTGTCGCGGCGTAAGTTTGCACAGCATAAAATTTGAGCGCCAGTTTTTGGCCACAGTGGAAAGAGTGAAGGGAAAGTATTTTTATGAGTGTGCGAGAACACTCATCGGTGGTTTTATGAAAATAGACGACCTTGATCTGAAGCTCATATATCTGTTAATGGACGATGCGAGGCTGAGCATTTCTGAACTCGCTGAGAGGCTCGGCGTCAGCAGGCCGACGGTGAGAGCGAGACTGGAGAAGCTCGAAAAAGAGGGGGTAATCCAGGGCTACACGATAAAGCTCAACCCAGAGCTCCAGAGGGCTCACAACGTTGTCGCTCTTGTTGTCAAAACGGAGAACCCGGAGAAGATGGACGGGTTTGAGGAGATAATCGAGGTAAACCGCTTCACGAGCACTAAGTACCTCATAAAGGTGGCAGTTGAGAACATGGAAGACCTCAAGCGGGTAATCGAGGGCACCGGCGTTGAAGTCATTGAGATAATGCCGATCCTTGAGAACAAAGAGAAACCACCCAAGCCAAGGATAAAAGTCTCTTACAAGTGCGACTACTGCGGGAAGGAGATAGTTGGCGAGCCGATAGTCTACAAGTACAGAAACAAGGTTTACTTCTTCTGCTGCCCGACGTGTTTGAGGGAGTTCAAAAAGGCGAGGGAGAACTTAGAGAAAGCCATGGCAGGAGAAGAGAAAGAATAGAGAATCTCACGAGCATAGGTGATGTAGGATTAGTCCCTCGATATGGGGGGTTAGACTTGGACTACACAACCCGCTTTTACCTATCTGGATTCCTCAGGATAGCCTTTTACTCTGGTTTCTTTCTGGTTTACCTCCAGGAGATTGGGCTTTCAAAGGCCCAGATCGGCTTCCTGATGGGTCTCTCTTTAATTTTAGTCGCCCTCCTTGAGGTGCCAACGGGCGTGGTTGCCGACAGAGTCTCAAAGAAGCTGAGCGTCCTTCTCTCTGAGGGCCTCTCCGTCCTCTACGTGACAGTTCTATATCTGGCAAGCTCTTTTCCCATGGTTCTCGCTTCCATGATAATTGCCGCGCTGGCCACGGCATTTAGAACTGGTGCAGAAACCGCCTGGGTTTACGAACTGCTCAGCAGGGACGGCAGGGCTAACGACTATCCCAGGGTATACGGCAGGCTAAGGGCTTTTGAACTGGCTGGTGGGCTCGTGGGGATGATCACTGGTGGCATGCTGGCGGAGACTTTTGGAATGAGGTTCGCCGTCCTAATGAGCGCACCGTTCTTCCTGCTGTCGCTGGTGCTCACGGCAACAATTCCTGCGGACACGGTAAAAAGCAGGACATCTTACATGTCCCACATTTTTGAGAGCATAGATTTCGTTCGAAGCTCTTCCGTTGTGGCGTGGCTCATCGTATATGCGAACTTCATTGGGCTTTCCTTCGCCGCTTTTACCTCCTTTATGCAGCTCTACTTTTACGATGTCCTCTCCTCTGTCCTTGGAGTCTCTATGGTCATGGCCCTTCAAGCCGTAATTAACAGTGCTTCATGGTACATAGACACCGGGAAATATAGGAAATGGATCTACGATAAAGCTGGCGCTATTTTACCCATCCTTCTGTTTTTTGCAGGTCTCAATGAGTGGTTTGGCTTTCTTACGATGATTCTTGGCACATTCGTTTTTACCCAGAGCTTTAAGGAGTGGCAGGGACGGTTCCAAGCTGCTATTCCAGACGAGAAAAGGGCAACGTTGGGCTCTCTTTACTCCCTCACGGCAGCAATAACAAGTGGAGTTCTGAACGTTCTTCTTGGGCTTCTCTTCAACTGCGTTGGAATAATGAGGGGGCTTATAACCACTTCGCTCTTTATGCTGGTATTAGGCTACGCTCTCCAGTTGAGCTTTGGGAGAAAAGTGTCCAAAACTTAGGCTTTTTCGGTTGTGGCCGTTGAATACCTGCTTTAATATGGGCCAGTTAGTAGCGGGATATTATCTACACACTCATATCCCTAACCAACGATCATTAATCCCAAATTTTTCCAGAACGCCGGGCCTTCAGCCCGCGGTAGATGCCTTTAACGTATAGGAACAGCCCCACTCCCGACGTTACGAGTGCCACCGGGACGTTTACCTCAAACCAGACATCCCTCAACGCGGCATATGTAGGCACGGCGAAGAGCGGAATAATGAGGGAAAGGAGATATCTGTAGGTGGGAGCTCTCGAACCCTTGAGGAAGTTTTTCTCACCCCTCAACCCTTTGAGTGCGTACAGCGTTAGGGCAAGCAGGGGAAGGAGCACAAGGGGTGAAAAGGGCACCGCCATAAACGTGAAGAGGGCGAAGAACGCCACCACCGCGCCGAACGCCCCAATCTCCCACCTAGTCGGGATAAACTCCGCGGGAGAGGTTAAATCGAGGGCAAAGTACGCAACCACGAGAAAGACCGCCGGGATGAGGGTGTAGGCCGCGAAGTGTTCAACACTCACCGCGTAGCCGTCCTCAAGCTTCCAGTAGGTCGCCCAGAGGCCTAATAAAACGCCGAGGCCGGCAAAAAGGGCCGCCGCCCGAGGGAGGCTCCACTCACCAATGGCCCTTCTCGCGAGATAAGCCCCCAGAAGCATGGAAATCAGTGCGTGCCACGCCAGTGGTGTCCACACCAGCTGGAAGGGGAAAGCCTTGTATGCTTCCTGAACGATAACTCCCTCAACGAGCCAGCCAAAGACCGCCCCTACCAGAAATACTGGGTAGGGAGAATCCGCCTTGAAGTGTTCCGCCATTAGGAGGACGAAGAAAGCCAAAACCGAGTAGATCAGCCACGTCATGAGTGCCCCGATGATGGTATCGTCAGCCTTCCACCTGCTCCAGAAGGCGAGCTCGGAGTAGAAGTAAAGGATGTAGCCGAGCGAGAGGGTTGCGAGGAGTCTCTTTATCGCGTTCATGAAGGAAGTGAGGCGGAAAAAATAAAAAGATTTTCTACGGACATTTAAGGGAGCGCTCGGCTCTGGGAGGCTAACCTAATATACCTCCTTGCCCCAGTACATTCCATGTCAAAAGTCACTATCGAACCCGCAAAGGGAACCGATGACGAGGTCGAGCACTTTGTGGAACTCATGCGCATCTCAGCCCCCGAGTACTTCCCAAGTCTTCTCGGAGAGAAATTCAAAGAGCTCTTCAAGACGGCCTTTCTGGAGGGGAAACCTCTTCAGCAACTAGCACGTGGTCTTCGCAAAGTACGACGGAAGGATAGTCGGGATACTCCTCGGCTACTCTTGGAGATCCAAGTACAACAAGGAGGAGAAAACCGGCTGGCTCCTGCTGAAGATCCTCGGCTTTGACTTCCTCAAGCGGCTTCCAGCTTTCATAAGCGCCAGGTCGGGGAGCGGGAAGCTGGATGAGGGCGACTACTACATCGGCAACATAGCGGTTTATCCCGAATTTCGAGGAAAGAAGATAGGAAAAGCCCTAATGCTCAAGGCCGAGAAGCTGGCGGGAGAGAGCGGAGCGAAGAGAATCGCTCTGGACGTTGAGAAGGACAACGAGATAGCGATAGCGGTTTACAAAAAGCTCGGCTATACCATCGAGCGGGAGCACGAAGTGGAGCTTGAGGGGAGAAGGTATGGGTTCTACCGAATGGTGAAGCCCCTAAAGGCTCCCTAAAGGGAATGGGTTCCACACACGGCAGCTTCTTCCCGCTTCAAAAGATGGAGAACAGAATATATCAGCAGCCTTCCCCGCCAAGCTCGACCTCGTAGCCGTAGCGCTTTATCGAGTTTATAACCTCGTCGAGGCTCACCTTTCCGGGCTCGAACTCAACAACGGCTGTTTTCTTCTCAAGGCTGACCTCTCCCCTGGCGCCAACGCTCTCGATGGCCTTTTTGATCCTCATGACGCAGTGCTTGCAGCTCATGTTGGGTATCCTCAATACGGCCTTCGCCATTTGCATCACAGGGATTTATTGGAAAGAATTGCTTATTGCCCTTACCTTTTCCAAAGTGAGAAGAAAAAGCGGGAAGGGCTTTGGAAATTGAAATCACAGCGACTCAATGATCCTGAGGACCCTCTCTTCCATGGGCCTCATGAGCTTAACTACATCCTCCCCAGCTATCTTCCACGCCACACTTGGCAGTGTAACGCCGAGGTAGTTGCCGTCCTCCCTCCTGTAGCCAAAGCCCGTGCAGGGGAGCAAAGCGCCTATGTTAGGGTCTATCTTCACCAGCTCCGCCACGAGCTCCCTGTCGCATATGAAGAGCAGGTGGTAGTCGGCGACAATGCCATCCTCCCTCTCGACGATAGCCACCGGTATTCGCTCCCCTATGAGGAGAAAGCCCTCCTCCTCAAGCCTCTTCTTGAAGCGCTCCCAGAGGAAATCCAGGTCCTCCTCGAACTTTTTCACGTATAAAACACGCTCACACCTCCAGGAACATCTTTTTGTCGCCCGTCTCGACCATTATGCACTTTCCGAAGCTGTACTCAACTCCAGCCCTCTCCAAGAACTCCCTTATCTCCTCGCTTTCCGCCCCCGGCTGGAACCAGAGTTTTTTAAAGCCGACCTCAACGGCCTCTTTGGCCACCTGAAGACCCACCTTGGGCGGGACGACGAAGACGATAACGTCCACGTCCTTCGGGAGCTCCCCCACGCTCCTGTAGCACTTGAGGCCTTCGATCTCATCGTAGTTCGGGTTCACAGGTAGAACTTCGAAGCCCTTACCAAGGAGGTCTTTTAGAATTATGTTGCCGTACTTGGTTGGGTTTTTGCTCGCTCCCACGAGGGCTATCCTCCTGAATTCCTTCGGGTTCATTTTTTCACCAAGGCTGAATCCGTTTTCACCCTTTTTATACATTACTAGCCAAAAATGGGCAACCTATATGCCCAACTTACTCCCCCTCTCCACCCAGGAAAAGCTCCCTAAGCTTCCTGGAATCAGCCCAGCCTACAAGGTACTTTCCACTGCCCAGCACCAACAGGACACCCCCTTCTTCCATCGCCTCGGCAATCATCTCAGGGGCTCGGGCTACGTTGAACGTACCCTCCACGACAGCGCAGAGTTCGTCCCCATAGAACACGCCCGTGGTTGGGACACCCTTTACACCCGTCATCTCATGGAGCTTTGAGAAGAGCTTGCGGTTCTTTTCATTGTCCTCAAGCTCGTAGTACACAAGGGCCTTTTTCCGTAGGTCTCTGTGATATCCTCTCTCAGCCTTTTGCAGCCGGGGCACCAGCTGGCCCCGTGTACATAAAACGGACCCTCGAAGCGTCAAACCCGCCTTTCATACACCCACCGTCCAACAATCAGCCAAAAAAGGAAAAGTGAAAACGGCAAGAACTACGAGACGCTCCTGGCGTTGGCCTCCCTTGGACTCACCGAGGGTTCCTTTCCATAGGCCCTCAGCACGAGGTAGAGGGCCACTATTAGATACCCGAACTGGACTATCACCCTTCCCCACTCCATCTTCACGGAGTAGCCGAAGAGGACCGCGAAGATCGAGCCAATAGCTCCCTTGTGGTGGAACACGCTCTCCTCAGGAATGCCGAGGTTGTAGGCGGGTTCTTCAATAAAGCCGAGGTGCATTCCCTCCTCCTCGGCCCACTCAATGAGCTCGTGGGTTCCGTAGCCGGCTAATCCAGCTGCAACGAAAACGAGCAGTATCGAGCTGTAGTAGAAGAACGTCCTGAGGTTTATCCTCATGCCCACTCCGTAGATGAGGTAGGCGAGTACCAAAGCAGCACCGGCTCCCAGCAGGAGTCCCACCAGTGTTCCGCCCAAGTCCTGAGTTGCAAAGGGCGTGAGGAAGAGCACAGTCTCAAGCCCCTCCCTGAAGACGACGATGAATGTGAAGCCTATGAGCGCGAGAGGGTTGATTGTTTTGCTCACCTTGCTCTCTATCTCTGCCTTGATGTTCTTCCCCTTGGTCGCCATCCAGTATATCATGCTCGTGAGCACTATAACGGCTAGGTAAGAAGCTATGCCCTCGAAGAGTTCTTTCTCCTCAAGGCCGCCGTAGAGCGCGAGTATCCCCGCTCCCAAAACGACGCTCGCGAGGACTGATAGAGCTACGCCAGTCCACACGTCCTTGATCTGACTTTCCCTGTTGGTTCTCTTCAGGTATGCAATGATGATGGCCACGATTATCGCGGCCTCCAAAACCTCTCTGAACGTAATGAGGAACTGTCCTATCATTTATCCACCCCCAAGTTCATTAGGTCGGTCTAAAATAAGTTGGGTTGTTTATTAGTTTTACCTTTGCCAAATTGAAGCTTCGAACCGCGCTGCAGTAGTTTCTCTTAAAACATCAGGAGATTCCACCTGTCAAACCTTTGAAATTCGAAGGTCGAACACCCATGGGGCTGAACCCACACGAAATACTCAATCTTGAACCCTTCCCAAAAGCGATCCATCCAAAAGTGAAAATATCTGGTGGAAAAGTTTTCAAACCTGAAAATTAAGTCCGGAACAAATTTTCCAAGGGTGCACACACGTTCAAAGTTCTTCTCAAGAAGGTGAAAAAGAAGGGAAGTCAGATCTTGCCGACCAGCTCAAGGCTGACATCTAGGGCTTCCTTCCCGGGCTCCCAGCTCGCGGGGCAGACCTTACCAGGATGCTCGCGGACGTACTTGGAGGCCCTGAGCCTTCTCAGGATTTCCTTGGCGCTCCTTCCTATGCTGAGGTCGTGCATCTCCATATGGACGACCTTGCCGTCGGGGTCGATTATGAAGGTTGCCCTCCATGAGACACCCTCGTCCTCGATGTAGGTGCCAAAGAGTCTGCTAACCTTTCCAGCTGGATCCGCCAGCATCGGGTACTTTATCTTCTTTATTCCCGGTGAAGTGTCGTGCCAGGCCTTGTGAACGTAAGCGGTGTCGGTTGAGACGCTTATTACCTCAGCGCTCTCCTTCTTGAACTCGTCGTAATACTCGGCCAGCTCCTCAAGCTCCGTCGGACAGACGAAGGTAAAGTCCGCCGGGTAGAAGGCCAGAACGACCCACTTGCCCAGGTAGTCAGAAAACCTCAGCTTTCCGATGTCATCCTTCTCGGGAAAGTACGCATCTGCCTCGAAGTCGGGAACGACTTCTCCAACCTTCACCATTCGGTTCACCTCGACATTAATTAGGCCACCCTAACTTAAAAAGGTTTGCCTAAAGAAATGGAAAAATCCGGACATCGAAGTTTTCCACTTCGAAAGGATAATCTTAAAGTCCCGAGAAACGAATTTATCATGGTGGTAACATGAGGTTGAAGGTAATACTGGGAACGGCAAGGGAAGGGAGGAAGAGCGAGAGAGTAGCGAAGTATATAACCAGAAAAGCATCTGAGCTGGGCTGGGAAGCCGAGCTTATTGATGTCAAAGATTACCTTCTCTGTCACACCCACCGTTGGAAAATAACGCCCGAAATGGAACGCTATAGGAAAAAGATTCTTGAAGCGGACGCCCTCGTGATAGTCGCTCCAGAGTACAATGGCGGTTATCCTGGAGAGCTGAAGATTCTCCTCGATACTATCTTCGACGAGTACGAGGCCCTTTCCGTAGGAATAGTGACTGTCTCGGTGGTGACCGGTGGAGTGAGGCTCCTCCAGGAGCTGAGGTTGGCCGCGGTAAACTATCGCATGCTCCCGGTTGGTCAGGTGCTCTTCTACAACGTGGACGACCTTTTCGAGGGCGATGAGCTGAAAGACGAGAAGTACAAGGAAAGAGTTGAGAGACTTCTCAAAACACTTGAGAAGTATGCAAGGGCCCTAAAGCCGATAAGGGATGAGGTTAGGGAAAAGCTAAGAAGGGAGGAAGAGCATCTTCAGGCATGATGCTCCATTATTCTTCCTCTTTTCTGAACGTCACGATCTTGCCTATCAGCGTGTAGTACCACTTTTCCAGGCTGTACTCAAGGAATGGCGTCCTGATGAACTGGATGTAACGCCTGATCTCCTTGCCCTCCACTTCGAGGCCGACCTTGACAACGTTGAAGACGAAGCTCCCTAGAATGTTGACCACCGAAGGACTGAATATGCCCGTGTTGAACGTCACAATCGTTCTGAAATCCTTGCATCTGTTAAGAACCGTCATTAACCTTGGAAAGAGCTGGATAAGGTTCTTCTCTCCTTCTCTAACGCCATAAAGATCGAGACCAAGAACGAGAACGAGGGTTCTTCGGGGAAGAGCTTCAGTTATTCTGAGAGCCCTACCTGCTATTATCTCTGGCTGGGATGTTTTTAAGTCTTCCAGGGGATTGAAGTCCTCTTCAAGGAATGAGTTTATCGAAAGGAGCTTGGCACTCTCAAACACCCTCCTGACGTACTCTTCCTCAAAGATGTTTTCCACGTACTTTCTGAACGCCGCGTAGCCGTCGTAGAATGAAATTACCAGAAAGTCATCGTAGTTCGGACGGAGCTTGTAAAGGAGCTTCATCAGTATTACCTCTACATCACTCCCCAGTTCGAACTGGATTAGAGTCGGGCTTATTCTTTCAACGGCTTGGGCCAAAATGCCCAGTGGTTCGCTCATCCTCCGTCACCTGTAAACTCTCTGGATATACTCAACGAGCTCCTCAAGAGTGTTGACTTCCTCCATGAGGCCAGCTTTCTCTCTGAAGTAACTTATGATGAGCATCTCAAGGAGCCTCGCGCTGTACTCGCCGAAGAGCTTTGAAACCGCTTCCTTGAAGCGTTTTGGGTCGTTGTAGGCAAGCTCAAACCCCTGCCCCGTCGTGTTTTTAAGGTGGAGCTCCAATAGGGACTTGAGCGTCGGGTTTGCCTTCTCGACCGAGTGGACAACGGCCTTAACTATAACGTTCTGGCCCTCATTCATATATAACCACCCCCTCGGAAGTTATCTCGTACCTGTGGATTTTTCTGGAGTGGTTTGAGCTTCTGGCTTTTATCACCGAGAGGTAGCGCTCTATGATTCCATCTTTGATAGCATAGCGGAGCCCTATGATGTTGTCGGCGAGAGTACTGGCCTTCGTGAAAGGCACCGTCTCAAAGTTCGTGTCCGCGTTTAGGGTGATGTAGGCCGCGATGTTGTGCTCCTTGATGAGAAGACTGAGGTAGCGAACCATCTTTGCGAGCTCCTTGTCGTCCATGTGTTCTCTTAATGCCGTGAGGCTGTCTATGACAACCACCTCGGGCTTGAGATCTTCTATCATTTGTTTTACCTTGAGGAAGGTATAAACTGGGCTCTTAGCCTCAGGAATCCACCCCTCAAGCTTCAGGCCGTTCTGGAGAGCTTCATCCACGGGGAGCCCGTAGCCCCGCGCGGCCCTGATCAGCTGTCCTATCGGCTCCTCGAAGCCGAAGTAAATCGCCTTCCTGCCCTGCAGGGCGTTGGCTATCGCGAAGTGCAGGCCGAAGGTCGTCTTTCCGGTACCCGTCATTCCCACAAAAAGAGTTATCGAGCCGCGGTACACTCCCCCGTCAAGGAGTTCGTCGAGCTTTTCAATGCCCGTCGTTATCTTCTCGGTGGAGGCATCTTCAGTGCCCCTCACGAGCTCCGGAATTTCAAGGAAGCGTATTCCCTTAGAGGTTATGACGTACTCGTACTCGGCTCTCTCAACGGAGCGCTTCCTCATCTTGGGTATCTCCATGACCCTCCTCACGATTTCCCCGAGCTTTGAGTACTTCAGCACGATTACGCCGTCAACCACAAACTCCTCAACACCGAAGCCTATCTCCTCCTTTCCGAGGGGTTTCTCCGCTATGAGGAAGGCCACCGCGCCAAAGGCCTTTATGAACCTTCCAAGAGTCGTGTGGAGAAACACCCTCGTCTTTTCCAGCCCAAGGAGCTGGGCGAAGGCACTGATGGAATCTATGACTATCCTTCTGGGCTGGAATGTGAGGATTTCACTCATCATGAGCTCTATTTCCTTTTCCACGGCCTCAGGGGTTACGGTAACGAGGTCAATGAACTTGAAGAGGCCCGCCTTCTCGTACTTCTCGAAGTCCATTCCGAGACCCTTCATCTCCTCGTAGAAGTCCTCCTTTGTCTCCGCGAGAGAAACGTAGACGCCTTTCTCACCAAACTGCTCCATGCCGTTATATAGAAACGTGGAGCCGAAGATGGTCTTTCCAGCACCGGGTTCTCCCGCTACAAGAACCGTGAAGCCATCCGGGAACCCGTCTTTCAGAATGTTCTCGTCAAAGAACTTGATGCCCATTTTCACGGCCATATTATCCCTCCACTTCATACATAGGTTCGAATTTGGATATAAGGTTTTCTAAAAATTTCGAACGTTGTTTTGTGGAGCAGGGAAAGAAAAAAATAACCCGTGCTCAGTCCCCAACTGCCGCGACGTGAATTCCCAGGAGAATCAGGAAGATCACGGCTAGGGCAACATGAAAGATCTTCCATTTCCCCAGCAGAACCGCTAAGCGTTTGAGCCTCCCGCTCTGCTTTTTCCTCGCGGCCAGCTCAAGCTTAACGTGGACGTACCGCCCGTAGAAGCCGCTTATGTTCATCAGAACAAGGACTATTGCCATTCTAAGGCCGGCTTTTCCAGCCAGGGTTGAGTAGTCAGTGCAAGTTGCGAAGTGGATGAGCGTTAAGAGGGTTCCGGCTATCGTGAAGGCGTGATAAATTGTCATAGGATAAACCGGGCCGAAAACCGTGATGTAGGGCCTCTCTGGCTTAACCACTATTTGAGGGCTCCCTTTTCGGTGCTCTATTATGAGCCCCTTTTGGTGAGCGCGTAGTAGGCGGTTCCGGCGAAGATGAGGAATACTCCAAAGGAGGCGAGGCCCCCGAGTTCGGCTTCACCTTCTCGCTCACCCTTTCCTTCATCGGCGCCACAAAACCGGCCAGCAAGAGGAGAAGAATCAGCAACGCCGCAACTCTTTTCATCTAACACCCTCCATTTGCACTCTTTCCATGGGCTTGGGCGTTCATAAAGAAAAAGTTAACGGGAATGACGGATTCCAAGCAGGCAGTAGTGGTAGGGGTAAAGCTCGAAGGTATCGACGGTAAAGTGCTCCTCCATCATTTTCCTCGCCTCCTCCTCGCTTATTCTCTCCTCCAACGGCGGCCCACGCGGAGTGGGGATTTTCCTCCAGTCGAGCACGAGGACGTAGTTAGCCCTTTCGGCTACTTCTCCAAGAATTTTTCCGTCTCTGGGAGCTCGTGGAGGACGTTGGATAGGAGTATCAGGTGAGCCTTCACGTCGGGCAGCTCGTCCCCGAGGATTAGCTTTACGTTCGTTATCTCATCTTCCTCAAGCCTCTTCCTAAGGTACTCCAGCCTCTCTGCGTTTATATCGACAGTATAGACCTCCCCAAAGAGCTTCGCCAGTGGAAGCGTAAAGTATCCCGTCCCGGCTCCAAAATCTACGAGAATGCCCTTTTTGGGAATCCTCTCCCTTATAAGCTCCACCAGAGGTTCAACCGGCTGGATTCTCTTCCTAAACTCGTCGTGGAGGTAGTGCATTCACTCACCCCCAAAGCCCTTGAAGTAGACCGTCGCGGGACAACCGTGGCACTTCTTGCCGTAGAGGTAGCAGCCCTTACAGACCTTTCCGCATGGGGCCACTTCTCTAACGGGGTCGAGCTTGAAGTCCACGAACTCTGGATAGGCTGGAGAGGAGCCGAGGGAAACGTCCATCTCCCTCACTTCTTCCAGAGGGCGTATCGTGTTCTCTATGGTGGCCTCAAGGGCGGAGTAGTTCTCGGCAACAAGGGCCAGGTTGAGGTTGTACTTCCCGGTGGTCGTCGCCACAAAGACCGTTCTGGGGCACCTCGCGAAGACATCGGCGAGCCTCTCTGCCTCGTCCATGCTCCTCACGCGGAGGTTCACCACGGCGGAGACGAAGCCCCTCTTCCTTATGTTGAGGAGGGCCTGAACCTTTATCTCCCCCTTTCTCTCAAGCCGCTCAAGCCTCTCCCTGGCGGAGGGATGGCTTATCCCGAGCTCCCTCGCTATAGCGGAGACCTTCGTCCTGCCGTCCTCCCGGAGGATACGGTATATCTTTAGGTCGCGCTCGTCCATAGGATCACCTTCATTTTGAAGGCTCTGTCCTAAATTTTCCTGGGAAATGAATATAAGCCTTTTGAATCCATGGAAAAATTGAGGTGACGTCCATGGAGAGGAACGAGGGGACTGTGGATAGGGCAGTAAGGGTCCTGTTGGGTCTTATACTGCTCGGCCTCTGGGCAGCGGACAAGATACCCTATAAAACCGTGGCACTTATAGTCGGCCTGATAGCACTCATCACGGGCCTCACGGGGTTCTGCGCCCTCTACAAGCTCCTCGGAATAAACACATGCAAAGAGTGCTGAGGTGAGATGGTGAAGGGAACTTTCAAGGCGCTTGTAATCTCGGGGGAGCTGCTGGTAATAGTCAGTTTGGCATTGATGGCGAGTGGGTTAGCCATGGGCAACCCATCGTCGAACCTGGGAAGCCTTTTGGACTACTCCACGGCAAGGAGAGTTCACACGCTGGCAGCTTTCCTCTTCATACCCCTCCTCTACGTCCACGCAACGGCCGGATTGGCTATTGCACTCAAAAGGGTCAGGGCATTGAAGAGCGAGAAGGCCCAAAGAGCAGTCCTTGGGGCGTGGACAGCTTTAGTTGCAGTGGTACTCCTCCTGGCGCTCGTTCCGGGAGGCTCTTCGTCACTTTCAAGCCCGGTTTCAGCATCCAACAGCACTTCCGTGGGGTTAACCCTCGAGGAGGTGGCGAAGCACAACACGGAGAACGACTGCTGGGTCGTGATAGGAAACGACGTCTACAACGTTACCCCACTCATAGACACCCACAGCGGCGGCAGGGAGGCGATAATAGCCTACTGCGGGACAAACGCCACCGAAGTTTTCTTCTCCAAGCACGGTCAGGGCGCCTACGAGGTTCTGCAGAACTACTACGTTGGGAGCATTGGAAACTCGTCGCAGGGCTAGTTTGAGACAGGAGCTAAAGAAGACAGAGAAAAGGAAGAAAGAGAGGACGATTAATCCCCTTTACTTTTTCAGCGTTCGCTCGCCTGTTCTGCGTTTGAGAGCTTCCCTTCTTGGGTTCCGCTTAGGGGTAGTGAGACGACACTAATCTGGCCGTTTTCGATGAACGCTGTCGTCCTAATTCCGACCGTTCCATCGGTGTTCAGAACCTTGAAGGCGATTACCTTGATCTCCTTGCCTGTCTGGGGGTTCCTACCGGTGTAGACTTCGAGGAAGACCCTGTCGAGGTAGTCCGGCGCGAGTCTCCTGGTGCTTGGGGCTATGGATGCAAACCTCGGCTCGACCTCTCCGAGCTCAGCATCGTTGAGTCCAGGATCGCCGAGTATCACGGTGGTTCTGCCCTTCGCGTCGGTTACGGCGTAAATAATCACCTCAGAGCCGGTTTCTTTGGCCTTTTCCACCGGGAAGGGAATAAACGGCCCGTTTCCGAAGGTTGTGTTGATTATCCTCGCGTCCGGAAGCTCGCCGAAGGGCTTCTCGTCGAACTCGTCCATGAAGATTCCGCCGAGGAGGGGGCTGATTGTGCACGAGCAGAGCTCACTCGGGGTCTGCATCGAGGCCTTCAACGAAGAGCCCGTTATGGCGCTCTGGAATGCGTCAAGGGCCCTCTTCGCATCTTTTGTCTCGAAGTGGGTGCTCCCAACTGCCATGTTAAGGTTGACGAGCTGCTCCGCCAGCTGTTTGAGGTCGGCCTTCATCGAGATTACCGTTACGGTGTAGTTCCCGGGCATTAAGTAGGCCTGCTCAAGCGGGGCGGGGTTGTAGGGCCCGGTGTCGCTGTCGGTCGGCTCAAAGATAAACGGTGCAAGCTGGGGTGCGAGGCACAATACCGGCTCGTCATCAGCCGGCGGCGGAATCGGTTCTATTGTGTTGGTGTCCGGCGGCAGAGGTCTGTAGCAGAAGCCGTCGTCAGCTATTCCAAGGAGGGTGGTGTTTATCGGCGGGATTACCATAATGCCGTTCTCGTCGGGGGTTATCTCCTTCACGACTTCGCCGGTTTCGGGGTTAACGAGCCTGAACTGCGGGCGGTACTTGTTGTGGAACGGAGTTCCATTCCAGTTGAGGACCTGTATAATTGTCCCATTGCCCGAGGTTGGAACGCCAACTCTCGCGACCGCTATTTGACCAGCTCCAACGGTCCTTCCACCCTCGCGGATAGCCACCAAAGTGCTCCCGGTGCCGACGTGGTATATCTCAAGACCCTCCATCTGGTAGCCTTTAACCGCTATCATCTTCTCTACCATGTTCTCTCGGCTCAGTTTCGATATCTCGCCGTTTGAGATGTAGAAAAACTCGCCGCGCATGTTGTAGAAGTCCGTAATCGGCTCTCCGTTGCTGGCGTTCTCCCAGTAGGCAGTCTCAACTGCACCCACTCCCACGAGCGACCTCATGTTCAGGGCCTCGTAGTACTTTAACTCTGCCAAGTTCTGGAGGATGTAGACCCTCTTCTCGATGTCGCTCTCGTTAGCGGCCATCTCCGTGAGAACCTCGGCGGACTTCTCCCAGTTCTGGATTTCGGGGCTTTCAAGCTCAAGGCCGAGCTTTTCAAGCTTTTCCTTCGCGCTGGCGATTTCCTTGTCGTAGAGCTCGATTAACCCATCAAGCTTCTCCTCATCGGCCTCCCAGTTGGGCTGAGGGTTCGTCTCCGTTGGAGTGCTCGTGGTGGTCTCTTTGGGCGTTGTAGTTGTCGTTGGGGGTTCCTTGGTTGTCGTGGGTTGAGTCGTTTCTTTGGGAGTTGTACCTGTCCCAGTTGTGTTTCCCTGATCGATACACCCTGAAATGAACGCGCCGAGCATTACGACGCTTAAAAGCAGGGCAAAGCCTGCAAGTTTTTTCGTTTTCATCGTTAAAACCTTCTTTTAGTCACGAAGCGGCAAAAAATCAAGAAGAAACATCAAGTGACCTATAATGATAGTTAGTCGAGGGGGTTATTAACACTATCGCTTGCATATTGGAAAGAATTAAGCGTTTTTGCTTCCGCTTTTCAGTGCTACCAAGAGCGTGAAGGCCATAATCAGCGCTATCTCGTAAGTCTCTTCGAGGGCCACGGAAGGCCAGTGGACAAAAGCCCCAAACAGGGCAAGCAGGAAGATCGCAAGGGAGCCATGCTTAACCTCCCTCGTCTCGCTTCCAGCACCGTAAACCAGCGCCCCGAGGAAGAACTGGACGAAGAAGTACGTCGAGACAAAGACGTGGGGCCTTGTTCCGCCGTGGAAAATCCCTATGAGAGCCAGAAATATTGCCGAGATGCTGATGTAAGCCCCTCCAACCGTTTGAGCTTGTTTTTGGCATTCAAGAGTAGATAGATGGCAAAGGCAAGGACGAAGATGCTCGTCACTATCAGACCATAGTTGTAGATCCAGGGCGCAGTTGCCTCCGAGGGGTCGCCGAGATCGCTGAGGGCGTTGTGGAAGAAAGAGAACCACCCGTTTCTGCTTATGCCCCACGCGACGAAGAGCCAGTAGACGATGCCGCCCGTTAAGCCGGACCATTTAAGGACTTTGAGCACATCCATGCAGATCCCCTATGATAGCAGGGTATTCACCAGATAAGGATTACCAGTGCCGAGAGTACAGTTCACAGGATTATAATTGAGCAATGGAGGTATATTTTTGCGTGAGGGGATTGAGACATTGTTGTCTCTTGTGGTTGTAAACCTAGAGTTCTCGAACTCCTTAAATACACCGCGGAGAAATTCTGTCGGTGCAAAGATTATGAAAATCGTTATCATCGGAAACGGCCCCGGCGGCGTTGAGCTTGCCAAGGAGCTCTCGGGAGAGCACGAAGTACTCATCGTTGAGAAAGAAGAAGTCCCATTCTACTCAAAGCCCATGCTGAGCCACTACATAGCGGGTCTGATTGAGAAGGAAAAGCTCTTCATATACCCCCTTGATTGGTACGAGAGGAAAGGAATAAACCTGAAGCTTGGCGAAGAGGCTAAACTGATAGACAGGGCGAGGAAGGTTCTCGTCACGGATAAAGGCGAATACCCTTATGATATCCTCGTTATGGCCACTGGAGCGAGAGCGAGGGAGCCGACGGTGAAAGGTGGCGAGCACCTCCTCACGCTCCGGAGCATTGAGGACGCGGAGGGGATAAAGGCCCTGCTTGAGGAGCACGGGGAGGCTGTGATAATCGGCGGAGGTTTCATCGGCCTCGAACTGGCCGGGAACCTCGCAAAGGCCGGCTACGGCGTCAAGCTGATCCACAGGAGGGATACTTTTCTCGGCCTCGATGAAGAACTCAGTAGCCTGATAAGGGAAAAGCTGGAGGAATCAGGAGTTGAGTTCCATCTCGGCGCGGAACTCCTGAAGGCCGATGAGAACGGCCTTCTAACAACAAGGGGCTACGTTGAAGGGAAAGTAAAAATCTGCGCTATAGGGATCATTCCAAACGTCGAGATAGCGAGGAGGAGCGGCATACACACAGGAAGAGGGATTCTGATAGACGACCACTTCAGGACATCCGCTAAGGATGTCTATGCCATCGGAGACTGCGCAGAGTACAGCGGGATCATCTGCGGCACTGCAAAGGCCGCCGCCGGCCACGCGAAGGTTCTGGCAAACCTCTTGAGGGGAAAAGAAGACCGCTATCCCTTCGAACTCCGCTCCTCAGTCTTCAAGTTCGGCGACCTGCCGATAGCCATCATTGGAAAGACGAGGGGAGAGGGCGAGTGGCTCGACGAGCACACCAAGGCATTCTTCCAGGACGGAAAACTGGTCGGAGCTGTGGTTATTGGAGACATTAGAAAGGCATTTTCCATAGAGAAAGAGCTGAAAAAAGAGCTTTACGGGGCTTGAGGATTCCAACTTTTTTGCCCCTTCTAAGATTCAGCACTCCATTCAGCAACAGCTTGGGAGAAGCGTTTCGATAACCTTATAAACGCACCAACAGGAACTTCAACCATGCTCAGCGGTTACGGAAGGGACGCGAAGATACTCATAGCGGCCAATGCAGTGGGTCAACTGTTCCTCCAGTTCTCGATATTCATAATGCCATTCTATCTCCGCGCCCTCGGCTACGGCATGGACTCCATGGGGCTCTTCTTCTCGGTTCAGACTTTCACCGGCGGGCTGTTCTTCCTCATAGCTGGCCAGATTTCCCTCAGGCTTGGCTATAGGAAGACCCTTCTCATGGGAGCAGTCTTAGGCCTTTTGGGGAGGCTTTTCCAGGTTCTGGCGCTAAACAAGTACTTCCTACTCCTCGGATTTTTCCTCGTTGGTGTTAATATGGGCATCAGACAGCCCAATTTCTCTGCACTGCTGAGCGAGGAAGTTGGAGAAAAGCTCAGGCACCACGCCTTCTCGATCAGCTTCGGCCTCGGGACGATATTCAACGCAATCGGAGTTCTCATAGCGGGCTTTGCTCCAGATTTTCTAACCGAGACCTTCGGGCTTACCCCTGAGATAGCCTACCGGCTGGTCATCTCGCTCGCGCTCCTCCAGTTCGCCCTGGTAATTCCAGCACTGCTTGTTATCCACGATGTCCCCGTGAAGAACCCGAGGATAAACTGGAACCGAGAGCTGGTAATCAAAATCCTGAAGTTCTCCCTGCCAAGCGCCCTCATCGGGCTTGGGGCTGGTATAACAATTCCCTACATGAGCCTATACTTCAACATCCGCTTTGGCCAGACTTTGGCGGCAATAAGCGGCGTTTTCTTCTTCCAGCAGCTTGTCATGGGGCTCGGCTCCTTCGGCCTTCCAAAGCTGGTGGAGAAGATAGGGCCTGTGAACGTCATAACGTCCTTCCAGCTCGTCGCGGCCCTTCTCTTCGCCACGTTTCCGCTAATTGACGTTTTCCTTCTGGCGGCCTTCCTTTACATCGTCCGCTCCATCCTCATGAACATCGTCTGGCCGATAAACGACTCCTTCATGATGGGCTTCTTCACGACAGAGGAGAAAGCCACCGCCGCCGGGATAAGGAGGGCCTTCTCGACATTCATGCGCGGCGCTGGGAACTACATCGGCGGAGTGCTCTTCTCAATCTCGCTCAGCTATCCGTTTTACGCCACTGCCACGCTGTACGTGGTGGCAACGCTGATATTCTACGGCTTCTTTGCGAGGTACAACAGGGCCTGAAAGAGAATAGAAAAGGCAAAAGACCTCAGAAGTTGAAGTTTATGTCCTTCATGAGCTGGTCGTAGAGCTCTTCCTTGTAGAGCTCTGGATAGCGCATTATGTAGTCGTACTGCTTCTTGAGGATGTTGTAGTGGTTCCTCTCCATGTCCGCGAGCATCTCAAGGAGGAGCTTGGTCTTCTCGTTACTCGCGTACTTGGCGAGCTCCTTGTAGAGCTTCTCGCTCACCAACTCTGCCTGCATCGCTATCTCGTATATCTCGTCGAGGTTGATATCAGGCTTCTTGATGGCCTCGGCCATCTTCTCAGCTATGACCTTGAACTCTCCCATGACCTCTATCTCTATCTTCTTCGACTCGCCACCTTCGGCCGCAAAGCGCTCGGCCATCCTCTCTATTATCTCCCTGTGCTTGTCCTCCTCTTTGGCGAGAAAGAGAAGCTCATCCCTTATGATATCGCTCTTGGTCATAGAAGCGAGCTTTTCGTAGGCCTCCTTGGCCCTGATCTCGGAGTTTACGGCAATCTCAAAGATTTCCTTCTCAGTAACTTCCATGCAGAATCACCGTACTATATTGAACACCGTCCCTATTAACCCTTTCGGCTGTTAAACCCGTAAGTTCGAATTGCAAAACTTCAAAATGCAAACCAGAGGGGTAGGGAAGATGAGTGTCGAGCTCGTGTTTAAGAGGCGGGTAGACCGCTTAAGTCTGCTGAAATAGCCGAGTTAGCTGGTCTCGATAAGAAGGAGGTTGGCAGGGCGATAAAGAAGCTCAAGAAGAAGGGAAGATAGTCTCGCCGAAGAGGTGCTACTACGCCCAGGCCGAGTGATTCAGAGCAGGAGCCTCCACGTCATCAGCCTTGAGTAGTGATCTCTTTCCATGCTCGCCACCATCTGGAGGGCGCTTCTTGCCTTCTCATCTTTTGCGTAATCTATTAGGTGCGCGTAGAACTTCTCGCTCGCCAGCTCTGCCCGAAGGGCCACATCTACAACGTCCTTAGCAGTTGTCTCAGGGGAGAGCAGCCTCTCAGCGTTCTCATAGAGAACGGCGAACTCCGTTACTATCTCCTCTGGCAGTTCTACCACAGGACTAAGGGTTTTCTCGTTTATCAGCCTCTCCACAACCTCCTTGTGGCCCCACTCCTCCCTCGCCAGAGTAAGGAAGAGTTTCTTCATCTCTTCATTTTCGGTAAGTTCCGCAAGTGCTTCATACACTCTGGCGGCGCCTATTTCGGAGCGTATTGCCATGGCTCTAACTTCATTTATCCCTATCCTCTTCTTTTCATCACTAGCCAATGCGCTCACCCCCAAGAATTTGGCAAAAGCGTTATAAAGCACTTTCCCCCCCAAAGAGGGAAGCTTATGAACATACTTTTGGGTACATCACTAAGGACAGTCCTTCTCCTCGTTTTCGCTTACATCCATCTTCGAACAAAGAGAAAATCAGCCCTATTCCTTGGAATCGCGCTTTTATTGAGTGGTGCTGTAGATTATGCTGCCTATAGTGGTGATCCTACTCTTTTTGGCCTTATAGTCGGTGTTGTGGGTACGACTATAATCACGGCCCTTAATCTTCTCCTCGACGAGGAGAACATAGACACTATGATGCCACTCACAATGAAAATGGCCTCCTACCTCCTTCCCATATGCTCTTCAGTTCTTGGAGCGCTTTCTCTGGAAGTTGGGTTGGGAAGCCCAACTGGGGCCGTGAGCTATCCCTACGCGCTCACGGGTATAACCCTTGCCCTGGC
This sequence comes from Thermococcus sp. JCM 11816, assembly GCF_055396515.1. Lineage (NCBI taxonomy): Archaea > Methanobacteriati > Methanobacteriota > Thermococci > Thermococcales > Thermococcaceae > Thermococcus > Thermococcus sp. JCM 11816. The sequence goes on from NZ_AP043741.1 coordinate 340,714, forward strand.
GGGCTTCCTAATAATCGAGTTCCTCGGGAGGCGGTACGGCTGGAGGACCTACCTCTTTGGGGCTAGCATAGTTCTCCTCGGGATCGGAGCAGTTGGAATCGCCGTTATGATTGGGAACAGGAGGGTTTTAATCGTTGAGCCAAGTGATTTGGCAACTCTAACGGCCCCAACTATCATGACATTAGTATATGCTCTCCTCGTCCTGCCAGGAGGGATGATAGAGAAGGCCCCAGAGGAGGTCAATATAGCCCCAGGAGTCACCATAGCCCAGAAGGTAGACGAGAAGAACCTAAAGGACTATCCCGTGCTGGCCTTCATGAGAAAGCGCCTCTCCGTTCCAGGATGGAAAACCTACTGGATAACAGCTGCTGGAAGGGACGAGACGAGCATATACCCGACCGAGCTCCATAAAATCGTGGACATGGTGGCAAGGTACGTTGCAGAGGCAAAGAACAAGGGTGTAACTCCGGTGGTTCTTATAGAGGGCCTTGAATTACTCGCGATGTACAACGATTTTAAGGCTCTCCTCAAGGCCCTGGCAACAATACACGATATCCTCGTGGTCGAAAACGGTGCGCTCATAATTCTCCTCGAGGAAGATGCTTGGGACAGGAGGGAATTAGAACTGCTTCGCTCCGTTCTCGGAATTGGCGTTTCTGCTCCCAAAAAATTGAAGCCCACAGCATCAAAGTGACTATTCTTGCTAAAGAAACGATTTGGAACATGTAGAACATATCGAACCAGGCAGGTTTCACCGAGTCCCTAATATCAACATCCTCATCTAGTCATAATGGGTGGTGGCATGGACAGGGCGAGGATACTCCTCATTGCCATAGTTATAGACCTCATAGCGATTGGAGTCGTTGCAAGTGCCATCTATCAAGAGAACTCAAAGATGACATCGGAGGAAGTCTCAATTGATGGGACTCCCATAGAAGGAGTGCTCAAACTCTACACCACTCCAACTGGGCCCATCAAGAGCATCAATGGAACCTTAATCGGCAACGTCACTGCATATGGAAGAGTGCTCCATTTTGATGGGAACGGCTACGTTGACCTCAGCAATGCCATCGGAGAAATATCGGACATGAAGGTTGGAGCTATTTCACTCGTCTTCCGCTACGAGGAAACCGACCAGAATGTCCTCCCAATCCTCTACTTTGGCGACAGGGAAGGAAAGAGCCTCTTCATAATTGAGATAGGGCACAACGGTGAGAACAACAGGAGGCTCTACGTCACCTGGATTCCGGAGGGAGATAAACCTGCCCTCTGCTTCGACAGCGGCTTTAACCTCAAGCCCGGAAGGTGGTATCACCTCGTCGTGGTCGTGAGCGAGGACGGGAACACCGCTTACCTGAACGGAAGGGAGATGACCTGGAGGCACTACAACTTCGGGAACGAGAGCATGAGGCTCTTCTTTGTCGACATCCCGGGGAAGGAGCTCTTCACCCTCGGCTACGGAAAGACGGCGGACTCTGTAACGCCGGAGTTCCTTTACTTCCACGGGGACATCGCCGACCTTAGGATCTACCCCTGGCCGCTCAGCGGGGAAGAAGTCAGCAGCCTTTTGGAAGAAATAAGGAGCAGAAATTAGTTCACTTTCCATTTTTCAGTTTTTCAAGGAGTTCCATCGCGGCTTTTCTTATGTCCATCACTTCTTCAAGGTCTTCAAGGAAGCCAAGCCCTGTGTAGAACGCCTCCATCTTTTCAAGTTCATTAAGGAGGGTCAGGGTGTCTTTCTCAGTACTGGAGCGCGAGTCTATGCCGTGTTCCTCTTTGAGCCGCTCGAAAAACTTCTCACCGAGTTCATAAACGCCCTCCCTGGCCATGCCAAAAACTATGTGTGGAACATCAGACAGTTCAAAGAGGAATCTCACGAGAGCGAGCCTTTCAAGATCTTTCTCGCTGGAAGATGGGATAGAGAGATACTGGAGGCTTTCGTTAAAATAGACGACTAAGTACCAGGAATCCCTCCTGACCGGAAACTCCTGATCTCTCCCCCGTATTACCACTCCCATGAGCACTCACCTAATTTTTAGAATGACTACTTAAAAATCTCCTCATAGACAATGTAGCCGTATCTTCTAAGCTCATCCCTTGGAATAAAGCGAAGTGCCGCGGAGTTTATGCAGTATCTCTTTCCCGTTGGCGTGGGCTCCTCAAAGACGTGTCCGAGGTGGGAACCTGCAAAGCGGCTCCGGACTTCCCGCCCGCAGAGGAAGCCCTCGCACTCTCCAGCCTCAACGACGGCCCACTCTTCCAGGGGCTTTGTAAAGCTCGGCCATCCTGTTCCGGAGTCATACTTGTCGAGCGAGCTGAACAGGGGCTCGCCGGAGACCACATCAACGTATATTCCTTCCTCATGGTTGTTCCAGTACTCGTTGTGGAAAGGCTCTTCCGTATCGCCGAGCTGTGTAACCCTATACTGGAGGGGAGTTAGCAGGCGTTTAAGCTCTGCATTGCTCGGTTTCACGTAGCCAAGCCAGTAGCGCTCTCTCTCAGGGAAGAGCCTGAAGTGCCGGTTTTTCTCCCAGACGGACTTTATGAAGCCCAGTCTTCCGGAGTAGAGCTTATAGTGTTTGTAGTTCGTCTCAAAGCGAAAGTAGTAGCCCTGGTGGTAGTCTTCAGCCGGATAAAACTCCTTCGCTGGCAGAATCTCGATAGCTATCGGCTCGTTGAATATTCCCGAAAGCTCAAGCCTTCTCTTCGATTCCTCCGCGAGTTCCCTCTGCTCCTCGTTGAGGTAAAATATAGCGGTCTTATACTGCTCGCTCCTATCGGCGAACTGGCCGCCTGGATCCGTGGGGTCTATGTTCCGCCAGAAAACATCCAAAAGTCTCTCGTAGGAAATTTTTGATGGATCGTAAATCACCTTAACCGCTTCCCTGTGGCCGGTTTCACCTGTTGAGACGAGCTCATAGGTTGGATTTTCCACCCAGCCGCCGGTGTAGCCAGAGATTGCCTCAATCACCCCGGGAAGTCTCTCAAAGGCCTCCTCCATGCACCAGAAGCAGCCACCGGCGAATATTGCCGTCTTAGGTTCAATTTTGATACCACCCATTATCACATCTCCAACCGAATGATGTCGGAAATCTTTATATAGTTTTGCATACTATTACCTGTTGGTGGTTAAAAATGAACAGAAGTGCTCTAAGGCGCATTCTCTCCGTTTTTAGTTTTAGGATGATACCCAAGGGAAAGGCCCTCCCAAAGGGCAGACCCAGGGCGGCCCTGGTGGTGAGGAAGCATGAGTGAGTTTAAGGAAGACGTCTCCATAGTTCTCGGCGGAGCGGCCGGACAGGGCATCCAGACGGTTGAGGAAATCCTCACTCACGCCCTCAAGAAGTCCGGCTACCACGTCTATGCAAACAAGGAGTACATGTCCCGAGTCAGGGGCGGAATAAACACCACGGAGATACGCGTTTCTTCAAAGCGCGTCAGGGCCTTCGTGAAGAGGATAGACATCCTCGTGCCCTTCAAGCAGGGCGTTCTGAGCTGGGTTAAGGGCAGGCTCGGCGAGAACACCGTCGTCTTAGGGGAGAAAGAAAACGTTGAGGAGGAGTTTTTGGACAAGGTCAACCTCGTCGAAGTCCCGCTCACGAAGATGGCCATGGAAGTCGGAAGCCAGCTCTACCTCAACACTACAGCGGCCGGCCTTATAGTTGGCCTCTTCCACGGCGACTTTGAAGCCGTTGAGGAGTACATAAGGAAGCGCTTTGGAGGTAAGGGAGAGAACGTTGTGGGGAAGAACATTGAAGCGGCAAGAAAGGGCTACGAACTGGGAGTGAAGCTCTGCGAGGAAGGGACTATCAAGATCGAGGTTGAGAGAGATGAGAAAGTTAAGGATGAAGTCCTCCTGACCGGCACGGAAGCGGTCGGAATAGGCGCCTTCGCTGGGGGTATGGACTTCCTGAGCTTCTACCCAATGAGTCCATCAACGGGAGTTTCGACTTTCGCAGCACAGCACGCGGAGGACTTCGAGATAGTTGTCGAGCAGGTCGAGGATGAGATCTCAGCCATAAACATGGCCCTTGGAGCGTGGTACGCTGGAGCGAGGGCGATGGTGAGCACTTCTGGCGGCGGCTTCGCATTGATGAGCGAGGCGATAAGCTTAGCCGGAATGGCTGAGAACCCGGTGGTGGTGCATCTCGCCCAAAGGCCAGGGCCTGCTACAGGTCTCCCAACGAGGACGATGCAGGGCGATTTGAACCTCGTCCTCTACTCCGGCCACGGCGACTTCCCGAGGATAATCCTCGCCCCAGGAAGCCTTGAGGAGGCGTTCTACCTTACGGCGGAGGCGTTCAATTTAGCGGACAAGTACCAGGTTCCCGTGATAATTCTCACCGATCAGTACTTCGTTGACACCTACTACAACCTTCCGGCCCCGGATGTGGAGAAGGTCAAGTTCGAGCGCTACATCGTCGAGGCGAAGCCAGGCTATCGGAGGTACGAGCTGACTGAGGACGGAATCTCTCCAAGGGCAGTTCCGGGCTACGGTGAGGAGGTTGTAGTTGCGAACGGAAACGAGCACGACGAGTGGGGCGACATAACTGAAGACGCCGAGCTCACGATAAAGATGCAGGAGAAGAGGGCCATCAAGAAGCTTGAGACCATAAAAAAGAACGCGCCGCTTCCGAAGCTTATAGGGAGCGAGAATGCCAAATACTTAGTGATAGCGTGGGGTTCGACGCTCCACGTGGTTGAAGAGGCCCTTGGGAAGCTCGGAAGGGACGACGTTGCTCTGCTCCACTTCAGCTGGGTCTATCCGCTCAACCCGAAGGTGAAAGAGTTCTTCGAGGGCAGAGTTCTCATCGATGTGGAGAACAACATCACCGGCCAGTTCGCGGAGCTCCTCAAGAAGGAGTTCGGCGTTGAGGTGCACCACAAGATTCTGAAGTACGACGGGAGGCCGTTCTCGGTTGAAGAAGTTCTTGATGGCCTCAAGGGGGTGATAGAATGAACGTCCAGCTTCCCACTGGGAGGGAGCTCTTTGAGCCTAAGAGACCCGGAAGCCAGGACGTAGCATGGTGCCCTGGATGTGGAAACTTCGGCATAAGGAACATTCTCATCTCAGCATTGGCCGAACTCGGGCTAAAACCCAACCAGGTTGCTATCATCAGCGGTATTGGACAGGCGGCAAAAATGCCGCACTACATCAACGCCAACGGCTACCACACACTCCACGGGAGGGCTATTCCAATAGCCACGGGTGTGAAGGCCTCCAACCCCGAGCTTACGGTCATAGCCGAGGGTGGAGACGGCGACATGTACGCCGAAGGCGGAAACCACCTGCTCCACGCCATAAGGAGGAACCCTGACATAACAGTACTCATCCACGATAACCAGGTTTACGGACTGACTAAAGGACAGGCCTCTCCTACGACCATGAAGGGCATGAAGACCCCCACCCAGCCGTGGGGAGTGTTTGAGGAGCCCTTCAACCCGCTCGCCCTAGCGATAGCCTTGGATGCTTCCTTCGTCGCGAGAACCTTTATGGGATACTTCAAGGAGAGTGTCGAGATCATCAAGAAGGCCATCCAGCACAAAGGCCTGACCATAGTGGACATCCTCCACCCGTGTGTGAGCTTCAACAAGGTGAACACCTACGCCTGGTACAGGGAGCACACATACTGGATGGACGACCACGACCCCTACGACAGGGAGGCTGCCTTCAGAAGGGCTTTGGAGAGCGACCCGCTCCCGCTCGGAATATTCTACATCCACGAGAAGCCCACCTTTGAGGAGCAGGTTCCAGCTTATAAGAAGGACAAGACACCGCTCTGGAAGCGCGAGCCGAAGCCCGAGCTGGTGAAGAAGTTCTTTGAGGGGAAGAAGCTCTGAAAGGCCCAGAATGATTTTTTTCTTTTTCTTGCTTTATTCCTGCGATCAAAACTAATTGGGGTGTGATAGTGTGAAAGTTGGTGAAACGGCTCTGGATTTTGTCCTAAAAGATCAAGACGGAAAAGAATTCAGACTCAGCGACTTCAGGGGCAAGAGAGTCCTCCTCTCATTCCACCCGCTTGCGTGGACTGGGATATGCGAGAAGCAGATGAAAGCTTTGGAAGAGAACTACGAGCGCTTTGAGGAGCTGAACGTCGTTCCCGTTGGGATTAGCGTTGACCCCGTGCCGAGCAAGAAGGCGTGGGCAGAACATATGGGGCTGAAGAGGCTGAGGATTCTGAGCGACTTCTGGCCGCACGGGGCTGTTTCAAAGCTCTACGGCATATTTAGAGAAGACGGTGGCTTCTCAGAGAGGGCGAACGTGCTGGTTGATGAGGAAGGAAGGGTAGTCTTTTTCAAAGTCTACCCGATAAGCGAGCTTCCAGATCTGGAGGAGATTTTTGAAGTGCTCCACTGATCTCTTATTTTTAGCCTCTTTAGGGCAACAATTCTGTCCAAAACATATGGTTTGGGGAAAGCTTTTTTATGTTTCCGCACCAAAGGGGTTCGGTGATGGAAATGCCGAGGCTGTGGGTTGAAAAGCTCTGTACTGATCCGGAGCTCTACATCATAAGGGTTGATGATGACCAAATAAGGTACTTCGAGGCCACATGGGACATTCCCGAGGGGATAACTTACAACGCCTACCTGATGAAGCTCGACGGTGCAGTTGTCCTCTTTGACACTGTGAAGAAAGAGTACACCGACCTTTTTATGGACGCACTTAGGAAGCTCGTTGATCCAAAGGAGATAACCCACATAATCGTCCACCACACAGAGCCAGATCACAGCGGTGCCCTGCCCAAAGTCCTTGAGGAGAACGGCTACAGGGCCCAGGTGATAGGAACCCAGTTCGCGAGGAACCTCCTTCAGGGGTTCTATGGAGACAAAGTTGTCGAGAACTTCAAGGTCGTCAAGGACGGCGAGGAGATGCAGATCGGCGGAAAGACCTTCCGATTCATAGCAGTTCCATGGCTTCACTGGCCCGACACGATGATAACCTACGTCGTTGAGGACAGGATAATCTTCTCCTGCGACGCAGGCGGCGGGTACTCAATTCCCGAAACCATTGATGACAGTGATGAGGAGTTCGTGGAGAAGTACCTCCCGCACGTGACCAAGTACATCGTCACCGTTATCGGCCACTACCACAAGTACATCGTCCAGAACATCAAGAAGCTGAAGAGTCTTGGAATAGTTGAGAGCGCTAGGATGATACTCCCCGGCCACGGCTTGGTGTGGAAGAGGGACCCGCTCAGGATATTCGAACACTACGAGCGCGTTGGTGCAGGGGTTTCCGAAAAGGACAAGGTTCTCGTCATCTACGACTCCATGTACGGTTTCGTTGAAAGGAGAATGGAGATCGTTCTTGATGAACTAAGGAAGCACGGAAAGAAACCTGTAGTTTACCGCTTCACGGACAAGGAAGCTCCAGCGGTCAGCGACATACTCGGCGAGGTTCCGAGCGCTGAAGCCCTGATAATTGGCGCATCAACCTACGAGGCCGAGATACACCCGAGAATACGCTACGCCCTCTACGAGATCGTTGACAAGGCCAACTACGAAAAGCCCGTTCTCATTGTCGGGGCCTTCGGCTGGGGCGGCGTTGCTGGTAGGAAAATCGAAACGATGATCACCAGAAGCAAGTTCGACCACGTTGCGACAGTTGAGAGCAAAGGCTACCCAACGCCAGAGGACGAGGAGAAGCTGAGGGAAGCCGTCAGGAAGCTCGTTCAGTGGACTTTGTAGTCCTAGCAACTTTTTTGTCCTTTTATACCTTTCATTTCTGAAAAATCTTAGAAAAAAGTTCAGCTCTCTTCCATCTCAGCCTTCAGCTTGAGGGATGTATGCTCCTGCTTCAGCTCCTCTATCTTTTCCACGAGTTCTTCGGCAACACTCCTCAGCTTCAGCGCCAGCTCTTCGACCTCTCTTATCTTCTGGTCTAACTCGCGTTCCCTTGCTTCAACCTCCTCCATGGCCTTTGCGAGCCTTTCCTCCTCGCTCTTCTTGTAGACTTCGATAGACAGGGTGTCGTAGTCCCACACTATTGAACCATCCTTGATGGAGAACTCAACGCTTATCCTGACAACGTCTTCCTTCTCAACACCTAACTTCTGGAACTCTTCAAATATCTTTGAGTTAAGCTCTCCAGCGGCCCTGACGACCTCCTTGGGATCAACTTTTCCCTTAACTAATGCGAAGAGCACCCTCCTTACTTTGTGAGCGTAACCACTGGCGCGGACGTAGCCAGTGTTTAACTTCATCGGCACCACCAAAAGTTTATTCAACTTCAGGTGCATAAATATTTATTGGTGGTCGTCCGTGAACATACTTATCTTCGGCCCGCCTGGAAGCGGGAAGAGTACGCACTCAAGAACAATAATGGAAAAGTACGGCCTCGTCTATATTTCGTCGGGAGACCTCATCAGGAGAGAAATCGAAAGGAAGTCTTCTCTCGGCAGGGAGATGGAGGCCTACCTTAGCAGGGGAGACCTCATTCCAGATACCATCGTTAACACCCTGATAATCTCAAAGCTCCGCCGCCAGAGGGAGAACTTTATCCTTGACGGCTACCCAAGGACGCCAGAACAGGTCATATCCCTTGAGAACTACCTCTTTGACCATGGTATTAAGCTAGACTTGGCCCTAGAAATCTTCATCGATGAGGACACGAGCGTTGAGAGGATTTCCGGGAGAAGGATATGCCCCAACTGCGGAGCAGTCTATCACGTAAAGTACAATCCACCCAAGGTGCCAGGAATCTGTGATGTCTGCGGCTCCGAGCTCATCCAGAGGGCAGACGACAGGGAAGAGGTCGTCAGGAAGAGGTACAGGATATACTCAAAGAACATGGAGCCGATAATCAAGTTCTACCGTGCCAAGGGGATATACGTTAGGGTTGACGGCGACGGGCCGATAAGTGAAGTATGGAAGAGGATACAGCCTTTACTGGATTACATTCACTCACGCGAGGAGAAGAGGAAGGAACATGAGTAAAGGTTCAGAGCTTTCCAAGGGCCTTCATGATAGCCCTAACGTCTTCGTTGCCGATGATGTTCTCCACTTCTTTCTCCATGAGCTTTGTTTTCTTCATTACCTTGGCAACGACTTTATCGCTGGGATCAATGATCTTAACAGAAGTCTGCATCGGCTTCTTTATCAAGAGTTTTATGTACCCCGCAAGCTTTTCCCTGAGAGCTTTAACGAGGGAAGCCTTTTCTTCCCTTCCCATCGGTTCTCTCAGCTTTACGACCAGACTAACGCGATTTAAACCTGAGGGGTCAACTCCCAAAACGATTGATGCCGCGGCTATTCCCCATTCCCGTAAGGAAATCACAAGCCCCTTCCCAATCCGTCTGAAAGGTCCCTCCAGCTCGAGGGGGACGTCAAGTACCAACTTGGGTTGATCTTGGAGACTTTCGTGGTCTTTTGGGAGTTCCTGCTCAATACTAACGTCCTCAATTATGAAAGTTACACCATAAACCCTCCCAAGCGACTCGTTGGCTTCCATTACAAGTTTTTCAATAAGTCCTTTAACGGTCGGCTCAACATCAATAGAACCTGCCAAACTCGTCTGAATCACCCTAAGATGAAACCTGAGGAATACCTCTTTTCCGACAGGATTAACGTAAATCGAACTGCTCACTAACCTCATCCCAAGGGAGTCTAAGGCGTCTGATATCTTGGATATGAAAAGCCTCTGCATCAGGGGTCTGTACTTCTCTGGTATAACTTCAAACACCTTCCTCGCCCGATGCTATTTTGTGCCGTTCAGAATTTAAAGTTTTCTGTTCTCTTTGTATAAAATACAAGATGAATCGACAAAATGTTGGAAAAAATCTAAAATTAGGGGGCCAAATATTGGAAAATTTCTAATGGCCTTCCCACAGCACGTACTCCTTCTGGGTGAGGAATATCGGCTCAAGGCGCTTGCCAACCACCACGACTTTGTCCCCGTACTTCTGCTTCAGTTCTTGGATATATGAATCGAAGAAGTCCTTCGGGACGCTGGCCTGACCTCTGATTAAGTTGTCCCCCTCCTGGACTTTATCCAGTTCTGCAACAGGGATGTAGCCGATTATGTCCATGTGAGGCTCAAGGTAGAACTCGGGCCTGTTTATGTCGTTGCCGTTGGGTGCCACGTAGTAGTAAACAACGCCCCTCAGAGTGAACTTGACGTTCGTGTAGTCCTTCTCAAACGCCTCCGTAAGCTCGATATTGCCACTTTCCCCAGGTTTCAGCGGCATGCTTGGATTTGCGAGCTTTCCATTGACGTAAACAGGGCCGTTTGTGACACCAACGGGACCCTCCTGGAGCAGGATGAAGCGGTACTTCTCTGCTTGCGGAATCTTCACGGTGACCTCAACGGGAGTTTCGTTGAGGTGGTCAATATTGAGGTTCTTCACAAGAACCTGCCTGTCAACCAGCTCTGTACCGTTGTAGGCTTCAAATATCAGCGTTCCGTTCTTTACGTCTCTTCCAAACGCCGAAATGTAGAGCCTGAGCTTCTGTTCGCCAGTTAAGGGCAGAGTAGTGTTGCCGCTCTTAACCTCTAGTCCGCCGCCGTTGATCGAATCATAAACTCTAGTCCAGTTTCCGTTCATCATGGCCTCGATGCGGTGTATTGCAAACGGGGTGAACTTATAGACCCTAACGCTTGGGACATAGACCCCCTGCTTTTTCGTGTAGCCATTGTAACCGGTGTATTCGAGCTTGAAGTTTGCAAAGAGCTTCTCACTCTCCTCTCCGTTGAGCGAAATCGGAACCCCCAATCCAAGCTGGAGGTAGTTGCTGAGTGCTATCTTTTCGTAGGCTAGAATCCCAATGGGGTATATTTGGTTGCTGGAAGTCATGTAAGGATATATGTAGAGGACAAACGGGTGGGTCGGTTCCTTGTTCTTGAATACCTGGCCTCTGATTAGATCCACTACAATATCAGGTACCACGTACCCGTTTCCAGCTTTGACTGCTATGGTATCGTTGGTGACCACGATGTCGTTGTAATAGACATAGCTGAACATTGGATATCTCTCTCCATAGGCTATCGCACCGCCGAGGTAGGCTATGGCGTTGAACTTGCCGAAGTCGCTCGATCCATCGAAGGGATCGAGGAACGTTATAACGTAGTCGTCTCCCCAGGCTTCCAGGTCAACCTCTCCTGCGTTCCCGCTGTGGGAGAAGAACTTGGCTATGATGTATCTCCTGTCGTAGCCGTGACCACCATCGCTTACCGCTCTGCGGTGGCTCAGCAGGCTCGACTCCTCCCAGTAGCCGTAGTCCCACCAGCTTAGAACTGTTGCGTAGGGGTCGCTGTTGTTTTTAATCCACAGAAGGGCGTCGGTCCAGGCCTCTGGAACGCTTCCAGGCATTTTGGAGTTAGTTAATCTAATTTTGAGACTCTCGCTCTTCATAGCATCATAGGAGTAGCTAGCGGACACATAGGGCATTGGAACTAGCATTAGAATCAGGAAGGCCGTATATAGTGCCTTCACAGTAACCGTGTCCCTCATCCTCTCAACGTAGAGGAAGGCCTCTCCCATTGCAATAGCCGCCAGGATTATCGCGGCTACTGAAGCCTGGAAGGAGAAGCGAACTGCCTGCTTGAAGAGGTATATTGTGCCGAGGTAGTGGAACAGAGGTATGAAGTGCTTGTAGGTTTCGTAGCGCTTCTCCTTTACCCCCCTATAGAACTTCCAGCCGAGAACAAAAAGGCCCAAGAGGGAGAATATGAAAATTATGCTGTCCCCCTGTGAGCCTTTGGGTTTGAGGCTGAACGTTGCTATTATGTATCTCCAGCTTGGGGTCTGGAGCTCGGCGACGGTCTGGTAAAGGGGAGTTGACTGAGTGGCCGCTCTGAGGAAGTTGAAGAGGGCCTTTCCGAAGTAGGCGTAAAAGGCCAGGAAGCCGGCAATTCCAATACCAACTACGGTTCCAAGCCTGTGCATCCAGTCTGAAAAGTTCAGAAACCTCTCACCGTAAAGCATTATCAGGACGAGCACCGTACCCGCTATGAGAACCTCAAAGGAGAACACAAGGAAGTTTCTAATGCCAACGAAGCCACTCTGGGCGAGGAAAATTCCAGCTATAATGGAAAGTCCAAAGGCAGGATAGTACTCAGTGACAAAGCGCCTGAGGTGTTCAGTGTCCCCTACCGTGAAGAATATCACCGGCACTACCACGCCAGTTGCGAGCAGAATCATTACACCCAGCGAGCTCCCCGTCCAAACTCCCATGTACAGTGGACTGAGGACAAGGAAAAAGACCAGCCCAAGGACTTTCTTCCAGTTCCAGCGCTCTTCGTCGAGATAGAGGAGCAGGAAATAGACTGTAAACAGGAAGAACATCACGAAGGGGCCCTCTCCACGGTTGTTGCCCGAGTACGTCTTTTCTATAGCCCCCCAGAAGCCCATCATCAGGGCCGCTCCCCAGAAGCCCGCCCAGCTTGAGTGGAGCTTTCTGACTACCAGATACGTGCCTATGACCATCATTGCCCCAACGAAGGGTGGCCAGACCTTAAAGGCCTCAAACTCGTTCATGCCGAACAAGGCATGTGCGAACTTATAGAACATAGCCTGAACCGTGTAGAGACCGAGGTACCCTGAGGGCTTTATGCCCATCGGAGGTTCCGCATAGGCATAATACTTGGGAATCCAATCCTGGATTGCCAGCTTGTACATTTCGAAGTGATAGAACGTATCTGGATCGAGGAACAGCTTGAAACCGGAAGTCACTGCCCTGATCCTGTACCCAATGTAGGCCAACAGCAGGACGAGGACGGGCAACCCGTACTCTTTGAAATAAAGGTAGGCCTTGGGGAAGGCCTGTCCCTCCCCAGGTTCGGATTTTTTCAATTTTTCTTTGGCTTCGGTTTTCATATTGACCACCTCACTCCACAGTAACTGATTTTGCAAGGTTTCTCGGCTTGTCGGGGTCGTTGCCCCTCAAAACGGCCAGGTGATAGGCAAGGAGCTGGAGCGGAACAACGTAGACGATCGGACTCAACAGCTCATCAACTTCAGGCATCTTCACCAGAACGTCCGAGACCCTGCTTAGCTCTTCCCTATCGGAGAGGGAGATTATCATAGCCCCCCTGGCCTTTGCCTCCTCAATGTTGCTCACCATTTTGTCGAAGACCTTTCCGCTCGGGTTTATTGCAACCACAGGGACACCGTCTTCAAGCAGTGCGAGCGGCCCGTGCTTCAGCTCGCCCGCGCTCAGCCCCTCGGCGTGGATGTAGCTTATCTCCTTGAGCTTGAGTGCTCCTTCGAGGGCCGTTGGGACGCTTATCCCCCTGCCGATGTAGAAGAAGTCCCTCTTGTCCTTGAGCGTTTCGGCGAGCTCCCTAAGAGCCTCGTCGTGTTTTAGGGCGAGTTCAACGAGTTCCGGAACTTTCATAAGCTCATCCTCAAGCTTCTCAAGGTAGTCTTCGCTCGCAGTGCCGAGAACCTTCGCGAGCTCTATTGCGAGCATTGTGAGGACCGTGAGCTGGGTCGTGTAGGTCTTTGTGGCCGCGACCCCGATTTCCGGCCCGGCGTGCGTGTAGAGAGTTAAATCGGCTATCCTCGTTGCCATACTGCCCACAACGTTGACCACTGCGAGAACCTTTGCGCCATTCTTCTTCGCAAGCTTCATTGCCGCTAGGGTGTCTGCCGTCTCACCGCTCTGGGTTATCGCTATGACGAGGGTCTTATCGTCTATCAGATCCTCGAATTCATACCTGAACTCGCTCGCCTCTTCGACGATCGGAACTTTCTTGGCGAGCCTCTGGAAGAGAGACTTCCCAACGAGGGCGGCGTGATAGGAAGTGCCCATGGCCACGAAGATTATTTTATCGTAGTTCGCTATCTCCTCGGCGACGCTCCTGATGATCTCCCTGTTGCCGTGAATGGCGTCTTTGATGGCCCTTGGCTGCTCGTATATCTCCTTCAGCATGAAGTGGGGATAGCCAGCTTTCTCGGCCATCTCCAGCGTCCAGCTTATCTCGTGGACGGGTTTTTCGACGACTTCCCCTGTGTCGATTCTCTTGACGACGTAGGAGTCCTTTGTCAGGATTGCGTACTCGCCGTCATCCAGAAAGATGACCTTATTTGTGTACTCGAGGAAAGCGGGCACGTCGCTCGCCGCGAACATCTCTCCGTTCCCGATACCCAGAACGAGCGGGCTCTCATTCCTAACAACGTAAAGCTTATCGGGCTCATCCGCATAAACTATGGCAAGTGCAAAAGAACCTCTAAGCTTATTCAGTGCCTTTCTAAGGGCCTCCTCAAAGTTTTCAGAGCTCTTCAGCTCCTCTTCAATAAGATGGGCGATAACTTCGGTATCTGTATCACTCCTGAACACGTGTCCCTTCTTGAGGAGCTCCTCCTTCAGCTCAGCAAAATTCTCAATTATACCGTTGTGAACGAGAACGATTTTTCCAGTACAGTCCTTCTGGGGGTGGGCGTTGATGTCGTTCGGGACACCGTGAGTGGCCCAGCGGGTGTGACCGATGCCCCTGTTGCCCTCCATCTCAAGGAAGCCGAGCTTCTCCGTGAGTTTGTCTATCCTCCCAGCCCCTTTTCTAACATCTAGGGTTTCGCCATTTCCTGTCACGACCCCTGCAGAATCATAACCCCTGTACTCGAGCCGTTTGAGACCCTTCACAATGACTTCGCAGGCCTTTCTGTCACCGATGTAACCAATGATGCCGCACATGGCCACCACCTTTACTTCTCAAGCTGATAAGGGGGGAGAGTTAAAAGCTTTCTGGAAAAAAGCATTTATACTTGAAGTCCATCCTTTATCGGATGCCTATGGACAGGAAGCTCGACGAGTTCATCGGCGATGCAACTCCGAAAAAGATTTCCAAAGAAAAGCCAGTTCAGAGGAAGAAGCGGCTTAAACCGACCAGCCTCGACTCGTTTCTGCCTGAAGAACACATAAACTACTTCAGAGACCTCAGAATAGGCTCAAAGAAGATAAGGAACGCGAAAATCGAGGAGTTATAGTTCTTCAGCTATTACCGCCTTTTCTCCCACCTTGAAGACGAAGGCCCTTCTCTCACCCTTTAGGTTCTCCTCGATTTTCTTCCTGATCCTCCAGTACTCGCTTTCGGGGACGCTTATCCTCAGCGTTGCCCTTCCAAAGCCCTCCTTTCTGAGGAAGTCGTTTATCCTAACTGGATGGAATGGGAGAACCCCAACGACGCTGTAAGTCCTCTTGAGGTATGGGCTTTTAATCGGCTCGTCTCCGGTAGCTAGGACTCTCCTCTTTTCCCTGAGCAGCATTCTGGCCTCGACTGGAAGCCTGTGGAAGAGCTCGTTTATTAAATCCGCATAATCGATGCTCTGTGGTATCTCGTAGAGGTAATCGCCCGGCCTATCCGCCCACTCAACGATGTCTTCAAGGGAAGGGTCGCTTTCAAGACGTGCCCCCGCTGGAAGAATGACCGCGCTCCTCTCAGCCCTCGCGAGGGGTTCCGTGTAAAAGGTCAACCTGTTCAGCGCCCCAAAGAGGTCTATGTATTCAAACTCTCCCTTCCATGGGACTTTCTCCCGCTTCATCTGCGGCGGAAGGTCGAAGATAAATGCCCGGGTCTTCTTTTTGTAGGCCTCGTAGATCTTTAGGGGGCTTGGGAGAAGTCCCTCAAGGTCTCTCTCGGGGGCCTCAGGTGGTCTCGCAGGATCGGAGAATACTACCTCCGCATCCACTCTCTCAACGGTTTCTGGCGAGAGAGAATCGGCGTTTATGAACTCGATGTTCGAGACACCGTACTTCTCGGCGTTCCTTCTGGCGAATTCTATCTTGAGCGGATCGATGTCTATTCCGTAGGCTCTCTTTACTTTCATGGCGTAGAAGATGAGCTGTATGCCGATACCGCAGGAAACGTCGGCTATGCTCTTCACATCAAATTCCTTCAGCCTCTCGGCGCGGTATTTGGCGACGACCTCGTGGGTGGCGTAGCGCAGTCCTTCCATGTCCATCCAGAGGTCGCTCCTTGAGAACTTGTCCTTAGCCCTGATTCTGGCCCTGGCTATCTCCGCTATCAGCTCCCAGTCCTTACCAAGCCTGGCGCGGAGCTTTTTCTCGCTATAGCCCCTCTTTATAAGCTCTTCTGCCTCTCTGATCTTCTCCTCTGTGATTCCCTCGAGCATATTGGGAGGTTAAGAGAGAGGCTTAAAAACGTTGCCCGCCATGACCATTGGGGGTTAGAATGGAGCGGGAAAAAATAATCAGGGCGGTGTTTGTTGCGGTTGTTGCCCTTACCATGATCGGAACAATCTGGTATTCGTACAGTTTTGCATCGCGTCCGGACCTGAACGATTACATAGGAGACGAGGTCTGGTACGTTCCAGCGAGCAGAAACCTCCTTCACAGGCTCGGCGTTGACGTCTTCTACATCCACAACGGCTCGTATGGCGTGAACGTTGTATTTTCAAACACGAGTGCAAAGATAAAAAATCTCGCCATGACGGATTGGGTTGCAGGGATCAACGATGCCAGATACAGGATGGAGTACAGAGAGTTTCCCGGAGTCTATTATGAGATACCTGCCGAGAACTACGAAGATTTTCTCCAGAGATTAAAATCAGACCTGCCAGCTGGAAGCTACGATGTAATCCCCGGGTTCAGGTATCCTGACAAGGAGAACATACAGAACTACCTCAACACGGAGCACCCGTTCATGGGGAAGGACATCCTAATGCTCTCCATGCTTCTCCTCGGGGACAGACCAATTGCCTGGAGAATCCCGGGAATAATAGAGTTTGCCCTCATTGAGCTGGCCGTTGTTCTTGCAACGTACAGAATAAGCAAAAGCTATCTTGCGTCCCTTATAGCACTTCTCTTCGTCGCGGCGGATCCGACGCTCCAGGCAACGGCTGTAACTGCGATGCTCGACATCCACGTGGCGTTCTTCGTTGCCCTCTTCGTCCTTGCCGTTGTTTACGGAAGAGAATTATCCTCCGCGGTGTTGCTGGGTCTATCTGGAGCTACAAAGCTCAGCGGAGCCTTTGGATGGCCGGTACTTTTGTGGAAGTCTCTTAAGAGCGAGAACTCCTTTGTCAGGTTCTTTTCAGCGGTTGTTGTAATCCCGGGAATTGCGTTTTTAGTACCCGAAATCCCAGCAATAAAGGCGATGGGGTTCGAGAGGTGGCTCAACGAGTTCCTTGGGAGCTTTAAGTGGCACCTCAGCTACAAAGGTGCGAACCCAAACACATCTCCCTTCTGGGAGTGGTTCGTAAACTACCGTCCGTTCCCGTTCCACTTTAACCCAAACGTCTTCGCATCAACTGACCCCGTGCTCCTTATGGGAATGGTTGTCATGATACTGGCCCTGCCGTGGGTCTACAGGAAAAAGCCGGGAGTTAGCGAGCCCTTCTTTATTTTCTGGAGCACGGTTGGACTCTTCGCCCTCCAATACATCCTCGGAGGAAAAACTCAGTTCAGTTTCTACGCCACGGTCCTCGTCCCGCCTGCGGCGGTCTCAATGGGCGTTTTCCTGAATGAGGTAATAAGATGGGAAGCTTTCATGGAGTCTCTGGCATTTTACAAAGCAAAAATCCTTGAGGTTGCAAGGTTTGCGTCGGAAAGACTTAGGCCTTCCCAAGGTAGAGGTCAAGAGTAGCCTGCCTTTCTTCGGCCTTTTTCTCGCTCTCAACTTTTTCTGCTATCTTCTTCAGCGTCTTCCAGCCCTTCCTAACTATCGGCGGAAACTCACCGTGCTCCCGATAATAGTTCTCAAGAAAAGCCCTCGTTCTTGGGTCGCTTGGGTAGCCAGAGCCTATCTCCCCGTACTCTTCTTTGAGCTTTTCAACCGCCCTGTCCCTTGTAACCTTGGCGAGGATTGAAGCAGCTGAGACGACGGGAAAGATGTCGTCGGCCTTGTGCTTCGCAACGACTTCAGCCTCGAAGTTCAGCCTCTCCCCAAGCTCTCTCGCAAAGCGTTCCTCGTCAACGTCAGCCGCGTCAGCGTAGATTACATCGGGCTTTACCTTGAGCGAGTTCAGGGCCTTCGCGAAGTTCTCAACCTCGAACTCGTTGAGCGTGCCCTCCCTGGAACCAATGACATCGGGAGGCAATTCCAGAATTACATAATCATCTAAAACTCCGAGTATTTCATTGAAAAGCTTCTCCCGTCTCTTTGGTGTCAGTTTTTTAGAGTCCCTGACCTTCAGTTCTTCGAGCTTTGGGAGGCTATTCTCATCCACCACAACCGCCGCTATCACCATTGGTCCGATAACTGGCCCCCTCCCGGCCTCGTCAATGCCCGCTATCTTCATTGGTTCACCTCCTAAATAAGAGTGCACCATAGACAATGCCCAGCATTATCGTGGCTATACCACTTGGGGGTATGGCGGTGAAGTAGGCAAGAACCACTGAGGTAAGCTGGACGGTCAGAGTTAGGAGTAGACTTATTCCGAGAACCTTCCTGAAGTCAGAACTTACCATCAGCGCTATCGCACCAGGAAGGATCGCAACTACCTGGAGAGTTATCAGACCGACGGTCTGGACTATAAGAGCACCGATTACTCCAACGAGCACGTAAAGGATCGTGAGATACACCCTCGCGTTGCCTCCGTAGCTCTCAACGCCTTCCATATCAAAGCTGATGTACAGGAAGTCGCGGTAGAGGAGCAGCAGAACGAAGAACACAACCGACCCACCGACGATAAGAACCGTCAGGTCGTCCAGTGTGACGAGGAATATATCGCCGGTTAGATACGAGACTATGTTCTGGGTCAGCGGGAAGTAGGGTCTCGTAGCCATGACCTTGTAGAGGACACCGAAGCCGAGAACGGTGAGCCCAGCGACGAAGCTGGAAACTATACCGACAGCGGAGTCAGAAGTGAACCCTATCTTCTCCAGCTGGGCTATGAGGATGACCAGGAGCGTTGTCACTACTAAGGCCGTGAGAATGACGAGGCCGTAGTTATTAAGAAGAAGTGCCAGTATCATTCCCAGGACTGCACCGAACAGGAGAGCGTGGAAGAGGGCGTGGGTAAGGAAAGCAAGCCCCTTCGTGTTGATTATCGGGCTTAGAAGTCCGAGAAGGACGCTGACCATTATGCTCGCGAGTAGGGCCCTGATGAGAAACTCTGGTATCATATCCTCTCACCCCCGCGGTGGATGTGGAAGTCTCCGGTTATGCAGTAGACCTTTCCGCCGACCGGGATAACCTTCGCCATCGGGCCGTAGACTGACTTTATAACTCCATCTGTGAGAACTTCCTCAGGCCTGCCGAAGGCTATCAGCCTCCTGTTTATGAGCATCACGAGATCCCCTATCTCGAGGAGCGGGTTAATGTCGTGTGTCGTGATTATCATCGTCACTCCCTTTTCCCGCTTTATCTTATCCAGAACGTTGGCAACCTCTGCCCTCGCGCTTGGGTCGAGTGCCGAAAGCGGCTCGTCAAGTAGGAGCAGCCTTGGATCGCTCATCAGTGCTCTCGCGAGGAGAACCCTCTGTTTCTGCCCGCCAGAGAGCTCGCGGAAGAGCCTGTCTCCGATCCCTCCGAGGCCGACGAACTCCAGGACTTTTTCGGCTTTTTCTATTACCTCTCTGGGTATCCTGAAGTGGACGAAGCCCCTCCTGTAAACACCGCCCATGGCAACGACTTCAAGCGCCGTTAGGGGAACTCTCTCGTTTAGACTCTGGCTTTGGGGAACATAGCCTATAAGCTCTCTCGCCTCGCAGGGTGGTCTCTCAAACACCCTAAGCTCCCCGGTGTATTCCCTGTGAAAGCATGCTATAGTCTTCAGTAGGGTCGTCTTCCCCGCACCGTTTGGCCCGAGGAGGAGCAGTGTTTTTCCTTCCTCCAGGGTGAACGTTACATCGCTCAGAGCGGGCTGCCCGCTGTATAAGATCGTTAAATTCTCGGCTTCAACCGCTTTCATTTTTCCTCCCGTACTCACAATGTCCGGTTCTCTTTTAAACTTTGATGTGTACTAAGTGGACAGGATTGTGAACTCTTTTTGCAAAAATTTTTTAAAGTTCTATCCGTAGGGTCTTTGGAGAATTTTTGCAGGGCTAAGCTTATAAGCCCTAATCACGACTCACGGGAGGTGATGCTCATGGCTGGTAAAAAGAAGAACGACAGGCATGTTGAAGGTGATGAGGTAATTCGCGTTCCCCTTCCAGACAGGAGCAAGGGACAGCTCTTCGGAGTGATCGAGCAGGCCCTCGGAGCAGGATGGATGGACGTCCGCTGTGAGGACGGTAAGGTAAGGAGATGCAGGATCCCTGGCAAGCTCAAGAGGAGAATGTGGATGCGCGTTGGTGATGTGGTTATCGTCCAGCCCTGGCCGGTCCAGAGCGACGAGCGCGGGGACATCGTCTATCGCTACACGAGAACCCAGGTTGACTGGCTCCTGAGGAAGGGTAAGATAACCCAGGACTTCCTCAGCGGCGGCGAGCTCCTCTTCTGAGCCGCTTTTCCATCAATTAGCAGGGATGGACAATGAGGGAAGAGTTCCTTGACAGGGAAATCGAGGAGATGCTCGGCCTCAGGGAGAGAAGAGAGAAGGACAGCGAGCTCTACAAGATAGCCAACGAGGTCTTTGACAGGACGACGAAGGAAACGCTTGCCTACCTCCACAGGAGAGGGAAGATAGAGACCCTCTACGGAGTAATCAGCACGGGGAAAGAGGCCAACGTCTTCGCCGGGCTGGACAGCGAGGGCAAAAGGATAGCGGTCAAGATATACAGGACTTACACCACCGAGTTCAGGCGGATATGGGAGTACCTGGCAGCTGATCCAAGAATCGGATACCTTCCTAAGGACATGAGGAAGCTCGTCTTCGTGTGGACGAGGAGGGAGTTCAAGAACCTCCAGAGGGCGATAAAATATGCCGTCAGGGTTCCAGAGCCAGTAATCTTTAGAAACAACGTCCTCGTTATGGAGTTCGTCGGCGATGAAACCCCAGCTCCACGCCTCAAGGACGTTGAGAAGGAGTTGAGTAAGGAGGATTTTGAGGAGCTTTACGACTTCACGATGGGGGTTATAGAGCGCCTCTGGAAGCGCGGTGACATGGTTCACGGCGACTTGAGCGAGTACAACATACTCCTCCACGACGGCCCGGTGGTGATAGACTGGTCGCAGGCGACTGTGAGAAGAAACAGAATGAGCCTTGAACTCCTGAGGAGGGACATAACCAACGTCTCCAACTACTTCAGGAAGAAGGGCGTTGATGTTGAGGATCCTGAGAAGAAGTTCCGCGAGCTCGTTGAGGGGTGAGATTATGGATGAGTTTGAGAGGCTCCTTAAGAAGTATGAGCGCGTTGATAAGGACGGTAGGGTTGAGAGAGAAGAGGATGAGGAAGAGATCACTTTCACCGCTCTTGGTGAGCAGGAAGAGTTCGTTAAAATCCCGAAGGAGAGGATAGCGGTACTCATCGGGAAGAAAGGGCAGACGAAGAAGGAAATCGAGAGGAGAACCAAGACGAAGATAGAGGTGGACAGTGAGACGGGTGAGGTCTTCATAACAGCGACGGAAGAAACCGACGACCCGCTGGCGGTGTGGAAGGCGAGAGACGTGGTTATGGCCATCGGAAGGGGCTTCTCTCCCGAGAGGGCCTTCAGGCTCTTCAACGAGGGGGAGACCCTTGAGGTGGTGAACCTCACCGACATCGTTGTCGGCAATGAGAAGAACGCCCTGCCGAGGGTCAGGGGCAGAATCATCGGAAGAAAGGGAAGGACGAGGGAAATCATTGAGGAGATGAGCGGTGCTGACATTAGCGTCTATGGAAAGACCGTCGCGATAATCGGGAACCCTATACAGGTTGAAGTTGCCAAAACCGCCGTTGAGAAGCTCGCAAGGGGTTCCCCGCACGGTGTTGTTTACCGCTACCTCGAGCGGAGGAAGAAAGACCTCGAGCTTGAGGCCACAACTTACTATGAGGCCCTCGAGGGCAAACTGCCCGAAGACCTTGATGAATTTGAAGAAGAGGAGGAGTGATTATGGCCGAGGCTAACCAGCTCTTCAAGGAGTTTAAGATTCAGAGCGTCAGCGAGTTCTTCAGGAGAAACGCCGCAATGCTCGGCTACACGGGCAAGGTCCGCTCGCTGACGACCCTTGTCCACGAGGCGGTAACCAACTCCCTCGACGCCTGTGAGGAGGCAGGAATCCCGCCCTACGTTAGAGTTGAAATAGAGGAGCTCGGAAACGAGCACTACAAGGTTGTAGTTGAAGACAACGGGCCTGGAATACCGGAGAAGTACATAACTCACGTCTTCGGAAAGATGCTCGCTGGAACTAAAGCCCACAGGAACATACAGAGCCGCGGTCAGCAGGGTATCGGTATAAGCGGCGCCGTTATGTTCGCCCAGATAACGAGCGGAAAGGCAACGAGGGTAATAACATCAACCGGAAACGACGAGATAATCGAGGCATGGGTTAAGATAGACGTTGACAAGAACGAGGGTAAAATCGTCAAGAAGGAGAAGCATCCAAACCCGAAGGGCTGGCGCGGGACGAGGATAGAGCTCGAAGTTAAGAACGTCAAGTACATGCGCTCCAAGCAGGGTGTCTTCTGGTACCTCAAGCTAACGGCTATAGCCAACCCCCACGCCCACATCGAGCTTATTGAACCGGACGGAAAACTCATAGTCTTTCCGAGGTCGAGCGACTACATCCCGGAACCGCCGGTCGAGATGAAGCCCCACCCGAAGGGAGTCCTCACCGATGACGTTTACAGATTGGCCAAGAAGACGAGGAGGAACACCGTCAGAAGGTTCCTCATCGGCGAGTTCTCGAGGATAAGCGACAAGAAGGTTGATGAACTCATCGAGTACATCGCGGCCCTCAGGCTGATAAAGACGGTGGAGGACAAGAAGCTCCAGGAGCAGTACTACCAAAAGCTTATGGAGGGACACGTCAAGGCCGTTCTCAGGGCATTCAAGGGCTACACCAAGGTGGTCAAGCAGGTCGCCAAGATGATGGAGAAGCCGCCCGAGAAGCTCACCTGGCACGAGGCTGAGGAGATAGTCGAAGCCTTCAAGTACATGAAGTTCTTGGCGCCCCCAACTCATGGCCTAAGGCCCATCGGCGAGGAGAACATCGAGAAGGGCCTTAAGGGAATCCTCAAACCGGAGTTCGTGACAGCTGTCACCAGACCGCCAAAAGTCTACTCAGGTGGTATCCCGTTCCAGGTCGAGGTTGGAATAGCGTACGGCGGCGAGATTCCGGCTGGCTTCGACCTCTACCGCTACGCCAACAGGGTGCCGCTCCTATTCGATGCAGGTTCGTGTGTGACAACCCAGGCGGCCCGCTCTATAGACTGGAAGCGCTATAAAATAGACGACCTTGACAGGGCACCGCTCGTCCTCATGATAAACGTCGTTTCGGTCCACGTTCCTTACACTGGAACAGGAAAGCAGAGCATAGCGAGCGTTGACGAGATTTACAACGAGATACGTTTAGCAATAATGGACGCCGCGAGGAGGCTCCAGACCTACCTGAGCGGCAAGCACAGGAAGCTGGCCCAGGTAAAGAGAAGGAAGACCTTCGAGAAGTACGTCCCTGAGATAGCGAGGGCCTTAAGCATACTGACGGGAGAACCCGAGGAGAAGATTAGGGAGTACTTCATCAGGTTTATCGAGAGCAAGTTTGCAAGCGCGGAGGTTGAAGAGGTAGCAGCCGAGGAGGTGGCCGAGAATGCCTAAGCGCAAAATCCAGAGGGAGAGGCCCAAGGAGAAGTTCTCCTACGACCCCAGGAAAGTCCTGAAGATGCTCGACGAGCACGCAAGGAGGATCCTTGAGGACATCAAAGCAGGCAAAAACCCCCACTTCGACATCCCGATGCGCGGGCTGAGCAACGTATACTTTGATGAAAAGTCGAGGCTCATCAAGATGGGCGACAAGCTCTCGAGGCGCTACTTCCTCAACGTTGCCCATGCGAGAAAGTTCATGCAGACGCTCCTCATAATGGCCTACGTGAAGAGGCTCGTGAGTGAGGGCAAGCACGCGAGCCTTCGTGAAGCCTACTACGCCAACAAGCACACCATTCCTGGAACGAGGGAGAACACCTTCGAAGACCAGAGCGAGAGCGACCCGATCATCGAAGACCTTGAGAGAATGTTCGGCGTTTTGAGGGAGGAGATGCACATAACCGCCGACAGGCGCGGTTACATCTACGGCGACATCGTCATCCGCGATGGGGAAGACGAGTTCAACGCGAGCAGGCTCGGAAGCGGTGGATGGGCCGTTCCAGGAACGGTGGAGCACATCCAGTTCCCGGAGATAAACGTTGACTACGCCTTAGTCGTCGAGACAGCGGCTATGGCCGACCGTCTCATCGAGGAAAAGTTCCCGAAGAGGGAGAACGCCCTCATAATAGCCACACAGGGACAGGCCTCACGTGGTGTCAGGAGACTTATCCACAGACTACACTACGAGGAAGGGTTGCCCATCATTGTCTTCACCGATGGCGACCCCTACGGTTGGTACATATACTCGACCATAAAGCAGGGTTCGATCAACCTCGCCTACCTCAGCGACAAGCTGGCAACTCCTGAATCGAAGTTCGTGGGCATGACCATGGACGACATCAAGAAGTACGGCCTTGAGAACGTCACCGAGAAGCTCAAGGGCATTCCACCGAACAAGAAGGGCGGCCCAACGGGAGACTACAAGAGAATCCTCGAGGAGATGAACTACCCCTGGTTCCAGAACAAGGAGTGGCAGAGACAGCTCCAGCTCGCCCTCAAGTGGGGAGTGAGGATTGAACAGCAGGCTTTAGCCAACAAGTCCCTCGAGTTCGTCGCGAAGGAGTATCTCCCAGAAAAGATAAACAACGGTGATCTCCTGCCATGACGACGACGGAAGAACTCGTCGCCCAGGTCAACAAGATACTGGACGATATAGGCATAGACCTGGGCGAGCTCTTCCAGGACTTTGACCCCGTCAGGTTAGCCCTGACTCTAAACCGCAACCTTTCCCTCCTTGAGGAGCTTGAGGAGGAGCTTGAGCGCAGAGTTGGTGAGGGAGGCCCCTCCGTACCGATGGGAGACAGGAAAAACCGCGATCCACACCTCCAGTGGCTCTACAGAAAGAGGCACTACAGGACGCTCGCCCTGGAGAGGCTCCGCTCGGCGATAACGGCCCACAAAATCGCGTTAGCTATTCTCGACGCCAACTACACCTTCAAGAGGGGGAGCAGTGAGATAAAGGCGACCGAGATAAAGGACGAGAAGGTGAAGGCCACCAGAAAGCCCTACAGCATCGGGAGAGTGGAGATACTGCCTTACCTGGCGTACTCGGGAGACGTCCTCAAGCTCCTCGCCAGGGAGAGCCTCTCCGTGAGGGACGCCTTCAAGGAGATCAAGGGCAGGCTCAGGGAACAGGGAATGGTTAAAACCAGGAGCATAAGGCTTGAGGTGGAGTACTTTGAGAACAACCGCCTGAAAAAGGCCCACGTCAGCCTTCCCGCCGATGCAGACATCGAGGCCGAGCTGAGGAAGCAGTTCGGAAGGCGCTTCCGCTGGAGGGTTCTCAGCCTCGTCAAAACGAGGGGAGTGCTCATAAACAACCACTACACGGTGGACAACCTGGCACTGGCCTATGCCTCATTTAATCCCGAAAAGGGCGCCGAACTGCTGGGACTCGACATATTCCGCTACTACTTCCTCACGTCGCCAGCAGACAGGGAAACCCTCGGAGTTTTCCCGGGGATAAAGAGCTGTCTCGACTGCCACTACTCAATCCTCGACCTGCCCTTTAGGTGGGATCCAAACTTCAAAACAGGCCAGGGAAGCCTCTACATCATAAGAAAGTGCGAGATGGAGGAACAGCTCGTTGGAAGGAAGAAGGACCTCAGCGGGGTTCCCAACTACCTCCTCGGAGGAGTTCTACTCTACGGCATAAGCCACTACGACGAGAAGAAGGTTGCCGAAATACTGGGAATTCCCGAGGACGAGCTTACCGAGGCCATGAAGAAGTTCGTGATATCGGGCCTTGCAAACGTCCTGTTCACCAAGGAAGAGGCGAAGAAGTTTGACAAGTTCATGCCGAAGAGCGACAAGGCCAAGCAGTTCCTCGCCCTGCTCCAGGGGTGATTGAATGAAGGTCAGGGTAAAGGCGAAGACGTACTCAGAACTCATCAGGAAGCTGGATGAGGCCCTGAACGAGGATGTGAGCGAGGTATATGTGAACCTCCGACCAACAAAGGAGGTAGTCGTCAAAATCCTAGAGCGCTCGCCTAACGTCAGGAAAATCACGTGTCCGCCAAGCCTTTACCCTAAGGTGTCTCAAAAAGTCATCATGGCCCTGAATCAGCTTGGGGTGGAGCTTTTGCCAGAGAGCTATCCGAGGGGCAGGCCAAAGAAGTACGATGAGAAAACGATAAAACAGGTCGTTGAATTGGCCCGGAAGGGCGTGCCTATGAAAGAGATCAGCAGAAAGCTCGGAATACCTCTGAGGACTGTCTACTACCTGGCAAATTTGTACACCACTTCTTACTCTTCTTTTCGAGGGGAGTGATTTTCCAAACCACTGAGGGCAGTTATGGTTATATAGGAGTTGCCCCACATTACCTCGGTGGTTCACGTGGGCAGATTTGAGATTTCCGAAAACGCTCTGGAAAAAATAGCTGAAAGCCTCAGGGAAGAATACGAGGGCAGCAACGTTGATTACGTTATAGAGGACATGAGAATTTCAGAGAACGGGGAATACCTCTCGGTACTCATAAGGGACGACTACGACTCCAGGTTTCTCCACATCTTTGATACGAAGGGGAACCCTCTTCTAGGGTGGAAGAGTGGGGTTGGGATTCCCTGCCAGGAGGACGTTGTCGTTTTTCCGGGCGTTGAAAACGTGGCTGTGTTTATGAAGTGCGGTACTGGGGAAATAGCACTCTATCCGTTTCAGGATGAAAACCCAAAAGAGCACGCCCTAAGGGTAACTTTCTCAAGGCTTCCCATCTACGTGAGCCTGACCAACATGGAGAGGGTTGTTATATTTGGCGACATGAGACTCGACTTCAGTGCCCCCGCCGACCTTGAGACAGTCTTCATACCTCGCCTTCAGGGAGGCTACGCCTTTTTCCATGCCATCCATGACACCGAAGATGAAATCTACATACTCCACACCTTCAAAGAGCCCGGGATGAAAAACCCCACCCTCCGGATAGGGAGGATAAACTATCCGCCTCACCCATATTATTCGCCGATTGAATTCTGGGACGGAGTAGAGACGATTTCGGCCCATTCCCCAGCGCCCCCGACAAAAGGCGCAATAGGGGACATCGTACTGAGGGACAACGAGCCAATAGCGGTCCTCGGGACGAAGCTCGGGAAGGAGCTCTACATCCTCACATCCAAGAAAGCGCAGATAATTCCCCTGCCGGGAGAGCTCGTGTTCACGAAGTTCACCGAAAAGGGCCTTTTCCTGCTTATAGGCCAGTTCAGGGGCTATCTGTACGGGGGCTTTGTCACGTACGAAGACCTCCTTCAAAAGGGCTCTCTAAAACTGGATGACATTGTGGACAGAACAGTCTTCGGCAGGTACAACCCAGAAGCCTTTGACCCAAAGTTCTCGGGAATATCTAGGAGCGGAGACGTTCTCGTTCTGGGCAAATCCTCTGGAAAAGTAAGCGCCAGCGGCAGGTTCTACTATTACGTTCGCCCGGATTCGAACTATCTATACTCCTACGTCTCCACGCAGGCCGCCCCTGGGGAGGGGGACATTACTTACGACCAGTTCACCCAGCTTGAGGAGGTTCTCAGAAGATTCGGCGGCGTAATTCTCTACGGACCCCCTGGAACAGGAAAAACGAAGCTTGCCCTGGATCTCTCAAAAGATGCCGATAAGGTTGAGGTCGTTACGTTCCACCAGTCGTACAGCTATGAGGACTTCGTTGAAGGTTTTAGGCCCGTTGAAAAGGAGGGCAAACTGCTCTATGTCGTTGAGGACGGCATTTTAAAGAGGCTTGCAGTCGAGGCGATTTTCCGCGGCCTCCACCCGGACGAGGGAGAGGCCGATTACAAGAAGAAAAAGGAAGCCGTCCTTGAATACCTTCAAACAGGAAAGGGCGAGTTCAAACCCCGCGGGAAGTTCTACCTAATAATAGATGAGATAAACAGGGGAAACATCTCAAGGATCCTCGGTGAGGTCATAACCCTACTCGATCCCGATAAAAGGCTCGGAATGGAGTACGAGACAAAAATAACCCTGCCGTATTCCAGAGAGCCCTTCGCCCTTCCCCCCAACCTCTACATAATTGGAACCATGAACTCCACGGACAGGAGCATAGCTTTCCTGGATATGGCCCTCAGGAGGCGCTTTGCGTTCCTTGAGATACTGCCTCGCCCTGAGGAGCTCGGGGATATCGAAGTCGGCGGTGTAAACCTTCAGCACCTCCTCTCGACGCTCAACAGGGTCATCGAGGAAGAGAGGGGGAAGGACTACACGATAGGCCACGGCTACTTCAGGGAGGTCATAAAGGCTAAGCCGGAGGAGAGGGCAAAGGCACTCAAGGACGTCTTCTACTACAAGATACTCCCTCTTCTCCAGGAATACTTCTACGGCAACTGGGAGGCAATAAGGCGCTCCCTGCCGGGGTTCGGGTTCATAGACGAGAAAGGGCGTATAATCGAGATGGACGACGACGAGTTCATTGAAGCCCTCCGCAAGCTGGTGACAGAGAAATGAGGGACTTCAGAGTCGTAACCCTCTACGAGTTTGAGAACAGGCCCCTCTCAGAACTGAAGAAACTCGGGCTTCAGACAGGGGAAAGAGAACTAATGAAGTTCGCCGAGGCTGTGAATTCCCTCTATGGCGGCGATAGTCCGGTCTTTACAGTCACCTACGATCCGAGAAGGGATGAATACCACCTGAAGACCCATGGGAGTGTGGGATTCGCTTATTACCTGGGCGATGACGGGATTGTGCTTGTGCAGGTACTGCCAAAGCCCTTCAGGTACGACAGGGAGGACGGCCGCTCTCTGCTGTTCTTCCTTCAGCTCTTCAACATGTACTACCAGATGGGTCTTGAGCCGGGCGAAATTAGGGCCTTGGTGTTTGAATACGGCAGGCAGAAGGCGCTGGACGAAATTTTCAAGTATCTCTACGTCCTCATGCTCTCCAGAGCGCTGTCCAGAGGACTCTACTACGAATACGGGGAGATTGAGGAAAGCTCCCAGACCGTCCGCGGCAGAATCCTTGTAAATGAACTCGCCCGGAGGCCAGCATGGAAGGCCGACCTGCCCGTCAGGTACTCATTCCTTCTTGAGGACAATCCCCTCAACAGGGTTCTAAAGGGTGCCCTGGAAGTCGCCGTAAAGTCTGCCCGCCTGAGTGAGACGAGGAAAGTCGGAGGAATACTTCTCGACCTCTTCAGGGACGTGGGTGACCCAAAACCCGGCGACTTCGGGAAAGTTTCCTTCAACCACCTCAACGAGAGGTTCAGAACGGTCTTCAGGCTGGCACGGGTAATGTACTTCGGGCTGGCCGCGGGAGGTTCGAGGAAGTTCCTTCCAGGAGTGTTCATCAGGATGGATGAGCTTTTTGAGACGCTCGTTTACAGGACGCTGAAGACCGTCCTCGACAACGAAGCAGAGGTGAGATTCCAGGTTCAGCTGCCCCACGTCATAAAAAACGCGGGCGAAATCGAGGCTAGATTTGGCGCACTCTTCATGATGGGCAACCCCCTTCCAGACATAGTGGTCAGCACTGACGAAGGAACCTGCGTCGTTGAGGTAAAATACAGAAACCTCTACGTGTATCACAGGGGAGAGAATAGGGCCCATAGAAAACTCGTTAGGAAGAGCGACGAGCTTTATCAGGCCTACACGTACTCCCGCCTTGTCAGCGAGTATTTGGGGGCAAAAAGAGTTCCAGTTCTCCTAGTCTACCCGCGGCTCGAGGGAATTTACAACCACTGGATTCCAAACCTCTTTAGCGCGCGCCCGGAGGATACCTTTGAGTTCTTCGACGGGACGAGGGTGGGGGTCTTCGGGTACGAGCTTTCGATGATAGGGGACGAAATCCTGCTGAGGAAGAACTCGGTAGTTATCGATGAGGACACCGCCGAAAACCTGAAGTCTTTCATCCTCGGCCTCTGCTCTTCGGGAGAGGTTTAAAAACCCGCAGGCCTACTCCAGTCGGGTGAGAGAATGTTCGTCGAGACACAGGAAGAAGTTCCCGAAATCAGAGAGCCTCTAAGAAGGGTCGGCATAACGAACCTAAGGACGGTCGCCAAGATAAACTGGAAGGGAAGGGAGTACACATTCCTTCCGCTCATAGAGGTAACCATAGACGTGCCGGCCGAGAAGAAGGGCATCCACATGAGCAGGCTCGTGGAGAGCATAACAGAAGCTATGAGCGAAGCTGTCGAGGAGGAAGTGGCAAAAGTCCACAGCTCCCTAGAGGAGCTTGGAAAGTCCGTCATAGAGAGGCTCGAAGGAAAACACCCGCATAAGAGGGCGGAGGTCTGGATCAAGACGCACCTCATAATCCCGAGGATCACTCCGGCCAGTAAAAAGACCAGCTACGAACCCTACGACGTCGAGGTCGGCGTCATAAAGAATGAGGACGGCTCCTTCGAGAAGGTTCTCAGGGTGAGGGTGATAGGAAACACGGCCTGTCCGCACGCCATGGCGAACAACAACGGCAAGACCCACATCCAGAGGGCCATCGGCGAGCTGGAGATAAGGGCACCCTTTGAGGAAGAGATTCCACTTGAGGAGATGATAGACGTCGTCGAAAGCTCCTTCAGCCACCCGACCTACACGCTCCTAAAGACTGTGGACGAGAACGCCGTCGTCCAGGGAATGTTCGCCAACCCGAAGTTCGTCGAGGACGTGGCCAGGGAGATATTCGCAAAGGCCAAGGAGCGCTTCAGGGGCAGAATCCACGTGAGGGTCATCAGCAACGAGAGCATCCACAAGCACGACGTCATAGCGGAGACGTGGAGCTGAAGTCCTCTTTTCTCTTCATTTCAAGCAAAAAATGTAAGAAGAGATAACTCACTCCTTCTTCCTCATGACCTTGGCTATCTTGTATGTCTTGCCGTTGCACTCGACTTCCCCAGTTATTTCGATTATCTTCACGCTGTCCCCGTCAAAGAGCCCCTCCGGCTTGAAAAGATCCCTTTTGTCCAGGTCGGGGCAGTCCTCGAGCTTCAGCGTTATCACCGAGCCCACCACTGCAAGCCTCGGCTCTATTGCCACCTCTATGCTCGGCTCGACCACCTCCACTACCCTGACCTTTCCCTCGTGCAGCGGGCAGGAGTGGGAAGGCATGCTCCTTACCCTGAGAATCTTGTAGCGCCTTCCAGGCTCAAGGTTGCCGACACAAACGCCCGCGAGCTTGCAGGTCTTGCAGGGCTCGGCCGGACCGTAGAATATGAACTCAACCCCCGGTTTTGCGAGCTTTTCCCCAACTAACGTGATTATGGCCACTTTCAACACCTCCTGATGGATGATCATATCACTCCCGTGATTTTAGCGGCCTTTTCAGCGGCCTCCCGAGTTAGACCGTCCTTTCCGAGGATGGTGTAGCGCTCGGGCCTTATGGTGTGGGCTATGGTGAGCGCCTCGATTATAACCTCGGGGTCGATCCCAAGTTCGTATGCGTTTGTAGGTGCGCCGACCCTCTTTAAGGTTTCCCTAACGCGCTCCCACTTCATACCGTGCAGGTAGGCCATGATTATCGTCCCGAGGCCCGTCTGCTCGCCGTGAAGGGCGGGCTTATCGAGGAGCATGTCTAGGGCGTGGCTGAAGAGGTGCTCAGCGCCGCTTGCTGGTCTTGAAGACCCGGCTATACTCATGGCCACACCGGTGGAGATGAGCGCCTTGATGACCTTCCTGACGGACTCCTCGTTTCCGAGGCGGATTATATCGGCGTTCCGCATTACCATCTTGGCGCTCATGAGCGAGAGGGAAGCCGCGTACTCGCTGTAGTATTCACCTTTGATTCTATGGGCAAGCTGCCAGTCCCTCACAGCGGTTAAGTTGCTTATCGTGTCCCCAACGCCAGCCGCTAAGTAGCGGTAGGGTGCCGTTTTGATGACCTTGACGTCGGCAATGACGGCAACTGGTGGAACGGCCTTCACGGACGTTTTTGAGCCGAGGTCCTTTATTGAAGCGTTCGCACTCGCTATGCCGTCGTGAGAAGCGGTTGTTGGAAAGCTTATGAAGGGAACGCCCGTTTTGAATGAAGAGAGCTTGGCGACGTCTATTATGCTCCCGCCGCCAACTGCTATCACCCAGCCAATGCCTTCGTCCTTGATCTTTTCAATCGTTCTCTCGACTTCCTCCATCGTTGCGCCTTTTCTGATGGTGAGGGAGCTCACCTCATACGCGGATTTTATCGCGTCCTCCACATCCTTACCTGCGATTT
Organism: Thermococcus sp. JCM 11816; assembly: GCF_055396515.1. Taxonomy (NCBI): domain Archaea; kingdom Methanobacteriati; phylum Methanobacteriota; class Thermococci; order Thermococcales; family Thermococcaceae; genus Thermococcus; species Thermococcus sp. JCM 11816. The sequence continues at coordinate 372,969 of NZ_AP043741.1, forward strand.
CCTTCGTTTTTGGGCCGTAGATAACGAGCGCCTTTCCAGTAAGGCCTATCCTCTTGGCAACGCTAACGACTTCTCCCGTGAGGTTCTCGCCCAACAGTACCTCCCTCGGGAGCTGCATGAGATGAATCCTTCTCTCCATTTTTACCGCCGAAAAACTATTGGTGGGAAAAGCTTTAAGGCTATCGGAAGACTTCCTACGGTGGTCGAATGGGAGTTGGGGAGTTTTTTTACAGGTATTTTGTGGAGCCGATAAAATACAACCAGGGCTACAACCCTGTTAACACGCTTGTCTACGCGGTAATTCTTGGAATAATGGTTCTTCTCCTCTACCGAATGCTTAAGAGGATGGGGATAAGGATAGACGACCGCTTTTTCCTCTCCCTGATGCCCTACATAGTCCTCGGCCCGCTGATGAGGGCTATAACAGATGAGGGCCTGCTTCCGAGGACTTACCTTACAGTCAGTCCTGGAGGCTACTTCGTCATAGCGGCCTTTGCGATAGCTTCCCTCTTTGCAGTGTGGAGACACCTTGGCCCGGATGAGAGGCTCTACCTGATATACCGCGACTTCGGCTGGGTGCTCGTGGGAGGGCTGGTTTTCATAATCATCATCAATTGGGGGAAGTTTTCTGTCAGATGGGAGTACTTCAAGTACTTCGTCCCGAGCCTTGCTGTCTCCGAGGCCTTTATCTGGGCTCTGGCGAAGAAGTTCAGGCTAATAGCCGACAACAAAGTTCTGTTCTACACCCACTTTTATGACGCGACCACGACCTTTGTCGGAATCCAGTTCTTCGGCTTCTGGGAGCAGCACGTCCTCGCAAGGACGCTCATAGACCTAACGAGCACACCTGCAGTAATGTATCTGGAAAAACTGCTGGTTTTGATTCCAGTCGTTTACATACTCGACCGGATGATGGAAGATGAAGACCCCGAGCTGATAAATTTCGTCAAACTGGCAATATTCGTCCTCGGTTTTGGGCCTGGGACGAGAAACCTGCTTATAGCCTTACTGGGGTGATATTATGGAGTTTAACTGGAGTGAGATAGCGCTGAATACTGCCAAGGAGCTTGAAGAGAAAATAATGCCGCTCTTTGGGACAAAAAAAGCCGGCGAGAACGTTGGGACTAACGTGAGCGGAGACGTAACAAAGTACGTGGACAAGGTCGCCGAGGACATAATACTCAAGAGGCTCGTCCCTCTCGGAGTAAACGTCGTCAGCGAAGAGGTCGGGACGGTTGACAGCGGGAGTGACTACACCGTTGTCGTCGACCCTCTGGACGGTTCCTACAACTTCTCGGCCGGGATACCAATCTTCGCCTTCAGCCTGGGGGTCTTCAAGGGGAAGAAGCCTGTCTACGGGGCAATCTATGAGTTCCTGCCTAAGAACTTCTATGAGGCAAAGCCCGGAGAAGGTGCGTACCTCAACGGAGAGAGGATAAGGGTGAACGAACCCGAACCGGGGAAGGAAGCCCTGAGCTTCTATACCCGGGGAAGATGCCTCGGTCTCGTGAAGAAGGTGAAGCGAGTCCGCGTGCTCGGGGCGATAGCGGTGGAGCTTGCCTACGTTGCGAGGGGCTCCTTAGATGGGGTCTTTGACATAAGGAACTACGTTAGGCCGACGGACGTTGCAGCTGGAGTCCTCCTTGTGAGGGAAGCAGGCGGAATAGTAACGGACGAAAGGGGAAGGGAGTTCGAAGTCAAGCTCAGCGCAACTGAGAAAACCAACATAATAGCCGTCGCAAACGAGAGGCTCCTGAACACCATCCTGGAGGCGATGAAAGATGAGCCTTGAGCACTACTTCCACCGCTACGGGCGGGCAACCTTCACGCTGTTCCTAATCAACGTCGTCGTTTACGTTGTCGAGGCAGTTTTGAGCGGCGGGAACTTTCTGAGCATAAGGAGCAGCGTCCTGGCACTCCTCGGTCAGTGGAACTACGCGGTTCTCAACTACGGCTACTGGTGGCAGCTCTTCACGGCGATGTTCGTGCACGTCAACATAATCCACATATTCTTCAATATGTACTTTCTCCTGACGATGGGGAGACAGCTTGAAAGGGTTCTCGGCCCGAGGAGGGTTGTGATGACCTATATCGCCTCTGGGCTTGTCGGAAACGTCCTGACGCTCTTCCTCAAGCCCCCAATGACTGTCAGCGCGGGAGCCAGCGGTGCTCTCTTCGGAATAGTCGGAGCGTTGATAACGATAAGCGGTGTCGTCGGTGGAAATATGCAGGCAGCCATGATGAACGCCTTTTTCCTGTTCCTGATAAACAGCGTCCTTCCTGGGGTCAATGCCTACGCCCATCTCGGGGGCCTGCTGGCGGGCATCGCGATAGGCTACTACTACGGAAAGGCCATCAGGAGAAGGCTCACGTGGCAGTACGCGTACGGCGACTATTGGTGACGCCGAAAGATTTAAAAATGCCCTCCTTGAGGTATAGGACGAGCGCTCGGGAAGTGCCGGGGTAGCTTAGCCTGGTCAGAGCGCTCGGCTCATAGGGCCGCTCCCCTTCGGGGGAGCCTGAGAAACCGAGAGGTCCGGGGTTCAAAGCCCCGCCCCGGCACCACAGCAGCCCTTTCTTGCGAAAGCGCTAGCGGAAGATGAGTATGCTTTTTTAATGAGCTAGTTTTTGAGTGGGTTTACTTATCGAGTTGCCAGATTTACAGGATTTCCCCACAGTATAGCGCTCTTCGAGCGCTAAAAAGAAAACTGAAATCACAATTAATGAGAGATTTTGAGAGTAAACCCAAGCGAACTTGCTTTCTGGTAGAGCATACACTACTCCTTAACAGGCGAGCTCAAGGAGAAGGGAACACTTTTGGTGAAGCTTTTTCCAAAAGTTTCCTGCGCGACGTTGAAGCTCCGCTTCAACGCACGGAACGGTAGTTCCATTGAGTTTGATCAAGGCTCGTGGTTCTTCTTAGAATTGCTCCACCACAAGGATTTTCAAAATACTCAAGCTAAACATTAATGAATTTCCCAATTTTGGCCTTCTAAAGGGAGTTTTCTCCCCTTGACGCCCTACGGGCGTCGATTAAAAAGCAAACTCACATCGAGAACCCTTACTAAAATTGAATTCACACTCATGCAGTGAGTTCCTGTGAATGAAAATCTTCCTAGAACCACCTTCTAATCAAGAACCACGAACTTTGATGAAACTTTGCAAAGCAAAGTTTCAGCGCCGCTTTCACTAATGTTCAAGCGTCCTAAACGGATGACGAAATGTTCATGACTCTTCTAACTCACCTGTTTGAAAAGTTAATGTCTTGCATCCTCGCTCCCTTTTGATAGATTCTCGCTTAATAAGCAATTTTAAGAGGGTTACTCACAGCATATCACCCGAAGGGCGTTAAAAAGGAAGAAAACCCCCACTTCTCTGTCCATCAATCAAGAGAATCTAACTGCATTAAGCCAATTCTCGAAGACATTCAAGCTTTTGGTGGAGCTTTTTCTAAAGCCCCTAACTAGTACTCAGTCTCTAGACTGAATGTTAGGATACCAGAGCAAATGCACTGATTACTTTTTCCTTCCGAAGCTTGCCCGAGTACCCCAACTGTTTCTTGCGAAAACCTTTTCTGGAAAAGCGTGTATTCTTATCCCGATGAAGATAATTAAAGTCCCCTCCAACGACAGCATTGGGATTATACCCTACGGTTCTCCTCCAGAGGTCGAGCTTGAGATACAAGTCAAGCAGCGAAAAGGCGAGCTTGTCCTCTGGATAACAAACCCGAACACCACGAAGGTCGAGATCGACAACGAGGTTGAGCTTTACGAGTTCATAGGCTACTGGCAGAAGCTTGACCCAGGGATCGTATTCCTGAGGAAGAGGATTGTACTCATACCAGGTGAGACGATCGAGCAGAAGCTCCCCCTTGAGCTTCCACCGGGCAGGTACATGGTAGTCAAGCACGCCTACGTGAACGGGGCGAGGGTCAGGGTGGAGAAGGAGTTCACCGTCCGTTAGACCAGAACCTTTTGAGGTAGAGTCTCATCGTCGGGAGAGTTACTGGCTTCATAGTTTCCTTCATCCAGTCGGGCAGATCCTTCCTTATGCTCCTCCAGAGTACGCGGTAGTCGAGGATTACGATGCTCCCCTTCTCTTCAGCGGAGCGGTGAACCCTCCCAGCTGCCTGGACGAGCTTTCTATGTGCGGGGAGATAGTAGCCGTAATACCGGCCCTTTTCGGGGAACTTCTTCTCGAAGTACCTTATCTGGGCCTGCACCCTCGGCGTCGGCCTCGCATAGGGGATTCCGACGAGGACAACGCCGTTCATCTCGTCGCCAGAATAATCCTGTCCCTCGCTGTTTCTTCCCCCCATCACGCCGAGCAGAACGGCGCCGTTTCCCTTCGCGTGGGCCTTGAACTGGGCTATCATGAGGTCGTTTTCCCTCGAAGAGACACCCTGCTGTTCTATGAAAACTGCCCTCCCAGTTTCCTCGAGCTTTACGTCGAGATTTGCCGAGAGAAGGCCCTGGAGAACCTCGTAGGAGGCCGTAAAGACGCCGACGTTCTTGGGAATGAGCTTTACCGCTTCAACTATGTAGTCGACCATTTTCCTGTAAGCCTGGAGGGAGCGCTCGTCTCCCCTCGTCGAGACGTCCTTGGCAACAAGCACCTGAGCGTTCTCCCTCTTCACCATCCTCGGGAACTTCTTCATCCTGGCGTTTTCAATGCCCATAACGTCCCTGAAGGCCTCAAGCGGCGTGAGAGTTCCGGACATAAATATCGCGCTCTGAACGTCTTTTATGAAGGACAGCGCCCGTGACGGGTCGAGGGCAACGAGCTCAAGGCTCATACCCTTCTCCCGCGTCATCAGGAAGAGGTAGTCGTCTCTACCGATGAGGGAGAGCCACAGCAGGAGGAACTCTCCGACCCTACCAACGTAGCTCCTCGGGGGTTTACCTTTCTCTATGCGGTCCTCCCTTATGGCATCCCCAACCGAAACCATCTCGTTGAGCGTCTTAACGAGCCAGCGTTCGTTTATCCCAAGGATATCAACAACGTGAGCAAACACCAGCTCTGGCTGTACTGGGGCCTCTTCTACGTCCCTTTCTGCCAGCTTCTCCGAGTACAGCTTCTCAAGCCCCTTCCCGAGAATGCTCAGGAAGTTAGCTATCTCGTGCTCCCTGTACTCGTCGGCCTCCTTTATTGCCCTGTTTATCGTGTGTATGCTCAACCTGTCGCTCAATGCCGAGATTGCCTGGTCTGGGAGGTTGTGAGCCTCGTCAAAGATGACAATAAGGTCGGAGTAATCAACGCCGAGGGAGCTTATCAGGCTCTCCCTTATGCTTGGACTTAGGGCGTAGAGGTAGCTGGCCACTATTACGTCGGCTTTCTCCGCTATTCTCTTGGTGAGGTCGTAGGGACACAGCTCAAGCGTCTCGGCGTAGTTGAGGATCTCAGCCGGATGGCTCGGTTCGGTCAGGAAAAACCGTATGACTTCCTCAAACTCGGCCTTTTTCTTCTTCTCGTTCTCATAGAAGGGGCACTTCCCGAGCTTCTTCAGGTTTTTACAGACGACCATGGCGTTGTATGCATCGGTGGTGAACTGTTTGAGGTAGGTGTGAAGGCACAGCTCCTTCCTGCTCCTAAGCTCGACGCCAGAAACGGGCTTTTTTCGATGGATGGCTTTCAGCTCTTCAATAACCCTGTCCATCTGCCTGTGGGTTCTGGCAAGATAGAGAACCTTGTAGCCGTACTCCTTGGCGAAGGGGAGAACTCCAGCAAGAACGCTGATCGTCTTTCCAAAGCCCGTTGGAGCTTCGACTATCGCGTTCTCGCCGTTCTTGACGGCCTCGCCGATGAGTTCTATGAACTCCCTCTGGTTAGGTCTGAGGTTCTCGTAGGGAAAGTACTCACTCATGGGAAAGGGTTTTAACCGGCCCGTTTTAACCTTTGCCGTGATGGGCATGGAAGAGCGGTGGGGAAAAATAGCAGAGTACATCGTGGAGGCAGTGCTAATAGCGTGGCTCGGCTATTTGTTCCTCTACCAGAACTACCTGCTCCACAACTGGCACCGCGGTCTGCCACTTCCGAGTAAAACGCCCTACATAATCCTCGGTGTCCTCATGGGGGCCACGTTTCTGGCCTTCGAGCTGTGGAGGAACAGGAATGTGCTCTTTGATGGAAGAAGTCAGGGGATCGCCGAGGTTCATCCCGAAAACTCAGTCCCAGAGAACTTTGAAGATGTATCTTCCTCCGATGCCGAGGTCTGAAAGTTCATCCTCCGAAACGCCGAGAAGGGGTTTTTTGATTTCCACTATTGCCAGACTCCCATCTTCTCTGAACTCGATCCCTTCGAGATTTCCGCCTTTCACTTTAATCTTGATTTCCCCCTTCCCTGTTCCAACGATCTCAAAAGTGTCTTTTCCTCCAAAGAAACGGACGTATCTGGCCAGATGAATCAGATCTCCAGGTTTCAGGTCAGATACTACGATCTTGCCGTGTTCCTGCCTTATTTTTGGTATAACTCTCTCGTAGCTCTCAGAAAACGCCAGGGCAGTCCTCCCAAAGCCCTCCGCAATTTTGAGGAGCTTTTTCTTTAGAAACCTCTCATCTAGGTCGGCCGAAGCCCTAGAAACCAGAAAACCCCCATCAAGCTGGATGGTGACTATTAGAAGCCCCAGAGGGGACTTCATTATGTAAGTTGTAGTGTTATCGGCGTACGTCATCTCAAAGCTTCCGGAGAATGCGAAACCGAACACCCTCCCAGGGAGGCGTATTGAGACAGTTTTTCCATCAAGCGACCCGGGAAACGGCAGGGAAGCTATAAGGACGTCTGGCCTTGATGTTATCCTCTTTAGGGCCTCCCATGAAAATCTGGCCGGGACTTTGAATATTCCTGATTCCATATCAAAATCAAGACTCAAAGAGATTGCTTATAAAAATTTGGGAAGAACGTAAGGAATCAAAGCTCAAGCTCCCCGATGTGCTCGAGAACCTTGACCATCAGCTTGACTCCAGCGTCAACATCGCGCTCGTCAACGACCTCGGTGTTTGAGTGGATGTAGCGCGCCGGAACGCTGATGGCTCCAGTCGGAACACCACTCTTGTTGAGGTGGATGGCTCCTGCGTCGGTTCCGCCGCCGAGGAGAATGTCCCACTGGTAGGGTATCTCGTACTTCTTGGCGAGCTCCTCCATCCAGCGGACGATCGTTGGATGGCAGATGACCGAGCGGTCCATTATCTTGATTGCGGTTCCCTTTCCGAGCTGGGTGACCTGCTTGTGTTCCGGAGTTCCTGGAACGTCGGCCGCTATGGTAACGTCAATAGCGAAGCCATAATCTGGGTCGATGCCGAAAGCTGAGACCCTAGCACCGCGGAGGCCAACCTCTTCCTGGACTGTGGCAACGAAGTAGATGTCAGCGTCGGTCTCGCCGAGCTCCTGCGCGGCCTTGACGAGGGTGTAGACTGCTATCCTGTCGTCGAAGGCTATGCTGACGAGCCTGTGCTTTCCGAGCCTCTCAAGCCTGCCGTCCCAGGTGATTATGGTTCCCACTCTGACACCCATCTCCTCGGCCTCTTCCTTGCTCTCGGTGCCGATGTCGATGAAGACCTGATCCCAGGTAGGAGCCTTGCTCCTCTCCTCGGGCTTCTGGATGTGCGGAGGAACGCTTCCGCCGACTCCATAGATGAACTTACCTTTGTCGATCCAGACCTTGAAGCGCTGGGCTATGAGAGTCCTCGGGTCAACGCCACCAACAGGGACGACGCGGAGGAAGCCGTTCTTCTCGATGTGGTTCACCATGAGGCCGATCTGGTCCATGTGTGCCGCGAGCATAACCTTTGGGCCGTTGCCCTTCTTGTGGGCTATGACGTTGCCGAGCTTGTCAACCTTTATCTCGTCCACGTAGGGCTTGAAGGCCTCTATAACGACGTCCCTGACGCCGAGAAACTCAAAACCCGAAACACCAGGGGCCTCAACTATCTTCTTGAGCAGTTCGTAGTCGACCATTCCCATCACCTTCCGTTTAGATTTCCATCTAAAAGTGGGGCCGGAGATATTTAAGGGTTTAGGTGGGAGAGCAGTTCCTCGATGGTTAGGCAGTCGTCGCACTTTCTCCTGAAGTCCTTTGCCACGAGGACAGACGTGTTGTGTCACTGATGGTTGAACTTCATTATTATCCACCAACTGGATTATCCAGTGACCGGATAAAAGTTTGAGGTTATTACCCTTCCCCTACCCTACACAATTATGGGTAAATCCTCACACCCATCGCCTTCTCCCCATTGTCGTAAATCTCCTTGATTTTGAAAAGATAAGCGGGCGTCTTGCTCCAGTCCCTCGGTTTCTTTGGCCTGTGAAAGACGTCGTGGACGGCGTTTGTGTACTCCCACACCTCGTCGTCCTCGTGCACCTCAACCTCACACCGGACTTCGTAGGAAGTGCTTGGTGGGGTAAAGAAGAGCACCGTCGCCTCCCTGCTTCCTCCTGTAATGTTCGCCCACGTGTGCTTTTTAGCCAGCTCAAGGGATACCAGCTTGGTGAAGTCTATCTTCTCCCTCACATATATCTCGTTGAGGAGAAAGTTGAGAGCATCTCTGGGGTTGTAGGGCTTTTTCAGCTCCTCGCGGAGCTTCTGGAGGGTCTCTTCTAGATATTCCTCCTTGTGAATGAAGCCAATACCCTTGATCGACCCGTTCGGCCCTGCTTTGCCACAGGTTATTATTGCCGGGTTGTGCCGCGTGAAGCCGAGCAAAACCGAGGGGTCGAACTTCCCCTCTGCGAGCTTTCTTATTCCAGCAACCCTCTCCTCGAAGGCATATTTGATGAACTCCTCGGGTATCATTGAACCACCGTTCCTTTTTGTCACCAAGGTTTAAAAACGTCTTTCGGTGTAGGTTTACTCATGGCGAAGCCCGTACTGCTCACTCTTAAAGTCATCCCGTGCACGTTCCTTAAGCGTCTCAACCGCTTCGTTGCTCTAGTCGAGGTAAACGGTGAGACCAGGAAAGCATTGGTAACGAACACTGGAAGATTAGAAGAGTTCATGATCCCTGGCAGAAAAGCCTTCTGCGTTCCGAAGGAAGGGGGGAAGACTGACTTTGTTTTAGTCGCATTCGAAGATGAAGAGGGCAAAGGAGCAGTGATCGACACCAGAACGCAGGCAAGAGCCTTTGAGAGGGCCCTTGAGCTAGGTCTCGTCCCCTGGCTCAGGGACTGTTCCATAAAGAAGAAGGAGATCAAAGTCGGAAGCTCCCGCCTCGACTACCTCTTTGAATGTCCCGGCGGTGATGTCTACGCCGAGATGAAGAGTGCCGTCCTAAGGGGCGGTGAGAAAGGGGAATATGCAATGTACCCTGACTGTCCATCAACGAGGGGGCAGAGACACATAAGGGAGCTCATCGAGCTGTCGAAAGCTGGAAAGAGGGCCATGATATTCTTCATCGGCGCAATGCCAGGTGTTGAAAAGTTCAGGCCTTACGAGAAAGGCGACCCCGAGATAGCGAGGCTCCTCAAAGGGGCCAGAAAAGCGGGCGTTGAAATCCACGCCCTCAGCATCTCACTCCTGCCCGATGGAAAAATCGTCCTCGAAAGGCCCGAGCTTGAGGTTGAAGTATGAGAACGGTTTTAAACCCGATGTCCAAGATGAGTTTAGGTGGTAAAGATGGCAATAGTTGACGTAAGGATTCTGGTAGAGGGTGCGAGCGACGTAGAGGTCGTAAGCAAGGCCCTCCAGGGGCTCGCCCTTGGAAGCGAGTACAACATCACTATATCAGCGATAATCCCGACTACCAACGTTGAGATAGCGAAGAGCGCCGCGGCCGGCGCGGACCTGCTTATCATAGCGACCGACGCGGACAGGGTAGGAAGAGAGCTTGCCGAGAGGCTCTTCAACGAGCTCGGTGAGATGGTCGGCCACATTGAGAGGATGAAGCTCCCGCTCGGCCACGACCTTGAGCACGTTGATGTTGAGCTCGTCAGGAAGGAACTCAAAAACACGCTCGTAAGGGCGGGTCTCAAGAGTCTTCAGGTTCTTCCGGAGTACATGGAGCTCAGGAAGCAGCTCCTCGACATCAAGGGCAAGTACGACGAGCTTGCCAACGAGTACGGGGCCCTCTACAAGGAGCACGAAGAGCTTCAGAAGAAGTACGACGAACTATACTCGGAGTATAAGAGACTAACCAGCGAGAACGAGGGCCTTAAAGAGCTCCTCGAAAAGAGGGCCAGGCCAGTGAAGATAGAGGACGCCTGGAAGAACCTCTTCCCGGCAGAGCCCGTACCCGACGAAAAGATTCTCGCACTGGCCGTTGAGAAGCTCGGCCTTAACGGAAAGATAATAGTCGGCCAAGGCTACATCTTTGCCGAGGAGGATGCCCTGATAGAAGAGCTCCTCAAGACTGTTTACCTCAGCCTCGCGGTCAAGGATGAGCTTGAAAGCGAAAAGCCCAAAGCGGAGCCAAGGGTTTATCCCGCAGAGCCAAAACCCGTGGAGCCGGAAACCGAGAACATAGTTGAGAACCCCGAGGTGAAGCCGGAAGAGCTGGAGAGGCTCCTGAAGGGTATGGACAATGAGTGAGCCTAACGAGGTCATTGAGGAGTTCGAGACCTATCTGGATCTTGAGGGTAAAAGCCCCCATACCATCAGGATGTACACCTACTACGTTAGGCGATACCTTGAGTGGGGCGGCGATCTGAACGCCCGCTCCGCCCTCCGATTTCTTGCCCATCTGAGGAAAAACGGCTACTCTAACAGGAGCCTCAACCTCGTCGTCCAGGCGTTGAGGGCCTACTTTCGGTTTGAGGGCCTTGACGATGAAGCCGAGAGGCTGAAGCCTCCCAAAGTCCCGAGGAGCCTGCCGAAAGCACTCACTAGGGAAGAAGTTAAGCGGCTTCTCTCTGTTATACCGCCAACAAGGAAGAGAGACAGGCTCATTGTTCTTCTCCTCTACGGCGCTGGATTGCGCGTTAGCGAGCTGTGCAACCTCAAAAAGGACGACGTTGACCTCGACAGAGGGCTAATAGTGGTAAGGGGCGGAAAGGGAGCGAAGGACAGGGTCGTGCCAATCCCGAAGTACCTCGCCGACGAGATAAGGGCCTACCTCGAGAGCCGCTCCGATGAGAGCGAATACCTCCTCGTCGAGGACAGAAGAAGGAGGAAGGATAAGCTCTCAACAAGGAACGTGTGGTACCTCCTCAAGCGCTACGGCCAGAAAGCTGGGGTTGAGGTAACGCCACACAAGCTCCGCCACAGCTTCGCGACTCACCTACTTGAGGAAGGGGTGGATATAAGGGCCATACAGGAGCTTCTCGGCCACTCGAACCTCTCAACTACCCAGATATACACCAAGGTAACAGTGGAACATCTCCGCAAGGCCCAGGAGAAGGCAAAGCTGATAGAGAAGCTGATGGGGGAGTGAGAAAGCTTCATTCTTCCCCGAGCTCCTTTCTCAGGCTTTTCTGGGCGAGAGTCAAGAGATCCTCTGGGGTGAGCACTTCAACGGTTTTTGGCTCTGACTCAAGGACGCTTTCATCGGGAACGACGAGCACTTTTCTACAGTTGAACCTTGAAAGCTTTTCCTCGATTTTCCAAACTTCCTCTCTCTTTACCCTGCTCTTCCATTTCACTTCCCCCACTAGCTCAAGACGCTTGAAGCCCTGAAGGGCTATGTCCACTTCAAGGTCAGGTTCTTCGATTCTAACTGGTCTGAGCCCGTATACCTTTCCCAGCAGGCTCTCGATGTATTTTTCAACGTGTCTCGGGACTTTCTCATTAACGGCACTCCTTATGAACTCAAGTGGGGTTTCCAGCTCGGTGTACGCGTACTTGGAGCTGAGGTAGAAGTGCAAATCCAGCAGGGGGGATGCTATGGAGTAACTGAACCTCCTGCGTTTTCGGAAGATGGGAACTTTCCGTATGATGTCCATTGTGGAGAGAACTTTGAGGTACTTCTGGATGCTTGAGGGCGAGTCAAGAAGTCCCTGGGACACCAGGTAGCTCGCTATCTCGCCGCTCTTGGACTTTCCATCCGCTACTGCGTGGAGAATCGCTCGATAAACCTCAGAAAACAGGATTTCTTCTTCAGTGAAAGCCTCGCCGATTAAATCTTCAACGACCGGCCCTGATGAGTACAGGTATTGAGCCATGAACTCCCTCAGTGGTGGCTTGTAAAGGGGAACAAGCATAGGTTCTCTAAGATACGTGGAAGCTTCCACAAGCTCTTTTCCACTCACTTCCTTTGAAAGCTCGATGATAACTTCTCTCTCGTCAATAAGTCCGATTTTTATCGGCAGCACTACCCCAAGTAAGGGACTTTCCTTTTTGGAGAGAAGCCGCAGTGAGAGCCAGAGCGTTGACGTGAGGAGAACCAGATCCTTTTCACTTCTCCCAGCGTTTGCGTGCAGGAAATCGAGGAAGTCCTCAGGGAGTCTATGGAACTCATCAATAACGATTGTTTTCTCCCCAAGGTTCTTGGATAGCTCTTTCAGCAGTTCCTGATATGATAACCTTGCACCACTCCTCCTCTCAAGGATGGCTCCATCTCGCTGTACAAAGTAATAGAGGTCGTGATCTAAGAACCTGCTTGCTATAAAGCTCTTCCCTGTTTTTCTGCGGCCGTAGAGCATCTTCCAGCCGGGATATCTTAAGGTTTTCATTTCAATTCTTCTGGGAATAATTCTCATGAGAATGATTCTGTTGAGAATCAATTTAAGCTTTTCGGCAAATGTGATAAAAATTTGGAAAGACCAATCAGAGGAACTTCTCCTCGATGTATGCCCTTATCAGCTCCTTCGTGGCGAGCATTCCCTTAACGTGTGTTCTCTCCATGCCGTGGCTGGCGTGGACTCCCTGGCCGATGAGGGCAACCCTGAAGTCCCAGCCAGCCCTCAAGGCCGCGCTCCCGTCCGAGCCGTAGTATGGGAAGACGTCCACGGTGTAAGGGATTCCCCTCTTCTCGGCAAGTTCGATTAGTTTGGTCGTCATCTCGTAGTCATAGGGGCCGCTCGAGTCCTTGGCCGCTATTGAGACGGCGGTCTCTTTCCCTGTTACTCCCTCCCCAACTACTCCCATATCAACGACTAGGAGTTCCTTCGTGCTCTTGGGATAGCCTGCCGAACCGCCGTGGCCGACCTCCTCGTACGGCGAGAAGAAGAACGCAACCGGGAGCTTTTCAAGGGTCTGACTAAGGTCGAGCATGAGGTCAATTAGCACTGCCACGCTCGCCTTGTCGTCCAAGAAGTGGGCCTTGACGAAGCCGTTCACGTACTCGAACTTCGGGTCGAAGGCAATGAAGTCGCCGGGCCTTATGCCGAGCTTTTCAGTGTCTTCTTTCTTCTCCACCTCTGCATCGAGGCGGATGTACATGTTCTCCTCTGTTCTCTCCTTCTTTCCTGCCTCTTTGTTCACGTGAACGCTCGGGTTCTTGAGGAGGAGCGTCCCGCGGTAGCGCTTTCCTGAGCGGGTGATTATCGTGCAGTACTCCCCCTCGAAGGCAGGAAGGAGAAGGCCGCCTATTCTCGTGAAGCTCAGATGTCCGTCGGGGAGGATGCCCTTTACCATCGCACCTAGAGTGTCAACGTGTGCCGCAATCACGAGTTCAGGCTCGGGGTGGTTGCCCGCTATCAGGGCGCCCTTGTTGGTGTAGTAGGTCTTAATCCCTGCCTCGGTAAGCTTTTTCTCAATGTGTTCCATTACCTCTTTCGTGTAGCCTGTTGGGGACGGTATCTCAAGTATCTCCTTCAGAATCTCAACGACGCGCTCCATGTTATCACCGTTCAAAAATCCATCGAAGGACTAAAAAGGCATCGGTCAGAGAAGAGCCTTTAAGGCCATGAAGAGGCCGATAACGATGAGAGTAAGGACAAAGGTAACGCTTATTGCCTCCTCAGCCTTCAGCTGGTACTGTGCAAGAATCGCATTGGCGGCTATCGCCGGCGGCATGCTGGCCTCGACCAGAACCGAGTAGAAAACCTCTAGGCTGGCGTTCCTGAGGGTGAGGAAGACGAAGATGAATGGAATCGCTATCCTAAAGGCCCCCACTTCGAGGAACTTCCTGAGCTCGAACCTGCTGAGGGTTATCCGCGAGCCGAAGTAGATTATCAGGAGCGGGATGCTCCACCAGCCGATCGTCTTAATGGGCTCGATGATCCAGCCCGGAAGGCGGATTCCAGCTATCACAAGGGCGAGGGCAAGCAGGTTGGCGACTGTCGGCGGGAACTTCAGGGCCTTTTCGATGCTCCTCCTTAGTGAAGCACCGCCGCTGGAGTAGTGGGCCGCTATGAACGTCACTATCGGGATTACGATGAGGCTGTTGGTTGTTGAGTAGAGAATTGCGGGGGTTATGTCGTCCAAGAAGAGGCTCGCTATCGGGAAGCCTAGGGCCGCGGTGTTCGGGTAAACCGAGAGAACCATGAGTGCACCAGCCCAGGGGTCGTTTTTGAGAACGAACCTGCCGTAGAGGTAAGAGGAGCCAAGACTTATGCCTATTACGAGAAAGACGTAGATGAAAACCGTCTTTATGCTGAGTAAGTATCCCAAATCCTTGCTCGCGACGTTGCCGAAGACGAAGAAGGCCAGAAGAATGTCGTTTGTGAGGATTCGGATGTAGTCAAAGGGCTTCTCAGACTTAAACAGACGCTTGAGAACGTATCCGAATGCTATGAGCGCGAGCATCTCGTAGATGTTCATGTTAAAAGCTATGGCTCAGCGTTTAAAAGTCTGTCGAATGTGCTTGAAGATCGAAGAAAACCCCTAGATCCCAAACTGGGTCACGGGTCTTTTCTCTGAGGGTGGTTGGCTTGAGATTGGAGACATCCCTGCCGTTGAGAGAACTCCAACAGAATACAAAAATCATTTTAATCAATTTTAATCCTCCCTTAAACATGAGTTCAAAAATCCACCTCATCTACAAACGCATTCCAAACAGAGTGCTTGAGAGAGAAGACGAAGTTCTCGCTGACATTGGGGACGTAGTCGTTGCAAAATCGGAGTTCTCAGGCATGCTGGCGCCCCTCTTCGTAAACGGCGTTAAGGTCGTAGACAACGGCTATAAGATGGTGTACTTTGCATTCATCGGGAGAAACTACGACATCCTCAAAGTTTACGATGAGAAAGGATACTTCAAGGGGCTTTACGTTGATGTTCTGGCTTATACAAAGCGTTATGGAGACACGATAGAGATGCTCGACCTGTTCTTAGATATCTTCGTCTTCCCGAGCGGGGAAGCTTTTCTCCTCGACGAGGATGAGCTTGAGATGGCGCTGAACTACAGGCTGATAGACAAGAAAACTTTCGATTTTGCATATTCGGTGGCAAATGAGATACTCGAAAAGCTTAAGCGGGGTGAATTCCCGCCGGAAATAGTCTGGAAGTACGAGTGGAGGGATTGATATGAAGTTCATCAAGGAGACTAAAGAGGGAGTCCTGATAATGATTTACGTCCAGCCAAAGGCAAAGAAGAACGCGATTGAAGGGGTAGACGGGTGGCGCGGAAGGCTGAAGGTCAGGATAGCGGCTCCGCCAGTTGAGGGCAAGGCCAACAAGGAAGTCGTGAAGTTCTTCTCGAAACTCCTCGGAGCGGAAGTCAACATAGTCAGGGGAGAGACGAGCAGGGAGAAGGATTTGCTGGTTAAGGGGTTGAGCGTTGAGGAAGTTAGGAAGAAGCTGGGGGTTTAGCCTTTCTTGACCCTCAGCTCCCCCTTAAGGCGGAGGTACTTCTCTCTTGATAGCGGAAAGCTCTTCGACGACTTGAGGAGGGAGTTGATGAGCTTAACCTGCTCTCTGAAAACCTCGTCCGGGTTCTGCTTGAGCCTGAAGACATAGAGGCGGATGAACTCGAGCCTCTCTTTTAGATCACGCCTTGAAGGGAATGCTGACGCCCATTCTTCTGGCGTATTTGATACTGACATGTCACCACCATCTCATGTTGGCCTCGGTGGTATTTATCCATTTTTATCCATTTCTTATTTCTTTTGCTGGATAGTTTTGTTGATATGAAGACCTTTTTTAAAGAAAGATAGACTCAGCGGTACTTCAGAAAAGCCATGTAAAAAAAGGCCCCGCCAGCAAGGGCAAGCCCGCCGGCGAAAGCGTAGAGGGAAGTCCCTCCCTTGTACCTGATTTTAAGGATGTAGCATCCGCTGTCTGGTAGATACGAGTACTCAATCGGTACTCTCTTCAGAATAACGTTCTGACCGTGGGCGATGAATACATCCCCGCTCACGGCTGATACCCGCAGGAAACCGCCCGAAACGCTGACGTAATAGTCTCCCAGCTTCCCGTGGGACCCTTCGCAGAATTCCCCGCTGAGTGTTTGTCCAGGAAAAACGAGGGCAAGAACTGCCAGCGCCAGCCCGAGCAGGAGAAGGTACTCTTCAGCTTCCATTCTCCATCAAAAAGAAATTGAGGGCGAGTTTAAAGACGTTTCTGAAATCACTTCAGAATTCCAAGGCTCTTGTTCGTCTTCTTTATGCTCTCCCACTTGTCCGCCATCTCGAACATGGCCCTTATCGCATCCACGTTCTCTGGCACGACGTCGCTCTCTTGGTGAACGGCCTGGATGTAGAAGAGCCTGTTGCCCTTCACGCTTATGCTCTCCTTCCAGACGGCTATCTCGTAGAGGTTGTTCCACTCGCGGTGGAGATCCCTTGCGAACTCTATGAGCTGGGCCGTGCTCTCAAAGCCCCTCTCCTTCTCGAAGAGGAGAACTCTGGTGGTGTTCTCGAAGATATCTATCACATCTTCCCTCGTTATCGGCTTCTTGAGTTCAATCATGACGCTGTGGACGTGCATGAGGGTAGTGGGCACGACGAAGGCCATCGTCTCGATGTTTATCGGAATAACCGTCTGGACGTCTGGCCCGTGGTGGGAAGGAACCTCAACCGTGGGCTTTATGGCGTTGATTGGACCTCTCTTTGAGTCGTTCGGATCTGCGGCCCTCCTAATCATGACAGCGTAGACGTAGTTGATGTACTCCTGAAGGGCTGAGAGCGTTCTGGTCAATCCAGTCGTGTTGCAGGAGACAACCCTGACGTAGTCCTTTCCGAGGGCCTTTTCGTAGTTAGCCTGGGCCACGAATGAGACCTGAGCAACCTCTGCCTTCTCACCGCCCTGGAAGATCGCCTTAACTCCGGCCTTTTCGTAGAGGGCCTTGTTCTTTGCACCCATTCCACCCGGTGTGGCATCAACGATTACGTCAACCTTCTCCAAGAGGTCGTTGAGCGTTCCAGCAACTTCAAAGCCGGCCTTCTCGAACCTCGGTAAGAACTCCTCGCTCGCGGCATAGACAGGAATGCCCCTCTCCCTCGCCAGATAGGCCTCGAAGTCGGGCTTCGTCTTGGTTACGCCGATGAGCTCCATGTCATCCTGCTTGGAAACGGCGTAAGCAACCCTCTTCCCGATTGTCCCGTAACCGTTTATTCCGACTTTCACCTTCATGCTACCACCCGACAATTTTATGACTGTAAAATACTTAAGGCTTGTTTTCACCGGCGGTGAAAAGTGATGTAACCAGGAACACATTTTTACACAGGCAAAGCAAATAAAGTCAGAAAATTATTAGGGCGTCTTAAGCGTTTTGAAAGGCTAAAAAAGCCAAATTAGGTGGCGTTTTCCCCAATTAAGGCCATTATCTTCCGGTGGAGGGCCTTTATCATCTCCCTCCTGTCCTCCATCAGAACGACATCGCTCGAACCTATTGCCTCAAGGTTGAAGGCGAACGGACTCGGAAGCTCGTTCCTCTCGAAGACGACCTTGATCTTCCCCTCCCGCACCCAGCTCAGGAACAGTTCGGCGTTCTCAACGTCCATCTTGTCCTCCATGATCTCCCTGTAAACCTCCTTCAGGAGCGGGAAGTCAGGGTAGTGCTCCTTGAGGACTTTGAGGAGCGAAACCGCTATGACCTGCTGTCTGCCGAGGCGCTTGCTCCTTCCCACGTATCTTCTCAGGATCAGAAAGCCCCTGTTCGCCACATGCCTGAAGCGCCTCTTCAAAAGCTCCGTGTTGTCGAGAGCCCTCTTGAGAATTTCCCTCAGATCTTCCAGCTGGAAGAGTTCCATGATTTCATTCTCGCTCAGCCTGGCTTCTTTCGGAACTCTAAGGAGGAAGCCGTTGTCGTTGAGGGCTATGCCGACGTTTACCCCCTTCCATCTTCCAACAGCGTAGGCGAAGGCCCTGCTTAAGGCGTCGTTGGCCCTCCTTCCGATCAGCGTGTGGAAGAAGTACTCGTAGGTGTTATCCTTCTCAACTTCCTCCACCAGAACCGTCTCGTCGTCGGGGACTGTTGAATACCTCTCCTGCTCGCGGAAGTAGGCTATTATGGCCTTGGCTGCCCTCTCGTCTATTCCGTACTTCCTCATGAGAAGGGACTTGGCCCGTTTGTTGTTCAACAGCCCCTTCACCTCCCTCCTGAAGCGCTGAACGTCGAGGGCCAAATCAAAGCTCAGCGGAAGCATCTCAGAGAACCAGGCTGGGATGGTGGGCTTCGCCCCCTCGCGCGGGACGACGTATATCTTGTTGCCCCTGCTCTTCACGAATTCGTAGGTTCTGCCGGCCAAGACGAAGATGTCCCCCGGCATCAGCCTTTCGGCGAACTCTTCCTCAACAGTCCCAATCATTTGCTTGTCCATCGTGTAAACCCTTATCTTTGCCTCGTCTGGAATAGTGCCAACGTTCATGTAGTAGATAGCCCTCGTCATCTTTCCACGCCTTCCGAACTTCCCGTCCTCGAGCCATATCTTGGCGTAGACCTTTCTGTCCTCAAGTCCCTCATAGCCACCTGAAAGGTACTTCAGGACGCTCATGAAGTCCTCAAAGGGAAGCTCGTGGAAGGGATAGGCCCTTCTAACCAGGCGGTAGGCCTCTTCGACCTCCCAGACCTTGTAGAGGGCCATGCCGACTATGTGCTGAACGAGGACGTCGAGCGGATTCTTCGGGATTCTAACCCTGTCCAATCTTCTGTTTCTCGCGTTGTGAGCCAAGACAGTAACCTCAACGAGGTCGTCCCTGTCGAGGGCGAGGATAATCCCCTTGCTTACGTCGTGGAGCCTGTGTCCAGCCCTACCGATTCTCTGCAGGGCCCTGTTAACGCTCTTTGGCGATCCGATGAGAACGACGAGGTCTATTGTACCAATATCAATTCCGAGCTCAAGACTTGTCGAGGTGACAACCGCCTTCAGCTCTCCTCTTTTCAGCTTCTCCTCTACGTCCAAACGAACCTCTCTCGACAATGAGGAATGGTGGGCCTCTATCAGACCCTCAAACTCCGGAAAACGCTTCTTCAGGTTGAAAGCCACCCTCTCGGCGCCGCTCCTCGTGTTGGTGAAGATGAGCGTCGTCCTGTGCTCCCGTATCAGCTCCGCCAGGCGGTTGTAGAGGGCGTCGCTGAGCGTTCCGGCATCGGTGTAGATTAAGTCTTCCACAACGCTCTCGACCTTTATCTCTGTTTCCTTCGCGAAGGAGACGTCCACTATGAGGCCAGGCCTGGGGGTTCCATCGTCATTGAAGCCGAAGACGAACTTGGCGACTTCCTCAAGCGGGTGAATCGTCGCGCTCAGCCCGATCCTCACGAACTCGTTCTCGGCCATCTCTTGTAGGCGTTCAATGCTCAGCGCGAGGTGGGAGCCGCGCTTGTTTTCAGCGAGTGCGTGAACCTCGTCAATGATGACGTACTTAACCGTCTTCAGCCTCTCGCTGAATTTGGGAGCGTTTAAGGCAATGGCGAGACTTTCTGGGGTTGTTATTAGAATGTGAGGTGGCTTTTTTACCATCTTGCTCTTCTCATAGCTCGATGTGTCGCTCGTCCTTATCCCTACCCTTATCTCAGGCAGTTCATAGCCGAGCTCTTTGGCCACTTCCTTTATCTCCGCCAGCGGACCCTCCAGGTTCCTCTTGATATCATTGTTCAGGGCGCGGAGGGGTGAGACGTAGAGGACGTAGATCTTATCCTCAAGCTTGCTTTCCTTTCCAAGGAGAATCAGCTCGTTTATTGCGGAGAGAAATGCCGAGAGAGTCTTTCCAGAACCCGTTGGGGATGAAATGAGAACGTTCTCACCTTTATGGATTTCAAGGACGGCGTAGCGCTGGGGCGGGGTGAATGTTCCAAACTTCCGCTTAAACCACTCCCTAACCGGCTCGCTAAGGATGGAATAAATCTCCTCGTCCGTGTACTCCCTCTCGGCCCACCTTATCCCGCTCATCGTTCTCCATCTCGGACTTGGATTTTTAAACTATTCGGTTAGTCTAACAAACTTTTTAAGTGATGGATCAAAACCAGACATGGTGAGAAGATGGACGTGAGGGAGAAGATAGAGAAAGTCCTCGCCGAGTTCAACAGGCTTCACGGGAGCGAGGCAAACGCGAGGATTCTCTCGATTGAAGGAGACGAAGTGATAATAGAGTTCGAGGGCTCCTTCTGCGCCACCTGTGGGCTTTACGACTATTTTGACGACATAAAATGGGAAGCCATGGAGTTCGGCCTTGAGCTTGAACCGGTTGAGGTTCTTGAGGCGGTAGAAGATGACTTTGAACACGGCCGCTACGTCGTGAAATACAAGCTGGGAAGAAAGCCGGTGCTTAGCTTAAGTAACGATTAAAAGACCTTATTTTAACTCTCATACATGCACCCCCTCCTCCTAACGGCGCTGGTCATCGTTTTCCTCTGGGACGGCTACTTCTTCGTTAATTACATAATTAGCCTTTTCAGGAATTATGTAACTAAAGACCAGACCCCTAAGGTCTCCATAATAATTCCCGCCTACAACGAAGGGGAACGGTGTAAAAGGGCAATAGAGGCCGCTCTCGCACAGGACTATCCAGATTTCGAGGTCATATTCGTGGACGACGGGAGCGAGGATAACACGTACGATGTGGCTTCATCCATTAAAGACCCCAGACTTAAAGTTTTCAGGATTGCCCACGGCGGGAAATCAAAGGCCCTGAACTTTGGACTGTCCAAAGCAACTGGGGAAATAATAGTCACCACCGACGCGGACAGCGCGCTTGAGAAAAGCGCCGTCAAAGAGCTTGTCAGGAGGTTTTACTCGGAAGACGTTCTTGGAGTTGGTGGCCAGGTGAGGGTTCTCGGGAACTCGTTTCTTGAGAGAGCGCAGGACGTTGAGCACCTGAGGATAGCGACCTTCAGGAGGGCCAAGGAGCTTGAAGACCTGAGCGTCGCTCCTGGACCAATATCGGCGTTCAGAAAGGGGGCTCTTGAGAGGATCGGCGGCTTCGTGGAAGACCCGGTTGAAGACTACGCGACGACAAAGGCCATAAAGAAACTCGGAAGGGTCGTCTACGCGCCAAAAGCGAGGGTGTGGACGGAGATGCCCAAGGACATCAGAAAACTCTGGCGCCAGAGGAAGAGGTGGTTCCTTGGTGACCTCAGGAACCTTGGGGGTGGCCTCACGAAAGAATGGGGGTTCCTGCTGCTGGGTGACTTTATAGCAATCCTCGATATTGTAGTTCCTGTTCTCCTGTTGGTTTTTGGTTACTGGTGGGCTTTTGGGCTCTGGTGGGGCTTTGAGACACTTACAATGCTTATACCCGTTCTCGTCGAGGGTGGGGGTATTACAACCTCATTAATATTCCCCGCCGTTCTCTGGTTCTGGGCGGTTTTCTACCTGATATTGCACCTCTACGGATACTCCAAATGGGTGCTTGGAAAGCTGTAGCCCAAGCTACCGGTAATTAACCTGAAGACACACTGCAGAATGCTGATTTTCAGAGCTTATCAGAAAGATTTTTAAATACAATGCACTCCTCTGTGCTACATAAACTATATAGACACAATAGACTATAGGGATGCCTATGATGCTGATAGCGACAGCGGTCTTCATGGCGTGGGCAATAGGAGCGAACGACAGCGCAAAGGCCGTTGGAACCGCCGTAGGCTCCGGAATACTCGGCTTTAAGAGGGCCGTACTCCTCATTGGAGTCTTCGTATTTCTAGGGGCTTTTCTCGGCGGTTCGGGTGTATCTAACACGGTGAGCGGGCTAGCCAGGGGCATGGAACCAGTAACCATTGGACTTGTCCTATTCAGCTCCGCTATAACTGTAACATTGGCCAGCCTCTGGGGAAACCCAATATCCACCACACAGGCTATAATAGGTGCCCTCATTGGGGCTTCCCTCGCGGAGGGCCTTCCCGTGAACTGGCCAGTTATCGGAAAGATCGTTCTCACCTGGGTTGTATCTCCTGCCCTGGCTGGAGTTCTGGCCGTGGGGACGTACATCCCGTACAAGCGCCTCCTCAACAGGATAAAGCACATTAAAATCCTTGAGCTGACGCAGAAGTGGCTCGCCTTCACCGCCTCGGCCTACGCCTCCTTCAACCTAGGAGCAAACGAGCTCGCCAACGTGATAGGACTGGCAGATGGAGGAGTTGGGGTTAAGGGCCTCCTCGCAGTTGCCCTCGGAGTTGGAGCGCTGACGTTCAGCTACGAGGTCATGATGACGGTGGGAAGAGACCTGGCCCCTCTCGGCCCGACTTCCGGGTTTTCGGCCCAGATGGGCGCGGCCCTGGCCGTTACCCTGGCCAACCTTTTCGGAATCCCGGTCAGCTCAGGTCAGGCCATCGTCGGTGCAATATCGGGCGTGAGCCTGTATAAGGGCGAGAGGCCCAACAAAAAGGCCCTGAAAGGCATTCTGCGCGGCTGGGTCACTGCTCCAACGGCTTCCGGTGTTCTCGCTTTTATCCTCGTTAGCCTGTTCTCCTCCCTTTGAACCTTTTTAAAGGTCCCTTCCAATTCAAGGTAGGTGAGAAAAATGGTCGATTTCAGGTTTGAGGTCAAGGCGCGCGACGCTTCCGGCAGGATCGGAAAGCTCACGGTCAACGGGAAAACCGTAGAAACCCCCGCAATAATGCCCGTCATCAACCCGAAACAGCTGATCGTGACGCCAAAGGAGCTTAAGGAGATGGGCTTTGGGATGATAATCACGAACTCCTATATAATATACAAGACTCCAGAGCTTAGGGAGAAGGCGCTTGAAGTTGGGATACACAAACTCCTTGACTACGATGGGATAATCGAGGTTGACTCTGGTTCCTTCCAGCTCATGCGCTACGGCGGCGTCGAGGTAACCAACAGAGAGATCGTCGAGTTTCAGCATGAAATAGGCGTTGACATAGGGACTTTCCTTGACATTCCGACGCCACCGGACGCGCCGAGGGAGAAAGCCGAGGAAGACTTGAGGATAACGCTGGAGAGAGCGAAGGAAGCCGAAGAAATCAAGGAGATAGCGATGAACGCCGCTGTACAGGGCTCAACCTATCCAGACCTCAGGACGTACGCCGCGAGAGAGCTCAGCAGGATGAACTTCGAGATACACCCGATTGGCGCGGTTGTTCCGCTGATGGAGAGCTACCGCTACATGGATCTGGTGGATGTCGTTATAGCTTCGAAGGTGGGCCTCAGACCAGACAGGCCGGTTCATCTCTTCGGCGCAGGGCATCCTATGATTTTCGCGCTGGCGGTTGCCATGGGCATAGACCTCTTCGATTCGGCCAGCTATGCCCTCTACGCCAAGGACGACCGCTACATGACACCCGAGGGGACAAAGAGGCTGGAAGAACTTGAGTACTTCCCGTGCTCCTGTCCCGTGTGCTCCCGCTATACGCCGCAGGAGCTCCGTGAGATGCCGAAAGAGGAGAGGACGAGGCTTCTGGCTCTCCACAACCTCTGGGTCATAAGGGAGGAACTCAACAGGGTTAAGCAAGCTATAAAAGAGGGCGAGCTGTGGCGCCTCGTGGATGAGAGGGCCCGCTCCCATCCCAAACTCTACGCGGCTTACAAGAGACTTCTCGAGTACAGAGAATACCTTGAGAAGAACGAGCCGGTAACAAAGGCGAGCGCCTTCTTCAAAGTGAGCGAGGGGGCTCTAAGGTGGCCAATCGTTGAGCGCGCCAGAGAGAGGGCGGAGCGCGTTAGATCAAAGTTTCCTGAAACCATCAGCCACCCGATCTTCGGTGAGGTTCCGAAGTACCTCTCGCTCAGCTATCCGTTCGCCCAGAGTGAAGGAGAAGAAGACTTCACAGTTGAGAAGCCCGAGAAGGGAGAAGCCAGGAAGTACGTTATGGCGGTTGCAGAGTACCAGTTCGGCGAGGGAGCTGGCGAGGCTTTCAAGGACGCCTTTGTCGAGCTCTCAAGGAAGACCGGGATGCCGAGGCAGATAAAGGCCAAGGGCAAGCATCTCGCTACCTTCAGAGCGGAGGACGGCCTGCTGACGCTTGGAATTGAGGGTGCGAAGAGACTCCACGGAGTCCTGTCGTTCCCGAGGATGCGTGTTGTAGTGGACGAGGATGCAGAACCGTTCGCAAGGAGGGGGAAGAACGTCTTCGCGAAGTTCGTGGTTGATGCAGACCCGAACATAAGGCCCTACGACGAGGTTCTTGTTGTTAACAGGGACGATGAGCTCCTCGCGACTGGGCAGACCCTCCTGAACGGCGAGGAGCTGAAGATATTCCAGCAGGGACTGGCCGTGAAAGTTAGGAGGGGAGTCGAGAAGTAGAAAAAATTATAAACCCTCCCCTTTTTCCTATTCCGGGCGGGCCCGTGGTCTAGATGGTTATGACGCCACCCTTACAAGGTGGAGGTCCGGGGTTCGAATCCCCGCGGGCCCACCACAGAAACTTTGCAGGGCAAAGTTTCATCAAAGATGGAATGTCCTTTTGAGTGCCCAGCTTTTCAGAGATTCTCACCATCAATTGGAAATCCTCAAGGGGGTTTGCTCGCAGTATAACGCCCGAAAGGCGTTAAAAATAAGGAAACCCCTATTCATCTGCAAATTTGTCATGAGAAGCCTAATTCTCAGTCAATATCACGAAGACATTCAAACTTTTGGTGAAGCTTTTTTCCAAAAGCTTCAGCGCCGCTTTCACTAGCGTTCAAGCGTCCTTAACGGATGGCGGAAGAGTAGTATGCGTTTTTAGCGAGCTGACTTTTGAGTGGGTTTACTTATCGAGTTGCTAAAATATACAGGATTTCCTCACCGTATAGCGCTCTTCGAGCGCTAAAAAGAAATGTGAAATCGCAATCAACAGGAGATTTTGAGAGTAAACCCGCGTGAAGTTGCTTTCTGGTAGAGAATACACTCTTTGACAGGAAAGTCAAAAGAAAGGGAGCACTTTTGGTGAAGCTTTTCCCAAAAGCTTCCTCGCGAAGTTTGATCAAGGCTCGTGGTTCCTTTTAGAATTGCACTTCTACAATGATTTTGTGATACTCAGGCTAAAAAGGCACGAATTCCAAAATTTGGCCTACTAAGAAAGAGTTTCTCTCACCTTGACGCCCTTGTGGCGTCGATTAAAAAGAAAAACTCACGAAAAATAAGGCCAATAAAAGCGGAATTCACAACCAATAAGCCATTTTCTAGTGAAAAATCCTTTCCAATAGCTCACAGACAAGAACCACAAACTTTGATGAAACTTTACCCTGCAAAGTTTCCTGTACTCTCAAACCTCCGTTCTCCAAAAACCGGGAAACTACGTTTCCCCACCTTCCTTCTTTCCTAGTTCTCCGGGGGGCTAACGCCCCCCAACATCCTCCCACAAGCGCTGGCAGAATGTTTTCGACTGGTATGTCTTGTCCGCTTTGAAAAAAGCCAATGTCTTCACAATTCTCGCTTCATTTTTAGATTCTCGGCTTAATTTGCAATTTTTCAAAGGGTTTGCTCACGGTATAACGTCCAAGGGCGTTAAAAACAAAACCCCTATTTCTTCGCTAATTTACCGGAGAACTCCCCATTATTAGGTCAATCTCGAACTCGAAGACATTCAAACTTTTGGTCAAGCTTTTTTTCAAAAAGCCTTGCTGATCTCAAAACAAAGCACTAAAATGAAAATTATGAAGAGCACCGCGAATTCCACTCATCCCTTGCACAAGCGTCACGGATACAGCCTGCTCGGCGTCCTCGGGAAGAGCGTTGCCCAGCGGACGTGGTCGAGCTTGAGAACCCATGCGACGAGCCTCTCAAGGCCGAGGCCGAAGCCGCTGTGCGGAACGCTGCCATATTTCCTGAGGTCGAGGTACCACTCGTAGTCCTCAGGCTTCATGCCCTCTTCAAGGATTCTCTGCACGAGCTTGTCGTAGTCGTCCTCACGCTGGGAGCCGCCGATTATCTCGCCGTACCCCTCTGGGGCGAGCATATCAGCGGCAAGAACCTTCCTCGGGTCCTCTGGGTCTTCCTTCATGTAGAAGGCCTTGATGTGCTTCGGATAGCCGTAGACGAAGAACGGGCTCTCGAACTCCTCTGTTAATACTCTCTCCTCGTCGGCACCCATGTCCTCTCCCCACTCGATGTTCACGCCCTTGCTCTGGAGAATGTCTATGGCCTCGTCGTAGCTTATCCTCGGGAACGGTGGAACGGCGTTCTTGAGGGTCTTGACCTCGTCCTTGCGGTAGAGCTCGATCTCCTTCTTCCTCAGCTCGAGCGTCCTCTGAACCATGTAGCTCACAAGCTCTTCCTCGACCTTCATGATGTCCCAGAGGTCCATCCACGCGGCCTCAAGCTCGAGGTGCCAGAACTCGGTGAGGTGTCTCCTCGTCCTGCTCTTCTCGGCCCTGAAGCTCGGAGTGAGCGACCAGACCTTTTCAAGGCCGAAGATGGCCGCTTCAAGGTATAGCTGGGCCGACTGGCTGAGGTAGGCGTACCTGTCGAAGTACTTGAGCTTGAAGAGCGTCGCTCCGCCCTCAACTGCTCCGGTGACGAGGATCGGCGGGAAGACCTCGTACCAGCCGTCCTGGAGGAGCCATTCTCTTGCCGCCTGCATGAGCGTGCCCTTGACCTTCATTATCGCCGCGACCTTCGGGGAGCGCAGGTGGAGGTGCCTGACGTCGAGCAGGAACTCGTCGCTCGCATCCTTGGTTATCGGGAAGAAGTCAACGTTCTGGATTATCTGGAGCTTCTCTCCCTGAACTTCGGCACCGGTCGGCGCGCGGGGATCGGCCTTAACCGTTCCCTCGATGATAACGCTCGATTCAATTCCGACTTTCTTGGCCTCTCTATAAGCTTCCTCGTTCAGATCCTTTGAAAAGACGACCTGGACAATTCCGCTTGAGTCGCGGAGGACTATAAAGACTTTCTTTCCGACTTCCCTCTTTCTGTAGACCCATCCAGCGAGCTTAACCTTCTTCCCTTCCATTTCGGGCGTGACATCGGCACAGTAAACCTTATCGATCACCTTTAACCACCTCCAGAGGCTTTGAAAGCGGGTTTATAACACTAACTAATATCTATGTTACCAAGAATAGCGTCAATTGAACCAGAGCGAGAGTGCCACGGGCCGGGACTTTATCTCTATCAAATGCGGCATGGGGATAGCTTTTCTCTCCCAAATTTAAACCCTTTGGAAATTTGGATGTCAAAACGGCAAAAGGCTTAATTACTCGACTGTCAAACATACAAACGGTGGGAGAATGATCGCGCTCATCGGAGACGTCATTGACGCCGAAAGAATTCTTCAAAACCATGCTGTTCTGGTAGAGGAAAATGCTATCAGCGCCGTAGTCCCCGCCGAGAAAGTCCGGGAATTCGGCCCCGATGAGGTTTACGGCGGAAAAGGCTTCTTTGTGATTCCAGGCTTGATAAACGCACACACCCACGTGGCGATGGCGAAGTTTAGAGGACTTGGAGAGGACATGCCAACGGAGGAATGGCTAGAGAAGATAATCTGGCCTATGGAACTGGAATGGACAACAAGTGAAATCCGAGAGTGGGCCAGAATAGGTATCATGGAGGCCCTTATGAACGGCTCGACAACGATAAACGACCACTATTTCTTCGCCGACGAAATAGCTCGGGAAGCCGAGAAGATGGGGATAAGGGCTTTTATCGGACAGACTGTAATGGATCTGGTAGATTTTCCACACGCCGATCCAGAGGAGGGTTTCAAATTCTTCAGGCGCTGGCAGGAAAAGAGCGAACTCGTAACGCCCACCCTCGCTCCCCACGCGACCAACACGGTCAGTCTGGAGCTTATGAGGGAGATGGCCGAACTGTCGGAGGAGACCAACGCCAGAATTCACGTCCACCTCGCCCAGAGCAGGGCCGAAGTGAAGGAAGTTAAAAGACGCTACGGTCTAAAACCGGTGGAGTATCTAAAGCAAGCTGGGGCGTTAAGCGACCGTCTGATTGGAGTCCACGGCGTCTATCTTACCAACGAAGAAATTAGAACCCTCGCATCAGCAGGCTCAACGCTCGTTCACTGTCCAACGAGCAACGTGAAGCTTGAAGGGACGACGATAAACCTCCCAGAAGTTCTTCACGCTGGGGTGAACGTGGCCATAGGCAACGACTCTCCCAATCCCGTTGGCATAATGGACATGTTTCTCGAGATGAGGACTTCGGCACTCTTTGCGAACATCCTCGAAAGAAAAGCCCATTCCATCCCAGCAAGAAAAATCTTCGAGATAGCAACCGTCGGGGGCGCACGGGCGCTGGGGATTAAAGCCGGTCTCATCAGGGAAGGCTACCTAGCAGACCTCCTTCTGATAGACGCCAGAAAGTCGTGGTTCAAGCCGAGGGAGAGCCCTTACTCCCTGCTCGTGTACTCGGCCAGGGGAAGTGACGTCGTGATGACAATGGTAAACGGAAAAATAGTCTGGAAAAAGGGAGGAGAGTAGGCTCACCTTCTCCTCCTCAGCGCGAGTGGAAGGATGGCGAGACCGACGAGTAGAGCAGGCCCGCAGATGCCGCCGGACTTCTCGGCTGATGCGGTGCTCGTCGGCGAAATCTCTGAGGCGCTCTTGCCCTCGACCATTATTGCCCTCCACTCCTTGAGCCACTTGTCGGTGTTCTTCGCAAGCTCATCAGTGGGAATTGAAACGACCTTAGCCTTACTCACGTCGAGGGCGTAGCTGAAGCATTCTGGAAGCTCGACCTCGCTGTTCACAGGGTACATCCACTGGTTGAGCGGGAGCTTCTCCTGGGCCTCCTTGCTTATCAGGAAGTTAATGAAGGCCTTTGCAAGTTCTAGGTGCTTCGTTCCCTTTACGATACCAGCGCCCTCTATCTGCACGTAGGCCGTGTTGTTGAGGAATACCGCTCCAATGCTGGTGTCGTTGTAGTTGCAGGCGTCGTAGGCCGGGTCAGTTGCGTAGCTGACGAAGAGAGGAGCCTGCCCCTTGTCCCACATCTCCCAGCCTGCAGACCAGCCCTTGACAACGATGACGTCGTTTTCTCTCAGGGCTTCCCAGTAGTAGGGCCACTTATCACCGTAGACCGCAATTGTCCAGAGAAGGAATGCCATTCCCGTGGAGCTCGTCAGCGGATTCTCAACTATGAGCTTGCCCTTCCACTCGGGCTTTGTGAGCTCCTCGAAAGTCTTGGGTGGGTTTGGGACTTCGTTCTTCTTGTACACCACCGCTATCGCTCCGTAGTCGTAGGGCGTCAAGTAAAACTCTGGGTCAAAGTTCTTAATTATCCAGTCGGGGATGTATTTGGCGTTTTCCGGCTTGTACGGGACGAGAATCCCCTCGTTTATGGCCTTCTGAAGGTAGCTGTTGTCTATGCCGACGACGACGTCAGCCTGCGGGTTGTCCTTCTCCATTATCAGCCTGCTGAGGACTTCACCAGCGTCACCGAAGAGTACGAGGCGGACTTTGACGTTATACTTCTGCTCAAAGATGGGGATTATCTCCTTCATCCACGGCTCGATGCTGTCGTAGGAGTAGACCGTCAGCGTCTCCTCTGCCGAAACCGGCGAGGAAGCCGCGAAGAGAGACGCTAGGATCACCCCGAGCACGAACAATGCACCCATCTTCCTCATTTTCTCACCCCCAGGGATTAACAAGTTGTTATCTTCAATAACTCGATAATAGAAGCGTTTAAAAAAGTTTGTGGGCAGATTTGGGAACTTGCGGCAAAAAGACCATTAACTTACCCTTCTTTGTTTTCAGGGGTCTTTCTCCCTTCCATCTTGATTACGTAGTCCGCCGCGTTCTGAAGGGCCACAGAAAAGCCCGGATCAACGCCGATAACAACGGTCTCCTTGCCGCGCCTCTTTGCCTCAATAATTATCGGGAGAAAGTCAGCATCCCTTGATGCGAGGGCTATGACGTCAACGTCGGAGTTGTAGATCAGCTCCATCGCCTCTATGGCAACGCGGACGTCGGTGTCTCCAGCAACGATGACAGGTTCAAGGCCCTGGTTTACGACGGCCTCAATAAGTCCCTGTGGGGCGTACTGGTTCAGGATCACCTTTGCGACCCTCACGTTTCCTATCCTCTTGAGGGCCTCAAGGATGTCCTCAAGCTTTATCCCAAACTCCTTCCTGAGGATGTTCGGCCCGTCTATGATAAGCCCTATCGTCTTCTTTGGAGTCTCTTCCTCTTTTTTCTCGCTCTCCCTCTTTAGAATCTTGAAAAACCGCTCCTTCATTCCTCCTCACCGCCGAGAATGATCGTGTAGTCAGCGGCGTGCTTAAGAGCCACTGAAAAGCCCGGTTCAACGCCGATAACAACGGTCTCTTTTCCTTTCTCCTTCGCCTTCAGGATGACGGGCAAAAACTCCGCGTTTCTCGTGGCGAGGGCTATGACGTCTATGTGCGGGTTATAGATCTCCTTCATGGCCTCGACGGCGAGCTTCACGCCGGTCTCGCCGGAGACTATGATCGGCTCAAAGCCCTGATTTGAGACTGCCTCGATAAGCCCCTGAGGCGCGTACTGGTTGAGAATGACCTTGGCAACCCTTATATCCCCGATCTCGCTGAGTGCCTCCGCAATGTCCTCAAGCTTTACCCCGAGCTCCTTCCTGAGGATGTTAGGCCCGTCTATGAGAAGCGCTATCCTCTTTCCCCTCGAGACCTTCCGCTTCATCTGGCCGATGATCCTCATTCCGCTCTTCGTCATCGAAACTATCTTCTCCCATCCACTGGGCATCGCTGACACCGCCGTAATTTTCAAACCAACGGAAGTAGTTAAAAGAGGTTAAAAAAATTGCTAAAACTCTCAGGTGAGGAGCCTCTTGTAGTAGTACCAGAGGCCCCTGATGATGTCCCTGACCTCGATCATCGTGAACATCTCTGTCCTGTCGATGAGCTTTGCCGTTTCCTCCCAGCTGTGGGCCTGGAGGACGCGGTATATGAGGAGCTTTATCTGCCTCTCGTCGAGGTAGGGCTTCATCCAGCCGTCGAGGAAGTAGAGCTTCACTATCGGCTTTACAGCGTCCACCACAGTGTCATAGGTGAGAACCTTGCCCGTGAAGGCATCGAGGCGCTTCTTCTGGGTCTCAGTCAGGTGAATTGGATAGTCAACGGCCTCGCCGAAGGGCGTCTCGAAGAGCCAGCGCGCTATCTCGGGCTCAAGCTCCCTGTGGGTGTCGCCAAGCCACTCGGTAAACCTGATCCTGAACTCGTCGTTGGCCTTCTTGATGAGCTCCTTCGCCTTCTTGCTTATTGGCTTGAGGACTATGGCAGTAAACTCACCGCTGACAGGGTTTCTGGCCGGGCTGAGGTGGACAACCGCGAAGCCGTTCCTGACCCAGAAGCGGACGAGCTCTTCGCTGGCTCCAAAGCCAGAACCTATCCAGTCGAGGCCCTTCTCCCTCGCCTCCTTCTCGAGGAGCTCAAGGGCCTTGCTTCCGAGCCCCATGTCCATTGCATCCGGGTGAGTTGCTATCCTGACTATTCTGTAGCCCTTCAGCTTGGCGAACTCCTTGAGGTAGTGGTGCTTGACCATCATGTCCGGAATGATGTTCCCGCGCGGCTTGTAGCCCTTGGCCATCTTGTCTATCACGTTCTTCGGGATTCCGCCTTCCTTTGCTATCTGGACGGCCGTGACTATCTTGCCGTTCTTCAGGCGGAGGACCCTCGCCTCGTGGTGCGGGGCATCGGCCAGCAGGGCCACGTCGCTCGGTCTGTTGCGGTAGTGAGCCAAAATGTAGATGCCAACGAAGTGCCTGAGGTCTTCCCTGTCGTTTTCGAACCAGTCGTCGAGGTCCGGCTCCTCCAGATAGACCTCCTTCCGCTTTATCAGCTCGTAGTCCTCCTCAGTCAGCTCGACGGGCTCTGCATCGAGCAGGAGAACGTCGAAGAGCCACTTCTCTATTGGATCGCCGTAGGCGTACCTTATCGGTTCCTCCATGTGGAGCTCCTTGAAAGAGCGCTTCTCCCTGGCTTTCTTCAGGAACTTGACTGAGAAGCCCCTTCCAGCGCCCTCGTAGCCGTGGATCGTTGAGGAATAGACAACGCGCGGCTTGTTGAGGTACTTGTGAAGTATGGGCACGTGGATTCCCGCTGCTTCGTCGAGGATGTAGAGGTCAGCGTTCTTCTTGTAGCCCTCCGCTGGAGGGTAATAGCGTAGGCCTATCTTCCTCGCGTAGAGCTCCTTTATGAGGCCCTTCTCCTCGACGACATAGGGCTTAAAGCCGAGCTTTTCCAGGGCCCTCTTGGCGAACCTGAAGAGGGACTGGACGTTCTCAAGCTCGGGCGCGGTAACCACTATCCTCGTCCTCTTCTTCAGAGCAACGGCGAGGCCTACAGCCGCTATTCCAACGGAGACGCTCTTACCCCTGCCCCTATCCGCAGTAAGAACGAGCATTCCCTCCTTATCGACAAGCTCCTCGAAGGCCTTGAGAACCTCCACCTGTCCCCTCGTGAGGGCCATCTCGTACAGTTCCTTCGGGAAGATGGTCTCCTCAGGGATTTCAACCCCTTTCCTCGCTCGTATTTTGGCCTGGCTCTTACTCTTCTTGGGCTTCTTCTTCGCCTTTCCGTTCTCGGTGATGATGTATATCCCGTCGTGCTGGGTGAACTTCCTTATGAGCCTCCTGTTGAAGCGCTTCTTGACGTCCTCTATAGTGTACGGCGGCGTGACGAGGCTCTTGTGGAATCCCGTCCACATGTCCTTCCACTTCTCGAACGGGTGGGCAAGGATAAATATCAGCCCGCCGCCGCGGACTGTCTCGATGATCCTTCCGAGGTCGTTGGGAGAGTAATCATAACTCATGTCCAAGACAAGAAGGTCGTATGTTCTTCCGAGTATCTCTCTCGTGTGCTTGAAAGTAACAGCCGTAACGTTCACCTCGGAACCGGCCAGAACATCGAAGTGCTTCCTGAAGGCCTCGTAGCGCTTCCTTCCAAAGGTCTCCTCGCCAAGGGCATCCGTGGCGTAGAGAACCTCGATTTTATCCTCGCTCTCATCTCTAAGGCGCTTTTCGATGAGCTCGCCAACCACATCAGAGAGAACCCTCGCGGAAGCACCAGCGAGGATTCCGGCCAGCTCGGCCTTCTTCAGCGTGTCTCCCTCTATGACTATCATTCTCCTGTGGAACTTCTCAAGGGCCTGAGCAAGGGCCGTCTCGGTGATCTTGAGAACCGAATCCTTAACCTTCTCGCCTTTAGCGTACTCCCTCACTTCCTTATCAAAGCGGACCTTGACGGTCACGGCCGCCACCTCCCGAAAGAAAAGGATGAGGGGGATTTAAAAAGGTAGCTAAGGGCAGGAAACGTTGAGGGTTTTCTGGAGGGTGTCTAGTTCTTCCTCACTCAAAGCCGTGTGGAGATATTGGAGCACTTCGCATGAGGTAGTATTCCTCTCGCTTTCCCAGATATGGTTTAGAGCAGTTCTGTGGAAGTCCTCTAAGTTCGGATAGAGGTTGTAGGACTTCTCACAAGGATTTTTTGGTATCTCTGGGATAGCATCATTATCAGCTGGACCAAAATGTTTGAAAACGACAATTAACCCTCCAAAAACTGCCACAAAAACGATAACCAAGACTGCGAGAGCAAGGGCGGACTTTAGAGTGCCGTTCATTTCGGGAAGCTTTGCGATAAGAAACATCCCAAGAAGCATCGCCCCAAAGAACGCGGTGCTTATTAGAAGCGCA
This sequence comes from Thermococcus sp. JCM 11816, assembly GCF_055396515.1. Lineage (NCBI taxonomy): Archaea > Methanobacteriati > Methanobacteriota > Thermococci > Thermococcales > Thermococcaceae > Thermococcus > Thermococcus sp. JCM 11816. The sequence continues at coordinate 406,727 of NZ_AP043741.1, forward strand.
GCAATTGCGGCGCGGACGTAAGAGCTTTGTAAAAATGCCATAAAAACGTTTCTCGCCCGAAGTACCCATTTTAGGGGAGGTGATGGCTTAAAACTGACCTCCGTGATGTTGGTTTGCCTGTATTCCTTCACGAATTTCAGTTTGAAGTAGTCTATCTTCAGAGAATAGAACGCTTCGTCTATAATTTCTTCGTTCCCTGCCTTCAAGACATCTCTCAAGGAGGCAACACTAAAGTTTAGGTCACTCTCAGCCCTTGAAAGAATAATCTCATAATCCGGACTGTGTGAGCCAAGCCTTCCGGGAACTATAGCCTCCACTTTTCCATCATCTAGGCGGTATCCTGTTGCGTTTTTTAGAAGTTTAGAGGGAGGCAACATCGACTCGACTTCAACCCTGTAAGGAGCAAGCCTGGTGTCGCAGGGCAAGGATTCCACTCTCTCCTCAGCCCGATGGAACGCTATCCACTGTACCGTGGAGATTATGAGCAACACCGCAACCAAAACCGAGACAACTTTTAGTATAAGACGCATGGACGGAACTTGAAAATTATCTTTATTACTCTTTCGCATTGTCCCTAATTAAAACAAACATCGAAACGCTAAGCTTTTATACGAAAAAGCCCGACTTTATTCGGTGATTCTAAATGGTGAAAGGTCTGACCGAGAAGGACCTCGGAAAGTTCAAGCTCGTGGGAAACATAGACGCCTTGGGGAGAAAGCTCGTTTTTCAGGTGACGGAGATAAGCGTCGAGAAAGACGACTACTTCTCAAGGCTCTACCTCTACGACGGCAGAAGGGTCGAGCCCTTCACCTCTGGGAAGAAGGACGCCAACCCACGCTTCTCGCCGGATGGCAAGCTCGTTGCCTTCACATCGAAGCGCGATAAGGAGAGCAAGGAAGCCGAGCTCTACGTCATCCCCACCGACGGCGGCGAGGCGAGGCTTTTAGCGAAGTTCAAGTACGGAATTAAAAACCTCCGCTTCACAGAGGACGGGAAGGGCATAGCTGTCGTTACTCCTATAGACGTCGAGAAGAAGCCCAAGGACGACGTCCACATCATCAAGGAGCTTCCCTTCTGGTTCAACGGTGTCGGCTGGATCTATGGGAAGAGGAGCGTGGTTTACCTCGTTGACGTCGAGAGCGGGAAGAAGAAGCGTCTCACCCCGAAGAACCTCGATGTCGGCCAGATCCGCTTCCACAATGGCAAGCTCTACTTCACCGCCCAGGAAGACCGCGAGAGGAAGCCGATGGTTAGCGACCTCTACGTCCTTGAGGGCAGGAAAGCAAAGAGGCTAACGCCGGGCAAGTGGAGCATCTCCGACTTCATCCCGCTAGACGACGGAACCTTCATCCTCAAGGCCAACACGCGCGAGCGCGGGATTCCGACGAACACCCACATCTACCACTACAACCCGGAGACAGGAGAAATGAGAAAGCTGACGAAAGACCTCGACAGGGCAGCTTATAACTCCCTCAACAGCGACGTTAGGGGTGCCCAGAGGGCCGAGCTTGTCTTTAGGGACGGCTGGGTCTACTACATAGCTACCGACGGTCCGAGGGCGAACCTATTCAGGGTCAACCTCGACGGCAAGATCGAGCGCGTCATCGGTGGAGACAGGAGCGTCGAGAGCTTTGCTATAGGGGATTACATAGCCTTCACAGCCCAGGACGCGGTTACGCCGCTTGAGCTCTACGTCCTCCGCGACGGAAAGGAGAAGAAAGTAACCGACTTCAACGGCTGGATAAAGGAGTACAGCCTCTCGAAGCCGGAGCACTTCAAGGTCAAAGCCAGCGACGGCGTTGAGATTGACGCGTGGATTATGAAGCCGGTTAACTTTGAGCCGGGCAAGAAGTATCCGGCCGTTTTGGAGATACACGGCGGGCCGAAGACGGCCTACGGCTACGCCTTCATGCACGAGTTCCACGTTTTGACCGCTAAAGGCTTCGCGGTGATATTCTCCAACCCGAGGGGAAGCGACGGCTACGGCGAGGAGTTCGCCGACATAAGGGGACACTACGGCGAGCGCGATTACCAGGACATAATGGAAGTCGTTGATGAGGCAGTAAAGAGGTTTGACTTCATCGACCCTGAGAGGATAGGGGTTACCGGCGGCTCCTACGGCGGCTTCATGACGAACTGGATAGTCGGGCACACAAACCGCTTCAAGGCCGCTGTGACCCAGCGCTCGATATCGAACTGGACGAGCTTCTTCGGAACGACGGACATCGGCTACTTCTTCGCGCCCGACCAGATAGGCGGCGACCCGTGGAGCAACACCGAAGGCTACTGGGAGAAGAGCCCGCTAAAGTACGCACCCAACGTTGAGACGCCGCTCCTCATAATCCACAGCATGGAGGACTACCGCTGCTGGCTTCCGGAGGCATTGCAGTTCTTCACGGCTCTGAAGTACCTCGGTAAAACCGTCGAGCTTGCCCTCTTCCCGGGCGAGAACCACGACCTCAGCAGGAGCGGAAAGCCAAAGCACAGGGTTAGGAGACTTGAGCTGATAGCTGGGTGGATGGAGAGGTGGCTTAATAAATGATGCATGCATTTTTCCATTTTCTCCTATAAAACGCTAAAACGTTTTAATAACTCACGTACTCATAGATAAAAGGGTGATAAGAGAGTAGATTTAAGAGGGACAATAAGACAGAGAGGAAGCTATGCCCTTTTTCTCCTCATCATCAAGAGAGGAATCACTGCAAGTGCCATTATAATCCCTGGACCACAAATACTGGAGTTTGGTATCTCTGACTTTGCATAGATTGGGGTCTTACTGGCAGTATACATATCTAAATGCCACTCAGCTTTGTTCCCATCAACTTTGTGAGCATTAGAATCTATGATTTTTCCTGGCATCTCGAGATAGTAATCTATTGTAACTAAGCTTCCATACTCTTTGATATCCTCCTGATCCTTTGCAGATTCTTCATGCCAAGTGTTGTCCTTGAAGATTAGATATCCATTCTCCTTATAGATTTCAATACCCTTAGCAAAGTCGGCGTTATCTTTGGGCTTTACGTGCTCTGCATGTATTGTTATTGTAACATTGTCTCCTGTAAAGGACTCTTCACAGGTGACTTTATCTTTAAGATCAGACGTTATATTTGCTCGAATGTCTCCACAAAATGTTCCTGTTGTTGTGTTTTGAACCATGAGAGAGTACACCGTCCGTGGCATTTCCAGTACCAGAGTCATAGACTCTATAGTACCATCCGAAGAGACCTTCACATGTTCTTCAATGCTAACGCATCCACTTATTGTGACTACTCCTATCAAAAGTAGTGCTAGAACAAGTTTTTTGAGGTGTGTCATTTAGATCACCACGATAAATATCGTATCTTCTTTTTTAATTTTTCTCCAAGTTGAGCATAAATCAAAACAAAAATTCAGATGCAGAAGAATTGTAACAATAGTCACCAAGAGTAAGATCAAGAAATAGGAAAAGTCAAAAGTTCAATATCTTTCTTCACAGCGTGTAATCCAGCACCTTCTTGGCCTCTTCGATGTGCTCCGGGTAGACGTTCTTTATCTCCGGGTGGAGGGCCTTGATAACCCTTCCGATGAGCACGAAGAGAGTTCCGGCTATGATCGGAAGTTCGTTCACGACGTCCTCCTCAAGCGGCCTGTCGCCGGGTATCTTCTTGAGGACGTACTTCCTTATCGGCTCTATTTCAACGCCCTCGTCCTCAATGACCGCCCTAAAGAGGTTCATACTGTTCTTGAAGCCCCTGGTTATCGGGATGTGGCGCATCTTTATCGTGTCAGCGTTTTCGGCCTTCGCGTTCTCGTAGGCGACCTCGAAGAGATCAGCCAGCTTCTTCTCGACGATGTCCATCATCTCCTCAGCGCGGGGCTTGATAACCGCGAGCTCGCAGGTCCTCTCAAGGATCTTCTGGAGCTGTGGGTAGGGTATTATCATCTCCGCCATTTTCTCACCTCCGTTTGTTTTCTCCAATCCAGTTTTAGTAACCTCGAGTATATAAATCTTTCGCAGAGGGCAGCGATTGACTTTTAAAGAACCTCCTCAAAGGAAGGAGCATGAAAGCAGTAATCCTAGCTTTTCCAGAAAAGCCGTGGGAAAACTACACAATTCCCATAAAGGACAAGCTAGTTGTAAAGCTCACCGAGATGAGGCTCAGAATGAGCAAGCGGATTGACGAGGTTCTGACCATAGTCCGAAAGGACAAGCTCAGGATTTACTCTCTCCATGTCTCTAACCCTGTGCCGGTCATTGCAAGGAATAAAATGGAAGCCCTCCTCAAGGCCATGCCCGACGAACCTTTCTTCCTCGCCGAGGGCAACATGCCGCTCATACAGCCATTCCTCGTGAATTATTTAATCGGCCTCTACCTTGAAGACGAGCCCGAGGCGGTCATACCCGTATGGAAGGACGGAACCGCAGAAGTCACACATGCCGTCTATGAGCCGGATGCACTTAGCGCGGCCATAGAGGCCGCGCTCAGCGAGGGGCACAAAACGCTTAGTTCCATCACCGAGTTCCTTGATTTCGAGCCGGTGTCAGTTGAAGAGCTGATAAAGAAGAACCCGAAGGTTTCTCTCAGCTTTTTCAGGGTGAAAAGCTCGCTCGATAAGGCTTTCGCCGAGGAGAACCTTGGAGAGAGGTAAGATAAAGGGAAACTGGCTGTTTAGAGCTCAAGCCTTCTCTCCACGACCTCCGAAATCTCCACCGCTATAAGGGCCTTAATGAGGTCTGGAATCACGAAGGGGGCAACGCCGAGCTCAAACGCCTTTCCAAAGTTGCCCCCAAAGTAGAGGCCCAGGCGGAGCCAGCCGAGGACGTAGATCAAAGCTATGGCAACCAGGGAAGCGACGAGCTTTGCCTTTCCGCCCTTTCCCTTTGAAAGCCCTGCCATAAATGCTGCTATCGGGAAGGCAAGGAGGTATCCTCCCGTCGGGCCGTAGAGGTGCGCTATACCTCCAGTAAAGCCAGCGAAGACAGGAAGGCCAATTGCTCCGGCTATGTCGTAGGAGAGGACGCTCAGGAAGCCGAGCCTGGGGCCGAGAAGGAGGCCCGTCAGGAGGACGGCAAAGACCTGAAAGGTCAGCGGAACCGGGCCTATGTTCACGCTTATCTGGGCGCTCACAGCTATGAGGGCAATGAATATCCCAGCGTAAGCAACTTCTCGTGCGTTCATTTTAGCCACCGATGGGAACTTGGTTAATCTTTTAAAAGATTTAGGTTAACGAAAACCATGCGGCTTATGAGAGATAGTGCAGTGAAGAGAAGAATACTCGCGGCAATCGAGGATGGGCCAGTTTCAGGCGAGAAGCTCGCGGAAGGACTAGGGATCTCCAGGGTTGCAGTCTGGAAGCACATAAGAGAGCTTAAGAGGCTCGGTTACAAAATAGAGGCCTCTCACGCTGGATACTTCCTGAGGGAACGGCCCGACGTGCCGTACCCCTGGGAACTGCCAGTTAAGGCGTACTACCTAGAGGAAACGAGCTCAACGATGGACGTCGCCTGGAAGCTGGCTGAAAGGGGGAGAGACTTTTTCGTAATCGCGGGCTCTCAGAAGTCGGGCAGGGGGAGGAAGGGGAGCAGGTGGCTTTCACCCCCGGGTGGACTTTGGTTCAGCCTTGTGGCCAGTCCAGAACTGAGCCTTTCCGAGGCTGGGAAGATGTCCAAGGCGGCTAGGGAAGTAATAGCCGAGTATTTGCAGGGGAAAGGAATTCCTGCGGAGGTTTCTGAAAACGGCGTTTTCGTTCACGGCAAGAAGATAGCTGGAGTTCTGGTGGAGGTTGCAGGGGAGCTAGACGCAATCCGCTTCGCCGTTGTTGGCGTCGGCATCAACGTGAAGAACCCGGTTCCAGAAGGAGCTACATCAATGGCGCTCGAACTCGGCGACGTCAGTCTCCTGGGCACAGCCAGGGAGCTTTTGCCGAAGCTTCTGGACAACCTGAAAGCTTTTTAACGCTCCCCTCAATTCCAATCCGATGATCGAAGCTGAAAACGTTCACTTCGCCTACAACGGGAAGGAAGTCCTCAGGAGCATAGACTTCGAAATGGGACAGGAGATAGTGGCGCTAGTCGGGCCAAACGGGAGCGGAAAAACGACACTCGCAAAGCACTTCAACGGCCTTCTCAAGCCTTCCAAGGGAAGAGTCCTCGTGGACGGCCTCGACACGAGGGAGCACACAGTCGCGGAGCTCAGCAGGCTCGTTGGCTACGTCTTCCAGAACCCGGAGCACATGTTCTTCGAGGAGACGGTTTTTAACGAGGTCGCCTTCGGTCCGAGAAACCTCGGTCTGAGCGAGGAAGAGGTTGAGGAGAGGGTGAAGTGGGCGCTGGAGTCAGTGGGGCTTGAGGGCTTTGAGGACAGGACGCCCTACTCCCTCAGCGGCGGTGAAAAGCAGAGATTGGCTATAGCCTGCGTCCTTGCGATGAAGCCGAAATACCTGGTTCTCGACGAGCCAACAACTGGCCTTGACGCGAGGGCAGAGGAGGAGGTTGTTGAGGTGATACGCTCCCTCCACGAGAGTGGCCATGGGATACTACTGATAACCCACGACATGGACCTCGTCGTGAGGCTGGCCGAGAGGGTAGTCCTTCTCCACGGGGGGCGGAAGCTCTTCGACGGCCCGGTCGAGGAGTTTTTCACGGCCTTTGACGTTGAGAAGTACGGCCTTGAGAGACCCGAGGTAGTCGAGCTGGGAGAGAGGCTTGGGGTTGGTTTTGTGAGGAGCATTGAGGAAATCCTCGCGAGACTGGGGGGAGAAGTGTGATCGGGCAGTTCTACATCAGGAAAGACAGCTTCATGCACTCCCTCGACCCGAGGGTCAAGATAATCGGGATGCTCCTCGGGATAATCACACTCATGCTCTTCAACCAGCCCCTCCTCCTTCTCGCTCTGTTTATCGGCCTGCTCATCATCGGAAAAGTGCTTGCAGGTGCGGACTTTTCCTACCAGTTCAGGCTTCTGAAGCCTCTCTTCCCGATAGTCCTGATAACCCTCGCCCTCTGGCCGGTGATTTACAAACCGCGCCTTGAGGGGTTCTTCATCGGAATCGCATATTCGGCGAGACTTCTCGGCTTCGCGCTCGTTACGTTCCTCCTCCTCATGACGACCACGCAGAAAGAGCTCGTCCTGGGCTTCGTCAGGCTCGGTCTTCCCTACGAGCTTGGCCTGACCCTGACCATAGCCCTCCGCTACATCCCGACCCTGTACTGGCTGGCCAGAACCATAATGGACGCCCAGAGGAGCAGGGGACTGGAACTTGACAAGGGAAACCTCTTAACCAGGATGCGGAAGATGACCTCAGTCCTCATCCCGCTTATCGTCGCGTCGCTTAAGACCGCCCACGAGCTGAGCATTGCCCTTGAGAGCAGGGCCTTTGGAGCGAGCAAGAAGAGGACTTTTCTGAGGGACCTTGAAATGAAGCCCAGGGACTACGCGGTTCTCGCGCTCCTTCTGGTGGGGTTTTCCCTGGCCCTCTACGCCCGCTACGTCCTCGGCTTCGGGCACGTCAACCTTTACCAAGGAGGGGCCTGACGAGGCCGTCAATTGGTATGGAGTGGTCGCCGAGGGAGCCCACCCACTCGGGGGGAGCTTTTGAGAGGGTCATGTTGAGCCGGTAGTGGCCGCGGTACGAGTTCGTTCTCAGGATTAAGAGCGCATCAAGGACTTCAGGGAGTTTGAACAGGCGCGTGAACTCACCGGGATGATCAAGCTCGTTGAAGGCCACGGGAGAGTGGTGGAGAACAGCTATCAGACCCTTATCGTCCACAACCTTCCTTATCCCAAGGACGGTCTCGGAAGATGGGTTTAGTGCAGGGAAGTTCCCGACGATGAGAAGAGAGCCTTCCTCAACGAGGTCCAGCGCCGAGATGAGTTCATCGGGGGAGTAAACGCTGCCTATGAGGAGCTTCGACGGGTCGGCTCCGAGCAGTGAGAGAGTCTTTGGATAAACCAACCTGCCAGGGGCAACAACGTAGGCCTTTTTATCGTCGGGACAGCCGGCGGCAAGGTAGTGGACGAATAGAACAGAGGCTAGCTCATCTGTGGAAATGACCCCCGATAGGGTCCCCTCGGAGAACTCAATCGGGAAGTCCTCGAAGGGTTTTACCCCGCTGGTTTCAATCGCTGGCTGGAAAAAGCCCGGCATCAATCAAACTGGGTGGAAGTTCTATTTATAGGTTGCGCCCAAAAGTCCTTTAAAGCACCAGTTCAACAAAGTCCGGTGGTTAGAATGAGCGTTGAAGGGGCTGTAATTGACTTCTTTTACAGGTATTTCTGGGAACCGATGTTCACGAGGAGCGGCTACAACGCGGTTAACACCTTTGTATATGCGCTCCTCTTCGGTCTGGGTGTTATCTACACATACAAATGGATAATCAAACCGCTGAAGATACCCGTGGACGAGAGGCTCTTCTGGGCCGTTACACCGATGGTCGTCTTCGGCGCAACTGTGAGGGCGCTTGTGGACGGCGGAGTCCTGCCCCAGCATCCGCTCATCCTCACTCCCGGAATCTTCTTCACGGCGTTCTTTCTGATACTGCCTGCAATCTACGCCGATTCAAAGCTTGGAATGTATCCCAAGATAACTGTTGCATGGGGAACGATACTGGCGCTCTGGGCAAACTACCTCCTCGTGACCCACGCCAAAAACTGGGAGCCCTACGAGCTTACCCTTATCCACACAGCCGTTAGCTTTGCCGCAGTGTTTATATTCTACAGGTGGAGGCCCTTCGACAGGCTCTACCTCTACCCTGTCCTCGCCCACTACTTTGACGTGGCCTCAACCGTCGTTGCGATACACTTCTACGGCTACCGTGAAGTCCACTGGATTGAAAACCACCTCGTCAACTGGTTCGGGGCCTACATCTACTATCCGTGGATAACCCTGATCCTCGTTGTGGTCTATTACGCCCTGAAGGAGCTCGTTACGGATGAAGAAGAAAGGCGCTTCTGGTATCTGGCCATCTACATCCTCGGTCTTGGGCCAGCAATAAGGGATCCCGCCCAGATGATCCTCCAGCTCTGAGCTTGTGGGTTCTTTTTCTTTTCTCTCCCTTCTCTAGTTCCAGTTAGCAGGAAAAAGAAAAAGAGAGAACTCAACGGGTTTTGCCCCAGATCTTTGAAAGGACTGCGTAGTGCCAGATCGTAACCGCCAGTGCTCCGATGAACTCTGGTATCGCAACACCCTTGAAAGTTCTCATGGCCCAGATGGCGAGAATCCACGCCAGAACGAATAGAACTACCGTGAAGTACAGCATCTTTCCCTCTCCTGAGAGTCCCATGCCGATGCCGGCTATCAAGAGCCCAAAGCCCGCCGTCAGGAAGAAGCCCCAGCTGACGTAGTAGTGGGGCGATGTTCCCTCTGGGAAGATGCCTATCAGAGCTAAGAAGACAAAGCCCGCTATGAGCACCCAGATCCCAGCCTTCTCTACGCTGTTTCTAGCCATGTCGAGGACGCCGAGGGCGTAGTAAATTGCCAGCACCGCCGTTATAACGAGCGGCACGTTGAGGAGCCAGTTGTTGGGGAGGCCGAGCTTCCCGAGGTCGCTTATCGCGTTGTCGGTTAACCTCCACCACGAGCGGTTCACATAGATAGCCGTGAGAATTCCAGAATAAGCAACGAGCGGGGCTATCAGCCCTGCCCACAACTGCGACCTCTTCATCCCCATCACCAAAAAATTATTGGGATCCAAAAATTAAAAGCTTGCTCACTTCTCATAGAATATCTCGTAGTGCTGGACGTACTTCTCCTTCTCAAGCAGGAACTCGTCGTCCTCCGGGTAGTACTTGGCCAGCTCTGGATTTTCTCCCGCGAACTTCTTGATGGACTCCCATGAATCCCATATCGTCACGAGCAGGAAGTGGGTTTCTTTCTCCTCGTCCCTCCTCGTGAAGTAGAGCTTCAAAAGCCCTTCGACGGAGCTGTAATCTGGAACCGCCCTCTCTATCAAAAAGCGCTCGTAGGTGTCTCTCTTCTCCCTCGGCACGCGCCCGTGCCACAGCCTCATAATAGCCATTCCTTAACACCTCCTGTTATCTAGCACGCTGCCGTATAAAAAGGTGTCTCACTCCGCCAGTGCCCACTGTGCACTCCTGAAGAAGCTTACAAGGCCTACTACGGCCCCAAAGAGCCAGAGAAGGGCGATTATCACGAACTTTAACTCGGGGATGAAAAGCTCCAGGGTGGAGAATGCAACTCCAGAGATAATCCAAACAGCCGAGAGCACGGCCAGCTTTCTCAACGATGGGGCGGCAGTCTGCTCAACTTCCAGCCCCCTCGACTTCTTGAGCGCCCTGTAAAGGAGATAGAACGTGAGGGCGTAGAGAAACCAGACAAAGGCCTGAGGCCCAAGCCCGGGTATCGCTTCCCTCTTGATTCCAAGGCCGAGGACGACGTAATACATCAAAAGGATCGGGACGAGAAACTTTAGCTCTCCCAGCGTGGGAAGGAGGTCGTCCAGGTTTTCTCCTTCATAGCGGTTTCTCCACCACCGCACGAGGAGGAGAATCACCGCCAGCGTTGAGGCCAGGGATAGAAATGAATGAACTGGCGAGGGAGAGTTTGAGCTCTCCAGGGCCCCAAGAACCATGGCAAAGAGAAGGGGCCGCTTTAAGACGAATTCGGGAAGTAGCTTTCTCCTTGAAGTCAGCAGTTCGGCAGTCCCAACGGCCATCATGAAAGACATGAAGGGATGCCAGAAGAACACAACAACGAGAAGCTCGAGAACGCTGATTCCACCCACCTGAATCGGGGACTCCCAGTCCGGGTTCCAGATTATCTTGGTGATGTACGCCTCGTAGAGGCCAAAGATGACGCCCGCCAGATAGAGGGTCTCGAAGCGCGGCCTGCCGAAGCGGTAGACTATGGAAGCCAGAACGAGCGCGTGGAGGCCGTAAAGGGGGAGGATAACGAGGATCCCCCAAGGGGAGAAGAACGGATAGAGAGTGGCACCTATAGCCACCTCACCGAAGAGCGCCGAAAGGGAAGCGATGATGAACCAGAAGATGTACCTCTTTGGCAACCTCATTTTAGTCCCTCCCCCTATAGGGTTAGGAGTATTTTAACTATTCTCTCCATATCACGGCAGAAAAGGAAAAACCCGAGAAAGACACCCGAAGATTCAGAAAATGACTTTAAATCCCTGTCTCGTCCATAAGATAGAGCAGCGCCGCCCTCTGGAAGGTCGGGATGAAGGGTATCGTCACGAGGATGCCCTTTAGTGCGCCCTTCTCCTCGTATATCATGAGCGACTCCCTGGAATCGACGATGATCAGGGCTTTAACAGCGTAGGGGCCTTCAAACATCGAGTTGATGAAGATGTCTCTAAGGTCTTCCTTTCTCTGGAGCTTCCTCGGGTCAACCAACTCAACTCTCACTCCCTCAAGGTACTTCGGCCTCTTTCCTCCGAGGAGAAGGACGGTAACCTCAACCCCTCTCCCGTGGGCGTTCCTTAGTGCTCTTGCAAGCTTCCTAGAGAAGCGCCTGTCAGCAAAGGCCGCCATGACCTCCCTCTGTGCCCCTTCGATGAGTTCCTCGGCCTTCCCGCGGATGTTCCACTCCCCCTGTAGGTACCACACGGGGTACCACTCCTCTTCCCGCTTACCCCCGCTCTTGAGGGAGATTATCGCCTCTTCGGCCGACTTTATGTACTCGTCCCTGAGTGCCCCTATGACCTTCTCCGGCTCCACCGCGCGGAAGAAGGCCGGCTTCCCCTCGCTGAAGTCAACGAAGCCCTTCCTGTGAAGCTCTTTCAGCACCTCGTAGACCTTCGGCCTCGGAACGCCGCTCTCCCTTGCCACTTCGCTTGCCTTTGAAGGGCCGAGGAGCACCAAAGCGGCGTAAACTCTCGCCTCATAGTCCTTAAGGCCAAGACGTTTGAGGTTTTCAACGAGCTTCTCATCGAGCATACTGCTCACCGATAGGGTGATGTAACCCAAGTAGTTACAACATCCTTTTATTCCTTTTCCCCGATTGGTCTTCGGTGGTGAGATGAGCTTCAAGGCGAAACTCGCGAGGAAGTTCGTCTACGCAGTCTTCCCGGACGTGAGGAAGTACACGACCCTTAAACCGGCCTTTGAGAACTCGCCGGACTCCCCAGAGGGCCGCCTGGTGCCCGAGGTTGTTGCGTTATACGGAAAGCCTGGAATCCACATCCTCAAGATGGCCCTCGTTCTTCCATATCTTGTGGGCACGGCTTACTACGCCCGAAAGAGCGTGACGAGCGTAAGAAAGAACCCTGGAAGGGGCAAGAAGATCGCCCCGCCGGAGTTCTTTGAGGAGCTTGAGAGCTATGCGAAATCGCTCGGCGTTCTGAAGATCGGATACACGAAGCTTACTCCGGAACTGGTCTTCTCTAATAGAACCGTGCTCTTCGAGAATGCGATAGTGCTCATCGGCGAGATGAGGAAGGAGGAGATAGCGAAGGCACCCGGCGTTAGAGCAGGTATAGAAGTCTGGAGAACCTACTACCGCTTAACCCGGGCGGCCTACAAGATAGCGGAGTTTTTGAGGGAGAGAGGCTACAACGCCCAGCCCGACCCGGCCGTTGGCGGGAGCACGAACTTCCCGCTTCTGGCCCAGAAAGCTGGACTGGGATACATAGGCAAGCACGGGCTCTTGATAACCCCTGAAAACGGGCCAAGCGTGAGGATAGGGGCTTTTTACACCGATCTTGAGCTTCCCTACACCGACGAGCGCGTTCGGGAATACGAGTGGATTCCAGACTTCTGCGACCGCTGCAACGCTTGCGTTAGAGCCTGCCCGGCCCAGGCGATATACATCACGCCGAAGAGGGAGAACAGCCGGGAGGTGCACATAGATTACACGAAGTGCGCCGTCGTCTTCTCAAGAACCCTCGGCTGTTCGGTCTGCGTGAAGGAGTGCACGTTCACAAAGGGGAGCTACGAGAGGATAAAGCGAGCCTACGAGAAGGTTGCCGGGAGATAGGGAAAAAAGTTGCATAGCCCTCTTTTCCCCATTCCGCAAAGGTTTATATAACTGCATAACATAGCGTCATATCTGAGGGGAAGGGAGTATGGTGAATTCCTCGGTGATAGGTGCCGTCTCGCTGATAGCGGTGAGAACGTTCGGTGCTTCCATGTTTCTGTACGCCTATCACATGAGTAGGAGGAAATCCGCCCTCTTTCTCGCGCTCACCCATGTCGCAGGAATCTTCGAGGTGGTCTTTGACCTTGCTGGCATGAGCGTTGAGAACTTCTTCATCGCGCTTGCCTTTGCCCTGGCTTCTGCGGGCCTCTTTTATCTGATATGGGAAGACTCATCGCGTCCTTTTATGAAAGGACTCTACAGGGCCGCTTTCATCCTTCTACTCATCCTCGGTGTGGCCGATAGCATACTCAAAAAAGACCTCCCCTGGGATATATACTTCCTCGGCGGATTTTTGATAATGATGCTTGGAATACTCGGGATGGACGTGCTCTCCAGGAACTACGGCAGGGACGGAAAAATGCTGGGAATCTTTGTCTCGCTCTCGGGCCTGCTTTCCATAATCTACCCCCTACCATACCAGTACGGCCTCACGGCACATAAGCTGCTGCCTTCGGTTCAGATAGTCGCGGTAGTGCTTGGAATAGGCTCGCTTTACTTCTACTACCGGGTAATCTTCAGCCCGCGCTTCCTAAGGGGCTACGATGTGAAGAACATCGAGATACCGGAGTTTGAAGGGGTCCAAATAATTTCGCCAGAGGACTTCAAAAATATCAAAGCCCAGCTGGAAAACGTCCCCGTTCTTGCGTTTCTGAGAACTTTAAAGCCCCCAGAGAGCTGGAAACCCTTTTTCTTCACCACAGCGAACAATATGGAGATTCCAAACACAATCCGGCCGACCGACCTTTATAAAATGGTCGAGACAGTCCACAGATATCTCCTGGAGGCAGAAAGAAGCGGTGTCAAGGGCATTGTGCTTGTGGAGGGGTTGGAATACCTTAGAATACACAACGAATTCCCGTCGATAGCAAAGATGATGAGCACGGTAAGAGATTATATTATCTCCAACAAAGGGGCGCTCATAGTTGTTATTGACAAAAACGCCCTGGATGAGAGGGAGTATATGTTGTTGAGGAGAATTCTGGAATGAGTCTTAGCTCGAAATCTCCAAAAATAGAGATGGATGCGAAGAAAGCGAGCTCAGAATACCGAGTTGAGCCTTCCACCATCAACCGGAATCATGGCGCCGTTTATATAGCCCCCGAGGTCGCTGGCCAAGAAGGCCACAAGGTAGCCTATCTCCTCCGGTTCTCCCAGCCTTCCGAGGGGTATCGGCTTCGCGTACTCCTGAAGAGCTTCCTCAACGGTCTTGCCTTCCCTGGCTGCCCTGTCTTTGGCCAGCTGTATCATCCTGTCTGTCCTTATGATGCCGGGCATTATGCCGTTGACGGTTATTCCCTTCGGCCCGAGCTCTTTCGCGAGCGTCCTCACAAGGCCGGCCATTGATATCCTGACCACGTTGCTGAGGGCGATGTTCGGTATCGGCTCCTTTATGGCGACGCTTGTGGAGTAGACTATCCTCCCGAAGCCCTTCCGCTCCATAGCCGGAACGAGTGCCCTCGTGAGATAGACCGCAGGATAGAGGAGAAGCTTAACTGCCCCTTCCCAGTCCTCCATGTCCATCTCCATGAAGTAGCCAGGCTTGGGCCCGCCTGTGGAGAAGAAGAATATGTCGGGTTCGCCGATATCTTTAAGTTCCTTCACCGTTCTCTCAAGGTCTTCCCTCCTGGTGAGGTCTGCAACGATGTAGCTCACCTCAACATCGCTCGCGGCCCTGATCTTCTCCTTTGCCCTCTTCAGGTTCTCCTCGCTTCTGGAGAGGAGTACTACGTCCGCTCCAGCCTTTGCCAGAACCCTCGCAACGCCGAAGCCTATGCCCTTGCTTGAGGCGGTCGTGAAGGCCAGCTTCCCAGAGAGGTCTATACCAAGCATCCACATCACCAAGAATAGTTTGATTCCAAAGGTAAAAAACTATACCCTAATCTCCTTCCCAACGAATAGAGGCTCCGCAAGCCCAAAGTGCCCCTTGAGATAGGCGTACTCATCTATTCCTGTGCAGTGGCCAGCGTAGAGAGTTCCCACGCCGAGCTCCCTGAGCCCTTCAACGGCATCGTCCAAGAGATGCTCGGGTGCTCCCCTCAGGTGAAAGCCGCCGATCAGGGCCTTTACCGGTTTTCTAGTCAGGTCTATCGCATGCCGAGCAATGTTGAGGATTCCGCTGTGCCCGCACCCGGTCATGACGGCCACGCTGTCTCCAAGATCAAGTATGAGCGCGATGTCATCTTTAACAGGGTCTTTGACTTCTTTTCCGTCTTTAACAAGGTAGCCAACGGCCCTGTCCCATGTCTTTCTCTCAATCTTTCCGGAGGAGATGAAGCCCGGAAGGAACTCGAAGGGTTTCTCGCTCAGATGGAAGACTGCCCCAAGGCGCTCAAGCTCCTCCATCGTGAAGGGAATCCCTATCTCCCTCCGCCTCGGCTTTAGGGCTATCCTTCTGGCGAAGATCCCTGGGTGGGCGTAAACGTCGAGCGGTTCGCTCCGAGCTTTGAGCAGCTCGGCTATTCCGCCTGTATGGTCGTAGTGGCCGTGGGTTATGAAGAGGGCATCTATCGAGTCCAGCTCAACCCCAAGTTCCCCCATGTTGTTGAGGAGCACCCTACCGTCCGTGCCCGTATCTACGAGAACCCTGTGGCCGTTGTGCTCTACAAGGGCAGAAAAGCCGTGGTAGCCTATCAGGCCCTTCCTCCAGCCGGCGTGGTTTTCAAAAAGGATTGTGACCTTCATACTGCTCACCAAACAGTTTCGTTATCCGTCTTGTTCTGAGATTAAAGGAGAGATAACTTCCAGGAAATCAACCTTCTCAAAGTCGCTGTCAAAAGTTGCTATCTTCTCTATTTCATAGGACTTGCAGGTGGCTACTATCATGGCATCGTTGGTCAGCAAACCATATTTCTCCCCGAGCTCGGCGGAGAGCCTTGAGATTTGCCAGTCAATTTCAAGAACCCTCAAAAATCCGCTCTTCACGAGCTTCTCAATTGAGTCCCTGACCTTTTCATAAACCCACGTGTACTCATCCAAGTGTTTCTTGAGGTCGTAGACACCTTTCAGCCCATCTCTGATAGCGAGAGTGAACATAACCTTGTAAGCTGTCTCGGAAAATACTATTGGGTTTATAACAAGGGCGTGGCCCTCCTCGATGAGGGACTTCACGAGCTTCTTCGCTTTTTCGTCTCCTAGATTCAGCCCAACGAGGACAGAAGAGTCCACGAAGACCTCAGAGCAACTCATAATAGGCCTCCTTAAGCCTTTTGTAGTCTATGTTCTCAACCTTCTCAATGATGAGTGAGTCTAGAAGCTTATCAAGTTCTTCCTCATCTATTATCTTGATAATGACTTTTGAGTGCTCCTTAAGTTTGGGTTTTTTCAGGGGTATCAGGACGCCATTCTCGTAAACGGCCTCAATAATCTCCATCATTGTTCACCGTTGTTTTTTGGTCGTGAAGAGATTTAAAGTTTTGTCAGAAAGAAAAGTAGAAGTAGTTAGTGAAGGGCCTCACCAGCCCCATCCACCTCCTCTGCCGCCTCCCATTCCGCGGCCTCTTCCCATTCCACCGCCTCTGCCACGGCCCATTCCTCTACCCATGCCGCCCATACCGCGTCCCATGCCTGGTCCCATTCCGCCCTCGGGACCGAAGACTGCAGTGGTCAGCTCTCCCCTGAGGAATGCCTCAACGGCCTCCCTGACGGTCATGGTGGCCGGGGCTGAGACCATCTTTATGCCGGCGGCCTGCAGAACTCCTGAGGAGTTGGGACCGAACTGGCCAGATATGACAACGTCGGCGCCCTGGTCTATGACGAACTGCGCCGCCGTAACCCCCGCTCCCCTCGGCTGTGAGTAGCCGGGGTTCGGTACCACCTGAACGTTCACTATCTCTCCGTTCTCAACGTCCACGATCGTGAACGTTGGCGTTCTTCCAAAGGCCGGGTTCACCCTGTCATCAAGACCTCCGGTAACAGTTGACACGATTATCCTCATGTCCTTCACCTCCATCGGAGTTAGGAAAGCCTAAGTTAAAAGCCTTGTGCATATGCTCATTACACAAGTCTGTTCCAAAATGCTTAAAAAACGTCCCATCAACGTTACCCATGGAGGTGGGCGAATGCTCAAAGTTGAGAACCTTCACGTCTCAGTTGAGGACAAGGAGATTCTAAGGGGCGTAGATCTTGAAGTTAACCCGGGTGAGTTTCATGTAATCATGGGGCCGAACGGCTCAGGAAAGTCAACGCTGGCCCTGACGATAGCGGGTCATCCCAAGTACAGAGTTACCGATGGAAAAATCCTCTTCGAGGGAGAGGACATCACCGAACTCGGCCCTGACGAGAGAGCAAAGAGGGGAATTCTGCTCGCTTTTCAGGTTCCTCCGGAGGTTGACGGCGTTAAAGTCATAGAGTTCCTCCAGCAGGTGCTTGTGGAGCTGAAGGGAATGGACCCCGCTGAGGCCTACGATCTCGTAGTTGAAAAGGCCAAGGAGCTCTGGTTCAAGGAGGAGGATTTACACCGCTACGTGAACGTTGGCTTCTCCGGCGGTGAGAGGAAGAGGCTTGAGCTACTTCAGGCACTTCTCATCGAGCCGAAGCTTCTCATTTTGGATGAGCCGGACAGCGGCGTTGATGTGGATTCCCTCAGCATAATCAGCAGGAAGATAGAGGAGCTCCACCAGCGCGGGACGGCGATACTCCTCATCACCCACTACGGCAGAATCCTCGGCCACCTCGACAGGGAGAAGCTTACGGTTCACGTCATGAAGGACGGCAGGATCGTCAAGACCGGCTCCGGTGAGCTGGTAGACCAGATAGACCGCGAAGGGTTCGCCAAGATATTCGAGGAGGTGGGAGCATGACCGAGACGATAACACTCGCTGATGCCAAGGCCATCATCGAGAACCAGATTGAGGAGCTCGCAAGGAGGAACAAAGAGCCGGAGTGGATGACAAAGATAAGGTACAAGGCGCTGGAAGCCTTTGAGAGGGCGCCTCACAAAGACCCTGTCATAAGCGAGGAGCAGCTCCTCCACTTCATAGCCAAACCAGAGGTAAAAGGCCTTCCAGATCATATAGAGAGCCTCGACGACCTTCCACCCGAGATGAAGGCCCTCCTCGACAGGCTGGGCATAAGCGAGGTGGAGCAGAAGTACATAGCCGGGCTTGCGGTTCAGACAGACACGGGCGTCATATACAACCAGTTCCTGCAGGACTGGGCCAAGAAGGGCCTCATAGTCCTCCCGACAGAGGAGGCCGTTAGAAAATACCCCGACATAGTCAAGCAACACTTCCTCAAGCTCTTCCGTGTAGATGAGAGCAAGTTGACCGCTTATCACACGGCGGTATGGAACGGCGGAATATTCCTCTACGTGAAGGAAGGCTTGAAGGTTCCCTTCCCGCTTCACCTGTTCTTCCTCATACAGGAGAGCGCGCTGGCCCAGGCGCCGCACATAATCATCATAGCCGAGAAGAACACAGAGTTCCACCTCATCGAGGGCTGTACGGCCCCGATACTCCTCAAGCACTCCCTCCACCTCGACATGACCGAGGCCTACTTCCACGAGGGAGCAAAGGGACAGCTGACAGTTCTCCAGAACTGGCCCGAGTATGTGCACACGAGGCCAATGACGAGGGCAAAGGTTGGGAAGAACGCGCGCTTCATCAACACGACGGTGACCCTTGGCTCAGGGAAGAGCAACATAGGCGACCCGCACTACTGGGTGGATGAAGGCGGCCACGTCGAGCTGAACGGCATAATCCTTGGCCAGAAGGACTTTTACGTTGACCTCGGCGGCAGGATGTTCCTCCAGGGGCCAGGAGCGAGCGGGATCAACGCGAGCAAGGCAGTCATAATGGACGAGAGCAAGGTCATAACGAGGGGAATCATCGAGGCCGAGGCTCCGAAAACGAAGGGGCACATAAGCTGTGACGCCCTCCTAATGAGCGATAAAGCAGTGATGGAGACATATCCTGGGCTTATAAGCAAGGTGGACGACGCTGAACTCAGCCACGAGGCGGCGATAGGCAAGATAAGGGAAGAAGAGCTGTTCTACCTCATGTCGAGGGGACTGGACGAGGAGAAGGCAACCCAGCTTATAGTCAAGGGCTTCCTCGATCCGATGCTCAAGGACATCCCGATGGAGTTCCTCGTCGAGATAAGGAAGATAATCGAGCTTGCTGTAAGCGGGGGCATGTGAGCCCCCTCCCGGTGTCTTTTATGTACCGCGAGAAGTACGACAGGATAGCGGGCTTTTACGAGCTTCTGGAGAGACCACTGAACATGTTCTTCAACCCGCTCAGGGAGAAGGCGGTTTCTCTCGCCAGAGGGAGGACACTTGAAATCGGCGTTGGAACCGGAAAGACGCTCGGATACTACCCTCCGGGCGTTGAGCTCTACGCCGTTGACGGCTCGGAAAAGATGCTTGAAGTTGCCAAGAAGAGGGCGAAAGAACTTGGCATGGACGTGAAGTTCAGGGTTGCCGAGGCGGAGAGCCTTCCCTTTCCTGATGACTTCTTCGACACGGTTGTTTCTTCCTTCGTTTTCTGTACTGTCCCGGAGCCGGAGAAGGCAATGGAAGAAATAAAACGCGTTCTCAAGCCCAACGGAAGAGCAATTTTTCTCGAACACACGAGAAGTGACAGCAGGCTGGTGAATTACCTTTTCCTCCTGCCTATGAAACTCCTCCTGAAGCCTCTCCTTGACGATGACCCGTTGAGAGAAACCCACAGGCTCGTGAGGGAGCACTTCAAAGTGGAGAAAGAGGAAGCCTACTACAGCGGCGTGGTCAGGCTCATAGTGGCAAAGAACGATAAGGACTAAGCCCGAGCGGAGTTCGGATCCCATGCGGAAGGTTTATTTCTGGGTTTTGAAATTAAAAGCTGGTGCGAACGATGAAGTTTGGACTTCCTGCAGTCCTTATGTTAATGCTAACGCTCACCCTCCCGCTGGCCCTCGCAGAGCCCGTTCAAATATGGAGCTACACCGACCAGTGCGCGGCGTTTTCGGTCTCTTTCAACTCGAAAGGCTACGTTGGGCTAGCCTTTGGCTATGACGCTGAGCTGCTCTCTCCCGAGGGAAAGCTCCTCCTCAAAGCTCCAACGAGGGGCATCGCATATTCTTCGGCCCTTTCTGACAACAACGTCCTCCTGATAGGGACGGAAGGAAGCTGGGTTCAGGCGTTTTCGGAGCCCAAAAAACTGCTCTGGGAAAGGAAGCTAAGGGAAGCTGTTGTGAGCGTCTCCATATCGGCCGATGGGAAAGTCGCCGTCGCTGGAGATGCCGCTGGCTACGTTTACCTTTTCCAGGACGGGGGGCTGAAGTGGGAGAAGAACATTGGGAAATACGTCTGGAGCGTTGTCCTTTCAGGTGAAAGAGTTCTCGCAGGTAGCAATGCTGGAATACATGTATTCAAGCTCGATGGAACACTCCTGTGGAAGAAAGCATTTAATGGAGCCGTTAGGAAGATTGTACCTCTCAAAAACGGCATAGCAGTTCTTGTAGTTCCGCAGGACGAGAGCTGGAGCGAGTTGATTTTCCTCTCGGATAGCGGCTCAGTTACCTGGGAAAGGCACTTCAACGGCTACGTCCGCTCGATTTCAACCGACGGGGAGTACATAGCGGCCGCAGGAATGACGGGGAACGTGACGCTCCTTGACTCTGCCGGAAAGCTCCTCTATTCAACGCCCCTCCTGAGTTATGCCAACGACGTTGCAACGTTTAAAGGCTACACTGTGGTGGCCTACGGAAAGAACGCCGAGCTTATAGCCCCCAACGGGACGGTCGAGTGGTTCGAGAGCTTCAACGGGACTGTTTACCACGTCGGCTTCTCGCCCACGGGCTACTTCGTTGTTGACTACGGCTCCCACGAGATAGACAACTGCTACAGCGTTATAGTTGCTTACTCAGTTGCTCCAACCGCCCAGGGCCAGTCGGAAACCGCGGGAGAGGAAAGCTCAGTAAAACCCGGCTACAACCCCTTCATTGCTGGTGGAATTCTGGTCGGAATAGCCCTCCTCGGGGTGCTGATATGGCTGCGGAGGAAGCAATAATAGCGAAAAACCTCGTGAAGAGGTACGGCGACTTTGAGGCCGTTAGGGGGATAAGCTTCACGGTTAAGCGCGGGGAGGCCTTTGCACTTCTCGGTCCGAACGGGGCCGGAAAGACAACGACCGTGAGAATGCTCACGACCCTCACCAGGATAACCTCTGGAGAGGCCTACGTGAACGGCTACGACGTGAAGAAGGAAGGTCTAATGGTTAGGCGCTCGATAGGCCTTGTCCCCGACATATCCAATCTTTACGAGGAGCTTACCGTCGAGGAGAACCTGAAGTTCACCGCAGACCTCTACGACGCTCCAAGGGAGAACGTTGACAGACTAATCAAGGAGTTCAACCTCCCTGCAAAGAGGAAGTTCGGAAAGCTCAGCTCGGGCTTCAAGAGGAGGGTAACGATAGCGGCCGCCTTAGTCCACGAGCCTGAGATACTGTTTTTAGACGAGCCGACGAATGGGCTCGACGTCCACTCAGCCAAGGCCCTTAGGGCGCTCATAAGGGAGCTGAACAAGAGGGGCATGACTATTTTCCTTACCACCCACAATATGGTTGAAGCTGAGACGATACCGCAGAGAGTCGCTATAATGAACAAAGGAAAGATAATCGCCGAGGGGACGCGGACGGAGCTTCCGAAGCTCATTGGGAAGGGAACGAGAGTCAGGCTTCAGGTCGAGCCGCTCTCCAACAAGCTCCTCGATGCTCTTTACATCTACGGGCCGACATTCGATGAGGGAGATATCGTGATAACGGTTACCGATGCCGATGTCTTCATGGCAGAGCTGTGCAGGCTCAGGGGAGAGCTCGGCTTTAAGATCCTCAAGGTCTCGACCGAGGCGCCGAGCATAGAGGAAGTCTTCATAGAGCTGACGACAGAGGTTCCAAAAGGCGGGGCGTGCGGCTGTGGGGGGTGTCCGCTTTGAAGGTTCTCACGATAGCGAGAAAGGAACTCAAGGAGTACGTTCTCAAGCCGGGCTCAATAAGCTGGGGAGTGGTGTTTCCGATCGTCTTCACATTAGCGTTCATCGTCCGCTTCGGCGACATAGACCACCTCGCCCCGGGTCTCGTTTCGATCTCGATAGTCTTCGGTACGACTTCATTTGTGGCCTCGTCCATAATCTTCGAGAGGAGGCTCAGAACCTTTGAGCGCCTCCTCGTTGCTCCTGTGAGCTACATCGAGATAATCCTTGCCAAGCTCTTAGTCGGCTCCCTCTTCGGCCTCTTTGTGGCTTTAGTAAGCCTCGCTCTGGTGTCCCACTTCATGGTCTATCCAATCTGGAACGTGCCTATGGTTGTTGGCTACGCCTTCCTCGGCGGGCTGGCCTTTTCGGGGCTGGCTCTCTATATCTCGCTCGTCGTCGAGAACCCAATAAGCGCCATGACCTGGCTGAACCTCCTTAGACTCCCTATGATGTTCACGAGCGGTGCGATAGCTTCTCTCCTCCTCTTTCCACGCTGGTTTTTGATAGCAGGCTACCTGACACCGATGACTTATCTCGTGGAGGGGCTCCGCTTCTCGATGCTGAAATACACAGAGGTCGTTCATCCGGTTTATTCGGCGCTGGTCTTAGTATTTCTAACACTGCTGTTCACATACCTCTCGATAGAGCGTCTCAAAAACCTGTATTGAACGGCCTGAAAAAGAAGCATGGAAAAGAGAGCTAAGGCCAGAACCAGCGGCCTCTCCTCGGACTTAGGAAGCCCCAGAGGATGTAAACCAACACGAGGGCTACGACGTAGACTGAAGCCACTAGGAAGAGCTTGAAGAGCAGGTAGAGGATCAGGAGCAGGAAGACGAGGTCTATTATGCCATAGAGGCCAAAGCGGCCGAAGAAGCCCCCGTAATAGGGTGGATACGGGCCGAATCTTCCACCCCTGCCCATGCCCCTTCCGTAACCGCGTGGCATTTCTAACACCTCAAAAAGTTAAAGGGAACGGCCTCACCACCAGCCGTAATACCAGCGGAGGGTTCTCCTGCTGGGCATTCCTGTCCACGGGCAGTAGCTGAGCCTCGCTCCCCAGCCTCTTCCTCCTCTGCCCCAACCTCTGCCGAAGCCGCGTCCTCTACCCCATCCGCGACCCCAGCCTCTGCCCCACCCAGGGCCGAAACCGTAGCCGTAGGCAGGATAAGCCGGGTAGGCTGGGCCGTACGCTGGCGGCACCGGTGTTGCTGGAGTTGCAGGGGCCGCTGGAACAACCGGAGCCTGCGGAGCGGGTGCCGTGAACTGGGCCGCTCCACCGCTCACGACGCTCTTTATGGCCTCCTCAACGGGCGTCCCTGGGGCGACCTGGTAGAGCTTGATACCAGCGGCCTGTATGGCACCGAGTGCGTTCGGGCCGACCTGTGGAGCTATTATTGCCTCAACGCCCTCATTGATGAGGGTCTGAACTGCCATTGGTCCGGCCCCTCCGCCGGCCATTGCAGCACTGTTCTGAATGACCTTCTCGCTAACGATGTTCCCGTTCTCATCAACGTCCGCTATGTAAAATGCCGGTGCCCTCGCGAAGACTGGGGCGACAGTGTCTTCTCTACCTCCACCGTTAGTCGGGACAGCGATCCTCATGCCAACCACCTCCATTCTTTCGTCTATTATTTTGTGCATATGCACAGCATTTAAAGTTTTCGGTGAGCCTAATAGATGCATCGAAAGGTTTAAATTAACTGAAAGTTAGTAAAATTGGGTGATGCGGATGAACGAGCTAGTAATGCTTGAAGAGAAGAAGGCAAGACTGTACCGGGCGCTTATTCCCCTCGTACCCAAAGACTTCAAAGAAGATTTGAGACTTTTGGCCAGCCACTCAGAGAGGAACGGGGAGCTGTTGAAAAAAGCCAGGATCCAAGCTGAAAACATCCACGGGATAGAGGACATCAAAACCGCAATTGAATTCCTAGAGAAAGCCCTAGCCGATCCAAACATGAATGTCGAAGACTTCTACCGCTATGCCATCGATGCTGAACGCGCAAGCGCTCGGCTCTATAGGGAGCTCTCCATGAGAGCTGGAAAGGAAAAATGGAGACGGCTCTTCAAATGGCTTGCAGAAATATCTGAGGAACACGCAATGATACTTGAGAGGCACCTCGAGATGTGGCAGTTCATGCAGGAACAGACAGAAGAGGAAGAAATTCCAGAAGATCTAATAGAGCAGTGGTTTGAGGACATCGACTTCTGAACTTTCATTTTTCTAGTCAGATACGTTATGAACATAGGGAAACCTTATAACCCATTAGGGACACCTAATTAGGGTGATGCTCATGGCTGAGAAGAGATGCCTTAAAGTCGCGTTCGGAATGGAAGATGATGAACACCTCATAGATGCACACTACGGTGATTCAGAGTTCTTCGCGATCTACGAAATCTGCGAGGATGGAAGCATAAAACTCCTCGAAAAGAGGCACAACAAGGCTAAAGACATAGAGGAAGAACACGACGAGGGGCACGGCGACCCGAGGAAGTTCAAGGCAGTCGTCAGCCAGCTCCTCGACGTTGACGTTTTAGCGGCCTTCAGGATGGGTCCAAACTTCCTCAGGATAAGGGACAAGACCAACAAGGTGGCCTTCTTCACGAGAACAAGGGATCTAAACCTTGCACTCCAGAGGGTCGTAGAGAACTTCGACGACCTCTGGGAGCAGGTGCAGAAAAAGAAGGCCGAAAAACCGCCGATAGAGGAGTGAACATGAAGTTCTGGGGCATCTTTCCAAAGGTTGCCCTCATTTCTTCCATCTATGCCGTTGTTGCATTCTACCTCAACGAGAGGCTTGGGGTTAGCTTTCTCGCGTTTCCAGCCCTTGGGCTCCTGATGGTATTCCTCGGCCTCTCCCTCTGGTTTCTCTGCTACCTTCAGGTCTCAAGGGCTTACTCGAAGGGAAAGCTGCTCACGGAGGGCTGCTACTCAAGGGTGAGGCATCCGATATACTCCATCTGGGGCTTTCTCGTGATTCCAGGCTTCTCTCTCCTCTTCGGAGGCTTCATGCTCTTACTTCCTCTCGTTTACTGGGCGGGCGTGCTCGGGTTCATAGGCGAGGAGGAGAAAGCCCTCGAGGAGAGGTTCGGCGATGAGTGGAGGGGATACGTGGAAAAAACTTCCCGTTTTCTGCCCCAACTACGCCATTAGTGAACCCCTACCACGTACTTTCTGTTCCCCTTCTCAAAGCCCCTGAAGGAGCCGAGCTTGAGGCCGAGGAGCGCCCTTTCAAGGTCCACAACTTTCATAGCCGCAAGATGGGTGATTCTAGTCCCTTTGACAAGCTCCGGGTGTATCTGAGCGGTTGGGCCAGTCAGGACTATCAGTTCTGCCTTTTTCGCCCGGTCGAGGATCATCTCGAGCGTTCCGTTAACCAGTGCCGAGCCGCTGACGATGACCGCTTCAACCTCGGGAAGGAGGATGTATTCCAAAGCGTCGCTGAGCGTCTCCCTGTCCCATAGTTTCGGGTTCCTCTCGAAAACGAGTGTCTTAACTCCTTTCTCGCGGAGTGCCCTGACAACGGGTGGCATGTTGCCTATCACTGCCACCTCACTGAAGCCTTCAACAAGCTCAACCACATCAACATCTGGAAGGTCTGAGACGTCGAGGTGGTACTGGGAGACCGCGTTTACCGCCGCTATCCCGAGGGTCCGCTCGATGACGTTCAGGCTGTCGGCCTTTTCGATGAAGGCCTCGATGGAAGGCTCACTTATGGAGTTGGTGTACCTCTGAACCTCCTCCGGGAGGGTCATTGCAACGCCTAGGGATTTTCCCTCGGGCCCCTCAGCCAATACCCACGTGTAAGGCAGAGCAAAGCCGAAATCAACTAACTCAAGCCCTTTTGCGAGATTCAAAGCCTTTTTCTTAATCTCCGAGAGCAGCATGGCCATCACTTCACCGCCTTTATCACAACGAAGCTACCCTCACCGTAGCCCGGCTTTACCGGCTCGACGGACTTAATCTCATTGAGCCTGTGGAAGAGGGTCTGCACTATCTCGAACTCCCTGAAGCCGACCTTTTTGAGGAGTTCCAACAGTTCCTCAGTCGAGAAGAACCTCGCCTCTTTGTAAAAAACGCTCTCGTCCTTGTGCTCCTCGTAGAACCTTCCTATCGGGCTGTTCCTGTCTACAAAGCCGATTATCAACGCCCCACCCGGCTTCAGGACGCGGTAGGCTTCCTTCAAAGCTTTCTCCGGGTCGTCGACGAAGCAAATAGTCGTGACCATCAGAAGGTAGTCCATGCTGTTGTCCTCGAAAGGAAGATTTTCAGCCGTTCCCTCGATGACCTCAATTCCCCTCTTCCTTGCTATCTCGGCCATCGCTTTGGAAGGTTCAACGCCGAGCTTTATCCCGAGGGGTGCCGCGAATCTTCCGGTCCCGACGCCTATCTCAGCTCCCTTTCCGTCCTTCGGCAGGAGCCTTTTGACGGCCTCGAGCTCGGAGAGGTAAGCGTAGCGGTTTCTCTCGAACCAGTTCTCGTACCTGTCGCGGTGCTTCTCGAAGGGCTCGATCTTCGGCATAGAACATCCCGCCCTTTGTTCGTGCTTCCCGTTTATTGCTTTTGTTCCTCACAAGGTTTATACGCCTTTAGGTCGACCTAATTCTGGTGGTGGTATGATAGCCTTTGGACCCGTCCCCTCGAGGAGGCTCGGAAGGAGTCTTGGGGTAAACAACATCCCCGACAAGGTATGCACCTACGCCTGCGTCTACTGTCAGATAGGGAAAACCCTCAGGATGGAAATCGAGAGGAGGCCCTTCTACGAGCCCGAACTGATCTTCAGAGAAGTCAAGGAGAAAGTCGAGAAGGCCCTCGCGAGGAACGAGAGGATAGACTACATAACCTTCGTCCCCGATGGAGAGCCAACCCTCGACATCAACCTCGGGAAGGAGGTAGAGCTTTTAAAAGCCCTCAGAATCCCCCTGGCTATCCTCACTAACTCCTCGCTCATCTGGAAAGAAGATGTCAGGGAAGACCTTCTGAAGTTTGACTTCGTCTCGCTGAAAGTTGATGCTGTCAGTGAGCAGCTCTGGAGGAGAATCGACAGGCCTCACAAGAGCCTGAGCCTTGAGAAGATCCTCGACGGCATGCTGGAGTTCAGGAAAGAGTTTGGGGGAAGGGTCGTCACAGAGACGATGCTGATAGACGGGATAGACTACGGCGACGAGTTCGAGAAGATAGCGGAATTTCTGAGGGAGCTGAAACCGGACAAAGCCTACATAGCCGTTCCAACGAGGCCGCCGGCGGAGCCTTGGGTCAAACCCGCTAAGGAAGAGGTCATCAACCACGCCTATCAGGTCTTCAGCGAAATCCTCGGTGAGGGGCGCGTGGAATACCTGATCGGCTACGAGGGGAACGCCTTCGCCTTTACTGGGAACGTTGAGGAAGATCTGTTGAGCATTACGGCAGTCCATCCAATGCGCGAAGATGCCGTCAGAGAGTTCCTGAAGAAGGCGAACGCTGACTGGAGCGTCGTTGAGAAGCTCCTGAGAGAGGGGAAGCTGATAGAGCTTGAGTACAACGGGAAGAAGTTCTACATGAGAAGGCTGAGGAGCAGGGAGTAATGAGCGTATGCACAAAGCTTATAACCAATTCGGCTTCCCTAATTTCCGGAGGTGAGAGCTTGCAGATAGCGATCAGCGGTGGAAAAGGCGGAACCGGAAAATCAACGGTCGCGACAAACCTCGCGGTGGCGCTCAGAAAGATCGGAGTCAAGCTGACTCTGGCAGATCTCGACGTCGAGGCGCCGAACGACCACATCCTCCTCGGTGTGGAGCTTGCAAACGAAGAACCCGTGAACCAGTTCATGCCGCGCTTCGACTACTCGAAGTGCACCAAGTGCAGGAAGTGCGCCGAGGTGTGTGAGGAGCACGCTATAGTGACGCTGAAGGACGGGACGCCCTTCCTCATGCCGACCCTCTGTTCCGGCTGCAGGGCCTGTGAGATAGTCTGTCCTGTACCAGGGGCCATTCAAGAGGCCTTCAGAGTTATAGGCCACACGTACGTTACCCCAACACCCTACGGCTTCACGCTCGTCACGGGGAAGCTCAGGGAGGGAGAGGAGAGGTCAATGCCGCTCGTGGTTGCGGCGAAGAAGAGGGCCGAAGAGGTCAGGGAAGGTCTTCTCATGGTGGACACAGCCGCTGGAACTGGGAACACGGTCTCAAAGGCCGTTGAAGGGTCAAAGCTACTCATAGCAGTAACAGAACCCACTCCCCTCGGCATACACGACACGGAGCTTATCCTACAGCTCGGGAAGCTGATGAAGATTCCGACGTGGGTTGTGGTGAACAGGTCTGACCTCGGAGACGTTGGTAAGGTCAGGGAACTGGCAGAGAAGTACGGCGCCGAGATCGTGGCTGAGATCCCCTACAGCGAGAACATAGTCAAAAGTTACGTCGAGGGAAAACCCATAGCCCTGACGGACTATCCCGAGGCAGAGATATTCAAAGGCCTCGCCGAAAGGGTCGCAGAGTTCCTTGGAGGTGGTGAGTGATGCAGGTGACGATAGCGAGCGGTAAGGGCGGCGTTGGAAAGAGCACGATAACGGCCTCGCTCCTCTACCTTCTGAAGGACGATTACTCGTTTGTGGCAGTTGACGCCGACGCTGAGGCCCCGAACCTTGGTTTGCTCCTCGGCGTGACCGAGTGGAAAGAGGAGAGGGAGCATATAGGTGCCAAGATAGCCAGGATAAACACAGAGAGCTGCGTAAGGTGCGGAATCTGCTACGAGCGCTGTCCCTACGGGTGCATTTACATCGATGACGAAGGCAACTACGTCGTGAACGAGCTCACCTGCGAGGGCTGCAACGTCTGTGGCCTGGTCTGCCCGGTGGCCGGAACCATAACCCTTGAGGAAGTCCGCTCAGGGGTAATCAGGAAGGCGACAACCAAGTACGGCTTCCCGCTCATCTCGGCCCAGCTCGACGTCGGAAGGCCCGAGAGCGGAAAGCTGGTAACCGAAGAGAAAGAGTGGGCCGCGAAGCTGATGAAGGAGCTCAACCTCGAGCACATGATAGTTGATTCGGCCGCTGGAATAGGCTGTCAGGTGATAGCGAGCCTCGGTGGGGCAGACGTTGCCATACTCATAGCAGAGCCTACCCCGGCTTCGCTCAGCGACGTTCAGAGGGCTTACAAGGTCGTCCAGCACTTCAGGGAGCCGGCTTACCTGATAATCAACAAAGCCGACATCAACCCCGGCTTTACTGGCCTTGAGGAGTGGGCTGAGAAAGAAGGAATACCGATACTGGGAAGAATACCCTACGACAGAGCCGTTCCAGAGAGCATGAGCATGCTTAAGCCCGTAGTCGAG
This sequence comes from Thermococcus sp. JCM 11816, assembly GCF_055396515.1. Taxonomy (NCBI): domain Archaea; kingdom Methanobacteriati; phylum Methanobacteriota; class Thermococci; order Thermococcales; family Thermococcaceae; genus Thermococcus; species Thermococcus sp. JCM 11816. The sequence goes on from NZ_AP043741.1 coordinate 436,075, forward strand.
GCCTTCCCAGAGGCCAGGGCTTCAAAGGCCATAGTTGAGATTGCCGAGGTTATAAAGAGGGAAATCCTCGGTTGAATACTTCCGCTTCCCTCTTTTTACCCGGTAGTTCAGAACTTCTCCTCGCATTCGCATGGGTTCTTGCCGCAGTATGGACAGACTCCAGGATATTTCTTCTTCGCGGCCTCTTCGAGATCTATCCCAAGCAGGTTGGCGAGGCTGGCGAGCCAGGCGAGAACATCAGCGAACTCCTCTTCCATGGCTTCCTTGTCTCTCTTCCTTATCGCCTCGCTCAGCTCACCGACTTCTTCAACGAACCAGAGGAAAGTCCTCTCAATGCCTCTCTTCGAGTCCTTGTGAAAGTAGATATCACGTATCATCCCCTGGAACTCGCGTATCTCCATCTTCACCACCTGGCGGCATCTCATCAGCGGCCTTAAAAACCAAACGGGTGCAACATTTCGACACAAATCGAAGCGGAAAGATTTTTATACTTCGGAGGGCACTATTCTATGCAGTAAACTGGGGTGATGTGCATGCATGAACTTGTAGAGTTTGCCGTTGAAAAGGCCCTCGAACTGGGGGCGGACTACGCCGAAGCGCGTTTTGAAGAAAAGAATGGTACTGAGCTAGTAATGAAGAACGGTAACGCGGAGGGCCTCGGGATTCTCGCGGACAGGGGCATAGGGATAAGGGTTCTCGTTGACGGCGGCATGGGCTTTGCATCAACCAACGTCCTGACGAAAGAGAGCGTTGCAGAGGCCGTGAAAAAGGCCGTGAAGCTGGCAAAAGCCGCCTCGAAGGTGAGGAACGAACCTATACGCTTTTCCGAGGAGGACTTCCACGAGGTCTATTACGAAGTCAAGATGAGGAAGGACTTCCGGGACATACCGCCGGAGGAGAAGCTTGAACTCCTCAAGAAGGTCGAGGAGGAAGTGAAGGGAACGGGTGTGAACGTGCCGATGCGCTTCCTCCGCTACTCCGACTGGATGTGGCACAAGATAATAACCCACAGCGACGGTGGTTTCGTTGAGAGCTACATCCCGAGAGTGTCTCTCACCTACAACCTCGTGGTCTTTGAGAACGGCCAGATGGAGCAGGCGCCCTTCGTTCAGAGGGCTTTCTCTGGCGGTCTTGAGCTCTTAGAGAAGGACGAACCCTGGAAGTGGGCCGTTAAGGACGTAATGGCCCTTAAGAGGCTCATTTACGAGGGACAGAAGCCGCCCGAGGGGAAGGTTGACCTCGTGATAAGCCCCGAGGTGGCTGGCATAGCAGTCCACGAGAGCGTTGGACATCCGTACGAGGCCGACAGGATTTTCGGAAGGGAAGCGGCGCAGGCGGGGGAGAGCTTCGTTAAACCAGACATGCTCGGGGAGAGAATCGGCAGCGACGTCGTTACAGTCATAGAAGACCCAACTATCCCGAACAGCTGGGGATTCTACCTCTACGACGACGAGGGCGTTAAGGCCCGTCCGAGGTACCTCATAAGGAACGGAATCATAAACGAGTTCCTCACCAACAGGGAGTACGCCTACAAGCTCGGCCAGCGCTCAAACGCCTCAGCCAGGGCGATCAACTACAACCGCGAGCCGATAGTGAGGATGGCGAACACCTACCTGGCTCCGGGCGACCACTCCTTCGAGGAGCTGATTGAAGACATCAAGCTCGGTGTTTACATGGTGAGCTTCAACGAGTGGAACATAGACGACAGGCGCTACCAGCAGAGGTACATCGGAAGGGAGGCCTACCTCATCGAGAACGGCGAGATAAAGCACCCGGTCAGGAGACCCATCCTTGAGATAACGACGAGGGCACTGTGGAGCAGCGTTGATGCCGTAGGAAAGGAAGTTGAGTTCTACCCGGGAACCTGCGGCAAGGGCGAGCCCGGACAGGGAGTTCCCGTCTGGATGGGCGGAGCGCACGCGAGACTGCGGGATATTCCGCTTAGGAGGCCGTGAGGTGGTGAAGATGTTCGACGTTAACGGGTTCATCCTTAAGAGGGCGAAGGAGCTCGGCTTCGGCGACGTCGTTGTCCTGAGCTATGAAACAAACCGGAGACAGGTTCGCTTTGCCAACAACGAGATAACCGTCGCCAAAAACTGGCACGAGAGGAAGGTCGAGCTCTTCGTCGAAAAGGAGAAGAGGGTAGCGAGCACTACCATAACCGACCTGAGCAATGAGAACATAGAGAGGACTCTGAAAACGCTCCTCTCGAACATGAAGGGCATGTCTCCAAAGGAGGACTACTACGGCATAGCCGAGGGGCCCTTCGAGTACAAGGATATTCCAGAGACCTTTGACAGGGCGATAGTCGAGCTCGATGAACCGAACGAGTACGTTGAGAGGGCAATAAACGCGGCCCTTGAGGAAGGGGCGAAGAGAGTTGCTGGAGTCCTCTACACAGACCACAACAAGCTCTACCTGACCACGAGCAACGGAGTGGAAGCTTTCGACGAGGGGACTGGGATAGAGATAAGCGTCAGGGCCTTCATAGGCGACCTCGAGAGCGGCCACGGGACGAACTCCGTGAGGGTGCTCAAGAAGTTCGACCCCGAGAGCGCCGGAAGGAAGGCGGGAGAGATAGCAAGGTTGGCCAGAAACCCGGAGCAGGGGCCGGAAGGGAAGTTCGACGTCATATTCGACCCGCTGGCCTTCGCCAACCTGCTCAGCTACATGAGCTTCATGACCTCCGCCTATGCCGCCGAAGCTGGCTTTTCCTTCCTCGTGAACAAGCTTGGGCAGAAGGTCGCCGCTGACGGAGTAACCATCAAGGACATAGGGAACCTGCCCAACGGCTACGGAACGAGGAAGTTCGACGATGAGGGCGTCCCAACGAGGGAAACGACTATAATCGAGAACGGAACCTTCAAGACGTTCCTCCTCAACACGAGCCTCGCCAGGAAGTATAAAACCGAGACAACCGCCAATGCCGGCTTGGTGATGCCGCACGCCTGGAACATCGTCCTCGAACCTGGAGACTACTCGAAGGAAGAGCTCTTCAGCGAGGTGAAGAAGGGCATCTACATCACCAACGTCTGGTACACGCGCTTCCAGAACTACGTTGCTGGCGACTTCTCAACGATCCCGAGGGACGGCATCTTCCTGGTTGAGAACGGCGAGCTGAAGCCGATAAGGAACATTCGCGTAAGCGATAACCTCCAGAGGATTCTTGAGAGCGTCATCGCCCTCGGAAAGGAGCTCCACCACATCCACTGGTGGGAGGTAAACACGCCAGTATCGACGCCCTACGTGCTCGTCAAGGATGTGGGCATAACGAGGGCGACGAAGTGAGGCTTTTCATTTTTCTTTGTTTTTCGGTAAGACTTAAAATCGCAAGAACAGCGTGTCTCAAGTGATGACCCATGAAGCGGATAAAGTTCAGGTTTCTCAATTCTTCGGATGTGTTCTCGGACTTTAAATGGTTTATAGAGGCGATTGAGTGGGCATACGGGGACACGCACTTCATGGTCGGTGACGAAATCATAAAGCTCGTGGAATTGAAGTTCAAAGAAGAAGTTAACCCCCAAGATGTCGTAAATCGAATGAGGAACCTTCCTTATGTAGAGGACGTCAAGCTGATACCCCTAAAAAACGGCCATTACTACCTGTACACACGTGCAAAGCTCCCAAGACACCCTAACGCAGAAGAAGCCTTTGACATACTTGAGCTCCAGAAAAGAGGCTTTTTAATATTTGAGAAGGGCACGATGACTCGCGAGGAGAGCTTTCTCTACGTCGTGTGTGAGGAGAACCTGGTCCCTGAAGTTATATCGGCCATTAAGAAAACCTACAATGCGGAGGTCGCTAGCATAGAAGATTACACGCCAAAGGAGGGCATATTCTCAAAGCTCACAGAAAAACAACTAAAGACCCTTCTGGTGGCCTACAAAAGCGGCTACTTTGATAGTCCTAAGCGCGTGACGCTTAGGGACCTCTCCCAGATGCTCGGCCTAAGTCCATCAACCGTGAAGGAGCACCTTAGGAAGGGTTTGAAGAAGGTTCTGGAAGGAATAATCGAATAAGCAAAAGTTCAACCGCACATGTGCGGGGGTAACTATAACTACTTCAAAGCCCTATTTTAAATTGGTGAAAGCATGCCTGTAATTGAGGTTAAGAATATTAGAAAGTACTACGGCGATGTTAGGGGTGTGGAAAACTTAAGCTTCGAGGTCGAGGAGGGCGAAATCTACGGCTTTCTCGGTCCGAACGGGGCTGGAAAGACGACCACCGTCAAAATCCTCGTCAAGATAATCAGGGACTATGAAGGAACGGCCAAAGTTCTCGGAAAAGACCTGCGCGAGTGGGGCAAGGACTACTACAACAGAATCGGTGTCTCATTCGAGTTTCCAGCGGTTTACTCCCGCTTGACTGCCCTCGAAAACCTCGAGTTCTTCGCGAGCTTCTACAAGAAGCACCTCGACCCGATGGAAGTCCTCAAAATGGTCGGGCTCGACAAGGAGGCTGATCAGCTCGTTGCTGGCTTCTCGAAGGGCATGAGGAAGAAACTCGACATCGCGAGGGCCCTTCTCCCCGACCCCGACATACTCTTCCTCGACGAGCCGCTTGAGGGCCTCGACCCAGCGAGTGCGAGAAAGTTCAAAGACCTATTCCTCGAGATGAGGGAAAGCGGGAAGACGATTTTTCTCACCACCCACAACATGTACGTGGCCGATGAGCTTTGCGACAGGGTTGCCTTCATCGTCGACGGCTCCGTAAGGCTGGTTGATAACCCAGGCGAGCTCAAGGTCAAGATGGGGAAGAGGCTCGTGAAGGTCGAGTACGTTGAGAACGGGAGCGTTAAGACCGCGGAGTTCCCGCTTGAGGGCATCGGCCAGAACGAGGAGTTCCTGAATATCCTGAGGAACCACGAGATAAGGCGGATCAACACGGAGGAGCCGACCTTGGAGGAGATATTCCTCAAGGTGACGGGGAGGCGGCTCGTATGATGAAGAACCTGCTGAAGACAAGCGTAATCGTCGGGTTCAGGAGCTTCGTCTACCCGATATACGTGCTGATAGGTTTGGCCTACGGCCTGATGCTCTTGGCGTTTCCAGAGCAGTACCTCCCGACGATGGTGCCTATATTCCTACTCTTCGAGCCGGGTTTGGTGGGCTTCATGTTCGTTGGCACTGAGATATTCGCGGAGAAAAAGGACGGGACGATAAGTGCCCTGGCAGTGACGCCGATAGAGTGGAGGAGTTACATTCTGGCAAAAACGATCATAATGAGCGTTCTCTCGGTGATTGGTGCTATTCTCATAATGGCCGTGGGAACGCGCTCACTCAACGGGCTTCCCTACGTCATCGCGGGGGTCTTCCTGTGCTCCGCGGTTTACACCCTCCTCGGGATAGCTATATCTGCAAAATACCGCGACCTGGACGACTACTTCATCCCGATAATGGCAGTTCTGGTGGTCTCGCTCCTGCCCTTCGCCCACTACCACGGCTACCTAACGCACCCGCTCTGGAAAGTCCTCTACCTTGTACCAAGCTACCCGGCGCTCTACTTCTTCAAGGCGCCGTTCGTGGAGGTTTCAAGTGACACCTTAGCGCTTTCGGGGGTGGCTCTGCTCCTCTGGTCGGCTGTGGCCTATTACGCGGCTAAAATCCAGTTTTACAAGTACGCCGTGGAGGGGTTGAGATGAGCTTTGTGAGGAAGTTTGGGACAATTTACAGAACCGACCTCAGGCTCCTGAGGAGGGACCCGATGCTCCTGTACAGCGTTGTAATGACACTCGTCCTCCTCCTCATCGTCCGCTACTTCAAAGACCGCATCGGGGTCTATTATCCCCTCCTGGCCCTCCTGGGCCTGATATTCATACCAATGATATTCGGCATGATACCCGGCTTTATGATGGCCGACGAGAAGGAGGACAAGACGATACAGGCACTTAAGGTGATTCCAATATCCAGCGAGGCCTTCCTGGCATACAGGCTGACCTGGGCCTCGATAGTAACTGCCCTCCTGACTGCCGCTGCACCATACATCCTCGACATTGAGATTCCTCAAAAAGGTATTCTAGCTTTGATTGCACTCTTCCTGCTCGAAGTCTGGATTTACGGGCTGTTAATTACGGTGTTCTCGGAATCGAGGATGCAGGCTTTGACGGTGAGCAAAGTCCTCGGCTGGCTCCTAATGCTTCCGCCGGTGATAAAGCTCGTTGTCGTGTGGCGGAACCTCTCAACGGACTGGAGCAGGTTCACGGCGTTCCTTCCAACTTACTGGCTCTACAAAGTCTTCGAGGGAATACCTACCAACGACTACAGCGACTTTCCAATAGCCCTCGCCGTCCATCTGGCATGGCTGGTACCCCTGGTGTTGCTGTTCAGGAGAAGGGTGCTTTGAGGGTATTATTTCCCCATGAACTTCAAACTGACTGCATGAACTTGCGAAACTTTTATCTCTTTCAGAATAGATAATAAAATACGGAGTGAGCATTCGTGATAGAGGTTGTAAACTTAATTACACGGCTCGCAACGTGGGGACTGGCCACGTATAAGTGGGCCAGGAACAAGAAATCCGAGATGCTGTTCCTGAGCATAGCCCTGTGGTTCGACTTCTTGGGGGCAATAAGTCAGAAGCGCATTCTTGAGGCTCTTGGATGGGTTCCCAAAATCGAAGCCCTGCCCGTTGTAATGTCACTCATGGCCGTCGTAGAGGGGATGTTTTTCTTATTGGCTTCGCTGTCGTTTCTTGGTGTCCTGAGGAAATTTTTTGGACAACTCATTCTTCTTCTAGTCTCCACGAGTGGCATAACTTACGTCGTGCTCGCTACCCTCGCCGGACTTGGGGATTTTTACATAATGGCTTATCCCCTAGTGCTTCTTGGTGTGTCGCTCATATTCCTAGGCTATGTACTTTTCAAGGAGAGCATCTGGAAGGAGAGCACTGCAGTTCTCTTTCCTGCCGGGGCGATTTTATTGGGGGTTATAAACGTAACCTTTCCAGTCACACACGAAATCAAGACGGTTTCCGGCTACCTCTACGGTGCCGGTGCCCTTGCCAGGTTTATGATGCTCGTTGGAATAACAACGTACTCTTTCCTCACGATAAATCCACCAGAAATGCCGATAATCAAAATTCCGCGGGGAGCTTTTTACACGACCAGCAAAGATACCGTAGAACGCCTTATTAGAACTATGCAGGAAACAGGAAACGGTGTTTTAATAACCAGAGACCCTCCAAAAGATCTCAGGCCTTTGTTTCAGGTCTTTTGGGTCACGAAGGCAGCCAAAGGTCAGGTGTCTGATAACATCATAGCCGTTTCTCCAACGGATATTGGAATCCTAGTTGATATAGTGAAGAAATACTTAGATAGCGGCCACTCGCTTGTTGTGCTCGACGGCTTCGAGTATCTCGTCCTAGAGAACGGCTTTGAGAGCACCCTGAAGTTCCTCCTCTCGCTTAAGGACTTCGCTATATCCCAGGGTGGAACTCTCGTGCTGTTGTTAGAACCACGGGCGTTCTCGGAGAAGCAGCTGAAAATAATTCAGAGGGAGTTTGAAGAGTTCGAGTTCTGAGCTCTTTTTCTCACTTCCACCCACGTCGAATGGTATGCTGAAGCGTTCCCGTATTCCTCGGCCGTCTCGTCCGTAGTAAGGAAGTTTGCATTCCACCCGAGGAGCCTAACCCAGAAGGCCTTGTAGAGGAGGACGACACCCCTCGGCAGGTCCTCGGTGATCTTTATGGTGGTCTTTATCTTCCCCCTGTCGTTGAAGACCTCAACATCATCGCCGTCCTTTATTCCCCTCTTCTCCGCGTCGGCCGGGTTCATGTAGAGATTGGGGTCAATCATCCCGTAGGTGTTGTGGTACTGGCTCGTTATCGTCATGCGGTAGGTAGGCGTTAGGAGCTTCAGCGGATACTTGCCTTCCCGCTTTCTGTACTCGGGGAACGGAGAGAGACCGCGCTCGACGGCTCGCTGGGAGTAGAACTCTATCTTTCCGCTCGGCGTTTTCCATCTGCGCGGCTTTTCAGGAACTCTAATGAAACCCTTTCTCTTCAGCTCCCCCCAGCTCAGGCCATTGAGTTCGAGGATTTTTCTTATCACTTCCTCATCGCTCTCGTGTAGGTGGGGGTTTTGGATGCCGAGGGCCTTTGCGAGAAGCCTCGTAACCTCACTGTTGGACTTACCGTAGAGCCTCGCAACCGGCTCGTTCAGGGCAACGTAGCGGTGGTAGTAGCTGTCGGCTATGTCAAGCCGCTCGAAAAACGTGTTGGCAGGTAAAACAACATCGGAGTATAGGGCTGTGTCCGTGAGGAAGATGTCGTGAGTAACCACAAAAACGTCGCTTTCCTTAAGGGCCTTCCTGAGCCTCCTCTGGTTTGGCAGGCTCGCGAGGGGATTCGAGTTGTAGATGTAGAGGAACTTTATCTCGCCCTTCTCGATATACTCAGCCAGCTTCACCTGGGCAATCCTTTTGGCGGGTTTAGTCCTTAGGAAAGCACCCTCAGCGTAGGACTTGTCTATCGTCTTCATGTCGTAGATGAAGCCAAAGGGGTGGCCGACGAGCGCGGGAAGGATGGCTATCGCCCTTACAGCTTCACCGCCCGAGAGGGAGCGCTGGAAGCCGTAGCCTATGTGGATTACTCCCCTCTTCTCGGAGAAACCGAAGGCAAAGTCCTCAATCTCCTCACGTGAGAGCCCCGTCTCTTTAACTACATAATCAAGCGATAACGTTTTTACATAATTCTTGAATTCTTCAAAGCCGTAGACGTTCTCCCTCACAAAGTCTCTGTCATAGAGCTCGTTCTCGATTATCAGCTTCGCAACGCCCAGAGCGAAGAGGACATCGGTTTCGGGCCTTATTTGGAAGAACCTGTGGGAGCGCTTGGCGGTTTCGGTTCTCACCACGTCAACCGTCCAAGTCTCAAGGCTGTAGCGCTTTGCCAGCATGAAGCCGTGGAGGTTCGTCCAGAATGGGTTGACGCCCCAGTAAACTATTAGCCTCTGCTTCTTCAGCTCTTCAGGGTCAAGACCTATCGCGGTTCCGTAAACGTCCTTCAAAGCTTCCTGCCCGGCCCGGTCGCATATGCCGTAGTCGAGCATTGCAGTGTTGAGGTAGTGAAAGAGTCTCAGTGGAAAGGCGTAGTTTACAACGCCCCTGTCGCCGGCGTACTGGTAGACAAGAACGCTCTCGCTTCCATACTCCTCTATCGTTTCCTTGAGCTTGTTAGCTACGAAGTTTATTGCCTCGTCCCAGCTTGCTTCTCTGAACTCCCCGCTCCCCCTCCCCCCTGTGCGTATCAGGGGAGCCTTCAGCCTGTCGGGCGAGTGGAACCACTTCGGCAGGAGAGCGCCCTTAGGACAGAGGAAGCCGGCCGTTATCGGGTGCTCGGGGTTTCCCCCCACTGACAGTTTTCCATCCTTGAATTCGCTCAATATCGAGCAGGTATCGTAGCAGTCTCTCATGCAGACGCTGAACGGCATTATCCAAACACCCCCAGTGCAGGCCCAATCGTTATCCCCATGCTCAGAAGGCCACCCAGTATAAGGGCCGGAACTGTTCGCTTTTTCTCGATGCCGAACAGATAAGCCGCTAGGGCCCCTGTCCACACACCGGTTCCGGGCAAGGGGACTGCAACGAAAACAGTGAGACCTATGAAACCCCACTTCTCGACGTAGGAGTGGGCCTTCTTCCTTACCCGCTCGACGTAATAGATATAGAGGCGAGCAATCTTCCTCAATGGAGTTCTCTCAAGCCAGAGCATAAGCCTGTCTATTAGGGGTAGAACAGCAGGGAGGAGAATTGAGAGAAGCAGAACTCCAAGGGTAGCCGCCAGGAGAGTTCCCCATAGGGGGTATCCCCTCCCAATGCCGTAGACTATGGCGTAGCGTCCCTCAAAAGTCGGAATCAGCGAGAGCAGGAAGACCTCAGCGAACCAGTTCAACGTCAAACACCTCCAGTCCAAGCAGTTTAACGGTTTTTTGATATACTGGAAGCCATGAATCTCTGGTTAAGTCCACGAGGAGATATGTCCAGGAACCCAGCAGAAGGCTGAACAGGACATCCCCAAACCAATGGACGTGGAGCAGAAGTCTCGTAAGGGCGATTCCAACAGCGTAGGCCCACCAGAGCGGGGCATACCTTGGAAAGCGTTCCTGAAGGTAGGAAGCGAGAACTGAGGCCCTCGCGGTATGGCCAGAGGGGAAGGCGAAGTAGTCAACGTTTTTGAGTGCCATGAGGAAAGGCAACGAGACCTCAGCCTCGTTTGGTCTCGGAGTTTGAAACGTCGACTTTAAAATGGCAACTATACCAAGGGCAATGATGCCGGATAGAACTAACCTAACCGTAGGATAACTTAAATGCCCGGTTTTCCTAACATCTAACGCGGCAAAGAACAGGACTACAATCAGGAAAGCCGCCATTCCCGCTGTTTCCGTTATGAGAACAATTGGAAAGCTGCTTGTATGTGGAAGAGTAGAATCTACGCGGGTGTTTATTTCATCCATGTATCCCGCGACCTGTAGAAAGAAAATCATTAAGAGGAGTCCGCTGAGTACGTAGAATAGCAATTTTCTATTTTCCATACCAGCCACCAACCTAAATCAAGCCCTCTGCGTAGAGCTGGTGATAGGCCTTCAGGAGCGCCCCCTGAACCCTCTTCGGTCCGAACGTCCTCACAGCCCGTCCAAGTCCCTCGTTGTAAATCCTGCGCAGTATGAAGTCAGTCTCCCTGTTGAGGTTCAGCTTTTCCTGGTTTTCAAGGTAGAGGCGCGCTATCTCCTCGGGCTCACGGTAGTTTAACCCCTTGAGCCACTTGAGCGGGATTCCGTCCTCGAAGCGCTTAACCACCTCAAAGCCTATTATGGTAACTTCATCGTCGCCGTGAAGCTCTCCGTAGATTTTTGAAAGCTCACGGAGGAGCTCTTTAACGTCCGAAAAACCGTCCAGTTTGGCGTCTTCGTTCGTGAGCTCCCTGACTTTCTTCTTTTCCACTTTGGTTATCCTGACCTTGGCAACGGCGGTGTCGCTCGGCGTTATGACCAGATAGACCTCGCTCCCTGGCTTCGCCTCGTAGTCGCCGTAGCGGATCGTGGTGACCTTATCGCCCCGCAGTATGCGGGATTTATAGGCTGAGTCAATCAGCATGAACTTCCGTATCTGAACGGGCTTTCTCCTCATTGTTTAACCCCCTGATTATCTTGAGCAGGTCTTCAAGCCTCTCGATTGTGAAATCGGCGTACTCGACGTACTCCATCTCCCTGTCTCTGTATTTACCGTACCTGAACCATACAGTCGTCATCCCGACGTTTTTGGCACCGTAAATGTCCGAGTAGAGACGGTCTCCAACCATAACGGCTTCTTCAGGCTTTACATCGAGCTTTCTGAGGGCCTTCAGGAATATCTTCGGGTGGGGTTTCTTAACCCCGAGGTAGTCGGAGATGAAGACATCGTCGAAGTACTCATCCAGCTCAAGCCGGAGTATCTTCTCCCACTGCTTTATAGGATCTCCATCGGTCACGACCGCCACCTTATAGCCCTCACGTTTAAGCTCGAGCAGAACCCTCCTGGCGTTCTTCACGCTCCTTAGGTAGGCAAACTTAGTGTTGTGATAGGCTATCACACCCGCGGCTATCCACTTCGGGTTCTGGGGAAGGTCGAGCCTTCTAAGCAGGTAGTCAAAGTGCCTGCCGAAGTTGCTCCCGTACTCGTTTATAAGCTCAAGGAGCTCGTTGTAAGCGGTATCAAAATCAACGGGAAGCCCGTGCCTCACCATGTTCTCAACGGCGTTTCTTCTCGCGAGCTCGGCGAGTTTTGTTGTATCCACAAGGGTATCGTCAAGATCAAAGAGGACAGCCTTAATCATAACCGCTCCCTCACATTCTCTACGGGACACGGGTATTTAACCGTAGTGATTCCTCTCTGCCATAATATCCTTGACCCGCCTCAGGAGCTCGGGCATGACCTCGCCTGCCTTTCCCCTGATGAAAACATCCGCTATTGGGGTTATCCCGCTCCTTTCAACGTTGACCTCGATGACCTTCCCACCGCGCTCCTTCACGATGTAGGGGATGTAAGCCGCGGGATAAACGACGCCGCTCGTCCCTACCACGAGAACGACGTCGGCACGCTCCGCCAGGGAGAAAGCCTCCTCAAGCGCTTCCCTCGGCAGAGGCTCGCCGAACCACACGACATCGGGCCTTAAGAGGGAGCCGCACTTGGGACATTTGGGCAGCTCTTTTTCGCGGACGAACTCGAAGACCCTGCCGCTCTCTTTGAGGTTCTCCCGATAGGAGCATGAAACACACCTGACGCGGAAGATGTTGCCGTGAAGCTCGACTACCTTTCTGCTCCCGGCTTCCCTGTGGAGGTCGTCAACGTTCTGGGTTATCACCGCTTTGAGAACGCCCAGGTTTTCAAGCTCTGCAAGGGCCTTATGAGCGGGGTTTGGCTCCGCCTCCAGAATCTTTCTCATTCTCCATTTGTAGAACTCCCAGACGAGGTGCGGATCCCTCTTAAAAGCCTCAGGTGTGGCGAGTTCTTCAGCCCGATACGTCTTCCAGAAGCCGTTCCTGCCGCGGAACGTGGGAATGCCGCTTTCAGCGCTGATACCGGCTCCCGTAAATGCTATTGCAAACCTCGCCCTTGCAAGGAGCTTGGCCGCGTGTCCCAGCATGGTCGAGTGTTGGATTCGACCTTTTAAAAAGTTCCTCTCAAGGGAGCCGATGTATTCATGGCCGTGTCGAATTATATTAGAAAGAGATTTCACCATTCCGAGCGCGGCTTTATATAATGTGTCCATCCGTTCATCCTGGAGGTGAGAGGTTGCCGATTTCAGATGGCGTTGAGAGAAAGAAGGTTCCCACTTCAAGCGGGCGCTATTATTCAATGAGGATAGCCGCCCAGCGCAGGAAGAAGGTCATGCTCATTCAGGGCCTCAGAAGGAAAAAGGGAACCCACGGACTTAGAACGAGCCCGATAAGGGTTGAGAAAGCCCCCATAACGAAGGGAGAAGCGCTGGCAATACTCGTTGGAACGCAGATAGGGGCTGGAGTCCTAGGACTGCCCTACGCCGCCAGCAAGGTCGGCCTCATACCTGCCCTCGGAGTCCTAATTGGAGTCATGTTCCTGATGCTCTGGACGGCTATGATCGTCCTGAGGTTCTCCGCCGAGATGGGCGGGGCGCAGATGAGCACAGCGGCCCAGAGGATCCTCGGAAGGGCCGGCGGCTGGCTCATGTACCTCAGCATATCCCTAATGAGCTTCGGTGCGGTGCTTGCCTACATAGCGGGTATGGGGAACGTAATTTCGAGCCTGTTCGGAGTGAGCGATACGGTGGGAGCGGCGGTATTCTGGGTTCTGGCTTCAATAGTCGTCTACAAAGGCCTTGAGGCGAGCGGAAAGACCGAACTGGCCATGAGCTTCGTCATGCTCTTCCTCTTCATAGCGGTGACCATCATGATACTGCCCCATGCAGAGCTTGAGAAGGGTCTCTACGTTGACCTCTCGGGCCTTTGGAGCATTACTGGTGTTGCAATCTTCGCCCTCGGCTGCCACACGGTCATTCCCGACGTTTACAAGGGACTTGGAAGCTACGAGGAGACCAAAAAGGTAGTGGTGTGGGCCTTCATAATCCCGACCGTTATCTACGCGATATTCATGGCAACCTTCCTGCTCGTCTTCGGAAGGGATACACCACAGATGGCGACCCAGGGGCTGGAACTCCTCTACGGAAAGCTGGGGTGGCTCATTGGAAACCTGATACCGCTCCTTGCCATAACGACCAGCTACATCGGCATCGCGCTGGCCCAGCAGAGCAACAACGAGGAGTTCGTTAAGCTCAAGAGACCCGTTGCGTGGGCTCTGACTGTAATACCCCCTGCCATCGTCTACTTCGCAGGTGTCAGGAACTTCGCCGACGTTCTTGCCCTCGCGGGGGACACGGGTGACATGATAGCCTTCATAGTGCTCCCAATCCTCATGTGGCTGGCATACAGGATAAAACACAGAAAGTGAGCGCTTCGTTTTTATTCCCTTTTTCAAACTGTTAAACGGTGGTGGACATGAGGCCTAAGGTTTTCATAACCCGTGCCATTCCCGAGAACGGCATCGAGATGCTGAAGGAGCACTTTGAGGTTGAGGTATGGCCTGAAGAGCGCGAGATACCCAGGGAGGTTCTACTCGAGAAGGTCAGGGACGTCGATGCTCTAGTAACAATGCTGAGCGAGAGGATTGACAGTGAGGTCTTTGACGCCGCTCCGAGGCTGAGGATAGTGGCAAATTACGCGGTCGGCTATGACAACATAGACGTCGAAGAGGCCACGAGGAGGGGCATCTACGTCACCAACACGCCCGACGTCCTGACCGACGCCACTGCTGACTTTGCCTGGACGCTCCTTCTAGCAACGGCCAGAAGACTGATAGAGGCCGACAACTTTACCCGCTCCGGAGAGTGGAAGAGGAGAGGAATCGCCTGGCATCCGCGCTGGTTCCTCGGCTACGACGTTTACGGGAAGACGATCGGAATAGTCGGATTCGGAAGGATAGGACAGGCAGTTGCCAGGCGCGCAAGGGGTTTTGGTATGAGAATCCTCTACTACTCCAGGAGCAGGAAGCCAGAGGCTGAAAAGGAGCTTGGGGCCGAATTCAGGCCGCTTGAGGAGCTGTTGAGGGAGAGCGACTTCGTTGTCCTGGCGGTGCCGCTGACGAAGGAAACCCAGTACATGATAAACGAGGAAAGGCTGAGGCTCATGAAGAAGACTGCCATACTGGTGAACATAGCGCGCGGCAAGGTCGTGGATACAAAAGCCCTCATGAAGGCCCTGAAAGAGGGCTGGATTGCAGGGGCCGGTCTGGACGTCTACGAGGAGGAGCCGTACTACAACGAGGAGCTTTTCAGCCTGAAGAACGTCGTTCTGGCGCCGCACATAGGGAGCGCGACCTACGGAGCGAGGGAGGGCATGGCAGAGCTGGTCGCGAGGAACCTCATAGCGTTCAAGAACGGTGAAGTACCGCCTACCCTCGTGAATAAGGAAGTGGTGAAGGTTAGAAAACCCGGCTTCTGAACCCTTTGCCCCTTTCTTACATTGACCATCCGACCGGCCAGGTCAGTTTTATAAGGACTGATGCTCACCTTCTTCGGTATGGCGCTGAAGCTCAACCCGGAAGCCAGGGCAGTTTACAGGGATATAACCTCTCAAATCAAGTCCAGGTTAGTCCTCAAAGAGAGCTCCGATTACCTTGAGAACTTTTCTCCAACTAACAACCGCGGGGAGATATTGAAGAGGCAGGAATACCTGAGAGAGGCCCTCAGGAGAGTTAAACCGGGGCTTAAGGAGTTAATAAAGAGGGTCAGGTTCATACGATTCACCCGAGACTACCTGCACGACAGGGTTCTCATAGTTGACGAGTCCGAAGTGGAAACGGCCAGAAAGCTCGGCCTTTGCGATGTGACGACGAACCCGGAAGAGGCTGAAGGCTACCCGCTCGTCCTGAGCACGATCGGCTACGGCATCGACGTCGAGCTACTGCCATCGCAGGTCGCTCCAGAGCTCTACGTTCTCCCGCTCTGGGAGAACAGGGAGACGCTCAAAGCCCTTGAGGAGATAGGGAAGCTGACCGGCGAGGGCAGCGTTGCCGGCGAGATTCTCAAATACCTGGCGCCCTTTGGGAAAGTCGTTGAGAAGGAAAAGCTTCTGGGGTCTCTGGATGAGCTCATAGCCGAGAAGGAGAGGGAACTGAACGAGAGAATAGAGGAGAAGCTTGAGAAGTTCAGCCTCACTCTCACCGGCAGAGACCTCGTGAAGTTCCTGAACGAGCTGAGGGAGGGCAACTACGAGGCCATTTTCTCCCACTTCCGTGAAATTGAAGGGGAAATCCTCGACATGATAAACGAGGCCGAGGGCGAGCTTTCAAAGGTTCTGGGCCTTCACGTGGAACTTTTCTCGCGCGAGGAGCTTTACCCTGTGAGAATCCCGCCAGAGGTCGTTGAGGGCCTGAGAACCGAGCTTGAGCGGGAGCTGAAGGTTGAAGTTTACATGAAGGCGAGGGAGATAGCTGAGAAGGTCAGACCGCTCCTTCCAAAGCTCAGGGAGGAGCTTTCAAAAATCAGGGAGCTCGACTTCCTTCAGGCGGTGAAGGCATTCACGGAGGGCTTCACTTTTCCAGAGATAGCTGAAAGCGGGATAGCCTTCCTGAACGGGCGGCACCTCTTCATAGAGAACCCGCAGCCGGTTAGCTACGTCGTCGGGGAAAAGCCGAAGTGGTTCGACGTCCCCGGTGCGGAGAACGTGAGGGGAGAGAACGTCGTTATCTTAACCGGAGCCAACAGCGGTGGAAAGACGAGCCTGCTCGAGCTGATAACCCAGGTTTCCATTCTCGCCCACATGGGCTTTCCTGTTCCTGCCGAGAGGGCCCGCGTTGGAGTCCTCGACGAGCTGTTCTTCTTCAGGCGGAAGAGGAGCGTCTACGGTGCCGGTGCCTTCGAGACCGCCCTCAGGTCGTTTGTGAGGTCTCTCCGTGGGAAAGGAAACAAACTTATCCTCATAGACGAGTTTGAAGCAATCACCGAGCCTGGAGCTGCTGTCAAGATAATCGGCGAGCTGTTGAAGGTTGCCCACGAGAAGGGCTTCCACGTGGTTATAGTCTCCCACCTGGGCGAAGACCTCAAGAAAGAGCTGCCCTTCGCGAGGGTTGACGGGATTGAGGCCAAGGGCCTTGACGAAAACCTGAACCTCATAGTGGACAGACAGCCTGTCTTTGGAAGGCTCGGAAGGAGCACGCCCGAGCTGATCGTCGAGAGGCTCGCGAGAAAGGCCAGAGGTGCAGAAAAGGAGATATACGAGAGGGTTCTGAGGAAGTTCAGGGAGAGCTGAAGTCGGTTATGGGATACACTTCTGCTCTTTCATTTCATTCTCGAGGCCCTTCACCCAAACCAGCTCCTCTCCCTGTACCTGCCCCTGCTCTCTATCTCCCTCATCTTCTCCTCGACTTCTTTCCTCGCTTCTTCGCCGAGAACTTCAGCATAGCCTTCAAGGACGGCCTCGAAGCCCCTCTCGAACCAGGTGTAGTGAGTGCTCTCCATCGCCCTCCTGAGAAGGTGCAGGTCAACGCCCCTTGCTTCAAGCGTCGAGTCGAAGTCGGCCAAGCCAAAGTCTATCAGGTAGACCTTGCCGTTCCTGAATATCATGTTCGAAGTCGTTAAATCCCCGTGGACTATCCCAGCCTTGTGTAGCTTTCCAATCTGTCTCCCGACCTCGCGGCACAGCTCAAGCCTCTTTTCCATCGGGACGCTCTCAAGGAGCTCCTTGAGCCTCTGCCCCTCTATGTACTCCATCACGAGCTTCATATCCCTCAGATCAACTTCGTAAACGTAGGGACAGTTCACGCCGAACTCCTTCGCCCTGTGGAGGATTCTCGCTTCCCTTACAGTTCTCTCCTTCCTCAGCTTCACGTCTATCTCCTTGATCCTGTACCTCTTTGGAATCCTGTGCTTTACGATGACCCTCTCTTTGAGCAGAGGAACACCAAAGACCTCCTCAAAGTCCGCCTCGTATATCTTCGCCTCGGCCCCCTGGGCTATTAGCTTCACCCTATCACCCCGCAATCCCAATGCCCTCATCAACTTCTCGTATTCCCTGACGAAAACTCTTATCTCGGCAACGTTTTCAATTTTAACGATGAGCGTGCCAGTTCCATCTCCAACCACAAGGACGGCCTTATCAACGTTGCCCTCGTTAAGAAGCCTGCGCGCGTACTCCAGCCGTTCTTTGGGAGACTCTATCATGTCGTCCAGAAAAGAGGCGAGATTCTCCACCTCAACCTCATTTACGCCGTAGCTTTCAATTACTCCCAAAACCTGCCTCACTTCCTCAGGAGAGAGCTCATAGACCCGTGGCTTCACGGTTTTCACCCACTGTTAATGGGCCTTCAACGTTTTAGTTCTTTCCTCTGCTTTTTGGAATTTATTTGTCATTTGTTCAATTTTAGACGATTTTTATGAACTTTTTGACCCAAAAGCTTTTATAGAGCACTAACGAAGCGTTTCTGCAAAAAGCAATTCGATAGGAGGAATGTTAAATGGCACAGCTTAGTGGACAGCCGGTTGTTATTCTGCCTGAGGGAACCCAGAGGTACGTTGGAAGGGACGCCCAGAGGCTCAACATTCTCGCTGCCAGGATCATAGCCGAGACTGTTAGAACCACCCTTGGTCCAAAGGGAATGGACAAGATGCTCGTAGACAGCCTTGGCGACATAGTCGTCACGAACGATGGCGCTACGATACTCGACAAGATCGACCTCCAGCACCCGGCTGCTAAGATGATGGTTGAGGTTGCTAAGACTCAGGACAAGGAGGCCGGTGATGGTACTACCACTGCCGTCGTCATCGCTGGAGAACTCCTCAGGAAGGCTGAGGAGCTTCTCGACCAGAACATTCACCCGAGCATAATCATCAAGGGTTACGCCCTCGCCGCCGAGAAGGCCCAAGAAATACTTGACGAGATAGCCATAAGGGTTGACCCGGACGACGAGGAGACCCTTCTCAAGATAGCCGCCACCTCAATCACAGGAAAGAACGCCGAGAGCCACAAGGAGCTCCTCGCAAAGCTCGCCGTTGAGGCCGTCAAGCAGGTCGCCGAGAAGAAGGACGGAAAGTACGTCGTTGACCTCGACAACATCAAGTTCGAGAAGAAGGCCGGTGAAGGTGTCGAGGAGAGCGAGCTCGTCCGCGGTGTCGTCATCGACAAGGAAGTTGTCCACCCGAGGATGCCCAAGAGGGTCGAGAACGCCAAGATTGCCCTCATCAATGAGGCCCTTGAGGTCAAGAAGACCGAGACCGATGCGAAGATCAACATAACCAGCCCGGACCAGCTCATGAGCTTCCTTGAGCAGGAGGAGAAGATGCTCAAGGACATGGTTGACCACATTGCCCAGACCGGTGCAAACGTCGTCTTCGTTCAGAAGGGTATTGACGACCTCGCCCAGCACTACCTCGCCAAGTACGGCATAATGGCCGTTAGAAGGGTCAAGAAGAGCGACATGGAGAAGCTCGCCAAGGCCACCGGCGCCAAGATCGTCACCAACGTTAAGGATCTCACCCCAGAAGACCTTGGCTACGCTGAGGTCGTTGAGGAGAGGAAGCTCGCGGGCGAGAACATGATCTTCGTTGAGGGCTGCAAGAACCCGAAGGCCGTCACCATCCTCATCCGCGGTGGAACCGAGCACGTCATTGACGAGGTCGAGAGAGCCCTTGAGGATGCAGTTAAGGTAGTCAAGGACGTCATGGAGGACGGCGCCGTTCTTCCAGCTGGCGGTGCTCCAGAGATCGAGCTCGCCATCAGGCTCGACGAGTACGCCAAGCAGGTCGGCGGCAAGGAAGCTCTCGCCATAGAGAACTTCGCCGATGCCCTTAAGATCATCCCGAAGACCCTCGCTGAAAACGCTGGCCTTGACACCGTCGAGATGCTCGTCAAGGTCATCAGCGAGCACAAGAACAGGGGCCTCGGCATCGGTATTGACGTATTCGAGGGCAAGCCAGCTGACATGCTCGAGAAGGGCATTATCGAGCCGCTCCGCGTCAAGAAGCAGGCCATCAAGAGCGCCAGCGAAGCAGCTATAATGATCCTCAGGATCGACGATGTCATAGCTGCGAAGGCCACCAAGCCCGAAGGCGGCCAGGGCGGCGGAATGCCCGGCGGAATGGGCGGAATGGACATGGGCATGTGATGCCCTTTCACTTCTCTTTTCCTTCCAGCAGGAATTATAAACCCAAAGAAAGAACTTCTGCATAGAGGCTGGCAATTGATACCAGACCAAAGCTTTTAATACCCGATTGTTATTTTAGTCTGGGGGTGAGAGAGCATGGGACTCGTGATGTGGCTGAGAACCGGAGTGCTCATGGCGATCCTAACTGGCCTGCTAATGGGGATAGGCTACCTCTTCGGCGGGCCGAATGTGGCGTTCATAATGTTCCTGTTCTCAATGTTCTTCAACTTCATCACCTACTGGTACAGCGACAGGATAGTGCTGAGCTGGTACAACGCTAGGATAGTTGATGAGTACGAAGCTCCAGAGCTGTACGCGATAGTGAGGGATCTCGCCCAGAGGGCCGGCCTTCCAACGCCCAGAGTGGCGATAATCCCGAGCGAGACTCCCAACGCCTTTGCAACCGGAAGGAACCCGAAGCACGCCGTAGTGGCCGTAACCCAGGGACTCCTCAGGATACTCAACAGGGACGAGCTTGAGGGAGTCATAGGGCACGAGCTGACCCACATAAAGAACAGGGACATACTAATAGGGACGGTCGCTGCCGCAATGGCAGGCGCGATAATGCAGCTCGCCTACTGGGCCAGGTGGATAGCGATATTCGGCGGCTTCGGAAGGGATAGGGACGATAGCGGAGACATCATTGGGGCTATACTCGTGGCTATCCTGGCCCCAATAGCGGCGATGCTAATCCAGGCAGCAATAAGCAGGTCAAGGGAGTTCTTAGCGGATGAGGGTGGAGCAAGGATAAGCGGCAAGCCGCACGCCCTCGCCAGCGCGCTGATGAAGATAGAGCAGGCGGTTAACTACCGCCCGATGAGGGAAGGCAACCCAGCAACGGCCCACATGTTCATCGTGAACCCGTTCAGGGGCATGAGCATAGCGAACCTCTTCTCAACCCACCCGCCGACCGAGGCGAGAATAGAGAGGCTCAGGAAGATAGCGGAGGAGATGGGGATTTACTTCTGATTTTGTCCTTTTACCCTTTCGAATTACTTGCTACCGGTTAGGGCATAAATTGATTAAAGACCATCTTTGCCTTTCTCCTGCTCTTTGAATAACTCACGATACTTCTCGCAACTCCTGAACAGCTCTTCATGTCTACCTCTGCATAGTATTCTACCATCATCGAGAACCCATATCTCTTCCATGTCCCTGACCGTTGATAGCCGGTGTGATATGATGATAAGGGTCATCTCCATTTTTCTCAATCTTTGGAGGATCCTTGCCTCCCTCTCAGAATCCATGCCCGAAGTGGCTTCATCCAGTATCATGATCCTGGGATTTCTAGCTAGAGCTCTCGCTAAGGCTATCCTCTGTCTCTGGCCTAACGATAGATTTTTACCGCCCTCTTCAATAGGTAAATCGGGATTTAGTTCCTCAAGTTCAACGGTTTTTAGAATCTCCACAATTTCGCTGTCTGTGAGATTTTTTCCGAGGGCAATGTTTTCCCTAACCGTTCCCTCAAAGAGATACGGCTGTGACGGAACATAGATAAGTTCCCTGCCAAGAAGGGACTCGGGTGGACACTTTCCGATCTTAACTTTGCCCTTGGTGGGCCTAATTATTCCCGAGATTATCAAGGCTAGCGTTGTTTTTCCAACTCCCGAAGGACCCACTATGCCGAGGTTTTTGCCAAAGGCAATTCTCTCGGAGATTTCCTTTAGAACCTGACTTCCTTCGCGGGATAGGGATACACCCTGCAATTCAATATCCCAATCTTCTGGAGTACACGTTGATCTTTCAAGGAATGGTTCGATTTCAATGAACTCCCATATTCTTTCAATTATGGGAACGGCTCTGTGATAACTGCTCCAGAAGAATGCAAATCGCTCAACTGGGTAATAGACTCTGCCGAGGTATGTAAACGTGGCGATCACCGACGAAAGGGTGGCCATTCCATTCTTAACAAAAACTATACCACTTAGGAGGACAAGAAGTGGTAGGATCGTTGATAGATATGACTGAAGGCCATAGCTGGCTGTGCTGTAAAAAGCAACTCTTTTTGATGCATTGACCCAACGGTCAAGCCTTTCTGAGACCCTTTTGATAAGATAGTCGAACGCATCAAGGGTCTTTATATCAAGCCTACCGTCTATTCCCTCTTTAAATGCGGTAACGCTCTCTGAGTATCTCTTTCTTTCTTCTGAAGAGGCCAGCTTAAGTCCATGAATGAACGCCCTGAGGGAGAGACCGTAGACCGGAAGTGTTAGGAGGGTAACGGCACCTAGATATGGGTTTAGTCTAAAGATAACCGTCACTCCAATGATTAGAGAAAATGCCTCTATAATGATGGCAGGGATTAGAGACATTCCCATTCTACCGACGATTTCCGTGTCCGATTGAATTCGGGAGAGGGCATCACCCGGGTTGATGTTCTCTGAGAGCAGAGTTGAGATGAACAGTTTTCTTTTAAGCCATGCGGCAGCTTTCGTTTCTGCGAAGTTGCTAACAAAGCCCGAGTATAAGTAGACGATCGTTGATGCGGTGTACAGGAGGAGTATAATTCCAATATTCTTCAGGATGTCATCGGTATTCATCTTGCCGAGGTTTTCAATGAGGCTTTGAATGTAAAAAGGCACGGCTGCAGATAGGAGAGTTGATACTGCCCCCAAAGTTATGAGGAGGAACACGTATTTCTTGTGAGCCAGTCCAATCTGGAGAACTCTGCGGAGTGCTTTACTCAATTATAGTGCCCCCTAGTGTATGTATGACTGATCTCATGTTTCTAGTGACTATGTTATACATGATATGTTCTAGTACTTTTTGATAAGCATTTGGATATCTTAAATAGTAAGTACCACTAACTTCCATTAGATGGGCTTTACAAAAGCTACAGACACTAAATATCCATTGTTCGTTATTATTTGTATGAAGATTAGACATCGCAAAATTATCCACTGCGTTTTTGAATTGTCTCTGTAATGTATCCTTAAACTCCCTGTCCATTATATGTCCTAGATAGAAACGTTTGTCTAGATACACTTGGTGGCAGGGGTATACACTACCATCGTGAAATACAGTGATTCTAGTTGGGAATTCAGGGCATATGCATTTTTTAACATGATAGACTGGGTCTAAAAGCTCACGAAGTACCATGCAGATTCCCATTTCTCGTATTTGAATTCCATTTTCCCATTTTGTAAAGAGGTAATTTACAAGTTCTGTCATCATGTTTTCAACTTCTTGTTCGGTTGGTTCGTATACTTGTCGATGTCCATCCACTGTGGGCAGAACATATCCTACTATGAAAGTCTTCGAATAATTGCTAAGGTAATCCAAAATCTCTGATATGGTATATTTGCCGATATAATTACGGGCGTATGTGATCTCTAAGGCTAAAGGAACTTCTAGATCATTCAATAAGTTCACGGCTTTTATGATATCATCATGTGTTCCCTTACCTGTGGAGTATACTCTGTTTAAGTCATTTATCTCCCTTGGTCCATCAATACTTATTGTGACCTCAAAATCATGTTGTTTTAGAAAATAGCCTATCTCTTTACCTATCAATGTTCCATTCGTGATTATTCCATATTTAAAGTTATACCCCTGTTTCTCTGCATACTTAACAAGCTTGGATATTAATTCAAAATTGATTAGAGGTTCTCCTCCGTAGAATTGTATATTTGTTACTCCTAAATCGTTTGCAATATCAAGAGCCCGTTTTCCTATGCTTTCTTTCATAACTCCAGGAGTGTTATATGTACCGGAATGAGCATAGCAATATTTGCATTTCATATTGCAAAGTTGAGATACCATTAATACCATCATATTGGGGGATCCATCTAATGGAAATTGCTGTTTGGGGGCATTTTCACGTTTCTCATTTAGGAAATCAAGTATGTCTTTAAGGATGTATTTTTCAGATATAGACAGCGGAATACTTCTTTGGAACTTTTCTATTATATTTTTTTCTTGCCTATTTAGTATTAGGACAGTTTTACTCATTGGATCGAATGCAACATATTCATTTTCGTTAATCTGTTTTGATAGTATGTGAACTTTCATAGACATTATAACACCTCCATGTGTGATGAGTACGCCGTGTTGATTAATTAAAAAATAAAAATAAAGTTCTAAGGCTTCAGTTTGTGTTGACTTTGTTACAGCAGCAGTAGTTGCCCGAGCCCCCAGCACTCGGAGCCACAGGCGGAATTATTGCCTTCAAATCTAGACTCTTCATGTTCACCACCTTGCAGGTTCATCATGCTTCACAGGCCCATGCCTCAGCAATTACAATTATCCATCTTAAATTAAAATATTTTTGAGAACCTTATGTTATTAACCTCAGGTTTTAAACCTAAAAATATGATTCATTTTATCTGATAGAAAACAAAATCTGAACTAAGATGTGATTAGTGATCTTAAGGTTTCCCCTTTAGATGTTCCATTTAATCTCCTAAGAAAGAAATTATAAAGAAGAATTCACTCTAAAACCTCTTTAAGGTGTCTTAGGTTTCTCTACATCTCTACGAAAACCAAATTTAAATTTCTTTAGAGCACCTACAATTTCTCAAGCTTTTCCAAGTACCTTTGCCTTCTCACGGGCACGCCTCCTCAGTCTGGCCTTTTCCCTCACGCTTTCGAACCTGTTCTCCCGTATTCGGTGCTCCATGTCATTCCAGAGCTTTCTGAACCTGTAAAAGTACTCTGAAAGTTCGAGCTCGTCTCCATAGATTACCCGGTGGTTTTTGATTATATCGATCTGAATGTAGAGGGGCAGCTCCTCGAAAACCTTGACGTCGTACTTACCACCGAGCCTTTCCAGAACCTTCTCGTACGTCCCTGGCTTCGGTCTCACAAGGCAAACGTCCACATCGCTCCGCCCAGTTGCTTCTCCCTTGATGTGGGAGCCGTAGAGAAGAATTCCCATGCAGAGGTCTTTGAACTCCCTGAAGTCCCTGCGGAGCTCCTCCATACTGACCACTTTCCCCCACCTCTGAAAGTTGGAACTGATCAAAATAAGCCTTTCGTCAAATGTCCACCGCCCTCGTCATCGCTCCGTCTATAACGACCGTAGAGCCGAGCATGTACTCCGCTTCCTCGCTCAGCAGGAAGGCCACCAGCGAGCCGAGCTCTTCCCACCTGCCCGTTCTGTGGAGCGGTGTCCTCGAGAGGACTTCCCTCTCCCAGGTCTCCTCAAAGGGTTCTCCCCTTTCCTCGGCCAGTTTTCTCAGGTTTTCCCTCGCACCGGGGGTGTCGAAGCTTCCCAGCAACACAGAATAAGCCCGAATGCCCCTCTTCCCGTAAGTCCTCGAAACGCTCTTCGCCAGCTGGATTAGTCCAGCTCTCGTCACGTCCGCCAGAACCAGCGGAGGCATTGGCTCCTTCACCGAGACCGAGTTGAGATAAACGAGCGTTCCCTTCATCTTCTTTTCCAGCCAGGTCTGGACTAGGAGCGTCGTGAGGTAGCCTGGCGCGACGGAATGGAGTGCGGCCGCCTCAAGCCAATCCATATAGGTTGTCTCGTGAAGGAGGCAGGGCTCGCACCTCACGTTGCCGGCGTTCCAGATTAGGGCATCAACCCCACCGAGAAGCTCCCAGGAAGTTTTTACGAGGTTCTCCAGCTCCCGCTGGTCGTATAGGTTTGCCTTAACTGTTTGGACTTCTCCGAACTCCGCCAGCTCTTTTTCGGCCATCTTGAGATGTTCGGAATTCCTGGAGCTGATGACAACCCTTGCGTTTCTCTTCAGGAGTTCGCGCGCGATGTTGAAGCCGATACCCCTTGATGATGCAGTGACAATAACTCTCAGTCCCCTCAGGTCTATCTCCACGCTCATGGAAATCACTTGGCGGAAGTAGTTAATAACCTTGTCCGTCTATCCGACGAATTAGGCTTCTCGAATTTGAGAAGTTTTCGCCGTTTGTACAAACTTTTCATGAAAAATGCCTTAAAGTTGAAAACTTTTTGTTAAAAACCAGAGGTTCTAAAAAAATCTTGGGGGTGATTGAGTGAGGTTCTACATCTGCAGGGAAAGGGAAGAGCCAAAGCCTTTCAGGATAGCGATCATCGGCGCAGGACCGGCGGGATTGTCGGCGGCTGGTTATCTGGCCTGTAGAGGCTACGAAGTCCACGTTTACGAGAAGATGCCCGAAGGAGGAGGGATGGTGGCCTTTGGAATCCCAGAGACCAGAATACCAATAAGGACGGTTAGAAGAGGGGTTAGAGACCTTGAAAGGCTTGGAGTGAACTTCCACTTCAGGACGAAGGTGGTCTACGATTCTCCCAGGGAGCTGGGCGACGAGTGGGCGGAACACTTCGTCTCGCTTGAGAGACTTTTAGGAGAGTTTGACGCGATTCTGATAGCAACCGGGGCATGGAGGCCAAGGAAACTGAAAGTACCGGGTGCCGACCTTCCCGGCGTTTACGACGCCCTCAGCCTGCTCCACCACATAAAGATGGCGAGGATAGGCTACTACTCCTGGGAGGGGATACCCGACCTCAAGGGCAAGCACATTGTGGTTATAGGAGCAGGCTACACGGCGGTTGACGTTGCCATCGAGGGCAGGCTTCTAGGAGCGGAGAAGATAACGATGGTCTACAGGAGGGGACTGGAGCACAGCTACGCGAAGACCGAGATCAGAAAACTCATTGAAGAGGGCGTTGAGTTCATAGAGTTCGCAACTCCCGTGAGGATAATCGGAGACGAAAGGGTTCGGGGAGTCGAGTTCGCAAAGACCAGAATCGAAGAGGGAAGCGTCATAACCACTGACGAGCGCTTCATACTCGATGCCGACATCGTTGCCTACGCCATTGGCCAGCTACCGACCAGCCCAATAAGGGAGGTGGTCTGCGCCAACGAGGAAATTCTAGAGGAGGCAGGCATCTTCTTCGCGGGCGACGTTGTGGCTCCAAGGAACATTGGGACTGCTATGAGGGAAGGAAAGGAGAGGGCAAGGGAAATTGAAGAGTGGCTTCTAAAGAAAGCCCCCAAGAAGGTCTTTCCAGTCCCCGTTGCTGCTAGGCTTATCAGCGAAGTCGTGAACGGGAAGTGCTGACGAAAGCTTTAAACACTCTCCCCCCAACCCCTTTCCATGACCGAGCCGAAAGATATCGTCCTCAAGGAGAGCGAAGAAGTAGAGGGAATCCCAGTAGAGGGGCCGTGGCTGGACGACGTTTCAAGCCTTGAGGAAGTTCTCGACTACTATGAACGGATAGGCTTCCAGGCGACCCACCTCGGAAAGGCCATCGAAATCTGGAAAAAGGTAGAGAAGAGGCGCGCCGAAGGGAAAGAGGTTAGGGTTTTCCTCGGCTACACTTCAAACATAATCTCTTCCGGCCTGCGCGAGCTGGTCGCGTGGCTCGTGAAGGAGGGTAAGGTTGACGTCATTGTAACGACCGCCGGGGGAATCGAAGAGGACTTCATAAAGGCCCTGAAGCCCTTCATCCTCGGAGACTGGCACGTGAACGACGCCCTGATGCGTGAGAAGGGAATCAACAGGATAGGTAACATCTTCGTGCCCAACGACCGCTACATCGAGTTCGAGAAGTACATGATACCCTTCTTCGAGCGCGTTCTTGAGATGGAGAAGGAGCGCGGAAAGCCGCTGACTGCGAGCGAGTTCATCTACGAGCTCGGAAGATACATGGATGAGAAGCTTGGAAGAGAAAAGGAGCGCTCGGTAATTTACTGGGCCTACAAGAGGAACGTGCCGATCTTCTGCCCGGCAATAACAGACGGCTCGATAGGGGATATGCTCTACTTTTTCAAGGAGGAGCGAGGAGATAGAGAACTCATCATAGACATCGCCAACGACATCGTGAAGCTCAACAATCTGGCGGTTACAGCAAAGGAGACCGCCTCGATAATCCTCGGCGGCTCACTTCCAAAGCACGCCATAATAAACGCAAACCTCTTCAGGGGAGGGACTGACTACGCGATTTACATCACAACGGCCGTCCCCTGGGACGGTTCGCTGAGCGGCGCGCCTCCGAGTGAAGGGGTCAGCTGGGGCAAGATAAGGGCAAAGGCTGATTACGTCGAGATATGGGCGGATGCAACGCTAGTCTTCCCCCTGCTGGTGTGGAAGGTGATGAAAGCCCCCTGAGAACTCCTTCTTCTTTACCATCTGCCCAACAACCACAGCTCAGAAAAGGTTTTTTAACGTCCCTGCTAACTTTCGACCATGAGAGTAGCGATCATGACAGGCGACGTGAGGGTCTACTACCTCGCCACCAAGGTGTTAAAGGAGTATGGGATACCCTTTCTGAGCCTTAGGGTTGGCGAGAAGATTCCCTACGATGTTGAGGTCGTGCTCACGGGTGAGAAAGATAAGGTTGAGTTCCCTGTTAAGGTTATCGTGAGGGATGAAAACTTCATAGACGACCTTCTCGCCAGGCTGGAGGGGAGAAAGCGCTTCCAGAACGTCTTCATAGCCATAGACCCGGGGGACAGGCCTGGAATGAGCGTCGTCGCCGACGGAAGGGTTATAGAGGTCCACAGGCTTAAAAGCCCCAAAGACGTCGAACCTGTAGTGGGACTGATTGAGAAATACCCGACCGCCAAGCTGAAGGTCGGCAATGGGGCAAAAAGGCAGAGGACAATGATGCTGAAAGCCCTCGGGGAAGTACTCGGGTATGACTACCCAATAATCATTGTGAATGAGTCCAGAACAACGCCGAAGGTCGGCGGGGTTGAAAGCTCCTCAGTGGTTGATATCGTTGCATCCATAAACATCGGACTCAGGGAAGGCAGGGAGACCACCATAGGCGACGTTCTGGAGGTAAAAGAACCCACAAAGAAGGAGATAGAGCATATAAAAAGAAGGAGCCGCGAGCTGAGCGGAAACATTACGATTTCCTCCAGGCTGGCCAGGGAGGTTGCGCTCGGGAACCTCACGCTTGAGGAGGCGATAGAAATTCACAGGAGGGGGCGTTCAAGATGATATTCGGTAAAGAAGATGAGAGGGTTGACGAGATTAAGCTCCGCGTCGCGGAGGCCCTGAAAAGGGACGTTGGAAGGGGGATAGTCAGGTTTGACAGAAAGTACCAGAGAAAGCTCGGCGTTGAGCCAGGTGACATAGTTGCGCTCAAGGGAGAGAGAGTTACGGCGGCGATAGTTGCAAACGCCCACCCAGACGACAGGGGGCTTGACATAATCAGGATGGATGGCTACATCAGGAGAAACGCGGGAGTGAGCATAGGGGACTACGTCACGGTCTCCAGGGCGGAAGTCCAGGAGGCCAAAAAGGTCGTTCTGGCACCCGCCCAGAAGGGAGTCTTCATCCAGATTCCTGGGGAGATTGTAAAGCAGAACCTCCTCGGAAGGCCCGTCGTCAAGGGCGACCTCATAGTAGCGGGAGGACAAAACGAAGCGGTTTATTCACCCTTTGACGAGCTGCTCAGAGGGTTCTTTGAGGCCATGCCAATAGGCTTCGGTGAGCTGAAGTTCGTTGTGGTAAACACAGTTCCAAAAGGCATCGTCCAGATAACCTACAACACCGAGGTCGAGGTGCTCCCGCAGGCCGTTGAAGTCAAGGAGGAGAGCATCCCTGAGGTCACTTATGAGGACATAGGCGGCCTCAGCGACGCCATTCAAAAAATCCGCGAGATGGTCGAGCTTCCGCTCAAGCACCCGGAGCTCTTCGAGAGGCTTGGGATTGAACCGCCGAAGGGAGTGCTCCTCTACGGGCCGCCAGGAACGGGTAAGACTCTCCTGGCGAAGGCCGTCGCCAACGAGGCAAACGCCCACTTCATAGCCATCAACGGCCCAGAGATAATGAGCAAGTTCTACGGCGAGAGCGAGGAGAGGCTGAGGGAGATATTCAAAGAAGCCGAGGAGAACGCCCCGAGCATAATCTTCATTGATGAGATAGACGCGATAGCCCCCAAGAGAGAAGAGGTCGTTGGAGAGGTCGAGAAGAGGGTTGTCAGCCAGCTGCTCACGCTAATGGACGGTCTCAAGAGCCGCGGAAAGGTCATAGTCATTGCCGCTACCAACAGACCTGATGCACTCGACCCGGCCCTGAGGAGACCTGGAAGGTTTGACAGGGAGATTGAGGTAGGAGTTCCCGACAAGCAGGGCAGGAAGGAGATACTCCAGATCCACACCAGAGGAATGCCCCTCGAACCGGACTACGACAAAGAGGCCGTCCTTAGGGTGCTCCGCGAGATAAGGGAAAAGGGCAACTTTGATGCTGAAAGAGTAGACAAAATCATTGCCGAAGTTGAGAACGCAAAGAACGAGAGCGAAGTCAAGGAGGCCCTCAAAAAGGACGCCGAAATATACTCCGAGGTCAGGAACAGGCTGATAGACAAAATGCTCGACGAGCTGGCTGAAGTTACGCACGGCTTCGTCGGTGCTGATTTAGCTGCCCTTGCAAGAGAAGCGGCCATGGTCGTTCTCAGGAGGCTCATCAAAGAGGGCAAGATAAGCCCCGAGCAGGAGAGAATCCCACCAGAGGTTCTCCAGGAGCT
Source organism: Thermococcus sp. JCM 11816 (assembly GCF_055396515.1). Taxonomy (NCBI): domain Archaea; kingdom Methanobacteriati; phylum Methanobacteriota; class Thermococci; order Thermococcales; family Thermococcaceae; genus Thermococcus; species Thermococcus sp. JCM 11816. The sequence continues at coordinate 466,201 of NZ_AP043741.1, forward strand.
CCGCGTTAGAAGGGACGACTTTTACGAGGCCCTCAAGATGGTTGAGCCAAGCGCCCTCAGAGAGGTGCTCATCGAAGTCCCGAACGTCCGCTGGGAGGACATCGGGGGCCTTGAAGATGTCAAGCAGGAGCTCAGAGAAGCAGTAGAATGGCCGCTCAAGTACCCCAAGGCCTTTGAGAGGCTCGGCATTGAGCCGCCGAAGGGAATACTCCTCTACGGCCCGCCAGGAACGGGTAAGACTCTCCTCGCCAAGGCAGTAGCCAACGAGAGCCAGGCCAACTTCATAGCGATAAGGGGGCCAGAGGTTCTCTCAAAGTGGGTCGGTGAGACCGAGAAGAGGATTAGGGAAATCTTCAGGAAGGCTCGCCAGGCTGCTCCGACGGTGGTGTTCATAGACGAGATCGATGCAATAGCACCGGCCAGGGGATCCGAGGGGGACAGGGTCACTGACAGGCTGATTAACCAGCTGCTCACCGAGATGGATGGTATTCAGGAGAACAGCGGCGTGGTCGTCATTGGTGCAACCAACAGGCCGGACATTATTGATCCAGCACTCCTCAGGCCGGGAAGGTTCGACAGGCTGATACTCGTTCCAGCGCCAGACGAGAAGGCCAGGCTCGAAATATTCAAAGTCCACACCAGAAGAGTACCGCTTGCAGGTGATGTTGACCTTAGGGAGCTCGCCAAGAAGACCGAAGGCTACACGGGTGCGGACATAGCCGCGCTCGTCAGGGAGGCGGCCCTGATAGCGATGCGCAGGATAATGAGGGGGCTCCCACGCGAGGTGGTTGAAAGCGAGTCCGAGGAGTTCCTTGAGAGGCTGAAGGTGTCGAAGAAGGACTTCGAGATGGCCATGAAGAAGGTCAAACCGAGCGTCACGCCGTACATGATGGAGTACTACAGGAGCTTTGAGGAGAACAGAAAGAAGCAGGCAGGGAAGGAGAGGAGTGGCCCAGACTACTATACCTTCTGACGCTCCCACCTTTATTATTATTTTGGAAAAGGTTTTATACACCGATGCCCAATAACGGTGGGAACAACTCCAGAGGTGGCTGATAATGGTAAAGATAATGGCATCAAAACTTAGGGACGTTGAGCTGATAACCGACACGGGAATAAGGCTTGGATGGGTCTACGACCTGAGCTTCGATGAGGAGACAGGGGAAATACTCGTCATCGTTGCAGAGCCCGACGAGGATCTCGACGTCAGCGAGTTTGTCACGGACCAGGAAGGACTCCTTCTGATCCCAATCAGTGCAGTGAAGAGCATTGGTGAAGTCATAATAATAGACTCCAGCAAACTGGCCGTTAAGTCAAAGCTCAAGCACCTTCCAAGCGTGACTGCAACTGCACGGGAGAAGAGGCTTGGCGGCGGCCTTCAAAGAAAGGGTTAAAGGCCCTCAAACAGCCTATTTGCCAGGAACCTTGGAAGGCCCTCTTCGATTATTTTTCTTGCCGCTTCTTCCACATCGTATTCCACCCTGTGGAACTCCACGTTCTCTGGGGGTTCTTCGCTTGTGTCTATGATGGCGTAGCTTGCCCGCCAGTCCCCGTCCCTCGGCTGGCCTACGGAGCCTGGGTTAATTATTCTTCGTCCTTCTATGACTTTGAGCATCGGAATGTGAGTGTGACCCACCAGAAGGTCGTCCTGCCTGATGTAGGTAAGAACAGCCCTGAACTCGCTCTCTGGAAGCCATGGGAAGAGGTACTCATCCAGAGGTGCCCTCGGGGAGCCGTGAATGAGTAGATAAGTCCTGCCAGCATCGTCGGTAAAAAGCTGCCTCACTGGAAGTCTTCTGAGGAACTCTATGTTCTCGCTCTTCATAACCCACTGGTGCCATCTAACTGCTTCCCTCGCGTAGGGATTGAACCCCCAGTCCGCCCCAAATGCCACCGCGTTGTCGTGGTTGCCCCGGACGCAGAGAAAAGTCCTCTTCTCCATCAGCTTTCTGGTGAACTCAACGACCTCGTTCGGACTCGCCCCATAGCCGACGAGATCCCCCATGCAGAGTATCACATCGGCGTGCTTTACCTCTTTCCACACCGCCTGAAGGGCCTCCCAGTTGGAGTGGATGTCTGAGATTAGGGCGATGAGCATGGTATCACCGTTTTAAGTGATGCTATTGGAATTTATATGTTATCTCGAGACCATGGAAGTGGAGCTATTACAACTAGAGTGGTGCATTGATGAGGCCGTAAACGAACATCCAGAGCGGGATTATGCTGAACACAAGCTCTTCCCGTCGAATGTTTCCCGTATGGTTCATAGGTTTCGTTTCCTCCGTGTATAGCCATAGTTGTATGAATTTTGAAGCCTCTGAAATCTTTGGGGATCTGGGAACATGACTATACCACAATATCTGAAACATTAATAAGCATTTGAGCCTATATGTTATTAGGTGAGTTCATTGAAGAGACTATGTGCTCTAGCAATTGGTGCGTTGGTTTTGGTTGCCCTCTTCACCACGTACTCGTGGCACAAAGCTGAGGAAGACCTGAAACTCTCCAGAACGGTTCGTGAGGAGAGCTGGGGTAGGGTGTACTTGACAGTAGCCGAGGATATCTTTGAGTTTGGTTACATGGATAGAGCCTTTGAGGATCTCCTTGAGAAAAATGCTTCCGAAGATGAGATAGTCGAATACGCGGGTGCTTATTACCTTATGGCTAGGCATGTTGAGAGGGTTTTCATCTTCTTAAGCTATGAGTTATACGAGGGGTATTTCAAGTATTACAAGATTGGAAGGGCCTTCGGGAACCTTGAAAGATTCTTTATTGACATACGCTCCAAGAGGGGAGTCAATAGGACCGAGACTATCCGGACGAATATTGAAACCTTTAGGGAGATTTCTCGCATAGCAAGAAAGATTGGGAAATACGGTGATCCGCGAGATATCCCGGAGGAACTTGCTGATGAGTTACTGAACACAACCAAAAATCTAAAACTCGTCTACGAGTGATACGTGTGGTGTCTCAAGACCAAAAAATGAATGGGAAGGAGATCACTCCTTCTTCTGCTTCTTCTTCCACCTGCTCCAGCGGTAGAGCGCCGCGAGAGCCTTTATTGCCCTCTCCGGCTCTGGGTAGGCAGGTATTCCTTCCTCGTTGAGCCTGTCGATGGCTTCCTTGGCCTCTATACCGCCTACGATGGCAACGACGAGCGGCTTCTTCCTGCCGCTCTCGTTGTACTCGCGGATGACTATGTCGGCGAGGTCCCTCGGGTCGAGGACGGCGGTCTGGCAGTAGAGAACCGCTATGCTGTGCATGTTCGGGTTGGCAAGGGCGTCCCTTATGGCACCCTCGTAACTCTCGGCACCGGCCATACCGGTGAGGTCAACGGGGTTCTTGTAGGAGCCGAACGGTGGCATGTGGTTGGCGAAGACCTTGAGGTCTTCGAGGTTGTCGTAGAGGTGCAGACCGGCTTCCTCTGCCGCGTCGGTAGCCATAACGCCTATTCCACCGCCGTTGGTGAGGATGACGAGGTTCTCTCCCTCGGGCTCGGGCAGGTTGCTGAGGGTTCTCGCGTAGTCGAAGGCCTCTCCAATGGTGTAGGCTCTTATGACGCCGCTCTGCTTGAAGGCGGCGTCAAAGACCTTGTCGCTACCGGCGAGTGAACCAGTGTGGGAAGCGGCTGCTTTAGCACCGCGCTCGCTCCTTCCCGCCTTGATGACGACTATTGGCTTGACCATGCTGACGTCCTTGGCCACTTCCATGAAGCGCCTTCCGTCCTTGACACCTTCCATGTAGATGAGGATTGCCCTTGTGTTCTCATCCTCCTTGAAGTACTCGAGGAGGTCAGCGTCGTCGATGTCGCTCTTGTTTCCAACGCTAACTACAGCGGAGAGACCGACTTTCTCAAGGATTGTCCAGCCCATAAGGGCTATTCCAAGGGCACCGCTCTGGCTGATGAGGGCAAGCGGGCCTGGGAGAACGTCGGTCGGACCGAAGGTTGCGTTGAGCTTCTCGGGAGTGTAAACGACACCGAAGATGTTCGGGCCGAGAATCCTCATGCCGTATTTGTGGGCAGTTTCGACGAGCTGCTGCTCAACCTTCTTGCCCTCCTCACCGAGCTCACCGAAGCCCGAACTTATGATCGGGAGAACCTTAACGCCCTTCTGGCCGCACTCCTCAACGACCTGCGGAACGAATTTGGCAGGGACAACGATGACGGCCATATCAACCTCGTCGGGAACATCGAGAATGCTCTTGTAGACGGGGAACTTCCTTCCGCTGATCTCAATTTCGCCGCCCTTAACGTTGACGGCGTATATCTTTCCTTCGTATCCGTAATCGACGAGGTTCTTCATAATTGCGTATCCTATCTTCCCAGGCTTTCCAGAAGCGCCTATAACTGCTACGCTCTTGGGCCTGAACAGTGCCTCTATCTTGGGGTCAGCCATTTTTATCACCTCTGATGACATTCACAGTTTTACGTCTGTAAAAGCAGTTAAAACGTTTCTCTTCTCGTTTTGACGATAGGAAAATCGGCGACTGTTCAAAACCCAGCCAAACAACACCCTCCATTAGAGCCCCAGAACACAATAGTCACATCCATGGCAATTCACGTTATCCAAAAACCTTAAATATAACATTCACCTCGCCCCGTTAAGGGAAATCCAATGAAGAAGTTTCCTGCAAGGCTCGCTTCTTGGGAAGACATTGAAAGGTGGGCGAAGGAAGGCGCCTGGAAGATTCTGGAAGAAGGCTGGAAGCCAGATGTGGTGGTTGGTCTCGCCAGGGGCGGCTGGGTCGCGGCGAGACTCTACTGCGACTACCTGGGAATCAAAGACCTTGTAAGCCTCAAGGTGGAGCACTGGGGAGTAACCGCTACTCCGGACGGCAAGGCCAAGCTCAAGTACGGCACGAACTACGACCTCAGTGGGAAAAAGGTTCTCATCGTCGACGACATCAGCGATACTGGTGAGAGCCTGACGCTGGCCAAAAACTACGTCGAGAGCAAGAGCCCTGCGGAAGTCAGGACTGCAACACTCCTGACGATCAGAGGCTCCCGCTTTAAGCCCGAGTACTACGGAGAGGAGATAGACTGGGCCTGGATAGTCTTCCCGTGGAACTTCGTCGAGGATATGATAAACCTCGTGAGCAACATTCTTGAGGAAAAGGAAGCGGTAAGCACCGACGAGATAATCGAGCTCTTCAAGGAGCTCCACGGTCTCGAAGTCCCGAAGGGCAAGCTCGAAGAGGCCCTCAGGATGGCTGAAATGAGGAAGGTTTTTAAGTTCAGGGAAGGGAAGTGGCTCAAAGCCTGAGGGAGTGGTAGCTTGGACAGGGAGAAGAAGGTTGAGGAGATCAAGAACCACAGCGTCTACTCCCGCGAGATATACGAAATGCACAGCGAGAGCATCGACGAGGTAATAGAGAACTACGAGGAGCTCAAGGAGACCTACCTCAACGACCACTCCCGCGCTAGGATCGTGAGGATAGTCTTCAACGAGGACAACGACCTTCCCCTGGCGATAGAGTTCCACAGGAAGGACGACAGCTTCAAGGGATTCACGATAGCCATCGGCAAGCCGCACATCAAGAGCAACGGAAACGGAAAAAAAGAGAAGGAATGAACTTTTCCACTTCTTTACCTTCTCCTTCTGATGAGAAGCGGTATTATTGCTAGGCCAACGAGGGCCGCTGGTCCGCACATGTTTTTGTCCGTCGCGGTAGTTCTTGAAGTCTCTACCGGGCTCGTTGTTTGACTTTTAGATGGCGAGGTCGTGGGAGTTGTTGTGGTTGAGGAATCGACGGACGTAGTGGTTGTTTCGGGCACTGTGGTAGTGTCAGTCCTGACGGTTGTTGTGGTCGTTGTGGTCGTCTGCGGGCTTAATAGAAGGGTTGCGTTGAACGACTCGCTGAGCCTCTCCGCGAGGGGTTTGTTGTAGAACCCGACCTCAATGGCCCCGGGCGTCCATATCTCGTAGCTGCTCAGGTAGTAGGTGGGGTTTTTGAACAACTTAGTCATGTTTTCGTCCGTTCCCGCGATCCAGACCACGTAATAGTACGTGTTGTATGGGTTTACGGACGCCATCAAAAGGGCCGCTTTGTCGACCGTCTGGAACCCACCAGCCGCGACGGAGGTATTGCCGTAGACTGCCCTGAGGGGGCTTTCCTCGTCAAGGAGGAGGAAACTGGTGACGTTGTTCTCGCGGATTACTCTCCATCCCTCGCCGGCCCTCTCAAGCCGAATCGGGAAGTAGTCGTCGAAGATGTCAACGATCCTGTTGGTCGAGGGGGTTCCGATTAGTACAAGGTGGGAACTTAAATCCGAAGGGGTAACGTTCACGTCGGCTTTGACTACAACGTCGTCTATTCCGCCGTTTCTTCTGTAGAATTTCCTCAGGATTTCCGCAACCTCATCGGCGAAGCTTTTGATGTTTCTACTTTCAGTTGGGCTTAGGTTGGCCGTTCCATAGATTACAACGACTCTGTTACCAAACCATCCTTTATCGAGGGCCCTTACGGGGGTAACCGGCACCTCAAGGTTGTATACCTTGGTGACGTTTTCGGGGGACGCGAACTTCTCAAGGGACTCCAGCGCGCGGGGAACGCAGACGGAGATGTTTTTGAGCTCCCCGCTTTTAACGTCGAGAGCACAGCTCTGAATCTCGTTGTAAAGCCATTCGACCCAGAACTCTCCCCACGCCTTCTGCATCTGCATCGCAAGGAGGGTGTAGTTGTGGTTGACGTGGCTTATGGCGTAATCTGCCCAAGCATCCGCAAAGCCCTCGTAGATCATAGTAAGGCCGACATAGTGACCGTCGTAGGTGGTGAGGTAAGGCATATCGTCCCTCGCGGCGTCTATCACGTAAGAGTAGGTATACAGGTCCAGGGTGTTTAGTACAGGAATGGTGACGTCGTGTCCCAGCTCGTGGTAGATGAAGTTCAGATAGAGCAGTTCGTCGAGGCCGGTGCTGTTTATGAGGTCCCTGTTGAGGGGGAGTCCCATCATGGTGTCGCGGGCGGTTTTGTAGCTCCACACCGTCCTCTGAGGGTCCCTCCTCACGAGCGGAAGGAATCCCGCAGCCCCCCATGCCGTCCTGTTGTTTTCCGTGGTTGTCAGGCTGTGGCCATGGATGGCAACCAGATACGGGTGGAAGAAGACGTACGTGACGTTGGAGACACCGGCGTGCTCCTCCATAAACTCGTCGGGCGGAATGAGTGAAAGAGCTCCTCCGTAGAGCCTTAGGTCTTCCATGTAGTAATCCTGATGAGTCCTGTAAAACTCCATGAAGTCGGTTTCGTTGGCAAACTCTCTCAGGGCCGGCAGGAATTCGTTCTTAAACCAGTTGAAATACTCGCGGTAATACTCTGGTACATCCTCTTCAGAATAATACTCTTCCAAATATTCGGGTATCTTAAGCTCCGGGGGCTCTGAACAGCGTACGAGCAGCATCTCAATTCGGGCTAAGTACGTGTCCTTCCATGTAAATCTATTAGAACGTGAGAGGTAGTCCCTAAGGAGAATCACAGCCGTTGAGTTCCTGTATTTCCCGAAATGGGCTTCCACTTCGTCTATATAGTCCCCCCTGTCTATAACAAAGGTGTCGTTGCCGAAAGCCAGGTAGTAGACTATTCCAAGAAGTTCCTCGTTTGGGTGTATCTGAACCTTTACGTTCTCGCTTATGTACACAGTGCCGTTCTCAACGGGCGCGGCAAGGGTTGAATTAATTCCCAGTATTGCCAGAATTATTATTGCAGCAAATACTTTCTTCATGTTATCACCGAGTATAAATTGAAAAACTGAAGTTTTTATGTTTTTTGTGGAAGGCTTTTAAAGGGGGGGCGCTATGGTGGATTAGGGTGATCTAACATGCGCAGGGCACTGGTAATTGTAGCCGTTGTAATCGCTCTAAGCGGGCTCTTCTTTCCCCCAGCAACGGCCAGCGGAGAGAAGCCACTGGTAGTGGCCACGATAGGGCCGCTTGGCTCGATAGTCAGGGAGGCCTTCCCTGGGGTTGACGTAGTGGTCCTAATACCCCCCGGCGTCGACCCCCACGACTACCAGATGACAGCGGAGCAGGTTGAACTCGTCCAGAGGGCCAGTGTGATAGTGACCACCGGTGGCCACCTTCCGGTCGAGAAGCGGATGGTGGAACTCAAGGAGAACGGCGAGATTGCTGGAAAGATACTCCTCGTGGACGACTACAAAAAATACGGCTTCAGATACCTCAAGGAGCACTGGTACAACGAGAAGGACAACCCACACGGCGTCTGGCTCGACCCATACAACGCCATTGCGATAGCAGAGGCAACAGAGGAAGCACTGATTCAAACTGATCCTGCAAGGGAAAACGAGTACCTGCTCCAGTTTGAGGCGTTTAAAGCAAGAGTCCTGGGGATAGTTGAGGCGTACAGGGCCCTCATCAACTCAAACGCCACCGCAGTCATTCAGATGCCGCCCGACCAGTACGCCCTTGAGTGGCTTGGAATTAAGGCCGTTGAGGCCCTGAAGCCTGAGGAGGAAGTCCCGGCCAAGGGTGTTGACACGCTCGTTGAGAAAGCCAAGGGGGCAGACATCCTTGTTTACGGCCTCGACAGTCCGGATCAAATGAAGAAGGCCATGATGGAGCTGGCCGAGAAGAGCGGGAAGCCGCTCGCTGGGATAACCGTCTTCTGGAGCTCAGGCAACTATACGGACTGGCTGGTGAAGAATACAGCTGCCATCATAGAGGCCCTCAAAGGCGAAAGCCTCAGAGAAACACCTCAGGAAACCAGAAAAGAAACGGGAACAAACACCGAACGGTACATCCTGCTTTCGCTGCTCACGGGGATAGTGCTTGGGACTGCCCTTGGGGTAATAATGAAAAAGTAAAGGGCATCACTCCCTCTTGTACGGTTTTCCGTCCGCCTTCGGCGGTTTTGCCTTTCCTATTATTCCCGCGACCACCAGGAGAGTAACCACGTAGGGGAGTGTCGCTATGAACTGCCACGGTATCGTTCCAGCAAGCCAGGGATTGTTCTGGATGTAGAATGACAGGTTGTCAAAGAAACCGAACAGGAACGCCCCACCAAGGGCTACCAGCGGGTTCCAGTTGCTGAACACCATGTTCGCCAGTCCTATGAATCCCCTTCCGGCTGCTATGCTCTTGGTAACCGTCCCGAGCCAGTCCACGCTGAGGTATGCTCCCCCCACTCCCGCTAAGGCGGAGGCTATTAAAACCGCTGTGAACCGGTACAGCTCAACGTTTATTCCCAGGGCGTCGGCGGCTTCGGGATTCTCTCCAACGGAGCGGATCCTCAACCCAAAGGGGGTCTTAAACAGAACCCACCAGGAGACGATGGCTATTGCTATGGTTATCACCACCATTGGGCTCAGTGAGTTGCCGAATGCGTCCCTCCAGAGCGGCTCGACCTTGACTGTGTCGGGAACTTGATGCTGTCCTGCCGTTCCCCAATAGGCCATTATTCCGAAGGCCACGCTACCGTAGCCTAAGAGGTTCAGGCCGATTCCAGGAATGACATGGTCACCCTTAAGGTAGACCGTCAGGAAACCATGTAGTGCACCGAGGAGGAGTCCAACCAGCGCTCCTCCCAGGAGTCCAACCCATCCATTGCCGGCCCACTCGGCTATCATCGTTCCAAAGAAGGCCGAGAACATCAGGATTCCCTCGTATCCGATGTTGACCACGCCAGCCCTCTCGCTTATCGTCGCCCCTATGCTGACCAGTGCTATTGGAACCATTGCTGAGAGGGAACCAAGGACGAGGCTTATTATCATCGTCTCGTTCATGCCCTCTCCCTCCTGAACCACCTGGTTGTCAGGTCGTAGAGACCAGGAACCGCCACGGCAATGATGATTATTCCCTCAATGACCTTGATCATCTCGAGTGGAACGTGGGCATGCTGCTGCATTGCGGTCGCTCCGGCGCTCAATGCACCGAAGAGGATTCCAGAGAATATTATCCCAAGTGGATGATTCCTGCCCACGAGGGCCACGCCTATTCCATCAAAGCCGTAGTTCTGGATGTTGGCCAATCCCTGGGTTATAGCGTAGCTCGGAGGTGTTCCCATCACAATCCCGGCCCCTGCCAGACCCGCGGTCATACCCCCGAGCAGGAAAGACCATATCGTAGCCTTCTTTGGACTGATTCCGCCGTATTCGGCGGCCCTCGGGTTCTGTCCGCTTATCCTGAGTTCGTAGCCCAGCTTCATGTGCCACATTATCACATACACAATTATAGCGGTGAATACGGCTATTATGAAGGCGAGGGAAAGGCTCGTGCCCTCCATTAAGAGCGGGAGCCTAGCGCTCGGGGGAATCGAGAGGGTACTGTTCGGATCCCTCGGATTGTAGTAGACGCTTACAGCCAGCCAGCTGACGAGATAGAGGGCTATCCAGTTGAGCATTATTGTCGATATGACCTCGTGGACCCCCCGATAAACCTTGAGGATCGCGGCAGGGAGGAGCCAGAGCGCGCCGACTATCAGACCCGCCAGGAGCCCCATGAGTGGGTTGGGAATGTACTGCGTTGTTATTATCGCAGCGATTGCCCCAAAGTAAACGGATCCCTCTGCACCGATGTTGAAAAGACCCGTTCTTGCGCCCAGCGCGAACGTTATGGCCGTGAGCATTATCGGGGCGGACTTTGCCAGGGTTTCGGCTATGCCGTCGAGAGAACCGAGGGAGCCAACTATAAGCCAGTAGTACGCAGAACTGGCGCTGTATCCGCTTAGCCAGAGGACTATGGCCCCTATCACTGCCCCTATCAGGATTGCCAGGATACTCTCTGCCAGGGGCTTCCAGTACCCTTTGACGTTCATGCTTTCACACCTCCCATCATAAGGCCGATCTGCTCCTCGGTAACTTCCTCGGGCTTAACAACCCCCATAAATTGCCCCTCGTACATGATTGCCATCCTGTCGCTCAGCTGGAGAACCTCGTCGAGATCAGCCGAGACGAGGAGAACCGCCTTGTTCTCGTTTCTGAGCTTCACGAGGTAGTTCCTGATGTACTCGGTTGAAGCCACATCAACGCCTCTTGTAGGCTGTGCCGCGATTATAAACTCTGGCTTTTTGCTGACTTCTCTGGCAACGATGAGTTTCTGCTGGTTTCCACCGCTTAAGCTCTTCGCTGGTGCATTTACACCAGGGGCACTTATCTCAAACTCCTCTATAAGCTCACTAGCGTGTTTCTTGACCCTGCCCCAGTCTATAAGCCCAAAGCCACGTGAGAACTCCTTTCTCCAGTGCATTCCGAGAATCGAGTTCTCCATTACGCTCATCTCGATTACGAGCCCCATGTGGGTTCTATCCTCCGGTATGTGTGCAAAACCCATGTCGTAGAGATCCCTGGGACTTTTGCCGGTTATGTCGACTCCATTGAGGTATATCCTACCCTTTTCGACTCTCCTAAGGCCAGATATGGCCTCTATCAGTTCGCTCTGACCGTTGCCTTCAACACCCGCTATTCCAAATATCTCCCCCGCTCTGACCTCAAAGGAAACTCCCCTTACGGCTTCCTCTCCGCGATCTCCCTTGACCCACAGGTTCTCAACTTTAAGAACCGTGTTTCCAGGCTCCTTTGGAGGCTTTTGTATTCTAAGGACTACGTCCCTGCCGACCATCATTCTCGCTAGAAGCTGAGGAGTTGCCTCGCTCGTCTTAACAGTCCCGATCACCTTGCCCTTTCTTATAACTGTGACGCGGTCCGTTATCTCCATGACCTCATTGAGCTTGTGGCTGATGAAGATTATAGTCTTGCCCTGGGCCTTTAGCTTCCTTAGAACAGCGAAGAGCTCCTTGACCTCTATTGGCGTTAGAACAGCCGTGGGCTCGTCGAGGATCAGTATGTCCACGTTTCGGTAGAGCATCTTCAGTATCTCGACCCTCTGCTGAACGCCGACGGGGAGGTTCTCCACTGGGACATCGAGGGGGACCTGAAAGTTCAGCTCGTCCATGAGGGCCTTGATCTCTCCACGCGCTTTTTCTAGGTCTATCTTGGAGAATAAGCCGTGACCCTCCATACCTAGGATAATGTTCTCTAGGGCTGTAAAAACATCAACGAGCGTGAAATGCTGGTGAACCATGCCGATACCGTTCGCTATGGCGTCGGCGGGGCTTTTAAACCGAACCTCTTTCCCCCTGAGAAAGATTTTACCATTTGTTGGTTTGAGCATTCCAAAGAGGATCTTCATAAGAGTCGTTTTTCCAGCACCGTTCTCACCGAGGAGACCAAGTATCTCGCCCTCATAAACCTGAACGGTAACCCCGTGAAGGGCTTTAGTGCCGTCGGGATAAACCTTGACGATGTCCCTCATCTCAAGTATCGGCGTTTTTTCTTCCATGCTATCACCCCCACCAAGGAAAGAGAAAAAGAAAAGGGTTCACTTCTTGTGGTTCTCGTAGTAGTCAAGTCCCCAGTAAGCACCGAAGCGGTAGCCTCCCTCGAACTTGTAGAGGACCGGAATCTCCATGCCGAGGACTATTCCGATGGTATCTTTGCCGTCGTTGAGGGCTATGAGCGAAGCCAGAGCCCCCGCAAGGGCAGATCCCTCGTTCTCCTTAAACAGAACCATCTGGACGTTGTGTGGCATTTCTGGATCGTAGCCGTCTATAATGACGAACCTCTGGTTCGGGTACTCCTGAGCGACCTGCTTTACGGCGTTGGTCATCATGAAGCCGACTGCGATGATTATGTCGTACTCACCGCTCTTGGCAAGGCTCCTGAGGTTGGGGAGGTAGTCGTTCTCGCTGTTGCTCTGGAGCTCAGTAATCTGAAGTCCGAAGTCCTTTGCGGCCCTTGAGGCGCCCAGGTAGGCCATGTCGTTAAAGCTCAGGTCACCCCTGCCACCAACATCATAAACGATCGCTATCTTCTTGGTGTTCTTCCTCTGGTTGAGGGTCTCGTTGAAGTAGGTCTGTGCCTTGGGCTCGTTCTTTGCCCATTCCTTGGCGAGGTTCTCCATAGCCGCCCAGTCCTCGGCGTTCCTGAGCTGCTCTATCTGGTCCTTATTTGTGGCCTTGGGGACAACTATCTCCCCGTTTATTATCTTGTTCTGAAGCTCATCAACGGCCTGCCATATCCAGTCGGGAACTTGGTTTCTCGTCTCCTCAAGGAACTGGAAGAGCTCATCTTCGCTGTTGAAGCCAAGTTCCTGGAGCTTCTTCTTCTTGGTGTCTTCGGGGAGGGCGTTGAACATGGCCTTTACATCGTCTATTGTGGAGAGCTTAACGCCACCCTCCTTGAGACCGAGCTCAACGACGCCACCCTCGAACTTGTTTTCTTCTGCCTGTTTGACGGCGTTGTAAACACCGACATCAACGCGCTTCATCATGCTGGCTATTATTGCACCGGGTTTGATCCAATCCTGGGCTGAATCAACACCAATAGCGAACGGGGGACCCATCTTCTTGTTGTTAGCCTTGAGATAATCGTTAATGGCTTCAAAAACGCCCAGACCCGTTCCTCCAGCAACCTGGTAGATCACCCAGGCCCCCTGCTGAAGCTGTGCTTGAGTCGCTTGCTTACCCTTGGCCGCGTCTCCAAAGGACCCCGTGTACGTGTACAGAATCTTTATCTTCTCGGATCCGCCTCCGCCACCGCCGATACAGCCGCTGGCCACTACGCTGAATCCCACAAGCCCTATCAACAACAGGGCAAAGACAGCTTTCTTCATGGGAACACCCCTGAAAGGTTTGTCATTATGGTGTGGGTCTAGGGGGAAATATATAGTTTGTGGTCTGTTAAGGTATTCTGAAAGATTCTTGACGATTTTCCAATAACTTGAAGCGTTTTTAGAATATATTTTATGTGCTAGAAAACCTTTTTAACTATGTTCAAGGAGTAACTCCCGATTGGAATGAAGCTGAGTGATCTCGTTTATCTTAAATCGGGGAGAATCCTGATGACGGGAAGCCCTCGGAGAATAGCGAGGATATTCATCAATGAGTGGGCTAGAGAGGGATACAAAATTCTGGCGGAAGGACTTCCGTTCGTTGTTGATGGAGATGTCTTCATCGGCGACCCCCTTGAGAATCCAGGCTTTGATGCGTATCTAATATTAAACCCGCTCTCTCGCTCGAAAGAAGAACGGAAAAAGCTTTACGGTTGGCTAGAAGAAAATCGGGACAAGCTCATCCTTCTCTATGAGCCCAAATACGTCGGGGACTCAATAACCCGCTATCAGATACGGAACTTCATAGACTACCTCCTCGCCTACCGCAGGGAGACCCTTGGGGCAGAGGTTATAAAGCTGTACCGCATTGAAAATGGCAGAGTGGTTGAGTCCAAGGATTTCATCCGGAGAAGAGGCCCGTGATGAGTGGCTTCGGGTCCGAGCGGTGAGGACACCAGCTATCGCTGAGGCCTTCTTTAACTATTTCTCTTAACCAAAAACTTTAAATGTTTTTGTGATTAATTGTGAGTATATGGTAGTGAAAGAGAAGCTTTACACGGTTAAGCAGGCGAGCGAAATCCTCGGAGTTCATCCAAAAACAATCCAAAAATGGGATAAGGAAGGGAAAATCAAAACCATTAGAACACCCGGCGGGCGAAGGAGAATACCAGAAAGCGAAATAAAAAGACTTCTCGGCATAAGCGAAGAAAAAGGCCTAATCATTGGCTATGCGAGAGTCTCAAGCCACACACAAAAAGACGACTTGGAAAGACAGGTTGAAGCTATCAAGCAATACGCAAAAGAACGAGGCTGGCAAGTCCAAATACTCAAAGACATCGGTTCAGGATTGAACGAGAAGAGGAAAAATTATCGCAAGCTCCTCGAACTCGTCGCAAAAGGAGAAGTCTCAAAAGTCATCATCACACATCCAGATAGGCTCACCCGCTTTGGCTTCAAAACTCTCGAATTCTTCTTCAAGGAAAACGGTTCAGAGATAATCGTAATCAACGAGAAAGAAAAACCCCCACGAGAAGAACTCATTGAAGACTTGATAACCATAATCTCGCACTTCGCTGGAAAGCTCTACGGAATGCGTTCTCACAAATACAAAAAGCTCAAGAAGGGCGTGAAAAAACTAATCGAGGAGGTCGAGAATGACTAAACTTGTTCTCACATACAGAATGTCTCACAACTGGAACGTTAATTCGTTCCTAAAAGAATACCAAAGACTTCTCCAGAGGGCAATTGATGAAATATCGGAGAACACGACTTGGAGAGAGAAGAAAGTCACGCACAGGTATTCCGTTGGAAGCAGGAATTATCACTACTATGAGACGACCCGCCTAATCCCGTATTTTCCACAGTCGAATGAGTTTAAGCGAGAATTAAGGAACAAACTCCTCAAGGACTGGCCTTTCGCCAAGCACTACGTTGATTCTGCTATAAAGACCGCTTATTCAATCCTCAAAAGCTGGAGAGGGAACTACCTCAAAGGGAAGAGAAAAAGAGCGAAGCCAGTCGTTAAGAGAAAGTTCATGAGGGTGAAAACAACTCTAATGAAGGTTGAAGGCTCAAGGATACGAATCACAGTTAAGCCTCGTGAGGAATACCTCGAGCTGGACTTCTCAAAGGAGTGGTTCTATGAAAGGGTTAAGGACTGGAAGGTCGGTGAACTAATAATCAGGGAGAACGACGTTCTACTAACGTTCTCAAAAGAAGTCGAGTTCTCTGGAAGAATCAAAATCGGTATTGATAGTAACTTAACGAGCCTCGATATTTTTCACCCTGAAAAAGGCTGGATTAGGGTGGACTTGAGCGAGCTACACAGGATTGTCGAGACTTATGACAGGATTATTGACGGGCTGAAGAGCGTTCAGCGGAAAGCTCCAAAGAGGATTGGAGTTCTCCTTAAAAAATACTGGACGAGGAGAAGGAACAGGATTGAGGATTATTTGAACAAGCTTGCAGTCCAGCTTTCAAGAGAGTTCCCTGATGCAGTTTTTGTCTTCGAGGATTTAAACAAGTTCAAAATGCTCCAGAACGGTTCGAGGAAGTTCAACAGGAAGCTCTCCCGTGCTACTTGGAAGAAAATCGTTGGAAAGCTTTCCTATCGTGTTCCTGTCGAGTTTGTTAATCCTGCTTACACTTCGTCCACCTGCCCGGTGTGTGGGAGTTGGTTGGAGTCCCGAAACGGGCGGGTGGTTTGTCATAACTGTGGTTTTGAGGCTGACAGGCAGTTTGTTGGTTCGTTCAACGTTTTCGTGCGGGGACTTGGGGTCGCCCTGAGCGGGGCTGAGCTTGATGATTTGCTCCCCAATGAACCCAGAGGGGAACTGAACGTGATGAAGCCCAAGTCCGTCGTGAGGGTTGATTTAAATGGAGGGAGGTTCACTCACGTTCCTCCCTAAAACTCACGACGGACAGACCCCGATAGTCATATATAATGATATACACCCTTTCCAACCGGTGGTGAAGATGTTCGGAAAGCTAAGGGAGAAGCTCAAAAAGTTCACAAAGCAGGTTGAGGAGAAAATAGAAGAGGAAGAAAAGGCCGTTGAGGCTCCAATGGCTGGGGAAGAAATACAGAAGGCTGTTCAGGAGTCCACAGAGACAGAGGGAGAAAAACCCGGATTCCTTGGAAGACTCCTCCAGGTGGAGATAAAGGAGAAGGACATCGAAGATGCCCTCGACGAGCTTGAAATTGAACTCCTTGAGGCCGATGTTGCCCTTGAGACCGTCGAAGCCCTCCGCGAGAAGATAAAGGAAAAGCTCGTGGGGAGAAAAGTCAGGATAGGTACGAATAAAGGTAAGATTATAGAGGAAGCCCTGAAAGAGGCTATTCTCGAAATCTTGACTCCCGAAAAGAAAATCGACTTGCTCCAGATGATAAAATCGAAAGAGGATAAGCCCTTCGTCATAGCCTTCGTCGGCTTCAACGGCTCTGGAAAAACAACCACCATAGCGAAGCTCGCCCACTGGCTCAAGAAGAACGGGTTCAGCGTTGTAATAGCTGCCAGCGACACCTTCAGGGCGGGTGCTATAGAACAGCTTGAAGAGCACGCGAAGAGGGTCGGCGTCAAGGTCATCAAGCATGACTACGGCGCAGACCCTGCCGCGGTTGCCTACGACGCCATCCAGCACGCAAAGGCGAGGGGAATTGATGTCGTCCTGATAGACACGGCTGGAAGAAACGAACTGAACAGGAACCTCATGGACGAGATGAAGAAGATAGCAAGGGTCACCAAGCCCGATCTGGTGATATTCGTTGGGGACTCGCTCGGAGGCAACGCCGTTGTCGAACAGGCCAAGCAGTTCAACGAGGCCGTGAGGATAGACGGAGTTATACTCACCAAGCTCGATGCAGACGCGAGGGGAGGGGCAGCCTTGAGCATAAGCCATGCAATCGGCGCGCCCATACTCTTCGTCGGCGTTGGACAGGGCTACGAAGACCTCAGACCCTTCGACGAGAAGTGGTTCGTGGATAGGATTTTCGGGGAGGACTGATTTTTAGTCTTTTAGCCCCTGAAAATTATTCCGCTCTTTTCTATCATCCAACTTCTCAGATTTTGCTGTAAGGCTCAGGAGAAGAGAAAAAACAAATGCACTTACTCAGCCGAGCATCGAGTCGAGGAACAGCATCACGTAGAACCCCAGGAAGAAGCCGAGAGTGACCAGCGTCTCGTTCTCCTCCCTCTTGTATATCTCGGGTATCATTTCCTTCACTGTAACGTAGAGCATCGCCCCGCCGGCCATTCCAAGTCCGTAGGGCAATAGCGAGTGGAAGACAGTGAAGAGGAACGCACCGAGGATGACCATCACCATCTCTGCCACGCCGCTAAGTGCACCCATCACTATGGGCATGAGGCGCTTTTTCTGGAGGGTCGCCAGCGGGAGAGAAACGACGGTTCCCTCCGGAAAGTCCTGGATTCCAATGGCTATCGCCGTTATGAGGCCCGTCTTCAGGTCGTAGACGAGCGAAGTCCCGACTGCCATCCCCTCAGGGAGGTTGTGGATGATAACCGCTAAGACGATAAGCCAAACGACGCGAAGCTTCTCCTTGAACTCCTTCGGCCCCTCGTAGCCCTTAACGAGGTGTTCGTGGGGAATGAATCGGTCTATAAGGTAAATGAGTATGACCCCAAGCAGGATTCCAATGCCCGCCGGTGTGAAAGTACCCGTTGATTCTATGGCCGGGAGTATCAGGCTTGTAAAACTTGCCACTATCATGACTCCAGCGGCGAAGGAGAGGCTGACGTCCACTCCCCAGTCCGGCATTCTGTTGGCGAAGATGGCAAGAAGGGCACCGAGGGTAGTCATCACCGCCACGAATACACCTGCATACACTGCCACCATTATCAGGCTGCCGCCGGAGATGCTCAGCAGCCACGATGAGAGGTTCGCTATGAATCCTTCCAGCATTGTTAGGTTCACCTAAAAACATTGGGATTGTCGAATTTTATAAATCTTTTGCTCTATCGCGTTTAGCGTTCAAAGTTAAGATGAAAGGGCTCACGGCCCAACGTGCATCATCTGACCGTACATCTCCCAGTCAAGGAGGAGCTCGTACTCGGCCTTCAGGTTGTAGTAGTGGCCCCACTCCATATCGCTGAGGTAGCGCATGAGCCTCTTCTTCTCCTCGGTGTCAACCATCTCCTCAAGCTTCGCATAGAACTGCGCCGCTATCTCCTCGGCCTTCATGGCCCAGCGGATGAGATCTATGATGTCCTGCACGCCGTTAAGCTTCCTCGCGACGGGCTGGAGCTCCGGTCCTATGTGCTCCTTGGGAAAGACAACCTCCTTCCCAGGGAACATATTGGCGTAGATCTTTCTCAAAAGCTCCTCGTGCTTCTTCTCCTCTCCGGCGAGCCACTCTATCTTTTCCTTAAGCTCCTGGATGTCAATCCTCTCGGCAAGGCTCTCGTAGAACTTTCTCGCGCCTATCTCGGCCTTGATGGCCATCCCAAGAAGCTCCTCAAGGGAGAAGTCCTTCATCTTTTCGAGGGGAAGCCCCTCTTCCAGCTCAGGCGGAACCATATTTATCACCCCATTCGTCAAGCAACAGTCCAAATCTCATTATAGACTTCAACCCTCTTAAACCTTCCTTTTTGAGTGATCTGAGAACAACCAAAACTAAATCTCCTAATAAAAAGAAAGAAAAGGTTTCACCCCTTCAAAAACGCCTCGACGATGTTCCTCGTCTCGTTGAGGGCTTCAAGCGGGATTCCCTTCGGAAGGCCGCCGATTTCACCCTTGACGTCCTTCAAAACGCCCTCCCCAGCTCCTAAGAACATACCTTCGCTCACTATTCCGCGGAAGTTTGCTGGTGGTAGCAGCGCAACGGCAACGCGGTTGCCTTCCTTAACGGTGAGGTCGTTTGTAACGACTGTTATCGCCCTGTCGCCGATGTTGACGTTCGTAACCAGCAAGCGGTCAGCGTTCGGGTGCTTTGCGACGCTCATGACTTCTCCGACCTTGATGTCCACCGCTATGACGGGGTCGTTTATCTTCCCTAAGGCCAGTCTCCTGTCAAGGCCAAGGATCGTATTCAGGAAGAAGCGAACTTTCGCAACGGCTTCCTCTACCTTCTCGCGCTCGCTCTTGTCCGCTAAGCTGAGAAACTTGTGGTGCCAGTCCTCCCCGCCAAGAGCTTCGATTATCCCGAGGGCCTTTTCCTTCAGGGCCTTCATCTGGGGTGTATCGACTAGCTCTTTTGGATCAATGTAGCTGTAGCGCATGGCCTGTATCTCAGGAATCATCTCCTTCGCCAGCTGGATTGTCCTCTTCTTGTCCCACTTCCCCTTGAACTTCGCTCCCTCTATCGTCTTCAGGAACAGCTCCACGCTCTTCTCCGCGACCAGTAAGCGGTAATCCTTGCTCGTGTCCCACATCTTCACCACCTTCCAGTGCCTTCAAAACGCGGTTCTTAACACTTTCGTCGGGAATTCCCTCCGCTATCGAGCGGGCCTTTGAGAGCTCTCCCATCCGCCTGTAGGCGATGGCCACTTCTCCTAAAAGCTCAGAGGCGAGGTGGGAGTCATCAATGATGCCCGCGAGGACAAGCGGCTCTTCGACGAGGCCGATGCGGAGCATTCTCTTTGCTATTTTGAAAAGCTCCTCGTCGGAGGGTCTGAACTTTCCAACGAGTATGAGGTTCATGGCGTCTTCAAAGACTCTCCTTCCGAGGTCCGGCCTCTCGTGGAGGAAGAGCCAGTAGCTGAGCTTCAGCATTTCCGAGGCCCTCTCCCTGAGGTCTAAGAATCGGATTAAGTCTACTGCCTTTTCAACGTCTCCCTTCTCCACGAGGGAATCAACAACGGTTTTTCCCCTGCGGAGAACCTCTTCTATAAGCTCTATTTTCTCGGAAAGCTCTTTTGCCTGGAGGTTGAAGAATAGGGACTCATATACTTCCTTTGCCAGGCGATAGTAGTCGAGGGCGATGGGAGCGTTTATCTCATCGGCGGTTTTTTCAATCAGCCTGGCGACGCTGAGAAGGGATGACAGGACTGCTGAAGACAGGCCCCTCGCAGACTGGAGGGTCTCAACGGCCTCCCAGAAGAGCAGATAAGCGTCTCTATACCTGTCTGAGATGGCAAGGTTTCTGGCAATGCCCGCCAGAAGCTCTCCTCTAATCCTGGGGGAGGAGAACTCCCTGGCGAGGGAAACCGCCAGTATCATGTACCTCTCCCCTGCGCTCTCGCGTCCGAGCTGATAGAAGGCCCTCCCCACTATGGAATAGGCGAGCGCTTTTTCCCTCTTGTCCTCGATGCCCTCAAGGGCTTGGAGCATCTCGGAGAGAACCTCCTCTCTCGGGAACTCATCGAAGATTCTCAGGAGTGCAAGAAGACGCTCAAAGCTATCCTCAATTTTAAGTGCAGAATTGAGTGCGCTCTTGAAGTCCTTTCGTGAGAGGTACCTTTTTACAGCTTCCACAGAAACCACCAAGAAGAAAATATGCATAGAGCCTAAAAGCCTAACCCTTCATCTTCCTGTTCCAGTTCTCGAGCATTGAATCGAGCGCCAGAAGGCTGTTGAGCCTGAGGCGTACCCTTTTGTTGTCCCAATCTATTGAGCCTTTGAAGTCGTTCAACAGCTCGAACACCTTTTCGGCTTCCGAAGCTGGAAGGTTTCTTCCATAGAACTCCTCACCGCAGTGAGGGCATTTGAAAACGAAGTCGTTGAAGGTCTCCATGAACTTATCTCTGTCTTTGAAAACGTCCTCACTAACACCCTTTTCGAGCATCTGGTTTATCAGCTCTGCCCAATCGAGGGCCTTTCCACAGAGAGGGCATCTGGCCACTCAACCCACCTCCCTCAAAAACTTCTCAATCTCCTTAAGTATCAGCTTGATTGCATCATCAAGGTTCTTCTTGCCATTCGCTCCAGCGGCTCCTGCGTGCCCCCCACCCGAGCCGTCAATGATTGGCCCTACTTTTTCCATTATCTTCCCGAGGTGGAGACCCTTCCTGACGAGGCTTTCCCTGGCCCTTGCGGAAATCCTGACGCCGTTCTTCTCGCTCCCAACGATGGCTATATCCGCCCCAAGCTGGAGGAAGACCTTGCAGGCAAGGGATTCGTAGGCCGAAACCTTTGAGACGGCTATTATGTACTTTCTGAACTTCCTTATCTCCATCCTCTGGCAGGCCTTCAGCACGGCCATTCTCTTTGCCTGGTCAATGTTCTCGTCGTTCACCGGGGCAACCAGCTGGAAAATCTCTCCCATCTGAATCGGAAAAGCCTCAAGCATCTCGGATACGGACTTGAACGTTTTCGAGTTCGCGAACCTGAAGTTGGCAGTATCGGTCACTATCCCGGCAAGGAGGGCTTTAACAGAGGGCTCATCGGCAAACCCAAGGTACTTAAAGAGCTCCCATACGATCTCAGCCGTGGATGTTCGCGTTGAATCAACGACAGAAATATCTGCTGTTATCGGGTTCTTCTTCTCGACGTGATGGTCTATTAAGATTGTAAACTTATCCTTTGGAATCTCAATCGGCTCAAGCTGTTCGAGGGAAGATGTGTCGAATATAACAACTACGTCTTCATCAACGGAGGGGTTCTTCTCAATAGGAACGGGAGAAAGCCTGAGAAGTCTCTTCGCGTAGGAGGAAACGCTCTGGGCGACGCCAATTCTAACCCTTTCAACTCCCCTCGCCTTTAGAAAACGGGCAAACGCTATTGCAGAGCCGAGGGAATCGGGATCGGCGTTGTGGTGGCAGAGGAGAAGGAACGACTTGTCCCCAGCTGTCTCAAGGAAGCGTCTAAGCTTTATCTTGCCCCTCATTTCAACTCCTCCAGGGCTTTCTCCACTCTCTCCACGAACCTTCTAGCGTAGGCATGTTCCATGAGAAGGGCGACTTCGTCGCTAACCAAGCGAAACTCCCTCCCTGCGGATGTTGGTATAGAACGCGGTGTTGATGTTCTTCATGAACTCAAACTCCTCGACGCTCACGACTTTAACCGAGATGTATGTCCCGTATTCCAAGAGGTACATCACAACTAATTCAGAAACCTTCTTTTGAATCTCCCATGGGTCGGCATCAACAACAATGAGAACGTCAATGTCGCTCTCCTCTCTATAATCTCCCCTGGCCACGGAGCCGAAGAGTATCACATCTTTAACCAGGTCTCCAAGAGAGTTTTTTACTTCCTCTGCGAATTCCTTGGCTATTTTGCGGTAATCCATAACACACACCAGTGTAATTTGCTCCTTTTGGTGATTTAACCTTTTCCTGCGATCTCCCTCAGCTTTTTCTCAACGGCCGCGTAGGCTTTCTCGACCGCCTCGTCAATCAGCCTCTCCACGTCAACTTTCACGAAAACTGGAACCTCGAGGTAGACCTCAAGCTCAAGGTCGAGGGTCTCGCCCCTGTTTATCCTCGTCGTTACCTCTATGTCCTTCACGTCGCTCCTGTTGAGGGCATCAAAGACGTGCTTTATCACGACTCTCTGTGCGAGCTCACCTACCTCGATTATCTGCTCCTCGGTAAGCTCCGGCAGGCCTATGTGGACTACTCTCCTTCCCTCGCTCTCCATAGTCATCACCGCTGACGGAAATAATCTGTAAGAAAGAAGAGGGTTAGCCAGCTGTCGGCGGCCTCAGGGCCGACTGTATCTGGGCGGTAAGCTCCTTGAGCTTCTCGTTGAGCTTCTTCTCCTGCCTCTCAAGGGCATTCAGGCGAACCTCAAGGGTCTCTATCTTCTCCTTCAGCTCCGCAACGGCCTTATCCTTGGTGGTCTTGACGATGAGCGTGCCGACGGTCTTGTAAACGACGGCATCATCGGGAAGGCTCTCTATCTCATCGAGGGCCTTCTTGGCCTCGGTGAGCTCAAGCTGTACCTTCTGCTTCTGCTGAACGACGAGCTGGAGCTGCTGCTGGTAGCTCTCAAGCTGGCCCAACATCGCCTGAACCTGCGGCGGAATGTTTTGCATACCAACACCTCCGTAATCGTAATCCCTGTGAGAATAAGGGAGGGGCTTTAAATAGTTTCGGTGAAGAAACTCAGACTTCAATGGAGTCCATAGCCACCTTTATCCACCGCAGGTAGGAGTTGAGAGTTCCCCTTAGGGCCGAGTTGTCCTCCGCGATGAACTTGAGCCTTATCTTCCTTCCGTCGAGAACGAACTCACCTTTCGTCCTCCTGTATGGAACGGTATCGTGCTCTATCCTGACACTTTCGTAAACCACCCTGGCGACTTCCTCATTGGGAAACTCCAGTTCAATTACAGCCTCTATTGGGTTCCTCATTAAGATCCCCTCACATGACACCCATGTTGTACTTCATAAGCTTGTTGACGAGCTTTCTTCCGTCTCTGGTTAGGTCAACTACCTTCCTTATCATGACCAGCTTGAGGAGCCCCTTATCTATTAGACGATCATAGATGTCCTCTATCTCTTTCTCACTTATTCCAAACATCTCGTGGAGGGTTAGAGGATCCATACCAGAGTAGAGGGCCATGAGGACCTGCTGCTCCATTTCATCGAGTCCACCGAGTTCCTTGAGCTCCCTCTCAAGCTCCTCTTGGAACTCTGCCTTGATCGTTGGGAACTCTTCGGAGGCCTTTATTAAAAGCTCAACGTAATCCTTCCTGTATGTGAGAAGGTACCTCAGAATGTAAAGGCGGATCTTCTTGTCCTCAACAAAGAGGTATGAAACGACGCTCTCTTTCTCATAGAAGTGCTTTATTTTCCAGGCCTCGACCTTTTTGTTGTCCATCTCTATCTCTTCTATGTCTAGGTCTTCCATATCGGAAAAGAGGGGTACGGGCTTCCCTTCGGAAGTCAGGACTATGATGTTCCTCTCGCGCCTGTTCTTCCTAACTGATCTCACGGTTACAATACGGAGTGTACCATCCTCCCACTTGGCGTCCATGTTGAGCGCACCGCCGCGCATCCTCGCGAGAAGGAGCTTAACTTTAACCCCGTTGATCAGAACCTCAAACACTCTGTGAATGAAAGTCTTAAAGGCCTTCTCATCATAAATCAGAAGGTTACTCCCGATGGTCAGAACGAGGGTCTTCTCCCCGGAGCCAGGAACGTAGAACTTCATCCCAAAATGCGGGAGCTGGGGATCGAGCTTAAGCTCATCCGGTATTTTAATACCGATGTCTATTAATGAAGAAAATGGAAACACGTCCTCACCAACTACCTGGCCCATTCTAAGGTACCTCAGAGTAATCCTGTCGTTTTCCAAGTAGGCCATCGCGTCCCTCCACTTTATTGAGGTCGATCCCTTCCAAGTTGACTGTATGGTAGCCTTGACCCTAACCTGGGCGATTGTCATAGCTCTCATCCTCTTTCAGTTTCATATAGCACTCAACTCCTCAAGACGGGCCTCAAGTTTTTTAACTTTCTCCTGAAGTTTCCGTACCTCGTTGCTCAGTCTTATCTCCAGTGGAGTAACCGCCGGGTCTCCGCCGCGCTTTTCGATCAGGTCGTCGAGGATGCTGACGGCGCTGTTTATGTACTCAGTCATCTTTATCAACGCTTCCTCGTGCTTCAGGACAATAGTACCCTTGTCCTTGGTCTTTATAGCCAGCGGAAGCTTTGTCTTTGAGACGTATGTGATCATAAGCTCAAGCTGTTCTTTGTCTTTCTTGGCCGGAAACTTCATGAGCCAGAGCCTCTTGAACTCCTCAAGCTCGTTGAGCACTTTGACGAGAAAAGCGTTGTAGTCGTCCTCCGTGACGTATCCGAGGGCATAACCCCTCGCAAAGTCCAGCAGAGTGAGTATGCGCTTCTTCTTTTCCTTCGCCTCGTCGAGTATCTTCCCCATCCTCTCGTTTATGATGCTCCTAAGCTGTTCAAGTAGTTCTTCCTCATTTTTGGTGACCTTGGTCTTCTGTGGGGTTTTGAGTTTAAGTTCGCTCTCGTTTGCCCCCTCCGTCACCTCGGGAGCCGTTTGAACTGGTGCCACACTTCTGGACTCCGCAATGGTGCTCTCAAGAACCTGGTAGATTTCCCTGGTGTAAGACTGCATCATCCGGCTTACCAGGAACGCCGAGATACCAACTGCAACGACGATGCCTATTAGGAGCACCACCAGTGTTATCACGTCCAAGATACCACCCCCTAAAACACGGCCTCGATAACCTTACCGTTTGAGACTTTCCTCATCCTAACCTTCCCAGTGCTGACGTCCAGGTATATGGTTCTTCCACCCTTTCCACCAGTGTCTTCAGCGACCAGCCTTATACCGCGTTTTTTGAGCTCCCTCTTTGCAACTTCAACGTTCTTCTTCCCTACCATTAGGTTCTCGTTGCTGACGTTGGTGAACATGTGCGCCCCCCCGAAGAGCTTTGCCTCAAGCCTTCTCGGCGATGCACCCAGCTTCATCATATCCTTTATCAGGAGCTCCAGCCCGGTGTCCACGTACTTTGCTGGGTTTCCTCTGCCACCGTAGCGGGCGCTCTCAGGGAGGAGCGCGTGAAGCAGGCCGCCTACCCTGTTCAGACGGTCGTATAGGGTGATGCCCACGCAGGAACCTAGCCCGTACGTGCTTATTATCCCGGTCTTCTTAGCCACTGCGTAGTCCCCGATGCCGACCTTGACCTCCACTCTTGTCACCACCGTTCAAACAATAAAAGGATGAAGGGAGATCTCAGAGCCTAAAGTTGCTCGTCTGCCTACGGAGCTCGTCAACGATCTTCTTGAGTTCGTCGGCTGCCCTCTTAAGCTCCTCAATGGCTGCCGTCTGTTCTTCGACGGCGGAGCTGACTTCCTCAGCTGAAGCAGTTGTCTCCTCAGCAGAGGCAGCGAGATTCTCCAAGGCTTTCAGAGCCTTATCAACCTCTTCCTGCGTCCTAAGAATCTGCTCCTTCACGTGACCCAACCTAGCACCAGTATCACTAATCAACTCGGCAATGTTCGTCAAGTACTCCGTGGTTTCTCTAAGAGTCTCCGACGACTCACTAACAACACTCACACCCCTCTGCGTGGCGTTAACAGCATCTTTGATCTCATCAGTCATCCTGCCAATAATCTCCTTAATATTATCCGCAGCCTTCTTGCTCTCCTCGGCCAAATTCCTGATCTCTTGCGCGACAACTGCAAAGCCCCTACCAGCCTCTCCCGCTCTTGCTGCTTCAATAGCCGCGTTCAAGGCTAAGAGATTAGTCTGCTCGGCGATACCAGTAATAACATTCGTAATCTCCTCAATACTCCTGCTCATCTCATTAACCCTGTTGACTGCGGCCTCTATGTTACCCATCATCTCCTGAATGCTCTGAATCTGCTGTGCCGAGACTTCACCCTTCTGCCTGCCTTCGTCAGCAATGTGAACAACCTCGTTGACAGCACCCTCGAACTCCTCCATGGCCCTAACGCTCTCCTCACTCATATCAGCAACAAGCCGCATGCCCTCAGTAATCTCGTTAATGTTCTCCTGCTGCCTCTGCGCCTCAATACTAACCTGTTGTACCGCCTCATTCACCTGATTAATCGCCTCAGTAACATCATTCGCAACCTGGGCAAGCATGTTTGCGTGCTTCTCAAGCTTCTCGGTGAGGCCGACGATGTTGCCGAGAAGCTCCCTCATCTTGGTGCTCATGTCCTTTACGTCCTCTATGATCTCCCTCAGCTCACCTTTTGCCTCGACGCTGAGGCCGTTGCTCAGATCACCTTCGGCAAGACGCTCAAGCTTCTCCGCTATTCCCTGCAGTGTTCCAACCATGTCCTTGGATACGGACTCGAACGCTTTGATGAGCATTCCAATCTCATCTTCCTCAAGATACTGTATTCCCCTGAGCTTCTCCTTGACCTCGCTGAGCTTACCTTCAGCGAGAGCCTGGGCCGCGGCACCGAGCGCGACGAGCGGCATGAGAGAGGTGCTGATAAGTCTGTAGGCAGCCAGAACTATCACCGTTGATATCGCGAGGAGAAGGACTATCATCATGTACGTTGTTTTCTGAGTATTGTCCTGCACAGTTCTGATGACGGCCATGACACCCTCAGTAACTTCTGCGGTTGGGACCTTAGTGAAGACGTACCAGCCCGTACTGGGTATCTTGTAACCGGCAGCGGTGGCCTTAACCCCCTGCCACTCGTACGTCACAACCCCACTGTCCTTTCCGCTCCTGACTATGTCTGCTATTGGCTTGAGACTCTCCTGCTCAAAGACGTTGAGCTTCATGACGTACTGCTCGTTTGGGTGAGCTATTATGAGGCCATCCTCGTTGACGACGTAGGCGTAGCCGGTTTCTCCCACCTTAACGCTCTTTATCTCGTTAACGAGAGTGTCTATGAACACGTCGAGGCCTATGACGCCTATCAGCTCGCCGTTGCGGTAGATGGGCACTGCGTAGGTTACCACCCATTTACCACTTGAAGCGTCCTGGTAGGGGTCGCTCCACACTCCTTTGCCTGCTTTAACTGCCTCCTGGTACCAGGGCCTCACACGCGGGTCGTATCCTTCGGGAAGCTCCTGCTCTGGGTAGATGAACATGTTGCCGTATTTGTCACCGAAGTACACGGAGCTTATCCTGCTGTCGGCGGCCGCCACCGTCTCGAAGTGCTCCATGAGAATCTCGTTGAGGGGCTCTACATAGTCCCCTTCGCCAAACTTGTAGCCCTCACTCTCAAGTTCCTGGATTCCGATTACCGCTAACTTTTCGGTAGTGGTTCCGAGGGCCTCAACCTCATCAAAGAAGGCCTGGAACTCCTTTGCTAAGGCCTCCGACTTGGCGCTTACGGTCTGTTCTGCCCACTGCTGCATCAGGGGCGTTAGCTGGGTCTCGATCTCGTTTGCCATGTTATTTTCGCTATAGAGCAACATCCCGCTCGTCAGCACTGCCACGATAACAAAACCCAAAACAACGATGGATATGATCTTCTTCTTGAACTCCATATCACTCACCACCTTCCTCCTTCACCTGGGCCTCCAGCCTCTTCACGAGCTTTTCAAAGGACTCCTCGTCAGGCACCAAATAGAAAAAGCTCTCAAATCCGATGTTCTCCTCGTAAAAGCGCGTTTTGAAGAGCATGATCTTGTCGACGTTCCTTAAATCCGGTCTGTTAAGTTCTTTCTCGATGTCGTAGAGGGAATTTATCGGCTTTGGTGGACTCAGCGATACTGGTTCCCCAACCAGCTTAGCGAGAATATCGGTGTAGACTGATATCAGAATGTTGCCCACCTCGGTTATGGCTGACTTGCCCATCTCGTCCAGTTCTTTCATTCCGGACGGATCCATTCCCATCAGGGCCGCGGAAAGGTTTATTGCACTCTTCGTCGGGAACTGGAGAACCGTTAGACCGCCAAGTCCCTCGGTTATATCAAACGCCACCACGAAGCTGTTTGAGATGCCGTTCTGGGTGAGTCTCTTCAGGAACTCCACCCTGGAGAGCACCTCAACCTCAGGAGGCTCCATCTCTATTGGTCCGCCAACCATCTCGGAGAGCGATGTTAGGGCGTGGGACATCGCGATGTTAGAGGCCTCTCGGAATATGTCCTTGTACCACTCGCTAATCTTCATAACATTCCCCCCGTGAGCTTTTCAAGGACCTTAACCATGTCTTCGGGCTTCGGAAGAATGAAGAAGTGCTCGTTAAACTCAATACCTTCAACCTTTATCACCGTTCCAAGGAGCATCGTGTAGTCGCAGTACTGTCCTATGTCGGCCAGGGCGAAGTCGAGTATCGCGGGGAGGAAGTCAATGGCGATCTCTGGGGGAGTCTGTTCTATCGTGAGGCCAAGGAACTCGCTGAGGGCATTTGCATAGGCCGAGATCAGGATGTTGCCCATCTCCATTATCGCGGACTGGACCATCTCGTCTATCTCGGTAGTAGTTCCGGGCTCCTGCATCATCATGAGGTCGAAGAGCCTTGTGGCGTCGTCGAAGTCCATTATGAAGAACGCGTGCCCGCTGAACTCGTTTCCGAGTCCGACGTAAACAGCGACCTTAACGTCTTCTCCAACCTTCTCTGGAAGGTTCTTCAGTGACGTTATCTCAAGCTGGGGCACTTCGATCGTGACTGGATGCCCCAGCATCTCGCTCAAAGCGTCCGCTGCCCTGGATGCTCCTATGTTGAACGTCTCAAGGAGAGCGCTCTTGGTGAATTCGTCCATATTCTTTATGTACTCTTCATAGTCCACCGCCGATACCTCCCAGCAGGCTGTTTATGTCAATAATCAGAATCACGCTACCATCACCAAGTATGGTAGCTCCAGCAAATCCCTTAACACTAGATAATGCCTTCCCGAGGGACTTGATGACTATGTCCTTCTTGTGGAGGAGCTCGTCCACCTTTATGGCAAGCTTCTGGGCGCCGAGGTCAACTATAATGGCCGGGAACTCCTCGGACTCCGAATCGGGAAGACCGAAGAGCTCGTGGAGCGAGACTATTGGGATTATCTCCCCCCTCAGGACTATGACCTCCCTGCCACCTATGGACTTCAGGTCACTCCTCTTGACCTCTATAGTCTCGAGGATGTTGTTTATCGGCACGGCATAGATTTCGTCCATGACCTTGATGAGGAGGGCCTGTATGATGGCCATGCTTATCGGGAGCTTGAGTATGAAGGTCGTCCCCTTGCCGACTTCGGTCTTGACGCTTATACTGCCGTTAAGGGCCTTTATGACGTCCTGAACGACGTCCATACCAACGCCCCTTCCAGAGACGTCCGTAACTTTCTCAGCCGTGCTGAACCCTGGCAGGAAGATCAGGTTTATTGCCTCCTCGTCGCTGAGCTCCGCCGCCTGCTCAGGTGAGATTAACCCCTTCTCAATGGCCTTTCTCTTTACCTTCTCTGGGTCAATGCCCCTGCCGTCGTCCCTCACTATGATTACAACATGGCTCCTCTCACGCCTTGCTATCAGCTCAAGTCTGCCCTTGCGCGGTTTTCCAAGCTTCTCTCTCTCCTCTGGCGGCTCTATTCCATGGTCTATGGCGTTTCTTAAGAGGTGCACAAGAACGTCGCCGAGCTTGTCCAGGATAGTTCTGTCAACCTCTATCTCGGTACCCTCCATGATGAACTCGACTTCCTTGCCCTCCTTTCTGGCCAAACTCCTGACCATGCGCGGGAACTTGTTGAAAACCTCCGCAACAGGAGTTAGGCGCATCTGCATTATCTCGTCCTGGAGCTCCGCCATTAATCTTGAAGTCGTTGAGAGGGTCTCGATGAGCTCCCTGTCGCCCAGGCGCTCGGCTATCTGCTCAAGTCTTCCCTTGTTGATGACCAGCTCACCAACGAGGTTCATCAGCTTGTCTAGGTGAGAAACGTCTACTTTGATCAGCTTCGACATCTTGATCTTTTCCCTGGGGGCAGGAGGCTGCTTTTTAACTTCTGGTTTTGGCTGCACCTCGGGTTTTTTGGCTTCTGCCTGTGTTCCCTGAGCCTCAGAGGGTTTCTCCGGTGGTTTCGAACCGGGTTCAACGACTTCAACACCCGCCACATCTGGATGCTTTAGAACGGCTTCTTTTATCTCGTCCAAGTTAGCATCGGGAGCGAGCGTTACCTCAAAGTAGTGGCCGTCTATAAGGTCCCCGTTCTGTATGTCAAGCCTAGATGGATGGGTTGAGAGGACTTTAGCCCTCTTCTCTATCTCCTGGAGAACTAAAAAGCTCCTAATTCCTTTCAGAGGAGCGTCCTTCTCTAGGAGTATCCTCAAAGTTATGCCTCCACCCTCGGAAGGCTGCTCCTCGGCTGTCTCAGTCCCTTCTTCAGTCTTGACGGGCTTTGGTGTTCCCTCCTCTAGGAGCGTCACTATAACGTCCTTTATCTCGGGATGTCTGCCCACGAGCTTCTTTATCTCCTCAGGAGAAGCCTTTGTGGCAACCTTAAACTCCAGTTCATCAACGTCGGCGGAGCCGTCCTCTATGATCGATCTCTCTGGCTTTGTCTCGAGAACTTCACCTATCTCCTCCAGATCGCGGAGGATCAGAAAAGCCCTGACACCTCTCAGCTGTGCATCTGGATAGAAGATAGCTTTTACGTGGTAAACGTTTCCAGAAACTTCCGTTGGAGTCGCTTCCTGGCTCTGAGGGGGACCCTCTTCAGTAGAAGGCACCTTTGGTTTTTCTTCCTCGGCCTTCTTTGCCCCTTTCTCCCTGGTGTACCCCTTCAGCAGGGCGTTGGCCTTTTCAAAGAGCTCATCAACATCAACGTCTCCCTCTTTTCCCGTCTCTTCAATGTTGTTTATCATTTCTTCGATTGCCTCGATGAACTCAAGGACGAGGTCAACGACATCCGGCGTCGCCTCAACAAGGCCGTTCCTTATGGCGTCGAAGAGGTTCTCCATTTTGTGGGCGGCCTCGCTGAGCTTCATGAACCCCATTGTGGCGGCCGTTCCCTTGAGGGTGTGGGCGTCTCTGAATATCTGGTCTATGCTAGCTCGTTTTGCCTCCTCGTCTCCGTTTTTTACAGCCTCTTCAAGCCGGAGGACTGCGTTGCTGATGCTGTCGATCCTATCCCGGGCATCTGAAAGGAATTCCTCAAGGTATTGGGACATGTCTTCCATAAATCCTCACCTCGGTATCTTCCTGAGGGCCATCACTATGGTGTCGGCGATTTTATCAAGCGGCACAATGTAGTCCACCATGCCGGTCTCAGCCGCGGCCTTGGGCATTCCGTAGATTATCGACGTCTCCTTGTCCTGGGCTATCGTGATGCCGCCTTTCCTCTTGATTGCAACTATTCCCTCCGCACCGTCCCTTCCCATTCCAGTCATAACGACGCCGACTGTTCTTCGCCCAAAGACCTCCGCAACGCTCTTCATCATCGGATCGGCTGCTGGTCTTACGCCGTGAATTTTTGGGCCCTTGTAGAGCTTTATCGTGGGCTTTCCGTTCCTCAGGGTTACCTCCATGTGATAATCACCAGGAGCAACGTAGGCCCAGTCCTTGTTCACCACCTCACCATCTTCGGCCTCCTTGACGTTCAGTTTTGAAATTCTGTCGAGCCTAGCAGCGAAGGATCTGGTAAAACCTGGGGGCATGTGCTGAACGAGAAGTATCGCGGCGTCGAGCTCGCCGGGAAGCTTTTCAAACACCTTAAGAAGGGACTGGGGGCCACCTGTGGAAGCCGCTATCGCAACCGCCCTTCTGGCGGGTTCTCCAACCTTCTTTGCCTTTTTCAGCTGCTCCGACAATACTCTCCTGCGCCGGAGCTGGAGAAACCTTCTGGGCACTTTTGCCGCTTCTTTCACTTTGGCGATAATCTCGTCCCTAAGTTCACGCATGTTTATCGAGATCGATGATGACGGCTTGGGAATGAAGTCTATGGCACCATATTCGAGCGCCTTTATCGTTGCCTCGGCACCCTCCTGCGTGAGGGCGCTCACCATGATTACCGGTGTGGGATACTTGCTCATTATGAACTTGAGAGCATCGAGACCGTTCATCCTAGGCATTTCGATATCGAGGGTTATCACATCCGGTTTCTCGGTTTTGACCTTCTCAATGGCCTCGATTCCATCACGAGCCTCACAGCAGACCTCGATGTCGGGATCAGATTCCAAGATATCCCTAAGTATCCGCCTCATAAACGCCGAATCATCTACCACCATCACCCGTATCTTTTTGCTGAGCGGCATAGTACCACCCTAAATGAAAGTTAAGAGGAGAGAACCCTGTTCACTTCCTCTATCACCTTTGGAGCCTGGAACGGTTTAACGATGTAGCCCTTGGCTCCACTCTTGAGGGCTTCCATGACCTTTGCCTCCTGACCGACGGCGGTGATCATGATGATCTTGGCGTTTGGATCTATCTTCATGATCTCTTTGACCGCGGTAATCCCGTCCATTTCGGGCATGACTATGTCCATAGTCACCAGATCAGGCTTCAGCTGTTTGTATTTCTCAACCGCCTCCTTTCCGTTGCTTGCCTCCCCAACCACCTGGTGGCCGGCCTGAGTCAGTATCTTCTTAACCAGCATCCGCATAAACGCGGCATCGTCAACAACAAGCACGCGTGCCATTCACTTCACCTCCACGTTTTTCCTTTTCACATAGATACGAGCGACCAGGTCATAGAGTTTAAACAGCCGGGCGGCACTGCCCAGAATCGTTTCGGTTTTACCGAGTACGAGATAACCGTGGTCCTCAAGCGAATTGTACAGCTTTTTGAAGACTTCCTCTTGGGCCTCCTTGGTCATGTATATGAGAACGTTTCTAATGAATATCATGTCAAAGCCCGTAGGGTATCTGTCTGAGAGGAGGTTGAAATGTCTGAACTCAACGTATCTCCGTATCTGAGGAGAAATGCGGTAGTGATCTCCCATAGGGAGGAAGTATTTCTTTATCAGCTTTAGGATAAGCACCCCTGATGGCGGTGTTTAATGCTTCCCTGTCAATGTCGGTGGCAAGTATTTTGAGCCTGTATCTTTTGAGATCATCCCCCAGGAATTCGCTGAAGAGCATGGCTATTGAGTATGGTTCCTGGCCGGTTGAGCATGCCGCACTCCATATTCTTATCGTGGTATCGTAGTGCTTGCGCTTGTATTCAATTAATTCTGGGAGAACCTTCCTTTCAAGGGTCTTCCAGACTACTGGATCTCTGAAGAACTCGGTAACGTTTATTGCAACGGTTAGAAGGAGGTCGTCAAGCTCCTGCTTGTTTTTCTTTATTATCCTGTAGTACTCCATGAAATCCGTTATGCCGAGCTTCCTCATTCTGGCGCGTATTCTCCGAAGTAGGTATGAGTCCTTGTAGGCGTTACTGTCGGCATTCAGATACCGAAACAGTTCCTGCTTTATTAGCTGATATCCCCGATCTTTAATTTCGTTCACGCAAACCACCGCTTTTGCAGTTCTGATTTTGCTCTAGGTGGGCCCCAATTTAAAACAAATGTATTTCGCGTTGAATCCTATTCATAGTTTATGGCACTTCCATTAAAAAATTATTATGTGTATGTGTTTATGTAGGTGCATATGCATGCTCTTACCAAGAGGATACTGGGAAAAATTTCAAACAATTAGTACGAAATAAAGGTCGAAAACCTTTTATATCGTAAAGTTGAATAAGTTAGTAGCACTTCGGGCTGATCAGTGCTGTTAGTTGGGCATGTACGGGAAAGAACACTGATTGGATAACATCCAAAAATGGTGGTGGGGATGAAAGCCACAACGTTGGGTCTCATCACTATTCCGCCAATACTTACGGGGGCGCTCGCATACTCAGGCCAAACGGCACTGGGTCTCATTGGGGGAATCGGGGCAGGAGCATTGGTAGCATGGTACGTTGATTCAAGAGCCAGCGCTTCTGGCAAGTATATGCGGCTGAAAGAGATTCTCAGGAGAATGAGCAGGGGAGAAGACGTCCGCATACCTCCAGAACTGGCCGACGTTAGGGATTATCTCCTCAAGCTTAAGCCCCGGGCTGGGGAAGACACGACGATTCTAATACAGGATCTAAACAGAGTCCTTCAGGGCGATCTAAGTGCTCCAGTTCCATCGACTTCCGGCCTCCTAAAGGTGTACTCGGACGTTAAGACGAAATGGAAGGAACTTATGAGCGAAATACAGAAAACCCTTCATGAGCTCCAAGACGCAATGAAAGAGATACAGGATGGCACATATTCACTAGAGGAACTAGAGAACATATACGAAACGCTAACGGACCTTATAAACCGCCTCGAAGATCAGAGTGTCAAAATGGCCGAACTCAACGACCACATACAGGCTCTCTCCGCGGCAATAGAAGAGATAAGCACGCAGAGTCAGCAGGTTGCCGAGTTCACCGTTGAGTCTGCTAACGCGGCTGAGAAAGGCAAGGAGATATCAGACGAGGCAGCCCTCAAAGTTGAGAAGATAAACAACGTCAGTAAGGAAATGGAGAAGGCCGTTGCCATACTGTCTGACTACTCGGAGAAGATAGGCCAGATAGTCGACGTCATAACGGACATAGCAGAGCAGACAAATCTGCTGGCCCTTAACGCTGCGATTGAAGCTGCCAGAGCAGGGGAGCAGGGAAGGGGATTCGCGGTCGTTGCAGACAGCGTCCGTGAGCTGGCCGAGCAGTCAAGGAACTCGGCCAAACAGATAGGAGACCTGATCAAGGAGATGCAGGAAAGCGTTGGCAAGGTCGTGAACTCGATACACGAGAATACCGAAGCAACCCAGGAAGTTGCCGAATCGATACAGGAGTTAATCGCTGCCTTCGACGACATAGCGAGGAGGGCTAACGAGATAGCATCGATGATGAACGAGATATCCAACGGAATCGATCAGCAGGCCAGCTCAGTACAGGGCCTCGTCAGCACAGTCGATTATATATCCGCCCAGAACTCTGAGGTTGTTGAGCAGTCCCAGAGAGTCGTGGAGGAATTAAGTACAGTGATGGACAATGTCAGATCCCTAAAGAGCGGTCTCGGAAGCCTCATCTCAAAAATAGGTAACCTTATAGGCACGCTGTCCAATATTAAGGTGTAAAGGTGATTGAAATGTCCGAGATCCAGGTCGTTGCCTTCAGGGTCGGGAACGAGGAATTCTGCCTCGAGATATCCAAGGTTCGGGAAATAAAGGAAATGATGCCCATAACAAGAGTCCCCAACGCTCCCGACTACGTCGAGGGTGTTATCAACCTCCGCGGCCAGATAACCACGGTCGTGAACCTCAAGAAGAAGCTAGGCTACTACGACGATGAAGATCTAAGCAACAAGAAGATCATCATAGCAGAGGTCAAGGGAGAAATAGTAGGCATAATCGTGGATGCAGTTTCGGACGTTGTCACGCTCACGGAGGATCAGATCGAGCCGACGCCAAAGACTCTCGCATCGAGAATGGACACCCGGTTCATAAAGGGCATAGCGAAGATAAACAACGGCGAAAGATTGCTGATAATGGTTGACCTGGACAAGCTCCTCGGGGAGGAATGGTGATCACACACCCAAGTCTCTCAGGAGATCCTCTATTTCCCTTCTCTCGTCTTTTTCTGCTGATGCCTCTGGAAGTTTTTCCCCCAGTCTTGCCATGAGCATTTCGACCTGCTTTTCGAGCTTTCTCAACTCTTCGAACTGATAGCGGAGCTTCTCATAGAATTCCTTCTCAACTGGAGTTACTGGGACGGGCTCGTTTATCATGCTGGCTATCTCGTCTATTCCGCCCGCTAGCGCATAAACAAGCTTGTGGATCTCTATGAAGCTCCTCTCGGGATTCAGCTCTTTACCACTTTTCTCATCCTTCATGGGAAGGTCTAGGCGCTTTACTTCAATTATGATGTCCCTGAACTTGGAGTAAATGTTCTCATCAGGGACCGAAACTATAACCAGCTTGCGCAGGTTTTTGAGGAGGCCAAGCAGGTTCTCCTTGAGGGCCAGAAACTCGTCTCTGCCCTTTCCGGTCAGAACGTAGACCTTGGCTATGTCTCGCAGTGAGAGAAGCGCCCTCTTTGCCTCAAGGAGGCCCGCGCTTATCTTCTCGGGGTTCATCGTGACTGCTGTTTTCAGCATGTCCAGGAACTCCTCAACTTCCTCCTCCTTTCTCCGTTCTATCAGCTCTTCAAGCCGCTCGATCTCCTCCTCAACCTCGGCTAAAAGCTCCCTCTTGAGCTCCTCCTTAATCTCCTCCCTTGAACTCAGGAAAGATTCTGAAACTTCACTAACTTCCCTCTCAACTTCATCCAGCCGCTTCTTGAGGGAACCCAACTCGTATTCAAGCTGGACGTTGGTCTTTTCCAGACTTTTGAGCTTCTCCTTAAAGAGGGACTCCAGCTTTGATACACGCTCCGAGAGGCGGGATATCCTATCGTAATCAACTTCAGGAGGGGCCTGCGGGGTCGTTGATTTTCTCTCAAGTTCGTTTATTTTCTCAAGTAACTGCTTTTTAAGGGACTCAAAATTCTCGCCGAGAGAGTCTGCTTCCTTTTTAAGTTCGAAGAGCCTGTTCTTGACCTTTTCACTTGTATCGTGGGAATAGTAAACTGCAAAGGCCGATGCACCAATTGCGATTCCAGCGGCTATGATGCTAGTGTAGTCCATTTTAGCGCGCCCCCGGCGAAATAAGTACACTAACAAACTATTTAAGTGTTGCTCGAATCTCCGCCTACTCACTCGAAGAGAGCTTGGAAAGTATGAGGCCGATGCTCGCGGACACGAATATGCCCAAAACGCTGGCGAGCGAGGCCAGAGCATACATGTGCTCACTAAGCACGCCGTAGGAATAGCCAACCTCACCAACGAGCAGGCCGAGGACGCCGAAGCTAGAAATGCCCGCAGCCCTCGTCAGGGAAACCTTTAAGTCCTTCTCCCAGACCAAGACGGTTGTGAGGAGTATCCTCACGAGGTAGATCACTAGGAAGAAGTACACAACCTCAAGCGAAAACTCGGTCTCGAAGTTTATTCCCCTCCATGCGAAGAATATGGGGGCAAAGATGCCGTAGGTCACGCCCGATATTATTGTGTGCACTCTCTCATACTGCTTGGTGCCAAGAAGGTCGCTGTGGAGCATGAGTCCAACCAGAAAGGCTCCTATGCTGAAGTGTAGCCCGAGCTCCTCGCTGATCAGGGCCAGGGAAGTTGCCAAAATCATCACCATGCCAAAAACGGCCTCGTCGCTCTGGAGCCTCCGGAGGGCCCGGATTATTCTGAGCCTCTGTTTTATCCCGATCACGTAGTTCAGGCCGAGAACAACCGTCAGGAAGACCGCATCCTTAAGCAGTTCAAGGAAGAGCTCAAAGTAGCTGAGGTGGTGGAGCTCGAAGTTTATGAGGATGTAGAGGATTACAAGGGTACCCACCTCGCTTATAACTGCGTAGGAGAGGGCTATGTGGAGGAACTCCTGGCCGAAGAACCTAGTAAGGCGTATGACTATTGGCGCCGAAGCGACGGCTAGAATAGACGCTACGATAAAGTTGTCCGTTCCTATCCTGTAACCCGTGAATGGTAGGGTGAGAAAGAACATGACGACGAGCGTGATCACATAGATGGGGAGGCTTTTCTTCCCGCCGATGCGGACTTCTTCAGGAGTCAGCTCCAGCCCAGCGTACATCATGAGAAAGAACACGCCGAACTCGGCCATTAGGGTGAGGTCTTCTCTGGGAAGATCATGGAGGAAGACACCGAGCATCAAACCCGCCGTAATCTCGCCGAGAAAGCCGGGATAGCCTATTCTCTCAAAGACCTCGGCGAAAATCCTTGCAACTGCGATTATTATGAAGACGTAGCCTATGACGTCGAATGCCAAGACGCATCCCCCA
The DNA here is from genome assembly GCF_055396515.1 of Thermococcus sp. JCM 11816. Taxonomy (NCBI): domain Archaea; kingdom Methanobacteriati; phylum Methanobacteriota; class Thermococci; order Thermococcales; family Thermococcaceae; genus Thermococcus; species Thermococcus sp. JCM 11816. Next base: position 504,668 of record NZ_AP043741.1, read on the forward strand.
AAGCTTTAGCTTCCTCCCTTTAAATATTTTGAGATGCCAAACTTTTTTAGGAGACAAAGTGAGGGACAAATATGAGGCACTACGAGCTTGTAAAAGTCAAGGAAGATGGAAAAATTGAGATTCCCCTTGAGCTTGCCTATGAACTCGGACTCGTTAGGGGAGCATACTTCCTTGTTGAGATTGACACTGACCTTAAGGAGGCCCATCTTGAGAGGATAGCCCTTCCGGGAAAGAAGCTCGTTGAGGTCGAGCTTGTAGTGGAGGACAGGCCCGGAGTTCTGGCCAAGATCAGCGGGCTCTTTGGAAAGCACGGGATAAACATCCTCTTCAACGAGAGCGAGGAGCTGTCCGAGCTGGGCCTCGCGGCGATAGTCGCGATAGTGGACGTCAGCGGGAGCAGAATCTCTCTTGAAGAGCTTAAAAAGGCCCTCATGGGTCTGAAGGAAGTCAAGGAGCTAACCCTGAGAGAGGTGGAGTAACAGGAGAAGGAAGATGGCGAAAATGACGGCGCCAACGTTTATCTCTTTCGGCGTTATCTCCGTCCTTGGGAGCTTTACTCCAAGCAGGCCGCTCTTTTTGAGCAACATGAAGAGCGCCACCCCTCCCAGGAGCAGATAGGCATCCATTGCCTTTGGGGAGCCTCCGAGTGAAATACCTGCGAAGAATGCGGTGAGCGCCATCATAAACGACGGAAGCACTGTAAAGCCGTGCTGTCCTCCCTTCCCCTTCATCAGGTAGTAATTGAGCTTTGTGAACGATGTTAGAGTTCCCAGACCAGCTGCGTAAAACAGTTCCCTGCCATAGGGCAGTCCCTTAAGAAGGGCAGCCTTCGCCGGAGAGCCGACAAAGGGCCATATTCCGCCTATCGCAAGGCTGAGCATAAGGACTGAGGTCATCAGGAGGGGGTCGCCCCTGTAGGAAAGCTTATCAAGCTCCCTCGTTCCGGCTTTGTCCACCATGGCCCCGGCGGAGAGGAAGAGGCCACCCTTGAAGAGCATGTGGGCGAAGGCGTAATAGACAGCGCCTAATGGGTTAAGCGTGGCTATCCCGAGAAGGACGTAGCCCATCTGGCTGACGGTATGGTAAGCGAGGAGCCTCTTGATGTCCTTTTGCATGATGGCTAAGACCACTCCAAAGAGCATGGAGGCGAAAGCCGTGCCGAGTAGAACCGTCCTGAGAACCCCGCTAAACGGAAAGTGAAGCGAGAGGAGCACCATGCCGTAAGCAGGGGCCTTGACAACCGCCCCCGATAGGAGCGCTGAAACTGGAGAGGGAGCGTTGGCATGGGCATCGGGGAGCCAGAGGTGGAGCGGGAAGATTCCGGCCTTGAGGAGGAGCGAAGTGAACGCAACTGCGACGGCAGCCTCCACTTCGGGGGAGAGAGGAGACTGGGAAATCAGTTCAAGATTCAGGTAGCCCGTTTTGAGGTAGATAATCCCTATGGAGAACACGAAGAAGTATGAGGCAAGGAGGGAGAGCATGAGGTACTTGTAAGCCGCCTTGAGTGCGTCTTTTCTTCCAGAGAAGCCCACCAGGGCAAAAGCTGAGACCGATGCTATTTCCATGAAAATGTAGAAGTTGAAGAGATCCCTGCTTATGAAAGCTCCGAGGAGGCCGGCGTGAACTAGGAGGAGCAGTACAAGGGGCTTCACGTCTTTTTTGAAGTAGTCGATGGAGTACAGGGCAACGGCTGAGAAGAGGATTAACTCACCCAGTACTAACAGGGAGTTGTAGGTATCGAGCGCGACCTCTATTCCACCCATCCTCGGCCAGCCACCCACAACCTCGCTTCTTTCCCCTACGAGAAGGTAGACCAACCATGGAAACAGTGCACCTGCCAGGAAAAAGTACCTCGCGTACTTCTCCGTTCTTAAGGGTATTGTGAGCGCAGTGATGAACGCGAAGAGGAGCGGAAGGGCTACCAGAACCGCTATCAAGTCCACTCCCTCCCTATGCGCAGTATCATCGCCAGGGCCAGCGCGGTTATGGCAACGTCAACTACGAGCGTCGTTAGCATCAGCGTGGCAGGAAGCGGATCAACCGAGTTAGACGGCATTATCGGAAAGTCCCCACCCTCAACGTAGCCAGCGCCTATGAAGAAAAGTACCAGGCCAAGGGAGATCACGTTGATTGAGAGCACCTGCTTTATCGGGTTATCCTTCGATATCAGGCCGTAGAGGCCGATGAGCATCACGATTACTCCAGCTGTCTCGGTGTTAATCACGGTCAACCCACCTCGACAGGATGTAGAATACGAGGACGAAGGAAGTCCCCACCTTGAGGGCCACGCCTATGTTGAAGGTCATTACGGTGCCTCCCGGGATGTAGGGCCGGAGGAAGTTAAAGAAGAAGGCTCCAAAGGCAAGGCCGGCTATTGCTGTCCCCACTATAAAGAGGGCCGCTGAAGACTCCACAAGCTGGACAGTCCTGAGGGGGAAGTGCTTTCTCGTCCTCCTGTAGCCGTAGGCGGTCATGAGCAGGATAACGCTCACGGCAAATATAACCCCCGCCTGGAAGCCTCCTCCGGGACTCTCGTAGCCGTAGATGGTGAGGTAGGCCCCATAGGTAACCAGGAACGGGGCAACGAGCTTTGTAGTCGTCCTCACAACGAGGCTCATCTTCACTTCCGCTTCCCCCCAAGGAGCAGGTAGAAGCCGGTGGTTGCCGCAAACAGGAGCGTCGCCTCACCCAGGCTGTCATAGCCCCTCCAGTCAGCGAGGATAGCCGTCACGAGGTTTGGTATTCCCACCTCGCGCCAGTTAGCTAAGTAGTAAGCGTAGCTCCCCCAGGGGACTTTGGTATAGTCAAGCCTGAGGAGCTCCAGCAGGAGGGCTGAACCGAGGAGGGCTCCGACGAGGCGCTTCACTCCCCCACCTCCTTTATCGTGTAGAGGAAGAGCCCCGTGACTATCGCCCCAACCACGACGGCAGAGAGGGCAACATCGGGGGCCTTGAGCTGGATTAAAACTATTACAAAGGCCAGGCTGAGGAGGCCGTAGCGTAGCACCGCGGCTGAAAGTTTCTCGGCTTCGACCACCGAGACAGAGAGGAGTATTATCGCCGCAAGGAGAACTTCATGGATTGTCCCAAGCATACATGTCCACCACCGCTTTCGGCTTTATTCCGCTCTTGTAAGCGGCCCTCGCTATCGCGTGGCTGACCATCGGGTTTATCATGGCTATCGTGAACGCTATCACCAGAAACTTCAGCTTTCCCGTGAGGGGAAAGTCCGATGCGAGGGCCAGGGCCAGAAGTATGTTTATCGCCCCTCCCGTATCGCACTTCGCAGTCGCGTGTAGCCTCGTGTAAACATCGGGAAAGCGGAGCAAACCGAGGGCCCCGAAGAACATTATGAACAGTCCGAAGAGGAGGAATAGGAGCTCTATCACGCCCTCACCTCCAGGTACTTCGCTATGATAAGTCCTCCTACGGCGTTCACCATGAGGAGCACTATGCTCACGTCGAGCAGGTAGGGGGCATCGTAGAGGATCGAGAGCATCGCTATTATCACCACCGCCTTTGTGGTCGCAGTGTTCAGGGCAACCGCCCTATCAGCGAGCGTCGGGCCGAAGATAACTCTGTAACTGACCAGGGTCGCGGTAAAGACGAGGAAAGCCACCGCGTAGGGCAGGATCACCAGAAGATTTTCTTGAGCCATTCCTCAAGCTCCCCCTTTATCTTCATTCCGGCCTTCTCCCCGTCGAGCGTCTCAACATCAATCCAGTGGACGTAGAGGTAGGCCTCACCGAGTTTTTTGCTGACGTCGAGCGTTAGGGTGCCGGGTGTGAGCGTTATAGAGTTAGCTAAGACAGTTAGGCCGGTGTTGGAGTGGAGATCGGACTTAACCTTCACTATCCCGGGGTTTATGTCCATGAGGATGACGTTCTTGACGACCCTCAGGTTGCTCTCAAGCAGTCGAAAGGCCATGATGAAGAGGTACTGCGGGACAAGGAATAGGAATATGTAGGCTGCCTTCGAGAGGAGGTGTCCCGTCCGCCTTATATCGTCGGTGAGAAAGTCCCTCGTTATAATCGCTATCAGAAGCGTCACGAGTGCCCCGGTAATTACGTGCGATGGCGAGAACTTCCCGCTTATAATGATCCAGAATGCAAAGAGGGCCAGCCACGTGATTCCGGCCCGTTCCCACGCCGGGAGCTTTTGGGCCTCATAGCTCTCGTAGAGAACCCTCTTTCGGACTTCTTCAAGACGCTGTCGGAGATAGAAATGCATGCGGCTCATAGGATTGTTTAGGTTCTCAATGTTAAAAACGGTTTCGGGCTACTCCTTCGGCTTGATGCCGAGGGCTTCCTTGTAGTCCCATCTCCGACCGTCTTCCATTATCCAGATTTTGACGAGGATTAGCGGGCCGACGGGGCGCTCCCTGGTTATGTCAAAGCGGTAGAAGTTCACAGCCATTCCGCGCGGGTAGTTCTCTATGACGCCGATAACGTCTGTGTTGTTCTTGTCAGCTATCGTCTGGAGGCTCTTGTTGCCCCTCGGGACGAACTTTCCACCGGTTAGTTCTGCGAAGACCTGGGCGAAGGCCGTATGATCTATCCCGACCCTCTTGGCCGTCGTCACCACAAAGGGCATCTCCTCCCTTATTGGGGGTATGTTCCTGAAGCCAATCTCACGCTGGAGCTTTATCCCGTGGAGGTAGAGGTAGCCGAGGTATCCCCAGTCCTCTGGATCAACTTTGATGAAGGTCATCTTGAGCGGGTTGCCCTTCCAGACGTTGATTATTAGGAGTCTCTCGTAGCCCCTATCGTAGGCCTCCATGAGAAGATCCTGGATGGTCTTCTTACCCCTAGTCAGGTAAAGTGAGTTCGGGAAGACTTTCTCAAGATCGTGGCCGAAGCTCCTCGTCCTCCTGGTCGGCCGGTGGGACGTCGTTATCAGCATCATGGCAATCACTTGTTTTTGAATGTTTGATAAAAGTCTTTCGCAGGGAAAAATAGTTCAGATGGCCTTGACCCTGCGGGCAACACGGGGCCTGGGCTTGTACAGTATCTTGCTGCCGCAGTACGGGCAGCGGACTTCCCTCGCGGTCGCGAGGTCAAGCTCGACTTCCTTACCGCATTTTGCACAGCGATAAACGGCGGTCGCCATAGTATCACCTCAAGATGAAAAAGGGATCAGGCCTTGGAGGCCGTAACGCGCTTGGCGACCTTCCCCGCCGGGGTGGTCGGCAGGTAGGCGCCGCCGGCGAAGGTGGCACCGCACTTCTGGCACTGCCAGATTCCAGTGCTTATCCTCCTGACTGCCTTCCTTCCGCAGACCGGGCAGACGTGCTTCTGCTTCATTCTGGCCTCAACGGCCGCAACCCTTCTCCTTATCTTGAGACCGTACCTGGGGCCAAACCTTCCAGCGGATCCGACCTTAGTAGTCCTTCCCATGAGCATCACCTCAGGATTATCGCTATTCGCGGACTGGAGTGTTTTCCTGGAGACGTTTTATAAATCTTTGCATGGCCATAACTGAAAAAAACACCCGGGAAGCTGGTAACTGCACCTTGGAGAAAAGTTCTGAAGGTTAACTTTTCAGTCATGAGTTTGTACCAATTAGAAGAATTCTGGTGCCCCGGCCGGGATTTGAACCCGGGGCGCGGGCTCGAAAGGCCCGCATGTTTGACCGGGCTACACCACCGGGGCTCGATATTAGGGAAGGAAGACCGTTTAAAAATCTTTCGGGTCTGGTACCACTGATTGAGCACCACTGCATTAGAGGCAGTAATCCCAAGCTGGACGGAAATCTTTTTAACCGTTCTCATAAGCCGAAAGCGATGCCCATGAAGACCCTCGCAGATGTTTTCAGAGAGGCGCTTAAGGAAAAAGGCATATCCAGCATAGGAACGCTGTCAAAGCGCTTCAGGAAATCAAAAAACAAGCTCCAGGACATAGCGATTGAGATAGTCCACGGGAAGGGTGCCGTCTTCAGGGTTCCGGAGAAAACAGCCGTTGCATGGGATTTAAACGGAAACAGGGTTGATGGCTCTTACTACGCCTACGCCCCCCTCTGCATGAGGGAGAAGTTTGAACCCGTTCTCACACCCGAGGAGCTGAGGGAAAAGCTCCCGGACTGGCCGTACTTCATAATCGACCTCTACCACTGGGACAAGCACACCCAAAAGGAAAAGGGCAAAATCTGCCTCCAGGTGAACCAGAGCTACGGCCTTTTGAGGGACTACTTCACGGGAAGTGAACTGGCCGTCACCTGGGCGAACGAAGAGTTCAGGGAGATGTTCCACGGCCCGCTGGACAGGATAACGACCCATGGGGGCCCTACTTCGGAGTTTCTCAAGGAGAAGGGTATCAATGAAGTTGTCCTGCTCGATCCCTGGGCGGAAGAAGTCCTGAGCGAGAAGGACTTTGACGTTAAGGCGTTCATAATCGGAGGCATCGTCGATACCGGCGGGAACAAGAAAAAGACAACCCCAAAAATCGGCGAAGAGCTGGAGAGTACTGGCATTAAGGTTAGGAGAAGGAAAATAGTCCTGAGGGGAGACGTCGTTGGTGTCCCAGACAGGATAAACAGAATCCTCGGAATAATCCTCAAGATGATGGTAGAGGGCAAGTCCATGGACGAGGCCGTCTATGAGATGCAGGAGCCCCTCCACGCCCGCTGGCGCCTGAGGAAGGAACTGCCGAAGAGGGCCACCCGCTACATGGTGGACGGGAAAGTTTACAGGGTAGTCGAGAAGGAGCTTTTCGACGAGTACTCCAAGTGGCTGAAAATCCGCTGGGAGGACTTCGTTAAGGTTCTCCGCGAGCTCAATCTGGTGGCGCTTGAGAGGAAGCGGATTCATCACCTGAATAAAATATCCAATGCCAGAATAATCAACGGCAAGCTCCACCGTGTCATACTGCTGAAGAGGGCGGCAATGCTCTGCTACAACTGCTGAACGTTGCATTAGGATAGTTTTTGCCAGTTTTTCCAATGTTTTACAGCACTTTAGAAGTGGAAAAGAAAAACAAAGATCAGGTAAATTAAGTTCGCACCGCAGTTCATCCGAACGTCTTAACGACAAAGGCCAGCAAATCAGTAAGCTCCCTCGCCCTCGTCTCCGGCGATGCGCCCATGTGCCCGCTCTTCGTCTCAACTCTGAGATAGACCGGTGCTCCAACTTCCCTCAGCTTCATGAAGAACTTGAGGGCGTGAGCAGGATGGACCCTATCGTCGTGTAAACCTGTGTAGATGAGCGTTGGCGGGTAGCGCTTGTTCGGGTCAACGTTGTGGTAGGGAGAGTACTTCAGCAGGAACTCCCTGTCCTTCGGGTCGTCTGGGTTTCCGTATTCTGGGATCCAAACGCTGCCGATGTAGAGCTTGTGGAAACGGAGCATGTCAATGACGGGATACCCAATCAGGGCCGCGTCCATTACGTCTGGCCTCTGAGTGAGAGTAGCTGAGACGAGCAGACCGCCGTTGCTCCTACCCCATGCGGCGATACGGTAGCCCTCTTTCTTGAGCTTCTCAAGGACTGCTATAAAATCATCGAAGACGTTCTGCTTGTTCTCCCTCATTCCCGCCCTGTGCCACTCCTCGCCGTATTCACTACCCCCACGCAGGTTGGCCATTGCAAAGGTTCCACCGCGCCTTATGAAAGGAATCGCCTGCGGGAAAAACCTCGGGGTGAGCGAGATGTTGAATCCGCCGTATCCGAAGACCCAGACCTTTTTATCGTCCTTCTCACCCTTGACGTGGAAGTAGTGAATCTTCGTCCCATCCTTTGAGGTTGCAAAGTCCTCTTCAACCGTGAACTTCCCTTCGACCTCTTGCTTCCCAATGAGCTTCAGCTCGCCGTCAAACTGGTAGAGCCTGTAGGGAACCGTAAAGCTCTCGTAGCGGAGGAGGGCTTTTTTGCCATCAGAATCAAGGGGGTAGACACTTCCGGGAAGGTCGAAGGCAATCTCATCGAGCTTCTCACCGTTGAGCGAATAGACTTCGAGCCTGTGGCTCGCGTGGACGAGCCTACCCGCGAGGATTCTGTCACCAACAATCACGGCCCACTCGAGCGGGAACTCGCCCTCTGGAACGACTTCGATGGTTTTCTCGCCCTCTATCGCAATAACCTTGCCTAAACCTTTCCCTTCCCTCGTTAGGATGTAGAGTCTGCCGTTTACGACGTCAATGGGCTCCGCCGGAACGTCCGCGGAGTAAACCGTCTCCCAGCGGTCTGGGGCTTCAATTGGCCCTATGTAGATATCGGCCCTGTTCCAGCCAAAGGTCACTGTTAGCATCGCCCACTTCCCGTCGGTGCTCTTTCTGAGCCCCATGAAGTAGCCCGAACCGAGACCCTGGCCAAAAACCATTCTCTCTCCTGATTCGTCCTTCCAGAAAAGCCTTACAGCTGGAGCTTTGACTCCGTCTGGAGTCTCCCCGTTCCTGTAAAAGCGCGAGAAGTAGTAGCCGTTCTCTAGGAAGGTTACGTTCCACACAGAGGGCCTGAGTTCATCTATGAGCTCGCCGCTCTCAAGGTCAATTATCCTCGTGACGCCCTCGTCCGCCCCGCCGATTGAGAAGCTGTATGCGAGCCTTTTGCCCTTCCCGTCGGCAGTAAATCCCTGAAGAAGAACTTCATCGCCGATTTCAGCCTCAAGGGCCTTCGAGTCAACTATGACATCGCCATTAAGCCACCTTATTACCTGCCTATCCTTCTCCTTGAACATCGCAATGACGCCTTTCTCCGTGAGTCTGGCACTGTGGAGAGTTGGAAGCGAATACAGCTCCCATACCTCCGGGAACAGCTCGTCGCTCAGCTTCCCGATGAATTCCCTAAAACGCCTGTTTTCTTCCTCGACGAGCTTCAGAACGCGCTCATCCTGAAGGTTCTCCATCCAGATGTAGGGATCTTCCATAAGAATCACCATTTTAACGTTGAGTTTCCAGCAATAAAAAGGTTATCCAAAGTCGGCAAATGCCCGTTGTTCCAATCTTGGAACAAATTCTTATAAAATTCGGTATAAATCTGCGAACATGAAGGAAGAAGACGAGAAGTTCATGAGGCTCGCCCTCGAGCTGGCGAAGCGCGGAGAAGGTTGGACAAACCCGAACCCGATGGTAGGGGCGGTTATAGTCAAGGATGGGAAGATAATAGGCGTGGGCTGGCACAGGAAGTTCGGCGAGAAGCACGCCGAGATAAACGCCATAGAGGATGCAAAGGCAAAGGGTTACGACGTTAGAGGGGCCACGATGTACGTAACGCTCGAACCCTGCTCCCACTGGGGGAAGCAGCCGCCCTGCGCGGATAGAATAATCCAAGAGGGCTTTAAAAGGGTTGTCGTGGCCATGGAGGACCCAAACCCGCTTGTTGCTGGCCAAGGAATAGAGAAGATGAGAAAGGCTGGAATAGAAGTAGAAGTTGGTCTTCTGGAGGAGGAAGCGAGGAAGCTCAATGAAATCTTCCTCAAATACATCACAACTAAACTCCCCTTCGTCTCGATAAAACTCGCCCTCACGCTCGACGGCTTCATAGCCACTGAAACTGGTTCCTCAAAGTGGATAACTGGTGAAAAAGCCCGCCAGAGGGTTCAGGAGCTCAGAAGAAAGCATATGGCGATAATGGTCGGTTCTGGGACGGTTTTAGCTGACAACCCGAGGCTCAACTGCAGGCTTGAGAACTGTCCCGAGAAGGTTAAGGTTATCCTCGACCGCTCCGGCAGGGTGGCAGATGAGATGAGAAAGGGACGGAAGTTCCGCCTCTTCGAGGACGGAAGGGTTATCTTCTTCACGGAAAAGCCGGAGAAGTTCAAGGGAATAGCAGAGGCATACCCGATAACCGAGCCAGCCAAGATCCTGAAGAAGCTCGGCGAGCTGGGGATAGACAGTGTCCTGGTCGAGGGCGGCAGAATAGCCTGCCAGTTCCTGTCCCTGGCCGACAAGTTATACCTATTCTACGGGCCAAAGCTCTTCGGGAGAGGGATAAAGCCCTTCGAGTGCCTCAAGGTCGAGAACACCAAGGAGGCTCCCCTGCTGAGAATTGAGTCGATCGAGAGGCTCGGCGAGAGCTTCCTCGTTACCGCTTACCCAGGGTGGTGAGTATGTTCACGGGGATAGTTGAGGGAACCGGGAAGGCCCGCTATTCAGCTGGAAAGCTCTACGTGGAGCTTCCCTTCGAAGTGAAGGAAGGGGACAGCGTGGCAGTAAACGGGGCCTGCCTTACCGTCGTCTCCTTCGACGGGAAGACGGCAGTCTTCGACGTTGGTGAGGAGACTCTCGCGAGGACAAACCTGAGGGAGGCGAAGGTTGTCAACCTGGAGAGAGCCCTACCCGCCAACGGCCGCTTCGACGGGCACATAGTTACCGGCCACGTTGACGGGACGATAAGGTTCATAGCGAAGAGAAAGAGTGGAAACACGACCTGGATGGCCTTTGAGATGCCGAGGGAGAAATGGGGAATTGCGGAGAAGGGTTCAATAGCCCTCAACGGTGTCTCCCTTACCGTCGCTAAGGTCGAGGCAACCCGCTTCTGGATTCAGGTTATCCCCTATACCCTTGAAAAGACGAACCTGGGTCTCCTTCGGCCTGGGGAAAAAGTCAACTACGAGATAGACGTCCTAGCGAGGTACATGAAGATGATTCTAGATAAATCATAGTAATTGGTTATAAAATCCAAAAAGTTTTTAAAATAACTGTGTACTATATTAGCGGTGATTGAATGGCCAAGACTGGATACGCCTTGTTTGGCCTGTTTCTTATTTTGCTTTTCAGCAGCCAGTACGCCCTCGGTTCCCCTGAAAAAATTGCCGAAGATGTTGCACTACCCTCGTGGACCGCTCCCCATGGATTTCCCTACCACAGCAAAATGATTCATCCAACAGCGGTTTGGCCAGGGTATGGTGGTGGCTCCGACTCCGCGGTGATACACTATGTCAGGGACTCAGACGAGAATTATTATCATTCTGACTTAGTAATGGGCATCCTGGCCAAACATGGGTATTCAGTGTATTACTGGGACGCCTATTACCATGGATCGCACGGGGATCCGATTCAGAGCTATTACAACCTGTTCCGCGGAAAGAAGATTAAGGTGTTCTACTACTACGGCCATACAGCTAAAATCCTGCCGTCCACTGAGGTGAACGGTTTTATGATACTCCAGAACCCCAACTTTGGGGATACGGCCAAGGTGTTCTGGGGCAGGATAACGGGAGATGCAGACATGCACGACGCGCTAATATTTGTACTGGGATGTGATTCGTTCAGACTCAGGGTGGGAGCAACATACAGGACCTACATAGGAACAGACAGGCCGATAGACGTTAGACTGATAAAAGACAAAGGAACAACTTTCTGGAAGAAGCTTGATGAGGGCAAAACCGCTTATCAGGCCATGGAGAGCATCCAACCAAGCTTCTGGGAAAAGCTAACCCATAGATATTGGGCCAACCTCCAAATCGATGGGGACAAGAACTGGAGGCTCTGACATGCCCGACGGTAATCGGGCCGGTTTTATTTCCGCGTTTCTACTTTTTTTAGTTCTTGGAGTGCTCATTCTTTCCCATAACCCCCACAGGAACCAAACACCCCCTGACACAGCCAGGTTCGCAACGTTCAACGGCAACATGAGGGTCTTCTCTGTTGAACGGCTTGATAACACTGGGTATTCAGCGGAGTTCCTAGTCTGCTCCTTAGCAGAGCAGAGGTTGCACATTGAGCTAGAGGTTCCAGACTGGATTGACTCAAACGTCTCCTTCTACATAATCTATCCTGAGCTGGACTACTTCAACCTGCAGTGGAGGGGGATAAAGGAAAACATCCTCAACTCCACGGAGGGACTCTACAACGTTCAAGATCTAAAGTTGGTTGCACCCAACCCAAAGGCGGTTCACAGCTCCAGCAGGAAGTTCACGTACGAACCAGAACTTGCGGCAGGCCAATGTACAGGTCTGTCTGTTAAAGGGGTCTTCAAAAGATCTCCAAGAGTTATTTATCTACGTAACGGAACCCCCATGGAGTTCGAGTCTAAAATGACAAAAATTTCCGATGAACAGTGGGTCTTCACCCTTAAGGTTCCCGAAGGCTTTAGAGCCTGGAACGCCTCCGTTCTAGTACCAGAAAAGCTGGGAAGAGACAACGAATTTCTCAAGGCGTGCCAAGAATACAGAGAGAGTCTCTTTTCCTTCGTGAAGAAAAGAGTGCTGACACTCGAAGAACTCTCTGGACTCAAGATTCCTGCGGAACCCATCCCCCCAGAGAAATACTGTTCCGAACTGAAAGCAAATGGAGAGAGGATATCCTCAACGAGACTTCTGGGCGGTTCATGCCTATATGGAAATGGGAACTACTACATCAGGGATTACCAGGGAGGCACATCAAGAACTATAGAGACCAACTTTAACTCAACCGGCTGCAAGCCGGCTGTGTGGGTTGTTTTTAACGGACTTCTAGAGGGATCGAGCGACCGCGTTGAGGTTAATGATCATTCAAGGGCCGTGTTTGGTGTCTTCGGGAACATGTCCGTTTACAATGGGGAAGGTGAGGGGCCGCTGGCCGTTGATTCAGCCGGGTATATTACCCTCGACATAACAACCGAGCCTTAGGCGTTTCTTTGATTCCATTTTTGGAACAAATTTTTTAAAAATTTAGAACATTTCTTTGGTGGGGAGGATAAATGAACTGGGACAGAGTTAGGGGTCTAGTCCTTGAAGGAAAGCCAGTTGTTCTCATAGACAATCGAAGGGAGTTCGAGGCTGATCTAATTTATCCAGCCGAGATAGCTTCTCCCGAGATCGTCAACTTCATGCTCTCCATGAAAGGCCTCCTCTGCCTCACGATGGACATGGACGAGGCGTTGAAGAGGGGCTTCTTCCCGCTTCCCAGCAAGGAAGGAGAGACGAACTTCTTGGTTCCCGTTGATTACAAAGAAACTTTCACGGGAATAACCGCTGAAGAGAGGGCCTTAACGGCCCGGAAGATTGCTGAAGGGCTTGGTGTGGGGGCCTTCCGCTATCCTGGACATCTCCACCTCCTTGGCGGCATCGGCCTCAACAGGAGGAGGGGGCACACGGAGAGCTCTCTTGAGCTGATGGAGATACTCGGCTTCAAGAGGTACGCCCTGATGGTTGAGATACTCGACGAAAAGGGCGACTCTCACAACAGGGAGTACGCCTTGAAGCTCGCGGAGGAGCACGGCCTTCCAGTCCTCACCACGGACGATGTTTGGAAGGAATTCGTGAGGAGAAAACAGCTGATGAGAATCTACGCCAGCGCGAGGCTCCCGACGAGGTACGGCGACTTTAGAATAATAGCCTTCGACAACGAGCTGGACTTTAAGGAGCATGTGGCAATAGTCAAGGAGCCCTATGGTGAGGTCCCACTTGTCAGGGTTCACTCAAAGTGCCTCACAGGAGACACACTCGCTTCACTCAAGTGCGACTGCGGGAGCCAGCTCGCCAACGCCCTCAGGATGATAGCCCAGGAGGGCGGGATACTCCTCTACATGGACCAGGAAGGCAGGGGAATCGGCCTGAAGGAGAAGATAAAGGCCTACGAGCTCCAGGACAAAGGCTTTGACACCGTTGAGGCCAACAAAGCCCTCGGCCGCGGTGAGGACGAGAGGACTTACGAGGCCGCCTTCCAGATGCTTCGTGCTCTGGGAGTTTCAAAGATCAGGCTGATAACCAACAACCCGAGGAAGGCAAAGGCCCTTGAGGAGTTCGGGATAGAGGTCGTTGAGACGGTTCCGGCTCCGGGGGAGGTTACTGAACACAACAAGCCCTACCTGAAGGTCAAAGCCGAGAAGCTCGGTCACAAGCTCCCCTTTAAAGTTTAGGGAATTGTTTAATTGTTCTATTGATGAATTACACAATTAAATAATTACAGAAAACGGGGTGAATGGTATGGAGGTTCGCGTGATTGAGGGCGAATTTAAGGGAGAAGGTGTAAAGATTGGCGTCGTCGTCGCCAGGTTCAACGACCTCTTAACCAACGAGCTCCTCAGCGGTGCCCTCGACTGCTTCGAGAGGCACAGCGTTGAGGAGGTTGACGTCGTAAAGGTGCCCGGAAGCTTTGAGATACCTCTGGTCGCCAAAAAGCTCGCCGAGAGCGGGAAGTACGACGCGGTTCTTGCCCTCGGAGCAGTCGTCAGGGGTGAGACAAAGCACTTTGACCTGGTTGCCAACGAGGTCGCAAAGGGTGTCGCAAAGGTCTCCCTCGACAGCGGCGTTCCGGTTATCTTCGGCGTGATAACAGTCGAGGACGAGCTCCAGGGCTTCAACAGGGCAGGGGTTAAGAGCAACAAGGGCTTTGAGTACGCGATGGCCGCGCTGGAGATGGCGAATCTGATGAAAAAACTCAGAGAGAAGGAGTGAAAGAAAGCTCCCACCCTTTCTCATTTTCCACTATCCCAATCGCGAGCACCTTGTGCTCGAAGGGAAGTTCCATAACTTTTTCAGCGAGCTCTTCTGGAGTAGAGAAGGCCAGCTCAATGCTCTCAAAGCCCTCCATGTTGTACGTCGCCGTCAGGAAGGCTTTGCCCTCCTCAAGCTCAAGTTCCCTCATCCAGAGCATATCTCTTCCCACAAAGCCGAGCCAGCCCCTCCTTCCCCCGTGCTGGATTATCCCCGCTATCCTCGGAGTGCTGTAATCGTCCCTTTCGTAATCGAGGGCATCCAGGACATGAACGAGGGCCTTCCTTGGCCTCTCCCACTCAAGGGCCTGGGCTATGAAGTCCGTGTGGAGGCCGTTGGTGACGACCGCGTAGTCTTCCATCAGCCTCACGACGGGATAGCTCACGTAGGGGTTCTCCGTCTCCGTCTGATTGAGGATGTAGACCCCGTTTCCCTTCACCACTGCCCTCCTGTTTGGGAAGGATCTGGAGCAGAGGAGGTAAAAGGCGAATGGTCTTCCGCTGTTCAGCCCGATTCCGAGCGTTCTCCCCACGTACCTCACGTTACCACCTCCTCAAGCCTTTCTTCCTCCCCGGCAAGCCTGAGCTCCCTCGCTATTCTCCTCCCCATGCTGAGTCTCTCGCCCCAGTAGAGCTCCGAGTACCAGTGATCGGCGTTACTTCCCCCGTCTATGCGCGAAGCTATGCCGATAGCTTTGAAAGAACCGTCGTAGGCGAAGTGGAGGGCGAACGGCCCGATAACCCCCGGCGGCTCAAGCTCCCTCATGGCCCTGACGAAAGCCAGCCCGTAGTCGTAGAGCTGCGGGAGGAGCGATTCTCTAAGGGCAATCGCCCTGTTGCCAACTATTGTGTACGGGAGAGGCTTCACTGGCCAGCGGGCGTTGCCGTCGGCTATTAGAACCCTCTCGTCAACGCCGAGGAGCTCAAGCCTCTCCAGGATGGGCGAGTAGAAGAAGTGCACGTAGAGATAAACCCCAGGGATGAAGCGCTCAACTCTGTAATGTTCTTCAAGCGTTGAAAGCCTCTCCTCGAGCTCACTGCCCTTTACAATGAAGTGGCCGCTCCCTCCCCTAGGCCCTTCAATCCTGACGAAGTATAGCTCGTCCGGCTTGGCATCCTCGGGCTCGACAACCTCAACCCTCGGAATTCCAGCCCCCTCAAGGGCCTTATCCTGGAGCTCAAAGGTCGTCTCCCACTTGAGGAAGCGCCTGTTGCCGAAGAACCTCGCTTTGGCTTTCTCTATCGCCTCAAGTCCGAGGTAGGCGACGAAGGAGCCATGAGGAACAACTATTCCGTCATCGTTCAGGATGGAGGTCATCTCCTCTGCAACTACGAGATCATCAACAATCGGAAGTGAAGAGTAGAAGGGCCTTCTCTTAGGCGAAACGTAGAGCCTCGTCCCAAGGCCCTCCTTCTTCGCCCCGAGGAGTATCTGAAGCGAGGAGTGGGACGCTATGGTTGAAACGATCATTTTATCACCTCCTTAAGCTCCTCCTGGCTCAAGAGCTTCCCGTCCTTCATAACGCGCATCGTGTCGCCGCTCAGCTCGTCTATGACGATGAGCTCGCCGTTTCTCCGGCCGAACTCCAGCTTGAAATCAACGAGCTGAAGGCCCTTCGAGGAGAAGAACTCCCTTAAAATCTCGGCGACCTTCCTGGTTTTCTCCTTCATCTCCCTAACTTCCCCTTCGCTTGCTATCCCGAGTTTTACTACGGCTTCTTCCGTTATCAGCGGGTCCTTTAAGGAGTCGTCCTTAAGGGTGAACTCAACTATCCCGAGCGGCTTCAGCTCCTTCACCCAGCCGCGATAGCGTCTCAGAAAGCTCCCGTAGGCAAGCTCGCGGTAGATGACCTCAAGCGGTATTTTTTCCGCCTTCAGGAAGCGCGCCCTCCTCTCGTCAATCCGCTCGACGAAGTGCGTCCTTATTCCGTTCTCTTCGAGGAGGCGAAAGAAGAACTCCGCCTCATCTAAAACGGCGCTCCCCTTGCCCTTCCGCTCGCCCACAACCTCGTTGCCGCCGGTGTCCTCCCTTCCGTCCTCACCGAGTATAGAGTCCTTGAAGTAGAAGACAAGGTAAGAGCCATCCTCGTACACATCTTTGGTCTTTCCGCGGTAGATGGGCCTCACTTCCGCTCACCCGCGAGCATGTCGTTGATGAGCTTTATCGCGCAGAGGTCACCGCACATCGAGCAGGCCTCGGTCTTCGTCGGCCTCTCCTTCCTTATCTCAACAAAGCGTTCCTTGTCCATCGAAAGCTCGAACTGCCTGGCCCAGTTGAGCTTCCCCCTCGCCAGCGCCATGAGGTAGTCCTTCTTGAAGTCGGCCTCGAAGCGGGTCAGGTTGACCGCGTGGGCTGCAATCTTCGCCGCTATTACCCCCAGCCTAACGTGCTCCACGTCTGGAAGGCCGAGGTGCTCAGCGGGGGTCACGTAGCAGAGAAAGTCAGCTCCATTGAGGGCCGCTATGGCACCGCCTATCGCGGCCGTTATGTGGTCGTAGCCCGGGAAGATGTCCGTAACTATCGGGCCGAGCACGTAGAAGGGTGCGTTGTCGGTGGCGACCTTAGCGAGCTTCACCTGGGCCGCTATCTGGTCTATGGGGACGTGGCCAGGCCCCTCAACCATGGTTTGAACTCCAGCCTCTCTAGCTCTCCTCACGAGCCTTCCGAGCGTGTAAAGTTCAGCTATCTGGAGTTCGTCCCCAGCGTCAGGAAGGCCGCCGGGCCTAAGTCCGTCGCCGAGGCTCAGGACAACGTCGTACTCCCTAGCCAGTTCAAGGAGGTAGTCGTAATCCTTGTAGAATGGGTTCTCCTCGCCCCAGTGGAGTATCCAAGCTGCCAAAAAAGTCCCACCGCGCGAGACCATTCCGACGGCCCTCTTAGTTCTCTTCATTTTTTCGACGACTTCTTTGGTGACGCCGACGTGGATGGTCGTGTAGTCAACGCCGTCCTTGAAGTGCTTCTCAACTGCCCTCCACATGTCATCCTCGCTCATCTCTATGATGGCCTTGCCCTTGGCGAGCATCTCCTCCGCGGCCTGGTAGATGGGAACTGTACCCACTGGGACGTCCACGGCGTGCATTATGGTCTTCCTTATCTCGTCGAGGTCTCCTCCTGTGGAGAGATCCATTATCGTGTCGGCGCCGTACTTTACTGCCACCTTCGCCTTTTCTATCTCGGCTTTGACATCAACGATGTCCCTTGAGGTGCCTATGTTAGCGTTCACCTTGACTCTAACTCCCGCGCCAACGGCAACCGGCTTAACCCAGTCGTGGCGAACGTTGCGGAAGATGACGGTGTAGCCCTTGGCAACGTTTCTCCTGAGCTTCTCGGCGTCTATTCCCTCCCTCTCGGCTACGAACTTCATTTCCTCCGTAATTACCCCACGCCTAGCTTCCTCAAGCTGGGTCATGTCCATCACCCAGTTTTAAAACCTGTTTATAACAAAGTTTTTAAATTTCAAAACTTAGTTTTGAGCGCGGTTTAAAAGGTTTTAGGTGGTGGGCATGAGGGAGATCGAGATAAGCAGGGCGATAGTTGAAGCCTACTTCAACGACCTCCTCCAGAACCTTCAGCTTGATGTTGCCATAGTCGGTGCCGGTCCTTCGGGAATGGTAGCTGGCTACTACCTCGCCAAGGGCGGCGCTAAGGTGGCCATCTTTGAGAAGAAGCTCTCCGTGGGAGGAGGAATCTGGGGCGGGGCGATGGGATTCAACCGCGTCGTCGTCCAGGAGAGCGCGAGGGAGATCCTCGACGAATTTGGGGTGGACTACAGCCAGGTTGGAAACGGCCTCTACGTTCTCGACTCGATAGAGCTTGCCTCGACGCTCGCGAGCAAGGCGGTGAAAGCAGGGGCAAAGATATTCAACATGGTGGAAGTGGAAGACCTCGTGGTTAAGGACGGCAGGGTCTCGGGACTCGTAATAAACTGGACTCCAGTTATGATGACCGGCCTTCATGTTGATCCGCTCACGGTCGAGGCGAAGTTCGTGGTGGATTCAACGGGCCACGGGGCGCAAATCAGCCAGCACCTCCTAAAGCGTGGACTCATAAAGGCCATCCCCGGAGAAGGGCCGATGTGGGCCGAAAAGGGTGAGGAGCTTACCGTTGAGCACACGAGGGAGGTCTTTCCGGGGCTGTACGCAACTGGAATGGCGGCCAACGCCCTGGCTGGAGCTCCGAGGATGGGTCCGATATTCGGCGGCATGCTCCTGAGCGGGAGGAAGGCGGCACTTGAGATTCTCCAGAAGCTCGGAAAGTGATGCCCATGGCCGTGCTTATAATAGCGGGCCTCGACACGGGCGGTGGAGCGGGGCTGAAGGCGGACATCGAGACGGTTTCCGCTTTGAACGAGCACCCGCTCCCAGTAGTTTCCGCGATAACATATCAGAACCCCAACGAGGTTAGGGGCGTCTTTATAGCACCACCAGAAACTATCAGAGAGCAGATAAGGGCCGTCAGGGATGCCTTTGACATCAGGGCCGTTAAAATCGGCCTCATCCATGGCGGTGCGATAGAGGCCATAGCCGAGGAGACGAAAGGGCTGAGGAAGATTCTCGATCCGGTTATGGCTTCTACCTCTGGCTTCCAGTTTTTAAGCCCGGAAGATGTTGGGAGGCTGAAGAAAAGGCTCGTTCCGGGCTCGATAGTCACCCCGAACGTCCCTGAGGCAGAGGTTCTAACGGGAATTAAGATAAACTCGGTAGAGGACATGAGAAAAGCCGCGAGGGTTCTCGTGGAAGAGCTGAGCGCGGAAGCGGCGGTCGTCAAGGGCGGGCACTTGAACTTTACCGACGTCCTCTACTGGAATGGAGAGGTCTTCGAGATTCCGGGAGAGCACGCTGAGGGCTTCACACACGGGACTGGTTGTGCCTTCTCGACGGCCCTTGCCGCTTTCATTGCCAAAGGCCTAAGGCTTCCAGAGGCCGTCGAGAAGGCAAAACGCTTCGTCGAGGGGGCGATAAGGTTCTCGAGGGGAGAAGGAAAAGCAATCAATCCTATCTGGGAGCTTCAGAGGGATGCTCAGAGATGGAGATCTAAGGAAGAGCTTGGAGATGCAGTGAACAGGCTTGTGAAAATGGGCGAGCTTCTGAATCGGCATGTGGCTGAAGTAGGCACGAACTTCGCCCTAGCAACGGATTTCAACGAGGTCTTTGCAGTTAAGGGCCGGATAGTCCGCTACGATAAAACGGTGAAGCCAGTAGGTCCAGTTGAGCTCAACGCCAGCGACCATCTGAGAAGGGCCCTCCTGAAGATGAGGGAGTTCTACCCAGAGGTCAAAGCAGTACTCAATCTCCGCTATTCAGAAGAACTCGTCGAGAAGGCGAAAAAGCTCGGGCTCAAGGTTTCCTTCTACGACCGCAGGGAGGAGCCGGAGGAAGTCAAGAGGGCCGAGAGGGGCACGATGGAGTGGGGCATTGAGACCGCAGTCAAAAGGCTTGGAGAGAGGCCAGACATAGTTTACCACCTCGGAGACTGGGGAAAGGAACCGATGATACTCGTGTTTGGCAGTAATGCAGAAGAAGTCGTCGAAAGGGTGAGGCTCCTCATTAGCTAACGTTATAACCTCTCCTCCCTATTTTTATTGGTGGCTCTCATGATAGTGCGGGGAAAAGTGACAGGAAACGAAATCCCGCGGTTCAAGCACCGGTGGTTCGGCGTTCTTGAGGTTGATGCCGGGGAAAAGTACAGGCTCTATATGACGGGCAACGCGGCCCAGTGGTTTCTGACTGGGGACGAGGTTGAGATTGAGATTCTGAGCAAGCCAAAGGAGAAGAACGGCTTTAAGGTTCTCGACTTTGATGACTACCGCCTGTGGAAGTTCTACAACGGTGAAAAGATCCCGGTCTGGCCCCTCTGGGAAAAGGAGCTTGAGGCAAAGCGCTACTCTCCGCTGACGGGTGAGCTCCTCTACACATACAAAATCCAGGCGAGGGAGGCCAAATACGAGTCCGACTTCGAGGCGATAGCGGAGCTTGAGCAGTACCATTACGCGAGCCAGAAGGAGAAGGTGGCGCTGTGGCGCTGTGAAAACGGCCACATCTTTGAGGCCAACACGAAGGGGGCCTGTCCCATCTGCGGAAGCGAGGACGTCCACATACTCGAAATCAAGGGCTCAACTCCGGCCTCGCGCTTCCTGATCCTCGAGCTCGTTGAGAGAGAGGAATACGAGCCGAGGATTCTCAGCTACGTCCGCGTTGACCCGCCTATACCCCTGATGCACCGCAGACTGCCGAACGGAGAAATCGAGAAGAACATCCGCGAGAAAGTCTTCCCAGAGGACTGGTTCCACCCCGCATTCTGGCCGGAGAAGATAATGCGCGAGCTCTACGAGGAGCTGAAGAAGAAGTACAGGAAGAGAGTTGCCCGCTCGTACCTCTGGGAGGAGGCCAAGTGGAAGGCCCTAAAGGAGACGAACACCGCGGGGGCGAGGATAGCCCGGGTTGTGGTTCACCCCGACTACCGCTCCGACGGCCTCGGTCAGCTGAGCGTTAAGGCCGCGCTCGAGTGGATAGCCGAGCGCAGAATTCCGGAGATGAGGAAGAGAAAGCACATAGTAGAGACCATAGCCCAGATGGCCCGCTACAACCCGTTCTTCGAGAAGGTTGGCTTCAAGTTCCTCTGGGAGACTGCAAGCGGGAGGCCCGTTCTCTTCTACCCTCTGACCAAGGAGGCGAAGGAGCACATAGAGCGCTTCCTTAAGGAGGATCCGTACGCCCCAAAGGGCGGAAGGCTCTGGCGTCCGAGCTACGGAAAGGTCGAGCCCCTGAGCGGGCCGATAGCCTTTAAAGACGTCAGCAAGGTCTTCGAAAGCGAGCTCGACGTGAAGGGCCTTCCGGATGAGATAAGGGAACTCCTGGAGGCGTTCGGCGTCAGGCACCGCGTCATCCAGAGGCCCGTCCTTAGGAACCTCAACTTCGAGATAAAACCCGGCGAGCTCATAGCGGTCGTGGGTGCGAGCGGAGCTGGGAAGACCACCCTCCTGAGGCTAATTTTGGGGGCGGCCAACGGCTGGTGGGAGGAGCGCTTCAGGCCGACGACTGGAGAGATAGAAGTTCCCAAGAACGTTAAGGTCTCCGTTATGATACCCGGCGAGTTCGAGCCGAGCTTTGGGACTGAGAGCATACTTGAGCACGTTTACAGGAAGATAGGCGACCTTAACGCGGCAGTTGAAGTTCTCAACAGGGCTGGACTGAGTGACGCAGTCCTTTACAGGGCAAAGTACTCGGAGCTCAGCACGGGTCAGAAGGAGAGGGCCAGGATAGCCTCGCTCCTCGCTGAGAAACCAAATCTGCTCCTCATAGACGAGTTCGCGGCACACCTTGACACTCTAACGGCCATGAGGGTCGCCAGAAAGGTTGCCGAGATAATCCGCGAGGCAGGGATTACCGCGCTCATAATAACCCACCGGCCGGAGGTCCTAAAGGCCCTTGATCCGGACAGGGTGCTCTTCGTCGGCTACGGAACCGCGAGGGTTCAAGGTAAAGAAAAGAGTTAGTTCCAAGGTGTTTCAAAGCTTAATTTTGGCTATATTTTTTATATCTTCAACGAATTCACCAAGATCCACAAGGTTCCAGCCATTTTCCCACACGAGAACTTTGAACTTTATCGGGACTTCCCCAAACAGCTTATGCCATATCTTCTGGCGTAATTTGATTTTATGGTGGTGTATGAGTGCGGACACCGGTCTAAGGACTATCCAGAGTTCATTTTCAGGAAGTTGCAACTTTCCACTGACTACGTACTTTTCAACGGTGTGGTCAATTTTCTTTAAGGGATTCTCTGTTCCGATCAGAGTCTCGATTTCAATCACTGAGTGGTCTGCCCATTGAATATCAGGAATTATGCCTGTTTCTAGAGGTTCTTCTATCTTGACAATTTGGTTTGAGATAAGTTCAATAGCCTTGTCTAGTATCTCCGACTCTGCGTACTCTTCGATCTCCTGAGAAAGAATATAAGAGAGAACTGCACACTTCAGCTTATAGTGGGTTCCCTCCGAGGAAGTTTTTGGCACCAGTGGAGAGAACACTTTGGTGGTCTCGATTAAATACTCGTCCATCTTTTCCTCAGCTTTTAGGAAATCTTCGTCCCGAATTCCAGTTACCCCATAAACAAGTGCCCTATATCTCGGCAAAATCTCTGAGCTTTCCGTTTCTGGAAGGATTATCGTATGCATTATCCCTCTAAAGCTGGACATTACATCTTCCAAGTTCTCTACAGTCGGCCTATCAGTTATCGTTACTAAAAAGCCGAGACCTGTTAAATAACTGGTCTGGAGCCTGCCTGCAACTTTGTATATGAACGTCTTAAGCTTATTAAGTGAAACTCCTCTTGAGTCAATGACCTCTATCTTTGATGCGGGTGAAAAGGATGTCATTAGATAAACATCCTTAGTGGAATCAACTCTCTCAATACCGTCCATGTATTCCTTGAGGGTTCTATATGTCGGTCTAGGTCTTTCTCCCTTATACTCGAGGTATATCTCCGAAAGAATGCGCAGGAGTGGCCATTGCCACTCTCCTAGTTCTTGACCGAGTAGAATGAAAACGGGTTTGTCAGTGATTTCGTCTGCCCCATGGGGGAATTTTCCCCTCACTCCAAGCAGGGTATCTAAAACGTTGCTCATCTTTCGTACCTCCCACTCAACGAATCCGGAGATATCTGCCAAGTAGGGATTTATTTCAAAATTCAAATCCAGCTGTAAGGGGGCAATAGCGTTTCTTTTTAGGTCAATGAGCTGTATTGACCTTTGATCATAATAAGGCAAAGAGACTTTGAATTCAGCTTTTGGAAAAGTCTCGGATTTTAAGGGGAACTCCATTCTACCAACATTTGAGCTCTTGGACACTCTCAAAGAGACTTTAAGCTCCTTTGGAACCTCTGTATTGGATAGAGGAATCTCTGTAATTGTCCTAACTTGATGTTGAGTAAATTCGAGGGACAGGGAAAGACTATGTGAGACCATATCGGCGGGGACTCCACGTCCAAACGGGGGTGGATTAGAGTGTTTGCTGGGAATTTTTGAATGAACAGTGATTCTAAGCTCCTGTGGGGGCGAAAGGGTAAACCTAAAAGAAGGTTCTTCCCCGGTTTCGGATGTTCTAATGTCTATACTTAAATCTCGTGGAAAGTTCTCTTCTTGGAAGAGTAGAGAAATCTCGTGTGGAGCCGTTACAGGATTTACATCGCTTTCCAGTGAAATACCCTCCATTGCTGAATAAGGAGAGATCAGTTTAATCTCGCTAAACTTTCTCTCAGAAGTTTTTCTCTTTGGAGAAATTGGTGTTCTGGCAATTTGTTCCTCATTTTTTGACGTTTTGCGGGTATCCATTGAGCGAGGAACATTCCCACTAGAGCTTGGTTGTTTTATAGTGCTTGGAATTTTCTTGACTTTGAGTTTTTCATCTTCCTCAGGGGCCTCTTGGATCAGCGGCTTTTTCTTTTGAATTCTCCTCATATTCCCACCTAAAGAAGCCCTTTGATGACCCAAGACCCAACATCGTAATAAAACTGCTTTCCATACCTGCTTTCGGTTCTGTTGACCTTTATCTTGAGATATCTCTTCTCTAAAGGAGTCCCCGACTCATTGCCCACCCAATTGGGTGTCCTGATGTACCCCGCGGAGATGAGGGGGAATATCTCCTCGATGAACCTTGAGAGAGGAATAGTGGCTGTATAGGTCTTATAACCAGCATTGTCCACAAGTACAAATGAAGTGCCTGAAGTGGGGACTAAACTGTATTCATCACCATTTTGAATGTATCTTAATATCCCCCTGGTATCTTCCGATATGTCCCAACCTTCCAAGTTATACGTCCTTGTTACAAAGTTGTACTTGTCCTTCCACCACTCTTTAAAGGCGCTCCTTACATCTCTTGAGAGCCTTGAAAGAATCGCAGAGACATCTCCAAACTCCCCAAAGAGAGCGTTTATTAAGGCTGGAATGCTCGGTGGGGAAGGGTTAAAATGACTTAGCCAGAAGAAATCATCCACATCTTCTTCACTGGCCTTCTCAAGATCAACCTTTTCGAGCTTTGAGTTGTAAATGTACCCAATGCGCCATAACGAGGAGAGTCCTCTTAGGCTGTGGATGTCTCCATTGAGTATCTCCTCAATGTGTAACAAGGGAGCGGTGTCAAGATAGTACGAAATTGCGGAGTATGGGTTAAACATGGGCAGCAGAGCGCATCCGGTTCTTAGAAGATGATTGAATTTCTCCACAAGCTTCGGCTCATCTGGAGAGACCCATGAGAGAAACTCTTCCTTGGGAATCTCTGGTACTTGGCCCCCGAGACTGAGAATAAGATCCTTAAGCTGGTTTAGGATTTGTTCAAAGTTATCATGCGAGGTACCCAGTACTAGATCACCAACGACGAACGCCACTCTATCACCTCTTCTTTTGTAGAGGGTTAGTGTATCATCATAGTCGTTCGCCCCAAGGGCGCGAACCCCGAACAAAGAATACATAAATCTTCCTATGGCATTTGGAGAGTCTTCTCCACCTATTAGAAGCATTCTTGCGGAATTCTTTAGGTGATCATCAAGAAAGGCTATTCTTTTTCCATGAAGTTCAGTTTTCGTCCACTTCCAGAAGTTCTCGAACTGATAAAGAGCCACATAGAGCTCAGAAAGCTGGTTGGTGTATTCTCCCCAGTTCTTTCTGTTCCATAGTGCTTTTTCACGAGCCCACGATGTTAAATCCATAATCCTCACCGTTTATAATTTTGCTTAGGAGTGTTATAAAGCTTTGTTGTGGAGAGTCGCTCGTCAAACTATATTCTGTTGGGATTTAGAGCGCGCAGAGCACGTCGAAGAAAGCCGAACCGAGCCAGTGAAGGAGGAAGCTTGGGACGAAGCTCTCTCCTTTTAAGTCCATTTTTGCAAAGACTATCCCGGCTATGAAAGCGTAGGGAACTTCTATTCCGGGCTTTCCGATGTGGACTATTGTATAGGGGATGTCCTGAAGGATTACGGCCAGCCACTCGTTCTTTTTTGCCAGAGGGAAAAGAAGAAAGCCTCGATAAAAAGCCTCGTGGGCCAGCATTGTAATCCCCATGGCAAGCTCACCCAGAACGAAGTCAAAGGCGCTTGAATACGGAAAAACCGGATAGTAAGACCTCATCTCGGGGATGCTTCTCCCGTAGATGCTCAGTGGAATTGAAGCCAGAAAGAGAACGGCAAAGAGCTTTAGACCAGTCCTGTTTGGTAGGCTTATGCCGACTTCTCCCCACTGGAAGCCCATAAGTCTTGAGATTACCGCCGGAATTAGGAGGTAAAAGATGCTGACTATGGCAACGTGGTCCCAGAAAGAGGTATGAATAAGCCAGGGGGCGAAGCTAAGGGGCAGTAAAAGCATGAAAAGCAAAACTTCCCTCAAGGCTCACACCATGAAGCTTATGTGCGCCGTTCTGACGTACCTTCCAATCTGAATGCCGCGGTTTGTAAATGCGATCTCTATCTCAAGCGGCCTGTGGGGGTTACCCCTTCTGACAACCCTGATGCCGACAAAATCGCCAAGTCTGTCCTTGTTGAGCCTGTTCACTTGGGAGTAGAGAAGCCTGAGGAAATTGCGGTAGTCCTGCATCTCCTCGAAGAACTCCCTCTGCTCGGGGTTCAGATTGGGATAGACGTATTTGTGGAAGAACCAGTCGAAGGAGCCATACGTGCTCGTTGCATACGTGAAGAGAACCTTGTAAAACTCGATGTTCTTGTTCCCAAAGGCCGAGTCCATGTACTCGACGGCCTTTCCAAGGTAGCTAGCAGCCTCGCTGAGCTTCATTCTGATGAGCCTGAGCTCAATGTCGTTGCCTCTAAGGGTTATGAGTATATACCTGCCGCCGCCGTAGTCCAGATAAACGGAGCTGTAAAACAGGACGAGCTTTCTCGGCCTAACGCTCATGTACTGGGCTATTCTCCTGAGGGCGTCCCCCATTCTGTTCAGGGTTCTCGGGTCGCCGATAAGCACGGCATCAACCCCGAGAAGGCTTTCGTGGACGGCTATATCGTTGTCCAGCCAGAACTCCACGACCCTCTTCCAGCCGGGCATGTTGTAGCGGTTGAGGATCTTCAGCTCAAGCAGGGAAACCGGAACTTCCTTGACTACCCGCCCAAAGCGCTTTTTGAACACGACAACAGGATGGTAGCCGCTCGAGGGATTTAGATACGAAACGGGGAGCTCCATCACTTGTCTGAGAGCGAGTACGGCGTCGCGTATCTTAGGCACGTCATCTTTCGTGAACCTTCCGCCGAGGTCTTCAAGGAGAACGTCAAAGCGAGACTTCATAATCTCTCCCCACAGTATAATAAAAAGAACGGGGGTTAAAAACCTCACTCAGAGGCCTCGGCGTTTTCAGCCTCGGCTTCGCCATTCTCTTCGGCTGCTTTGGCTTTCTTCTTGGTTGTGCTCTTCTTCCTTGTGGTTCTCCTAGTCTTCCTGCTCTTGGTGCTCTTCTTGGGCTTTTTCTCCTCAGTCTCTTCAGCCTTTTCTGAGGCCTCCTCAGCTTCCGACTCTTCCGCGCTCTCCTCGGTCTCCCCTTTCTCCTCGCTCTTTTCCTCAGGGGCCTCCTTGATTGCTTCCTGTTCAGCTGCCTTTTCGGTTTCAGTTTCCTCAGGAGCTTCGGTTGTCTCACCGGCCTCTTCCCCAGAGACCTCGCCCTCCTCGGCTTCCTGCGGCTTGAGAAGCTCGTCAACGCTGGGCCTGAACTTGACTTCCTCGTAACCAAGGAACTTGAGGTCGCCCTCGAGGAGGAGCTCGCCGAGAACGAGGGTGCCCTTGTCAACCTCGTCCTTAACAGGGGTGAAGTCAACGACGACGTCCTTCTCGCCGACCTCTATGACGACCTTGTTCGCGTCAAGCCTGGGCAGGCGGAGCTCGATGAGGGCCTTAACCTTCTCAATCGGGTCGTCAATCTTCTCAACAATCTCGACCTCGTAAACGAGGTGCTTGCCGGCGTAGGGGTGGTTGAAGTCAACCCTGACGCGGCCTCCGCTAACGGTGAGAACCCTGCCTCTGAGCTTCCTGCCGCCCTCGGTCTCTATCTCGACAGGCATTCCGGGGAAGGGTATGAGCCCCTGCCTCCTGAACTGGCCGAGGGTGAATGTCTTGATGAGCTTCGGGTCGCGCTTTCCGAAGCCCTTCTCGGGCGGAACCTCGATCTCGTACTTCTTTCCGACTTCAAGGCCCTCAAGCTGCTCGTCAAGACCCTGAATCACGTGACCGGCGCCGACGGCTATTGGAACGGGCCCGTAAACGCCGTTCTCCTTGTAAATTCCAGCCTGCTTTGCGATCTCCTCTTCGGTTGTGTCGAATATCTCACCGGTCTCCTTTATCCTTCCGGTGTACTTGAGCCTGATAACGTCACCCTTCTGAACCTTGGTCATTTTCGTGACCTCCTTTCTTTTTCCAGACCCAGTTGGGTGGTCGGTTTTTAAGCTTTTGTAGACAAATATTCTCGAGATCACTACCCTAGCCACTCAAGAAAAAAGTTATTATTGTTCAATGGCCAATAGGAAATATGGGTGTTGAGAAGTGCGGAAAAACCGCCATTGCAATGGATATCCCTTGGCAAAAGTAGCCATTATGCTGATGATAGTTTCTTTACTTACTTCCTTCCTCCCCCTCTCAAAGGCAGACCCCACTCTAACAGTCAGGTTCTGCTCCTCGGGCTTCAGAATAATCATAATGCCCACCAGTGAAGGTTTCATCTACGTATCAACTGGATACTACGGATTAAAACCCCACTCATTGGGACAGTGCGCCGTTGAGTACGACCCGACAACCCAGTACGACAGGTTCTACCTCGTGAACTCGAGCGGGGCCCACTACATCGGCGGCTACTACGAGTACGAAGGCCAAAACGAGAGCCTCACCAAAATCCTGAATTCGATCTCAGAACGGAAGACGACCAACCCAGTGCGAGGGAAGGTAGAAGGGGACAGTGTGGTGTTCCAATTTAAAAATCGGACTTACGCTATAAAAATGAGAGAGATAGCTCCGTATCTGTGGGATGAGAAGGAGCTAAGCAACCTGATCGCGTTCTCCCGCGGAAACGACATCGTCATAGTTCCAGCCATTGAGATGGACGTGATAGAGAACAATTTTACCCTGAACGCAGTTCCAGGGGAGAAAACAGGGACGACTCGGATTGAGCTCAATTTCACCTATAAGCTCTACTGGGGGTATCCCTTCCTTCTAAATGGCTCCACTACAGGTATTATCGAATGGGCAAACACCTCAATGGACTATGACCAGATACCCTGGGAGAAGCTCAAGGATATGTTTGAGAAACCCCTCTACGTCTTTTACTTCAATGAGACATCAATAATTCCGCTACCCCTTCTGAAAGTGACGCCAGACATGGTGCTAAAAGACTTCGAGCTTTCTCCAGAGTACGGTTTTGAGAACCTGGCGGACGTCTACATCCTCAAAGATAAAGCATCCTCAACGAGCCCGACGTTCAACGTCTCCGAGGGCACACATTCCTCACTGACGGCATCGTCCATGGTCTCCAAAGGATCGCAATTCAATGAGAACACTGAGCTCTTAAAAGAGCTCTTCCTGGTTGCGCTCATAGTTATTATGGCGGTTATGGCACTCCACCGACACCTGCGGCGATAAGCTAATAAAAAGCCACTCCCAAAAGCGCCCGGTGGTAGGAATGGGGATCAAAATCTACAACACCCTGACGAGGCAGAAGGAGGAGTTCAAGCCCCTGAGAGAAGGCGAGGTCAGGATGTACGTCTGCGGGCCAACGGTTTACGATTACACACACATCGGTCACGCGAGGACTTACATCGCCTTCGACGTTATAAGGCGCTACCTTGAGCACAAGGGGTATACCGTTCTCATGGTCATGAACTTCACAGACATAGACGATAAAATCATCAAGAGGGCCAATGAGACCGGCGAAGACCCGAAGGAGCTGGCCGAAAAATTCCTGAAATACTTCCTTGAGGACATGAAAGCTTTGAAGGTCAAGCCGGCGGACATCTACCCGCGCGTCACCGAGCACATCCAGGACATCATAGACTTCATAAGGAAGCTCCAGGAGAAAGGCTACGCCTACGAGGGGAGCGATGGCGTCTATTTTGAAGTCAGGAAGTTCAAAGACTACGGAAAGCTCAGCAAGATAAAGCTGGAGGACCTCGTCAAGGGCGCGCGCGTTGAGCCAGGAGAGGGGAAGAAGAACCCCGAAGACTTTGCCCTCTGGAAGAAGGCCAAACCAGGGGAGCCCAAATGGGAGAGCCCCTGGGGCGAGGGAAGGCCCGGCTGGCACATTGAGTGCTCCACGATGAGCACGAAGTACCTCGGCGAGAGCTTCGACATCCACGGCGGCGGAAGCGACCTCATCTTCCCGCACCACGAGAACGAGATAGCCCAGACGGAAGCCTGCACCGGCCACGAGTGGGTTCGCTACTGGATGCACACGGGCTTCCTGATGGTGAACGGTGAGAAGATGAGCAAGAGCCTCGGCAACTTCGTGACGATCAGGGAAGCGCTCCAGCGCTACGACCCTGAGGTAATAAGGCTCTTCGTCCTGCAGAGACACTACAGGTCACCGCTCGACTACACCGAGGAGGGCCTTGAGCACGCCAGAAACAACCTTGAGAGGCTCTACAATACTCTCGAGAACATCCGCGTGGCGATGGAGAGGGCTGAGATATCCTTCAAATGGGGCGAGGAGGAGTTTGGGGCCTACGAGGCCATAAGGGACGGCAGGAAGAAGTTCTACGATGCAATGGACGACGACTTCAACACGGCCGAGGCACTTAAAGCGGTCTTCGAGGTCAGCAACGCCGTCAACCGCTATCTCACTCAGGTCGAGAGGCCAAAGGAGAGCATCCTCAGGAAGGCCCGGGAGTTCTTCAAGATGGTGAGCGAGGTCTTTGGCATCTTCGAGGACTACTTCAGGGAGCAGAAGGCTGGCGAAGAAGAGGCCCTGATAAAGCTCCTCATCGATGTTCGCGCCCAGCTCAGGAAGGAGAGGAAGTTCGACCTCGCCGACAAGATAAGGGCCGAGCTGAGAAACCTTGGAATCCAGCTTGAGGACACGCCGCAGGGGACTGTTTGGAAGAGGATCAAGGTCTGAGGATCTTTTTCTCGGACTTTCTCTTTCTGAATTCATTTTGGATCCTTCTTGGAGTCTTATTGCAACATGGGGTTTGGAAAGACAAGAGCGGTAATGGGAACGAGTTTCAATTCTCTTAGAGTCTTATTGCAACCTCCGCGATGTCAAAAAGTTCCGTCTGAAGTCAATCCGTTTCAATTCTCCTAGAATCTTATTGCAACTTAGTCCGTACTCTTCTAAAACGTCTAGTATGTCCTGCTTAGTTTCAATTCTCCTAGAGTCTTATTGCAACCTGAACCAAGGGCAACCGTTAGAAACTCCCGAACCGCGTTTCAATTCTCCTAGAGTCTTATTGCAACGGCGAACCCAGAAGGGAAAAGACCCACTAAAAAGTTAGTTTCAATTCTCCTAGAGTCTTATTGCAACTTTCCTAAGTGGGTCGTTTTTGTGGAGACAGATGATGTTTCAATTCTCCTAGAGTCTTATTGCAACTCCTGGCTTTGAGCTGGTTGAGGACTTCTATTCCGGCTTTCAATTCTCCTAGAGTCTTATTGCAACCTATTCGCTCGAAGTTCGAGAATCGCGAAACAATAAAACTTTCAATTCTCCTAGAGTCTTATTGCAACGGAGCCTCTCTGATTTGGTGGCTCTTCTCAAGTATGCTTTCAATTCTCCTAGAGTCTTATTGCAACGAGCTGGGCCTGCCCCCCATAGAAATGGCTGAAGGAGCTTTCAATTCTCCTAGAGTCTTATTGCAACTCTGGTACAGGTTGCCAGCGAGAACTTCACAGAAGTGCACTTTCAATTCTCCTAGAGTCTTATTGCAACAGGGCGGTTTTTTCCTCCTTTCTCCCTACAAACTACTAAGAACGCTCGGATCTTATAAGCTTTTCCGCAAAGGGTGCTCTAAAAAGCCCCTAACGGTCCCCAATTAAAAAGCTTTTGAGCAGTTTTTTCAGCCAGAAACAAGTTCTCCTCCTTCCGTTAAGAGCATGCACAACAACGTTCAGAAGACTTCCCAGGCATCTTTAGAGTCTTAAAAAGAACTTTAGTGGTTTTCAGACGCTTTTTGCCAAAAATATCGTGTCAGAATTAGGAACGGGCACAAAAAGGCCCTAAAGTGCCCCCATTCAGAATTCCGAAAAAATTTCGTCACGATTTTTGCTGAATATATAACTTTTCGTTTGATAGTAACCAAACGTTACTAAAGACTTCCCGAGGCTGATCAGCAAATATTTTGAAAATTCAATGGCTAATACACCTCAGTTCAGACAACTGGACGATTTAAACGTGATAGGACCGAAAATATAAAAGGAACTAACCGGAGTTTGTACGGTGGTGGCATGTACATCATAGTGGTCTACGACGTCTCGGTCGAGCGCGTGAACAGAGTCAAGAAGTTTCTCCGCCAGCACCTTCACTGGGTCCAGAACAGCGTTTTTGAAGGCGAGGTTACTCTAGCAGAGTTCGAGCGCATAAAAGCTGGAATAGAAGAACTCATAGACGGGGATGAGGATTCGGTTGTCATATACAAACTTCGCTCGATGCCAAAAAGAGAAGTAATGGGAGTGGAGAAGAACCCGATTGAGGACATTATCTAGACTTCTCCCATGGCCTATCTATCGCGGCGCATATGGGTCTGAATGGACAGTGGTTGCAAACCCACGTCTTGTTGCCGACAGTGGATATCCACTTTGGGAACTCCCCCCTCTCCAAGTCCTCAACTGCCTCTATAACTTTCTCCGCCCTCTTGATGAATCTCCTGAAGAGTCTCTCGTCAAAGGACACCTCAAAGACCCTGAAGTCAAGCCCGTTCCTGTCGAAGATGTAGATGTACCCTTTTTCCTTCCCGAGGATGCCCATGTATGCGTTTATCTGCTCAATCGATTCTTTGGAGGGCTCGGCGTGATCCAGGTCGATGTTTTTCTTTGATTTTTTCGAATTCTTCTTCGAATCGTTGTTCTCGAAACCCCTGAACTTAAACTCCAGGAGGTAATCGCCTTTCACGGCATCGACCTTTCCAACGAGCTTCCAGCCGTCTTTGAGGTCGTGCTCAACGGGAATCTCGAACTCCGCGCTCCTAACGACTTCCCCGAGCCAGCCGTGGAGGGCAGTACCTATCCTAGCCTCCCAGCTTCTGGAGGGATTGTACGTGTTGAGGTATATCGAGAGCGCCGTCTTCCTAAGGCAGTGGCTCAGCGAGGTCACCCATATCTTCCTCTCCACTATAGGGCTCCCGCTCACGGCGCGGCGGATTCCCTCGTTGAACTCCTCTATTTCTGCGGGGAGGGACATTTAAATCACCTCAACCATACCAAACCCGTGAGGGTTCCTCATTCCGATTCCAAGCTCATACGCAACCCGAAGGAGCTCTTCCTCGCCCCACATCTTGAAACCAAACTCCCAGACGCGGGCGTAGATTGGCTTTCCTGTTCTCTCATCGATCTTGACCAGAAGCCTGCTGCTCTTCGGCTTCTTTGTGATGACGCTAATGTCAAAGCTCCCCTCATAAGGCTCGCCGTAAACCATCATATACTTTGACTTAAGGTTTTCAAAGAGAAGCTCCTTCCAAACCTTAGGCTCGTTCTCAAAGGGGCTGTTTGGCTGACCAACGGGAGAAAGATCCCACTGCCGAAATCCATTTGGAGGATTGTTGTGGTAAACGCTGACGGGAGAGAGGGTTTTAAAGCGCTTTCCAGAGAGGTGTTTAGGGATCTCTTCGAGCTCGGCCTCGTAGTTTATGAGCTTCTGACCTCTCACGTGGAGCAGCCCTATTCCCTGTCCGAGACCTCTCACAAGAGATTCAAGGATTATGTTCTCGGTGGAACCCACGTAAAGCTCCACGG
The DNA here is from genome assembly GCF_055396515.1 of Thermococcus sp. JCM 11816. Taxonomy (NCBI): domain Archaea; kingdom Methanobacteriati; phylum Methanobacteriota; class Thermococci; order Thermococcales; family Thermococcaceae; genus Thermococcus; species Thermococcus sp. JCM 11816. The sequence goes on from NZ_AP043741.1 coordinate 537,925, forward strand.
TTCCTGACTCGACAAGAAGGCCCTGTTCAAGCCTTTTTGTGCTCCCAATAGGCATGAACTTAGAGGCCACGAACTTGATGTCTCTCTTGTTGTTGTGAATCCTGCCCGCGACTTCCTTATCGGCGAGCTCAATGGCACGGAGGAGGAAGGGGTAGAGGTAGCGCGGGTAGTTGTAGGGGATAAGAAAGGGAGGCTTGAAGCGGAGGAGCAGTTTAATCCTCATAGATGATCTCCTCCAGGGCCGCTACGATCTCAAGACTTGGAATCCCCCCTCCTTTCTTGCCAAGCTTGAGAGCCGCATAGAACCCTTCTGGCCTTTTGTTCATCACAGCGTCAACCAGAGCTAGTGCTCCCTCCGTGGTTCCTTTTAGGAGGCCTTCAATGAACCTCAAGGTGTGGAAGAAGTCCCTCCTCTTCAGCTTCCATAGAAAGTCTATAAGCTTCCCGATTTCCTCCTCCCCGAAAGAGCGTACCGCCTGGTTGTTTCCGGACTTTTCGAGGGTGTAAGAGCGGATCACGAATTCCTTCTCTGTAAAGAGTTCCAGCGCCCCAAGGCTCTCACTGTGGAGGAGGTGGTACAAAAGTGCAAGCCTGCGGTTGGTGAGGAAGTCCAGGCTATTCTCATAGTAGTGCGGAAGGTGCATCTTGATGTCTTTGAGGGCAAGCAGTGATATCATGTCAACTTCTTCCACCGGTGCTATCTGGTAGATGTGGACCCAGGTTGTGTTCCCCTTCGTGTACTTTACATAGGGGGTGTAATAGTGGAAGCCCACCCACGCAAGGGCATAATTGAGAAGATCAACCTTTATCGGGTTGCCCCCTTGGGCTCCGAAGTGCTTTAGCATGTATTTGCCCGCAGAGGGCATGAGAGTTATGGGCATGGTAGCGGTTCCTTTCACGCTCTTTTTCTTTTCAAGGTTCTCCTTTACCTTTTCAAGAGTTCTTGGTACGCTGTCCCAATAGACGTTGTTGATGTTTGCCCCAGCGCTGAAGTCCGCGTCGCTGACGAGCTTGCCGCCTTCTCTTGGAGAGTGCCTTGCCAGTGCTATGTGGAGGGCCAGCATTTCCTTTATGGCATCCGTTAGCCCATGGCGGAATTCCTCACCCGAAACGTCTGTTTGAACCAAATACGATGTTCCGTTGGGTGTTAGGATGAGCTCTCTGGCTCCCCCCCTTATCATGGACTCCACGTAACCGTAGGCGACGTAGAGATCGAAGATGAGGTCAATTTGGGGTGTTCTAAATTCGTTGAGCTCCATACCCTCACCCCTCACAGTGTCATCTCAACTCCAAGAACCTCAGCGAACTTCGGGGCTTCGCCCTCTCTTTTCTCGGCCCCTTTATAGTCGCAGAGAACCAGCGGAATGAGCAGTGCTCCGACCACCATTCTCAACCTGCTAGAGTCGGGTCTGTGTCTGGCGAGCACGCTGAGCCTAATAACTTCTCTGAGAACGTCTTCACGAGTTGGGGATGGAACCTCTGGAGCTACGCCGAACTCCTCCTTCATCATACCCTTTATGAACGGCTCTGTATCTTCCACGACTCCGTTAAAGCTGTGGAGCTTGTCGAGGACTACCTCAGGGGAGAGTTCATCTCTATCAAGGGAGCGTATCTGGCCCATTAGGATCGGCTCGTGGTGCATCATCACGACTAGAGCCCCCAAGAACGCCACATTTTCGTCTTTGAACACCTCTTTCAGAATCTTATGGGCATAGTAGGCACTCACAAGCTCATGCCTGAACCCTCTAAGAGGTTCATTGTTGTTCAAATGCTTCTGATATATGTCGCTGCACTTTCCAACATCATGTAGAATTATAAGGGTCCTCATGAACCTGTCAGCATCTTCTTCAGTGAATTCAATTCCAACAGCCCTCATCGCTCTGATCATCGAGGGTATGTATTTGTCTTTAACCCTCTCCCACGCGGCAAGCATTGCCTCAACGTGCTGTCTCAGTGTTTGTCCCCCAAATGCCTCGCAGCTCACCCTCTCACCCCCCAGTAGTCGAGACTCGCCTGTATGAGTTTATTCCCCTCTTTGCTGATAATCTCCCCCTCGGTTTTCTTCTTAGGATCCTCAGACATGTCCTTTGTTTTTGAGCTCTCCTTCTTCGGCTGGTCTTTCTCGCTGGTGGAGTTATGAGAAGCTGTTACAAAGCCGAGCTCCCGGGTGTAATACCTGGGATCCATTGCATATATACTGTATGCGCTTGGCGTGAAGGTTTTCTGAACCGCCCAGCCCGCCTTTTTTCTGGAGGTTTTGTCCCATACTTCTTTGAGCTCCCCAACGATGATTCCCTCTTTCTTCCACTTGTATAGCTTGTTTCTGTCGTAGCTGATCCTGATGATTCTGTCTATCTCAAGCTTTTCCAGTTTCTCCGAGCTTGCTGGGTAAAGCATCACGTACAGCTCTGGCCTGGAGCGGAGTTCGTATTCTGGGGGAGCTGAAAACAGTCTTAGCTCCCTGAAGTAGACGTAGGCGGAAGCGAACTCCTTTGGAACAATGTTGTTCTCATAGTGGAAGCGGTAAACTCTATCGAGCGCTTCCCTGGCTTTTGTTGTGTTCCCCAAATACTCCTCGAGGTTTGATAGCTCATCATACGTTGTGAGCATCACTAGTGGATCGTAGGGAGCGGTTGAGTAGGGGATTATGTAAACGTTTCTCGGTAATTTTGGGTTTCTCCTTCCTTGCTTTCCTTCCAAGATTTTTCTGGCGAGGCCAATATCTCCAACATGCACAAAATCTTTCTTTCCCTCCCCGTAATGAACCTCTGCGACCTTTACTGCATTGTTGCTGTACTCTTTTGTGCTCACAACGGTAGCAAAAACGATGCTGTCCCTGCCTATCTTTTTCTCCAGCTCCGAAAACCCCCTTACAACCTTTCCAGGTTCAATTCCGTCTTCCATAGGCATGAGTACTATGCCCTCTCCTTCCTCTCCAGGCCGTCGTGCACACCTACCAATGCGCTGAATTAAAGCGTCGAGTGGGGCGATATCCGTTACGACTAATCCCACGTTCGGCATGTCGAGTCCGGCCTCTACAACCTGGGTCGCAACGATTAGCCTTGCCCGCTCAAGAGCGCTCTCTTTCTCCCTTCTGTCCCTAACTGTGAACCTGCTGTGTATGAGTAACGCGTCCGATGGATCAGTCAGAATATCATGTAGCTCATTCTTCAGGAGCTGGTAAGTTTCAACGGCTTTTCCAACGGTGTTTCGCACAACTAGGACTTTCTTTCCTCGTTCCAAGACGTTTTTAATGTCATTGAGGACCTCTTCAGTATCTCCCTCGACTACCCTGACTTTTACGTTTCCCCTCGAGGGCTTGTTTTTATCGTTCCCCTTAACCGTTATGACTTCCGTGTCCCCGGCTATCATCTCCCTGAGCTTTGAGGGAATCGTCGCGCTCATTATAACAAGGGGGACGTTGGCATTTTCAAGAATTCCAATGACAAGTGAAAGAAGGCGTGGCATGTACATTGATTCGTCCTGGTACATCTGAACCTCATCAAATACGACAAGGGACTGGGCTATTGCACCCGCTGGGAATGTGAACCTGTTCCCGACTGTCCGGTGGGCCGCAAGACCGTAGAGGAAGGCATCCCATGTTGTCACAACCATCCAGCCGAGGAACGCGTGGGTTTTCTCAAGACCGTATTCAACGATAACAACCTCCTTGGCGAGCTTTTCGGCCTCTTCCTCAGATTTCCCTTTCAGCTGAAGAAGCTTGGAAACCAGCTTCCTTAACCTTTCCGCCTGCTTCTCAACAAGTGACCTAGTTGGCAGGACATAGACCAGCCTGGTAACGGGCCAACTGTTGTGATAGACTCCAGAGAGGAAAGGCATTACAGCGGTTTCCGTCTTTCCTCCAGCTGTAGGGACTTCGATAACAACCTTCCCGCCGCTTTCCATGGCGTTCCTGATATTTTCCCATGCACGGAGCTGGTAGTCGTATGGCTCAAAGCCGGTCAGCTCTCGGAAGAGTTCCAGGGTATCCATATCCCAAGCACCTCCCCATCAATGGTCAGCGCCTTTTCAACATTGGGAGAATAGACTGTCCTTGTGTAGTACACAGTTCTTTTGTGGCGACGTTCTTCAACGGGTAAGTAGAAGGTCTCTTCCTCCGGTTCTTCCTTCCCTCTGCTCCTTTTCCTCTTAGCATGCACTGCTCTGGAATAATCTGGCGATACCCATGCCCTCTCAGTGTACACCTTTATTTTCCCCTTTGTCTGCATGGTTGGGAACAGTAGGGTCGAGATTTCGGAGTAAGGGGCCGAGAAGGCTAGGGGGGCTGTTTTCTCTTCGGGCTCTACAAAGGAAGCCCAAACCGGAGTGGCTAGACTCTCAGTGTCTCCAATAGTGTCAATGAGCATCGCCGCCCTCAGGTAGCGTTCCTTTTCATCATGGGTTAGGTCTTTGAAAATATAGGCAACAAGCAGCTCCCTTGTGAATGTGTACTCCCTCCTCATGGCGTCGTCTTTTTCGGCCTTGGAGCCTGACTCCAGGTTCCTTAGGCGTTTGAGTAGGAAGGCGTTCTTAACGAGAGGGCTAACCGGAGCAACACTCACGGCTTTGACGTTCACGAGCTTGCTTTCAATTTCCCTTACCGCTTTGATGGCGGCTTTGTCGAGTGAATCACTGGCATACTTCTCAGGGTTCAGCAGGATTAGTCCCTTTGCCAGTGCTCCTTTTAGGGATGAAGGGGAGGGAAGCAGGAGAGAAGTCCTAACCTGATAGGAGCGCCTCGCCACCGAGAAAAATGGAAAGCGGAGGCGAAGGAGGAGAACGTCCATTCACTCTCTACCCCCTTCAACTTTGAGCAGTTCGGCAACGAGCTCTTCCACGGAAGAGACCTTAGTAGCTTCAAGGTCTTCCCCAAGGTCGACTTTGTAAGTGAAAGCCTTAACGTCGAATCCAAGCGCCCTTGCGTTCTTTATGATAGCCCTGTTAGCCTCTATGTAGTCATCGTAGAAGCCGTGAACGAGGGCTGGAATCGGCTTTTCACTGGCTATTACTATGAGCTCCTCGACCTTGAATACCGGGAACGAACGGGCAAGGTTTGCGCCGAGATAACCACTGAGCATCGGTATAAGAGCCTTGAGGGCGCTTTGGATTCTTGCCTTCCTCTCGTTGGGGTCGATGACAATGTTGGGCCTTGGCTGGTTCCCCTCGAATTTTACGGGCGATCCCTGGGGAATGCCCACAAGGCCAAGATCAAGGACGATGGAGAAGCCGTAGAGACCTGTGGCATACTCCCTGCTGAACAGCATCTGTGCGGTGTCGTTACCGCTGCTTATGGCACCGCTCTCGTTGACGTCAACCCTGTTGTGCTTTATCGCAGTTACAAGGCGCTCGCCCTCCACTTCACGGATAAAGTCCTCCGTTGGGAGTATGAACGAGGCTTTAACGAGCGAGACTCTACGAATACCCATGGCTGGGGCCAAGAAACCGTGGATGTCTGCATCGGCAAAATACTTCACAAAGTGAGCTTCGGAGGCTTCTTGTTGATTCCCTGAAAAGTTGGGTGCTGATGTTAGATACCATTTATTATCCTTCTTCTCGAACACAATAGCCTGATTGCTCGCATTAGGAATCTCCCATTTTGCTTTTTTCTCAATTGGCTCAAACCTTGTGCCATTGTACCTAAGGGCCCTCTCAGTAAGGTTCACTCCATATGGGGTAGTTTTGAAGTAGTCCACAAAGCCTACGAAGTGCCAGTGCTTCAGCATGTTGCCGGTTATCGCAGGAACTTCAACAACGGCCCAGCCGTTTTCAGTCTTTACAGTTACCTTTGTCTTGGTTATCTCGATGTAGTTAGTTCCTCCGCCACCCTGGGCGTTGAGGGAGTGGGCGTTCAGCCTTATCCTACCGCTTATGCGGACGTACATCATTCAACACCTCCTTCAATTTTGTTCTCCTTATTCGGGCAGTGGTTCCAGTAGGCAAAAGCCCAAAGGGCCAAGCTTACCGCCACTTTCCTGAGGTCCTTAGGGTTGGACAGTTCCTCAACCCTATCTTCGAGGGCCTCGATGTCCGTGGGAGAAGGCTTTTGGAAGAAGCAGCCTTCAGAATCTGCCTTCTTCTTGAGCTTTGGAGCAAGCCTGAGGGCCTTGTAGACACTCTCAAGAAGCTCTTCCTGCGTTCTGGCTTTTGCTATGCTGTCAACGATGTCGTAGGCGTATTCCTCAAACTCATCATCCACGAGGTAGCTTAGATACCTGCCGATATTTTTGACCCATTCATCCATGGGAAACACCACACTTGAATAGACAGCATAGTATTTAAGATTTACCATGTCAGGAACTTAACTTAATTATGTTAACTATTCGGCTAAACTTATTAAGTATGATGCCGTTGTATGCAAATAAGGGGTGGTGAATATGAGATACATAGTTACGGTAGGGGAGCACATAAACCACATCTTTAGAAATGACCGGCTTATTCTGCCTAAAAGACTGGAAAAAGCTGATATTATCATTGACAGCGCAGTTATCCTGTACTCTTTCATGAAAAGCGCCAAGGACGAGGACATAAAGAAGATCAATGACTGTGTCAAAAAAGCAGAAAGAGCTTTTTTTGCCCTTGATATCCCTGTGATCACAAAGGAAGTTAAAGATCCCTATCTGTTTCAGGAGAGAATTGAAGAATTTGAAAGGCTGATTGTGCCAAAGACAGTGATAAACCTCACTGGTGGAAGAAGGATTTTGGGATATGAACTTTTTTACGCCGCGATTGAAGTCTCGAATAAGAACCCTGAGACTGTGGAAGCTGTTTTTTACGTCACTGAAGATGGACATCCCATAGAGCTCCCGGTTATTAATCCCCAGGCTAGACTCACTCAACTGGAGCGGGAGATACTGGAAATAGTACGGCAATCTGACAAACCCATTACAATAACAGAAATCAGAGACACCTTGTCGGAGCGCAGGGGTAGTGTGTACCCATTACCTCTGGTGAGCGAGTACATTTCAAGACTGGAGAAAAAAGGCTATGTGAAAAAGGAATCCAAGGGGAGAAAGAAATTTGTTATCGCATTAATCTAAAACCACGCCACCAGAGGCTCGTAGTCCTTAACCCCAACGAGATGCTTAATCAGCTTGTACGCCTCAAGGCGGATAAGTCTCTGCTTTGTAACGTTCTTCTTAAGTCCTGGGTGCTTAACGCTTCTGCCCAGCTCTTCGTTGTAGGCCTTCAAAACAACCTTAATACCCTCCTTTGTAAGCAGGACGCCGTTCAGCTCACCCCTGAAGTGCTCCCTCTTTATGATTCCCTGCTTCACGAGTCTGTTCGCTATCCTATCGGCTATTACCGGCTTGAATATCTCGCTCAAATCGAGTGCGAGCGAAAACCTCCTCTCGCCCGGTTCGTGGAGGTAGCTCACCGTCGGGGCAAGTTGGGTGTTGTAGAGCTCGCTCACGATTGTTGCGTAAAGGCGAGAATTGAGGAAGCTTATCAGCGCGTTCATCTCGTTCTCCGGTGGTCTTCTCGTCCTTTTCACGATCTTAAAGCCTTCGGGCAGGGCGTTGTCCCAGCGAGTGTAGTATTCCCCCTTATCCTCGCCTCCACGTTCATGACCTCGGTTATCTTCCTCGCACTCTCAAGCTCCCCGAAGAGTTCATCGAGGAGTTCTGAAAACCCATCAGCAACCTTCCAGCGCTTTAGGTTCTTCTCCATGTTGAGGGCAGAACCTCTCACGAAGAGTTTGGCAAGGGTGAGGCGTTTTTCTTGATCGAGGTAGTGTTTGGCTTGCTTGATTATCAAGTCCCCCGAAAGGAGGCTTTCCCGCGGATAAAATGAGCCATCGTAGTGGCCGTAGTGGTTGAAGAAGTGAACGGCTATTCCCTTCTGGGCCAGAAAATGGAGGGCCTGCGAGCTTATGTTGACGTGGCCGTAGACGTAGATATCGTAGATGCCCTCAACGGCGAGGGGCTTTCTTCCCTGCGCGTTCTCGAAGTAGAGTGTGTTCTCCCGCCGGAAGAGGTTCCCGTCGGAAAAGAGGGTGAGAGAGCGCTTTCTCATTCTCACCACCAATTATACTTTCGCTGGGAGAACCTCCACGCCATTTTTAACTGCCAGTTTTCTGAATTTTTTGTCAAACGTGGCAAGGGGATAGCTCCTTTGGAGAGCGTGATACAGGATTATAGCATCGTTAAAACGAGATAGTGACAAGGAGTTCTTTTCTATAAGCTCAAGTGCGTAGACTATAGACTCCCCGTTATCGTTCAACCTGTTAAAGCGAGGATCATCTAAATACTCACTAAGCATGGACCTTGCAAGCTTCACGGGTAGGTTTTTTCTCCTGAAGAACCAAACGTATTCCTGCAGAACTATTGGGGGTACGTACCAGCGATCCAGCGAATCCAAAAGCCGTCGGGCTTTGTGATGAAATGGGAGATCTTCAAATGTGTCGTACAGGAGCACGTTGGTATCTATCACTGCATGCATTCTTCCATGCCCTCCTCAATGACCTTCTCAATCTCCTCGGGCGTGAGCCTCTCTCCTAGTTTGAGGGTTTTCCTCCTTCTCTTCAGCCTCTTGACTACGATTTTTTCCCCTTCAAGCTCAACCTCAAGCAGCTCCCCCTCCTTAATTCCGAGGGCTTTTCTGATCTCCGCGGGGAGCGTTATCTGATAGTTCCGGGTTACCTTTGTCACAGGCATAGTATCACCTCCTTGTTAGTAAGTTGGAGTATCTACTATATTAGAGTTTCTACTACTCAAACCCAGCACAGCTCGTAGTAGGCGCACTTTTTGCACCTCTTTGATTTCACCGGCTTGGGTGGAGCCTGGAGTGATTTTATCCGCCGAACTTCTCGAATTGCTGCCTCCACTTCTTCCTCCCTGCCGTCGAGGGTTATCACCTTCGTCTCGTTGAGCTTTGGATAGTGGAGAACTGCTTTGGCTTCGATGCCCAGTCTCTTGAGGTAGTAAAGATAGTAGAGCGCCTGCATCTCGTGGGCCTTCTCCATGCTCTTGCCGAGCTTGACCTCGTGGACTTCTATGTAGTTCTTTTTTCTGATGAAGTCTATCTTTATGCTCCCGATCTGGACTTCCTTTTCCTCGCTCCCGTACCTCCTCTCGTGGAGAAACCTACCGAGGTCTACCCATTCGTTTTCCTGTTCCATCGTGATGCCCCTGGAAAAGTACCAGAGCTTGATCGGACAGATGAAGAGGTAGTTGACCTCGGTGCCGCCGATGATGAGCTCGTCGAGAGAATACTCAGAAGGCATGGATTGGTTCCCCTCTGTGCTGAAATATAAAGCTCTCAGGAGGAAAAATTATAGAAACAAGTTTACAAAATGTCCTCGACATCCATATCCTCTCCAAAAGCCGCATCTATTCCCTGTTCCCAAAGGATTTCGAGTTGCTTCTCCTCTAGGTCCTTAAGAACTGGGAATCCTTTGAAGCCTCTGCCCTTAACAGCATTCAAAAGACGGGCGCTTTTGAGTACTGTCCATACAGGGACACTTACTGAAAATTCTTGAAGGAGCTTTCTAAGTTCCCATTTGTTGGGTCTTTGACCAGCCAGCTCTTTTGAAATAAGATCTTGGATCTCTGCCCAGCTTCTGCTCCAGTTGCTAGATTCTAGGAGAATCTCACCAAAAACCCGTGCAGTTTCATCGCCGTATTTTTTGCCGTACCACACCATCAGTTGTGGAACTGCAAAGTAAATACCACCCATCTGGCGGAAAACCCTCTGTGCCTCAGTCTTCTTTTCGAGTGTGAAGTAGCTGAGCCTCCCAATGAGAGCTTCAATCTGCTTTTTGTATTCATCAAGGATTTCTCCATCGTAAACCGCGTTTATTGCGTTTCTCTCGGCCTCATAGTCAAGGATTTTTCCTTCTAGCGATTTGATAATCTCCGCAGTTTTTTGCAGGACTTTTTTTCCGATTCCTTGGCCATAAACTTTCCTTGTCCCTTCATCAATGCCCGAAAATACGATAATATTGGGTGAATTTATGGCATAGTCAGTGTTCCTATTTCTGTAAACCCTTCCCCATCTCTGCACTTGGCTGTCTATCGGCGAGATTTCGGTTATCATAGCATCAAAGTCCAGATCCACCGACGCTTCAACGACTTGAGTTGCCACTAGGATGACTCTCTCTTCATTATTAAGTTTCGATTTGAGTTCGAGAATTACTTCCGACTTCCTCTTCTCTGGGAGGCGGGAGTGGAGAAGGTGAACACTCCACCCTTCTAGTTTTTCAGAAAGCTCCTTGTAAGTCTCAACGGCCTTTTTGACGTTGTTAAGCACTATCAGGACACTTTTAAACTTGTGTTTTTCAAAATCTTTGATAGCTGAAAGGACCTCCTGAAGACCATCAAAGCTAATTCCCTCATTGGAGTAACTGAAAAGGCTCCCCTCAGCTAGTTTTACGTAATGCCTTTTCAGATAGAGATTCTTGACGTTGAGGTTATGTCTTCTTGCCTCTTCAAGAACATCCACGATTTCAAAGCTGTCTTTTTCAAGAAAATACCCCATGTGGGGTGGCAGAGTTGCTGTAATTACGAGCACTTTTCCTCCGGCCTCCTTTATAAGTTGAAGTGTCTTCAAAAAGACCGCTGCCATCTCTGGAGTGTAGGCTTGAATTTCATCCACGACTATGGCTGATTCAGTATACACTGAGATTATTTTGTCAGAGCCGTAGTAATTCAGCGAAGTCAGAAACACCTGATCGGGCGTCGAGAGCATCACGGGCATTGCCAGAAGCCCTGCGGAATTTACCTTTTTCTCGACCTCAATGTCGTTCCCAGCACCTTCTACGTATTCCATGAACGCAGTTGAGTGAAGCAGGCCTACAGCTTCATCGTCAAAGTAATCCTTTGAAAGCCTTCTGTAGAGGTCGTTGAGAGCAACTCTGAGCGGAAGTGTGTAAATTAGCTTCCCTCTTCTCCTTGCCCAGAGAACGCCAAGTTCGGTCTTCCCTGATCCGGTGGGTGCAACAACAACGAGGTAGTCTGAATCCTTTCTAGTAAGTAGCTCTTTCTGCCAGAGTCTTCCAGGAGTAAGTCCAGTCTTCTCCAGCTTTTCCTCAATTCTTGTCCTGATCCTTTCTTCAACGTCTTCAAAGACCCTTGAAACATCGAGTACGGTCTCAACAGGGAAGTCCCCACTCGCAGAATAGTCGCATCTCCTTAACATTCCTAGGAAAACGAGAAAGTTAACGTCAAGCTCCTCAGGGTCGTATATTGGAACGCTCTCCGAAAGGTCATCGTCCCATCTCTTCACTTTCTCTTTTAGTGCCTCTATACGGGAGAAATCGGGTTTTATTTCATCAACTGCCTCTTGGATGAAGTCTTCGTTGAATTGCTGCTTTATGGTCGTGAGATAGTCCTGCAAAAAGTCCGCAAGATCTTTATGATTCTCTGTCAAAAAGTCGAGATACTTTTCAACGTCTTCGGGGTAAAGTTCCACTATGTGAGAGAACTCCTTATCATCGGAGAAGAATTCATTATAGTGGTGGAGAAGGACCGCGGCCCTTATTTTTGCCTCCTCGTCCGTGTTCCCGAGAAGTCCAGCACTCCAGAGAATTGAGAGAATCTCATGCCGAGCTTTTATGTTCTCACTCCCCTTTAGGAATTCCCCAAGTTCCTCTGGAAATTCTTTCCCGTAGAGCCTCCTTTGGAAGTCTAAGGTTATTTTACCCAGGTCATGGAGGATTATCGCCTTTGCAAGCCCTTTGAAGAGTCTTTTCCTTTTTTCAGAATCCCTCAGAGGTTCATAAGTTATCTCACTTTCAAGGTGTTCAATGAATCTGTACAGCTCGAGGCACCTTTTCAATGCAATGTTCACATGCTTAATCAAGAGGGCGTCTTTACCCCCACTTTTTGCCCTGAAAAGATGGATCAACCTAATGGCAGTGTTTTCTCCCTGCTTCTCACTCCGCCTCTCGAGAAAATTATCTATTGTAACCTGAGACATCACAACCACCCGCTTGCCTTCTCATCCGTAACAACTTTGAATACCATCCCTTCGATTGAATACTCCTCAAGCCTTACTCTCTCTTTAAACTTCAGAAACGTCCAAGCACCAGCGTAGATAACGGATTTGAATTCAACATCCCTGAATGTATTCGTGTTTATCTCTGCTTTGTGCTTAACTGGTGTTTCCTCGTTCTTGAAGATGACCTTTATTGGAATGGCGTACGTTGGATACTCCTTTCTTCTAAGCATTTCAATGGAGGTGGCAACGTAAGTTGGATACCTAATCGCCACTTCCTTCGCTGTTTTTTTCTTTCCTTCAACGAATTCCACTCTCCTTATGAAGACTACATCCTCACTCCTGCCAAGAGAGAGTACCTTCCTTGGCTGTTCAAGTGCGTCTTTGATGTCATTTAGTAAGCTCTCATTCCCCTTTAGAAATATATAAACCCAGCCGTTGAAGAGTTCCTGTTGCAAGACGGGGCTCCTCTGGGAAGTTACCGGGAAGCCATAAAGAGGGAGGTTTTGATTCCATAGTGTAGGTTTTCCCCTAAAGCGGACAAGTGATACTCCTGTTTTTGTTGCCTTTATTAGTTGCTGGTAGTTCCAAAAAATACTCTCAAAGCCCCCGTGAACACTGACTTTAAGGTTCCACCATGTATCAATACCCCTTTCGTGTCCATACCAGTCGTCAAGCGCATTCTGGAGCATCCCGATTATCGTTGACTTTGGTGGCAACGGATAAGTCTGGCCATAGTAAAAGGTAAATGGATTGCGGTACTGGGCGAAGGGCTGGAATAGCTCTATGAACAATGTTTTCTCCGTCATATGCATCACTTGAGTCTTACTTCTACGCTCGGGTCCTTGAACACTTTCACCTCTTCGAGTTTGTCCTCCGTACCAAAGAGCTTATCTGCAAGTCCAAGAACCTCTGATTCGCTGAGTTCTTTTATCTCTACGCCTTGGAGTCCAGAAATAGTAAATACTGGCTTTCTACTCTTCGAAATTCTGTGTTTTACTCGTATTATCTCCTTGCCGTCTTTTGTCTCGCGTTCTATCTCGTCGTATTCTTCTTCAGTGTATTCGTCAACGAGCTGTATCTTGTCTTTGAATGTTTTATATGGCGTGTTCTTATAGATCCCTAAAATCACAAGACTGGCGGGAGTTATGATGGCGGGCCTTCCTTTGATTTCTCTTTGAAGGTTAAGTATCGCTCGTATAAGTTGCTTGAGTCGTTCTTTCTTCAGGTCAACATCTGAGTCCTTGGACTTGAGGTTGTGAGTTATTTTGTAAACTATTGGCTTATTATTGGAATCGATAATAGGTTCAATCTTCGTTTCTATTACTGTATTGAGAGATCTGCCAGCTGAATCTTTCAAAGAGTATTCTCTCTTCTTTGGAATCTGGTACTTGCCAGCCACGTTATTTTTCTTTGCTTTGTCTCCTGAGATGATAATTGTGTAGCTGTCTTCTTGTTCTTCTACTGTTACACTCCATTTATCGTCTTTAGCACTAAGATATACCTCATTCTTACCGATTTCGTCTACGTCCACGACAAGACTGTAGAGATAGTATGTTTCATGTTCTTCAATAGTGAACAAGTTTATGTCCATTTTGCCCTTCACTGGAAGACGCCTCTTGGCCAACCCGATATTTCCTGCAAATTGTGTGTCATAGGTAAAGGGCGTCATAGATATTGCGTGGCTTAATTTTGTGGGGGATGTCCTTGAGGCTTGGGGAGTGAGTGAAGTTACTAAATACCCAAATAGGTCAAATTCAGGGTAGAGCAGGATCTCTCCACTTAAGAGAAGATCCACAGCAGGCTGGATCACGGTTTTATCGCCTGTCCCACTATCAACGAATTTTGAACCATCTGCCACTTCCCATAGTCCAAGCTTCCTTCCGGTTTCAAGCAGGCTGTATCTTAGAGCATACCTGCTCACAAGCGTGTACTGCCTCCCGTCCCAGCGGGTTATCTTCTTGAGTTCCTGGTAGTTCCCGCTCCCCTGGTCGTAGTTAAGGGAACTCCCATAAAAGACAACATCCATAACCAAAAACCTTCCCATCAGTCTTCACCTCCAGCCATTGTCCCAAGTACAATAGAGTAGGCAACCTTCTCAAACTCGGCCTCGGAAGAAGGAAAAACTTCCATAAGCACAGAGGCAAGTTCCTTGGCCTTTGGATTGTCCTTGGAATGGGCGTTAAGAGCCCTTAAGAGGATCCATAAGAATCTGTCCGGGTCGTTTGCCTTAACAGCGTTCAGTAAGTCAAATACAAGCTTCTGACGGTAGTTATCGGAGCCCGCCTTTCCAAGAACTTCTCTACTCAAACTTTTAATCTTCCACAATATCTTGTCCTGAACTAACATCTTCACCGCCTCCAACAAGGCCGACAACAAGGGCTAGAGCAAAATCCTCCCAGGATTCATCGTTGCTAAGAATGTGCCTGAAGATGTAGTTGTTGATAGTTGCAACTTTGTCTTTGCCTTTGGTTTGTAGGAGTGACTTGAGGAGTGCATTAACGAAGGCGTTTCTATTATGTCTCCTGATCGCTGAGAGGAGGGGATAAACTAAATTCTTTCCATTTATTATGTCCTTGGATATTTTCTTAATAGTCCAGACAACTTGTGTCATGTCTCTGTAATAGTCTTTTACTTCCACAACAGCCCGTTGTGGCCGTTCGAAGAATGCTGGCCCAAATACGGCAATCTCTGTACTACTGGCTTTGAGCTTTGCATCTATTGCGAGGGAGTACAAGCTTGCCTTCCAATTTGCATAGCTCTTTTTCTTTAGACTGTTCCAGATGTGCCCTACTACCACAGGGAACAGCGGTTTCTGCTTTAGGAACTGTTCCAGAAGCCAGATGTTTGAGTCGCCAACTGATAACAATGTGTTCAGGGCCTCTCTTATGTCATCGTCGATAATAACAGAAGCGTGGAGTTTTGGAATGCCAATGTATTCAACGTTCTTAAGCTTCTGGTTCTCGATGTTTTCAAATTCGATAAGGTATAAATTCTCAAGGGAAAACTTTGCCTTGGTTTCAACGATTTCCTCCAGTATTGCCGACCATGTGAGTTTGAAGAGCTTCGCGTTACCCTTGGAACTCTGAATACGGACTTTCAACCTTTTGTTTATTGCATAACAGCTCTGGAGTTCTGGTGTGTAAATCATTATGTAGCTCCCTGGAATCCATTGGAAAGCGTTGAAAAAGGACAGAAAAACGGTATATGCTGGCATTTTCGCAGGAAGTATCTCCGTTATCTGCTCAACAGTAAGAGGCTTCGTGTAACTCAGGTTTGGGAACTCCACGGGGGAGTAAAGGAAGGGGTTTATTGTGGAATCTGGAATCTTCTCGTACGTTGGAGGCTTTCTGCCCTTGATCTCACTCAGCTTTTCATAATCCATTTTGAGAAGCCAGTATAGGTACTGGAAAGCAAGTACTGGATCCTTTTTGGGATTATAAAGGAAGAAGTTCCTATGATCCTTAGGTATCTGGAGCTCGTAGCTACCAATTACTTGGACCAAGCGTTCTTTGATATTTTCAAAATTGTTCTTCTCGTCATTGAGTATTTCTTCAACAATGTTGTCCGAGGCCTTTTGGAGCTTTTTTCGTTCATTTTCGAGGAGCTGTCGCTGCTCTTTTATTTTGTCGAAAAGTTCTTTCATTTCAGTTCTTAACGCTTCTGCCTTTTTTTCGCTTTTTTCAATTTTCATTCTCAGTTTTTTCTCTTCTCTTCCAGAACTGCTTGAGAGCTCTTTGTTTAGGCTCTTAATGGAGTTCTCTATATCACGAAGTTTCTTTTTAATGTCGGATATTTTAGAGTTCAGGTTTTGGACTTCCTTAACATACTGGTGGTACTTGGAGTGATAAAACAGATAAGCCAACGGAAAATACCCATAATAAACCTTCTCCGGTTCTTCCCTGATTCTCCTCTGAAGCTCTTCTAAGTCCCATCCATAGACTTCCTCCATCAAATTGACAAAGCCTAAAATTCCAGCATCAATGAACCAGTTGCCTGTGAACCTAAGTTCTTCTCCGCCCATCAACCTTCACCATCCCGAACCCTATCGAGTTCTTCTCGCCGAAGCCCGCTAAATATCCAGCTCTAAGGAGTCCTTCGTCCCCATAAGCCCTGAACACGAGGTGCCACGCTATCTGGAAGATTCCCGGCTTGACCTCGAAGCGCTTCGGCTTGGCGTTGAGAACCTTTATCTCAAAGTCTTCAGGCGGTTTCGACCCATAGATGAGGACGTACTTCTCCCGCAGGTTTTCCCTGACAAGTTCGTAGAACTCGGGCTCTCTGGGCGATAGATCGTAGCTCCTCGGCTTTCCGAACTGGACTCTCTTTGTAGTCACGGCTATCGGCGAGAGCGTCACGAACTTCTTCCCGCTCAGCCTCTCGGGCTCGGCCAAGGCCTTGACCTCTTCCACCGTGAACTTCTCCCGCCACAGCTCGACCTCAGGGTTTTGAAGGAGCCCTCCTATGAATGCCTCCGCGATTTCCGGAACGGCGGTAGAGAAGTAGAAGAAGCCCTTTCCGCGGCCGAGCAGAGAACTCTTATCCTCGGCAAGCTCTCTCCTCTCCGCCATGAAGAGAGAGTATGTAAATAGTTTTGGAACTTTAGGGTTGTGTAATCTCAGGCTCAGGTCGGGATTAACGCGCTGAATGCGGCGGTATATCAGCCCTTGTAAGTAGTGCTGGTGGCTGAATGGTATGCGGAACGGCTCATTCTCAGGATGAAGTCTTATTAGGAACCTGACCATTGCTACCCCTCGGGAAGCTTTAATGGCACAGGAGGTACATTCTTGAACCTTATAAGCTTTTCTCTGGTATGAAGTAGAAAACGTAATGAGCATTATGTTTAATGTCGGCTGAGTTATTGTCGGTAATCCTGGAATTTGGATGTACTATTTGTCATGACCGTAGCATCGTCGTAAAATATAAGATAGCGCAGAAAAGAATCTTCCGCGGAAACAGCACAATAAGATGGGAAGTAGAAAAGGCCAAAAGCCCTCAGAGAAGCATCCTCGCGTCGACGGCAACGGCGCCGTCCTCGTAGGCGAAGATCGGGTTGATGTCGAGCTCTCTGATCTCCGGAAGCTCGAGGGCGAGCTCGCCGACCTTGACGATGATGTCAGCGAGGGCCTCGATGTCGACGGGCTTCTCACCACGCGCTCCGGCGAGGATCGGGTAGGCCTTGATCTCCTTTATCATCTCAAGGGCCTCGTCCTTGCTTATCGGGGCAACGCGGAAGCTGACGTCCTTGAGTATCTCGACGAAGATTCCACCGAGACCAAACATAATGGCCGGGCCGAACTGCGGGTCGCGGATCATACCGACGATGACCTCCTTGCCGAGCGGGAGCATCCTGTAGATGATGACGCCCCAGAGGTCTGCATCGGGCTTGTAGTTCCTCGCGTTCTCCATGATGGTCCTGAAGGCCTGCCTGGCCTCCTCGTCGTTCTTGATGTTGACCTTGACACCGCCGGCGTCGCTCTTGTGGATGATCTGCGGAGAAACGATCTTCATAACTACTGGGTAGCCGATTTCGCGAGCGAACTGAACGGCCTCCTCCTCGTTGGTGGCGACCTTGAAGTCCGGAACAGGGACACCGTAGAGCCTGAGAATTTCCTTAGCCTCCGGCTCAACGAGCGGCCTGTTTTCGGCCTTGGCCTTCTCAATTATCTCCCTAGCCTTTGCGATCCTGTCCATACCAATCACCTCATCAGCTTGACATTCCTCAATCAGAGCGGACGGTTAAAAGGGTTTCCATTTGCAAACCTTTGGGTTCGGCCTGGATTGAACCGATGGTGGGGGTATAAATAGTTTGAAGACGATTCCTATTGAGGTGAAAATTATGGAGAAAAAGTGGGTTCTTGCCGCTGGCGCCGTTGTGATTCTTCTGCTGGCAGTCTTCTCGTTTCAGGGTGAGCAGGCGGTCGAAGGAGGAACGGCCGTTGCCCTTTACAACTCTGTGAGTGTAGGAGTCGTTGAGAAAACTCTAACCCTTGAGCTGAACGAGGGCCTAAACAACGTTCCCTTAAAGGAGCTGGAAGGGCTCAACGTTGCGGAAGTCACGATTATGCCCCCTGAGGGGGTTGAAGTCCTCGGAATATTCAGCAGGGGAACAAACGAAGATGCCTACAGCGCCAACGTTGGAAGGCACGTTGAGGTAAAGCTGGACACTGGGGAAACAATCCAGGGAAAGTTCTACGGCATCAAGGACGGAAAGCTGGTGGTCGAGGGTGAGGACTACTACCTGATCGACCCTGCAAAGGTCGTTTACTTTAAGGCCTCAACCCTTGACGAGTCGAGCGTTTACGCCACTCTTCGGGCAGAAAAAACGGGCGAGTACAACGTCACCTTAATCTACCGCGTTGAGGGGATGAACTGGAAGAGCAGGTACAAGCTTTACATAGGAGAGAGAGCGAAACTCCAGGGATACGTCGTCATAACCAACCCGACTGCGGTTGAGCTTGAAAGCGCGGACGTTCTCCTCGTTGCGGGCGATGTTCAGCTCTACCAGACCCTACCAGGGCCGAGAGAAGTTTACCCCCTTTCCGAAAAGACATCCCAGGTCACTGTCGGCGAACCTCAGAAGCTCGAAGCGTTCTACGTCTATAAACTTGGAACGGTTAATATAAACCCGTCGAGCACGGTGGTCTATCCCTACGTATCAATGGAAGTCCCGTTCCAGAGGGAGTACCTCTACGAGAGCTGGGCAGCCGACGGAGAGCGGCCGGTTTACGAGTCGATCTCCTTCAAAACGGACAAAGTCCTCCCGGCGGGCATCGTGGAAGTCTATCGCGAAAGCGAAGGAAAAGCCCTACTGATCGGTGAGAGGAGCATAGAGCACACGCCAAAGGGTGACGTTGTGAGAATAGGCATCGGCAGGGACTACGACCTGAAGGGAAGGACGACCGTGCTGGACGTCCAGCGGAGTGATCACAGGACGTATTACAAGATAAAGATAGAGGTCGAGAACTTTGGAAACGATACGAAAACCGTTATTATTAGACACCACAAGAGCGGGAATCTCCTAAGCTCGAGCGTTGAACCCATTGATGAAACAGCCAGCTACGTGGAGTTCAGCCTCACCGTGAACCCGGGAGAAAAGAAGGAAGTAGTCTTTGAGTACAGTTATAAATGAGATTTTTTCTCTCTGTTTTTAGATTTAGGCATTCTTAATCCCTAGCACTTAAACATTATTTACAACTTAATGATTTTCAATATGACAGATCATAAACTTTAAATTGATACCTAGATTTATAGAGTGCCGACAAACTCCGGAGGTGGCTACAATGACCACAAGAAAACGTGCTAGCGTTCTGTTAGTGATGATGTTGTTCTTGGCAATTGTGCCATATAAAGCATCCGCAGGCAACAGCATCCAAGGTTACTTTACTACAATAAAGAGTACTGTGAAAACATTCTTCGGGGGAGATTACAACGGGTGGAACCCACAACTTAAGATAGTTCCCGGGTCAGAGGTCAGGATTTCAAGAGACGAGATACGAGTCGGTGCAGACTTCTTCAAAGAAGAGTATTCTGGCGTTAAAGGTGGTAAAGGATATTACCTAATCGCTTATGGCACCGTGAAGAGCTATCTAGACAGTATTGCCACAAACTGGCCCGGAGATGACAGAAGTCCTCTCTGGCACATGAACATCCAGACATACGACTCGGACTATTCAACAGATCTGTTCAGTGAGATCCTTGCAATCGAGATTCTAAGAACTCTGCTCCCGGAATACAACGGAGTTGATCTAAAGGCCGTGGCCAATGGTAGGTTTGAAGAGATAAACTCGAAGTACTCAACCCTCGGCAAATCTGATGTCATGAAATGGATTCAGAAAATATCAAACCCCCAAGTTATGCAAGTGATCGCCCGCAGGATGAATGATTTTGCTGGCGGGATACCTAATAGGAATCTATCTACAATCCCCGACATCTATGGTGCTCCATACAGAACGGCAGTTTTGGTGGCTCTAGTTGAAGAAGTAGATCCTCAGCTTTCAGAAGAGGTTCCATTTGATATTCCCGGGGAAATTCTCGAACTAGCCAGAGTGTATGTTGGACAGAATCGAGGCTGGGACTACCTTAATCGTGCAACCATGGCACTTCCCATACTTCCCATAAAGCACCTAAGCATTACTATCCTTGGCACCAATTACACCATAGGAAACGGGATCGATGTTCTCATGATAGACACCACAAATAGAGAATACCTTCTTGGCCTCTGGAACGGGACTGACTACTCGGTTATCCTGAAGATAAAATACCTGAACGCAACTAACCTAGCAATAACACCCGTAAAATATGCAGAAAGAGCTGGGGCTATTCTCCATGCAGGAGAATACCCTGTCACACTAACTCCAAGTTCAATTGGCAGGACTATAAAGACCCCCCTCGCAGGATTCCCCTGGGAATTAAGTGAAGTTGTTATGTACTGGACAGGTAACCCAACCAGTT
This sequence comes from Thermococcus sp. JCM 11816, assembly GCF_055396515.1. NCBI lineage: Archaea > Methanobacteriati > Methanobacteriota > Thermococci > Thermococcales > Thermococcaceae > Thermococcus > Thermococcus sp. JCM 11816. The sequence goes on from NZ_AP043741.1 coordinate 558,313, forward strand.
ATCTGAACTACAACATCAAGAAAGAGGGGAACTCCTACGTTTATGAAGGCGATCCAGGAGGTCTCAGGATAACACCCCTTGCAGAAGGCTCGTTCCTTGTGACATTCACGAACAGGGATGGCTTTACATTCATATTTGGAAACGCCGCAATTAACGTAACAGGGGACATGAAAGGAAAGACGTACCTTGTATATCCAAGAGAAGGGGCCATAATCCAGTGGAACTCTATTCAGATGCCCACAACGGCTTTGATAAGTGCAAACTCCTTTGATAACTGGCATGTTGTGGGCAACGCATATGTGGATCCAACCATTAACGCCATCGTGTTAACTCCAGATCAGGGATACAAAGCGGGAGCAACGTGGTATCTGATCCCAGTAGATCTAACGATGACCTTCCAAGCTAGGGCAAAGTTCTATTCAGGTCGCTGTGGAGGGGGAGATGGCATTTGGGTTGGATTCCAGAACGCTGGTACTAATGTTGTTGGCGGAACCGGCAGTGGTGTTGGTATTAGTGGTATTTGGCCAGCAGTAGGATTTAGAATATGGGAAATCGGAAGAAGCGTTGATCTCTATCTAAACGGCAACTTCCAAGAGATTACAAGCGGTGTTTGCTTCGCAGACGAAAAAGAACATGATATGTTGTTCTATTGGGACCCCGATACAGAGACACTTGGCATCAAAATTGATAACACTTATGAATACACTAAGAACATAGACCTGATATCCGAACTGGGACAGACCGCATACTTTGGATTCACCGGTGGTACTGGCGGTGCCCGTAATCTGCACTACGTAAAGCCAATATTCGTTGGAGTATCTCTGGAAGACCTCAAAGACCTCATTGAAAGCACTCGCGAATTCCTTCAGAATGTCTCCTCCCTTGGTGTTGATGTCAGCGATCTCATGACAACGCTCAGCTCAGCGGAGGAATCTCTTCAAGGTGTTGATCCTTCAGACACACGTACGATTTCAAAGATTTCTAAAGAAGTAGCAGGAATACAGACCGAAGCTATAACAAGGCTCGCCAACAAAGTTGCAGATCTGTATTACAAAGTCTCTCTCGCCAGATCAGTTGGTCTGAGCGATATCTCATTGGATGTTAACTTTGAGTCAGGTAAGAATTCAATGATATCCGGTGACTTAACCAATGCATTAAAGTACCTTAACGATGCATTTAATGAAGCAAATTCAATGGCCAAAGAGTCCCTCGATGAGATAGAGCAGAACATAACATCGTTGATGTCAGAGGCCATCAAGTACGGAGTAGCTATAGGCGACCTTAAGGATAGACAAAAAATCATTGAGGCTTCGAAGTCTCAAGGAGACTACGTATCCGCGTACGTCGAAGCAATGAAAATATATAAGCAACTCTCAAAGAAAGTTGAAATTGCAAAGCAGAAGACCACAGAACAAACAACCACAACACAATCGAATAATAAAACTCTAGAACAGAAAACAGAAGAGACAACAACCACTCAAAGAACCTCTGAGAGTTCTCCTGAAAGCGCTACCACCGAGTATCCACTTAAAGTTGGAGACTGGGCAAAGTACAAACTCAAGTTTGAAGCATCAGGAGACAACGAGAAGATCTCGGGATCAATAGAGTACAAAGTCGTCGTCATAAATGTGGATGATCAGGGGTTCACCATTAGGTTTGAAGACGTCAAAGGAGATCTGGACAAATACAAGAAGTTATGGGGCGATGAAGGAAAAATCAAAGAAGGTGATACCCTAACCATTCCGTGGGATGTGGAACCAGGAGATAACAACATTTACGCAGACCCCAAAAAATTGCCAGAGGACGGAAAAGTTAAGAATATGATAGAAACATGGGAATATGATACGAGAACAGGCTTGCTAAAGAGTTACAAGGGATCAGTAGATCTATTCGGTGTAAAGATCAGCGAGGAGATTCATCTGGAATCATCCAACGCTGTCAAAGGTGGCAGTTCCGGCAGTGGAGGAATATGTGGGCCCGCAATGTTCATTGCTCTAGCGCTAGTTCCTCTAATCCTCAGAAAAAAGCGATTTTGAATTTTTTCTCTTATTGCCTTTTTTCTCGATCCTCTTAACTAAAGGCATAGGGGTTAAGTAAATAGAGGTTAGCTCTTCCTCAGTATTATCTCAAAGCTCTTATCTCCTTTCGTTATTTCCATTACAAGGCTCTTGTCATAGTCTATAAACTTGGTGCTCACGATAGAATAGCCGTTCTGCTTGAGGAAGTCCGCCATCTGGAGGCCGAGATCTTCGAACATCTCAGCCGCCATTGTGGCGAGACTCGGTTCCTTTATCCCAAGTTCGTCGTGATAGCGCCGGGCGAGTTCAAAAACGTCCACCATGTTCACCACCAGGAATAATAAGTCATCAGAGCCTATAAACCTTCCCTCCGAAACCATTTTAAACGCCCTCTCCAATAACCAGCCACAGTGGTAAAGATGGGAAGCGTCCTGTGGGTTCTAAAGAGCGGGAAAAAGATCCACGGCAAGGTGCTGGGCCTGTACCCGTACTACGTTGAGATTGACCTTTCCACCTGTGAAGGCCTCTGCACATGTTCCAAGGGCGGCAACTGCGAACACGTTGAAGCCGTTAGGAGGGCGTACGAAAACGGTGCATACTTTTCAGAGAACTCCAAACTGGCCGAGGTTAACCCTGAGGCCGTTGTCTGGGAATTTCTAATTGAAGTGCCGACTCTAGCCGTCGAAGTTTCGGTGAAGGAACTGATATCAGCCCTGAAGCGCGACGAGAGTGGAAGCGAAACGGCGAGGCTTTTCTTCAGGACTATGAAACTCATTGAGCTTTCCGGGCGGGAGGAATACCTCCATGTTTTGGAAGAGGCCTTTGAGGAGTTCGCGCGGGTGTTCCCTGATTACCCCCTGACTGAAAAGATCGAGAAAGAACTTGAAGCCCTGAAAGGCAGAACCAGAAAAGCCTTATAAATTCTCCTTTTCCAGAGAAAGACTTAGAGGGTGGGGCCATGAAAGCCGTATACAGGGAGATGTGCCCGAACTGCTGGGGGAGAATATCGGACGAAAGGCTTGTAATGAGGAACCCGTGTGAAGAATGCCTTGACGAACCCGTTCACGCTGACTCCTACTTCCAGCTCGTTTCTGCGGTAAGGAATGCGCTTAAACTCAGGGGGACTCTTAAGGAGTGGGAGAAAATATACCAGCTTGAGAACCAGACGAGGGAGATAGAGGAGTTCTTCAAGAAAGCCACAGGCTTTACGTTCTGGAGCGCCCAGAGGACTTGGGTAAAGAGGCTTCTCAAGGGGAGGAGCTTCTCCATCATAGCGCCGACGGGAATGGGCAAGAGCACCTTTGGGGCCTTTATGGCCGTCTGGCACGCTCTAAAGGGCAAGAAGAGCTACATAGTAGTCCCAACAACTCCTCTCGTCATCCAGACCGTCAGGAAGATAGAGGGTATAATGGAGAACACAAACGCCGACGTCAGGCTCGCCTACTACCACGGGAACCTCAGGAAGAAGGAAAAGGAGGAAATGCTCGAGAGAATCAAGAACGAGGACTACGATATCCTTGTAACCAGCGCCCAGTGGCTGGCCAGGAACTATGAAGAGGTTCTGAAGGGCAGGCACTTCGACTTCATATTCGTTGATGACGTTGATGCTTTCTTGAAGGCGAGCAAGAACATAGACCGCTCCCTTTACCTCCTCGGCTTTACGGATGAGATAATCCAGAAGGCCTGGGGGATTATTAGGCTGAAGAAGCAGATGTCAAAGTACCTGAACGGGAACTCGGAAGACAAGAATGACAAACTTAAGGAACTGAACAGGGAGATAGAAAAGCTCCAGAGGGAGATAGAAAAGTTCAAGCGGAAGAACAAGATTGGAATAATGATAATCGCATCTGCCACGGGTTCTGCGAGGGGCGACAGGATAAAGCTCTACCGCGAGCTTCTGGGCTTTGAAGTCGGAAGCGGAAGGAGCGCCCTTAGGAACGTCGTTGACAGCTACCTCAAGCCCACTAAGGACATCAAGGAGCACGTTGAGGAGCTCCTCTCAAGGCTCGGAAAGGGCGGCCTGATATTCGTCCCAGTTGACCAGGGCCTTGGCTACGCTGAAGAGCTTGCCAACTACCTCCGCGAGAGGGGCTTTAAGATAGAGCTCGTCTCGTCCAAGAACAAGAAGGCCCTTGAGAAGTTCGAGAACGGCGAGGCAGACTATCTTATAGGCTCGGCCACCTACTACGGCTCCCTCGTCAGGGGTATTGACTTACCTCATCTCATACGCTACGCCGTCTTTACAGGCGTTCCGAAGTTCAGGTTCAGCATAGACCTTGAGAGGCCGACCATATACCGCGCCCTGGGTCTTCTCAGCGAGGTGATGGACTTCCTCAGCGAGGAAGACAGGAGGACAGCTGAAAAGCTCCACGCCCGCTTGAGGAGGCTCATAAGGAACATCCCGCAGTTCGAGCTCCTAAAGATTGAAGAGGCCCTTGCTGAAGGCCTTCCGATAGAAAACGAGTTCCACAACCACGTCCTAAGTGTTTTCCGCGAGCTGGTCGAGTTCTTGAGGAGGGTTCTCAGGGACGAGGAGGTTCTCAGAAAGCTCGCCGAGGATCCGTTCATAAGCCTGACCAAGGAAGAGGGCAAGTGGTACATTGAGATACCCGACGTCAGAACCTACATCCAGGCAACGGGAAGGACGAGCAGGCTCTTCGCGGGCGGAATCACGAAGGGTCTGAGCGTTCTCATAGTGGACAACGAGAAGGTCTTCAACGGCCTCGTCAGGCAGATGCGCTGGCGCTTCCAGGAGTTCAAGATGGTTCCCTTCGAGGAGCTTGACCTCGATGAGATTCTCAGACAGATAGACGAGGATAGGGAGAAGGTCAGGCTCGTCATGGAGGGCAAGATAAGCGCCAAAGTCAAAGACCTCGTCAGGTCTGCCCTCATGATAGTCGAGAGCCCGAACAAGGCCCGGACCATAGCGAACTTCTTCGGTCAGCCGAGCAAGACGAGGATAGGGGACCTGGTCGCCTACGAGATAAGCGTTGGAGACAGGATGCTGACGATTCTGGCCAGCGGAGGTCATATGTTCGACCTCGTCACGAACGAGGGCTATCACGGCGTTCTAATCCAGAACGAGGGTGACATGCTGAAGTTCATACCCGTTTACGACACCCTCAAGAGATGCCGCGACTGCGGTCACCAGTTCGTGGACTGGGAGAAGAAGGGGGTGTGCCCGCGCTGTGGCTCTACTAATGTTAGGGATGCTCTTGAGAACGTCATTGCTATGCGCGAGATAGCACAGGAAGTTGATGAAATCCTCATAGCGACCGACCCCGATACCGAGGGTGAGAAGATAGCCTGGGACATCAGGAACGTCCTCGCCCCGTACACGCCCAACATAAAACGCATAGAGTTCCACGAGGTAACGAGGCCGGCCATAATGAAGGCCATCCAGGAGGCGAGAGATGTCAACGAGAACCGCGTCAACGCGCAGATCGTTAGGAGAATCGAGGACAGATGGATAGGCTTCGAGCTGAGCCAGGAGCTCCAGAGGGTCTTTGAGAGCTACAACCTGTCAGCAGGAAGGGTTCAGACACCGGTTCTCGGCTGGATAATCGAGCGCTATAAGGAGTTCACGGAGAGCGAAGTTTACTTCCTCGGCCTGACCCTTGAGAACGGCTTACAGGTAACTATTGAACTCGGAAAAGACGGCAAAGACGTAGAGCCGCCTGAATACGTCACCGTCGAGGAAGTCCAGCTCGAGGAGAGGGAACTCAACCCAGCTCCACCATATACTACGGACGCGATGCTGAAAGATGCTTCGACCTTCCTGAAGCTTTCGGCTCCCGAAACGATGAGGCTCGCACAGGATCTCTTCGAGGCAGGTCTCTGCGTCACACCCGATACTCTCGTTAGCCTTGCCGACGGAAGGATCATGGAGATAAAGGATGCGGTGGAGAAGTCCGAGGGGAATCTGCTCTCAGTGAACGGCCTTAAGCCAAAAGAAGCAAAAGCCCTCAAGTTCTGGGAGATTGACTGGAACGGGCCTCTTAAGGTCATCAAGCTCAAAAACGGACACGAAATTAAGGCAACTCCCGACCATGGTCTCCTCGTGATGAGAGAGGGCAAGCTCGGCTGGGTCTCCGCCAAGAACGTCAGGGAAGGAGACTACGTTGCCTTCGCCTACAACACCGGCCACCGTGGAAGAGATGAATACACGCTCCTCAAACTCATGATAAAGCTCGGAATAACCGACGTGATGGTCGAGCTGGACGAGGAGTATTTCAACGAGAAGGTAGCTCCAATCGTCAGGGAGAGGATCTCAACGAGCACCAAGTACAAGTATCTCCGCAGGCGTGTCCTTCCCCTCTACCTTCTCCAGGAATGGGGGCTTGATGACTACGAGGCCCACGTGAAGTCCCTCTACCGCCAAAGGGCAGGCTCAAAGCCCATACCCAACTTCAAACTTGACGAGAGGTTCTGGTACGTCTTCGGCCTCGTCCTTGGCGATGGAACCCTAAGGGACAGCAAGGTCTTGATTTCCCAGACTCCCCTGAAGGACGTTAAATCCGTACTCGAAGATGTTTTCCCGTTCCTCCGTGTCTTTGAAACGACGAACCAGGTTGGCTTCTCGAACTCAATCATCGCCGAGGTCTTCAGGAGACTTGGAGCGAGAAAAGGAAAGCTCCACCCGCTCGTGTTTGGACTCCGTGAGGAGTACATCAACGCAATGATCGCAGGCTATTTTGACACGGATGGAACTTTCTCCATCCTCAACGACAGGAAAGGGCCGAACTTCAGGGGGATCCTGACTTCAAAGAGGGGCGACGTCCTCAGAATGCTCAGCGTTTACCTCTACCAGATCGGCATCATGAACTACCTCAGACGGGACGAGCGCACTGGGGTTTGGGACTTGATAATAAGCAACAGGAGCCTCGAAAAGTTCAGGGAGAAAATATACCCGTACCTTAGAATTAGAAGGGCGCAGTTTGACGAGGCGTATTCCGTTTACAGGGCATCGCGGAGGGCCTTTGAGGGTGACCTGCTCCCGGTCGCTCCCGTCTTCGGAAAGCTGAAGTTCAAAAACGGCACCAAGAACAGGATCCTGAAGGAAACTGGAATCGACGTTTGGAACTGGCTCAAACGTCCGGAGGGAGAGATTCCACGGGACAAACTCTCAAAGGTGCTTGAGTACGCAGAGGAAAGCCCAGAGAAGGAGTTCCTCAAGTCCCTCGTCGAGGCGGGGGTTACCTGGGTTAAAGTGAAGGGGGTTGAAGAAGAACTTTACACCGGAAAGCTCTATGACTTCACGACGACCACTGAGAACTTCCTCTCCAACGGTGCCGTCTCCCACAACTGTACCTACCACAGAACTGACAGTACACACGTCAGCAACACCGGAATAGAGGTCGCGAAGGAATACATAACCCAGGAACTCGGCGAAAAGTACTTCAAACCCAGGCCGTGGGGAGAGGAGGGAGCACACGAGGCCATAAGACCCACTAGACCGATAGACACCGGCAGGTTGATGCAGCTCATCCGCGATGGAATAATCCAGCTCCCGAGGAACCTTACAAGGAATCACTACAGGCTCTACGACATGATATTCAGGCGCTTCATGACGAGCCAGATGACCCCAGCGAAGATACTCTACGAGAAGGCCGTAATCAACGCTGGCGTCGGAAAGGCCGAGCTTGAAGGCTACGTTGAGATAATCGAGGACGGCTGGACAAGACTGCGCTCGCCGCCGCTCAGGGAGCTTCCAAAGCTTGAGAAGGGAATGAAGCTCAAGGTGGTTGAGGCAAAGAAGTGGAAGGCTCCAAAGGTTTCCCTCTACACTCAGGGAGACATAATAGCCCTGATGAAGGAGAGGAAGATAGGAAGACCGTCAACGTACGCCAAGATCGTTGAAACGCTCATGAGAAGAGGTTACGTCGTGGAAACAAAGGGAAGAAAGAAGCTCCTTCCAACGGAAAAAGGCATCAAAGTCTACCACTACCTCGTCAGCAAGTACAGGGACCTTGTGAGCGAGGAGAGAACGAGGGAACTTGAGGAAATAATGGACCGCATAGAAGAAGGGATTGAGGATTACATAAAGGTTCTCGGGGAGCTTTATTCGGAAATTCAAAGATACGTTTCGGGTTGATGGTGTTTTAATCGCTTGCCACTATCTTTTTATGCTGTCCCATTCTGTCTTTTTGAATGCTTGAGCCTTAGGGTATGTTTACCGTAAATAATCCATTATGTTATCTTGTTCTCTCTTGAGGTTCTGATTTCCAAAAACTTTAAAACCCCAGCTGTGGTAACCTGGTTGTATCCCCATACAACCAGAGTATAATCTAAGTAAGTTATCCAATCCAACTATGTCCGACACATGCCATGAACTTCCCCTGGGAGGAAAAGATTTATATTGGTTGGGACCCAATTTAGAAATAGAAAATTAGGTGGTGGTAAAGATGGTCAAGGACAGGATGGTGGAGCTCCTTCAGGAGCACTTTGAGTTGAACCTCTACGAGGCAAGGGCGTACGTGGCCCTCGTTGGATTTGGCGTTCTTACACCGGCCGAGCTGGCCAGCGTCTCAGAGGTTCCGGCTCCAAGAACTTACGACGTCCTCAGGAGCCTTGAGAAGAAGGGATTCGCCATCAGCCAGCCGGGCAAGGTCAACAAGTACAGGCCGGTCCACCCGGAGAACATCCTCGAGAAGTTCATCGAGGAGTGGCAGGAGCGCGTTAAGGAGGAGCTCGAGGCCAAGAAGAAGGCCAAGGAGGAGCTTATCGAGCTCATGAAGCCGCTCATCGAGACCGAGATTCCGAAGTACGGCGTTGAGAGGGTCTGGGTTGTCAGGGGCATAAGGAACGCCACCCTCAAGACCAAGGAGATGTTCGAGGAAGTCAAGGAGAAGATCCTCCTCGCCGACGACGGTTACATCGCCATAAACCTCGAGAACGACCTCATTAAGGCCATCGACAACGGCGCCAAGGCCAAGATCATCGTGAGCAAGTCCCTCCTCAAGAGGCTCGAGGGCTCAAAGATCATGGAGTACGCCAAGAAGGGCAAGCTCGAGCTCAGGGCCCTTGACAAGTTCGAGCTCCCGATGCTCATCTGCGACGACGAGGTCTTCTTCGCCCTTGAGGACATGGCTGCAAGGTACTTCAACTACGAGACCCAGGTCTGGATCAAGGACTTCAGGGTCAGGGACCTCTTCGAGGCAAAGTTCAACGAGTACTGGGAGAAGGCCGAGAAGGTCTGATCCCTTCTCTCTGTTCTTGCTTTTACTGTTCTTTTCTTCGGTTGTTCAGAGAAACATTGTGCTACCTATCATAGGCGTTCAATCCCATACTGGGCCGAGAAGTCAAAAGTGGGAGAAAATAGAGGTTAGTCAAACGTACTTGAACTCCTCTTCCTCCTCTCTCTTTTCCCGGATTTTCCAGAAGATTTTTCCTTCCCTCTGGAAGCTCTCCACCTTGCCCTGCTCGGCGAACCTTAGGAGGTAGCGCCTTACCTCCATCGGGCTGATTCCAGTCTCCTTGGCTATCTCATCAACGGTCTTCGGGCCGCTTTCAAGGGCCTTCAAAACCCTCTGGTTCTTCATTCAGATCCCTCCAGTCGTTTATACCTCTCCAACAGGTCGATTATCTTCTCCATCACCCTTAAATGTTTCTCAAGTTCTTCAATGTCCTCTGGAAGGGAGTTCGCAAGCTGGGTCAGCTTCTCCCTCAGCCTCTCCTCGACGTCTTTAACCTCCTCCTTCATTTCGGCCTTCCTTTTCCTATCCCTGTACTCACATACTGGACAGAAAACCCTACCGTCCTTCTCAAAGAGGGGCGAACCGCACTTCGGACAGTGTCTATCAAGCATCTTAGCGCCGGAAAGCATCAGTGGCATTATCACGTTCCTGATTTCTTCTTCAGTTGGCCCCTTCACTCCAATCCCTCCGTCAGGAGCTGGAAGACCTCAAAGAGCGCCCGCTTTCCAAGGCGGGAGTGCCTTATTCTGTCCGAGATTTCAGCTATGTCAAACGCAACAACGTTGAACTCCCGCTTTATCGCCTCAAGTATCTCGATTAGCTCATCGAGAGTCAGCTCACCGTGCTGGAATCGGGCTATTTTGTACTCCGGCCTAAGAACGTCCATATCAACTGTGAGATATATCTCGTCGCCGAGGTACTTCTTTGCATCAGCTATTATTTCATCGAGGGAGTTCGTCTGGAAGTTCTTATATGCCCTCCACTTTCCACCCCGTTTTCTGCTCCTCAACAGGGCTGGATATATCTTGACTCGCCTCGTCCAGAGCTGGGTTCTGTCGGTTGTCGGTATCATAAGGACGGGTGCCATCACGGCGGCCCTCTCAACGAGCCTGTTCTCAAGGGCATAGGCCAGCCACGAGCCGTGATCAAGGTAGTCGTGCATCAAATCTGTGTGGGCGTCAACGCTGATCAGGGATTTGGGCCTCAGCCTGTCGATTATCCCGTAGGTTGCGAGGTGTTCACCGACCACATAGGCCCTGTCCTGGGGAATTCGCTCTGATAGAAGGTCAATCCTGCTGGCCTCGACGATGACGTAGTCATCAATGAGCTTGTTCCTTTTTAGGAGCTGGAGGGTGTAGAGAACTCCATCGCGGTTGGGCTTCTCTCCAAAGGGTATGAAAGTTACCATTCCTTCCACCAGCACAACATTGGGAACTTTTTTTAAAAGCGTTGGGAGGAATAATAGGCATTTTTATGTCAATCTTCACGGCCAAACCTTTAAAAACTCGACCCAAAACCTTCAACTGAAAAATCTCCGGAGGTCGTGTCATGATACTCCAGGTCGCTCTTGACCTTACCGATATTGAGCAGGCCATTTCTATAGCTGAGAAGGCCGCCCGCGGCGGGGCCCACTGGCTTGAAGTCGGCACTCCCCTCATCAAGAAAGAAGGAATGAGGGCAGTAGAGCTCATGAAGAGGCGCTTCCCTGACAGGAAGATAGTCGCAGACCTCAAGACCATGGACACTGGCGCTCTCGAGGTCGAGATGGCCGCGAGGCACGGCGCTGACGTCGTTTCTATCCTGGGCGTTGCCGACGACAAGACCATCAAGGATGCAGTTGAGGTCGCAAGGAGGTATGGAATAAGGGTTATGGTTGACCTGATCGGCGTCAAGGACAAGGTTAAGAGGGCAAAAGAGCTTGAGAAGATGGGCGTCCACTACATCCTCGTCCACACTGGAATTGACGAGCAGGCCCAGGGCAAGAACCCACTTGAGGACCTTGAGAAGGTAGTAAAGGCCGTCAAAGTTCCGGTTGCAGTCGCTGGGGGCCTGAATCTCGATACGATACCTAAGGTCATAGAGCTCGGCGCCACGATAATCATCGTGGGAAGCGCCATAACCAAGGCCAAAGACCCTGAAGAAGTCACCAGAAGGATAATAGACCTCTTCTGGGGCGAGTACATGATGACGATAAGAAAGGCTATGTTCGACATAACGGACCACATAAGGAGCGTCGCTGAAAACCTCAAGCTCGAACAGGTTAGAGGCCTCGTGGATGCCATGATAGGGGCCAACAAGATATTCATCTACGGCGCCGGAAGGAGCGGGCTCGTCGGCAAGGCCTTCGCGATGAGGCTCATGCACCTCGACTTCAACGTCTACGTCGTCGGTGAGACGATCACGCCAGCATTCGAGGCAGGGGATTTACTCATAGCCATAAGTGGTTCGGGTGAAACAAAGAGCATAGTGGATGCCGCTCAGATAGCAAAGGAGCAGGGCGGAAAGGTCGTCGGCATAACCTCGTACGCGGACTCGACACTCGGAAAACTCGCTGACGTTGTCGTTGAAATCCCGGGAAGGACTAAGGCAGACGTCCCCACTGACTACATAGCCAGGCAGATGCTCACCCAGTACAAATGGATAGCCCCGATGGGAACTCTTTTCGAGGACTCCACTATGGTCTTCCTTGACGGCATTATAGCACTCCTCATGGCCACGTTCCAGAAGACCGAAAAGGATATGAAGAGGAAGCACGCGACCCTTGAGTGAGGGTCGCGATGTTCTCCTTTACCCATATTTTTGCTGGAATTGGTAGCAATGGTTCAAGGATAGTCAATGGAATTGAAACGGACTCCGTGGTAAAGGTATCCTTGAATCCAGCCAGGTACATTCTGCGGCCTAAGGAATACCGGGAAAGGATTGTGAACTTCTTCTCTAACGTTCCCGAAAACAGCTTTGTGTGGCTCGTCTTTGATGACACAAAGACAAACAGGGAAATTATGGAGATAATCCTTGAAGCACTCCCCTCGGATTCTATAAGGCTCGCTTATGTACTCACGCCTGAAGTTGAGCTGATCAACCGGAAACCCGAATGGGCGGATAAGTTCGAGACGGTGTTCTACGACTCCCTCTGGGACTTCTTAAAGGAGGACGTGCCCCTTGGAAAGGCTTTTGAGGAAGCTTCAAAGAACATTTCTGATATGTTCTCAAAGCTCTACCGTTACCTTGAAAGTGAGATGCTCGTGAACATAGACTACGCGGACCTGTTCAGCATGATACGGGGAGGAAACGTCGGCATAATGCGCCTTCTCCGCGAGGTTGACTTCAGCTGGCACTGGGGCATCTGGGAGCGCGGGCTTGTTGGAATACTCGTCGGTGAAGACTTCCCGCTGAGCGGTGCTCACAGAATACTCTCCAAGTTCCAGGGGATACTCTCTGAGAAGGACATAATCTGGGGTGTGATCACCGACAAAAACGTTAAAGGTTCGGAAGTCCTCGCCCTGCTCGTGAAGAGGTGGTGATATGGGCAGGATAAAGGCCGTTCTCTTTGACATCGATGGCACACTGCTAACTGAAATGCCCCTTATTCAGCTCTTTCTCCCTCAGGTGTACGAAAAGCTGGCAAAAAAGCTGGGAACTACCAAGGAAGAGGCCAGGAACGTGTTTCTGTCCGAGATATTCTCAAGGCGAGACACCTACGACTGGCACGACTGGAACTTTTTCTTTGAGCTTTTTGGCCTCAATATGCGGTATGAAGACCTTCTGAGGAGGTACCCACACAAGCTCCACGTTTATCCGGACACCATTCCGACCCTTGAGTGGCTTAAAGGATCTGGATACCTTCTGGGAGTTGTCACGAGCGGGCCCGAATACCAGCGCCTTAAGCTCAAGCTGACGGGGCTCGAAGGGTACTTCGATGTCATCGTGACCAGGGAGGATGTTAAGGCGATAAAACCCGAGCCGAAGATATTTCTCTACGCCCTTGAAAAACTCGGAGTTGAACCAAAAGAGGCCGCTTTCGTTGGGGATTCCCTGAGCCAGGACGTTTATGGGGCGAAGCACGTTGGCATGCTCTCAATATGGATAAACCGTGAGGGCGAACCCGGGCATCACTTAGCGGACTATGAAATCAGGACGCTCCACGAGCTTAGGGGGATACTGGAGGTGGTAGAATGAAGAAGGTGTTCGAAGGGGAGGGAACGTTTGTTGAATACGAAGAGAAGAAGGTAAAGCTTGAGAACGGCCACGAGCTGACCCACAGGCGCGAAAACCCGACTGAGCTCTGGTGGAAGTTAAAGGAAGCCATCAAAGGCAGAAAAGTCAAGATCGTGGCCTACGAGCTGGAGGAGAGCGAAGACTGATGATCGCCCACCTTGTAAACACCGACGTTGGAAGCAGGGGAATAGGAAGGCTGTATCTTGACTACCGCACCAGAAACTTCCATTTTTTGGAGGACGCCGCTGAGACGTTTCTCAACAACCTTGAGAGAACTCTTATAGTAACCGGCTTTCCGATTCCGCCTTCTATGACTCCCGAAACTGACGGCCCACCCGGGGCCTTGGCAGTCGCAAAAGCCGTAGAAAAGCTCGGGGGAAGGGCGGAAGTCCTCAGTTATCCGGAGGTAATGGGAGCATTGAGGCCGTTTGGCGTCACTTTTGCAAGGGACGGTGATGTCTCGGAATACTCGCTGGTCGTCGCCATTGAGACTCCCGGAAGGGCAGCTGACGGCAGGTATTACTCCATGAGCGGCATGGAGATAACGAGGGAGGCCTTTGACGGGCTGGTAATTGAGGCGAGAGAATATGGAATCCCAACAATAGCGGTTGGTGACGGCGGAAACGAAGCCGGGATGGGCAACGTCAGGGATCTAATTGAGCTGTACATTCCCCTTGGAGAAAAGATAGCCAGCGTTGTTGAGGTTGATCACCTTATAACGGCTGGAGTGTCGAACTGGGGTTCCTACGGGCTGGTGGCACATGCCTCGATCTTAGCCGGCACAAATCTCCTTGCAGACTGGGATGAAGAGAGGGCAGTAAAAGCCCTAACAAGCGCCGGATTGATAGATGGAGTTAGAAAGAAACCCAGCGAGAGCGTGGACGGGATAGGCCTTGAGGTTCACAGGAAAGTAGTTGAGCTTTTAAAGGCACTAATTAATGATGCCCTAGGTGGTTGAATGAAGCTTGAGGAGTTCATATCTGACCCGAAGTCAAGGGAGCTGATAGAGACCGTCAGGGAGTTCGCCAAAAGCTTCTTCGACAGGGAGGGCACGCACGGCTTCAGCCACGTTGAGAGGGTCTTCAACCTCTGCATGCATATCGGGAAAGAAGAAGGGGCTGATTTAGAAGTCCTCGCCCTGGCGGCGCTTCTCCACGATATTGCCCGCCCGCTGGAGGATTCAGGGAAAGTCGAGGACCATGCCCTTGAGGGGGCAAGGATAGCGAGGAGGTACCTGAGAAGCCTCGGTTATCCCGAAGACAAGGTTGAAGCCGTTGCCCACGCGATAGAGGCCCACCGCTTCTCACGTGGGCCTGAACCAGCTACACTTGAGGCAAAGATCCTGAGCGATGCCGATAAGCTCGACGCAATAGGGGCCGTGGGGATAGCGAGGGTCTTTATGTACTCGGGGGAGCATGGGAGGGATATAGACGCCTCAATAAAGCACTTTGAGGAGAAGATACTGAAGCTGAAAGACCTGATGTACACAGAAACCGCGAGAAAGATGGCCGAAGAGAGACACCGCTTTACCGAGGAGTTTATTGAGCGGCTCAGGCGTGAGATAGAGGGTGAAATCTGACCTTTTGGAAGAGAGCTTTTCTCCATAATAACCTTTTTAAATGCCTTCCTGAATTATGGGGTAGTCTGCTCAGGGTCATTCTGGGGGTGAGAACGTGAAGGCGCCGATCTGTGAGGTGTGCTTGAAGACGGATGGTATTCTCTGTCCCGCAGATGAGAAAAAACTCCAGGATGGTATAATCTCCGAGCTTGACGTTAAGGTCGCGAGGCTTCTCTACAAGCTTCTCGGTGACGCTGATATCGAGTTCAAGAAGGCCGTCGAAGCTGGGGACCTCGTTGTCATCGTCGTTGGGGAAGGAGACGTGCCCGTGGTCATCGGTAAAGGTGGAAAGAACATCAAAGCCCTGATAAGGGAGCTTGGAAAGCGCGTTAGGGTTATCGAGGGCATGAAAGCGGAAAACCCGAACGAGCTGAAGAAGCTGGCCTCTGACTTGTTCTATCCTGCTGGAGTCTTTGGCGTTAACGTGGTCTACAAGGCCGGAGGAGAGAGGGACTACAAGATCCTCGTCTTTGGAAGGGACAGGAAAAAGCTCCCTGAGAAGCCAGAAGTTCTTGAGAGCATTCTCAGCCAGATAACCGGCAAAGACGTTAGGATATCCTTTGTTTGATGCTCTTTTCTGTTCTCCCCTGTTTTTGGCACTTTATCTCTGAGTTTCATCCCTCGATGTGAGACGATTCTGGTGGCATTATCCCGCATCCCATAGCGGCTTCTACTTTTGTTTCCAACTTTAAGTTTACGAAATTCCTTTAAAGCTGGATTATTCGTCCATAGTTGAAGCCATCTGGGGGTGAGCGGATGAGCCGCCGGATGGTTGGAGCGCTGGTTCTCCTGCTCTTGCTGACGCTGCCCGGAGTCTCCGCCGTTTCCCTGCCGTGGTCAGGGCTTTCCATCTTTGGAGCAAGCTCAGGGGCCTACCCAATCCGCCTCGACGGCGTTGAGCAGACCGGCAATATCGCGGTCGTAACATGGGACGTCCCGCCCAACTGCCTCTCCGGCTACGGCACCGTGTTCATCAGCAGGGATGGGAGAACCATCACAGAGCGCGTCAGCCTCGGCCGGCTGAAGCCCTGGGGCAAGAAGGTGGCGGTTTTCCTCAACGTCAGAGAGCCAGTTTACGTCAAACTGCGCATCACCTCTGGAAACGGGATCTTCCTGAGCTCGTGGGTGAAGTTGAGGCCTCAATCTGTACCGAGGGTCTTCTCGACGGGCTATACGACCACTTATTCATGGGGAGACGGGAAGATAAGACCGCAGTTCGTTCCAATTCCAGTCATCATCGGGGCAATAGTTTCGGTTGGATTTGCGCTCTGGGACGCCTACGATACCTATAATGCGTGTTCCGACTACGGGGAGGACTCAATAAAGTGCACCGTCGCCGCTGGTTCGGTGTTCGTTTTCAGCCTGGCTATGGAGGGCGATGAGCTGGTCGGCGTACTCAGGCACGGAGATGAACTCGTTGAGGTTCCTGGAAAGCTCTACAGCACGCTGAAGCGCCTCGACATCGTTGAGGAGGTTGGTGATGGAGTCGTCAGGGCCAAGGAGAGGTTCGCCCACATATTCGACGACATAGTAAAGCACGGCGACGATGCCGCGAAGGCCCTCGACGACCTCGTCAGGGCGGGAGTTTCAAAGGAGGCCGTCGAGGAGACAGTCAAGCACGGCGCGACGATAAAGGAGATAAAGGAAGGAATTGAACGGTCGGAGAGGGCATTAGAAAGAATAGCAAGTGGAGTGGAAGGAAAACATGTCCTCGGAAAAGTACGGACGTACGACGTGGCCATAGAGAAAGGGAACGAAAAGGAGGGGCTCATTCACATGCTCCTCAGGCACGTGTGGGGATACGACATGGAAAACGTGGGAAAAACATCCTTCTGGCTGATGGGCCAGAAGATCATCGTGAGCGGTCAGGAGAAGCAGCTTCCCAGGGTTTTCAGGGACGAGGAGGAGCTGATGGAGTTCCTGAAGGAAGTTGTGGAGAGGGTGAGCAAGGATCCAGAGTACATATCTGAGAAATTCTTTAAGAATGGGGTGCCCAACAGGAACTTTGGGATTCCAGTGGATCTTAAGAAGCTTGGAATGCATGTTGATGGTATTGATGTTGTTCAGCTGGAGTTCAGGTTCGAGAAGGGTGAATTCGTCCTGAAGACGGCGTATCCTGTTGATGGTTGGGCTGTTGAGACGTTTATCCCTGGGAGAGGTGGCTGGCAGTGAGGTGATACGAATGTGGGTCACCATACAAGGAAAACACTTAACGATAAAAATAGACCTAGATAGGTACATTCCCTCTCCAGATCCTTTCTTTTCGATTTTTACGATAGGTGACCATTTACTCGTGGGGGCCTGCTGGAAGGGAAAACTCGAAGGAGATGAAAGTGATGTCTACAGAGTTTTTGAGAACTTGTTGACTGCTTGTTATTACTTTTTACAGCCAGAGCATCCGCATGTTCGGGCACTAACCAGGTTTGAGAGAAAGAATGTGGAAGAGGCGGGATTCAGATTAAAAGGGGATGAGGTTGTGGTGTATCAGGGTGTTGAGAGGAACAGTATTTACTACGCTTGCTCTACAGGGAAGACCGCAAGGATTTACTATCACAATGGACTCCTTGAATTCACTGATTGTCCAGAATACAGGGGCAAGCACAAGGGTGTCGTTGAACTCCCGCTTAGAGAGTTCATTGAGGACGTTCTGGAAATCAGCAGAGAGTACTTGGAAAAGTACGCTTCGATTATTGATAGGATTTTGATCGAGAATGAACACAATCCCGGTGATGACTATGAATACCTTTTGAACTTTTATCAGGAGGTTAAGAAAATGTACGAGAAACCCAGTTGCGGGAGCTCTAGCTTAAGCAAAAAAGAACATTGGGCGTGATCCCATGAACACGCTCAAATTATCTGGCAAGCACATCTACATAGAGGCTGACTTAGGGAAATTCTATGGGGGAGCATATCCCTTTCCCCTCATCATGTTACTGGATGACCATGTCATCGTGGGCATGTGCTGGAAAAAATGGAGTTCAGGGAAGCTGGTTGGGTCGCCAGGGGACCCATATGGAGTTGTGCAGGATTTACTGGACAGTGTGAGGTTCTTTATGGTGGCGAAGCCAAGACGGCTCGTTGGTGTTAAGCCGGACACTGTTAGAGAGTACGGATTTCAGGTTGGGGAGGACTCTTCGATTTACTCTGCAACATCGGTAGCGGACTCAGTCTTCATTTTTCTTGAAAGAAAGAATGATGTAGTGAAAATACATTACTATAACCAGCTTCTCTACGAAACAGATTGCCCGGAATTCAAGGGAATGGGCAGGGGTACAATTGAATTGCCTTTCTTGGAATTTGTTAATGATGTGCTCGAGATTTCGGAGGGATACCTCAAAAACTATGCAGGTGTCATAGAACGGATTATGAGAGAGTATGAGGAGGAACCGTATGACCATGATATCCTCTGGAGATGGTATCTGGAAATCAAGGAGGAAATTACAGGCAGGAGGATATGAATACATTGTCACTAGCTTGGAATGCATGTTGATGGGATAGAAAAATTACACTGGAGTTCAGCCGGGAAGGGGATCAGTATGTCCTTAAAACAGCATATCCAACGCGGGGTAAGGCTATTTATCAGTATGAAAGTTGGAGTGGGAGGTTGGTGATCAATGAATGAAAACTTGCAAAAGATAGTCCTCAAAGGGAAACACGTGCTCATTGAAATTGACTTAGGCAGGTTCAACGAAACTGAACCGATGCTTCCTTTTCATATTATTATACTTTTTGATGGGTGTATAATAGCTGGAATGTGCTGGAAAACCTTAAGAAATAATTTAATGGGAACCTATGGAAATCCACATGGGGTTATCCAGGAGCTTCTATTCTGCTGTTTGTCATTGCTTGATCCACTATTTAGAGAGAACGGAAATTTGGGAGGTAACGTAAGAAAGTATGCCAGAGAACTCGGATTTAACGTTGGAGATTTTACTCCTATTTATGGAACTGATCTTTTAACTTATTCGGCCAATGCTTTTTTCGAATTAGTTGGGGATACGTTGAGAGTGTATTATCATGAAGATTTACTGGCTAATACAGATTGCCCAGAATACAAGGGCAAGCACAAGGGTGTCGTTGAACTCCCGCTTAGAGAGTTCGTTGAGGATGTTCTGAAAATCAGCAGGGAGTACTTGGAAAAGTACGCTTCGATTGTTGAGAAAATCAGGCTGGAGCATGGGGAAGAACCTGACGACTACGATTCCCTCAGGGGGCTCTATCGCGAGGTTGAAAGGTTGTATAGAGAGTCAGGATTCCGCTGAGGAGCTCTGGGGGTGATTCTGTGAGCTGGTGGCTCGGAAGTTTAAAGCCCATGAGGCTCGTTGGGAAGCACATAGAAATTGACGTGGACCCCAACGCCCCCACGTGCTTTCCATCTCCTATCCCGACCCTGATGAGAATTGACAGAAGGCTGATCATCGGCGGAATATTCAAATCCTCGGGATGCACTCCCGTGATGATGGATACAAACCTCCACGGCATGTTCCAGGACCTTCTTGACCTCTGCATCTCCTTTCTCGACCCCGACTTCGACGAGCAGGGGGAGATGGCGTATCCCAGAAGGGAGGCAAGAAAGTTGGGCTTTAAAATAGGGGACAGCACAAAGCTCTACCAGACGAGCCTCTTTGTGGACCAAGGGGTTACCACCGTGTTTTTTGAGCTCGTCGGGGAAAGGCTGAGGATTCACTACCTCAACGAGCTTCTCGGATGGAGCGACTGCGAGGATGCCAGGAAAACACACAGGGGGACATTCGAGGTTCCCTTTTTGGAGTTCGCGGAGGACGTTTTAGTGCTCTCTAGGAGGTTCCTAACGGAGGTAGCACCCATTATTGAGGATGTCTGTCCCGAGCTTGACGACCCCGAGTACCTGTGGAAGCTGTACCTTGAACTGAACGCAAGGTTGGTGGGGGAGGATGATTAAGTGGGCGAAAACCTACTGGAAGGGCGGAGTGGCATCTATCTCCCTCACACGGGGCGGAGACATGATTGCTGCGGGGGTGGCGGAAAAGGAGCTGCATTTCTTGGCAGAATATGGCCCACGCAGGGTAATCCTCAGTGGGGGCTTCGTGGCAAGGCTCGGGAGAGATGGAAGCCTCAAGTGGTTTAGAATCATCCCGAAGGTGACCATAACCGATGCTGAAGTTACTGGTAACGGGGAAGTGGTATTGGTGGGGGTAACGAGGGAACCCCGCTCCATGATGCTGGGGGTGATCCTCAAATTCGATGGTAATGGAAACTTCCTGTGGGGCAGGAGGTTTAACGGAGGTGTGCTTGATAGCTTCAATGCCCTCACGACGACAAGAGACGGTGGAACTGTAGTTGTCGGCGAAACAAGAAGCTTCGGCGCGGGGGTCAGCGACGCCCTGGTCCTAAGGCTCGACGGAGATGGAAACTTTGTCTGGTGGGGAACCTACGGCGGCAAGCTGTGGGACGGGGCAGAGTCCGTAGCTATCGACAGAGAAGGGAGGATAGTGGTTGCGGGCTACACATACAGCTTCAGTGAAGGCCCATCGAACGCGTGGCTCCTCTGGCTCGATAACGAGGGTGATGTTCTTCTGGGGAAGACGTACGGAACGGAGAGCCTGGAAAAGGCCGTTAAAATCGCGCTGACTCCTGAGGGTGACCCCGTGGTGGTCGGGAAAACCTACGTTCCAATAAAGTCCCGCCACGATGCCTGGGCCATCCGCCTGGACGGCGAGGGGGAACCTGAGTGGGGGCTGAGATTTCCTGGGATGGAAGCCGTCGACATTGCGGTAAGCCCCAGCGGTGATCTGGTTGTCGCCATGGAAGATTTTGAGCTGGCCGGAATTGGCTCCACAGGAGAACCCTTGTGGGGAGAAAGGCTAAAGCTGAAAATGGACGGTGGACTGAGAACAGTTTTGGCGGATGAACACGTTCTCGTGGGAGGTGGAGCTCTCTGGGGAATCGGAGAAGCGTTCATCGCATCAATTCAGCCCGAAGGGGAACCTCCTGCTGTCCTTGACTGGAATCCTGAGGTGAAAGAAAGCGAGTGCACGGTTTTCAGGGCGTACGCTAACGGCGAGGCCTGCTTTAAGGCCACTCCCGTCGGAAGGTTCACCGAAGTGAGGCTAAAACCCGTGGAGTTCAAGCCAGATGTATTCAGCAGCTTCGAGGAGTTCGCAGAAAGCAGTTACGTTCGTCGTTGAAATGTCTGCGTTTCCATATTCCCTCACGAATACCTTTAAAAGGTGCCCGCGACTCTTTCTGGGGGGTTGCCATGTACAGGACGCACTACTCAAGCGAAATTACGGAGGAGTTGAACGGCCAGAAGGTTAAAGTCGCTGGCTGGGTCTGGGAAGTCAAAGACCTCGGCGGCATAAAGTTTCTCTGGATACGGGACAGGGATGGAATCGTCCAGATAACCGCTCCTAAGAAGAAGGTCGACCCGGAACTCTTCAAGCTCATTCCAAAGCTCAGGAGCGAGGATGTGGTTGCAGTTGAGGGAGTAGTTAACTTCACTCCAAAGGCCAAGCTGGGTTTCGAGATTCTGCCCGAGAAGATCGTTGTGCTGAACAGGGCCGAAACGCCTCTTCCGCTCGACCCGACAGGTAAGGTCAAGGCTGAGCTCGACACCAGGCTTGACAACCGCTTCATGGACTTAAGAAGGCCCGAGGTCATGGCCATCTTCAAGATACGCTCAAGCGTCTTCAAAGCTGTGAGGGACTTCTTCCACGAGAACGGCTTCATTGAGATTCACACTCCCAAGATAATCGCTACCGCCACCGAGGGTGGGACGGAGCTCTTCCCCATGAAGTACTTCGAGGAGGACGCTTTCCTCGCTCAGAGCCCCCAGCTCTACAAGCAGATAATGATGGCCAGCGGTCTCGACAGGGTCTACGAGATAGCTCCGATATTCAGGGCCGAGGAGCACAACACCACGCGCCACTTAAACGAGGCGTGGAGTATTGACAGCGAGATGGCCTTCATAGAGAACGAAGAAGAAGTCATGGAGCTCCTCGAGAGGCTCGTTGCCCACGCAATAAACTACGTCCGCGAGCACAACGCCAAGGAGCTCGAGATACTCAACTTTGAACTTGAGGAACCCAAACTTCCCTTCCCGCGCGTGAGCTACGATAAGGCCCTCGAAATCCTCGGGGACCTTGGAAAGGAGATTCCCTGGGGAGAGGACATAGACACAGAGGGGGAAAGGCTTCTCGGAAAGTACATGATGGAGAACGAGAACGCTCCGCTTTACTTCCTCTACCAGTACCCCAGCGAAGCAAAGCCGTTCTACATAATGAAGTATGATAATAAGCCAGAGATATGCAGGGCCTTCGACCTCGAGTACCGCGGCGTGGAGATAAGCTCTGGCGGCCAGAGGGAGCACAGGCACGACGTTCTGGTCGAGCAGATAAAGGAGAAGGGCCTCAATCCGGAAAGCTTCGAGTTCTACCTCAAGGCCTTCCGCTACGGCATGCCGCCCCACGGTGGCTTTGGACTCGGCGCTGAGAGGCTGATAAAACAGATGCTCGACCTTCCGAACATCAGGGAGGTCATCCTGTTCCCGAGGGACAGGAGGAGGCTGACACCGTAAGGCCTTTATACTTTTCACCATTTAAACTGATAGCCAGCAACATAAACCTGCGGAGGTTGGAAAATGAGGAAACTCCTGGCTTTAATTTTGGGGATTGTTTTAATGGTTTCAGGTGGAATTACGTCTAATAAGGGCATTGTCCGCGCTGAAGAAACTAATTATGCAACCGTTGGGCCGTCCGTTCAGCTTAATCTAGGAGATTCTGTAACCCTTGGTGAGTACACTATCAAGTTCTCGGACATCAGCGTTGATTATAGCCAGGTTTCTCTGACGATTCAGGGGCCGACAGGGGCACCTTCAACTATAATAGTTCCCGAGGGCTCTAACGCGTACTATCCCAACAGCAAGAACCCCAAGCTAGTATTTGGAGCGGCTGTATGGACCAAAGACAAAAAGCCGCTCCTGTACCTTGACATAAAGTCCCCACTCAAAAAGGTAAACGGCGACCCGTTGATACTTTCCGCAGGAAAGAGCTACACCCTCCCAGTGGGTACAATAAAAGTCTATAAAGTCACTTCCACAGAGGTAACTTTCACGATTTACCTCCCGAACAATCCATCTAAGAGCATCACCCTCAAGGAAGGTGAAAGTGGGGGAGTTGCCTACGCATTCCCGAACACGGACTTCAAGTACTACGACTTCGTCTATGTTGAGCTCCTTGACATTACACCTGGAAAATCAGCGAAGTTCAACGTCTACATGCCGGCAGTTCCCGCTACAAAGATATCAGTGAGTCGCGCGGGGGGCTCGAGCTCAAGCTCGGGCTCGGGAACATCAACGACCCAAACCCTCATATCCCTGTACGATGGCCTTCTTTACACGAACGAAAAGCTGACCATCACCCAGAACAAGACCAAGTACGAGCTACAGCTCGTTTCGGCCATTTCAACGAAAGCCAGTATAAAGGTCTACAAAGACGGCAAAGCACTAGACACATACATAATCAGCATAGGTGCCATTAAGGACATCCCCAACACTCCCCTGAAAGTTTTAATATCAAAATCTGAACCGCAGTATGGAAGGGTGTCCCTAACGGTCTACGGCCCGGAGGACGCAAAGGCGACGCCGATTCTTAGGCCGGCAACCATAGTGGCCTCGATAGACACCGTTCCAAAGACCGTCATGGTTGGACAGGACATGGTTATCATAGTAACGGTCGAGAACAAAGGCAAAGGCGATGCCTACGACGTTAACGTTGCAGCCCCCGTTCCGAACGGCTTCAAACTCGTTAGCTCAGTCAAGAGCTGGACGTTTAAGAGCTTCCCCGCATTCACAAAGATGCCCGCTTTAATATACGTTCTCCAGCCCACAAAGGTCGGAAAGTTCGATATTGGAAGGGTAATGGTAACCTACTACGACGATCAGAGCCTTGAAACTGGCAAGCAGAAGACCATATACTCCCAGCCCCTCAGCGGCATCATCGTGTACGGACTACCTGAGATAAAGGTCTCTGCGGTTGCCTCGAACGGTACTCATGAGGGCAACTACGTTCACACAGAGGCAGGCAAAAAGGTTCTCCTGAAGTTCAACGTAAGCGCCTCTGAGGGAGACCCCAACTACGAGTTCATAAAGAACGCGACGCTCCAGTTAGTATTCCCCGAGGGCATCAGCGGTGAAGCCGTTATTCCAGTCGGCGACCTTAAGGCAGGTTCATCAAAGCTCATACAGGCTTCCGTCACTGTTACGGAAAACGGCACCTTCCCGATTGGAGCAGAACTCGTTTACCAGGACCCGCTTGGTCGGGAACACAGGCTTGAAATCGGCAACGTAGTGCTGATTGACAGCATCCCACCGACGATCATTACAAAAGAGGTTAAGATCAAACTATGGCCGACCCCTGAGGAGCTTCCAGAATACATAAACAAGACACTCGCCAGCATGAACAACGCAACCCCACTAGCGGAGCAGATTCTCAACGTTTCCAAGGCATACCTACCACCTGAAGAGAAGAAAGGCAACCCGTGGAAACCTGCGGCAATAGTGTTCCTGCTCGTTGCGCTCGTGGCAGGCGCTCTAGCAGTCAATTACTGGAGCGAGGCCAACAGACTCAAGGAGAAGCTGATGAAGAAGAAACAGAGACGCCCAGGAGGACTTCCAAAGAAGGAAGAAGAGACCGAGGAGGATATCTCCAAATCTGAGGAGAAAAAAGTTATCTGAGCTTTTTCCATTGTTTCTTTTCTTACTTCATGCCAAGTTCATTCTTCTGAAGGGCATTTAACCCCTGTTGATCTCCTTCCCGCCGTAAACGGCGAGGCTTTCAAAGAAAAAAAGTAACGATCAAAATAAAACCAAAAGCAAAAAAGAAGCTCGACGATCACTCGCTCAAAAACTCGAAGGCCAGGGCAACTTCCATTGCCGTTCCAATGTAGAGGACATCCTCATCCACGTCGAACTTCGGGTGGTGGTGAGGATAAATGATTCCCTTCTCCTCGTTTCGGATTCCGAGGGCAAGGAAAGCCCCGGGAACTTTCTGAAGATAGAAGGCAAAGTCCTCTGCGCCCATTGTTGGTCTAACCTCACCGTACTTCAGGCCATACTTCTCGGCAACTTTTCTGGCAAAATCAGCCATCTCTTTGGTGTTTATAGTTGGGGGTGTCAGCTCCTCTATGCTGAGCTCATACCTTGCTCTATGAGCCTTTGTTATACCATCGAGGATTTCTCTCATCCTCATCTGGATTAGTTCCCCAACTTCGGGCTTGAAAAAGCGGAAGGTCCCCTTGAACTCAACCTCCTCAGGGATGACGTTGAAGGCCGTCCCGCCGTGGACTGAGGTGACGCTGACAACACCGGTTTCAATAGGCTCTATGTTCCTGCTGACTATCGTCTGAAATGCAAGAACAGCCTCGGCAGCTATAGGGATTGGATCAACTGTCTCGTGCGGAGAAGCCCCATGGCCTCCCTTGCCAATAATCTTTCCGTTGAATATGCCAGCCCCGGCAAGAAAAGGCCCGTCTCTGATACCAATGATACCGCTGGGGAGATCCATCCAAACGTGGAAGCCGAAGATAGCGTCCACTCCCTCCAAGGCGCCGCCTTCAATCATTTTGACCGCGCCGTTTCCACCTTCTTCAGCTGGCTGGAAGATCAGCCTAACTCTTCCATTAAGCTCATCTCTGTGTTTTGCTATTATCTTCGCCGCTCCGAGTAGCATAGCGGTGTGGGCGTCGTGACCACAGGCGTGCATCTTTCCTGGAACTTTTGACTTGTAGGGAACCTCGTTCTCCTCCTGGATGGGCAGGGCGTCCATGTCCGCCCTGAGGGCTATCGTTTTTTCGCCTTCGCCAATGTCCGCTATTATTCCAGTCCCAACGCGCTTTATTGAGTACCCCCACTCGCGCAGGTGCTCCTCTACTATCCTGGACGTCCTTTCTTCCTCATAGCCCAGCTCTGGATGCATGTGGAAGTCCCTGCGCCAGGATATTATCAGGTCTTCAATCTTCTTGGCCTCAGAAACGGGATCGAAGTTCATGATATCACCAGGAGATGTCGGAATGAGAGGAATATTAGCTTTTCGATTTGCATCTGAAGAAAACCGTAAAATTTATAAACCCACCCAGATAGGTGATTACGGCGTCGATGGAAGTGGGCCGGTAGCTCAGCCTGGTATGAGCGCCGCCTTGGCAAGGCGGAGGCCCCGGGTTCAAATCCCGGCCGGTCCACCATCCTTGGGTTGGGCCCGTGGTCTAGACTGGTTATGACGCCACCCTGACAAGGTGGAGGTCCGGGGTTCGAATCCCCGCGGGCCCACCATTGCAGCCCTTGCTTGCGCAAGCGCTGGCGGAAGAGTAGTATGCGTTTCTAACGAGCTAACTTTTGAGGGGTTTTACTTACCAATCTGCTGATTTAGCAGGATTTTCTCACCGTATAGTGCCCGAAGAGCGCTAAAAAGAAATGTGAAATCGCAATCAACAGGAGATTTTGAGAGTAAACCCGCGTGAAGTTGCTTTCTGGTAGAGAATACACTCTTTGACAGGAAAGTCAAAAGAAAGGGAGCACTTTTGGTGAAGCTTTTTCTAAAAGCTTCCTGCGCGAAGTTTGATCAAGGCTCGTGGTTCTTCTTAGAATTGCTCCACTACAAGGATTTTCACAATATAAGAGCTAAAAGTGAGTGAATTCTTCAGACATGCCAACTGGGAAGGAGTTTCTAACACCCCGACGCCCTACGGACGTCATTAAAAAGGCGTTAAAAAGAAGAGAAAACCATTATCCATCTGCAAAGTTGCCATGAGAATCCCAATTCTCAGCAAATCTCACGAAGACATTCAAACTTTTAGTGAAACTTTTCCCAAAAGCTTCCTGCACGACGTTGAAGCGGAGCTTCAACGCACGGAACGATAGTTCCATTGAGTTTGATCAAGGCTCGCGGTTCCTTTTGAACTTGCCTTTTGAGACACCAGCAGAATGTCTTTTTGGACTATTAAGCCCCCTATCCCCGACTATTTTATCATGCAGGCCACAAAAGGTTTAATAAAATATATCTCTGCGCTCCATAATTGAAGTCATGAGAGCCCAGGGGGTGAGTGCTTGGATTGGAGAGACTTCTTAATGTCACTAGACGATGGTATCAAAATAGTGTTCTCTGAGACGGGGTTGCTAGTAAGCAGTTTATTTTTTAGCGTTATTCTGACCTCCTCCCCGCCGTGAACGGCGAGGGTTCCAACGATTCAACCCCTTGCCAATGACGGAGAGGTTTGAGGGGTCTCATCAAAGTCCAATAAAGGTGGGCTTTTCAGCCCCCCAGGGACGTCTTGCCCCCATTACCCCTCCCTTGGGCATACAAACCGCCCAAGTTCGGGGTTATGGTTTTGACAGCCTTCTTCAAAATGTTAAACGCTCCAACTAAGTCGGCGTTGAAAATAAGCCCCGCTGCGGGACACTTAAACAACCCACGAACAAACCTGGCCCCTTCGTGAGGCTTCCCGCAAACGGGACAAGTCCTCGAAGTGAAAGCCTCATCAACCACCAAAACCTGAATACCATACTCTTCGGCGACTTCCTTGAGCCGTTTTATCACTGTGTTAAACCGCCAAACGTGAGAGAGAAGGTAATTTTGCTTTCTACCCTTGTTCGAGTTCCTCGCTATTCCCTTCGGATAACCGACCACAATTCTGGAAACTCCGCGGTGATAAAGCTTCTCAACGGTTTGTCTCACCGCCGTGTTAATGTAGTGCTTCGCCTGAAGCTTGGCCTTCTGGTGCATTCTTGCGAGTTTCTTGCTACTTTTAGCACCGCTTTTGTTAAGTTTGGACTGACACTCCGCAATCCTCTTCATCCAGTAGAAGGCTATACTCTTGAGCGGTCTTCCATTGACTAAGAAGCTTTCACCATTCTCCACATAAACGGCCATTAAGTTGTTCACTCCCAAGTCAATTCCAGCGGAGAGGTTGCCCAAGGGTTGCCTTGGGAGTTCAACCCACTCACCATTGATTAGTTTCTCTTCCACCGTGTATGAAATATGAGCATACCACTTCCGCCTTATTGGGTTGTAAGTTATTTCTAACCGCCCTTGCTTGCCCTTCAAGTGAATTCTCCCCTCGAACTGGACTTCTAAGCGTTTAAACTTCCCAAGGCCTTTTAGGATTAACTTGTTCCCTTCAATTCTGTATTGGTCGTTCCTTAGAACGATTAAGCCTCTCTCCTTGATGTAGTTTGGAGGTTTGGGTTTGAACCATTTTGGTAGTTCTCCGTTCCGTTTGTTCCTGATGAGTGAGAAGAATGAACGCCAGCTTTCGGCGTTCTTTCTCGCTATTTGCTGGACTGTTGCCGAGCCTATCTCAGCCTTAAACTCTTCATAAACTATTTTCTCGGTTTTGTTAAAGTCTATTGGTTTGCCGTCAAAGAATTCTTGCCTGCGAAGGTAGTCTACTCTGTTCCAAACTTTTGAACTGATTAGAGCTAACTCTTTGAGGATTTTCTCTTGGACTTTTGAAGGTTGTAGCTTAATGGTTACTGAACGCTTCATTTCAAAGCATGGTATGTTTTTTAGGCTTTAAAATAGTTTTGCTTTCCTGCTCTCAGGCTGGTCTTTCGATTACTGCATTCCCACCCTGAAGGGCGAGGCTTTCAAAAGAAAAAAGTAATGCTGTGGTGTAACAAGGATATTAACTGGATTATATCCTATTGGTCCGTTATTCTAACTACAGTGGGCTTTTTCGTTGGGCTGTTTATTGTTCTCCACAGTGTACGGAACTCGTACGAGCATGCCCGCAACGTAGTCTTAAGGGGAATAAAAAGCATATCAGGACTGCTGCTGGTGACATCAATGATAATAATACTAGGTCCTCTCTCATTAAGTATAATAATAACACTAGGCCCCATTAAAATAGGGGGTATAATTTTATCAATACTGGCCCTTGGTTTAATATCAGCTCCGTTTTACAGAGTATTTAAGAATCAAAATACAGGCGATTCATAAAAAATCTTTTAACTTCCCTCCCAATCTCCCTCCGATGCTCGCCGTTAAAGTTCCAAAACGTGAAGCAGAAAAAATCAGAAGAAAGCTCATCGAGCTTGGAGTCTTAGCTAAAGGGTACTCCCCGAAACGAGAGGGAAATTTCGTGCTCTTTCCCGTTGAAATGCCCGTGGAGGGATTCGAGTTAGTTGAAGCGGAGTTCGAAAAAACTGAAAGGCGACCCCACAGCTACCGTGAGGTCGTTGAAGTCCCAGATGAGATTAAACCACTCCTGCCAAGCTCCTTTGACATCATAGGTGACATTGCGATAATCGAGCTTCCCGAAGAGCTCATGGACTATGGAAAGGCCATTGGAAAGGCTATTCTCAAAGTCCACCGCCACATAAAAGGGGTATTTGCGAAGGGTAGCAAGGTTTCTGGGGAATACCGCATAAGAGAGCTTATACACCTCGCTGGTGAAAAGAGGACTGAAACTCTCCACCGTGAGAACGGAATAAGGCTGAAGCTCGACATCGCGAGGGTTTACTACACCCCTCGGCTCGCCACAGAGAGAATGAGGGTCTTTGAGAGAACCCAGCCGGGGGAAATCGTCTTCGACATGTTCGCGGGCGTTGGGCCATACTCGATACTCCTCGCCAAAAAGGCAAAGCTGGTCTTCGCCTGCGACATAAACCCCTGGGCGGTAAGGTACCTCGAGGAGAACAGGAAGCTCAACAAAACCCCCAACGTCGTTCCCATCCTTGGCGATGTGCGGAAGGTAGCTGGTCAGATTAAGGCTGACCGAGTGATCATGAACCTCCCCAAGTTCGCGGACAGGTTTTTGAAGGAGGCCATGATGAGCGTCAAATCCGGTGGAATAGTTCACTACTACGGCTTTGGTCCGGAGGAAGACCTGTTCTCCGAGCACGAGCAGAAGATAAAGGCCGTCGCGAGGGAACTGGGCTTTAATGTTGAGTTTCTAGATGAGAGGAGAGTCCGTCCCTACGCGCCGAGGCAGTTCAACATAGCGATAGACTTCAGGGTTTGGAAATGAAGGCTTGTTTTGTGTGGAAAACAATGTTTATAAGGATAATGTTTTATCCATAAAACATGATTGAACAGAGGGTCTGGGAAGAGGTCATAGGCGATAACCTTGAACTCCGGGTGAAGTACGTAGAGCGCAACGTGAAGGTTATTTTTCCAAAAAGCCGAGCCCTGGCGGTTGTCGGACCGAGGAGGGCGGGAAAAACATACTTCCTCTTTCAGCTGTGGGATGCGATTGACAGCGAGAGGAAGAAAAGTCTTTACGTGAACTTTGAAGACCCGAGGTTAATTGGGGTAACTTCCAGTGACCTCATGGAGATGCTCAGGGTTTACTACTCCCTTCTGAACCACCCCAAAGGAACAAAGCTCACCCTCTTGCTCGATGAGGTGCAGGTGGTCGAGGGCTGGGAGAAGTTCGTCCGCTACCTCCTCGACAGGGGACACAGGGTAGTGGTGACGGGCTCCTCCTCAAAGCTCCTTTCTAAAGAAGTGGCAACTGTCCTCAGGGGAAGGGCAGTGACCCTAAACCTTTACCCCTTCTCCCTTCCAGAGGTTCTCATGGTCAAGGGGCTAAAAGGGGAGCTTCCAAGCCTGGAGACAAGGGGGAAAATTCGAGGGGTTCTGCGGGAGTGCCTCGAATGGGGCTCGTATCCTGAGACCGTCCTCCAGCCGGAGCTGAGGCGGGAAATTTTAAGGGAAATACTGGAGGTCACCATCTACCGGGACGTGGTCGAGAGGTGGAGGGTAGACAACCTCAAGGCGCTCCGCTTCCTCTTCAAGCTTCTGGCCTCTTCGAGCCATGCAACGATAACCAAGCTTCATTCCACCATGAAAAGCCTGGGAATAGCGGTTGGAAAGCCCACCCTTGCTAACTACCTCGAATACCTGAACGACGCCCTCGTGGTGTTTCCGCTCAGGGCGTACGTGAAGTCGGAGAAGAAGAGGGAGCTCCTTGGCTTCAAGCCGTATTTCGTGGATAACGGGCTACTCGCGGTGCTGGGCGTGAGAGACTGGAGCAGGTTGCTGGAGAACCTCGTTTTCACGGAGCTCCTAAAGCGCGGCCTTGAGCCGAACAGGGACCTGTTCTATTACGTTACCCAGGAGGGCAGGGAGGTGGACTTCATACTCCCCGGGGAGGAGCTTATTCAGGTCTCGTGGGAGCTCCACCCCGGAAACGAGAAGCGTGAGCTCTCCCCATTGATGAACGCCGCGGATGAAACGGGAATTGAAAAGATGACGCTGGTCACTTGGGAGAGGTACCCGGCAGAGGGCATAAAAATTGGAGAAAAAAGCATCAGAGTTGTCCCGCTCGAAGAGTGGGCACTGTGGTGATCACTTGCCCGCTATCTTCACGTTCTCGAACTTTATGTGCGGCGTTATCATCGTGTTCATGAAGGGCATTACAGTCTGCTCCTTGGAGACCTCGCTTGCCTGCTGGAGAAGCTCGTAGACGTTGCCCGCTATGAGGAAGACCGCTGAGCCCTTCACTTCGCCGTCCTCGATGAGGAACGCTGGATTGGCCGTTACCGCGAAGTTTCCGTTGTCCGGGTTGCTCGAATGCGCACCCTGGAGGCCGTCCACGAGGTAGCCCCTGTCTATCTCCCCTATGATGTCCTCAAGGGAGCGCTTTCCGTTCTCGATGACAACGCTGTGGAAGCCTATGTTTATTCCGCCGCTCCTTATATCCCTCTTCCCGTTTCCTGTGCTCTCGGTGCCGTAAATCTTCGCCCAGTAGTTGTCCCAGACAAAGCCCTTGAAGATTCCGTTTTCAATGAGGACGTTCTTCCTAGTCGGGACGCCTTCATCGTCGGCTATTGTTGGCCTGAGGGAGAGCGGATGGAACGGGTCGTCGTAGAGCGTTATGACTTCACTCGCTATCCTCTCACCAACCTTCCCAGCGAGCGGCGTGGTCTCCTTAACAAGGCGCTCGCCGCTGAAGGCCGGGAGGAGGGTGTAGCTAAAGAGCCCAGCAATCGCCCACGGGCCGAATATTAGCGGAACTTCCTCATTCTTGCTTGGGACGACGTTGTAAGCCCACTGGACCTTCTGGACGGCTCTCTCCACGATCCCCTCAACGTCGAGGTCGAGGTCTCTGCGCGCGTCGAAGTCGAAGATTCCTGGTGTAACTACGCTTCCCTTCCTTCCAACAATCTCAAGGTACATGTACGCCGCTCCACCTTCCTGAAAGACGTCGAGACCGTGGGAGTTCAGGATGTAGTTCTCTCTCCACTCAACTCCAGAAGAGCCACCTGCAACTACCGCGTTCCTATCCTTCTCGAGGGTGAGCTTTATTCCCCTCATAAGGTTCTCAACGAAGATGTCCGAGGAGGCTTCTTTGAGCTCGTAGTTCGGCTTCGGTTTTTCCTTGTACTTGCCCGGTTCTGGGAGGGAAACCCACCTCTCGTCGGGTGAGTTCAGCTTCGCCATCTTGGCGGCCTGCTCTATTGCCTCCTTAACTTTCTCGGGATCGTCGCTGTCCACGATAGCCAACCCAAGGCGCTTGTCCTTTATTCCGCGGATTATCGTCAGTGCACCGCTCGTCGTTGCCGCCATCGAAATCTCGTTGAGCTCCACCGAGGCCTCGATATCCCTTGAGCGGTAAACGGCTATCTCAAGCTCGTCAAAAAACTTCTCGCCGAAGCGTATGAGGTTCTCCATACTTCAACCCTCCACCTCTGCGGTCTTAAGATCAAGACCAAGCTCCTTTATCTTCCTAAACATCTCCCCGAGGAGAACTTCCCGGGCACGCCATATTTCGATGCCGACGATGTTTCCTTTCTCGTCGTAATCCACCAAAAGGTCGTCGTCAATTTCTACAGTCTCAGCGGCCTTTCCGCTGGATACCTCAATGTAAAGTATGTCCCCGCGCGGGTCGTACCTGACCTTCATACTTCCACCCACCTACCTTTTTTGATGCGTCTCTCTATTTGAGTCTTTCTTGAGACCTCGTAAACTGTTACCACTTCAATGCCCTCGTGCGCCGCATCATAAACAACGACCAGCCAGCGGCCATTTTTCTTCACTGCTATGAAATGGCCCGTCAGCATGTCCACTGCCCTTATGTCAGGGTTCTGGAGTGCTGAGATAACGTCTTCCTCAGCTATTTCCCTTTTCCTGAGCGCTTCTACGGCGTGCCCAGTAAAGCGGACTTCAACCAATGATTATTCCTCCGTCAAAGCGCATGTGCGGGCCGCCCGAGCTTACGAAGGCCGTCTGTCCCTTGCCGCAGAACCCTACTTCAAGGCCGAAGTCCTTGCCGACCGCTGAAATCTTCTTGAGGGCCTCGATGGCGACTCCCGTAATCGAGGTGTCCCTTATCGGCTCGGCTATCTCACCGTTCCTGATGACGTAGCCCTCCTGGATTCCAACCTGGAAGGCCGAGTTGAGCTGGGCCTGTCCACCGCGGAAGTCGACGACGTAGTAACCGAACTTGATGTCCTCTATGAGCTCCTCGAAGGAGTGGTCGCCGGGCTCGAAGATGGTGTTTCTCATTCTGATTATCGGTGGGTAGCGGTAGCTCTCCGCCCTAGCGTGTCCGTTAGGCTCCATGCCCCACTTAGCCGCGTATTCCCTGTTCAGCATTATCTCCTTGAGGATTCCGTTCTCAATGATGTGGATGTCATTGACGGGAACGCCCTCGTCGTCGTACTTGTCGTTTCCAAAGCCGCCCTCAACAATCCTCTCGCTCATCGTGACGAACTCTGGGGCTATCTGCTTGCCGATTAAGTCCTTGAAGGGCGAGTTTATCGTCAGGTCAGCCTCAGCTAAATGTCCAAGGGCCTCGTGGGCGATGATGCCGACGACTATCGGTCCGGCCACGATGGGCCACTCACCGCGCTTTGGAGCAACTCCCTTGAGCTGGCTCCACATCTTTCTCTTGAGCCTCTCGGCGACCTTCTCGTTCGGCTCCCTCTCAGTCATCAGCTCCCAGCCGTAGTCAACCGCGCCGATGCTGTCCCTCGCCATCGCGAGCTTTCCGTCGGCCTTTCCTGTGACGTAGGCTCCCTGGTAGAGGTAGTTGTAGTCCCACTCTATCCTCGTCCCTTCATTGGTCAGCAGGAGCTTTTTACCGCCACCGTCCTCGTAGCGTATCTGGACGCTCTTTACGGCCTCGTCCTCCTTGAGGATCTTCTCCAGCTCGCGGAGGTGGTTAACCTTTTCCTCGATGTCAACTTCCCTCGGCTTGGTCTTCATCTTGCTCTTCACGAAGTCCTCGACGGGCTTTATCTCGGCCAGCTCGATCTTCTCCCTCTTGGTCTGCGCAGCGGCCTTGGCAAGCTTGTAAGCTTCCTCAATCTTCTTCTCGAGGTTGGTGAGGTCACTGGTTGAAGCAAAACCCCACGCTCCGTCAGCCAGAACCCTTATGGCGACGCCCCTGTGAAGCTTTCCAGTGAAGCTGGTAAAAACGCCGTCCTTGAGGCCGAGCGTTGTCTTTCTCAGGTCTTCATAGCGGAGCTCTATGTACTCCGCATTCAGGTTGTTCTCCGCCCACTTAAGGGCCCTCTCAAGCTCTTCCATGGCCATCACCGTTGATGTTTGTCCAGTATGGGTTCTCAACGAGATATAAAAGTCTTTTGAGGTAGATTGAACATTTCGATGAAATTCGAAAGCGAAGATTTTTTCAATACTGGAGATAATTATACCACGGGAGGGGTGGAGATAATATGAAGGCCGAAATCAAGCACCTCATAGACAGAGGCACTTATAGAAAGCTCCCACTCTTCGAGGGTGAGCTACCTGAGGGGAGCTACGCCCAGATAGTAGAGGTCAAGCCAAAGCAGACCGTCAGGAAGCACTACCATGAGCGCCAGTACGAGCTCTTTTACATCATAAGCGGCGAGGCGAGGTTAGGCATAGGTGATACAGAATACCAGGCGAAACCTGGAGACATCTTCCTTGTAAAGCCGAAGACCGTTCACTGGGTAGTCAACGAAAAAGATGAACCCTTCAGGCTCTTCGTCGTTAAGCTGAACTACTACGGTGACGACTCCGTCTGGCTCGATGAATGAGCGGGTGAGAGCATGCCCGAGAGGGTAATCGGAATCCTCGGTGGGATGGGCCCGCTGGCAACGGCAGACCTCTTCAGGCGAATAGTCGAGAGGACGCCAGCCAGGAGAGATCAGGATCACCCGAGAATAATAATCTACAACAACCCCAAGATACCTGATAGAACGGCCTTTATCCTTGGAAACGGCCCAGATCCGAGGCCCGAACTTATAGCCAGCGCAAAGAAACTCGAAAGCTGGGGCGCGGACTTCATAATAATGCCCTGCAATACCGCCCACTTCTTCGCCGAGACAATTCAGAGGGCGATAAACATCCCCCTAGTAAGCATGATAGAAGAAACTGCAAAGAAGATTGAATCAATGGGCCTCAGGAAGGTTGGCCTCCTTGCCACCGACGGAACGATAAAGGGAATGGTCTACCACAGGGCGCTCCTTAAGAGGGGCATCCACATAGCAGTGCCAAACAAAAAGGATCAGGGGCTCGTCATGAAAGCGATCTATGAAGGCGTTAAGGCCGGAAACCTCGAACTCGGCAGGGAGCTTCTCTTAAAGGTTGCGAAGAAACTTGAGAGGAGGAGTGAGGGAATAATAGCCGGTTGCACGGAGGTAAGTGTCGTCCTGAAGTCGGAAGACTTGAACGTCCCCCTGATAGACCCGATGGACGTAATAGCCGAGAGGGCTGTAAAGCTGGCACTTGGTCTCGAAGACTTCTAGAGCCACCCCTTTCTTCTAAAGTAGAGGAGCATGCCAACTGCTATCACGAGCATCGTTGTTAGGACTGCAGGATAACCGTAGCGCCACTGGAGTTCGGGCATATACCTAAAGTTCATGCCGTAGAGGCCCGTAATGAAAGTCAGCGGAATGAATATCGTCGAAACAACCGTCAGGATTCTAATTATGTCGTTAGTTCTCATCGAGATCGTGGAGTAGTAGAGGTCTATCAGGCTGTTGGCGAGCTCACGCTGGCCCTCTAGGATTTCCAGAACCTCACGGACATGGTCGTGGAGCTCGTCAAGAAAAGGCCGTGTACCCTCACTGAAAAACCTTGACCCCTCAATTTCGAGCCGTCTGAACGCCTCAAGGAGCGGAAAAACTGTTCTCCGCATGAAGAGGATGTCCTGCCGTATGCGGTGTATCTTTCTAAGGGTTCTTGTGTCGCCTCTCGAAAGTATCTCGTTTTCAAGCCCTTCAATTTTGGAGCTTATGGCCTCAATTATCGGGACGTAGTTCTCCACTATTGCCTCAAGGAGAGCAAAGAGAAGGTAGTCTGCCCCCTGTTCTCTGAAAAGGCCCTCTCCCTCGCGGATACCTTCCCTTAT
The DNA here is from genome assembly GCF_055396515.1 of Thermococcus sp. JCM 11816. Taxonomy (NCBI): domain Archaea; kingdom Methanobacteriati; phylum Methanobacteriota; class Thermococci; order Thermococcales; family Thermococcaceae; genus Thermococcus; species Thermococcus sp. JCM 11816. Next base: position 594,675 of record NZ_AP043741.1, read on the forward strand.
GGAGTCAAAAACGTCCCCGGGTATCTCCTGAATTGTTATCAGGAAGTTGTCTTTCAGGATGATGCCGACTCTCTCCCTTTTTAAGCCTCCCTCGCTCTCGTAAACCTGGTGGACGATGAGAAACAGATATTCTGGAAACACGAAGACTCTGACACGGGAGGTCTGTCTTTGAAGAGCCCTTATGGGCCTCTCGTGGATTTTAAAAACGTCCCTTAGCTGCTCCCCCAAAGAAAGACCGTCAACGTTGATCCAGACAACCCGATAATCTTGGAATCCAAGGGCCTCTTCGATATTTGAGAGTTTCCTGCTAACGAATTTGTCTTTTGAATAAGCTATCGCAGTAATCTTAGACTCTTCCTGTCTTTTCATTTCTCTTCCCCCATTCAACGGCACGGACAATTGGTAGAGAATAGTAAAAGAAGAAATTATAGTTTTCGGCCGAAAGGACTTAAAAGCCAGTGGCGAATTTGGGCTGGTGGTGGAGAACATGGAGATAGGCCTCGTTGGAAAGCCAAACGTTGGAAAGTCCACATTCTTCTCGGCGGCAACTCTCGTTGATGTGGACATCGCTAACTATCCGTTCACGACGATAGACGCTAACGTTGGGGTTACCTATGCGATAGCAGAGCACCCGTGCAAGGAACTCGGATGCACGCCAAACCCCCAGAACTATGAGTACAGGGACGGAAAGGCGCTGATCCCGATAAAGATGATAGACGTTGCGGGTCTCGTTCCCGGGGCGCACGAGGGGCGCGGCCTTGGAAACAAGTTTCTTGACGATCTCAGGATGGCCTCAGCGCTGATCCACGTCGTTGACGCAACTGGAAAGACCGACGCAGAGGGCCAGCCAACGGACTACCACGACCCCGTTGAGGACATCGAGTTCCTTGAGAGGGAGATAGACTACTGGATACTCGGGATACTCAAGAAAGGCTGGGAGAAGTTTGCCAAGAGGATAAAGCTCCAGCACATGAAGCTTGAGGGGGCGATAGCCGACCACCTCTCCGGAATCGGCGTGAGCGAGGAGGACGTGTGGGAAGCCATTCACAGGCTCGGCCTCAGCGATGACCCAACGAAGTGGACTGATGAAGACCTGTTCAACTTCGTCCGCGAGCTCAGAAAGGTGAACAAGCCGATAATCATAGCAGCCAACAAGGCGGATGCCGCGAGCGATGAGCAGCTAGAGAGGCTGAAGAAAGAGGGTGAAAAGAGGGGCTACATAGTAATCCCGACCTCGGCGGCGGCCGAGCTAACGCTGAGGAAAGCTGCCAAGGCGGGCTTTATAGACTATGTCCCTGGAAGCTCGGACTTCAAGGTTCTCAAAAAACTGAGTCCAAAACAGGAGAAGGCCCTTGAGCTAATAAGGGAGAAGGTTCTCCAGCGCTTCGGTTCGACGGGTGTGCAGGAGGTAATAAACAGGGCGACCTTTGAGCTCCTCAAGCTGATCCCCGTCTATCCTGTCCAGGACGAAAACAAGCTCACAGACCAGTTTGGGAACGTCTTACCTCACGTTTATCTGCTCCCAAAGGGCTCAACGCCAAAAGACCTGGCCTACAAGGTGCATACTGACCTTGGAAAGACCTTCCTCTATGCCGTCAACGCGAGAACAAAGAGGCGCGTTGGTGATGATTACGAGCTCCAGTTCAACGATATCATAAAGATAGTGGCAACGGCGAAGTGAGCTGCCGTTTTGGGTTAGTTTCCCCTTTTTCATCAGCTTTTATCGGCTGGAGCTCGTCTGAATCTTTTCCTTCAGGAGCTCCTGGTAGAGCCTGGGTTCAACGTCCTTCTCACTGAGTCCGAGCTTTTCGGCAATCTTCCATATCCTTCTTTTGGCGTATTCAACGTCATCACTCATGACTTCGATATCGAGAAAAGCGCCCAATCCTTCAACATCGCTCAGCTCGAACGTCACATCGTCGAGCCTGTAAACGAGCCTCCTCTTCCTTATCCAAACGTCTTCCTCAAACCCTAGTCTTTTGAGTATTTCAACTGTAGTCTCGAAGTCGGAGACCTCGACCTCAAGCTCGTCGAACTCCTCGTTTCTGCCAGGATCCTGTATGGACTTATACGTCAGAAAAGCCTTCCCAAGGTTCGTGATCCTTCGAACTCTAAGTAGATTGGGGAGCGGGAGGGAAAAATAAAGGTCTTCCTGGACTTCTTCCCTGATGAAGGATGCCCCAAGCCCTTCAATTTTTCTCCTGATGTCTTCAAACCCCACTCTGAACTTTATTTCAATCTCCATCAGACGTCCACCAGGAAGCCTATGACGTCTTCACCCTTTACGATGTTGGTGAACGGAAATACTTCTACCTTTCTGAGGCTCGGAAGGGTTCTTATCGTATCGTCGACGAACTTCTCTATCTGCTCCTCTGTTTCCCCGCCGATGAGCGCTATAATTCCGTTTCTGCCGCTCCTTGCAACTGCCAGAACGTTCGGGAGCATTGAGAGTGTTTTTGTGATGTGGGTGATGTACTTCTCAAGGAAGTCCTCTATCACGGGAATCTCCGTCTCAATGTACACTGCAACTACGGATTTTGGCTTCAGCGGCTCTCCAAGGATTATTGTGTATCTATCGATTACACCTTTTTCAATAAGCTTTTTGATTCTAAAGTGGATCGTGGATTCCGGTCTATTTAACCTCTCGGCTAGCTCGGATATTGTGAGTCGGGCATCTTGTTTTAACAGCTTGAGTATAGCCCTATCAAGGTCGTCCAGCTGTACCATGGATCGTCCCCCAACGTTTGTATAATTCATGAGGTATTCCAAGAATATCTAAGATTCTGCCAATTATAAAGTTTATCATATCATCCACAGTTTTAGGTCTTGTATAAAATCCAGGGGATGCGGGCATAATCACAGCCCCCGCCCTGGCGGCCTTCATCATGTTTTCAATATGGATCATGTTGAGTGGAGTCTCTCTGACGAGCAGAATCAGTTTTCGTTTTTCCTTGAGGGCTACATCGGCTGCCCTCGTTATTAAGTTGTCGGCATAGCCGTTGGCTATCGCCGAGAGCGTCTTCATTGAGCAGGGGGCGACAACCATGGCATCGAAAGGATGAGAACCTGACGCGACCGGGGCGAATAGGTCTTTTTCGTCATAGTCGGGCTTTAACTTGATTCCAAGCTCGTGATATGTGACTGCTATTCCTGTCCTTGAAGCAAGAACAACAACCTCATGCCCAAGCTCTTTCAAAACTTCTACCAGCTTCACACCATAAACGGCCCCACTCGCTCCAGTTATTGCAACGATAACCTTCATCCAATCACCTAACGTTCGCTAGGGACGCTTGTTTTAAACTTTTCCGGCAGATTTTTATACTATTTCAGGTTACTATCCTCGGTTGAGGGAGATGAGCGAAGTCATAAGAGTGCTTTTAGAGGAGGCAACAAAGGTAGCGGAGAAAATTGGGGCAAAGGCATTGGTCATTATGGAGGAGCTTCCTGAAGAGGAAATCCCTGACGTTGGCATTACCGTTGTTATAGTTGGCTCTACGTTTGATGTTGAAAAAGATAATGTCAAGAGGATATCAATTCCCCAGAACCTCGACCTCAACAACCTTCTCAACCTCATTTCGGCTTTTCTGCTTGAGCATGGAATCCTGTCAGAGGGCGACTCATTTGTCTACGTAACGGAGAACCTGATCGGCGTTCGTACAATAAAGAGGTCAATCGTTGCCATGAAGAGCTTCTTCGCCCAGAACCAGAACGTCCTTCAAAGGATGCTGGAGATTGCGATAGAGCTGAGCATAGAGGGGAGAGAGGGAAATCCTGTTGGAACAATATTCGTCATAGGGGACACGAGGAGGGTTCTCAAACATTCAAGACAGCTCATTCCAAACCCGTTCAAGGGGCACAGGATAAACGTGCTGGACAAGGAGAGCAAGGAAATAATAAAGGAGTTCGCCCAGCTGGACGGAGCTTTTCTCATCAGGGAGGACGGCAGGATAGTGGCCGCTGGAAGGTATCTGGAGGTAGAGCCGAGGGTTATAGACCTGATGCTTCCCCCCGGGCTAGGAAGCAGGCACATAGCGGCCGCTGGAATAACAAAGATAACCAGCGCGATGGCAATAAGCCTCTCGGAGAGCGGCACTATAAGGATATTCAAGAACGGGCTGATGCTCCTCGAATACAACCCGAGACTGAAATATTGACAAAAAGAGATCAAACGTTGAAGATGCGGATGGTGTTCGTTCCTGCGGTCTTTCCTATGGGCGTTCCCTTCGTCAGAAGTACCGTATCGCCCTCATCTACCAGTCCGAGCCCGGTTATCACGCGCAGTATCTCCTCTTCGCTGGTGTCCTCAACGAGGAACGGATAAACGCCGTAGGAGAACATCAGAGTGTTTTTGACCCATTCATCAGTTACAAATGCCAGTACCCACTGCTTTGGCTTAAAACGGGCTATTAGCCTCGCGGTCTGGCCCGTTCTTGTTGGGGTGAGGATGTATTTAATGTCTATGGAGTTCAGGGCCTCTATTATGCTCCTCGTTATTGCGTCCTTTATGGTACCCTTAGCCTGTCTAGTACCTCTCAGCTCGCTCATCTTCCATTCAACGGTTCTCTCAGCCCATTTGGAGTCCCTGTATGCCTCCGTAGTCTTCGCTATCCTGGCCATCATTTTGACGGTCTCAACCGGGTACTTTCCGACCGCCGTCTCCTCGGAGAGCATCACGGCGTCGGTTCCGTCTAAGATTGCGTTTGCAACGTCGGTGACTTCGGCCCTCGTTGGGAGCTTCTCGTGGGTCATGCTCTCTAGCATCTGAGTCGCTGTTATCACGGGCTTTCCCGCACAGTTTGCCTTTTGGATAAGCTTTTTCTGGAGAATCGGGAGCTTTTCTATGGGCATCTCCACTCCGAGGTCTCCCCTGGCTACCATGACCCCGTCCGCCGCCCTGAGAATCTCGTCGAAGTTTCTCACCGCGTCGGGCCTTTCTATTTTGGCTATCAGGAACAGCTTGCCGTTCCTTTCCTCGACGAATCGCCTTGCCTTTAGAACGTCGTAGGCGGAACCGACGAAGCTTATGCCGACGGCGTCAACTCCGTGCTCCAGAGAGAACTCCAGGAATTCTAAATCCTTCTCGGTTATTGCTTCGATAGCCAGGCGAGCCTTGGGAATGTTGATTCCTTTGCGGGAGAAGAGAGTTCCTCCGACGAGCACCTTACAGATGACATCCTGGTCCCTGACGTCTTCAACCCTTAGCGCTATGAAACCGTCGCTGAGATAGATGACGTCCCCCTTCGAGACGAGCCTTGGAAAGTCCTTGAACTCAACGGGTATAACGGCCTCGTTGCCGATTACGTCCCTCGTGGTAAGGGTTACCGTCTGCCAGCGTCTCAGCGTCACTGAGCCGCCCTCAATCTCACCAACGCGGATCTTCACTCCGGGCAGGTCTCCGAGAATTGCAACGGGCCTGTTGAGCCTCTCAGAGACCTTTCTCACGAGTTTTATCGACTTCTCGTGCTGTTTCAGATCACCGTGGGCGAAGTTTATCCTTGCAACACTCATCCCCGCTCGAACCATTGCCGTTATGGTCTTTTCGTTGAGAGACGCAGGACCTAGGGTGGCTATTATCTTGGTTTTCTGTCCTGGGAGCCGCATGATACCACCTAAGAAGAGATTATGGCAACATCTTAAATTAATCTTTCCCCTTGGTATCTGCTAAAAGGTTCCGTTCAAGCTTCCTGCGGCAAGAGTCGCAGTAGCCCAGAAACCTTGAGTCCCACTCCTCAAGCGTCTGTGGTGGGTTCATTACACAGTCGTTGGGACAGTGTTCCAGCCCGAAAGAGTGCCCAATCTCGTGGAGCATGCCCTTGATAAGCCGCGTCTTGAACGCAGGAAGCTCTCTAGAGAGGACTCTCTCCGCTAAGCTCCTTAGGTCATCATCGGCCAGGGGATTATCAAGTATCTTCAGGGCCATCCTCATGGAATCGGACTCAAATGGGCGCATGGAGAGGAGCATTACTCTCCTGCCAAGCCTCTCTGTTTGGAATCCCAGAAATTTTTCATAGAATCCAAAGTACTTATCCCTGGAAGCTAGGGGAAAGCTCGTTATCCCGAATATCTTATTCATGTTGAGCCCGTCGTTCTTTTCAAGTTCTACCTTAAGCCGGTAGTCCATAAAATCCACCAGGACGTCTAGCGGGAACAGCCTGACCTTTCCTTCTGGTGTTTCAAGGGTTATTAAGTACCCGGGCTCCAGAATAAGCTTGTCTAAATACACGAGGCGAATAGGAAGCCTCCACTCCTCTAAGAGCCTGTTTACGTCGTTGTATGCCTCGAAGAGAGCTTCCTCAACCCTTTCGGATACGAAGTTCGAGACGTATGTGAAGCCTATGTACTCCATTTTACTGCCCAGGGGATTTTGGGAGGAGCCTTATAAAGTTTTTAGGGGCGAACCGTGAAATTTTTAAACGACTTCATATAATTCAGCGCGGGCGATGGCGTCCGCCCGGGGCTTCGAGCCCGAACCGCCCGAAAGGGCTGATGACGCCTGTTCTACTCCACAGGAGGCGGTAGAATGGGCTCGAAGCTTGATGAGTTTGCACGCTTTGTTGATGTGCACAAAGCACTTGAGTACGTCGAGAAGAGAAGGCACGAAGACGGCGGCTACTGCTTCGTCAGCGTCCTGAACGACACCAACGTGAACGACACCTACTATGCAGTCAAGATATACGACCTGCTCGGCCTCGGAGTCCCTGAGAAGGAGAAGACCATCGAATTCCTTGAAAAAGCGATTCAGCCCCAGACGGCCGTTGTAGCCATAGCAATGGCCCTCGAAGGCCTTGCGATACTTGGAGCGAAGGACATCGCGAGGGAGCACGTGGACATCGTCTATACCAAGTACAACCCCCTCAAAGATAAGTTTGCCGTTGGTCTTGGCGGCAGTGAGGAGTTCGGAACTGCGACGCCCCTTGAGGCAACATACTGGGTCGTTAAGGCTTTCAAGGCAATTGGACAGCCAATAAGCGAAAAGGAAAGGGGGAAGATACGGGCCTTCGTGATGAGGTTCAGGATGAGAAACGGCTTCGGCGTCAAGCAGCCGACGACCACTATGACCTACCAGGCACTCTACACCCTCTACGCGCTTGGTTACCACCCACCCAGAAGTCCTCACTTCCGGAACTGTGAGCTCTGCGGCGATTGGGGCGGCTTTACGGAGGTTCCGTACAGCCTGCCACCCTATCTTGAGCCGACGTTCTACGCAACAAGGGGGCTTGAGCTCCAGGGAGAGACCCTAACCTGCCCGAGGAGGCACATCTGGTTTATCCGCCAGCTTCAAAACTCCAACGGCGGCTTCAGGAGAAGTCTTGAGCTTGGAATTTCAAACTTCCAGAACACATACAGGGCGCTTGCAGTGGTAGATGCCATGATGAGGTACCTGTAAATCTTTTAAACAATCCATCCTTTCGAAAGCTCCTGTGTGTAGGACTAACGTGCGGGAGGAAGTACCATGAACCTCAGAATAGCGATGGCGATAGCACTGGGAGGCGCGTTTGGAGCAGTCGCGAGGTTCTACATCTCGGGCCTGCTCCCCGTCTACGGGGACTTCCCGGTTGGAACCCTGATGGTGAACAGCATAGCTAGCCTTATCCTCGGATACCTCTACGGACTCCTGTTCTGGGGCTTTGATGTTCCGCCTGATTGGAGGGCCTTTTTCGGAACAGGCTTCTGTGGGGCGTTGAGCACTTTTTCAACGTTCTCCTATGAGACCTTCTCGCTCCTGCGCGAGCGTGAGTACCTTATAGCGACCCTCAACATTTTGGCAAACGTTATAATCACAATCGCGTTAGTATTTGCGGGCTTTATGCTGGCCCGGAGGTGAAAACATGGTCGAAGTTGAGCACTGGAACACGCTCCGTCTCAAGATTTACATCGGCGAGAACGACCGCTGGGAGGGGAAGCCCCTGTACAAAGCAATAGTGGAAAAGCTTCGTGAAATGGGGATGGCAGGGGCTACTGTCTACCGCGGCATCTACGGCTTTGGAAAAAAGAGCCGCGTCCACTCAAGCGACGTTATGAGGCTTTCAACGGACCTTCCAGTGGTTGTGGAGGTTGTGGATAGAGGGCATAAGATAGAGAAGGCAATATGCGAGATAAAACCCATGATAAAGGATGGGATGATAACGGTCGAACCCGTCATAGTGGTGTGGGTCGGCACTAAGGAAGAGATCGAAAAGTTCGAGGAAGACGCCGTTAGAGAAACGTAGAGTACTAATTTTTGGACATTAATCAAAAACTTAATAAACTCCTAAAGACGATGGCCTTATAAGACTCCATATAATCAGGGGTGGCCGTAAATGATGTCCCTTGAATTCGAGGTTCCCCTCGATCTCCTCAACGATGTCATGGACTTCATCATCGAGGAGGATGCAAAGCTCCAGTGGGTTCGCTACTCAAAGAGAACGAATTCCGTGGTAATAAGGGTTTTAATCTCCGCCGAGGTTATTGAGCAGTTTCTCCTTAGACTTGCGAGGGTCGTTGGTATTCCCCTCGAAGTTACCATAGTAGAAGAAAAAATCGGTGAAAAGCTGATTCACGAGGCGTTTCTGTTTAGTGTTGAGGTCTCCTCTGGCACTTATCCCGTGTTCGTGCTTCTCTACTACAACGTCAGCAAGTTTTATCCCGACAGAATAGTAGTTGGGACGCTGGCAGATGCCCCCCAGGAGCTCGTGGACGCCGTGTTCTCAAGGACGGTTGGCAAGCTCAGACTCCTGGACACTGAGAAGGCCAAAAGTACCGTGGAAAACGGGATGCTTTTAATATACCTACGAGCCAACCCGCCCTCGGGACAGCTCGGAGTTAGTTCCGCTTAACTGGTTGTTTTAGGCAAGGTCTTTAACCCCTTTTTCTAACTACCTACGGTGATTCAGATGCTCCATCACGTCAAGCTTATCTACGCGACCAAGAGCAGGAAGCTTGTTGGGACGAAGATCGTGCTGGCTATTCCAGGAAGCATAGCGGCGGTTGAATGCGTTAAGCTGGCCAGGGAGCTGATAAGGCACGGCGCAGAGGTTCACGCGGTAATGAGCGAAAACGCCACGAAGATAATCCATCCTTATGCCATGGAGTTCGCCACGGGAAACCCGGTAGTTACTGATATAACGGGCTTCATCGAGCACGTTGAACTTGCTGGAGAGCACGAGAACAAAGCCGATCTCGTTCTCGTCTGCCCTGCGACAGCTAACACCATATCAAAGATAGCCTGCGGAATTGACGATACTCCCGTTACAACGGTCGTGACGACGGCTTTTGCCCACACACCCATAATGATAGCTCCAGCCATGCACTCGACGATGTACGACCACCCGATAGTTAAGGAAAACATAGAGAAGCTGAAGAAGCTTGGAGTAGAGTTCATAGAGCCGCGCTTTGAGGAGGGCAAGGCAAAAGTCGCTTCAATAGAGGAAATAGTTTACCGTGTAATCAGGAAGCTTCATCCCAAGAGCCTCGAAGGAAAGCGCGTCCTCGTCACTGCAGGTGCGACAAGGGAGTACATTGACCCGATCCGCTACATAACCAACGCGAGCAGCGGAAAAATGGGAGTGGCGATTGCGGAAGAGGCGGAGTTCAGGGGCGCCGAGATAACGCTCATACGTACCAAGGGCAGTGTTCCGAGCTTCGTGGAGAACCAGATAGAGGTAGAGACCGTCGAGGAGATGCTTGAGGCGATAGAGAGTGAGCTGAAGGGCAAAAAGTACGACGTCGTTGTCCTGGCCGCTGCAGTCAGCGACTTCCGGGTGAAGAACAGGGCGGATGTGAAGATAAAGAGCGGGCAACCGCTCGTTCTCGAGCTTGAGCCGACGCCGAAGATAATAGACCGCGTTAAGGAACTCCAGCCCGGGGTTTTCCTCGTGGGCTTCAAGGCCGAGACAGGTCTCAGCAAAGAAGAGCTGGTAGCCGCTGCCAGGAAGCAGATTGAGCGCGCTGGAAGTGATCTCGTGGTGGCAAACACCCTCAAGGCCTTTGGAAGCGAGGAGAACGAGGTTGTCCTGGTCGGAAGGGACTTCTCAAAGAAACTCCCCAGAATGACCAAGCGCGAGCTGGCGGAGAGGCTCTGGGACGAGATAGAGAAGATGCTTTAGCCAGGTTTTATCTTTTATCGATTTATTCTCAAAACGTGAACGGGAAGTTTTTTAGCGACACTTCTTGAACTTCCATCGGTGTGTAAAATGAAAGTGGAAATACCTAACTACGGAGAAGTCCAGATAGACTCTGTTATTTTCGACCTCAACGGCACCCTAGGGGAGAGCGGGGGAGTCGATGAGGAAGTTAAGCACCTCCTTGAGAGGCTGGCGGATAAGTACACCGTCGTCGTGATAAGCTCTGACACCTTTGGCACGCTGGAAGAAGAGCTTGGAGGTCTTCCAGTACGAATCGAGAGGGCCTCAAACGCCTCTGAAAAGGTCGAGATAGCTAGGGGCTACGCCCCATATGCGGCGGTTGGCAACGGCAACAACGACGTGGCGATGCTTGAAGAGGCTGAGCTGGCGTTCTGCGTCATCGGAAAGGAGGGGGCAACCGTTGATGCCCTCCTGGCGAGCGACGTCGTTGTCACCGACGTGAGAGACGCCATAGCGATGCTCCTCGATGAGAAGAAGCTCATCGCGACGCTGAGAGGGTGAGGTGATAGCGTTTGGAGTACAGGACGCTGAAGGGCCTCGGCACTGCCCAGCTAATAATCAAGAAGTCCGTCTTCATAGGCTATGCCTCTCCAGCGAACACAGAAGAGGAGGCAAAGAACTTCATATTGAGGATAAAAGCTCACCACAGCGACGCGACCCACAACGTCTCTGCCTATCTCATCAACGACGGGAAGAACTTCGCGGTCAGATATGACGACGACGGCGAGCCAAAAGGCTCGGCGGGAAAGCCAGTCCTCAAAGTCATCCAGAACAAAAACCTCAGCAACGTTGTGGTTGTGGTTACGCGCTACTTCGGCGGGATAAAGCTCGGCTACGGCGGTCTGGTGAAGGCCTACAGCGATGCGGCGAGCTTGGCAATAGAGAACGCAGGAATCGTTGAGGTGCATGAAACGGAGCGCTTCGAGGTGACTTTTCCCTACAACCTCTTTCACACAGTCAGGAGCACGATAGAGGAGAACGGCGGCAGGGTTGTGGGAGAGGAGTACGGGGAGCTCGTGAGGTTCACGGTCGAGACGAAGAAGGGGGAAGCAGAACCTCTGATGGAGCTGTTAACTGAGAGGGCGAGGGGGAGGGTAAGATTAAAGCCTCTCTTCATGAGGAGCGTTTAGCCACCATTCCCTTCACCCGGTCCCAGAGGTAGAGAAGAAGGGCCAAAGTTATTGGCATCCTCACAGCGTAGAACTGGACACCTTTCTCGGTCTTCCGGGCTTTTAGCTTGTAGAGGTATGGGTTAACGCCCCTGGAGCGCAGAAGTTCCCTCTCGTGCTCCTTGTACGCCTGTATCAGGATATCTAGAGCGTCTTCACCATCATTAGCTCTGTTTTTCCTGATCTCAATGAACTCCTCGCAGTCGGGAACCGGCTCCCCTTCTTTCAGGCTAAGCACATCAGCTACGAGCTCGCGCCTTCCCCTGTCGTCGAGGAGTTCGCATATCCTCCTGACCGAGTCCCAGCCCTCTAAATCCTCCGCCTTCCAGTAAAGCCACTCGAAGGCATCGTAGCGGTAGGCCCGTTTGTTGATCCTCCTTGTCCACTCGATCCCGAGTCTGAGAGCTATTCTTGCCAGTTCAGGCTCCTCCCGCTTCAGAATTCCAGCGATCCGCCCCAGGATTTCAGCCTTATCATCGGGATCGGGAATGAGGTAATGAAACTTGAAGGCCATCTTTGCCCTCTCAATGCTCTCATCCTCCCAGAGGTAAACCCAAAACGCCCTGTAAACCGCCCATTCGAAGCCTTTACCATCGAGAAGGTACGCCACCTTGAGTGCCTTCTCAAGGTTGCCTTCCTTGGCGAAGTGCTCCACGGTTTTGACCACATACCATTTCAGCTCTCCGTTCAGCGTATCCTCCGGCAGGGTTTTGAAGAACTCATGGGGGCCTTATCGAACATCCCTGACCCGACGAAGCGCTCGGCTGATTCTACGGGGCTCTCTGGCTGCATGGAGTCCTTCTCCAGAGGCAAGTTTAAAAATTTACCGCATGAAGAGTAAGGTCAAGACTGGTTTTGTGCATCCGCTTTATTTCCCTTCAACATCCTCTCCCAAACCTTTATCGCGGCCCACTTGTCGAGGAACTCGTTGAAGGTTCCGCACTTCGGCGAGAGAACGCAGACGGGGCAGCCGTCCTTGCAGGGGCAGCCCCTGAGGTGTTCGAGGCTCTTCTCCATCAGCTTCTCGGCGTTCTCGTAGATTATCCCGGCTAGACCAGCGCCGCCCTCGTTGCCGTCGTAGATGAAAACGACCGGCTTTCCAAAATAGGGCGTCCCCGGAAAGCTCTCGTAGCTGTAGCCGCCGAGCTCCCTGCTGTCCACGTAGGTGAATATCGGCGCTATCTTTATCATGTTGTGCTCTATCGCGTGGAGCGCGCTCCCAATTCCGTCCTTGCTGTCCACCATCTTCTTCACGGCGAAGGCGAGTTCCTCATCCTGAATCCCAGCCTTCTGGAGGGCATCACCTATTGCCTTCCTTATTATGAAGCTCGTGGCACCGAGGTAGAGCGGGAAGAGCTTTCTTCTATCAAGGCTCTCGTATATCTGGAACGCCAAATCCTCAAACCCCTTCTCGGTCGCCCTGCCAAAGAACTCCCTGAACTCCTCTTCCGTTAGTTCTCGTATCTCCTCCGGGAAGACGAGCCATATTCCTTCGGTCTCGAACTCCCTGACGTAGGGCTCCTCGAACTCCACCTTCGCGAACTTCTCCCAGTTGAGTATCGAGAAGTCTTCCTCCGTCTCAACCCTCTCGCCCGTCGAGGGGGAGGAGATTTCGCCTTTGAGTATGCCAGCTTCCTTCAGCCGTACCAGTTCCTCCACGTAGTTTCCAGTATCGAGCCCCTTCACGGCGAAGCCGGTGTAGACGTGCCTGACGCGGAGCCTTCCGAGACCTATCTCCACGCCTTTGTAGGCCTTCTTTGCCCTCTCTTCCAGTATCTCGACTTCTTCCAGCTTCCTCGCGAAGGTCTCAACGTCCCAGAGGCGGTTTAGCTGCTTCGCAAATACGAAGTGGAACTTTCCGATGCTGAGCCGCTCCATCGCCATGTAGAGCTCTCCCCTTGAGAAGTAGGCCATTCCGGGTAAGAGCGAGCGGTGGTATTCGTCCTCATCGACTTCTTCAATGATGTGGCCCTTCATCTTGAGCCAGTTTATGAAGTTTAGGAGCTCTCTGAGGGAGGACTTTTCCATCAGCTTCGCCCTTATCCACGGCTCGTCCTTCACGAGGAAGAAGCTCTCGTCGCTGGCAGTTCTCAGCGAGGAGTACTCGAAGGCCGGTCTTCTAACCCTGACCTCAAGCTTCCCTGTCAGCGGGTTCTTCTTGAGGTCTGCCTTCCTCTCGACCACGAGCTTTTCGGCTATTCTCTTCTCAAACCCGTCCAGCTCGTCCCAGTCAACTATTCCAAGCTCGGTGAGGAGGTAGTGGAGGTGCTTCTCCGCTATGCGCTCGTTGTCGGTCTTGACCGGCATGTACTCGATGATGCCCTTCTCAAGCCTCTCGACGAGCTCATTGAAGTGCTCGCGGTAGTAGTAATCGAGGCCGTTCTTCCTCAAAACAACGCCGTTCAGGGCTTCCCTGTCGGCGCTCCTTCCAGCCCTCCCAAAGCGCTGGATGAGGGAGAACAGCCCGTCAGGGGGAATGCCGTAGTTTATCACGGCATCGAGATCGCCTATGTCTATCCCGAGTTCGAGGGCGTTCGTAGTTAGGAGAGCGAGCAATTTTCCATCCCGGAAGTCCTTCTCGATGTCCCAGCGGACGTTCTTCGGCAGGGTGCCCTTGTAGGTGGTCACCTTCGGGAAGACGGGGGAGTTGAGGAGGAAGCGTAGGGTCTTCTCGGTGCCTTTCCTGCTGTCGAAAAAGACGAGGGTCTTTATCCTCTTACTCACGAGCCTCTCGATTACGGCCCTTAGGAGCTGTTTATCGCCAAGGTTCTTCGGCTCGAAGAGGACGAGATACCTCCGCGGGAACGGATTGGTTGCATGGGTTATTGGCTCAAACTCCGTTCTAAAGAGCTTCTCCGCGAACTCCTTTGGGTTCCTCAGCGTGGCGGAGAGGGCTATTATCTGCGGCTTCACCCCAAGGCGTCTGAGCCTGAAGAGCAGACGCCTGAAGAGCCATGCGGCATTGCTCCCAAAGACCCCGCGGTAGACGTGGAGCTCATCAACGACGAGGTAGCGGAGGCTTCTCAGGAGCCACTCGTACTCTCTCCATCTTCGTAGGATGTTGTAGTGGAGCATGTCCGGGGTGGTGAAGACAACCCTCGGCCTCTCGCGGAGGAGCCTTCTTCTCTCTTCCCAAGGGACGTCCCCCGTTAGAATCTTCGCAGGTACGAGCTTTCCAGTTATGCGGTAGAAGGTAAGGTTCGCCCTCTGGAACTTCTCGAGCTGGTTGTTTATGAGCGCCCGCGTGGGGTAAACGAGGAGGTAGGTCTTCCGCGGATCTGAGAGGTAGGAGTCGAAGATGGCCAGGCGGAAGATTTCGCTCTTCCCGCTGGCCGTTGGCGTTGTAACGACGATATTTTTTCCAGCGTAGAGCTTTTCCAGGGCCTCAACCTGATGATGATAGAGGGAGAAGCCCAGCTCCTCAACTAGGGCGTTTATTTCTGGGTTTTTGAACGTGAATTCTCCAAACTCACCTTCTCTCGGAGGAAAAACGTGGACTCTCGCGATCTCTGACTTCAGGGGTTTGAGGGCTTCGAAGAGGGACATGGATTAGAATTGGAGCCGCGGTTAAAAAATAAAGCGGTCGGGAAGTCACCCCTCAAAGAGCCACAGGACGGCATCCGGGAACCTCTTGCCCCAGTAGTACTCGTTGTGCTGGGCGCCCTCGTCTATCACGACCTTGAGGTTCACTCCTTCAACATAGCCCTTCTCCTTCAGGATGCTCACCATCTCCTCGTTGCTCCTGGAGAACGCTCCTGGATCGCTCCCCTCCATAGTGCCCCAGTCGATGTAGATTTTCTCGGGCCCTTTCTCTGCGTTCCTGACGAAGTCGTATATCTCAGGATTGAACCAGAACGCCGAGCTCATGGCTCCAACGTAGCGGAAGACCTCCGGATATGCAAAGCCTGCATAGACTGCCATCAGCCCGCCGAGGGAAGAGCCCATTATTCCCGTTTCGTTGGGAACTGTGCGGTAGTGGGAGTCTATGTAGGGCTTTAGCGTCTCGACTATGAAGCGCACCATGGCGTCGCCCTCGCCGCCCCTTCCGTACTCCTCGTTCACCCAGGGGGCATACTCGTCTATCCTTTTGTCCCCACCGTTGTCGATTCCAACCACTATTATCGAGAATCCCCTCTCGGTGTAGAGCTTTTCAAGGGCCTCGTCAACACCCCACTCGCCCGCGAAGGAAGTTGCGCTGTCGAAGAGGTTCTGCCCGTCGAACATGTAGAGGACTGGATAGCTCCTGTTGGTAGTCCCGTAGTCCGGGGGCAGGTAAACCCATATCCTCCTCATCCGGTTAAGCTGGGGGATGAACATCTTGAAGGTCGTCACGTTGCCCGTTATCGTGTGCTCTCCTACTCCAACCTCCTCGACGTAGTCGCGCCAGTGGTAAACGGTGAACTCGTAAGTCCCGCTATCTTTGAATACAAACTGCCTGTTGGGGATTTCCTCCCCGTTTGGGCCTTTTCAACGGTCTCCCACGAGCCACGGGTGAACTTAAACTCGATGACCTTTCCGTAGGGGAACGTCAGGTTTATTGCCCACCTGCCGTCGGGGAGCTTCGTGAGCCTGTAGTTTTCGTCTCCTGGGTTCCAGCCGTTGAAGTCGCCCGCTATGTAAACTGCATCGTCTTCGGGGGTGTAACCTGGAACCGAGACGATGAAGGTAACTGTTATCTCCCTGGATTCTGTTTTTGTTGATGTGCCCCTGGGTGTGGTAGATGTTTCGGAAGAGGAAGAACTGGTAGTTTGAGATTGTGTTGAGGATGTTTGACTGGTTTGGTCACCCTGAGTTATGTCAGATCCAGCCCCTTTTTCGGCGGAAGAGGTTGGTGGGCCCTGAGAGCCTGTTTGTGCTGTACTTGAGTTCTGACCTACGCATCCGGCTGAAGCCACCATGAGTAGAAAAATCAGAAGGAAGCCTGCAACTTTCATGCTTATTTGATCACCTGAAAGGGTTGCCTGCGTAGGTTTTATCTTTTTCCACTGCTCCCCTCTAACGGCGGTTCGGGAAGTTTTGAGGCAGTGTAAAAACAGAGCGTCAATAAAACTAAACTCGACAATTACGCAATATTTTTATACATCAAAGTACAAATTTGTTGTGACGACTTTTTCAGGTGTCTGCCAATGGTAGTGAAGAGGGAAATGACCCGGAAGTTTTTGGAGGATGCTTTCGCGGGCGAAAGCATGGCCCACATGAAGTACCTTATCTTCGCCGAGCAGGCTGAGAAGGAAGGACTTCACAATATAGCGAAGCTCTTCAGGGCTATAGCCCATGCCGAGTTCGTCCACGCTAAGAACCACTTCATAGCCCTCGGCAAGCTTGGGAAGACTCCCGAGAACCTGCAGATGGGAATAGAGGGCGAGACCTTCGAGGTAGAGGAGATGTACCCTGTTTACAAGAACTCCGCCGAGTTCCAGGAGGAGAAGGACGCGGTGAGGACGACCCACTACGCCCTTGAGGCTGAGAAGATACACGCAGAGCTCTACAAGAAGGCCAAGGAGAAGGCCGAGAAGGGAGAGGACATCGAGATAAAGAGGGTCTACATCTGCCCGGTCTGCGGCTACACGGCCGTTGATGAGGCCCCCGAGTACTGCCCCGTCTGCGGCGCCCCGAGGGACAAGTTCGTGGTGTTCGAGTGAATCTTTCGATTTTCCTTTTCACAGGTTTGAGACGCAAACCTTATAAGGTATGACTAATAACATTAAAGCGGTGAAAGAAAATGGCGAAGTGGAAGTGCATAGTCTGTGGATACATCTACGATGAGGATGAGGGCGACCCCGACAGCGGGATAGCCCCGGGAACCAAGTTCGAAGACCTTCCGGATGACTGGGTCTGCCCGCTCTGTGGCGCTCCCAAGGATATGTTTGAGAAGATTGAGTGAGGTGATGGAAGATGCTTAGCCAGACCATAAAGAGTGGAGACTGGAAGGGTGAGAAGCACGTCCCCGTTATAGAGTACGAGAAGGAGGGCGACCTCGTCAAGGTCGAGGTCTCTGTTGGAAAGGAGATACCGCACCCGAACACCCCTGAGCACCACATAGCTTGGATACAGCTCTGGTTCCACCCGGAGGATGGAGCCTTCCCGATACTCGTCGGTAAGGTTGAGTTCAGCAACCACACCGACCCGCTCACCGAGCCGAGGGCGGTATTCTTCTTCAGGACACAGAAGAAGGGCAAGCTCTACGCGCTCAGCTACTGCAACATCCACGGCCTCTGGGAGAACGAGGTCACACTTGAGTGATCTTTTCCGTTTTTATCTTTATCCATGTCTTGGAATCTGGAAGGTTACGTTCTCACCTTCAAAGGATACAACGACAGTACTGGCATTTTTCGGTGCCAAAAACGTCTTCTTTATCGAAACAACACCGTGAGTGTAAAACAGGTTTTCTAGTACTCCCTTTATCTCCTGAATCTGATAATCTGGGGAATATATTTCTCGTCCATCAACGTAGATTTTAACGTTGCATGGATGTCTTGAATCCACGAGAAGAAGGCTTCCGTCTGGTCTAGGTTTGTATTTCACGTCTCCACACGTTCTAGGGACATACACAAGCTCAAGTTCTATGCCATGGTCATAAAAGTTTCCATAGAGTGCAACTTTTTGATCTTTCTTTATGATCTCAAAGTCGTAATCGGGCTTGATGAAATAATAGAGCGTTCCTCCAAGCACCAGCGTGACGAGGGCTATTCCTGCTATTTTTTTCAGTGAGACAAAGGGTAAACCCTCGGTTCTAGTGCCTACCAGGGGAACTTTCCAGAGGCTGAAGAACTCAACGAGCTTCCCTATGTTGTATAGGGGGATTCCGATAAGTAGGGGGAGCAGAAGAGCGCCGATGAGAGCCAAGTTACCCGCAAGGTTGAAATTGAGTTCCCCAGTTTCTTCGGCAAAAAGGCCCATTCTGATCCGATAGAGAACGGCGGAGGCTACTATGAAGGGGTAAAGCACCAAGAGTGATAAGACGAGAGTTTTGAACCCCAAGACCGGCGAGAGTTCCATACGATACACCAGCATATTGAGCACCAAGGCACCTGCGGCTATCAAAGCAGTCTCCCCCACGAAGAGTAGCAATGGTCTTGAGTCAACATCAATGCTCCAGAAGTACAGCCCAGCGGCGTACAGGAGCCCTCCAACGATAAAAATCGGGAGGCCTATTACCCCAAAAAGACCGCTTATCATTGTTATAACAGTCCCGATAAGCATGAACTCCTTTCCGTTTAATAGAACTGTTCGACCCTCGCCCACTTCAACACCCATGGCATATTTTAACGCCAAGTATTTAAGCTTTTTTTAAATTTATGTCGAAAACTACAGAGCTATCAAATGAAAAAGCTTAGTTCTTTAAGAGAATTGACCAGAACTGCCCAGGAAGGCTTATAACTGTTCAAACAAAATCCCACTTAGGTGGGAGGAAAATGAAAGTTTACATGCCCGACCGTGAGTGGCCCGAACACTACAGGGCCGTTCTGGAGGAGCTTGCAAAGATAACTGACCCAATAACCGGGGGAGACATCCTCGACTCGGGTGTCGTCGCCGGCTTGGAGGTCACGGAAGATACTCTCAAGGTCTGGCTCAACTTCGAGAGCCACGCCGAGTACAATATAACAGGCGAGAGCGCCATAGCGTATTCTAAGATAATCGGCGACATAATGGAGCGCTTTGCCCTAGTCAAGTTTGAGAACGTCTACGTCTATGACCTCAAGAACAACCCCGTTGGGGTCTTCGAGAACAGGGGAAGGTACAGGGCCGAAGACCTTGAGGGCGATTGAATAAGCTCCTTAGAGTTTTCAAAGGCTTGGGTATAGTGTGCCATATACTATGAAGAAAAATGATGAAAACGGCCCTTACACCTCAAAAATTTCTGCGAACCCTAATGTACATCTCAGGACACATGCACACTTTAGGTAAAATTTATATCCCCCCCGTTCAAACAACCATCGAGGTGTTCCCAATGGCTGAAGGATATAAAGAGTACAGAGACAAGGTTCTTGGCTTTATTGAAGACCACGAGAACTGGAGGAAGCACACGATAAACCTCATCGCGAGCGAAAACGTGACTTCTCCGAGCGTTACCAGGGCCGTTGCCTCAGGTTTTATGCACAAGTACGCCGAGGGCTGGCCGAAGCAGAGGTACTATCAGGGCTGCAAGTACGTTGACGAGGTTGAGCTCATCGGTGTTGAGCTCTTCACCAAGCTCTTCGGAAGCGACTTCGCCGACCTGAGACCGATTTCTGGAACAAACGCCAACCAGGCGGTCTTCTTCGGGCTCACCCAGCCGGGCGACAAGGCGATAGTTCTTCACACCAGCCACGGCGGACACATAAGCCACATGCCCTTCGGTGCCGCCGGAATGAGGGGTCTTGAAGTCCACACCTGGCCCTTCGACAACGAGGAGTTCAACATCGATGTCGACAAGGCCGAGAAGCTCATCCGCGAGGTCGAACCCAAGATAGTCGTCTTCGGCGGTTCGCTCTTCCCGTTCCCGCACCCTGTCAAGGAGCTCGCTCCGGTCGCCAAAGAGGTTGGCGCCTACGTCATGTACGACGGTGCCCACGTCCTCGGTCTCATAGCTGGAAAGCAGTTCCAGGACCCGCTCCGCGAGGGAGCCGACATAATCACGGCCTCAACTCACAAGACCTTCCCTGGGCCGCAGGGCGGTGTCATCATTTACAAGCGCTTCGGCGAGACGGAAGAGATAGCCAAGCTCCAGTGGGCCATCTTCCCGGGTGTCCTCAGCAACCACCACCTCCACCACATGGCGGGTAAGGTAATCACCGCCGCCGAGATGCTCGAGTACGGTGAGAAGTACGCGGCCCAGATAGTCAAGAACGCCAAGGCCCTTGCCGAAGCCCTGGCGGAGGAAGGCTTCAAGGTCATCGGCGAGGACAAGGGCTACACCGAGAGCCACCAGGTCATCGTTGACGTTTCAGACCTCCACCCTGCAGCTGGAGGATGGGCGGCCCCGCTGCTTGAAGAGGCCGGCATAATCCTCAACAAGAACCTCCTCCCGTGGGACCCGCTTGAGAAGGTCAACGAGCCGAGCGGCCTTAGGATTGGAGTCCAGGAGATGACCAGGGTTGGAATGATGGAGGATGAGATGAAGGAGATAGCAAGGTTCATCAGGCGCGTCCTCATAGACAAGGAAGACCCTGCCAAGGTCAGGAGAGACGTCTACGGCTTCCGCGCCGAGTACCAGAAGGTTTACTACTCCTTCGACCACGGGCTCCCGCTCAGGCTCAGGGAGTAAATTGGAACTTTTCCACATTTTTATTTCTAATTTCAATCGTATCCAGGTGGAAAGCCTTCTCGCTGGATTTTTTTGAAGAAAACGTTATAAACAACCTTTTCTAGCCCTTTCCAGCGGTACCACACCTTCATTAGCCACGCGCCCCCGGTACCGCTAACTTCCCCCGAAACGGGATAAAATAAGGGGCTCAAATCCAGTGGTTCAAATTACCAAACGTTTCGAAACTCCTTGAAGTGAACGAAAGGATTATTATTCTGGAAGTTCAAAAACCTCTGGTGAAATCAATGAGGAAGGCGCTTGTGATAGGGATAGCAGTTGTTGTTTTGGTTGTAGCAGGATACGGAGCCCTCAGCTGGGATGGGAAAGAGGCCAGCGGTTCGCCGCAGGACAGCCACGCGAAGTTCGTCAAAATGGAGCTTGACAAGTCCACCTACAGTCCTTCCGATACCATGATTATCAGGCTTATCAACGAGGGCGAGACAAAAGTTACCACCAGCTACCACTTCAGACTCTACCGAGAAGAAAACGGAGAGTGGGAGGAAGTTCCCGTTAACCTCATGTTCATAGAGATCGCCGTTTCGATAGAACCTGGAAAGAGCTGGGAGCAGAAGGTCAATCTCGCGGATCTGAAGCTTTCCCCGGGACACTACAAGATCGTCAAGAAAGTCATTCTAACTTCACCGGGGAGTGAAAACGCTGCCAGCTACGAGGTCAGTGCGGAGTTCGACGTAAAGGGATGAGTCCGATGAAGTGGCCCCTAGCGTTCATCGTTGTTTTTCTTCTCCTTTCCGGCGTTTTTTATATGGAACTTTGCAAAAACCGCGAGATAACCGAGAACAATGCAGCCTGTACGTCCGGGACTGCCGTTATGGACCTCGAAAAGGAGGCATACAAAGTTGGAGACAACCTTACCCTGACCATAACCAACACGGGGAGCGAGACGATAATAGTGGGCGCACCTTACAGATTATACCTGCTGGAAAACGGAAGCTGGAAAGAGATAGAAACTGGTTTCACGTTCACAAGTATCGGGTGGCAGATACCGCCGGGCGGCAACTGGACGCAAACCGTGCCCTTGGTCATACGCGTCCCTGACGGAGCCTTCGGAAAGCTCAAACCACTTCCTCCAGGTAGATACAAAATAGAGAAAACAGTTCTCATTGATCGAGACAAATGTGAAAGCAGGAGTAACGAAATAGCCCTATCGGCCGAGTTTGAGATTGTCAGGTGATCCCAATGAGGGGGAAGACAGGGACGGCCTGCACCCTCATAATACTCCTTGTCTGGGGCCTTACCGGACCTCACTTCTACGTGGGGCTTGACAAGAGTGGCTATCATCCCGGAGAAGAGCCAGTTTTAAGGACATGCAACATTGGGTTGACGCCAATCTCATTCGGAGAGGGCTACCATCTCTACCGCTTAGAAAACGGAACGTTGGCCCCGGTTAGAACTGGCCTTATCTTTCCTGCGGTACTCCACTGGCTCATGCCCTTTCAGTCCTGGGAGCAGAAAGTCAGTTTGAAGTATCTGCTGGAAAATGAATCCGTCGGAGGGGCCCCTTCACTCCGGGACCTGCCACCGGGAAGATACAGGATTGTTAAGGAGATCTGCGGCTGGCCAAGGGGCTGTGTAAACGCCAGCTTGGAGTTTGATCTGCTGTCATAATCGGAGCAAAACTTTTTATCCTCTTTCAACATACCGAACCCTCGGCTAAAGGGGTGGTGAGAGATGAAGTTCTGTCCGAAATGCGGGAACCTGATGCTCCCAGACAGGAAGAGGAAGGTCTGGGTCTGCCGCTCATGTGGCTATGAAGAGCCCTTCGACGAGGAGAAAGACAGAGAGAAAACGAAGATCACCAAGAAAGTCGAGCACAAGCCGGACGAGGAGATCATAGTGGTGGAGCAGGACCTCAAGACCCTGCCCACGACAAAGGTCACATGCCCCAAGTGCGGCAACGACACAGCTTACTGGTGGGAAATGCAGACGAGGGCTGGAGACGAGCCGAGCACGATCTTCTACAAGTGTACCAAGTGCGGCTATACCTGGAGGGCCTACGAGTGAACGAGGCCGAGCTTGAAACCCTGAGAAAGCTCGCCCAGAAGGCCCTCAAGGAGCTTGAGGAGGCCTACCTCCGCTTACCCGACACGGACAATGGAAAGACTTATTTATTCCGTGGAAAAGAAAGGGTTAGGCTCATGCTTCAGATATTGGAGTCAGCTAAAAAGGAGGGGTAGAAATGCCGTTCGAAGTTGTTTTTGACGGGGCCAAGGAGTTTGCAGACCTGATAGCGACCGCAAGCAACCTCATCGACGAGGCCGCCTTTAAGTTCACTGAGGAAGGCATAAGCATGCGTGCAATGGACCCGAGCAGGGTCGTCCTCATAGACCTCAACCTGCCCGAAAGCATCTTCTCCAAGTACGAGGTCGAAGAGCCCGAGACAATCGGCATCAACATGGACCAGTTCAAGAAAATCCTCAAGCGCGGTAAGGCCAAAGACACCCTCATACTCAAGAAGGGCGACGAGAACTTCCTTGAGATAACCTTTGAGGGAACCGCCAAGAGGACATTCAGGCTTCCTCTGATAGATGTGGAAGAGCTTGAGCTGGAGCTTCCCGAGCTCCCGTTCACGGCTAAGGTAGTCCTCCTCGGTGAGGTTCTCAAGGAGGGCATAAAGGACGCTTCCCTCGTCAGCGACGCCATCAAGTTCATAGCAAAGGAGAACGAGTTCACAATGAAGGCCGAGGGCGAGACCAACGAGGTCGAGATAAGGCTTACCCTTGAGGACGAGGGCCTTCTCGACCTTGAAGTCGAGGAAGAGACCAAGAGCGCCTACGGCATAAGCTACCTCAGCGACATGGTCAAGGGCATCGGGAAGGCCGACGAAGTTATACTCCGCTTCGGCAACGAGATGCCGCTCCAGATGGAGTACATGATCAGAGACGAGGGCAGACTGACCTTCCTGCTCGCTCCGCGCGTTGAGGAGTGACCTCCCTCAACTCTTTTTTGAGGTGGGAACGTGGACATAGTGAAGCTCAGGGAACTCCTGGAGGCAGAGCTCTCAAGTACGGATTTAAACGAACTTGACGAAGACTTCTACGTTGAGTTCGACAGCCTGATAAAGGCCCTAAAGCTGAGCGCAGAGAGCTCCAGGGAACGCGGAGAAGACGTCGAGGAAAGGCTTTATCTCGCCCAGCTCAAAATAGCGGAGTCCCTCATGAAAGAGATCATCAAGCTCAGACTCCATAAGATAGTTGATCTCGCAGTCGAGGGTAAAATCGCGGAGATGACAGCCGAGGAAAAGAGGCTCTTCAACGTCATAAGAGCATTTATCGAGAGGGAAGAGCTCCCGGAAATTTCAGAGGAAGTCCAACCGCAGGAAGAGAGCGAAGCCGAGGCAGAGTACAGGTCCAAGGAGGTTCCAAAGGAAGCTTACATTATCCAGATGGACCTCCCAGCCGTTCTTGGCCCGGACATGAAAGAGTATGGGCCGTTTATGGCCGGAGATATGGCCATTATCCCCACCGTTATTGGGCGAGCCCTCGTTGAGAGAGAGGCCGCACGAAGAGTAAGGATATTCCTCTAAAGTAAGTCCTTTTAAGTTGCTCCAGTTTTTATTCTCTAAAGCAATCCTCCAAATGAATGGATGTTGAGGTCTATCAATGGCCACATTTTTTGAAATTATGCCCACAATCTAGGTAGAATTGACCAATTATGACAATCTAAGAATTCAGATTTAGACGTTTATAAAACAGATGTTCACGTTGATTTGTCTTTCCGTCAAATTTGTTCCCGAAACCAAACCGAAAGCTTTATATATTCGAACCAACCAGGTTTATAGTGAAGACGACACACAAAAATGAAGAGGTGATGAAAGATGGTCGTCATAGGAGAAAAGTTCCCAGAGGTTGAGGTCAAGACCACCCACGGCGTGATAAAGCTCCCGGACTACTTCGCCGAGCAGGGCAAGTGGTTCGTGCTGTTCAGCCACCCGGCTGACTTCACCCCGGTCTGTACGACCGAGTTCTACGCCATGCAGAAGAGGGTTGACCAGTTCAGGGAGCTCGGCGTCGAGCCCATCGGACTCAGCGTTGACCAGGTCTTCAGCCACATCAAGTGGATGGAGTGGATCAAGGAGAACCTCGGCGAGGAGATAACCTTCCCGGTCATAGCCGACGACCGCGGTGAGCTCGCCGACAAGCTCGGCATGATACCCAGCGGCGCCACCATAACCGCTAGGGCTGTCTTCATCGTCGACGACAAGGGCATCATAAGGGCCATCGTCTACTACCCGGCCGAGGTCGGCAGGGACTGGGACGAGATCCTCAGACTCGTCAAGGCCCTCAAGGTCAGCGACGAGAAGGGAGTTGCCCTGCCGCACAAGTGGCCGAACAACGAGCTTATCGGCGACAAGGTCATCGTTCCGCCCGCCAGCACCATCGACGAGGTCAAGCAGCGCGAGGAGGCCAAGGCCAGGGGCGAGATCGAGTGCTACGACTGGTGGTTCTGCTACAAGAAGCTCGAGTGAGCTTCTTTCCCTTATTCTTCTCTGAACTTCTCGAATATCAGCTCATCCACGAACCCGTAGCCGGGTATGTGGGAGTGTTTCTTGAGTCTGCCCGCAAGCTCGAAGCCGTTCTTTTTCAGGACGCGGATTGATGCGGTGTTTGGTTCATAGACCCTAGCGTAGACTTTTCTCAAGTTAAGCCATTCAAAGGCGTATTTCAAGGCCAGCTCAACGGCCTCGGTGGCATAGCCCCTGTTCCAGTACTCTTTCGCTATGAAGTATCCCAGCTCGGCGTGGCCGTCTTTGTGGTTTATCCTGTGCAGGCCTACAAAGCCAACTGGGCTTTTGGACGAGTTCTCTAAAACAGTAAAGACCCTGTTTTCGCGCTTTCCTCTCCGCATAGCCTCGTACCACTCAAGCTCGTCCTCAAAAAAGAACAGCCCATCCGGATCGCTTAAAAACCTCCTCACATCGCGGTCGTTGTACCAGAGCCAGGCCCTCCTCACATCGTCTTTGGTTGGAACAGCCAGCGAGACCAGTTTTCCCTTTACCACCACGGGACGCATCGACCACACCTTAAATTTATTAAGGTGTTATGGGTATTTAAAAACGATGGAAAGGGAGAGGCTCATAAAGACCGTTGAAGCGATACTTAGAGGCGCAGGGTACCGCGTTGCCAGGTTAGACCTTAAAGGGTCGTGCTTTGACCTAGTGGCGAGCAGGCTCTTTCTCCTGCTTTTTATAAAGGCTACCGTGAACATCGACACGATAACAGAAGAGCAGGCGGAGGACTTGAAGCGCCTCGCCAAGTTCTTCAAGGCTTCTCCGCTTATTGTTGGGTTAAGGAGCAAGAGCGGCGAGCTTGAAGAGGGTGTGGTGTACGAGCGCTTTGGAATTTATGCCCTCCGCCCCGAGACCCTCTACGATGCCCTCCTAAACAACGAACTGCCCGCTGTTTTCGCGGAGCGCGGAGGTCTGTACGTCAGGATAAACGGAGAGCTGTTGAGGGAACTCAGGGAGAAGCACGGCTATTCTGTAAATGAGCTGGCACAGCTGCTCGGCGTGTCTAGAAAGAGCCTGCTCAACTACGAGCGCGGCGAACAGGCAGTTTCGCTTGATGTTGCCATCCAGCTTGAAGAGATATTTGATGAGGCGCTCGCGGAGCCGATAGACATCCTGAGGGCCAAAGTTGAAGCCGACCTCAACGTTAAGCCTGAAACGCCGCTCGAGCGGGAGGTCTTTGAGAGGCTCAAGAAACTCGGCCTGGGCCTTGTGAAGGTGAAGAAAGCGCCCTTCAACGCGATTTCAACTGAAGACGACATACGCCTTCTCACGGGTATAGATGAAAGGAAAACACGCTCCACCATAAAACGCGCCGAGATGGTGGCGGAGGTCGGCAGAATAGTTAACAGCGGCGGTGTCTTCATACTGGAGAAGACTAAGGCTGAAGTCGTTTCGGAAGTCCCGCTCATCCCCAAGGAGAGCCTTGAGGAAGTTAAAGACGCAGATGAGCTTATAGAACTCATCGACAAGCTGAAGAAGGAGATAAAGGAAAAGCTCTTCAGCTGAAGATAACCCTTCTCCAGACTTCCCTCAGTCTGTCCACGTACTTCTCGGGTGAGGCTATCATGACCGCCCACCTGGGGGTCTGCCTCCTCTTGAGTGCATTCGCCAGAGGCGTTACCTTCGTCAGGGGCTGAATTTCGCCGTTATCAAGGAGAACGTTTATCCCAGTTTCCTTGAGCCTCGGCTCGCTCAGCATGAGGTCTGCGATGCTGAACTCCAGGATAACCTCGCCCTCACTCGCTCCGACGGCATCCGCCAGGTTCCTTTCGATCTCCTGCCTCTTCTTGACGTTTCTGTAGGCGTTGAGAAGCTCCCGCTTCTCTTCAGTGCTGAGTTCCTCGGCCGTTATCAAAACGGCCGCCTTGTAGAGCTTTCTGTGGAGAACACGTTTTGTGAGCTCCGCAGGAAGGCCCTCAAGGTCTTCAAGTTCCACCAGAACCCTGCAGTCGGTCATCCGCCAGAAGTCCCACAAATGCCCCTCGTCGAGAGCAAACTCCAGGGCTCTCGTAAGCATTCCCTCGGCTATCTTAACCGTGTGGTGGAAGTAGACCCTTGAGTACATGAGCGCCCTGGCAACCATCATTCCCTCAACTGCCTCAATGCCCTTCTCGTCAACAACGAGTTGCCCATCGTGAATCTTCATGACCTTGAGGAGCCTTTCCAGGTCTATTATACCATGGGCGACGCCGGTGTAGTGAGCATCTCTCACCAGGTAGTCGAGCTGGTCAACATCGACGCCCCCGTGGAGCATCTGGCCGAGGTAGGGCTTCTCGGAGCGGCCGAGAATTATGTCGGCGACGGCCTTTGGGTCTATTCCGTGTTTCTCAAGTACTTCAGGTATTTTTCCACCATCTTCGTCGCCCGTTATGTTGATGTTGCCGAGGATTATGTCCTGGCCGAGGCGCATGTGGTCGCGTTCCTTTACGTAGTGCTTGTAGATGCCCTCGAAGGTATGGCTGAGCGGCCCGTGGCCGATGTCGTGGAGGAGCGCACCAACCTGAAGTAGTTCAGACTCCTCTTTTGGAAGACCAACTTCCTCAGAAAGGCGTTTGGCCAGGTGCCAGGCTCCGAGCGAGTGTTCAAAGCGCGAGTGATTGGCACCTGGATAAACGAGGTACGCAAGCCCGAGCTGCTTTATCTGCCTTAACCTCTGGAACTCGGGTGTTTTTACGAGGTCGAGGATGACTCCAGAGACCTTCATGCTACCGTGAACGCCGTCATGGATGATCTTGTAGCTTCCAGCTTTGTCATCCATTCCTATCACCGGCTGAAGATTTGAGAAGTTCCTTAAATAAGTTTTCGGCGATATGACAAAGAACGGCCGATTTGAGGAAAATAGTTGCAGACCATCAATTTATAAACCTGACAGTGAAGAATAAAATGCCCCTGCGCGAGGACCCCGGGGAGAATGAACCGGGGGGCGATGCGGGGGCAACAGCCCGGCCTCAGCGAGGTCCCCGCGGGAGGGCCTTCCGCGTCCCGGAGCACGATGACCGCGGGAAACCCAGGCCGGGCACAGTTCTGGCCCGCCAGGGTTAGCCCGCCCAAGGGTGGCGCACGCCTTCGATGAGGGCGGGAGTTACCGGCGGGCCATATTTTCACATGGATTTCGGAGTTCTAAACTTTGAAGAGTATGTAATCTTCAGATTTTAGAGACTATTTTTGATAGTAAGCAAATTATGAAGAGAAAAGATTATTAATACAAAAGGGCACCTACAAAACATGAGCTCGCGAGAAAATCTCATGAGGGTAGAAAACAAGGTGCTTTCCGAGATCCCATGGCTTGTTGATGATTATCAGACCTATTTAAGGAGAATACTCGAAGAAAAGGAAAGAGAGCGCAAAGAAATTCTCAGGTACTTAAAGGAATTAAACGCAAGTGCACTAAAGCTTTTGCCCGAGGAGCTTGCTGATGTCGTCCCTTTTGGTGACTGGAGAGAAGAATAAAAGCTCAGTACAGCACAACCTCCACCTCTTCTCCCTCCAGGTAACCCTCGCTGTCCTCTGGAATCGTTATGTATCCGTTGCTCTCCACAAGCGAACTTATTATGCCACTGCCCTTCTTCTTTATCGGTCTTGCCGTACCGTTTTCGTACCAGACCTTGACGAACTCGTAGCGGCCGAGCTGGCTCGGAACCCTTTCGGTGAGCCTTGCCCTGACCCGGGTTTCGTAGTTTCTTGCCCCCACAAGCTTCGCAAGTGCATGCTTGACGTAGAGGTGGAACTGAGTGAAGACCGCAACCGGATAGCCACTCATTACAAAGACTCTCTCTCCGTATCCTATTGGTCTCCCCGGTTTTATCGTCGTCCCGTGGAAGAGTAGGTTCACAAAGCGGTGGGCAAAGTCCATATCGCCGAAAGCTGAACCGCCCGTGACAAGGACGAGGTCGTTCTCGGAGCGTGCTTTCCTTATTGCCTCTCCGATTTTCTCCTCGTCATCCGGAATTACCCCATAGAACCTCGGCTCCCCAAAGTACTGCCTGACGAGACCTTTCAGCATGACGGAGTTGCTCTCCAGTATCTTTCCGTGGTTCAGGGCTTCTTCATCAAACTCCTCGATGAGCTCGCTTCCTGTAACGATTATGCCGACTCTGGGCTTTCTCCTGACTCGAACCGTCCTGAAGCCTATGCTTTTGAAGATTGCCAGGTCCTGAGGCCTTAGAATCTGGCCCTTTTTGAGGACAACCTGTCCCTTTCTGACGTCCTCACCCTTCATTGCAACGTTCTGACCGGGAGCAACGGGGCGTAGGACTCTTATAACGTCCCCCTCGCGCTCGGCCATCTCCTGCATCAGAACGGCGTTTGCTCCCTCCGGAATCTTGGCCCCGGTCAGGAGCTTAACTGCAGTTCCGGGCTCAACGGTCTTTTTACTCTCTCCGCCGGCGGGAATTTCGTCTATTACCCTGAGCTCCACCGGGCTGTACTCCCTCGCCTGAAAAGTGTCCTCGGCGCGGAGTGCATAGCCATCAACGGCAGACCTGTCAAAGGGTGGACTGTCTATGGGCGATACGACGTCCTCGGCCAGGACTCTCCCAAGAGCCTCATCGAGAGGAACTTCCTCAACTTCTTGGATCTCGCTCAGATCGTTGAGGAGAAGGCCCAGGGCCTCTTTATAGGGCGTGAGCTTCTTGAACTCCCTCATTTTTACACCCCCAGAGTTTTAAGCCACTTCACTCTTTTAAAGTCCGAGTCAAAGGTAGCAATGTGCTTAACGTTATGATTCCGGCAGGCAAGCACTATTTGGGCATCGGAGGGCATCAGGTTGTACTCTTTCATGGTATCATAGAGTTCTTCCCGCCTGAACGAATCGGGGACTATGATGACCCCAAGCTCATCAAGAAGCCCGTTAAGAGAGGTCACCACATCGGAAAATGGCCCCCATCCCTTTCGAGCCACGAACTTCCTCAGGCTGTATTTTCCCTTTATTCCGAATTTTTCTCTCCCAATGATAAGAGCTAGAGCACCAATGGCTTCTCTATAGACTGTGGGAGACGTTAGAAATGCCCAGGGTCCCAACAGTATTTCCTCGGCAATTCCTGCCTTTTCACCGTCCACGAGGTACTCAACGAGGACGCTGGTGTCGAGAAACAGGAAGTCGCTCAAAGCTCTTCAGCCTCCTTAATCGCCCATAGTATAGTCTCCTCACTTGCCTTACCGAGTATTCCCCTGAATTTCCTTATTTTCTGTTTTTTGGCTAAAGTGAGCTTACTGCCCTCCTCAGCCGTGGTGATGTTTGAACTCCCGACTTTCTCCATGTTTTCACCCATTATGTCTTGTGTGCTTTCCCTTAAAACTATTCACGACCGTGCTTTAGCACGTGACCAGCCTCGGCCAGTATGAGCTTTACCCCAGTTTTGGCGGCACCAAGGCTTCCCGGAAGGCAGAAGACTGCCATTGCTCTGCCAGAGCTCCTTATTATCCCCCCTGTTGCTCTCGTCATTATCGCGGCGGTTCCTATTTCCTCGTAGCTGACTAGCCTGAATATATCCCCAAACGAAAGCTCCTTGTCAAAGAGCGGTCTGAGGCTCTCTATTGTCACATCCCTGCTCGCTATCCCAGTTCCTCCTGATGTTACCACGACATCCGCTCCCGCGCGGAACGCATCAACAACCGCCCCGATGATCTCCATTTTCTCATCTGGCACTATCCTGTAGAGAACCTTCTCGTGGCCGGCCTTCTCAAGCTCCTCAACCAGAAATTTCCCGCTCTTATCCTCTTTCTCTCCCCTGCTCGCCGTATCGCTGACCGTTATGACTGCAAACTTAAACTTCCGCGGGGCCTTCTCCTTGTGATCCTTAACGCCCATGATACCACCCAGTTAAACTGCTCTTTGGTCTTAATAACCTTTCAGAAAACAGTACTGCTTAACAGAAGCCAATCGGTGTGGGCCCGGCTGATCCCCCGCTCTCATTGACGGCCAGAGACCCCCTCCAGCGGTCCGGAGACCGGGCCCTGTCCGCCCGGCATCGTCTCATCCCTTCATCGCGGGCCTCGGCCCCCTCCGGGACACGGGCCACCGGGCGGGACCGTCGTAGAAAATTCTTCGGAAGGCATTTTAACGTTTTCGAATTATATAACCTGCAGGAATAGGGACATTTTGGATTCATGCCGAAAAGTATATAAGACGATGCACAGACCCGACCACTGCGCTGATTAAGTCGAAAAGAAGGTGATGCTCATGGCTGGAAAGGTCAGGAACATAGTCGTTGAGGAGCTCGTCAGGACCCCAGTTGAGATGCAGCAGGTTGAGCTCGTCGAGAGGAAGGGTATCGGTCACCCCGACAGCATAGCCGACGGTATAGCCGAGGCCGTCAGCAGGGCGCTCTCCAGGGAGTACGTGAAGAGGTACGGCATCATTCTCCACCACAACACCGACCAGGTCGAGGTTGTCGGCGGAAGGGCCTACCCGCAGTTCGGCGGCGGTGAGATAATTAAGCCGATATACATCCTCCTCTCCGGAAGGGCCGTCGAGATGGTTGACAGGGAGTTCTTCCCCGTCCATGAGATAGCACTTAAGGCCGCCAAGGACTACCTCAGGAAGGCCGTCAGGCACCTCGACCTCGAGCACCACGTCATCATAGACTCCCGCATCGGACAGGGAAGCGTTGACCTCGTTGGAGTCTTCAACAAGGCTAAAAAGAACCCAATCCCGCTCGCCAACGACACCTCCTTTGGTGTTGGCTACGCCCCGCTCAGCGAGACCGAGAAGATAGTCCTTGAGACCGAGAAGTACCTCAACAGCGACGAGTTCAAGAAGAAGTACCCTGCCGTCGGTGAGGACATCAAGGTTATGGGTCTCAGGAAGGGAGACGAGATAGACCTCACCATCGCCGCTGCCATCGTTGACAGCGAGGTTGACAACCCCGACGATTACATGGCCGTAAAGGAGGCCATCTACGAGGCCGCCAAGGAGATCGTCGAGTCCCACACCGAGAGGCCGACCAACATCTACGTGAACACCGCAGACGATCCGAAGGAGGGCATCTACTACATAACCGTCACAGGAACCAGCGCCGAGGCCGGCGACGACGGGTCCGTCGGAAGGGGCAACAGGGTTAACGGCCTCATCACCCCCAACAGGCACATGAGCATGGAGGCAGCGGCGGGTAAGAACCCGGTGAGCCACGTCGGTAAGATCTACAACATCCTCTCAATGCTCATAGCGAACGACATAGCCGAGCAGGTCGAGGGCGTTGAGGAGGTCTACGTAAGAATCCTCAGCCAGATTGGAAAGCCGATAGACGAGCCTCTCGTTGCCAGCGTGCAGATAATCCCGAAGAAGGGCTACTCAATCGACGTCCTCCAGAAGCCGGCCTACGAGATAGCCGACGAGTGGCTGGCCAACATAACGAAGATACAGAAGATGATCCTCGAGGACAAGGTAAACGTCTTCTGAAGTCCTCGCTTTTCTCTTCTACCCTTTTGATGGCTTCCTTGCATTAGTAGGGAACAGAAAAGTTAGAGATCAGACTGCGGGAGCGCTCTGCTTGAGCGCCCTGAGGACTTTTGCTTCTTCTGCCATAAGGGCGAGCTTTTCCTTCTTAACCTTGGCAAGAACCATTGCAACGTCCCTCTTCTGGCGGGCAAGCCTTATGAGCCTGGCCTCCTCGCGGAGAACGGCTTCCTTTCTCCTCCTCACAACCTCAAGGCGCCTCTCGAGCACGGACTTAACCTTCTCCATATTGTATCACCTGATAAATGAGGGCCCCCGATCCTTATAAGATTTTCGGTGAACGCTTAAGTCAATATCGCTTTTTGTCGAAAAAACTTCTTAAGGGCAAACGCTGAATTCCCTCGGAGGTGACAGAATGAGAATAGTAGCGGTCACTGACATTCACGGAAAGCTCGAAAAGGTGAAGAGGCTCGCGGGGGTTCTCGAGGAAGAAAGGCCAGACCTTATCCTCATAGCCGGGGACATAACGAACTTCAGCGGAGCGGAAGTTGCCAGAACAGTCCTTGAGCCGCTCATGGCTCTCGACGTTCCCATCTTGGCCGTCCACGGAAACTGCGACGGCAGGGATGTTCCAGAACTGCTGGAGGAACTCGGGATATCACTCCACAACAAGAGAAAGGAAGTGAACGGCACCGGCTTTGTAGGAGTAGGCGGCTCGAACATAACACCCTTCAACACCATCTGGGAGCTCACGGAGGACGAGATAATGGAAATCTTGAGGAAGAATTACAGGCCAGGGGACATAATCCTCTCCCACGCTCCTCCGAAGGACACTAAAGCTGACAGAGTCCACTCAGGCCTCCACGTCGGGAGCACAGCTCTCAGGGAATTCATAGAGAAGAACCAGCCGCCGCTCGTTGTTACGGGGCATATCCACGAGGCGAGAAGCGTTGACGAGCTTGGAGAAACGATAATAGTGAACCCCGGCCCGCTCTTCAGGGGGTATTATGCTGTTATAGACTGGGACGAAAAGGAAAAAGTTGTGAAAAACATTGAGCTAAGGGAGCTTTAAACGAGCTTTTTCTCCTTCAGGACTTTTTCCATCCTGTCCATCGCTTCTTCAAGCTTCTCGTAGGCCGTGGCGTAGCTTATCCTGATGTAGCCTTCTCCGGCTTTCCCGAAGGCAGAGCCGGGAACCACTGCAACCCTGGCCTCCTTGAGCATAAGCTCGCTGAACTGGTGATCTGTGAGACCTGTATCCCTGATGCGCGGGAAGATGTAGAACGCTCCCTTCGGTTTTACAGTCGGAAGGCCCATCTCATTTAAGCGCTTCCAGACGAGGTTCCTCCTCCTGTCGTACTCCTTCCTCATCTCCTCCACGGCCTTCCAGCTCCTCGGGTCTTCAAGGGCCTTAGCGGCCGCGTACTGGGCGAAGGTGACCGGACAGGTGGAGTTGTACATCTGGAAGCGCGTCATCTTCTCGATTACCCAAGCTGGAGCGGCGACGAAGCCGAGCCGCCAGCCGGTCATGGCGAATGTCTTGGAGAAGCCGTTTACCGTGATGGTTCTCTCGAACATGCCGTCGAGCGAAGCGATGCTGTGGTTCTTGACACCATCGTAGACGAAGTGCTCGTAAACTTCATCGCTAATTACCATAAGGTCGTGCTCAACGGCGAAGTCGGCTATCTCCTCGATGTCCTTCTTGGTCAGAACGGAGCCGGTCGGGTTGCTGGGGGTGTTTATGATGAGCGCCCTCGTTTTGTCGGTGACGTGCTTCTCAAGGTCGTCAACTGAAAGCCTGAACTCGTTTTCCTCGTAGGTTGGAACCTCAACGGGCTTTCCTCCTGCCAGAATGACCGCAGGGGCGTAGCTCACGAACATTGGAGAGGGAATGAGGACTTCCTCACCATCCTTAAGAAACGTTGCCAGACCCATGAGGAACGCCTGGTTGGCTCCGGTTAGGATCATAACTTCAGTTTTTGGATCGGCCTCTATGCCGTTCTGCTCCTTGAGTTTTTTGGCAACGGCCTCCCTTAGCATTGGAAGGCCCGCGTTCGGACCGTAGTGGGTATACCCTTTGTCGAGGGCCTCTTTTGCGTATCCTTTGATATGCTCAGGGGTGTCAAAATCGGGCTCACCGATGCCGAGTGAGATAACATCCTGCATCCCAGCGGCGAGGTCGAAAAGCTTCCTAATCTCAGAAGGGTTAACGAGGTCAAGCCTGTCGCTCAGCGCCATTACCATCACCGCTCTCCCTTCTCAGCGATGTTTATAACGTTACCTCAATGAAAAAATAGACATCAAAGTATTAAAATGCTCATTAAAATTCAAGAACACCCACATCCTTTGAGCGGTTTGGTCTCAATTCGCAACTAAAACTCACAACTAAATAGTATTTAGTTGGGATCTGGTTCATTTTAATTCTCCTAAAGTCTTATTGCAACAAGCCAGGTCGAGAGCCTCGAAGTTGACGCGGCCAAGTTTCAATTCTCTTAGAGTCTTATTGCAACGGTGAGAAAATCGTAAAGGCGTTCAGAGAGCCGGCTCTATTTCAATTCTCTTAGAGTCTTATTGCAACAAACTTTCCACACCTTGACTTTCACGTCGACGTCGGTATTTCAATTCTCTTAGAGTCTTATTGCAACTCCTCGTCGAGGAAGCCCATGCCAATGGCTCTGCGGAATTTCAATTCTCTTAGAGTCTTATTGCAACGCGCTGGAAGGCCCTCCAGAAAATTGCAGAAATCCTATTTCAATTCTCTTAGAGTCTTATTGCAACTTTGAAGTCTTCAGGAAAGAGGGCATTCATGGAAAACTGTTTCAATTCTCTTAGAGTCTTATTGCAACATGGCCTGGTTCACCTGAACGTCATAGGTCGCGACCGTTTCAATTCTCTTAGAGTCTTATTGCAACCAAAGAAAAGCTCGCTAAGTTCAACTCCACCGTCCTAGTTTCAATTCTCTTAGAGTCTTATTGCAACTTCATCCTAGCGAAGCTCGGCATCGTCGGTTACGTCTTCGTTTCAATTCTCTTAGAGTCTTATTGCAACGCGTAGCATAGTTGGGTAGTGCGGCCGCCTCGTGAGGTTTCAATTCTCTTAGAGTCTTATTGCAACGACGTGGGGACAGCCATTAAAGAACTGGGCGAAGACCGTTTCAATTCTCTTAGAGTCTTATTGCAACCCTCTCCTTGATAACATCCAGCACGGCGCGCGTGGAGTTTCAATTCTCTTAGAGTCTTATTGCAACGTTAGAGATCAAAAGAAGGTCAAGGCGGGTGGTTCTCCCGTTTCAATTCTCTTAGAGTCTTATTGCAACTTCGTGCTTGAGTTCCTCCCGCCCGACGTGGAGAAGTACAGTTTCAATTCTCTTAGAGTCTTATTGCAACATGAGGATTTTGCGCAACCCCCGACACAACCCACCCCAATGTTTCAATTCTCTTAGAGTCTTATTGCAACACCCGCTCAACGAGGAAGAGCTTTTCCAGGCGGCCTTTCGTGTTTCAATTCTCTTAGAGTCTTATTGCAACTCGCTTGAAAAAGCCCTGCGTAACGCGGTGCTTAAAATGCGTTTCAATTCTCTTAGAGTCTTATTGCAACATCAAACCCCTTCTTGGGCGGCACACCCCTCAGTTTTCGTTTCAATTCTCTTAGAGTCTTATTGCAACCTCGATCTTATGGTAAAACGAGCTGACCTTTGACTCAGTTTCAATTCTCTTAGAGTCTTATTGCAACCTCTCGACTTCGCTAGGGGGGCCTTTCAGGCGGAATACAACAGTTTCAATTCTCTTAGAGTCTTATTGCAACAAGAAGGGACAGAGGATTATTAAGACATTCTACAACCGTTTCAATTCTCTTAGAGTCTTATTGCAACCGCGCTCCCCATACCCGTCGCCGCATCGTACTCGAATGTTTCAATTCTCTTAGAGTCTTATTGCAACCGTAGGTGCTTATCCACCATCTTGAGCCTCGGGACGGGTTTCAATTCTCTTAGAGTCTTATTGCAACCACGGCGTCCATAAGCATGCCCGCTACGGAGAGCCATGTTTCAATTCTCTTAGAGTCTTATTGCAACGTCAAGAAGGGCAAGGATGAGAAGTGGGCGCTCAACGTTTCAATTCTCTTAGAGTCTTATTGCAACCTTCTTGCTCGAAGGCCTCATCAGCGATGGGCTTGACGAGTTTCAATTCTCTTAGA
Source organism: Thermococcus sp. JCM 11816 (assembly GCF_055396515.1). NCBI lineage: Archaea > Methanobacteriati > Methanobacteriota > Thermococci > Thermococcales > Thermococcaceae > Thermococcus > Thermococcus sp. JCM 11816. The sequence goes on from NZ_AP043741.1 coordinate 631,372, forward strand.
GTCTTATTGCAACTTCTTCAGGGTTCCCATCAAGTCTGCAAACTCTTTCGGTTTCAATTCTCTTAGAGTCTTATTGCAACAGGGCGGTTTTTTCCTCCTTTCGCCCTACAAACTACTAAGAACGCTCCAATCTTATAAGCTTTTCCGCAAAGGGTACTTTGAAAAGCCCTCAAAAGCCCCCAATCTAGGAGTTGTGGGCGGATTTTTCAAGCAGAAAAGGTTTCTCCTCCTTCCGTTGAAAGCATGCACAACAATGTTCAGAAGACCTCCCGGGCATTTTAAGGGCATTAAACTCGAATTATTCCACTCTAACGCCTTCTTACGATAAAACACTCAATTGCCATTGGGATAATATATAAAAGGACTTCTCAAGTATCATCGTTCAAAACTTCGAAAAAATTTCGTCATATAAATCGGGATAAAATGTAACTTTTTGTTTGATAATAACCAAACGTTACTAAAGACTTTCCAACCTTCGACACAGGCCTATTTTCAATAAAAACCCACGAAAAAGGAGAACGATCAAAAACAAAGCTTCTCAGCGTGATACGACGAATTTGCCGATGACGAGGACGTCAAGCTTGGCCTCTCTAAACGTCTTCACAGCATCGGCAGGCGAGCAGACTATCGGCTCCCCGTGCATGTTGAAGCTCGTGTTGAGCACCGCACCGATTCCCGCTTTTTTATGGAATTCAGCAATTGTTGAATAGTACAATTCGTTGATTTCTTTCCTTACAGCCTGCGGCCTCGTGGTTCCATCAACGTGGATGACGGCAGGAGCCGCTTTTCTAAACTCCTCGCTCGCGGTGTAGCTCATCGTCATGAACTCGTTGGGCCTTCCGTTCAGGTCTTCGAGATATTCCTCTGCCTTCTCCCAGAGCATTGAAGGCGCGAATGGCTGGAAGACGTCCCTCTTCAGGGCGACGTTAAGCTTTTCCTTCACGCTTTCATCCCTCGGGTCCGCTAAGATTGAGCGGTTGCCCAAAGCCCTCGGGCCGTACTCCATCCTCCCCTGGAAAAGTCCGACGAGCTTGCCATCAAAGAGGGCATCGGCGACGAAACCCGGGACGTCGCTTATCTCCTCGTATTGGACGCCTTCTTCCCCGAGGGTGTTCTTGATGTCTTCATCAGAGTACTCAGGCCCGAGATAGACGTGCTTCAGCCTGAACGGCCTCCACTTTCCATCGAGCCTCTCCAGTTGGGCCTTGACGAAAATAGCAGCCCCAAAGGCCAGGCCGCCGTCGTCCATAGCTGGAAAGACCCAGATGTTTTCGTCTCCAAAAACGTGCCTTAAAACAGCGTTGGCCTTGACGTTCTGAGCAACTCCTCCAGCGTAGGCCACCGGAAGGGAGTAGCCTTTGAGCCTGAGGCCGAGCTCCTCAACGAGCTTCTCAAGGTGAGCCTGGGCGCTGGCCGCTATTTCTATTGCCTTCTTCTGGAGCTTGCCGTCGAGCTTCCCGCGCTTCATCTGCATCGCTATCTCCTTCGCGTGCTTCAGCGGGTACTTGAACAGCTCCGCGAGCCTTCTCGTCGCCTCGATGCCAACAACCTTGAGGTGGTTCTCAAAGGTTAGGCCGTTGAGCTCGATTATTGAGCTTAGATCGTAGGTGGGCTTCCCGTAGGCCGCTAGGCTCATCACCTTACCCTCGTGCCTCATCGGCTTAAATCCGAGCAGTTCAGTGACGGATGCATAGAAGTCGCCGAGTGAGTCGAGATACGTGCTCTGGGCTATCCTTATCATCTCGCCGTCTCTCGCGACGTAAATTGAAGAGCTCAACCCGTCGCCAGCCGCGTCTATGCTCAGGGCCACCGCGTCTCTCCAGCCGGAAGTGTAGTAAGCCGAGGCAGAGTGAGCTAGATGGTGCTCGACGAAGAGGACTTTCCTCTTGAAGTCTTTACCAAAGATTGCCTTCAGGTTCTCCTCAAGCTCAATTAAGCGGCTCTGCTTCCGGAATATTCCGGCAACGGCTATTACCTCAACGTCTCCTGGACTGGCGCCGGCTATCTCAAGGACTTTCCTAATACTAAGCTCTGGAAAACCGCGGTACTTTTTAACGCGGTTCAGCCTCTCCTCGTTCACCGCGAATATTCTCTCGCCGTCTATTAGGACAGCTCCAGCGTCGTGGCCGTCGTGGACTCCGAGTATCATTCCTTCCACCGTGAAAAATTTTGAAACGAAATAATATTATCGTGATTCAAAAATGAGAGAAGTCAGTAAGTCCTCGCGAACCTTGCGATGAACTTAGCTTCCCTGCCGCAGACCGGGCACTTCTTGCCCTCTGGAGCCTTCGCCTTCTCCTCGGGATACGGGATTCCGAGCATCTTGGCGTCGAGCTCTTCCTCCATCTTGAGGCCGCACTCCTCCTCACCACACCAGGGGATCTCAACTATTCCGCGCCTGTCCTCGAAGACAGCTTTTGCCTCCTCGATCGTGTCAACGCGCTTGATGTGGCTCTCAAGGAACTCCTTGGCCCTCTGATAGAGGTTCTCATGGATTGCATCGAGGGTCTTCCTGACCTCCTCGACAATGTTTTCCCTCTCAACGGTTATCTTTTCGAGGGTGTCTCTTCTAGCTAAGACAGCCTTCTTTCCTTCCACGTCCCTCGGGCCGACCTCTATCCTGAGCGGAACGCCCTTGAGCTCCCAGTTGTAGTACTTCCTTCCGGGCCTTATGTCGCGCTCGTCAACGTGAACCCTGATTCCGGCCGTTCTGAGCTCCTCGGCTATCTCACGAGCATAGGCGAAAACGTCAGCCTCGCTGTCCTTCTTGGGTATCGGGACGATGACGACCTGTATCGGCGCTATCGTCGGCGGAAGCACCAGTCCCCTGTCGTCGCCGTGGATCGCTATGACAGCAGCCAGCAGCCTCTCGCTCATTCCAAAGGTTGTCTGGTGGACGTACTCGTGGTCACCCGTCTCGGTCTCGTACTGGATGTTGTAGGCCTTTGCGAAGTTCTGCCGGTAGTTGTGCATCGTGCCTATCTGGAGCGTCCTTCCGTCGGGCATCATGACCTCGGCGCCGAGGGAGTAATAAGCCCCAGGGAACTTGTCCCACTCCGGGCGCTTTGAGATTATGTACGGGAGCGCGAGGAACTTCGCGAGGTTGTCAAATATCTCAAGGTCTTCCTTTATCTGCCTTTCAGCATCCTCGTAGCTGTCGTGGGCGGTGTGGGCCTCGAAGAACCTGCTGATCTCCCTAACCCTGATGAGCGGCCTCGTGTGCTTGGTCTCGTAGCGGTAGACGTTGACGATCTGATATATCTTGAACGGTAAATCAGCGTGAGACCTTATCCAGAGTGAGAACATCGAGTACATGGCAGTCTCGCTCGTTGGACGGAGAATGAGCCTTACATCGAGAGGATCTAGGCCAGCGTGGGTCACCCAGTAGACTTCTCCCTCAAAGCCCTTTATGTGCTCTGCCTCCTTCTGGAACTCGGTTTCAGGAATGAGCGCAGGGAAGAGAACTTCATCGTGGCCCGTTCTCTCCATCTCGGCGTGTATGAAGCGCTCTATGTTGCGCATGATCTTGAGGCCGTAGGGGAGCCAGACGTTCATTCCCTTGACCGGGTAGCGCTTGTCCTGGATTCCAGCAGTTTCAATCAGCTCGTTGTACCACTCGCTGAAGTTCTCGCTCCACTTCTTCCTCTCAACCGCCATCTCAACCACCTAAACGTGAGAGTGCCGTTTTATTTTTAAGTTTTCCCAGTTGCCAAAAACCTTATTAGGTTCGTTTCGATGTATATCTTAAGGTGATATCATGAGGCCAAAGGTTCTCGTTACCTTTAAGATGAAGAGCAAGCCCGTCGAGGAGCTGAAGAAGTATGCCGACGTTGATTTTCTGCTATATCCAAGCGTTGAAGAGCTGGCGGAAAAGATCAAGGACTACGACGGGCTTATTGTCTCTCCTCTGAACAGGGTTCCGAGAGAGGTGATTGAGAGAGCCGAGCGGCTCAAGGTCATAAGCTGTCATTCAGCAGGTTACGACCACGTTGACGTGGAAGCTGCCACCGAGAGGGGAATTTACGTTACCAAAGTTTCAGGGGTTCTGAGCGAGGCTGTGGCAGAGTTCGCCGTCGGCCTGACGATAGCCCTTCTCAGGAAGTTCGTCTACACCGACAAGCTAATCAGGAAGGGTGAGTGGGACAGCCACGCCAAGATTTGGAGCACCTTCAAGGACATCGAGACCGTCTACGGTAAGAAGGTCGGAATCCTCGGCATGGGTGCCATCGGAAAGGCCATAGCGAGGAGAATGAGGGCGATGGGAACCGAGATACTCTACTGGTCGCGCTCAAGAAAGGAAGACATCGAAGCTGAGGTCGGGGCGAAGTACCTCCCGCTCGACGAAGTCATGAAGGAGAGCGACATCGTTATCTTAGCCCTTCCCGCAACTCCAGAAACCTACCACATCATCAACGAAGAGCGCTTAAAGCTCCTTGAGGGCAAGTACCTCGTCAACATAGGCAGGGGGACCCTCGTGGACGAGGAAGCCGTCGTTAAGGCCATTGAAGATGGCAGGCTGAAGGGCTACGCGACGGATGTCTTTGAGAAGGAGCCTGTAACGGAACACCCGCTCTTCAGGTACGAGTGGGAGACCGTCTTAACCCCGCACCACGCGGGCCTTTCGAAGGAAGCTATGGAAGACATGGGCTTTCAGGCGGTAAGGAACCTCCTCGCCGTCCTTAGAGGAGAGATACCGAAAGATCTCGTGAACCGGGAAGTCGTGAAGGTTCGCCCGCCGGAAGAAGTTAAGATGCTGTGAGGTGGGAGCATGTGGCGGGAAGAGATTAAGAAACTCCTCGAACCCTACGGTCTTCCAGTTAATACGGAAAGGGGAGTGTACATCGAACTGATTGACGACGAAGGAGAAGTCTACGACCGGCTGGCATTCTACGTCGAGAACCCCGAGGAAGAGTGGCCCCTTGTAAAGGCCCTCGTCGAGGCGATAGCGGACTTAACCGACCACGACATTCCGGGGAGGAATGTTTTTGCTTTCGGATTTAGACCCGATTTCGGTGGAATTGTGATCAAGCTGTCCTTCTTTGATGCTGAAGCTGGCAAGGGGGCCGTCATTGGAGAAGTTCCCGGGAGGGTCTTGGAGATAGCCGAGAAGAACGCCATCCCGATATCGCGGGCAGGGGGAGATGGCATTGGCCTTCCAAGAGAATACACAGGGGAGGACTTTGAGGCCCTCGTCAAGCTCGTGGAGGCGGTAACCTTTGAGTGGTGACGAACTTTAAAACTCATCGCAAGCGGTTGATTTTTAAACTCCCTCACTATCCCCCCTCCGATGATAATCCACATTGGAATTGACGATACGGACTCTCCAAATGGTATGTGCACCACTTATCTCGGTGCCATCCTCTACCGCGAGCTCTCAAGGTTAGCCGAGCCCTTGGACCTGCCCAGGCTGATCCGCCTGAACCCGAACATCCCCTACAAGACGCGCGGAAACGGCGCAGTCGCAATGACCTTCGAGGCCGATGAAGACGTTATCCCCGAAATCAAGGACACGGTTCTTTTCTACGTCTCACAGCTGGCGGATTTTGAACACGAGAACACAAACCCCGGCGTTGTCTTCCTTGAGGGGGAAGTTCCTAACGAGCTGAGAAAGTTCTCGCTGAGAGCACTGAGGGAGCACGTGACCATAGGGGAAGCCGAGGAAGTTGCGAGAAAAGTTGGGGCCGAATATTTCAAGTTCAAGCTCGGGAGGGGAGTAATCGGGTCCCTCGCGGCAATTGGCTACCCCCTGGAGAGGTTTACCTATGAGCTTCTGGCCTACCGGGAGCGGGAGTACTGGGGGACGCCGAGAAGGGTAAACGAGGAGAGCGTCTTTCTGGCGGATAAATGGGCCTATCCCTTCAGCTACGACAACGTGGACCCCTACAAACGTGTTGTTCTGATAACACCCCACGGAAAAGACCCTGTCCTTGTGGGAATCCGCGGGATTGACAAGGGCAAAGTTCTCCAGGTCTTTGAAATGGTGGAGTTCGAGGAGCCAGTGGCTTTCTACCAGCTCTACAAGACGAACCAGAACACCGACGACCACCTCACTCCCAAGAAGATCGGCGAGCTAAAGCTCTACGACAGCGCGGTCGTTAGGGGATGGGTTGCTTCGCCATACTGGGAGCGTGGAAGGCACGTGTTCTTCGAGCTTGAGGACGAGACAGGGAAGATTCGCGTGGCGGCGTTCGAGCCGACCAAGAAGTTCCGCAACTGGGTGCGCAAGCTCCTCCCCGGCGATGAAATCATAGCCGCTGGCGGCGTCAAGGAGCACGAGGGCATCCTAACCCTTAACCTCGAAAAGTTCTACCCGGTCGAGCTGGTTCCAAAGGTTGAGTACAGGAAACCAAAATGCCCGGTCTGCGGAGGGACCATGAAGAGCAAGGGCGACTACCTGAAGTGCAAGCGCTGTGGCTACAAAATGCCAAAAAAGCTAATCCCCGTTGAAGTTCCCCGCGACCTGGAGAGGAAAATCTACGAGGTTCCGCCGGATGCCAGGAAACACCTTTCAAGGCCGCTCGTCCTTCCCGGTGGGGAAGAGCGGCTGATGGAACTACTGTAAAAGACCGTGGTGGGCAAAATGAGGACGTTCATCCTCAAGGCGAACACCGCCGTGACTTCTCCGGACTTCTCGCTCAAAGACCTGCCTGGAACTGGGGGACGAATTGACCTGCTATGCAGGTTCCTCAACAGCGCCTTCCTCCTCTCGCACGGGATAAGGAAGGATGTGAGAGTCTTCATGACGCTCTACGGCAGGCCCAACCCTCCGAAGACGATTCACTTCGAGGGTCCTAAGCTGAAGGTCAGGCTCAACCCGGACGAGAGGAGCACTGCCTTAATCCTGAAGAAGGCCCTTAAGATCGGAGAAGACCTCAGGGAGCCCACGAAGGAAGTTGAGGTCTTTCCGGGTGTTTACGTCAGCAACATGACGTTTGAGGACGTCGTGAGAAGGGTCATGAAGGACTCGACGCTCTACTACCTCGTCGAGGACGGGAAGCCGATAACCGAAATCGAGTTCCCTCAGAATCCAGCCTTCGTCCTCGGAGACCATCTTGGCCTCAGCAAAGAGGATGAGCGCTTTCTGGAGGGCATAGCGGAGAAGGTCAGGATTGGAAGGAGGAGCTACCTTGCTTCTCACGTTGTTGCCTTCGTGAACATCTGGCTGGACGGGATGTGAAAAATCCTGAAATTATAACCAACCGTTCCCAACCTTCCGTTTAAGAAACCCTTTAATTCCTGCCAGCTTTTGGGCTATTGATGATCGTGAGGGGCAGAATCCTCGGGGCTGGAGTTGTTGCTCCCTTTGAGGTCAGAAAAGACGAAAGAGGGCTTTATGTTAGGGTGGAGCTTCCGGACAAACTTTTTGAGCACTCAATAGACTGCCCCTGCCTTGAACCCCTTGAGTTTCTCGGACTTCTTCTCCCGGCGCTCGAGGAGGAGCTCGGCGAGGTTAAGGGTGTTTTCGTGGAAAAAGTTGAGAAAGAAAAGCATCACTCCCTCTTGAAGAGCTTCTTGAGGTTCCTCTCGAAAGGCGGCCACACGACGCCCTGATCCGTGATTATTCCGGTCAGGTACTTGTGGGGCGTCACATCGAAGGCCGGGTTGTAGACGTCAACGTCCGGCGCTATCTTACAGCCGCCGCAGGTGAGGACTTCCTCCGGCTTGCGCTCCTCTATGGGTATCTCCTTTCCGCTCTTCAGGCTCATGTCTATCGTCGAGAGCGGCGCGACCGTGAAGAAGGGTATCCCGTGCTCCTTTGCGAGGACTGCAAGGGTGTAGGTTCCTATCTTGTTGGCGAAGTCTCCGTTGGCAACTATCCTGTCTGCACCGACTATTATGGCGTCAACCTTCCCCTGCTGCATCACGAAGCCCGCCATGTTGTCGGTTATGAGCTTGAGCGGAATACCGTCGTAGTGGTACTCCCAGGCGGAAAGCCTCGCGCCCTGAAGGACGGGCCTCGTCTCATCCACCCACAGGAGCTTGAGGGTTCCGTCCCTGTGCATGACCCTCAAAACGGCACCAACCGTTCCGAGCTGGACGGTGGCTAAGCTCCCAGCGTTGCAGTGGGTTAGGACGTTCCCCTCTGGAAGAACCTCGGCACCGTAGTGCCCCATTCTCAGGTTGGCCTCTACATCCTCGTCCGCTATCTTCTGCGCCTCGGCAACGATGAGCCTCTTTATCTCGTCGAGGGGGTCTTCGAGGTGCTCCTCAACCAGGCTCTTCACCCTGTTGAGCGCCCAGAAGAGGTTAACGGCCGTTGGGCGGGTGTTTTTGAGCCTCTCGTAGGCCCTCTCAAAGCCATCCATGAACTCCTCCTTGGTTCTGGCATTGGAGGTGTCAGCGTAGAGAGCTAAACCAAAGGCGGCAGCGGCCCCTATCGCGGGAGCACCGCGCACCTTCATGGTGATGATGGCCTCAGCCACTTCGTCAACAGTCCTTAGCTCTATCTCCCTGAACTCCCTCGGGAGGAGGGTCTGGTCTATCATGATTACCCTTCCCGGCTCGTACCTAACGCTCCTAGGAAGTCTCGTGAGTTCCTCGGGCTTGTACCTTATCTCCATGAGAACCACCCCAAAGGGTTTAAGGGAGGAACTTAAAGCTCCTTCGGTGAGTGAAATGGCCTTGAGGATATTCGTGACAGGGCCGGCTGGGGTCGGCAAGACAACGCTCGTGGAGAGAGTAGCCAGGGAAGTTGACCGCTGGGGCTACATAGTTGGTGGAGTGATAACCAGAGAAGTGCGCAGGGGAGGAAGGCGCATCGGGTTTAAGATAACTGCCCTTGACACGGGCGAGGAGGGAACCCTCGCAAGCCTAAGGGGAACCTCACACCTCCCGGGGGTTCCCTTTGGAAAGTACGTCGTCCACGTAGATGAGATAGAAAGGGTGGCCGTTCCGGCGATAAGGAGAGCGATCGTCGAAGCAGACCTGATAGTCATAGACGAGATCGGTCCGATGGAATACAAAAGCGACGAGTTCATCAGGGCAGTTGGGGAAGTCCTGAAGTCAGAGAAACCGCTCCTGGCGGTGGTTCACAGAAAGTTCATCGACAGGTTCAGACCCCTTGGAGAAGTCCATACCCTAAGCTTCGAGAACAGGAACGCGGAGTTCGGAATAATCCTGGACAGGGTAATGAAAGAGCTGAAGGGGATCAGAGGTTAAGCGAGTCCTTACAGCTCTCGCAGACCCACTTTTCGCCGCCTTCAATGTAGACTTTGTAGAGTGGACCGTACTGGCCGCAGACCTCGCAGATGCCGTAGACCTCGGTCTCCTCCTCGACTTCTTCCTCTTCCTCGCTGTTCATGCTGTTGAGCGCGGCCAGGAGGTCGGCGGCAGTAACGAAGCCTATCGGCTTCCCCACCCTCGTGACTAGGAGCCTTCTGATTCCCTTGTCCATCATCTTGTCTATGGCATCCCGGATAGTATAGTCGTCCTCTATGGTGACAGGCTTCGTGGTCATGACATCTTTGACGAGAACCTTCTTGGGATCCTTCCCCTTGGCAACGACCTTGTCGAGGATGTCGCGGTCGGTTATTATTCCAACTATCTCCTCGTTCTCATCAACGACCACAGCACTGCCCACCTTGTTGCGGGCCAGTATTCTAGCGACCTTGTGTATGGTATCGTCCGGCCTAACGAGCACTGCCTTCCTCTTGACAACCTGTCCTACGGTAATCTCTGCCATGTTACCACCTCTCAAGCGGAAATCCTCACGGTATCTTAAAAACGTTTCCGGAAACGATACTCTAAAACACCAAATACAAGAATAAACGTTAAGATTGCAATAATAACGGCAATCCAGTCGAGGGAGCTTTTGGAAGCTTCCTTGGCAGTTTTAACGGTTAGAGTCCTAACGGTTTCGGACTGTTCTTCGCTCCCTCCCATCAAAAGCTTAACCGCAAAGTACATCCCAGTAGAAGCCACGGCACTCACAGCGAGGTTTATGACGCGAAGCTTTTCCCACGTCCTATGCTTCTTCTTACCTCCCGGAAGAATCAGTATCGGCTTGCTTGAAGCCCTGTACAGCTTTACCTCCTGGAGGCGCTTTCCGTACTTCTTTCCAGCGACTTCCACGAGCCCGACTTTGAGCATGCGGTCTATGTGGTATGAGACTGTCGATATAGGAATCCCAAGCTCCCGAGAAATCTCGCTTATTGAACGGGGTCTCTCCTCTATTAACTTGAGTATCGAGAGTGCCTTCTCGTTTGAAAGTATCTGGGCAAGCTCCTTAGCGCGCTCGTCGTGAATGTCGATGACCTCGTAATCCAAAAGGTCCACCGTGGAGAATCCGAAGGGAAGGTTATAAGAATTTCCAGAGCTTCAAGAAAAACTGAAGCGTTTGAAGGAAAAGGAAAGGAATCAAATTCACGGCTTCTCAAGGATGATCTCGATGGTTGAGGTGTTGGCAGTCCTGCCGTCGGCAGTCGGGAGCTCCTCGGTACCGATCTTGATCTCCTTAACCCTGACCTCTGGGAGGAACCTGTTCCTGACGATCTCGGCGACGTCAACGGCCCTGCTGATAGCCCTACCGCGAGCCCTGATGCTGACCTCCTTGGCGCCCTCGTTGAACTGGGTTATCACAGCGAGGACGTAGTTCATAACCGGCTTCTTTCCAATGTAGACAACGTGCTCCTCAGCCATTTCTGGCACCTCCGGAAGTTTTGTCGTTAGGCTATCGCCGAGATGGGGTTAAATACTTTTCGGTCGTCTTCACCAAGCGGGAAACAAATTTGACACCTCCAAGGGGCTTTGCGAGCTTCACGAGATTAAGTTCTTACAAAATTATGGCAACATAAACATTTTAAGGCGCAAAAATTGACTTAAACGTGGTGATAAAATGGCCGTTCACCCGATTGACTACCGCTACGGGAGCGAGGAGATGAGGAGAATCTGGGACGAGGAGAACAAGTTGCAGAAGCTCCTCGACGTTGAAGCGGCGCTTGCAAGGGCGCACGCAAAGGTCGGCAACATTCCGGAAGAGAGCGCGCGCGTAATATCCGAGAGAGCGAACACGAAGTGGGTGAAGCTTGAAAGGGTCAAGGAGATTGAAGCGGAGATACACCACGACATAATGGCAGTTGTCAAGGCGTTAAGCGAGGTGTGCGGCGAGCACGGGAAGTACGTTCACCTTGGAGCGACTTCAAACGATATAATAGACACCGCAAACGCGCTCCTCATAAAGGAAAGCCTCGCGATAGTTGAGAGGGATCTGAAAGAGCTCCGCTCCGTTCTCAAGCGTCTCGCGATGGAGCACAAGTACACCGTTTGCATCGGAAGAACTCACGGTCAGCACGCGGTACCCACAACCTACGGCATGAAGTTCGCGATATGGCTGGACGAGGTACAGAGGCATATAGACAGGATCAACCAGCTCAAGGAGAGAGTTCTCGTTGGTCAGATGAGCGGCGCGGTTGGAACAATGGCCAGCTTCGGGGAGAGAGGCCTTGAAATACAGAGGTTAGTCATGGAAGACCTCGGCCTCAAGCCCGCTAGAATAACCAACCAGATAATCCAGAGGGACGTTTATGCAGAACTCATGATGGTTCTCGCCTTAATAGCCTCAACCCTCGACAAGATAGCCCTAGAAATCAGAAACCTCCAGCGGACGGAAATACTTGAGGTAAGCGAGCCCTTTGGGAAGAAGCAGGTGGGCTCGTCAACCATGCCGCACAAGAGGAACCCGATAAGGAGCGAGAAGGTGAGCGGTTTAGCCAGGGTTCTCTACTCAAACGTGATTCCCGCGTTGTTGAACAATCCTCTCTGGCATGAGAGAGACCTCACGAACTCCTCTGTCGAGCGCGTTATTCTCCCGGAGAGCTTTGTCCTCCTCGATGAGATGCTGAAGACTACGATAAAGGTGCTTTCGGGCCTTGAGTTCTTCCCCGAGAACATTAAGAGAAACCTTTACCTTACCAACAACCTCATAATGGCCGAGCCGCTGATGTTGAAGCTGACGGAGAAGGGTATGGGGAGACAGGAGGCCCACGAACTCGTTAGGCAGCTGGCCATGAAGGCGTTCCACGAAAAGAGAGACCTTCTTGAGGTCGTTAGGGAGAGCGAAGAGGCCATGAAGTACCTTACAGAGGAAGACCTTGAGTCCCTTAAGCCGGAGAACTACATCGGGCTTGCACCACAGATTGTGGACAATGTAATAGCGTTTATAGGGGAAAAAGAGAGGGAAGAAGCTTTTATGGGTCGCTAAATTCTTTTTTGAGCCTTTTAATACCTTTTTCTTTGCATGTTCTCTTATGATCATCGTCTCAATGTATCTCTCGGATTTTTCGGTGAATTGTTACGTTTTATACTCTTAAATCTAGAAATTTGTTTGCGTTTAATTTCATTTATTTAAATAAGACGCTTGTATATTTTTATTTAACTTTTTATTTTAGCTAATATCAAAGCTCTTCAAATATAATCAATAAAGACTTAGAGTTTCTAATAACTATTATTAATAGTGAAAAATGACAAATTTGTACTACACTCTGGCGTTAAATAGACAAAGACGAGCATTTAATTCCTAGAAATGGTCGAATGTCAAGAATGCTAATTATTCACTTGAGAAGCCCGCTATCACAAGACCAGTTTCTCATTACGATGAAAGGTAGTGATGACGAAACACGGGATGCTCAGCATTGGGATGTAGAATAATAAAACGCACTAAGCCTTTCTGAAAGCTGGCTGTTAATTCGCTGAATTTCAGCCTGAGTTACAACGATGGCTATGATCATACCGTTCCTTGTACGAACGGGCTTTTTTGGAAATCCCATTGATTCTAACACGCACTTTTCGAGTTTGCAGAGAGATAGAACAGGAATCACTAACTCAAGCATCTTTGTCTTCTGGTTCACCCGGATAAATGGGCGTGAGTCGTCACGGGTTATGCAAGCCTCTTCTGCCTTAACCCGCAGTATTTCTGATGCAAGCGAGATAAGTGAGGGATATTTAGCCGTGATTTCAGGCAGAATAGCGCTCCTTTCTGGCTTCATTGTAGTTCTTCCCCTATGTTTGAGAATACTTCACCGAGGTCGGTACGATACAATATATATCTTGGTCCGTCTTTCTTGCTGAGAGAGGCGAGCTTTTTCCAAGAAACGTTCTCACCGACTATCACGTAGAGATCTTTGTTGTTCGCGGTGTAGTCCCTATAGTTCACAGAATAACCCCAGACGTACTTCACTTCGATTTTCAGGTCGTTTAGAGGTAAGTATATGTCGTATCGTTTATTTCCCGAGCTCCATTCTGTCAGAGTTATAGTGTACTTTGAGAGCATTTTTGAAACGTGTGTCTTGATTAACCAGTGAGGGAGCTTTGATCTCGTGTTCTCTATTTGAAGCCAGCTAAGTTTAGGGAGCGCTTTTTCGAGCCCTTCAAAGATAGCTCCGAATAGTTCTCTAGAACGCCCAGGAGATGGTGTAAATCGAAGATTTTTAATTAGGGTTTCAACGGCAACGTCCTTTTTCCAGGAAGAGACAGTCTGCAAACTGGTTATTTTGGATCTCAGCGTTTGGCTGAGGTATAATGCTGTAGTATATGTGTCTGCGCCAGTTTCTGCCCTTGTCAACAATACTGCGGCTCTTCTGGGATTTAGGCCGTCTATGCTTAGATATCTTGAGTAATATCTCCTAAACGGTCTTAAAATGTCGTCTTTTTCCCATGGAGTCAGTTTTAGGAAGAGGTCTCTGTTTCTGATCAAATTCTTTGCTTTCATTCAATCCACCTTTACACCGTATTCGGGGTCTTTCTTAAATGTTGTTGTTCACACCACTATACAGAATTATCATATAATGTACCTTATATGACAAACTAATGAACAATAGCGAGCATAGAAAAGAGAAAAATTGGGGGATTATGCTTACATCTTGGTGGGGAATAAAGAGGGGCCCAACTCTCCACTTGTGGTGCATGTCACCCCTATCATACTGGGATTCGGATTAGTCCAGAGCTATTGCCTGTTGCCCCCCCTGTTCTATTTTTCGCAGACTCGTATTTGCGTCGTTCGAGAGCCCGCTCTTTTTTGGCCTTCTGGAAAAGGTAGTATACTCTTCGTGGTTTATGAGGATTATCTGGCCTATGGAAACCCTTAAGCCTACTTCTCATATCTTGGAAAGGGCCTAGGCAGGTACTTTTTGTGAATTCATGGCTTTCGAGTAGTTTGTGAGTGGGTCTTCTCCACTGGGAGGGGTAGTATAGGTGACTGTGGGTTCAGCTTCTATCTCTTTCCAGCTTCCTCTTCACGTTGACCCATAACCACCTTTAATTGTAACTGGAAGTTGGTTGTGTGATACTGGCTTATCTATGCAACTTTTCCTTGTTTTGAGTGCATGTTTTGAGCGGACCTGCTAATTCATTCATTGCTCCTTGTCGCTGGTAGCCCAGCCTTTTCTGCTGGCCCTCTATTGACTATAGTTTTGCCCTTTTAACAACTTGGTATCGTAAAAACTTGTGGTTTTCCACATAATTAAAACGTAATTTTATTGCCCCTTTTGTTTAAAACATATTCAAATTTCTTTGTTTTGTATTTATATCACGAGCTTTTTATATAAATTTTATGAAATTGATATTTATCAGTTCATTTACGCTATATTAAAGTAACAACTCACCCAAAAATCTGAGAGATAACTCTGCAGGGAAATTTTAGGCTGCCCTAACAAAATTCAAAAGGACTTTAGATGCCGAGAACACCTAAGAAAAGACACAAGATGCCAAATCTGGCGAATAAAAACTTGTTAAGGCTTCACTCGTCTGCTCCCCTTGGAACCTCATTTCCCCCAGGGAGAATTATAAGCTCCCTGCCCTCGACGAGCATCTGTGCAACCTTTTTCCTTGCAGATGTCAACGCCCTCCATACTGTGCCCCTTGAGACACCCATCCTCTGACCGGCCTCTTCCTGAGTTAAGCCTTCATAATCAACCAGCCTCAATGCCTCAAACTCCTCATAAGTCATGAAAATCGGGGGTTTTGGCTGAAACACTGGTGGCTGAGCAGGATAGAAATGCCTGACCTGTGGTATAAACCCTATCATCCTCATCTTTCGTCTTCTTCCCCTTCCTCTGCCCCAGCCCATACCCCTCGGCATTCCAACACCTTCCCAGTTTTGGCCAGCAAGGGTTATAACTTTATTGCCTCCTTTAGCTTACGGTGAGAAAATGAGTGGAAACTTCAGGGTAGTTGAGAGAAAGATAAGCTGGAACAAAGACTTCGACAGCTCCCACTTCCTTGCACTGCCGTACGAGAGCAAGTGCCTCAGAATTCACGGCCACACTTATCACGTTGATGTCGAGATATGGGGCGAGCTAAATGAGAGCGGCATGATCTTTGACTTCAACCACCTGAGCAACCTTGTCAAGCTCCTCGACCACCGAATCCTCGTAAGCGAAAACTGGGTAAAAGAGCGCAGAGATGGAGCTGTCATAATTGAGAAGAACGACAAGCGGCTTGAACTGCCCGAAAGCGAGGCGGTAATCCTCAACAAGCCCAACGTGACGGCCGAATACATCGCCGAATGGTTCGCAGAGAGGGTTGCGGAAAAGGCAGGAGACAACGTGAGGAAGATAAGGATAAGAATATGGGAGGACCCGAGAAGCTATGCTGAGGTAACCCTCGAACGTTAACAGCCCCTTCCTTTTTCCACCATTGCGACATCTGTTCCGCATTTTTCTCTCAGTTCATCAAGTATTCCATTGGCCGCTTTGAACAGTTCATCGTAGTACTCATCGTTGAACTTCTCCATGGCCTCCCTGGCCAGCTTTGCTATGACAACTGCGTAGGCTCCAGTGGTCTCGCAGTCCTCGTTCTCCACGATCATCGGCATCATGCTCACTAGGTAGCCAACGAATGACGCCAGGAGCTTTTCCCAGTCCCTTTCAAAGCCGTTTTCGTTGAGCCATCCCTTCAGGGTTATGAAGACCTTGACCACCGGCTTGACAACCGCGTACTCGTTGAAGCGGCGGTAGCGGATGAGGAGGTACTGAAGGAGCGACACCAGAAAGCTCCTGACAACCTCCTTCCCAAGGTCGTTTTCCTCAACGAACTTCTGGAATTCGACTAAGCCTTCCCTTCCAGATTTCTCAAAGGCGTCTATAACTCCGGGATAAGGCGGGTTGAACTGGGAGAAGTCAACATCTCCGATCTCCTCGATCTGCGGCAGGATTTTCATGACGGTTTCAGCTTTCATTTCCTTACACCCAAAGCGTTAAAGCTTCCCAGGTTTATTAGGGTTGAGGTGAGAGCATGGAATTTAAAGCTGGACGGACCTTCCTCTTCAGGGTTCACTCGGGGGAAGACCTTCTGGAGGCCATAAACCGCTTTGCTGAGAGTAGGGACATTAAGACCGGAGTCGTCATGGGTATCGGCTCCCTAAGGAATCCTGTGGTGGGGTACTACTCTGAGGAAGAGAAGAGGTACAGGAGCATCGAGCTCAGCGGAACTTTTGAGCTCCTCTCCTTGAACGGCAACATAAGCCTTAAAGAAGGAAAGCCCTTCGCACACCTTCACGTGACCCTCGGCGATGAAGAGGGGAGAGTTTTTGGCGGCCATCTTATCAGAGGAGAAGTCTTCGTTGCGGAAGTCTACATAGGGGAGCTAATTGGGAAACCACTTGAAAGAAAAGATATGGGAAACAACCTCTGGCTCTGGGAGACTGAGCGTTAGCGTATCATCCTCCCTTCTTCTATCTCCCTCTTCAGTATCTTCGCCCCCTCCTCGGTCTTTCTCACGCGGAAGACCCTCGCTATCCTCTCGATGGCTTCGAGCTTCCTAACTATGCCGTCGAGCCACGTGAAGACGTCGCCCGGATAGACTATCAGCCCATAGACCTTCCTGAAGTGCTCCGCTATCTGGGTCGGGTGCTTTCCGCTCCTCCTGAGCTCAATTATCAGGTTGCTCACCCTCTCCATGGCATATTCGGTGCAGTCCTCCTCAGGGCACATAAAGAACTCCTGATAGATGGTGAACAGCCTCTCAGCGGCATTTGGGCTCAGCTCGGGGATAACCTTATCGAGTTCTTCAAGGATCGAGGCGAAGCTCGGTGAGAAAACGTTGGCGCTCAGTCTTCCTCTAACTGCCCCCTCAAGCTCTCTCTGGAGAGTTCCGCTGAGGTAGAGGTTCTCGAACGGAAGGAGCTTGACTGCTATCCACCTGGCTTCCTTCTTCCCGAGGTTTTCCCTGATGAAAGTTGCTTCCTTCGGCAGGAGAAAGCTCATGCTGACTGCCCTTCCGTAGGGGGTAACCTCAACGATCTGCCGCTTCATCTTCACGAAGTCGAACTCCTCAAGCTTTTCAAGGACTTTTTCTGCGCTCTGGTTCGCTCCTAAGCACATAGATTGGACTTCTTCGATGACGTCCAGTCTATTGAAGACGCAGGAGTGAGCTAAGACGTTGTCCTGCTCAAGCTCGTCACTCCACTCCACCTGGACTGGCTCGATGGGTGCAGTCAGAAGCTTGAAGGCGACCTCATCTTCAGTTCCTTCCATCTGGGCTGAATACTTCCTTCCGGGTTCGACGAGAAGGTAGACTTTACCCTTCTCGTGGTAGAGCGGCCTTCCGGCCCTTCCCAGCATCTGGTGGAACTCCCTAACGCTGAGCCACTTGTTGCCCATCGCGAGACTCTCAAAGATTACCTGGGAAGCGGGAAAGTCCACTCCTGCTCCGAGCGCCGCCGTCGTAACCACGACGTCGAGCCTTTGAGCCAAAAACTCCATTTCCGTGAGCTTCCTCTGCTTGTAGGGAAGGCCGGAATGGTAGGGCTTCGCCTTCAGCCCCTTGCTCGTCAGATAAGCGGCCAGCTCGTGCGTCCTCTTTCTGGAGAATGTAAAGACTATGCTCTGCCCCTTGTAGCCCTGCTTAGACTTCCTCATGGCCTCGGCCCTGCACAGGTTCGCTATGTGCTTCCACTTCTCGCTCTCGTTCCTCACTATGATTATGTGCCTCTCCAGGTCAACGGGCCTCTCGTCGTAGAGCACCAGTTTTAGCCCGAGCTCCTTAGCCAGCTCGTCCGGGTTGCCGACAGTTGCAGAGAGCCCTATGAACTGAGCCTTTGGGTAGAGCTTCCTCAGCCTCGCTATAAGGCCGTCCAGCCTTGGTCCGCGTTCCTCGTCGTCGAGCGTGTGTATCTCGTCTATCACTATGGTTCCGACGTTTCCTATCTTTCTCCCGGCGCGGAGGAGGTAATCTATGCCTTCGTATGTTCCGACGATGATGTCAGCATCTATGCCCGTATCAACGACAACCAGCTCGTCCTTAGTCTTTATCCTGCTCATGCCGACCCTTATCGCCACTCTGAGGCCAAGCTTGGAATACCTTCTCTTGAAGTCCTCGTACTTCTGGTTGGCCAAAGCTACCAGCGGGACTAGGAAGAGGAGCTTCTTACCCTGCATGGCCTTCGGTACTCCCGCCAGTTCGCCTATTAGGGTCTTCCCGCTGGCCGTCGCGGAAACAACCAGGAGGTTCTCTCCATCGAGGAGACCGTTTTTGACGGCGAGGCTTTGGACTGGGAGAAGTTCTCTTACGCCCTCAGACTTCAGAACTTCCTTGAACTTCTCGGGGACTGGAAGCTCATCCACCTTGATCTTCTCGACTTTAACGTGCTTAGCCTTGAGCTCGTCCCACTTGGTTATCTCCGGGTGTTTAGTCGGGTCAAAGCGCGGGTCGAAGGCGTAGAGGACTTTATCAAGGTCGCGAAAACGTTCAAGAAGCTTTTTGGCCTGGTCAAACATGGCTATGCTTTTGAAGCGGAAGCGGAGCTCTCTCTTCAGCTCGTCCTCGGCACAGCGTTCGCAGATGTACTCGTTGTGGTACTTTATGCGGTTGCCCTCAGTCAGGACGGTTATCCTGCCCTCCAGCAAACAGAGGCGGCACAGCTCGGCTTTCTCGACTCGCTTGTTCTGGAGCCTCCTCTTGAAGTAGTCCTCCCACTCGTCGGCGTTGACGAGCACGATTCTGGATTGGCGGAGAAGCTTCTCTATCTCCTTCGGATTCCGGTACTGACTTCCCTCAAGTACTTTGAAAAGCCTCCCCTCTCTCATTATGAAGCGGTAAATCCGGTCAGCTTTAAGGTTCTGCATTTGGGATAGCTTTTCGGGCTCGTTCTCGATGAAGAACGCCTCAAGCTCGTTCTTCTTCCTTCCCGGTCTCACGACGAAGAGCATCTTTCACCGCCTCGAAGGGAAGTTTTCGCTCCTTCTTCTCTCGCCAGTGAGAGACACCCAGCAGTTTTTAAGTTCTTCCAGAACGAGCGTCGCCTCCACGAACGTCAGGTTCAATCCAAAAATGGCCTTCAGCCTTTCAATAAAACGTCTGAGTTCATCGGTATCGGCGACGTTTACCTTCATGATGACCTGACTCTCCCCTGTTCTCACATACAAGAATTCGATGTTCTCCATCTTGGAAAGTCTTGAAAGGTACGGTCTCAAGGAATCATCGAACTCTTTGAAGTGTAGCTCTAAGATTGCTGACACGAACTCATCAAGAAACGCATGATCAACAACGGCCGAATATCCCTTTATCGCGCCGAGCCTCTCCAGTTTATCCAGTCGGTTCTTGACGCTCGCAGGGGAGAGGCCTACCCTCCTCCCAAGCTCGGTAAGAGTAATCCTGCCCTCTTTGCGGAGTATCCTGAGGATTTCTCTGTCCTTTTCATCTACGCCTGCCATCTTCTTCACCGGGAACAGAAAAGAGAGGAAAAATCACCGGGTTATCTTTATCTCCCTCATCAGTTCAAGGGGCTCGGGGTGTTTCTCGAAGTACTCCCTGACCGGCTTGAGGAGCTCGATGAGGTATTCGGCGACCGCGTTCTTGAGGTCAAGCGGGTGGAGCTTTCCTTCCGCGAAGTCCTTCTTTAGCTCCTCGAAGGTGGTGTATGTGACGTCGCCGCCGAACTTAGCCGGCCTGTGGATGGTGAACTCAGTCGGTTCTTCCCTGAAGATTATGTACTCGGCCCAGTCAAGGACGGGGTTGTACTTGACCTCCCTAGCCGGGCAGAAGGCTTTCCTGAGCTTCTGCTTTATCTCCTCCGGGCTGTCGTGGATGAAGACAGCGGAGTAGGGCTTGCTCTTGCTCATCTTCATCTGGGTCTTGAGCTCCTTGAACTGCTCCTCGCTCTCTATCGGCCAGACAGGCGGCTCCTGCAGGCCGAGGAGAAGGTGGTGGTGGAGGGCTACCGGCTTTAGCTTCTCGCCCTTCCACTCAAGCGGGTGGTACTTGAGCTTCTGGGCGACCTCTATGGCAATAACGTGGGCCTTCCTCTGATCCATTCCGGCGTGGGCAATAGTGACGCCCTGGTAGAATATATCCGCCACCTGCATGGCTGGGTATATGAGCTTGGCGAAGTCTATGGCCTCCCCCATCTGGCGTCCCATGATGGTTATGGAGCGGAGCATTCTGGCAAGCGTAACGTTCTTGGAGATGTCTATGACCGTCTGCCAGTAGTCGCCCTTATCAAGTATCTCGCTCGCTAAGACGAACTCGACCTTGTCCGGGTCGCCGCCCATGACCTTTATGCTCTGCTTCATCCCCTCCTTGAAGTACGTAAGCGCAACCTTCTGGATAACTTCAAGGTCTCCACCGAGCTTGTCGTTTATCCAGCTATGCCAGTCGGCGAGGAAAATTCTCGTCTTCACGCCGGCCTTCTGGAGATCTGCTATCTTGGCGCCGGCCATCAGTCCGGTTCCGAGGTGAATGTAACCGCTTATCTCGAAGCCTATGTAGTGCTGAAGCGGAGCGCCGACCTCAAGCAGGTGTCTCAGGTTTTCCTCCGTTAAAAGCTCCTCCGTGGGTTTTTTCTTGATGAGCTCTATCTTCCTTTCTATGTCCATTCTATCACCACCGCTTGGAAAAAGGTGGGGTCCTTTAAGGACTTTGCGGAAGTTTTTCAGGCCTGTTAAAGTTCAGGCGATAAGATTTATAACTTAATCATGATTAAATCAAACGGTGATACCATGAAGAAGGCTGCAATAATACTGGCGGCTGTTGTGTTGCTGTCTGTTTTTGGAGTTGTTGGAATGCCGAAGGTCAGCGCCGCTGGGGAGGTCGTTATAGCGGTCGACCTCGCCCACGGCGAGAACCCGAAGGGGCTGACTGACGTTACTTACGAGAACGAGACCCTGACCGAAGGAATGCTCAAGGTTCTGACTGACTACACCTTTGTCTACTTCGGCGACTCTAAGTACGAGGCAGACCTCGGCATTAAGAACATTGGCGACAAGATAACCTACGAGGCCCTCAAAGAGAACAACGTTACAATATTGATCATTGGCCAGCCTAGGAGCCCGTTCTACCCGGAGGAGGTTGAGGCCATCAAGAAGTGGCTTGAGGAGGGCGGCCACGCCCTCTGGATTGCCGGCGATTCTGACTATGGAACCAGTGGTGTTAACACCATCAACTTCGTTGACAGCGTCCTCAACCAGCTCAACATGACTAACCTCAGACTGGACCAGGCTTCAGTTGAAGACCCCGTCAGCAACGCCGGAGCTCCCTACCGTGTCGTTGCCTACGCCGACCCGTGGGGGGACACACCCAAGAGGGACATCATCGTCCAGGGCTTCGAACACGATGGAGCAGTCCTCGCCCACGGTCCTGGTGTCGTTGCCTGGGTTGACGGTGTCGATGGTAGTGGTGACTGGCACAAGCTTACACCGGAGGAGAAGCCCGAGAACACTTACGTGCTGATTCGCAGTACCGGTGACTCTGTCATAAAAGAGAACGAGGATCCCGCCGCGAACGCTTACACTGCCGGTGAGCAGGGTGAGTTCCCCATTGCGGCTGCCCAGATTATCGAGCTTGAGGGCAAGAACCCAAGCGTGATCATCGTCAGCGGCGAGACCCCAATCGGCGGCTACGAGCCCATGTGGACCAGCGTTTACTACCAGAAGCCGCTCGACGGGCCAAAGGTCGTCTCCAACATATTCAAGTGGAGCGTTGAGATCACCAAGGGTGAAAGCGGAAAGAGCACTTGCGGTCCGGCGTTCCTCGTCGGCCTTGCCGTCGTGCCGCTCCTCCTCAGGAGGAGGAAGTGACTTCCTTCCCTTCTTTTTGTTTCATTCAACCGACATCCTTTTATTTGGTTCACTAAAGTTCTAACGGGGATGGTACCATGAGGCGCTTTATTGGGATTCTCTTGATAATCGTTCTTGGCTTAAGCGTAGTCGCCAGCGGCTGTATAGGGGGAAACGAAGGCAGCAGCGCCGGATCTTCGGGCAAGGGAATAACACTGACCATCGTCACAAGGCATGATGCAACGATCCAGTATAAGGTGAAGCAGCTCTTCCTACAGAGCGACATCGCTAAGCAGTATAATATCGAGGACATCAAGTTCATAGGCGTTCCCGAATCCCTCTGGCCGAGCTACATCGAGAAGGGTGCCGATGTCGGCTGGGGCGGAGGGCCAACGCTCTTCGACAACATGTACAGGATGGGCTACCTCGCCCCGATAACAGACCAGAAGATACTCGACCTCATAGGCAATCAGATTCCGGAGGAGCTTGCGGGAATGCCGATGGTCAGGAAAAACGGGAGCCAGGTTTACTGGATAGCGGCGGCGCTTTCATCGTTCGGTTTCACAGTGAACAAGGAGGTTCTCAACAAGCAGGGACTTCCTTTCCCAAATAAGTGGGAGGACATAGCTTCTCCTGACTGGGCCAGGGATCCGCAGATGTACGGCATAGCTGACCCGACGAGGAGCACCTCCAACACGAGGATATACCAGATTATCCTCCAGGCCTTTGGCTGGGACGAGGGATGGAGGATAATGACGCTCATAGCGGCCAACTCCAAGGTCTATGAGGCCAGCGACGCCGTCAGGGATGCGGTCATCAACGGTGAGATAGCGGCTGGAAACACGATCGACTTCTACGGCTACACGGCGATGAAGCAGAACCCGAACTGTGTCTATGTCATCCCAGCCGGAGAGAGTATAATCAACGGCGACCCGATAGCCCTGCTCAAGTACAGCAAGCATCCGGAGGCTGCTCAGGCCTTCATCTACTGGGTTCTCACCGAGGGACAAGCCGTATGGATGAGCCCCGAGATAAACAGGCTCCCGATCAACGCAGAGGTGTTCAACAAGACCATAACTGAGGACGAGGCTAAGATACTCTTCAAGGGCGAAAACGCGGGGAAGACCTACTCTGAGGCGGTGCCGGCGCTGGTAAAGGCGTACGAGCTCACGATATCCAGTGAGGGTATTTCCTTCGACGATGCCAGGGCCCTCAAGACCGTCAACTCCCTCCAGTACTACTTCAAGGCGACCCTCGTCGATGTGAACGGCCCGCTCCACCAGGCCTGGATGGCCCTGGTCAACGCTTACAAGGAAGGAAAGATTACTCAGGAGCAGTTTGAGAAGCTCAAAGACGAGCTTACCGCACCGATAGAGTTCAAGGACCCTGAGACCGGACAGATGGTCACCTTCACCGAGGAGTATGCCGCCAAGATTAACGACAGGATCGCAACCGACGCGGGCTTCCAGAGCCAGCTCATGGACGAGTGGCGCAGTGCCGCCCAGGAGAAGTACAACAAGGTTCTTGAGGAGCTGAAAAAGATTACGGGTTGAAGTCTTTTATTTCTTTTCTCCTTATGTTTTGAGGAGTTGGCCCACACTTGTTTCCACTTGGACGTCTAATTTTGTCGCTTGAAGTACAGAATGTTCCTGGAATCACGACCAGAAACATTTAAAACACGCTTATAGACCCCTCTCTGTTGGAACATACTGTAACTCAGCGAGAGGTGGTTGTCCGATGAAGGTCAATAAGTGGAGCGAAAGGCTGTTCGGGACGCCGCTACCAGATGGCGTCGTCATAACGTCGTTCCTATTCCCTCTGCTCTACCTCGTGGCGTTTCTCATCATACCCACGTTCGTGATGCTAGCGACGGCGTTTGAGTACAACGGCCATATCTCTGCCCACTGGTTCAGCAGCATCTTCAGGTCTGCCTATTACTTCAACCCGCTGCATCCTGATGGGTACCTCGTAAAGACGCTGACTTACGGCGGGAAGGAGGTCTATCACTTCTACGGCTGGGACTTCGGCGTTGTCATTAACTCCATACTGGTATCAATAGCAGTGATGATACTGACGACGATCCTCGGAACGGTCTTCGCGTTCATAATGGCGCGCTACGACTTTCCAGGCAAGAACATAATGAGGGTTCTCCTCTTCATCCCGCTCCTGGTTACACCCTTCGTCAACGTGGTCGTCGTCAAGAAGATGTTCCTCCCCGACGGAATCATAAACTGGATATTCTACGAGCACCTCCACATCTTCCCGAAGCCCATCTGGATAGACGGGCTGGTCGGTGTCATCATCGCCCAGACCATAACTTACTACCCGATAGTTTACCTCAACGCCTACGCGAGCTTCATCAACATTGACCCTTCTCTCGAGGAGCAGGCTGAAAACCTCGGAAGCAAGGGGTTCCACCTCTTCAGGACGGTTACCTTCCCGCTCGCCCTTCCGGGAATTATGAGCGGTGCAATACTCGTTGGAATATTCAGCCTTGAAGACCTCGCCGCGCCGATAGTCTTCCAGGGAAGCCCGATAGCGAAGAAGCTCATGTCCTACCAGATTTACAGCTCCTTCGTTTCGGGGTTCGCCATAGGCAACCCGCAGATGGCGGCTTTGGCCCTGGTGATGCTCGTCCTGGCAGTTATAATGTTCCTCGCGGTCAGGTGGTACGTCGGCCTCAGGCAGTACGCCATGCTCAGCAAGGGCGGAAGGTGGAACCCGAGGGTTGCAAAGCCCAAGTGGTGGCAGGCACTCCTTATAGCCTTTGTTGCAGTTCCGGTGCTCCTCATTACGGTGTTCCCGCAGATAGGCGTTCTCCTCCTGGCGTTCTCCAAGAGCTGGTACGGAACCTGGCCAAGCGGCTTCACGCTTGACAATATGAAAGCGATAATAACACAGCCGGACATTGAGAGGGTTATCATAAACAGCCTTATGTACTCAACCGCCGCAGTCTTCATCATAATCCTGCTCTCCCTTACCTCAGCTTATGCCTCCAACAGGTTCAAGAAGGCCAGGCTCGCCCCGATAATAGACAGCCTCGCCACGATACCGATAGCGGTCCCTGGTATCGTCATAGCGATGAGCTATTTCTTCTTCTTCTCGACGGTGCCGCCGTTTAAGGGAAGCAGCCTCGACCCCACCAACCTGCTGGAGTTCTTCCCTGGAGCGGCGCTGATACTGGCCTACTCGATCAGGCGTCTGCCCTTCGCCGCACGTTCAATCTCCGCTGGCTTACAGCAGGTTCACGTCTCCCTTGAGGAAGCGGCAATGAACTTGGGAGCTGGAAGGTGGAAGGCCCTCACCAGCGTCATAATACCGATGATATACCTCAACCTCTTCGGAGGTGCAATGCTCAGCTTCGTCTACTGTATGAGCGAGACAAGCGTTGGCATCACCCTCGGTTCGATAAACTCGACCTGGTACCCGATAACTGCAAAGATGAAGGAACTCATCATCGGTGCAGTTGGAAGCGCAAACCTTGCCGCGGCCCTTGGTGTCTTCCTTATGGCCGTCCAGATAACGGCCATAGTCATAGCCAACCTGATAACCAAACAGAGGTACTCCTTCATAGGCCTAACCTGAGGTGATGATAATGGTCGATGTCAGGCTTGAAAACGTGGTTAAGGAGTTTGACGGCGTTCAGGCCGTCAAGGGGATAAACCTCCACATAAAGCACGGTGAGCTGTTTACACTGCTCGGCCCGAGCGGCTGTGGAAAGACCACAACACTGAGAATGATCGCCGGCCTGGACTATCCGACGAGCGGGAAGATATACTTCGGCGACCAAGAGGTCACTTACCTTCCCTCCTACGAGCGTGGTGCGGTCCTTGTCTTCCAGAACTACGCCCTCTGGCCACACATGACGGTCTTTGACAACGTCGCATACGGCCTCAAACTGAAAAAAGTGCCGAAAGAGGAGATAAAGAAGAAGGTCGAATGGGCGCTTGAGCTGGTCAAGCTCAAGGGCTTTGAGAACCGCTATCCGACCCAGCTCTCGGGTGGCCAGCAGCAGCGTGTCGCAATAGCTAGGGCTTTAGTGGTTGAGCCAAAGGTTCTCCTCCTTGACGAGCCCCTCAGCAACCTTGACGCTAAGCTCAGGCTCGAGATGCGCTCCGAGATAAGGAGAATCCAGCGCGAGCTCGGAATAACCGTTATCTACGTCACCCACGACCAGGAAGAGGCCATGGCGATAAGCGACAGGATAGCGGTCATGAACGTCGGAACGGTAGAGCAGGTGGGAACGCCGAGGGACATCTACGAGAGGCCCCAGAGCGAGTTCGTGGCAAGCTTCATGGGCAAGACCAACGTCATTCCGGCCAAAGTCGTTGAAAGGGATGGGAACAAGGTTACGGTCGAGTTCGAGAGCTTCCGCCTCGACGGCCTTTACTACGACGGCGACAAAGATGACGTCGTCCTCGTCATAAGACCGGAGAGAATAAAACTTCACCCGGTTGAGAACGCGGTCTCCATCGAGGGTACCGTTGACCTCGTTGAGTACTACGGCTTCTTCACGGAGGTCGTCGGTCTCTTTGGAGATACTAGGATCATCGCGAGGACGATAAGCGACAGGGAAGTCCAGGGACTTCGCCCGACCCAGCCCGTTACCTTCTACATCAACCGTGAGGACATAATCGTCCTGCCCAAGCAGCTTTGAGCTCTTCTCTCTTCTTTTTGAGGTGAACACGATGTTAGAGCTGATGAGGGAAGGTCAGGTTTACGAGCTCCTTCTAGTCTCAAAGTCCAACGTCACCCCCGTTGGCGTCGTAAGAAGGGGAGCGACGCTCCATTTCAAGCTCTTCCCTGGAAAAAGCTTTAGAGATTTGCTGGAAAACAACCGGATCGCCCTTCAGATGACCTGGGACGCCGAGCTCCTCGTGAAGACAGCCCTTAACCTCGACGTGGAGCTTTCCTTTGAGTCTCATGATCAGTATCGATGGATACAAGGACTCCCTGGCTGGCTGGGAGAAGCCCGGTGCAGAAGAGATGTCTGGACGGACGGGCTCGGGACTACAGAGGTTCTTAAATGTGAATTCTTCCCCGAGAAGAGGCTGGTAGGAAATGCCCGGCCAATTCCCTTTAGCAGGGCAGACTGCGTTCTTGTGGAGATGGCGGTTCTCTTCACAAGATACCTTGTCAAACCTACCTTGGAGCTTAAGAACAGAATCCTTGACCTTTACGCCCTCTACAGGCATCTCGGTGGAAACTCTGAGGCGGCAGAATACATCGTTGGACATCTCGATTGAACCTGAATTCTGCGACTGCCGTGTTTTTCTTCTCCCCTGGTTCGAAAATAGCATCCAGAGGAAACGTTTTAAGCGGTGTGGATTTCTTATTACCCGGTGATACCATGCTGAGGAAAGTCCTCTCCATGCTGCTTGCTATAACTGCCGTTTTGGCTGCCGCCGGCTACGTCTCGGCGGAAGAGTACTCCTACACCTACAGCGACTACCTCTACCAGCCGGCTCCCGTTGTTCCAGCGTTTGCACTCCCAGGAGAGAGCTTCGAGCTCTACGTTAAGGAGGGAGTCTCAGTAAGCTCAATAGAGGCCGTCTCAGTCCTTCACGGCCCGTACCAGCTGGAAATCCAGGGAACATCGCCGGGAGAAGACGGAATGACTGTAGTGAAGGTCAAGACACCGGACGACATAGCTCCTGACACATACTTCCTGCTCATAAAGACCGACAAGGGCACTCTCGTCCTCCCCAACGGCCTGAAGGTGTTCAAGGAGTGGCCGAAGGAGCTTAAGCTAGCCTGGACGAGCGACACCCACGTCACCACGGGTGCAAAAATCGGCTACGTCTGCGGCGACTACTTCCAGAGCAACATCTACAAGCTTGAGGAGATGTGCTCAAACCCGATTCCACTTCACAGCGTCGTCGCTACCTACAGCGCCTACCTTTACTGGGGAATGAATGGAGCGACCCTGATGATAAACACTGGAGATGAAGTTGACACCAGCGGCGACATGGTCGGTTACAAGATTATGTTTGACATAACCAAGGACACTTCCGCCGCCGACATGCCCGTTGTCGGAATCAAGGGAAACCACGATGACCCGCCGACGGTTTACACCCAGCTCCTCGGTCCGAAGTACTTCTACGTAACCATCGGCAAGTTCATCATAATTGGCCTCGACACCGGCGGTGACCAGGGATACCCGACGGAGGATCAGCTCGATTGGATGGAGAAGGTTCTCGAAGAGCACAAGGACTACACGCCGATAATCCTGTACCACCACCCGTACTTCTTCGATCCGCGCTGGAACTACCTCGGTGGAGTTCTCAAGGGCCTTGACCCAGATGCCGACTGGGATCAGATTAAGGGACACCTCCGCAGGAGCTGGTCATCACAGGAAGAAATCTCCAAGCGCTTCCTTGAGGACATAGTCAAGTACAACGTGCCACTCACCATGAGCGGTCACATCCACCACGATATGTACTGGCTCTACATTGACAAGAACGGCAACAAGCACTACTTCCTAACCCTAACATCAACCGGTGCCCCTGACAAGGAGCCCAACCCACCTGCAAACCCGAAGCACAGTCCGACATGGTATGGAAGCAACCTGGTTGTCATCAAGGAGGACGGAAGCGTTGAAATGCCCTATGTCAACGTCGAGATCAAGGACGACAAGGTTCAGAGCGACTTCATGAGCGTTCCCGTTCCGCAGAGGTTCATGGCCTTCAGGCACGTTTCCGAAGCGGGAACCGCTGTCAAGTTCATAAACCAGCTTGATGAGAGCGTCAGCGGCCCGATAGTTCTCCCGATACCGGAGGGGGCAAAGGTTGATCCAGAGGCCACGAACATAACCTACACAGTCCTCGGTGAGAGGCAGATAGCCGACCAGTACTACATAATGCTGAACGTCACGATTCCGCAGGGTGTCTCCCAGCTCGTTATTGACACTGGTGCAGACACCGAGAAGCCAGTGGTTCAGATAGCCTACCTTCAGCCGAGCCACCCCAAGCCGAACGCCAACTTCATGGCATACTTCACAGCTCAGGACAACCTTGGTATAAGAGATCTCTACGCCGTCATATACGACGAGAACGGAAACCGCGTTAAGTACGGCAAGGTCGACAAGTTCCCTGGAGAGCCCTCCAGTGGAAAGCCTGGAGACACCTTCTACATCGTCCAGCTCCCAGGTCTTGAGGAGGGCAAGTACAAGATTGAGATAGTTGCAGAGGACTTCCATGGAAACAGGGCGACCGCCACCAAGGAGATAACCATAACCAGCACCTCAAAGGCCGCTAAGACCACCACGGCCAAGCAGACGTCATCAGAGGGCAAGAGCACCTGCGGGCCAGCGGCCCTCGTTGGCCTCGCAGTTGTGCCGCTCCTCCTCAGGAGGAGGAAGTGACTTCCTTCCCTTCTTTTATTCCCGCCTACCGTAACTTTTATAAGAGCACCCCTCAAGTTCTCTCCAGAGGGCCCGTAGCCTAGCAGGATAGGGCGCCGGCCTTCTAAGCCGGAGGTCGCGGGTTCGAATCCCGCCGGGCCCGCCATTCTCGAAATAACCGCTTCCATGCGCTTCACCTTCTCCAAATGTTCTGAGAGGAGCTTATTTGTGAGGGCCGACAGACTATAACCGGCTTCTCTGAGACCGCCGACCACTTCCGCATCAAGGTACAAATGAACGCGCGTCTTTCGCCTTTTTCGGGCTTTTTGGGCGGTTTGAGAGCCCCGATTTTTGTGGGCCATGTTGGGCTTTTGTCCCACTCTTTATCACCGAGCAATGTGTAGTTATAATAATATATATGCATGCAGCATCACCAGATTTCCTCGACCTTGCCCATCTTGAAGAGCCAGAGTTTTCCGAGGTACTCCATCCTGTCGGCAAACTTCTTCGAGAGAATATAGGTGTGATAGGCACCCCTGCTGATGAAGCCAAGAGCCTCAAGTCTCTTGATAACGCGGAAGTAGAGGTAATGCT
The DNA here is from genome assembly GCF_055396515.1 of Thermococcus sp. JCM 11816. Classification (NCBI taxonomy): domain Archaea; kingdom Methanobacteriati; phylum Methanobacteriota; class Thermococci; order Thermococcales; family Thermococcaceae; genus Thermococcus; species Thermococcus sp. JCM 11816. The sequence goes on from NZ_AP043741.1 coordinate 661,294, forward strand.
TCTCAGGTGGGAAGAGTTCCTTGTACTCATCCCACCCCATGCGGCCGTTCTTCTTGATGTACTCTACAATCTCCTCTGCCATCTTTCTGGCCTCTTCGCTCTCGAAAACAACTTCGAAGACATCGCGAGGCTGGACTAGGACGGGCATTTTGATGGTCACAACATCTGGTAGGCGTCTTTTCCTCGGCATACTCACACCACCTCAGTTATTAACTGCGACGGGCTTAAAATTATCCTTGAAGGTGTAGTGAGCAAGTTGGGGGAAAATACTGCACAGGAGTGCAAGTATTTCGGTTTTGTACTGTTTCATCTTGGTTGTACGGGAAAGATAGTTTGGAAAGAATGATAATAACGCGATGCTGTTATTATCGCTGTTAACTTTCGTATAAAAGTTAAGACTCACTGCCATCACGCTCCTTTATGAAGAATCCATCGCGGAGGCTTTCAATCACAGCATTAACATCGTTCGTGTCCAAGACGACAAAGTAGCCATCGCTGAAATCATCAACTGACACCTCGTGTATTTTGAAGCCCCCCTTCTCCAGACGCTCGACTAGCTCATCTTTGAAGCCGTTAATGAGACCCCATATCGCGTCAGAACCTAGCACAGACCCTTTCTCTGCAATAGTAAACCAGACCTGCACAAATTCACGACCCAAGTTGTTAACGGGATCTTCTGGTGGAATCTTGTTGATACATATCTCAAACTCAAGCTCTGTTGTGAGCATCATATTATCCAAGCCTCCTCGTCAATCTCTTCTTCCTCATCATCCTCGGGCAGGTCAACCCTGTCGTACTTCAAGAGGAAGCGGTAGATGAACTCGATGATGTTGTCGGGAAAGCCCACCCCCCTCAGCTCCTTTTCCATGAACTCCCAAGGCTCGATATAGTACGCGCACCACCGCTTTCCCTCGTGCTCAAAGCAGATGAGGCTTCCAGGCTCGCCCCTGTCGTTCACGTTCAGTTTGATGACAAGATCAAAACCCTCGCTCATCGCCCCTCACCCGAACACGTTCTCGGCCAGGAACAGTATCAGCTCGTCCTCGTCAAGCTCAGCTACGTAATCCTTGTGAACAAGAGCATAGTAGTCATAAGTCCCGCGCGTCCGGTCGCCGAGCCACTTGAACTCAACCGGAGCCTTCCTGACGTTCCACAGGTAGTACTTCTTCCCGACGCGGATCAGGTAGTAGAAGTCCATCATCGCCTTGTCGCTCATATAGTAGTGTAGCTCATACTGCTTCCCATTCACCTTCACGTAAGAACCCCTGAGACCGACATCAGCCCTCATGTTCTTGAACTCGAAACCAATGAAACGCCTTCCCTCGACGCCGTTTGCTCGCCTGTACTGCATCATGAGCGAGTCCACATCTGAGATGTATACTGGAACCCTCTTCCCCGCCATCCGGCGGGCTTCTTCGAGAATCCTGCTGAGCCTGAGCCTGTTCATCACGTCCCTGCTGTGCCGGTACATGAACGTCTCAACAGTGTCAAGCGAAAAATGAGAGTTGTAAACAAGCTCAGTTCTGGAAGCCATCAGATCACCTCCACGAGGCTCTTCTGTCGAGAATGAAACTCAATCACTGCGCTCAGCTTCACCTTGTACTGTTCTAGGTACCGTAGTTTCTCGACTTCCCTCATCGGCATAAAGCCCTTCCACGCACCCGTGTCAGTGGAGTATAAAGCATGGAAAATCGTGGGATCTCGGAGGAAGCGAAGATCAACGCCGAAGCCGTGGAGCTTGACCCATCTTGGAAGGGCTTTCCTGATCGCAAGTATTGCTTCCCTGGCTGCTGAGATGCTCCTGCGTGTGCAGAGGGTGCCTATCGCCATGACCTCAGTCAGAAGGCCCTGCTCCTTAATCCTGTCAATCGCGTAGAGGTACTCATCTATAGTGTAGCCCTGAACCACCATAACCCAATTCACACCATCGAGGTCTAGACACTTTATCGCGTTGGAGATCGTTGCCTCTATGCGCTCCTTGTTCGTCCTGTGGACTTCTCTGTTGACCCCGGGTTCACAGGGATAGTCCATAATGGCTACATAGTCCGCGCCGACTCTCTTTGCCAGACGATAGAGCTGAAGGCAGGTGTACGGGTACTCACCGTAGCGGGAGAAGAAAGAGAAACCTCCTGAGTCCAAGAACACTTCCCTGACGCTTGGGTGAGGCTTGAACTGCTTGAACCTTCTTCCTGTCCACAGCGTCGCAGCTGAGATGAGGACGTATGGCCAGTCCACCTTTTTGTCAGTTCCTGAACCCTCCAAGGCGAAAAAGACCTTCTGGACCATTACTCATCCCTCCGTCACGTGCAGAACCGTTATCACGTGCCCGCCATCGTCGAGCAGAGCTCCGCACTTGTTGCAATAGAGCGGCGAGCCGCGCTTCCCTTCCAGGACGGCACCACAGCGCGGGCAGCGCACGCGAACGTAGAGCTGGTCGGCGCGGACAAAGGTCTCCAGCCTCATGCTCTCACCCCAAAGGCTTCGAGCGTCGGCTGGACTGGCTTCTCCATAGCATAGCGCCGTGCTTCGGCTTCAAGGAACTCCTTGAACTCTTGGAAGGCTTGCTCGTAGGTCACCTCTTCGAGGAAAGCGACCTCAGCATTCACAAGGAGCCCGCGCCTGTACGCGTCGGTCAGGTGCATGACTTCCCAACGGCCTTCAGGAAGGTCGTCGAGCTCATCCTTGTGCTTGTAGATGAAGTGGGCGAGGGCTGCTTTTGCCGCGTCCTCGAGACTGTCCGCAAGGACGAGGTACTCCTCACCCGTGTTCGTGAAGTACGCGTAGAACTTCATAGCCGTCCCTCCCTGAGCGTGAAGCAGTACTCGTCCTTCACAACCGCGCCCTTGCGCCCGAGCTCGTCCAGGGCTGAAGCGACCTCCTTGGCTGGAAGGCCAGTCCGCCTGACCAGCTCACTGAAAGTAGCCGGGCCGTCCTCCAAAGCCTGCTGGACCAGGAAGGCTGACGGGATGCGCGCGATCATGAGCGACCCTCCTCGACTCTTGGTGCGATCAGGAAGCTGACCTCACCGGCATCCCGAACCATGTACTTCAGAAGCAGTGGTATGTCAAAGCCAAACCGAATGATGACTTCATCAGCATCAGCGAGACTCCTTAGGATGTCCTCGAGATATGCAACCCCGTACGCACTCTTCGCCTTTGTCATCTTGTGCTCCAAGTCAAGGAGACCTGGATCCTCCATAGTGAGAACGGTTCTAACCTCGGAGTCGTTGCCCTCCGCCTTGAAAGTCAATTTCTCAGGGGTAGCCATGAAGTAGATTGAGTCGGAGACAAGCTTTGCGGCCTTAACGGCTCTTTTCAGAGCTCCAGCGAGCACGACGGCCTTGACAGTCCATGGCAGGCTCGGAATTTCAATCTCAGGAGTATTGGCGTCTATTAGAGGGAGCTTGAACCACGTGTTCTCATCACCGAGCAAGCCGACCTCGAGGAAATTCTCTCCACCCTTGCGGAGAACAAGCGTATCCCTGCTCCTTGCAAGCTTAAGAACCTTCAGGAAACGCTTTAGATCAAAGGCTATCGCTTCCTCACTCTCGACGGAGTACTTGGAGAAGAGCATTTCTGGAAGGTTGAGGTCAACGAGGACGACCCTGCTCGGGTCCATAGCACGCATCTGAATTCCTTCCATGTTAACCTGGAATACTGCCTCATCAAAGAACTTCTCAAGCGTGGCTATCAGGCTCTCAAACTCTCTAGCCGAATCAAACACAATCTCAAAAGTCATGCCCTCACCTCCCTTCTCTCGATGGCTTTCTTCAGATCCTCCAAGGCATCGGCGTAGCCCGTCCAGTAGGCCGCGTTCTCCTTCTCGCCGCGAGCGGAGAGGGAGAACGCCGTTTCTCTGGCAATGCTGGCCTCGCGCTCGATGTACTCCAGCAGGGTCGGCACTTCCTCGACCTGCTCAAGCACCGCATCCAGCTTGCGCTTCTCCGAAGCGACCCAACTCCAGAAGTCGGCCTCACTCATTCCTCCTCCCTCCTTAGCCATACGCGGAACAGCTTGTAGCTCGACTCGACCGAGCGAACAACGAAACCATCACCTTGCAGTGACTCAACCGCCTTGAGGAAGCCCTGAAAATCCTCCCACGAGGCTGGCGTCGTCAGGCTCAGCACTACGGCACCAGGGACTTCAGAGGGTTTGGTGATACTGACCTTCTCAGAGAACTCGGCCGCCATCACGAGCCACCTCTCAAACACTTGCGAACTTTCCCGGCCAGAACAAGGAAAGCGAGAACCTCATCAATGCTCTGAAGCCCCCTGGCGGTTAGCTTCACCTCGGCAATCCCCTGCTCCCACATGGCGAGGGCTCTGACTCCTTTCTGAGATGACATCAGGTGCGTCTTCATCCCGTTCTCGAAGTGCAACCACGCGACGTTCGCGCCCTCGACTATCTCTACATCCACTTGTGGCCTAACGCTCTCGGGCATCTCATCCAGCAAGGCCTGGACGAAGTCTTCAATAGGTACAGGCTCAGACATCGGCCTTCACCTCCATCACTTTTCCTGAGGAGAAACGAAAGGAGTCGAGAGGCTTCACCACCCAAGCAGGTTCACCGTAGTGCGGGTCCTTCTCGACCACAAGGCCGAGCTCTTCCGAGACGAGAATCTTGCCCTCGTCCCTGAACCACTCCTCAAGAAGCTCCCGTGCGTGCCTCCTGAAGTCCGAAGAATAGCCGAGCCTCTTGAGAAGCTCAAGCATCTTCATCCTGCCACCCGTGCTGTAACGGGAAAGGATCTCGTGAATATCATGCTTCAAACTGGAGGCCCTGCGCTCGCGCTCTGAAATTGCGCCGACTCTCTCCAACTGCTCCTGGAGCTTTTGAACGAGCTTTGTTAATTCCTCAACCTGTGCCTTTAGTTCGGCATTCTCTCTGCGGAGATTTTCAAGCTCTAAAAAGTCGGCAACCTCCCCCTTGTGGGCCTGCCAGAGAATAGTGAAAACCTTGCCGTAGCTCATCCTGCCCCTGAACTGGTCGATCTCCTCCTTGACCTCTGCTTCCAGAATTGCAGTGACAACCCTTGGATTTCTGTACTCTGGTTTCCTTGCCATAGCCGCTCACCGAGGATTAAGCTGTGGTCTGCTCCAGCTCACGGGTTACCTCCAGAAGCCAGGCGAGGTAATCGCCGCGGGTCATCTTCCTCGCTTCTCTCCTGCGCTCGAACTCCTCCGCCACCTCAGGAGCGGCGGAGATCGACAGGATTGTTGGGCCGTGCTCATACTTCTTCGGACGGGCCATGTTTATCACCTAACTATATTTTCGTCATAACGTAATTGTTGTTATTTCTTAATAAACTTTTCGCGAGCTAAAAAGTTCACCATTACACAGATTAGAGAACAGAACATAGAACGAAAAAAGGCATAGTAATATGTAGTATATTGAGCGATAAATTATTTATTAGATATTTTAATTCTCTTCTCTTCTTTCTTCTTTTGGCTTATTCTCTGCTCGCAGGACTGCTTTATTTATAAATGGTAATGCTGTTAGAAAATTATGAACATTATTCGACCGTTGAGTAATGAACATTATTTTCTGTTAGCATTGGTATTTATAAATAAACAAGCTCTCTGAGGAGAAAACAAGCCAAATAAAGAACTCTCAGCAGAAAAATAAATTATCTAATAAATAATTTATTCGCTAAAATAAGATATATGGTATATACCTTTTGAGATCATCGAGATGAGTCTTTTCTCGTCCTCTTCACTTATGAGTTTATATTCATTTGAGCGTAGAGACTTCATGATTTTTAATCCCTGCTCACCGATCACATCTTCAATCCTAATAAAGCCTATGAGGAGAACTTCTACAAAATCCCCGTCTGAGATTTTTAACTCTCTCCTGAGGCCTAAAGGAATTGTTAAAACTCCTCTTACAGTCAGTTGTGCGAGAAACCAGCCCCTGCCGAGGATTTTATCCCCTTCCCATTTCCTAATTATTAGCTCTACAATGTCGTGTTGATCTAAGCCGAAGTAGTCTCTCTCGTTTTTTGGCACGGCTATTCTGCCGTTGCGGTAGACTTGAGCATGAAACTTGGCTAGCGGCTCGATCACTCGCGCTTCGCTGGCGTCCTGGTCGGGCATTGGCCTCAACTCCTAGTATAATTATCGTAATTATTGAGGTCATATATTTTATAACTATGTCGGACGTTGTCCGACCTTGTTTATTTTTCGAGAATTAATGCCTATGGGTTTACCATTAAACGGTCGTCTCATTGAGAGGTGTTGACAGATGAGTAGGATATGAAAAATTATTTTCATTTGGTTTTTAGTATGCTTTCAATTTTTTCTGGAGCTTCTTCTGAGTTTAGTGCGCTATGTATTGGAAATCTTTTTTCTTGCAACCATTTCTCTATCTTTGCGATATCGCGCCGTATCATTACAAGTTCTTCACGTTGGAATTTTATAGTTATTTCTTCTCCACGGAGTTTGGTTTCTATTGGTGTTTTTAAGTGATAATCTGCAAAATTGCGACGCCATCTGAGTCTATACAAGGCATCCGCTACGGTTAAGTCTGCGAATTCATCCAGGAACAGTTGGATAACTTGGTGGACACTGGTTTTTGATGACTTGCTAGTGCCAGGTAAAACAGGCTCTATAGCTTTTTTCAGCTGAGTGAGTGAAACTACATATTTGGGATTTTCCTTTTTATACACGTCTATTGTATTGTCTATTGCATCAATAATCTCATTTCTGAGTTTCAGAAAAATGTAATAATAGTATCTTCCAATTGTAGTTCTTACGATGGCCTCATTTGAGATCTCTTTTGTAATATTGCGTTCGTTAAGGAGTCCCTCTAAATATCTTGCAAGTTCCTTGAATTCTTCGGGTTCCATTGCGGGGGATCCCTCCAGGATTTAAGCACTTTGGAGTGTATAGAGAATGCGTATATCTTTATCAGGGTACTTAGAAAGGATGTTCTCCTCTAGCTTATCAAAAGCATCAGCGGCTTCTTCTATCTTGTCCTTCCGTAGAGATACGATAATATAGAAGAAGTTCGTGTTGTAATCTTCGTTTAAGTCTATAGCAACTTTAATCATAGGCACTAGTCTCTTTAAGTGAGGAACTTCTTTTATTGTTTTTAATATACCCTCAGCAATGGCCTTGATTTTGTCTTCACGTTTTGCTTTATTCTCAGAGATATCCTCTGTGTATACTGATTCATGGAATACGTGTCCATAATGTTCTCTGAGTTCATTGATAATGTCATCTAATAAGGTTTCCTTTTCAGCTATGATGAGGTCAGAGCGTACCTCACGAACGTTACTGTAAGAGAATACCTTTTCAAAGGGATGGTAAAAGGTTTTATTCTTTTTCACTATTCTTGCGGGCATCATCAGAGATCACCTCGCTGATGTAATTAACAATCTCTTGGAGAGTGCCTTTTGTCGTTTCGAGGAATACCTCGTCAAAATCTCTGTCTCCTGATTTATCTATTAGTATTCTTACCCCATAGCTTTCAAGGGGCCCTTCAGGAGTATCTTTAACAAATTTAATGACTTCAAATTCTTCCAAGATAGGGTTCGTCATGAATTTTCTGGTAAGGAACATTTCCTTAATCTGTGGGGTATATAATTTTTCGATAATGTACTTTTCTAGCTCATCAGATGGTTCGTTCCCCTCTATTTTTGAAAGTATGGTCATTGAGATTACAAATGAAGCAATACTTAGATAATCAACTGCTTGGACTATATCTAGATCAAATTCATCGACTAACATCATCTCTGCAATTGCTCGTATCTTGACTTCGACACCGCTCCTATATACTTCTATGCTTTTAGGAGTTACTAATTCCTTTTCTATAATGTATTCAACGATCCTTTTGAAGAGTTCTTTGTCGAATTCTCCAGATCTAAACTTTATTTTTTCAGCAAAGCTCTCATAGGACATCCTAGTCACCATGATCTATTTCTTGGCTCTAATATGGAACATGTCAGGGGCCCTTAAATATATTACGGTACGGTTATTATTGCTCATCTAAATATTAAAGGTAACGACTGGACTTATTAGGGAAAAGGAAAGGGTTATCTGCTCACCCAACCGCTGTATGTTGCTGTGTAGTTTGCTGGTGGGTTGTTGAAGTCAAAGTCAGTCTCCGGACCGAGGAGCAGTACTCTACAATTCTGAAGATCTTTGGCGATTTCCTGGTTTGAGATCATTAGAGTGTATAAGATTTCTGTGTACCTCTGTTTGAATGGAACGTTGTAGAACAAGATTCCATAGGGGAATGTTACTTTGATATCTTTTACATCCTCGGGGTTTGATGATACTGCTGCGAGGTTTCCAGTGAATCTACAGCCGGGGAAGTCTCTACTGAGTAGTTGGTTCATTGTTTTTGAGTCTGGAAATCCAAATGTGACCCATTCCATAATCCAGAACTTGAATTCACTGGCTGGATATGTCCCAACTTTCTCAACTTTATATTTGCCTGAGTTATAGGATACTGTGTATACAGTTACATTTTTAGGGGTCTCTCCAGAGAGGTTTAAGAGCTTTAAAGCCGCTGAGAGGCGCATTGGTATTCTAAATGGCCAGAATATTACTAGCGGGTCGTTGTTCGGCACCCATGGATGATTAACTATAAGCTTAAAGCCAGGTAGTACTCCAAAGCCGTTTGTTGTTGCTATTTCAAAGAGGTACGTCTCAAAGCCGTTCTTGGCTAGAGCATAAGCCCCGAACAGAGCCATATCTGCATAAGTTCCTTGTCTCGTCTGGAAAAGCTCGTAGGGCGTTTTAATGTTGTAATAATGGCCTTTCTTCATGCTCAGGTTCTCTACAAACTCATCTAGATGCACATAGTTAACGAGGAAGTCTGTAATGATGAGAGCGTCTTTGGTCTTGTTGCCCGTTAGGGAGAGGGAATATACTGGATCAAAATTGTGGTTGATCTTGGGATCAAGTGCGCAGGTCAAGGCTTGGCTAAAGTTATCTCTCCAAGAGTCGTCATTGCAGTTTATCTTGGGTGTTTTCTGTGAGGATGTAGTTTGTGTGAACTGTGATGCCGTGTTCGGTGAGGCACTTGTAGTCGCTGGAGCATTACTTTCCTTTTCTGGCCTGACTGTTTTAGTGACTGTCACTGTCTTTGGTTCTCCGTTGTTGATACATCCGCTGATAAATGCGGCTAGGAAGATCACTACTAGGCTTAGGACTAGGGCCTTCCTCCGCATGTAATCACCAGAAAAAGTAAAAAGTACAGCAATATAAAGTTTAATTTGACAGATACTGAGACTGCCCCTTGTAGGAGGGAATAAGATTGGAGAGCAATAGAAAAGTAATGATTGTAATGGTTATTATAATGGCTTTTGTTTTAATTGCCGGATTTGGTGCCTTAGTTGGAGCTAATACACAAAATTCTATACTCCTACAATTTACAGAGGTTCTAGCGAATATTGTTATGGCCGGTATTATAGCAGTCCAAGCAATTACTACTGCAGAGGCAGCTGAGCAAACTAAAAAGCAAGCTGAACTTATGAACAAGAGCCTGATAGAAATGAAAAAAGAACGTATGAACATTGAATATATGAAAAATGAAGTGATTGGATACATTAAGAAACTTGAAGATATGCTTAATGATGCTCTACATAACGAGGTGCCTATTTATTATGAGCTTCCTCAATATTCTAACTTAACTCCCGAGACTCCGGAGACTCCAGGATGGGCGAAGAGTTACCAAGAACGAGGTTTGGAAGAGAGGCTCAAAAGAAAAATCAAAAGGCTGTTGAAGGAGTATGATATTAATTTGGAGAAATATAACTCACTTGTTACGGATACGAATAGGTTGAGAAGAGAGGTCATAGACGCACTAAAGGGAGAATTTAAGCTCGTAGAATCTCTACAGCGGATATCCCAAGAAGAGGCTGAGAGATTCTACATAAAAGAAGCACATATTATTAAAGCCGATACTCTTTTAGAGGAGCTCGTTACACTATCCAATACAGAAACTAGAGAATCTAACCAATTGTCTGCCCCCCCTTATGGTAGATTAGGACTGAATACAGAGCAAAAACGCCTTTATGGACTAGAAGTGTGGAATAAGGCAAAAAAAGTATTCTACGAGTTTCTCCTTGAGAAAAAGCCGGAGATATACAATAAACTCGTAGAAAGGGAAAAGAAGCTAAAGGAATTAAAAACACTGACAAGAGAGTTATTAGAGAAGATTAAAAGGATAGAAGATGAACTCTTTCAAGACGAAGAAAAATTAGAGAAAAAACTATTGGAGCTATGAAGGGGTAGTTAAGGCAGATCATTGATTATGCACAGCTTCTTCACCTCGACCGCCACGTCTTCTATTAATTTTCTCCCGTATTCAGTTCCCATGAGCTCCCACGCTTCTGCGAGCTTCTTCTGGATCTCCTTCAGTATCTCTTCGTTCAGTTCCTTCTTTTTCTTCAGTCCCCATGCTGAAGACTTCTCTTCCTTCTTCTGCTTTGGCTTCGCCTGCGGTTCCTCTGCAATGTCCTTGCTGGCGAGGTCCTTTAGAATGTCCTCTGGAATCCCCACGTCTTCGACCACTTCCATCATCCCTCACCGAGGACGCTCTTCAGCTCCCGCTTTACGGGATTCTCTTCGAAAGCCATCTCTGTGCCGCCGAAGCGCTCTTCCTGCTTCTTGCCCTGCTGTTCTTTCTCCTTCCAGTATACCTTGACGCGCGGGTTGATCTGTAGGGCGAGCTCGACTTCTCTTTTGGCCTCGTGGAGCAGGTCAAAGTATTTCTGGCGGTACTTGTCCCGCTCGGCCTTGACGGCCTCGTAGGCCTCCCAACCGCGGGAGATCGCTGGATGAACGACCATAGGGATGGCTTCTTGCTGGCCGGTGCCGACGATCTCTTCAATCGTCTTGCAGTACACGGTTATTGTTTCGTTGTTGAACTGGACGATCTTCTTGTTTGCCTTGAGGACTTTGTGTGGTGGCCTCTTGCCGAAGAACCTGGCGAGACTCCACCAGACTGAATCAAGCCAGCTCGGCGGGCGCTCCTGATAGTAAATCCAGTACTCATCGTAGTTTATGAGGTAAGCCTCGGGGAAGCCAAGTATAATGCTCCCCTCCTCGGGCGTGACTGCGACAAGGAGTTTCTGATAGGTTTCCTTAATCTGGCTCATTCTCTGCGCGAGTATTCTCTGTTGCCTCAGGCGCTCCTCGACTCTCTGCTCTACTTTCTCCTCAAGGCTGAAGTCGTCCAGGCGGACGAGTTCGGCGAACTGGTCATCTGTCATTACTATCCCGGGCCTCGGTTCGGCCTTCTTCTTTTTCCTTCCAAACGGCCACACCATCTTCATCACCTCTCAAAAGCTTTGATTAGGGCGAAAATACATCTTGACGGTAAACTCGCGGTCAAACGAGAACCAGCCGCGGCCTTTCTTCTTGCGGCGCTTCAGAAACTCCTCAAAGCTGTCGTGCTCGACTGGAATCCTCAGCCGCTCGCCGTCCATTATCGCAACGCGAAGAATGTCGAGATCCTTTGGACTGGCTAGGGCTCCGATTACCGCAATGTGGGCGGCACCCATTATGAGGCTCATTGGCAGCTTGTAGAGGTACTGTGTGCCCGCGACGACGTTCACCGAGAGGGAGCGGCCCTTCCTATAGATTTCCTCCATTGCCTTCCAGGCAAGGTTGTGGCGGCTGGCCTCGCCTGCCGTGCCTATGAGGTCCTGAATCTCGTCGAAGAAGAGCCACACATCAACGCGCTTCCTGCCAGCGATGAGCTTAATCTTCTGCCAGAGCAGGTACATAATAAGCCTCTGCTCCTCGAGGTCGAGATCGGAGTTATCTGAAAAATCAATGATGTTGATGGCTTTGGTCGTGAGGTAGTCCGTGAAGGGCTTAGGCTCATCATAGATGCCATTTCCGCTTCTAGTGACCTGCTCAGCCTTCGGCTTGAGGACTGAGCCTTTCAGGTAGAGCGGGTCAGCTCTGATCTCGTCGAGGATGCTCTTGAGGCTCTCGTAAGTGCTCTCGCGCATTGAGGGCTCTTCAGCTTTGACTCTCCTCAGAATCTCGTCAGGGTCGTGGATCTTGTACACTTTCCAGTACTTCCTCAGGATCCTGCCGTAGGCCGTGCCCTTTGGGATGTCAAACTTCCGCGCGAGCATCTCAAAGCTGATGTCTCTCAGGTGAATCCTGCCGATTGCAACCTCGACCTTTCCACCACCGTTGTCGAGCTTGATTGCTTCTGGTGCCCTGGTCGGCCTGAAGACTATCCTCCTGGTCGGGAAGCTGTCGGGTTGTAGGCCGTGCCAGGTAAAGACGTCAATTGGATACGGCTTTCTAGTCACGTACGTCTCGGCGAGGATGTAGTTGGGAATGCTCATTGCAAAGTCGCCGGGAAAGCCGAGCTGGCTTTTGAGCTGTGGGTACTTCTCAAGGGTTCCGAAGTATGCCGCGAGGTACGGGTGCACTCTGGTGGCTTCTTCTTTCCCGAGCTCTTCAACGCGCTTGTTCCAAAACGCCTTCAGGCGCTGGAACTTTGAGTAGTCATATTTTCTCTCAAAGATCACAATGAGGACTTCCTGTCCCCTGCTGGTGTAGTACTCCCACAGGGCCTCGGCGAGGGCTTTCATGAAGCTGGTCTTCCCGTAGCCTGTCTTTCCGAGGATGAAGATGTGGTTTGCCTCACCGACCTTGAGCGGCAGGTAGAGCTTCTCTTTCCTGTTCGTGCTCATGAGCCTGCCGAGGTACGGCCCGCTGGCTGGGTTGAAGTGGGGAATGTTCACCTCTGCAGGGGACGCGGCTCGCGTCGAGACTGCCATCTATCCCGAACCTCCTTTTTTGTTCCCGATTTTCTTTGATTACAACAAAAAACTACTATCTCCCGTAAAAGCTCAACTCAGCGAGCTTTATTTTTCCATCAGCCCCCCATACTTCCTTTTACAATTGAGTGAGTTAGAGGCCTGCAAAGTCATGCCTCCTCTTTGCCCTGTACAGGCCATACCCCACCAGCCCGACGATTATCCCGCCGAAGAGGAGCGTTTTCAAGAGAACTGAACCGATTAGCTTCTCTTTTTTCGCCTTCTCTATGTAGCTCTGCTCGCTCTTCTGCGAGGCCTCCTCAAGAAGGGTCTGAATCATCTTCCTGTACTCGTCGTTCTGCTGTTCGAGAAAATCAGCCCTGGCCTTTACGGTGTTGTATTGATTTGTCAGGTTCGCTAACTGTGCCTTGAGCTCGCGATTTTCCCTCGTCAGGTTCAGAATCTTTGCGTTCAGCTCGGCTGTGTTGGGCTGGTTCTTGAGCTTGCTCTGAAGCTCTGAAACCTGCTGCTTGAGCTGTTCGTTTTCTTTCGCGAGCTTGTTGTTCTGAACGGTAAGGTTCGCCAGCTTTTCTCTCAATTCTATATTCTCTTTCCTCAGTTCAGCGGCCTTATCCGGTCCGTTGAAACTCACCGAGAAGGGATCACTCCCCTGAACCTGAATGTATGCCCTGTCGTTGAAGGTCGTAAAAATAACCTCCAGGCCCTCAGCGGTATAGTTCTCACCATTGTGGAGAACCTTCAGTATCTGACGGGCCTGTTTAACAACGAGAACGATCTCGTTCGTCTTGGCGTGTTGGTCAACGAACAGGGTGAGGTCATTGACGTAAACGGCCTGGCCAACTTCGAGGCTCCCGCTCCAGTCGTAGAGAGTCCCTGCTGACGCGAGGCTGGCAGTCAGCAGGAACAGGATAAAGGCGAAAACCAGCCGCTTCATATCACTGTCCCTCCGGGTTGTTTACGATGACCGTCAACTTTTCAGGACTCAGAATCGTGATGTTGGCGATGTAGTACGTCGTGCCCGTGAAGTAGCCAGTCCCAATTATTGTTATGTTGTTGATAGTGACGTTCATCGGCTCCCAATAGATCGTATCCGGGAATATGAAGAAGAACTTGCCCTTGTTGGGGTCGTAGTCGGGCCTAATTGTCAGGTTCAGCTCCTGGATCGTCAGGTTTCCGCCAACGTAAACCAGCTCCTCGTACCTGTGTATGGTGAGTTCCGAAGTTGGGATTGTGGAGTTTGTGCTGTTAGAGGTGTTAAGTGGGATTGTGTAGGTCTCGTTGCCAAAGCAGATTATGATTCCACCGCCACCCCAACCAATGCACCCTGCGGTACTCACAACCGCCGCGAGGACTACTATCATATATAATATATGAATATATGACTTCATACCCATGAACTTCATTCTTCTCACCCCAAGAGGCCCTTCACTGAAACCGCTCCCGTCTTCCGGTTCACCCAAATGAAGCCAGCAAAGAGCTTAGAACCACCAGTATCGAGCTTCAGCTCGAAAACCCAATATTTTTGACCGTTCTTTTCCTTCTCTGTCAGCGTCTTCTTGTCAGGGTAGAGTTTGTAGTTGTACTTCTCCAGTTTCTTGTTGTAGCTGGCGAGGTAGTTCCTCGCTATTTCATACGCTTGCTCGGCTGTGATTGGATAGTCCTCGACATAGGCCCCCTGGACTATCGTGAGGTGTCCGTCAGCCCACCGTATTGTGTTGTTGCTGAAGATGAATCCCTCAGTCGGATAACCTAGCTTATACAGTCTTTCTTTTAGTGGGTCGTGCTCGGCGAACGTCGAATAGCTGAAATAAGCCAAAAAAATTAAGCTAACCACCGCAAAGAGCCGGAACATCACTTTTGAAAAAGAAGGTGAAGAGCGGTGGGCGTACATTTCAGCCCACCTCAACCGCTTACGCTCTTAGTCTCGTTCGCGTAGAGCTGTATGGTACCGTTGACCGGCACTCTGGCCATGTTGCCGCTCAGGTCATAGACCTGCTCCTCGTTGGCCAGTTGGAAGCTCACGAGAACGTGGCCAGTGCTCTGGTCAACTATAGCCAAAAGGTTGCTGACGGCGAGTTCATAAGTGGTGTTCTCAGTACTGTTGTCGCTCAGGGCATTGGTTATGTCAACAAAGCCGCCTCCGCCGCCGTGATAGGCCCACCAGCCGATGGCGGCGAAGAGTAGTATCAGGCCAACGGTTATGATCTGTCTTTCCGCCTTTCTCATCTTTCAAACACCTCCAAACGACTTAACAAGTTCTGGAATCTGTTTCAGGAAAGAAAAGAAAGTGTCAACTAAGCCGAATGACTTTAAGAGTGCCAGGGCCCCGAGAGCGTAGAACACCAAGCTCACCTTGCCTTTTGCCAGGACGCCGATGAAGATCAGGATCATGCCTAAAGCAAGGTATGGGTGGCTCTTTGCGAGTTCCTGAACGGTGTTGATAACCGAATTAGCGTCCATCAGCGCCCACCTCCGCGGAGGGCTAGAGCACCGAGTATCGCGGCAACGCTGAAGCTTACGACACCCTTCACAAGTTCAAACATCGTCGCTTTGGGATCTGAAGTCATCGCAAGCATCGCAATACCGCCAATGATGAGGAAGCTGGCTGCATCCCAAACGCCCCAATTGTCGAGATCTGCGATTCTGTACACTGCGAGCCCTATGAGGGCCGAGGGAATGAATAGCGCCCAAAAGCCACTGAGGCCAACGAGCTGACCCACTGTCGTCATTGAATCGCTGAAGTGGAAAATGCAAAGGAGGTAAGCGGTGAGAGCTGCTGCAATCCTGCCGAGCATTGCTGATCACCTCAGACTTGAGTTATCATTGCTGGAATGAGTGTGAAGTACTGGAACTTCGTTGCAACGCTTGCCGCAATCCAAAGGAATAGGATGAGCTCGTCATCACCCGTTTCTGGCGCGATGATGTATAACGCGTAGAGTGCTGCTGCGAGAAGAATTCCAGGGTTATATGCGCCTAGACTGAACGTGATTGTCCCTGCCATGATGTACAGCACTGCAATGAATGCTGCCCCTGCGATTGCAAATGCTGTGAGCGTTGACTGCATTGCAACTGAAAAGTTGTATTCTTTCGGCTGTGCAAAATTCCAGTAGACTTTCTTGTAATCCAGTCTATCGGAGAACTTGTCGAGTACTTCTATCCCTATTATGAGTATAAGCGGTGTCGCGGCGACTGCCTGTGTGAACTGCTCCACTGTGACGCTGTGATCCGCACCATACTTCAGTAGTAGTCCACCCGCGAGGGCAACTACAAAGACCTTGATCAGCCAGTTTGCAGTACGTACTTTCTTCTCCAAAGGGCTGGCCACTTCAAACACCCCCGAGGAGCGAAATAGTCGGGAATATTGTCAGGTGCGTACCCCCGGTCACGATCGTCTCTGCAATCCAGAGCCAGAGAAGCCACTCCGATGTCCCTGTGTTCGGAAGGAGGACAATGAGGGCCACGAGGGCCGATGCGACGAGAGTTGCAGGTGTGACTGCTGCAAGGTTCAGCGTAATTGTCCCTGCCAAGAGCCAGGTGAACACAATGAAGAAGACGAACACTGCCCCAAACGCGAAGACGAGCTTTGAAAGTCCGCTCTTGCCCCTGCCGAGCATTTTGTTGTAGAGTTTTCCAGTGTCAAGGCCATAGTCAAAGAGCATTGCGAGAATAATGCCTGCGAGAGGTATGCTGGCGTAGGCGGCGTTGAACTCTGCGATTGTGACGCTCTTTTCCTGCGCGTACCAAGCTATTGCTGTCATCATCGCTGTGGCTAGTAGCCTGAACCCTATCTTGTTGAAAAAGAAATTCCCGGCCCGTTCGCCAAAGCCGGGCCGGTTTTCATCTTTGTTTGCATTCCCATTCCCCACCTTTCACCACCTCAAAGCAGTTTTCTCCAAACCACGAAAGCGCCAACTAACACGAACACTATTGCGAGAAGCGCCCAAAGTGGAATTCCGAGAATCTTCTTACTCAGCATGCTCTTTGCAGTTGTTAGGATGTCAATGTGTGGCTTGTACTCATCGGCAAGCTGACTCAGCTCATCACCCTTCTGTGCGTCAAGTTCGGCCTGTTCGTACTCGCCGTAGAGCGCCTTCTCAGCCGCGCTCATGTAGAAGTCTCCGGCCTGCTCAAGCTTTTTGGCAACGTTTAGCCAGTTGAGGTACTCTTGGACAGCATCGGTCTGTGTAATTTTGTTGAGAGCCTCAATGGCATCCTGGTATGCCTGTATCGCTTTCTCAGCGTAGAGGGAAGCCTTTTCATTGCCCTCGGCGTCTGCCTTCTTCTTGAGATCCTCGGCGGCAGTGATCTTCTCCTGGAGACCGTTAATGAGGCTGGCTGCGATCGCTTTAGTCTGATTGATCTCACTCGCTTCGAGCTTGCCATCGTCAGTAAACTGAACGAGCTGGTCTATCTGATTATCCGCCAACACTGTCCTTGTGTTCGGGATAACAGAGACCTTCGGATTGACAACAAGCCAGAGCGGTATTGTGATATTGTCATCTCTCGTGATCGTGAAGTAAGCCAGTCCATAGACCTTATAGGTTAACGTGCTCAGGTCTTCAGTGTAGTGGGCTGTCAGGAGCTTTTGAGTTGGAGTGTCCGGACTCATCGTGCCGAGGTTTCCAAATATTGAATCTGCAACTGTCCAGCTCAGATCTTTGTACTCTCTCACTGCTACGAACCTGAAGTCGTCATTGAAGGACGGATTAAGAGGTTCAAAATAGCCCGGATTAGGCACAATATAGAACTTGTAGTCTGCTGTTGAACCAATGACATGAACTGGCGTCGCAAATGTTAGTATAATGAAGTTTGAGAGTGCTCCAGCATATTTTTCCTGGTAAAGGGTCCACTTTGTAGCCGCTTCAGTGTTGAGGAACTTAACTGGCAAGGATGCATAGAAGCCATCCGCCAGATCGGCGATGTCATGAGCCATACTCACGTGCCGCCAGGCGCTGGTGGTGTAAGCAGTATAGTTGATGTCGTCGTTCCTAACGAAGACGTAGCACGTAGAGGTGTTTGAGTCCCACTTATGGTTAGGTTGAGCAGTACAGGATGACTGATCGGTGTACTGCGGGTCGTTCTGCCAGACCTCGCGGTAAGCGTCAACCTTAACGAAGATCTCCCACGTGGAAGTGTTCGCGCTGAATATCTGTTCGATCAAGTCTCTAGTGACCTGTCCGGTTTGAATAGCGTTCTGCACCTGATAGACCCAATCGTCCGGAACCTTGAGAATTGTTGAATAAACAACACTTTGGCCGTTTAGGCCCTCGCTACCAGTCCCGTAATCCCAAACGCGCTTCCAGAGCGGGACGCTGCTGTTCTCCTTCTGAAGATATATCTCAACACTGCGGAGGTGTATGACGTTAAATGGTATGTTGCTCTCTTTTGTGTAGAGTTTGGCCTGGACAGGGAAAGCTGAAAAGCCATAGATCTTTGAGGGAGCATAGATCTCAATCCAGAGGTCGCCTGTCGCTCCATCTTCTTTCGTGTCGTACCTCACCAGATCAGAGCGGAGCTTCGCAGTAAGCTCTGCAATCCTTTCATATGCCTGCTGGTTCGCGTCGTCTATGATCTTATTAAGTTCATCGTCGTCATTTTTGACGGTAGTTCCATTTGCTTGGCGCTCATAAGTTATTGTTGCACCACTGTCGCTACTCCCACCATTAGACCCTCCAAACGCTAGTTCTAGCGCTGAATATGTCAAACCTGCGGCCGCCATTCCCATTGCAACGCATGCACCAGTACCGAGACCCATAGTCCCCGCCATGCATGCTCCGCCAACGACAACACCAACTACTGTCGAGACGACCATTTTGCCGGTGTTGCTCGCCCTCTCCTTGACACCATTCCACCAGCTGCCGAAGTCAAACGCTAGGGCTGGTTGTGCATAGATGCTTGTGGTAAAAATGAGGAGTAACAGTAATCCTGACAGGCGCTTTTTTCTATTGCAGGTTTTCTTTTCCTGGTCTTCCTCTTCATCTTTAGACCTTTCAAAATGAGAAAAGAAGAGCCTCATTACCTCACCTCCTCCTGGCAAGTCCAACTAAAGCGAGAAGCCCAAGCCCGCCAACACCGAGCCAGAGCCAGGTGTTCCCACTTGAGCCGCCGAAGAGCGTGAACCCTCCAGAATCTCCGATGCTGACTGCAACCTTATCCTGGAAGACCGTCGCGTTGCCCTGGAGAACCTGAACATTCAGCTCGTAGGCGTCGTAAGTCAGCTCCTCTGGCACGGCGAAGGCTATGCTAACATCCTTCTCAGTGAGCGGGCCGACGCTGATGCTCTGGTTGATCTCGCTCGGCAGGAAGCCGCCGCTCACCTTGATCGTGTAGTACTGCACGTCAGAGCTCGGGTTCTTGAAGTGCAGGACAATCGTGCCCTCACCGCCCTTCTCGACCGTGAGGGTCTTCGTGGTGAGTGCGATGGCCGGGTTCACGGTGACGTCATAAACCGCGACCTGACCGTTCCACTGCAGTTCGAGCGTATAGCTTCCCTCGCTCGGCACATTGACGCTGAAGGAGTACGCTTCATACGGGCTGAAGGCGTGGGAATCACTCCAGACCTCGTTTCCGCTTGAGTCCTTGAGGACTGCGGTGATGAGGTAGCTCTGGCCGCTGCTTTCCGAGATGCGGAGCGTGTTCGTGCCGACCTGCCATTCAGAGGGCATCTGCACCGAGAATGGAAGCGGCTCGACGGTGTAGGTGACGCTTTTCGTTGTCGTGTAGGTCTTTGACATGATGGCGTCGTGACTCTCAACGCTCAGAGTGAACCCGTGCTGGCCGACCGCGCCCGCCTTGAACTTGATGCTGACCTGGACTGGTGAGGAAACGTCGCCGAGGTAGTACTTGCCCGATTCGGGGCTGATGACAGAACCGTCTTTCTGGACTTCTATGAGATCAGAGAGGCCGCTTATGGACAGGTAGGTGTTGTAGGTCGCGTCGGTTGTGATTGGTGAGAAGGTGAAAGTGAGCGTGTAGATGGTGTTTTCTGGAATGCTGATGTCAGACGGGAAGTTTTCGAACTTGAAGGCGGCTGAAGAAGGATACATGACGACGAAGAGTGAAGTGTCGTTCTGAACGTCCACCGTCGCCGTAGTGCTCCAATAGCCCGTTTTCTCGAAAGTGAGCGTGTGCGAACCAGCAGGAATTTCAATACTCGTCCCATCATTTACAGTCCAAACGTTACCGCTCCCGTCCTTCACCGTAACGCCCGTTAAGGCCTGACCCGTCAAGCCGTCCTTTGCATATACTGTCAGATGATATGTTACAACATCGCCAGCAGCCCCGTACCACCACCTACCATTCTGACTAGTTGGACTAATACCAGCAGAGAAGTCTGTTGTTACAACAACCACATAAAACAGCTTGCTATGCCCTCCAGTCTCTATATGCAGTGTTGTAGGTATCTTATATGCCTCAACTTTCACACCATCACTAGTTAGAGTCGTGTTCGAACCATCAGTGTATATCAAACTCAGAACCTTTGCCCCACCAGTGCCCCAATCATTGAAGCCAAGGACAATATACGTACTATTCACAGCATCCTTACTGACTGAAAACGTAATAATGTCATTATTGTCATATGAATATCCGTCCGCCCACAGGATTCTGAAAGCTCCCCCTGGAATTCTGCTATCGTTTGTTAGTAAATACATATTCTTTAGTTCTGCAGAAATGTCGAGCTGAGAAACAAACGAGTCAAAAGCACGCTGATATGGAATTTTTTCAAAAGCTCCTTCATCTGGAAAGTTGTTCGGAGCGAAAAAGTGTGTGTTGTCGCTAGTGAATACCATGATCGGGTCAAGTGTCATATTACAAATTACTAGCTTCCACTCGCCATTTCCAAGATCTATCAACTTATGCACATACTCTACATTATCATAGCTCTTCGAAAACGTGAACACATTTCCAACAAGAGTACCACTGATCTTGCTCTGCACGACATCAAAGCTTAGAGTGTTAGAAGTGAAGTAGAATACAACATCAAACTTTAAGTCCCTAATGTCCCCTCCCGTTGCTGACACCGTGCCCGTCCCTACCGCCAGCGTTCCGAACAGCACCAACAGAGCGAGCAAAACACCGAACCGCTTCATTCTCATCCCTCCACTCCGTAGTCAACACCAATTGCACCCACAAGCCCGAGCAGAAACGCGAGGTTCTGAACGGAGTTCTTGAACGCGTCGAGAAGAGCTGCACCGTTCGCCTGCCATAGCGCCGCCAGGAAGGCCAGGAGCATCATGTCATAGAGAAGAACGCGCCAGCTGCTCGTGAAGGGCTCGATGATTACTAGAGCCTTGTTCCCTTTGTTCGTGAGCGCCCAATGCATGAGCACGCCGCCGACCGCGCCCACCAAGAGCGCTTCCTTCGTCATCAAGGGCCAAGCGATGTAGTACCAAGCTCCCGCGAGCACGAAGAAGATGAGGAGCTGGATGAGGCTCTTCGCCTTCATACCGCGACCACCTTGCGCGCCTTTTTGAGCCGTGCAGCTTCCGCAATGAGCTGTTGTTTCTTCCTCGTAACCCGAGCAAGCTCGTGATAGGCCGCATCAATTGTCCGGCGAAGACGCTCCTCGTATCGGTCAAGTAGCTCAATCTCCCGAGAAATCCCCTCAAGATCCGACTCCATACTACCGCCTCCGGAGGACTTTGCCAATTCAAGAACTGATTTAAGCGGAGGAAGGCCCACTCTAACTGGAAAGTGCGAAAAGAGAGTTTATAAGCAAATAAGAACATTTTAAGCTTAAATTAAGCGTAAAAAAGAAGTCAGCCCTCAAGAATCTCTTCCGGCCTTGTGTTACCTAGTTCCAGCCGATAGAGTTTCAGAACCGCTTCCCTGAATACTTGGTTGATGCTCGTTCCCTTGGCCTTGGCAAGGGCTTTTGCCCTTTTCTCAACCTCCGAATCAATATATATTCCACGAACAAACTTAGATTGGGCCATTCCTCCGCTCACCTCCTACATTTTTCAAGTAGACTAGAGCAAAGATGAGGGCAATCATAACAAGTGTCAGCACGAAAATGAAAGTCAAAGTAAGGCAAATCACGTACCAGCTGGTCTGACAGAGGGCTTTGTCGAGGGCGGGTGCGAGGTCAATCACTACCTCATCCTCCTTTCATTTCTTCATGACTTTGCTGTACCGCTCGGCCCACTTGCGGGCCTCCCACCAGGTCGAAAACATCTCATACGCGAGCGCGGAGAGCACTACCACGAACGCTCCGCCGAAAAACAGCCAGATAAGTTGAATCGGGTTCATTCTCCACCCTCCAGAACCCTCTTTAAATCGTCCACGACTGTGGAATACCACTCGTCGGCCAAAACAGCCTTGTTTAGGTAGTGTGTCGCTCCAACGCTCCCGCTAACGCGGCCTTGGATGAAGTCGGCGATGTCAGCTGGCATGCCTTGTTGGATGAGGAACGTATAATGCCACTTCCTGATACTGTTAGCCGAGACTTTTCCAAAAGCGACGAGATCCTTTGCAGTGTTGTACTTTACCTCCAGGGGTTTGAGTCTCTCGAAAAAGTCTCGCGGCCCGTAGGCCCAAAAGGCCTTCTTCTTGCCTTTGCTAGTTGAAAAAATTGGATACCGCGCCGCTTTGTCATCAATGGGGTAAAGCTTTGTCGGATCGTAGGTTCTCAGCAACTCAACAGCCTGCTTGAGCCTGATGCCAGAGTAAACCAAGAGAAGGAAAAGAGTCTCGGCAGGCTTTCCGCGCTTTTGAACCTCAGCATAAGCTTTTCTGATGTCATCGTCGCTGACGAAGACTTCTCTCACACCTGTCGCCTTGAGCTTCGCGATCTTCTTGATCTTCTCATAACTGTTGGAGTCGATGATGTCGCGCTCAACGAGGTATTTTGCGAGCCTTCTGATCGCTTTGGAAACATTCCGCTTGTACCCTTCAGCGCGGAGGGCCTTCTCCAAGTCTCCGAGCGTTTTTATCACATGCCGACCAAACAACCTGTCGAGCGCTCTAACGTAGTCTTTCCTTGTTTCTTCGCTAACTTCGCCAGAGAGCCATTCTGTAAAATTGGCCCTTTCAGAGGCCCACAATTCATTCAGAGAGCGGCCTTCTAAGCCGGAGGTCGCGGGTTCGAATCCCGCCGGGCCCGCCAGCAATACAAACTTCTCCTGCGCGAAGTTTGATCAAGGCTCGTGGTTCCTTCTAAAATTGCTCTTCTAAGAGGATTTTCATGATAAATTAGCCACAATTTAGTGAATCCCCTAAGTTTCGACCTGTAAAAAGGAGTTTCTTCCCCTTGACGCCCTACGGGCGTCGATTAAAAAGCAAACTCACACAGATCGGGCAAATTAAAAATAGAATTCACAACCATGACAGTATTCAAAAAGAAAATCCTAATCAAAACAGCCCTCTAATCAAGAACCACAAACTTTGATGAAACTTTGCTCGCAAAGTTTCAGCGCTGGCGGAAGAAAAGTATGCAATTCTAACAAGCTAGCTTTTAAGCGGGTTTACTCGCCAATCTGCCAAACTTACGGGATTTTCTCACCGTATAGTGTCCAAAGGACACTAAAAAAGGAAGTTAAAATCTCAATTAGCGAGGAAATCTTGGAGTTAAACCCGTGCGAGCTTGCCTTCTATAGGAGCATATACTTCCCTAACAGGCAAGCTCGAGGAGAAGGGAACCCTTTTGGTCAAGCTTTTTCCAAAAGCTTGAAGGGCAAAGTTTCATCAAAGAGGGAATGTCCTTTTGAGCATCTTGCTTTTCAATGATTCTCAATGCCCAATTAGCGGTTTTAGAGGGTTTATTCGTAGTATAACGCCCTTCGGGCGTTAAAAAAGGAGAAACCCAATCTACAAGGATTCCACGTATCACGAGTTAAAAAGTTGATGAATTCCTTGCAATTGCTCAATTGGAAAGTAGTTTCTCTTACCTTGACACACTTCGGACGTCGATTACAAAGCAAACTCATGGATAACGAGTGAATAAAAATGGGTTTCTCTGGGAAGCTTTTCCCGAAAGAGGCTCTTTCCCAGTAGGGATGACAGTTCCGATATACACAAAAAATTTAATCCTCCTGGACAAAATGCGGGGGGTGGGAAAATGAAGATCCACTACGAGTGCTTTGCCTGCGCCGCCAACCAGTGCCAGAGGATAGTCGAGATGGGGACCGATGACCTCGAACTCAGAAAGAAGGGCGTGGTCGAGGCGGCCAGGCTGATGGCAACCATCAGTGAAGACTCTATTCCAGCAATCTTCGGGAGCGAGGTCTTCCTCGGGGTTTATAGGGTTATAGGCAATGACGACCCGTTTAGAGAGTACAAGGAGCTCTCCAACAGGCTCGCGGAGAGAGTAGTTAGTGATCTTGAAAAGGAGGAGATAGACCTCAGAACGGCCCTAAAGCTCGCCATCATTGGGAACGTGATAGACTTCGCGGTCGGCTACTCTCCAGAGAAAATAGAGGAGGACGTTAGGGAGATGCTCGGGGAGGAGCTCTACATCGACCATTCGGAAGAGCTTTTCAAGGTCCTCAAAAGCGCAAAGACCCTTCTCTATCTAACCGACAACTGCGGGGAGATTTACTTTGACAGGCTGTTCCTGAAAAAGCTTAAGGAGGCCTTCCCGCGCCTTGAAATCTACATAGCGGGTAAGGAAGGTCCAATAATAAACGACGCAACCGTTGAAGATCTACAGAATGCTGGCTTTGAGATGCTTGGAAGGGTTGTCTCAACGGGCACGAGGATCGTGGGGGTTCCTTTTGATAGAGTTTCGGATGAGTTCAGGGCAATCTTTGAGAAAGTCGACGTGATAATCGCTAAGGGTCAGGGCAACTTTGAAACCCTGAGCGAGATAAACGATGAAAGGGTCTTCTACCTGCTCAAGGCGAAGTGCAGGCCGATAGCGAGGGAGCTGGAGGTGCCGCAGGGAGCTATGGTTTGTCTGCGGGCTAGGTAGGTCTCTTCTCCCACTTCGGGAACTTCCAGTTCTTCGTTATCTTCGTCACGTTCCTCACAAGGGCCTTTTCTTTGGGATGCTTTGACACGAGCTCCTCGAGGAATGAAATCAGCTCGTCGTAGGCGGGCTTGTCTATTGGAAATGGAATCTTATCTTTGCCACCGACAGCGTAGGTGAACTTGAACGGATCAGGTGGATGGGTTACCGGATCCTTCCAGCTCGGATGGACGTCGTAGACGAGCTCAAGAACCAGCGAGAGCGCCCTTAAAGTGCTCGGCCCGAGACCCTTCAAAAGCAGAAACTCCTCATAGTTGCTGATGCTCAGCTCCCTTGCAAATTCAAGGGCTCTCTTGTTAAGCTCAAACTTTCCAAGGCTCTCGTAGCGCTTTATAACGTCCTTCTCCCACGGCTCCCTCGGCCTGTAGTAGACGAGCGGACGGTAGCCATTCGCTATTGCCTTCAGGCTTTCAAGCTCTCTCTCGATTTTCATGGGACTCTCCTGAACAACGTCGAGGAGCGTCTTCTGGTACTCCTTCGCCTCCCTTGAGACGGTGTTAAGTGCGAACTCCTTCTCCAGACCGGCGATGGCCTTATGGGGGTTGAGGGTGAAGGTTTCGCTGTTGAACCAGTGGAAGCGCCTTGCCATTCTCTCCCTCTTGTTCATTCCCTGCTGGATGACCGCCCAGTTGCCCTCCTCGTCGAGGAGGAAGACGTGGTGATAGAGCTGGTAGCCCGTTTGGAGGGCAACGGTGTCGACCTTGGCCACCAGACGGGAAGTCCTCACGTATGGCTCTGGATCAAGGTCGTAAAGAGAGGCTATCCTCTTCAGCTCCTCCGGTGTTGCCCTGCTTTTCTTCCCCTTTCCCCCAGCCACTTTAACTCCGAGTTCCTCCTTCCAGAGGGCTTCTTTTATCATTCCCGCAGTTACCGTCGTCGAACCGGAGGAGTCCCAGTCCATACCGATGACGTTGTTGAAGGCTTGAAACCACACTGGATCGGAGAGCCTCTCGAGGAGACCTCTTGTTCCGTACTCTTCAACAGCGAGCTTGAGAACTAGCCTTGTTAGCTTCCCCATTCTTCGTGCGAGCCATTGAGGGACGTGCCCGCCGTGGAGGGGCAAATCAGCAACGTTCCTCATCACCTCCGCTTTGTACGTTTGGTGTTTTAACCTTTGCTAGGATGAGCTGAAGTGTTCACCAATGGCCGTAAATTTCCCCATGTTCTCGATGGAAAGCCTTTTATCCCCTCGTTTCGATTCCCGTCTGCAGGTTTAAGATTACGGAGGGTTCAAAATGGGAGTTGAGAAGGTTCCGAAGTACGACATACCGACCAAGAAGGTTGACTACGTTTTTATCGAGCTGGACAAGATGAAGCCCCACGAACAGCTCGTTCAGAAGGAGCTTGAAGCTTTTATTGAGAGCGTCACTGGCTCCGGAATCTTCTGGAAGCCGATGCTCCTCGCGAAGGTTCCCGGTGAGGACATGTACCTCATCGTTGACGGCCACCACCGCTGGGCCGGCCTCCAGAAGCTCGGCGCGAAGAGGGCTCCCTCGGTTATCCTCGACTACTTCAGTGACGACGTCAAGGTCTACACATGGTACCCGGCCTTCAAGGGCGACCTCAACGAGGTGGTTGAGAGGCTCAAGAAGGAAGGCCTTGAGATCATCGAGGATCCGGAGGCTGAAGAGAAGGCCGAGAGGGGCGAGATAGCCTTTGCCCTCGTCGGCGAGAAGAGCTTCGCCATTCCTGGTGGCCTTGAGGAGCAGAAGAAGGTCAGCAAGGTTCTCGACGAGATGAGCGTTGAGGGGAAGATAGAGCTCATTTACTACGGCCTCAAAGAGGACGCGAGAGAGGACATGGCCAAAGGTGAGATAGACTACGTATTCATCAGGAAGGCCCCGACGAAGGAGGAAGTCATGGAGCTCGTCAAGCGCGGTGAGGTTTATTCACCGAAGACAACCAGACACGTCCTTCCGTTCAACCCCGACAAGATCGACGTGAAGCTCGAAGAGCTGTTCTGATGTCTCTTTCTTCCATCTTATTAACAGAAAGTCTATAAACCCACACCCTTAGGTATATGCCGTCCGATGATGACGGATCAACCGGCCGAACGGTGACGACATCGGTCTTGTCTGAGGGACACCTACACAGGTACTTACAAAAAAGGGATTTAAAGCCCGCCGCAAAGACTGTGATAGGGGATAGGGATGTTCAGTGTGTTTAAACACAGAGCATTGCTCTCGAATGAGGACGCGTCTTCCCCCGGAGAAAAGTACCACTTCAGGATAGTCCAATCGATTAGGGATATCCCTGAAAAGAGGGCCGTGATAATAGGCAGGGCGGGCACAGAGGTCCCAAGAAGATGGAAGCTGATACCCGTTAGCTCGGTTAAGGGCTATTTTGGGCCGAGGGAACTGCACAGAATCCTTGAAGGAATAGTCGAGCACCTCAAACACAACCCAGACGTGCCCGTGATAATCGACTGCCTTGAATACCTTACCGTTTACAATGGTTTTGAGAGTGTCCTCAAGTTCCTCCATCTTGTTAGGGATTATGCCATACTAACCAGCGGACGGGTTTATCTGGTAACAGATCCAATGGCATGGGATCCCAAGCAAATGGCCCTCCTCCGCGGGCTAGAAGCCTAAACGAACAAACAAAAACCTGAAAAGAAAATCAGAGCTCACCTTTTTCCTTAAGCATCGCCAGGTAGCTCGTGAACGCTCCTGTTGAGATTGTGTCGCCGAGGCCAACGGTTGAGACAGGGTTCTGAACGAGCCTCGTCGGAATGATGACGAGCTTGTACTCCTTCGTCCTCAGCCTCCTCTTGGCCTCTTCGAAGCGGAGCTTTACGTATTCACCACGCTCGTTGTAAGGAACGTTCATTCCAACGCTTATCTGGTCTGGGGACGCTATGTCGCCAAGAGAAGCCCTCGAAGCGGCGAGAGTTGTCGCAAGCTCAAGGCTCTGTCTGAGCTCCGCCTCGCTCAGCGGGTTGTTGGCGTGGGCGATGTACATGATGTAGTATATCGTGTGTATCTGGAGGAGCTCTAGGTTCATCTCATCGATGAGTATCTTTCCTCCAAGGACCGTGTCCTCAATGCGGTTGTAAGTGAATATCCTCTCCGCAAGCTTGTCGTAGCCCAAAGCGCTGAGGACGTATGCTATCTCTGCCTCGTCCATTCCAACGCTGTCCACGAGCGGGAAGAGATTGTATATTACCTTCTTTCTCAGCTCGCGGTTTTGAATCGATGCGAACTCAAGGTGAACTTTGACGTCCTTCTCGCGCTTGAGCAGGAGTATGTCCTTTTTCGCTTCCCTGAGGTAGTAGTTGGCGTCTTTCCCGTCCGAATAGCGGAGCTTTATACCCTGATAGCCCGACAGAATCGCACCGTCAACGCGCTGGCCGATCTCGGGGAGGAATGGCTTCAGCTCGGGCTCAGTGTATATCCTTATGCTCTCGAAGCGGGCCGAAACAATGAACCTGCCCGAGAAGGGGACGGTTATCGTCTCGTTTCCGAGCCTGAAAGTCGTCCCGGCCCTGAACTCAAAAATTCTGTTTACCTTAACAGGGTCGTTCTCGCGGTAGGCCTCCCACGGGTGCTTAAGAACCAGCTTTCCACCCTCAACGACGGGGTAGAAAAGGTTTGGCTTCTTAACAAACATCTCGGCCTGCCTCTTGGCCAGGTGGGGAGTATAGACGAGAACCTCCCTGAAGTCGAGGTTGGCCAGAAGGTTGGCTATAATTCCCGCCTGGCCGCCCATCCTCTCAACGTCGTACTTAAAGTGAGAATCAAACCACGCCTGGAGCTCCTCGTTTACGAGGGGCACTGCCATCGGTTTTCCTGTCTTAAGTGCGTGGACGAGCCTAGCAACGAAGTCCAGGGGCTCGTTTATCTCCCTCGGATACTCTTCCATCCTTCTCTTCACGGCTTCGGCGCCGAACTCGTCTATTAGCCTCTGGACTGTCTCGCCGTTCAGATAAACTATCGCGTCAACGTTTGTGTTGTAAGCTGTGAACATCGAAAGTCCCCTTGCCTTCTCCAGGAGCTCCCTGACCATGTGTATCACCCTCAGTGACTAACGTTGTTGAAATGGTGGTAGGTCTTAAAAGGATTTCGGGAAGTATGGGGAGAAATGGAAAAGTCAGTACTCCGTGAAAAGCCTTCCCAGCTCTGGAATCTTCTCCATGATGTCCATCTCTCTCAGGGCGAGCCAGAGGGATGCCTGGTTGCTGGTCACAACTGGGACGCCGAGGTCTTCCTCAAGGGCCTCAATTATTTCGAAGGTTCTCCAGTTGGTGCAGCTGATGAAGATTGCATCGGCCTCGTCTATGAAGCTCGCCTTAGCCAGGCGGTATGCCTCGTAGGGCTCAAGCCTGCCGATTTTTAGGTTGTCCTCTATGCCGAGACCTCTGATGTCCAGAACCTCAAACTCGTTGGCCTCCAGGAACTCCTTTTCTCTGGCGTTTATCTCGTCGGTGTAGGGGGTTATGACGAGTATTGACTGCGCATCGAGGATTTTAAGCGCCTCGATCACCGCGGTGCTCGTGCTTATGACTGGAACCTTGACTTCATCCTCTATCTTCGCTTCAAGCTCCTTCTCGTAGTCCTTTCCGCCGATGAACGAGCCGCTCGTGCACCCGTATAGGATGAGCTCAACGTCTGCATCCCTTAACAGCTTCGCGCTCTCCACGGCGAGGGAGCTCATCTTGACGAGCTCCTCTTCCGTGACGTTCCTCAAGGGCATCCTCGATGTGTGAAGTGAAACACCCTCAGGCAGGTAATTATGAAGCTCCATCTCCATCGTCGTGTTGGATGATGGAACTATAAGACCAAGCCTTCCGCGCCATCCGTACATGTCTTTCACCTTAGGGAGTTCAGAAATGGAGCTATTAAACCTTTGGGATAAAAAGAAATACATAAATCCATACAAGGCACAATCTCTTCCACATTTCTAATCAGCCAATATAGACAGCTTCCAGTCCAAGTACCTTTGCGACTTCAGCTTGCCTTTTATCACTCGTGGCGAGTTTCGCCCTGAGGCTTTTTGCTTGGGCTATGAAAAGGCTGTCGTAAATAGGAATGTCGTATCTCATCGCGATTTCCAACGCTTCCCCCAGGTATTTTCCGCTAGACTCCAGGATTATCACTTCCTCCCTTACGAGCTTCATCATGCCTTCGTAGAGCCCAAAAGCCTGCTCCTCTGTTATCAACCCGTACTTTCTGGCGTACTTCCATATCACGTTCGCAGTCTCAAGGGCCAGCATGTCAACGGCGTGAGGCTCAAGGTCTGGCTCCAAGTAAGGAATCACGTTCTCCCAGCCCTCCTCCTTTAGAAGAAACTTTGAGAATGCTGAGGAGTCAATGACTATCACGGTCATCCCTCACGAGCTTTTGTGCCGTCCCCTTTGGAGCCTCTGGAAGGGTTTGGATGTAGGAAACAACCTCCTGAAGGGCTTTTTTCTTTCTGTACTCTTTGATTTTCTTCTTTATGAACTCCCGAATCTCCTCGCTCCAGTTGATCTCGCCTTTTAACTCGTCCATTTCCCGCTTGACATCTGGCGGGACGCGGACACTAACAACGCTTCCCACGTAATTCACCCAGGGAAAAATTTGTAGTACAAACATATAAACATTTTGTATACACCCCCTCCAATTCGTAGAAAGCGGGCTAAAAGCAACGGCTTTCAAGTGGTTGAAGTATCAGGGATGATTCCAAAATGTTTTAATGTTTTTAGGACGATATCCATTCAGAGAGCAAGGAGGTTTATGGATGGCTGAGGCCGTAGATTACACCTACTTCCTCAAGAAAATAGAGGAGATCGAGAGAGAACTGAAGGAGATAAAGCTTGAACTTCAGAATCCCAAGAAGCTAATCCATTTCATTCCCAGAGTCATTGAGATAAGGGGCGAGTTTGGGGGTTATAAGCTTAGAAAACCCCTCACGCTGAACGTGGAGAGAGAGGCTGGAACCTGGTGTGTCGAGAACAGGGAGCTTGAAGTTTACGGATGCGGCCCCACGCTGAACGATGCCCTTCATGATGCCGAGAAAGTTTTCGAAGCCCTGATCGAGGAATACGTCTTGGAAGACGAAGAAATTCTCGACGAGAGCGCCAAAGAACTGAGAAAAGCTCTCCTTCAGCTCGTGGAGGTTTAGGGACATGAAGGCAAGAGATGTCCAGCGGGCACTGGAAAAGAAGGGCTTCCAGAAAAAGGAGGGTGGGAGGCACACGAAGTACATTCTTTACGTTGAAGGGAAGAAGACCAGGGTAATAACGGTGTTCAGCAGAGGTAGGGATAAGAAAGAGCTCGGGAACGACCTTTTAAGGAGAATAAAGAAACAGCTGCATCTTGAAGAGGATGATATGTTTCAAGACTTCGTTGAGTGTCCATTGACCTATGAGGACTACTTGAGTGTTCTGAGGCAGAAAGGGGTTATATAATCCCCTTGATTTCCAAAGCAAAATCCTCTCAAAGATACTGGAGGATTAACGCTTATAGGTCGCTCTCTTGGCTCTATTTTAGTTAGTGTAGATAACCTTTTTATTCCAATCGACCCCATAAAGGAGTCTCATGAGAGTGAAAAATTTAGGCAAAAACAAATAAGCCCCCCACCCATTTCTCCTTAGGGGAAGAACAATGAAGCTCGACGAAGCTATTATGAAGCGTGCATCCGTGAGGTACTTCAAAGATGACCCAGTAAGCGACGATGAGATAAGGGCGCTCATAGAGGCCGCTATAAGGGCGCCCACGGCCAGCGGACTCGAGAACTGGCTTTTCGTTGTATTCAAGAGCGAGGAAGCGCGGAAGGAAATCTACGACCTTATCGGAGAGGGCATGGTAGAGTACTACCGCGCAGTGAACTTGCCGGAGGAGAAGATTAAGAAGCTTATGAAGAGAATTTATGAGGAGGGAATGTACCGGGCGCCGGCCTACATCGCGGTCTTCATAGACAGGAGGGTTCGCTTCCTCAAGGGGCGGGAGTTCGATGAGGTCGAGTTCATCTGGAGCGTGGAGAGCGCGGCGATGGCCATCCAGAACCTCATGCTTAAGGCAGTGGCGCTCGGCCTCGGGACGGTGTACATCGGCGTGACGAACTTCAGAGGGATCGAGGAGAAGGTCAGAGAGCTCGCCGGTCTGGATGAGAACTACTACCTCGTGGGCCTCATTCCCGTTGGAAGGCCGAGGGATGAGGTGAAACCGCGGAGAAGAAAGAAGGGCGTGGAGAATGCCACGAGAGTACTATGATGGCCTTTTACATCTCTTGCTTTGTGGTAGATATGCCTGACAGACAACTCAAAGATTCTGGTCCAAAACGCTCAATACTAAAATTAAAGTCAGGAATAATCTCAAACTTTCATCATCTTCTTGTACGCACTGTCAAGCAGTGATAAAAAAGTCTTTCTTGTTTCTTCGCTTGATATAACGCTTTCTCTGACTTTAAGTCTCGTCTCTATCATTCTAATCAGCTCCTCAAGCTCGGGAGGAGTGTTGCCTTCCTTTTTGGAGGCTTCCAGTATGGGTTGAAGTGAGGAGTAAGCCTCGTAAAGATCCCCCTCAGTTATGGATTTTCTGGCATGATTGAAGAGTTCGACGAGATTAGTTACACGATATTTGTTTTCACCACTATCGTTGGCACTCCCAACCGAAACTGAGTTGTTGTTCCCTATGGTGATCGTTACGGGGCCAGTAACGTTGCTGAGATTGATTTGGTGTCCCCCAACGGAGGTTATATTCTGGAGAAGCTGATCCCTAACCACCTTCATCGCCGACTCGATAATGCTCTCCATCTGGGCGGTTCTCATCTTGACCTCTATTTCGTCAGGCTTTATGTTGTTTTCTCTAAGATAAGTTTTTATGTCCACTATCGACCTTATATTCTCCCTCAAGTATTTCAATGCAGCCTCAGGAGAGTACCTGGATGTTGGGAGAACCTGAAGAAGGTTTAATCCAGCTCCCAACTCGATAATCTCAGGTGCGTCTATTTCGTAATTTGCGATGTACACCTTATCCTCCACCACTGTGCTGCCTTTGGAGTACACTGTATAGTCCACAATGTTAACGCCCGATCCAAGGACCGTTCCAGAGCCCCCAAAGACATCAAAAACCTCCACATTCCTTGAGAGCTTGACCATGCCCTTTAGAGAAGAAACGTAACCGCCTATTTTTGATCCCTCACCCACAGTGATATCGGACTCCGCTATAACGTTTCCAAGGATGTTGACATTTGAACCTATCTCAACTTTTTTACCAACCACGTTCCCAAAGACTTCCGTGTTGTCTCTTATTATTATTGTCCCATTACTCTGGACGTTTCCCACAACGGAGACCCCTCTCCCAATGTCCACGTAGTCTCTTCCAAAGAGCGTGGACAGGATGATCCTCTCATCGGGAGTCCCATCATCGACTTCAATTTTTTTCGCGACAATGAAATCGATGACGATAGCCGGGCGCTTGACCCTAACTAAATCTATGAGCTCTCCCCGCTCAGGACCTATCCCTTCCTCCTGAAGACCCCTAATCACCTTCATTTCAGATCACCCTAGGGCCTTTTTAATTTTCTCAGCCTCCTTTTTGGTTATGATTCCCATCCTGACCAAGATGTCCAAGTTTTTCTTTCCTTTTTCCAGGAGGCTTTTCGAGTTTATGTTCTCCGCAACTTTTAGAAGCTCGGATTCAACGTGAGATGCAATTTCCGACAGAACTATTGACGCTGGCGTGAGTAATTCTCCTTTCTTACGTGAATTCAGTTTGGAGAAGGGTATAAGTTTTTTATCGCCCTTCTCTGAAACGATTACCCAAATGGGAACGTAGAGCACCGTAGGCCTGGCAACTTTTACATCCCGAATAACGAGCGAAGTGGCAGTTCTGATAAACTGCAGATATTGGGTTTTTAGATTCATGATTGCGTTAACCAGACTTCCATATGTTCTGCGTAGTCTTTCAAGCCTGCTTTTAATAGGGGCTTCCTGGTATTCCTGCTCCTTCCGTAGGACTGTTTCATAGAAGCTTTCGACGATTTCAAGATTATCATCTCTGATCTCGATGAGCTCATCAACCTTTTTTCGTACTTCTCTGATCCTATCGGAGTACTTTCTTTTTGTTTCCTCGATCTGGAATTCGGCTTTTGTTTTGAGTTCCAGTATCTTATGCTCCATTTCAGTCTGGAGGTTTTCTATTTCTGCCTCAAGCTCCGATATCCTATCTAGATTTGCCTGATAGCTGGCCTCGAGTCTGGAGATTTCAACCTGAAGTTTTGATGCGTCGTTTCTCAGTTTGTTGGCCGCCTTCCAGGCTTCTTTTGCCCGGCTTAAATAGCTCCTTCTTTCACTGGCACTCTGAGATTGGTCAGCCTTTTCCTCGTATTCCTCAGCCTCACGTTCTAGCCTCCTGATCTGATTGGCAATATTTCTAAGTTCCCTTTCGAGGTTTTCCAGCTTTCTCTCCTGTTCTAGGGCTTTTGACCTTAGCTTTCCAAGCTCTTTTTGTGCTCTCCGTATTTCTCTTCCATAGTATTCTTTTACATTATCTATGCGTCTCTGTGTCTCTTTTTGTATGCTATCAATTTCGTTTTTCATTTCAAAATTGTACTCCGAAACTTTATCTCGTATCTCTTTCTCCATCTCCGTTATGTACTTCTGGAAGACCGCAACTAGCGACGTTCTTGGGTACTTTGAGTCGAGGTTTATGTGATATCTATGAGTAACATATTTGTACCCGTGATTCTCAAGTTCGTCCTTTGTTGGGATGGCATAAATGTTCACGTTTCCAATGAGCGAGTCCATTATGATTTTTCTAATCTCCGAGAAGTACCAGTCGATTTTCTTCAATACTCCCTCCAATTCTCCCTCAAAAAACTCGAACGCCAGCTCCGTTTTGCTCTTAATCGTTTCAAGAATCTCAAGCTCTGTTCTGGCCTTTTCAGTCGAGGTCTCAATCCCCTTAATGCTACCCAGTACTTTTGAAAGATCCTCAAAATTCAGAGTGTTGGATGGTTTGTCCTCCTTGGAAATATCCAAAAGTAGCGATACCATGGAGACCAACTCAGGATCCGTGGATGCAATAACTGAATAAGGGACCCCCCTTGCAGGAGTAATAATTTCAGTGATTTTATTCATAAGCTCTACTGCCATGATCTCAGCGTTAAAAGACTCACTGTCCATGGGAATCTCATCCGCTATTTTCTTTGCCCCTTCAACATTTGCCACAGGAAACGATACAAAGACCTTTTTTACATCTAAGGAACTGCCGCTAAACGACTTGAATTTTTCGGGAAGAGCAATAATGCTACCGTTGCTATAGGGTGCAACCAAAATAGGCACATGCATTTTTGCAAGGATTTTTACGGGCTTGGGTTTTATGAGTAAATACGCGAGACCCGAGATTGCCGCCCCAAGGCCTACAAGACCCCCGCTTATTAATGGATTACCCACTATGGGTAGAGTACCCAGACCCGCCGCTGCAATGCCCGCACCTATGAGAGTTACAATCCTCCTGCGTTTCATTGGATTTCCTATGGAGAACCTATACGCCTCGACAGTTACCAGTGCGAGTTCTATGTCATCGCGTACGAGTTTTATGTTTCCATTCTTGTCCCTGAACATGACACTGGATACAGGAGTTATGTGAAGTATGTTATCATTTCCATCCATGAAAGACCCTCCTCGTTAAAGTAATATTACACCTCAAACTACTATTCGCACATATATTTATCTCCAAGTGCTCTTTTATAACATTTACTTTTTTACTTTGCATGTTTTGTCTCCCATGGCACCGATGTTGGAGGATATGTGTGTTTTAACTATAATTACCTGCTTTGAGTATTTAAGTAAAGATAACCCCTAGAAAACTACTCTCCTAGAACCTTGAGACATAAGACTTTCAAAAGAAAACGGCCGGTTCTCGTATTATCATTGAGAAAAGCGAAAGACATTTATCCCAAGATGTGGCAATTATTAAGGCGACTTCCATAATCTCAGGGGGCACCTAAGTGGAAACTCCCGCAAATCTCCTATTACGCTTATAACATTTATCTCCAAAATGGAGAAAACTTTATATAGGATGAACGCCAAATAATGAGTGAAGTGGTGTCTATGGGATACATCATAGTGGTGAGCTACGAGAGCGACGCGGAGAGGAAGCGTGTTGACTACCTCGTAGACAAGTGGGCCACCAGGATCCCCCTGAAAAAGCTCAGGGGTACAGTGCTTCTCGTTGAGTCCGAGGCCCCCCAGGAGTTCCTAGAGGAGCTTTTCTCCAAGGTTGAGGGAAATCCAAAAGAAAAGGTGAAAGTGTACTCCATTCTGCCCCTGAAGAAGACCATCGAGACAAAGAGGAAGACCCTCGAGTACGAAATCAGTGAGGACAAGAAGATCGTCGAACGCTTTCTGGAATACCTTTTCTCAAAGCTGAATGCCAGCTACTCCCACTCCGACGCTCTCGCTAAGGTTTACAACGCCTACACAAGGAAGGGGAGAGCGACGCTGAAGGTCGTCATAAGGGAAGGAGAAAAAACCCACGTTTCCATAGAGGTTGAAGGCTTTGGGGAGGCCGTTGATTTTTTGGCCGATAGAATTGACGAGGAGCTAAGGCTGTTTTCGGGTGGTTGAGATGGGGATCTTCGAGGAAGGAAGGACGGATTGCGTTAAGTCCCTCTTGAAG
Source organism: Thermococcus sp. JCM 11816 (assembly GCF_055396515.1). Lineage (NCBI taxonomy): Archaea > Methanobacteriati > Methanobacteriota > Thermococci > Thermococcales > Thermococcaceae > Thermococcus > Thermococcus sp. JCM 11816. The sequence continues at coordinate 697,618 of NZ_AP043741.1, forward strand.
CCTGCAGAGAGGGTCCTGAAGCAGGGTCTCGACATCAGCGTGGAGAGCTACGAAAGAAGAGAAAGACTCTGGAACCAGGTGCTTGAGAACTACGATCGCTACCTGGACGGAAAGTGCGGGGACTTCCTCCGCGACCTCGACCAGCTTTTCAGGAGCAAGTTTGAGGGAGCGCTGGCTATCCTAGCCTGGAGCTTCTGGAGCAACGGAGAAACCTATCTGCCAGCCAGCAGGCGCTTTAAGGAGAAGGAACTGGCTGTACTCGAAAGAGTTCTCAGCTACAACGTCTTTGAGATATACACAAAAGAGGACATCATGAAGAAAATAATGCATAGGGACGTCAACGTTCTCTTGCTCTTAAGGGATTATTACCACGGAATAGACAAGTGGATAGAAGAAGCCCTCAACGACCCGGAGATAAAGCTACCGCTGAGATTATTCATCAAGAGAAAATGGGACTCATACAAGGGCAAGGTGAACGATGCCTTAAACGAGGCGATAACCCGCTTTGATTGGCTCAGGGACCTCCTAACGATGACCAGAGAGGAGATAGAGGCCATCGAAAAGACATATCAGAAGAAGATTTCCGAAAAGGACAGAGAGCTCGCGGAGAAGGAGAAGGAGATAGAGGCATTAAAGGAAGGGATCGCCGAGCTGATTCAAGGGTTTGAGCTTGAGAAACAGCGCCTGATGGAGGAGATGTCGCGGGCAAACGAGGAAGAAATAGAGAGGCTCAAGCGCGAGAAGGAGGAGCTCCAGCGGAGGTTCGAAGAGGAGCGGCAGAGGCTCATTGAAGAGATAAGCAGAATGAAGGACGAAGAGGCCAGGAAAACTCTCGAGGAACAGCTCCAGAAGGCCAGGGAGGAAATGCTCTCCAGCCTCAGGGCCATGGAGGAGGAGATAAGGAGGAAGGAGCTCGAGCTCAGGCAGAAGGAGATGGAGCTGAAGAGGAGGGAGATGGAGCTCTCGAAGAAGGAGGACGAAGTCGCCAAGCGCATCAAGGAGGTCATGGAACTAACAGGGAAAGTCGAGAAGGGCTCGCGCTTCGTGAAGAGAGACGAGGCCAGGATAATGGAAATGAACTTCATCGGCAGGCTGAGGAGCAAGCTGAAGGGCGAGGTGGAGCTCCTTGGAAAGACATTCAAGGTAGAAGCAGTCGAGGAGAAACCCACCTTCGACAAGTCCCCCTATTTGGGAAAGCTCAGCGACAGGGACATTAAGAACGTTCCCGACAACATGGTGCTGGAGGTAACGCTGAAGGAGAAGAAGCTCTTCGGAAAGAAGGAGGAATTCAGGGTAAAGGCGCTCTTCTATTCAAGGCCTGAGCGCTACGCAGATGTGGGATTCGACACCGATCCTGTTGAGCTGGCAGACATAAACGCGCTCCTCACCGATGCAAGAGAAGATGCCGTTAAAGGTCGCCTCGTTCTCCTCGTGGCATCTCCAACTGGCTTTGAAAGGAGAATAAAGAACTACATAAACTCCGAGAACTTCCACAGGAACTTTATCTCAGAGAAGATCTCACTAGCACTCCTCGATCTCGAGAGTGGAGAACTAACGATAAACCCCAACGACGAGTACGCTAAAGCCTTCGAACCATACCTCAAGCTCGAGAGGGACGAGGAACTTATGAACAGGCTAAAGAACCTTATCGAAGAAGGAATCATGACGAAGGGCTACGTCGTCCTCGAGGAGATGCTCAAACACGGAGCAGAGGATGCGATAAAGAGGGCCTTCCACGAGCTCTCGAAAGAGAAAGGCTACATCACCAAGTTCATCGATGGAGTCGGCTTTGTCATAGCGAGGGAGGGGTTCATCTGAGGTGATAAGCTTTCGTTGTTTGAATATCACTCTCATGGAGGTGTTTGAAATGGGACTGATGGATAAGGTCGGAGGAATGCTCGGGAAAAAGAACACCCTTGAGAAGCTCTCCCTGAGGGAGCTCCAGGCGGAGCAGATAAGGCTGAAGAACAGGCTGGACAGGCTGAAAAAGGAGCTCAACCAGATAGAGAAGAAGAAAAAGCAGCTCTTCCAGGAGGGGATCGGAGCGGACAAGCTCAAGAAGAAGATGCTCGCGCAGGAAATTAAGAGCCTCGACCTGGAGCAGAAGCTCAAGCTCAAGGACTTCACGATGGCCCAGAAGCAGTACACCCTCGTCACCAACATGATAATCATCAAGAAGTACGAGAAGGAACTGAGGAAGACCGGAATCTGGGAGAAGCTCTCCAGCGTCGAGCCGGAACAGCTCGAACAGGCGCTCATCAAGATAAACCTCGACGGCAAGGAGTTCGACGAGATGGTCGAGGGCCTCAACAAGGTCTTCGAGATGGAGGTCGCTGAGTTTGAGGAGAGCGAGGACGAGACCGAGAGAGAGCTCATGCAGGCCTGGAGCCAGGTCGAAGCCGGCGAAGCCGACGTCGAGGAGGTCGCCGACAAAGTAGTCTCCATTGACAAGAAGCTGGAGGACGAGGAGCTATGAGCCTCTTCTCCAAGTTTTTTGGAAAGAAAAACCCGCTCGATATTCCTCTTCCAAAGCTCAACGAGAGCAGGATAAAGCTTGAATATCAGATTCAAAAGATTGAGAATGAGATAGCCAGCATAGACGCCGAGATAGCGGCCCTTTTTGAGAGAGCTAAGAGGGCCAGAAGCAAGAGCGAAGAACTTACGATAGCGACCAAAATAAAGACCCTCAACCAGAGGAAGAAGAACCTCCAAAAAACGCACGCCCAGCTAAACAAGCAGCTCATGCTCATCAGCAACCTCACGATAATCAAAGAGAACGAGGCAATTCTGAAGGGAACGCCCACCTGGGAGCTTCTCAGAAACATGTCCCCGGAAGAGCTTGAGAGGAACCTAACCGAGATGCAGTTGGATGCTCAAAACTTCAATGAGAACCTCAACAGAATGCTCGGCATGACCGACCAGACGATAGGAGCTGGAGTAGAGTTCGAGGAGGATGAAGAGCTGGCAGAGATAATGCAGGCGATCCACGCGGTCAAAGAGGGCGAGCTTGAGCCGGAGGAAGCCGCTGGCAAGGTAACCGGCGAGGAGAGGGAGAAGAAGGAAGAGAAGGAGTGGCTGGAGGAGCTTTGATTTTTCCGATTTTTCTGGTCAAATCGGCCCTGTGAAAGTTGGACTGGGTATCATGCTGATGGAGTGGGAAATAAGAAAAGTTGCCATCCCTACTGACAATTTCAAGTCGCGAGATATGAATGGAGCGATAATAAGTTTCGTAATTAACACCTTCCTCTTCATCAAATCCAAACTCAAAGAAATCCCGGCGGGGGTGAAATATGGAAAGTGCAACACACCTCAAGCCAAAGGGTTGGGTGGAAATAAAACCTAGCAGTTACCAGGACCAACCAAGTATCCTCATAAAAGGAAAAATCGGGTGGGTGACGGTTGAAGGCGGGGCCGTGAATCCTGGGGTCGTGAGAGAGGCTTACCAAAATGCCAGGAAATTTATTGACAGAATCTTCAAGATGGCAGAGTACGTGCGGAGAAAGGCCGAAATCCCTAAAAGCGACGTCACCAGGATAGTGGTAAACTGCCATAAAGACGTGGTGTGCGCAGTTGATGTAATCAGTGAAAATAGAGGCCTGAGATTTCGGCTTCATAAGCTCGCAGATGGGCGAGTCGAACTCAGAGAGGTCTTCAACACCAGCGCCGGCGGTTTTTGGCAACTGATGAGAAACAGCAGGATCGTCGAAGTTTACAATGACATCCCGTTGGCGGAAGTACCGATATTTAAAGAGGACCAATACAAACTGAGCGGACCTACCATCAATGACATAAAAAATACAAGAATAGGAACTCAAAAGAAGACTCCCAGCAGTTTTCACTACCCCCAGCTCGGGCCTATTGGGGGTTCCAGAAAAGCCAGTGGAATAAGGGGAACCCTCGAGGTATATCTTCGACAAAGGAGGAGTGGGCAGTACCAACAACTTGCGGGAAGCTCTAGGATAGGCGGAGTTCCAGTTCAAATCACAATTGATATTGACGGAATGAAAAAGATAAGTCCAAATCTGAAAGACGGCATCAAAAGGGCGGAGGAGATCTTTTCTCTGTTCCTCAACGTCCTTCTTGAGGTGCTGGATGAAGACACCGAAATAGAGGAGATAAGGGCCGAGATAACGCGGACGCTTGCCTGGGTCCACGTCAGAACCACCTCCGAGAAGTACAAGGCCGAAACGCCAATCGCCAGGTGGCAACCCCAGCTCTACAGGACAATTAAGGTGGCCGGAAACAGATCAAAAGAGCAGAAACATAGGATTGACATCGATATGCCAGTTTCCGTGCCAAAAGAGCGCGTGGCAATAAAGTTAAAACTCTCACCCGGCCCCAACCCACCCTTAGCGTTCCAAAGTCCCTTTAGTGATGTGCCCAATACCCCCAGGGATTTCAGGGTACTCGGTTTCCCACGGGAGCTCCTCTCCCGCTACGAACCTCTTGAGTTCCTCGGTGAGGGCGGTTTCGCCAAGGTTTTCAAGGCAAGGAGAAAGTCCGATGGAGAAATCGTCGCCCTCAAAATCCCGCGCATAGACGAGAAGACGAGCAGCCTCTTTATCAAAGAGGCGGCAGCATGGTACAACCTCAACCACGAGAACATCGTGCGTCTATATAAAGCGGACATTCTGCCCGTCCCGTACCTTGAGATGGAGTTCATTGAGGGCGTTGAGCTGGACGGAAAAATAATCAGAGACCTTGACAAGTATCCGAAGCCCGTTGATGAGGGGACTGCGCTCAAAATCATCACTGGCATCGCCGAGGGGCTTAAGCACGCTCACTCGAAGGGCATCTACCACCTCGACCTCAAACCCCTCAACGTTCTCCTCAAAAGCGACCTAACCCCAAAGATAACAGACTGGGGATTAGCAAAGATAAGCGCGAGGAACTCCCTGAGCCAGCACTACGGCTACTCGCCGCTCTATGCATCCCCAGAACAGCTTGACGAAGCGACTTATGGCTCTCCAGACCACAGGACTGACATTTACCATCTCGGTCTCATCCTCTACGAACTCCTGACCGGGGAGCTTCCCTATTCCGCCACGACGCCGGGGGCGCTCATAGGGAAGATACTGCACGGAACGCCGAAGAAGCCGTCCGAGATCAACCCTGCTCTGGCGAAGTACGACGGCATCTTTGAGAAGCTCCTGGCAAAGAAGAAAGAAGACCGCTTTTCCAACGTTGAGGAGTTCCTTGAGGCCCTAAAATCCCTCGGGGAGCTCGAGCGGGAGAAGGAGGAGCTGAAGAAGACCACCGTAGCGATGAGGAAGAGCCGCTCGCGGGAAGAATTTGAGCGGCTGAAGGTCGAGAGCGTGAGGAAGACCATCAAGATAGCCCTCCTGAGCGCGAGGCTCAACGACAAGGCCGAGCTCCTAAGGGCGCTCGATGACCTCAGGTTCGAGACGCGGGAGAACTTTGACGACTTGGTCAGTGCCATCGAACAGGTTGAACTCCTCCTGAGGGAGGGGATACCAATAGGCAACGAGACATTCGAGATGCTCAGGGCGCTCCTCCTGAGGATAGAGGGGGAGGTGGTGAGGTGATTCCATGAGGTGCACCTATGAATACCGCCATTCGCTCAAGGAATGTCCACGTGAGGCTATTGAGGGACTCCCCTACTGCCTGTTTCACCTGCCTGATGGAGGTAAAGACTTCAGCGGGGAGAACTTAAGCGGTGAAGACCTTGAGGAGGCCTACTTGAGCGAGGCCAATCTGAACAACGCTAACCTAAGCGAGGCTAACCTCCGCCACGCAGATTTAAGCGACTCTAACCTGGATGGGGCTGATTTAAGCTGGGCTATCCTTATGGGCGCTGACCTCAGCGGCGCGAGCGCCAGAAAGACGGATTTCACAAGGGCGAACCTGGAGGAGGCCGACCTGAGTGGGACTTCGCTGATAGGAGCTACACTCCCTCTCGCCAACCTAAGGGGGGTAAACCTCACGAGGGCAGATCTGAGGGGGGTAGAGCTATACGGGGCAGAGCTTGAGGGTGCAAACCTTCTTGGTGCCGACCTCCGCGGGGCGAGGCTCCACGGCGTCTCTTTCAAAGGCGCTAAGAACATCGAGCATGCCCGCCTCGACACCAAGATTATCGAAGAGGCCGAAGGAGACCGGCTGAGAAAAGAAGACCCCCAAAGGGCCATCGAGTCCTACCTCAAGGCCCTCTCGGTCTATCTTGAACTTAAGGAGACATTCCGCTCGCGGGGGCTCTACGACAGGGCAAGCACCTACACGATAGGAGAGTGGCGCGTAAGGGGAAAGATACAAAACATCGCCCACAGGGCCGAAAGTCCGGCTGAGCTTGAAGAATTCGTGCCCCTCACGGCCAGGAGCGGGAGGAGGTGGCTCGTAGTATTCGAAGGAAAAACGCGGTGGCTCCTGAACCTCACCTATCGCTTAACTTCGAGCTACGGGGAGAGCGCATCCAGGGTGCTAATCACAACGATAGCAATTGTGTTCCTCTATGCCTTTATCTACTGGCTCGCAGGTGCTCTGGGAGACTCTTCCCTCTCCGAGAGCTTCTACTTTAGCCTCGTTACGTTTACAACGGTAGGCTACGGTGACGTGGTACCCAAAGAAAGCTACCGCCTGCTCGCGGCCAGTGAGGCCTTTATCGGCGCGTTCCTGATGGCGTTTTTCGTTGTTGTGATAAGCAGAAAACTTATTAGATGGGATGAGAATTTAGCTTATCCCAAAACGGTGTAAGGAGGTGTGAAAGATGCCAGTTGATCTTTCCGGACCCCTGATGGCCGCCTTCAAGAAGGCGAAGAAAGAATACGAGGAAGCTATGAAGAGAGGTGACCTAGAGATTGCCAAGAAGAAGGCTCTCGAGTGCTCCAACATTCTGAAACAGCTCTCCAGATACGATGAGTTCAACCGTGAGAGCTACTTGAGGAAGGCCAAGAAGTGGGAAAATCTCGCCAGGGACATTGAGAGCGGGAGGATATCCAGTAGAACCCAATCAAAGCCTATGCGCGAGGGTTCTTCAAGACCCGACAGGGGGGAGAGCGAAGTCGAAAGCGAGGAGGAGAAGTTCAAGGCTTACGTCAGGAACAATCTCATAGCCAAGTCCAAGGTCAAGTGGGACGACATAGGCGGACTTGATGAAGTCAAGAGACTCATGATGGAAACCGTTGTAATCGCGGCCCTCCAGAGGCCGGAGTCAATCCAGCCGTGGAAGGGCATCCTTCTCTTTGGGCCGCCCGGAACGGGTAAAACTTTACTCGCCTCAGCCGCCGCTGGAAGCCTGAACGCTACCTTCTTCAGCGTCAAGGCCTCGAACGTCCTCAGCAAGTACTTCGGCGAATCGGCGAAGATAATAACAGCCCTCTACGAGGTCGCTCGAGAGGAAGCACCGAGCATAGTCTTCCTTGACGAGATTGATTCCCTGACAACGAAGAGGAGCGGGGAGCAGAGCGAGGCCAGCAGGAGGATGCTGGCGACGCTCTTAACTGAACTCGACGGCTTCCAGGACAAGAAGAGCGACAGACTTATCCTAACGCTCGCGGCCACCAACACGCCTTGGGATCTGGACGAGGCAGTTCTCTCAAGGTTCCCGCGCAGGATTTACGTTCCATTGCCAGATGAGAAGGCCACAAAGGAAATAATCAAAATAAACACGCGCGGGCTGGACATTTCAAGGCTTGACCTTGACGCGATAGCCGAGGAGAGCGTAAGGAGACTCTACTCTGGAAGGGATCTTAGGAATCTCTGCCAGGAAGCGATCTGGAACATGATAAGGGAAGAGAACAGGGATCTGCACAAGCTCGCCAGTCTGCCCTTCGAGGAGCTGAGGAAGCGCTCCTTGAGGACGAGGCCGCTTGAGATGAGAGACTTTGAGGAGGCCTTTAAGAAGATCAAGAGCCCGCTGACTAGGAAGGACATCGAGCGCTATGAAAAATGGGCGGAGGAGTTCGGAGGGTAGAGGGATGAGGAAGCTTTCCATCGTCCTGGTTTTCCTTCTGGTCTTCTCCCTGCTGACGGCCAGTCCCCAGGTCAGGGCCAACTCCAGGAACTACTGGGCCAAGAGCTACGGGGGAAGCGGTGACGATGTCATCAACGACGTCAAGGTTCTATCGGACGGAAGCATCATAGCGGTTGGCTACACCAACTCAAGTGGAGTAGGGGGATACGATGCCTTTGTGATGAAGCTCAATCCAGATGGAAGCCTCGCTTGGGCAAAGACTTACGGCGGAAGCAAGGATGACTCGGCATCTTCAGTTGCTATAGGCCCTAACGGGGACATTATAGTGGCGGGATGGACCGAGAGCTTCGGCGCTGGTAAAGGCGATGTGTGGATTCTCGGGCTCGACGAAGATGGAAACATTAAGTGGCAGAAGACATATGGGGGAAAATGGAATGATTGGGCCAAAGCGGTTGCCGTCGCTCCAAACGGAGACATAATCGTCGCAGGCTACACTGGAAGCTTCGGTGCTGGTGATTGGGATGTTTGGGTTCTCAGGCTCGACGAGAACGGGAATATAGTATGGCAAAAGACTTACGGGGGAAGCAATTATGATGAAGCTAACGCGATTGCCTTAACTGACAACGGAGACATTATAGTCACCGGAGAGACTTGGAGCTTTGGCATTGGTGAGATCGATGTTTGGGTTCTCAGGCTTGATGAGAATGGTAATGTAAAATGGCAGAAGACCTACGGAGGAAGCGATCAGGATTGGGCTAATTCGGTTGCCATTGCTCCAAACGGGGACGTTATCGTTGCTGGAGTCACCAACAGTTTCGGCACAAATGGAGATATGTGGGTTCTGAGGCTTGATGAGAATGGTAATGTAAAATGGCAGAAGACCTACGGAGGAAGCAATGGGGATAAAGCCAACGCAGTTGCTATCGCTGACAACGGGGACATCCTCGTCGCTGGAGAATGGGGTAGCGGTTGTGATTTTTTGGTTCTCAGGCTTGATGAGAATGGCAATGTAAAGTGGCAGAAACTTTACGGAAAAGATAGCGATTGTGATGAGGCTCATGCAGTTGTCATAGCTCCCAACGGAGACATTATTGTCGCAGGGACTACTGAGAAACCTGGAACTATCCTAACTATCCTACATGATGCCTGGATCCTCCGCCTTCCACCGGACGGGAACCTTCCCGGTTGCGACTTCTGCAAGGACACAAACGCGCAGGTTAGCGAGCCGTATCCGGTCGTTGAAAACTCAAACACCGAAATTTACGTGACCAGCGCCAAAATTGAAGACTCAACCGCCTATCCCCATTCATGGTATCCTCATGTGGAGACCCAGTACGGGCCCTCGACCCTTTCAATCAGCTCCCAACCAAGCGGTGTTGGAGTGTACATTAACGGAACCTACAAAGGAAGAACTCCGTTGACTTTAACCCTCAGCCCAGGAACCTATCGGGTGGAGCTCTTCAAAGGGGGTTATTGGGATTACACAACCACCGTAACCCTCAGCCCGATGGAGAGCAGAACGATAACGGCCCAGCTGATCCCCAAACCTGCGGTACTTTCGATTAATTCAGATCCAGCCGGCGCCAAGGTGTACATTAACGGAACTTACGAGGGAATAACCCCATTAAATCTGACCCTCAGCCCCGGAACGTATCGGGTAAAGCTCTCCAAAGAGGATTATGAGGATTACACGACAACAATAACCCTTAGCTCGGGTGAAAGCAAGACGCTTTCTCCATCTCTATCCCCCCTCTTCGGATACCTATCAATAACCTCGCCAGAGGGAGCTAGAGTTTACGTGGACGGTTCGTTCATCGGCACGACCCCGATCACCGGTTACAGACTACCGAAGGGGGCTCATGAGTTAAAACTCATCAAGGAGGGGTACCAGGAGTACTCAACAAGCATCACGATAACGGTTGGAAAAACACTTACTCTAAACCCGGAGTTAATCCCACTGCTTACAACCAGCACGACCACCAACTCCACAACGAGCACATCCGCCTCTGGCCAGCTCTCTTCTCCTCTCTCTTCGAAGCTCCCCTACGCCCTTGGAGCACTCATCCTTCTCGCAGTAATTGGAGGGGTAGCAGCAAAAGCCCGCGGCACTAGACCCTCATCATCACTAATGAAGCCAGCAGGAATGCCAAAGCCCCCGAAGATTATCCCAGGTTTCCCGCCCGAACTCCTCAGCAAGTACGAACCCCTCGAATTCCTCGGCGAGGGCGGCTTTGCCAAAGTTTTCAAAGTGAGACGTAAGTCCGACGGCAAAATCATAGCCCTAAAGGTTTCTCCCCTCGATGAAAAGGCCAGAAAGTTCTTCCTCAAGGAAGTTAAAGCCTGGCGCCTTCTCGATCATCCAAACATCGTCAAGCTCTACAACGCCTTCGACGAGCCAGTTCCTCACCTTGAGATAGAGTTCATTGATGGAGTAAAGCTCAACGGAAAGACCATTAGAGACCTCAGCAAGTATCCGAAGCCCGTTGATGAAAACACGGCATTAAAACTCATCAAGGACATTGCCGAGGGGCTTAAGCACGCCCACTCAAAGCAGGTCTTCCACCGCGACCTCAAGCCTCAGAACGTCCTCATAACCTCAAACCTAACACCGAAGATAACCGATTGGGGACTGGCCAAAGTCGGCGCCGTATCAACCACTGCAACCACAACGAAGGGACTAACCCTCCTCTACGCGGCTCCTGAACAGCTCGACGAGGAGACCTACGGCCACACAGACGCGAGGACGGACATCTACCAGCTCGGCCTCATCTTCTACGAACTCCTAACGGGGGAGCTACCCTACACAGGCACTTCCCATGCCGTCGTCATGGCGAAGGTCATCAATCCGGAGGTCAAGCCGAAGCTTCCAAGCTATCACAACAAGGAGCTCTCCAAGTACGATGGAATCTTCGAGAAGCTCTTGGCAAAGAGGAAGGAAGACCGCTACCAGAGCGTTGAAGAGTTCCTGAACGACCTTGAACTCCTGAAGAAGCTTGAAGAGGAGAGGAGAAAGCTCGCCGAGGAAATCGAGAAGACTAAGACGACGATGAGCCTGACAACTAACAGCAGAGAGCTCAAGAAGCTCAAAAGACAGCTGGTCGAACAGCTGAGCAGAAACGCCATTCTCCACGCCCAGCTCAACGACAAGGCTGGCCTCATCAACGCCCTGGAAGATTTGAAGGCCTTCTCTAAGGAGCATAGGGATGAGCTTGAGAACGCGATAAGTCAGCTTGAGGTCATGATGCGGGAAAGCGTTCCGATAAGTGAATCAACCATCGACGAGCTGAGGATTCTCATGCATAAGGTTGAGAAGGAGGCCGAACAATGACCCCACCCCTCAAAATTATTTCGGACAGACTCAAAAACATCCTGGAGAGATCAAACAAGGAGAAATCCGCTGGCGAGGTGACGATGGAAAAAGCCATCGAGGTAAAGGAAGAAAAAGCCTTTGGAATGAGCCATGTGGGTGCGAGAGACAACAACGAGGACAATTTTCTCGTTCTTAAACTCCCCGATGCTTACATTTTAGCTGTAGCTGACGGCCTCGGAGGGCACAACGCGGGCGAGGTGGCTTCTAAGATAGCAGTGGATACCCTAAGGGAGGTCTTCGTTGGGAGCTACAAGGCGGGGAAGAGAGATGACAACGTTAAGAAATTGCTAGAGAGCGCTTACGTCCTCGCCCACGAGAAGATCAAGGAACAGGCAACAGGACCGCGGGAGGGTATGGGAACAACCCTGGTTACGGCGTTCGTCAGAAACGGAAGGACGATAATAGCGAACAGCGGCGACAGCAGGGCCTACCACATAAGGGGAGATAAGATTATTGCGAGAACTAAAGACCACTCCTTTGTTCAGGAGCTTTTGGACAAGGGAGAGATAACCGAGGAGGAAGCCAAGAGACACCCGATGAGGAACATAATCACGAAGGCCCTCGGCATAGACTTTGGCATTGACATATACGAGTGGAGCATTAAGGGGGGCGACGTTTTACTGCTCAGCTCCGACGGGTTGCACGACTACGTTGATGAGAGGAGAATCGTTGAGATAGCTTCAAAAGGAAGAAACTCCGAGGAGATTGTAAAGGCGCTCATCGAAGAGGCTCTACCCGTTACTAAGGACAACGTGACGGTGGTTGTGTGGCGGTGAAAGGAGGTTGAGATGAATGAAAAAACGATAGGACTGTTTATAATAGCCCTTATGATTCTCGGTTCTTTGCCCAATGTAGAAGGAAGCAGTTCAGGAAAAATTGCTATTGTCTATGACGTTGGTGGTAGGGGAGACCTGAGCTTCAACGATATGGTCTATCTCGGAGCCTTAAAGGCTGCGAAGGACTTCAACCTCGAACTCGTTGAGCTCCAGAGCAACAGCGAGGACGACTACTACCAGAACCTCGAGACCCTCGCCAAGCAGAGGCAGTATCTTGTTATAATTGCGGGCTTCATGATGACCGACGCCGTAAAGCGGGTCGCTCAAGAGTACCCAAACCAAAGATTCGTGATCATCGATGGCTACGATCCAGAAATGCCCACAACGTACAGATGATATTGTTCAAGGAGAACGAGGGTTCCGCCCTTGCAGGTGCCCTCGCGGCTCTCATAGCGGCCAACGATAACAAGGACAAGGTTGGGATCGTTCTAGGCATGGAGATACCCGTTCTCTACAAGTTCGAGGCAGGCTACCGCTTCGGTGTCAAGTGGGCCGAGGACTACTACAAGCAGAAGACCGGGAAGAACATCAACATCGACATTCTCTACACATACACCGGCTCATTCGGAGATGAGACCAAGGGTAAAGCCGCGGCCGAGGCTCAGCTCCAGGACGGAGCGTGGGTCACCTACCAGGTCGCCGGTGGAACCGGTCTCGGTGTTTTTGAAGCCATAAACGATTACCTCAAGGCGAACAACAAGAAGATAGGGCCGCCCTTCGCTATCGGTGTTGACTCAGCCCAGGACTGGATCAAGCCGGGCGTCATCATAGCCAGCATGATGAAGCGCGTTGATGTCGGTGTTTACAACGCCGTCAAGGCCGCCCTCGATGGTACTTTCAAAGGCGGTGCCGTTGAGCTCGGTCTCAAAGAGGGCGGTGTTGGGTTGAGCACCGTTGACGATGTTATGACAGTGTTTAATGCTCTTCCAGAGGATATCAAACAAAAAAAGCTCCAAGAGCTTGGGTTTGACAGCACTGACGAGCTTAGGCAGTATCTCGAGAACACTAGGAGGCAAGTTCCAGACTGGATATGGCAAGCTGTTGATCTGCTCAAGCAGAAGATAATCAAAGGTGAGATCAGAGTTCCAGCACCGACCACGAGAGACGCTATTGAGCAAATAAGGAAAGCCCAAACCTGGCAAGAGATGGAACCACCGAAGTCCACCTCACATAGTTCCACGAGCAGTACGACTACGACTGCTTCCAATGGGGGCGATAGTGGAGTGACCGCGACAACGACCACTACGACTACAACAGCATCGAACCCTATTCAATCTCCAACTCCAACATCCTCATCACCTGCAGCAACGTCATCATCCTCAACTCTACCCGAAAACTCCGCCCCATCAACAACCTCATCGAAACTACCCTACGCTCTCGGAGCGCTCATCCTCCTCGCGGTGATCGGAGGGGCCGCCGTTAAGCTCAAATCTGGAAAGGAGAAAAAGCCAAAACAATCAGAAATTGAGGGAAAACCCGGATCAAAGCTCCCAGAAACTCCAAGACCTGCCGAGAGAAAGGAAGCACCACCAACCAAGCCCCTTCCGCAACCAGCATCCACTCCGTCCGAGGAGAAAACCCTCCCCGGCTTCCCGCCAGAGCTCCTCGAAAAGTACGAACCCCTTGAGTTCCTCGGGGAAGGCGGTTTCGCCAAGGTCTTCAAGGTTAAGCGCAAGTCCGACGGGAAAATAGTTGCCGTAAAAATCCCGCGCATTGACAGAAAAACCAGCAGGACGTTCATAAGAGAGGTCTCCACGTGGCTCCAGCTTAACCATCCCAACATTGTAAAGCTCTACGACGTTGACATCCTTCCAGTCCCACACCTTGAGATGGAGTATGTTGAAGGCGTCAAGATTGACGGGGAGACCGTTAGAGACCTTGACGGCTATCCAAAACCGGTTGACGAGGAAACAGCCCTACGGCTCATCAAGGGCATTGCTGAAGGGCTTAAGCACGCTCACTCTAAGGGGATTTACCACCGCGATCTCAAGCCCCTCAACATCCTCCTCAAGAGCGACCTAACGCCGAAGATAACCGACTGGGGCTTGGCAAAAATCGGCACCATGAGTTCGAGCAGGAGCGTAATGGGCTACACTCCTCTCTATGCCGCCCCAGAGCACCTCTTACCAGGAAAATACGGGCATACGGACGCGAGAACCGACATCTGGCAGTTGGGAGTAATCTTCTACGAGCTCTTAACTGGAAGGCTCCCCTTCGAGGGTTACACCTATGAGGAGGTCTTTGGAAAGATAACGGACGAGACTTACAGATTCACGCCGCCATCAGAAATCAATCCAGAACTGGCGAAGTACGATGGAATCTTCGAGAGGCTCTTAGCCAAAAGGAAGGAAGACCGCTATCAGTCGGTTGATGAGTTCCTTAAGGATCTTGAAAAGCTCGGAGAAACTGAGAAAAGAAAGGCGGAGCTGGAAAAAGAAGTTGAGGAGCTGAAGAAGTCGTTATCAATGAGCGTTGAGGCCTTAAAGAGGAGTAAGAGTGCAGAGGAAGCTATCAAGAACAGGAGAATGGTAGTTGAAACCCTTGGTAAGCTGGCTTTAGCTTATGCCGAACTCAACAGGAAAGCTGAGCTCTTGAACACGCTCAACGATCTCAAGTTCTACACGGTACAGAACTTGAACGACCTCCTCAACGCGATAAACACTGTCGAAATTCTGCTCAAGGAGAACCTCCCCGTGAAGGATGACTTCATCGAAAGGTTAAAGGTTCTAGTTCACAACATAGAGAGGGAGAACGGGACGTGAAAGCAAAATACTTAAGCCCCTCAACACCTTTTTATTTCTTTGAAGGTGCCTGGAGGTGAGCTTGTGTCCGAGATAATCGAGCTTAAGTACAAAAATGGAGTTTTCATACCCCTCAGAAAAGTTCCACTAAAGGAGGGGGAGGTAGTCTATGTTGAGATTATAAAACCGAAAGTTGTCACCAAGAAGTTTCAGGCAAAACTCCGGGAGCTCCGTGATAGGGCAAGGAGAGTGGAGAACGCCCACAGAATCCTTGAGGAGATGAGGGATGATAGTCGTTGATACCTCCCTTTTTGTTGACTATCTCTTTGAAGGGAACGAGGAGAGGTACCAGAAGGCATCAAAGATTCTCGAGTCCATTGAAGGACTGACAGTATTTGAACCGAAGGTGTTTCTCGTCGAGATGATGGCGGTTTCAAAGAGGCTTGGCATCAATATTTCAACGAGTGATTTAGAGGAATTAACGGCTGATTTCACGTTCATCTCTGAAGATGCCATACTGAGGGAGGCCCTTGACGTTGCGGCAAGCGTTCATCCCAGAGCCATAGATTCATACTTCATAGCGACCGCGAAGGTCACGAACTCCGTTCTGCTCTCTTCTGACAGAAGAATGTGTATAAATGCCAAGAAGTATGGTGTGGAGGCATACTACGTGCTGGAAGAGCTTGAAGAGGCCCTTAAAGTTGTGGAGGCGGTCTGAATGGTCAAGCTCTGGAAATCCAAAGAAGATAAGGAGATAGAGCGCAAGATAAGGATGAGGAAGGCCAAGATGGCCCTGAAGCAGTACATAAACAACCTTGAGAACCTGAAGAGAAAGATATTCCTTCAAGGTAAGGAAGCTGCCAAGCTCGGGGACGAGGCCCTTCTGAAGAGGAGCGCGGTGAAGTACCTCGCCATCGAGCAGAGGATAAAGCAGGCGAAGAGACTGCTCCTCCTTATGGAAGAAGCTGAGATACAGAGGGAGCTCGTGAAGGTCTCGGCGAACTTCATCCAGTTCAGCAAGGACATCGTTGAGAGCATAGCCGAAGGGCCTGGAGCCCAGGACATAGCCAAGATGCAGGTGGAGTTCGAGAAGGCTATGGGCAGGGTGGAAGAGCTCGATGAGGCCCTCGCCTCGATGCTTGACCTCACCAGCGAGAGCATCTTAACCGGAGATTTCGACGCCGAGACGATAGAGGAAGCTGCTTCGATCTTCGAGGAGTCGGCCTCATCTGACTTGGCCCCCAAAGACAGGCTCAAAGCCATCGAGGATGCCATGAGGGGCTGAGTATGAAGACTGTGGAGCTCTATATGAGCCTCTTCGAGGAGTGCCGGAGAGAATACGAGAAGGCCATGAGGGCAGGGAGGCGGGACGACGCGAAGGCCCTCGCCCTCCGCTGCGCCTCGATACTCCTCAAGCTGGCGGAGAAGAACCCAAGGATGGCGGAGCTCTACATGGAGAAAGCGGAGGAGTGGGAGAGGAAGGCCGAGATCCTTGAGAAGAAACCAGAAGTTGAGAAGAGGGAGACTTTACCTGCGGGAAAGGGAAGCACTCCCACCTCAGCCGACCCGTACAGGGAATACGTCGAGGGGCTTATAGCGCGCTCAACGGTGACCTGGAAGGACATCGGCGGGCTTGAGGAGGTAAAGAAGCTGATAGCGAAGAACGTTGCGCTGGCCCTGGCCGAAAAGCCTGCGCCCATAAAGCCTTGGAAGGGTATCCTCCTCTTTGGCCCACCGGGAACGGGTAAAACCCTTCTCGCCTCTGCCGCCGCGGGAAGCCTAAACGCCACCTTCTTCAACGTGAAGGCCTCGGACGTCCTCAGCAAGTACTATGGTGAGAGCTCCAAGATAATCTCGGCGCTGTACGCGCTGGCTAGGGAGAGGGCTCCGAGCATCGTCTTCATGGACGAGATCGATGCCCTGACCGTTAAGCGGGAGGAGTCTCACGAAGCCACAAGGAGGACCCTTGCAACCCTTCTAAGCGAACTCGACGGATTCAAGGAGCAGGAAGACGTTCCGGTTCTGACGCTGGCTTCCACAAACACCCCTTGGGATCTGGACGAGGCAATCCTATCAAGGTTCCCGCTCAGGGTGTACGTCCCGCTCCCGGACAAAGAGGCCGTAAAGGAGATAATAAAGATCAACACCCGTGGGCTGGACGTTTCCCGCTTGGACTTGGATGCAATAGCCGAAGAGAGCGTGAGGAGACTCTACTCAGGCAGGGAAATCGCAGGCCTATGTAACCTTGCCATCCACAACATGCTCGACGAAATGAACCCGGAACTTTCAGACCTCGACGCAATCTCAAGGGGAGAGAGG
Organism: Thermococcus sp. JCM 11816; assembly: GCF_055396515.1. Lineage (NCBI taxonomy): Archaea > Methanobacteriati > Methanobacteriota > Thermococci > Thermococcales > Thermococcaceae > Thermococcus > Thermococcus sp. JCM 11816. Next base: position 714,811 of record NZ_AP043741.1, read on the forward strand.
CTGAAGCTCAAGGTGAGGCCGCTTGAAATGAGGGACTTTGAGGAGGCCTTTAAGAAGATCAAGAGCCCGCTGACGAGAAAGGAACTCGAGCACTATGAAAAATGGGCCGAGGAGTTCGGAGGATAAAAGAGAGAAATTCTCCATTGATGGCCTCTTCGTGAGTTCCAATCGTGGCTACATGTTAGGCTTTATCCGGCGTTATCTTCGGAAATAATCTTCAAAAGGAAAAGCCCGAAGAACACTGCGGTTGAAGGTCTCTCATTAACAATTTGATATTAATAACAATGTGGTGATGACAAAATGGAGAAGCGCAATACAATGCGAAAAGTAAAACGGAGGAGCATTTTTCTTTTGGCTCTGTTATTTGTATACATCCTCATAGCCCCCGTGGGGAAAGCAGCAGGGAGTTACACACCACCGGAATGTGGAAGTGGCAAGGTTGTTATCTGGCACAACATGCAGCCGAACGAGCTTGAGGTCTTCCAAAGCATAGCGGAAGAATACATGGCAGAGTGCCCAAACGTTGAAATCGTCTTCGAGCAGAAGCCAAACCTCGAAGACGCTCTTAAGGCAGCTATCCCAAGCGGACAGGGTCCCGACCTCTTCATCTGGGCACACGACTGGATTGGAAAGTTCGCCGACGCAGGCCTTCTCGAGCCGATTGATGATTACGTAACCGACGACATCCTGAAGGACTTCGCCCCGATGGCGGTCGATGCCATGCAGTACAAGGGGCACTACTACGCAATGCCCTTCGCGGCTGAGACCGTGGCAATAATCTACAACAAGAAGATGGCCCAGGACCCACCAAAGACCTTCGACGAAATGAAAGCCATAATGGAGAAGTACTACGACCCAGACAACGAAAAGTACGGAATCGCCTGGCCAATCAACGCCTACTTCATCTCAGGTATCGCCCAAGCCTTCGGAGGATACTACTTCGACGATGCCACAGAACAGCCCGGCCTTGACAAGCCCGAGACCATAGAGGGTTTCAAGTTCTTCTTCACCCAGATATGGCCGTACATGGCCCCGACTGCCGACTACAACACCCAGCAGAGCATCTTCCTTGAGGGCAGGGCGCCGATGATGGTTAACGGCCCGTGGAGCATTAACGACGTCAAGAAAGCTGGAATCGACTTCGGTGTTGTTCCACTCCCGCCGATCACCAAGGACGGCAAGGAGTACTGGCCGAGGCCCTACGGTGGTGTGAAGGACATCTACTTTGCGGCAGGCCTGAAGAACAAGGACGCCGCCTGGAAGTTCGTCAAGTGGTTCACCACCAGCCCAGAAGTCATCAAGGAGCTCTCACTCCAGCTCGGTTACATTCCAGTCCTCAAGCCAGTCCTTGAAGACCCGGACATCAAGGCTGACCCAGTCATTTACGGCTTTGGCCAGGCGGTCCAGCACGCTTATCTAATGCCCAAGAGCCCGAAGATGGGCGCGGTCTGGGGCGGCGTTGATGGAGCCATAACCGAGATACTCAAAGACCCAGCCAACGCCGACTTCGAAACCATCCTCAAAAAATACCAGGAGAAAATACTCCAAGACATAGGGGATTTCCAAACATACAAATCCCCGAATGACTTTGCGGATCTCTATATCTCCACAACCCCGCGGGGAGCCAACGTGTTCATAAATGGTATTCTTCGTGGAACTACGCCGCTTGCAATCACCTGCCCTCAAGCGTGTATGACATTGAAATAAAAAAACAGGGGTACCGAGATTACACTGCAAAAATAATACTGAACCCGGGTGATAGCAAGGCGTTAATCGTGTCCTTAACTCCCCAGAGGGACACCACCGTTTCCTCTTCATCAGACACTACGAGTACTGAATCTTGGAACTCCCAAACAAGCACCTCAGGGGGAGAAACGAACAGCGAGGGGAAGACCGTTATAGCTGTTGACCTCGCCCACGGTGAGAACCCGAAGGGACTAACGGACGTTACCTACAAGAACGAGACCCTGACCGAGGGTATGCTCAAGGTTCTGACAGACTACACCTTCGTCTACTTTGGCGATGCGAAATACGAGGCAGACCTCGGCATCAAAAACATCGGCGACAAAATAACCTACGAAGCCCTCAAAGAGAACAATGTCAAAATTTTGATCATTGGTCAGCCCACAAGTTCACTCTACCCGGATGAAGCCAATGCCGTTAAGATATGGCTTGAGGAGGGCGGCCACGTCCTCTGGATTGCCGGCGACTCCGACTATGGCAACGGTGTTAATATCATTAACTTCGTTAATAGCTTCCTCGACCAGCTTTAGTTTGACCAACCTCAGGCTCGACCAAGCCTCAGTAGAAGACCCGGTCAGCAACGCGGGTGGAAAGCCCTACCGTGTCGTTGCTTACGCCGACCCGGATAAGGCCACCCCAAATAGGGACATCCTTGTTAGAGGATTCCAGCACGGTGGTTCTGTTCTCACCCACGGTCCGGGTGTTGTCGCCTGGGTTGACGGTGTCGATGGAAGCGGTAACTGGCACCCTCTCACATCAGAGGAGAAGCCCCAAAACGCCTACATCCTCATCCGCAGCAACAGTAGTTCTCACATAACCGAGAACAACGGCCCTCCTGCCAAAGCTTACACTGCCGGTGATCAGGGCGAGTTCCCGATTGTTGCTGCTCAGATCATAGAGCTTGAGGACAAGAAGCCCAGCGTGATCATCATCAGCGGTGAGAGCCCCATAGGCAGCTACGAGCCGATGTGGAATAGCTTGTACTACCAGAAACCCCTCGACGGGCCAACTGCCATAGCAAATATACTACACTGGGCATTAAATCTAACAAAAACGAAAGCTCAAACACTGATCTCAACTTCATCAGGTTCCGACATGACTACCACGGCATCTGTTCATAACACTGCAACAACAACGTATACCACAACGATTACCAAAACATCAACTACAGGAGCACCTTCGCAGTCTCCATTTACCCCAGTAAACTCTGCTCTCTCAAAAACTTTATCAAAGCTTCCCTACGCCTTTGGGGCACTCATTATCCTAGCGGTGATCGGGGGAGTAGTTGTTAAACTCCGATCTAGAAAAGGTAAAAATGCCAAATCACCAGGGGAAAAACCCAGATCAAAGTTCTCAGAAACTCCAAAACCTGCTGAAAAAGAGGAAGAGCCCACACTCAAACATACTCCACAGCCAGCCCATCTTCCACCCCAAGAAGAAGAGACCCCCCCAGGCTTCCCCTCCGCTCTCCTGCCCCGCTATGAACCCCTCGAATTCATTGGAGAAGGCGGCTTCGCTAGAGTATATAAGGTTAAGCGCAAGTCGGACGGCAAAATCGTCGCAGTGAAAATCCCGCGCATAGATGAGAAGACGAGCAAGACCTTCCTCAGGGAGGTTTCAACCTGGCTCCAGCTCAACCATCCCAACATTGTAAAGCTCCACGACGCGGACATCTTCCCCGTCCCACACCTGGAGATGGAGTACGTTGAAGGATTCGAACTGAACGGAAAGACCATTAGAGACCTTGACAAATATCCAAAGCCTGTTGACGAGGAAACTGCTTTAAAAATCATCAGAGGAATCGCTGAAGGGCTTAAGCATGCCCACTCTAAGGGTATTTACCACCGCGATCTCAAGCCTCAGAACGTTCTCCTGAAGAGCGACCTAACACCAAAAATAACTGATTGGGGGCTAGCGAAGATTGGAACCATGAGTTCAAGCAGGAGTGTGCTTGGCTATACCCCCCTCTACGCGGCTCCAGAACACCTGATGCCAAGCAAGTACGGGCACACTGATGCAAGGACGGACATATACCAGCTCGGGGTTATGTTCTACGAGCTGTTAACTGGAGAGCTCCCCTTTGAGGGCTACACCTACGAGGAAGTCTTCGGAAAGATAACCGACGAGAACTACAAGTCGAAGAAGCCGTCGGAGATAAACCCTGAGCTGGCAAAGTACGATGGAATCTTTGAGAGGCTTCTAGCAAAGAGAAAGGAAGACCGCTACCAGAGCGTTGATGAATTCATGAGAGATCTTGAAAAACTAGAAGAGGCTGAGAAGAGGAAAGCAGAGCTGGAGAGTGAAGTCCAAGAACTCAAAAAGACTCTCAGTCAGAGTATTTCGGCCCTAAAGAAGAGCACAACGCCAGAAGAAATAATGAGAAACAGGTTGATCGTAGTTGAAACCCTGGGCAAGCTCGCATTGGCTTATGCACAGCTCAACAATAGGGCAGAGCTACTAAATACGCTCAACGACCTCAAGTTCTACACCACTCAGAACCTCGAAGACCTTGGGAGGGCAATAGAAGCCGTTAAGACACTAATTAGGGAAAACATGCCCATAAGCGAAGACTTCATCGAGAGGCTAAAGGTTTTGATTCACAACATAGAGGTCGAGAACAGATCATAACAACTTCAAGACCGAATACAAAAACTAAGAACCGCCTTTCCAAGCTCCACAAACTTTTTTTATTCCCTTTTCCCCTACTCGTTTAGGTGAAAGGATGATAGAGTTCGTCATAGCCCTCGGTCTCGTCGGCGGCTGGCTGACGATGACATCAACGCTCTTCCTGATGCTCGGATTTGGGAAGATGTGGGGGTTAGCTGGTGTTCTGATTCTCGTGGGCTTCATCCTGATCAATCAAAAACTGAAGAGAAAGTACATGCAGACGATAGTTAATGCCACGCCGAGGGCCAAGGAGCTCGCCAGGCACATATTCGAGATGAACGAGCTGATACTGCTCTCATCCTACGTCCTCGGCCTCGTCCTCTATGAGGTCATCCAGAAGTACGTTGAGATAGTGATAAAGGCTCCAGTGGGGTGAGGTTATGTTCAACGTGGTCATAGTTAGGTACGGCGAGATTGGAACGAAGTCCCGGCAGACGAGAAGGTGGTTTGAGAACATACTCATGAACAACATCAGGGAGGCTCTCGTGAGCGAGGGGATCGACTTCAAGAAAGTGGAGGCAAAGCACGGCAGAGTCCTGGTGAGGACAAACAGGGCCAGGGAAGCAACGGAAGTCCTCACGAGGGTCTTTGGAATAGTATCGCTCTCACCTGCAATGGAAGTCGATGCAGAGCTTGAGAAGATCAACAAGACCGCCCTCAAACTCTTCAGGAAGAAAAAGAGAGAGCTCAACCTTGAAAAACCGAAGTTCAGGGTTACCGCGAGGAGGATAACCAAGGAGTTCCCGCTGAAGAGCCCCGAAATCCAGGCCAAGGTAGGTGAGTACATCCTCGAAAACGAGGAGAGCGAGGTCAATCTGCACGAATACGACATCGAGGTCGGCGTTGAGCTGATGGAGGGGAAGGCCTACATCTTTGTTGACAAAATCAGGGCCTGGGGAGGACTCCCGATAGGGACGCAGGGCAAGGTCGTTGCACTGCTCAGCGGTGGCATAGATTCGCCAGTTGCAGCGTTCCTGATGATGAAGCGCGGGGTCGAGGTCATCCCTGTTCACATATACATGGGCGAAAAGACCCTTGAAAAGGTGCGCAAGATATGGAACCAGCTCAAGAAGTACCACTATGGCGGAAAGGCTGAGCTTATTGTCGTAAAACCGCAGAACAGAGAGGAGATGCTGAAGAAGGTCAAAGAGCTCGGGAAGGAGAAGTACACCTGCGTACTGTGCAAGTTCATGATGGTTAAGCACGCGGATAGGATAGCGAAGGAGTTCGGAGCAAAGGGAATAGTCATGGGCGACTCGCTTGGACAGGTGGCAAGCCAAACCCTCGAGAACATGTACATCGTCAGCCAGGCAAGCGACCTGCCCATCTACCGTCCGCTCATAGGGCTTGACAAGGAGGAAATAGTCGATATAGCGAAGAAGATAGGCACGTTTGAGCTTTCAACTCTCCCTGAGGACGAGATACCGTTTATCCCCAAGCATCCCGTGATTAGAGGTTCATGGGAAGAGTTCAGGAAGATTTACATGGCGATATTCGGGGAGGAGCCGAGAAAAAGGGAGTGCTGAGGTGATAGTATGAACATAACAAGGCTCGGCGGTTACATTGCGCTCGCCCTTCCCCTCATTTTTATAGTCGGACTTTCAATAGTGATACATCAGAACCCCTGGTTCTCCTTCACCGACAACGCCCTCAGCGACATGGGTTCCCTTAAAAATCCCGCTCGCTGGTGGTTCAACGGCTTCCTGATGGTTTACGCGCTGATAACACTGGTTCCATCGATAGCGGCCTTTAGAAACGGGCTCAGCTACTTGATGCCAGCGGCGGCGATTTTCCTGTTCCTCGTCGGCGTCTTTCCCGAGGAAAAGGCGCTCCACGCGCCATCGGCGGTTCTCTTCTACCTGCTGGCGCTGACTGACATAGCAATAATCGGCATCAAGCTCTGGCGCTCCGGAGTGAAGTTTGGCTACCTGTGGAGCGTTTTGGCGGTCGTAACTTTCTTCGCGATGCTCTACCTCACGAGGGTCTTCAAGGGACTCGCAATCCCCGAGCTGGTGGGGGCTGCCACGATATTAGCGTGGTTCGCTTACATTGGCCTCTTACTCCTTAAAGGTTTCAAACTTTAGGTTCTGGAAAGAGCCTTAAAGGGGCCTCTAGAGAGGATAGACCATGAAAGCCGTCGCCCTGCTCAGCTCTGGCATTGATTCGCCCGTGGCCATTTACCTAATGCTGAGGAGGGGCGTAGAGATAACGCCCATCCACTTCAGGCAGGACTCCATCAAGGAAGAAAAGGCCTCGGAGATAGTCGAGATCCTGAAGCGCTACGGGAAGCTCAGCGACCCAATCTTCGTGGACTTCTCCGAGGAACACGTTCCAGCCTTTGAAAAACTGAGAGAACTAGGAAAAGGCAGATACACCTGCGTCCTGTGCAAGTGGCTGATGCTGAGAAAAGCCTGCAGGATCGGCCACGAAATCGGGGCGAGTGCAATAATAACGGGCGATTCCCTCGGACAGGTCGCTTCCCAGACCCTCGACAACCTGATGGTTGTGAGCACTGCCAGCGACCTGCCAATCTTAAGGCCACTCATAGGACTGGACAAGGAGGAGATAGTGAGAATAGCAAAAGAAATAGGGACGTTCGAGATAAGTTCAAGGAAAGAGCCCCCATGTCCGTTTACACCCAAATACCCGGTTGTCCGTGCCTCTTTGGGAGAGTTCCAAAAGATCCTCCAGGACTTGATCTGAGTTAGTTTCAACTTTTGACGTGGATACTACCAAAAAATTTTATAAGCCAATGTCCAAAATCTGGGGATGATACTACTGAAAGTTAAATCATTGACTCCTGGTGATGAGAAGTGAACGGCCATCTTTGTGATGACATCAAATCAAGGATCGCAAAAGACGTCCTAGTTAGACTAAACGCGTTTCTTTTGAGTTACTTTGGGTGGATGTTTTTCAGTATTCTGTACATATACATCGGGCGGTGGAGTGTTGACGTAACGGAGCAATTTATCAAGCTCCCGTTCAACTCTCGTGATTTCATTCTAACACTGTTAAACACAACTAAAAGCATTCCTCCCGTATATCATCTCCTAAACGCAGTTTATTACATTGGATTCGCTGGATCCATAGCGTTCATGGTTCTCTACGTCCTTATCTACCTCAAGGACTTCCAAACGTCGGATGAACTGCTCGCCAGATACTTCATCGCCTATGCCACGGCGGGAGCGATATATTTAACGTTCCACATTTATGCGCCGCACTACGTTTACAACGTTCCAGGATACGACACTGACAACCTTTTTACGAGGCAGGAGTTCGTACTCCCTTCACTCCACAACACGTTTGCGGCGATTCACATAATTACCATATGGAAATACCGGAAAAGGCTTGGTGGAAAGGTGCTTTTGACTATCAACACCCTGATCCCCTTTGCAACGGTCTTGCTGATACACCACTGGATATACGATGTCCTGACTGGGTTCCTCCTTGCGTGGGCAATTTCATCGCTGACCGATGGGTGGATGGCAAAAATACCAAGAACCCTGTACCAGCTGGAGATTAGATCCCTGAGTGCCATCACCTTACTGAACTTTCTGCTGGCGGCTCTTTTGCTGCTGTTTTCGCTAGAACCCCAGAAGTGGATACTGCTGTTCAGGGCGCTACTGAACCAGCCATGAGGAAAAAGCTTATAAATCGCTCTCCCCCCACTTTTAAACGTGCCGGGGTAGCCTAGCTCGGCAGGGCGGCGGACTCGTAATCCGCAGGTCCCGGGTTCAAATCCCGGTCCCGGCTCCATTATATTATTCGGAAAGCCATTCTCACTTCCAACACCTGCTCATCATTGCCGCTGAGTAGCTCCCTTTTGATGTCTGGACTATTTCTCACCAGTTATCTACAATGTGTGCCCTAACGCTAAAAGGGTCAAAATTTAGTAGAAAAGCCACTGCAAACACTGATACAATCCCTGTCGCCCGAGAGCACAACTGCAACAAGCCGCTCGTATCCCCTTGCACCAATGAATCCGTTGAGTATTATGCAACCCTTATTATAGGAATTGCAAAAACTTCTTATAAACCTTTGGATTTTGGGTAGAAAATCCAATGAGTTCTCAAAAGAGCTGAAGAGTTTGATGGACCACTGCTGAACAATAAGAGACACAACAAACGCTAATTCAAGAGCCCCTAAAAAGGCAATCACCCTCTCAACAGGGCCAGCAGGAATCTAAATACATCCCCAGCCCTAAAATGTCCTGTCTCCACACCGTATATCATACTGACAGGAACCTCGACTATTTTCGCCCCCATTTTTGCAGCTTTTATCAGCATCTCGGTTTCTACCTCGTAGCGGTCGCTCTCTATCTCGGGTAGAAACCCCCGCCTGTAAGCTCTAAAGCCGCTCTGGGTGTCGTAGACGTAAGTCCCAAGCTTCAGTCTGATGAGCCTCGTCGTTATTATGTTGCTCAGCCTCCTGTGGAGTGGTCTCTTACCCTGCACCTCGACCTTCCTTGCACCGATTACGAGGTCTGCCCTCCCCTCAACTATTGGCCCCACAAGCTTTCCAATCTCTTCTGGGAGGTGTTGGCCGTCGGCGTCCATGAAGACCACGATGTCTCCGGTGGCGTGCTTTATGCCCTCTCTCATAGCACAGCCCTTGCCGCAGTTCTTCTCAAGCCTGAAGGCCTTAACCCGAGGATCTTTTTCGGAAAAGGAGAGAGCAGAGGAGTAAGTGCCGTCGGACGAACCGTCATCAACCACAATAACTTCGTCAACGATCTCAGGAATCCGCTCAAGGACTTTTGGAAGCCGCTTCTCCTCGTTGTATGCAGGAATTACCACGCTTATCCTCATACCACCGAGCATCATTCGTCCTCCAGGCGTTCAAGGGCCTTCATCTTCTTTCTCTCGAAGTCGTCCTTGTCGAGGAACTCCCAGTAGTGCTCTTTAGCCGGGAATCTACCCTCTTTGACTTCCTCGCGGTAGTTCTCGAGGGCGAGCTGAATTATGCTGGCTAAATCGGCATACTTCTTGACAAATGGGGGAACGTTCTCGTAGATTCCGAGGAGGTCGTGCCACACCAAGACCTGGCCGTCAACGTGAGGCCCCGCCCCGATGCCTATGGTCGGGATTGAAACCTCCTCCGTCACGAGCTTTGCCACATCTGCAAGAACGAACTCAAGAACCACAGCGAAGGCGCCGGCCTTTTCAAGGGCCTTGGCATCGCGCAGAATCTCCTCGATCTCTTCCTCAGTCTCACCCATCAGTCTGTAGCCCCCAAGGCGGAGGTAGCGCTGTGGAGTAAGCCCCGTATGGCCCATGACTGGGATTCCCATGCGGACGAGCTTTTTAACGAGCTTTTTGTGATCGTAGCCGCCTTCTATCTTTACCGCATCAGCTCCAGCCCGAATTAGCCTCATCGCGTTCTTAACGCCTTCTTCGACGCTGACCTCGTAGCTTCCGAAGGGCATGTCCGCGAGAACTAGAGCCCTCTTTACGGCCTTGGCAACTGCCCGCGTGTGGAAGACCATCTGTTCCATGCTGACGTTGAGAGTGTTAGGCTCGCCGTAGACAACCATCCCGAGCGAGTCTCCGACGAAGACTATGTCCATGCCAGCCTTGTCGGCGAGAAGAGCGGAGGGATAATCGTAAGCCGTTACCATCGCTATCTTTTCCTTCCCCTTCATCTCGATTATCTTCCTCGGCGTTATCTCCCTCATGTCACCACCCCTACCATTTAGACGGCGGTCTAATTAACGGTTTCGATTAGTGGGATTTATAAAAACTCACTCGAATTCTCTTCAGGTGGAAACGTGGAAGAGGAATGGGAGTTCTTTAAACCTCTGGATGTTCCAAGAGAGGACAGCGGAAAGCTCGTGAGGGAGATGCGAGACGATAGAGAAAAGAGAATAATGGGTGAGGGGGTGAGAGTATGAGGAAATGGGAACACTACGAGCACACTGCTGATATAGGCGTTCGCGGTTACGGCTCAACGCTGGAGGAGGCCTTTGAGGCCGTTGCACTCGGTCTCTTCGACGTCATGGTGAACGTTAAGAAAGTCGAGCCTAAGGAGTGCAGGGAAGTTGAAGTTGAGGAGGAAGACCTTGAGGCACTTCTATACAGCTTCCTTGAGGAGCTTTTGGTTCTTCACGACATGGAAGGGCTGGTTTTCGGGGACGTTAAGGTTCAGATAGAGAAGACTGAGAACGGCTACAAACTCAAGGCCAAGGCCTGTGGAGAAGTCCTCGACCCAGAAAAGCACGAGCCGAAGGAAGAAGTCAAGGCAATAACGTACCACGACATGAAGATTGAAAAGCTCCCCGATGGAAGATGGATGGCGCAGTTCGTTCCAGACCTGTGAGGGATCACCATGAGCGCGAGGGACGTTGTTAAGGAGGCGAATCCAGCCTTTTACGAGAGGTATTCGAAGTTAGAGGACAGCGACGAGTTCTGGGAGTTCCTGATAAGGCCGCTCAGGCAGAGCATCAGGGTAAATACCCTAAAGGCACCTCTAGAGGTCATCGTTGAGAGGCTTAAAGAGGAGTTTGAGCTTGAGCCGATCCCCTGGGTTCGCGAGGGCTTCTTCATAAACGTGGACAACCTCGCTAGGGTTCCGGAGCACGGCCTCGGCCTGGTCTTCGGCCAGGAGGCCAGCTCGATGATACCTCCGGTCGTTCTCGACCCGAAGCCGGGAGAACTCGTTCTAGACATGGCTGCGGCACCGGGGTCAAAAACTGGACAGATAGCGCAATACATGCAGAACGAGGGTTGCATAATAGCAAACGACCCAAACAGGGACAGAGCGAACGTTCTGATAGCCAACCTCAACAGGATGGGAGTTCTCATAGCGAGGGTAACAACCAGAGACGGGGCAAGCTTTGCCCGCTTCGAAAACACCTTTGACAGGGTTCTCCTCGATGCTCCCTGCTCCTCGGTGGGGATGATAAGGAAGAGCTGGCGCTTCCTGAGGGAGTGGCGCGAGAAAGCCGTGGTTAAGTACATGAACGTTCAGAAGAGGCTCATCTTGGCCGGCTACAGGGCCTTAAAGCCCGGTGGAGTTATGGTGTACTCAACCTGCACGATAGACCCCCTAGAAAACGAGGAGGTCGTGGATTATCTCCTCAGGAAGACAGACGCGAGGCTTGAGAGGATAGACCTTACAGTTAAGACCAGCGAGCCGGTGCTTGAATGGGAGGGGAAGAAGTACTCGGAGGAGCTGAAGAAAGCTTTGAGGATCCACCCGAACGACAACGACACCGAGGCGTTCTTCATAGCTAAGATAGTCAAGCCGGGTGATGGCGGTGAGTGAGGAGAAGGCGAACCCGAGGAATGAGATAGGGAAGACGAACGATGCAGAGCTTGTAAAGAGACTTCTCATTGAGAACTACGGCTACGCTCCAGACCTGATATACCTCATCAGGGGCAACCACCAGAAGGTCTATGCGAGGAAGCCCTGCCCCCTAGACGTCGGCAGGAACGACGGCTGGCTCTACTTCGGAAGGATCGAGAGCGACGGGATAAGGCTGACCATCGAGGGAAGCTTTCTTGTCGGGCCGAAGGCGACGAAGAACGTGGTAGAGCTGGACGACGAACGGGCGAGAAGGTATCTGGCCGGTGAGAGCATCGAGGTCGATGAAAATCTCTACGGCTGGTTCATCCTGAAGTGGCGTTCCTACTACCTCGGTTCAGCGAAGGCTAAAGACGGGAGACTCCTAAACTACGTCCCGAAGGAGAGGAGGCTTAGGGTGGAGTAACGGTTTTGTTCCTCGAAACCTTAAAATAACTTTAGGGCTACCTAAGGGGTGGGTGAGAGAGATGGTGCCGCTGAAGAGGATAGACAAGATTCGCTGGGAGATACCGAAGTTTGACAAGAGGATGAGAGTACCGGGCAGGGTCTACGCTGATGACCAGCTCATCGAGAAGATGAAGCAGGACAGGACGCTTGAGCAGGCCGCGAACGTTGCCATGCTCCCGGGCATCTACAAGTACTCCATCGTAATGCCGGATGGACACCAGGGCTACGGCTTCCCAATCGGTGGAGTGGCTGCCTTTGACGCAAAGGAGGGCGTAATAAGTCCAGGGGGTGTTGGATACGACATTAACTGTGGTGTCAGGCTCATCAGAACTAACTTGACAAAGGATGAAGTTAGACCGAAAATCAAGGAGCTCGTTGACACCCTCTTCAAGAACGTCCCGAGCGGACTCGGAAGCAAGGGGCGTGTGAGGCTCCACTGGACACAGCTTGACGATGTATTGGCTGACGGTGCCAAGTGGGCGGTTGACAACGGCTACGGCTGGGAGAGAGACCTGGAGCATCTCGAAGAAGGCGGAAGGATGGAAGGGGCGGATCCAGATGCCGTCAGCCAGAAGGCGAAGCAGAGGGGTGCACCACAGCTCGGTTCCCTTGGCTCCGGAAACCACTTCCTTGAGGTTCAGTACGTTGACAAGGTATACAACGAGGAGATAGCCAAGGCCTACGGCCTCTTCGAGGGCCAAGTTGTGGTCATGGTTCACACGGGAAGCAGGGGACTCGGCCACCAGGTTGCGAGCGACTACCTGAGAATAATGGAGAAGGCCAACAGGAAGTACGGAATTCCGTGGCCAGACAGGGAGCTTGTGAGCGTTCCGTTCCAGAGCGAGGAAGGACAGCAGTATTTCAGCGCGATGAAAGCGGCCGCCAACTTCGCCTGGGCCAACAGGCAGATGATAACCCACTGGGTCAGGGAGAGCTTTGAGGAAGTCTTCAAGAGGAAAGCAGAAGACATGGAGATGGAGATCGTCTATGACGTCGCCCACAACATAGCTAAGCTTGAGGAGCACGAGGTTGACGGGAAGAAGGTGAAGGTCGTCGTGCACAGGAAGGGCGCTACGAGGGCCTTCCCCGCTGGCCACCCGGATGTTCCGAGGGCATACAGGGACGTCGGCCAGCCGGTTCTAATTCCAGGCTCGATGGGTACCGCCAGCTACGTCCTCGCTGGAGCGGAGGGCTCGATGAGAGAGACCTTCGGAAGCTCCTGCCACGGCGCTGGAAGGCTCCTGAGCAGGAAAGCTGCCACCAGACAGTACCGCGGCGACAGACTCAGGAACGAACTCCTCCAGAGGGGCATCTACGTGAGGGCCGCTTCCCTCCGCGTCGTTGCCGAGGAGGCCCCAGGTGCGTACAAGAGCGTGGACAACGTCGTCCAGGTCGTCCATGAGGCCGGAATAGCGAACCTCGTTGCGAGAATGAGGCCGATGGGCGTTGCGAAGGGATGATGTAACTTCTCTGTTTTTTGTTCTTCTGATTCTTCGACATTAAAAAGAGAGGAGTCAGTTCAGATCGCTTGTGAGGAACCTGGCATAAGCCAGGGCAAAGGGCAGGAGCAGCATTACAAGCAGGGCTGCGAGGTTGTTGAAGCCGTAGATGAGTGAATCGCTCAGCGGGATGTAGTAGTTGAAGAACCTGTCGCCTGCGAAGATGTAGCTGACCAGCTGAACATAGTGGTGGGCGGGGTTTATGGAGTGAAGCCTGTTCATCCAGACGTGGAGCTCATCTGCCCATATCTGGTAGGCACTTGTGCCTATTGGAGGTTCGGGGCCAGCGAGCTTTGGAGCGACTATGCCTACTACTATGCCATAGAACACCGTCAGGAAGATGGCAAGACCGACTCCCGCCAGCATTGAGGTTTCGGGCTTCTTTGAGAGCGTAGAGAGGAGGATTCCCAGGGATAAGAAGACCATCGTGTAGAGCATTGTCACCAGAATCGCCAGGAAGCTCCTAAAAAGTGATTCTCCGTCGAGGGGTATTCCGAGGATGAGCATTACGGCTATCATGACTATGTAAGAGACCATGTAAGTCACGGCTATCAGCAAACCCATGCCGAGGAACTTTCCGTTTATGATCTCGTCGCGGTAGACGGGGTGGCCGAGCAGTACCCTCACTGTACCGCTCTCGACTTCCCTGTTTATCGCGTCCGCGCCGAGGGCAACACCTAAGACGGCACCGAGGACGGTTATTATCGTCATGTTGACGGTGAAAAGCATCGCGAGGGGTGTTGTGTAAATCTCGGCGCTGACACCCCAGAGGCCAAGCTCGTTGGAGTCGACGCTCGGAACGCCCATCTGCACAAGGTAATCCTTGATAGAGTAGACGGCCAGTCCAAAAATGATAAAGTAGAGGGCAACGATAACGATGAACCTTCTGCTCTTTACAGAGACGTAGAGCTCCTTGAGAGCCAGGTTCCAGATGGGGTTCATCTCCTGCCTACCCTCCTCATAAGCCATATCACCACGCCGAACGCCACCACAAGGAGGAGGATGCCGATCCAGGTACCGCTTGAGCTCTGAGCAACCCTGACGGTTACCACGGTCTCGGCCTTTGCCTGATCACCCGCAGCCGTCACGGTTATAGTGTACGTACCTGCGGGAGCTGATTTTGGAACGCGGATCCTGAGTTCGGCCTGGGCCGGCCCCGTTGACCAGTAAACACCGCCTCTTCCCCCCATCCCAACGCGGGGAATCGTTGATGGGACAACTTCAACGTCCCAGCCGCTCGGGGCCTGTACGGTGAACTTGACGTTGGTAACTGTTCCCATCGCATCCAGCCAGAGTGCAGTGGCAGTGCTTCCACCCGCTTTAACCGTCAGGGTTGGATTGTCCGCGTTTACGCGAAGGGACGCAGGGTTCTCGACATGAATCTTGAGGGGAAGCTCAACTCTTGAGTTTGAGCCTGAAACGACCACCGTGGCGTTTAAGTCCCCAGATTCTGCGTTGAACGGCGGAATGATGACTAGATAGGCGCTTCCACTTTCTCCGCTCGGGACTTTAATGCTCGCTATTGGAACGGTGCCTTTGGGGTCCTGGCTGAGGATGTAACTCCAGCCCTCGGGGAGCCCTTCAACAGTGACCCTGTAATCGTCGTCCTTGGATCCGAGGTTCTTGATAGTTATCGCGACGCTCCCCCCACTTCCTGATGTTACGGTTAGGACATCCCTCTCTAGGGAAGCCTTGAAGTAGTACTCCGCGCGCCTGAGCTTTATGGTCAGGGTTCTCTCCTCCCCATCGGAGAGCTTAACGTCCTCTTCGACTGGGGAACAGCCCTCTGCGCCAGCCAGCACGGTGTACTCCCCTGGCTTGAGCTCAAAGTTTGCGGATCCCGCGGGGGAGACTGTAACGTTCTCACCGCCGACCGAAACCCATCCCCGAATGGGGTTTCCGCTCTCATCAGTGAGGATTACAGTGAGCTTTGCAGGCTCTCCGAGGTACGTCTTGTACACGTAAACGTTCAGAGCATAGCTCTGCCCGTTAACCTCGAACTCTATCATGTGGTCTCCAAGGGTCGCGTTTCTCGGTATCTCCACCACCAGCTCCGCGGTGAAGCTTCCATCGACATCGAAGCTCCTCAGCCTGTACCTGCCGTCTGTTAGATATACCCCCCACCCCGGTGGAACGCTTCCAGGGGTGAACTCAACCCTTCCCGTCCCTGCGAAGGCAACCGGCACGCTCAGGCTGGTTCCCGCTTCCGCTTCCAAGCTTAGATAGGGAATTGAAACTTCGATTCCAGCACTCTCAACTTCCAGGCTGCCTGTGAAGTTCCCAACGGTGAACTTCACCACCCCGCTTCCAGTCGGCTCAATGTGGAGGGTCAAGCTGACCGTTCCCTTCGGTGGAACCGATATTTCACCCACCTCAACGCCCCCGTAGATGAAGTTAGCCTTCCAGCCAGAGGGCAGGGAGAGAATGCCGAGCTTCAGGTTCAGCTCAACGTCGCTGGAGCTGGTGATAGTGATCGGCACGTCAACGGGTCCAGAAGCTCTAACCTTCCGATACGGGTAGAAGACCGCGTACTCCAGGTTCACGATCTCCGAGGCGGGGTCAGCGACGTAAACCCTTATCTCCTTTCCATTGTATTCGAGTGCCACTAGATCAACCACAGCGCTTCCGTTGACTTCAAGCGTTTTGGTCACCCCGTTTACTGAAACATCAACGGTTTCAGCGCCAACCGAGGTAACTTCGACCGTTGTGCCGTTGAACGAGACCCTCTCCCCAACCTTCGGTTTAAGGGAAGCTACTAACTTTGGCTTAACGGAGACCACCACAAAACCACCCTGTGGGGTGTAGCTTCCCATAACCACTCTGATGCCATCGCGCTCTATTTCGCCCCCGAAGTCAAAGGGCACGAGTTCAAGAATTTCAGCTCCTTTCTTCAGCATGAGATACGGTGTCCCCACTGCTGATTTGACCACCGTAACGGTGTAGTCGCCCACGGTTATCGCATGTTCCGGTGCAATCCGTCCTTCAAAGACCGTCACGTACGGCTGGGCGCTCGCTAGGGGCAAAAGAAGGAGCATGGACAGCAAAAGGAGAAAGGCTTTCCTCATTCCTCATCCCTCCCGTAGATCGTCTTCATGAAAACATCCTCAAGGCTTGGTTCTTCAACCTCAAGGCTCAAGATAGTGACTCCCTTCGAAGTGAGGTATTGGGAGAGCCACTCCCTTATATCCGAGCGGGCAAAAAGGATAATCCTATTTGGGGCGAGGCGCTCAACCCTGGTGATTTCCTCATGCCGAAGCTCAGGTATGGGCTCTTTCGTCTCCACCTTTATCTCGTAGCCCTCAAGCTCCATGAACTGACGCTTTATTTCCCGTATGGGGCCAACTGCTTTTAGCCTTCCGCGGACGATTATGCCGACGCGGTCGCTCAGCTCCTCGACCTCGCTGAGGATGTGGCTTGAGAAGAAGACGGTCCTTCCCTCAGCCTTCGCCTCCCGAATTACTTCCTTAACCAAATGCGCTCCCTCTGGATCGAGCCCGCTCGTTGGTTCGTCGAGTATCAACAGCTCCGGGTCGTTGATAAGAGCCTGTGCAAGGAGAAGGCGCTGCTTCATGCCCTTTGAAAACGTCTTGGCCTTCCGATAGCGGGCATCCCAGAGACCAACCCTCTTGAGAAGTTCAGTTATCCGCTTTTCCCTCTCGGAATTGCTCATCCTGTAAAAGTTGGCAAAGAACTCCAGGTTTTTCCAGGCGGTAAGTTCGCCGTAGATAGTGGCGTTTTCAGGGAGGTAGCCGATGCGCTCCTTGATTTTTATCGGCTCCCTCGACATGTCCATTCCCAGTATCTCTATTCTTCCATCGTCAGGGATGATGATGCCGAGCATGCTGAGAATCGTTGTGGTCTTTCCAGCTCCATTCGGTCCCAGAAATCCAAAAACTTCCCCCACTTTCACGTCGAAAGTAAGGCCGTCCACGGCCCTGAACGTACCGTATGATTTTGTAAGGTTTTCGATCAGGATAGCCTGTGATGACATAATAACACCCCATTTAATAGTAAAAATCTTGCCGCTCCTAAGTGTGGCTAAGGGTCAGGGTTTTAAACTTTGCTCCCTCACTCGTATGGGGATTGAGATGAAGGATTTGACCCACGTTGACGAAAAGGGAGTTAAGATGGTGGAGGTTGGTCACAAAGACGTCGTTTTCAGAAAGGCCGTTGCCAAAGGCAGGATAAGGCTGAAGCCCGAGACGATAGAGCTGATTAAAGCCGGGAAGACCAAAAAGGGCAACGTTATAGCAGCGGCCCAGATAGCTGGCATCCTGGCCGTGAAAAAGACCCCCGAGCTGATCCCGCTCTGCCACCCAATACCACTCACGGGTGTTGACATAACCTTTGAGTTTGGAGACGACTACATAGAGGCCACCTGCGAGGTCAGGGCCTACTATAAGACCGGCGTTGAGATGGAGGCCCTCACGGGCGTCAGCGTCGCCCTCCTGACGATATGGGACATGGTGAAGGCCGTCGAGAAGGATGAGAACGGACAGTACCCCTTCACAAGGATTGAGGACATAAGAGTCGTGGAGAAAGTCAAGGAGGACAGATGAATTGGGCAAATCTGTCCAGGAAGGGTTATAAGTGCCCTCAAAGACTCACCACGGTGGAGCAAATGTATCAGGTTAAAAAGAGTCGCGCAGGCTACATCTTCGATAAGCCGCGGGAGAGGATTGCCTTCATGTTCCTGAAGGACGGCACCTACTTCATGTACCACGATGAGAGAATTCTCTGCTACTCACTGAAACCCGTTGATGTATCGAGAGAGGAACTTGAGGAGTTCGAAAGAACGGGAGAACCTCCGGAGCTCATCAAGAGAGTGAAGGCTGGGAAATATCCTGAAAACTGCGTCGTCAAAGAACTGCCCCCCATTGATAGGGACCTTGCCCAACTGAATCCAAACAGAAAGTGCGTGATAATCTTTACAGGTTTCCAGGATACGGTGATAGACTACGTGGAGTGCAACGGTGAAACTTTAGCGGTTGCGAGGCTGATAGACGAACCCGGGAAGGTCTGCCGCTTCGCAGGGAAAGGAAACTACAAGGTGGCGGCGGTCAAGCTGAAGAGGAATGAACCGTGCCTTACCAGGGAAGAATTCCTGAAAAAGGTAGAAGAATGCAGAAAGTGATCAGATGTTGCCGATTCGCTGGAGAACCATTCCTTCTATTCTTATCGGTTCGGTCCTTCTGGCGAGGACTATAGCCTGGTCGAGCCTCGCCTCGTGCTCGGCGTGTATCGTGAAGAGCGGGTCGCCCTCCTTGACCTTTTCCCCGACCTTGACGTAGAGCTCGATTCCAGCTCCCTTGTCCTCAGGCGCTCCAGCGGCCCTCGCTATGGCAGTTATCGCCCTGTTGTCTATGGCGGTAACGTAACCGCTCGTGGCGGCGGTGAAGGTGTAGGTCTTGTCGCCGATGGGTATCTCCTCGGGCTTGATGTTCGGGTCTCCGCCCTGGGCCTCGATGATTTCCTTCATCTTTTCCCAGGCCTTGCCGCTCTCGAGGATTTCTTTGGCCATTTTCTTGCCAGTTCCGGCGGGTGCAACGCCACCCATCTCAAGGAGTATTCCGGCCAGTCCTGTGGCCTTTTCTATTAGGCTTCCAGGGCCTTTGCCAGTCATGAGAGCGGAGAGGGCCTCCCTGGCTTCGAGGGCAGGGCCGACGGTGTGTCCTATTGGCTGACCACCGTAGGTTATTGCAACCTCAACGTACTGGCCGAGCCTCTTTCCAAGCTCTATGAAGTCCCTGGCAAGGCTCCTGGCCTCCTCGACAGTCTCCACCTTAACACCCTTTCCAGTCGGGATGTCAATGAGAACGTACTGACTGCCCATAGCGTACTTCTTTGACATTATGCTGGCCAGCATCAGGCCAGTGGGGTCGATGCTCAGCGCACGCTCGGCCTTTATCGTTATGTCATCCGCGGGTGCCAGGTTGAGCGCACCGCCCCAGACCAGACATGCCCCGACCTTCTCGACGATGCGCTTTATCTCGTCGAGGGAGAAGCTGACGTCCGCAAAAACCTCGACAACGTCGGCAGTTCCCGCGGCGCTGGTGATAGCCCTTGAGCTGGTCTTTGGAATAGTTAAACCTGCCGCCGCCACTATCGGGACGACGAGAATGTTGGTTTTGTTTCCCGGGACGCCGCCGATGCTGTGGACGTCCATTATCGGCTTCCGATCAATATCGAGCATGTCCCCAGTCTCTGCCATCGCTATGGTCAGAGCCGCTATCTCGTCCATGTCGAGGCCGTTTATCTCAAGGGCTGTCACGAAGGAGCTTATCTCGATGTCCCTGAGCTTCCTGTCAACGATGTCCCTCACGATGGCCTCTATCTCGACCTTCCTGAGCTTCTCGCCGTGCATCTTCTTCTTGATGTAGCGGACGCTCTCTGGAGTCCCGGCAGGGATAACGCTGACGGTTTCACCCTCAGAGAAGTTGTGAAGATCAAGGATGTCCCTGCTTATACCGACCTCACCCTTTCCGACGAGGTTGCTGAGGGCGACGCTACCGTAGACAGCCTTCTTACCTGCCTCTATCTTAACGAGGTCGTCCGGGTGAAGCTTTGCCTCCTTGGCATCTTCCTCGTTTATTAGAACAGTGTACCTCCCACTGAACATATCGAGTATGCGGATCTTGGCTTTCACTCTACCACCCCCTGGGATTGGTATATTAAAGAAAAACAGTTCTTAAGATTTTTGAATATTCCCCTGGAAAAATCCACTTAAAAAAGCTAGGATTGAGGCTCGTTCCTGTATATCAGCTGGCTGTCGTCTCGCCGTACCGCCCACCTGAATTGGTCAACATTTCCCTAACGAGGTTTTCTCCAAGAAGAACGCGATAAAGGTCGCTGGCGATTTCCCGAATTGGCCCCGGGATAGCCCCCTGGCCCTCCAGGTAGTATTCAACAACCCTCTCGAGTGGGGCGCTCCAGAGCTTTCCATCGAACAGGTATACAACGCCATTCCTAACCTCAACAAGCTTGTTTTTGTATCCCAACCTGGCCACCATGGCGCCCCACCCAACTAAAGTATCCAAAAAGAGATTTTAAAATTTAACGCCACAGAAATGTTTAATAACAAGAATGAAAGAAAAACGTTCACAGGCTCCTGACTTCCTCGTCTATTGACTCTTCCAGGGCTTTCTCCCAGTCTTCAACGTCGAACTGCTCAAGCTCGCCCTCCAACTCCTCCTTGAGGTTGAGGACACGGCGCTTGAGTGCGGTCTTCGTTTCCTCGTCGTAAACAACGTAGTAGGGGTTGTTCTTAGCTGAGAGGTAGAGCATTGTAAGGACTATCACTAGGATGAGGAGAATCACCAGCAGGACGTACAACACTGCCGCCGCCATTACCTCTTCCCTCCGAAGATCGCTTTGAAGACCCTCTTTATCGGGCTCTCCGGCTCGGGCGGCTGCCACTTGATTCCCGCAAGTTTGGCAGCTAATTGCTTGATAGCTATAGCGGCGGGGCTGGTTGGGTTCTTAATGACGAGTGGAACGCCGTATGCGCTTGCACGCTTGACCTCGGGATCTTCTGGGATCATAGCCAGAACTGGAACCTCAAGGATGGCCTCAATCTCATCCTGGGTGAGTTCTGTCTTTTCATTGGTGACTCTGTTGAGGATGACACCGAGCGGGAGCGTTCCGAGCTTCTCCGCTATGAGCTTTGTCTTCAGGGAGTCAGTGATAGCTGAAATCTCAGGGTTGGTGACGACTATGAGCTCCTTTCCAATGAGGAGCGCCGTAACGGACGTCATCTCAAGGCCCGCCGGAGCGTCGATGAGAATGAAATCTGCGAGCTGGCTTATCTCCCTCATGAGCTCCCTGAGCCTCTCGGGCTTGGCCTTCTTGACCTTCTCCAGGCTGAGCCCACCGGGTATTACTTTAACGCCAGCGGGACCTTCGTATATTGCATCCTTAAGGTCTGCTTCCCTCGCAAGTACATCGTGCAGTGTAACTGGGATGTCTTCCATTCCGAGAACAAGACTCAGGTTTGCCATCGTCAGGTCTGCGTCCAGCAGAATCACTTCTTTGCCAAACTGTGCTAGGGCCACACCCAGGTTGGCGACTGTGGTGGTCTTACCGGTTCCACCCTTTCCAGATGCAAAGACTATTGATCTGCCTTCCAAACTCAGCACCCCCGATCAAAACTATGGCATCTGAATTTGATTATGCCTAGCGGAACCTACATAAAAGTCTTTTTAGCCTTTGTGGTGATATCCAAAAAAATAAAATGTGTCCAAGGACACATCTAATCATTCTGATTGTTCCTCTGCTTCAAGTTTCTTCTTTACTGCTTGACCCGCTTCAGCGAAGCTCTTGAAAAGCTTGAGCATCTCCATCGGGAGCGGGAGGACGATGACGTTGCTCTTGTCGCTGGCGACGTCGCTTATGGTCTGAAGGGTTCTGAGCTGGAGCGCCATCGGGTGCTCGCTTATGATCTCCGCGGCCTCCCTGAGCTTCTCAGCAGCCTGCCTCTCCGCCTCCGCCAGGGTAATCCTAGCCCTTCTCTCACGCTCGGCCTCTGCCTGCTTGGCCATCGCCCTCTGCATACCAGCTGGGAGTTCGACGTCCTTTATCTCGACGGTAGTGACCTTTATTCCCCATGGGTCTGTTGCTTCGTCAATTATCTTCTGGAGCTCCCTGTTGAGCTTCTCCCTCTCGCTCAAGAGCTCGTCGAGATGAGCCTGACCGATGACGCTCCTCAGCGTGGTCTGGGCTATCTGGCTCGTGGCCACTATGTAGTTGGCGACCTGAGTAACAGCCTTTACAGGGTCAACGACGCGGAAGTAAACAACGGCGTTGACCTTAACTGGAACGTTGTCCTTCGTTATGGTCTCCTGAACTGGAACGTCAAGAACCCTCGTACGGAGGTCAACGATAACGGCCTTTTCGAATATCGGGATTATGAAGAACAGTCCGGGACCTCTAGCTCCAACGACCCTACCAAGCCTGAAGATCACTGCCCTTTCGTACTCCTTCACTATCTTTATGGCACTTGCCAGCAGAATCAAAACAAAAAGCAAAACGATTCCCAAGACTAAGGTGCCAAAACCTGCCATCGGATATCATACCTCCTTTTCATCGACTTTTTCAACTATGAGCGTCAGCCCGTCCATTCCAACTACCCTTACTTTTTCTCCGACCTTAATCAGACTTCCGTCCTTGGAGACGGCTTTCCAGAGCTCTCCGCGGACTTTTATGAGGCCCTCGGGATCAAGGTCTTCAACAACTTTACCAACGGCACCGATCATCTCCTCTTTACCAGTTTCTGGCCTTCTGCGGTGCGCCCGTATCACAGCGGCCATCCCGAAGAGGAAGAACAGTGCCAGCAGGACTCCTGTTACTATTATGATGACCCTCAAGGTAGAGAAAGTTTCGCTGTTAACGAGGTATACCTCCCCACCCTTTCCGAACATTATCAGACCTCCCAGTATGAAGCTGACCAGTCCGGCTATCGTGAAGAGGCCGAACGTCGGGGTCAGAGCCTCCGCTATGAAGAATATCACGCCAAGTATCATGAGCACGAGCCCAGCAGCGTCGTAGCCGAAGTAGCCCATGCCTATAACCCCAAGGACGAGCAGTATAGCCCCCAAGGTCTCCGGAACGTGCCAGCCTGGGGTGAGGAAACCGAAGACCAGCCCGAGCATCCCAACAGTTAAGAGAATGTACGCTATCCCCGGATTTGCAAGGAACGTTACTATCTGGTAGCTCAGGGATGGACTGAGCCTTTTCACCTCCACATTGGTAAAGTTGAACGTAACGTAACCCTTTCCAGCCACAGGAACTTTCGTCCTCATCCCGTTGGCCTTTTTGAGCAGATCTGGAAGGTCATTCGCGATGACCTCAATAACGTTGGCCTTCAGGGCCTCTTCTGGGGTGAGGCTGAGGTCTTCGAGGACAAACTTAACGGCCGCCGTCTCGTTTCTTCCGCTCGCCTCAGCCAGGGAGCGCATGTAGGCGGCGTAGAAGTTTCGAATCTTGTCGGGTGCTCTTACTATGCTCCCGTTGGCAGAATAACCCAAGATCGGCTCACAGGCGCCGATGCTAGTTCCGGGAGCCATAGCTATCAGGTGGGAGGCCATCGCTATGTAGGTACCAGCAGAAGCCGCTATGGCGCCTCTTGGATATACATAGATTATAACCGGTACAGTGGAGTTCTGAATTAATGAAACTATCTCCATCATCGCGTCTCCCTGACCGCCGGGCGTGTTCAGTTCGATGATAAGCGCTTCCGCGCTGTTCTTTTCTGCAGTCCGGATATAGCTCTCAAACTGGTCGACCGTATACTGAGTGATAGTGCCCTCGATAGTTCCAACGTAGACGACTCTCTTCTCCGCGCTTACCGAAGGGAGAAGGATGAGAACAACTAGGAGTATTGTCAAGACCATCGGTCGCTTCATAGGCTTCATCAATTAGTGCTACAACTTTCATGGTTTAAACCTTTTGCTCGGACGTTGGTTAAGGGACGGGAAATGTCTATATATAACTTGGTGGTATCCTAGCCCATGCTGGGAGAGCTCGTGAAGAAGTACAAGGTTGCCCGCGGAGAGAAGAAAAGAAAGGTTGCCTGGACAATCGTAAGGGAGGCGGCACGCTTCTCAACGGTGGAACCATACTGGGAATTCATTCGCGGTGAATTCGGGGTAAATCCCAGCCACATCAAAGATGCCATGAGGTTCCTCGAAGAGATTGGAGAGCTCGAGATAAAGCGCTCCGCAGACGGAAAGAGACTGTGGGTAATGACCCTAAGGGATATAAAGAGGAACCCAGTAAAGCTCGACCGATGGCTGTCGACATCAGAAAGACCGCCCACGAAATGGTAAAGAACGGCACCTGGAAGCTCAAAGGGGATACTTTCTACCAGGCACTCCGACTGAAAAGCGGCGTAGTCGGAATTGTGGCCTACAACGGGGACTTCCTCTTTCCAGAGACATGGGGAAGGAAGGAGAAAAAAGAGGCTAGGGAAAAGCTCTCCTTCATTCTCGGCCTCGACACTGACCTCGACTCTTTCTATTCAGAGATAAGTGATTCGCCGTTCTCTTTCCTTGTGGAGGAGTTCAAAGGCTTGACCGTTCCCGCCGCACCCTCACCCTATCAAGCCCTCGTTGAGGTGATAGCACAACAGCAGGTTAACTTCGAGTTCGCTCAGAGGACGATAAGAAACCTCGTAGAAATGGCCGGAGAAAAAGCTGGGAACATATACGTCTTTCCTACGGCCGAGAAAATAGCCTCTCTATCTCCTGACGAGCTTAAAAGAGCGAAGCTCGGCTACCGCGCAGAATATATAAAACACGTTACGGAGCTTTACCTGAAGGGCGAGCTGAAGCTTGACCTGTGGGAGATGGACGAGAAAGAGGCCATAAAGTATCTTACGGCCTTCCGAGGGATAGGAAAGTGGACTGCAGAGCTCTTCCTTGCCTATGGGCTGAGGAAAAATACCTATCCAGCGGGAGATCTTGGACTGAGGAGAGGTATAGCTAAGATATTCGGGAAGAGCGTGAAAGAGGTTAAAGAGAAAGACGTCAGGGAAATCCTTGAGCCGTACGGGAAGTGGAAGGGTCTGCTGGCCTTTTACATCACCTGCTACGACAGGAAGACCGAGCTGGAGAGGAGAAGGATTAAATAGTGTTCAAAGTTACTCGTTGGTGGTGGGAGAATGCTTGTTGACATGCGGACGTTAAACACCCTAATCGGGATGAAGGGAAAGAGAAAATCCGTTCCTGGAACAGCTGAGAGGATGCTCGGCCGTCTTGAGGGTCTGTTGAAGGGGGAAGACAGCGTTTCCTTACTCAAAAGACTGCGGGAGGAGGGTTATGATTAGAGCGTTTATAGACACCAACGTTCTCCTCAATGTGTGGTTCAAGGAAATCGATCCTAGAACATCAAGACCACTCTGGAAGGCCTCACTTCGGGTTCTTAAACTCGTCGAGGAAGGTAACATTAAGGGTATAGTTTCCATCTTTACAATCATGGAGTCGGTGCACGTTTTTAGGAGGAAAGGTGCAGACCCAAAAATAGCCCAGAGCGATATTCAAGACCTTG
The DNA here is from genome assembly GCF_055396515.1 of Thermococcus sp. JCM 11816. Classification (NCBI taxonomy): domain Archaea; kingdom Methanobacteriati; phylum Methanobacteriota; class Thermococci; order Thermococcales; family Thermococcaceae; genus Thermococcus; species Thermococcus sp. JCM 11816. The sequence continues at coordinate 740,511 of NZ_AP043741.1, forward strand.
GTCTTGAGGTGTACATCCCTGAAATTCCTGCATTGCTAGACGCCCTTACATACCAGCTTGAGCTCGGGGTTGACCCTTACGATGCCGTTGCTCTTTCCTCGGCAGTTAATTCCAACTGTGACGTTCTGATTGCCAGAGACGAAGAATTTAAAAAGAGGGGAAAGGGTGTGATCAAAATAGTGAGTCCCGAGGAATTTCTCTCTTATCTCGAGGAGCGTGGGCTTCTGTGAGTGAAGAAATAGTGATCTCCCTTCCGAAAGGAAAGTTCAAAGCCCTAAAAGGGCGAGATATAGAGGAACTTATCAGAGAAAACCTCCCGAAGGCCGAGGAAACTCTCAAGGCGGAGAGGGAAGAGCATCTGCGTGAGAAGATCAAAAAGCTCGAAGAGAAGCTGTCCGAGATAGAGGGCCAGCTGGATGAACTGAGAGAGTTCTACGAAAAGGCAAAAGCAGATAAGGAGAAGTTCCTGACCGTGAGAAACGAGCTTAGAGAGGAGAACGAGAGGCTGAGAAGGGAGCTGGAGGAAAAGAAAGTTCACAAAACGTGAACGAATCGTTCATGGAGCGTGAACGAAAAGTTCATAAATCATGAACGAGAGGCACTATCATGCACGAGCTGCTCTCAACACCCGAACGTGTGAGGATCCTCGAAGAAGTTCTGCCGAAGAGTACGGTGGGGGTAGAAGAAGTCGCGAGAAAACTCGACGTCAGCAAGGGTCTGGTCTCAAAGACCCTTCACCTTCTCGTAAAGCACGGGATCGCCGCGAAAAAAGGGAGAAAGTTCCACATCCTTGACACTCCTAAAACTCGGGAGCTTAAGAGGTTTCTGAACTTCATTGTGCTTTCGGAAAGGCTCAAAGGACTCAAAGAAGACTGGATGCTCGGTCTTGGTGTTTACGGAAGCTTTGCCTCCGGAGAGAACAGGGAAGACAGTGATATTGACGTTTGGGTGTTCGCTAGGAAGGAGGAACTATTAAAGTCCGCGAGGCTAAAGAGAAAAATCTCCGAGCTGACGGACAGAGAAGTTGATCTGATAGTTTTAACGCCGTCGAGGCTATCAAGGCTCCAAAAAGAAGACCCTATCTTTTACTATTCCCTCGTCTACGGCTCGATTGTTATATGGGGTGAGAGACTTGACAGGATTCAGTCTTTGCTTAGAGCGGGGTCTGCTGAGAAGAGTTCCGCCTTCCAGAGAGAAAGCGTTGCTGAGCATTAAGAGGGCCGAAGAGTGGCTGGAAGAGGCCAAGAGGAACAGAGAGTTCGGCTCATACAGGACTTCCCTAATGGCCTCCTACCTCGCGATGTTTCATGCTGCCAGAGCAGTGCTTTTCCGCGACGGGTGGCGGGAGAAAAGCCACTACTGCGTCGCAAGGTACCTTGAGGAGTTCTACGTTAAAACTGGAAAGCTTGAGGGGTACTGGGTAGAGCTCCTCGACAGGATGAGAGAACTCAGGCATGAAGATCAATACGACGTCTCGTACACTCCCGAGCCCGATGAAGTTAAAGATGCCCTGAAAGTCGCTGAGAAGTTTATTGAAGTCATAAAGTCTCTCATTGGTGAGGAACAATGAAGCTCATAATCAAACCCGAAAAAGGCCTTGGGAAGATAGAGGTTGAGCTTTCTGAAGAGGTTTGGGGAGAGATAAAGAGGCTGAGTGAGCGCTATGGAGTTCCTCCGGAGAGAGTTATCGAGATTACCCTCACCAGCGAGTTCAGGAAGCCGAGGGGAGACCTTGAAGAGCTTGGGGGAAAGGTTAAGGAACTCGAAGAAAAAGTCTGGGAGTTGGAGAAGGAGTACGCACCGCTTCGCTTCAAAGCCTACGGGCTGAGTGAGGACAACAAGATCCTTGCCATTGAACTCACCGGCTTGATGGCCGAGAACAACCAGCTTAGGCGCTTCCTCAAGCTCCCGCTGAGGCGAGACCCGGAGCTGAGAAAGCTTATATCCTACTATATGAGATGAGCCTATGCGGATGATGACAGCGAATTGCACCGAGCGTTTGTGATGACGAGGACTGGCCCTGACGCCGTCCCGGGCGGGCAGTGAAGAATCCAAGACGGGCTGAGCAGGGGCGATGACGTACCCTATGAGCGCCGAGCCCGTCCGGGGCGTGATTTTAAATTCATATGGGGGTGTGATAATGATAATAGCGGTAACCGGAACACCAGGTGTTGGAAAAACGACTATATCAAAGCTCTTGGCTGAGAAACTAGGCTACGAGTACGTCAACCTGAGAGACTACGCCCTTGAGAAGGGTATAGGTGAGATGAAGGGAGAAGAACTTGAGATAGACGTTGATGAACTCAGGGAGACCTTTGAAAGGGACTTCCAAGGTAAAAACGTTGTCGCGGACAGCCATCTGAGCCACTTCCTCAAGGCTGACCTTGTGATAGTCCTCAGGGCGAACCCGAAGCTGATAGCGGAAAGGCTGAAGGAGAGGGGCTACGGCAGGGAGAAGCTCGGGGAGAACGTCGAGGCCGAGCTCGTTGATGTTATCCTCGTCGAGGCGCTTGAGGAGAACGAGAACGTGATTGAGGTGGACACAACAGGAAAAACGCCAGAGGAAGTCGTTGAGGAGATACTTAACCTCATACGAAGGGGCGTTAAGAGAAGGGTTGGCATCGTGGACTGGAGCGAGGTCTACGACGAAGTTCTTCCATACCTGCGCCTTTGAGGTCTTCTCTTCCGCTTTCTCTTTGGTATTAGCCTTACTGGACTCCCGCAGTCGGGGCATATCCCTCCCGGCGGCATCTCCTCGAACTTTTTCCCACAGCCGATGCAGACGTAGTTCCAGCGGATGACCTTTTTTATCCCGCGCTTTAGGGTTCTGAACTCGATTCTCAGCGTTCTCGCGATGTTCTGGAGGTTGTAGTCGTCGGTGAGGAGCACTCCGTTCACCTCGTAGGCCAGCGCGAGGACCTCTATGTCGGCCTCGCTCAGCTCTCCGAGCTCTCCCGTCCTCTTTGCCGCTTCCCTAACGGCTTCTATGCTCTCCCTCGACGGAAGAACCACCTTAACCTTGCCCGCGCTGATGAGTCCCTCAATAAAGAGCCTCGACTCTGGGTCTTTGACTTCCTCAACGACACCAGGGGTGGTTAAACCTTCCACATCTGCCCCCTGGATGAAGAAGGCAGAGTCTATGACCGCTTTTTTCCTCCCTTCCTTTTCATCGTCCATAATGAAACCTTGGAGAAAGGCTTTTTTAGATTTGCGTCGAAACGAAGTCGGTGAGGAATGTGAAGGTCGACCTCAACGCTGACCTCGGCGAGAGCTTTGGGAGGTATAAGCTCGGCCTCGACGAGGAAGTTATGAAGTACATCACCTCGGCGAACGTCGCGACGGGCTGGCATGCGGGAGACCCCCTCGTCATGAGGAAGACGGTAAAGCTCGCGAAGGAGAATGGTGTAGCCGTTGGCGCTCATCCGGGCTACCCAGACCTTCTCGGCTTCGGCAGGAGATATATGAAGCTCACTTACGATGAAGCAAGGAACTACATCCTCTACCAGGTGGGGGCGCTCTACGCCTTTGTAAGAGCAGAAGGCATAGAGCTCCAGCACGTTAAACCTCACGGTGCTCTCTACAACGCCCTCGTGAAGGAAGAAGAGCTCGCCCGCGGGGTAATCGAGGGAATAGCGGACTTCGACAAAAACCTGATCTTCGTGACCCTCTCCGGGTCGAGACCTGCGGAGATTGCTGAGGAGATGGGCGTTAAGGTTGCCCACGAGGTTTTCGCAGACAGGGCCTACAACCCTGATGGAACCCTCGTCCCGCGCTCGAAGCCCGGAGCGGTGATAGAAGACAAAGAAGAAATAGCCGAGCGCGTGATTTCGATGGTCAAGGACGGCGGCGTTAGGGCAATCAACGGTGAGTGGGTCGAGCTGAAGGTAGATACCATCTGCCTCCACGGAGACAACCCGAAAGCTGTAGAGATAGCCGCGCACATCAGGAAAGTGCTGGAGGAAGAAGGTGTTAAGATAGTGCCGATGAAGGAGATAATCCGTTAGATTTATGGATATGTAGCGAAAGTATACATGGTGAGAAAATGGGTGTCATTGAGGCTGTTTATGAAAATGGCGTGTTGAAGCCTCTGAAGAAACTGACACTTCCAGAAAAGAAAAGGGTCAAGATAATAATACTCGACGAATTCATACGGGACTTAAACGACGTATTTGGGCTGTTTGAAGAAGACATCGACCTTGAGAAGCTCCGGAAGGAGTGGGACAGGGATGTATCTAATAGACACTGACGTAATAATCGACGTTCTTCGAAAGGTCGAGGGCTCAAGGGAGTTCATCCTCGAACTGGTCAAGGAGGGGGCTTTTATTTCAACAGTAACGATTGCAGAGCTGTTTTCTGGTAGAGACACAAGAGACCCTATAAAACGTGAAAAACTCCTTCGCTTTTTGTCTCATTTTGAAGCTTTATCGGTGACAACTGAAATCGCGGTTCTAGCCGGAGAACTTAGGAGGGACTACGGACTTTCCCTCGGAGATGCGATAATAGCGGCTACTGCAACAGTTTACGGTCTCACGGTCGCTACGGGAAATGTAAAACACTTTGGTAGGATTAAAGACCTTCCAGTTTTGGTCCCACCGTACAGGAATTCCAAAGGGTGATACTGTGAATATAAAGCCCCTCGGAGACTCCGCCCTTCTCATTTCCTTCGGCGAGGTCATAGACGACGAAGTGAACGCGAGAGTCCACGCCGTTGCGAGGGCAATTGAGGGAAAAGACTTCGGGTGGCTGGTTGAAGTCGTTCCTGCTTACTCTTCTCTGGCGGTGATCTTCGACCCGCTGAAGGTTACCTTTGAGGACGTTAAGAAGGCCGTTGAGCCGTTGCTTGATGTAAGCACTGGAGCCTTCAAGGGTCGGAAAATCGAGATACCCGTCCTCTACGGCGGTGAATACGGCCCTGATATTGAGTTCGTAGCGGAATACAACGGGCTGGGCGTTGACGATGTCATCGAGATACACTCCGGAAAGACCTACCGCGTCCATTTCCTCGGCTTCCTGCCGGGATTTGCATACTTAAGTCCCGTCGATGAAAGGATAGCAACCCCAAGGCTGGAGAGACCGCGTCTAAAAGTTCCTGCAGGTTCGGTTGGGATAGCTGGAAGGCAGACCGGCATCTATCCAATCGAAAGCCCCGGCGGCTGGCGGCTCATAGGGAGGACTCCGCTGAGGCTCTTCGATCCAAGCAGAGAACCGCCGACCCTGCTCCAGCCAGGCGATGAAGTGAGGTTTGTACCAATCAGCGAGGAGGAGTTCGTGGAGCTTTACAGGGGCGAATGGAGGAGTAAGCAATGATTGAGCTCCTCAGCGTCCCATCACTCTTAACCGTTCAGGATGCGGGAAGAACTGGCTACCGAAAGCTCGGCGTTCCGGTCTCGGGCTTCATGGACGACTTCTCGGCCAGGGTAGCCAACTACCTCGTCGGAAACCCCGGCGATTTTCCGCTCCTTGAGTTCCTTCTAGCGGGGCCAAAGATGAGGTTCAACGCCTCGGTGGTTTTTGCGGTGGCTGGGGACGTTGATGTAAGGATCAACGGAACACCAATCGAACCCTGGACGAGCTACTGGGCGAAGAGGGGGGATATCCTCGAAGTTGGGACTTTGAGGAGCGGCCTCTACGGCTATATTGCCTTTGCGGGCGGAGTAAAGTGCGAGAAACTTTTGGGGAGCTGTTCGGCCTATCCAAGGGCCGGCCTCGGGAGGCCGCTTAAAGCGGGCGATAGGCTTAGTGTTGGCTACGCTCTCTTAACGGGCAGGGAAGGTTGCTCTCTGCCTCGAAAGCTGAAGCCGGACTATTCGGGCGATAGCGTGGAAATCCGGGTCGTCCTCGGCCCAGATTTGGAACACTTCACCGAGAACGGTATCGAGACCTTTCTGAGCTCTGCCTACGTAATAACGCCAGAGAGCGACAGGATGGGCTACCGGCTGGAGGGGCCGGTTATTGAGCACTCCGAAAAAGGGCCCGACATCGTTACCAGTCCTTTAGTCCCCGGAAGCATCCAGGTTCCGGGAAGCGGAAGGCCGATAGTTATGATGCGCGATGCTCAGACTACTGGCGGCTACGCGAAGATAGCGACCGTGATAACGGCCGACCTTCCGTTTCTGGCCCAGAGCAGGCCCGGTACTGAAATCATGTTCAAGAGAGTAGCTCCGGAGGAAGCACGGGAGATACTAAAAAGGCGTGAGAAAACCCTTGAAGCGATTCGGAAGTTTCTTGATGGAGAGATGAGGGCTTACTCGGTGAGGGCGCTCGGAAAAGAATTTCTCCTGTTCGCCGGGAAGATCTGAGAAGGAGTTGCTAGGGGGTGTTAAATTGAACCTCGAAATAAGAGTCGCAACCCTGGATGATGTTAAGGGAATAGTTGATGTTCACACTGCTGGGGAAGAGCTCTCGGGATTTTCCGTTCGTGAAAGATACCTCCGCGGCGGCCCCTGGATGAGCGTAGAAACGTGCGCCGTCCACATCAATGCCCTCCTTCTTGAGGGTCAGTACCCCATAGTAGCCGAGCTGGACGGGAGGATCGTTGGTGAGGCGGAGGTCTTTCTCTCGGAAGAGCAGATAAACGGGGAGATGATGAGAATAGCCCACCTGGATGTCATAGAGGTTCACCCCGACTTTAGAGGAAAAGGAATCGGCAGGGCGATTATCGAGTACATTGAGGGCAGCTTCGCAGGAAAAGCGGAGCTCCTAACAACCCAGCCGGACGAGGAAGCAATTGGATTTTACAGGAAGCTAGGCTTCCACGAAGTTCTCTACGAGAACTGGCTTGTGGAAGTCCCCACTGCCAAATCCAGCGGGGACAATGTTCGGCCCCTTAAGTTTTTTCCCTGGGAGAAGGTGAAAGGCCTTGAACTGGTCGCCGGCAGATTTCAGAGTTCCTATGACATGTGGTTCTCAAGCTTTAAAGACATCTTCGCTGGAGTACACGAGCTCGCGGAAGCTGGGAAGGTAGGCAACTCCTACTACGTCCTGAAGCCTTTGCCAGGTAGGCCTAGAAAGGCAAGCCTCTTCCTCTGGGGAGATGAGAAAGACATCCCCGGAGCGATAGGACGGGCTGGAGAGATAGGGTTTAAGAGTGTCCTGACGGTGCTAGACGAGAAGACAGCCAACGCTTTAAGCACGGAAAAGAAAGGAAAGGTACCGATAATAGCGAAGCGGCTTTAGTTTTTTCAGCCTCTAAAACCATTTGAGTTAAAAACCGCAAAAAACTTCCAGAAGCCTAGAGAAATTAAAAAGAAGTTCAGTCCCTCTGGCAGAGCTCCAGGAGGACACCGGTGACGGACTTCGGGTGGACGAAGGCTATCTTGGCCCCGCCAGCTCCGATCCTCGGCTTCTCGTCTATGAGGCGGTAGCCGGCTTCCTTCAGCTTTTCGAGGTGCTCCTCGATGTTGTCAACGCCGAGGGCTATGTGGTGTATCCCTTCACCGCGCTTCTCAATGAACTTGGCTATCGGAGAGTCCTCCGAAGTGGCCTCAAGAAGCTCAATCCTGCTCTCCCCAACGTGGATTATGGCCGTCCTGACCTTCTGGTCGGGAACTTCCTCGATCTCATCAACCTTAAGCCCAAGGCCCTCCCAGACTTTTATGGCCTCCTCAAGGTTCTTAACGGCAATACCAACATGGTCAATCTTCTTTATCATACCTTCACCCCCAGTGCCTTTTCAATAACCTGATCCGCGGCAGAGTACGGGTCAATCTCTCTCTTAACAACCCGTTCAATCAGTGTGGAGATTTCATCCTCGGAGAGCTTTTTGCCAACGGTTCTCGCTATCCTGTCCGACACAATTGTTTTTATCTCCTCTTCTGCCCTGAAGCGCCTCTTCTTCTCAAGCTCGCCGCTCTTCTCAAGAAAAGCCTTGTGGTCGTTTATTGCCTTCCAGAGGTCGCGGATGCCCCTCATCGTGGTAGCGACGGTCTCGACTATCGGCGGCCGCCAGCCACGCTTCTCCCAGCGTTCCTTTTCGAGGTCGAGCATCAGGTTAAGCTCGAAGTAGGTGGCGTCGGCCCCCTCCTTGTCGGCCTTGTTGATGACGAAGATGTCTGCTATCTCCATGAGACCGGCCTTTATTGCCTGGATGTCATCCCCGAGGCCGGGAACGGTGACAAGGACAACCGTATCTGCTGTTTTTACGATGTCAACTTCTATCTGTCCGACTCCGACGGTTTCAACGAAGATCACGTCACAGCCGTAGGCGTCGAGGACCTTTATCGCGTCGTTGGTGGCCTTGGCCAGTCCACCCAGAGAACCCCTCGTTGCCATGCTCCTTATGAAGACTCCCGGATCAGTTGAGTGCCTCTGCATCCGTATCCTGTCCCCAAGGAGGGCACCGCCTGTGAAGGGAGAAGTCGGGTCTATCGCTATAACGCCTACGACTTTACCCTCTTCCCTGGCCACCCTGATCAGCTTGTCGAGTAGTGTTGACTTTCCTGCCCCCGGTGGCCCGGTTATTCCGACTATGTAGGCTTTTCCGGTGTATGGATAAATCTTCGAGACGATCTCCCGGGCCTTTTCCTCGTCGTTCTCGACGAGGGTTATAAGCCTCGCGGCGGCCCTCTTGTCTCCCTTGAGCATCCTCTCAATAAGCCCGTCTATCATCTTCACCACGCTGGATTAATCATCCAGAAAAGATAAAAAGTTATGCGTTCTCCCTGAACTTCTTGAGCTTTGGCACGTTCTCGTCTATGAACTTGATTATCTCGCTTATCGGGCTTCCCGGGCCGAAGACCTTGGCGACACCCATCTTCTCGAGCTGCTCGGCGTCGTCGGGCGGGATTATACCCCCAGCGAGCACGAGAATGTCCTCGTTGGGCTTTATTCCCCTCTCCTCAAGAAGCTTGAGTATCTTCGGTATCAGGACCATGTGGGCCCCAGAAAGGATGCTTATACCAAGGACATCAACGTCTTCCTGGATAACGCTCTCGACTATCTGCTCCGGAGTCTGCCTGATGCCGGTGTAGATGACCTCAAAACCCGCATCCCTGAGGGCTCTGGCTATGACCTTTGCGCCCCTGTCGTGGCCGTCCAGACCCGGCTTGGCGATGAGAACCCTAACCTTTGAGCGTTCGACCATGAGCACCACCGTCCTAACTTAGGCGCAGGCCTATTTAAACCTTTGTCAAACTTCAAGGTCTTCCTTTACTTTGGATATTTTGTCCAGAAGCGTTTTAAAGCCCGAGTGCATTTACCATGAACATGCTCGAATTCCCGCACGATACCCACACGCACACCGTATATTCGGACGGGATTGGCTCGATAGCTGACAACATAGCCTCAGCCGAGGAAAAAGGTCTCAAACTTCTTGGAATAACCGACCACAGCCACTACGTAGTTGGCAAAACGTTCAACCGCTACATCAGGGAGATAAGGCGGTGGGGAAATGAGTCCGAGATAACGGTTCTCACTGGCATAGAGGGGAACATAACCCCCAACGGCGTCGACGTTCCTGATTTCGTTGCTGAAAAGCTCGATTACGTTATAGCTAGCGTCCACGAGTGGGTTGATACTCCAAATGAGTACCTCGACCTTGTGAAGCTCGCCCTGATGGATGAGAACGTGGACGTGATAGGCCACTTTGGGGCAAACTTCCCCTACGTCGGATTTCCCTCGGTGGAGGAACTTAATGAAGTCCTCGAGCTAGCTGAAGCCAAAGGAAAGGCTTTCGAGATAAGCTCCCGCTATCGCGTTCCCGAGCTGGATTTTATCCGGGAGTGCATAAAGAGGGGGATAAAGCTTACCTTCGCGAGCGACGCTCACTTTCCCGAGGGAGTTGGAAACGTGGGCTGGAGCGAAAAGGTCTTTAAGAAGGCTGGCGGAAAGAAAGAAGACCTCCTCTTCGAGGAGTTCCTCTGAGGGCGATGATGAGTTCAGGTCTCCCCGGCTGAAACGTGATGACCTGGACCCGTGCCTGAGCAGACATAACAATCTTCATATCTTCATACGGCAAAAAATTAATAAATCCAAAATATGATTTTTCAAACGCTGGTGGGAGTTTGCCGACCCTCCTGCCCGGGGGAGGGGCTTTCCTTGGCTCCTCCCTCTTTTGAACGTCTTATGCGCGGTTTAAAGAGCTTCTCGACATCTTCCTGCACTTCTTCGGCCCTTCCGCTCAACACGAGCTTCCCGTTCCCAATCACGACGACCCAGTCCACTACAGGCATCAATGGCTCCCAGATGTGGCTGATTATCACGAAGCTTCTCTTGCCTTTCATGCCCTCGATGACTTCGACGACTTTCTCCATGCTGTCGAAGTCAATGTTGGCCAGCGGCTCGTCGAGAAAAACCAGCTCTGGCTCCCCCACAAAGGCCTGAGCGAGTGAAATCCTCTTCAGCATCCCAGACGAGTACTCGCTTATCCTTTTGTCCAGGAAGGAGGTCGCATCGAAGAGCTCTGCAGCTTTAATTATGGACTCCTCACCAACTCCCCTGCTCTCTGCGAAGAACTTCAGCCACTCCCTTCCCGTCACGAACTGCGGAAACGCAGGAGGGTCATAGGCAACGCTGAAACGCTCCTTGACACTCCTGTTGTTCCACGGTCTCTCTCCGAACACGAGGATTTCTCCCGAGGTCGGCCTGTAAACGCCTGTGGCGAGCTTGAGGAACGTGCTCTTTCCGCCACCGTTGGGACCGAGAATGAGCGTTACACCTTCAAGAATCTCAACGGTAATCCCGTCAAGGGCCTTGATGCTCCTGAAGTGCTTTTTAAGGTCTCTGGCCTCTATTATGGTCTTCATCTCCCCCACCTCCAGATGATAAGGGCAAGGAGTAGCGCAAAAATTGACCCGCTAACGTAGAGGGCGTTCTGGACTTCTCTGGTCGGATAGTTTTTGACGAAGCGGAATGAACATGAGACCTCGTCGGTGTGGTTGTTGATGACCAGGTAGTCCCCTTCCCTTGGAAGAACGATCTGGTACCTCGCATGGCCGTAGACGGTGTGCCTGTCCACCAACTTCCCTGTGATGATGTCGTAGACCTCAACTATTCCGTTGCCGTTGCAGGAGACATTTACGAGCGAACTCGTGGGGGTGTAGATCGTAACCTGGCTCATGTCGGTGCGGTTTCCCTCCTTTGATGTCGTGAGGAAGGCCGGCCCAGCGGAGCCTATCCTGTCCTCGTAGGAGCTGTAGACCCATAGTGAGCCGACGGTGAGCATCAGCATGGCCGCAAGGAGGGCCGCCCAGAACCTCATACGACATCCCTCCTTCTGATGAGAACCCACGAGAGGAGGAAGATCACTATTGGGACGACAATCCCCCACTCAAGGTAGGCGGCCTTGAACACATTGAAGTCGGTACTTCCACAGAGGTGTAAAGCGTTTATGAAGAGCGCTGGTGGCATGCTCGAGTTTCCGAGTATTTTGGGCGCGTATATGACTGCAAACCCTGCCATGAAGGCGAGGAAGGCGTTGGGGGAGGCAAGGGAAACCAGAGTGGCGACCGCTATTAGGTAGAGCACGAGGAAAGCAACGAGGAGCAGTGCATCGCTGAGGAATCTTGAGGTTATCTCTGGGAGGTAGCCGGCTATGCTGGCGTATGTTGTTATGGCAACGTAAGCGAAGGGCAGAAGGAGCATCAGGAACCCGTAGATTAACAACGAGATGAGCTTGATGCCGAATATTTCGTCGTTGGAGTACGGGAGGGAGTAGACAGACTTTGCAACGCCGCTGTCACGGTCATAGCGGAAGGTCAGCGCGCCGAGCAACAGTATCAGAAAACCTGCGAGGGTCCAGACGTCTTCGAGACTGAGCATGCCTTGAATGGACGTTGATACTCCACTGGCCTGGGAAGCTCCAAAGAACAGGAAGTCTGCCCCAGATATTGAACCCACTGCACTTCCTACGTACATGATTGACTGCTTCATTGACATTCCAACAAGCAGTATTCCAAAAAACAGCAGAACGACCTTTATCAGGTCGTTCATTTCCCATCTAAAAAGGGTGTAGAGCCTTCCCATTCAATCACCCCCCTCTCTTGTCACTCGCCTTGATATTTAGCACGAGGCCTAGGCCCAGTAGTACGAGGGAAGCGTAAAAGAGATAGGCGGCTTTTGCTATTGGCTTGTTGAATGAGACCTCTCCTTTGACATTTTCTCCAGCAATTTTGAACGATCTAAGGACGAGACCACTGGCGTATGATTCTTTATGCTCGACCTCCACCTTATACTGACCGTATTCGTCCGTGAAGTGAGCATCCAAGATACCGACTGCCCATAGATCGGGTCCATCGTTGTAAGTGGCGATTAGCTTTCCGTCGGATGCGTCGAAGGTGTATATTAGTGTCCCCATCAGAATTGAGAGGATGTTGTAGCCCTTCCCAAACGGCTGGGTGATGTTGAGAGCATAGGCCTCTGTCACTACGGTTTTTGTGGGAGGATAGAACTGGGTGTATCTTCCTTTTAGGACTCTCTCGTTGTCAATTCTGGCGTCTTGAATCTTTATGCTTATCGGGTATAAGCTGAAGCTGTCCCCCTTGTTTAACGGGTTCGCAGGGTCATCAAAAAGCATCGTGTGCCCGTAGTCCATATTTCCCTTTATGACATGGTAATCCTTCACGCGGATTAGGTACTCTCCACTGATGACAACTTTCTTCACATGGAATCGGTACCATTTCCAGTCTTCAAACCCCAAATCGTGGCTGTTTTCGACCTCGGTCTCTATTACCTCTGACTCGTTCCAGAATACGGGTGGCGATATATCCTTTGGGAGGGTCGTGCTTATGCTGACGTTGTAAAGGGTTACCTGTACGTTTGAGCGTATGTAATCCCTCTCCTTTTTGAGGCGGAACTCTACAATCGTGTCGTTGAACGTCCTCAGTATGTATAGAACCCCTGAATAATTGTAAACCATCAGCGAGGTCTGAATCCACTCCGGCCTATCTCCCTGTGAAAGCCGGTACTGGATGTACGGCTCATATCTCATAGCGGCATACTCGATGTAAACTCCCGGTTTGGTCCAGTAGGGTGCTGCGGAGACTGCCGGAAGTGTAAGTATTAAAACCAAAGGGAAGGCTAAGAAGTCTCTTTTCACTTTTTCACTCTCCGTGAGCTTTTAATTCCCAGAACTGCCCCAACTAAGATTAGGGAACCGTAGAAAACATACTTGGCAGGCGTCCCTGGTTTAGGGAAAGGAACTTCTTCGGCCTTTTGAAACTGGGCGTTAGTATCGTAAAGTAGCAATGTGCCTGCCCATGTGAAACTGTTCTTTACAAACTGGTCGTAAGCCACATGCTCGTCCATGAACATTGCAAAGGGTATTCCTATTGCCGAAAGATCGGGAGAAATCATTACTGAGAGAGTTGTCGGAGCAAGCACGAGTCCAGTGGCAGGATCGTAACGTATACCTCCCCCTGTTGGACTTGTGAATTCTACAATGCCTTTTATTACAAGCGGGGGGCCCACCAGGGAGAGAGTGTCCACGGGAGGCCCGAATTCTCCGTAGTACGTTTTTAAAGCTTTGTCCATGGAGGAGATTCTGTTTACTCTCATCGTCCAGTTCAAGTCTGGGAGAACAAAGAAGGTCTCGTTTTCCTGGGGAGCTGTGCTCGGGTCGATGTCCACCCACAGGAAGGTGTGGCCGTAATAAGTTCCGTTCATGTCAAAGACGGCACCGTCGATTTCCCTTATCCTGTAAACTCTGATGATCCTAAGACTGCGAAGGTACACTTTGTAATAATCTGTCTCCGAGTCTATTGAGCTTGGAGAGGTCTCAATCTTTATAACCGCCCCATCGCCCCATATCGGAGTCAGATTTTTTCCCTTGGGGACGCTGACTCCCAGGGTTACGTTTCTCATCTCGATACGAACCCCTACCGTTAAGTAGCCGTTCTTTTCTTCCAGTACCCTGAACCTGACGTGGACATCATCGTAGACCCTGATTCGGTATAACGTGCCGTTGTGGATGTAAGTAATGTATGCGGTTCTAATTAACTTTGGAGAAGTCCCCTGGGAAATCTTGTACTGGATGTACGGGTCGTACCGCATGGCCGCGTACTCTATGTAAACTCCAGGCTTGACCCAGTATGGGATCGCTGAGACGAGTGGAAGCGTGAGTACTAGAATCAAAGGGAAGGCTAAAAAGCCTTTTTTCACTTTTTCATCCTCCGTGAGCTTTTAATTCCAAGGACTGCTCCAACAAGAGCAAAGAGGCATAGAACACATACTTGGTAGGAGTTCCTGCCTCAGAGAATGGGACCGTCTCGACCTCCTGAAACTGGGCATTGGTATCATAGAGGAGGATACCAGAGGGCCAGTTAGTTGCCTTATCATGTTCTCTCGTATACATGCCCTTCTGATCGGTAAATAGGGCGAAATGGATTCCAATGGCAGCCAGATCTGGAAACATTGCAACGGGCAGGGTGGAGGGGACAAAGACGAGGCCCGTTGAAGGGTCGTACACTATGGAAGTTCTAAATGCTGGAGTCATTTCGACACCTCCTGGGAGCTGTGGATCCCCTACGAGACGAATGGTGGATACTGGAGGTCCAAACGGGCCAAAATACGTATTGAGTCTGACGTCCATACTTCCCAAGGATTTAACGTGCGCCTTCCAGTTATTGGCTCCAGGAAGGATCATAAACGTTTGATTTTCACGAGGTGAATCCCCTGGGTCTACCCAGAGAATCGTGTGTCCGTAGAATGTTCCGTTAAGGTCAAAAACTGAGCTATCATTCTTCCGTATAAGGTAAAGACCGGATATCACATAGTAAGGTATTCCAACCTTTCCCTCCTTCCCGACACTCTTACTAGTGTACGCGATACTCACGTTCCTCATTTTAACAACTGCCCTGACTGTGAAGAACTCATTTGTTTCGTTGAGAATTTCAAATTTGATGAAGGTGTCATTACGTGCTATGATCTGGGCGTATATCCCATTGCCGACGGAATATAGAAGGGCAGCGGTACTCTTGTCCGCGTGTTCCACTAGATAAGGATCATACCTCGGGGCTGCGTACTCAACATAAACTCCCGGTTTGACCCAGTACGGTAGTGCATATACAGGAGAAACAAAAAGAAACATTATACACACCAAGCCGGGGAATGCTTTCATCGCTTATTCCTCCACAGTGCGAACACGACAAGTAACACAAGAAAGGCCATAGGTACAATGTATAGATACTTAGTGCTTGTTTCTGGTTTTGAAAACTGTGCCGTCTCAGCGACCCCAAACTCCGCATTGGTATCGTAAAACCCTATTCCGTATGTGTAGAGCTTTCCTTTCTCTTTGTGGTTCTCACTCATGTACATGCCCCACTGATCCATAAAGTATACCATCTTAATTCTGCATGCCGCGAGATCAGGAGCTGTTGGGAAAAAGCCCGTAACGAACATGCCGGTAGATCCATCGAAATACAGGATTGCATCGGTTCCTGAGAACGAAACCCCCCCAACAGGGGTCTGTATACTCCCACCTCCCGCGGTTCTGACGTAGATCACTGGCTTCTTGAAATTGGAAGTTTTAGTGATTACAGTCACGTCCAGAGGAGTAACGTTCACCACCTTTGAAACGGAATTGCCTGCGAAGCCAACAAGCTGAAACGGTTGACCAACCATTATAGGAGCATTGCCTAGATCATCCCAGAGGATTGTGTGGCCGTAGTTTGTGCCTGTGGTGTCAAAGACCATGCCGTCCTCCTTTCTAATCTTGTAAGTGCACGAGTATCCTGCCTCTGTGACGTTGAATAACGTCTCATTGTTAAGATTCTTCTTTGAGATCAGAGCAGATTTTGGCCATAATATAACCGTCTTGTCTCCAAACTGCTTTATTGTTACGTTAAACATTTCCAAACTCAGATTCATGAGCAGGTAGTCCCCTTCATCGCCCATGATTGTGAATGTCAAATATGTGTCTCCCCGAGCAGACATCTGGATATAAGTTCCATTGGTCTCAAGAATAACATCACCCGTTGAGAGGAACACGTTCCCTGATTTGTACTTTTGAGCAATTTTTTCGTGTCTTAATGCGGCATACTTAACATAAACTCCCGGTTTGACCCAGTATGGCGTGGCTTCAACTGGATATGAACCAATTAGTACAATCAAAAGAATGAAAAGTAATTTCAGGTTTTTGCCCTTCAAGACATCACCTCCAAGTAGTTCATAAAGAAAAAGAGGACGGCACTCTCAATATGCTGGCCAGTGGGCAGACGCCACTACGGTCTCTGGGGCATCTGGAGCAAGGACTACTGTCTTCACGGTGATTCCTGTGTTGTCTGGATACTTGTAGACCCCATAAGAGTATGGATCAAGCTTGTTAATCAGGCCACCATCTCCATACCTGTAGGTTATCTCGTAGTTGGTGTATGGATGCTGGACATCATACTTGACCCCGACTTCTGCATAGGCCCAGCCATATCTTCCAGCATGTCTCTGATGCACTGAAGTGACTCTCCACTGAGTCGCTGCTGCGAACCCTGCTGTCACTACCAAGAGACCGAACAGCACGGCAACAAGCTTCTTCATGGCGCCGACCCTCCTGCCCGGGAGAGATTGTACATTCTATCAGGCAGTATCATGAATACTAAACCCATATTTAAGTATTGCTTGGACTCTTAGTTAAAAAAATGAAAAATAAATCGATCTATAACTGGATGGATAAAATATCCTTTACAGATAACTAGACATTCGCAAAGTTATATAATCCAGTTGTAAGAACTTTAATTTTTCAAAATCAATAATAGTGAAAGAATGCTATCAGACCCCAAATGGTTAACCGGCTAGCAGAGTCTTGAACCTCTTCGCGTCTTTGCACATGTCCGAGTTGTTGAAGAATACGAAGCTTTCACCCCTATTCCAGCCTATCACTCTCTCCTTAACCTTCTGAAGCTCTTCCTCGCTGTAGGAGTGGCTGTAGATTATTCTCCCGTTTTCATAGCGACCGTGCAGGCGGTAGTAGCTGACATCCCCCGTGTGAAGTGGAATCCTGACGAGCGGGTCTGTGACATCTATGACGTCGAACTCCCTCACGAAGCGCTTAATTCCCTTCTCGCTCCAGCCCCTCAGCTCGACGGCTATCTCAAAGTTTCCCCTGTCTATCATCTCGAAGAACTTCTCCGCGTTGGCAAAGCTCTCATCACTCTCCCTGAAGCTCTTCGGTAGCTGGATGAGAATGAACCTCGCGCCGAGGGTTTTTGCCTCCTTCAGCGTTACCCTCCAGAAGTGAAGGACGTCGCTCGTTGGCCTGAGCAGACCCACGTCTTTTCCGGGTTTTACGTTGCTCCTCCTCCAGGTCGGGCTGTTGGCTGGGTGGGTTACTCCCTGGAAGGCCTTTATCGAGAATGTGAAGCCCTCGGGAGCTTCTTTCCTCCAGCGCTCCAGCGTCTTCTCCTGGAGAATCCGGTAGAAAGTCTGCTGCACCTCGACTGCGTCAAAGTCTCTAAAGTACTTACTCCGAGCCTCACAGAAGCCGCAGGTTCCAACCTTTATCATGCCACCACCGAAAGCTTTTAGCGGAAAGGTCTAAAATACTATCGGGCCGATGAGGAGGGTGGGCACTCCCCGACCGGTGAGGCCTGGGGGGAGGATTCCGAGGCCCGATGAAGAACTACTCCCGCCTGAAGGGTGATGAGCCACCTACCGGCGGAGGGCTTTTAACCACAGCATCCAACTTTTCTTCATGCCTAAGAGAATCCTCCTCGTGACTGGGAAGCTGGCAGAGCCGCTCGTGAGGAAGTACGGGAGAGGATGTGATGTTTTCGTAGCCCCTGTGAGCGTCGCCGCCTTCCTCACCCCTGAGCTGATCGTTAGATACCTGAAAAAAGCCGGGATAAAAAGCGAAGACTACGATTTTATCATCATCCCTGGCCTTGTAAGGGGTTCTGCTCGAATCATCGAGGACGAACTTGGGATTCCGGCCTTCAAAGGGCCGAGGAATGCGATGGATCTGCCACAGGTTCTGAAGGCTCTTGAAGAGGGCTTCAAGCTCAGCAAGGAAGTTCCTGCAGATGACCTCTTTTCCTTCGATGCGCTTAAGAGAGTTGAGGACATCAGAAACAGGGCGAAGAACAAGAACTATATTGAAGAGGCCCTGAAAAAGCCCTGGAACGTTATCATCGGCAACCTTCCGGCAGGAAGGGACTTTCCCGCGAGGATTCTCGCTGAGGTAGTCGATGCCCCCAAGCTCGGCGTTGAGAAAACCGTCGAGAGGGCTCTCTACTACCTCCGTGAAGGTGCGGACATAATTGACATCGGCATGGTTGCAGGGGAGAGGAACCTCGAGTTTGTAGACGCGATACCTGAAATCCGAGAAAAGCTAAAAGAGGCTGGTTTTGAAGCTCCCATCAGCTTTGACTCTCTAAACACTCCTGAAATCGAGAGGGCGCTTGACTACGCCGACCTCTTTTTGAGCGTCGATGAGAGCAACCTTGAGGCCCTTGTAACGGAAAAGCCCGTCGTTTTAATACCAACAAACCAAAGGGAGGGCTACTTCCCCACCAAGCCTGCTGAAAGGGTTAAGTACCTCGAAAAGCTCAAGGAGAAAGCCCTAGACCTCGGCTACAAAACTATCATCCCCGACCTGATTCTCGAACACGTTCCCCACCTAGCGCGCTCGGTTACGGCCTTCCAGCTCTACCGCGAGAGAAACCCGGACGATGTCCTCCTCGCGGGAGTTGGGAACGTGGTAGAACTCTACGACGCCGACAGCGTTGGAATGAACGCCCTTCTCGCGGGGATTGCAAAGGAGCTTTCCATAAACCTCCTCCTGACAACGGAGGTAAGCGCGAAGGCGAAGGGTTCGGTTAGGGAGCTGAGAAGGGCTGTCGATATGAACCTCTTTGACATGCCCAAAGACCTCGGCTTCGACCTGCTAATCCTCAAGGAGAAGAGGGAAGCGGAGTGGCGCTTCGAGCCTGCCAATGAGGTTGTGGAGGCACAGAATAGGCCTGTCGAGCTTGAGCCAGTTTACTTCCGTATTTGGGTGGAGAGAGGCAAGATATGGGTGAACGCCCATAAGGGAACCGAAGCTGTTCTTACAATAGTCGGCGATGAGCCGAACGCAATAATCGACACAGTTCTTGAGCACTTCGAGATAAGTCCAAGACACGCCTTCTATCTCGGCAGGGAGCTTGAGAGGGCTTACACGGCTTTAAAGCTGAGGAGGAGCTACGTCCAGGAGGTTAAGCTGTTTCGAGAGTTCTATACGGAATGAAAATAGCCCAAACCTCCGAACTCTAACAAAGTCCCCTATATCCCCCAGTTCAGGGCAAAGACAAAGGTTTGGTACGATTGAAAAAACTTCAAATTCTAACCTTCTTCCTCAAGGTAGGGTATCCCCGGCTTCCTGAACTGCTCGTCCAGCTCGGCCCTCTTCGCCTTTATCTTCTCGTAGAGCTCCTTCACCCTCGGTTCATCGTACTTCTCTTTCAAAACAGTGAGGAGGCCCTCGGCAAAGCCAAGGATGGAGACTTTGATGAAGTCCTCCCCGCGCTTGCTCTCGAGCCCCCCGTTCATCCTCACGAAGGCATCAAGCCTTTCCAGAAGTCCCTCCTCACCGAGTTCATTCAAAAGCGCCTTAAGCTCCTCAACCTCTGGAATCTCAACCATTCCCCTCACCTCAGAGCTTTAAGTCGAAGAACTGGATAGTGTTCTTCTCGGTCACCTTCTCAACCTCTTCAAACTCCAGACCCTTTATCTCCGCTATCCTTCTCACCGCGTACTCCACGTTCCAAGGGTAGTTCTTCTCACCCTTGTAGGGGCTCATGTAAGGAGCGTCCGTTTCAACGACGATGCTTTCAAGAGGGAGCACTTCGGCGGCCTTTCTCACCTCTGGAATGAAGTCTATCCCCGTGTTTATCCCGATGATGTGGCCGTTCCCAACTATCTCCAGGGCAAGCTCCGCAGGCCCGCTGTAGGAGTGGAAGTAGGCTTTAACTCCAGCCCTCTGGATCGCTTCAAAAACCTCCCTCTCAGCATCCCTCGCGTGCAGGACGACGGGTTTGTCGAGTTCGACGGCAAGATTCAGGAAGTGGTGGAATATCTCCCGCTGGTTCTTCCTTTCTTCCTCGGTTTTAGCGTAGTAGAAGTCGAGGCCTATCTCCCCAACGGCCACTATCTCATCGGCGTGCTCACGTATGAACTCCTCGACCCTTTTAACTTTCTCCCAGTTGCCCCTCCTAGCTTCGTTGGGCGCGTAGCCGAGCGTTGGGAAGACGAAGCCAAAGTATGGCTCCAGCAGTTCCCAGCTCTTCCAGACGTGGAACTTCCTGTATTCAGTTATCGAGTCCACGACCGCCTTAAGGTGCTTTTTGCTCTCCTCGACCACCTCGCCTGCTCTCCCCTTGAACATCTCAATGTGGCAGTGGGCGTCTATCATCTTCTCTCCCGTTCCCAGAATCGCCCTCCACAGAAAAGCTTTTCTGTTAGTTTGTGAATATTAAGAATGGTAGGTGTGATCAATGACTTCTCACCCCAACCCCCAGGTTATCATGAACGAGATAATTGAGAGGTTAAAGAGACTCAGCCCAAAGGAGCTTCTGAGCTATGCTATCTTCAATGAGGAGGACGAGGCAAAATACTATGCCGAACTTGCCGAGAAGGCGAAAAGAAAGAGTGTGAGAGCCCTGTTTAAAAAGATGAGCAGGGAGAGCAAGGGGCATGAACTCCTCCTCAGAAGGACGTTTGAGCGGCTCTTTCCAGGAGAGGAGCCCGTTAAGGTAGATGTTCCCCCAGTGGAGGTCTATCCATTCTATCCTGAGTTTGAAAAGGTTGAGGACTACATAAGGGCGCTGGAGTACTGCATGGAGAGCGAGCTCTTCGCAAAGAGGACTTATGAAATATTGGCTGGCGTTGCCGAGAACGAAGATGTCCGGGGAATAGCCTTCGAGCTTTCACAGATTGAGCAGAAACACTACGAAGAGATAAAGAAGGTCTACGATATCGTTATCTCCTTTGAGCGCAGGCACGTCTTTATAGAGAGGCTAGGATCGGGTGCTTATCTGGTAACCGACGACGAGAAAGCAAAGTACATTCTCTTAGATATGCTGACGGAAAACAGGGAAGTGATAGCAGTTATAAGGGAGCACCCGGACAAGTTTAGAGAGCTCACTGAGATAGACAACGTGATATGGGTCTCAAAAATCTCAGAGGAATACCCCGGGAAGGTAGTGCCCCCAAAGTTCGTCCCCGAACTCAAAGGCGAGCTCCTTAAGTTCCTCAAATCTGCAAAAGAAAACGGAAAGCAGGGAGTTGTGTTTGTCCAGAATGTTGGTTACCTGGTTGTTGAACTTGGCTTCAAGGATGCAATGGATTTTCTGCTCTACGTAAAGGACGCTGCCATGGTCTACAATGGGTACATCATAGTAAGCGCCAATCCGGATGCCTTTGAGAAGAAGGAGTGGGGCCTGCTCACGTCTGAGTTTGAAGTTATACTATAGCTTCTTCGTCTCCCAGATGACTTTTCCATCCTTTCTAACGACGCGCAGGATTCTGTGGTAGGGTATCTGGGCTTCTCCAACGAAGAAGTAGCCGTGTCCGAGCTCGATAAGCTCGACCGGTATTTTCTTTTCCCCACCATAAGCCCCCCTGTGCTCGATGACAACGTAGTAGTCCTCCTCCTTCTCCCGCGGGTCGTACTTTATCTTCGCCAGCACTTCCTTAACGGAGCCCTTTCTCATGGGAGCCACCTCAAGACTTCCCTTAAGTTCTCTTTCCAGTCCCTTATGTAGTCGCCGTGCCCTGGGAAGCCGAAGTCAACGTCAAACTCAGCCAATCTCTCCAGGCTCTCCCTGAGCGCCCAGCCATCTCCAGTCGGGAGATCCGTCCTGCCGACTGTCCCCTTGAAGACCGTGTCGCCCGTGAACATGACCCTGTGCTTTCCGTCGTCGAGGTAAAGGCAGGAGCTTCCAGCGGTGTGGCCGGGAGTGTGGACAACCAAAAGCTCAAGCGAGCTGACATTCAGTTTGTCTCCATCTTCAAGCTTGAAGTCTACTTGATGTGGCTCAAACCGCCTGCCGTAAAAGTACGACAGGATCACACCTTCGTCACCGCGTTCGAGCACGTTTGCGGTTATCTTGTGTGTGGCAAAAGACACCTCAATTCCACGCTCTTCCAGCCAGCGTTGCAGAACCTTGTTTCCCCCAACGTGGTCAAAGTGCTCGTGCGTGTTGAAAATCGTTACGTGCTCAACATCGGTAAGGTAGCCCTCTCTCTCCCAGATTTCAGTGTAAACGTGCCAGTTTATTCCAGTCCCGGTGTCAATTATAAGGGCTTCCTCTCCGTCTCTGACGAGGTAGATGTTGGAGTCCCACCCTATCCCACGGAGCATAACAACGTGGGGCGGAACCTCAATCGGGATGAGCTTGCTGGGAAAGCCCTCGCCGGGACTTACACCCATTATTTCACCTCCAGAAAGGGGCTCAAGGGGGGACCGCGTCTTCATCTCGGGGGGAGCGAGTCCCCGTCAGGAGGGATGAATCTCTTCATCGCCCTAAGATGTTACAAAGAGACGTTTATAAACCCAGCCCCCCAATCTGATTAGGTGACCCAAATGAAGACTGAACGCGCGAAGGAGATCCTCCTTCAGCTCTTGAAGATACCCTCCCCATCCGGGCAGGAAGACAGGATAATGCTCCACATCATGGAGTTCCTCCACAGGCTTGACTACGACGTTCACATCGAGAGCGACGGCGAGATAATTGACCTCGTCGTGAATCCAGATGCTGAGCTTTTCTACGAGGTTCACGTCGACACGATCCCGATAAGAGCTGAGCCCTTCGTGAGGGGTAACATCATCTACGGAACCGGCGCGAGCGACATCAAGGGTGGAGCGGCTGCAATACTCCTCATGATGGAGAGCCTGAAGAAAGAGGGCAAAGACCTGAACGTCGGCGTCGTCTTCGTCAGCGACGAAGAACTTGGCGGACGCGGAAGTGCCCTCTTCATGGAGAGGTATAGGCCGAAGATGGCGGTTGTCCTTGAGCCCACCGACCTTGAAGTCCATATAGCCCACGCAGGCAACATCGAGGCCTACTTTGAGGTGGACGGCAAGGAAGCCCACGGTGCCTGTCCAGAGAGCGGTGTCAACGCTATTGAAGAGACCTACAAGATGCTCAACGAGCTGAAGAACCTTGAACCCTTCAAGCAGAAGGGCAAGTACTTCGACCCACACATAGGCATTCAGGAGCTCCTCTGCGAGAACCCCGTCTATCTCATTCCAGCCCTCTGCAAAGGCCGCCTTGAGGCGAGGCTTTTACCGGATCAGGAAGTCGAGGACGTTCTCGACCTCATGGATCCAATCCTCGACGAGTACACGCTGAAGTATGAGTACACGGAGATATGGGACGGCTACGAGCTTGATCCAGATGAGGAGATAGTCCAGCTGGCCAAAGCCGCGATGAGGGAGGTCGGCCTCGATGAGTTCGGCGGTATGAGGAGCTGGACCGATGCGATCAACTTCATGTACAACGGAACCAGAACAATAGTCTTCGGTCCCGGCAACCTCGACATCTCCCACACAAAGTACGAGAGGATAGACGTTAGGGACGTCGTTACCGCGAGCGAGTTCCTGAAAGTGCTCAACGACGTTTACGCTGAAGGACTGGAGAAAGTTGAAAAAGAGCTGAGTTGACCTCTTTTCCCTTATTTTCCTGGAGGTCTAGAGATGAAGCTTGTCCACGACCCGGCTCACGGCTACATCGAGCTCGATGAGTTCGCGAGGAAGCTCGTGGACACCCCAGAGTTTCAGAGGCTTAGGAGGATAACCCAGCTCGGCTTCGCTTTTTTGGCGTACCCCTCAGCGAGGCACACCCGTTTTGAGCATTCACTTGGAACCTTCCACCTCGCAAAGAAGATTCGCGCTCACAACCCTGAAATAGGGGAAGGAGCCTTATACGCGGCGCTCCTTCACGATATAGGCCACTACCCGTTCTCGCACACCCTTGAGGGCCTCTACCCGAGGCACGAGGAAAACACGCTCTGGGTTATAGAACATGGAAGCGTCGGAGACGTAATCAAGGAGAACTATTCGACCCAGGAGTTTAAGAAGCTCTTAAAGCATCCAATCGTCAGCGGCGACATAGACGCAGACAGGATGGATTACCTCGTTAGGGACGCTTACTACACAGGGGCAGCCTACGGCGTCGTTGACCTCGAACGGCTCGTGAGGAACCTGAAGTTCGATGGGAAAATGCTCGTGGTTGAGGAAAAAGGAATAATGGCGGCCCAGAACCTCCTGCTTTCGAGGGCCATGATGTACCCGACCGTTTACTTCCACCATACGGCGAAGATAGCGGAGGCCATGCTGAGAAAGGCCGTCGAGATTGAAGGGATATCCTTAGAGGAGATCCGTATCATGGATGAGATAGACCTAGTTTCGAGGCTCAGAAGTAGCGAAAAGCCGGAAGTTAGGGAGCTTATAAGGGCCATAGACGACAGGAAGCTCTACAAGAGGGTTTACTGCTCGAACAAAGAGCTTGATGAAAAGACAATTTCAACCCTGAAAAGAGAGCTTCAAGAGGAGTTTGGCCATTCTGCTCTCTTAGACTACCCGCCAAAACCCAAGTACGAGGAAAGGAACGCCTTCGTGAAGATTGGAAGCGAGACGAAGAGGCTCAGTGAGGTTTCGCCCCTCGTCAGATCCCTCGTGGAAATGAAGGACGTGTACTGGAGATGGTGTGTCTACGCCAGGGGGGATGTGAGAGAGGACGTGGAAGTGTTCCTGAAAAAGCTTTTTTAGACCAGTACCTTAATTAGACCAGTATCTTAATACTAGTTCAGGTGAGAAGTGTGAGTGAGGTAGTAGTTACCAAGGACGAGGTAATCATGTATGAAAAGCTCAAGCTAATATCTGAACTGGCGCCAATACGGGAAAGAATAGCCGAGTTTGAGAGAAAGTACGGTGTGAGTTTTGAAGAGTTCGAAAAAAGGATAAGAGAAAAGGATGAGAGTTTTGAAGCGTGGGACGATTACATAGAGTGGAAGGCTTACGTTAGAAAGTTCAGAGAGCTTCAAAAGAAGCTGCGGGAGATTGAGAATGCTCAGAGAGTTAGAATTGCTTGAGAAAAGCGAGATAGTCAGGTCTTATGATATACTCGACTACAAAGAAGGTTCAGATTTCTATTTTCTGAAGATACGCACGGAGCTAATTGATGGAAGTGTTCTCCATATTCGAGAGTTCGTATCCAACGAGGAGTACAACTACTCCTTTCAATGGCAGAGGGACAGTGAGCTGATAATAAGGTGGGACAATGCACCGCACCACAAGAATCTACCTACGTTCCCACACCATAAACACGTCGGTAGTGAGAAGAACGTGCTTCCATCATCAGAAATCACTTTAGAGGAAGTACTGGGAGTCATCTCTTCTTACATCCAAAACCCTTAAGTGATCCAAAATCACCACGTCACTCTCAATTCTCAACTGGGAAAAGCTTTATAACTGGGCCTTTTAAGTTAAGCCGACAAGCTCATTCAAGAGAGTAGGTGGTGTATTATGGGAAGAAGGGAAGAGATGATTGCGAAGATTAAGGAATTGATGACCCAGCCTGAGAGGATCAGGAACATGGGTATCGCCGCTCACATTGACCACGGTAAGACCACTCTGAGCGACAACCTGCTCGCCGGTGCTGGAATGATCAGCGAGGAGCTCGCCGGAAAGCAGCTCGTCCTCGACTTCGACGAGCAGGAGCAGGCGAGGGGTATTACCATCAACGCGGCAAACGTTTCGATGGTCCACAACTACGAGGGCAACGACTACCTCATCAACCTCATCGACACTCCGGGTCACGTCGACTTTGGTGGTGACGTTACCAGGGCCATGCGTGCCATAGACGGTGCTATCATCGTCGTTGACGCCGTTGAGGGTGTCATGCCCCAGACCGAGACCGTTCTCAGGCAGGCCCTCAGGGAGTACGTCAAGCCGGTTCTCTTCATCAACAAGGTTGACAGACTCATCAAGGAGCTCAAGCTTACTCCCCAGCAGATGCAGGAGCGCTTCGTCAAGGTCATCACCGACGTGAACAGGCTTATCAGGAGGTACGCTCCGCCAGAGTTCAAGGACAAGTGGCTCGTTAAGGTCGAGGACGGTAGTGTCGCCTTCGGTAGCGCTTACTACAACTGGGCCCTCAGCGTTCCCTACATGAAGAAGACAGGTGTTTCTTTCAAGGACATCATCGACCTCACCAACGCCGGTGACCTCAAGACCCTCAGGAAGAAGGCCCCGCTCCACGTCGTCGTCCTGGATATGGTCGTTAAGCACCTCCCGAACCCGCTCGAGGCCCAGAAGTACAGGATCCCGCACCTCTGGAGGGGCGACATCAACAGCGAGGTCGGTCAGGCAATGATGAACTGCGACCCGAAGGGACCGATGACCATGGTCGTTACCAAGATCATCCTTGACAAGCACGCCGGTGAGGTCGCTACCGGCCGTGTCTGGAGCGGTACCGTCAAGACCGGTCAGGAGGTCTACCTCATCAACAGCAAGAGGAAGGCCAGGATCCAGCAGGTCGGTATCTACATGGGTCCCGAGAGGATCAACATGGAGGCCGTTCCCGCTGGAAACATCGTTGCCGTTACTGGCCTCCGCGATGCTATGGCCGGTGAGACCGTCTCAGTCCAGCAGATCGAGCCATTCGAGGCCCTCCACTACACCAGCGAGCCGGTTGTTACGGTAGCTATCGAGGCCAAGAACGTTAAGGACCTTCCGAAGCTCGTTGAGGCCCTCAGGCAGCTCGCCAAGGAAGACCCAACCCTTCACGTCAAGATTGACGAGGAGACCGGCCAGCACCTCCTCAGCGGTATGGGTGAGCTCCACCTCGAGGTCAAGCTCCACAGGCTCAAGACCGAATGGAAGCTCGATGTAGAAGTTTCACCGCCGATCGTCGTCTACCGCGAGAGCGTCACCAAGCAGAGCCCGATCGTCGAGGGCAAGTCCCCGAACAAGCACAACAGGTTCTACATCACAGTCGAGCCGATGCCGGATGAAATCTACCAGGCGATCAGGGAGGGCGAGATTCCCGAGGGCAGGCCGAAGGACCCGAAGGCAGTCGCCAAGAAGCTCGCCGAGCTCGGTATGGACTATGAGATTGCCAAGGGTATCGTCGACATTTACAACGGCAACATGTTCCTTGACAACACCAAGGGTATCCAGTACCTCAACGAGGTCATGGACCTCCTCGTCGACGGTTTCCACCAGGCCATGGATGAGGGACCGCTCGCCAAGGAGCCCGTCATGAAGGTCATCGTCAGGCTCCACGACGCCAAGATCCACGAGGACAACGTCCACCGCGGTCCGGCTCAGATCTACCCGGCCATCAGAAGCGCTATCCACTGCGCCATGATGAAGGCTGGACCTGTCCTCTACGAGCCGTACCAGAAGGTCATCATCAACGTGCCCTACGAGTACATGGGTGCCGTCAGCAGGGAGCTCAACCAGAGGCGCGGTCAGCTCATTGACATGAGGCAGGAGGGCGAGGTCATGATCATCATCGGCGAGGCTCCAGTTGCGGAGATGTTCGGATTCGCTGGAGCCATCCGTGGAGCCACCAGCGGTAAGGCCCTCTGGACAACGGAGCACGCTGGCTTCAAGCGCGTTCCAAACGAGCTTGCCCAGCAGATAATCAGACAGATACGCCAGAGGAAGGGTCTCGACCCCAACCCGCCGAAGGAGCAGGACGTCTGCCCGCAGCAGTGATGCGGGCTTTCTTCTTGTTCTCTCTTTGACCTTTTCTCAAGAACTCTGTTTTATCACGTGAAAGTCTAAATCCGTCATTAGTTAACTTTTTAAACCCCGTTCTTGAGTTAAACCCAGAACTCATGAGGTCCCCCCGAAAACGGCGGGTTTCCCGCCCGAGGGGGCCGAGGTTCGAAAGATTTAAAAAGCCATCCTAGTCAACGAGACTAGACCAAAATATGGAGGTGTTTGAAAATGGCTAAGGAGAAGCCACACGTTAACATTGTGTTTATAGGCCACGTAGACCACGGAAAGAGCACTACCATCGGTAGGCTGCTCTTCGACACAGCGAACATCCCGGAGAACATCATCAAGAAGTTCGAGGAGATGGGTGAGAAGGGTAAGTCCTTCAAGTTCGCTTGGGTCATGGACAGGCTCAAGGAGGAGAGGGAGCGCGGTATCACCATCGACGTCGCCCACACCAAGTTCGAGACCCCGCACAGGTACATCACCATCATCGACGCTCCGGGCCACAGGGACTTCGTTAAGAACATGATCACCGGTGCCAGCCAGGCCGACGCGGCTGTCCTCGTCGTCGCCGCTACCGACGGTGTCATGCCGCAGACCAAGGAGCACGCCTTCCTTGCCAGGACCCTCGGTATCAACCACATCATAGTTGCCATCAACAAGATGGACATGGTCAACTACGACGAGAAGAAGTTCAAGCAGGTCGCCGAGCAGGTTAAGAAGCTCCTTCAGATGCTCGGCTACAAGGACTTCCCGATCATCCCGATCAGCGCTTGGGAGGGCGACAACGTCGTTAAGAAGAGCGACAAGATGCCCTGGTACAACGGCCCGACCCTCCTCGAGGCCCTCGACCAGATACCCGAGCCGCCGAAGCCGGTTGACAAGCCGCTCCGCATCCCGATCCAGGACGTCTACTCAATCAAGGGTGTCGGTACCGTTCCAGTCGGCCGTGTTGAGACCGGTGTCCTCCGCGTCGGTGACGTTGTCATCTTCGAGCCGGCCAGCACCATCTTCCACAAGCCGATCCAGGGTGAAGTCAAGAGCATCGAGATGCATCACGAGCCGCTCCAGGAAGCCTACCCAGGTGACAACATCGGTTTCAACGTCCGTGGTGTCGGTAAGAACGACATAAAGCGCGGTGACGTTGCCGGACACACCACCAACCCGCCGACCGTCGTCAGGCCGAAGGACACCTTCAAGGCCCAG
The DNA here is from genome assembly GCF_055396515.1 of Thermococcus sp. JCM 11816. Taxonomy (NCBI): domain Archaea; kingdom Methanobacteriati; phylum Methanobacteriota; class Thermococci; order Thermococcales; family Thermococcaceae; genus Thermococcus; species Thermococcus sp. JCM 11816. Next base: position 769,351 of record NZ_AP043741.1, read on the forward strand.
ATCATCGTCCTCAACCACCCGACCGCTATCACCGTCGGCTACACCCCAGTCCTCCACGCCCACACCACCCAGGTCGCAGTTAGGTTCGAGCAGCTCCTCGCTAAGCTCGACCCGAGGACTGGTAACATCGTCGAGGAGAACCCGCAGTTCATCAAGACCGGTGACTCGGCCATCGTCATCCTCAGGCCGACCAAGGCCATGGTCATCGAGCCGGTCAAGGAGATCCCGCAGATGGGCAGGTTCGCCATCCGTGACATGGGCCAGACCGTCGCTGCCGGTATGGTCATCTCAATCCAGAAGGCCGACTGAAGGCCTTCTCAATCTTTCCTTCCTTTGACCTCTTTCCAAACCTTTAGGAGGGACGGAAATGCAGAAGGCGAGGATTAAGCTTGCGAGCACCAACATTAAGGCCCTCAATGAGGTCACCGACCAGATCAAGCAGATAGCAGAGAGAACCGGCGTCAGGATGAGCGGTCCGATACCGCTTCCGACAAAGAGGATCAGGATCACCACCAGGAAGAGCCCAGATGGAGAGGGTTCCGCCACCTTTGACAGGTTCGAGCTCCGCGTTCACAAGAGGCTCGTTGACATCGAGGCCGACGAAAGGGCCATGCGCCAGATCATGCGCATCCGCGTTCCCGAGGATGTTACCATCGAGATCGAGCTCATCTCTTGATTCCTCTCATTTATGCGCCGGGGTAGCCTAGCCTGGGAAGGCGCGGGCCTGGAGAGTCCGTGGGCGTTAGCCCGCCAGGGTTCAAATCCCTGCCCCGGCGCCAGCTCTTAACCTTCTTAATTGCTTCCTTCTTAACTGCTTGTTTTGATTAAGCACCACAGAAGCGACTTTAGAGAATTTTTCAGAATTCATACTCAGATATAAGAGCAATCAGAAATCAACAAGAGGGGGAAAAGAAAAATCCTCAATATCTCCTCCTTCTCTGGCGGGGCTTCATTGACCCCCACCTGCCGCGGTACTCACCTTCAAGCTCCTCCTGCCTCAACCTCTCCCGGTATTCTTTGGGAATACCCTCGCTGAGTTCGGACTTCTTGACCTCAACGCCGGCCTGCTTTGTGATGTACCTAAAGCGCCTCAGTTCTCCTGGGGCGATGAAAGTTATGGCCTTTCCTTTCTTACCCATTCTCCCTGTCCTTCCAATCCTGTGGATGTACTGTTCAGGGTTCATTGGAATTGAGTAGTTGATAACGTGGGTTATCTCTGGAACGTCAAGTCCCCTCGCTGCTACATCGGTCGCAACGAGTATCTTAGTTTTCCTGGCCTTAAAGCGATTGAACGTCTTCTCTCTAGCCGGCTGGCTCATATCGCCGTTGAGGGCCTCTGCCCTGAATCCAGCCGCCCTAAGCCTCATAGAGAGTTCCCTCGTCTCGGCTTTAGTCTGACAGAACACTATGCCGTAAAACTCATTAGACTCATCTGAGAGTATCTTGGTGAGAAGGTCGAACCTTCTGTGGGGAACAGCTTCGATGTACTCCTGCTCAACCTCTCCTGGGACAAGCTCGTCCCTGCTGACGATGACTACCTCGGGGTTTCTCATGTACTTCTTTGCCAGCAGGAGGACATCCATCGGCATCGTGGCTGAGAACATCAGGACCCTCTTCTCCTTGGGGGTTGCCCTGAAGATTGCTTCGATGTCCTCCTGGAAGCCCATGTCCAGCATCCTGTCGGCCTCATCGAGGACGAAGAACCTGACCCCATCGAGGTTCAGAGTACCTCTGTTTATGTGGTCGAGAACCCGTCCAGGAGTTCCAACTACTATGTGGACGCCCCTCTCAAGGGCCCTTATTTGAGGTCCGATCGGCTGTCCGCCGTAAACGGAGTAAACGTAAATCCTCCTTTTGCCCCTGAGCGACCTGAGCTCATCAGTGACCTGTATGGCAAGCTCCCTTGTGGGGGTTAGAATCAACGCTTGAACTTCCCTTATGGATTCATCTATCGAATCCAGAATCGGAAGTCCAAAAGCTGCTGTTTTTCCGCTTCCCGTTTTTGATTGACCCACAATATCGCTCTCAGCGGACAGTAGAAGGGGGATGACCTCCCTCTGAATGTCTGTTGGGATTGAAAAACCCTTTCTTTCAACTGCTTCAACTGAAGCACTGGATAGTCCAAGTTCTCTAAAACTCATTTTTCATTACTCCTTAATGTCTAGTAATTCCAACGCGCTCCTGCTCAGAACGCGCTGAGGAGAAACGCGCTTTGGCGGGCCGGGGGGGATTCGAACCCCCGACCTGCGGATTAAGAGTCCGCCGCTCTAACCAGGCTAAGCTACCGGCCCACGACCCGAAACCATAGAGATGGATTGCCTTTATAAATTTTTCGGTCTTCTGGAGTGCCGAGAAGCACCGTAAAGTTTATAAAGCACTGCACTGCCCTATATTTGGCAACGCGGGGGTTGCCGAGCCTGGTCAAAGGCGCGGGATTGAGGGTCCCGTCCCGCAGGGGTTCCGGGGTTCAAATCCCCGCCCCCGCACCACAGCAGCCCTTTCTCACGAAAGCGCTGGCGGAAGAAAAGTATGCGTTCTTAACGAGCTAGCTTTTGAGTGGGTTTACTTATCGAGTAGCCAGACTTACAGGATTTCCTCACCGTATAGCGCTCGTCGAGCGCTAAAAAGAAAGTTTGAAATCACAATTAGTGTGATATTTTGAGGTTAAACCCGCGTGAACTTGCTTTCTGAGCAAGCATACCCTCTCTAACAGCAAAGTCAAAAGAAAGGGCGCACTTTTGGTCAAGCGTTTTCTAAAAGCTTGCTGCGCGACGTTGAAGCTTCGCTTCAACGCACGGGACGATAGCCCCGTTGAGTTTGATCGAGGCTCGTGGTTCTTCTTAGAATTGCCCCACTACAAGGATTTTCAAGATACACAAGCTAGCATTAGTGAATTCCCCAATTTCAGCCCTCTAAAAGAAGTTTCCAACATCCCGACGCCCTACGGGTGTCGATTAAAAGCAAACTCACACCGAGAACTCTTACTAAAATCGAATTCGCACTCATACAGCGAGCTCCTGAATGAAAAATCTCCCCAGAACAACCTTCTAATCAAGAACCACGAACTTTGATGAAACTTTGCTTGCAAAGTTTCTTTGGTCAAGCTTTTCCCAAAAGCTTGCTAGAAAAGTTTCATTAGTGTAGCCTCTCCCAAAAAGCTTCAAAGTCTAGTGGCGGCGGGCGCGCCCGGGGGTGGGAACCCTCCGCCGCGCCCTTCCACCGGGGCTCGCTCACCCCCGCTACCCCGGGAGCGCCGCACGTCCCGCCTACCGCTGCTCCCTTCCGGGCCTGGCGGGGTTCGGCGGGCAAAGGGCGTTAGCCCGGCCCTCCAGCCGGACCTCGCCCACCGCCGGCCCCCCGGGACGAGGGATCACCGTTGTGCCCCGGCTTCCGGGCGCGGTTTTGGGAACCGCCCCCCGGGCTTCGGCCCCCGCATATCGACGGTTTCGGGTTACAGGGGACGCCGAACCCCCCGGCCTAGCCCGCCGCCAGGAATAGTTAGCAGAGCTGGATATATAAAGGTTTGGTAGGTACAAAAGCCCTGAAGTTTGCCATTTTCCAGTTAAGAAAAGGTTATAAAGGCCCTCCGATTAGCAGAAGGAGGGTCATCATGAGGATAGTCTTTGATATAGGCGGCTCTGTTCTCGTTCCCGAAGATCCTGACATCGACTTTATCAAGGCGATAGCATACGAGCTCGTCAAGATAAGCGAGGACCATGAGGTAGCGGTTGTCGTCGGCGGCGGAAAGGTCGCCAGGAAGTACATCCACGCGGCTAAGACATTCACGCCTAACGAGACCTTCAAGGACTACATAGGAATCCACATCACGAGGGCAAACGCAATGCTTCTCATCGCTGCCCTCGGCGAAAAGGCATACCCATTCGTCGTCCAGGACTTCCGTAAGGCCTGGGAGGTCATCCAGCTCAAGAAGATTCCGATAATGGGTGGAACCCACCCCGGCCACACGACCGACGCGGTAGCTGCTCTTCTCGCCGAATACCTGCAGGCGGATCTTCTAGTTGTTGTAACCAACGTTGACGGAGTCTATGATTCAGACCCGAAGAAGAACCCCAACGCGAAGAAGCTCGACAGGATTACCGTTGACCAACTCGTTGAGATAGCGATGCAGGAGGAGAGCAAGGCAGGAGGAAGCGGCGTCGTTGATGCCCTCGCAGCAAAGTTTATCCAGAGGGGGAAGATAAAGACTTACATCGTCGGCAAGAAGGACGCTTACCACCTCTTTGACTTGATAAAGGGCAAGCACAGCGGAACGGTTGTGGAGCCCTGATGTCTTCTCTCATTTTGTTTCACTCAGACAAAGGTTTTTATAGTCTTGGAACGTAAAGTGCCCCCATGTGCAAGATGGCGCACTATGGGAACTGTGATCCCGATACCTCAGATCAGGAATACTGTTATTTTTAATAAGCCGAACAAGACGGAGGAAGAAGCCGTTGAGTTCTACAGGAAGTTCTTAGAGCGGTTTAAACCGAGGGTTGAGGAGATTGAAGCTGATGGAGAGAAGATTAGAGAGACTTATTTTTGAAAAACCCGTAGATGCTAGAGGTTTTGTGTTTCCTAAAAGGTATATAAGTACTTTTGGATTTTCATGTTTTAAAGAGTTAGTAGATTTTAGATTTTCGACTTTTGAAGAATACGCAAATTTTTCTAGAGCGACTTTTTATAAAAAATGCAATTTTGGGAAAGCCATCTTCAAGGATTATTCTCGTCTCTGAAGGGCGAGACTTTCGGAAGGAAAAAGTAATTAACCCCCCGTTCCAAGTTATCAAGTGGTGAGATGATGGAAGCCGATCCAATTAGCGTTCTCCTTTATGACATTAGGGAGATGAAGAAGCGCCTCAATGAGATGGAGAAAGAGCTACTAAAGCTCAAGGCAAGGCTCCTTGAGGAAGAGGAGGGAGAAAGTCCAGAGGAGATTGAGGCCCTTGAAAAAGAAGCCCTCGAAAACGGAAAGGATTGGGACGAGCTCAAGAAGGGGCTGGGACTGTGACGTTCAAGGTCATAGTCAGCAGGAGAGCAGAAAAAGGAATAAGGAACTTCCCCCTGCCAACCTGAAACGCTTTGCCGAGCTCATGGAGACATTAAAAATCAACCCCGTCCCGATAGAACGTTTTGACGTCAAGAAGATACGGGGCTCTGAGAAAGCGTACCGCGTTAGGCTTGGCGACTATAGAATTCTCTACACAGTTCATTGGGACGACGATATCGTTATCATCCTGAAGGTTGAGCCTCGTGAGAGGGCATACCGCTGACCCAACCCTTTTATACCCCCTCCCCCTTCTCTCTCCGGTGAGCCCCATGAAAATCGTCGTCATCGGTTCTGGAACAGCCGGAAGCAACTTCGCCCTCTTCATGCGCAAGCTCGACAGAAAGGCCGAGATAACCGTCATAGGGAAAGATCCAACGATGCAGTACTCCCCCTGCGCCCTGCCGCACGTGGTAAGCGGCACTATCGAGAAGCCTGAGGACGTTATTGTCTTCCCCAACGAGTTCTACGAGAAGCAGAAGATAAACCTTATGCTGAACACGGAAGCAAAGGCGATAGACAGAGAAAGGAAGGTTGTAATCACGGATAAGGGCGAAGTCCCGTACGACAAGCTTGTTTTGGCCGTTGGTTCAAAGGCTTTCATTCCGCCGATTAAGGGAGTTGAGAATGAGGGAGTCTTCACACTAAAGAGCCTCGACGACGTTAGGAGGATAAAAGCCTACATAGCCGAGAGAAAGCCGAAGAAGGCCGTCGTTATCGGAGCTGGTCTCATCGGTCTTGAGGGCGCCGAGGCCTTTGCAAAACTTGGAATGGAAGTTCTGATTGTAGAGCTAATGGACAGGCTTATGCCCACAATGCTCGACAAGGACACGGCAAAGCTCGTCCAGGCTGAGATGGAGAAGTACGGCGTTTCATTCCGCTTCGGCGTCGGCGTGAGTGAGATCATCGGAAGCCCCGTCAAGGCGGTCAAAATAGGCGACGAAGAAGTTCCGGCAGACCTCGTCTTGGTTGCAACCGGGGTGAGAGCCAACACCGACCTAGCCAAACAGGCCGGGCTTGAAGTGAACAGGGGCATAGTGGTTAATGAGCACCTCCAGACGAGCGACCCGGAGGTCTACGCAATAGGTGACTGTGCTGAAGTTATAGACGCCGTAACTGGAAAAAGAACTCTCAGTCAGCTCGGAACTTCCGCCGTTAGGATGGCCAAGGTGGCCGCGGAGCACATAGCAGGTAAGGACGTCTCCTTCAGACCAGTCTTCAACACCGCTATAACCGAGCTGTTTGGCCTTGAAATCGGCACCTTCGGAATCACCGAGGAGAGGGCAAAGAAAGAGGACATCGAGGTAGCGGTCGGAAAGTTCAAAGGCTCGACCAAGCCAGAGTACTATCCCGGAGGCAAGCCCATAACCGTAAAGCTCATCTTCAGAAAGTCAGACAGAAAGCTTATCGGCGGCCAGATAGTCGGCGGCGAGAGGGTCTGGGGCAGGATAATGACGCTTTCTGCCCTCGCTCAAAAAGGCGCAACGGTTGAGGACGTTGCCTACCTGGAAACGGCCTACGCCCCGCCGATAAGTCCGACCATAGACCCGATAACGGTCGCGGCAGAGATGGCCCAGAGAAAGCTCCGCTGAACCTCTATCCCCTTTCACTTTTCTTCCCACTCCTGAATCAACATAGATGTACACTGAATTTCTGCACATCAGAATTCACGAAAATTTAAATAATCCTCCACAACCAGCTAAATACCAACTAACAACCCTGTGAGAGGTGAATCCAATGAAAGACAGATTGAAAGGACCTATTGCTAATAGAGAACTCTTAATCGGGATAAGTACGGGTGTTCTCCTAGCTTCTTCCATGAGGGTTTTCGTCGCGGGGGCATATTCAAGCGTCGAGAAGACGTTCTTTTACAACGTCATGTTCCCCTCCGTGCTCGGCGTGGTGCTGTTCATAATTGCATCCGCTGTTGTGGGCAAACTCAACAGGAGGATAGGAGCTGCAATAGTGGCGGCCTACGCGCTGGTTTCTCTCCTCACGGATGCGACTGAATACACTCACCTGATAGCGGCCCTTGCCATCCCAGTTGCACTGGCACTCCTCAGTGAACTCGACATAAAGTACGTGACGATGGGGCTTGTGGCGGATTTGGGGCTGAGGGTTCTCGCCGTTGGCGGGGAGCCGCTCGACTTCCCACACACCAGGATTATCCTGAGCCTCGTCGTTCTCTTCGGAGCTTACGCCCTCTGGAAAGAGGAAGGGAAACTGCCAAAGCCTGGCTTCGGCCTCTACGCTTTTGCCGCCCTCCTGGAACTCGGTCTCATGTATCCAAACGCAGTCTTGAGGTACTCCGGAATTAACTCTTATTATCTTCCTACCTTCGTCGGCTACTCTTTCATAATAGCCCTTGCACTCCTCGGGGGGCCTTACCTCGCCAGGAAGCCTAAGATTGCCCCGGTTCTTCTGATCCTGGGCACGGCGACCCTCTTCGTTAAACCACTGAGTTTGATAGGTCTTCCACTGGCCCTCGCATCTGCCGTTGCTCTCGTTGAGAGTGCCAAGACCATCCGCAAAGGGGAGCTGGGGGCTATTTATCTCTTCTTGGTGGTGACCCTCGCCTTGGGCGCCTACATCGGCAGGGACATTGGATTGGCCTTCATGGAGGACAAGCTGGAGGCCCTAATAGTTGTTGCCTCTATAGTTTATGCAGTCGTAACTTATGGCAAGAATGCCCCTATCAGTACTCCAAACAGGAAAGAGGTAGTGAGTGTGCTCGCTGGTCTCGCTCTCGTTTCAGTGATCGTTCTAGCGCTCTTCAGCGCGGAGCCGAGCTATGTGGAGAGCAAGAAGGACATTCTCATCTGGAGCTACAACATCCATCAGGGCTTCGGCCCGTATCGGGGAACTTTCAATGGGCATGAACTTGTGAAACTCCTGAGGGAGCATGAACCTGACATCATCGCCTCTCAAGAAGTCGTTGGAGGAATGATAGCTAACGGTTACCAGGACGTTCCACTTATGCTCTCTGCATATCTCGGCTACGCCTACGAGTACAAGCCCGCAGTTGAGGGTACGTACGGAATAGCAATTTTCTCCCACTGGCACATGAATACCGAGGGAGAGCTCAACCTCAAGAGCGTCGGCCAGGCGAGGCCCGCGCAGAAGGTAAGGATTGAAGAGCTTGGAATAACGCTTGTGAACGTCCACATGGGGCTGAGCGAAGAAGAACGCGCTATGCAGGCGGAGGAGCTCCTGAGCTTCGCCGAAAGCGAACCAGCAGCGCACGTAATTTTGGGGGACACGAACGCAGAGCCCGATGAGAAGGCCATCCAGATAATAACCCAGGAGTACAAGGATGCTTTTGAAGAGAGGCCGCCCTACACCTTCAACTGGGGCGACATCGACATCGAGAACATAGACTACATCCTCCTGAAGAAGGACTTGCCAGCGAAGGTAAAAGACTACGGATGTCTCTGCGAGGTTGAGGTTTCCGACCACAGACCGGTGTGGGCGCTGATAGAGCTCCCGTGAGGTTTTTAGCTTTTCTTCATAATTTTTCCACATGAAGCCAGAGCGGAAGCGAGTAAGCAAGCTTATGGCGTACATCCTGCGACACTCGCCAGAGGAGTTCGGCCTCCGGCCGGACGTTGAAGGGTTCGTTTCTCTCAACGAGCTCGTCAATGCACTAAAGACGGTTTATCCCGAGGTCACAGAGGAATTCGTTAGGGAAATCGTCGAGAATGATCCGAAGGGCCGCTACGAAATCCGGGGAGATAGAATAAGGGCCCGCTACGGCCACAGCTTTCCAGTCAGTCTCGACCACGAAGAGGACACCGAGAGCCGCTTTCTGTACCACGGTACTCCCCGGAGGAACCTGCCCTCGATTCTAAAAGAAGGCCTGAAGCCAATGAAACGCCAGTACGTTCACGTAAGCACCGACAAGATCGAGGCCCTGGAAACGGGAAGGCGGCACGGAAGAGAAGTAGTCCTCCTGGTGATAGACGCCGAATGCCTGAGGAAAAGAGATCTCAAGATATACAAGGCCGGGAAGAACGTAAGAATAGTTGAGAGGGTGCCGCCGGATTGTATAACCCTGGCGGTCTAGTCAGCCCATGCGAGTTTCCTCATCACTCGGACGAAACTTCCCTCATCATCCCGGGGTGAGTGTGAGAACAGGGTTAAAAAGGTAGCCCTGAGATAGGGTGCGCTAATCAGAGCACCGTTTTACTAGTATTAAGATTTTTTCAAAAACGAAAGTTTTATATAACTTAGCAACAACTATGAGTGTTAATTAATCCTCAGGATGGTGACTCAATGAAGAGGCTCGTGGGGCTTCTCGTTCTTTCACTCCTCTTCTCTCCGTACCTCCTGGCAAGCCCCCTTCAGGTCAGGGGAATAGCGCACTATCGAGACGGTTTTCTCGTTTTAACAGCTGGTTCCTCAAGCAACACTACCCAGCTCTGGCTCTACTGGCCAGGAAAAGGTTTCAAGCTCCTGAACGAAACCTTTCCAAACCTCACCTTCGTCCATTCAAGCGGGGAGAGAGTGCTCCTATACCGGAACGTATCCGATGTTTACTCAGCTCCGGACATCCAGTTCTACGTCTATGACGGCGCGCTTCATTTCGCGGGAGGTTTCAATGGGGTGACCGACTGCTGGGATGAGCTCTCGATGTACTGGAACGGGAAGTTCTACATGATATTCCAGCCCTGGGAAGCCTGCCAGATGACAGGATACAACTGGTACGCCCTCGTGAACACAACCGTTTATCCCCTTCTGGATGACGACAGGGGTCGCTCCACAGTTTGCACGGGCTCAAAATGCTACGTCGGGAACATCCAGATGATCCCCAACGGTTATCTCGTTGGCTACACCAATTTCTACACCGAAATAACGAATCTCCGCGCCGTTGTTTTCACTCCTTCGGGAATTAAGATTGAGAACATAACCTTCGGAAACCTGTCCGCGGAATGGGGTGGAAGCTGTTTCAACGGAACCCATTTTGGCGTTTTGGTTGACAACTACGCAGATATTGCCTTTCATAACGAAACCGTCTGGAGATTCTACCTGGGAATCATCAACACCACTGGGAACTACACCCTGATCCCCCTAGATTCAGTACCAAAAGGGAAGAACATCTCCCTGTCCCTCCTAGGGAGCTACGATGGAAGATGGATCGTTCGAAAGTATAGATACTGGTACTCGTGGAACTCCACCACGGGAAGAAACAGTGGAGAGGAAACGCTTGGCTATTTAATCGTCTCGCCTAGCGGTGGTATTGAGGTAAGCAAATCACTCAACGTGACTCCCATCTGCGAGCAGAACTGGCCTCTCCTGGTCTTCAGGGGAAGGAATCCCGTTGATAACACCCCACTCCTAAACGGCCGTGAAGTCAACATAAACGAGAGCATCCTGACATACCAGGGGAGGAGCTTTGAGCTTCCTTTCAGCCCGAAAATGGGTGATTGTGGCAACGGCTGCCTTTTCTCGGACGGGAGAGAACTGGTGTATTTTAATGGCAGCGGCGTTCAACTCGTTGAATTTCCCAAAAAGAACACCATTGGAACGGGCTTTATTGTGGTCTTCGGACTGGTTTTCGCGGCCATGCTGATTGTACTTGCCGCAAAATGGGCTAGAGATTAAGCCAAAACTAAATGAAAAGAATCAAAATTCAGCCCTATCCACCGACAGGACAACGACGATGTCGCGGTAGAAGGACTTTATTGCCCGGAGGTGCCTCTCTTCAACTCTGCCCGACGCGGCAACGTGGCTGTAGTACTTCTCAAGCTGGTCGAGGAGCCACTGGAGCTCTTCCTTCGCCTTTGGACTGAAGCCGTTGCCCAAAAGCTTGCCCCTCAGAAACGGCATGACTTCCGACGGACGGCCGAGTGCGGCCCAGAAGAGACCTTCCTTAAGAACCTCGAACAGGAGTTCCTCGGAACCTGCCCTAACGGACGGTTTCTCCCTCCCCCCTTCCAAGCTTTCTGGGGACGTTCCTTACGACTTCGCCTGCACCAGCCATGGATATCACCGCGCCAAAATAAGCCTTGGAGTATTTGACTTTTTCGGAAGAAAACCTGAGGATATGGCAAAATTGGGTAAAAAATGGGCAGACTTTTTGAACATATGCCCGATGTAAGCCTAAATCCTGACACTCTATCATGCGATCAGCAGGATGCCCATCACCGCCAGGATTGGGGCGGCGTAGGAGAGGGCTATCAGGAGCTTCTTCTTCATAGTATCACCGTGCACGGATGTATGCATCTGTTTGAAAGCTTTACGTTTGTAAACCCAATGACCTCAAGCCAGATGGTTTGATTTCTGCCCTTCCAAGATGTTTTTAAGCTAACACTCAAACTCGATTCAGGTGGGATCAATGACCTCGGTTGGAATCATCGGCGGCGGTATCGCGGGGCTTACGGCCGCGCTTTCCTTGGCGAAACTGGGTTACGAGGTAACGCTCATCCACACGGGTATAAACACGACCAATTCCTACCTGGCTCAGGCAGGTATTGCCTTCCCCCTCCTCGAAGGGGATTCAATAACTGCTCACGTGATAGACACAATGAGAGGAGGAAAATACATCAACGATAAGGAGACAGTCTGGAACGTGATATCAAAAGCCAGCGAGGCTTACGACTTCCTCCTCTCCCTGGGCGTGAAGTTCGAGACCAACGAGACGGAAGGCGGACACTCTTTTCCGAGGGTTTTCACGATAAAAAACGAGACCGGAAAGCACCTCACCAAGATACTCTACCTCCACGCAAAGGAGGGGGGAGTTAACTTCATCAAAGGCGAAGCCGAAGAGCTGGCAGTTAAGCACGGAAAAGCCTACGGGGTCTTCGTGAACGGAGAGTTCCTAAAGTTTGACGCGACGATTATTGCCTCTGGCGGGTTCACAGGGCTTTTTAAGTACACAGCAGGTTCGCCGACGAACCTCGGAACGCTCATCGGAGACGCCGTAATGAAAGGCGCTTTTGCAAGAGACCTTGAGTTCATCCAGTTCCATCCAACTGGGTTCATTGGAGAAAATGGAGTTAAGCTTATCAGCGAGGCTGTTAGGGGAGCGGGTGCCCGGCTCGTAACCGAAGATGGGAAGCGCTTCGTAAACGAGCTTTCCACGAGGGACATCGTGGCGAGGGCGATCTACCTGAAAATGCAGGAAGGAGAGAGAGTATTCCTCGATGCTACTGGAATAGCGGACTTCAAAAAGAAGTTTCCCCAGATTTATGCCTTTCTCAGAAAGGAAGGAATCGACCCTTCAAGGGATTTGATACCCATTGCGCCGATAGCCCACTACACGATAGGCGGGATAGCAGTTGACACATGGTACAGAACTGGAATCAAAAATCTCTATGCAATCGGTGAAGCGGCAAGTAACGGTTTTCACGGGGCCAACAGGCTCGCGAGCAACTCCCTGCTTGAGTGCATTGTTTCAGGCCTTGAAGTAGCCAGGACGATAGTGAGGGACAAACCGAAGGGCAGAGAAGTGAAAGAACCCCCTTATCACGGATACGAGACTGGAGACATTGAATCACTGAGGGAAATCCTCTGGGAGCACGCGGGCATAGTTAGGAACGAGAGGACACTCAAGGAGGGCTTGAAAAAACTGAGAGATGTTGAAGCCGACCCGAGGCTCAAGCTCCTGGTTAGGGGTGTCCTTGAGTGCGCTCTGGCCAGAGAAGAGAGCCGTGGTGCCCACTACCGTGAGGACTTTCCGGCTATGAGAAAGGAGTTCGAGAGGCCGAGCTTCTTCGACGGCAAGTGCAGGCTATAACCAAGGGTGTCCAAAAACCCTTTTAATGTCCTTTTCCATGCCCCCACTGTAGGGGTGAGAAAATGGAGAAGGAAAAGCTCATCGAGGAGATAAACCGGCTGAAGGAGGAACGGAACGCGATAATTATGGCCCACAACTACCAGCTGCCGGAGATACAGGACATAGCGGACTTCCTCGGAGACAGCCTTGAGCTCGCGAGGAAGGCGGTAAACATTGACGCTGACGTGATAGTCTTCGCGGGCGTTGACTTCATGGCTGAAACCGCGAAGATACTCAACCCCGAAAAGACGGTTCTCCTGCCCACCCCAAGGGCGACCTGCGCGATGGCCAACATGCTCACCATAAAACACATCATTGAGGCCAAGAAAAAGTATCCAGATGCTCCCGTCGTCCTCTACGTGAACAGTTCAGCGGAGGCGAAGGCCTACGCCGACGTTACCGTTACCTCCGCAAACGCCGTGAAGGTGATCGAAAAGCTTGATTCGGATGTCATAATCTTCGGCCCGGACAAGAACCTCGCCCACTACGTCGCTAAGGTCACTGGAAAGAAAGTCATCCCCGTCCCTCCCAACGGCCACTGCTACGTTCACAGGAAGTTCACGCTGGAGGACGTTGAACGTGCGAGAAAACTTTACCCAAACGCCAAGCTCATGGTTCACCCGGAGTGTGAGCCGGAAGTGCAAGAACAGGCGGATATAATCGTCTCAACCGGCGGGATGATAAAGAGGGCCTGCGAGCACGACGAGTGGGTTGTCTTCACGGAGAGGGAGATGGTTTACCGTCTCCAGAAGCTCTATCCGAGCAAGAAGTTCTATCCCGCAAGGGAAGACGCCACATGCATTGGGATGAAGGCGATAACCCTCAACCACATTTACGAATCACTGAGAGACATGAAATACAGGGTAGAAGTCCCGGCGGAGATCGCAGAGAAGGCGAGAAAGGCAATAGAGAGGATGCTGGAGATGAGCTAATCTCACTTCTTTTTGATTCTACATTTACCAAAGTGGAACAGTATCCATGTAATTAAACCACAATGTTTTAATAATCGGGAGACTGAGGGGAGTATTCTCGAACAACGAGCAACCGATTGTTTTAAAAATACCCTTTTAGAGAGGTTAATTTATAACAACATATCGGGGATTAACGATGGGGGTAAGACTAACCACAGCTTACTTAGCCATAGTCGTTGGCGCCTACATGGTGGGCCTCGGGAATATATGGAGATTTCCAGCTCTTCTCATGAAATACGGTGGAAGCGGACTCATCACATATTTGATTTCCGTGGCACTCTTGACGATCTTGATAGCATCAGTATTGAAAGTGGCCCACGTCGAAGTCGGAGGTATCCTGGAGCACTACGAGAGACTCAACTTCCCGGCGTTTACCCTTTTCTTCCTCGTGCTCAACGTACTGTTTATGAGCTACTACTCCACAGTGGGAGGATTAGCACTATCCGGTCTCATCACCAACAGCGCTCCAGAAAACATCCTGTGGAAGCTTCTAAGCTCGTTGGCATTTATCCTCATAGTCTTTGTCATCCTGATAGCCGGGAAGAAAAGGGTATTCGACATCATGGCGATTTCACTCCTCGTATTTCTTGCCCTTGTGGGTTTTGTCATATTCGAGATGTACTCATACCTCGGAAGTGGGGGCGAAATCCTTGGCCCACTTAAGAGTCTGTTCACATGGAAAGGGTTTACAATTGAGATGATCACGGACATAATGGCTCAGGCCGCCTACTCGCTGGGAGTTGGCCTGGGTTTTTACCTCATTTTCGGGTCTTTCCTACCCAAAAAAGCATCTCCAGGCTTAATAGCGGTTGCTGGTGCTGTTATTGACACCTTAGCCTCCTTTATGGGGCTTGCCCTGTTTCTTCTGGTTTCGGCCATTCTTCCAACCGCCCTCATCACAAGCACGGGCATAATATTTGAACTAACTCCCTTAATCCTGAGCAAGTACCTCCAGATGCCCCTCCTGAAGATCGGGTTCAATTTGACGGTGCTTTTGGTGGCGATAACCAGCATGGTGCCCCTGGGAGAAGTAGCGGGAACGGTTTACGCAAAAATAACCGGGTTGCACAGAATCGATGGGATGATAGCAGTTTCTATCATGATGATATTCTTTGGTACCCTGAACGTACTCCTCTTGAGCTACAACATAGACGCTGTTCGGATTCTTGACAAAACCATTGCAATACTCCTGTTCTTCGGGACAGTGATAGAAGCGTTTGGAATTATGCAGAGCAACGTGTCCCCGATCTGGAAATACAGTGGATACATCGTTTCTTGGATTGTAGGATTGTTTGGAGTCTATTATCTTGCAGTATCAATAAAGGAGCATAACTACGTCTCTATCATTGTTGTTCTGGGCATATTCCTGCTGGTCATAGCAAGCAATAAGCCCATCAAAAACAGGATGAGAATAGCTAGGAGGCGGCAGTATTTTAACTACAGATAAACCAGCCTGGCTCTTCCATTTTTTTCCAGCCACTCGAGGAGTTCCTTCGCGAACTCGAACTTTTTCCTCTTGCTCTCCCAGACTGGGGAGTGCTCTTTGAGGTGCGGCTTGCTCCATCTTCCGACAACGTTCCCAAAGTCAAAGCCAACAAGCACAACCTCCCTAGCCCCAAGTTCTTCAGCTAAAAACGCGGCCCTGTCCCCGTCGGTGAAGCCGCCAAAGTTGTAAACTATGTCGAGCGGCTCGGTCTGGGTCGTGCCGAGCACTCTGGAAAAGAGCGGAACGTATGACGTCATCTTATCAACGTTGTCTCCATGGGCATGGACGACCATGAAGGAACCCCTGTCGTTAGCTATTCTTAGGTCCGGAATTCTGCCGTCGAGGTCGGTAACTATAATATCGGGCACGAGGTCGTTTTCAAGGAGTGCGGAGGTAGCCCCGTCGGCCGCTATCAGAGTTCCATCCGAGAAATCGAACTCTTTCAAAGCTTTTTCAAGGCTCGGGCCAGCCCCGAAGACGTAGGCCTTTTTTTCAACGACGGCTTCAAGCTCATCCCGAAGGATGTATTCATCACCTTCAAGGAGCAGAGCACGGAGTATTTGGGCGGCTTTTCTGTCCTCCTCGATTGAGTAGCCCATCTCGCGAACAATCCGAAAATAGAACGGCTTCCAGTCTTCCCACCTCATTTCAATCCCCTCAGCTTCCTGTCAATTCTAAGCATCTCCCTCCACTGCCTCCCGGGCCAGTAAATCTGCCCGCAGTTTTTGCAGACGTAGAACTCCTCGTACCGCTCATAAACGCTCTCCGGAACTTTGCCCTTTACCTCTTCCTTTGGAATCCTCACTATCAGGCCGTTACACTTGGGGCATCGAGCATTGGCTGGAAAGAGCTCTCTAAACTCGACTCCAAGCTTTTTCAGCTCCTCAACCTGACCCTCAAGAGAGTTCGAGGAGAGTAGAAAGACCCTCGCCCCAGCAGTCCTCGCCCTCTCGGCAAGGCCAGAGTCGCGGGTGAGTATTATCCTGTCATCTTCAAGCGCTTTCCTAATGATTACCTCATCCTCAACTATCCCGTAGAGGGTGTCATAGCCGTAGAGGCGGAGCCATCTCGCCAGGCGACCGAGCATCATGTCGGCGATGAACTTCATTCACCTTCCCCTGAAATGTTAGAAAGGAAAAATAAGGAGTTTTCGATCGGGACCCCCTTTAAAAATCACTTCTGAAGAGCGCGCTTTTTGAATTTCTCCTCAACCTCCTCCAGTGAGGAGTAGCCCAGCCTTGAGAAGGTGTAAAGATAGCTCTCCAGAGCGAGGTTTCTTCCAGCTTCCTTCGCCCTCTCCACATCCTCAAGGTATCGCTCCAGGGTTTGAACTGAAAACGTGGAGAGCTCACAGGCGAGATACCTCTGAAACTCCGGCTTGTTTTCTATAGCATGGGGATATTTCCCATGCAGCTCTTCAATCCAGGACTTTTCTATCTGGACTATCCTCTCTATCAACCCCCTCTTATCCTCGGGGATTCCCATCCTGCCCTCCATGCACGCGTATTTCTCGTATAGCGGATTCCTCCCCTCTTTTTCCGCCTCTATTAGATCGTCCAGATAGGAAAGCAGGGTCTCCAGGGAATACGGGTAAAAGCGGGATATGCGCATGAACTTGAACGTCTTCTCCCTCTTGCACTCGGGGTTCGTGGGCTGCAGCCTTTCAAAAAACCGGTACTCCCTCTCCGCTATCTCCTTGAGAACTTCCATTTTATCATCCACCCCTCACCACCTCCAGGCCTATTTCCTCAAACTCTTCGGCGATGCGTTTCATGGTCTCCTCCGAAGGCTTCTCACGGGTGGGCATCCTGTATTCCATCCCCAGTCGTCTGTATTTCTCACTTACATCATGGAATGGGAGAAGGTGAATCCGCTCGAATCCGCCAAGGGAGGAGACGAAACGGGCCCAGCCGCTGACGTTCCTCTCCGTGTCAGTGATTCCAGGAATCACTGGGAAGCGCAGAAGCACATCTTTGGCTCGCCCGATTTTAACGAGAAATTCGAGGTTCCTCTTGATGATTTTGTTGCTTACGCCAGTATACTTTATGTGCTCTTCCTCATCAAAGAGCTTGAGGTCGTAGAGAAACACATCCACAAGTGGCTCAACTTTCTTTAAAACGTCCAAAGGTGCATATCCCGAAGTATCCAGTGCGGTGTTGATGTGACGCTCCTTAGATGCCTTCAAGGCCTCCACCAGGAACTTTGGCTGGAAAAGCGGCTCTCCTCCCGAGAATGTAACCCCCCCACCAGAACTGTCGTAGAGGTTGACATCCCTCTCAACTTCCTTCATGAGTTCATCGACAGTGATTGTCCTTCCTACGAGCTTCAAAGCACTCGTTGGACAGAACTCCGCACACACACCGCATACGTCGCATTTTTCCCGGTCTATGTGCTGAACCTCGTTCTCGTCGAAGGTGATGGCTTTGAGGGGGCAGACGTTAACGCAAGTGTGGCAGTGGATGCATTTGTACTCAAGGTACATAAGCTGGGGCCTCGGCGATATCCCCTCGGGGTTATGGCACCACCAGCACCTCAATGGACAGCCCTTCATGAAAACCGTCGTCCTGATTCCAGGGCCGTCGTGGATTGCATAACGCTTTATGTCGAATATAATCCCCTTTACCAATTTGAACACCCCTAATGAGCTGTTACACTCAAAAAGTTAAAGGATCAAAGGAGCTCCTGCTCGGTTCTCTGAACTATCTCCTCCTGCAGCCCCTCCGGAAGGTTGACGAAGTAATCACTGTAGCCCGCCACCCTCACCATCAAATCCTGGAAGTCCTGAGGCTTCCTCTGGGCCTCCCTGAGGAGCTCAGCACTCACAACGTTGAACTGCACATGGTGGCCACCAAGCCTAAAGAACGTCCTTATCAGCTGCGCCAGCTTCTTGATGTTCTCCTCACTGTCAAAGATGTCGGGCGTCAGCTTCTGGTTGAGCAACGCTCCCCCTGTCTTGTCCCAGTCGCACTTGGCAACGCTCCTGAACACTGCAGCTATACCCTTCCTGTCCATCCCCTGGACCGGTGAGACTCCCTCTGAAACCGGGAACCCCGCCTCCCTGCCATCGGGCGTTGCTCCCGTGACCTTCCCAAAGTAAACGTGAACAGTCGTCGGGAGGAAGTAAGCCCTCTTTGATGCTTTCCTAACCGGAGAAGGTGGATAGCTCTCGATGAGGTCAACAACCTCATCCACGACTCTCTTGGCTATCTCGTCGACGTAGTCATCGTCGTTTCCAAACTTGGGAGTTTTATCGGGGTTGCGGAGTATTTCCCTCATAATCTCATAGCCCTTCCAGTTGTTCTTCAGCGCCTTGAGAAGCGCGTCCATTGTGAAAGTCTTCTTGTCAAATACGTGGTACTTTATTGCAGCGAGGCTGTCCGCGATAGTTCCCAGACCAACCACCTGGATGTACTGGGTGTTGTACCTCGCTCCCCCACAGTTGTAGTCCTTAGCCTTCTCAACGCAGTCCTCTATCCACAGAGATAGGAACGGGACCGGAAGGTACTTGGCATAGAGGGCCTCTATTATGTCGTTGCCCTTCATCTTTATGTCGAGGAAGTGCTTGACCTGCTTCATGAAGGCCTCCCAGAGCTCCTCAAAGCTCTTGAAGTCCCTCGGGTCGCCGGTTTCAAGGCCAATCTTCTTGCCAGTTCTTGGATCAACGCCGTTGTTGAGGGTTATCTCGAGGATTTTTGGCAGGTTGAAGTAGCCGGTGAGTATGTAGGCTTCCTTCCCGAAGGCTCCGCTCTCCACGCAGCCGCTCACTCCCGAAGTCCTCGCATCCTCAAGGCTCTTACCCTGCCTGAGCATCTTCACTATGACGCCGTCGAAGTTGAAGAACGGCGGCTCGCCGAATCCCGGCCCAACCACCTTCAGGGCTTCAATGAGGAGGCGGTCAGGGTTCTTCTCGCTCACCAGCACGGCAGTGTTTGGCTGCAAAGTCCTCATCTCGCCGAGGACTTCAAGAATCAGATAGGAGAGCTCATTAACTCCATCGGAGCCGTCCTCCTTCAGTCCGCCAACGTTGAGCTTTGAGAAGTCGTTGTATGTGAAGCTCTCCTCCGCAGTCACCCCAACCTTCGGAACGGCAGGCTGGTTGTTGAACTTGAGCCAGAAGCACTGGAGGAGCTCTTTCGCTTTCTCCCTCGTAAGCCTTCCCTCCTCTATGTCCTTCTTGTAGAAGGGGTAGAGGTGCTGGTCCATCCTGCCGGGGTTGAATGAGTCCCACGGGTTGGTCTCATAGGTGACTCCCACGTGTATGAACCAGTAGTGCTGTAAGGCCTCCCAGAAGGTTCTGGGGGGATGAGCGGGCACCCACCTGCATATCTCGGCCATCTGCTTCAGCTCTTCTTTTCTCTTGGGGTCGGTCTCCTCCTCCGCCATTTTCTCCAGCTTTTCAGCGTATCTCCGGGCGTAGATTAAAATCGCATCTGCAACGATGTCCATTGCCTTAAGCTCTTCCATCTTCTCGTAATACTCAGGGTCGCTCGGGTCGAGTTCCTCCATCTTCCTCCTGATCTCCTCTTTGATGTCGAGAACGCCCATCTTGAAAATTCTCTCGCCACCCGCAGTGTGTCCCGGAGCCCTCTGCTCCATGAACTCCGTCCAGACGCCGGCTTCGTAAGCATCAATCCACTCCTGGGGCAGGTTCTCGAAAATTATGTCCCTCATCGCCCTTCCTTTCCAGAAGGGGATTATCTCCCTCTCGTAGAGTTCTTTAGTCTCCTCATCAACCCTGTATGGCATGTTCTCCCTTGAGTTCAAAATTTCAAGGTCCTCTATGCTGTGAACGGTGATTTCAGGATAAGTTGGAACCTCTTTAACGCCAGTGCCCCTAATCCCGACGATGAGCTGCCCGTCTTCAACAGGTAGGCTACAGTGCTCGAGGAGGTACTTGAAGGCAAGCGCCCTCTGAACTGGGATCGATTTTCCCTTCGCCAGGTCGCTCTTGTAGAACTCGGTTATCAGCCTCGCCCTCTCAGAAGAGATTCTCACCTCAGTGTTCACGCTTTCTTCTCTGAGTTTAGCGACCCTCTCGTTTATGGGCCTTATGGAGGAGCGCCTCCTCTCGAGCTCCTTCTCTATTTTGCCATGGCTGTTTGTACAACATGTCTCAATAGCCTCACTCATTAACAACACCTCGAACAAAACTGATGCTCAGTGTTAATAAAAGTAGTGATTCACCTGAAGTGGTACTTTAGTGCACAAAGATGTAAGCAATGTTTATAAGGAGGGGCAAAGTTTTATAGCCATAAAATATGGGTGATGGGAGATGCTAGTCTACTTCATCGGCACCGGCGGTAGCGAGGGAATTCCTGCCCATCTCTGCACCTGCTCCTCCTGCAACGAAGCTCGAAAGTTCGGCTTCGCCCAGAGAAGGCCCTCAACGCTCGCCGTAGTCACTGAAAATCGAAAAACAGTTCTCTTCGACGTTGGGACGGACATAAGAGACTTCCTCAACGTCCCCCTTGAGGCTATTTTCCTGACCCACTGGCACCACGATCACATCTACGGCCTCTACAAGCTCCGCTGGATGGCGATGGAGACCGAACTCTACGCGCCTGAGGGGCAGGCCGACGCGCTGATTCTCAACGAGCCAAAGAACCTGAAACCAAAGACTCTGAAGCCCATGGACAGGATAAAAATCGACACTCTAAAAATCACCGCCTTGAAGCTCAACCACCAGGTAGAAACCCTCGGTTACCTAATAGAAGAGGACGGAAAGAGTTTTGCCCTGCTCTATGATACTAAAGGCCTTCCGGAAGAGACCTGGCAGGTTTTGAGGAAGAAAGCCCCCTTGAGGGGAGTAGTTGTGGACGCCACCTATCCGCCGGGCTTTAATGACCCCTACCACAACAACGTGGATGAAGCAGCAGAAATAGGCCTTCAGCTGGCGGAGAGAACCGTTCTGAGCCACATCTCCCATAAGAACCTGCCTTTCCTTGAGCTCGTTGAATATGTGAGAAAAAGGTGGGGGAACAAGGTTCTGGTAGCGTACGACGGGATGGTGTTCTACGTCTGAGAGCGGAGGTTTTTGAAATCTCCAAGATCCCAGGTTGGATATCCCTCTTTCCTTAGTTCCTCCTTTCCAGCTACCTTCCTGGCGATAAGCCCGTAGTCCGTCTCCCAGCCGTCCAGACCCACCAGTGTTGACTTTCTCACAAGGTCTTTCAGAATTCCCTTCCGCTTCCCTTTCCCAGTTCCTTCCACTTCACCTCGATGAAAAGCGCCTTCTTCTCCCTTTCGTTGAGGGCAACGAGGTCAATCTCCTCTTTCTTGTGCCACCAGCGGCCGATTTTGGTGAATCTGAACGGGAGCCCGTTGGTTTTGTTCAGCTCGAGCAAAAACTGCCTTGATATCTCTTCAAAGGCCTTCCCAACGTAGGTGTTGAAAGCCTCCCAGTCCATTTCAAAAGTTCCAATCTCTACCCTTCCCCTGTTTGGTTTTACAAAGCGGAACCAGAACTCAAAGAAGCGGTCTTTGAGGTAGTAGCGCGCTTTTCTGCTCCTCTTGCTCTCAGTTACTGGAACTTCCCGCCTCACAAGGTCAAGAGAAATGAGAGTCCTCAGGTACTTGGGCATGTCCTTTGCTTCTATCCCAGCCCAATGGGCGATCTCGCTCAACCTGTGCTTCCCGCTCGCCATTGCTTCAAGGATTATGTAGTAGCGGTGTACTTCCCTAAGCTCCTCCCGGAGAATGAATTCAGGCTCTTCATACAAGATGGAAGTCGACGAAAACGCAGTCTCTAAAAGCTCCCTCCCAAAGTCATCGCCTCGGAAGAGTCTGAAGTACATTGGAACGCCGCCTGTGACGGAGTAAATCTTAACAACTGTCTCAACGGGCTTATCCCTGAAGTATTCTGCCACGTGGAAGAAGCCGAGGGGTTTCAGCTTTAGCTGGGCCGTTCTTCTCCCGTAGAGCGGATTGGTGTACCCCATCAGACCCTCCATCAGACCCAGGAGGGAGCCGCCCAGTATCAGAAAGAACCTGTCATCGAGTTTCTCATCTATTATCGCTTGAAAAACGGCAGGAGTGTTTTTGTCTGCCAGTAGCAGGTATGAAAACTCGTCTATGACGACCACCAGCCTTCGGGGCGCCTTCAGCTTTATCAACTCAAAGGCCCTTCTGAAGCCCCCCACCTCAACATCGGGGAGACCGAGCATCTCGGCAGCCTCTCTGTAGAATCGCATCGCGTTAGTTTCGAGCCCTCCCCTGTCCGCTAAAAAATAGACTGCCTTCTTCCCGGCAATAAACCGCTTTATCAGTTAGGTCTTTCCAACGCGCATGCGCCCGTAAATTATCAGCACTTCTTTTTTGCCGGAGCGAGGGAGTCTCTCCAGAAAAGCCAGCTCTTCCCTGCGGTTGACAAACATTATCCTCATCAGGATAATCTTTGTTGGCATAAAATTTAAAGGTTTTAAGAGCCCTCACACTACCCCGCAAAGCTTTTTTGCAGAACACTTAAGATGGTATGGTGATCAAATGCGCGTCCTCGAGCTGGCTAAAAATAGAAAAACCGTAAGAAAGTTCCTACCCGATAAACCGCCAAAGGAAGACATCCTCAAGGCCATAGAAGCTGCCAAGGAAGCCCCTTCGGGAATGAACGCCCAGCCCTGGAAGTTCGTAATCATAGACGACCACTGGCTGAAGGCTAAAATCCGCGAGGTCTGTGAGGAGGTAGAGAAGAAGTTCCACGAGAAAGTCTCCGGTGAGCTGGGAGAGTGGCTAAAAGAGAAAGGGTTTACTCCCGAAAAACCTTTCCTGAGCGAGGCACCGTATCTGATACTCGTCTTCGGACACACTAAAGCTCCCTACTGGCTCCAGTCGACGTGGACAGCCATTGGATACCTCCTTTTAGCGCTTGAGGAGCTCGGCCTGGGAACGGTGACTTATACACCACCGAACCCCAAGCCGGTGGAGGAGCTTCTAAATGTCCCAAAGGACTACAAGCTCCAGACTATACTCCCGGTAGGTTATCCCGCCGATCCAAAGCCAAAGTACGAGAGGAAAAAGCTGGAAGATGTAGTGAGCTTCAACGGGTTCTGAGTCTTTCTCTTTTCTCCTTGATATTTGTAAAGTTAGCAATTTGCACAATGCCAACATTTCTGAATTTTGCCGAAATTTAATCGACTAAAACAAGTTTTTAGAGAAAAATTTTTCTATTTTTTCGATTTTTGAAAAATTTGTTCGACAAAACTTCAAAATTGCCGAAAGATTTATATACCCTCCCTCACACGGCTGAGTGGGTGATGCATATTAAGCGGTGGAATAATGGTGCTGGATTCAACGCTCAGGGAAGGGGAGCAGACACCCGGGGTAAACTTCAGCCCGGAGGACAGGCTTAGAATAGGAATCGCCCTCGATGAGGTCGGAGTCGATTTTATAGAGGCCGGCCATCCGGCAGTAAGCGGGGAGATCCTTGAGGGGATACGCCTTCTCGCTTCCCATGGCCTCAACGCGAACATTCTGGCGCACTCAAGGGCCCTGAGGAGCGATATCGACCTCGTTCTGAAGGCCGAAGCAGAATGGATAGGTATCTTCATGTGCCTCTCTCAGAGGTGCCTGGAAAGGAGGTTCAGGACGGATCTCAGCGGAGCCCTCACCAGGGTCGAGGATGCTATTCTATACGCCAAGGACCACGGGCTGAAGATCCGCTTCACACCGGAGGACACCACGAGGACGGAGTGGAAGAACCTCACAGCAGCTCTGAACCTCGCCAGGGAGCTCAAGGTCGACAGGGTGAGCATAGCGGACACAACCGGAGCCGCTCATCCCCTCGAGTTCTACGACCTCGTCAAGCGCGTCGTCGAGTTCGGGATTCCCGTAAATGTGCACTGCCACAACGACCTGGGATTGGCCCTGGCAAACGCGATAATGGGAATCGAGGCCGGGGCTACGCTGGTGGATGCCACCGTTAACGGAATTGGGGAGAGGGCAGGGATAGTCGACCTGTCCCATCTTCTGGCGGCGCTCTACTACCACTACGGGGTCAAAAAGTACAGGCTGGAGAAGCTCTACTCGCTGAGCAGACTCGTGAGCGAGATAACCGGCCTTCAGGTCCAGGTCAACTACCCCATAGTCGGCCAGAACGCCTTCACACACAAGGCCGGCCTGCACGTTTCGGCGGTCGTCAGGGATCCGTCTTTCTACGAGTTCCTTCCGGCTGAAACATTCGGCAGGGAGAGGACCATCTACGTCGACCGCTTCGCAGGCAGGGAGACGATACGCTTCCATCTATCCAGATTCGGAATCCACGACGAGGAGATAATCGAAGAGCTCCTCAGGAGGGTAAAGGCCTCAAGGAGGCCCTTCACACCCGAGATGCTGGCCGAAGAAGCGAGGAGGATGATGACATGACGCTCGTTGAGGAACTTCTCGGAGCCAAAACCGGTGAGGTCGTCGTCAGGGAAGTTGACCTCGTTTACGCGCACGACGGCACGATGCCCCTCATAATAGAGGCCTTCAGGAGGAACTTCACAAGGGTTGTGCCGAGAACGTACGTTTTCTTCGACCACGTATTTCCAGCCCCAACGGTCAAGATAGCCAACCTCCAGAAGGAAATCCTGGAGTTCGCGGGGGAGCAGGGGATTCCGGTGATTCAAGGTCAGGGGATATCGCACCAGCTTGCCGTCGAGATGGGCCTGGCAGATAACGCCAGGATAGTTGTAGGCGCTGACAGCCACACGCCCACATTGGGGGCCCTTGGGGTTTTCGCCGTTGGGATAGGGGCCACGGATACAGCCGTCGTCATGGGGCTCGGAAAAACCTGGTTCCGCGTTCCCGAGAGCGTTTCGGTGGTCTTCGAGGGAAGGCCCGGAAAAAACGTCATGGCGGCCGATGCGATGATACACATCATCACCGCTTTGAGGGACTTCGAGATGAACTACAAAGCTATCGAGTTCTTCAACGTCCCCTTCAGCTTTGACGAGAGACTAACTCTCACCAACTTCAGCGTCGAGGCCAACGCCAAGACCGGAATCATCGGGGAGGAGTACAGCGGGGACGGCTACGTCCTGGAGCTCGGGATAGACCTCTCATCCCTCCCGCCGATGGTGGCGAAACCACACCATCCCTCGAACGGCGTTCCCGTTGAAGAGGTCGAGGGGACGAAGATAGACCAGGTTTTCATCGGCTCGTGCACCAACGGCCGCTTCGAGCAGATTGAGAGGGCAGCAGAGATACTCGCCGGGGAGGAAGTCGCGGTCAGGACGATAATAGGGCCAGCATCGGCCAACGTCTACCGCAGGATGATCGAGACAGGCATTGCAAAGGTTCTGATAGATGCTGGGGCGGTCATACTCCCACCGGGCTGCGGCCCGTGCCTCGGAAGGCACATGGGTGTTGCAGGTGATGGCGACGTTATTCTGAGCACTACAAACAGGAACTTCAGGGGAAGGATGGGCTCGCCCAACTCCGAGATCTATCTTGCCAGTCCGGTAACCGCTGCCCTCAGCGCCCTCTATGGAGAGATAACAACCCCGGAGGGAGGGGCATGATAACGAGGGGAAGAGTGTGGCGCTTCGGGGACAACGTTTCGACCGACACGATAACCCCCGGGAGGTACAACCTCACGAAGGATCCGGAGGAGCTGGCAAGGATAGCCTTCATAGAGGCCCGCCCCGAGTTTTCAAGGGAGGTAAAGCCGGGGGACGTTGTTGTAGGCGGGAGGAACTTCGGGATAGGCTCCTCCAGGGAATCCGCTGCCCTCTCGCTCAAAGCGGCGGGAGTTGCGGGGGTTATAGCGGAGTCATTCGGAAGGATATTCTACCGCAACGCCGTGAACCTCGGCCTTCCCCTGCTCGTCGGCGACACGAGCGGGCTCAGGGACGGAGAGGTAGTCGAGGTGAACTGGCGGACCGGTGAGGTGAGAACCGAGAACGGAGTTTTCCACTTCAAACCGCTCGACGGCTTCCTGCTCAGGATCGTCGAGGAGGGAGGAATACTGAGCTTCATAGCGAGGAGGGGTGACCTGTGTATAGAGTAGCCGTGATCCCCGGCGATGGAATAGGGCCAGAGGTCATAGATGGTGCGGTGAGGGTCTTGAAAGCCGTAACGGGCAGGGTAAGGTTCGAGTACTACGAGGGCGGCGTGGATGTTTTCCAGGAGTGCGGGAGCCCAATCAGGGAGGAGGACCTTGAGGAGATAAGGAGGAGCGACGCGGTTCTATTTGGAGCTACCACGACTCCCTTCGACCTTCCTGGATACAGGAGTTTAATACTCACCCTCAGGAAGGAGCTCGGCCTCTACGCCAACCTGAGAATAATCCCCGACCTTAGAACGGGAAGGGAAATCGTCATAGTCAGGGAGAACAGCGAGGGCCTCTACTTCGGAATAGGCGCGGTTGTGAACGGGAGAGCTGTAGACGTCAGGCTCATCACGAGGGAAGGTGCCGAAAGAATAGCCCGCTTTGCCGTGGAGCAGGCCAAGGCCAGGGGGAGCTTCATAACCTTCGTCCACAAGGCCAACGTCCTCACAGGCGACAAGTTCTTCAGGAGGATAGTCAGGGAAGTGGCGGGGGAGGAGGGCGTTGAAGTCAGGGATGCCATAATCGACTCCTTCACTATAAAGCTCGTCAGGAACCCCTGGGAGCACGGAGTAATTCTCAGCGAGAACCTCTTTGGCGACATACTGAGCGACCTCGCCACAGTTCACGCGGGCAGTATAGGTATCGTTCCCAGCGGGAACTATGGGGACGGAATAGCGCTCTTCGAGCCGGTCCA
This sequence comes from Thermococcus sp. JCM 11816, assembly GCF_055396515.1. Taxonomy (NCBI): domain Archaea; kingdom Methanobacteriati; phylum Methanobacteriota; class Thermococci; order Thermococcales; family Thermococcaceae; genus Thermococcus; species Thermococcus sp. JCM 11816. The sequence goes on from NZ_AP043741.1 coordinate 796,346, forward strand.
CGGTTCTGCCCCCGACATAGCTGGAAAGGGGATAGCCAACCCCATAGGGGCCATACTGAGCGGTGCGATGCTCCTCGACTACCTCGGACTTGACGGCTCGCTCATCAGGGCGGCTGTGAGGGGCTACGTTGTGAACGGAGAGCTAACGCCGGACATGGGCGGAAGGGCGAGGACTGAGGACGTCGTCAGGGGAATAATCGGCGAGATAGAGGACCTTCTGTCTATGGATGAGGTCTGGCGGGATGAGATCAGGCTGAGCAGACTGGAGAGCGACATAAGCCGAATGGCGGGGTGAGTGTTGCATCCGTAACTTGAGCTTTAAAGCGGATTTCATTTGTTACGAAGCCTTTAAGTTCCCGATATGCGGCGAAGAATGGAGGTGGGGAAGAATGGTGGAATGCCCTGTATGCGGAAGTGAAATAGAGATCGGAGAGGTCGAACTGCACCAGATAGTCGAATGCCCGGTTTGCGGAGCGGAGCTTGAGGTTGTGAGCCTCGAGCCCCTAACATTAGAGGAGCTCCCCGAGGTCGAGGAGGACTGGGGGGAGTAACCCCTTCAATTTTTTTGGTGGTGGTGATGAGGATAGGGATCACCTACACGGTTCTCAGAAGGGAGGAAATGGCCATAAAGGAGAGGGCCGGCGAGTTTGGGGAAGTGGTTATGCTCCACGAGGACGACCTGCTCTTCCCCGGGAACTACGACCTCGACGTCGTCATAATAAGGAACGTAAGCCACTTCAAGGCCCTCTACACAGCCAGGCTCTTCGAGAGCGAGGGGATTCCGACAGTTAACTCCTCCAGGCTCATCTTCGAGGCAGGTGATAAACTGTTCGCCACTCTGAGGCTGGCCGGGAAGGTTCCCGTTCCCGAGTGGAAGGCCGCTTTGAGCGAGGGAGGAGCCCTGAGAGTTCCGGATTCCCTCGGCTATCCGCTCGTTTCAAAGCCGGTTTTTGGAAGCTGGGGAAGGCTCCTCGCGAAGGTGAACGACAGGGACTCGCTGGAGGCCGTCCTGGAGCACAGGAAGTGGATGAAGAACCCTCTCTACGGAATCCACTACTTCCAGGAGTTCGTGGAGAAGCCCGGAAGGGACATAAGGAGCTACGTCATAGGAGGGGAGTTCGTCGGGGCGATTTATCGCTATTCCAACCACTGGATAACGAACACAGCGAGGGGCGGCAAAGCGGAGCCCTGCAGCGATCCCGAGGTCGAGGAGCTCTCGGTTAAGGCCTGGGAGGCCTTCGGCGAGGGAGCTTTGGCTATAGACATCTTCGAGAGCGAAAAAGGTCTCCTTGTGAACGAGGTCAACCCCAACATGGAGTTCAAGAACGCCGCCAGGGTCACCGGCGCTGACATGGCCGGAAAGCTGGTGGAATACGCTGTGGAGGTGGCTAAGACATGATAAAGGCCGCGGTTGTCGGTGCCAGCGGCTACATTGGTGGGGAACTAGTCAGGCTTTTGGCCATGCACCCCGAGGTCGAGATCACGGCTATAACATCGAGGCGCTTCGCCGGCCAGAAGGTACACAAGGTTCATCCCAACCTCAGGGGACTCGACTTACGCTTCACCAACACCAAGGAGTTCGATGCCGACGTTATCTTCTTAGCGGTCCCCCACGGGACCTCGATGGAGATAATAGACGACTACCTCGGGAGCGCGAAGATCATAGACATGAGCGCGGACTTCAGGCTGAGGGAAGATCTATACAGGGAGTACTACGGCGAGCACAAGAGGCCGGAGCTCATAAAAGAGTTCGTCTACGGTCTCCCCGAGCTCCACAGGAAGGAGATAAGGAAGGCCGAGCTGGTCGCAAACCCAGGCTGCAACGCGACCGCCACGATCCTCGCGCTCTACCCCTTCAGGGAGCTCACGGATGAGGCGATAGTCGATCTCAAGGTTAGCTCATCTGCGGGGGGAAGGAGGGAGAACGTGGCGAGCATACATCCGGAGAGGAGCCACGTCGTCAGGGTATACAAGCCCTACCACCACAGGCACGAGGGCGAGGTGATCCAGGAGACCGGGGTTAAGGCGGCCTTCACCGTCCACTCCGTTGACATCATCAGGGGACTTCTTGCCACCATCTACTTCCGCTTCGAGGGGAGCACGAGGGAGCTCTTGAGGAAGCTTTTGGTGTACAAGGATGAACCCTTCGTGAGGCTCGTTACCGACAAAGGCGGCTTCCAGCGCTTCCCAGATCCGAAGTACGTTATAGGGAGCAACTTCGCGGACATAGGCTTTGCCTACGACGAGGAGAACTCCAGGGCGATAATATTCTCGGCCATAGACAACCTCATCAAAGGCGGTTCCGGGCAGGCGGTTCAGAACATGAACCTGATGTTTGGACTCAACGAGAGGACCGGTCTGAACTACTACCCGGTCTACCCCGTGTGAGGTGGTACCATGAGGGTCGTTAAGATAGGTGGGGCCGCACTGGTGAGGTTTGAGGAGGTCTGGGCAAGCGACGGCCTCTCAAGCTCGCTGAGGAGCCCTGACACGGTCGTTGTGCACGGTGGCTCGAGGCACGTCGACGAGCTCTCAAGGAAGCTCGGGGTGAAGATCAAAAGGCTCACCAGCCCCTCCGGAGTGACCTTCAGGAGGACAACTAAGGAAGTCCTCGACGTTTATCTGGCAGCTATGATGAGGGCGAACAGGGAGCTCGTGGAGTTCCTTCAGGTCAGGGGAATAAACGCGGTGGGCGTTATGGGAATTGAGCACGAGCTGGTGATTGGGAGGAGGAAGAAGCTCGTAAAGGCAGTAATCAACGGAAAAACGGTTGCAATAAGAGACGACTACTCGGGAACCGTGGAGAGGATAAACGTTGGGGCTTTGATGGAGCTCAGGAAGCTCGGGCTGCCAGTTATAGCCTCGGTGGCCTACGATCCCGTTGAGAACGTCCCACTGAACGTCGACGGGGATAAAGTGGCCTACCACATGGCCCTAGTCACCAAGGCGAGGGAGCTCGTCTTCGTCTCGGATTCGGCCTTTATGGCAGGTGGGAGCGTCGTAGAAAGAGTGAACCTGAACGAGCTCCCAGAGCTCCTCGGATACGCTAAAGGGGGGATGAGGAAGAAGCTCATGATGGCCGCAAAGGCCGTTGAGAGCGGCGTTGAAAGGGTGGTCATCCAGGGACTCAACGGCAGGACGGTGATAACTTGAGGGAGATGCCGCTCTACAGGAAGAGGCTCAGGCTCGTAAGGGGCGAAGGTGTCTACGTCTGGGACGAGAAGGGAAGACGCTACCTGGATCTCATAGCCGGAATAGGCGTGAACGTCCTTGGCCATGCCCACCCGGAGTGGGTACTCGATATGAGCCGCCAGCTGGAGAAGATAGTCGTTGCTGGTCCAATGTTCGAGCACGACGAGAGGGAGGAGATGCTCGAGGAGCTCTCCCACTGGGTAGACTACGAGTACGTCTACATGGGCAACTCGGGAACCGAAGCCGTTGAAGCCGCCATAAAGTTCGCCCGCCTCGCAACTGGGCGTTCGGAGATAGTGGCCATGACCAACGCCTTCCACGGAAGAACACTCGGTTCCCTCAGCGCCACCTGGAAGAAGAAGTACCGCGAGGGCTTCGAACCCCTAGTTCCGGGATTCAAACATATCCCCTTCAACAACGTCGAAGCGGCAAAAGAGGCCATAACGAGGGAAACTGCAGCCGTTATCTTCGAGCCGATCCAGGGTGAGGGGGGAATAGTTCCTGCAGAGGAGGAGTTCGTCAAAACGCTCAGGGACCTCACGGAGGATGTTGGGGCCCTTTTGATAGCGGATGAAGTCCAGAGCGGCCTCAGAACGGGAAAGTTCCTTGCAATAGAGCACTACGGGGTGAGGCCGGACATAGTGACGATGGGAAAGGGAATAGGCAACGGCTTCCCCGTGAGCCTTACTCTAACCGACCTGGAGATACCGAGGGGAAAGCACGGCTCCACCTTTGGAGGCAACCCGCTCGCCTGCAGGGCCGTGGCGACAACGCTGAGGATACTAAGGAGAGACAGGCTCGTTGAGAAGGCCGGTGAAAAGTTCATGGAGTTCTCGGGCGAGAGGGTGGTCAAGACCAGGGGAAGGGGGCTCATGATCGGGATAGTCCTCAGAAGGCCCGCGGGGAACTACGTTAAGGCCCTCCAGGAGAGGGGAATCCTCGTCAACACGGCAGGAAACAGGGTGATAAGACTCCTCCCGCCGCTGATAATCGAGGGGGACACGCTGGAGGAAGCAAGGAAAGAGATAGAGGGTGTTCTGAATGATATCCTCTGAGGAGAAGGTTGAATTCCTGAGGAAGCTCGTGGAGATTTACTCCCCCACCGGAAGGGAGAGTGAGGCAGTAAAGTTCATCGTCGAGTCCTTTGAGAGCTTTGGGGTTGATGCTTACGTCGATGAGGTGGGAAACGCGATAGCGATAAGGGAAGGGAAGGGTCCGAGGATACTACTCGCCGGCCACGTCGATACCGTCCCGGGGATAATCCCGGTCAGGATAGAGGACGGGGTCCTCTGGGGCAGGGGGAGCGTCGATGCCAAGGGCCCGCTTGCGACTTTCTTCTTCGCCACGCTGGAGAGCAACGCAAACATAATCTTCGCCGGTTTGGTAGACGAGGAGGGCTTTTCCAAGGGCGCCAAGAACCTCGACGTTCCCAGACCTGACTACATCATCATCGGCGAGCCGAGCGGCGTCGACGGCGTCACGATAGGATACAAGGGCAGTTTGACTGCAAAATTCGTTGAGAGCGTCGAGAAAGTTCACGGGAGTTTAGGGGTTGACGCCGCTGAGAGGCTGATAAACAGATGGCTCGAGATAAAGTCCTCCTTTGGAGAGGGCTTCGACGCCTTGAGCGGCAGGATAGTGGAGCTCCACGCCTACGAGAGGGACTTCGACTTCTACGGCGAGATGGTGATAAACCTCCGCACTCCCCCAGGCTACAATCCGCCCAAGGGTTGGGAGATCCTCGACTTCGTTCCCGCCTACCAGGTCGACAGGAGGAGTCCACTCGTCAGGGCCTTCGTCAGGGGCATAAGGAGGAACGGCATGAGGCCGAGACTGAAGAAAAAGACGGGAACGGCCGACATGAACATCCTGGGCCCGAGGTTCGGCGTTGATGCCGTCGCCTACGGTCCGGGCGATTCCAGGCTGGACCACACACCCCACGAGCGCATCAGCCTCAGCGAATACCTCCTGGCAATAGACGTTCTGGTGGACGTCATCGAGGAACTCAAAGGAGCCAAGGAAAGGGCCGCTGAAGAAAGCGGGGAGAGGGAAGCGGGAAAGGCCCTCTCAGGGTAAAGTTCTCGTTGAGAGGATCCTGGACTTCTTAGTTGCAGCATCTATGGCCTTCATTATCGCCGTTCTTATCTTGCCCTCCTCGAGCTCGAAGATGCCGTCTATCGTAGTCCCTCCCGGGGTCGTCACCATGTCCCTTATCTCAGCTGGATGGCCCTCGTAGTTCAACAGGAGCTTTGCGGTGCCGAGGAGGGTCTGGAGGGCGGCTATTTTTGCCACTTCCCTCGGAAGGCCGACCCTTAAACCCCCGTATATCATCGACTCAACGAACACCGAAACGTAGGCCGGCCCCGAGCCGCTGAGTCCGGTTATCGCGTCCATGTGCTCCTCATCGACGAGAAGACACTCGCCGAAGGCCCTGAGAAGGGATTCGACCTTCTCCCTCTCATCGGGCTCAAGATCGATCGTGGCGTAGCCTGTGAAAGCCTCCCCCACGAGTATGGCTATGTTGGGCATCGCCCTAACGACCTTTGCCCCCGGGGCGAGCCCCTTTAGGACCTTTATTGGAACTCCAGCGGCCAAAGATACGAGTATCTTGCCGTTAAGTGCCTCTCTTATCTCTCCCAGCACCTTCGCTACCTTGTTGGGCTTCACCGCCAGAAAAACAACCTCGGCCCAATCCGCTGCCTCCAGGTTGTTCCTGATGACCTTAACCCCGTATTCCCCAAGCCATTTTGCCTTCTCAACGTTCCTCCTCGTGGCGATAACCTCGTGGCCCTTCTCGGCGAGGGCCTTCGCAACGGCCCCCCCAATCATTCCCGCCCCAATGACCGCTATCCTCATTTAACCACCGCGTGCCAATTTTTGAACCGTATGATAACATTTTTGGACGCCTGTTTGTCAAATCGACAAAAATACACCAGTTTCCACACTGATTTTTAACAGATTGATGAGATGGGGGTCTTTTTTTGGGAGTTGGACAGGCAAACCTGGCGAATAGTTTAAATAGGGTTGCTGATTCATCCGTCTCCGGTGATCGGTGATGTCCCGCCAGTTTATGAAGTCTTCAAACCAGGTGATGTCCCGCCAATGGGTGATGTCCCGCCAATATTAGTAACCCCCGGCGGGGAAGAGGTAATCAGGAAGCTCGTTCTGAGGGCTTTGAACGAGAACCAGAGACTGATACTGAGGAGCATAAACGGCAGACACCGCTCCCTGAATTCTCTCCTTGAGGAGCTCAGCAGAAAGGAAAGAAAAGCCCTCTCAACCCTTAAGCTGAACGCCAGAATTCTGAAGGAACTCGGGCTCATAGACTACGGCACTAAGGAAAACCCCAGGCCCGTTAGGCTTACCGAGCACGGGAGAATGATTCTCAGCCTTCTGGAGGTGGACGGCCATGAGTGAGGCCCTCGATCCGAGGATAAAGCTCCAGAGCATGCTCCAGCCCGTCAACAACTTCCACCTCGAGTCCTCGGAGACCTGCCTCGAAATTCTCTCGGCAGTGCTCGAGGAGAAAGGAGAGAAAGACGTCGTAATACTCAGCAAAGGCCACTCGGCTCCAGCTTTCTACGTGATGCTCCACGAGATGGGTCTTCTCAGCGACGAGGAGCTCTACAGCTTCGCGGACATAGACGGCCTCCCGAGCCACGTAATCAGGGGGCTACCCTTCATAGAGGTCTCCAGCGGCTCCCTCGGCCAGGGACTCTCGGTGGGCAACGGAATAGCGATGGCCAAGCGCATCGACGGGGAAGATGGGTACGTCTACGTCATCCTAGGCGACGGCGAGCTGGACGAGGGCCAGGTCTGGGAAGCTGCTATGACAGCATCGCACCACAGGCTCGATAGAGTGATAGCGATAGTCGACAGGAACTACTTCCAGCTCACGGGAGGAACCGAGGAGATACTGAGCAAGGAACCGCTGGCAGACAAGTGGAGGGCCTTCGGCTGGGAGGTTATGGGGGTTCCCAACAGGAAGGAGGAGCTCAAGAGGGCCCTCGAAACTGCCAAAAAACTCGGAGGAAGGCCGAAGGTCATCATAGCGAGGTGGGAAGTGTGATAGAAAGCTTCAGGGAAGCCTTCGGGAGAGCTTTAGTCGAGCTAGGGGAGGAGAACCCGAACATCGTCGTCCTAGATGCGGACGTCAAGAGCTCGACGAAAACGGCCTACTTCGAGAGGGCCTTTCCCGAGAGGTTCATCCAGGTGGGTATAAGCGAGCAGGACATGGTCTCGATGGCTGGGGGTCTGGCAATAGCAGGAAAAATCCCGGTTGTTTCGGCCTTTGCGGCTTTCCTGATGCGGGCCTGGGAGCAGATAAGGAACACGATAGCCAGGGACAACCTCAACGTCAAGCTCATTCCAACGCACTCTGGCTTTTCAGACCACATGGACGGCTCATCACACCAGTGCCTTGAGGACATAGCCCTCATGCGCGTCCTCCCGAACATGACGGTAGTTGTTCCGGCGGACGCCCCCTCAGTTCCCGTCCTCCTCAAACAGGTCATCGAGCTCGAGGGGCCCGTCTACATGCGCCTCGGCAGGGACCACGCTCCAAGGGTCTATGATAGTCCAAAGCTGAAGCTGGGAAAGGCAAGTGTCCTCAGAAAGGGAAGCGACGTTCTCCTTGTGGCCGCTGGCGTTATGGTGTCGGTGGCCCTCGAAACGGCGAGGAAGCTTGAGGAGAGGGGAATAAGCGCTGGGGTCGTTGACATGCACACGATAAAGCCCCTCGACGAGGAAACGCTGCTGAGATTGGCCGCTAAGGTAGACCTGGTCGTTACCCTTGAGGAGCACAGCATTCACGGCGGCCTCGGGGGAGCGGTAGCGGAGGTTCTCTCGGAAAAGATGCCGAAGAGGCTCATCAGGATCGGGACGACGGAGTTCGGCAGGTCGAGCAGGGACTACTTCTCACTCCTGGAGCGCTATGGTCTGACTGCGGAAAGCGTCGTGAAGAAGGTTGAGGTGATGCTGACATGAGGTTCAAATTCGAGAAGGGCTCCAAGCCGAAAACTGTCGTTAAGGTCGGAGGGGTTAAAATCGGCGACGGATTCACGGTAATAGCAGGTCCCTGCGCGGTAGAGAGCCAGGGGCAAATAATGAAGGTCGCGGAGTTCCTGGCCGAGAAGGGCGTTAAAGTTCTCCGCGGAGGGGCCTTCAAGCCGAGGACGAGTCCATACTCATTCCAGGGGCACGGGGAGGAGGCCCTGAAGTGGATGAGGAGAGCAGCTGATGAATACGGCCTCGTAACCGTTACGGAGGTCATGGACGTTTCGCAGGTGGAGCTGGTTGCGAAGTACTCCGACATGCTCCAGATCGGCGCCAGGAACTCCCAGAACTTCGAGCTGCTTAAGGCAGTGGGAAAGGTCGACAACCCTGTGGTGCTGAAGAGGGGCATGGCAAACACCGTCCAGGAGCTTCTCTACTCGGCCGAGTACATACTAAGCGAGGGCAACGAGAACGTTATCCTCTGCGAGAGGGGCATAAGAACCTTCGAAACCTCCACAAGGTTCACCCTGGACATCTCGGCCGTCCCCGTCGTCAAGGAGCTCTCCCACCTGCCGATAATAGTAGACCCCTCGCATCCAGCGGGCAGGAGGGAGCTCGTGATACCCCTGGCAAAAGCGGCTTATGCAGTCGGGGCCGACGGGATAATGGTCGAGGTTCACCCCGAGCCGGATAAGGCCCTCTCGGACTCTGCCCAGCAGCTGGCCTTCGAGGACTTCGAGAGGCTTTTGGGGGAGCTTGAAGGGCTCGGATGGAAAGGGACAACATCGAGAGAGGCTGCCGAGGGCGTTCCGAGGTACGTGCTCTCGGAGAGGGTCGAGGAGAACGACTGGTACACCGAGGTCTTCCTCATGGAGCTGGGGGGCTCGGATGGAGGGCCTGAGCTTCGGCCCCCTCTCCGCCCTTCCCTCCCTCGTGGAGGAGCTGAACCCCCACAGGGTCGCCTTTCTGACGAACACGACGGTGGAGAGGCTCTGGCTTGAAAAGGCCGCCGAAGGGATAGAGGAGCCGATAAGGATAGTGATCCCGGACGGCGAGGAGTACAAGAGCCTCGAAACTGCCGTAGCCATCTGGAAGAGACTCCAGGAGGAGGGCTTCACGAGGAAGTCCCTCCTTATAGGCCTCGGCGGGGGAGTCGTGACAGACATAGCGGGCTTCGTGGCCTCGACATACATGAGGGGGACCCTCCTCGGCCTCGTTCCAACGACGCTTTTGGCCCAGGTGGACGCGGCCATAGGGGGCAAGACAGGGGTGAACTTCAACGGGAAGAACATGATCGGGACGTTTTACCTTCCAAACTTCGTCCTGATAGCCCATGAAACCCTCTCCACGCTCCCAGAGGAAGAGATCAGGAACGGGCTCGGGGAAGTTGCAAAGTACGCCCTGCTCGACAGGAAGGTCTACACCCTCGCCAGGAACTTTGAAGGGATAAACGAGACCCTCATCAAGCAGTGTGCCCTCTTCAAGGTGGAGGTAGTTGAGAAGGACCTGAGGGAGGGCGGGTTGAGGAGGATACTCAACCTCGGGCATACAGCCGGACACGCAATCGAGAAGCTGTCTAACTACGGGATAAAGCACGGGCTTGCGGTTTCGATGGGACTCATGGTGGCCTCGAAGGTCGGGGAAGAGCTCTACGGCTTCGATTCTGGAAAGACCGAGGAGCTCCTGAAGAAGCTCGGGCTCCCCACGGGGCACCCCTTTAGGGCGGAGGAGATACTAGGGGAGATGAGGCTCGACAAGAAGGCCTGGTACGGGAGGATAACCTTCGTCATCCCGGTTGAAATAGGCGATGTCGTTGTTGAGGAAGTCGATGATGCGGTTTTGAAAAGGGCCCTGGAGGCAACGAGGGATGATAGCGGGAGTGGTGACTGCCAGAAACCCGGGGGAAGCGCTTGAGAAGATAAAAACCTCAAATTTCGACCTCTACGAGATCAGGCTCGACTCCTTCGAGGGCTTTGAGGGACTGGAGGCGCTTGGTGAGCACGCCAGAAGGCTCATCTTCACGCCGAGGCGGAAGGAGGAGGGAGGTATTAAACCCCTCGATGACGGGACAAGACTGAGCCTCTACAGAAGGGTTATGGAGCTCAAACCGGCCTACGTTGACGTGGAATTCGCCTCGGATATAGCCCAGGAAGTCATTGAGCTCGCCAGAGAGAACGGTGTCGGGGTTGTCCTCTCACACCACAACTTCAATGGAACCCCGGATTTTGGGAAGCTCCTGACGCTCCTTGAGGAGATGGAGGAGCTGGAGCCTGAGATAATAAAGATAGTCACCACAGCAAACTCCCCCCTCGACAACCTGAGGGTTCTGAGGCTTTACGAGCATGCTGAGAACCTCATCGCCTTCTGCATGGGGCCCCTCGGGAGAATCTCCAGGGTCTTTTCGGCCCAGCTGGCGCCGTTCACATACGCCCCCGTTGATGGGGAAGTAGCTCCAGGACAGCTCCCGGCGGAGGAACTGGAAAGGCTGAGGGTGATGCTCTTTGGCTGACGCGGAAACGAGGCTCTACGGTGTGATCGGCTTTCCGGCGAGACACTCGCTCAGCCCGGCGATGCACAACGCGGCCTTCAAGACCCTGGGGATTAACGCCGTCTACCTTGCCTTTGAGGTTCCTCCAGAGAGGCTCGGAGATGCCATGGAAGGCGTCAGGGCCCTCGGAATCTCGGGCCTGAACGTAACAATGCCTCATAAGGAGGCGGTGATTAATTTCCTCGACTTACTCTCCGAGGACTCGGGAGAAATCGGGAGCGTCAACACGGTCGTTAACAGGGAAGGGAAGCTGGAAGGCCACACAACTGACGGCTTGGGCGCGAGGAGGGCCCTCGAAAGGGCCATCGAACTGGGGGGAAGGAGGATACTCATCATAGGTGCGGGCGGTGCGGGGAAGGCAATAGCCTACGAACTTTCCAAGGACAACGAAGTGGTCGTCCTCAATAGAACCCCTGAAAAGGCGAAGGCCCTGGAGCGCTTTGGAATAACGGGGGACGCTCTGAACAGAGAGAACCTTGGGAAGTACCTTGAATGGGCCGAGGTTTTGATAAACGCCACCTCCGTCGGAATGAACTCCTGGGAAACTCCTGTTCCCACCGAGCTGCTGAGGAAAGACCTCGTCGTCATGGACATAGTTTACAAGCCCCTGAAGACGCGCCTCCTCATCGAGGCCGAGTTAAGGGGTTGTAAAACAGTTGACGGCCTCTGGATGCTCGTCTATCAGGGCATCGAGAGCTTCAGGCTTTGGACGGGATTTAAGCCAGATGAAGGGCTTATGAGGGGGGCTGCGCTTGAGGGCATCAGCGAGTAGCGCCGTTACCGTTGTCAACGCCTTCGCAACGGGAGTGGGTTCAGCGATCGGGATAAAGCTGTGGACGAGGGCTGAGGTCAAGCTAAAGGGTGATGGAATAGAGGGCGAGATCAGGGTTAGAGGGGAGCAGGTTAGGGATTTCAGACTCGTTAAAGCGGTCGCTGATGTTTTCAGGGAGAAAACAGGCGAGGACTTCGGGATCAAGTTCAGGATAGAGTCGGAGATACCAATTGCGATGGGCCTCAAGAGCAGCTCCGCAGCGGCTAACGCCCTCTCAAAGGCCCTGGCTAATGCCCTCGGGCTTGATATGAGCGAAATGGAAGTGGTTAAAGCCGGGGTCGAGGCCGCTAAGAGGGCTGGCGTTACCCTAACAGGGGCCTTTGACGACGCCTGCGCCTCCTACTTCGGTTCGCTCTGGGTCACCGACAACCTCGGGATGAGGGTTCTCCACAGTTCCAAAGTCGAGTCCCTTCCCGTTGTGCTCTTACTCCCCGGAAAAACCCTCCTAACAGAGAGCCTAGGCGGAAGGGACTTCTTCCCAATCAGACCTTACGTGGAGGAGGCCGTGAGGCTGGCCCTTGAGGGTGAGTGGAGGAAAGCGGCCCTCATAAACGGTCTGGTTTACTCGACGTATCTCGGCCACCCCATCGAGCCCTTCAGGATTGCCCTGGAGAAGGGGGCCGTGGTTGGGCTGAGCGGGAAAGGGCCGGTGGTTTTTGCCGTCACGAATGAGCCAGAGGAGCTTGCAGAGGAGTGGGAGCAGTTTGGGAAAGTCCTGACAACAGAGCTGAGGTGATCGCGTTGATAATCAGGCCCGTTGATGAAGTCAGAGGAGAGCTCGATGCCCCTCCCTCGAAGAGCTACACCCACAGGGCCTACTTCCTGGCCCTGCTGGCTGAAGGGGGGAGCACCATAGAGAACCCCTTGGTCTGCGACGACACCCTCGCAACTATAGAAGCCATCAGGTCCTTCGGTGCGGATGTGGATGGAAAAACCGTTGTGCCACCAGAGGAGCCCTCTCCTGGCTTTGTCTACGCCAGGGAATCCGGGACAACGGCTAGGTTTTCGATTGCTATCGCTGGAGGTATTGGAGGGAGAACCCTCATAGACGGGGCGAGAAGGTTGAGAGAGAGGCCGATGGACGGGCTCGTGAAAGCCCTGAAGGACCTTGGGGCGGAGATTTATGGTTTTAGCCTCCCGCTTACCGTGAAGGGCCCCATAAAGCCCGGGAGGGTCTCGGTCGACGCATCCAAGTCCTCCCAGTTTGTCAGCGGCCTGCTCCTCCTGGGGGCGGAGGTCGGGCTGAAGGTCGAGGCCAGGAACCCCGTTTCAAAGCCCTACATCGAGATGACGCTCAGGACGATGGAGGCCTTTGGAGTGGAATTTGAGAGGGAGGGCTTCTCCTTCGAGGTATATCCTGGAGTTAAGGGGACAAGGTATAAGGTTCCGGGAGATTACTCAACTGCCTCCTTCTTCCTGGCAGCTGGGGCCCTGTACGGCAAAGTTAGGGTGAACAACCTCCTGAGGGACGATGTGCAGGCGGATATGGCCTTCCTGGATGCGCTTGAGGAGTTCGGGGCGAGGGTGAAGAGGGGAAGGGACTACGTGGAGGTCGAGGGGGGCGAGCTTAAAGCTGTTGCACTCGACTGCTCCGATTTTCCGGATTCGTTCCCCATACTGGCCGTTGTTGCGGCCTACGCAGAGGGCAGGAGCGTGATAAGGGCGAGACAGCTCAGGTTCAAGGAGAGCGACAGGGTGAGGGCGATGGCGGTCAACCTGTCGAGGATGGGGGTTAAGGTGAGGGAGCTTGAGGACGGGCTTGAGATAGAGGGCGGACGGCCGAGGGGAGCTAAGGTAGAGACCTTCAACGACCACAGGATAGCCATGGCCATGAGCATAGCGGCTCTCGGCGCTACTGGGCCATCCATCATCGAGGACACGGAGAGCGTCTCCAAGTCGCACCCGGGGTTTTTCGACGACCTGAGGAGGCTCCTGGAATGAGGGGGAAACTGCTGAGCTTTTCCCTGTTTGGCGAGAGCCACGAAAAAGCTGTTGGAGTCCTTGTAGAGGGGCTCCCCCCTGGAATAGAGGTCAGCGTTGAGGAGCTCAAGCGGGAGCTTGAGAGGAGGAAGGGCATAGAGAGGTTTGCAACCAAGAGGAAAGAAACCGACGAGCCGAAGATCCTCTCAGGAGTCTTCAGGGGGAGGACAACTGGGACACCTGTCGCCGTCATCGTGGAGAACAGGGACGTGGATTCCTCGTACTACAATGAGATAAGGAACACGCCGAGACCGGGGCATGCGGACTATCCAGCGGGGATAAAGTACTTCGGATACAACGACTACAGGGGCGGGGGCCACTTCTCGGGGAGGCTGACGGTTGGGGTCGTTATAGCGGGCTACTTCGCCAAGAAGCTCCTGGAAAGGGAAGGAATCAAGGTGAGGGCTTACCTCAAGCGGATAGGGCGCGTGGAGGCTTATGTTTCTCCCGAGGATCTGTTGAGCTCTGAAAACCCCTACTGTCCAGACAAGGGGGCCTTCGAGGCCATGGTTGAGGAGATGGAAAGAGCCAGAAAGGCCGGCGATAGTGTTGGAGGAATTGTTGAGGCCGTCGCCTTCAACGTTCCTCCGGGCCTAGGCGGGCCCTGGGAGGAGGACATCGAGGCGGATATAGCCTCGGCCCTCTTCAGGATCCCGGCCGTCAAAGGCGTTGAGTTCGGCCTGGGCTTCGGGTTAGCGGAGCTCAGGGGGAGCCAGGCCAATGACCCCTTCGTCCTGAAGGACGGAAAGGTTGTGACCGAGACCAACAACCACGGCGGTGTTCTGGGGGGCATGACGACTGGAATGCCGCTCGTGGTGAGGGCTGCCTTCAAGCCGACACCATCCATCTACCTCCCCCAGAGAACGGTTGACCTGGGGAGGATGGAGGAAGTCACGCTCAGGCTGAGGGGGCGCTTCGATTCCTGCATAGTCCCAAAGGCCCTCCCAGTTGTGGAAAGCTCTGTTGCCTTCGTAATAGCCGACCACCTCCTGAGGAGAAGGGCCTGGGAGGGGATGGTTAGGTGAACCTGTCCAAAAGGTTAAATCCCGAGGTTCAAGCCCAAAACGGTGACGGTGATGTCCCGCCAATATCGAGTCCTGATCTTGTAGAACTTGCCATTCTGAGGAGAAGGATAGACGAGATTGACTGGGAAATTCTCCAGCTTCTCCAGAGGAGGATGGAAGTAGCAAGGGCCATAGGGGAAGCCAAGCTAAAGCTCGAAATGCCAGTTTACGACCCGGACAGGGAGAGAGAAGTTCTATCCAGGGCAGGCGAATTTAGGAGGGTTTTCGAAGCCATCCTTGAGGTGAGCAGGGATGTTCAACGTTTACGAGTTTTTCAACAGGATAAATGAGGTTAGGCCTGAGTCGAGGCTCGACGCCGGCCAGCCGGACATACCGGTCAGGAGGGAGATAATCGAGGAGGCTGTAGAGTCGCTCAGGATGGGAGAAACCGGTTACACGAGTACCGGCGGAATAAGGGAGCTGAGGGAGAGGATAGCCGAGTTCGAGGGGGTTTCGGCCGATGAAGTCATCGTCGCCCCAGGTGCGAAGATCCTCATAGCGGCGGAGATAGCGTCTGCTAAAAAAGTGGCCATCGTTTCTCCCCACTGGAACGCCTATTCGCTGATAGCCCGCCAGTTCGGGAGGGAGGTAGAGGTTATAAAAACGACCCTGGATGAGAGGTGGATTCCGAGGGTTGAGGAGATAAAAGCTGACCTCATCATAATCAACTACCCCAACAACCCGACGGGGAGGGTTCTGTCTGGTAAGGAGCTCAGGGGACTGCTCGATGTCGCCGAGGAGAACGGTGTTAAGGTGCTCTCGGACGAGGTTTACGCTGAGCTCAGCTTCACCCGCTTTACACCGGCGAGAGAGCTCTACGAAAACGTCGTTACAGTTAAGGGCTTTTCAAAGCTCTACTCCATGACCGGCTTCAGGCTCGGCTACGCAATAGGAGAGCGGAACGAGATCAGGAGGATACAGAGGTTCATAGAGAGCACGGTAACATGTGTCCCGCCCTTCGTTCAGAGGGCTGGAGTAAAGGCACTCGAACTCAGGGATGAACTCATCAAAGAAGTCAGGAGGGCATACCTTGAGAGGGTCAGGATGGCCTCAAAGATGCTCAGGGGTTTCGACTTCGTTGAGCCGGAGGGAGCTTTCTACATCTTCCTCAGAACGCCCCAGGACGGGATGGCCTTCGCCGAGAGGCTGCTCTCAAGGGGAGTTGCCGTTTTTCCAGGAATGGCCTTTGGCGACTACCCCAACTTCATAAGGATATCCCTCTCAGGGAAGGGGCTTGAGAGGGGATTAAGGGTCATTAGGGAGGAGTTGGAATGCGCATTGGAATCGCGGGCTACGGAAGGATGGGAAGGCTCTTCGAGAGGTGTCTCGGCGGAAGGTTCGAGGTGATCTTCTACTCCGAACACGGGCGGAGCGACGTTGGATCGCTGGAGGAACTCTACCTGAAGTTGGACGTGATAATGGTAGCCTCATCCCTCGACACTGTCCCGAAAAGGCTGAAAAAGCTCGCAGAGGTATCAAGGGAGCACGGTGGAAAAAAGATCGTCTTCGATATAGCCACCTTCAAGTCCCGCGTTGTTGGAACCTACGCGGGCTTTGACGGGGAAACAAGAGTTGCGAGCGTTCACCCGATGTTCGGGCCCGGAGCGAAGACTACCGAAGGGAAGAGGTTCATAGTGGTTCCCATCCCTGGAAGGGAAGATGATGCAGAGGAAGTCGCCGACTTTATACGCTCCATCGGGGGGAAGGTGGTTTTTCTCGACTGGAAGACCCACGACAGGCTCATGGGCTTCGTCATAGGCGTCCCCTACTTCATCGGATTAAGCTACCTCTCGCTCTCCAGGGAGCTCGGACTGGAGGAGTTCGGCGGAACCTCCTGGGCCTTCATGGAGACCTACGGAAAGGCGGTGCTCCACGATTCTCCCGATTTCGTAAGGGAGGTCCTCAGCATGTCCAGGGAGCAGATAGAGGAGTTCCTAGACTTCATGAGGAAAAACCCGCCGGACCCGGAGAGACTCAGGGAAAAACTGGAATGGGAAGAAATAGAAGAGGCCTACGAGAGGTTCTACAAAGCTCTGGAGTAGCCTGCTAGCTCCTTCACTTTTTTCCTCAGCTCTTCCACGGGGTTCTCACTGCGGGATATGAGCCCTATCAGCGCGCTTCCAACGACAACCCCGTCAGCTCCAGCCTTCAAAAGCTCCTCCACCTGCTCCCTCCTCGAAACACCGAAGCCGACTGCCAGCTTGTTGTTGCATATCTTTCTGGCGCGCCTCACGAAGTCGAAAGCCGTCTCGGGAAGTCTGTCGCGGGCTCCAGTGGTTCCGTACAGGGAGATAAGGTACACGAAGCCGGTAGAGGCTTTATCTATCTCTCTGAGCCTTTCATCGGGAGTGTTCGGAGCCGCTAAAAAGACGGTCTTTATCCCCTCTTCCTTGGCCGTATCGAGGAATTCACCTGCGTGGCTCACCGGAAGGTCAACAACGAGGATCCCGTCGGCCCCGCTGGCCTTAGCCTCTCCGAGGAACTTCTTAACTCCCGTCCTGAAAACCAGGTTGTAGTAGGTCATCAGAATTACTGGGGTAGAGGAGTGCCTCCTGAACTCGCGGAGGATCCTGAAGGTATCATCGAGTTTGAAGCCATTTTTAAGGGCGCGGTAGTGGGACTCCTGGATCGTCTTCCCGTCCGCCATCGGGTCGCTGAAGGGGATTCCGAGCTCTATTAGACCGGCGAACTCTTCGACAGCGAGCAGAAACTCAAGGGTCTTTTCGACGCTCGGGTCGCCGGCTGTGAGGTAGGGAATCAGCGAGCCCTTCTCAAACATTCCCGACCCTCCTGACTATATCCAGGTCCTTGTCGCCCCTCCCAGAGAGGTTGACTATGATTATCTCGTCTTTATCCATCTCGGGGGCTATTTTCATCGCGTAGGCTACCGCGTGGGCCGATTCGAGCGCTGGCAATATTCCCTCCGTCCTGGAAAGCTCGTGGAAGGCTCTCAGAGCCTCCTCGTCGGTCACCGTGACGTACTCGGCCCTTCTGCTATCCTTGAGGTAGGCGTGCTCGGGACCAACTCCCGGGTAGTCGAGCCCCGCCGAAACGCTGTGGGTAGGAGTTATCTGGCCCTCCTCGTTCTGGAGGAAGTAGCTGAGCATGCCGTGGAAAACGCCGAGCTCGCCGGCGTTCAGCGAGGCCGCGTGGAGGCCCGTTTCGAGGCCCTTTCCCCCGGCTTCGACGCCTATGAGCCTGACCCTATCGTTCACGAAGGGGTAGAAGATGCCCATTGCGTTGCTCCCGCCTCCGACACATGCCACTACCGCATCAGGTAGGGTTCCCTCGGCTTCGAGTATCTGCTCCCTGGCCTCCCTGCCTATTACCGACTGGAAGTCCCTCACGATGACTGGGTAGGGGTAGGGCCCGACAATCGAGCCTATTAGGTAGTGGGAGTACTCGAAGGTGGCAACCCAGTCGCGGAGGGCCTCGTTTATGGCATCCTTCAGGGTTCTTGAGCCGCTTTCGACGGGAATAACCCTCGCGCCGAGCAGCCCCATGCGGAAGACGTTCATCTTCTGCCTCTCGACGTCTTCGGCGCCCATATAAACGTCTACCTTCATCCCGAGGAGCGCCCCCGCCATGGCCGTGGCGACGCCGTGCTGGCCCGCCCCGGTCTCGGCTATGAGCCTCTCCTTGCCCATGAACTTGGCGAGGAGGGCCTGGCCTATGCCGTTGTTCGTCTTGTGGGCCCCGCCGTGGAGGAGGTCTTCCCTCTTGAGGTATATCTTCGCCCCTCCCAGCTTTTTGCTCAGCCTCTCCGCGTAGTAGAGGGGTGTCGGCCTTCCCGCCCAGTTCCGCAGGTAGTATTCAAGGGTTTCGTTGAACTCAGGGTCGTCCTTGAACTTTTTGTAAGCCCTTTCAAGCTTCTTCAAAGGTTCTATAAGCGTCTCGGGGACGAACTGGCCCCCAAACCTTCCAAAGAACATATCATCCATTCCTCACCACCGCCATGAAGGCCTCTATCAAAACCCGGTCTTTGACGCCGTCCCTCTCAACGCCGCTCGAAACGTCGACTCCAGCTGGTTTAACCCACCTTATCGCTTCCCCAACGTTCTCCGGGGTCAAACCTCCGGCCAGGACTATCGGGTACTCCTTGGCTATTATCGCGCTCACCCTGTAGTCGTGCCTCCTCCCGCTCCCCGCCCCTGTGTCGAGGAGTATTCTGTCAACCTCGTACTGCCCTATGAGCTCGAGGAGCCTTTCCGCGTCCTCTCCTGGGTCGTCGCTCTCCCTTGGGACCATGAAGGCCTTCATAACGCTCACACCGTACTCATCCTTCAGCCTGTTGACGGCCTTGGGGTGCATGTCCGAGTGCACCTGGATATACTCGGCCCCGGTCTTCTCTACCGCGTTGACCCACTCGGGGAAGGTCTTCATGGTCGAGACCAGGTATATTGGAATCTCAGCCAGCTCAATCAGCTCCGCGGCCGTCTTCAGCGGCACCTTCCTCTTCGACCTTGAGTTCACCACCACTCCCGTTGCATCGGCGTACCTCTCGACAAGCCTGAGCTCATCCATTGTTTTTACGCCGCATATCTTAACGAACTCAACCATTTCTGCTCATCTCCACGAAGTTTTTGATGATCCTCAAACCTTCTTTTCTCTCCCATTCAGTCAGAACGCTTTCAGGGTGGAACTGAAGGCCCTCTATCGGGAGCTTCCTGTGCCTTATCCCCATGACCACGTTATCGTCGAGGGAAACGGCGCTCACCTCGAACTCCCTCGGGACTTCCAGAACGGCGAGGGAGTGGTACCTTCCAGCGGTCAGCGGGTTCTTGATTCCCCTCAAAACGCCCTTCCCGTCGTGCTTTACGGGACTGGCCCTCCCGTGCCTCGGCTTTACCCTCCCCACCTTCCCGCCGAAGGCCGTCGCTATTATCTGGTGGCCGAGGCAGACCCCGAGGATGGGTACCCCCGCCTCTAGGACTATCTCCGGCGAGTTTCCCACTTCCCTCCTCTCGAGCGGGTGCCCAGGGCCGGGGGAGATTATCACTCCATCTGGATCAAGCTTTCTGAGCTCCCCAACGGTTATAGTGTTCGGAACGACCTTCACTCTGTCGAAGAGGGAGGCGTACTCGGCTAAATTCCAGACGAAGGAGTCCCTGTTGTTGACGAGGACTATCATTCCCTCACCCCCAGCGCCTTCAGAACTGCTCTCATTTTGTTCTCGGTCTCGAAGAACTCCTTCTCTGGAACTGAATCCGCCACTATTCCTGCCCCGGCCCTAACGCTCGCTTTCCTGCCCTCGATCTCGGCCATCCTTATCGCTATCGCCATGTCGGCGTCCCCGGTGAGGGAGAAGTAACCCACTGCTCCCCCGTAGACCTTTCTCCTGCTCCTCTCCAGCTCGTCTATGATCTCCATCGCCCTTATCTTCGGGGCTCCGGTTAGTGTTCCCGCCGGAAAAGCCGCCTCCATGGCGTCGAACGCGTTTTTCCCCTTATCGAGTTCACCGACCACCTCGCTCTCTATGTGCTGGACGTGGCTGTACTTCAGGACGTCGAAGAAGCGGGTTAACTTAACGCTCCCGGGCTTTGAAACCCTCCTGACGTCGTTTCTAGCAAGGTCAACGAGCATGACGTGCTCAGCTCGCTCTTTCTCGTCGGAGAGTAGGGCCTTTTCCAGCTCCCGGTCTTCCTCCTCCGTCCTTCCCCTCGGCGCTGTTCCTGCTATGGGGTTTATCTTGAAGGTTCTCCCCTCGACGGAACCCATGGTTTCGGGTGAGGCCCCTACGACGGTCTTCTCGAACTCCAGGATGAAGGTGTACGGGGAGGGGTTGAGCTCCACGAGCCGCTTGTAGATTTCGAGGGCATCGAGATCCGTTCTAACCCTGTACTCGCGCGACAGAACCACCTGGAAGACGTCCCCCGAGTAGATGTACTCCTTCCCAGCCCTGACGATTTCAACGAACTCTTCCATGCCCGCGTCGGTGGATATGACCTCCGAACCGCCGTCTTCAAGCCGTGACTCTTCCCTCCTGGCCCTTTCAACTAAGGCCTCGGGGTCGAAAGGAGCCTCTCTGAGGTAAAAGAAGGAAAGAGCGCCGGTAGAGTGGTCGTAGATGAAGGTCCAGGGGTAGTAGCCGAAGACCGAGGGCTCTTCGATCTTCCCCCCGATGATGGAGTGTACCGAATCGTAGGAGACGTAGCCAACGAAGCCACCCATGAACCTTCTGCCCTCGACCCTCTCCCCCATGAGCCCTTTAAGAGCTCTGAGGGGGTTCCTCTCGTCGGAAACTCGCTCCCCGTCGATCTCAGTCCCCTCGCCGACCTCCACGACGAACTCCGGCTCGGCCGATATGTAGGTGAATCTGGCCTTCCTGGAGTCCTTCTCGGCAGAGCGGAGCATAAATGGCATTCTGAGGTCTCTGATGGCGCTGTAGAGCTTTATGGGATCAACGGGCTTCAGCTTTTTGAGAGGCATGCTATCTCCTCCAGTTTTTCAAGCATTCCTTGGCCAAGGGCTTCCCTGGCCATCTCAAGGCCCTCCCTGAAGTCCCCCGCAACCCCTGAGGCGTAGAGAGCAGCTGAAGCGTTGACGAGGATGAAGTCCCTGTCCTCCCGCCTTCCAGAACCCCCCAGAACCGCCTTTATCCTCGCGGCGCTCTCCTTGGGGGAGGAGCACGGCAGGGGCTTCACAGGCTCGATTCCGAAGTCTTCAGGCGAGAGCGCGTACCTCTCGACTCCATTGCCTACCTCCAGGACGAGGGTCTCTCTGTGTGGGGACACCTCATCCATGCCCGAACCGTGGACGACCAGGGCCCTTTCAACCCCAAGGAACTCCAGGGCCTCAGCCACGGGCTCCAGAAGCTCTGGAGAGTTAACGCCGACTACCTGGTATGCTGGATCCGCTGGATTCGCAAGCGGCCCGATGACGTTGAAGACTGTCTTTATTCCGAGGGCCTTTCTCACGGGCATTATTGGTTTGAGTGCCGGGTGATATGCGGGGGCGAAGATGAACGTGAAGTTCGTCCTTTCGACCATCTCCCTGGCCCTCTCAGGGGGAACCCGTATGTTTACGCCAAGCGCCTCAAGTACGTTGGCTGAACCGCTCTTCGATGTTATGGAAACGTTTCCGTGTTTAGCGACCCTCGTGAAGGCCGAGAGTATCAAAGCCGAGGCCGTGCTGACGTTTATGGTCGAGCTGCCGTCTCCCCCCGTCCCGGCTGTATCGGCCACCCTCCCGAGGTCGAGCTTGACTGCGCTGTCCCTCATTGCCCTCGCCAGGCCCGCGAGCTCTTCGCCGGTGTAGCCCTTGGTCTGGAGTGCAGCCAGGTAGGCCCCTATCAGGGCCTCGCCGCTCTCCTTCAGCTCGTTGAAGAGCTCGTAGGCCTCCTCAAAGCTCAGGTTCTTTCCCTCGACGATCTTCGCAAGAAGGCTCATACTTCCACCTCCACGAGCTTTCTGAGAAACTCCTCAGGATCCGGGGCCTTCATGAGCGCGGTGCCTATCAGAGCGGCATCCGCATGTCTTAAAGCCCTCTTCAGGTCTTCCGTGCCCGCTATGCCGCTCTCGCTGACCTTCACGTATCTTTTCGGTATGAGCGGCGCTAGCTTTTCTGTTAGGCTCACGTTGCCGTCGTCGAGCTCGAGCTTCCCTATGTCGCGGTTGTTTATCCCTATCATCGTTGAGTCCGTCTGGAGTGCTATCGCCAGCTCCTCCTCGGTGTGCACCTCCACGAGGGTGTCCAAGCCGTGCTCCTTCGCTAAGTCCACGAACTCGGGCAGTTCCTCTTTCAGAAGCCGCGTTATCAGGAGAACCGCCGAAGCTCCTGCTTCAGCAGTCCTTTCGATTTCCTCCTTGCTGGCTATGAAGTCCTTCCGCAGAACCGGCAGTTTCGTCTCCCTGCAGAGTCTCCTGAGGAACTCAAAGCTCCCTCTGAAGTACTTCGGGTCGGTTATGTAGGAGATTCCAACAGCTCCTGCCCTTTCGTAGGCCCTCAGAATCTCAAAGGGGTCCCTGCCCTTCAGAAGATCCCCGTACTTCGGAGAATAGACCTTCAGCTCGGCTATTATGGCGTTCTTCTCGGCTTTTCTAATAGCCCTGCTCAATCCAAAAACCATCACCCATTTGAGCTCACCGGTGTCAAAATGGGGAGTTAGGATATAAGGCTTTGGACATGTTTAGGTGTCCAGGGGAGTAGCCAAAAAGACCGAGAGGGCGTTAAGGCCCTCGTTTAACCCCCTCCAAAAACATTTTTATCGCTTCGTTCGCATTTTCCATGTCCCTGCCGACCATCAGAAAACCGAAGTCCCCGTATTTTTTCCTGTAGTTCTCGATGAACAGCTCGTCCCCTGCCGTGTCCCCGATGTAAACCCCCTCCTCACCCCCTACGAGGCATCGGAGGAGCTCGGGGTCGGGCTTCAAACCGCTTTCCCTCGTCACAACCTTCGGAAACCTGAAGCCGATGATCCTCTCTGCAAGCTCCATCTCCAGTCTGTTCCTCCCCGTCACAACGCCCAGCTTGAACCTCTCCCCCGCCTCCCGGAGGAGCTCGACATCTACGAGCGGCTTTTCAAGCCTCCAGAGGCCCTCGAAGTCAAAGAGCCTGTCCTCGTAGAGCTCTCCCATGTAGAAGGTGTTGAAGACCCTCTCAACGTGACCCGGGTCAATTCCAAGCGGGAAGTTTCTCCTGAAGTACTCAACGCCAGCTCCCTCTGGAATTTGTTCCCAGTCATTCAGACTAGCGAAGAGGGCCCTCACCAGGGCCTCGCTGAGCTTGAAGTCGTCTCCAAAGACCCCCTTCCTCCTCAGTTCCCTTACCAGCTCGATTTCAACCTCCGAGGGCTTTCCAAGCTCCTCCAGGAGGTACTCAGAGGTAAGCTTCACGGCCATGTCGTAGCTTTCGCTCACGTTTATGAGCGTCCCGTCAACGTCAAAGACCAGCCACATCCTTCCACTCCTCCATCGCCTTCAGGAAGGCGTCGTTCTCCCTCCTCCTCCCTATCGTGACCCTTATGTGTCCCCTCAGCCTCCCCGAGAGCTTACGAACCACGATCCCCCTCTCCAGGAGGAAGGAGTGCGCGTCCGCCTTAACCAGGAGGAAGTTGGCGTCGCTCGGGTAGGCCAGCTCTCCGAGCGATCTCCTCACCCTCTCGCGCTCCCTCACTATTTCCCTAATCCTCTCCCTGAAGAGCCCTGGGTGCATCAGCACGACTTTAACGACAGCCTGGGCGAAGATGTCCACGCTGAAGGGCGACTTTATCCGGTAGAGTGCCTCAATTATCTCCTCGCTAGCGAGGGCGTAGCCTATCCTAGCTCCAGCTAAGCCGAAGGCCTTTGAAAAGGTTCTCAGCAGGACGAGGTTGGGATACTCATCCAGGAGGCCGAGGAGGTCTTTTCCCGCGAACTCGACGTAGGCCTCATCAACGACAACGGCCTTTCCCGTTTCGAGGACTTTGATGATCTCTTCCACAGGTTGGAGGTTTCCCGTGGGGTTGTTGGGCGATGCTATGAAGACAGCCGACGCTTTTTTCGCCTTCTCGGCAATAAGGTCGCCGTCTATCGTGAAGTCCTCTCTCAGAGGCACCTCAACCACAGGAATCCCGTTCAGCCTGGCGTAGAAGGAATACATCCCGAAGGTCGGGGGGGTTGTTATCACGTAATTCCCCTCGAAGAGGCGGACGAGATAGCCGATGAGCTCATCACCTCCCTTCCCAACGGCCACGTTTTCAGCCGGGAGCCCGTAGAACTCTCCTATCGCTTCCCTCACCGGCATGGAGGTTATGTGGGGGTAGCGGTTGAAGGGAACGCTCTTCAGCTCTTCAAATATCTCCTCCTTCAGCTCCTCGGGAAGGTCGTGGGGACTCTCGTTCTTGTCCAGCCATACCCTATAGTTCCCCTCCAGAACGCGGTAGGGCTTGAAGGCCTTTACCTCATCCCTTATCATTTCCGCCGCCTCCTGAGCTCGGCCATGACCTCCCCGAGGGAAACATCGTTGTAGGCCAGGAGAACGAGGAGGTGGTAGAGCATGTCGGCAGTTTCGTAGATCAAGGCCTCCCTGTTTTCCGCCACGAGAACCTCAACTGCCTCCTCCCCGAACTTCTTGTATATCCTCTCCCTGCCTTCCCTGAAGAGCCTCGACGTGTAGGAACCCTCGACGGGGCTTTCCTTCCTCTTCCTTATCAGCTCCTCGAGCTCCCTGAGGATTGTGAGCGAGTAATCCATCGGGAGAACCCTCTCGGGCTCCCCGAGTTTTCGGTAAAAGCAGGAGTAGTTCCCCGTGTGGCAGGCCGGGCCTTTGGGCTCGACCTTCAGGAGAAGGGCGTCGCTGTCGCAGTCTACCCTGATCTCCCTGACGACCTGGAGGTTTCCGCTCACCTCCCCCTTCATCCTCACCCTTCCCTGGGAGCGGGAGTAGTAATGGGCGTAGCCCGTCTCAAGGGTCCTCCTCAGCGCTTCCCTGTCCATGTAGGCGAGGGTTAGTACCTCCCCCTCCGTGTCCTGGACAACAACGGGAACGACCCCTCCGTTCTTTTCCCAGTCAACCTTCTCTACCAGCTCCTCGATGCTCATGCTCCCACCTCAGTAGTCCAGTCTAACTGGAATCCCCCTCCCGGCCAGGAACTCCTTAAGCTGACCGACCGTGTATTCTCCGTAGTGGAATATAGAAGCGGCTAATGCCGCCTCCGCTCCAGCCTTGAAGGCCTCGTAGAAGTGCTCCGGCCTTCCGGCTCCCCCGGAGGCTATGACGGGTATGTCAACGGCATTCGCCACCGCCTTCGTCAGGGGGATGTCGAAGCCCTCCTTCGTCCCGTCGGTGTCCATGCTCGTCAGGAGTATCTCCCCTGCTCCCAGCTCCTCCACCTTCCTGGCCCACTCAACCGCGTCGATTCCCCTCGGTTTCCTCCCTCCGTGGGTGTAGACCTCCCAGAAGGAGCCGTTCCACTTGGCGTCTATGGCAACCACGAGGTTCGCGCTCCCTACGAGCTCGGCTATCTCCCCCACCAGCTCGGGCCTCTCGACCGCTGCAGTGTTCACAAAGACCTTATCAGCTCCTCGCTTGATTATCTCCCCCGCTTCCTCGGCGCTCTTGATTCCGCCGCCAACGGTGAAGGGGACGTATATCTCCTCGGCGACCCTCTCAACGAGGTCTAAGAGGATTCCCCTCTTCTCGTGCGACGCCGTTATGTCAAGGAAGACTATCTCGTCTATCCCCTCGCTCTCGTACCTCCTCGCCAGCTCGACGGGATCGCCCGCATCCCGGATGTTCCTGAACTTTATCCCCTTGACCACCCTTCCCGCCCTTATGTCCAGGGCCGCTATTATCCTCTTCGCAAGCATTTGGCCACCTCCAGGAGGTCTTCCAGCTTAACTACTCCCTCGTAAAGGGCCTTCCCCACAATAACCCCAGAAAAGCCCCTCTCGGCAAGCCTAACGATGTCCTCAGCGCTGGAAACTCCACCAGCGTATATGAACTCCTCGTCCCCCCAGAAGCGCCCTATCTCGTCAACTCCAGTCAGAGTACCGTCCCTTTCGATGGAAGTGTACACAAAGCGGTTCACGTAGTTCCTGAGGATCTCGAAGGCATCTCTCACTTTTATCGAACCCTCCTCGACCCAGCCCTTCACCGCTATCCTTCCGTCTTTGACGTCCAGACTTACGGTTATCCCGCTGAACTCATAGGTGAGCCTTTCAAGGAAAGCCGTATCGAGGGCCTTCGTGCCGAGTATGACGTTCTCCACGCCGATCTCGTAAGCCCTCCCCACGGCTTCGTAGGTTCTGAAGCCTCCCCCGACCTGAACCCTCAGGCCGGTCTCCTCGATTATCCTCTCCACCACGTCGAGGTTCCTGGGCCGCCCCTCGAACGCCCCGTCGAGGTCAACGACGTGAATCTTGTCCACGAGCTCCGAAAAGCCCTGGGCGATCTTCACTGGATCTCCATAGACCTTAACGCTCTCCCTCCTCCCCCTGTAGAGCCTCACGGCCTTTCCACCCATCAGGTCTATAGCCGGATAAACGTCCATCTCACAGCCTCCTGAAGTTCTCCAAAAGCCTCAGCCCGTTCCTCCCGCTCTTCTCGGGGTGGAACTGGACGGCGTAAACGTTGTCCCTGCAGACGGCCGAGGTGAAGACCACCTTGGCCCCCTTCGACTCGTAGTCCGTCACTCCCACCGTTACGTCCTCCTCGGGGAGAGCATAGTAGGAGTGGACGAAGTAGAAGTAGGCACCGTCCTTTATGCCCTCGAAGAGCGGGCACTCCTTCCTCTGCCACACCTGGTTCCAGCCGATGTGGGGCACCCTAACGCCCTGGAAGCGCACGACATTTCCCCTGAAGACCCCCAGACCAGGCTTTCCGGGGCTCTCCTCGCTCCCCTCGAAGAGAAGCTGGAGGCCGAGGCAGATACCCAGCAGGGGCTTTCCGTCGTTTATCGCATCGATTATAACTCCCCTGAGCGGTTCCAGCTTTTCCATCACCGCCCCGAAGTTCCCGACCCCCGGGAGGACTATCTTCTCGGCCCCCTCTATCGCGTAGGGGTCGCTCGTGATCACCCCTCCGAGGGCCTTCCTCACGTTGGCGAGGTTCCCTATCCCGAGGTCAACTACGGCTATCATTCTAGGACCCCCTTGGTGCTCTCCAGCCTTTCGCTCTCCGCTATAGCCTGGGCGAGGGCTATTCCTAGCCCTTTGAAGGCGGCCTCTATTATGTGGTGCGCGTTTACTCCCCCAAGCTGTTTGACGTGGATGGTCGCCCTGAGCGAGCGCGCCAGCCCCCAGAGGAACTCCCTGACGAGTGTTACGCTGAATCCCTCCTCTTCCTCCAGCGGGAAGAGCTCAAGGTTCAGGTAGGGCCTCCCAGAGATGTCAAGGGCAACCAGAATGAGCGCGTCGTCCATCGGCATTACAGCGCTCCCGAAGCGGGCGAACTTCCCTGGGAGCTTCTCCCTCAGCTCCAGCCCCAGGGTTATCCCCACGTCCTCCCAAAGGTGGTGCCTGAGGTCGTAGGTGGCTTTAACCCGGGCATTCCTTCCCATGTAGTGGAAGAGGGCCATCAGGAGGTGATCTAAGACAGGATCGCCCGTCTCTATGGTCCCCTCGACGTCGAGCTCGACCTCTATATCTGTTTCCTTTGTCGTTCGCCTCATCTCCTCACCTCCAGGCTCCTCCTGTGGGCTTCCATCCCCTCTATCTCAGCCATCCTCACCCCCAGCCTTCTGTAGGCCAAAAACTCCTCCCTGCTCACCCTCGCGAGGGTTATGGGCTTCATGAAGTCCATCACCGTCAGAACCCCGCTGAACCTGGCCGCTCCTCCTGTTGGGAGGACGTGGTTAACGCCGAGGAAGTAGTCGGCTGCTGGGACGGGAGTGTAGGGGCCGAGGTAGATGGCTCCAGCGTTCTCGATGAGGTCAACGAGCTCCTCAGGGTTTTCGGTTATTATCTCAAGGTGCTCGGGGGCTATCTCGTTGGCCTTCTCGGCGCATTCCTCCAGGTTCCTGCATAGGAGAACCTCTATCCCCTCCCTTGAGCAGTAATCTGCGAGCTCCCTGGAGGTGGTCAGGAGCCATGCCTTACTGTCCTTCCCGTGCTCGAGCTGACTGAGGAGATCGGCGAGCACGTAATCCTTATCTGCACTCTCATCGGCTATCACGGCTATCTCAGAAGGCCCTGCGAGGCTGTCTATTCCAACAATGCCGAACACCTGCCTCTTGGCCTCGTTGACGAACCTGTTCCCGGGCCCGAATATCTTGTCAACCCTCCTCATGCCAACCCCGTAGGCCATCGCCGCTATTGCCCCCACCCCGCCGAGCTTGTAGACCTCCTCGATCCCGAGCAGTTTTGCCACGTAGAGAACGTAGGGGTTCACCTTCCCGTCTTTGGGCGGCGTCGTGACTGCTATCTCCCTGACCCCGGCTATTCTGGCTGGAATCCCGACCATCATGAACGTCGACGGGAGCGGCTTTCCCCCGGGAACGTATATCCCTATCCTCCCTATCGGGCGATATATAAGGCCGTAGAGAGAGCCCCTCTTGATGTAGAGCTCTGCATCCCTGAACTGCCTCTCGTGGTACTCCCAGAGGCGCTCCATCGTCTCCTCGATTACCCTCTTGTCCTCCTCTGGCACGAGTTCCTCTGCCTCCTCGAACTCCCCCTCCGAAACCCTGAACGGGCCCGAGTAGTTGTCGAACCTTTCCGAGTACTCCCTCAGGGCCTCAAGGCCCCTTCTCCTGATGTCCTCCAGGATTTCCCTAACGTATTCTTCAAGCCCCTTCATCCAAAACCCCCCTAAGCTTCATCACAAGCTCGTTTATCTCATCGAACAGAACCTTCTGCGCTATCCTGTTGACGAGAAGGAGCGCGGAAACGTCCATAACCTTGGCAACCTCGACGAGGCCGTTCTCCCTCAGCGTCTGGCCGGTCTCGACGATGTCAACTATGGCATCGGCTATCCCCGTCCTGACGGAGAGCTCAACGCTCCCGTGGAGCTTCATAACCTCAACGTCAACGCCAATCGAGTCGAAATAAGAGCTTGCTATCCGTGGGTATTTCGTGGCTATCCTGAAGCCGTCCATGTCCTCAGGATACCTTTTCCTCTCCCCGGGAACGGCCACGCTTATCCTGCACTTTCCGAAGGGCAGTTCCAGGGGAATGAAAAGGTCGCTCCCCCTCTCCAAAACCACGTCGCTGCCAGCTATCCCCACCTCAACCCCGTGTTCGACGTAAACGGGAACGTCGAAGGCCCTCGCGAGGAGAACCCTACCATCGGCCGAAACAAGCTCCCTCCCGTTCGGGAGCTCCAGCTCAACTCCAGCTTTCCTCAGGAACTCTATGCTGGGCTTTAGGAGCCTTCCTTTCGGGAGAACGAACCTCATGGCCTCACCTCCACGGGAATGCCCATTTTCACGAGCTCCCTGGCCCTCCTGTAGACTTCCCCAGGCTCTCCCGTGAGCACCTGCCTCTTCCTTTCCCGCCCCCTGTAGAGCTTCAAGAGGGCTCCTAAGTCGAGGGCAAAGCCTATGGCCTTTTTATTCCCCACCAGGTACTCCCCGCCGCCGCCAAGGGGCTTCCCGAGCCTCGGAGAATAGACCTCAAAGATAACATCCGTGTAGTAGGGGAGCGGCCTCACGGTCCCGAAGTCCAGGAAAACCCTCTCATCGCCGAGGAGCTCCGCTATCGCGTCGAGCTTTTCGACGCCCGACCTCTTCCCCCTGAAGTTGAAGAGTCTCCACAAAGCCCTTTTCCTGCCCGCGGATATCGGCAGGGATTCTATGATCCCGAAGTTTCTGGTTAAAAGGGCCCTCCTGACTTCTTCCCTGAAGGGTTCAATGCCCCTCGTTGCCTCCTCCCAGACCTTAACGCTCCCAACGTCTATGTAGAAGTCCTCGATTCCGAGTGATTCGAGGGCAGTTATCAGAACGCTCGGGACCTCAACGTACATATCCGGCTCTCTGCCGCCGATCAGCTCCACTCCAGCCTCCCAGACCCCGTGGATTTCTCCATCGAGAACCTCGCTTATGTAGTAGATCCTCGCTTCCCCGTTGTTGAAATCCCTTATTATCCTGGACGTGGCGTCTGGGCATATCACGTAAAACTCGTTGTTGTGGGCGAACTTCGTTCCCTTCCTTATTGACTCAGAGTACTCCTCTACTGCGGGAAACACTATTTCGCGGTAGTTCCAGAGGTCGAAGACCCCTCTGAGCCGGTTCCCAATCTCGGCTAGCCTCAAATAGTCCCGGAGTGTGTACCTCAAGAAGAACACCCCCCGAAAAAGTCTGCACTAACCTTTAGGCCAGGGACATCTTCAGAAGAGATGATGGCAGTAAGTCACCTTGAAAAGCAGTGATGCGCCCATAGATAAAACCCGGGATTTAATGCTTCTCTCTACCATGGTACTCACCGGGGCCGGGTGATGGTGAAAGTATATAAACCTGTCGCCAGGAAAGGCTGTCCACAAAAGCAAAAATCCAGGCGTTAGATTCTCTCCTCAAGCTCCTTCAAAACCTCCATCTGCTCCTGTGTTTCAACCGCTCCAGGTCTCTTTCTCCTGACTTCCATGAGGGCCTCGCGGAGAGAAAGACCCCTCGAGTACATGAGCCAAGCAACCGCCACCGTTCCGCTCCTTCCCAGGCCGCCCATGCAGTGGATTAGAACTTTCTTGCCTTCTCTAACTCGCTCTTCGATCCACCGGAGGATTTCGAGGAGCTGCTCAACGCTTGGAGCCGTGAAGTCTGGAATGGGGCTGTGAAGGAATTCTAAACCTCTCTTTTCCCACTCATCGAGCGAATAGGGAAGCTCGTGCTCCTCAACGAGAACAACTACTGCGTCAAAGTCTCTAGTCACTTCGTCGAGCTCCCTCTCCGCCGGCATCCGTGAGAATGCCACTCTCTCATCAATGAACTTCGCGGAGGGCCACATCCTCTCACCTCCCAAGGACTTCCCTGATTATCTTAGCTGCCGAGAAGGCCGTTACGTTGCTCACGTCATAGTGCGGGTTGAGCTCTACCACGTCGAAGGCCACAACCTCGGCGTCAATGCTTTTTATGAGCTCAATGAGCTCCCTCGTGCTGAGCCCTCCAGGCTCCGGGTTTCCAACGCCGGGGGCAAACGCCGGGTCGAGGACGTCGAGGTCGAAGGAGAGGTAGGCCCTCTCGAAGGGAACCTCCACCTCGGCCCCCTTCCACACTTCCGAGGCGGAGTAAATCAGTATGCCTTCTCTCTCAGCGAAGTCAAGCTGTTCAGGAGTTGGGGCCCTTATCCCCACCTGAACAACGTTTTCGCCCCTAACCCAGCCCTCCTCCACGAGGCGCCTCACGGGACAGGCGTGGGAGTAGGGGTCACCTTCGTACTCAGGATAGAGGTCCGGGTGAGCATCGAAGTATATCAGCCCAAACTCTTCCCCGCTCGCCTCCCTGAGGGCCCTGAAGGTGGCGTAGGTTATGGAGTGGTCGCCGCCGAGGAAGAGAAACCTCTCACCACTGTAGTTCTCCCCCACGAGCTTCCTCACCCTCTCAAGAACCTCCGCGAAGGATTCCCCCTCCACGTCGCCAAGGTCTCTGTACCGCCATCTCTCCGCAAGGTTGACGAGATTCTCTGTGTAGCTGTTGTATAGCTCGCTTGATGTTGCCTCCCTTATGGCCTTTGGGCCGTCCCTCGCGCCCCTCCGGTATGAAGAAGAGCCGTCCCAGCGGATTCCAAGGAGCAGGAGGTTCGGGTTTTTGGATTCTGGAATTCCGAAGAGCATTCACCACACCCTCGTTCCGACGGGTACCTCTTCCGGAACCGGCAGGAGGTAGACCTTACCGTCCTCGGTTTCCGCAACTATGAGCATCCCCTGACTCTCAACACCGCTCAACTTTTTCGGCTTGAGGTTGAGGACGAAAACGAACCTCTTACCCTCAAGCTCTTCCGGGGAGTACTGGTCGGCTATGCCCGTTATTACCGTCCTCTCCTCGCCCCCAAAGTCCACATCGAGCTTTATGAGCTTCCTCGTACGCTTCAGCTTCTCGGCCCTCTTAACCAGCCCGACGCGGAGGTCGAACTTCCAGAACTCATCAACGTCGTAGAGCTCCATGGGAACCACCGAAAAAAAGTTGGAGTGGGGGTATTTTAGGGTTGCCCCTCCCAGAGGAGGAGCTCCTCTCCCCTGCTCTCACCGATTAGCGTCCCGTCTCCATCAAAGACCCATGCACCGCCGGGCGGAAAGCTGTTCACGATGAAAGTCTTAACCCCTAGGAGTCCGACGCGCTCCGACATGGCCGCGATGTCCTCTTCGTTTGGTTCTCCGTATTCGGGCGAATACTCCATGGGCACGAAGAGAAAATCTGGCCTTTTCCTCCTCACCCACTTGGCTATGCGCCTGTTGTAGAGGTCGCCGCAGATGATAATGGCAACCTTCCCGGACTCCGTTCTGGCAGTCCTAACCGTGTTGCCCGTGCAGAACTTGTAAGGTTCCTGGAACTTGCGGTGCTTGAGGAGGACTTTGCCGTTCCGCCCGATGAGTAAGGCGGAATTGTAAACGCAGTTCTTGTATGGCTCAAGCAGGCCAAAGACGACGTAGACGTTGTTTTTCCTCGCCAGCTCGCTCACCCTCGCGGTTATCTCGTCGTAGAGCTCCGCTCCACTGAAGTCCCACTCCTTAAAACCCGTCAGGCAGTACTCGGGGAAAACGAGAAAATCAGTATCATATTCTAAGGCCTCATTAAAGCGCCTTTTGAACTCCTCCCAGTTGGCCCCGAAGTTTCCGTCCTCAACGCGCATTGGGATTAGTGCTACCCTCATTTTTCACCCTCCTTATGAGTGAAAGCGCGCCCAGAACCGCTACCAAAGTGAAAAGCCTGACATCCCACTTTTCGGCTTTTTTCATGACGAGGTACACCACAACAAGGCCAAAGAGGTAGGAAATCACCATAGAGAGCTTCCTGTGCCCTCTCCTCTCGACAACGTAGAGGATGGCAAGATAAACGACCACCAGGCCAAAGTAGAGGTATCCGATGAAGTAGGCAGGAACAAAGGCGAGGATTATCATGATTACCACGAGGAGGGTGAGGATTCCACTGTTGAAGCTGTTCTTTCCCATTATGACCACACAATTACTACCGCCCACAAAAACCTTAAAACTTTTATCTTTAAAAACGGTTAGCTAAACGGGAGGACTTCAAATGAAGAGGTATTCCTTCGGCTTTGAGACAGTTCCAGTCGCTCTGGTGGATGACCTGCTCATCGGGAGCGTCCACGACGGAAGGAACTATAAAATCCTGCTGGCCAGAGTTATGGGCGAAGAAATCCTCGAAACTCACTTCTTGAGTGGAAAAAACGACTGGGAGGGGCATTCGATAGCGAGGATAGAGGGAGGCTACATGATAGGGGGTGCCGCCGAGGGGAAAGCAACGTCCGACGGCGGTGTTGGGTGGAAGGCCTACGTTGCAAGGCTCGATGAGGATTTAAACGTCCTCTGGGAGAGGAAGATTGAGATAAGGGGCAACGAGGCTACCTACTCCATCCTTCTCGCGGGGGATTCGGTGTTCATAGCCGGCGACACAGGACGGCCAGGAAACATGGGCTTTTTTGTTGGAAAGCTCTCGATGGACGGCGAGCTGGAGTGGCTGAAGGACTTTGGCAATTGGGAGGAGGTTGTTACGGTATCCCTCCTTCTAGGAGATAAGCCAAAGCTCATCGGGAGCGTTAAGGAGGAGTGCTGGAAAGTCGTCGCCTTTGACTTCGATTCCGAGGGGAACTTTCTGGATAGGACAACAATAACGGAGGAAGGAATAGCTCTCACTTCAACGCTCTGGGACGACAAACTTATCCTCGCCGGCTACAAGGAAAATGACCTCTGGGTCTGGAGCAAGGAGTGGGAAGTAACCCTTCCAAACGGCGCCGCCACCTCACTCCTTCCGCTTGGAGATGGCCTTCTCGTCGGAGGAGAGGTCGAAGGAACGGCCTCCGTTATGGAGCTCAGCCCAAACGGGGAAGTCCTCTGGAAAAAGTCCCTCTGGGAGCGCGGCTGGGTGGAGGTTCTGGGCAAAGACCTCGCTGCGGGTGTGAAAGAGGAGGACGGGAAGACTGTTATGATGGTTGAATCGATAGGCGAATGGTGAAAACAAAGTTGCATGCTTTAAAACGTTTGGAGGGATTAAGTATGGATTTAATCAAGAAGTTTAAGCTCCTGATGGCCCTGATGAGCACTGGCTTCCTCGGTAACTTGCTCGTCATCTACTTCCTCTCCAAGGGGTTCAGCTACGCCCAGATAGGCCTTGAGACCTCGGTGATGGTTCTTGGTGGCTTTCTCTTCGAGGTTCCAACTGGGGTCGTCGGCGACAAAATAAGCAGGAAGCTGAGCGTCCTCCTCGGCTTTACCATCCATGCATTTGGAAGTGTTGTTCTCCTCTTCCTTCACAACTTCCCCATGCTTCTCCTATATGCGCTCATATCCGCCCTGGGCGCCTCCTTCGTCAGTGGAAGCTTTGAGGCGTGGCTCTTCGACGACCTGAAGCACATAGGGAGGGAGAGGGAATACAGAAAGGTTATGCGCGAAGCTAAAAGCATAACGATTCCTCTCTCTGCGACAACCCTCGTTGTGGGGGCTTTTCTGGCGCAGTTCTACGGCTTCACCCTGCCCATCGTCCTGGGCCTCATAGTTGAGCTTTTGGCGGTAGCCCTAATCCTCTCGATCCCGGAGTACGAGTTCAAGAAAACGGAGAGAAATTACCTAGGTCACACTCTCTCTTCACTAAGGGAGCTCTTCCAGCCGAGGCTCTTCTGGCTGGTTTTGCTATCTATCATCGTTGGCATGCAAACCAATCAGTTCAGGAAGTTCTTCGAGCCCTACCTTGGAGGGGTACTGGCCAAAAGCCTCGGGACAACACTCATGGGCACTTTAGGACTTCTCGGTGTCGTCGAGGTCACAGTCAGGACGGTTCCAAGGCTCATCGGCGTCCGCCTCCGCGACTCCTGGAGCAGGAAAGCCTACTCCCTCGCCCCAGTTCTCCTCCCACTGTTAACGGTTCTCTCCGTGGTTTACACCAACCCTCTCTGGATAGTCGCCCTTGGAATAGCCCTCACCATCATAACGGCGGCTTTCGGCTTCAACCTGAACGTGGAGTTCCAGCACAGGATACCGAGCGAGAAGAGGGCAACCATCCTTTCCCTCGACAGGATGCTCGCCGGATTGGTGATGGCGGTTTTCTATGCCGTCTACGGCTTTGCTGTGGACAAGCTGGGTCTGTCTGGGGCCAGACTGATGTTCGCAATAGCTCTGCTGGTGCTCGGTGCCGGCTTCAAGGCTGGAGAAGTTCTGGGATTCCTGGGAGAGCATCTAAAGCTGCACCACCTGGAGGAAAGCGGAGACTAGCTCACATCTTTTCCCCGTTCAACATCGAAAGCCAGACACAAACTCATACATCTAGAAAGCCTTCTGAAGTGGCCAACTATTGGGCGATCGATACCATTAACTCCCGTGATGGCTGCAAAGTCTCAACTCACAACCTCTCAACAACCATCAAAAACGCCTCCCGTAGATCGCCGTGGCTCTCCGCCCGGCCAACGGTAACGCCCTTGACTATTTTCATCCCCTTCCATCTTGCGAATTCCCTTATTCTCTTCCTCAGGTCGTTAATGTCGAAGTCCCCAACGATGACGCGCCCTCCTTCTTCGAGCACTTCGAGGGCCCTCTCAAGAAACGGCTCCGGCTCAAAGTCGTGCAGAACGTACGAGAACACTACGGAGTCGAACTTTTCGTCGAGGCCCATTTCCAAAAAGTTTCCCTGAACGAACTTGGCATTTTTCGTAACTCTATCCCCCAAGCGGTTGCAGAACTCGATTACCTCCTCTTTCCTATCAACGCCAACGACCATCTCAACCCCGTCTTTTAAGGCCATCTTGAACGTTAGAACTCCAGTCCCGCAGCCGACGTCGAGAACCTTCCCCTTAACTTCCTCGGTTATCATCTCCATGAGCCTCTTTCTGATCTCCAGCTCTTCTCTATAGGAGGGATATCTGGCTAGTAAGCTGCCGACGAGCCAGTAGAAATCTTCCTCGCCCCCTCCCGATTCCCGAAACGTTCTGAGGGCCTCTTCATAGTAGAGCTTTAGAATGTTCATCTTGAACCACCTAGTAAGCTGAAATCAGTGTCAAACTAACGCCCCTTCTCCACCGTTCCATCCCACATCTCCAAAATAACTTTGCATGAAAACTTTTTAAAAACTCTTTTGCGTTGTAACCGTGGGGATGGCTATGAGGCCCATCATCCTTAAGGGGGAGAAAGTCGCCTTAGGTGTGATTATCAAGGAGGACGTTCAGAAAATATGGGAATGGAATAACGACAGAGAGGTCGCCAAAAGTCTCGCCGATCCATCCGATGTTTCAACGCTCGAAGAGTGGATGAGGTGGTACGAGAATCTGACGGCCAAAAAGCCAACCAAGAGGGCCTTTGCAGTACTTAATGATGATGGCGAACTTGTTGGGACAGTTATCTTGAGCGGAATAGACTTCAGGAACGGAACGGCAGAGATAGGTTATTTCATCGGAAAAGAACACTGGGGGAAGGGCTACGCGAGTGAGGCTGTAAAGCTGGCCTTGAGATTTTGCTTTCAATACATGAACCTGCGCAAGGTCTTTGCGAGAACCTATGAGAACAACGCCGCCTCAATAAAGGTTCTTGAGAAGAACAGCTTCAAGCTGACGGGAAAATTAAGGAAACATGCGTGGACGCCGGAGGGGTACGTTGATGTGTTGTTCTATGACATAATGAGGGAAGAGTGGCAGGCCTCGGCTGAAGCGATGGGAAATACGTGGACGAGCTGTTTTACGAGTTAATTCGGGAAGAGGGGAAGAGAAGCCCAAAGCTCTAAAACCTGAAGCGGGATAAGTCCTATCAGGTGAACCACAATGGAACCCATCATACGTGAAGCCAAACCCGAAGATAAGCCCTTCATCGAGGAAATAGCGAGGCTGACGTGGGGCGGTGAAGATTATTTAGCGCGCGTCTTCGACGAGTGGGTTGAAGACGGGAACTTCTACGTGCTTGAGCTTGATGGAAAGGTAATCGGGACGGCGAAGCTCACCCTCCTGCCCAAGAGAGTCGGCTGGATGGAGGGGCTTAGAGTACACCCAGACTACCGCGGCAGAGGCTTTGGAAGAATGCTTCACAACTTCATAGTCGAGAGGGGGAAGGAGCTGGCCGAAGAGGGCAAGATAGATGCCCTTGAGTTCGCGACCTACTTCCTCAACAGGGAGAGCATAGCGATGGCCAAAAAGGACGGCTTTAAAGTCCTTGCACGCTTCCTCAACCTTGCCGCGAAAGTTAAGGACTTTGAGCCGGTTGAACCGGAGCCGGCGGAGCTGACGATGGAGGACCTAACGCTCGGCATCATCCCTCTCGGCTGGAAGTTCGTCCACAGAAGCGAGGAGGCCCTTGAGTGGCTGAGAAGGAAGGCCGAGGTTTACGAGATAGCGGGCTTCAAGTTCCTGGTCGAGAAAGGAAGGACTACGTTCACACCGCTCTCATTCGGCCTCGGATGCATAAAGGCAATGCTTCCAGCTATGGCGTGGGTAGCGAAGGATAGGGACGAAGCCTTTGACCTCATGCTCCCGGCGAGCATGATGCCGGTCCTGCCCGGCCTCAAGCGGCTCGGTCTGTCCCTATGGGACGAGACCGACGAGCCGAACGTGCTGGTGTTCAGAAAAGACCTTACTTAGTCTCTTTCTTTTCTAAAAATCATCCCTTTCCAGTCAACCTCAACGAAAAATTCCTCCGTGAGAGCATCCACAACCTCTTCTGGTAGGCCTTCCTTCTTCAA
This sequence comes from Thermococcus sp. JCM 11816, assembly GCF_055396515.1. Classification (NCBI taxonomy): domain Archaea; kingdom Methanobacteriati; phylum Methanobacteriota; class Thermococci; order Thermococcales; family Thermococcaceae; genus Thermococcus; species Thermococcus sp. JCM 11816. The sequence continues at coordinate 834,196 of NZ_AP043741.1, forward strand.
AGCCTTTCTAAAGGCCCTCCTTCCCCTGCGGACAATCCTAACTAACCCCGCAATTTGGAATAGAGACCTTGGAATATGTAAAAAGAGAAGCTTAAGGAGAGAGCTGACTAAGCTCACTCCTCCTTCTCCTCCTCTTCCTCGATCTCTATTTCCCTGACCTTCTTGTGGCCGAGGGGGATGTTAACGCTCACGTTGCCGCCCTTGCTTGCCATCATGTTTGCGAAGGTCTCAGTCAGGGTCTTGACGACGTTTATGCTGGCCATGTACTCCTTCGTCAGCTCAAGAGCAGCCTCCTTGTCCATTCCCGCCTCGACGAGGTTCTTGTAGAAATCGGCGACGCTCTTCCCCATTGCCGCCATCTTCTCAGGGTTATATAGCTCCTTGAGGAGCTCCTTTATAGGCTCTATTATGTCCTCCATTATGGGACCGATCTTGTCCATCAGAATTGCTGCTTTCTCGATGTCCTTGTCGCCCTCGACGGCCTCTATGAGGTCTTCGAGCATCTCCACCTTCCTTTGGAGGGCTTCGAGCTCCTCCGGTGTCTTGGCGTTCCTCATCTCCTCAACGATCTCGTCAATCAACCTCTCAATCTTCTCCGCGTTCACCATACCAATCACCTCAATAATCATTAGCGTGCTCAAACCTAATCGGCATTCCGATCAGCTCTAACCACTTCCTGACCACATCGCGGGAGAGGGTATATATCCTGCCTCTGTTGTCCTCGGAGGACACCTCTCTAACGACGCCCAGCTCCTCCAGCTCCTCAAGCTTTGCCCTGACTGTGTTCCGCGAGGCCTTTCCACGCCTCCCCTTGAGCTCCCGCGCTATTTGGCTCACGTTTGCCCTCCTCAGGTCGAAGAGAATCTTCACAATCTCCCTCGCTATCGGGTCATGCTTTATCTCTGGAATAACAACGTCTATGCTAAGCCCGCCGTATTCCGCGTAGAGGTTGAGGAGCCGGAGGTAGGACTGGGCCATCTGGGAGACTATCTCGAAGCTCTTCCTCAGCGTTTCAAGGGCCTCCCTGAGCTCCTGGACTTCCCTGGCTAGGTCTTCGTCGGGCATGTTAGTTAGTTGGGTGCTCAACCATTTAGGGGTTGTGGTCAGGGGTGAGCAGGTTGGAGTGCTTTTCCACCGCCACCACCCAGACGTACCTGTTAACCCTCTCAGCCTTCCACTCCACATCCAGCCTTTCAAAAATCGCCCTCAAATGGTCAAGGGTCGCGAAGTACTCCTCCAGAACCTCTTCCAGTATGCCATCCTCCTCGCCTATGCGCCTTTTCTCGTCTTCCGACTCAAACATGACGTCGGCTATGATTAGGATCCCTCCCGGTCTCAGCACGCGGAGCATTTCCCTTATCGCTTCCCCCTTCTCCTCGTCAGGAACGTGGTGGAAGGCGTAGGTGCTCACCACTGTATCCGCGCTCCCCTCCGGAAGAGGGATTTCGAGGAAGTGGCCGTCAATGGGCTCAAAGCCCCACTTCTCGCGAAAAGCCTTCCGCATCCCCTCCGAGGGCTCGACGCCGATGTAGCGCTCACAGCGGAGGAAGCGGAGGATGTTGCCCGTGCCACAGCCCACATCAACGACCACTCCCTTAGCCCTCTCCGCGACAAGCCGAAGGACTCTCTCATAATCGCTGTGTATCCAGCCGTCGCTCATAACGTCCTCGTCATAGCTCTCCGCCCACGAGTCAAAGTCCCACCTTTCTTCCATCCATGGCACCATCGTTACTCCCGCCGAAAATTATTTAAAGTTTTTTCACTCAAAGCACGACACTTTAGGCCTTCGGAGGGTTCTTTATGCGCTGGAGCGAAATTCCCAGGGAAGCCAAGGCCTACATGATCTACCACACTCTCATAGCCCCTGGACTAATAACCTGGACTCTCTTCCCGCTCTATCTCATGATGACTGGCTACTCCGTCCTCGAAGTCGGGGCGTTCTTCACGATAGTGAACATCGCCTCGATCCCGCTCACCTACCTCTTCGGCAGGCTCTTCAACCGCTGGGATATCAAAAAGGGCCTCATAGTGATAGACATCCTCGATGGAATAGCCTACGTCATGTACGGCCTCGCCAAGGGAGCGATAGCGCCGCTGATGCTCTTCGGCGGCAAGGTGATCGACAAGCTCTCCACTCTCCTCTATCCCCTATATCAGGCTTACGAGCAGATAATTTACCCTGAGGACAAATACGAGGAGATATTCGCCTGGCATCTAAGATTGCCCGAGATAGCCACTTTGGTGAGCTTTCCGATAATGGGCTACCTCCTCGGGTATGTGTACAATAGGCCGGAGCACTACCGCCTGACCTTCCTCTTCTTCGGTCTATTCTCGGTCGTTACTGTCACCTACCTCTGGCTCTTCCTCCCGAGCGTCGGGAAGGAGGAGAGGATAAGTCCTGAGGGGTTCACTTTCAAAGCAGGTGAGTTCAAGCGCCTAATCGCGTTTGAAACTCTCTTGACCCTCGCGTGGGGGCTGGCTCCTGAGTTCGTCCTCATAAACTATGTCGTCTTCGTTCTTCACAAGACGGTCTTCGAGATAACGCTGATAGCAGTCGCGAGCAGTCTTCTCAGAATAGCAGGCACATACGTCAGCGAGAGGGTTCCAAAGAATAAGGGCTTCCACGTGATAGCTTTGGGAATGTTTCTCAACGCCCTCTACGCCTTTGTGATGACCCTTGCCCCACCTTTCTGGCTCGCCCTGGTCGTTTACGCCATTGGGGACTTCGGCAACGCGCTGTGGTTCCCATTCTATCGCTCGTGGCTCTTCAAACTCATCCCGAAGGAAAAAACCACCGAGTTCCACGCCGCCCTTTCGAGCTACAACAGAGCCCTCGGCCTCGTAACGCCGATCACAGCCGGTTTCCTTGCGAGCGTCCACCCAACGCTGCCCTACGGCGCAAGTCTTGCTGGATTCATAGTGGCTGGATTGTTCCTCCTGTGGATCGCAAAGAAGAGAGGAAGACCTTAAGTTTTGCTTCATTCCACTTTTTTCAGCTCGGCTTTCAGCAGTTTTACGTACCGCTCGAATCCCTCTTCATCAACGATGTGGAATTCAAAGGGGTGATAATCGGGCAGGCCTGCGAGCTCTTCGATCCTCGCCTTGAATTCAGCCCTCTCGCGGAGGCTTTTTGGGACTTTTTGAACCTTTATCATCAGATCAACGTCACTCCCAGCGGTGAACTTCCCGGTCAGGACGCTGCCAAAGACGTAGAGCTCGCACTTACCAAAGACTTCCTCGCAAGCCCTCTTTATCGCTGGAAGGTAGCGCTTGTAGTTCTTTATCATTAGGTACCTCTTCCTCCCGCGCTCGATCATTGCCTCAATGGCTCTTCCTTTCGAACTCATCCGCTAGACCCTCCACGAAGTCCCTAACTTCCCTCACGAACTCCATAAGCTCCTCCGCGTCCTCGCGGTAGTAGCGCCGCGGCTCATACCTCGCCCCTATGTATGCATCCTCAAGCTCTCTGAGAAGGCTCCGGTGCGACCTTATGAAGTCAGCTACCTTCTCTTCCGCTTCAAGGGCTTTCCCAAGGGCCGCCAGAAGCTCCCTTACCGAGTGAGTTCTGAGTCTCACGTCAGCGTATTTAATCAGAAGGGCTTTGAGGTAAAACTGAATCGCTTGTTCTGTCAGAAAAATCGCGGCGTCGTACTTCTCTTCATCAAAAGCAGAATCAGCAAGCTCCATGTAGTCCTCTGATCTTTGAAGGAGAACCTCAACTTCTTCGTAGTGCATCGTCCCACCGAAGTTAGTTTGAGTACCAGAAATTAATACCTTTCGATTGAGAGTCAAAGCTGGGGATGCAAGTCCCTCAGCACACCCAGGGCTTGAGCATCAGTGCCGATGTGGTTAAAAACCACGTGAAGACAACCAGAGCGAGCTCGTGAAGGCGTTTTTCGTAGTAGTCTTGCTGAAGGAGATACGACAGGCCGGTTGCGAGGGAGAGGAAGTAGAGCATCGTTACAAAGCCTCCAGCATAAAGAGTCTTGCAGAGGCCGACCGGGACGAGGAGGAGACCGAAAAGCAAGTGGCTCTTCGCGTGCTCTCTCAGGGCTTCGTAGCGCTCAAGGAGGAGGTAGCCGAGGAGGAGAGGGGCTATCAAAATGGCCAGGGCGAGAATCCAGGTGGAGGTAACGCAGTAAAACTTAACGCCGGGGATCCCGCCAATCCGTTGAGTAGTCCGGTAGAGGTCAGCGACCTTCCTGTGGATTCCGAGGGATGCCTCAACAAGAAAGACGAAAAAGGAATACGCCACTAATAAGACTGGCTTTACTCCAATCTTAATCATCTTCTCGGCACACCCGTCCTAACGGTGTAGTGCTCAAGCGTTGCCCCCCTCTCCACGAACTCGTGTGGCCAGATTTTGACGTTGTACATCCTCACGTTGTCCTCTATGACGGCGTTGTCGCCGATTACGGAGTTTACGATTCTCACGTTGTTCCCAATCTCGACGTGGCGACCTATTATGGAGTTCACTATCCTAACGTTGTCTCCGAGCTTCACCCTGTCCATGACAACGGAGTGGAGGATCTCGCAGTTCCTACCAACGATCGTGTAGTTGTCTATAACAGCGTCCTCAAGTGCAGTCCCCTTTCCGATGCTGATGTGCCTGCCCAGGAGCACCTTACCCTCCACGATGAGCTTCCCAGTCTTTATCATCTCCCGGAACTTCCTCCGGAGGTCTTCGGACATCTCCGATTTGCCCTGCATGTAAACGTCGTGGGTTATTTCAACGGCCTCCATATCCTCGGGTGAAAGGTGACGGAGCAGGTACATGGCGGCGTTGAGATACCTCTCAGGCGTACCGACGTCGAACCAGTAGCCCTCCATCGGATAGCCGTAAACCTCGTAGCCGTGCTCTATGAGGGCAGGGATTATGTCACCTCCAAAGTCCAGCCTCCGAGTTTCCTTCATCTCCTTTGCCCATCCCTCGTTGAGGAACTCCCAGAAGTTCTCAGAGAGGATGTAAATCCCTGTGTTGGCGAGGTTGCTGGGTGCCTGCTCCGGCCTTGGCTTCTCGACGAAGTATTCAATCCGGTAGTCATCGTCTATCTTTGCCACACCAAAGCCTGTGACGTCTTCAACCGGCTGGAGGGCAATCGTCATGAAGGCGTTTTTCTTCCTGTGCCACTTGTACATGTCCTGAATGTTGAGCTGGTAGATGTTGTCGCCCTGGATAACTACGACAGGTTCTTTTATCCCGTAGTACTCCATTGTGTACCAAACGGCGTCGCCGTTGGTTGTACTCTCATAGCGCGGCATGTAGCGGATTCTAATTTCTTTTTCAAGGCCATATTTCTTCTGCAGCCAGTAGCCCTCTCGAAAGTAGTCAAAGAGCGTCGTGTAGTTCACATAGCCCCTAACCCCAAGGTAGACCTCCTCAATTCCGTCCTTCGCGAGACTGAGAATGGAGTGCTCCAGAATAGGCTTGTTCAAAAGCCTGACCAAGCCCTTAGAAGTCTCTATCGTGAGAGGGCGGAGCCTCGTGGCGTCTCCACCTATGGGGATGACGGCTTTCTTTATCATGGTGGCCCACCGTTTAACTTTGTCACAAGTAAATAAAAAAGTATCCCCTCCGAAGGGAAAATGGCAGTGATTAAGGCAAAATCAGAAAACAAAATAAAGAGAGAACTAGAGTGAGAACTGGTGAGAGTGATGGTTCCGCTCGAGTATCTGCTCAGGTTCATCGAGGAAGACGCGCCCTTTGGAGACGTCACAAGTGAGGCCGTGATTCCTGAAGATATGAAGGCAAGGGCAGTCATCATAGCAAAGCAGAATGGTGTCATAGCCGGCGTGGAAGAGGCCAAAGCGCTTTTCGAACACTTTGGGGTCAAAGTAGAGGTTAAAAAACGGGACGGAGAGTTAGTTGGGAAGAGAGACGTTATACTCGAGCTTGAGGGCAACGCGAGGGCGATTCTCCTGGTGGAGAGGACCGCCCTGAACATAATGGGCAGAATGAGTGGGATTGCAACTGAGGTCAGGAAGCTCGTGGAGAAAGTCAAGAGCGTGAACCCCAAAGTCAGAGTCGCCGGGACGAGGAAGACCCTCCTCAAACCCATAGACAAGCGTGCTCTCCTCATCGGCGGTGGAGAAACGCACCGCTTCTCCCTCAGCGACGCGATACTGATAAAGGACAACCACCTCGCCTTAGTTCCCCTTGAAGAGGCTATAAAACGCGCCAAGGAGTTCTCCATCTACAAGGTTGTCGAGGTTGAGGTCGAGAGCCTTGAAGATGCCCTGAAAGCAGCGAGAGCAGGGGCCGATGTGGTAATGCTCGACAACATGAAGCCTGCTGAAATAGCGGAGGTTATTGAAGCCCTCAAGCGTGAAGGCCTGAGGGGGAAGGTCAAAATAGAAGTCTCCGGAGGGATAACCCCCGAGAACATAACTGAATACGCGAAGCTCGACGTTGACGTCATCAGCCTTGGGTATCTCACGCACTCGGTCAAGAACTTTGATGTAAGCCTTGAGATAATTGGCAGGCTTTAAGGAATTAACTTCTGAACTCTTTTCTTCACTCAAAATATTTCACCCCTTAAGGGTTTAGCTTTAGGACTTTCCCCCCAACTTATGTATAACTTTGTCTTTGCGTCTTTGCCCCTACAAATACGAAACGAATCCTCGACTGATGATCAATTAGTCATGTTTCGCATTCTAACGGCTTTTTAATCCTCCAGTATCTCCCCGCACGGAGAGAAAACGCAATCCCCCGATACATGAGCGTTGAATACTCGGTTCACGAATCTCTCCAACCCTTCCCCCTTTACCTTCCTGATGGCTTCTAGTGGCAGCATAGCCGGTATAGTTATGTCATTGGCCAGTTGCCAGGGCTCGTAGAGGGACTCGTAAACATCCTCCGGATCGTTAAAGTCCACGCTGCCAAGGAACCACAGGACAGTGTAGTCCATTAACTCCGTTATGAATAGGAATCCGCTCTCGTTTGAACACCAGGGAATTGGAATCTCGTACAGGCCCTCATTGAGTTTAACATAGCCTTTACGAACGATCGTCAGCGCCGAAGGAACCTTACGGGCAATTCCTTCCTTTGCTATCCCAACGAGTTCCATGAAGAGAAGGTTCTCATCGTCTTCTTCCAATCCTATTTCGGTGAGACCAATGCTGTCATTGTATCCCGCCACTAGCAGAACTCCCCACTTCAGGAAGGGTTTTAAAAACTCCAACAGCTCGCTGGACTTCACGAACGCCCAGGACTTCCTTGAGTGCGGGTTTAGTTCGAGGAGTGAATAACCCCCAACCTCGAACAGTCTTAGATTAAAGTACTCAATGGGCATAAAGTGCGGATCTGCGGTTTTTAAGGGATCGTTCGGCCATAATCCTCCTTTCTTAACCAGCACTACTGGGTACTTCCAGAGACCCTTCTTGATGAACTCTACTCTCTCAAACTCCATGAACTTCCTATCGGACTCGTCCGGCTTTCGGAGCCGGACTTTAAAGTTCGAGCTAACGAATCGCTCAGTATCTTCCGGAGACTTATCAAAAATAAAACAGAGGAAGTATTCCGTCCCCATCGGCCTCACCCTTTCAGTTGAATTCCGAGCCGTGATATTCAATTTTGATCTCAACGTTATACTTGGATTTTGCATCACGAATTGCATCCTTGATTTTGTACCATTGCCTCATACTAGCAGTATCGCGTGACTGACCTCCTCCCCGCCGTGAACGGCGAGGGTTCCAACGAGTCAACCCCTTGCCAATGACGGAGAGGTTTGAGGGGTCTCATTGAACCCAACTTTCAGCCAGGTTTTCAACCCCTCTGGCTCGGGCCTTGAGCCAGTTACCCCTCCCTTGGGCATACAAACCACCCAAGCTCGGGGTTATGGTTTTCACAACCTTCTTCAAAATGTTAAACGCTCCAACGAGGTCTGCATTGAAGATAAGCCCCGCTGCGGGACACTTAAACAACCCACGAACAAACCTCGCCCCCTCGTGGGGCTTCCCGCAAACGGGACAAGTCCTCGAAGTGAAAGCCTCATCAACCACCAAAACCTGAATACCATACTCTTCGGCGACTTCCTTGAGCCGTTTTATCACTGTGTTAAACCGCCAAACGTGAGAGAGAAGATAATTCTGCTTTCTGCCTTTGTCAGAGTTTCTGGCGATTCCTTTCGGATAACCAACAACTATTCTCGAAACTCCAAGACGGTAGAGCCTCTCAACGGTTCTCCTCACTGCGGTGTTAATGTAGTGCTTAGCCTGAAGTTTTGCCTTCTGGTGCATTCTTGCGAGTTTCTTGCTACTTTTAGCACCGCTTTTGTTAAGCCTTGACTGATAATCGGCAATCCTCTTCATCCAGTAGAAGGCCATGCTCTTGAGCGGTCTTCCATTCACTAAGAAGCTTTCCCCGTTTTCGACATAAACGGCCATTAGGTTGTTCACTCCCAAGTCAATTCCAGCGGAGAGGTTGCCCAAGGGTTGCCTTGGGAGTTCAACCCACTCACCATTGATTAGTTTCTCTTCCACCGTGTATGAAATATGAGCATACCACTTCCGCCTTACGGGGTCGTAAGTTATTTCCAGTCTTCCCTGCTTGCCCTTCAGGTGTATTCTCCCCTTGAACTGGACTTCTAAGCGTTTAAACTTCCCAAGGCCTTTTAGGATGAGTTTATTCCCCTCAACCCTGTATTGGTCGTTCCTTAGAACGATTAAGCCTCTCTCCTTGATGTAGTTTGGAGGTTTTGGCCCGAACCAGTTGGGAAGTTCTCCGTTCCGCTTGGCCCCTAAGAGGGAGAAGAATGAACGCCAGCTTTCAGCGTTCTTTCTCGCTATTTGCTGGACTGCTGCTGAGCCTATTTTGGATTTAAACTCTTCGTAAACAATCTTCTCGGTTTTGTTGAAGTTTATTGGTTTGCCCTCAAAGAATTCCTGCCTGCGAAGGTAGTTTACTCTGTTCCAAACTTTTGAACTGATTAGAGCTAACTCCTTGAGGGTTTTATCTTGAGCCTTTGAGGGCTGGAGTTTTACTGTTACTGTCCGCTTCATTTCAAAGTATGGTATGTTTTTTAGGCTTTAAAATAGTTTTGCTTTCCTGCTCTCAGGCTGGTCTTTCGATTACTGCATCCCCACCCTGAAGGGCGAGGCTTTCAAAAGAAAAAAGTAATATACGATTGGTTTTCTTACGCCCATTATGTTGGCGTATTCCGCCTCTTTCAATAATTGTTCGCTAGATATTTTACTACTTCTTCTCTTGCACTCAATATAAACCATCTCACCGTTTTTCCAGGCAGTAATGTCAATATCACCAGTTTCACCATGAAGCTTGAAGCTGTGCTCAACCTCCCCAACCACACTGGATAATTGTACCAGAACTTTAAAAATTCTACTATTTATGGTTTAACAAGCTTATGACGATAGTTCAGAAAAATACAACCCCGACAAACGGAACCCGGGGAAGCCAAGATTTATATTCAAGTTTTGCCTTGAACTTATTGCAAGTAACATCAAAAAGGTGATGAAGATGGGAAAGCTTGATGTTATTGAGGCCAAGGGCACCGAGAGACTGAAGCGCGGTTTTGCCAAGATGGTGAAGGGCGGCGTTATAATGGACGTCACCAACGCCGAGCAGGCGAGAATTGCCGAAGAGGCAGGAGCAGTCTCCGTCATGGCCCTCCACCGCGTTCCCGCCGACATCAGGAAGGCCGGCGGTGTCGCCAGGATGGCCCCTATCGAGAAGATACAGGAGATTATGGACGCGGTAACCATTCCGGTGATGGCGAAGGTCAGGATTGGCCACGTCGCCGAGGCGAAGATACTCGAGGCCCTTGGCGTGGACATGATAGACGAGAGCGAGGTTCTTACTCCATCAGACCCGTTCTTCCACATAGACAAGCGCGAGTTCACAGTACCCTTCGTCTGCGGTGCGAGAAACCTCGGTGAGGCCGTCAGGAGGATATGGGAAGGCGCCGCCATGATCAGAACCAAGGGCGAGGCCGGAACCGGAAACATAGTTGAAGCCGTCAGGCACGTCCGCCTCGTGGCTGAGGGCATCAGGCAGATCCAGGCCATGACCGACGATCAGGTCTACGCCGTTGCTGAAAAGTTCGCGGAACCCTACCTCAGGCTCTCGCTCAACGTCAAGGAGATAGCTGGACTTCCGCAGAGAGTCCTCGACAACGAGCCGATCTACGGCCACTACACCTACCGCGAGATCGTTGACGGGCTCTACAAGATACTCCTTGAGATAAAGAAGCTTGGAAGGCTTCCGGTTGTCAACTTCGCGGCAGGAGGTGTCGCAACCCCCGCCGATGCCGCGTTGATGATGCAGATGGGAATGGACGGTGTCTTCGTCGGCTCTGGAATCTTCAAGAGCTCCAACCCGCCGAAGATGGCGAGGGCGATAGTTGAGGCCGTCAACCACTGGGACGAGCCAGATGTTCTCGTCGAGATCAGCAAGGAGATAGGCGAACCGATGCGCGGCCAGGACATCGAGGAGCTTGAGGTCAGGCTCGAAGAGAGGGGCGTCTGATTTCCTCTTTTCTTCCCGCTTTAGGAGGTGATAAAATGGTCAAGGTAGGCGTCATTGGCCTTCAGGGAGACGTGGAGGAGCATATCTGGGCTGCTAGGAGAGCCCTTGAAAACCTCGGCGTCTCTGGAGATGTTATCTGGCTAAAGAAGCCGGAGCAGCTTGAGAACATCTCGGCCATCATAATCCCAGGGGGCGAGAGCACTACAATCTCAAGACTCATGGTAAAGAACGGCCTCTTCGAACCCGTAAAGAAGCTCGGCGAGGAAGGGCTTCCAATCATGGGAACCTGCGCCGGTCTGATAATGCTCTCCAGGGAGGTCATCGGCGCTACCCCGGAGCAAAAGTTCCTCGAACTCCTCGACGTGAAGGTTAACAGGAACGCCTACGGCAGGCAGGTGGACAGCTTCGAGGCCCCAATAAAGCTCGCCTTCAGCGACGAGCCGTTTCCCGGTGTCTTCATCCGCGCCCCGAGGATAGTGGAGCTCCTCAGCGAGAGGGTGAGGCCGATAGCCTGGCTCGGGGACAGGGTCGTCGGAGTTGAGCAGGACAACATCATCGGGCTTGAGTTCCACCCAGAGCTGACCGACGACACGAGGGTGCACGAGTACTTCCTGGGGAAGGCACTTTGATTTCGCTTTTTAGATCGTTCACTTAATTTTTGAAGGCCATCATTTACTGCATAGCTTTTAAACAAAGATCTCATCCCCCGAACAGTTTACAAGAAGAGTTTCCAAAAATTACGTGCACTCTTTTTAAACAACTATTTAACCAAATAAGAAAATCTATTAAAGACAACAGCTCAAATAAGATACTGGTGAATAAAAGTGAAGCCCAAAATAGAGACGCTGTTGGTGTTTTTCCTCGTTGGAATCGTTGTGGCAGCAGGATGTATTTCTTCGAACACTACCCAGCCTTCTACCGAAACTGGTACTACCAGCACCACGGAACTTGGGAGGGATTCCAACTCCACAACAAATACGGCGAGCTACGCAACAGCAAACCACACCGCAGATATAACTGTCGAGATTAATCCAAATCTGGAGCTGTTCTCGGTCGTGTACATTCTCGCTTTCAATGGAAGCGATCCTTTCATAATAGCCCCCAAGGAGTACATACAGGATGTTTTAACTTATTTTGGCCCGTACAATGACAGTGTAGTCGTTGGATATGTTCGTGATGTATTTGGCCCGTCACTCCCGTATTACACTAGGGACTATTCAATAATGAAATTTGGCAACAAATTGGCGAAGTTAGAATACCTTGGGAACATAACCAACGATAGTGTGTTGGCAGTAGATTTGAGGCTCTTATCAGAGTTTGCCAGAGAGAGCAACTTCAGTGCATTTTATCGGGCACATCTGAAAGAATATTCAAAGGCGACTTCCAATATCTCAGCATACATAAACTGTGCAATCCCTATATACTGGCGTTTTTTCGGAAAGTGGTACACCAAGTTCAGGATTGAAGCTTCGTACTCAGTATGGATACACCCCCACGCCAGTTGGGAGAATGAAACCAGTTATTACATCGGATGGATCTCGCATAATACGACTCCCCGCAGACTTTACGGTCAGGTTCGCAGGATGTTCCATGAGTTTGCACATCCCTTCGTGGGGGAGTTCCTGGATGAAAACTTCCAGCTTTTTGAGGGCATGGACTACTACTTAGACGAAATCAAAAAAGAACTGCCAGCGTTGACCACCTACGATACACCCCATTACGGTTCCTTCTCTAGGTATCTTAATGAGTTATTAACCGAAAGCATAGCAAAGTACGCGGCTCTAAAGTGTGGCATACCCAAAGACTACATGACTTACTCAACGTTGCTGATGTCAATGTATTTCCCTCCACTATCCAAACTCCTCGAAGAGTACGATGTTGTGTGGAAGACCAACAGCACTTTGCCTCAGTACGCACCCACATTGGTCGAACACATGAGAACGTGGGCGACTCCAACCAACATAAGCACCCTCTACTGGGAGCTCTCTCCAGTAACATGGGACCATGAGTGGAACACTGCCTTCCATTACGGTCGGGTGGTTATAGTCCCCGGATCGAGTGAACAAGAAAGAGAAGCCGCTAAAACCATTAAGGATGCCCTCGAGGACTCTTACAATGAGGAGTTTGGCCAAGCACCATCAATAGAGATAAAAGCCTACGATGAGCTGACTCCCGAGGATACCAAGGCCAACTTGATCCTCATTGGAACGCCGCAGACAAACGACCTAGTGAAAGAGCTCAACGACGGACTTCCGGTGAAGTTCGTTTTCAATGGATCGTGGATTCTCCAGAGAGACAGCGCATCAGTGAAAGAGTTTTTCTCGTTTGAAATTACAAACCAGTCCGTGAAGCAGTTGCCACTGGAGTATCCAACACCCTCCCCCTGGGGAGTTATAGAGACCATAAGAAACCCCTGGAACAACCAAACTTACATTACGGTATTGGCCGGAACAAACGAATCCTTAATAATGCAGGCATTTTGGCGGGGGTTTCCAAGCTATGTCCTGGTTGGGGACAACTACTTTGAGGTTGGGTTCTACATACAAGGAGGATAGCACAGCGAAGCTTTCTCAATTTTTTAGTCGTGAAATTAATTAGCAATTCTTTTTCAATTTTTACCAAAAAACTTTTTAGTTTTGACTTTTTCTTGCCAAACAGGTGGTAGCGTGAAGAAGGTCGTCTGTCCTTACTGCGGCTTTGGCTGCAAACTTCTCATTGATCCCGCCACACTTAAAGTAAAGCCATACAAGGGCGAGCCGAACAGGGGCAAACTCTGTCCCAAGGGCCTATATTCTACTGAGATCGTCAAATCCAGAGACAGGCTCAAAAGGCCGCTCAAGCGCGTCGGCTCAAAAATAGTTCCAATAAGCTGGGGGCAGGCGATGGAGGAGATATCGAATAAGCTTTTGGAGATAAGGGAGCTCTACGGCCCCGATGCGGTTGCCTTTCTGGCGTCTTCCAAGGTCTCCAACGAGGAGAACTACCTGCTCCAGAAGATAGCGCGCCTCTTCGGCACGAACAACATAGACAACTGTGCAAGGCTGTGCCACGAGGCCTCCGTTCACGCCCTCAAGCTGGCCGTTGGTACGGGGGCACAGACCAACCCCTACGAGGACATACCGAAGTTCAAATCCGTCCTGATCTGGGGCTACAACCCAGCCGAGACCCATCCAGTCGTCATGGACTATATTCTGAGAGCAAAGAAGAGCGGTGCCAAGATTATAGTCGTTGACGTGAGGGAAACGAGGACGATGGCCTTCGCTGACCATAGGCTCATAATAAGGCCCGGGACTGACATAGTCCTAGCCAACGCTCTCGCTCATGTCATAATCGAGGAGGAGCTCTACAACGAGGAGTTCATCCGGAGCAGGACAACTGGCTTCTCTGAGGTAAGAATGGCGGTCAAAAAGTACACTCCAGAGTACGCCGAGAGGGTAACCGGAGTCTCCGCGAAAAAGATCAAGGAAGTGGCGAGGGATTTCTCCCTGGCCGGAAGCGGGGCAGAGATGTGGGGGATGGGGTTAACCCAGCACGTTTCAGGTGTAGAGAACGTGCTCGCGCTCATAAACCTCGCACTGCTTCTCGGTTACATCGGCGAGAGGGGAGGCCTCTACCCGATGCGCGGCCAGAACAACGTGCAGGGGGCCGCTTATATGGGCGCTCTGAGCGAGTTTTTACCCGGCTACGTCCCGCTCACTGACGGGAAGTTCAGGAAGAAAGTTGCAGGGCTCTGGGGCGTTGATGACCTCCCGACGGAGAGGGGCCTCTACCTCACCGAGCTGTGGGATGCGATAGAGAAGGGCGACGTTAGGGCACTCTACATCGTCGGCGAGAACCCGGCTGTCAGCGAGGCCGACTTCATGAGGGTTAGAAGGGCCTTAAGGAATCTTGACTTACTCGTCGTCCAGGACATCTTCCCCACGAGGACGGCCCGCTATGCCCACTATCTCCTTCCAGCTTCGGCCTTCTGTGAGAAAGCTGGAAGCTACATGAACAGCGAGAGGAGAATTCAATGGAGCGAGAAAGTCTGCGAGCCAGCATACGACTCAAAGCCCGACTGGGAGATACTGACGATGCTCGGAAAGGCACTCGGTCTGCCTGGCTTTAACTACACCTCAGTTGAGGAAATAACCGCCGAGTACTTCAGGTTATTCCCGGAGCTTGAGGAGAAGAGCGTAGAGGAGCTGAAGAACTCGGACGGAATCTTCCTGCCGAAGAAGAGGCTTCACACCTGGGAGTTTGCAACGCCGGATGGAAAAGCCCGCTTCATGGCAGTTGAGTGGATACCTCCCTGGGAGGGCCCAGACGATAAGTACCCCTTTGTCCTCACGACGGTCAGGCTTATAGGTCACTACAACACCGGGGAGATGACGCTGAGGAGCCCGTCACTTGTCAGACTCATGGGCGAGCCAAAAGCACTGATAAGCCGTGAAGATGCTGAGAGACTCGGGATACAGAACGGGGACTGGGTAGAGGTGGAGACGAGGCGCGGGAAGATCAGAATGACGGCGGAGATTGGGGACGTGCCCCAAGGAGTTATCGCCGTCCCCTTCCACTTCAAGGCCAACAAGCTGACGAGCCATGCGCTAAACAAGGCCGGAACGCCAGAATTTAAGTTCGCGGCGGCTAGGGTTAGGAAAGTCTAATCGCCCCGTCGCCGACATATTTTTAGGGCTCAAAAACAACTGGATATGGTGGGAAGATGGGAGAAGTCACCGTTGTCATTCCCTCAGACCTCTCGCGAATCCTCAGAGTCGATGAGAAACAGCTACCAAAGCTTGTCAGGATATACCTCGCCGTTGAACTCTATCGGGAGGGCGTAGTTAGCCTTGGAAAGGCGGCAGAGATTGCTGGGGTCACCAAAGCAGAGATGATGGAAATTCTGGCCTCCAAGGGCGTTCCTTTGAACTACACTGAGGAAGATCTCCAGGAGGACATAGAAACCCTGGAGAGGTTACTATGATAGTTGTATCCGACTCCGGACCGCTAATAGCCCTTGCAAAGATTGAAAAACTGGAACTTCTACGAGAGCTGTTTGGTGAGATTGTCATCCCCCGAGCCGTATGGGCAGAGGTAGTAGAGAAGGGCAGAGGCCGTCCTGGCTCCCGGGAAGTGAGCGAAGCAGAATGGATAAAGGTTCAGGACGTAAACGACAGGTTGAGCGTTGAAATCCTCATGAAGGAGATCGAGATTGGAGAGGCCGAGGCCATAGTGCTCGCCAGGGAGCTGAACGCGGATTTGCTGGTTCTCGATGAGAGGATCCCGAGGATCATAGCGAAGTCCCTCGGAATAAAGGTTGCGGGAACCCTGGCGCTGCTTTTCATCGCCAAAGAAAGGGGCCTCCTAAAAGAAGACCTCGAACCCCTGTTGCTTGAGCTCAGGACCAAAGGAGTCCGCTTCAGCGATAAGGTTGTTGAAGCTTTGAGGAAGCGGTTCATTAAAACCTGAAGGCCCACTCCGGATACTCCCCTGTGAGGCACGCCAGACATAGGTCTTTCTTGCCAACAGCCCTGATAAGGCCCTCAACGCTTAAATATGCCAGGCTGTCAGCACATATCGCTCCCCTCACCTTCTCAACGCTCCCGAAGGCAGCTATAAGTTCGTGCCTCGTCGGGATGTCTATACCCATGTAGCAGGGGTGCCTTATAGGCGGCGACGCTATTCTCACGTGCACTTCCTTCGCTCCCGCTTTCCTCAGAAGGGAAACTAGTCTCCTCATGGTCGTCCCCCTGACTATGGAATCATCAACGAGAACGACTCTCTTTCCGTTGATAACTTCCCTCACGGGCGAGAGCTTGAGCTTTACCTTAAGCTCCCTGTAGAACTGGCCGGGGGTTATGAAAGTTCTCCCTATGTAGCGGTTCTTTATCAGACCCTCCGAGTAGGGAATCCCGCTCTCCATCGAAAAGCCCAGTGCAGCGGCCCTTCCAGAGTCGGGAACCGCTATCACAACATCTGCATCGGCGGGACTCTCCCTAGCAAGTTCCCTTCCCATCTTCACCCTCGCATGATAGACGTTCACACCGTCCAGGGTGCTGTCTGGCCGGGCGAAGTAGATGTACTCGAAGACGCAGTGGTGGTGCTTCTCCCTCGCCAGAACTCTACTCTCCACACTCCCTTCCGAGAGTAGAAAGACCTCGCCCGGCCGAACGTCCCTTATTTCCCCACCCTCAGTCTCGTCAACGAAAAGCCTCAAAGCCGAATCCTCGCTCGCGAAGTAGTGGCCGTCCCCAATCCCATAGCTCAGCGGTCTGAACCCTACGGGATCTCTCGCTACGAGGATTTTGCCGTCGAAGAGCAGAGCAACCGAATAAGCGCCCTTAACCTCGTTAAAGACTTCTCTCATGGCCTCAAACTCGTCGCCGGTCTCATTCAGGTGCCAGAGAAACGAAATCCCAAGAAGTTCAGAATCAACGGAGTGGTGAAACCTAACCCCCCTATTCTCATAACTCTTTCTCAGAGGGAGAAAGTTCGTGAGGGTGCCGTTGTGGGCAACTGCTATCCTCTTCCCACAGCACTCCGTTTCAAGCGGCTGGGTCTCGGTGAGGGAGCCGGATGTGGAGTAGCGGACGTGCCCAATCGCGAGGTTGGAGCGGAGAGAGGAGAGTGTTTTCCCATTGAAAACGTCCTGGACAAGTCCCCTGTCAGCAACGGTTCTTATTTTGTGCTTCCATACGCTTATTCCTGCGCTCTCCTGGCCGCGGTGTTGAAGGGCTATCAGGGCGTAGTATGCTTTCTTCGGCGCGTTCTCTGAGAGTGCTGCAAAGATACCGCACTTTTCGCGCATTGCTCTCACCGGGCACCGTCTTGAAAGGGGTTTTTGATTTAAACGTGCTAATTTAAACGTTTCATACGATAGTCTTTTGCAGATTCAAGTTTAAAAACTTTGCCCAGTGATTGACATTCTAATGGCAAAAAATTCTTAAAAAGAACAAAGTTTTTACATAAAAATGGTGATTAGCGTGGACGTCTACGAAGGAAAGGCCAAGAAAATAATCCCTCTCGATGACGGTAAGGTCATTATGGAGTTCAAGGACGATGCGACCGCTTTTAATGGCGAGAAGAAGGCCCAATTCAGAGGAAAGGGCTGGCTCAACGCCCAGATAAGTGCCCATCTCTTCAGGGTTCTTGAGGAGAACGGCATAAAGACCCACTTCATCGGTGTAGCAGGCGACAACAGGCTCATCTGCGAGAGGCTCAAGATGTACCCTCTGGAAGTTGTGGTGAGGAACGTCGTGGCTGGGAGTTTAAAGAAACGCCTTCCGCTTGAGGAGGGCATGGAACTCCCGGAGCCGATAATAGAGCTCTACTACAAGGACGACGCTCTCGGAGACCCCATGATAAACCAGTACCACGCCAGAGTCCTGGGTGTGGGTGAGAGCGAACTTAAAGAGATGGAAAAAATTGCCCTTCAGGTGAACGATGTCCTGAGAAAGTACTTCGCGGAGAGGGGGATAATCCTGGTTGACTTCAAGCTGGAGTTCGGAAAGAACACGAGGGGCGAAATAGTCCTCGGCGACGAGATAAGCCCCGACACCTGCCGCTTCTGGGATGCCGAAACCAAGGAGAGCCTCGACAAGGACGTCTTCCGCTTCGGCAAGGGCGATCTCATCTCCGCCTACGAGAGGCTCTATGAGAGGATCACAGGCGAAGCTCCCGTTCGTAGGTAATCATGACGGTGTAGCAGCCCTTATCGTCCTCTTTTATTTCTATGCCTTTCAGGGCAGTGCCGTACTCCTCAACGGCCGTTTTAACAACGTCCGGAAGCTGCTCAAGGAATGCCTTCTTCCTGACCGTCAGCTCCATGATATCACCGAAGAAAGAAGAGGAATGAGACGTTAAAGCTTTATCCCATAGTTCTCGATCCTTATTCCAGGCTCTCTCACAACCTTTCCGAGCTCGAAGCTCTCGAAGTGTCTGTTTAGGAGCTGGAGGGCCTCTTCCTTCTCCTCCCGCGGGACAACGGCAACCATCCCGACGCCCATGTTGAAAACGCGGAACATCTCCTCAAGAGGGACGCCGTTCTCATAGATTAGCCTGAAGATTCCCTCAATAGGCGGCATCTCAATGGAGAAGCCGAAGGAAGTAAGGCGCTTGAGGTTGAGAAGGCCCCCTCCTGTTATGTGTGCCAAGCCGTGCACCTTAACGTTCTCGATAAGCTCAAGGACGGCCTTGACGTAAATCCTCGTAGGTTCGAGGAGCCACTCCCAGAGCTTTTTCCCCTCGTACTCGTAGTCGAGACCGTACTTGGGGATGAGGAGCTTTCTAGCAAGAGTAAGACCGTTGGAGTGTATTCCCGAGCTCTTTATTCCAATCACAGCATCCCCCGGCCTGATTTTCTTCCCGGTAATCACCTTCCTCTTCTCAACGACTCCGATGGCCGTTCCAGCCAGATCAAAGCCGTTGATTAGATCAGGCATCACAGCGGTCTCGCCTCCGACGATAGCTATTCCAGCCTGCCTTGCCCCCTCGTATAGGCCCTGCGCTATCCCCTCGAACACTCTTTCATCCGGCTCTTTAACGGCAAGATAGTCAACCAAAGCGACCGGCTCGGCCCCAACGCAGAGCAGGTCGTTTACGTTCATCGCTATCATGTCTATTCCTATCGTGTCGAACTTCCCGACGGCCTCAGCCACCAAAACCTTCGTCCCAACTCCGTCCGTAGTAATGGCAAGATAGAAGTCACCAAAGTCCATTAAGGCCGCGTAGTGGCCGAGGTCTTCGGCCGGCTCTCCGAGCTTACCCCTTCTGAACTCGAAAGTCCCCTTGGCAAGAGAGATTATGCTTTTCAAGGCCCTCGAAGTCTTTTCATCATCGACTCCCGCCTGAGCGTAGGTCAGCATGAGCACCACCGGGGAGAGTTGGAGAAACGGCTTAAAAAGTTTGCCATTTTCATGACTAAAAAGGCTTAAATATCTTAAGTTTTTAACATTTAAACGTTAAAACAAGGGGTGGTGCTCATGATAAGGCCCCGCGATGAACTTGGAACTGCCACGACTGATTCCGCTCAGAAGATAGTCCTCCTCGGGAGCGGAGAGCTCGGGAAGGAGATAGCGATCGAGGCCCAAAGGCTGGGAGTTGAGGTCATCGCCGTTGACCGCTACGCCAACGCCCCAGCTATGCAGATTGCCCACCGCTCCTACGTGGGAGACATGAGGAAAGCAGACTTTCTCTTTTCAGTCGTCGAGAGGGAGAAACCGGATGCGATAATTCCAGAGATCGAGGCTATAAATCTAGATGCCCTCTTCGAGCTTGAGAAAGACGGCTACTTCGTAGTTCCGAACGCCAAAGCAACGTGGATAGCAATGCACCGCGAGAGGACGAGGGAGACCCTGGCAAGGGAAGCGAAGGTTCCAACTTCCAGATACACTTATGCCTCAACTCTCGACGAGCTCTACGAGGCCTGTGAAAAGATAGGCTACCCCTGCCACACCAAGGCCATAATGAGCTCCTCGGGGAAGGGCTCCTACTTCGTCAAAGGCCCTGAGGACGTCCCGAAAGCCTGGGAGGAGGCCAAGAAGAAAGCCAGGGGAAGTGCCGAGAAACTCATCGTGGAGGAGCACATAGACTTCGATGTGGAGATTACGGAGTTAGCTGTGAGGCACTACGACGAAAACGGTGAGGTAGTAACTACTTTCCCCAAGCCCGTTGGCCACTATCAGATTGACGGCGACTACCACTCGAGCTGGCAGCCAGCCGAGATAAGCGAAAGGGCCGAGAGGGAAGTTTACAGGATAGCGAAGCGCATAACGGACGTTCTCGGCGGACTGGGCATCTTTGGCGTCGAGATGTTCGTGAAAGGCGATAAGGTATGGGCAAACGAGGTCTCCCCGAGGCCCCACGACACCGGCATGGTGACTCTGGCATCTCACCCCACTGGATTTTCGGAGTTTGGACTTCACCTTAGGGCAGTTCTCGGACTCCCGATTCCAGGCGAGTGGGTAGACGGTTACAGGCTCTTCCCTATGCTTACTCCAGCGGCCACTCACGTCATAAAGGCCAACGTTTCCGGTTATTCACCGCGCTTTAGGGGGCTGGCAAAGGCTCTCAGCGTCCCGAACGCCACAGTGAGGCTCTTCGGCAAGCCCGAGGCCTACCCTGGAAGGAGGCTCGGCGTTGCAATAGCGTGGGACAAAGACGTGGGAGAGGCAAAGAGGAAGGCCGAAATGGTGGCCCACTCGATAGAGCTGAGGACGAGATCAGCTAACTGGCACTCCCAGGACTACGAGAAGAGAAAGCACTTACTCTGACGCCTGTTTTGATTCTTCAATTTTCTTCCGCTTCGAACTGTTGAATGTTATTACAAAGTTATGAACACCTATGGCAAAAATTAAGTGATGTAGGCATTCCTTAGATACAGTTCTGGCCATTAACAAAATGAGCATATATGCTTACTAGTCCAATGTATTGGAAAATACCCGAAAAATTTAAATAGTCCCAGGAATAGCATTACACGCTGGTAAGTTACGTGGGTGTACTAAAATCAGCAGGGTTAAGTAAAGGGGATGTAACCAGGAATCAAGTTCGAATAAGAGAGTGGAATGGGAGAGGAAGGTAAAATTGAGAATGGGGATCTCCCCCCTTAATTCTTCTTTGTTTTTGCCGATTAAAAGGCTCGGGATAAAAATTCAAAATCTTTGCTAATCAGTCCTCTTCATCTCAATGCCATTCCGGGTGAATGAGTACTCGAATGATATAACATCAGACACCCCCGGGGCCTTGAGTATGCACATATAGCGCTTTACCCCCTCTTCGGTGAGCTCGCTCCTCGTTCTCACAACGTAATCGACCCTCCTGTAAAGGGACGAGAACACACGATCGGGCTTTCCAGAAAAGACCCATATGTTAGTGCCCGTTGGGTATTCTCTGTAGGCCCTGTGGCGTCTCCTAATCTCAGCAGAGACCTCGAAGTAGCTCAGGGCGTTGGCTTCCCCGAAAATATTTGAATACTCCGAAAGGTCCATAGCCACTCCCCATAGCTCCCTGCCCTCAAACATGTTCTCCTTCTTCCAGAGCTCCTTGTGTGCCCTGACGACCTCAGCGTATTTCCTGGACAGAAGCTCATAGGAGAGGGAACCTGAAAGGTACCAGACACCGCGCCTCTCTATCCTCGGGCCGTAAAGACTTCCAAAGGTATCCACTATTGCTAGGTTGAGCGAATCAAGGTACTCATCAACATTAATGCCCCTCTTTTTCATGATCTCAATGAGGATTGGAAGAGCATGGCTGATGTTGAAGAACCCTACCAGGTTATCGTTCTCAAGCTTATTCTTCATGAACTCAAAGACTAGCTCACGGCCGAGGGAGCGAGGGTCTTCCTCGTGAAGCAGTATGTATGAGTGCTCCTTAACCCCACCAAGGGCCTCGTCTAGAGGCTTTATCCCGAGTTTAATCATGTTCATCACCCTCAAAAGGATCGAAAACCTCGGGTTCAAGTCCCTTCGTTACGTATGCCTTTCTCTTAAACATCTCTCTCGTAACCTCGACCACAATATCGGAGAACGTGTAGATAAAGTCCTCTATCTCGGGGCAGTCTGTACTGTCATAGACCAGTATGGCCCTAATGTCTGGGATTTTACTCGTCACTTCAGTTTTTGTACTCCATACCAACTGGTAGGTCTTCCTGGGGTTCTTGAAGAGCTTGCAGGCCCCAGAACTCAAATACGTAAAGAGCCAGATACGGCTGGCCGATATTTTCTCGGATAGAGTTCTTACAAAATCACTGTACTTGGTGACAAAAACACCGTCGTCAAGGTACCCGCTCAGCTGATAAACGTGGGGGAGATTCCGATCTATCCCCTTAAAGCTCCCGAAGACATCAAAAACTACAAACTTCTCCCCAAGCACATCTTCCAGAGAAATCCCTACTCTTTCCAGGTTAGACCTGAAAACGAGGAGTGGCTCGTAGAGAACCACAAAGACAGGCTCTTCACGCCTTATAAGCTCTTTGAGAAGCCTTACCCCAATAACGTCCCCGTTGGAATCGGGCCCCCTCGCAATAACTGTGAGTACTCCGTTTTCAGGAACAGAATCAACCAACCTTGAAAGCCCCATAGGTGTCCCCTCTCCAGTAGTTAGGAGCAACTTCTATTAAACAGTTTTTTGCCAATTAAATGTAAAAATAAAGCTTAAAAACCTCAATTTTTTACACAAAAATGGTGAAACTCATGCGCGTTCTGCTCGTGGGTGCAGGTGGGAGAGAAAACGCGATCGCTGAAGTCCTTGCCAGAGATGCTGAGCTTTACGTTGTGGCAGGCCACAAAAACCCCGGAATCGCGAGGCTCGCAAAGGACTACGCCCTCGCGAAGGAAACCGACGTCCCGAGAGTCCTCGACTTTGCCCTCAAGTGGGGAGTAGATATGGCCTTCATCGGTCCGGAGGCGCCCCTTGAGAAGGGCATCGTCAACGTTCTGGAAGAGAACGGGGTTCCAACGGTAGGACCCACAAGGGAAGCGGCCATGCTCGAGACCAACAAGGCCTTCGCGAGGTGGCTGATGGAAGAGTACAAGATTCCCGGAAGGAAGCTTTTCAAGGTCTTCGACGACGTTTCAGAGATGAAATCCTGGATCGACGACTTTGGAAGGCCAGTTGTCGTCAAGCCCCTTGGCCTCACGGGTGGAAAGGGTGTCAAGGTCGTCGGCTACCAGCTGAAGGACAACGAGGAGGCTAAAGCCTACGCCGAGGAGCTGATAAAGAGGGACGGGAAGGTCCTCATCGAGGAGCGCACCGACGGCGTGGAGTTCACCTTCCAGGTCTTCACCGACGGGAAGAGAGTCGTCCCGATGCCCCTCGCGCAGGACTACCCCCACGCCTACGAAGGCGACGTGGGACCGATAACAGGAGGTATGGGGTCTTACTCCTGCGAGGACCATCTTCTCCCCTTCATCCCCAAGGAAGACTACGAGAAGGCCCTTGAGACGCTCAAAGCAACCGTCGAGGCCATGAGGAAGAACGGGACACCCTACAAGGGCATCCTCTACGGCCAGTTCATGGTCGCCAAGGACGAGCCGAAGATAATAGAGTTCAACGCCCGCTTCGGCGATCCAGAGGCAATGAACGTCCTGCCGATTCTGAAGAGCTCTCTCGTGGAAATAGGCGAGGGAATAGTGGATGGCAACCTCAAAAGAGCGGAGTTCGAGCGGAAGGCCACCGTTGTGAAATACATCGCTCCAAAGGGCTATCCAACCAACCCCGTTAGAGGGGTCAAACTTCACGTTGATGAAGTGAAAATCAGTGGAGAGGGAGCTAAAGTCTACTACGCTTCCCTCGACGAGAACTTCAGGATGCTCGGCTCAAGGGCTTTGGCCGTTGTTGGAGTTGCCGATTCTCTGGAGGAGGCCGAAAGAATAGCCTCAGCTGGAATAAGGCACGTAAGGGGGGAAATTTTCTACAGGAAGGACGTGGGGACGAGGGAGAGCATAGCAAGGAGAATAGAGCTTGTTAGGGCTATGAGGGGTGAGTGAAATGATCGAACGGAAGCAAATTCTTGAGGTTCTTGAAGGGTATGAGAAGGATAAGATAAAGGTGGGCGTCATCGGGAGCCACTCGGCCCTTGACATAGCCGATGGGGCAAAGGCGGAGGGTTTTAAGACAATCGTGGTTGCCCAGAGGGGGCGACACAAAACCTATGCGGAGTACTTCAAGGAGAAGAAGACAAGGGACGGTCTTACCAAGGGCTTCATTGACGAGGTCCTGATCCTGGAGAAGTTTGCCAACATCATAGATATCCAGGAGGAGCTGAGGAAGAGGAACGTGATATTCGTTCCGAACCGCTCCTTTGTTGTCTACACTGGCATTGACAGGGTTGAGAACGAATTCCTTGTGCCCCTCTTTGGAAGCAGAAACCTTCTGAGAAGCGAGGAGAGGAGCGAGGAGAAGAGCTATTACTGGCTCCTTGAGAAGGCAGGTCTACCCTACCCAGAACCCGTTAAGCCGGAGGAAATCGACGAGGTAGGCCTCGTCATAGTCAAGCTCCCCCACGCAAAGAAGAGGCTTGAGAGGGGCTTCTTCACGGCCGCCTCCTACAAAGAGTTCAGGGAGAAGTCAGAGCGCTTAATGAAGCTCGGCGTCATCACAGAAGAAGATCTCGCCAGGGCTAGAATAGAGCGCTACATAATCGGCCCGGTCTTCAACTTCGACTTCTTCTACTCGCCGCTCGATGAGGAGATAGAGCTCCTCGGAATAGACTGGCGCTTTGAGACGAGTTTGGACGGCCACGTTAGGCTTCCAGCAAGCCAGCAGCTCACACTTCCAGAGTGGCAGTTCGAGCCCGAATATACCGTCACCGGCCACGCTTCCTCGACGCTCCGCGAGTCTCTTCTGGAGAAGGTATTCGACATGGCCGAGAAGTACGTCGAGGCAACAAAGAGATACTATCCACCCGGAATAATCGGGCCGTTCACGCTCCAGACTGCGGTGGACAAGGATCTGAACTTCTACATCTACGACGTTGCCCCGAGAACCGGTGGGGGAACAAACATCCACATGGCGATGGGACATCCTTACGGCAACGCCCTCTGGCGGAAGGAGATGAGCACGGGAAGAAGGGTTGCGCTCGAAATCAAGAGGGCAATTGAGCTGGACGAGCTTGAGAAGGTTGTTACGTGAGGTGATGAGGATGAAGTGGAAGGTTAAGGTCATCGTAAGGCTCAGGGAGGGGCTGAACGATCCAGAAGGGAGGGTCATCCAGAACGCGCTGAGAAACCTCGGTTTTAAGGTGGAGAACCTCAGGGTTCCCAAGTACTTCGAGTTCGAGCTCGAGAGCGAAAATCCAGAGAGAGAAGCCGAGGAGATGTGCAGGAAGCTACTCGCCAATCCCCTCATCCACGAGTGGGAGTACAGCATAGAGCCGGTGAGCTGACATGGTCAAGTTTGCCGTCGTTGTCTTTCCGGGAACGAACTGCGACTTCGAGACTGAGAGAGCTATACGGAAGGCTGGGGCGGAAGCTGAACGAGTCTGGTACAAGACCTCGCTTAAGGACTTTGACGGCGTCGTCCTTCCCGGGGGCTTCAGCTACGCCGACTACCTAAGGGCAGGGGCTATAGCAGCTCGTCAGGAGATAATTGAGGAAGTGAAGGAGTTCGCCCGAGATGGGAAGCCCGTCCTCGGGATATGTAACGGCTTTCAGGTTCTGACTGAGGCCGGCCTTTTACCCGGGGCGTTGAGGCCGAACAAAGTTCCGAGGTTCATCTGCAGGTGGGTGCACCTCAGGGTCGCCGATACCGAAACCCCATTTACCCAGTTCTACGAACCCGGAGAGGTCATCAGGATGCCGATAGCCCACGCCGAGGGCAACTACTACGCTGACGACCCCTCAAAGGTCAGAATCGCCTTCCAGTACAGCGACGAGAAAGGCAACATCACGGAGGAAGCGAACCCGAACGGCTCGCTCCTCAACATAGCGGCGATAGCAAACGAGAAGGGCAACGTCCTCGGAACGATGCCTCACCCAGAGAGGGCGAGCGACCGCTTTTTGGGCAGTGAGGACGGGCTGAAGCTGTTCAGGAGCATGGTGGAGTGGGCGAGGAAGTAACTTCTCAAATTCTCCTTCTTTGCACTCTTTGCCAAAAACCTTTTTAGTGTAGTGTTCCCTTCACTAAAGGGGATTATAAATGTTCGTCCGCTCGCTTTCCGCTGGGGGCAGCGTGGATGAAATCGGAAACAAGGCCCACCGCCTTTCGATCCTTACAAGGTATTTCAACGTGCCCACAGGCTTCGTGGTGACCACGAGAGCTTACGATCTCTGGAAGGAGGAAGGAAAGCTCCCCCAGGAAGTCGTGGAAGAAGTGAAGGACTACTTCACCTCTCCCTACCTCCTCGAAGGAAAGTTCCCAGTCGTTGTGCGCAGTTCCGCGACAGTAGAAGACGGCTCTAAGGCGAGCTTTGCAGGGGTTTTCGAGAGCATTACTGGAGTGAACTCCTTCGACGATTTAATCAAAGGAATAGAAAGGGTTTTTGAGAGCGCCAGTTCTGAGAGGGTTAGGGCTTACATGGAGCGGATGGGCCTAAAAGAAGAGCCGAGAATGGCGGCGATAGTCCAGAGGGAGGTAACGCCCGAGTTCGCTGGTGTGCTCTTTACACGCTCGTCCACAGAACCGGAAAAAGCTTTAGTCGAGTTTGTAGGGGGGAGCGGCGAGGAGCTTGTGGGTGGTAGAAAAAGCGCTGAGCGGGTTTTGCTTCCAAGAAACCCGGAAGAGGTTAATGACGAGCTTATGAGGGAGCTTCTCACCGTGGGTCTTGAAGTCGAGTCCCTCTTTGGAAGGCCGCAAGATATAGAGTGGGCCTACGATGGAACGCTCTGGATACTCCAGTCAAGGGACATAACGGTGCTCGGTCAGAAAGGGGAGACAGAGAATATCCGCGCCGAGAACTGGTACGCTCTAAAGGGCATCCCGGCGAGCCCTAGAGTGGCGAGAGGTAGGGCGCGGTTTGTGCTGGACGACCAGCCCCCAGAAGAGGCCGAGATGATTTTTGGGGAAGGCGAGGTTCTCGTTACCTACGTTCTCCACGCCGAGCACTACAACCTCTTCGCGAAGGCCGCAGGAATAGTGACGAAGGTGGATAGCATTCTCTCCCACCCGGCGATAATAGCGAGGGAGCTCGGAATTCCCTGCGTGGTCGGGGTTGACGTTGAAGCGATAAGGGACGGCGATGAGGTAATCGTCGACGGAAATAAAGGTGCTGTTTACGTCAGGAACCCAAAGAGGGTGCTAAAGGGTGTTGAACTCTGGAAATCAAGCTACCGCGAGGATGAAACCGTGAGGGAGCTAAAAGAGGAGTACCTGAAGGCCCTGGAAAAACTCTCGTCGGAGGAACTGGAGAACGTCATTGTGGGAGCTTTTTCATTCGTCAGGGAGCTTTATCCCACCAACAGGGAGAAGGCCTTCAACGTCTACTACTTCATAAACTGGCTTATGGAGGAGGAAACGCCGAGGCTTTTAGCTAAGCGCTTTGATGTCCTCGACGCCTTTTCGCGCGCAGATAGGAGGGAAAAGCCAAGAACCGGTGAGGAGGCGAGGCTCTTCGAAATCTACCGGCTCCTCAAGGCATTCATAAACTACACGGACGAGAGGGTTAGGGACATTCCAAGGTTGCTGTTCGGAGTCTAAGGCAGGGTTGGAGCGTGTGGTGCTGATTATGGAAGTCCCAAGTCTAAACTCCAAAAAAGACCTCCTTACGCGGAAGAACTTCCCCTATCTGCTTATCAACCAGCTAATCTCAAGAATCGCCGAGTACCTCTTCTTCATCGGCGTAGTCTTCTACATCTACAACCAGTCTTCCACAGCGGACACTTCGGGGGTGTTCATTGCAAAAACACTGGCGCTTTTACTACTCTCGCCAGTAGTTGGAGTGATCGTGGACAGACACGGCAGAAAAAAGGTTATGGTAACCTCAACCCTTCTCAAAGCGGTTTTCGTGCTGTCTCTCGCCGCGGTTTTTAACTCCTCCATCAGCATCTATCTTCTCCTGTATCTGTACTTTGTCACCTTCCTGCTCGATGCCTGTTCGCTGTTTTTTGGAACTGCCCGCTCCGCAATAATCCCCTCAATAGTCAAAACTGACCAGCTTAAAACAGCCAATTCGCTGTTGACATTAGCCGATGACCTGATAGATACTCTGGGCCCCACGCTCGCTTCCCTCATGATCCTTGCGATTGGTAGGGAACGCGCACCCCTCTTAGCGGCCATAATCTTTGGGATCTCGGTGATACTCCTAAAGAAGCTTGATGTGGTTGAAGAGCCGTCCTCCGACATGGAGGACAGCTTTCTGGAGGAGGTTAAATTAGGCCTGGCATTCGTTAAAACGTCCAGGCCTGTGCTAACTCTTCTTTTAATCTCCGGGGGCTTATGATAGGCGGGGGAATAATAAACGTGCTTTTGGTTCCCTACTCGGCGGGCTTGTCAGCTTCGGCCGAGGTCGGCTACGGCGTCCTGCTCACGGCCCTCGGTGCGGGATTCTTCATAGGAAGTTTTCTGATGAGCCTCCTTGGGGACAGGTTCTCTGATGAGACGACGTTCATCGCTGGCCTCTTTATGACGGCACTCGCCCCAATAATGTGGAGCCAGGTGGGTTATCTGTCCCTGGCGGCAGCGATAGGAGTCTTTAACGGCGCCGCTAACAGCGTTCTCAACATTTCCCTACAGACGCTGTTCCAAAAGACGGTTCCCTCTGATCTTTTAGGGAGGGTCTTGTCCTTTGAGTACTTTCTGACTTCGGCATTCTCCCTTGTTTCAATGGCAGGGGGAGGAGTGCTCGCAGACAAAATGGGGGTCAGTTTCGTGCTCCTCACGGCAGGCATCATGGAATTGGTCATAGCGGTCTCCGCACTCTGGCTTGTGGCCCATTTTAAAAGTGATTTGAGAGCTTAGAAGCGAACGTGCATTAACATTTCTTCGTCAAAATAAACCTTAAAAACTCCAAATTTTTACATTTTTCTGATAATAAAGGAGGTGTCACGATGTTCCCCCACGAGGAGAAGCTCATCCGGGAGAGGCTCGGGAGGGAGCCGAACGAAGTGGAAAAGGCCATGCTCGAAGTAATGTGGAGCGAGCACGCCTCCTACAAGTCTAGCAGGCCCTTCCTTAAGCTCCTTCCAACGGAGAACGAGCACGTGGTTCTGGGCCCGGGAGAGGACGCTGGAATAGTGAGGTTCGACGAGGAGACGTGGATAGCCGTCGGGATAGAGAGCCACAACCACCCTTCAGCCGTTGAGCCCTACGGCGGTGCCGCCACGGGTGTCGGCGGAATTGTCAGGGATATACTCTGTATGGGCGCCCGTCCGATAGCCCTCCTCGACCCGATACGCTTCGGGCCGCTTGAGAAGGAGCGCAACCGCTACCTCCTCCAGGGCGTCGTGAAGGGCATAGCGGACTACGGCAACAGGATAGGAGTTCCGACGGTTGGCGGCGAGACAGAGTTCGACGAGAGCCTGGATAACTACACGCTCGTGAATGTTGCCTGCGTTGGGATAATGAGGCCGGAGCACTTCGTCCACAGCTACGTTGAGGAAGCCGGGTTAAAGCTCGTCCTCGTCGGTAACAGGACCGGCAGGGACGGAATCCACGGCGTGACCTTCGCAAGCGAGGAACTGAGCGAGAACGCGGAGGAGGAAGACCGCTCGGCGGTCCAAATTCCCGACCCCTTCACCGAGAAGCTTCTAATTGAAGCCACGCTTGAGGCCGTCTACACAGGGAAAGTTAGAGCGCTCAAAGACCTCGGCGGCGGCGGACTTACCTGCGCTTCCTCGGAGATGGCCGGGAAGAAGGGCTTCGGTGCCGTTATCTACGCCGACCGCGTCCCCCTAAGGGAGCCAAACATGACACCGACGGAGGTAATGATATCCGAGAGCCAGGAAAGGATGCTCTTTGCAGTCAGGGGAGAGGACGTTGAAGAAATCGGGAAAATTTTCGAGAAGTACGGCCTCGAATGGACTGTCGTAGGAGAGATCATTAATGAGCCGCGCTACATCGTTTACTGGAACGGTGAGAAGGTCGCTGATCTCCCGATAGAACTCCTCACGGATGTTCCGACAATCGAGTGGGAGATGAAGCCCTACAGCCTCGAAAGGGACGTTAAGACACCCGAGATAAGCTTTTCTGACGCCTTCGAGCTCGTCTGGAACAGCCCGAACGTTCTGAGCAAGCGCTGGATATGGGAGCAGTACGACCACGAGGTTCAGGGCAGGACGGTGGTAAAGCCAGGAAGAGATGCTGCAGTGCTCAAGATAAACGAGCGCTACGGGCTGGCCTTCGTGGCCGACGGTAATCCAAACCACAGCCACCTGAACCCCTACCACGGGGCGATGGGTGCGGTAGCTGAAGTCGTCAGGAACCTCGTGAGCGTCGGTGCCGAGCCCCTAGCCCTGGTGGACAACCTCAACTTCGCCTCCCCAGAGAGACCCGAGGTCTACTGGAGCTTTGCGGAGACAGTCAGGGGACTGGCGGATGCTGCAAGAGCCTTCGGTTTAGCGTACGTGAGCGGAAACGTCAGCTTCTACAACGAGGTCGTTGACAGGCCGATAAAGCCGACTCCAGTCGTTGCTGGCCTCGGAAAGGTGGAGCTTGAGAAAATACCTGGCTCTGGCCTCGAAGAAGGGCTCCTTATAGGCGTCGTTGGGAGCACTAAGAGGGAGCTCGGAGGGAGCGAGCTCTACACAAGGCTCGGTCTGAAAGGCGGAATCGCTCCGCGCGTGAACCTTGAGGAGGAAAAGGCGAACGCCAAGGGAATCCTTGAGGCGATCAGAAGGGGACTCGTGAAGGCCGTCCACGACGTTAGCAAGGGCGGAATAGCGGTGGCCCTGGCGGAGATGGCAGTTTGGGGCAACACGGGCTTCACCGCTGACCTCTCGAAGGTGCCCGCCGAGACTTCTAACCCGCTTGAGGTTGCCTTCAGCGAGAGCCACGGCCGCTACATCGTAGTCTTCCCCGAGGAAAGACTTGAGGAGCTTAAGGCGCTCTTCAGGCACTTCGCAGTAATCGGCAGAGCAGGAGGAAGCGGTGCCGTCTTCCTCTGGAATGGAGATGAGCTTCTAAGGAAGCCTGTGTCCGAGCTTAAGAAGGTTCACGAGTCCTTTCCGAAGCTCCTGGGTGAGGAGGAATGAGGGTAGCGACCTATGCTTCCCACTCTGCCCTCCAGATTTTGAAAGGGGCAAAAGACGAGGGGTTCGAGACGGTTGCCTTCGGCCCTTCCAGGGTTAAGCCGCTCTACACCAAGTACTTTCCAGTTGCTGATCATTTCATAGAGGGCAAGTACCCCGAGGAGGAGCTGCTTGAGCTTGAGGCTGTCGTCGTTCCAACAGGCTCCTTCGTTGCCCACCTCGGCGTTGAGCTGGTCGAGAAGATGAAGGTTCCTTACTACGGCAACAAAGCCGTGTTAAGGTGGGAGAGCGACCGCTCCCTCGAAAGGAAGTGGCTGGAGAAAGCCGGACTTAGGCTTCCCAGGATTTACGAAGATCCAGACGACATAGACGGGCCCGTCATCGTAAAACCCTTTGGTGCAGGCGGGGGAAGGGGGTACTTCCTGGCCAGCTCCCCCGAGGACTTCTGGAGGAAAGCTGAGAGGCTCGGCGTCAGGGAGAAGGAAGACCTCTCGAGAGTGCAGATACAAGAGTACGTGGTGGGCGTTCCAGTTTACCCTCACTACTTCTACTCGAAGCTCAACGGCGAGCTTGAGCTGATGAGCGTTGACAGGCGCTACGAGTCCAACGCGGACGCCATAGGAAGAATTCCGGCGAGGGAGCAGATTGATCTTGGAATCAGCACCGACTACACCGTCGTCGGGAACATTCCGATCGTTCTAAGGGAAAGCCTGCTAATGGACGTCATCGAGGCTGGAGAACGAGTGGTGAAAGCTGCGGAGGAGCTCATGGGTGGCCTCTGGGGCCCGTTCTGCCTGGAGGGTGTCTTTACTCCTGACATGGAGTTCGTGGTCTTCGAGATATCCGCGAGAATAGTGGCTGGAACTAACCCCTTCGTGCACGGCTCGCCGTACACCTGGCTCCGATACGACTTCCCCGTCAGCACGGGCAGGAGGATAGCGATGGAGCTGAAGCAGGGCTTGGAAGAGGACAGACTGGGAGAACTCCTCACGTGAGGAGCCTCTCCAGCGTTTTCATCTCCCTTTCTTCCCAGGCGTCTTTTTCTAGGACGAGCACGAGTGTTCCATTGCTAACAGCGACGTAGTCCCGCAGGGATGTCAGGAACTTTGCTATGGCCCTAAAATCGTTGTAGAGCTTGAGGTATTCGAGCCCTTCGAGAACGATGACAGGCTTTAAATCAGAGTTCTCGAATGAACGGATGTAATCAACCGCAGTTTCGAGGATCCTTGGGAGATTGGTTGGAGAAACGTTCCCATAACCGCCAAGGTTTGTTATCCTATATACTTTCCAGCTACTTGGCACTTCGACGTTCCTCACAAAAGCCAGAACGGGGTATTCCCTAAACTGCTTTTTGAAGTCTTCAAACTGTGCCGGATCCACTACCAGGACTCCTGGCTGAATTTCCACCTGCGTTTTAGGTTCTTCAATCTCAAAGACCTCCCCAAGCGAGAGCTGAACCATGAAGAGGGCCGTAACGACGGTCAGAACCAGGCCAATGAACAGCCCCCAGAACTTAAAGCCCTCGCTCCATAACACGGGATAAAGCATTTGATATACCCCGTACGTGCTCAGGGACAGGCCGAGGTACGCAGTGTCCTGATCGTAGAATTCCCTCATCCGATAAAGTATAAGTCCGCCGATACTCAAGAAGATACCGGAGGCTCCGTAGACGATCCCCATAACGGCTGTTTCAGGCGTTTTTTCGAGGAAAAGGAGGAGAATCGCTGTGTACACTCCAATGGCGGCCGGTCCCCACGAAAGAGCCCGGATGTAATCCTGAGACATTGAGACCTCTTCGTTTACCCTTAAGACCCCCTGCAGGATCAGAGATGAAAAGAAGCCAAGCAGAACCGCCGCTATCTCAGGATGAATGCCTAGATCCCCGATTATAGCGTAGGCATATATTATCCAGGCAAAACCCCAGTAGTAGGCGGCCTTTCTATGCCGCTGGTGGGAGAAAAACAGGAGCATTCCTCCCGCAGCTAGCTTTACTCCAGCGTCAAACGCCGCCGCCATTAGGTAGGAGTCCACGGTACCACCAGGTAAAGTACTTTGTCCTGATATTTAACCCTTTTTCCGCAAGCCTTAAAAGCCCTCATCATTCTCAAGTCAAAAAGGGTGAGGAGGTTCGGAAGATATGGGCAAATTTGAACAAAAACTTGTTAATGCTCTTAAGGGCTACACCTTCGACGACGTTCTCCTGATACCGCAGGCGACCGAAGTCGAGCCGAAGGACGTGGACGTTTCTACACAGATAACGCCCAACGTGAGGCTGAACATCCCGATTCTCAGCGCGGCCATGGACACGGTTACCGAGTGGGAGATGGCCGTTGCGATGGCAAGGGAAGGCGGCCTGGGAGTAATCCACAGGAACATGAGCATAGAGGAGCAGGTCGAACAGGTGAAGAGGGTCAAGAGGGCCGAGCGTTTCATCGTTGAGGATGTCATAAGCATAAAGCCAGATGAGAGCCTCGACTACGCGCTGTTCCTCATGGAGCGCAACGGCGTTGACGGTCTGCCAGTCGTTGACGATGAAGGAAGGGTCGTTGGTGTGATCACCAAGAAGGACATAGCGGCGAAGCAGGGATCGAAGGTCAGCGAGGTCATGACGGGCGAAGTCATAACAGTGCCCGAGACGGTAACGGCGGAGGAGGCAGTACAAATAATGTTCGACCACAGGATAGACCGGCTTCCTGTGGTTGACGGTGAGGGAAGGCTCGTTGGCATAATAACGATGAGCGACCTCGCGAAGAGGAGGAAGTACCGGAACGCGGTAAGGGACGAAAACGGTGACCTGCTCGTTGCTGCGGCCGTTGGCCCCTTCGACCTTGAGAGGGCAAAGGCCCTCGATAATGCTGGAGCCGACGTTATAGTCGTCGACACGGCCCACGCCCACAACCTCAAGGCGATAAAGGCGATGAAGGAGATAAGGAACGCCGTGGATGCCGACCTCATAGTGGGCAACATCGCAAACCCGAAGGCGGTTGATGATCTCACCTTCGCAGACGCCGTCAAGGTCGGAATCGGGCCGGGAAGCATCTGCACCACGAGGGTAGTTGCTGGAGTGGGCGTTCCTCAGATTACCGCCATAGCCCTCGTCGCCGACAAAGCCCAGGAGTACGGCCTCCACGTGATAGCTGACGGTGGAATACGCTACTCCGGGGACATAGTGAAGGCGATAGCGGCCGGGGCTGACGCCGTTATGCTCGGTTCCCTGCTGGCTGGAACGAAGGAAGCGCCGGGCAAAGAGGTAGTCATGAACGGAAGGAGATACAAGCAGTACCGTGGAATGGGCTCGCTCGGGGCCATGATGAAGGGAGGAGCGGAGCGCTACTACCAGAAGGGGCACATGAAGACGAAGAAGTTCGTCCCGGAGGGAGTTGAGGGAGTGGTTCCCTACAAGGGACCGGTTGGAGAAGTTCTCTACCAGCTCATAGGCGGCCTCAGGGCAGGAATGGGCTACGTGGGCGCGAGGAACATCCCCGAGCTGAAGGAGAGGGGCGAGTTCGTTATCATAACCCACGCTGGCTACATCGAGAGCCACCCGCACGACATACTGATAACCAACGAGGCGCCGAACTACCCACTCGGGAAGTGAGGGTTTTTCGTTTTAACATTTTTGACTCAAAAACAACAAATTTTTAAGCTAAAATTAGCAAGATAATGTTGAAAGGTGGTGCTCATGTGGGAGAACTTCATCGAGGAGAAGGTTAAGGAGATAAAAGAGACTGTCGGTGATGGAAAGGCCATCATAGCCCTCTCTGGTGGTGTTGACAGCTCAACCGCCGCAGTTCTGGCGCACAGGGCTATAGGTGACAGACTGCACGCTGTCTTCGTGAACACGGGCTTCATGCGCAAGGGTGAACCCGAGTTCGTAGTCAAGACCTTCCGGGACGAGTTTGGACTGAACCTCCACTACGTTGACGCGAGCGAGCGATTCTTCAGGGAGCTTAAGGGCGTGACCGACCCGGAGGAGAAGAGGAAGATAATCGGAAGAGTATTCATCGAGGTCTTTGAGGAAGTTGCGAAGGAGATAAACGCCGACTTCCTGATCCAGGGGACGATAGCCCCTGACTGGATAGAGAGCCATGGCAAGATAAAGAGCCACCACAATGTTGGGGGACTGCCTGAGAGGCTCAACCTCAAGCTGATCGAGCCTTTGAGGGACCTCTACAAGGACGAGGTCAGGGAGCTGGCGAAGGAGCTCGGTCTTCCGGAGAAGATATACAACCGCATGCCCTTCCCTGGACCTGGGCTGGCCGTTAGGGTTCTTGGAGAGGTCACACCTGAGAGGGTCGCAATCGTGAGAGAAGCAAACGCTATAGTTGAAGAGGAAATTGAGAAGGCCGGGCTTAAGCCATGGCAGGCTTTCGCAGTTCTGCTGGGCGTCAAGACAGTCGGCGTTCAGGGCGACATAAGGGCCTACAAGGAGACGGTTGCCGTTAGGGTTGTCGAGAGCCTCGATGGAATGACGGCCAACGCGATGAACGTCCCCTGGGAGGTACTCCAGAGGATAGCCTTCAGGATAACGAGCGAGATTCCTGAGGTCGGGAGGGTGCTCTACGACATCACGAACAAGCCTCCGGCGACGATAGAGTTCGAGTGAAACCCTTATTTACTTTGAAGACTAAGCTAGAGCGGTGGGAGAATGGGAGAGAACGTCGAGGTCGTTGAAGCGGTTTACGAGAACGGTGTGCTGAAGCCGCTTAAGCCGCTGAAGCTGAAGGAAGGGGAGAGGGTACTGCTGAAAGTGAAAAAAGGGTCTATCATAGAGCTGGCGAGGAAGCTTAGAGAAAAGATCACTCCAGAGACCGTGGACATGGATCCAACTGACTACCTGCTCAAGATGCGTGAGGAGAGGGACTATGCGGGCCGTTATTGACACCTCAGTGATTTTCCACCTCTTCTCCAGTTTTTATCCAGAGAGGACGAGGATCGCGGAACGGATTGTCGAGCTGATTCAGTCGGATTCACTTGAAGGATTCGCCCCAAGGATTGGAAGGGCGGAGTTCGTGGCAGTTCTTTCAAGGTATTTTGAGAGGAGTGAAGTCAGCGAAGCCCTCTCGGGATACGATGAGATAGTAACGTGGGTGCCTGAAGAGATCATCATGGACACCGTTATGGAGCTTGCCTTTGAGCTGAAGCACTACGTTTCCGATCTATATTTCATAGCCACCGCTAAGCTATTGAATGCCGTTCTTTTAACCAACGACCGAAAAATGGCCGAAATGGCCAGGTCCATTGGTGTGAAGGCTTTCTACCTCGTTGAAGAGGCCGATGAGTTTTTCAAGCTCGTGGGGGTGAATGGATGATAGTCATAATGGACAACGGGGGCCAATACGTCCACAGGATTTGGAGAACTCTTCGCTATCTCGGCGTCGAGGCGAAGATAATCCCGAACACGACGCCGCTCGAGGAGATCAAGGCGATGAAGCCGAAGGGGATAATCTTCTCGGGAGGCCCTGACATCAACAAAACAGGAAACTGCTCCGCCATCCTTGAGCACTACGACGAGTTCAACGTTCCGATACTCGGCATCTGCCTCGGCCACCAGCTCATAGCAAAGCACTTCGGAGGAAAGGTCGGAAGGGGAGAGAAGGCCGAATACAGCCTCGTCGAGATAGAGATACTCAACGAGAATGATATATTCAGGGGGCTTCCGAGGAAGCTGAGGGTCTGGGAGAGCCACATGGACGAGGTCAAGGAGCTCCCTCCAGGTTTCAAGCTCTTAGCCAGGAGCGAGACCTGTCCCGTCGAGGCAATGAAGCACGAAAGCCTCCCTATCTACGGCGTCCAGTTCCACCCGGAGGTTGCCCACACCGAACACGGAGCGGACATCTACCGCAACTTCGCGGAGCTGTGTGGGGAGCTTTAAAAAAGAAAGGTCAGCTGGTCCATCCATCATCATCTTTTTCTCAGCAACGGGTTTACTCATCATCAGGGACTATCTCAAGGGAGTATGTAAGCTCGGCACCGCTGAGCTTTACGTGTGCAGAGGCGGAACAGTATTTGTCCTGGCTGAGTTCTATGGCCCTTCTAGCCTTCTCCTCTTTAACGTTTCCGTATATCTTGTAATGGATATGGACTTTGGTGTAGATGCGCGGGTGCTCCTCGCGCCTTTCTCCAGAAATCTCGACTTCCAGCCCCTTTATCTGCTCCCTCATCTTTTGAAGGATCATGACGACGTCGTAGGCCGTGCACCCGGCCACGCTCAGGAGGAGGAGCTTCATTGGACTTATACCGCCATCACCCAGGATGACAGAGCACTTGTCGTCTTCCATCCTTCCGATGAACTGAAACTCCTCACCCGGAACCCACTTTACCCTCCCTTTGACCATGAGACCACCGAGAGCGCTAAGGTTTACTTTTTTAAATGTCTTTCCAAGTGGAGACCATGTACATAAGGCCATTCGACCCCTGGAAAAGCCCCCTCTGTACGTGCCCCTTCAAGTACACCCTCAACCCTTACACCGGTTGCGACCATGCATGCGTTTACTGCTACATAACCAGCTACATTCCCAACGCCTTCCGCGTGAGGACTAAAGAGGGTCTTCTCCCCAAGCTTGAAAAGGAACTCAGAAAGCTCGACAAAAACGCAATAGTGGCACTTTCATACTCATCCGATCCGTATCCAACCATAGAACGGGAGCTTGGGATTACCAGAAAGATCCTCGAGCTTTTTAGGGGGTACAACGTCCGTTGCCTCCTTTTGACGAAGTCCGACATCTTTGAGAGGGATATAGACATCCTGAGCGAGCTGAGGTGCGCTGTTGGAGTAACTGTAACGACTGTGGACGAGAGGAAGGCAAAGCTCCTTGAACCCAACGCCCCATCCCCAAAGAGAAGGATAAAGGCACTGAAAAAGGCAAAGAACGCTGGCATTCCTGTCTACGCCCGGATAGACCCGATAATCCCCCACTACACATGGGAAGACTTCGACGAGACGCTTGATGCACTTTCCTTTGTGAGCCACATAACGGTCTCCACCCTCAAGCTCAGGCCCGACTCAAAAAAGAGGATGTTCGCAAAGTTCCCGGAGCTTATGGAAAAGCTGGGGCCGCTTTACGAGAGGGGAGAGAGTATAGGGGGCTACTACTACCTCCCAAGGGACGTCAGAATGCCCATCCTGAGGGAAGCAGAAAAGAAGATAACCGGGAAGGGAATCACGTTTGGGTCGTGTCGGGAAGGTTATCGCTCGTTTCCGACGTGTGATGGGTCTCATCTTGTTCCGTAGTCTCCTGGGCAAGCCTCTTCTTTGCTTCTTCTTCCAGCTGAATCAGTTCAATCTCGTGCTTCCTCTCCTGATGACCGAGAGCCGCCTTCACCAGCGCCTCATACAGGACTTTCATCTCATCCAGATACTCGGGCTGCCACTGAACGCCAATAACGAAGCTCTCGTCGGTGGACTCAATGCCCTCTATGAGACCATCGACGGAAAAGGCCACCTGCCTGAGACCCTCTCCAACCTTCTTAACGGCCTGGTGATGGAAGCTGTTTACCCAGGTCCAGGCATCGTTCGTGCCCTCGATGACCAGGACGTCTTTGAGGATGTTGTAGAGCTTTGAGTCCGTTTTTACCCTTACCGTGTGGAGCTTCTGGTCAGGTCTGACCCTGCCGATCTCCCAGTCGTGTTTTATGGCTTTCGGAATTTCATATACGTCCTGGTACAGCGTCCCCCCGAGGGCAACGTTTATTATCTGCATTCCCCTGCCCACGCCGAGAATTGGAATTTCCCCATCAATCGCCAGTTTGACCAGGGTTATTTCGAACTCGTCCTTGGCAACGTCCACATCCCTGAGGCTGAGTGAGGGATCCTCGCCGTAGAACCTGGGATGAATGTCCGGACCCTCAACGAGGAGTATGCCGTCCGCGACCTCTATAACGTCCTCGGGATCTCCCTCAGGGCTGAATAGCACTGGAAGACCGCCCGCTTCAAGAACCTTCCTGAAGTGATGTGTATTCGCCAGGGTGTATCCATCTCTGGAAGTACCGATTATGGCTATGATTGGACGCATAAGTCTCACCGGAGAAAACTAGGGACAAGCAAATAAAAAAGTATAGGTAGCAGACATGAAAGAGAGTTCACTTGAGCTTCTTTATCTCCTCCTCTATTACCTCGGCGAGCCTCCTGACTCCTTCCCTAATCTTCTCCTCCGGGACGTAGGTGAAGTTGAGCCTCATTGTGTTCTTAACTTCCCTGTGGGCAAAGAAAGCCTCACCCGGGACGTAGGCAACTCCCTTGGCGACCGCCTTCTCCATCATTAGCTTGGTGTCGATACCCTCGGGAAGGGTCACCCAGATGAACATGCCTCCGTCTGGCTTCGTCCACCTGACCCCCTCAGGCATGTACTCTTCGAGGGCCTCGAGCATCGCATCCCTCCTCGGCTTGTAGAACTCGATGACCCTTGGGATGTGCCTGTCGAGGTGGCCGTCTTCCACGTACTTCCAAGCTATGACCTGGCCGAACGGGTTCGCACAGAGGTCAACGGCCTGCTTTGCAATCTCCATCTTCCTGATGAAGTGCGGGTGAGCCGAGACCCATCCAAGGCGGAAGCCAGGGGCGAATATCTTCGAGAACGTGCCTAGGTAGATAACACGGCCTTCATCGTCGAAGTGCTTTATCGGGGGTATCGGTTCGCCCGAATAACGGAGCTCACTGTACGGGTTGTCCTCAACGATGAGGAAGTCGTACTCGTTAGCCAGCTCTATTAGGTGCTTTCTCCTCTCGAGGCTCATCGTCACTCCAGCGGGGTTCTGGAAGGTTGAGACAGTGTAGACAAACTTTATCCTCTTTCCTTCGGCCTTCAGCTTTTTAAGTTTCTCTTCCAGGACGTCGACTTTCATTCCATCGTCGTCCAGAGGGATTGAGATGAACTCAGGATCATAGAACTTGAAGGCGTTGAGGGCGGCAAGGTAGGTCGGCGCCTCAACCACCACGATGTCTCCCGGATCAATGAAGACCCTTCCTATCAAGTCAAGCGCCTGCTGACTTCCGGCGACTATCATCACCTCGACCTTGCTCATTGGGATTCCGTAGCGCTTTTCCATCCACCTAGCCAGGGCAAGGCGGAGCGGAGTGAAGCCCTTGGTCGTTCCGTACTGGAGGGCCTTGTCCGCGTGCTTTGAGAGGACTTCCATAGTGATCTCCTTTATAATATCAACGGGAAACGTCTCGGGGGCGGGGAGACCCCCCGCGAGACTTATAACGTCGCTCGTTTCAACGAGTTTGAGGAGCTCCCTAACCTCAGAAGCCTTCATCTCCATAGCCTTTTGTGAGAAAAATGACTCGAAGTCCAGGGGTTGGGCCGCGAGTTTGTTCTCAAGCTTTTCCTGCATTACCATCACCACCTAAACCTAATGAACACATCAGTTCACGTCATCAAACATATACATCGGAATTAACTAGGCAGGATTTGTTATAAACTTTTCTCATTCCGCTCTGTCCTTTACAAACGTAAAAGAATCCCAAAACTGAGACTAAAGTGCATCGAGGATGTTTTCCAAGCGTTAATGTACAAAAAGTACGAAAACATCTATAAACCCCGGCGATGATACTTGGGTTTACCCGGAGGTGGTTGCATGGCAGTTGTAAAGGAAGTCCTCGAGATTGCGGAGAAGATAAAGAACATGGAAATCAGGGGAGCCGGGAAGATAGCCAGGTCGGCCGCCTACGCCCTCCAGCTTCAGGCCGAGAAAAGCAAGGCCACCAACGTTGACGAGTTCTGGAAAGAGATGAAGCAGGCGGCAAAGATACTATTCGAGACAAGGCCCACCGCCGTTTCCCTGCCAAACGCGCTCCGTTACGTCATGCACAGGGGGAAGATAGCGTACTCAAGCGGGGCAGACCTTGAACAGCTCAGGTTCGTCATAATAAACGCCGCCAAGGAGTTCATCCACAATTCGGAGAAGGCCCTTGAGAGGATCGGAGAGTTCGGCGCAAAGAGAATCGAGGACGGCGACGTCATAATGACCCACTGTCACAGCAAAGCTGCCATAAGCGTCATGAAGACCGCCTGGGAGCAGGGCAAGGACATAAAGGTCATCGTGACCGAGACTAGACCCAAGTGGCAGGGCAAGATAACCGCCAAGGAGCTCGCTTCTTACGGCATTCCGGTCATCTACGTCGTTGATTCAGCGGCAAGACACTACATGAAGATGACCGACAAGGTCGTTATGGGGGCTGACTCGATAACCGTAAACGGCGCGGTGATAAACAAGATTGGGACTGCTTTGATAGCCTTGACCGCGAAGGAACACAGGGTTTGGACTATGATCGCTGCCGAAACCTACAAGTTCCACCCGGAGACGATGCTCGGCCAGCTCGTCGAGATTGAGATGCGCGATCCAACGGAGGTCATCCCCGAGGATGAGCTGAAGACCTGGCCGAAGAACATCGAGGTCTGGAATCCGGCCTTTGACGTTACTCCACCGGAGTACGTGGACGTCATAATCACCGAGCGCGGGATAATACCACCGTACGCGGCGATAGACATTCTCAGAGAAGAATTCGGCTGGGCTCTCAAGTACACCGAGCCCTGGGAGGACTGAGGCTTTTCTTCCTTTTCTTTTCGAGCTCAACGGTATGGCTTAAAAGGAGTATGCCTTTTATACTCCAGCGACAAAAACAAAGGGGTGGTTAATGATGAAAGCTTACATAGCCGAGAACGTCAGGGGCATCTACGCCTTTGACGAGAGCGGGAAGCTCATAGGGAGCAAACCCTTCAGCGGGAAGCCGGAGGTAAGCCTTGACAAGCTCCTCAAGGGCGAGCCGAGCGACGAGCTCATAGAGTTTCTCGACGAGCTTGGAAGCGAAGGCTACACCGAGTTCGTGGTCGAGGACTCCGAGCTGAGCAGAAACCTCAAGGAGCTCGGCTACAACGCCACAGCCGAGTTCCCGAACATAGCTGGCGAAAAGCTCCGCTCAAGCCCCGAGGAGTTCCTGGGCGAGAACTGGTTCGACGAGTACTTCAGCGTTGGTGTTGCCCTGACCAGGCTCCGCATACAGGAGCAGAGCGGCGCTCGCGATAAGATGATCATCCAGGCCATCGAGGCCCTCGACGACATTGACAAGGTCATAAACCTCCTCGTTTCTCGTCTTAGGGAGTGGTACGGTCTCCACTTCCCGGAGCTCGATGAACTCCTCCCGAAGCACCCTCAGTACGTTGCGTTCGTTAAGGAGATCGGCCCGAGGGAGAACGCGACCAGGGAGAAGCTTGAGAAGCTCGGCTTCTCCGAGGGCAAGATAGAGAAAATCCTTGAAGCGGCCGAGAAGTCAATGGGCGCCCCGCTCGGCAAGTTCGACAGCGCCATAATCCAGAAGTTGGCCAGCGAGATACACGACCTCTACAAGCTGAGGGAGCAGATAGAGGACTACCTTGAGACTGCCATGGACGAAGTTGCTCCGAACCTCAAGGCGCTCGTCGGGGCGAAGCTTGCTGCCAGACTCATGAGCCTCGCAGGTGGATTGAAAGAGCTCGCCATGATGCCGGCATCGACCATACAGGTTCTCGGAGCCGAAAAAGCCCTCTTCAGGCACCTCAGGACGGGTGCAAAGCCGCCCAAGCACGGTGTCATCTTCCAGTATCCGGCTATAAACCGCTCACCCTGGTGGCAGAGGGGTAAGAT
This sequence comes from Thermococcus sp. JCM 11816, assembly GCF_055396515.1. Classification (NCBI taxonomy): domain Archaea; kingdom Methanobacteriati; phylum Methanobacteriota; class Thermococci; order Thermococcales; family Thermococcaceae; genus Thermococcus; species Thermococcus sp. JCM 11816. The sequence continues at coordinate 876,901 of NZ_AP043741.1, forward strand.
AGCCCGCGCTCTGGCAGGAAAGCTCGCGATAGCGGCAAGGGTGGACTACTTCTCCGGCGAATACATAGGTGAGGAGCTGAAGAAGGAGCTTGAGCAGAGGATTCAGGAGATCAAGGAGAAGTACCCGAACCCGCCGAAGAGGAAGGCCAAGCCCGAGAAGAAAAAGAAGGAAAAGAAGAAGTTCAAGGGCAAAGGAAAAGGAAAGCACGAGAAGGGCAAGGGCTTCGGCGGAAAGAAGGACAAAAAGAAAAAGAAGAAGGGTAAGGGCGGTAAGAGGTGATCAAGATGAAGGTTAAGAAGCACAGGTTCCCGGGCGTTTACATAGTTATTGATGACGACGGTAGCGAGAAGATAGCGACCAAGAACCTCGTTCCGGGCCAGAGGGTCTACGGCGAGAGGGTGGTCAAGTTCGAAGGCGAAGAGTACAGGATTTGGAACCCGACGAGGTCAAAGCTTGGAGCGGCCATCCTCAACGGCCTCAAGAACTTCCCGATAAAGCCGGGCTCAACGGTACTCTACCTCGGTGTCGCGAGCGGAACCACCGCTTCCCACGTCAGCGACATCGTTGGCTGGGAGGGCAAGGTCTTTGGCGTCGAGTTCTCGCCGAGGGTTCTCAGGGAGCTCGTACCGCTCGTCGAGGAGAGGAGGAACATCGTGCCAATCCTTGGCGATGCCACCAAGCCCGAAGGCTACCGCGCGCTCGTTCCGAAGGTGGACGTTATCTTCGAGGACGTTGCCCAGCCGACGCAGGCGAAGATACTAATAGACAACGCCAAGGTCTACCTCAAGAGCGGCGGCTACGGAATGATATCCGTCAAGAGCAGGAGCATAGACGTCACCAAGGAGCCGGAGCAGGTCTTCAAGGAGGTCGAGAAAGAGCTTTCGACCTACTTCGAGGTCGTCGAGAGGCTTTCGCTCGAGCCCTACGAGAAGGACCACGCACTCTTTGTTGTGAGGAAGCCTTGATTTTTCCTCTTCTACGTTTTTTCTGTGTTAAAGCAAGACAAAAAAGAAGAGAAGACTTCAGTCTCTCTTCGGCAGATGTGGAACGAGCCAGCTCAGGAAGCTGTCCATGCTCCTCGTCTGGATGTAGAGCGTTCCAGTTCCGTAGAACTCCGCCACAAGACCCTCTCCGCTGAAGAGGGTGCTCTTAAGACCGCCGACGCGCTTCACGTTGAAGTCAAGACCCTCGCTGAAGGCCACCATGTGACCGGTGTCTATTATAAAGCGCTCGTTGTGGAGTTCCTTCTTGTAGATTGCCCCGAAGCTCGAAAGGAAAACGATTCCCCTTCCGCTCATCTTAAGGAGGAACAGACCTTCCCTGCCGAAGAAGGTTTTAGCGCCGCCCCATTTGGTATCTATGTCGATGTCACCATAGCTCGCCAGGAAGGCACCGCTCTGGGCGTAGAGAGTTCCATCAAGCTCAAAGGCCTCAATGTCTCCCATATATGCTGGAGCAAGACCGATGCTCCCAGGTCCGTCTTCCGCCCTGAACGTGTTCACGAAGAAGCTCTCTCCCCCGAGCATTGAGCGCTTAAGCGCACCAAAAACGCCGCCCTTAGCCTTGGTCTCCAGCTTTATAGTCGGGCTCATGTGCACCATGGCCCCGGCTTCCGCCTGTACCGCCTCTCCCCTCTCAAGTTCGATCTCAAGGAGAGAAAAGCTCGGCCTGTGGATTATCTCATACTTCATAAAAACACCTCAAGCTGAATAGGTCTCATCCCTTATATACCCTTTCTCGACAATCGTCTAAAAACTCTTTCACTTTTACCGAAAGACTTTTATAAGGCCCTTTCTCACAGTCCCCAGGGACTTTTCAAAGTTTGAAGGTGATGTCATATGAGCAAACTCCTGAAGCCCAAGAGGGAGGTCGGCATTATCGGCTACGGCGCCTACGTGCCGATGTATAGAATCAAGGCAGAGGAGATAGGAAGGGTCTGGGGAGTTAGCAGCTTCCCGATCCAGGAGAAGTCCGTCCCCGGTCTTGATGAGGATACGATAACAATCGGCATTGAAGCCGCGAGAAACGCCCTCAAGAGGGCCCAGATCGACCCTAAGCTTATCAGGGCCATCTGGCTCGGAACCGAGAGCAAGCCCTACGCCGTCAAGCCGAGCGGAACGGTTATAGCCGAGGCAATTGGTGCAACGCCAGATTTAGATGCCGCTGACTTTGAGTTTGCCTGCAAGGCCGGAACCGAGGCTATACAGGCAGCTATTGGCTTCGTCGGTTCGGGAATGGCCGACTACGCGATGGCTATCGGTGCAGACACCTCGCAGGGCAGGCCCGGCGACCACCTTGAGTTCACGGCCGCGGCAGGAGGAGCCGCCTACATTCTCGCTCCAAAGAGCTCCGAGACCCTGGCTTACTTCGAGGCGAGCTACTCATACGTCACCGACACCCCCGACTTCTGGAGGAGGCAGCACGAGCACTACCCGAGGCACGGTAACCGCTTCACAGGTGAGCCCGCCTACTTCCACCAGATAATAAACGCCGCAAAGACCCTCATGGAGGAGCTCGGCTACACGCCGAACGACTTCGACTACGCCGTCTTCCACCAGCCGAACGTCAAGTTCCCGCTCACCGCCGCCAAAATCCTCGGCTTCCCGAAGGAGAAGGTCCTTCCAGGACTCCTCAGCGGAATAATAGGCAACACATACAGCGGCGCTACCCTCGTGGGTGTATCGGCGGTTCTCGACATAGCCAAGCCCGGCGACAGGATTCTGTGGGTAAGCTTTGGTTCAGGAGCTGGAAGTGACGCATTCAGCCTCGTCGTCCAGGACGCGATAGAGGAGAAGAGGGACCTGGCTCCAAAGACCATGGACTACGTGAACAGAAAGAAGTACATAGACTACGCCCTCTACGCGAAGCACAGGGGCAAGTACATACTGTGAGGTGGTTGAAATGGAGAAGCCCGTCATAATTGGAGTTGGTATGGTTCCCGTCGGCGAGCACTGGAGAGTCTCACTCAGGGACATGGCCGTTGAGGCCCTTCTCAATGCGATGGACGACGCTGGAATAGACAAGGTTGATTCGCTCTACGTTGGAAACATGGCCTCAGGCTCATTCATCGAGCAGGAGAACTTGGGTGCCCTTATAGCCGACTGGGCAGGCCTTGGAAACATCCCAGCGGTAAAGGTTGAGGCCGCCTGTGGAAGCGGCGGTGCGGCCGTTCAGGAAGGAGCAAAGGCCGTAATGGCCGGCCTTGAGGACATCGTTGCCGTCGTCGGCGTCGAGAAGATGACCGACGCCTGGCCGAGCGACGCTACCAGATATCTGGCCTACGCGGCCGACGCCGAGTACGAGCTCTTCCACGGGGCTAGCTTCGTGGCACTTAACGCTCTCATCATGAGGCTCTACATGAAGACCTACGGCTACACCGAGGAGGACTTGGCCCACTTCGCCGTCAACGCCCACGCAAACGGTGCCAAGAACCCCTACGCTATGTTCAAGAGGCCGATAACGGTTGATACCGTCCTCAAGAGTCCCTACGTTGCAGACCCGCTCAAGCTCTTCGATGCTGCGCCAATGTGCGACGGTGCAGCCGCTGTGATAATAACCTCAAAGGAGAAGGCGAAGGAGCTCGGTGTCCCGAAGGACAAGATGGTCGAGCTCGCTGGATTCTGGAGGGCAATCGACACCATAAACTTTGCAAACAGAGAGGACTTCCTGACGCTCAAAGCCGCCAAGGTCGCGGCCGAGAAGGCCTACAAGATGGCGGGGGTAACGGCTAAGGACATCGACTTCTTCGAGGTTCACGATGCCTTCACGGTGATGGCTGCGCTCAGCCTCGAGGCCCTCGGCGTTGCGGAGAAGGGCAAGGGAGCAATGCTCGCGAAAGAGGGACAGATAGCCATCGACGGTGACTACCCGATACAAACGATGGGAGGACTCAAAGCCAGGGGACACCCGGTCGGAGCGACCGGTGTTTACCAGACAGTTGAAGCGGTTCTCCAGCTCCGCGGAGAGGCTCCCGAAGGGATACAGGTTCCCGACGCCGAGGTTGGCCTGACCCAGAACATAGGTGGGACAGGTTCAAACATCACAGTTAACGTCCTGAGGAGGGTCTGAAATGGGGAGGCCGATGCAGGTTGCTAGGCACTGGAGACACTTCCGTGAGAAGTACGCCCTCATCGGGGGCAAGTGCGAGAACGATCACGTGTTCTTCCCGAAGAGGCCCGTCTGCCCTGTCTGTGGCTCAAGGAACGTTGAGGAATACCAGTTCAGCGGAAAGGGTAAGGTCATCAGCTGGACTATAGTGAGGAACCCGCCGAGCGGCTTCGAGTACTACAAGCCGTATCCTTTGGCTCTCGTCGAGCTCGAGGAAGGGCTAGTCGTCCTGGCCCAGCTGACCGACGTTGATCCCGAAGAAATCCACGAGGGCATGGAAGTCGAGATGGTGACAAGGAAGATAAGGGAGTTCGGCGAGGACGGCATAATCCTCTACGGCTACAAGTTCAGGCCGCCTATGAAGTGATTTCTTCTTTTCCTTTCTCATGTCTTGTGCCCCTTTTCAGGAAGGACAACAGCGGGCAACTCTTTTAAGTCAACCCGGCCTTCCCGCTCTGGGAAGGAAGATGAACGAAAAAGAAGTACTGCTCTCAAAGTTCATCGCCCACCTCAAGGAACTCGTTGAGATGGAGCGGAGGGCCGAGATAGAGGCTATGCGCTTAGAGATGAGGCGCCTCAGCGGCAGGGAGCGAGAGAAGGTTGGAAGGGCAGTTCTTGGCCTCAACGGAAAGGTAACCGGGGAGGAGCTCGGCTATTTTCTGGTGAGGTATGGAAGGGATAGAGAGATAAAGACTGAGATAAGCGTCGGCGACCTCGTAGTAATCAGCAAACGCGACCCGCTCAAGAGCGACCTCGTGGGGACCGTCGTGGAGAAGGGAAAGCGCTTTCTCACCGTTGCCCTAGAGACTGTCCCGGAGTGGGCGCTTAAAAGCGTCAGAATCGACCTATACGCGAACGACATAACTTTCAAGCGCTGGATGGAGAACCTCGACAACCTGAGGGAGAGCGGGAGAAAGGCCCTTGAGCTGTACCTCGGCCTTAGGGAGCCTGAGGAGAGCGAACCCGTTGAGTTCCAGCCCTTCGACAAGAGCCTGAACGCGAGCCAGAGGAGGGCAATAGCGAAGGCCCTCGGTAGCGGAGACTTCTTCCTCGTTCACGGGCCTTTTGGAACTGGAAAAACGAGAACCCTGGTAGAGCTGATAAGGCAGGAGGTGGCGAGGGGCCACAAAGTTCTCGCAACCGCCGAGAGCAACGTTGCCGTTGACAACATAGTCGAGAGGCTCGCAGATTCAGGGTTGAATGTGGTAAGGATTGGCCACCCGAGCAGGGTCTCAAAGGCCCTCCACGAGACGACACTGGCTTACCTGATCACCCAGCACGACCTCTACGGCGAGCTTAGGGAGCTTAGAATCATCGGTGAGAACCTCAAGGAGAAAAGGGACACCTTCACAAAGCCCCTGCCGAAGTACAGGCGGGGTCTGACCGACCTTGAAATCCTTGCCCTCTCGAGGAGGCGGCGGGGGACGAGAGGCGTCCCGGCGAAGCTCATTCGAGAGATGGCGAACTGGATAAAGCTGAACAGGCTCGCCCAAAAGGCCTTCGACGATGCGAGAAAGCTTGAAGAAAGAATAGCGAGGGAGATAATCCAGGAAGCCGACGTGGTGCTGACGACGAACGCCTCAGCCGGCTTGGAAGTGGTTGACTACGGCGAATACGATGTCGCTGTAATAGACGAGGCGACGCAGGCAACGATTCCAAGCGTCCTCATTCCGATAAACAGAGCAAAAAGGTTCGTGCTTGCTGGAGACCACAAACAGCTTCCGCCGACGATACTGAGCGAGAAGGCAAAGGAGCTTTCAAAGACCCTCTTTGAAGGCCTCATCGAGCGCTATCCAGAAAAGAGTGAGATGCTTACGGTCCAGTACAGGATGAACGAGAGACTGATGGAGTTCCCAAGCAGGGAGTTCTACGACGGGAAGATAGAAGCCCACGAGAGCGTTAAAAATATCACTCTGGCCGACCTTGGGGTCAGCGAGCCCGAGTTCGGAAACTTCTGGGACGAAGCCCTTAAGCCCGAAAACGTGCTGGTCTTCATTGACACCTCAAAGAGGGAAGATCGCTTCGAGAGGCAGAGGCGCGGGAGCGACAGCAGGGAGAACCCGCTTGAGGCGAAGCTCGTCACTGAGACCATTGAGAAGCTCCTTGAGATGGGCGTGAAGCCTGACTGGATAGGTGTAATCACGCCCTATGACGACCAGAGGGACCTGATAAGCTCAATGGTGGGCGAAGATGTCGAGGTAAAAACGGTTGACGGCTACCAGGGAAGAGAAAAAGAGATCATCGTGCTGTCTTTCGTCCGCTCCAACAGAAGGGGAGAACTTGGCTTCCTGAAGGATTTAAGGAGGCTCAACGTCTCACTCACGAGGGCCAAGAGAAAGCTGATAGCGGTTGGGGACTCCTCAACGCTTTCAAACCATCCAACTTACAGGAGGTTTATAGAGTTCGTGAGAGAAAATGGAACTTTAATAGAGGTGTGAGGTGATCAGGCGTGTTCCTCTACACTGAAAACTTCGACGAGCAGAAGGAAAAGGCGATGGAAGGCCTGAGGAAGGCCCTTGAAGAGGGCAAGGTGGACCATGACATAATCCCGCTCCTGGAGAAGATAAACGCCCTTCAAAACTACTTCACGACATCATCCTGCTCGGGAAGGATTTCGGTCATGGAGATGCCGCACTTCGGTGACAAGGTGAATTCCGTCTGGCTCGGCAAGTGGCACAGGGAGGTCAGGCTCGAAGAAGTCCTTGAGGCGGTGGGAAAACACCGCTCCGGCCAGCTCTGGTTTCTGGTCAGGAGTCCAATACTCCACGTTGGGGCGAGAACCCTTGAGGACGCTGTGAGACTGTTAAACCTTGCCATAGGGCTCGGCTTCAAGTACTCCAACATAAAGAGCGTGAGCCACAAGAAGCTGGTCGTTGAGATACGTTCAACCGAGAGGATGGACGTCCCGCTTGGTGAGAACGGGGAACTGTGGGTCGATGAAGCTTACATTGAGAAAATCGTAAACCTGGCAAACGCCCAGGTCAGAAGGTTCAAGGGAAAGCTGAAGAGACTGGAAGAGGAAATTGAAAAACTCCAGGAAGATTGATGTTTTCGCCCGAGACCTTCTGTATTCTCCAGCTGCCCCATTGTATCTCCCAACTTCACACCAGCGGTTTCCTTCTCACTGGCCCTCTCGGATACTCCTCTTCGAAAATCTCAGCGGTGAAGCGGTAGACCTTCGTATCTGGGTCGAGCCAGCAGTCGGGTGGAAGGCCGGCCTTCCAGCAGGTCTGGGCAAGGAACTCCTCCTCGTCCCAGCCCCATTCGACTGGAACCTGAGGCAGGAGCAGGCCCGAGTAAATGCCCTTCTCTATGAGAAGGCCGTCCCTCCCGACCTTTATCTTCTTAGGCCTCTCCTCAGGCGGGCCCTCTACGAGCTCTGGCGGGGTTAAGACGCTGACTTCAACGGTAAGCTCGTCAAGCTCCTCGGGCTGGACTGGCGGAAAGCGCGGATCATCAACAGCCGCGTATATCGCCGCCTTTATCGTTGCCTCAACGAGCGGGTATATCGGGAGCGGAAAGCCGATGCATCCTCTCAGTGCCATCTGGGGAGGAACGTTGTGCCTGTTGAGGGTTACGAAGACGCCCATCTTCTCCCAGAGCTCAGTGGGAGTGTCTTCAGGCGGCTCTATGACCCTCTTATGCCTGACGTACTCCTCAACTGCCCTCCTCGCGAGCCTGACGAGGAACTCCCCCCACTCGTCCTTTATGCGGTACATCCCCATCACCTCCATCCTTAATTGAACTCCAAAGTTTATAACATGTGCTTCAGCCAGGACACAAAGTTTAAAACATCGCCGAAGGAATTTAAGACGGGTGCCGAAAATGGTCATAGCGGAGTTCGTCATCGTCCCCCTGGGTGAGAAAAGCCTCAGCAGGTACGTCGCCGAAGTAGTAAAGCTTTTAGATAGAAAGGGTGTTAAATACCAACTGACGCCGATGGCCACCATTATCGAAGCTCCAACCGTCGAAGACGTCCTCAAAATAGTCGCGGAGGCGCACGAACTCATGTTTAAGCTTGGAGCTGAGCGGGTTTCAACAACCGTGCGGATTGACGACAGGAGAGACAAAGAGCGTCACATGGAGGACAAGGTAAAATCAGTCATGGAGAAGGTCAGGGGTGGTTGATATCAGGGTGCTAATCCTGGCCATAGATAGGGACGACGATTTTGGGAAAAAAGCCGGAGTTAAGGGGCCGGTTATCGGGAGAGCCGCTTGCCTAGATGCGGCTGTAAAGCTTAGTCTGGCCGATCCCGAGGACAGCGATGCAAACGTTCTCTACGCTGCTATAAAGCTCTACGACAAGCTGAAGGAGAAGGGCGAGTTTGACGATGTCGAAGTTGCCCTGATCACGGGCCATCCAAAGGTCGGGCTGAAGAGTGACATGGAGCTCGCCAGACAGCTCGATGAAGTTTTGAAAGTTTTTCCGGCCGATGGTGTGATCCCGGTAACCGATGGGGCGGAGGACGAGCAGATTTTTCCCATAATAGCTTCAAAAGTCCCTATCATAACCTCCCACCGCGTTGTGGTCAAGCAAAGCCCGGGCATTGAAACGACATGGTACATTATAGTGAAGTACATGAAGGAGATACTGAGCGACCCGGAAGTTGCGAAGGTCGTCTTCGGTATTCCAGGCCTTATCGTTCTGCTCTACGGCCTTTCAAAGATAGTAGGTGTATGGTATCCGCAGAGTGAGAAGATAGTGTCAACGGTAATTTCCGGTACTGTCCTTCTGATAATCGGCGGTCTGTTCTTTACGAAAGGGTTCAACCTGGATATTGGGGGAGCTTTAGCAGCTTTTAGGCGCGCGGTTGTTGAGCAGTTCGTAGTTGTCCTGTCCTTTGTGGCTGGAATTCTAATAATCGTCAGCGGCGCAATAAACGCCTACCTGAACCTGGAAAGCTATTCCCTGCAGCTTATAGGGAGCTACCCCGGAACGTCGCTTCTGGCAACGCTGATATACCTGAACGCAATATCCGGGACAATAACCATTGGAATTGCCGTAATGATAGCCGGAAAAGTCCTTCACGCCTACTTGAGGCGCGACTACCACATATGGTACTATATCTCGGCGCTCCTCATGACCCCCGCCCTCTGGGTGACACTCGACCTCACGACTAGATACGCTCTTTCAATATTCACTGTTTCCGACATTGAGGTTTTCCAGAAGCTCTTACTAGGCATTCTGGACGTTGGGCTGGCAGTTTTAGCGGGGGCGTACCTCCGCGGAAAAGTTAAGGGATGGATGAACGTTGAGAATGGAAGACGCACTCAGAAAGTATCAGCTAAGGCTTGAAGAGTCGCAGAAAGAAGCCCTGAAAATAAGAAAGAACTACCAAAAATGGCTCTCCAAGAAAAAGAAGGAACTGAAAAGGGCCGTTGAAAAACTTGAGAAGGCTAAGCCCCCTAAAAACGTTGACGAGACTCTCCTTAAGATCGTCGAAGCCGACAGGCGCGCCTACGTTTCGGCCTTTAGACGCGCCCTTGAGGGCATCCAGGACATTGAAGACCTCGGAAAGCGCCTTCCCGAACTGGGAAAAGTCCATATTGATTACGGAAAGCACGTCATAATACTTTTTGAAAAGGAAGTTCGGGCAATAAACTCGATTCTCAAGGAGATAGACGAAGGGTACAGGGAATACCTCCAAGAGACCCAGAGGATATCACTCCCCAAGCTTGAAGTTGAAGAAAAGATAGAAGAGCTTAAAACCGTGAAGGAAAAGCTCAGTTTCATCAATTCCGAGATAGAGTCTCTTCTAGAAGAAATATCGCTGAAAAGAAAGGAAATCGAACAAGAGCGCCAGAAACCAGAAGTCAAGAGCATTGAAGGGCAACTTGAAAACCTTATCACCAAGAAGAAAAAGCTCGAGATGGAAGTCAGGTCAAACGTTTCAAAAATCCAGAAAACCCTAAAGAGGCTCCGCATGGGTGGTCTCGCCGATCAGCTTGCCAGGGACAGTGGTGTGGCACTCGAAAAGCCGGGGGAAGTGGTCTCGCTCCTCCAAACGCTCAAGCCGAGGTTTGAAGGAAAGGCCCGCAAATCGGTTGAATGGCTGAGTGAGAACCTCGAAAGCACTGTCAGTGAGATTAAAGAACTGGACAGAAAAATTCGTGAACTTAGAAGTGCCATGGAAAAAGAACTTTCACGCGCGGGGCATCTTGAAGACGAGATAAGCTTCCTGGAGCGCAGGATTGCCGAGCTTGAGAGCGAGAAGAAAAAGCTCGAAAAACTGAAGGCCCGCCTTGAAGAGGAGATTCAGCAGGAAGTTAGATTGCTTGAAAAGGCCCTCGGGGAAGAGATTGAATGGGGCAACATTTAAATTAGGAAGACCTAATTTATACCGGTGGTGAGTATGTTCAAGGTGGACAGACTGCGCTTTGGAACGGCGGGAATACCGCTGTCAACGCCGAAGCCTTCAACGATTACTGGCATCGAGCACGTCAGAAATCTCGGATTAGATGCTATGGAGCTTGAGTTCGTGAGGGGTGTCAACATTTCCCCAGAGCTGGCAAAGAAAATCAAGTACGTGGCAAAAAAGAACGACGTTCTCCTAACCGCTCACGCCCCATACTACATCAACCTCAACGCCAAGGAGAAGGCAAAGGTCGAGGCGAGCAAGAAGAGAATAATCCAGAGCGCCGAGAGGCTCTACGAGGCGGGTGGCTGGAGCGTCGTCTTCCATGCGGGCTACTACCTCAAACAGCCGCCAGAGAGCGTCTATCAGAGAATCCTCGAAGCACTCAAGGACATCCAGAAGGAGCTGATGGACAAAGGCGTGAAAGTCTGGATAAGGCCAGAGCTAACTGGAAAGCCCACCCAGTTCGGCGACCTGAAGGAGATAGTGAAGCTCAGCGAGGAGCTCGAGATGGTTCTTCCGACGATAGACTTCGCCCACGCCCACGCAAGGAACAGGGGAAAGTGCAACAGCGTTGAAGAGTGGCGCGAGATGCTGTCCTTCATCGAAGACAGACTCGGCAGAGAGGCTTTGGACAACATGCACATCCACATGAGCGGCATCGAGTACACTGACAAAGGTGAAAAGAGACACCTGCCTCTCCAGGAGAGCGATATGAACTGGGAAGACCTGCTCAGAGTCCTGAAGGAGTTCAAGGTTAAAGGCGTCGTCATAAGCGAGAGCCCGAACATAGAGGAAGACGCCCTCCTTATGAAGAAGAAGTATGAGGAGATAAAGGCCTAAAGCGCAGCACCAGAGCCGCCGTCGGAAGTTCCTTTTGACCTCTTTTCAATGCAATCTATGATGACCCGAAGAACTTTCTCATCGCCCTTCGAGAGTATTTCCGCTATCTTCTCCGCCACGAGATTCTTCTTGAGGAGGAGTTCTATCCTCTCTCTAACCCTTTCGGCTTCCCCACTTTCCTCTCCTTCCAGCTCCTCAAGTGCCCTCAGAAGACTCTCGCGGGTTTCTTTAACGTCCTCGAGGATTCTCTTGTAGTACGCCGCCCTGCGCCACTCCTGGATGTTCTTCACGGCTTTGTAATATGCCTTCCTATCGCCGGGTTTTTTTACCCTCACGACGAGTCCCAGGTTCTCAAGGAACTTGAGGGCACTGCTGGCGTGGGAGAGCGAGTAGCCAGTTCTCTCGGCTATCTCTCCAAGGCTCATGGGCTCATCCTCAAAAAAGAGCACGCCGTAGATGTAACCGTAGAGCTCGCTGAGGCCGAACTTTCTCGCCGTACTCGCAAAATGCTCCATCATTATCCTCTTAGCATTTTCAACGCTCAACTCGCTCCCTCCGCACAGATTAATGTCTCTATAAGGAGAACCCTTCCGGTGTTTAAAAGTTCTCTCTGAATCTCTGAAAGTTCCTCGGGGTCCTCCACGCTGACCCTAGCTAGGATATCATAGTACCCGTAGAGACGGTGAACTTCAAAGACCTGCGGAAGGCCAAGAACACGCTCCAAGACACAGTCGTCGTTCCGGGCATCGGTCACGAGCAGGAGGAACGCCTGCATGATCTCATCTCCATTTGACATTAGCACGCAGAACTTATAAAACTTTCGGAAATTTCCGAAAGTTTGACAAATAATAAAATATGAAAGAAAATGAACTTCCAGAATCAGTAAGCTTCCACAAGGTTCGGCTGAGAATACCAGCGGTGTTCTTCTACCTCAATCCGAATATCAAGCGGCTCAAGAGGTTTTACCTCATAACCTCTGCTCCTGCCCCACTTCTCTATCTGCCTTATGACGATCCTAGTTCCAAGCCTCGCCAGCGGGTAGAACGGTATCAGGAATGGGTTGTTTTTCATAACCTCGGGCAGGCCCCTAGTTACCTCCCTCATCATGTGCTTCCAAGCGTAGTAGAGGTGGAGGAACTGGCCGTAGGTTATCATTTCGTCGATCTGGTAGAACTCCTGGTTCTTGAGCAGGCCCATCGGAACGAACGCCAGCGGAGTCACGGTGAAGTGCGCCCCCTTGCCGAGCTTTTCCTCAAGCTCCCTTTCCATCGTGATTATCAGCTGGGCAGTCATTATCTCGTCATCATCAGTGTCGCCGGGCAATCCCAGAATCGTTGTGTATGCGGGGAACCAGTAGTTCTTGTTGAGGACGTACGTCCCGTTGAGGAGAACCCAGGGCCACTCTTCAGGTGAGAACGGCTTCATCTTGTTGTTCATGTACTTCCCGATGAGCCTCGGCGAAGCCGTCTCAAAGCCGACCTGAATGCCTATCCAGTGAGCTGGGCCTGCATCAACGATGCGGGAAATTTCCTCTACCATTCCAGGAACGGCCAGAGCGCCAGCAACGGCCCCGTGGGTCGGGTTCACGTTCTTCGTGTATCTTCTGGCTATTTCAAACAGTTCAACAACGGCCTCGGCGTTCGGGTAGAAGTTCTTCTTATCCTCGACGCGGTATAGGAACACGTCCTCGCTGTGGAGCCAGGCGTGGTCGATTCCAGCGCTGACGTTGAGCCTTACCTCCTTTTCAATCTGTTCTAGCGGTATGTGGCGAGCGACTCTCAGATTCGGCTCGCAGAAGCGGCAGCCCCTTCCGCAGCCCCTCATCACCTCGACGAGGCCTTTGTAAGAGGGCGCCACTATCGTCGGGATCTGCTCCACCCGCGGCCAGCCCTTGATAAAGATAGTCTCGTCGGCGCTCCCGCTCTCGATCTCCCTGAAGAGTTCTCCCGCAACGTGATCTACTTCACCGATTACCACGTGGTCTATCTTCAGCCTCTCCCGCCCCTCTTTTCTGAAGTCAACCTGCCAGGCCCCCGGCCCGCCGACGACAAGTTTGAAGTCCAGCTTTTTGCCTTCCCTTATGCGGTTTATCCTCTCCACCAGCTCAAGGAACTTGACCTTGGTGTAGTTCGTCCACTTGCCACCGTTCGTGAACATCATGCTGACCGGCCCCAGGCCGAGTGGGTCCATCTCGTAGAGGGCAACGATGGTGGTGTCATTCCCTATGAACTTCTCAATCTTGCGAGGGTGAGCGACGACGACCTCATCCCTCCTAAAGCCATCCCTGAGAAGGGCTGCCTCGACCTTCCTGAGGCCGTAGGGCGCTTGAGTCAGAACGCCGTTCTCATCAGGTAGCTGGGTGTCAAAAAACCTGAAAACCCACTTCGGGAGCTTGTCGTAGGGCGCACAGCCGAGAAAGTCTAGCAGGGGTACGTCGTGGTACGTGCTCGTCAGAGTCTCATCGGTTGTTAAAACTATCCTGGCCATTTCATCACCTCATAGGTATGAAGAAAAAGTTGCATATTTAAGAATTTCTATTTTCAATAAATGCCCCATATCAATTTGTGGTACCAAATCGATGCCCATAGATAAGCACATTGAACTCGAAACCAGGCGTTCTTTCAAATCTGAGTGTTCCTGAAACGATAATATCCAAGCGGGTGTGTACTTAAGAGGATACGATTTTCTAGAACACCACCCACTCCAGACCCAATACCCTTTCTTTGATAGTCTCATCATTCACGGCAAGGGGAAGGCCAGAGGAACAGTTTTTAACTACTCATACTATTATTTATAGCACAATAATGTCCACATATGTTCTTAATTATTCAAATTGAAGGCAAGTTATTTTGTTTGCTAGAAAATTTTATATATCAAAAATAAATAGTTAAAATTGCCTATACGCAGGTGATACCTATGAAACTTAGGAAAGTGCTGGGGGTCCTCCTGGTTGGGGGACTACTCCTTGGTTTAGTATCGGCGTGGGGACTGCCTGTGCCCTCGGCTGCGTCGACATCGTCATGCAAAGAGGTCTGGGATCACGACGTCGATGAGAAGAGCTGGAGTTCAGAAGTTCTCGTTTGGGCCGGTGCTCACGCCAAGGTCCTCATCTGCCACTCGAGATTCGTTCGCATAATTCCGGATCAAAACCCAAAATCACCAAATCTTGTCGCAGTGGCACAGGGAGTACAACTGACAGGAAGGGCTAAGGTGACTGAAATAGACCCGGATTGGAAATGGGCCTACTCTTTGGTTGAATATATCGATCCAGACACAGGAAAGAAAGCCAGGGTCTACGCAAGAATACCCCACTACTGGCCACCCGGATAAATGGAGGGTCCGGCCGTGAAGAGACCTCTCGCGGGCTTCTTCATTCTTTCATTGTTTTTTGTCTCTTATGCAGGCGCTTTCACCCCACCCTCCTGGTTCAAAAACGGAACGTACGTAACGTACGCGGTGTTGCCGGGGGAAGGAAGATACAAGGACTACTTCAATTCTGTATCGTTCATTCCCTCAGAGCTGTCCACGGAGAACAGGAAGTCTTTTGAATCCTCTTTTGAAAATGGAAAGAGAGAATGCCAGGAATTCAGGGAAGGTATAGAGAACTCAAAAAATTACTCAATCCTCCGGAGTTTTCTAGTTTTCGGTCCAATCTTTATCACCTTTAATCTTACGGATGTGACGAATTCTTCTGCAGTGGTTCTTGTCACATTAACGCTGGAAAACGCGACGCCGAGTCCAGGATGCTGGGTTGATTCACTGACGTTCAGGGGAAAACTTTTCCTCAACCTCACCGACGGATACTATTACATCAACGGCTCCAAACTGGGCAGACCCACATTCTTCATCCTCCCCTACAACCTCCCCGAAAGGAAGAGCCTACTCTACAAAGCATCAATACTGAAGAGATATGGTTTTACGGTGGTGGGAGATCTTAAGGTGAATAACGTAACCTTTGCCCAGGACAAACTCGTGCACACTTTCGTTAGAACCTTCCGCCCCCCGCTAGTGAGGATTAGATCAAACTGGTTGCCGATAATCTATCAGAAAAAAGGCTACTTAAGCTCTTTTATAGGTTTTGAATCACTCTACGACTTGAACACGGGGATAGCAATTGACATAGATTCTCCATATCCAGAACTCTACGCAGCGGGGATAATGTTCGTCGCCCCATTCAACTATTACTCAGCAGAGATAAACGACAAAATTGACTTCTCTAGAGAGTACTGGCCCTACGAGTTTGTACTTTATAAAACCAACATTCGGTTCCCTGAGGACAGAACAGGAACGCGTCCCGATACCGCCCTCAAGTACTACATGCTCTTCGGTGTAGGGGCCCTTGTAGTCTCGCTCATCCGGAGGTGGAAAAGATGAAGAGGCTCCTCCTAATGGGGTTGCTGTTGACTGCCATCTTCAATCCCACAACACAGGGAGCACTGGCCAGCTCCGCTTACGGTGCCCTCACGATAGAAGGGGACAACCTCACGGTTGAAGTTCGCGGCGTTGGAGTTTTTAACACCCCAATAACTCTCGTTCTTCCGGTGGGGAACTACACTGTGAGCGCAGAGGGTCAAGTTAAGCTTGAGGCCAAAGTCTTCGTTAACGCTTCAAAACTCGTGAGGGTGGAATTCAGTACAGTTGAGCCTGATGAGTTGGTGGAGGGAAACCTCACGATCCTCGGTGTTAAAGTGACGTACGACTGGTGGAAACACTACCCAAAATACAGCTCTCGCCCAAGCCTTGGGATTCCAAGGGGATGTGGAGGAGCGTGGAGTCCCTTTTATTACATCGACAGACCTCTGCCGATGACCCTAGAAGACGCTGGAGACACAATCGCAAAGCTCACGATCAATAACACTATAACACCATGTTACTTAAGGAGTGGCATCCAAGATATAAATGGAAAGCTGGAGTACATCTTCTATACGATTGCTGGCCCCTTTGGAACATCAGGAATTGCCCTCAAGGACACAAGTTTTCTGACTCCCCTCTCATCAGTTGAAGTGTCCTCTGACGTGGAGCTCGTAAATGGCTACCTTTACAACGTTAGCTCGACTTCGATGGTAACTCCCTTCACTATAATCCTGCCCGTGGTTACTCAAGATGTGTACAACGTCACCGGAACGACTACCGACGGAGACACCATCACCATAAACCATATCCCAAAAACTGACACTTACAACTTAAGCGTGGGACTCAATCACACTCTCGTGACGGCCGTGGTAAAGCCAAGACCCTGGGAAAAGTACGGTATCTCATACAGCCTCAGGACCGCCCTTGAGCTCATCAGGGTGAGGGAAGAGAGTGTCGAGCTCTACGGGGTTCGTGTGAACACCACCCCCGCGGCCAGCTTTGAAGTCGTCGGAAACGCCAAGGCAGCAGGGGTCTCACCTGGGACCATCTACCTTCCGGAGGGGAATTACACCCTCACGGCCTTCACGAACAACAGCGGCGTCACCGTGAACTTTTCAGTTCCAGAAACAAGGGAGCTCAACCTCAAACTCAAGCCTCTACCCGCGCGGTTGTTCTTCAACGTGACCCCATCAAACGCTTCCGTCTTCATCGACGGGAAACCCGTGAATAACCGCTCCGTTGAGACCTCACCGGGGAGACACTTCATCCACGTAACAGCCCCCGGCCACGTCGCCGAGAACTTGAGCGTCCTGCTCGCTCCAAACGAGTCGAGGGTTCTAAAAATCGGTCTGAAGCCCCTGCCGGTTCTCTCGGTCACCACGGTGCCATCCGGGGCCCTGGTATCAATTGGGAACAAAACGTGCCGGAGCCCATGCATGCTGGCCCTTGAACCTGGACGCTACACTGTGGATGTATCTCTGGAGGGGTACATGAACGCGAGCAAGACCGCATACCTGGAGCCCGGAAAGGTGGTCAACGTCACCATAACCCTTGAGAAGGTCAGAAAGAATGCGGGAACCTCTAATGAGTCCATGAACTCCGATACCCCGACTAAGAAACTAACCAAAATACCAGCGCCAGCGCCGTCCTCAGGAAGAAACTCCTATGGCACTACTCACAAACTTCTCGCGCTCGTCGTGGTGATACTGCTAACTGGGATCGCTCTAAGGAGGAGGTGAGCCAATGGGGCGCTTCAAAGAGCAGCTGAAATGGGAGTTGGAGGACCCCTACGTGGCACTCATATTTGTTTTCAGCTTCCTCCTGCTGGCGGTGACGTTCTACACCAATCTTTTCGACATTGATACGAACGTGATGACCATGGGGCTGGGAACGGCCAGGGAGCACGCGGCCGCTGGGACTGCCATGCTTTTTCCGGGACTCTCCGATAAGTCCACAGCGATCTTTGCCATTACTGGGGTTCTCCTCACATCCCTGGCCATCCGATACGACAGGGACACGGGGGTTGCAAAGAGCGTCTATTCCCTTCCCCTCAGGAACTACGAGGTTGTTCTGGCAAAGTTCATTGCGGTCTTTGTAGTCCTCTTCCTCTCAGCCTTCAGTGCGGCCCTTGTTGCCTACCTTTACTCCTACGGGGACAGTCCCACCATGATCAAGGAGGGAATGCTCGGTCAGCGTTACCTGCTTATACACATTCTCTACTGGCTTGAAGCGGCGCTTTACGTGTCGTCCCTGTCCTCCATGATAGCCGTGCTGAGCCCCGGCACGTTTGCGGCGATCCTGGGCGGAATAACCGTGATGTACGTCCCGGAGATCCTTGGCTGGGACTTTCTGCCTCCCAGAATTCTGAACGATGGACTCATAAAAGCCCACGCCGTGTTCTGGGATCCATGGGAAAAGCTGGGCATTTTCTTTAACACGACGTTTTATCCCTGCCTGTTGCTCCCGCTGGTCGTTCTTTCACTCACGCTCGTTCTAAGCGAGTGGAGGGATGTCTCGTGAGGCTCATAAAAGCGTTCCTCCTGGCCCTTTTGATCTTCACACTCCTCTCGTTCCCACTGCAAGAAAAGGCCCTTAGAACGTCCACTTCGGGCGTTGTGAGTAACGAAAAAGGTTTTGTACTGCCATCCGCCGGCGTTCTTCGCGTGACGACCAACGCCGGAATGGGTGCGAATTACAGCGTTTCGTTCTACGACCCGGAGAGAAATGGATTTCTCCTTAACGAGACTCCCAAGGGCCAGCTCAACGGATACTTGAAAATCAAGCACGCCGGTTATTATTTTGCCCAGATAAACAGCTACTATGCACCGGTTACCCTGGCATACCGGATGACTTCAAAGTATCCATCGAGGAGAATCCTGGAGATAAAATACTTCACCGGCGGAACTTCGGCAATAATTCTCGCGTTACTGCTCTTCAGGGAGGGGAGAAGATGATCACCGCAAAAAATCTGAGCAAGCGTTTTGGAAAGCTCGTAGCCCTCGACTCAATAAGCGTGAAGATTGAAAGGGGATTCACGCTCATCCTGGGTCCAAACGGTGGTGGCAAGAGCACTTTCCTGAAACTATGCGCGGGGCTCTACAGGCCCAGCTCGGGGAGAGTTGAAGTTCTCGGCGAGGCCCCCTGGAGCAATGAAAGGGTCAAATCACGGCTTGGAGTCTCCTTTGATCCACCCGCACTCCCGAAGCACAGAACCGGGCGGGAGTGGCTTGATTACATCGCGAGACTCAAGGGAGCCGATGACGATAACGTTCTGGAGAGTGCCGAGATGTTCTCGGTTACGGGTTTTCTTGACAGGCGGATTGGCGAATACTCCGCAGGAATGATGAAGCGGCTTTCCCTGGCCCAGGCCTTCATTGGAAAACCAGAGTTGGTCCTTTTAGACGAGCCCCTCGCAAACCTCGACTTTCGGGGAATAAATGAGGTCTCAGAGACGCTCGGAAGGCTCGCGAACGATGGATTGAACATCGTGGCGGTGTCCCATGTGTGGAGGCCCCTAATGAAGTTCGCGAACGAAGTTGTGGTCATAGCCGCGGGAAGGGCCGTTCTAAAGGGCAGCCCAGAGGAAGTCATCCCCAAGATCGAGGGGCTATGATGCTCGGTTCTTTTTGAGCGTTTCCAAAACTCTCTCAACCGGAAGCGCATACCTCACGTGCCCGTTTCCCTCAACGGTCTTGGCCTGCAGGAGGGCGTTTATTATCGCTTCTTCCGTTGCCTCGGCGGTCGCCCTGAAGAGGTAGCTGAGAGCGTTGTCAGGCAGGAAGCTAACCAGTTCCGGCTCTTTTCCAATTGGAACGGTCTGGGCTGTGGAGAAGGCCAGCACTATGTCTCCGCTCCCGTGGTAGGCGTAGCCGCCAGTTCTGGCCAGCCCCACTACTGCTCTCTTTGCAAGCCTCTTAAGCTGCCTTGCCGTGAGTGGAGCGTCGGTAGCAACAACCATCGAGATGCTGCCCTTCCCTGAAGTCCCCCTACCGGGATAGTCCTTCAAAAGCTCGCCGACGGGAACTCCGGCTATCGTTAAGTCTTCTCTCTTTCCGAAGTTTGCCAGAACGAGTGAAGCTACCGTGTACTCTTCTTCTCCAATCTCGACGACCCTTGAGGAAGAGCCTATACCACCTTTGAACTCGAAGGCGCTCATTCCTGTCCCAGCCCCCACAGCGCCTTCCTCAAAGTCGAGCGAGGCATTTTTAACGGCCTCAAAGTAGTGATCTTCCTTAACCGCCATCTTCCTGATGTTGTTCAGGTAGGAGTCGTTGCACTCCATAACGACGGGCGAGACGCTCTTCAGGTCTGGGTTTAGGTCAATCATGTGCCTGACGACGGCACTGGCGACGGTATAAACGCTCAGGGTGTTGGTCAGAGCTACCGGCGTCTCGATGTAGCCGAGCTCGTCAACCTGAACGAAGCCTATCGGCTTGGAGAAACCGTTCATGACGAATGTCGAAGCGAAGAGCCTCTCCCTGAAGGGGTTCTTTACCGGCGGTAGAACTACGGTAACGCCAGTCCTTACGTCATCGCCCTCGATGAGAGTTGTGTGCCCGACTTTAACTCCGAGGTCGGCTATTGAGTTCCTCTTTCCGGGTTCGTGGAGACCTATCCTTATTCCAAGGTCAGGGGCCTTCATGGGAGTCACCGGTATGAGTAGCCCACCAGACCTTAACAACCTTGCCCAATCAACGCTTATAAACCCGAAGAACCGAGTTATAGGCATGAGACCAAAAGCGCTCGCGGTCATCCTGCCGCCACTGGCCTTTCTCGTATTCTTCTTCTACGCCCCAATACTCAGCATCCTCAGTCTTGGAGTCTGGGAAAACGGGCCAACCCTGGAGTACCTCCGGGCAGTCCTGAGCAACGAGTACCACCGAAACGTTATCCTCTTCACGATTTCCCAGGCTTTAGCGTCAACGGTTTTAACCGTTCTAATCGGCCTTCCCGGGGCGTACATCTTCGCCAACTACGATTTCCCCGGAAAGAGACTGATAAAGGCCGTCTTGACTGTTCCTTTCGTGATGCCGGGCATTATGGTAGCGCTCGGCTTCGTAATCCTCTTCGGGAAGGGCGGCATCATTGCGGGACTGATAGGGCGCGACCCGGGCATAATCTACTCTTGGAAGGCAATCCTTCTGGCCCACTCCTTCTACAACTTCCCGATTGTCGTCAGGATGGTCTCGGCGCTCTGGCAGAGGGTCAACCCCCACTACGAGGAGATGGCTGAGGTTCTAGGGGCAAAGGGGTTTACCCTATTCAGAAAGGTCACGCTCCCGCTGATCTCACCGGCCATCTTCGCCTCGGCTATGCTGACCTTCGTTTTCTGCTTCCTCAGCTTCTCCGTGCCACTCATCCTCGGCGGCTACCAGTATGTTACCATCGAGGTGGACATATTTTCGACGATAGTTACCCTCCTCGACTTCAGAACCGGGGCGGCTCTTGCAATAATCCAGCTCTCCCTTTCGGTGGTCTTCATGTACCTCTACCTGAAGGCGCTTGAGGCGTATTCAAAGAGAGAGGAGCAGAGAATAATGAGGAAACCGAAGGAGCTGACCATCAGGTCAATCTTAAGCCCTAAGGGGCTCGGGATAGTTCTCTACTCCATCTTTGTCGTGGTCTTTATCCTGGCGCCGCTTGGGGCCGTCGTCTACGACTCCCTGCGCTTCAACGGAACTTGGAGCCTTGAGTGGTACAGAAGGATATTCTCCACCGAGTACAACCCGATGTTCGGAACTTCAACCCTCGGAGCGATAAGGAACTCACTCCTCTTCGGCTTTGCAACTGTGTTCCTCTCAACTCTGGTCGGCCTGCCGATAGCGTACTTCCTCAACCGCTGGAAGTTTAAGGGAAAAGTCCTGCTCGATGCCCTCGCGATGCTCCCGCTGGCCAGCTCGCCGATAACCATCGGTTTCGCCTACGTGAAGTTCTTCAGTACGACACCCCTCTACTACACCATCTGGATAATCGTGATAGCCCATACAGTTATAGCCTATCCGTTCGTCCTTCGCTCCGTTTCAACTGCCCTGAAGAAGATAAAGCCAAACCTTAGGGAAGCTGCGCTCAGCCTCGGTGCAGGGGAGTGGAAAGCCTTCCTGAGAGTTGAGCTACCGCTGGCCGCTGGAGGATTGGTGGTTGGAGCAATATTCGCCTTCGCGATGAGCATTGCGGAGCTTGGTGCGACCTACATGCTCGCGACTCCCGAATACACCACGATGACGATAGCGATATACAAGTTCCTCGGCGCGAGGCAGTTCGGGAGCGCTTCGGCGCTGTCCGTTCTCCTCATGGCGGTCTCGGCTCTCGGCTTCATAATCATCGAGAGAACCGGTGAGGAAGTATGGTGAGGGTTAGGCTTGTGGGAATAAGGAAGTCGTTCGAGGGCTTTACACTCGAGATTCCGGAGCTTGAAGTGGAGAGCGGGGAGATGATGACGCTCCTCGGGCCGAGCGGGTGCGGGAAGACGACCACCCTGCGGATCATAGCAGGACTTGAAAAACCCGACTCTGGAAGGGTGTTTTTCGACGAGACAGATGTTACGAACTTGGAACCAGGAAAGAGGAACATTGGGATAGTCTTCCAGGACTACGCGCTCTTTCCGCACATGACGGTCTTTGAAAACGTCGCCTTTGGCCTTGAGATGAGGAAGCTTCCCAGGGACGAGATAAAGAAGAAGGTCGAGTGGGCGCTTGAACTGGTCGGCCTCAAGGGGTTTGAAAACCGCTACCCAGAACAGCTCTCAGGCGGCCAGCAGCAGAGGGTAGCCCTCGCCAGGGCCTTGGTCATAGAGCCACAAGTTCTCCTCCTCGACGAGCCCCTCAGCAACCTCGACGCCAAGATACGCGAGCGCCTGAGGGGAGAGATAAGGAGAATCCAGAAGGAGCTTGGGATAACGACGATCTACGTCACCCACGACCAGGAAGAGGCAATGGCCGTGAGCGACAGAATAGCCGTGATGAACTCGGGAAGGATAGAGGGGATAGGAAAACCGCTTGAACTCTACTATCACCCGAAAACGGAGTTCGTCGCCAAGTTCTTGGGTTTGAGCAACATACTGGAGCTTGAAGCTGAGAACGGAATCGCCCGCCTTGGCACTCTGGAGTTCAAAACGGGAAGAGATGGAAAAGTTAGGGTCTTCTTCAGGCCCGAAAACGTCCTCGTGAAGCCCGGAAAGGGGGCAAGAATCGTGGGCTACGACCTCCTGCCGGGCAGGATACGCCTGAGACTGAGGATAGGTGGCGAGACCATAACTGCGGAGCGCTTCCTTAACGAACTGCCCTTCAGCCCGGAAGACATCCCCAAGGAAGTGAGCGTCGAGGTTATTTCGTATTCTGTCCTCGAATGAGGTGGCCATTCTGATGCCATTGCTTTTTCCTGTTTTGCCCAAACGCACCAGACCTTCATCTGCTCCCGGTTTTACATTTCTACGTCAAAAAAAGATTTAAAAATCGGTTTTATTAGCAGGTAATAGTCAAACGGAGGTGACGCTCATGGGATGGTTTGAGGAGTACTTCGAGTTCGAAAAGTATGGAACCGATATGAAGACCGAGATTTTAGCTGGGGTAACCACTTTCCTCACTATGGCGTACATACTCTTCGTGAACCCATCCATCCTCAGCGATGCGATGGGAAAGGAGGCCTTCAACTCACTCGTCGCTGTGACAGCTCTAGCTGCGGGCTTTACAACCATTCTCATGGGTCTCTACGCCAAGAAGCCCTTTGCCCTCGCACCTGGAATGGGTCTCAACGCGTACTTTGCCTACACAGTTGCTCCTAAATACGGCTGGAAGGTGGCTCTCGCGGCCGTCTTCGTCGAAGGTCTCATCTTCATAGTCCTCAGCGTTACCAAGGTCAGGAGCGCGATAATCCACGCGATACCTACGGGCCAGAAGTACGCTATAGGCGCTGGAATCGGGCTTTTCCTCACGCTTATCGGCCTGAACGACGTTGGTCTGCTCACGGCAAAGGTAACGGCCCCCGCTGGAAGCGAGTTCGTCATAAACGGGGAGGTAAACCTCATCGGAAAGCTCGCCTTTACGGGCCTCAACGCTCAGGTCCTCACGACCAAAGCGGGCCTTCTCTTCGTTTTTGGACTTCTCTTAACCGGAATCCTCATTGCGCTCCGCATCAAGGGTGCGCTCCTCATCTCAATACTCACGACAAGCTTCCTCGGCTGGATAACAGGGGCCGCTCCCTGGCCTGAGAGTCTCTTTTCGATGCCCGACATAAGCTACACCTTCATGAAGATGGACCTCCACGGACTCCTAAACGCAGGAGCCCTGGGTGTTGTCTTCGCGTTCTTCATGGTTGACTTCTTCGACACGCTTGGAACCGTAACTGGACTGAGCGCGAAGGCTGGTTTCCTGACCGAGGACGGAAAGGTTCCCGATGCCGAGAAGGTTCTCCTGACCGACGCCATAGGAACGACCTTCGGTGCGGTCCTCGGAACCTCAACGGTGACCACATACATCGAGAGCGCCGCGGGAATAGAGGAGGGCGGAAGGACTGGAATGACGGCCCTCGTTACCGGCTTCCTCTTCCTCGCGATAGGTCTCTTCATAGCTCCCCTGGCTGGAGCAATCCCTGCCTTTGCAACAGCCCCGGCCCTCGTCATAGTCGGCTACTACATGCTCACCGCCCTCAAGGAAGTTGACTTCAGCGACCCGACAGAGGCACTTCCAGCGTTCCTCGTCCTCGTGACGATACCCTACACCTACTCAATAGCCGACGGAATAGGAGTCGGGTTCATCAGCTACACCATCCTCAAGGTCTTCAGCGGCCGCTGGAAGGAAGTCCACCCGCTAATGTACGTCTTGACCATAGTCTTCGTCGCGTACTTCGCTTACCTCGGCGGCGTGTTTTAATCCCCTTTTAGCCCCTTCTTTTATTTTCGGGAGGAGATGATAGAAAACAAGAAGAAAAGTCAGAAAAGCTTAGAGCTGGAACTGCTCAACGTTCTGGCGGAGTGACCTCGCGATTTCGCGCAGCTTTCTGGCCTCTTCTGCTAGGCTCTCTATCTCAGCCCTCTGCTCTTGCATGGCGGAGCTTACCTCTTCCGCACTGGCGGTCGTTTCCTCGGCACTTGCAGCGAGGTTCTCCAGCGCCTTCAGGGCTTTCTCCACCTCTTCCCTCGTCCTCTCGGCCTGCTCCTTAACCTCCGAGACCCTGGAACCGACGGCACTTATCATCTCGGCGATGTGACCCAGGTAGCCCAGGCTCTCCTGGAGACCCTGTGTTGACCTCGAAACGGTATTAACTCCCCTCTGCGTCTCCTCAACGGCCCTCTGAACCTTCTCCTCCATCTCCGCAATGATTCTGTTTATGGTTTCGGCAGCCTGCTTGCTGTCTTCAGCCAGACTGCGTATCTCCTGAGCAACTACTGCGAATCCCTTACCTGCCTCACCTGCTCTGGCCGCCTCAATGGCCGCGTTCAGGGCAAGCAGGTTGGTCTGCTCGGCAATGCCGCTGATGGCCTGGGTTATCTCACCGATCTTCCTGCTCATCTCACTGACCGCCTTAACGGCCTCATCTATGAAGTGCATTGAGCGCTTTATGCTCTCGACATCTTTAATGGCCAGCTCTCCCTTGCTCCTGCCCTCTTCAGCTATCCTGACAACTTCCCCCACGGCACTCTCAAACTCGTTCATTGTATCTACTGTCTCCTCTGTTATGGAAGAAACCACGCGCATGCCCTCGGTTATCTCGTTGATGTTCTCCTGCTCCCTCTGGGCCTCGATGCTCACCTGCTCCACCGCCTCGCCGACCTGATCCATGGAATGCCTGACGTTCTCCGCGATTTCCGCCAGTGTATCAGCCTGCCTATCAAGCTCAAACCCTATCTCCCTGATGTTTCCGATGAGCGTCCTCATCTTTGCTGAGGTCTCCCTAAGGGCGAGGATTATGTTCTGGAGGTCACCGCGCGCGTTTTCATCGAGGGTGTAGTTCAGCCTGCCCTCCGCCATGTCTTGCAGACGGGCGATGACCCCGTTCAGCGTGCCTATGACATCCTTCGATATTGCCTCAAAGGCGGTGAGGAGTTTTCCTATCTCGTCGTCCCTGTACGGGTAGTCAATCGACGACACGTGCCGTTTTGCTTCCTCCAATTTCCCTTCCCCAATCAATTCAGCAGCCTTGGTGAGCTCTTCTATGGGTCTGAGAGAGTCGCGCAGATATTTTACGCTGAGGAGAGCCAGCACTATACCAGCAGCCAAAGAAGCGAGGAGGCTTAAAACGAGACTCTTTGATGCCTCACCCCTGGCCCTCTCCAGGGCGCTGAGCAGGGAGGCCATCATTTCCTCCTTGGGCACGACTGATAATATTATCCATCCTGACACACTGCTCTTCGAAAATGCCACCAGCACGTCCTTCCCATTGAGGGTCGTCTCAATGACGCCAGTATCTTTCCTCTCCAGAGCCTTGGAAAGGGCCGAATACGATGGATCTTCAAAAATGTTGAGCTTCCCAACGAGGTCGCTGTTCGGATGTATTATGACGGTGCCGTTTGAGTTGACAACGAATGAGTAACCTGTTTTTCCGAGTTTTGCTCTCAGTATTTCCTCCTTTATGATGGAGACATCGACGTCAACCCCAAGAACGCCCTTTACTTCTCCCTCATACTTAATGGGGACGATGTAACTGACCACAGTTTTGTTAGTTATCATATCCGTATACGGATCCGTCCAGAAGGACCCCTCACTTACCGCCCTCTGATACCAGCTAGTTTTCGTCGCGTTGAAATCCTCTGGAAGCTCCGCTGGCGGGATTATTTCCAGCCTCCCCCTGAAATCCGCGTAGTAAACGTTGATTATCCTCTCATCGGAATTTTTAAAGCTCTGAAGAATCTTTTTAACGTAGTTCCAGAACGGGGGGCTATCCGTATATCCGGGGATGTAGGAGCCAAACGAGTATTCCTTCTCTATGGACTTAGCATAGGAATCGGCCAACATACGGAGCGCATACATAACACCATCAATCTCCCTTGAGTAGCTTTCACTTTCCAATAACGCCGTATGTTTCGCCTGCTCCAATAGGGCCGGACTCATTGTCTCCTCGACGGTTTCCCCCATCCGGCTGATCCCCCTAACTTGGAGAACCGCCATTATGAGCATTATCACCGTGAGAGTTCCAATGATCGCGACGTAAATCTTCTGCCTAAACCTCAACAACAATCCCCCCTTTAAGGGAATCATCAACCAATCTGAATTACTCTTCGATTATTTTTAAGGTATTTGTGTATGTATTTGTGTAGGTTGCAACGATTGGAGATATCCCCCGAAGACCCAAAGCGGACTAACTAACTTTTTAAGGCAACCTTCAAACTTAGGCCGGTGAGAGAAGATGGTTGTGAAAGACTGTCCCGAATGCCACGGAACGGGCAAAGTAAAAGTTGGCGAGAAGGAGTGCCCCGTTTGCGAGGGCTGGGGATACGTTCCAGCTGACTTTAAGATTGGAGACAAACTCAAGGGTTACAGAAACCTAGATCACCTTGGAGTTGAGGATGAAGTTGATGAGATACCCTGCCCTGAGTGCCATGGGAAGGGTACTGTTCCAGTTTACGACACCTGCCCGACCTGCGGGGGAACTGGGAAAGTTCTAGCCTGCGACATCTGTGGAAAGATAAAAGGCCCCTGGGAGCCGGGCATGGAGACAACGTGGGTTTGTCCTGACTGTCTGAGGAAATACAAGGTCGTTTACATCCTCGATAAGACATGTGATTATGAAGACGTTGAAGTTGGTAGCCTGTACAAGGGCACGATTGACAGGGTGGAGCGCTTCGGCGTCTTCGTCAAGCTCAACCCACACGTTACGGGTCTCATCAAGAGGAAAGACCTCCTCGGTGGAAGGGAGTACAAGCCCGGCGACGAGATAGTCGTGCAGGTTCTCGATGTGAGACCCGACAAGAGGGAGGTCGACCTCATAGAGTCTGCCCTCAAGCACTACAAGACGGTCGTTGTTAGGAAGGAGCTTCCGGTCACTCCGATAGCCGAGCTGAGCAAGGACATGGCGGGTAAGACCGTCAGGATACAGGGAAGAATCACCCAAGTTCAGGTAACCGGCGGGCCGACGGTCTTCACGATAACCGACGGAACTGGGATAACCTGGGTAGCGGCCTTTGAGGCGCCCGGAGTCAGGGCTTACCCGAACATCAACGTTGGGGACATAGTTGAGGTCATCGGTAAGGTTGCCTTCCACTCGGGCGAAATACAGATCGAAGCCAGCGACATGGCGAGGCTCTGGGGCCCGGATGCAGCGAGGGTGAAGCAACAGATAGAGGCCGAGCTCGACAGGAGGGCACAGCCGGAAGACGTTGGCTTCCTGGTGGAGAGCGAGGTTCTTGAGAAGCTCAAGCCGAAGATAATGAAAGCTGCCTTCATGATAAGGAGGGCCATTCTGGAAGGCAGGCCCATACTCCTGAGGCATCACGCCGATGCCGATGGCTATACATCCGGCCTGGCCCTTGAGTACGCTATAGTCCCCCTCATCGAGAAGATATCACCAGACCCGCAGGCGAGGTGGAAGCTCTTCAAGAGGAGGCCGAGCAGGGCACCCTTCTACGAGCTTGAGGATGTTCTTAAGGACATTATCTTCATGGTCGAAGACCACGAGAAGTTCGGCGACCCGCTCCCGTTAGTTGTTATAGTCGACAACGGCGGAACGAGCGAGGACATTCCGGCTTACAAGCGCATTCGCGCCTACGGCGTCCCGATAGTGGTCATAGACCACCACGACCCGCGCGAGTGGGTGAGCGAGGATAAGGCGAAGGTGGATGACTACGTCGATGTTCACGTCAACCCACACCACGTCAAGCGCGGCTACTACGAGCTAACGGCCGGAATGCTCGCCACCGAAGTGGCGCGCTTTATCAATCCAGAAGTAGAGGACAAGATAAAGCACCTTCCTGCGATAGCTGGAACGGGTGACAGGAGCAAGGCACCGGAGTTCTATCAGTACCTCGAGATAGCGAAGAAGGCCAAGGGCCTCACGGAGGAAGACCTGAAGAAGATAGCAGAGGTAATCGACCACGAGGCCTACTTCTGGAAGTTCATGGACGGACACGGCATTATCGATGAAATACTCCTCCTCACAGGAAACCTCCAGAGACACCGCGAGCTCATCAATGCCATCTATCCCGAGGTCAAGGAGAAGCAGGAAAAGGCACTGAGGGCCTCCCTGCCGCACGTCAAGAGCGTCGTCCTGCCGAACGGGGTAAGGTTCAACACTATAGATGTGGAGCTGTTCGCGCCGAAGTTCAGCTATCCGTCTCCAGGCAAGCTCTCTGGATTAATCCACGACCACTTCAAGGAGAAGTACGGTGAGGACTCGCCAATACTGACATTAGCCTACGGCCCGGACTTCGCGGTTGTCAGGGCCAGCGACGGCATGGCTGCCTACGGCTTTGACCTCAACGAGATAATTCCAAAGCTCCAGGAGAAGCTTCCGTCAGCCGGAATCGAGGGCGGCGGTCACAGCTACGCTGGCTCGATAAAGTTCTTCGAGGGCATGAGGAAGGAGGTTCTTGAGGAGTTTGCAAAGGAAGTCGTGAAGCTGAAGAAGATTTCCTGATGTCTTTTTCTTTTCCCGGGTTTTGTTCCTGCAAACGTTTTTAACCTTCGGGACAACCCAGAGATGGTGACAGTTATGAGGGGAGACCTGATAAGGATTCTGAGCTCTGTTGAAGAGAAGGCGAACGAGCTGAAGCTGGAGGGCTTTGAGCCCGATGTCGTCCTCGTCGGGAAGGAAGCTTATGAGTTTATAAAAGAACAGGTAAACGAGGAGTTTGGCGGAGAGGAGGAAGTTTTTGAGCTCTCCAGCCTCAGGGTGAGAATCCTTGAGGAGCTCGGCGGAGATGCGGTCGTCGTTGACACCAAAGCCCTTGGATACGCCCCAGCCGCGAGGCGCTTTAAGGTTGTCCCATGATTCCCCATGCTTTTCCATCCACAACTTTGATTTTCAGGCCCGCGAGGGCTAAAACGCTGAGCGATGCCGCCATGATGTCGGCGAGGCTTCCAGGGTTTCTCAGGTCACCTTTTTCCCGGAGAAAGGCATCGAACTCTTCAACGCTGAGCCTTCCCTCGAGAACTTCACGGGCTTTGTTCATCACGAGCTCTGCCTCTTCCTTCCCTGCTTTCCTGACTATGAGAGTGTCTTCCCTGCTTGCCAGAAGTTCGAGGAAGGCCCTGACTGCAGCATCTTCCAGCGGGTACTCTTTTATGAGCTGGAACAGCCTCTCAGCGGTCGAGTACGTGAGCTCGTAGCCGGTGAGCCACTCACAGAAGACAAGCTCCCTCTCACAGCTTATCTCAGCGAGCTTCCACAGGTTTATTCCGTCCCTGAAGAGCTCCTCAAATGAGTCGTCGGAATATACGTCGTACTTGACACCGCCGGGTATTCCTTTCGGGTTGGCCGTCCTGATTGCCCGGTAAAGCTCCATTGTGTCTCTAACCGTCGAGGCCCGGATGAGCTCGCGGGCCTTTTCTCCAGCCTCCAGGGGGTTCTTCGAGAGGGAAGAACCCATGGCCAGAGGTATCCCCAGTACGAGAACTCCAAAGTTAGGATTGGCGTCCTGGACTTCCTTCGACGCTATCACCGCCCGTTTTATCAGACTCCCAATACCAGCCTCAGACGGGAAGAGCTCGCCCCTCCTGACCAGCTCCGCAGTCCTCACGGCCTCATGGTAAACACTCACAACAGCCGTGTTGGCGAATATGAAGTTGTAGAGGGTGAGGTCGCTGAA
Source organism: Thermococcus sp. JCM 11816 (assembly GCF_055396515.1). Taxonomy (NCBI): domain Archaea; kingdom Methanobacteriati; phylum Methanobacteriota; class Thermococci; order Thermococcales; family Thermococcaceae; genus Thermococcus; species Thermococcus sp. JCM 11816. The sequence goes on from NZ_AP043741.1 coordinate 907,298, forward strand.
GTCGCGGTAGCGGTTCACGTTGCCGGGCTTTGGAAGTGCCGCCTCCAGCAGGGGGCCAAGCAGAAACGCTCTCACAATATTCCACCGCTCCATTCACACCACCAGGTACAGGATTAGATAGATTATGTAGAGCACTAGGACGGCTTTCCTGAGGGTCTTTCTGGTAAGCATGTACAGGCCGAGGGCCAGCAGGGTCACGCCCCAGAAGGCGTTCTTTATGTAGGGCGCGTAAACCCTCAGCGGCTCGAGTACTGCCGGCTGAAACTCCTTCAGAAGGAGCAATAATCCAAGGAAAATGAAGATGTATCCAAGCGTCCTCATATCACTCACCCTCCTTAAGGAGCACTACGCCGATTACCAGCAGGACAACTGCAAGGAGCGTCTTGAAGCCCACCACAGGGAGCACTCTAAAGGCGGAATCCACCAGAAGGATGGCTCCAAGAAGTATCAGGACAAGGGCGACGATTCTGGATGTGCTGTCCTCGTGAACCACGGCACCCAGGCTCTCCCCAGCTTCCTTTATGACGTCTTCGAGTTTCTTGCCGAGGTCAGAGCTCTCTTCCTCAGAGCTCTCTTCGGGCATCACCAGAGCAGCAAGCAGGTAGGCCAGCGTCATAACGCCTGGATTAACCGCGAAGAGAACGACGAAGATAAGCCTGACAATAGTCGGATCCACTTCCAGGTACTCGGCTATTCCCCCAAGAACTCCAAGGAAAATCCTATTCTTTTTTGATCTCACGAGTCTCTTTTCCATACTTTCACCGATGATAAAAAGGAGCGAAGCTTAAAAATCATTCCTTAATTTCGACGCACCCAACAGATAACATCCAATCCAAAAGGGCTAGAAAGTTCAAACGCTTAATGTTCTTTAGAAATAAGGAAATAATGAAGAAGAAAAAGCCCATCAAAGGCTCCTCAGGTATTCGGCGTAGGCTTGGGCGTCCATAAGCTCCTTGAGCTCTTCCTCAAGGTTGGTCGGCTTGAGCTTGGCGATCCAGTTCTCGTAGGGATCCTCGTTGAGGAGCTCGGGGCTGTCCTCGAGGGCCTCGTTGACCTCGATGACCTCGCCGCTGACTGGGGCGTAGACCTCGCTGACTGCCTTGACGCTCTCAATCTCACAGAGAACGTCGCCCTTGCTGACTTCCTTGCCGACTTCCGGAAGCTCGACGTAGGCGAGGTCTCCCAGCTCCTTCTGGGCGTAATCGCTTATGCCAACGAGAACCGTGCCGTCATCAAGAACTTGAGCCCACTCGTGGTCTTTCGTGTAGTAGAGGCCTTCCTTGACCTTGTATTCCCCGACTTCGATCATGAACATCACCGTCCATGGTTGCAACTTTGAGCATTTAAACCTTATCATGTCCAAGCTGTTATCAGTGCTTTTTGGTGTGGCCGGAAATAGGGAGTTCAGTCGAAATTCCTGTAGATTATTGAGAGCGCCGTCAAAAAATTATCATGGGCGGTCAAACGCAGTATCCATTGGGGCGATTTGAATTTGAACGGATGGGAAAGAAAAAATTGACATTTGAGGATGGGTTCCTGTTTGGGCTTGTTTCTTCACGGCGGGCCTGATGTTCTACATAATCACGCTTATCATAACCTTCTTCGTTCTCTACTCAATGGCATCGAGAATGATGTTTTAGCGCGTTTTCCCCCCATGGGCCTTCTATGCTACAAAAACACCCCCAAATCGCCTCTTTTAGATATAGCGAAACGTTTTTAAGCTGGTAAAGAAGTCGCGTTTGATTAAACAGTCTGCTCATCTAATAACAGGAGGAGAGTATACCTAAAGAGAAAAGGAGGAGGTTGAGATGAGCTGGACAACCCCAAAGAGAGCTTTTATAGGTGCCGCAACCGCTGAGGGAGGGACTAAGCTGAACGCCTTTGACAACGCACTCCTCAAGCTGGGCATAGGAAACGTTAACCTGGTCAAGCTAAGCAGCGTTATTCCCGCACATATCGAGTGGATGGAGAAGGTACACGACGTTCCGATAGGAATGCTCCTGCCGACAGTTTACGCCCACATCGAGAGCGACGAGCCGGGGATGACGATAAGCGCCGCACTGGGCGTCGGGATAAGCAAGAACAACGAAGGCGGTCTGATCTACGAGTATTCGGGCTACTGCACCAAGGAAGAAGCCGAGGAAATGGTCAGGAAGATGGTCGAAGAAGGCTTCAGGCAGAGGGGCTGGGAGCTCGGTGAGTTCAAGGTTGCAAGCGCCGAGATAACCGTCAAGGACAAGCCAGCCGCCGCAATAGCGGTCGTCGTCATGTTCCCCTACTGAACTTTTTCTTTTCTCACCAAAGTGTATTCGTCTTTTCCCGTTCTTTCGAAGCTCAGGTGGTACTTCACTCCACTTTTGGAAACCCAAGCGTCAACGTAATCGTTTCCCGCAATCCAGAGAACCTCAAAGCCTCTCTTCGTTAGGTTCTCTTTAAGGGGTTCCTTTATCTTTTCACCGGGTTCTAGAATGCTGGGTGTCGTCCCTTCCCTGATGAACTTCAGAAGGGACATAAACAGCTCCTTCGGGTCAGTGGCCTCGATTGGAAAAGTAAAGCTAACGCTACCGTCCTCTATTGTTCTCTCAAACGTGTACTCATCAAAGAACACTAAAAACATCTCGACCTCTCCATCTGAGGAAATACTACCAACCAAATGGGGAATCCCAACTATCTCAGTGTTTAAAAGCTCATCCCACACCTCTGCGATTTTCTCGGCCACGATTCTTGCAATACCTGTTCCTTCCATACATAGGACAATACGCGATTTTCTTAATAAACCTCTCGCCACGCTAAGCTTTAAAACCCAACATCGTATCCACCGGTGGTGAGACTCATGGGATACAACGAGCAGGAGAGGGCTTTCATCGAATGGTACCCTCGCGGCTACGGAGTCGGGTTTAAGGTGAAGAGGAGACTGTTTGAGACCCAGACGGAATACCAGCGTCTTGAGATATACGAGACGGAGGGCTTTGGGAAGCTCCTTGTCCTGGATGGAACCGTCCAACTTGTGGAAGTTGGTGAGGAGAGCTATCACGAAGTCCTAGTACACCCTGTAATGCTTGCACACCCGAACCCGAGGAAGGTTCTCGTCATCGGCGGTGGAGACGGTGGAACGCTCCGCGAGGTTCTTAGGCATGACACCGTTGAGAAGGCCATAATGGTGGAGATAGACGAGGGTGTTGTGGAAGCGTCTTACCTCTACCTTGACGTCGCCAAAGACCTTTTGGACAGGCTCATAAAGAAGGAAGAGCCACGGGCCGAGCTGATAATCGGCGACGGCGTCAAGTACCTCAGGGAAACTGATGAACGCTTCGACGTTATAATCGTGGACTCAACCGATCCAGTCGGCCCCGCGAAGCTTCTCTTCAGCGAAGAGTTTTACAGGGACGCCTACGAGAAGCTGAACGAGAAGGGTCTTTACGTTACCCAGGCCGGCAGCGTCTACCTCTTCACGAACGAGCTACTCGACGCGTATAAGGCCATGAAGAAAGTCTTTGACAGGGTGTACTACTTCAGCTTCCCGGTCATAGGCTACGCCTCGCCCTGGAGCTTCCTCGTTGGGGTCAAGGGAGACGTTGACTTCACCAGGATAGACCTTGAGAGGGCAAAGAAGCTCGACCTCTACTACTACGATCCCGAGAGGCACGAAACCCTCTTCCAGATGCCGCGCTACGTCAGAAAGCTCCTAGAGGGGCAGTAAATTGGGCAACAAGAGAAAAGCTCTAACAATAGTACTGACGATAGGCATAACCTCCTACCTGATATACCGCGTTCACTCGGAGGCTTCGTCGGTTGAGCTCAGTCCGGGGCTGTTGCTCTCTCCATATTTTCTCCTCGCCTGCATCACAGGTTTAGCGGGCTATCTCCTCTACACTACGCTCTGGTACGTCTACCTGAAGAAGAGGGGCATCAGTTTCAAGAGAACGCTACTTGCGACGCTTTCGGGAACGTATCTCGGGTTTTCCCTCAACTCTGCGGTCGGGTTCTTGGTTAAGGTTCGCCTTCTTGGGACTGACTATTGGTACACCTTCGGCGTTGGGCTCCTGGCAATGGCCACGGAGTATATTTCGGGCCTTATAATGGTCGCAGTTATGGCGAGAAACCCAATAGCCGGCATCCTGGCGGTCATACTGGGCGTCACTATGATCTTTGACAGGGTCGCATACTACGCTGTTTATCCTCTTTTCTGGGTAATGAAATCCGTTGAAAGACTCGACAGGATGTATCAGGGATGGAAAGAAGCTAAGGAAGGATTATCAGTTCTTCCGGCGATTGTCATTGGAATTGGGATGGTATTCTCAAACGCAGCCACACTTTTTCTCGTGGGCAAATCGGTCGGAGTTAAAATCCCCTATGGGGAAGCATTCAAAGGTGTCCTTTATTCCACGTTTTTGGGAGGAGTCCTGGGAACACCAGGAGGAATTGGGGCAAATGAACTGGGTGTTACCATTGCCATAGGCAACGGAGCGGCCCAGATCGTTACTGCATTCCTCTACAAGACCCTCACAACTTACCTCTATGCTCTCGTCGGAGCGGTTGCATTCTACAGGGTTGTCGCCGCTGGGAGACCAGAAGACTATTAACCATCGAGCACCAAGTATCCAGGGGCAGAGCTATGGACGTCTTTGAAGAAATAGAAAAGCGTGAAAAACGGCTCAATGCAATAATAGAGATTGCAGAGGACAGGCTGAAACACATTGAGGAGTTAGGTGTGAAAGCTAAGGGGCCCCAGATTAAGGATTACTCCGCTTACTACGTTCTCATAACACTGGCGGGAATGATCCTTGGAACAGCAGTCCTCGTTATTGTGTCCAGAAGGATAGAAAGCGGAATAAAAATTCCGATAAAGCTCTACGTTGTGCTCATGCTCCTGTTTGCGATACCCGCCGTTTACTACCTTCTCTTCAAAAGGAAACCCGGGGAAAGCCCCGGCTCAGACCTCGTTGAGAGGGAGCGTATGGCAAGAATACTTCTGGAAAGGTTTTACAAACCGCTCAAGGAGGCAGTACAGGCAGATGACAAGGCGAAAATTGAGGAACTGGCAAACAGACTGCTTGAAGACCCAATACTTGCTTCCTCCATGGAGATTCTGAACGAGGGAGATCCAAAGGTAGTAGCCTATGCACTCCTTCTATACGCTAGATACGAACCCGGACTGGAAAACGAGGTGAAAGAGACTCTCAACATCGTGACGAACAAGCCAGCGAAAGCTCTTCTTGAGACCCTGCTGAGGAAAGGTTATAATCCTCAAGAACAGTCTAAGATAGGTGGAGACCGTGAGGCTTGAAGTGTTAAGCCGTGAGGATATGAACGAACTCTCTAGAAAGCTCAGCAGGGCAGGAATAATGAACAGGCCAGTCGAGGAAACGAAGCCAGAGATAGAGCACTACCTGATAGTTAGGGGAAAATACTCAAAACTCGTTGAACTCAGTCCAAAAGCACCCATTCTCGGGGAAGAACTTGAAGCAATCCAGCTTGCCTATGAGGAGCTTATGCGCGACTGGGAAGTCGGCCAGGAAAAGCCCTTGAGCGAGCTTTTTGAAGAGCCTGATCTCTCGAAGCTGTCCCTGATAACGGCCCTGATAGAGGAGGGGGCCGTTGAGGAGCGCGATGGAGTGTTAGTTTTAAGAGGGAAACCACCATTGGATAACCTAGAGCTTGAGCTCAGGTTTCCAATTGACGAGCTTGAAGAAGATCTTGACGAGCTCGGTGATCTGAATGCAACCCTCATAACGGAGTACACTCTGAGCAAGCACTACTACGTTGAAGTCCTTGAAGTTGACAGGGAGCTTCTCGAGAATGCGCTTGAAATTGCAGAGGAGTATGCAACTGAAGAGAGCCTGGTTGAAGCGACTTTTGATGCGATAGCCCGCTCTGTACTGGCCGAAAAGATTCTTGAACTAGCGGAGAAGCACAGGAGAAAGAACGAACTTATAGAGGCGCTTATGGTGATAGAGCCCATAACGGTGGAAGCCGAAGGGGATAGAGTGAACATCTACTACGATGAAGACGCCATAGAGGACTTCCTCAAAACCTTACAGACGCTTGGATACCTGAAAGTCAAGGGGAACAGGATTTGGGTTTAACCAGCAAAATTTAAAAGTCCAAACCCAAAGGATGGGCGGGGGTGGAGGAGATGGCGGTGCTGAAGGCCATCAAGATCGAGGACAGGGACGGAGAGATACTCTTCCGCTGCCCGAGGTGTGGGATGGTCTTCCGCAGTGCCAAGGCATACACGAGGCACGTGAACAAGGCTCACGGCCATCTCTTCCGCAAGTGATTCGATTTTCCCTCTTTTTTGGGGATGAGGAGACAGCCAGGACCCTGAGAAAAGTGATGAGCGGAGGGCTTGTCCGACCCTCAGTCACGCATGATGATTTCCTTCGTCAGCTTCACAATGAAAGTCTTCCCTGTTTTCTCGCGCTCGACGAGCTGTTTCTTCTCGAGCTCCTGGATTATCCTGCTTATGGTTGGGCGCGAATAGCCCGTAAGCTCTGGAAGCTCCTCCTGCTTTATGGTTCCCCCATTTTCGAGGATCGCCTTAACGACCGCACGCTCCTTCTCGGTTAAAACCTCAATTGGGACCCTGTTGGCGGCCCACTTCTTCTTGGCATAGTATAGCGAAGCAGGAATTGCAACGGCTAGTGTAAGTACAACAGCCCCCACTACGTAGCCCCAGTTTATTCCCTCAGGAACAGTGGAAGTCGGTACGGATATAGTTATGTTCTCCTGGAGCCAATAGGTGTTGTATCCCATGTCTTGTAGTTCTTTCTCAATATTTTTGGAGAGACCCGCTCCAATGAGAATCACCGTTTCTGGTTTCAATCTGGCGAGGGTGTCCTTAACGGATTGGGATATATTCGAAGGGTTGGTGAGGAGAAACGGCCTGTCGTAGGCCATTGCCCATCTGGCGGCGGCGAGAGCAGAACCGTAGTCGCTTGCACTGGCCAGGACGACGGCGTCGATTCCAGAGGGGTAGAACTCCTCGGCCAGCTTAGCGGCGGTATCAACCCTGGTCTCACCACCTATCCTGGTGACCTGAAAGCCAAGACTCATAAGCTGCTCCTGGACTCTCTGGCTTATCGCCTGATAGTCACCTATAACTAGGACGTGGTACCAGCCGAACTGCTCATAGCTTTGAAGCTGGGCCAGGGTAGCGGGGTCAAGCTCCTGCGGGTTTACGGGGAGAATGGGAACATCCAGATGCTTTGAATAGGGAAGCGCCACTATGTAGTCGATGAGGTCGTCGTTGCGAACTATTATGAGGTCGTATTCGTAGTCTTGATTCTGCCCGCTCGCAGTGGGGAGCAACAATGGAAATAGGAACAGCGCTATTACTGCCACCGCTGGGATTTTTCTGCCCATTTCACCACCTAGAAGTAAGCTAAGAAGAGAAATTTAAAAGGTTTTTCAAAGCTCAAGCTCCTCTCCAGGCTGGAGGATAACGACCTCCGCCTTGTCACCGACGAGCCTCTTGAACTCCTCGGGGTCCTGGGCGATCGGCGGCCAGGTGTTGTAGTGCATCGGAACGACTTTCCTCGGCTTGAGGAGCTCGACGGCTTTGGCGGCTTCCCTCGGTCCCATCGTGAAGTGCCCGCCTATCGGGAGGAGGGCAACGTCAATCGGGCCGTAGAGCTCGTTGAAGAGTGCCATGTCTCCGAAGACGAATGTATCCCCCGCGTGGTAGATGGTCACTCCGTCGAGCTTAACTATGTAGCCGCAGGGATTGCCTATGTTGTGCACTCCATCACTGCTTGAGTGCCAGGCTGGAACCTGGACGATGAAGACCCCATCAATAGTGGTTGGCCCGTAGTTCATGCCAATGGTCTCTACATCGCTCGCCTTCTGGGAGATGTAGTTGGCTATGTCATACATGGCAACTATTTTTGCTCCGCTTCTCCTCGCTATCTCTATAGCATCTCCAATGTGGTCGCCGTGGGCGTGGGTAACGAGTATGAGGTCTGCCTCAACCTCCTCAGGCTTGACGGCGGCCTTCGGGTTGCCGCTGAGGAACGGGTCTATGAGTATCTTCTTGCTTCCCTCGATCAGAAAAGCCGCGTGGCCCAGGAACTTCACCTTCACCATCGCCATCACCTCCAGAGTTAAAATAACCGAAGCTTACTTAAAGGTTTCGGGTGCTCCCTTTGGCTGAGGTGAAGGTAAAAGGGTCTTGCAGCATTGTCCGTAACTTAATCATCCTAAATGTCTTCAAAATCCTCTAGATCCCAGGCCAGGAAGCTCTTTCCTCTTAGCTCCTCTTTTCCCTTGATCTTTTTCGCCACAAGCCCGTAACGCTTCTCCCACCCTCTCAGTTCAACGAGTCCCGCCTTCCTCTCCAATTCCTTTAAAATTCCCCTCGCTTCCCTCTCGCTTAACTCCTTCCACTTAACCTCGACGAAAAGGGCTTTCCTCTCGTGCTCGTTCAAGGCAACGAGGTCTATCTCTTCATTTTTATGCCACCAGCGGCCAATCTTGGTAAAGCGGAAGGGGAGCTTTCCTTCTTTGTTCAGCTCGATGAGAAACTCCTTTGAAACGTCCTCAAAGCGGAAGGAGAAAATCCTCTGGAGGGTTTCCCCAATATCGTTGAGGGTTATGGTTCCAAGCTCTATCCCGGTCCTGTTTGAATAAACGAGCGAGAACCAGCTCATAAGCATTGGATCGGAGATTCTATAGAGGCCTCGTTTTTCCTTTCTCGCAACGGGAAGCTCCCTTTCCACGAAACCGAGGCGAATCAGGGTCTCAAGGTAGGGATAAATTTTCCTCCCATCCAAGCCGGCTCCGCTCGCTATCTCAGAGGGCTTTCTTCTCCCGGAGGCCATCGCCGAGAGGATTGAAAAGTAGGTCTTCAGCTCCCTGAGTTCGGAGAGGACTATGTATGGCTCATCGTAGAAGTACCCCTCTGGAGTGAGGAACTCCCCCTCAACGAAGTCCCCAACTGTCCTGTAGCGGGATGCAATGATGAGATAAGCTGGAACTCCCCCGAGGAGCATGTAGAACTTCAGACCCTCCTCAAAGTCCTCAAAGAACCCGAGTGACGGGAAGAGCCCAAGTGGGCGGAGCCTGAAGCCAGCTGTTCTCCTGCCGTAGAGCGGGGATGAGTGGCTCAGAACCTCGTCCTCCATCATTCCCATCAGGGAACCCGAGAGGACGAGCATCACTGGTTTGCTGCTCAGCTCGTGGTCCCAGACCCTCTGAAGGGCGCTCAAGATGCCTTTATCGCTTTTGACCGCGTAAGTGAACTCGTCGAACACCAGAAGCGTTTTATTGTCAATTTTTCCCGAAAGGTACTTGAAGAGGGGGTACCAGTCGGAGAAGCTCAGGAAGACCTCATCGTCGAAGAAATCTGCAAGTTCTTCTGTGAGGCTTTTAATTTGGCTCTCTTTCGTCCCCTCCATGAATGTGTGGAAGAAGGCCCTCTTTCCCCTGGAAAACTCCACTAAAAGCCTGGTTTTTCCTACCCTTCTCCTTCCGTAGATGACGACAAAGGACGGAGTGTTCCTCCATTCCTTTTCGAGGATCTCCAGCTCCCTTTCCCTGTCAACAAATTTCCTAATCATGATTAGTACTAATCTAGATTAGTATTTAAGGCTTTCGTAAGGTCGTTGCTTAATCTGCCTCATTGTCTAGGAACTTCACCGCTCATCAACGTCTCTTTGAGTCCATCAAAGCCCTTATTTTCTCCGATGCCCGTTTTGGGAAAGCTTATATACGCTCTAACCGAGATTTAAACGGTGAGTGATTGATGACGTTCGACTACTTCTTCAAGCCGAGGGGGATAGCGGTCATCGGGGCATCAAACGACCCGCTCAAGCTGGGCTACGAGGTCTTCAAAAACCTCAAGAAGTACAAAGCCGGGAAGGTCTATCCAGTGAACGTCAAGGACGAGGTTGTTCAGGGAGTTAAGGCCTACAAGAACATCAAGGACATCCCGGGAGAAGTTGACTTAGCTATCATCGTTGTGCCGAAGAAGTTCGTTAAACAGGCGATAATAGACGCCGGTGAGAAGGGCGTCAAGGGCGCCGTCATCATAACTGCTGGCTTCGGTGAGACCGGCGAGGAAGGCAAGAGGGAAGAGCGGGAGCTCGTAGAAATTGCCCACAAGTACGGCATGAGGATCATCGGGCCGAACTGCGTCGGCGTTATGAACACCCAGGACGACATGAACGCCACCTTCATCATGGACGCCAAGAAGGGAAGCATAGCCTTCATCAGCCAGAGCGGTGCTCTTGGGGCTGGAATAGTCTACAAGACCGTCAAGGAAGGAATCGGCTTTTCCAAGTTCGTCAGCATAGGGAACATGGCCGACGTTGACTTCTCCGAGCTCATGGAGTACCTCGCCGACACGAAAGAGGACAAGGCGATAGCCCTCTACATCGAGGGCCTCAAGGACGGCAGGAAGTTCATTGACGTTGCAAAGAGGGTCACCAAGAAGAAGCCGGTAATAGCGCTCAAGGCAGGCAGGAGCGAGAGCGGTGCGAGGGCGGCATCATCTCACACGGGTTCGCTCGCCGGAAGCTGGAAGATTTATGAGGCGGCATTCAAGCAGAGCGGGGTTCTGGTTGCCGACACAATTGACGACATGCTCAGCATGGCGAGGGCATTTACCCAGCCGCTCCCGAAGGGCAAACGCGTAGCCATAATGACCAACGCCGGCGGCCCGGGAGTTCTCACGGCCGATGCCATAGACAGGAAGGGTCTCAAGCTGGCCAACCTTGAGGAGAAAACTATCGAGGAGCTCCGCTCCTTCCTCCCGCCGATGGCGGCCGTGAAGAACCCGGTGGACATGATAGCCTCTGCCCGCGGAGAGGACTACTACAGGACTGCTAAGCTCCTCCTCCAGGACCCGAACGTGGACATGCTTATAGCCATCTGCGTCGTCCCGACCTTCGCGGGAATGACGCCGACTGAGCACGCCGAGGGCGTCATCAAAGCTGTAAAAGAAGTCAACAACGGAAAGCCCGTCCTTGGGCTCTTCATGGCAGGTTACGTCAGCGAGAAGGCCAAGGAGCTTCTTGAGGCCAACGGAATCCCGAGCTACGAGAGGCCGGAGGACGTTGCCGCTGGAGCCTATGCCCTCGTCCAGCAGGCGAAGAACGTTGGCTTGCTGAGGGAGGAGTGATTATGGAAACCCATGCAAAGCCCGAGGGTAAGGGGGCAAAGCTTCCTAAGGTGGCTCCGCCTACTATCAACGACCTCTACGAAAGGATGAGAGAACTCATTGGAGAAGTCGAGAAAGACCCCCACAAACTCCTGAAGGAGATGCGGGATGCTCGTGGTTGACACTTCCGCTCTGGTGGACGCCGTAATACCAGTGAAGGGAAAAGAGCACAGAAATGAGCTGGCAAGACGAGCGATATCCAGTGCTGAGAGCGCTGAAATTCCCTTAGCTATGCCACGACTGGGGGTAGTTGAGACCATAAGTCTTGTCAAACGGCTTACTGGGAAGGATGAGGCAGTCGCTCTCATTGAAGAGTACCTATCGAGCAGGGTTCTCCAGGTTTCAGAGGATTGGATATTCGAAGACGCAAAAGATATCGCAAGAAAAATCCATCCTCGGGCTGCTGATGCATACTTTATCTCCACTGCCAAGAAATTTGATGCAATTTTAATCTCCTCAGACAGAGATATGGTTAGCAGGGCCCGAAAAATGGGCGTTAAGGCGTTTTACATTTTGGATGAGTCTGAACTTGAGGATTTCTTGAAAGAGGTATCTGGAGGTGCAGTTTAGATGGCGAAGGTTACCGACATAGTGTTGTGGGACAAGCCCGGGGAGAGGGTTCTCCTCCTGGGCAACCACGCGATAGCGAGGGGAGCGCTCGAGGCGAACATAGCGGTTTTCGCCGCCTATCCCGGAACGCCGAGTTCAGAGCTCACCGATACGATGGCAGCCGTCGCAAAGAAGGCAGGAGTCTACATGGAGTACTCGACCAACGAGAAGGTCGCCTTTGAGACGGCTTTAGCCGCAGCCTGGAGTGGCCTCAGGGCCATGACGGCAATGAAGCACGTTGGCCTTAACGTCGCGGCCGACAGCTTCCTCAGCTCGGTCGGCATGGGCGTTGAGGGAGGCTTCGTCATAATGGTTGCAGACGACCCGAGCATGTGGTCTTCACAAAACGAGCAGGACACGCGCGTTTACGCAAAGTTCGCAAACGTCCCAGTTCTTGAGCCGAGTTCGCCCCACGAGGCAAAGGAGATGACGAAGTACGCCTTCGAGCTGAGCGAGAAGTTCAAACACTTCGTCATCCTGAGGACAACCACCAGGAGCTCCCACGCGAGGGGCGACGTTGTTCTCGGCGAACTGCCCGAGGAGATAAAGACCGGTAAGAGGAAGTTCGGAAAGTTCAAGAAGGACCCGACGAGGTTCGTTGACGTCCCCGCCCACGCGAGGAAGTTCCACCCGCTGATCCTCGAGAAGATCGAGAAGATACGCGAGGAACTCAACAACTGCCCGTTCAACTGGATCGAGGGCAAGGAAGATGCGAAGGTCGGTATCATCGCTCCCGGTTTAAGCTACGCCTACGTCAAGGAGGCCCTTGCCTGGCTCGGAGTCGAGGATGTCAAGATCCTCAAGCTCGGAACGCCGTTCCCCGTCCCCTACGGCCTGCTTGAGAAGTTCTTCGACGGCCTTGAGAAGGTTCTCATAGTTGAGGAGCTCGAGCCGGTTGTCGAGGAGCAGGTCAAGACCTGGGCCTACGACAGGGGCCTGAGAATCCCGATCCACGGAAAGGACCTCGTGCCGAGAGTTTATGAGATGACCACGAGGAGGGCGGTTGAAGCGATAGCCAAGTTCCTCGGCCTTGAAACGCCGATAAACTTCGCCGAGATCGACGAGAAATACGAGAAGGTCTCTCAGATAGTCCCGCCGAGGCCGCCGAGCCTCTGCCCAGCGTGCCCGCACAGGAACAGCTTCTTCGCCATAAGGAAGGCAGCTGGCCCCAAGGCGATATACCCGAGCGACATAGGCTGTTACACCCTCGGTGTCCTCCCGCCGCTCAGAACGGTTGATACAACGGTCGCCATGGGTGCCTCCATCGGCATCGGTCACGGACTCAGCATAGCGATGAACGGCTCACTCGCCGAGGAAGAGCACAAGGAGGGCAAGGAGAAGCAGATTATCGTCGCTACCATCGGTGATTCAACGTTCTACCACACAGGCCTGCCGGCCCTTGCCAACGCCATCTACAACCGCTCCAACGTTCTCATCGTTGTTCTCGACAACCTCGTTACGGCAATGACCGGCGACCAGCCCAACCCGGGAACGGGACAGACGCCTCACGGCATGGGTAAGAGGATACCGATTGAGGACGTTGCCAAGGCCATGGGTGCGGACTTCGTTGCGGTCGTTGACCCCTACGACATAAAGGCCACCTACGAGACCATAAAGAAGGCCCTCGAAGTTGAGGGTGTGAGCGTAGTCGTCTCAAGGCAGGTCTGTGCCCTCTACAAGATCGGCCAGATGCGCAGAAGGGGAATGAAGTGGCCCATCTATCAGGTTGTCGAGGACAAGTGTACCGGCTGTAAGATCTGTATCAACGCCTACGGCTGTCCGGCGATCTACTGGGATCCAGAGACCAAGAAGGCAAAGGTTGACCCAACGATGTGCTGGGGCTGCGGTGGATGTGCCCAGGTATGTCCGTTCGATGCGTTCGAGCCCATGAAGGAGGGTGAGTGAGATGAAGGAGTACAACATCGTTATCACCGGAGTTGGCGGGCAAGGAATCCTCACCGCCGCCAACCTTCTCGGATGGGCGGCTTTAAGGGCAGGTTACAAGGTTCGTGTCGGCGAGGTTCATGGAATGAGCCAGCGCTTTGGAAGCGTCATAGCCTACGTCCGCTTCGGCGAGGACGTTTACGGTGCTATGGTTCCCGAGGGAAAGGCCGACGTCATACTCTCCTTCGAGCCTGTTGAAGCACTCCGCTACATCAACTACCTCAAGAAGGGTGGCCTCGTCTTCACCAACGCGAGGCCGATTCCGCCGGTCCAGGTCTCGATGGGGCTCGCGACCTATCCGAGCCTTGACGAGATGAAGAAGATCGTTGAAGAAGACTTCGGCGGCAAGTTCATGGCCTTCGACGCCGAGAAGTTAGCTATGGAGGCTGGCAACATCGTCACCACAAACGTAGTCCTCATAGGAGCACTCAGCCAGACTCCTGGCTTCCCGCTCTCGGAGGAGCAGATAAAGGAGGTCATCAGGATCAGCGTCCCGCCGAAGACGATAGATGTAAACATGAGGGCCTTCGAGCTTGGCGTTAAAGCCGCTAAGGAAATGCTGGGGCTTTGAGACTCGCCGCTTTTCTCTTTTCTTTATCAGAACTCCCACCACTCCCCCAGTATTTCCTTCACCCGTTCCATAATGCTCAGAGTCTCAAAGGACGGATGCACTGGGACTTCAAGGTGCTCTTTACTGAGGTATCCTGCCATAAAAACAGGCAGACCCTTTTCGAGCCCAACACTGTAGCCACCCTCGAGAACAACCACTAGGGGATACTTCGAGAGAGTTGCTCCAGCGTAGGCGTAGAAGACCTCACTCAGGCGGAGCGTTGTAAGGCCGTCTCCGTGGAAGCCGTCAAAGCCAGCTGAGATAACTACGACCTTCGGCTTGAACTGGGCAACTATCCGCAGAACAACCTCGTTCCAGGCGTAGATGTAGTCGTCGTCGCCCGAATAGTGGGGCATTGGAATGTTGACCTTAGTTCCCTCTGCACCCTTACCCCCAACCTCGTATTCGTAGCCGCTCACGGGATAGATGTCCCTCTCGTGGAGGTCTATGTGGACTGCATTTGGATCGTTCCAGAGTATCTCCTGCGTTCCGTTGCCGTGGTGGGCGTCGAAGTCAATAACCAAGGCCTTTCCGGTGAGCCCTTCGAGGAGCTTTGAAGCGTAGGCCGCGTTGTTGAAGATGCAGAAGCCGAGAGTCGGTGCGTTAAAGGCCCTTCCCCTCCTGCCGGCATGGTGGCCGGGTGGTCTGACGAGGGCAAGGTAAAGCCCTTTATCCTCAAAGGCAAGTTCAACGGCCTTCTTAACAGCCCCAAAGGCGTGGAGCGCGGCATTAAACGTGCCGGGGGAAACGTAGGTGTCTGGGTCAAGGTAGTTGAAAGATCTTCCCAGCTCTTTTACCAGCTCCACGTACTCTTCATCATGAACCTTGAGGAGCTCCTTTTCCTGAACTGCTTCAGGTTCGATAACGTTTTTCCACAGACCAGCTTTTTTCAGCCCTTCAACGGCTCTTTTCAGCCTCCTGGGATTCTCCGGGTGATACCCCTCGGGCCTGTGTTCGAGGAAAATTGGAGTATAGAGAATCCCGAACTTCAAATGTACCCCCTCTCATCCTCTCTGACAGCTTTTTTAAGTTCAGCCAGAAGTGCTTCGGCATCTTCCTTGCTCATACCCACCTTTTTCGTAAGGAACTCAATTATCTCCCTCTCGCTGGCGCCGTTCTGCATCCTCTCAAACACCATGAGGGCGAGCCTCTCAAATATCATCTCCTGGAACTCCTGGGTTAGGCCAAGGGAGTCCATCAGGACGTTCATACCCACGAGGAGAGCGGTTAAAGCGTCGTTGAACTCATCCTTTCCGAGGCTCTTCTCGTCTAGGTCAACCCTGAGGGTTACCTCATCGTTCATGCCGCTGAGCGTGAATTTGAGAAGGTTCATGCGCTCGTTCAGGATGAGGAGCGTGTGGTAGACCTTCACCTTTTCCTCAAGCCTCATAGCTATGGTCTCGATGCCGCTCGGAACTGCCAGCCGGACAAATCCGTCCATGAAGATGACGTTCAGGAGAAACGGTATCTTCGGGTGCTCGGCAACGTAGTGGTTCTCTCCCACCTGCCTGAGGTTCCAGGGGAGATCAACAATGTCTTCGGCGTCATCGTTACCCGCTTTAAGCCACTCAAGAACCTGGGTATGCATCGGATACCACCTTTAACACATAGAGAACATGTCCTTAAAACAATATTGGGAGTCACAAAAAAGTAGGTGGGATAAATCACCACTCCTCTTCTTCGATGAGGCCGTACTTCTCCAGCTCGCGGAGGAGCTTCTTGACGGCCTCCCAAGCGTCCTGCTCGCTCTTGGCGCCCGAACAGACGATCTTTCCGGAGGAGAAGAGCAGTATTACAGCCCTAGGCTCCTTGACGCGGTATATAACGCCCGGGAACTGCTCGGGCTCGTATTCACAGTTCGGCAGGATCAGAGCAACGGCATCGAGGTTGAACTCCATACCGATGTCACCGCTGAAGACCATGTTCTGGATGTCTATCTGGGGCTCCCTGGTGAATTTGGCACCGATTTTCTTCAGCATCTCTATGAGCTTATACACGGCTCTCTTGATGTCGTCAACGCTCTTTGCGCCAGTTACAACGAGCTTTCCAGAGCTGAATATCAGAAGGGCCACTTTCGGGTCGTCAAAGCGGCAGATTATACCCGGGAACTCCTCAGGATTGTACTTAGAGCTCGGGCAGATCTCTATGACCTTCTCAAGGTTGAGGTCTGTAAAGAGATCCACAGAAGCGACTATATTCTCAATCCTGAGCTTTACATTGCTCATGTCCACCAAGGTTTACACCTCCGAATGGTGGGTTTAAAAACCCTTTATAAATGAGGGCCGTTGCTTTTTAAAGGTTTAGGTTAAAGGGGGCACCACTACGAGAGTTAGAGGTTGATCATTGGACAATAACAATTTTCAAGACATCTTGTTATTATGAAGTCTCTACCTCTGTTCCAATTTTAGCTCCACGCCCTTTTTATCTGATTTGGAGATAAGGTAGTTAATTATTGCAGAAGAAGTTACAAAAATAAACTTGGCTTCCTCGAACTCAGGCATTTTCTTTCCTTCTGGATCAGAATGTCTAGCGACTTCGTTTGCATATCTCCATAACTTTCCAATAGCACTAGCAAGATTCTCGTTAAGCTCTAGGATTTTCTGCACTTTAGGGAGGAGCTCCCCTAGTGTTCCATGTCTATGTGTAATCAATTTAGCTACACCTTCAACAGCCTTAATAGATGCTTCAACGGACTCTTTGTAGTTTGAATCCCTTCTATCAGACAAATATTTTAAGGCCGAGGACAAGTCATGATAAATCCCTGTCCATGGTTTTACGTTTTCAAAGGCGGTCTCAATCTCTGAAATCTCGGATTCTTCATAGATTGGCACAATTTTACCATTAACAAATCTGTATCCGGCATTTTCCTCTTCTAGCACCTTGTTGCAGACTTCCATAAATTTTTTGTTTATCTTCTCGTCGGGCCAAGTGTTGACCACGAATTCTAAGAAGTCATAGACTTCGTACCATTCACAACTCATCAAGTATCCCTTTATGTATTTGAGAACATAGTCTATTCCCATATCGTCCAGAGAGCGCTTGAAATATTGGTCCAATAAAAGATACACAAATGTTTCTGTATTCTCACGATTCTTTATACTTTCTTCATCTAACATTAAAGGGGGATATTTCAATCTGACAATCTTTTTTCCATACATCATGTAAAACCAATTCCACAATCTAGTTCTTAATTCTGGACTTATCTGGTTTACTTGTAGTTCTAGTCGTTTCTTTTTGATCCCTTCTCGCTCGGAAAATAATTTGACCATAAACTTTTACACCTACATCTTTTTGGAAGCTGAACGGATTTAAAACTTTCTTTTGGCAATATACAAAAAATTCAAAAGGACATAACGCGTATTGCGTTCTAACCCTCAAAAAGTGACAGATAAAAAGATAAGAAAGGCCTCAGAGATAGGCCTCAACGAGAACTTTTCCAGCCTCGGTAAGGCTCTTGGTTCCGAGGAAGCCGAGTTCCCTGAGCATTGTCAGGGCCTTCTTTATCTCGTCGTCGCTGAGGCTGAGGTGCTTCCTGATGACGTCAACCTCTTCCATCTTGTAGCCCTTAACCTCGCCCTTCTCCTTCCATATCCTGTTGAAGGTCTCGAGGTTGTCGTAGATCACTCTGAGCACGTTGTAAAGGGTCGGCGTGACGCTGAACTTGACCTTGACTATCTCCTGGAGCTTGGCGTTCTCAATGGCTGTCTTGACCTTGTCTCCAAGCTCGGTGAGCTTGACCATGCCGTTTTGAAGCTCCACAACGAAGCCCTTGGCCTCTGCCTCGCCAATGGCCCTGATTATCTCCTTTTCGTCTCCGCCAACGTAGTCCTGAACGAGCGCCACCAGCTCGTCCCTGTGGATGTACTTCTTCCTCGGGGTCTTTGCAAGTATTGCGGCATCATAGCGGGTTATGAACGGCTTCCTCTTTATCTCCCTGCTGAGTCTGAGGTAGAACCTGCCCTTGTCGGTGACGCCGGCCTTTACAACGTTCTCCTCCTGGGCCTTGAGCACCCACTCGGCTATAGGCACGTCCCCGCTCTCGGCGTAGGTAACTGCCTTCATGGCATCCGGGCTGACCGTTCCGAAGTTGATCGCCTCTTTGCCCCACTCGGTTAGCCAGTAGGTGTCCTTCTCCTTGACGAGCCTCCTCTCGATTAGTTCCTTGCTCTCAAGGAGGTGCAGAATCGCACCAAGGTCTTCGACATCAACGCGCCTCTCTATCTCCTTCTCGGTCGGGAGTATATCTGGGTTGGTCTCGTACTTCTTCTCGATCTCCTGAATCGCCTTGAGGACTGAGAGCTCGTCTTCAAGCAGGTATATCGGAAGGACTTTCTCCTCAACCCTGCCCATTGCCTCGTAGGTGTCCATTATGGCCTTTCCGAACTCGGTGGTACCCTTCTCGTCGGCGAGGCCCATGCTCTCAAGTTCTGCGTTCCTCTTGCCAGCCTTGAGCATCTCAAAGTCTTCCTTCCTGAGCACGATGGCCCTCGCAAACACTGGGATCATATTGAGGGCTTTAAGTGCCAGCTTGGCAGCTGGAGTCGTTGCGAAGGCCCTTCCCTTCTCGGTCGGCGGCGAGATAAGGAGGAGCCTCATGGCTTGAAGTGCATTGACGATGTTGTCCCCGTAGAGCTTTGAGTTCTTGTAAGTTACAAGCTCATCGAGGGTTCCAATCTTGGGCATTCCCCTGAGGAATGAGGCAATCTCGGGCGTGAGGTAAACAACTGGATGGGTCTCGCGGTAGACCTCCAGAAGGGCCTTCCCGAAGGGGGTAAGACCGTTCTCATCGGCAAGCTTTCTCTCCCTGAGCTTCTCCATCCAGCTCTCGGGGATTTTGCCCGTCTCCTCGAGGAGCTCCATCATCTTGATTATCTCGGTGTCAGCTATAACATCAGGGAGCTCCTCAAGGCTGAGTTTATCGGTTATCTCAAGAAGCTTCCTGCCTGCATCGGTCAGCTTTATCTTGCCCCCCTCAAGCTCGGCAAAGCCGAGTATGTAGAGCTCTATCGCCCTTATCTGAAAGTCCTCCGGGAGCTTCGCCTCTATTTCTGCCTGGCTCTCGGTGTTCTTCATTTCCCTGAGTATCTCGATGTGCCTCTTCTTCAGGTACATTCCACATCCCTCCAGAATTTTTCCGCACGCCTTTATTAACAATAAGTTTTTAAAAGTTTTGGTAAGAAAAAATGAAAGGTCACTTCTTGCTCTCCTGCTTCACGGGGTAGGGCATGAACTCGACGGTTCCCCTCTGCTTGACAGGCTGTTTGTAGAGCTCCATGAGGGCGTAGACTTCCTCGGGAACGTCGGTCTCGACATTGAGGCCAAGCTCCCTGGCGTGGTCAACGGTTATCGGGTAGTCATGCGTCCACCTGCCCTCCGTGAGTATCTGGGCCAGCTCCCTGGCCTTTTCCTCGCCGTACTTGTCCTTAAGGAGGTTAAACACGAAGTCCTGAACCTGCTTTATGGCCTTCTCGGCAACGTCGGCTAAGATAAGCGTCTGGTCGTCAACCTTTTCTGCCCCCTTCTTCTCAACTGCTCTCAGTATGCTTGGGGCGGGGTACTGACCAAGCTGCGGGTCAACTGGGCCGAGGACTGCGTTTGGATCCATGATTATCTTGTCGGCAGCGAGTGCTATGAGTGTGCCGCCGCTCATGGCGTAGTGTGGGACTATGACGCGCGTCTCAGCCGGGTGCTCTTTGAGTGCCCTCGCTATCTGGGTTGCCGCGAGGACAAGACCCCCAGGGGTGTGTATTATGAGGTCTATCGGCTTGTCCTTTGGCGCGGCTCTTATAGCCCTTAGGATTTCCTCGCTGTCCTCTATGCTGATGAACCTGTAAACAGGTATCCCAAAGAGACCTATGCTCTCCTGCCTGTGTATCATTGCTATTACCGTGGAGTTCCTCTTCCTAGCGAGCTGGGCCATGAGCCTCGCTCTGGCCGCCTGGAGCGCCCTGAACTGGAGCTGGGGCCACATCAGCAGGTAGAGGAAGAACAACCACCAGAGCAGAGACCCCAAAAATCCACTTAACGGGTCCACAGTATTCACCTCCAGTTATTTTCACCCCAATCCTTTATAAAGATGTGCCAGCAACTTACGCCGGTGAGAACATGAGAAACACGATAGTGCTCGTGAGGGCCGACAGCTTCCAGAAGGCGAGCGTAGCCTTGGCAGACCTCGTCCGCTACGGCGGGATGAAAATTAGGGGGGATCCCAGGATAATACCGCCGGCCCTCTCAGAGTGGGTCTTTGAGAAGGTTAGCGGCGAGAAGCCGAGGAGGAAGTTTAAAGCCCACGTAGTTGCCCAGATAGACCTTCCTCCGAGGAAAGCTATAGGCAGGCTGATGGACATTCATCCCCCAGCACACGTCCTCGTAGTCCCTCCCGACAGCGAGGCATGGACGGAGCTCATGAGGCTCTGGGGAACTTTCGAAAAGCTCAGGGGCTTCCACCCCCCGAAGAGAACGAAGGCCGAGGAGATCGAGAGGAAGAGGAAAAAGCGGGAATATGAAGATTTGGACTTATAGGAGTTCTAACCCCTCTTCCCTAGCCACTTTTATTAAATCTCCGTCCAAAGTAGCGAGCCGCTCAATGTTGTTAACTTTGCACGCCGCCAAGATTATAGCGTCATTTGGAAGCAGATTGTACCTCCTCATGAAATTGTAGGCCTGAAGTAAAGTTTCTTCATCCGTTGGGAGAATATGAAACTGAGTTATGAAGTCGAGCGGTTCATCCTCCTTTATAAACTCTGATATCTTTCCAGAGCTTTTGACTGTAAGCGGTGATACTCCAGATTTCAGACGGATGTAATGAAACAGAAACTCGCTTACCACTATGTCATTTATTATTGCAACTGCACCACCATCAGCGAGGTAATTCAGAATCTTGACAGCCTCTGGATTCCCTTTTAGTCCTTCAATAAGAACGGAGGAATCAATGAAGACTTCGATCATTGAAAGTACCACTCCTCCTCGTTTATCGAACCAGAGAACTTGCCGAGATACTTTTTAAGGATGTCTTTTTTTAGGCCCTTTTTCTCTTCCTTCCTCAACAGTAGGGATATTTTTCTCTGGATGATCTTCTCAAGACCCTTCGGAACCACAATGACTATCTCACCCATTGCCCCTCACCAATAAAGTTTTTTGAAGAAGAAAAATTTAAACTTTCACTTCTTCTTCCTCTTCTTGATCCTTATGTTGGCTATGTCGCCGAGCGTTGGTTCGTAGTCCCTTGGAATTGTCTTTTTCTCCTCAATAAGCTCTTCACCTGCACTTTCGATGAGCTTTATCTTGAAGTACCTCTCAAGCTTTCTCGCTTCTTTTATCGTAGGCTCGCGGTAGCCGTGTGCTATTGCTCTGAGGTCGTTCACGGAAAGCCCGATCTCGTGTGAAAGCTCCTCGTAGCTCTTGCCCGAGCGCTGGATTGCCCTGTAAACCCTCTCCGCAAAGTCCTCGACGATCTCCTCAGTAACGAGCGGCTTCGGCTGGTATGGTCTCGGCTGGGGTTTTGGACGGGATGCCGGTCTTGCAGTCCTCCTCGGCTGCCTTCCGGTGGGCATTATACTGAAGGTTCCCGGCTTCTTACCGCCGTACTTTTCGTAGCACTTATCGCAGACAAGAACCTCTGCTCCCTCTATCCTTATCCTGTGGCCCGGTCCCCTGATGGGGGCGCCGCATATTTCACAGTACTTCGGCTTGGCCTTTCCCATCTCAACCACCTTCTCCCTGACATAGAGAGTACTGGACAGGCTTTTTAAACCCGACGATTTAATCAACTCCGATGACGGAGGAGAACGAAGAAGTGAAAATAGAGAAACTTCAGAAGCTCGACCAGGAAACTCTTGAGAGGCTCATTGAGATATACATGAGCGCCTACGAGGGCATGAGGGAGTACGGTGGCGAGGGGGAGAGCTACGCGAAGCGCTACCTCCGCTGGTGCTGGGGCAAGGCCAAGGACGGCTTTTTCGTCGCCAAGATTGGGGATAAGATAGTCGGCTTCATAGTCTGCGACAAGGACTGGTACAGCAAGTACGAGGGAAAGACGGTTGGAGCAATCCACGAGTTCGCGGTTGATAAAGCCTATCAGGGCCACGGCATCGGCCACAAGCTGATGGATAAGTGCCTCGAATACCTGAAGGATACGGGCAGGATAGAGCTATGGGTCGGAGAGAAGAACTATGGAGCGATGAAATTCTACGAGAAGTACGGCTTCAAAAAAGTCGGCCAGCACGGGATATGGGTTCGAATGGTGAAGGACACCAAAAAGGAGATAAAGCGGGAAGAGAAGTAGTTTTATTGGTGGTGGTTTATGCCGTGCATACATCCCCCAACTCCAGAGAAGGTGAAAGACATGAAGGAAGAGAGTTTTATCCGTGAAGGAAAGGGGAAGCTTAAGGTGACCATCGAGGGTGAGGAGACCCTTGAGACAACCATGAGCGGCTCGCTCAAGAGCGTGGAAGAGGTAGCAGAAATGCTCGGCGTCGAGGCCAAAGACGGAAAGATAGATACCGTCGTTGACGGCGTCAAGGTGAGGATGCAGAAAGGAAAGCTCGAGCTTGAGTTTGAGAGCGGGGAGAGGATGAAAATAGAGAGGGCCTGACGTTTTCTTTTTAGCCCAACCCTCATTCTGGGAGCCTTAGGGCCAGGACAAACGCTATTGAGAGAGGTACCACCGTGCTGAAGAAGTTGAGCTGGAAGCTTATCTCCGAGAGGTAGCCGCCTATAAGCGGTCCAACCACCCATCCGAGGCTCATCATCCCGTTTAGGAGAGCCATGCCCTGCGCCCTCTCCGAAACACTGACCTTCTTTGCCACGTATGTTGAAGTCGAGTTTATCGTCAGTATCCACTTGATTCCCGAGAGGAACGCCACACCGAAGGCCAGCCAAACGTTTCTAACAACTGCGTAGAGGACGAATGCCATAGCGTAGCCGGCAATTGATACGAGGTAGAACCTCTTCGCCCCGTACCTGTCTATCAGCCTGCCGAGGAAGTATCCGGTCAAGGCAGCAGCGAGACTCTCTATTCCAAAAAGAACGCCAACACTCCACTCTCCGAAGGCCTCCTTGAAGTAGACCGAGGAGACACTGTAGAACTGTCCGCTGGCGACCATCACTAGGAAGACTGTAAAGTAGAACAGCCCAAGGTGGCCTCTCATGAGCTTCTTGAAGGCCGAGCTTTTTACAGTTGCCCTCCAGCTTTCCCTGCCCTCCTGCACAAGAATCATGCCAACGAGGCTCCTCCTTCCAGCGGGCCTCTCCCTGATGAGGAGAACTATCCCGGCCGAAAGGAAGAGGAGAAAGCCAGCGATGATGAAGAGAACCTTTATGCCGAAGTATTCAACCACTGCGGAGCCTATGAAGTTGCCCACCATGTAGCCGGCGTTCTCTATGGAGTTGAACAGGCCGAAGATTGATCCAGCCCTCGTTGAAAGCTCAGAGATGAGGGCAGAATGGGCCGGAGTCATGGCCGAGCCGAACGCCCCCTGAAACGTCCGGAGCAGGAGGACATGGACAGGAGATGTTGCAAATGCCATTATCATATAAAACAGTCCAATGGAAGCAGCACCGAACGCGATGAAGCCCTTTCTGTTCCTGGTGGCGTCGGAGAGCCAGCCGAAGGGATACTGAAAGACGGTAGAGGTTAGATTGAAGGCCACGCTCAGAAGGCCGACCATGAACATCGTCGCACCTAGGTACTGCATGTAGACGCTCAGATACGGGAAGGCCATTCCGAAGGCCACGTTGGCAATGAACATGGAGACGGCTAGGATAACGATGTTCCTCCGCTTAACCCTGAGCTTTTTGAGCTTGAGGGTTCTCTCGCGCTTCCCCTGCGTTATCACTCGCTCTCTCTTCCTTAAAGGCATGTCTCGGGCTACGCTGAGAGGATTTATAAAAATTTCCGTCGAAATGTTAAGAAAAGAATTGAAATCATCCCATCTGAAGTGCCTGACCCCTCAGTTCACCCCTCTCGAAGCGGTAGGAGTCGTAGAAGTCTAGCGGCTTGTCGGTCTTCCCGTCCACGATGAGCTCGGCCAGTGCCTCTCCAACAACCGGGGCAAGCATGAAGCCGTGCCCGCTGAAACCTGCCGCGATGTAGAACTCGTCTATCTCGTTTATCCTCCCTATGGCCGCGTTGTGGTCGGGGGTTTCTGCATAAAAGCCACCCCACACCCTTATGACGTTCACGTACTTGAGCGCTGGAACTATCTGGGCGAAGCGGTAGCTGACTCCACGAAGGAAGTCATAGGTCGGTGTTATGTCGTAAGTCGGCCCGTACTTGAGGCCGTAGCCGCCTATGACGCCGCCCTGGTTGGCCTCCTGCGTCATGTAAACTCCCCCGTGCTTGAAGGAGATGACCATCGGCTCTATCTGGCCGGGCTTTATGGGTTCAGTCTTCACGCTCTGGTGCTTATATGGTTCTATTGGGATTTTTATCGGCACTCCTGCCATTTTGTTTATGAGCGGCGCCCAGGCGTTGGCCGCGTTGATAACCCTGCCCGTCCTTATCTCTCCCCTGTTGGTCACGACGGCCTTTATCTTCCCGTCTTCGACCTTGATGTCCTTCGCCTCGGTGTACTCGTATATCTCAACGCCCAGCCTCTTGGCCGCGTT
Source organism: Thermococcus sp. JCM 11816 (assembly GCF_055396515.1). Taxonomy (NCBI): domain Archaea; kingdom Methanobacteriati; phylum Methanobacteriota; class Thermococci; order Thermococcales; family Thermococcaceae; genus Thermococcus; species Thermococcus sp. JCM 11816. The sequence continues at coordinate 932,227 of NZ_AP043741.1, forward strand.
TGCATAGGCAAATACCGCCTTAAACGGGTTCGCCTTTCCGTCCGTGTGGTTCCACGCGGCCGCTATAACCCCGTCAGTGTTAAGGGGTGGAACTATTTCCTTAGCCTCCTCGGGTGTTATTATCCTCGAAGGAACTCCAAAGCGGTTCTGGAGCCGGACGTTGTTCTTAAAGGCCTCAAGCTCCTCTTCGCTGTAGATCAGGAAGAGGTAGCCGCTCTGGGTAAACTCGACGTCGTATCCAAGCTCCTCTTTCAGCCCTTTCCACAACTCGACGGAGCGCTTCATCATCCTAATGTTTGCTTCATCGCCGAACTGCTGCCTTATTCCGGTTCCACAGCGGAATGTCGAGCCGTTTCCGAGGTAGCCTTTTTCGAGAACCACGATGTCGCTCTCGCCGAGCTTGGCGAGGTTGTAGGCTATGCTGAGACCTATTATGCCGCCGCCGATGATGATCGTCTTTGCCTCACTCTTCATCGTCATCACCCATCTCGCCCGCTAAAACTCCCATCATCACCGGCCTAACGGGAACGCGCGTTGCGGGAAGTGGAATACCCTCCTGTTTCTTTCCGGTCTTCCTCGCGAGAATTCCCATCACGAGCGGAAGGCAAGTCCTTCCCTGGCATGGCCCCATGCCTATCCTCAGGAGCCTCTTGATTTCCTCTATGTCGGTTATCCCCTGATCTAGGAGGTCTTCAATCTCCTTGAGCGTGACGTCGTTGCAGCGGCAGATGATTATCTTCTCCCTTGGGTCCTCACTCATCATAATCCCCTCCCGGCACGCGAAGGGCCCTCACTTCCCAGGCGAGCTCAATTGGAACCTCCACCGTGACTACGGCTGTGTCCCCCACGCTCTTCTCGCGCGGTATTACGAGCGTGACCTTCCCCTTTCCAACGGGTTCTCCAACGCGGTTGAGGAGAACCACCTCATCGCCGCGCTCTGGAACCGGAAGAAGCTCGTAGGGCATCGTTATCCTCGCTTTGTCCCCAACGTACTGGACCATGAAAAACGCCAAACCGGGGCATATCTGGACGCAGAGGGAGCAGCCGACGCACTTCTCGTAGTCAACGATTGGAAGGTCGTTCGGCGTCGGCATGCTTATCGCTCCAGTAGGGCAGACCTCCCTGCACGGGGCGCATGGTATCTCCTGCGGGCACTCGGGAACGGCAACAGGCCTCGCCCTAAGCCTCTCCTCGCTCGGCTTTGGGATTATCTTGAAGAGCTCTTCGGGCGTTATGTAGCCCTTCTTCAGGTATTCTGGGATCTCAGACATTGGAACCACCCCCAGCGGGCAGAAGAGCCTTCTTTATCCCCTCAACGATGTGCTTTCCGAAGGGGCCTGAACGGAACTCCTCGAGGTCGCGCTGGGCCTTCTCTATCTCCCCCAGCCACTCTGGAGAAGCGACTCCAGCCTTGAGCGCCGCGGCAATTCCTGCTATCTTCCCTTCGAGCATCGCCGTAGTTGCCTCCTCTATTCCAGCAGAATCGCCAGCGACGAAGATTCCCTGGACGGTGGTCTCCATTCTCTCGTCCCTCACAGCTACGTGGCCTCCCAGCTCTCGGACGAACTTTATCTGGCACCCCGCCTGGTGGAGGAGCTCTATGCTCGGCCTCAATCCTACGGCGAGTGCTATCGTGTCCACCTCGAAGACCTTCTCCGTTCCGGGTATTGGCCTCCAGTTCTCGTCAAGCTGAGCAACTACCGCCCTCTCGACCCTGTCCGTACCTTCTGCCCTTAGGATCGTGTGCCTCGTGAGAATTGGAACGCCGAGCCTCCTCACCTTGGCAGCGTGGACGAAGTAGCCTCCGACCTTGGGCATGGCCTCGACTATCGCCTTCACCTCAACGCCTGCCTGGATGAGCTGGTATGCCAAAATCAGCCCCACGTTGCCAGCTCCGACGATGAGGACTCTGTCGCCGGGCTTCACTCCGTAGGTGTTCATGAGGGTCTGGATTGCTCCAGCTCCGTAGATTCCTGGCAGATCGTTGTTCTCGAAGGGAATCATCTTCTCCATCGCGCCGGTCGCGACGACGAGGGTCTTTCCCGAAAACTCCACGAGCTCGCGGTTCTCCCTGACGCCGATCACGAGCTTCTCGTCGCCATCCTGGAAGATTCCAACGGCAGAGGTCTCCGTGAAGACCCGTATTTTCTCCCTCTTTCTCACTTCCTCAGTGAGAATCTTGGCTATCTCCACTCCCCTTACTCCTGCGAACTGCTCCCTCTTCCCGAAGAACTTGTGGGTCTGCTTGACGAGCTGGCCGCCCAGCTTTGGCTGTTCGTCAATGAGGATGACACTCGCGCCGGCGTCAGCCGCGTGTATCGCCGCCATCAGGCCGGCGGGACCGCCGCCGATGACAACGACGTCCGCCTCGTATCTGGTTGCATCCTTCCATTCCGGCGGCTTCGCAGTCCTTGGGAGCATCTCTTTTCCTTTCTGCATCTCAATCCTCATGCCGTCCTCGACGAGGGTTATGCACGAGCGGACGTTCGGGATGCCGTTTACCTTAACGAGGCAGGAAGAGCACTTGCCTATGGCACAGAAGAGGCCCCTCGGTCTGTGTTTCTCACCGCTGTGGCTGAGGACTCTAATTCCAGCGGCGTGGAGTGCCATTGCAATAGTCTCTCCCTCGTAGGCCTCTATCGGCCGGCCTTCAAAGTAGATGGTGACCTTTCTGCCTCGCTCAAACCGCAGAACAGGATGTTCAGTGATGCGCATGAACTTTCACCAATGTGGGTTAAGAAAAGCCCTTTATGAGGATTTTTTCATAAAAAGGTTTTCCACCTTTGGTTGAGAAAGGAAAAGGGCGCCAGATTCTCTTTACTTGGCTATGAATATGACGAAAACGTTATCAAACCCAACGTTCAACGTCTTGTGGGGATGTGGATGGACGTGACTTTGAGGGTGAGGGTTCCCGAGGGGATTGACGAAAAGCTCGTTGGAGAAATGGCCGAGATATTTGCACGCGCTCAGGCCTTAAGGATGCTCGCTTCCAGCAAGGGGAAGGTGAGACCTGAGAGGGCATCATGGGGGGAGCTTCGTGAGTATCTACAGGAGTACAGGGACTTTTCTGGACAGTAGCGTCCTGCTCAACCTGCTCTTTGAGACTGAGCTGACAGAGAGGGCAAGAAAAATACTTTCCATGGCTGACGATCCGCTGGTTTCTGAAACTGTCGTCGATGAGTGTGTTTATGTCACGCTCAGGAAGAAAGCCTCTTCGCGCGGAATCAAGAGCATCCACGAACTGAGAAAATTTCTGAAAACTGAAGAGGGAAGAAGTCTCCTAAGGGAATCGTCCGAGATGGTGCTCTCGTTCATAGGTAGACACGGGATTGAGATCGTTGAAGACCCCGACATTTTTCTGACTTTAAGCATAGCTGAGAAGTATGGCCTTTTGATGCACGATGCAAAAATAGTGGGTGCCATGATTGTCACAGGGGTCAAGAAAATAGCAACCCCCGACAGGGACTTTGAAGGAATACCCTTCATCGAAGTCCTCAAAGAAGAATAAAAAGAAGCTTCAGCGTTCGTGTACATTCTTCAAGGGTGAAGAAGAGAGAAAATAAAACTTCACCCCATCTGCAGGGCCTTACCCCTAAGCTCTCCCCTCTCGAAGCGGTACGGGTCGTACCACCAGGCGGGCAGGTCGGTCTTGCCCTTCGTGATGAGGTCTGCCACCATCTCCGCCACAGCAGGAGCCATCATGAAGCCGTGCCCGCTGAAGCCCGCAGCTATGTAGTAGTCGCTCAGCTCCTCGATCTTCCCTATCGCAGGGTTGCTGTCGGGTGTCTTGGCGTAGTAACCCGCCCACGTCCTCAGAATGAGGAGCTCCCTCAGGGCCGGGATTATCTTGGTGAAGTAGTAGCTCACCTCGCGGAGGAACTCGTAGGTCGGGTTGAGGTCGTAGGTCGGGCCTTCCTCGTAGCCGACGCCACCTATTATTCCGCCGTGGCTGGTCTGGGTGAGGTAAGCGTGGCCGTACCTGAACGAGATGACCATCGGCTTAACGGAGCCCTTCCTTATAGGCTGGGTTATGACAGCCTGGTGCTTGTAGGGCTCTATCGGTATCTTCGTCCTTATACCTGCCATCGCGTTGATGAGCTTGGCCCAGGCGTTGGTGGCGTTGACGACTATTCCGGTCTTTATCGTGCCCCTGCTGGTCTTCAGTCCCTTGATCTCGCCGTTCTCGATTATGAAGTCCTTGACCTCGGTGTACTCGACGAGCTTCGCGCCGAACTCTTCAGCGTGGAGGGCGAACTTTGCAGTTGAGTGGAACGGGCTGGCCTTTCCGTCGGTGGGGTTCCAGGAAGCGGCAACGACCTCGCTTATGTCGAGGAGGGGGACTATCTCCTTGGCCTCTTCGGGTGTTATGAGCCTCGTCGGGACGCCGAATTTGTTCTGTATCGCTATGTTCCTCTTGAAGGTCTCGACTTCTTCATCATCGTAGAGCAGGAAGAGGTAGCCAGTCTGCTGGAACGGGAAGCCGTACTCCTCGCTGTACTTCTTCCAGAGCTCGACGGAGCGCTTCATGACCTGGACGTTCGCTTCGTCGTTGAACTGCTGCCTTATTCCCGTCCCACAGCGGAATGTAGAGCCTGAACCTATGAAGCGCTTCTCTATGACAGTGACTTCCTCGCCCCTCTTGGCAAGCTCGTGGGCGATGGTAACCCCAACGATTCCACCGCCGATTATCGTTATCTCACTCTTTTCGGGAAGCTCCCTCGTCGGCATTTCAATCCCTCCCCGCGACGACCTTCATTTTGACGTTCTTTATGGGCGGCCTCGCAACGGGTATGTCAAGCCTGTCCATGCCCATTCCGCTCCGCTGGGAGACGAGAAGGGCGCCGTTGAAGAGGCAGAACCTGCCCTGGCAGAAGCCCATGGCCAGGTGGGTGAGCCTCTTGATGATCTGCAGGTCTGTTATGCCGCTCCTGACGACGTCGTCCACCTTCTTCAGTGTGACGCCACAGCCGCATATCTGGACGTCCTCGCCGTTGAAGTTATCCAGCGGGAGCTTCGGAACCGGCCTTGCCACAGGCTCGTACTCCTTAAGCCTCTCCTCGTAGATGCACGGCTCGCTCTCGTAGCCGAACTCCCTCAGGATATACGCCCCAACGAGCTTTCCTTCGAGGTAGTTCGCGTAGTGCGGCTTTATGCTGACCGCGCTTCCCGCGACATAGATTCCGTCCCTTATCCTGTGCTCGTCGTCCAAAACCGGCATGTAGTAGCCGCGCTTGAAGCGGAGCTTTCCTCCCGCCTGGGTTATCGGGTTAATGTCTGGAATCCTCCCATCGGCCATTATCAGCGCATCAACTTCATAGACGTTGCCGTTCTCGTCTATGACGCGCTCTATTCTGTCCTCACCCTCAACGCGCTTGACGTTCGGGACAATTATGTATTCAATGCCCCAGCGCTCTAATTCGGCGGTAATCTCCTCCGGGAATGCCCCTGTGACGGCGACCTTCCTTCCGGGAGCGACGCCCCAGACGTTCATGACTTCAAGTGCATCGGCCCTCCTGAAGACGCCGGGCCAGTCGTTGTTCTCGAAGAGCATTATATTATCAACAGCCCCAGTAGCTAAAACCACTTTCTTCGCCATGAACTCTATGAGCTGGTCGTTTCTAACGGCTGGAACGAGGAAGTACTCTCCCTTGTCATAGACACCGAGCGCGGCCGTCTTGAGGAAGACCCTGACGTTCTCCGGGAAGTTGGTGAGCCTTTCTATCGCTTCCCTCGGATTTCCAAAGCCCTCCTGCTCAACGCCCTTGAGCCACATATCTCCGCCGAGCCAGCCCTTCTCCTCGATGAGGGCAACGGTAAGCTTTCCGCCGATTTCCTCCACGACACCGAGGCCTGCAGGACCAGCTCCGATGACCGCGACGTCCACAACGTAGCGGAGAACGGGCTTCCCTTCGTCTATCTCAACCTGCTCCTGGAACTCATCGTATCTCTGCCTCTCAATCTTCATGCCGTTCTTGAGCTTGAGCTTTCTCCCGTTGATGTTCTTGATCCCGTTCACTGTAACCGGGAGCGGACCAAAGGTGAAGGCTCCGCGATGTCTCCCCTCGTTGCTCGTCGTGAGCCAGTAAACGCCGTTCGCTAACATCGCCACCGGGAACTTTTCGCCCTCGTAGGCCTCGTAGGGCTCCCCGTCGAGGTAGATCGTGATCTTCTTAGAAGGGTCTTTCTCTGTTAGGTCAAGCGGTCTCATACTTCCACCCCGCTTCTGTACATGCGAATAAAGATGAACACCGATGCTTATAAACCCTAAGGTTCTAAACCAAAGGTTAAAAAGAGAAGGGAGGTCATGCAAGGCCTTTCTCAATCAGGAAGTCGGCGACGTTCTCTACCTGGCTCTTGGCCCTTGTTTCCATAACTGTCTTCTTCCCAGTCTCAACGGGAACTTTCCTGAAGAGCTCTTCGTGAAGCTTAACGATGTCTTCTGGCGGCTTTGTGAGGAGGCTGACGATTATGATAACGAACAGCGTTATGAAGAAGTTGATGAAGAACACTGGAACGCCGTTGAACCAGCTTCCTAGAGTGCCAAAGAAGCCAGGAGCGTCAGGGTTGAAGGCCCAGCCGTATATCTTGGCCTCGAATATGACCTCGCTGACCAGACCGTAGGCCATTCCAACGATTCCGCCCTCCTTGGTGACGCGCTTCCACCAGAGGCTCAGTGTGAGTATCGGGCCAAAGCCGACGGCAAGGCCGCCCCATGCCGTTGCAACCATCTGGTAGATAACCTTTGGTCCTGTAATAGCGAACCAGAGGCCGACCAGTGCAACGACGGCAACTACAACCCTGGAGATGTTGACCATCTGCTTCTTGCCGAGTTCCTTGCCGAGAACCTTGTGGTAGAAGTCCCTCGCTATTGCCGAGGAAGCGACGAGAAGCTGTGAGTCGGCGGTGCTCATAACGGCGGAAATTATGCCCGCTATGACGAAGCCAGCTATCCAGCTCGGCATAAGCTCAACTGCCATGGCGGGAACTACACGCTCGGGATCGCTGACGTTAAGCATGCCCGCCTGGTAGAGGGCGAAGCCGAGGAATCCCGCGAAGAACGCTCCCCAGAGGACTATTGTAGTCCAGATGCCGCTGATGAAGATACCCGGCCTCCTGAGCTTTCTCGGGTCCTCAACGCTCATGTAGCGGGTGACTATGTGAGGCTGGCCGAGGTAGCCGACTATCCAGGAGGCGTAGCCTATGGCAAAGATTATTGCCGCCCAGCCGGTTGCGCCGCCGAAGGGGTGGAGCTTGTTGGGGTCTGCGGAGGCTATTATCTCCGTCGCCTTGTCGAGGCCTCCTATCTTGGCCAGGGCTAGGAAGGGGACGATAACGAGGGTCAGCAGCATGAAGAGGGCCTGGACAACGTCAGTCCATACCACGGCAAAGAAGCCACCTGTGATAACGTATGCAGTCAGGATGATAACGGTTATTATGATTCCAGTGTTCACGCTTACGTCAAAGCCCTCCGCAAAGGTCTTTCCGCCGGCCGCGAACTGCGCAGCTACGTAGGCGGTCATGAAGATGATAATGATCAAAGCGCTGAGGATCCTGATGAGCTTGGTGTCGTCCTTGAGCCTGGCCTCCAGATAGTCCGGGACGGTTATTGCCCTGAACTTGCCGGCGTAAATCCTTAGCCTCGGACCGATGAGAAGGTAGTCGGCGAGAGTACCGAAGAGACAGCCTATCCCAGCCCAGAATGCTCCAAGGCCAGCCTTGAATGCGCTTCCAGGATAACCTAGCATCAACCAGCCGGAGAAGTCACTGGCCTTATCCGAGAGTGTAGCTGCTAAAACGTGAACCTTCCTGCCGCCGACGAAGTACTGGTCTTCGGTCTTGGTGTACCTGTTGGCCCACCAGCCTATGTAAGCTAGGAGGGCAAGGTATATCAGAAATCCAAAGAGCACACCCGCGTTCATGCCTTACCCTCCTTCTTTAGCTCTTCAATGAGATCCTCGTCGTAGGCTAGGATGTCGGCATCTACGTAGTACTCCTTCCCCGTTATCTTGTCCCAGTAGCCGTACAGAACCATTACCAAAAAACCCAAAATCGTTGGAACCAGAAGCAATGCCCAGCCTTCGGCGCCAAGTCCCATATTTATCACCCCTGAATGTATATGCTGGTTGGAAGCCAGCATTGTACATATATGGCTAAAAAATTATAAACCTATCGTTTGAAACGTTTGGTGTAAGAGAATATCAAGAATTGCAGAAAGGTGTTAGAATATGGGCGGGATCAAGGTTAAGGTCATGAGGCCGATCTTTAAACCAGAGGTCGCTGAAAGCTTTGTTCTATATCCCTACAGGATATACCACCTCAGGCTCTTCTACAAGAGGCTGGGCATGAAGGACAGGGTCTTTGACTACTATGCTTACATAGACCTCTACCGCCTCGGTGCGGAGAGGGGAGACGACTTTATAGACCTCGAGGAATGGGAAGTTGACGAGAAAAACGTTATGGAGCCCCTCGTTACGGAAGAAGAAGCGAGGATGAAGGCCTTCGAGAGCGCAATAACTTGGGGAAACTCAAGGGTGGTCTCGTGGTGGCTGCCAAGGATTGAGGTAATAAGGGAAGAGCTCGCCTACAAGGTCTTCTGGGTGTACGAGGAAGACGGAAAAAAGCTGATAATGGACAGCCTCGACGGGAAGAGCTACGAATTAACTGGCGAGAGAAAGTGCAGGGGCTTTCCGTGCAGATAATCAGTAAAAGAGGGCGGAGCCCTCAGATCCTCGAAACGGTCTCGACCTCAGCGCTCTCGACGTTCTCGACCTGTCTGAAGATATCTGCAACTTCGTCGAAGGAGTAGCCTTCCTCGTCCCTTCCGAGGACGTAGAACTTGAGAGCAACGAGACCGAAGGCTATCGGCTCCCTCTCGACCTTTGCAAGGCCGTACTTCTCGGGGATGACTGCCTTAAGCTTCTCCTCGAGCTCGTCGAGGTTGACATCCGGGTCGGTCGGCATGACCTTTATAACGCCAACAAGGTTGTAGTCGCTCATATCATTCACCTCCTAACTCACGGCCCCTCCCATCCGCACTTGGGGCACTTGTAGGGCACGCTGAGCACCCTGCAGCTTTCGCAGCGCCATATGATCGCCTCACCGCAGTTCGGGCAAACGAAGTGAGTGGCGTGCTCCCTTGGGGTTATCTCCTTTCCGCATGAGGTGCATACGGGTACCTCGAACTTCATCTCCACTGCGAACACCTCCAAGAAAGGTGGGTTTTTAAACCTCTGGTGAGCGTTGCCCAGTCGATTTATAAGCTTTTCCCATATCCCCAGTTAGCATATCAAGGACTTCGGGCAGCTCACCGATTGAGGGTATCTCAAAGCCCCTCTCGGAGATTCTCCTGACGCCTTCAGCCTCGGGGTTTATCCACGCCCCCCACATGCCAACCCTCAGGGCTCCTTCAAAGTCCTCCGCATAGGTGTCGCCGACGTGAAGGGCCTCCTCCGGCTCAACACCGAAGACCTCCAGAGGCTTTCTAAACATCTCCGGAAGCGGCTTGAAGGCCCCAACCTCATCCGCGAAGAACGTCCGGTCTATGTACCTCATAAGGCCAACCCTCTCGAGGAGCAGTCTCGTATAGGAACCCGGCCAGAACATGACGTTGCCAGTTACAGTAACCTTCAGACCGCGCCTCTTGGCGTCCTTGAGGGCATCCTCCGCCCCGGGTAGGACGAGGTCACCGACATTTAGGGTGGCCCTCGCCGCGGCCCTCCTTATAACCTCGATGTCCACGCCAAGGATTTCCGCGAGCATTTCCTGGCTCTCCTCAAGCGCCCTTTTCGGATCGCCTTCGCCCCTGGCCCTCATTCCCTTTATCCTCGCCCTCGTCAGCATTATGGCCTCCACAACGTCGACGATGCAGGTGCCCATGATGTTTGAGAGCTCTGCTGAGAAAGCGTCGAGCATCCCGTTCATATCGAGAAGTGTGTTCCAGACGTCAAATGAGACCAGCTTCATGGACATCACCACCTGGAGATGGGAAAGGGAGTTAAAAACTCAGCGCTCGGCAAAGGCGAGGAAGCGCAGGCCCTCCATGAGACCTGCCTTCCTGAGCACGTCCTTGATGTGCCTGTGGCGGGAGCGCATCACGAAGAGCTCGTAGAACCCCTCGAGGTTGCCCCAGTGCCCGTAGGCGGAGAGAGCCAGATACATGACCTCCTTTGGCTTGAGTTTCCTCCCAAGGCTCTCCTCGAAAGCCCCAAGGGCAGGCCGGAGCTTCTCAAGAAGGCCCTCCGCGCTTATGAGGTGGAGCATCAAATCCTCAACCGTCGGCTTCTTCCAGTCAATAAGCTCGTCCTCAAAGGGGAGACCTATAATGAGCGGCACGATGAACGTGTTCCAGACCAAGTAAAAATCCCCGGCTTTCCTTGGACTAAAGGATGCCAGTTTGCCAGTTATTGACGCCATGGCCGCTTCCCTGTCCTCATCGACGTCAATGGCAACCCCTATTCTCTCAACGCCGAAGCCAAAGACGTCCATGGCTTTGAGGAAGTTGCCCAGGTTCCTTATGACACCGGAGTTTCCCTCGCTCGGGATTACGGCAACGTACTTTCCGTCCTTATGGAGGAGGTCAAAGTTGTCGCGCTCAAAGACCTTCTCAATGAACTTCAGGTTCCTTGGCGCGGTTCTGGATTCTCTGAAGTCGAAGAGCTTCTTCATGACTGCCTTGAAGAACTTGGAGTCCGTCTTCCCTTCAACAAAGAGAACCGAGACCGGAGCATCTTCTCCAGAAAAACCACCGCGGACATCAAAGTCAAGGTACTTCCTGAGTTCATAGACCTCCTTGAGAGTCAGGCTTTTCATAGTGTCCGAGTAAACGAGGATGTTCTCCTCGCTTTTCCTGAAGCGTTCAGCGAGAAGGTCGATAACCTCAAGGCTCGATGTTACCAGCGTCTCTTCGCCCGAAAGGGAATCAACGAACTTCAAGAGGTCTTCCCTGTTCTTTCCATACTCGGGAAATAGAACCGCATCTCCAAACTGCTCCCATTTGTTTCCAGTAACAACCCTCATTCACTTCACCATGTCAACAGCTATTGCACCGATAACCGCGAACGCGCTCACTATGACCGTCGCGTTCAGGTACTGGACGGGTGTGAAGTGAGCGACACCGTTTATGTCGTAAAGGTAGATGAGAAGCGCCGAAATAGTGTACGAGATAACGGACACGCTTATGAGCCTCTTTGGCAGGTGGAACAGCTCCTCCCTCTTCATATTCCCGAGCCGGGACTTCACGAGGAACAGGTACGCGATGCCCAGGGTGAGCAGAAATATCACAACGGCTCTTTCAAGGGAAATCGCCTTGGCAACGTCCCAGAGCTCGCCTGTGAAAAGGAATGGGAGTGCAAAGGTCACAGCCCCGATGATTTCCTGAGTGATGTCGTCCCACCCGAGGGTGTCCGGTTCGTTTTTCTTTTCCTCGGCCTCTTTAATGGCCTGAAGTTGCCTACTGATGCCGTCTATCTTTTGGGACAGCTTCTCCAGTTCGATCACCTCTTGCTCAGGTTTGGGGCTCATCATCTCATCAGCATTGGATTCACTCATCATCGCTCAAAAACAGCTTCTCAGAAGGCCTTATAATGTTTTTGGAGCGTGGAGCAAGGAGATTGTTCCAATCCTCTGAAACAATGATGGATTGGCATACTACGTTATATAAGAAATAGCAAAAGAGATATTTGTTTAAGAAATGTAAAACAACATTACTATCCAGAAACCATAAAAAGCAATTTAAGCACCTTCGAAAGTTCACAAAGTATGGTGACCAAAGTGATAGAGAGCGTGATAGAAGCCGTTAGCAAGTCCCTAAAGAACGATACTTTAGACAAGGTGGTCAGAGAACTAAACCAAAGGCTTCGTGAGGCTGGTATTAACGTGAGAATCAGGAAAAAAGAACTGGAGCCAATTCTTGAAAAATTCAAAGACCCCGAAGAGGGGACAGTCTTCGTAGGTGCAGACGATGTTATCTACTTAGTCTTCAAGAAGCTTGGATACCCCACGTTCAAAACTGGGAGAGCGACCATAGTCGTAATGCCCAAGCGAATAAAGTGTAGAGACGAAACAGCCTACGACGGTGTTAGAGTATACGTTATTGGAGACTCCGATTCTGGGGTCGCTTTTTGGCAAAGTGTGGACATCGTTGGTGGTCGTTTTGGGCTTAGCATCTTGGGATGGGGCAATGGGGAAATATGGGTGAGTTGCGTTGACATTCCACACTGTTTTGGCAACCCTACGAGGGCTATGCTAATTCGAGCGGCATCATCAATACTGCAGGACGGCCTATCAAGATTCGAGGGTGAGAGTGAAGAGCACTATAAAATGAAAAAGGGATACTGCCTGTTTATGGCAAAGGTTCTACTGATGTTCCTCGAATATCTCGATGTCCTTAATTCAGATAGGAAAGTGCCAGAAAAAGACTTGTTTGAGGAAGTGTCTCAATTGTTGGATAAAGCCAAGAAGGGCACCTTGGAGGAGGGAGGACTCATCGACGAAATGATGGACAAATACTTGTCGTTGGGAAAGGACGAATGAAAGAGCCTCTTTTTACTATGCCTTTTCTGCAAAAATAAAAAAGCAAAATCAAAGCCTCTTAAGGACTTCCTCGGCGAGCTTGTCCTCAATTCTCGGGTAGTCCCAGCGGTCGAGGAGGACTGCTCCGATGTCCTTCGCTCCTCTGAGGTCTATGAGCGGGTCATTGTGGTCAAACTCCCCTGCAACTATGACATTTTCTCTTCCATAACGCTTGACCACGTGGTTGTTAATTGCTTCAACATTGAGCGAGAGCGTCCTCTTTCCATCTTTTGTTACATACTTAACTAAGTTATGTGGCGTTGCAAATGGGTGGGAAGGCTCGTCTGTCACTACTATAAGCGTCAGGGCTAACCCTACACTTGGAAGGACTCCATCTTCTGAATCGGCGAAGTGACGGGTGTCAAACATTCCCCTAATCAGGTTGGCAACGTGTTCCTTGACTTCATTGCTGAAGTCAAGAGGTTCAATGCCCTCATCGGATTTGAAGGCCCTCTCGTAACCCTCAACCCGTGAGAGCCTCTGAACGTCAATGAGTATACTTCCACTAAGAACTGTCGAGACGAGTTCTTTCCTTACCATCCGTTTATCGTCCCATTCTGGACGAATCTCATCGAACACAGTGTTGCCTTTCTTTTGGAAGAGACCCAGAAGTCCAAAATTCCTAACTGGGGACTCTCTACTGATTGCACCGTTCATTTCGTTTTCTCCACCTATTGCATAACCGAAGACAAGGTTGCCTGGGTAATCCTCGAAGAACTTCCTCGTTAGAACGCCATCCTTGAAGTGGACTCCCTCCTTGAGCCGGTAGTCTTTCAGGGTCTTGAACACCGATGCATAGTCCCTTCCGCTCACATCAGTCATTCCTCCTCTGAGAACGTGCTCATACCTCTCTGTCGAAACCATTGGGTAGGCTTCTCCTTCGTGGGTATATGCGTTCGTCTCTACTGTCTCGATGGTCACTCCGTTCTTCGTCTCTACCGTTCTTCTTCCGCCTTCGAGGTGGCTGGCTACAACCTCGTATAGGTTCCAGATGTGGAGGAACTCCGTCATTTGGGCATCACCAATACTACATATGTTTTTTACTTTATAAACTTTACTATTTCTCTTATTAAATAACTTATAACTTTTTGAAATATAATATTCCCAAGGCATTATTAGGGCTTTTGAAATATTATATTCCAAGAACATCAGAGGCAATTTTCCACAGTAATCTGTCTACTAAAGCCTCATTTAACGCACTTCTCCTCACTATAATGTCCAAATCGTTAGAAATCCCCGCATTTTCTATATTGCCCTTTATCACATCCTCTAAGTATTCTATCGAAATGTAATTGCCTTCTATTCTTTTCGCTTCTAATTTAAGCACTAAAAGGGTAGTTTCAACGTCTCCACTGGGTAGTCCCAAGAGTCTCGCTGGAAGGATGGAGCTTAATACAGGAGCATTATTAATAACCGGAACCCCGGTAATGAAAATCTTTATCCCGCCTGCTTTTGTTTCAATTTCAGTTATGTCCTCCACGATGCCGATGCTGAATTTGTTGTTTCTATCAGCATAAAAGACAACTTGATTGATGATGGAAAATGCATTTGGAGTCAGAAATTCAAATATTGGAGTATTAGCTTTGAAAAGGCCTCTGAAACGCAATTTTGCATCAAATATTTCAACATCTCCAAAATAAATGCTGAAATCCCGAACAACAAACTCGTCGGGAATAATGTCAATGTCCTCTATATGTCCCTTTTTGTTAATCTTCCCCACTGTGCAACCATCTACTTTGTATGTAACTGATGAATTTTCATTAGCTACACAATCACTAACCGATATTCTGCTGATATCAACAGTAACACAATTATTGTCCAGAATTATTTTGAACTTCCTTGGAAGGCTATCTGAAAACGCAACGAACTTTGCAAGTTTTTCGCTCTCTTCTTCATTCTTAAGAACAGCATAGAATTTCTTTGTGAACTGCGAATACAGTTCAATTTTTCTAATAGTTTCCCTATTGAGATTCAAATCCGCTAAAGACATTCTATATCACCTGATAAGAGCTACCAGAAATCGGTTGGGCTTTCAACTTTATAAAGATTGTAGGTATGATTATTAATACTTTTTAATGGCGTAAAAAGTATAGGAGATTATAACCGCTCGTAAATGTTGTAGAGGAGAGGCTTTGTGGAGAACTTTAACACTAATTCTACTGCTTCACTGAAAGTTAGCGTGTATTTCTTTGCAATAAAACGAAGATAATCTATATCCTCCTGCTGTAGGGTCGTGTTGACGCTAATAAGAATCGTATGTTCCCGCTCTTCCACTATATCATCAGCGAGCTCATTAATGTATTCGAAATCTCGCTCTTCGAATTTTTTGAAATACTTAATTGACCTGTGAATTAGTTTGTTAAGGCGAAATATGTCAAGACGATTTACAAAACGTAGAGGGAGCGTAAACGTTACTTTCTTTTTCTTCACTGTGAACACCATATATATGTTATCAGTATGATGCTTAAAGAAGGTCTTCGCTGGTTTAGCGATGATGCGTGTGCTGAACGATAGTGTATGCCATTAGCCATCTACTAAAATGTGTCTCCAATGAAAATACCAAAAAATTTTTTGATTTGTTACAATATTACAATAAACTATATAAATTTATTAATAAACGTGAAGGGATTTCGTTTTGTAACATACAAAACTCGATGGCGAAATGGCAATATTCTACAAATGTTCGAGTGGTTGCCCGTTGAGCTTTTCCCTCTGTGCATTTGATTGTTATTGCTTATTACTACTGGCCTCTTTTCTACCCTTAAGGGACGGAGCTTTCACGATAGAAAGGACAAAGCCACACACATTATCGGGTTGTGGTGTGAGAAGGCGTGGTCAATCAGCACTTATAGTTGTTGGAGCTGGAATAGTAGTGATTCTGCTCGTCCTGATAACATACTACCTCACCGAGCTCGTTGTAACGAACAACGACGACATAGCAAAGGTCGAGACGGCGATAGCGATTACTAACCAGCTTTCTTCAAAAACCGATGCATACATAAAGGCTAATGCACCTATAATAGCCTTACAGTTACCAGCAAAACTCAACGTGAGTCTAAACCAGAAGTATGACGTTTACACGACTTTCGAAGTGCCATTCGTCTACTGCGAGCTGGACGTGAAAAATGGTTATTATAGCCTCCAGAACGAAGATGTCTTTGACAACGCCGACGTGAGAGCTATGTATCTCAGGAAGCTGTATGAGAACATCTCCTCAAGCGTCTTCTACAACAACGGACTTGCAACAGTTTTTATATCGGGCGTCCCATACAGACTAATAAACGAGGAACTGTTACCGCTCTTCAAGACCCCGTATGAATACTACTATACGGAAGACAAGGAGACAATCAACGCACTCTTCCTTACAAACCACACGAACTTCATAATGCTCTTCCCGAACATCAGCGTCCAATACAACCCAGACTACGTTGTATGTTACGCTGACAAGAGACCCGACGTAATGACCTTTGACGAATGTATGAGTGAAGACGGAACAGTGATAGCACCCTACCTTAGAATGAGGAACAACCACCAGCTAATAGTCAACACGACGCTAAGACCGATACTCGGTTACAACTGGTTGTTACTCAAGTATGTTGCTTGGAGATGGGCAGTAAACAGAACGTTTGAGCAGAAAGCCCTTGTAATCCCAATAAACTACACGAATTACTACATCTTCCACACAGACCCGATAGCAACAGTAATTCCCAAGACCCTCTTCGATGGAAAATGGCACAAACTAAACCTGACAGATGAAATAACAGGCAAGTATGAGATTCTCGGCGGACAGACAAGCGACACTTCAGAGTTCGGCAACATCAACACAGACATATACACGCTCGAAAACAGAGGAATCTTTCACAACGGTATGAGAGACCTGCTTAACCTCATAACATTTTACCCAGCGTTCCCGTTCACGAAGAGTGCACACGACTCCTACTACCGCCCACTCTTCTTCTACGGAGCTAACATAATGGATTTCAACAAGAGAAACTACCTCGACGTAAGTCCGTTCATCTACCCGAACAACATACTCTACATCAACAAGAACTCTTTATACGCTCAAGCATCGGCTTACACACCAGACGATTACGATAATATGCTCGCCGACCTTCTGGCAGTTTCAAGCTACGACTTCAGCAGGGACACGAGTTTGAGAGACAACGCATACTTCACTTCTCTCTACGCAATGTTTAGAGACGACTACGTTTCTAAGGATGAATATCTAACACAGACGCTTCCCTTCGGAGTCAACTACATACAGTTGCTCGAAATCGGGATAGCGACAAACATATACAGTTTGAGCAACCCATTCAGCTTGAGACTAAAATCTCTCTCTCGCTTCGCAGGATTAGGAAGACCCGAAGACCTCAACTTCCTATACAACTACACGAAAAGGTTCGACGACTACCACCTGTTGACTAAATCGATACCCTTCTACGGCGCTGGTATATCGAAAGATTACAGTGAAGAGCTTAGAGGAGAGGCAATCTCAATAAGCCCGTCAGACTTTCACGGAAGCGACCTCATAGTGGACACCTACCTAATGCCACTATTTATACCGTATAACGACCCTGACAGTGCCTACGGAAAGCTTGTAAACACCAAAGAAACACTCCCCAAGAGAACACTGGAAAGAGAACCCCTTAACGGGTTATACTTCAACGAATACACACTGAGCATCACAGAAGTGAACAAACTCCCACTCACTTCCATACTCGGAGTTCCCGATAGAGACAAATACTTCACGCTAAATGACTTAGGAAACTTCACAAGTCCAGAACCAGAAATAAAGGAGATTTACTTCCAGTTGAGTGAACCCAAAGTGTATTACTACTCCTACATACCCGATGACTACCAAGTCGTAATTGACAGAGTTATTGTCACTGCCGATGGACAATTTGACGGAATAAGAGACGGAGATTGCACTTGCACACACAAAGTCTGGAACGGGACAAACTGGACAACAGAAACCGTCACGTGCCCGAACTTCAAGAGACCGTCAAGCGTAGATGGGAGCGGTGAGAATGATAACTCGTTCAAGATAAGAGTCGCCAAAAGCAACGGCGGGACTGAGTTCCACCGCTATAAGAAAATTTACGCAATTGGTTATCACAACTTCGACAACAACGACGACAGTATGGAGATTAGGGCTGACGGCGGTAGCTGGATACAGCTCAACACAAGTTGGGGCAAGTATGACTTGGGAGTAACGAACGGCAACTTGGGAAGCTACGTTTTTGCAAGATATTCAAGCGGTCTCTTGGATGATGTCGGCTGTAATGACACCGTAGGTGCATACAGGTGGACTGCCGAGCTGGTCAAGTATTATGTCGGCGTCCCGCAAATCTACCACGTAAAAGCTGTGATGGAGTTCGATATGAACTTGAGCGTTTACGGAAACCTCTATGCAATAGACGACAACCTCATCAAGGACATCATCATAAAGGCACTTAAGTTGGACACGCTCAACCCTGACTCTCCAGACATAAAGAAGGCACTTGAGCAGTCAATAAAGCTGAGATACGAGAGGGGTGGTAGCTGGCAGGACTTTGGGCTAATCACTTACCAGAACGACACTGTTGGGCTGTTCTTCACTGACGACACGACTGCTGACGTCTATAAAGACCATTACTATGATTACACCTTCATCGTCCCGCCCTCGCTCGTCTTCATTCCGAAATTATACCAGTATATACCGTTCAACCTAACGATAAAGAACATTCACGTGACGATTGTTTACGAGTTCGACGCTGGTTACCCGGGTCGTGTAAAGGACGGAATTCCGCCCTATGAGAGAGAAAGGGGTAAGGAGTATAATTGGTTCGACGTAACCTCGTTGATTACTCTGGACGAGCATAAGCAAATAATGAACGCCGACGACCCTGATAAAGAAGCAAAGAAAATAATCTGGAACTTTGTAAAGCACTTTGACGACCAGTTCTCACAGGGAGGTAAGGCGAAACTATACATCCTTGTTAATCCAACGAGAGACGGTGGTAACTACTTCCCATACGACCTTCAGGGCTACGTTGAATTCATAAAGATTTCACAAGTCTTTAAAAAGACTTAAGGGTGGTGTAGAGCGATGATTACGCTGATAGAAAGTCCATTACACTTCGCAAAAATAATGAAGCGAGAGGACGTGCAATCAGTCTTCTTCAAAATCGGAAGCAGGACGCTCTACATCCTAACTGCAAAGAACCTATACGCTGATTACATTATCTCTTTCTTCTTTTCCTCAGATGGAAAGATTGTGTTAATCTTGCGGAGCGGTCTCGTTTTAAAAACAAGCTACTGGGTTGAGGGGAGAACTGTGTTCCTAACGGAGCTCAACCGTCTTGATGAAGTCATCGTGATGTAGTTTTTTGTCTTTATACCCAAATGGGTCTTTTCAAAATCACGAAAAAAATAGAGAAAAGGATGCTTTATCTTCACTTGTAGACAGCGTAATCATACTGCGTTCCTTGTTTATATGCTTGCCCAGTCGCTATCTTTTCGAAAAGCGTTCTAAATGACTGGTCGTAGAATGCATCCTGCGGGATAATGAGTGTATACTCATCCCTTGGAACACGAATGCAGTTTGTATCGGTTTTTCCTTCGTCCAAGATATATATCCTGTAATAGCCACTCTGTTTTAGTGCTGGGTTGTAGAGCACGTTATACCAAACTCTTATTCCTTTCTGGAACTCATCAATCCAACGGTCAATTTTTACTGTCGCAACAAAAGTATATGTGTCGGTTTCAGCATCGTAGCTCACATTCTCGGCTGGAACAACGTATGTTGGCGAGAAGTAATCTCCATAGTCTATTTTCCCATTCTCTTTTATAACCCTGTCAAATCTGAGAAGTATTACGGGAGTCACGTTTTTCTGAATGTCTACGTCCTTGCACCTAACGTAGGAGGTAAAGTTGAATATTGTAACATTGTAAGTTACCACGTATCCCTGCTTCCACGTTTCAACGTGGAGCTTAACCTTTTCAAGAAGAATATCGTGAGCACCAGTGACATTGTAGTCTATCGTGAAGTTAATTTTGTGTCCCGAAGTCTGTATTGGCACAATATAGTAACCCTCTATGATGTCATAGTCGCTTGCCATATGTTCCGTAATCACGAGGTAATTATACTTCATCCACTCTTCTACTTTCTTCTCAATCTCCTCCTCGCTCAGTGTGTTCGTCGCCGTATTTGTCGCCGTGCTCGTGCCGTTCTTCTCAACGCTTCCGCCAGCGTTTGTGGTCTGCGTCTGCGTGCCAGTCGCCTTATCCGTGCCCTTCTCACCGCCGAGGCAACCTGAGGCAACTACCCCAGCAACGAGTATGAACAGGACGAGTATGGCATACATCTTTCTCATTTTCCATCCCCTCCATTTATATTTTAAGCTATCATCATTTGAATACTTCGTAATCATACTCCGTTCCCTGTTTATAGGCTTCGTGGAGTAGTATCTTTCTGAAGAGTTCTTTGAATTCATCGTTGTAGAAATTGTCCTGTGGAATAACGAGATGATACTCTGAATATGGAAGTTCAACACTCTTTATACTTTCGTTTTCTGTATCAATTGCATATACATTGTCATAGACGGGCATTCCGAAGTTTGAAACGTTGTAGAGTATCGTGAATCCGACCCACGCTCCCCTGTTAAACTCCTGAGTTGTCCTCTGGAATAGTAAAGTCGCAACGAACTTATATGTATCTGTCTTGTTGTCGTATGTTATGTTCTCTGGACTCGCAGGTGAGAAGTATAATGGTGAAGGGCGATAGTCCTCTGAGAGCTGGCCATTTTCCTTGAGGAGGAAGCCAAGACGGAAAGACACACCCGGTTTAAGTTCGCTTATGTCCACATTATCCTTTATGAACCTTGAAATGTTGTGTATTGTAACGTTATACCTTATCAAGTAGCCATATTTGTAGTATTTTACGGCCACGTTTACATTTCCAACAACTCCATCTGCCGTTGTAATGTTGTATTCATATGTGAACGCAAGTTTATGAGAAGTCTGGACTGGGATAATATAATAATCTCCGCCCCAAGCATCTTTGACCTTAATGAGCATATAATTATACTTCATCCACTCGTCGACCTTCTTCTCAATCTCCTCCTCGCTGAGAGTGTTCGTCGCCGTATTTGTAGCCGTGCTCGTTGTGTTCTTCTCAACGCTTCCACCAGCGGAAGTGTTCTTATCCTGTGTCTGCGTGCCCCTGTCGGCGTGGTTTCCACCGCCAAGGCAACCGCTTGCGATAACTCCACCAATGAGTATAAATAGAACAAAAAATAGACTAATTTTTCTCATTTTCAAGCACCTTTTTCAGTTTTCACTCCTTTATTACATCCCCTCGAAATTACCCATTCTCCTTCCTTCCGCCGACAACGAGAAGGACTGCACCGATGACGACCAGTATCCCTCCAACACCCCAGAGGGTCTTGGCCTTATCCCTGAGTGGCTTCGTGTTCGGCTTCTCCACATAGAAGAACATCGCTCTCCTTAGAACGACGCTCGGGTCTCTCTCATACAAGTTGGCCAGTGAGGGGTCGCAGAGGTAGTCGTAGACAATCTCGTCGATGTCGTTCCAGACCTCTCTCGGAAGTCTCGTCTTTATGAAAGTTACCACGTCCCTGTCGTCAGCCCAGTGCCTAAAGTATAGCCCCTTCGGGAGCTCAAAGCCATCGGCAACTATTATTGGAACACCGAACTGTATGTAGAGGTCATAGTTCCTCGGGTCTTTGAGGTAGCCAGCGACCAGACCGCCGTCGTAAAACACTATGAACGGCTTGTTCTCATACTCCCTGTCAGTCTCCTTTGCGTCTCCTATCACATCAGCATAGCCAATCTTGTCCTCTGGGAAGAGGAAGTAGGTGTGCCCGTGTATGGTCGCAACGATGTAGGCGTCCTTGTTCATACCGTTGCAGTAGCCGTAGTCATCAATAAAGTTGTTATCGTTGTAGTATATCTCCACTAAGTCTGGAATCCTCGTTATGTGGTAGCTGATGAAAATGTCCCTATTCTCTGGGTTGTCTATGAGGTCGTAGATGTGAGTCTTCCTGACGAGCTCTTCTGGGTTGTTGAGCGGTTTCGCTCTTGTTGGTGGCAGTCTGTTGAGCACTTCACCAAAGTCAATGCTGAGACTTCCGTTGTAATACCAGTAAGCTGGGGAGACCTTGTAGAAGACAAAGAAGCCAGCGACCGTCTTGTCCTCACTCACGTTTAGAACGAGTGGCTTGAGGTTGTAGTTCTCTCCTGAGACGAAATCCTCCCAGACTTTCTCTTTCTGGGCAGCCTGAGCCTTGTAGCTGAAACCGTAGCCGGCGGTTATGAGACCGAGCACTATGAGTATTACACCAACTATTCTCAGAGCCTTCATTACGCATCACCTTCCTTCGTATTCCTCAAAGATTTATAAATTTTTAGAAAATCTTACGGTGTAATATCTGATAAGAGTTTGTAAAGAATTGTTAATGAACTTTATTTTTGATTATTTAAGTATTATTTTGTTTTTATTTTATTTGGTGGAACGATGAGAAGAGCAAAGCTTCGAAAAGGAGAGTATAAGATTGCATCCTTTTTGCTATCCCGTGAGATTGACGATGCGTTAGGCAACGTTGCTAATGCGAAGAAGACGACAAAGAGTGCACTGGTTGAAGAGGCCCTTAGATTTGCAAGTGAGAACCCTGAGAAGTTCAAGCGTTTTATCAAACGGGCTGAATTAGATGAAGACGCAGTTAACAGAAGTTTTACGCTCTCTCTTGAAACCTTGAGAGTTCTTAGTGAACTCTCCGAGGAGTTGTCTTTAACAAAAAGTGCACTGGTTGAATTGGCTCTTGGATTTTATCTTCGTAGCAGTGATTCCAAGAACCGACAAAGATAGTGGGGGATGTCTTGTTTTACCTTTCGACCGAAAGGTTAACCTTCTCCACCATTTTTGTTAATCTTATAGACAAATAATTCCTGAAAGATAAACTTTATAATGATTAAACCGAATATCTCTAATGGTGAGGAGATTGGGGGATGCTAAAGCAAGACTCTTCGGGTGGGATAAGAACCTGAGATATAAGGAATGGGTCAAGAAATTTGAACGGGACATCAAAGAGTTGAGAAACCAAACGGGTGCTAATGCGGACAAACGTTTAGCTTATACGATAGTTCTCTACCTTCAGCTAACGAATGGTTGTAGAATTGGTGAGGCAGTTGAGGCTGTTAAGAAGCTTGTTAGTGAGTTTCCTGATGATAGGCGAGTTAGAGTGAAAGTGGAAAAGAGAAAAGATGGAGCTGAGAGGCTCATTGTCATACCCAAAACAATTAGAAAAGAGGACATTCGAAGAGTTGCTTGGGTCTTTCAGAATGACACCGAAACTATCAAGAACAGGTTGAAAAGCTGGACGAAGAAACGCTATGGAATAAACACGCACTCCCTCCGCTATGCGTTCATCTCAGAACTGGCGAGAAGGGGTGTGTCAGCCCAGTTAATAGCGAAAATAACGATGCACTCAAAACTCGATTATGTTCTTTATTACACTCAAAAAGTGCAAGCTGAAGAATTGTTAGAAGAGTTTGTCCTGTCTCGAAAAATTTAGAGATTAGGAGCCTTTGATAAGCAAACTACCGTCGTTAAGCTCTTCGACGAGTTTAAACTTCTTCGCCACTGCCACTATCCTTTTTATATCTTCCTCTGTTTTTGCATACTTTCTCGCCAACTCCTTGAATTTTTCCTTTGGTATAACATCAATGTTCTTTTCGAGAAGGGTCTTCACGATGTTCTTTGCATAAACCAGAGCGTCTCTGCTCTCTTTATCCATATCTAATACAATTTCCCTGCCAAATTCTGGTAAGTCAACACCCCAGCTCTTAACGGCATCGAGGAAAATGTTAAGAGCATATTTTACGTGTTTTGCCTTAACTTGGTCGTCTAAAAGCAGTTTAGCATAAGCTGTTGCAATGTTGCGAAGGTGTGTAATGACCCTGGTGCCATACGAAAAGCTTACTGACTCTGATGCATTAGATAGGAGTTCTATCACCTCGCTACTGCTCTTCTTTAGTTCTTCATTAGCCTCTTTAGTCCAGCGTGGCCTTATTGAGCGTGCGGTGAATAAGTATGCACGCACGAGTTCCTCGTCAGTATAGACAGTATTTTGACCGAGTGTAATCACGTCAACCAGCTTGTCTGTAATTCTTTCAAGTTCCCTTTTTGTGGCACTCCTAACGAACCAGATGAGGGCAAAGCGGTCGAGAACTTCTTGGCGTTTAACTTTTATCTGCTTGAAGACATCCACGAAATCCGACAATACTCCATTGGTCGGGTTCATTAGGGCCACAATGCTTGTAAACAGCTCCATATCTATGTTGATTGAGGCCTTGTGATAGTCAAAGCGACCAATGCTCATCACGTTCAGTAGGCTTGAAAAAGCGTCGTCATCGTCTATCTTATCGAACTCGTCAATGATTAGTAGTGTGTCTTTTGCACTTAGCAGTGCACCGGGCCGGTATACCCAGCCCCAGTTTTCCTTCTGCTCTACGATACCAACTAATCCACCCCTTGTCATATTCGTCGCTGACACGTAAACTGCATCCGTAAGCTCGGCAAGCCTCCTTGAAAAGGTCGTCTTGTTAGTTCCCTTGTCTCCTACAATCAGAACGTTGACGGAGGAGATTGTTTTGTTTGGCAGGCGACCTTTGTCACTAACATAGCTAAGCAGGATGCTCTTTGCGACCAAGTAACTCTGATACAGGTAGGAGTCATTCTCCTTCGTAGAGTATAGAGAGTAAGGGTCAATCATTGTAATCATTCTGTAAAGAAATTCTTCATCACTAAGGCTCTTCTTCAAGTTCAGGAGTTCCTTAACGTGTTGCTCTGATATTGGAAGTTTACTGTTAGCTTCGTTTATTCCGACGATTTCAAGTATAATATCTGAAGTGGAATCCACTGACTCCTTTAGCAGCGAAGTGTTGCGAACAATTACCGTCAACTCGACAGTGTGTCCAATAAATTCGTCGATATTACTGGGAGGATAGAGCATATAGGCATTGAAGGTCTCTTTAGATTCCTTGTTTTTCAGCTCTTCAAAGCTGTCCTCGACAGTCATCCTGCGATAATCAACGAATAGGGAGTCCTCTTGGCTAAGAATCAAATTCTTGCTTCCGCACGCTGAGCATCTGTTTGGACGGACTTGCTTCATATATGGGAATTGCATTAGGGTATGCAGTTGACCGCAGTCCTTGCACACGTAAGCACTCTTACGGAGAAAGCCTTTCTTTTCGGACAGTGCAGAGATAACGCCCCTCACTGTAACGAACTTGCCAAAGTCACTTGAGTCAATGTCGTGGAGCCTTTTCTGAAGGGGCGAGTTTATGAAGTAAACGACAACATCGCTTCCTTCAAACTTTTTTGAGAATGCAGAGATGAGGGCTTCTCTTGATTCTTCGAAGTTTCTCGTTAACTGCTCGTAGAGCTTGGGGTATATTTTCTTTAGATGTGCCAGGTCAATCTTAACATTATACTTGCCACTTTTCTTCTCCACTGTGTATGCATTGTTGTCTTGAACAATCACTGTGATGTCTTCTACATTTCCAAAGCTTTTCTTGGTCTCTTCGAGTTCTAAGTAGATTTCCAGAATCTTCATACGAGGTTCAAATAGTAAGGAATACTTGGGGACGACGTCGTGTATTATCTCGATTATGTCTCGAGAGTTAAGTTTTTTGAGAAAAGACTCGATGTTCTTCCTGGTTTTTTCTCCGTATTTCTCTCCGAAGATTTCGTATATCTTTATCATTATCTCGTCAAACGTCGGCGTTTCTTCTGGATGTATATGGAAGAACACCGCTACTGGGAGAATCGTGTATAGTCGGAGTTCTTTCTCGGTAAAGCCCTCTCTGCGGAGGTATCTCTTGATGGCCTCAACCAGCAGCTCTTTGTCGTATCTTATTCCAGCACTAACACCAGCTTGGTTGGGTCTGATTACATCCGCCATAGGCATCGACCGTTTCATTGTTCCACCGTAGTATTTAAAAAAGAAAAATCACTTAACCAAATTTTAACAAATTAGCTTTTGAATTTTCAAAATGATAAGCGTGTTAGTTTAACTCAACTTGCAACTTAGGGGAGAGACCGCAACGGTAAATTAGGAAGGTCTTCCCCAGTTCCCCAATGGCTTTAGAAGAAGAAAGAAGTCATTAGGTTCTCCCCACAAGCGTTGGGGAAAATCCCCAAGCTTTAATTGTCCTAAACTCGAAGGGGGAATTGCTTTATT
Source organism: Thermococcus sp. JCM 11816 (assembly GCF_055396515.1). Lineage (NCBI taxonomy): Archaea > Methanobacteriati > Methanobacteriota > Thermococci > Thermococcales > Thermococcaceae > Thermococcus > Thermococcus sp. JCM 11816. The sequence continues at coordinate 958,041 of NZ_AP043741.1, forward strand.
GCCTATCCTCTTTCCTTTTCAGGAGACTTGTCCTATTTGATGGTGATAGCATCTCATCTTTTTATTCTCAAACGAACAGTAGAACGAATAAAATTATAAACAATTATGCTGATTATAGCATTGTATAAACAAGAAAATGGTGGTTAAAAATGGCCACAAAACGTAGAAATTTCACGCTTTTGAAAGAACAGGATGAGCAACTAAGACAAATGACTCAAAAGCTGAGGAAGGAGCTGGGTGAAAAAATCAAGGAGAGCGACGTTCTATCGGCACTGATTTATTATGCGTTTGAAGAGCGTCTTGTTGAGTCTCATATGTTCAGAGGCCTCGTCTTTTCAATGTATAGAAAGAGAATAGAGAGCCACAAAAAGAAAAAGGAGTCAGATTAGCTCTTTTAATCTTTGTTTCAGATTTATCACGTTACAGAGTTTGTTCTGAACGTCGAGTATATCGTCCCTGAAATCATTGATGAAATCGAGGGGGTTCTGGTATGTTTTGTTGATTTCGAGTTCTCTCGTCGTTTGTCCCACCAAATAGAGGAACAACTCTGCTTTGTTCTCCGAGATGAGTGGTGAGAAAAGAACACCCCTACTAACTCTCCTGACGTATCTTGGTGTTATGAACGTTCCGTTCTTGAGTGAACTACCATAGCGTAGTTTTTCGGTGTTGAATTCACGGTTGATGTCTTTGTAAAAGAGATATGTTATCGTCTCAACTGATTTGTTTTCTGTGTCAATCACCGTAATCCTCTCGTTCGTGTTCTTCATTCTGTCCTTGAACACTGTATAGTCGTTGATTTCACTCTTGAGATGCCAGTTCGTTTGTTTTCCGATATAATTCATCAGTAGAATGTGTAATTCGTCATTGAGAGGCACGTATTTCCACCGAACGTGTCCGTCTTCTCTTGTTTTGTGTATTTCGAGTTCGAGAATTCTTTCTTTGTAGAAATACCGAATGTTGTTAATCTCTGTTGCACGTGAAGCTGTGCAGAATTGTAGGATTATAGCGGTTGCTAATGTTTTTCCACGCTCAGCACGTTCATTGATTAAGAAATCGAGTGTTTTGTTCAAATCCTTTCTTAGTTTGTCAAGCGTTATGTCGAGAATGTTGCGTGCACGCTGGATTTCCGTGATTCTGTTGTTTAGATTGACTGTCACATCGTTTAGAGCCGTCTCGAACATTCTTCTTAGCTTTTCTGCTTTTTCTATACCGTCTAGGTCGTGTCTGAATATGTAGAACGTCTTTAGTCCTCTGTAAATATTCGAAATATACGTTCTAATCGTGTGTATTTTGCATTGTCTATTGACAATGAGGTGTTGTATGAACTCGTATGCATCAATTTCACTGAAAACGAAGCGGTATGGGTCTCTATTCTCGTTTATTGATTTTGTTGCAATATATTTCATAAAAGCGTTTAATGAGGCTATTCTGTTCCTCCGAGTTCCTTTTCTCATCTCCTTGTTGAAGCGGTGTATGAATATCGCTTCTTCAACGTCTTTTAGCGATAGTATAACGCTGTTCGCATTCGTGTTTGTGTTCTGTGTAGTTTGTGTGTATCTTTGTATCTGAACAACCCTCATCTTCAATCACCAAACACACATTGTTTTCATTAAAACTATTGTAGAGATGATGTTTATATATCTTTCGCCTTCTTACAAAAGAGTGGCATATTTGTATATGCATTAGTATATACTAAGCACGATTTAGCTTCTTTACAACTATTACGCATTATGAAATATTATATTCCACGTTCAAAACTGTTAAACAGTGTATATCAGCGTTCATTTTACACAAAACAAAGCGTGTTTTGTTGAGAAATGTTTGACGCACTCATCATCGCGTATCGGGATTGGAATAAAGGGGTTAAAAGAATAGTGGATGAGAAAACCAAAATCAGTTGAACCACTAAGCCCCTTCTTCAGGCTCGGCTTCTTCGAGTTTCTCCTTCAGGAACTGCTTCAGGACGTAGGGACACTGCTCTTGGATGAATTCGGCAAATTCCCTCATCCGTTTAACGGTTATTTCGCTTACGTAGTGCTCGAACTGGCACGCGTCCTGCTCTGCGATCTCCGGTGGTATGCCGAGTATGTCCGTGAAGAACTTCGTAAGGAATACGTGCTTGGAATACGTGTTTTCGGCAATTTCCCTTCCCTTTTCGGTCAGGAGTATTCTGTCGTACTTTTCGTATTCAATGAGACCCTTTTCAGCGAGTTTTTTAAGGGCATCAACAACGCTCGGGGGCCTGACGTTCAGGGCCTTCGCTATGTCCTTGACGCGGATGACTCCTTTGTTCTTGTGGAGAATATACATAGTTTCAAGGTACTCTTCCTCCCTCTTCGTTACTTCCACGTCAACCACCTGGTTTTAGGTTCACCAAAAACCTTTAAGTAGTTTTCCCAAAACTTAAAAGTTTTAGGAACACCTTTGATGTGGTGATAGAAATGGTGCTGTACTTCATTGGGCTTGGGCTTTACGATGAAAAGGACATCACACTCAAGGGACTGGAAACGGCGAGAAGGTGTGATAAAGTCTTCGCTGAGTTCTACACTTCCCTTTTAGCGGGTACCACCCTTGAGAAAATTGAGGAGCTCATCGGCAAGCCGATAGTTCGACTCAGCAGGGAGGATGTTGAGCTGAACTTCGAGAGAATAGTTCTTCCCGAGGCTAAGGACAAAGACGTTGCGTTTTTAACCGCCGGAGACCCGATGGTGGCAACTACTCACTCAGACCTCAGGATAAGGGCAAAGAAAGCTGGAGTTAAGAGCTACGTTATCCACGCTCCAAGCATCTACTCCGCGGTGGCAATCACCGGTCTTCAGATATACAAGTTCGGGAAGAGCGCTACCGTTGCCTATCCCGAGAAGAACTGGTTCCCGACGAGCCACTACGACGTGATAAGGGAGAACAAAGAGAGGGGCCTCCACACACTCCTGTTCCTCGACATAAAAGCGGATCAGAACCGCTACATGACGGCCAATGAAGCGATGGAGATCCTCCTCCAGGTTGAGGAGATGAAAGGTGAAGGAGTGTTCACTCCCGACACCCTCGTTGTCGTCTTAGCGAGGGCTGGTTCGCTTGAGCCGACTCTGAGGGCCGGCTACGTCAGGGAGCTCATAAACGAGGACTTCGGAAGACAGCCCCACGTCCTTATCGTCCCAGGTAGGCTCCACATAGTTGAGGCAGAATACCTGGTGGAGTTCGCTGGAGCACCCGAGAAGATACTCGGAGAAGTTTAGCGAAAGCTTTATATTTTCTCACCCTTTCACTACCTCGGGCGGGCCCGTGGTCTAGACTGGTTATGACGCCGCCCTCACACGGCGGAGGTCCGGGGTTCGAATCCCCGCGGGCCCACCATAGAAACTTTGCAGAGCAAAGTTTCATCAAAGAGTGAATGTCCTTTTTGAACTGCTGGGTTTCAGTGATTCTCACCATAAATTGGGCAATCCTCAAGGGTTTACTCACAATATAACGCCCGAAGGGCGTTAAAAAAGAAGAAAACCCGCACTTCCCTACTCATCTATCACAGAGAATCTAACCACATCAAGCCAACTTCAAGAAGACATTCGAGCTTTTGGTGAAGCTTTTCTCAAAAGCTTCCTCGCGAAGTCTACAATGATTTTGTGATACGCAGGCTAAAAAGTCACGAATTCCAAAATTCGGCCTACTAAAAAAGAGTTTCTCTCACTTTGACGCCCTTGGGGCGTCGATTAAAAAGAAAACTCACAAAGAGCGAGCGAACAAAAATGGAATTCACAGTCCATAACAGCATTCAAGGGGAAAATCCGCCCAAAACGACCCATTAAACAAGAACCACGAACTTTGATGAAACTTTGCTTGCAAAGTTTCAGCGCCGCTTTCACTGTCGTTCAAGCGTCCTTAACGGATGGCGGAAGAGGAGTATGCGTTTCTAACGAGCTAACTTTTGAGGGGTTTTACTTTCAATTGGCTGATTCAAAAGGATTTTCTCACCGTATAGTGCCCAAGGGGCACTAAAAACGAAGTTAAAATCACAATCGACAGGGAACTTTGAGGTTAAACCCGCGTGAACTTGCCTTCTAAGAGAGCATACACTCCCTAACAGGCGAGCTCGAGGAGAATGGCACACTTTTAGTCAAGCTTTTGGAAAAACTTAGTGAAAGAGCCTAATCTAGAGAGGTCTTCCTTTAAAGTGTTAGATTCGCGGAACCCTAGTCGCTGATATTTCCATGAAGTATGTTGTTTCTCCTCGATATCCAATATTGAGCCCCGTAGAGAGTACGAGATACACTGGAGGATAACACAACAGCTTAATGTTTCGGTTTTTATAAAACAGAACTTCTTTCGATGAGCTTATAATCTTTGATTCGAAAATCCTTCGAGGTGATTCTGGTATGGAAGCCAAGGGCGGATACTGGGGAAAGATTCTGAGAGTTAACCTAACCACCAAGGAAGTCAAAGTCGAGCCCCTTCCCGAGGAGTTCCCGAGGAAGTACCTCGGCGGCGTCGGTTTTGGAACGAGGGTTCTCTACGACGAGGTTCCAAAAGGAGCCGACCCGCTCGGGCCGGAGAACAAGATGATAATAACCCCCGGTCTCTTCGTTGACACAGGTATAGGAACCGGCTCAAAGACCGCTTTTAACTTCAAGAGTCCACTCACAGGCGGCTACGGTAGGGCAATGGCCGGTGCCGAACTCGGCGTCCAGCTCAAGAGGGCTGGCTACGACATGCTCATAATCGAAGGTCAGAGCGAAGAGCCCGTTCTCCTCGTTATAAACGATGACGAGGTAAAGATAGTCCCAGCTGATGGTTACTGGGGCCTTACCACCGGCGAGGCAAGGAGCAAGGCCAAGGAGGAGTACCCAGGCTACGCAACCGCTTTCATCGGTCCTGCCGGTGAGAGGCTCAGCCTCATCTCGATCATCGAGACCGACGAGAGGCAGGCGGCCAGGGGTGGCCCCGGTGCGGTCCTTGGAAGCAAGAAGCTCAAGGGAATCCTCGTCAAGGGCAGCAAAAAGGTCCCGATAGCCGACCCAGAGAAGCTCCGCGAGCTGATAAAGAAGTGGGCGCTCATCTTCAAGGACCACCCTGCTACAAAGGCCGACATGGAGTATGGAAGCGGCGAGTTCCTCGACTGGATGAACCGCGAGAGGGGAACCTTCCCGGTCAGGAACTGGCAGATGGGCTTCTTCAAGAAGGCCTACGAGAAAGCCAAGGAGGAGGGAAGGGAGCACATCGGCATAGACCCCTACTTCTGGGCGCCGAAGTACCGCGCTGGAAGGAGGCCGTGCCCGCTCTGTAACAAGCCGTGCAGCCAGTACGTGAAGGTCGAGAGCAAGAAGTGGGGCACCTTCATGGTCGACGGCCCAGAGTACGAGACCCTCTACTCCTTTGGCGGTGTGCTGGAAATAGACGACTTTGAGACAGTAGCTTATCTCAACTACCTCGCCGACCAGTACGGTCTCGATACAATCTCCGCGGGTGTCACAATCGCATGGGCCATGGAAGCCTACGAGCGCGGTCTCCTCACCAAAGAGGACACCGATGGCATAGAGCTCACCTTTGGCAACGGCGAGGCGGCAGTTGAGGCCCTCAGAAAGATGGCCTACCGCGAGGGCAACCTCGGAAAGCTCCTTGCTGACGGTGTCAAGAGGGCCAGCGAGAGGCTTGGAAAGGAGAGCTGGAAGTTCGCCATGCACGTCAAGGGCATGGAGCCGCCAGCTTACGATGTCCGCGGCATAAAGGGAATGGCGCTTGCCTTTGCGGTCAGCGTCCGCGGTGCCGACCACCTCACAGCCGGAGCCTACGGAACCGAGCTCGTCGGCAGGTGGTGGAAGTTCGACGGCGTTGACAGGACGAAGGGCGAGAACAAGGGATTCGAGATAGCCTTCCACGAGAACCTCATGGCGATCTACGACGCCACCGGAACGTGCAAGTTCTCAAGGCACATGTACTTCCTCGAGGGCTTCCCTGAGCTCATCGAGGCCGTTACCGGCATGAACATCGGCGAGGCAGAGCTGATGGTCATCGGCGAGAGGATAATGAACATAGCCAGGGCCTTCAACGTCAGGGAAGGCTTCAGCAGGAAGGACGACACGCTCCCGTACAGGATCATGTGGGAGCCGATCCCGGAGGGAGTCAGCAAGGGCCTGCACGTCCCGCCGTGGGAGCTCGACAGGATGCTCGACGAGTACTACCAGGCCCGTGGCTGGAGCAGGGACGGAATCCCGACCAAGGCCAAGCTCATCGCCATCGACCTCCCGGACATCGCGGAGGACATCGGGGCTGGAATTTGAGCCCTCTTTTTATTTCCCCTTCTTCCCCAGTGATCCCAATGAATCAGAACCTAAAAGCCTGCAAGAACTGCCGCTGGTTCGGCCCGATAGATTCCTGCCTGCCGAACCACGGGATATGCAGGAAGCACATGAAAACCGTTCACATGAACTTCGTCTGCGACGACTGGGAGCCTCTCTGGGGAGAAAGGGAGTAGCTACCTCTTGTAAACCCCGATATCGACAACAACGTGCCAGACTCCTGGGGCGTAGCGCTTTATCACCAGCTCCTTCAGCTTCTCAGCCTCGTAGCCGTGCTCCCTTGCGATTCTCTTGAAGGTTGCGAAGGGTTCCTCAGGCCTTAGCCTCTCTGGAACGGTGTTGTGATAGTGGATTATTGCCTCATCTTTCGCTATGCTCAGGGCTTTTGGGATGAACTCATGGGTAGTGACAACATACCCCATGAGAATCCTGTCGGCGATGTTTTCTGCGGGAAAGTCGCGGTTGTCCATGTTGTACGGCGTCATCAAATCCTGAACGCCGTTGAGCCAGATGTTCTCAACCAAAAAGCGGAAGGTGTAGGGGTCTTTTTCGATTGCAATGACCCTAGCACCCTTGTGGACGGTCATCGGAAGACTGAGATGACCGATTCCGGCGAACATATCAACTACAAGCTCGCCAGGCTTGGCTACCTCTGCCATCCTAACGCGCTCCTTTACGTTGGCGGGTGAAAACATTATCCTAGCAACGTCCAGCTTGTACTTAACGCCGTTTTCAACGTGAACCGTAATAGTGTCGTTCCCATACAAGAGCTCGTAGTCGGGCTTCCTTGTTTCGCCGTGGATGTGGCCTTTTCTCAATACTGCCTTTGCGCCGATAACTTGAGCATAAACTTCGGCTATCCTCCTTTTGTAAGGCTCAAGCTCGGGTCTTAGCGGGAGAATTAAAACGTCCCCTATCTGAACCCAGTGCTTGGGGAGGAGAGATACAAGCTCAGGAGGAAGCTCCTTTGAGAGTATTTCCCGTATTCGAGGCTTGATTACCTGCGTCCGCATCGGAGTAAACACGGGGATGAGCTTTAAAAGGGTTCCGTCGTTTCGTCAAAAAACGATGAGAAAGGCTTAAAAGATGAAACGGCGAGAGATAAAAATAGACAACGTTTGAACCGGAGGTCGATGAAGGGTATGGAGGACGAACCCCCGAATAGTCGGTTTTTCGGCCTTTTGGGTAAGAAGAAAGAAGAGGCTGTTTTGGAGCAGACCCTCAGCAGGGAGGCCTACGAAAACTACCGCCGGCTTTTGATGAGGGCCAGACCCGAAGTTATGGGCTCGAAGCTCGTGGTACACCTTCCCGACGCGGATATTGAGCTTGACGAGGGCAGACTGAGGGTCAAGGCCAGAAATAAGAAGAACGCCGAGAAGGTTTTAAGGAATTTGCACCACTATGAAAGCCCCCCGAGCCTCTGGCCGGCCTACGGGCTGAGCTATTCGATAAAGCGGAAAAGACGAGTTGTCCTCTGATTCAAACCAGAACCTTTAAATTCTTCCCTCCCTCAACTTTTCTTCGCGGATGACGACCCTTGCCCAGTCTGAACTGTGATGACGTCGGTATTAGCTGACGCAGGGGCGGGGAGGTTTGCGGGCCGATGATCCGCCCCGCTTATGGAGGTGAAGCGATGAACGGCAACGAAGAGGGCGACGGCCTCATCGAGTTCTACGCCAGCGAGGCCCTAACCTGCCCGAGGAGGATTTACTTCAGGCTCAAGGGATATCCTCAAAAGTGGCCGGAGTTCGTGAGGGTCAGGCTCAACCAGGGCATCAACACCCACCAGATACTCGGACAGATACTTCAGGAGCGCTTTGGCGTTGAACTCGAAAAGCACCTTGTCCTGCGCTCCAGCAAGCTCGGATTCGAGATACACGGGCGGATAGATGCATTTAAAGACTTTCCAATCGAGATTAAGGGAAAGACCAGCCTGCCAAAGGTGCCCTACGACTACCACCTTGCCCAGCTCAACGTCTATCTTCGATGGGCGGAGGCTGAATACGGTTACCTCTATTACATAAAGCTACACGAAGAACCGATGAAAATCATCAACAAGCTGGACATCTCGTCTTTCCCCGTGATAAAAGGCCCCAACTTCAGGGTTTTTGAGGTGCCCTACGACAAATCCCTGTTCAAGGAAACACTTCGCCACTTCTACAAGGTTAAGAAAGCCTACGAAAACGACCGTCTTCCCGAGGGCTGGAAGAGCTATGCCTGCAGGTTCTGCCCCTACAGGCACATCTGCTATCCGGATAGGGACTGGGAGGACTCGGAATGAGGCTTAAACCCCTTATGATCTCAACGCTCCTCCTGACCATCTACGGGCTAATGTTTATGGCGTATTACTATCGAACGGGCTCCGAGGTTTATCTGGCGTTCTCACTGTTTGCGCTGGCCCTGGCATACGGGACAGGTAAAGGAAACAGAACCGCTGTTAAAATTGCACTCGTCTTTGCTGGCCTTGAGTTCCTGATGGCGCTTTTCTACCTGATATCAGGAGCGCTGTTGTACGCGGTGGACGCCGCCATGAGCTTTTTCATAATTCACGACGTAATGGGCTACATCGGGAAGGTTTATCAGGAAGAAAAAGAAGAGACGCCCGAGCAACTTTAAAATTCTGGAATCCTTATCGGCGCCTGAAGCTCCTTCTCCGAGCTTTCCAGGTTCGTTGCAAGCATCTTTATCCTCTCAACGCCCTTGATCTCCCTAATGAACTCTGCAACGCTCCTGGGAACGAGCTCTTCCCAGGGCTCTCCTTCAATCATCCGCCTCCTTATCTCAGTAGCAGAGAGAATGTCCTTCCTGAACATCGGCTGGACGATGACCTCGTAGCCCTTCTCTCTGAATAGCTGGGCAACGAGGGAGTTCCCGGTGAAGACCACGTCAAAGCGCGGAACCATGCTCACCACGTAGGTCGCCCATATGGCGTTGAAGTTTATGTCAGGGAGCGGGATTAGGTAGTATCTCTTTTCAGTTAGCTCCGCCTCCTCAAGCGCCCTTATCAGCATCTCCATTCTCTCGCTCGTTGTGAACGGGTTCTTTAAGGTATGGCTGGCCTGAGCGCTACCGATGCCAATGATTACCTCATCGACCTGCGAAAAAACGAATTCAAGAGCCTTTATGTGGCCGTTGTGAACGGGCTGGAAGCGGCCGACGAAGAGGCCTCGCTTAACCATTTGAATCACCTCCATTACCCAAACCACAAACGCACTCAACTCCCTCCTCAGTTGATGCTTTCTTAAAATCCGAGTCCATAGTGACTAGTGAAAGCTCATAAAACTTGGCTGTGGCAAGGATAATTGCATCGTTCGGCAGGAGGCCGTATTTCTTTAGAAAACCAAAGGCCATATCGCTGATTTCTTCGGTAATCGGCAGTTCTACAAAGTTGTCCCTTAAGAAGAGGTAGAGCTTTTCGATTTTATCTCCGTATGCATTTATTTCCCTAACGCTGTTTCTGAGTGTCAAGTAATTCTTCCCGGTTACCTGTTTAATGAACACAAAGAGAACCTCGCTGAAGATTATGGGATTTATGAACTTTGGATTATCTTCTAAGGACTCAAGCAGTTCCTTCGCCTGGGGATTTCCTCTGAGGGCCTCCAGAATGACCGAAGAATCAACCAAATACCTCTTCATAGAACTCCATCCTCAGCTCTTTTGCCGATTTCTCTGAGGGCATCATTCCAAATATGTCATTAACTTTCACTCTCGGCTTTTTCTTGGCCTTCCAAAGGGCCTCCAGGAGCACCGAAAGTTCCTTTTTGAAAATTTCTTCCATCCCATCAGGGACTACTACCCTAACGTTCACCTCACCCATTTTCCCACCACTCCCATGTCTCCCTCAGGACTGATAACGTTTTCTCATACCAGCTTTTCAACAATTCCTATAAACTCCTCAATCTTCGGAAGGATGTCCGTGATTTCCTCAGGGTCTGGAGAGAAACCCACGTCGTACTGGGTTTGATGTCTCAGGTTTCTGACGTAGTCCAGATACCTCGCCCACTTAACGTCGAGAAGGCCAGGTTTTACGTAGAATTCCCTGAGATAAGCTGAAATGCAAGCGTGACTCTTCTCCCGCCATCCATCTTTGAAAAGCAAAGCCCTCGCAGCATGAAACATTGCAAGGTAAGCCATTACGAGTGCACCGTCGTATATCCCCATCTCAAGGTTCTTTCGGGATGACTCCAAGAAGGAACGTGCCTTGCGAATGCTAAGGCGAGCTAGTTCTCGCTGGGGCTCCATTCGCCTCAGATAGCCCTTCTCTACGCACTCCTCAAACCTCACCGAGTTCACCCCACAGGACAAGGGAGGAAAGTTTGATACCCCAATATAGGTACGGGTTTTCTTCCTTCAAACGGGCCAGTTTTTCCCTCGTAAGCACGAGAAGATCGATTTCCCTCTCAGTAACAGTTTCAAGCTCCTCTTTGAATTCCATAATCCTGAGCGGGTCGTTTTTTTCGACTAAAACCCATATGTCGAGGTCACTCTCGGGCCCGTTTTCACCGCGAGCGAAGCTACCGTAAACACCGAGGGCGAGCATCCACTCTTCTCTTAGTGGAAGAATTTTATCCCTAAGCATCCAGAAGTTGAGGAACCTCTTCGTTTCCCTGAGCTCTGCCCCAGACTTTAAGAAGAACTTCCTCCCCTTTTTCTCCAGCAGCCCAAGCCCAAGGAGTTCTTTGAGGTAAAGCGAAACCAGCCCCTTGCTGATTCCCAGTGCACCACTTACCTCCTCAACCCCAAACTCCTCTTTCTCCAGTATGTATTCAAGAATCCTTTCCCTCTTTTCCGTTGATGCGATCCTGTGGATCATGGTGAACACTCCCGTTCAAGATTTTTGAACCTTTCGTTCAATATTTTTAAACGAGCCTCACCTTCACTTCGTCACCAACCTTAAGTCCGAGCCTCTCGGCAGCGGAGCCCTGGTTCACGGCTATCTCAAGGTAGCCGTGGCTTCCGGGCAGGGCGAGGAGTTCCCCGGGGTTGACCTGACCGTAGGTGTCGAGGTACGGGATTCTCAGGCCAAAGTCGGGGAGTTCAACTTCCCTCGGCCTTCTGTAGTCCTCAAGGTTCAGTATGACGTTGCCGAAGTCGTCAACGTAGATAACTTTGAGCAACCATTCATTTCCCGCATTCTTTGGCTTGACGTCGAGTTTGACTAGATCCTCCAGCGGAACCTCAACGGCGAACTCTTCTGGCGATACTCCCTTATCGATGAGCGCTCCCGCCGGTCCGAAGACGTCCCTGCCGTGGAAGGTCGAGCTAACCTCCCAACCTGTGAAGCGCCTGAGTTCCTCAACCTCGATCGCCCACGCCTTCCTCGGTCTGATGTGCTTGAGAGGAAGCGTGGCTAGACCGTTGTCAGGAACGACGAGCCACTGCTCGCCTTGGATTATTACAGCCCGCCTCGAAGTCCCAACTCCAGGGTCTATCACCCCCACATGGACCGTTCCTTTAGGGGAATATTTTACTACCTGCTCCATGACAAACGACCCTTCGATAATGGAATGGCGCGTTATTCCGTGAGTCACATCCACTATGATTACTTCCGGGTTCACTCTGAGCATCGCAACTTTCATCTCGCCAACGTAGGGCCCCCTCAGTCCAAAGTCCGTCGTCAGGGTTATCACTGCCATCACCCAAAGCTTATTAACTTTCAAGAATTTAAAGGGTTTGATATGAGATGGAGAAAACGTGCTGTCCTCCCCATGGCAGTTGTCCTACTTGTGGTAGCGTCGGGATGCCTATTCAAGCCTCCCGCTCAGGTGACATTTTCTGTGGACAAAACCTCGGTTTATCCCGGCGGAATTTTTCATATTATAGTCACGATAAACAACACCGGAAAAGTTGGAATAACCGGTGTCACTTTAGTGCTCTCAAGAGATGACTTCAGAATTCTTCAAGAACCTGAGTTCCCCAAAGTTCTGAAAGTCGGAGAGGCTACCCAGCTAATATGGGTTGTACAAGCCCCCGAAAAACCTGGGATATACTCTCTCCAGGTATCCCTCGAGATTAAGGACGAGCTGAAAAGAACGTGGACGGGGTTTTACGGGAATTTCAGGATAACAGTCACAAAGCAAAACCTAGTGCCAGCTAAAATAGGTTTGGAAGTCAATGCAAGCAAAGAAGTCAGGGGTGGGGAGGTCGTTCAGGTTGTGCTTAAAGTCAGAAACGAATACGAATCTCCGATAAAGATATTTGACGTTAAAATCTCTCCGCTCCCTGGAATGGAGATTCGCCCAGTATCGCAACTGCCCATTACAATTGATCCCCACGATCAAGCCATTCTTAAGTACAATATATCCACCCCCTACGCATACAGGGAGGGCTTTGTGTCAGTAATTGTCCATTATACTTTGGGAACATCAAGAGGGACTTCAATAACAAGTTTTCCTCTGAAAGTCATTTGGAAACCCTGGGAGGCAAGTAGAGAAGACCTTCTCAGAGCATATGGCGAATACTACAACATCCTTCGGGAGAACAGAATAGTCGACGGGTACTGGGAAGACAAGTTCAACTCAACATCGGCTTTTGAGGCTTCGTTCTTTAAACCCATTGCAACGGCCATAGTTGAAAATGCAAGCTCCGAATACGAGGCAGCACTGAAGCTATACCAATGGATAAATGCCTTATACCCCCTCTCAGAAAACACAACTACCCTTGATCCCGACAAAATCTTTAGAAAAGAAGCCATAAGCCCGACAGAAGAGCAAATACTCCTCACGGCATTTCTCAGGTCCCTAAACATTCCCGCGCGAGTCGTGTCACTGTTTGATGGAGACGACTGTACCTTAAGACCCATAACAGAATTTTACACTGCAGACGGCTGGTACATAGTTGATGTAAAACACAGTTTCATCGGAACTCTGGACGAGTACATAGCAAGCCCATATTTCCCAAGGATATACCAGACGATCTCACAGGAAAACTATAGAATAGTAGCTCAGATGCCGGAGGACGCATACCTCCACGAACACGAAGACGTTACTGCGGACTTCACGGTAAACCTTGATTCCCGTATCTACGGCATCATAAGGAAAAGGCTTCACCCGCAGCTGGTTTCCAAACTTGATATGGTGCTCGCAGGCCTGAGTGAAGAAGAACGTCTTTATGCACTCTTCCTCTTCGCTTCAGCCCCCAACGATGAACTCAACATAGTGCTGAGTACGAAGGACGTTGACACCATTCAGAAAACGATAAAAGCACTTTATGAATTCTACTGGGACGTACCATGGAAGGATGACTTTAGTGCTTACTGGGAGATACTAAGAGGGTGAGGAAGATGATCGCAGTCCTCAGACTTGGACACCGGCCTGAGAGGGACAAGAGGATAACGACACACGTAGCACTGACGGCAAGGGCCTTTGGAGCCGATAAAATAATAATAGCCGCAGAAGAGGACGAGCATGTCAAAGAGAGCGTGGAAGACGTTGTGAACCGCTGGGGCGGTCCTTTTGAAATTGAATTCAACCCCAGCTGGAAGAAAATCCTGAAGGAGTGGAAAGATAGGGGAATCATAGTTCACCTCACTATGTACGGAATACACATTGATGACGCAATTCCCCGCATAAAGGATGAGCTGAAATCTGGAAAAGACCTCCTTATCGTCGTCGGTGCAGAAAAGGTGCCGAGAGAGGTCTATGAGATGGCGGACTACAACGTGGCCGTCGGCAACCAGCCCCACAGCGAGGTTGCAGCTCTGGCTGTCTTTCTAGACAGGTTGCTCGACGGTGCCGGCCTTAGGAAGGAATTCCATAATGCGAAGCTCAAGATAGTCCCCCAGGAGCGAGGTAAGAAGGTCCTTCAGCTCGAATGAGGTGGCAGAGATGCTCAACAGGTACAGGGAGAACGTCAAAGGTTACCTTGAGGCCATCGTAAAACCTCTAGCAAAAGCCGGTGTCACACCGAACACGATAACGTTCATAGGCCTCCTGATAAGCCTGCTTGGAGCGTATCTCTTCTACCTCCAGCGCCCAAGGCTCGCCGCAGTGATCCTCCTCATAGGCTCTGCCATAGATGCCCTCGACGGAACGCTGGCAAGAATGACTGGAAAAACGAGCCGCTTTGGAGCGTTCTTGGATTCTACCTTTGACAGGATAAGCGATGGTGCAGTCCTCTTTGGAATAGCCCTCGGCAACCTCGCGGACTGGCGCTTGACTTTCCTGACCTTTATGGGTGCATACCTCGTCAGCTACGAGCGCTGTAGGGCAGAGCTTGCAGGCTCAGGAACGCTCGCAGTTGGAATAGCCGAGAGGGCTGAGAGGTTATTGATCCTGATGGCGTTCTCCCTCGCTGGGGCAGAGTACGTGAAGTGGGGTGTTTACATCGTCGGCGTGCTCGCGTGGATAACGGTCTTCCAGAGAATGTGGGCGGCCTATCAGAGGCTCAAGGAGTGAAAGAAGAGGGGAATGATGATAATTTCGCTAAACGAGGCAAACGATGAAGAGCCCTGCCGTTGCTGACCCCCTAACCCTTTAGACCCTTAACTATCTCCACGACCTCTGAAAGTCTTGAGACAATGAAGTCGCAGTTTTCCCACAGCTCCCTCTTTTCCCCATTTGGATCGAGGAGCACACTGGTCATTCCAACGTTTTTTGCCCCTACACAGTCCTTTTTCGGGTTGTCCCCGACGTAAAGGGCTTCCTCTGGCCTGACACCGGCCTTCTCCAGCGCGAGCTGAAACGGCCTCGGATGGGGCTTGAAAAAGCCAGCTTCTTCACTCGTTGTTATGCTGTCGAAGAGGTCGTATATTCCGAGGGCCTTCAAGTGGGCAGTGATGTAATCGTTGTCAGAGTCGGTGATTATACCTACATGAAGGCCCATACCCTTGAGGGCTTTTATTGTATCCACTGCATCCGGAAAGAGTTGGCCGTATTTTTCGTGCATCCTTATGCTTATCTCCCAGAAGTCCTTGGGCACTGTAAAGCCGTATCTCTCAGCGACCCTCCTCATGGCCTCAGTGTCCACATCCCTTATTTTCACTGCTTCCTTACCCGCGAGTTCTGAGAAGAGCGCGGAGCTCTCTTCCTCGTAGGCCCTCCAAACTTCTTCAGCGTCCAGGTCGCCCCGGCCAGCTTTTTTCAGTACTTCCCTGACTATGTTCAGGTGAGTCACGTTTTCGCCAGCCTTCGTTATGAGCGTGCCAACGAAGTCAAAGAAGACAGCTTTCATTAGTATCACCAGCACTCCTTATTCTCCATATCTTAAAAGAGCTTTCTGACATTATGACAACAATAGACCGAAAATAGTTGGACAACTGGGCACAAATTCAGAAAATCTTTGGAAAAAGATATAACTCCCAGTTGAGCACAAACCAGAGGTGATGGATATCGAGGCGATACTGCTCGTATGGGGCGTGAGGGACGAAATCCTGAGGGAACTTCCCGTCGAGGGGCAGTGGCTCTACGGAGAGTACGACTTCATAGCAAGGGTGGACTTCTCCAGCGACTCCGAGATGGAGGACTTTGAGAGGCTCCTTAGAAAGATCATAAACGGCAACACGTTCAAGCTCATGCCAGTAAAGCTCTCGGCGAGTAAAACTGATGTAAACGGAGAGGAGAAGATAACGATCCTGGAGAGCGTTAAAGTTTCGGCCCCATGATACCCTTCTTTTTCAGCTCTTCATAGGCCCTCCTCAGGGCCTCCCTTATCAGGTACCTTTTGTTCAATCCGCCGAGCCTATAGGCGGCCTTTCTCAGGCTTCCCGTTCTGAGGAACAGCTCTATCAGTTTTCTGTCCTCCTCTGGGAGATCGAGATATTTAAGGGCCTTTTCCGCGATTTCAACCGGCAGGTTGCCCTCGTAGGCGTAGTCAGAGCTCATAACGGGCCTATCAAACTTCTCAATGAGCCGAAAGACAATAACATGAGCAGGGGAATTATCGTTTACGTACTTATAGTGCTCCTTGAGCGCCCTTATCAGCTCTTCCCTGCTGGAGAAACCGTCCAGAAAGGCGTCTTCGTCCGTAAGCTCACCGACGGTCTTGCTCTCAACTCTCTCTATGACTGCCTTCCCAAGGGCATAGCCACCAGCGTGGATGAGCACTGTGTCGCCCTCCTTGAGGTTTGGCTTCCTGCCAAGTCTAACAGTCGCCCGCTTTTTCCCCCTCAGTATGTCCTCCGCATACCTCCCGTCGAATTCGAGGTGCCTCATCTCCCCTCACCGAGGAGCTTGAATTTGATAGCAATCACACCGTAGCGGTTCTCCTTCCATTTGGGGTAGAGGTTGTGAAACCTCTTCACAGCCCGTTCGAAACTCGGCTCATCTGGAAAGATTTTCTTTATTGGTTCTTCCCTGAGAACCTGTCTGAATGTCTCGTACTTCTTCACTTCCGTTACGACGGCCGGGATGGAGTCGTTGAATATTATCTTGTCCCCCGGCCTAATGTTCCTGAACTGGGGGTATGCAACCCTAACCTCAATCCTCTTCTCACCCGAACGGATGAAATTTAGATACTCGTCCTTGACAAAGAGCCTGTAGACCTTCATTTTTCCCTACCGAGATAAGCTCAAATAGAAACTTTTAAAGGTTTGGAGTCTAAAAAATATAAGGTGCAAAAAATGAGGCGCAGGGCACAGGGGGCACTGGAGTACCTGTTCATGCTTGCGGCGGTTCTCGTTCTCGTAGCGATAGCCATTAGAGTGGCGACGAACTCGACAAACGAGCTGAACAAGTCGGTTACAAACTATACAAAGGAGATTAGGAAAAAAATCCTAGAAGACCTGTGATGGCGGTGATAGAATGGAGCTGATACCTCTTCTGATGGGCCTCCTAACTGGTATTTTAACGTCATATACGGACATAAAAACGGGCTTTGTCTTCGATGTCCACGCGTTCCCAACACTTCAGCTCATTGGAAAACTGCTCGGATGGGAAGAGGAGGAAGAGGACGTTGGACTTCCCAGATGGATTGAAAGGATAATCATACCCTCCGCCGAGATCGGAATTCTTTACTACCTATACCTCGGACTCAAAAGCGGGGACGTTCTCCTGGCGCTCTCCGGACTCATTGGGCTTTTTGTGGGCTTTGGACTCGGCCTTTTCCTGTATTACATCGGCGCCTGGGCCAGCGGTGATGTAGTAATACTAGCCGCGTTCTCCGCGCTTCTCCCCCTGGCCCCCCCGACCGCCAAGATTGTGCCACCGTACGGCGATGGATACCCGTTTTATCCAGTCGCAATACTGTTCAACAGCATCCTTGCGGTCTTTCCGTTTATAATAGCCTACGCGCTTGGAGTACTGGTGGTGCGGAAGGAAACAGAAGATATCAAAAGAGTTTTCACTGAAGGCATTAGGACAACAATTGAAGCAACGCTGTGGATAATGTTCGGGATAGCAGTTACTGCCCTGCTGAACCTCAACAGACCCCTGCTCGGACTTCTCGTGACCATCCTTGCGTTTCCGATATTCCTCAGATACCGCACAGTGGGGGACATCCTCGGAATTGCGGGCGTTCTCTACCTGACGTACCTCCAGCCAGATACGACCCTCTTCGCCCTGCTAAAGGTGCTTGCAACTATTTACGCCGTGAAGGTTCTTCTCTCGACGGCAAAAATACTCCGGGGAAAAGTCCTCGTGGAAGAAGTCCCAGTTGAGGAGCTCCACGAATGGGATATCCTTGGTGAGACCATTCACGAGCTCAACGGCGAGGTAAAGCGCGAGAGAGAAGGGACCATTGAGAGGTTCAAGAGAGCACTCTCGACATGGGACTTCTCCGAGATTAGGCCAAAAGTGGGAAGAGTGGTAGCCTCACCAACCGCCGAGGGCCTCACCAAGGAGCAGATCGAAGAGCTGAAGAAGCTCGTTGAAGAGGGGAAGCTGGAAAACAGGTTCCTGAGAAAGAAGGCGATGCCCTTTGCACCTGCCATATTCCTCGGCTTCCTGATAAGCTACTTCTGGGGGGACATCTTCTGGTGGCTGGAGCTTAAAATGATGGGCCTTTAAAGTTTTAAAGATTGAAACCAAAAGTCTCTGGGCCTGGCGTCCCGCCCTCCCCGGGGAAACGTGAACCGGGGCTTCCTGCCAGGCCTACACCGGGGGATGAAGAGCTTTTGCTTTGCTGACTGTGATGAGCACGCCCTTCACTGACCCCGTATCAGCTCTTCGATTATCTCCCTGACCTCGTAGAGGCTCTCGACGTTGTGGTCGCCCTCAACGCCTTCATGGGGGTTTATGGCTATTGCCACATCGGCCTCCATGAACATGCTGATGTCGTTGTAGCCGTCGCCAACGGCCACGGTCAGCTCCGGCTTCAGCTCCTCCTTGAGCCTGCGAAGTATAGCGCCTTTTCCCTGGAAATCAACAACCGGGTTAACTTCGCCGGTTATCCTCCCTTCATCGTCGAAAATCAGCTCGTTAGCGTAAACGTAGTCAACACCAAGTTCTTCGCCGACCCTCTTAGCGAGGCACATAAGTCCGCTGCTCAAGATGGCTATTTTAAAGCCGTTTTCCTTGAGGAGCTCGATTAACTCCTTCGCACCCTCCATGTACTCAACGGAGCTGACCCACTCCAGTATCTCGTCTTTGGTATGCCCTTTCCAGAGGGAAGCATCCAGTCTCGCCCACGTGGCGTAGTCTATCTCGCCCTTGAAAAAGGCCTCCGCGTACTCCTTTCCCTTCTCCCAAGTCCCAAACCTCTTATGGAGTTCGACCCATCCCGAAACTGACCTAACAAGCGTGCCCTCAAGGTCAAAAGCTATGAGCCTGACCATTTTACCACCTGAATAAATGGAGGAAGTAGTCTACTTAAAAGGCTACTCCCTCCACCCATACTCCCCGATGAGGGGGACAAACGCAACTCCGCCGTGGTTCCAGACCTTAATTGAGCCATCGGGCTTCTTAACTACCTCAAGCAAGTCCTGCCAGAGGTGGTAGCTTCCAACGGGGATTATCAGCTTCCCCCCTGTTTCAGCTGTTCAACGAGGGGCCTTGGAATATCCGGAGCGCCGGCCGTCACTATAATCCTGTCGTAAGGAGCCTTCGGCGGAAAGCCTTTGGTGCCATCGCCGAGAATTACATGGACGTTCTTAACCCCTGCTCTCTCGAGATTCCTCCTCGCGAATTCAACGAGTTCTGGAATTCTCTCGATTGTGTAAACATCGGTCTTCACGAGCTCCGAGATAAGCGCCGCATTCCATCCACTCCCAGTACCAATCTCAAGGACGTTCATGCCGGGCTTCAAGTCGGCAAGCTCCAGCATAATGGCAACCATATGCGGAGCGGATATAGTCTGACCTGAGGGGATGGGAAGCGGCTCATCAACGTGAGCGTATTTCTTGTAGCGGTCCTCAACGAAGAGATACCGGGGATATTTGAGAAATGCTCTCCTAACGGCCTCACTCTTTATTATCCCTTCCCTGACCAAGTTCTCAACAGTTCGTTTCCAGAGGGCATCCAAGTCCACGATTATCACCGATAAGAAGTGAAAGAGAGAAAAATAAAAATCCTCATGACGACCTGCTCATGTACCAGGCAATTCCTATGATCACCCCAACACCGATGGCAACACCAACCCCAAACCAGAGGAGCTTTGTGGTAAGGGGCGTGTAAGGCACTTCCACCGTGGACGTTGTCGTTTCTGTTTTGTATTCAGTAGTTGTGGTTACGTTGGTTATGGTTGCAGTTACAGTAGTCTTATTGCCCTGAGAAGTTTCAACAGGGGAGACAGTCTCAGTGACATGTTCAGTTTTTGTTATCACGGTCGTTTTTGACGAGATAACCGTGAAGAAAAACTTAACTGGTGAGTATTCACCGTAGGGAGTCTCAACAAGCGCCGTGATGGAGTAGTTACCCGGAGATGATGGAACCAATTCTAATACAAGAGTCTCTTTGTCTCCAGGACCGAGGCTCAGGGGAACGACAACTGCACCATCCTTCAGTGCCATATCCTTGGAGAGTTCAACACCAACCCCAGGAGGTATTCTTATGCTTAGATTCGCTGGGATGCTGACGTCACCTTTGTTCTCCACGGTAATGGAGAGGTTGAAAGGAGTCCCCACTGGAACGCTTTCGGGGCCCGTTGGAGAGACATTGTACTTAATGGTGGAAGGCTCAACGGTGACGTTTGCAGTATTGGACGTGAAAGTTAAGATAGTACACTGACCACAAGCCAGCTCAAAGGGCGCCAGCACTGTTGCATAGGCCTTCCCGAGCTCAACCGTCCCATTTTGAATTGGAACTACTTTGAACGTAAAAGCTGCCTCTTTACCCGGGGCGATCGAGTCAATGGAAACAGTGTTATCCGAAACGAGCTTCAGGCCCTTTGAGGGCTCGAAAGTTATGAGAGCATTCTTAAGAGCGACACTGCCCGTGTTTTTCACCCTAAGCACCACGTCAAATGGAACGTACTGCTTAATTTTCGTATCCTTAACTTCAAGAGACATCAAGAGATTTGCAGTCTTGGTAACATCTGGAAACTCGCTTGGATCCAAGAACACAATGAATTCGGCACTTTCGTCAGAGATGCTCTCCAATCCTATTATCGCACCGGGATATGCCAGAACATAGGATATCTCACCCAATCTAAGGCGGCCCTCCGCCAACTTCTGGCCACAGTTATTGAGGAGCGACGCCTTGACAGCGTCCCCCAGTGGATAATCATATCTCAGAATGTAAGGCCCAACCGAAGCCGTTTGTCCGGGGCTGAGCTTTATCTGAGCATCCGGGACAGTCTCAGCATCTATAGAAACTGCCAGGAGATTAATGGAAACCTCCGCGTATCCCTTACAGTTGTCGCAGTCTTCCTCACCCAGCTCTCCAACTATGGTGGCACTCTTCAGATCCACCACAAACGATCCTACAGTCTGGGACTTTCCAGATTCAAGGGTGTAAGAGTTTCCATCAATTTCAAACACCGCACCCGAGACTACTTTCTCGCCGGACTTTGATGCCCATATTTTAACGAGCTTAACGTAATGATCCCCAACCGTAACGTTCTCGCCGGGATTTAGAATGCCGTCAAACACATTCGGGGTAGAATTGACCTTTACTTGGAGATGGCCTATCTTGAAACTCGATTGTGTGAATATTTTGCTTTCCCCTTTATAAGTCGCGTTAATCTTAAAACCCTTCTGATCGACGCTCAAAACCCTAAAGCGGTAGTCGCCGATAACCAACTTATCACCAGCGAGCAAATAAGAGTACTGCAAGCTAATTACCGCAAAAGACTCAGAGCCAATGTACGCACCCTCGTACTTAAATTTAAGGTCATTTATGGATACGTTTTCACCTGGCGAAAGAGTCAGTGATCTGTAGTGAGAGCCGTCCACGTAGACATCAACCATCAGTTTGCCATCAATGGAGAGGTCCCCAAACCTCAAGTTGATACCATCAACAGTAACAGACCCGGGGAGCTTTACCATGGCTTCGGCAGACAGCGAACTCACTGGAACGCTCGTAGAAACCAAGAAAAAGAGGGTTAAAAACAGAAGAACCTTCTTCATGGCATCACCCCCAGCAGATACCCCACAAGTTGGGCAACTTCTGTACCTCCGCTACTCGTGCCCATCATCCTCGCCATCAAGGTCTGGCCGAGATACATCCCGACGGCGAATATCCAAGCCAGAATGACGAAGTATTTGGCGGAGCCTAGTATGTGCCCCCCATCGGCCAGCTTGATAACCAGGGCCGAGAGCAATGAGTGGAGAACCATCATCGTCAGCATTATGTACATCAGAAAAGTCATACCAGTCGGAGGTATCACGTGTATTATGTCGCCAATGTAGTTCGCGGCAGCTCCGAGATCCATCTTCGAGAACAGATCGTTTATTGAAACAGCCACCTGAAAGGACGCCGCGAGAGCAAAAGCAAACGCTCCAGTAAGACCGTAGATTATACCTATAAAGCTCGCTATGCTCTGCTGCCTCTTCCTCCTGAGCCTAACGATCCTCTCGAAGTTCCTGCTTATGACCAGACCCACGTAATCTGGCTCGGCACCCATGTGCAGGCTCTCCCTGAATATCTCGGAGAATATTCCTATGAGCCAGCTTCCAGTTCCGGCGATGAAGAAGTCCCAAGCCCTGTCCCTGTCAACCCTGATGGCGAGCCTCCTGTAGAGAGCTTTGATGTCGTCCGTGAGTGACCCAAAGTCGTGGGCGCTGAGGTACTTGAGAACGAGGACGAGGGATGCACCGCTGGCGGCAAGGGAAGAGCTGAGGCTCCTGATGAAGGCCGGGAAGTTCTCGTCCTTCCTGAAGATGCGCTTTTCCTCTCTGTCGACCACCATTCCGAGGTAGTAGAACGGGGTAAGAACCATGGCCACCACGAACGGCTCGGGAATGCTGAACCTCTGCCTGATAAACAGGAGATAAACCAACGTCAGGATAACGGTTCCAATACTGGAGTAAATCGCCGCCATTTTGATGCGTTCCCTCTTGGGATCCCTTATTCCCCTGCTGTCGGCCCAGATCGGGTCTTCTGGCATCCTGAACTTGACGACGAGCAGAACACCGACTTCTGCCGCTATGATCATGAGGAGCGCGTAGAGGCCCATCCTGCCTATGTCCATTCCCGTAATGATCGGACCGATGATGATGAACGACGCTATGAAAACGACTGAAATGATGATCGACTCGTATATCTCCTTGAAAACATCGAGATCATAAAGCGCTCCCTCGTAGAAGGTCTCATAGTCGTCCATAACGGTCTTCTGCTCCTGGAAGAGGTATTCCTTCAGGTCAACACCGCTGTCAAGGGAGTAGGCAAGCCTGTCGAGAAAGTCTGCGAACATCTTGCTCGGGGTTCTCCTGGCGAGAAAGCGGAATGCTTCCGGCATCGAGAGGTGGAGTTTGTTAACAATCGTGTGGACTTTCTTCAGCTCACTTGCTATTGCACCCAGCTTTGGATCCTTGGCGAGTACTGCCACAAGATCGCTTCTGCCCATCTCGCTCGTGGAGAGAACCGCAAAGTACGTGATGAAGTACGGCATCTTCGAGTTTATCGAAATCTTCTTGGAGTCGGCCACTACGTACGGATAGGCAGCAGCGTAGATTATCAGAACTATCGGGATTAAGAACATTAAAACTTGGAGACTCCGGGCAACAGGAAGAATCCTCGTTATAAATCCGATGACTATGAAAAGCACCGCTGAGATTCCAAGGTAGGGCAGAAGAATGCCCTTAAGGTAAGCCTCCATGCTTAGGTCGGCCTTGGTGAAGACGCTGGCTTTCTCTTCGGGCATTTGCATCACCTCAGATCCTGAAGCTGAGGCCCTCGATACCCTTGAGATAGAAGGCCTTGATCTCCCTGTAGACGTCCCAGTAGTTGGTTATGCCAAGCTCGACCATCCTTTGGAGTATCCTTGCCCTCAGGAAAAGCTCGTTATAGATGTCCTTGGGATCCTCATAACCCGCTATCTCCGCTATCTTCCTCTCCAGGATGTACGAGTTGTTGAATCCACGGAAGATGTGTCTGTCAGATACCGAGTCCCACTCGAAGACGTTCCTCGTTGCCACACCGCCAAGCTCCTCGTAGTAGCCCTCAATCTCAACGACGCTGATTGTTCTCCTGAGGAACTTGCCCTTAACGTAGACCGCCTGCTGGAAGACCGCTATGTTCAGGTTGTCGATGAAGGTTATCGGAACGTTGATCGGGTGGCCAGTAAAACGCTGGATCATCTTCTTGATGTCGCCCGCGTGGAAGGTCGCCATAACCGGGTGGCCGGTCTGCATTGCTTGGAAGGCTATGGCACCCTCGGCACCACGAATCTCACCGACGATGATGTAGTTCGGCCTCGAACGCAGCGCCGCCTTCAGGAGATCGAAGAGCGTAACCCTGCTCTCCTCAGGGCCCCTCTCACGGGTTATGAGTCTCTGCCAGACCGGGTGGGGAACCTGGACCTCAGGAGTGTCCTCAGCAGTATAAATCTTTGACCCAGGCTTGATGAACGGGATTATGGCATTGAGGAGAGTAGTCTTACCAGAGGCCGTCTCACCACAGACGAAGACGCTCATGCCGTACTCAAGGGCAATCCACAGGTAGGCTGCCACCTCGGCGCTGAGCGTGCCCCAACCTATGAGCTGGACTATGCTTATTGGTGTCGCCGAGAACTTACGGATGGTCGCGCTCGGACCCTTTATTGAGATGTCAGGTGAGTAGATGATGTTGATACGGGAGCCGTCTGGCAAGGCACCGTCGACTATAGGCGTCCTGTCGCTCACAGGCCTTCCTATGCGCTCCGCCATGTTCTTGAAGTAGTCGGCCAGCTTGACATCGTCGCCGAAGTCTATGTTGGTCTGCATCATCTCGAATATCTTGTGGACGAGGGAAACGTTGTGGGCACCTATGATGTGGATATCCTCAATGTACGGATCCCTGGCTATTGGCTCCAGCGGGCCTATACCGATGATGTCGCGCTTTATGAGGTAGCGGAACTTCTCCATCTCGTCCTTGGTTATGGTGAACTTTGCCCTCCTTCCCTTCGCCAGGCTGAGGACGGCCTCATCGAAGAGGGCATCGAGGAATCTCTCGAACTCCTCCTGATCCTCGGGGATGTCCCTGGTCGGCGCAAGCTCTAGTATCTTGTCCTTGATGAGCTTGTACTTTTCCTCCTCCTCAGCGCTCTCTATCCTCGGCTCTATGACAATGTAGCGCTTTTCGGCGGTGGCGGGGTCCGTATAGATGTGGACGAATATTGGGTCTCCGACGGGGTAGAGTATGTTGGGATACGGTATGTCCTTCATGTCCCTGCTGAGCTGGGCGTGAAACTCCGGCATCTTACCGTACTTCTTTCTGAACTGCTCAATGTACCTCCTAAGGTGGGGGTTCCTCGCCATTGCGTCTTCGAGGGTGTCACTGATAACCGCCTGCGCCATATCACACCACCGCCGCTATTTCTACTATAAGCCCGGCCTTCGGCTCAACGCGGAAGGGTATTATCTTCTGGAAGACTCCCTTAGCGTTGTTGTACTTCACAATAGTCGCGGAGTTCTTCAGATCACCGCCGAAGACTTTGACGTTGAGGCGGATCAGCATGGTCGAGGCTTCCTCAAGGACGAAGAGCGAGTCCCTGTCTATTTCCTCAGTGTTGGCGGTGAGGATTATCACCTTGTCCAGGGAGGCCATCTTCTTGACGTAGAGGAGAAAATCCCTCACGGCATCGGGGTCCTGCTCCCTGGAGAGCAGGGATGAAAACGCATCGATGATCATAACGTTTGGCTCCCACAACCTTGGCTCGCCGAAAAGCCTGCTCAAAAACTTCCTCTTCTCGCTCACACCCGAGAGAAGGGGGTAAAGCGACACAAAAACCAGCTTTTTTCTGATTAGAAAAGGGATTATGCCGTAACCCAGAGACTCCATCTGTTTGATGTACTCAACGGTGGTGTACTGACTTGAGATGTAGCTGGCCGTGTAGCCGTTCATTAGGAAGCCGTAGAGGAGCCTCTGGACAAATATAGACTTACCGCTACCCCTATCACCCTCGACTAGCATTATTGTCCCGGCGGGGATTCCACCGCCAAGGCGCCTGTGCAGCTCGTCTCCCTTGAGCTCTATCTTGAGTAGTTCCTCGACCAACGTGACCACCACCGGGAAGGTGTTATTTAACCCCAGGTCTCACGGAGATGGAGCCTTAAACACGAGGCTGCGCTTCTTGCCATTCTCAAGAACCACTGTGAGCTTGTAGTAATTTCCTGGAGTTAAGGCAGTTTCCCTAGTAACCACTATGACCCCAACTTCGTAGGGGGGCAAGGATGTTATTGAGTTGCCGTTAACATCAGTAAAGGCTAGGTTTGCGGGAGGTACGATCTCCCCGTTGATGAAGACCTGAATGGCGTCGGATGTGAACGGGATGGATGTCTTGCCAATATTCTTGATGTAAAACGTATATGTGTACGGCCCAGTTCCCGCTACCGGTATATTGGTGGGATCGTTGATTATCGCGAAGTCTGTCCTGAGCTGATCGGCGAGCATAGCGCCTCTGTCGTTCATGCCGTTAGCTATGTCGGTGGTTACATAGGCCAGTGCCCCCGCGACGCTCCCCGCGACGAGCACTGCCACCATGAACATTATCAGCTCGCTCGCTGGTCCCCCTGCGGCCATCATCCCACCTCCGCTGGACAACCCTCGCTGGTGCCATCGAGCACCACAGAACTTCCCGTGTAGTGCCAGCTCATCCTGAGCCAACACCCGTTTTCAAACACCACGGTGAGGTTGTGAACGGTACTATCACTCTTTATGTTCGTCACGTTGATGGGAACGCTCTCCGACGGAAGCAGATATGGACGATAATCAAGCAGACCAACGTTATCGTCGGAGACGTCGTATATCGTGGCATATTTACCGTCGTAAATCGCGCTCCAACCTGAAACATAGAGGGTGTCCCCAGAGTTCTGAATGTAGAGCGTGACGTTGTAATATCCATTAGTGATGGAAACCGAATACTCTCCAACCGACGCGTTCAATCCAACGAGCGTATTCAGCTGGGAAAGCTTCAGCCCGTACCAATCCTCCCGGGCGGCCTGGACAGTGGTGTAGGTGTTGTCCCATGCAGTATAGAGTGTGCTGGCGGCTATTAAAAATGAGATAAAGATGATCGCTGTACTCGCTGACACGCTGAACCCCATAGGCCGCCCCCCGATTTTTGTGCCTCAGATTCCGTAGAACTCATCGAGGGTCTTTTCGAGCATCTTGATTTCCCTTTCAAGCTTGTCAAGGACTGCCCTGTTTATCTTGAGGCCCCTGAGCCTCTCGATGAATAGCAGGCTTATGAGGTGGTCCTGGACAGTTAGCTTCTCGGCTGGTTTCCACTCTGGGTCTCTGTGGTGCGGCCTTGTTCCCCTGGCGTAGTTGAGGAGCTGGTTGAGGACTTCCTCGCTTATCCAGCCAATCTCGTAGTAGAACTCCAGCACCCTCTCAAGGTTCTGTATTCCGACCCTGTCAATCAGGAAGCCGAGCCACTTGAGCGCTATCATGGTCGAGACTATGTCCTCGGGAAGCTTCTCAAGCCTGGCCTTCCTCGGCTCCTCCTCGAAGAGGAGACTAGCTATATCCTCGGGAATCTGAAGCTGGCTTGCCATCTCAACACCACCTTCCTCCTTCTTTTCTTCCTCAACAACTTCGTGAGCGGGAACCTCTTCAACCGAAACCTCTTCGGGGGCTTCCTCCTGCGGGAGGGCTTCAACTTCCATTTCCATCTCGGGAGCGGCCTCTTCGGCCGGGACAACTTCCTCAGGCTGCACCTCCAAGGGCGCTTCCTCCGCTTCGGGGGCTACCTCCTCGACACCAACCTCGGGAACTTCTTCTACAGCCTCAGGCTGAGCTTCTTCAGGAACAACCTCTGCGGGGACTTCAACGGTCTCCTCCGTGGGGACCTCCTCTATCTCCGCAGGAATTGAGACTTCCTCACTCTCTTCTGCCGGAATCGGTGCCTCTTCGATTTCCTGCTCCTCGGCGCGGGCAACTTCCTCCTGGGCCTCGGCAACCGCCCTCTCGGCCTCAGCGAGCTCTTCCTCGCTGACCTCTTCTCCAGCCCGTATTTTCTCCTGGAGCTCTTCGAGCCTTTCTTGGGCTTCTTCAAGCTTCTCGGCAGCGGTCTTAGCTTCCACCTTCTCCTCAAGCTCCTCGATCTTCTTGTGGAGCTCTTCGAGCTTCTGAACAACCTCAGACGGAACTTCTTCCTTCTCTTCTCCACCCTCAAGGATTTCCTCAAGCTTTCCGATCTTCTCGTGGACTTCCTCTACCTTTTCAGAGACCTTCTCAGCCTTCTTCTCGTGGACGTCAAACTTTGCTGTTTCAAGGGTCTCAACGAGCCTGGTGAGCTGCATGCTGAGGTCGGTCAGCCTCTTGCCGAGCTCGTCAACTCTCTTGCTGAGTTCCTCGTACTTGGTCACCTGGTTGCCGTAGGTCTCCAGCACCTTCTTGACTATCTTCTCCAGCTGCTCGTAGGTGAGGTTGTCCTTTCTGGCTATGAGCTTCTCCCTGAGTTCGTTGATTATGACGCTGGGAACCTTGCCCTTCAGCTCTGAAAGCTTGGCGTTGATGTCTGCCTCTGTGACGAGCCTTGCCATCTCCATGCGTCACACCTCCGCAAGGACCTCGTATATGATCGAGTCCAGATCAACACCATATCCTGCGAGCACCTTAATGTCGTTTTTGATCTGTGCTATTTCGAGCTTGAGGTCTTCAAGCTCCTTTCTGATGTCCTGAATTTCGCTGGAGAGCGGGTTTTCCTGGCTCATCTGCTCCTTGAACGGGTTTATCTCCTGGCTTATGACCTCGTAGAGCATCATGACGTCTTTGATGGTCTTGTCAAGCCTGTCTATCTCGTCCCTCAGCTCCTGCATCTGCTTCTTGAGGGTGTCAATGCCTATCTTTATCCTCGGGAGGTCGTTCTCTATCTCGTTGACCCTCTCCATAAGCTGGTTCAGCTGTTCGTTCTCCTCCCTGTTCTCGACAGCTTCTTCAAGTTCCTCCAGGTCGATGTGCTCTTCCTCGGGGGCGGGGCTTTCCGTCTTTTTCTTCTTGAATAAAGATGAAAGGAAATCTAGCGCCATAGGCCCACCCCCATCACTGGAGTTCCAGTATGTTGTCAGTATACGTCGATGGTGTTGTAAAGTCTATGACGCCGCCCGCACCGTTCTCAGGTATGACCTTTCCGGTGACCTTGGTGCTCGGTGGCAGACCGAATCCATCGATCGGATTGTTGTTATCATCAAACGGGAACGTCCACAGCATAATGGCCGCTATGTCCCCCCAGCTGAGGCTGGGGTGGTTCTCACTGTCAAGGCTTTCGTCGCCGTCCTGAACGACCGCAATTCCAAAGAGGAGTTTACCGTAGTCCTTATCATTATCATTAATGTTTGTGCCGGTGGTCTTGTTGTAGGCGCTGTAGAGGTTCCACCAGACGGCGCTTATGTTGATGTTGTCCGTTATGTAGAACTTATTGTTGGAGCCAAACCCGGTGGGGTACTTACCTTTATAGTACGGCTCCCACTTCTCATAGGCGAAGATGTTCGCGATGTCCCCTGTGTAGTGGATGTAAGCTGGCTGGATATCACTGTTTTTGTCCTCATTGGGGTCGTAGTAACGATAAACGGCCATCCTCTTGCCGTCGCTTATGACGACCTTAACGTGGGCAAGGTCAATGCCACCGGATCCGGCATTCGGGCTGACGTAGAGGACGAGCCTGGTTATATTGTGGGCGCCGGGTGTTGAACCGTTGATGTAGCCGTAGACGTTGAGTACCTTTATTCCGCTCGCGACCTCCTGGGTGGTCTGCCTGCCGGCGCTCATTGCCTTCTGCTGGAGGTAGCCGCTGGTGCTTATGAGCACTCCAGCGGCCACCGCGGCAACCAGCACCATGGCAATGAACACGATGAGCGTTCCAATGCCTATTGCTCCCCTCCTCATCTCACATCACCTCACTGGAGCACCATCACGTTGTAGCTGAACGTGGCCGGCGTGGTGAAGTCGAGCACACCGGCGGCGCCCCTCTCGGGGATGACCTTTCCGGTTATCCTGGTGCTCGGGCCTATGCCGTCCTTACCCTCGTACTCGAACATCGTTGTCCAGATGCAGAGGGCCACCATGTCGCCGAACTCCAGGGTTGGGTGGTTGCTCTGCATCTCACTTCCTATATCGTTGACGACGGCTATGGCGAAGCTGGCTGTGTCAGTTATGTTGTCCCATACCTTAACCTCACTTGTATTGAAGAGATCCTTAACGCTCTCAGTGTTGTTGAAAGCCCCAGAGTAATTGTAGACGACAAGCCTCCTACCGTCGCTCAGGACGATCTTAACGTTGCTCAGGTCAATTCCCTCACTGCCGGCGTTCGGTGATATGAATATGGCCATCCTCTGTATCGTACCACTGCTCGGGGGTGTGGCGTTGGTGTAGCCGTAGACGTTGATGACTTTTATTCCGCTGGCTACCTCCTGTGTGGTCTGCCTGCCAGCGGCCTGGGCCTTCTGCTCAAGGTAGCCCGCTGTACCGATGATAACCCCTGCGGCCACTGCGGCCACTAGAACCATTGCGATGAAGACGATCAGCGTGCCGATGCCTATTGCTCCCCTCCTACGCATAGCACCACCTCCAAAGAGGGTTGTTAAAGAACGAAAGGGAGAAAGAAGAGCCGCTGGAATCACTGGAGCTCCATGACGCTCTGGGTGTAGGTTGATGGGGTGGTGAAGTCAATGACACCCGCGGCACCGTGCTCAGGAACGACCTGGCCGGTGACGTGGCTTCCGGGCGCGAACCCGTCGAAGACACCGCTGACGTCAATCGTGAGGACGGCGATGTCGCCCTCGGTGAGGGTCGGGGTGGTTGCCTTGAGGCTGTTGTCGGCGTCCTGGAGGGCTATGATACCGAAGTTGGTCACCGACCTGAGGGCCACCCAGGCGTCGTTCATGTCACCGAAGATTCCATCCTTGACGTCGTTGAAGTCGGTGAATGCGGCACCGTAGAGGGCTGGAGTGCTGTCGGTGACTGATGGAGCGACAGCGTTGACAAGGGTTACTTCATGCGAAGCACCATCATTAAGTGTAATCTTGGTAGTGCTGCCAGTATCCCAAGTACCGCTGGCAAGGAGCTCACCGTTGATGTAGACATCAATCTCTGTTACAATCTTGTTAGCGGTATCTACTGAAACATCAACCTTCAGAGTGTTAGCCCCCGCCTTGAGATGGATCGTGTTGCCTGCTAGCGTTACAGTAGCATTCTCAGTCGCGTAGATAGTTAACGTGGCAGTGCCACTTGACTTGAGAGTGTGATCGGTGCCTGGGTTATTAACGATTGATACGTCAACTGCGAGCTGGTGGTTGTTACTATCGGATATTATCACCGTCACATAGTCGTCATAAGTGGCGGAGCCATCCCCTCCCTGATCCTTGGCCTTTATCGTGATAGTTCCAGTATTGGCGAAGGTGACTCCGCTGGTAGATGTAGAAGTCCCTGATGTAGTACTTGAATCAAAGTTTCCGATCTCTGGGTCGTCCTCTACAGTTACGCTGTTCGCAGCGGTCGTATCGAGTATGGTGATCTTTGCCTGGGCACTGTTATCAACCTCGTCGTCCTTCTTCTCGCCCCAGGTTATCGCGTGGTTCGGGTACTTCTCATTGTAGACCTCGATGTAGTCCGGCTCGGTGTAGGAGCTGGCAAGTCCGTTGGAACCATAGTCGTAGGCCTTGACGACTATGGTGTTAGCCCCCTCGTCGAGGACGAGGCCACCGACGACCTCGTCGTTGTACTCGACCGCTATGAGGGCGTCGTGGTCGGCGTAGACCGTGAACTCCCATACTTGGGGATTATCACCGGTGCTCGGTGTTGAGGTTGCTGAGACCTCGACGTACTTGTTGCTGTTAGTTAGATCAGTTCCCATGTGCAACTTGTTGCCTGATGTGTCAAGCTCAATGGCGAGTTTGTCCTTGATCGTGACAGCCCCTGAATCAAAGTTTCCGTCCGCGTCAATCTTCACACCCACGCTCGGGTCGGCGAAGTCGCCGACGAAGTAGTCGTAGATGGCCTGCTTCTTACCGTCGCTGAGCATGACGCGGACCTTCTTCATGTCAATGCCGGTGCTTCCGGCGTTCGGGCTGACGTAAACGGCGAGCTTCTTGATGTCCTCAAAGGTTCCGCCCTTCTCCGGGGCGTAGCCGACGACGTGGACGACCTTGATTCCGCTCGCCACTTCCTCGGTGGTCTGCCTGCCAGTTGACTGGCTCTTCTGCTGGAGGTAGCCGCTGGTGTTGATGAGTACTGCAGCGGCAACTGCAGCCACCAGCACCATGGCAATAAACACTATCAGGGTTCCAATACCAACCGCACCCCTCTTCTTCAGCTTCCTAAACATGGCCTCTCACCTCCTCAATAAGTGGAAAGGAAAGGGCATCACTGGAGCTCCACCACGCTCTCGGTGTAGGTGCTCGGGGTGACGAAGTCGATGACACCCGCGGCTCCGTTCTCGGGCCTGACCTCACCGGTGATCTTGGCCCTGTTGCTGATACCGCCGAAGACCTTGTTGGTGGTGGTCATGCCGTAGAGGGTGAAGGTGTTATCAGCAGTTGAAGCAGTTGGGTTCCCGCTATCACTTCCATCAGTGTCAATCAGGACCTGGTCGTTTGAGCTGCCGTCGAAGGTCATCCAGGTGTTGCCGACGAAGACGGTGAGAATCGCGAGGTCGCCGCTGTTGAGGGTGGGCGTAGCGTTCTTGAGGCTGTTGTCGGCGTCCTGGATGGCTATGATGCCGAACCTGTCGGGGCTGAGGATGTGCCAGGCGTTGACGGGGGCAACGTCAAAGACGTCGCTGACAACGCCGCTCATGAACGGGTACTTATCCTGGTCGGCGACGTAGACGAGGTTGTTGTTGTCGTTCTTACCCTCGTCATCGAAGGTAACTACAAGGGTTGCTGATTCCGTATTGGAATTAATGGGAAGATTTGGAGTTATCTGGGTGGTGGTTCCATCGTCCCAGATGGCGTATATCTTGAAGTATTCCTCCACAGTATGGGCACTACCACTATCTGAGGTCTCACTCGCGAAAGTGAAGGTTATCTTGTGTGGAGAAGTGCTAAGGTCACTGCTGGGTGTAACGGTAATCTTGCCGCTCGTATAGCCAGAAGCCTTCTCTATGACGAGGTAGCCGTAGCCGTGGGTGCTGTCGTGTATCCTGAGGTAGAGCTTCCCGCCGCCGGCGATGTAGTTGTCAAGGTCAGTCGCGCTTATTGTGTAGTTGTCCTCCTTGTCGTACTTGAAGACGAGCTGGCTGGTGCCGTCGCTGAGGAATACCTTGGTGTACCTGAGGTCAATCCCGCTGCTTCCGGCGTTCGGGCTGACGTAGATGGCGAGCTGCCTTATGTAATCAAGCTCCGTTGAATCGGATCCAATGTTGGTATACGGGAGGTCTGTCTTACCGACGACTCTCTCGACCTTTATTCCGCTGGCTACTTCCTGGGTGGTCTCTCTTCCAGTAGCCTGGCTCTTCTGCTGCAGGTAGCCGCTCGTGTTGATCAGCACTGCCGCGGCCACTGCCGCCACTAGAACCATGGCTATGAAAACAATCAGGGTTCCAATACCAACCGCACCTTTCCTTGTTCTGGTCTTCATTAGCCACGCACCCCCTAGGGGTTCTTTGCACTAATCTTTACAACGGGATTATATAAAGGCCTTTTTTGTTGTTGGTAGTGTAAGTAGGATTGTACCTACATATGTAGGTACACAAACAAAAAATAAGAACTCATAATTTTTCCAGAAGAAGAACGCTCCTGCTCGGAGACCTTACACTCACTTTGAAGTTCAAACTGGAAACTATCCCCTCTATCTCTGAAACCGAGGGAAACCCTACAAAGTCTTTGTTTAGAGCCTCAAAAAACTCCAGCGCTGGGACGTACTTAAACCTGTCCCTGAAGGGATCAACGATAACGAGCTTTCCCCCTTCCCTGAGGCCCTCAAGGGCGTTTTTTATGGCCCTTTTCCTGTTCTGGATGTACTCAAGGACAAAGCTCATTATCACAACATCGTAAGAGTTCACCGGGCGTATAATGGTAGCATCAATCTCCTTGAGGACAACGGGGAGGGCCTCGCCCGCGATTCTGGCCCGGGCTATGTCCAGGAGGGCATAAGAGTAATCCAAACCCAGATAAAAGCCGTTGTAGCCAACGAGCCTGCCGAAATAAGAGGGAGAAACCGACCCACAGCCGATATCCAGGACCGACATGCCAGGTTTTATCCCTGCAACTTCGGCTATCGCCCTACGATAGAGGTTGGAAAATGAGGTGCTCATTCTCATGTCCCAGAAGTCGGCGTCCTTATCGAAGTCCATAAGGATCTGGGGATGAGTGGGGGTTATGAAAGCGTAGTCAGCCATCTTGTATATCTCCTCAAGAACGGATGCCCAGTCTGAAACCAGGGCACCGTACCGTTCTGCCGCAACGACAAGGTTGTGAGAGAATTCCGCCAGCTCAATGTGATCGTTGGTCGTTTTGACCATGCCCAGTCTGTCGAGGGTCGCCAGAAAGCGGGAAAGGAGCCTTCTGTTTGGGATCCTAACTTCGTCCATGAACCTTGAAAGGGACGGCCGCTTTGAAAGCGCTGAAAAAATACCGCGCTTTACCCCAAGGGAGATTATAAAAAATAGGGACATCTCGGTCATAAGGTCTAGGTTGGTATCGACGGCGCGAACTAGGGAGGTGGGCATCTCTCCACCTCACAGGAAGCGCCGATAATAGCGGTGGTACTCCCTGAGGTAGTCCACGACCCTCTTGCCGTACTCTGTGAGACGGTAGTACTTGAAGCCGTTCCTGCTTATCTCCTCGACAAGACCCAGGTAAACGAGGGAGCTTTCGTTGTTGTACCTATTCCCAAGACCCACCAGCGCCCCACGGACGTTGGAGGGGTCCGAGCCGATTACCCGAGCTATCTCGGACAGGTAAGTTGCGGATGGGTATATCTCATTGAGATACATCAATATCCTCTTTCTGAGCTCGCTGCGGTGAAGGGAGCGCAATACCTGTGGTTCGATTACTACCGAGTTCATCCTGTCACCTCCGGAAATTCTGTGGCTGATTGTAGCCTGCTGATATTGACTGAGCATGTTGCCACAGTTTTATTAGCGGTTGAAAAGTATATAACTTTTTCGTATAGACTATGTCCCTTATTTAGCCTTAACGCCCATTAATAAGAGAACATCCAGTCACATTGCCACCCTTCAACATAGAATTTTATTACCAATCAGTTGCAGGATATCCAACACAGGTTGTTCGACAAATAGATTAAGAAAAAAGCAAAATTCTCAAAGTCTCTTAATCAGAAGCCCAAATAGTACAGCCAGCAGGACTATACCCGCCGGCCCGCACGTTCCCTTTTTGCCCTTGAGGGCACTGACGTCAATCACGTAGAACTCCGAACTGGCAGTCCCAACAACAGCTCTGTCCCCGAGGACGGCGATGCTCCTTACATAGCCGGTGTTAGGGACACTTCCGACGACCTCTCCGCTCTCTGGGTCAAGAGCATAGAGGGAACCGACGCTGTAGATGTACGTTGTACCGTTCTCGGTCTTCTGCTCAAACTTACCCACGCCAACCAGGAGGAGACCGTCTGAGTAGGCCATCACTTTGGCCCTATATGGAAGCTCTTGCTCCCAGATCACCTGGCCCGACGGAAGTCTCAGGGAAATTACACTGCCGTTTTGCCCATTGTACCCCGAGACATAAGCGGTATCCCCAACCACGAGGATGTCCTCCACATAGAAGGCACTCCCCTTCATCAGTACTTCTCCATTGGGGGACACCAGATAAATCTCGCCCCTTGAATTGTCAAAGCCCGTTCCCAGGAGCGCACTGCCGTTCCACACCTCCATGTCCCTGACCCAGTGGCCGAGGGTTATGTTCCATAGGGGCCTTCCATCGAGGGAGAACGCGTAGAGCGACCCAAACTGGTGCGAGAAAGAATACCCCGATGGGAACCCCGAGGAGGCATAGATGACTCCCCTTCCAACCCGAACCCTGGAGAGCATGTCATCAACGGAGACGTTCCATATAAAAGTTAGATTTTTTCCAAGGTTAACGGCGTAGAGACTGCCCCTGTAGGTTACCGAAGAGTTCGGGCCGGATATAAAGTAGTCACCGCCGGCTGCGTAGATGACGCCATCTTTAACCGTGAAGTCGTAGAGCTTGCCCATAGTGTTGGCCACGGAGAGGATTCTGCTGGAGTTGTCAAAGAGTATCAATCCCCCCATACTGCCCGCGAGAACACCCCCATCGATCGGATGGAGCTTGACAACGTAACCAGAAGCATTCTCCCACAGCTTTGAGCCGTTTAAGGAATACGCATAGAGCGTTCCAAGGTAATACACTCCTATCAGCCCCGAGGAGTTCGCGACCTGACGGTAGGAGCAGGCAGCGTAGATGGTGGTGTTTGTAATCGCCACAGCCTCAATACTCTTCTGATACTGGACATCACTGCACACCGAACCCTTCCACAGCACTGGGTTTTCCGAGCTTGAAACGGCCGGGAGAGTCAGCATCGCGATGATTAGCAACAGCGCCGAAACACCCTTTACCTTTCCCATGGTTTTCACCAAGAAAAGGTAATGAAAAGATTAATATAAAACCTTGCCGATCTCTACCGTGGTGGGAAGATGGAAAAAGAGCTGGACCTCAGGGAGGTCCTAGCAACAGGAGAACAGATACAGGAGATAATAGCACGGGCCATCATCGACAGAGAGTTCCTCAAAGAGGTAATCAGTCTCCTCGACGATGATCTCTGGACGGTTCAGAAAAACGCACTCAGAGTTATTTCTGCAATAATGGAGGAAATACCCTCACTCCAGGAAGCCCTTGTTACGAAACTAATGGTCATGGTTCGGAAGAGCGAGGCCGTTCCACTAACTCAGGAAATAGCAAGAACATTCGGCTTACTGGCAAGGATTAACCCCGAGGAAGTCAGAAAAGTTGTGCCGATAATCTTCGCAAACTACCGCCTTGGTGATCCAAAGATTAAGATAAACATGACTTACGTGCTTGAAGAAATCATGAGGGCAAACCCATCACTCCTCAGCGGAGTTTTCAAAGACATAGGAATATTGCTCACATCAAAGAACAATGCAGACAAGCTCGCCGCCCTCAACTTCATCGCAGCACTTGGGGATAACGGGCTTAAGTATGTGACTCCGTTCCTTCCAAAGCTCTTTGCGCTCCTAAATGACAAGGACGAGGTTGTTCGCGCGAGTGCAGTCGAGACCCTTGAGAAGCTGGCGGAGAAAAACAAGAAGCTCCGCGTTATAGTCATCGAAAAGCTCAAGGAAATGAAAGACCCAAGCGACCTAGTAAAGCGCAAAATCGAGGAAGCCCTCTCAAGACTCCTCCTCCTTGAGAAGGAGTGATTCCTGCTCAGTGTTCTCGCTCGAAGTCCTCTCCTGGAGGAGCATCTTAAGGGCATCTTTGAGCTTTTCGTTCTCCCTACGCAGTCTCTCGTTTTCCTCCTTTAAAACGTCCATCTCCGCCACTGCCGCCTTTACCTCTCCCAGAATCTTCTCAAACTTCGAGCGCGGAATGAATTCCTTCTTGATTATCTCAATGGCAGAAGAAACATCCCTGGCACCGGTAATCTCAAGCAGCTGCTTTTCAACTGCCTTCATTTTCCTAAGCTGGACCTCATAGGCGTTAATCTTTTCTCCCAGCTTCTCAACCCGCATGGTCATTTCATCCATCAATGCCAGTCTCTTTCTCAGTTCCTCAAGCTCCCTCTCCTTTTCGAGCAGCTCTCTTTTCAGGGCTTCATTTTCCCTGGCAAGGCCCTTCAACTTGACGTTTTCCTGGACGAGCCGTTCGTAGTGCTCCTGAATCTCTTTGAGTGTTCTTGCAAGTTCAACACCCACCGAGAGCGTCTCCTGCTCTAGCTCCTTCTTAAGCTCCTCAACCTTTTCGGCAACTATCTTCCTCATTTCCTCATCAAGCTTCTGAGAATAGGCGCCCTCCAGCCTTTTATAGAGCTCAGCAGGAAGCCCCTCGAGCTTCTCCTCAAGCTCGTTCATGCGGGGGATTATCGCCTCCACACTGTCCATAAAGAGGGTTCTCTGTTCCAGGGTGGAAATCCTGTCCTCAAGCTCCTTCAGGCGCTTTTCAAAAGAAGCATTCTGCTCCCGCTGGGTGCTGTGGAAGTAGTCAAGATTAGAAGACAGCCTCTCTATTCTCTCACTAAGGTGCCCCCTCTGAATTTTAAGCTCCCGGATAAGGGCGGCTATAGCCTGGAGGGATATCAGATGATAAGCTCCTAGGTTTTCCGCCTCGGGAATAATCGACTTAATCTCGTCCCAATTGTGTAAACTCTTCAGTTCCTCAATTATCTCGGGATGATTCTGAACTATGTAATCCCAATCCCCCTTGCCCCCCTTGGATTTGCCGAGCATAACAACCGACCAGAAACAGTAACGTTTCAAAATTTAAATAGCTTTTGTGTAGATAATTACGACAGAAGGTTAGTGGCCGGCGGCGTTCCCGGTTTCCCGCCCCCTCTCGGAGGGCAGTACACCCGGGAACGCTGGCGGGCTTAACTTCCGGGGTCGAAACGAGACCGGGTGTGGCCCCGCCGCTATGGCCGCCGTGCCGTTTCATAGCTCCAGAGATGACTTTATAAACTTTGCGGTCAAGCGAGTCACGATGGAGGAGCTCATAAAACTAATTCACCTTGAGAGAAAGCCCGCATTAACCCCTGAAAGAAAGGTTAAAGACTTCCTTGAAACCCTGCAAAGGACCAAAAATGGAGAGGATATCAGAGTTAGAGGATTCATTATTCTGAGAAAACCTCCAAACGCGCCCAGAGACGGGATTTACTACCTGCTCTCTCCACTCGCTCCCTCCGAGATGAAAAGCTACCGCGGACCCAGGGCTTACCTCGTCGTCAAGATAAACGAGGACACAAGAATAGACGCAAGGATACAACCTGGTGAATACGTAGAGGCTGAGGGAATACTCGACGCTTATCCTTTCGGAACTCTGAGACTGCTCCACGCGAGGAGAATATCGCCGGCAGACTACTCCGAATACTGGAAGGACTACCGTTCGCTGGCGCTGTCAAAAAGCGAACTTGAGAACTTAGTCTCGGATACTATCTACGCCAGCTACGAGTTAGAGAGGGCAATCATGTATTCCATCCTTACAGCACCCTTTGTGGTTGGCACGAACTGGCTTGATGGGTTCACGCTTTCGGGGTTCAAAGGACTCGAGGGCTCAAAGAACGTCACGCTTTCCCTGTGGGAGGCTCTAAAATACATTTACTCCCTGCTCCCCTGGGAGATGCAGTTGAGAAGGGACAGATGGGGAGAAGTTGAGGACGATGGCTTTCTAGGGATAGACTTCAGGTTCACGTGGCCATCAAGAGCGGGCCCCCTTTACTATGTCCCCCACAACAAGACCCTGCTAGAGAGTGAAGTTCCAGTCCCGAAGTGGGCCCTGAAAACCTTTGAGAAAAAGGAGGCAACTTTCCTTACGCCGAGAGCAGGGATAAGACCCGAGGATGAAGCAGCGCTGCTGGCCGAGACGCCGTTTGTCCTGACAGAGCCAGTAAGTTATGAAAAAAACAGGGAGCTTGAGGAGCTGATCCCAAACCTGATAGTTACCGTAATGCTCGCCAGGGAAAGGCTCGGTACCCTAAACCCCTGGGATCTTAAGGACTATGGAAGAAAATTTGAGAATTTTCTCGCAAAGAACAGACGGGAGTACGGCGAGCTGTTCGATGCGCTCACCCTCTCCGGGAAGGTCTTCAACGCGAACCTGCGCTACCGTCTGGGAGCGAGGCTGTTGGGTTCAATGGCCCGTCTGGAGGGACGGCTCTCAAAGCCGCTGATAACTGACCTAATCGGGATTTACCAGGAACTCACCGACCTCTGGGTAAACGAACTCCCCGAAAGGGAGAAGCTGAGGCTTGTGAGGGAATATGAGCGGTACGTCGGGAGTGATAAGCTCGCCGGCAGGGCACTCGGAATCTTTGCTGACCTAGAGGCAACGAGGAAGGACGGCACAGTTTCGAGGGAAGAGTTCATAAGGGCGCTCGTGGAGTACGGGATTGCTAAGGGTAAGGCCGAGGAGATAGTAGATAACCTCCTCCGCGAGGGCTACCTTTACGAACCTCTCCCGGGTAAGCTCAGGCTAATAAGGTGGTAGCATGGGGAAAAAGGACATCAGGAGAAAGGAGCAGAGGGAAAAGAAGAGGATAGCCCGCGAGAGGGTGGAAACCCTTTTCACACTCGCGGAGAGGGTCTTCCCGTATTCGCCAGAGCTGGCCAACAGGTACGTAGAAATAGCCCTTGCTGTTCAACAGAAGGCCAAGATAAGGATGCCGAGGAAATGGAAAAGGCGCTACTGCAAGAAATGCCACTCCTTCCTCGTCCCGGGTGTGAACGCGAGGGTAAGGCTCAGAGACAAGCCCTATCCCCACGTCGTCATAACGTGTCTGAACTGCGGCAACATAATGCGCTATCCATACCTGAAGGAGAAGAAAGCTCGGAGGAAGTATACCTCTAAATCAACCGAGAATGGCAACGGCCCTGACTGGACTTCCTGAACCACCTTCTATTTTCAACGGGAACGCTATGAACGTGAACTCCCTTCCAAGAACTTCTTCAAGGTTTGCCAGGTTCTCGAAGATTGGAATCTCCTCTGAGAGGAAGATCGTATGAGTCGTCTCGTCCCCTATCGTCATATAATCGGTTCCAACGGCCTTAACTCCCTCGGCAACGAGGAAGAGGGCAACCTCTGGGGAAAGCTCCCTGCCGCCAGTGAGGAACAGGACTATCTTGCCGTAATAGCCAGAGTCGGGGATTTCCTCAAGCCTGACCGGGCCCTCCCCACCGCGGACATCAATGACAAAAGCTTTGCCGATGAACTTATCGAGTGGAAGCTCATCTACGGTCTTTCCGCCGGGAACAAAGTGGGCTGGGGCATCCACATGCGTCCCGGAGTGCTCTCCCATCTTTATGACGTTCATGTAGTAGCCGTCGGTATCCATGAAAGCCCACGGGCGAACCTTTATCTCCGGGTCGCCGGGATAAACCGGCGTCTCCTCATTGAGGGGAAGGGAAAGGTCAACTATCATAGACCCACCACTGAAATTTTGAGCTAATCCATATAAACCTTTTCGGACTATTCCTTCTGCCGAACCCATTTGAGGCCGTTCTCAACGACCGCTTCAAGCTCTCCCCTGTTGTAGAGTTCCGCTATTAGGGCCCTCGCAGGCACAAGGTTCAGGGAAAGCTTCTTGGGGGTGATCTCAACCCCCAAAGAGCGCATAATCCTGAAGGCAAGCTCATCCACAGACAGAGGTTCTCTGAGAAACTCCAAGGCAAGCTTCTCAGAGTCTTCGACTCGTTTGATATTGAATTCGAGAGTTTCAATGGCTTCTTCACCCGAGACTGATTTTCCGTGGGATGGTATCAGGAGGTAGCCTGAGCCTGCATACTCTCGCAGAGTCTCAAGGGACTTCCTGAAAAGCCCAACATCCACGAGGTACGGCAGGCCAACCGACTGGAGGAGCCTCTCGCCAAAGAAGGAGTCCCCAGCGTAAATTAAGCCGTTCTCCTCATCTAAAAAGCCCGTCATGCCGGGGGAGTGGCCGTTGAGCTGAACTGCCTTCAAGCCGGCTATTTCATCGCCCCACTCAAAAACTCCGTGAGCTTTTACTTCCTCCGGAAAAGCATAGGCCAGAAAACCCTCTGGAGCCTTTGAGCCAAATGTCAGAATCTCCCTGTTGAGAGGGCTTTCGGCTATTGAGAACTCAAAGCGATGGGTGAGGAGGGGAGCGTCGATCTTTGGACATACCGAGACGTGGTCGGCGTGCCCGTGGGTTGCGAGCTGGAGATTTACCTCAAGTCCGAGCTTCCCGACTTCCCTCCTCAGGTCCTTGTGCCTCCCGCTTCCGTGTCCGGGATCAACGAGGACGGCATTTCCCTCATGAATCCGAATAAGAGTCGAGGGACTTCCTGGGTAGAGGTAAGCGCTGTCTCCGAGCTTTCTAACTCCCATCGTTTTCACCAAGGGGAATTGTTTTCAAAGCAGATAAACCTTCCCGGGGAGAGGCTTTTAAGCTCCCCCGTTGAGTTAAGGTCGGTGAAGTTTATGGACTGCACGAAGGATTACTGCGTTAAGGACATCTCCCTGGCACCGAGCGGGGAGAAGAAGATAGACTGGGTCTCCCGCTTCATGCCGGTTCTCCAGCACATCAGGAAGGACTTTGAAGAGAGGAAACCGTTTAAGGGCGTTAGGATAGCAGCGACTCTACACCTTGAGATGAAGACTGCCTTTCTGCTTCTGACGCTGAAAGCGGCTGGAGCCGAAGTTTCGGCAGCTGCCAGCAACCCACTCTCCACCCAGGACGATGTAGTTGCCGCTCTGGCAAAGGCGGGGGTCAAGGTCTACGCTATAAGGGGAGAGGACAGGGAGCAGTACTACGAGTTCATGCACAAGGCCCTCGACGTAAAACCAAACATCATCATAGACGACGGAGCGGACATGGTGAGCACGGTTTTGAAGGAGAGGCAGGAGCTGATTCCCGAAATATGGGGGGCAAGCGAGGAAACCACAACCGGCGTCATAAGGCTCCGTGCCATGGAGAAGGATGGCGTCCTCAAGTTCCCGATCATAGCGGTCAACGATTCCTACACCAAGTACCTCTTCGACAACCGCTACGGGACGGGACAGTCCACTTGGGACGGCATCATA
Organism: Thermococcus sp. JCM 11816; assembly: GCF_055396515.1. NCBI lineage: Archaea > Methanobacteriati > Methanobacteriota > Thermococci > Thermococcales > Thermococcaceae > Thermococcus > Thermococcus sp. JCM 11816. The sequence continues at coordinate 1,000,470 of NZ_AP043741.1, forward strand.
AGGACGACGAACCTCCTCGTCGCTGGAAAGAACGTCGTCGTTGTCGGCTACGGCTGGTGCGGAAGGGGCATAGCGATGCGCGCCAGAGGATTGGGTGCAACTGTCATCGTGGTTGAGGTCGACCCCATTAGGGCACTGGAGGCCAGAATGGACGGATTCCTCGTCATGGACATGATGGAGGCGGCTAAGGTAGGCGACATCTTCATAACTGCCACTGGCGATATCAACTGCATAAGGAAGGAGCACTTCGAGCTCATGAAGGACGGAGCTATTCTCGCAAACGCCGGCCACTTCGACGTCGAGATTTCAAAGCCCGACCTTGAAGAGCTGGCCGTTGAGATAAGCGAGCCAAGGCCGAACATCACAGAGTACAAGATGGCAGACGGGAGGAGGCTCTACCTCCTTGCCGAGGGCAGGCTTGTGAATCTAGCCGCTGCCGACGGTCATCCAGCGGAGATAATGGACATGAGCTTCGCGCTCCAGGCGAAAGCCGCTGAGTACATCAAGGAGAACCGCGGAAGGCTTGAGCCGAAGGTCTACGTTCTTCCGAGGGAGATAGACGAGATGGTGGCGAGGATAAAGCTCGCCTCGATGGGGATAAAAATTGAGGAACTCACAGAAGAGCAAAAGAAATATCTGGAAAGCTGGGAGCACGGCACCTGACTCCCTTCCATTTTTGAGGTGGGAGTATGGAGTTCGAGCCCCTCAAACTAGTCCCCCTCGGCCACGTGAGAAAGGACGAGGAGCTTCATGAGACGTTCATTGAAATCCTTCCTGAGTTCAGAGGGGCCATTGATGGTCTCCGCGAGGGGGACTGGATAAAGCTCGTCCTGTGGTTCCACGAGAGCGACACCCCTGCCAGGCGGAGGGTCCTTAAAGTTCATCCCTACGGCAACCCAAAGAACCCGCTCACTGGAGTTTTCGCGACGCGCTCACCTTACAGACCGAACCCGATAGCGCTCTACACAGTCAGGATACACAGAATAGATGAAAACAGGCTCTATATTGATTGGATTGATGCTCACGACGGAACGCCCGTGGTGGACATAAAGATATTCGTCGAGCGCTACGACTGTCCCAAGGAAGTCCCCATAGAGGAACGGGAAGCCCACGTACGGGAGGGCAGAATGATAGGTGAGGTGAACATCATCCCGCGGAGGAGCGAACATCTGGATGAGCTTGAGGAGGTCTCACCTGGGGAGTACGATGCCCTCATCCTTGAAATCGGCCCAAAGACCACGACACTGACTGCCAGGGAGCTGAAGGACTTGATAGAAGCTCTAAAAGAGGTTTACGATAGCCTTCCCGTTGAGATTAAGGACAAGCTCGGTGAACTCGAATGTTGAGGGGAATTATCTTCGACGTTGACGAGACCCTCGTTTATTATGAGGGTTACGACCATAAAAAGTGGTTCGAGGAGTGGGTCAAGCCGGAGCTTGAGAGGCACGGTATAAAACTTGACTACGAGCTTTACTCCAAGACAGCCCGCCTGGAGCTCCCCAGGACTTACGTGAAGAAACTCGGCATAGACCCAATCGAGCTGTGGAAAATCATTGACGCGGCGAATAACAAATATCGGAAGAAAATGCTCGCCGGGGGGAAGATAAAGGCTTTTCCCGACGTTTTGGCACTCGAAGAGCTGAAAAAACTGAACCTTAAGCTCGCGGCAGTGAGCAACGCCTCCCTCGAGAACACCCTCCTCGTGCTGAGGGCCTTTGACCTTGAGAAGCACTTCGACCTCGTCCTAGGGAAGGACTACTCGAATCTCGACGGGGTGAAGCCCAGTCCGTATCTGATTCAAAAGGCGCTCAAAATGCTCAACCTCCGGCCGGAGGAGGCTATAGTTGTGGGCGACAGTTCGAACGACGTCCTAGCAGCTCACGGGGCTGGAGTTAAGGCCGTAAACGTGATCAGGTTTGGAAAGGTTGAAGGAGCAGACTACTACGTGAAAGACCTCTGGGAGCTCATGGAGCTTGTTAAAGGCATGTTATAATGGGAGTTTAACAGTCGTCATAACGCCTCGGTTTTTCTTTTAAAATATCCTTAAAAACTCTAAAGTCCTTTACTAACTATGAGAGTGGTCAACATGGAGGAGCTCACTTTTAAGTGCGAGCGTTGTGGGGCACCGCTTGAGGTTTCTCCAGAGACGATAATAGCGGTCTGTCCCTACTGCGGTTATCCGAACCATATAAGTGGCAACATAAAGACCGAGAACATCTACATCGTCCCCTCCCTCGACAAGAACACGATAGCCCAATCCTTCTGGAAGAGGGTCGAGAAGGACTTCGACTTGAGGAGAATAAAGGATGACATCCAGATAGTCGGGATAGAGGGGCACTACGCTCCCTACTGGGCAGGAAACGTGCACGTTGAGGGAACTGTAAGGTATATGAAGCGCGAGCAGGAGTGCCACACGGATTCCAAAGGAAATACCCACTGCCACACGGTCGAGATGCACTACACGGAGAGGGTGAACGAGAACCTCTCGCTCCTCGGCTCGGCCAGGAGGCAAGTAAAGAGCCTCGGCGTTGAAGATATGGTAAAGCACTTCTCAAAGAGCAGGCCGAAGGAGAAAAAACTCCTTGACCTCGACGAGGAGAACTGGGGCAAGATAAAGCTCGAAATCCTCAACACGGAGATGGACGAGCTCCACGCGAAGCTCATGATGAGGGAAGACGCCGTGGACGTGATAAGGAACCGCTTTTTAGCGAAATCCGACAGGATAGAGCGGTTTGATATACACGCATCAGAACCGGAAAACGTCAGGCTCATCCTCCTTCCTCTGTGGACGGTCTACTACAGGTACGGCAACTCGATATTCCAGACGGTCTTCGCGGGCTGGGATGGAAAGGCAGTCGCTGCCACCGAGCCGATGAACCTGTTCAGAAGAGCCGAATACCTGGCAGGGGCAGGGGTCGGGGCGCTGATAGCGGCCTTCGGCGGGGCATTGGTCTCAACATCGCCGGTCTTCGGAATAATCGCGATGGTCGGCGGAGCAGTCCTCGGCTGGGTCGCAGGGAGTAAGGCCCTCGAAGGGCAGAGGGTCGAGAGGGAAGGCTCCCTGGGGGTGATCTGATGGAGGTAACCTGCCCCGTCTGTTCAGCCACATTCAAAGTTCCAGATACAGTAACCGTTGCGACCTGCCCATACTGCGGGGCAACGTTCAAGGTTGAAAGCGGCGAGAAGGTTGGGGAGCACTTCTTCTTCCCGCCGATGAGGGAAGACCCCGCTGGAAAGCTCCTCAAGTTCCTCTCAAGGCAGTACGGTGCCCCGGCTGACATAGTGGACGCGAGGATAACTAAGAAGGAGCTCCACTGGGTTCCGGTCTACTTCTTCTACCTCCACGGGGGGGACAAGTACAAGGAGACCGTTGAAGAAGTCCGCTTTCTCGGGATTCCAGCAGGTTCGCCCTTCAAGACGCTCCTGATGAACTACCCGTTCCCGGTCAGGGGTAAGAGGTTCTTTGACGAGGCCATAGTGAAGAAGGGAAAGTACTACGAGCCGGAGATGCCAAGGGAGAAGGCGGAGGAGATAGCCCGCTCCCACATAACGACGGCGTTGCAGCAGGAGGTGAGGGAGGAAAGCGCCAGAACCGGTGAGTTCGAGCTTGAAGTGGTCTTCCAGGGTCTTGTGCACTACCCAGTCTGGGAAGTCCACTATGAGTACGATGGCCAGAGCTTCGTCAACTTCGTTGACGGGACCGATGGAAGGGTGATAAGAGCGGAGTATCCGCTGATGAGCGAGGCCAGGAAGAGGGCTACTCTCCTCGGCATCGGACTTATCGGTGCCGGGGCGGTGCTCGGAATCATAGCGTCGGCCTACACTGGAACAGTCTGGGGACTCATCGGCGGCCTCGTTGGGGGAGGCGCCGGAGCCGCAGGAGTCTTTTCAAAAGGCTCTGTTAGCAAGAGGGTTGTTAGTGAGGTTATGGGGGTAATGAAGGGCAACACATACTTCATGCCCGTTTGAGGTGGTATTATGGGGAAGGAAACTTCGATATGGGAAAAGCTTGAGCTCGTCGTTCCCGGCTTCCACGGCTACAAGAAGAAGGAGCTCCTGAGGGAGGACGACAGGCTTGTGAGGGCAAAGGTAGCAGAGATACTCGCAGGGGCAAGGAGAGAGCTCGAAAGGGCCCTACAGAGGTGCGCAATGGTGAACTGCAACATGCTTATGGCAATAGAGGACATGAGGAAGAGGCTGGTTATGCTCGAGGGGAAGGTCAAGCACGCCGAAGCAGGCTACGCCGGCTTTTTTGACAGGGTGAAGATAAAGGAGAAGGAGCTTGAGAAGCTCATCGAGTACGACGCGAAGATGATAGAGCTGGCCGAAGGGATCAGGGATAAGGCCGGCGCAATCTCCGGAGCCGTTGCCGATCCTCAAAGACTTGGTGGGGAGGTCTTCGCCCTCGATGACATGCTGAGGAACTTCGAGGAAGTCCTCGAAGGAAGGAGCGCAATACTGAGGGGTGAGTGATATGGTGCAGGTTATTGAGTGGGTCAATCCAGGAGAGGACGAGATAATCTGGAGGTACCCAAACGAGGTCATAAAGTGGGGCGCCCAGCTGGTAGTCCACGAGTATGAAGTTGCGGTCTTCATGCGCGACGGGAAGGTTTACGACGTCTTCGGGCCGGGCAGGCACACGCTGACGACCCAGAACCTTCCATTGCTTTACAAACTCGTCGGCGGGAGCAACAGCCCGTTTAAAGCGACGGTAATCTTCGTCAGCACCAAGGAGTTCCAGGGAAGGTACGGAGGCGAGACGCAGACGAGAGAGCTCGCTCCCATAAAGTACTACGGTGTCTACTGGTTCAAGGTTGCTGATCCTGTCCAGTTCCTGACGGAGGTCGTAGGTGGCCAGAGCCTCTACGACACGAGCGACGTTACGAAGTTCATCCGCGCTTACTTCAACGAGGGCATGATGAAGCACCTCAGCTCCTACTCCATCGTTGATCTCTTCCAGAACCTCGACATGGTCAGCACGCAGGTCAAGGTAAAGCTCATGGAGGACTTCAGGAGGCTGGGCCTTGAACTTGTAGATGTGAAGATAGAGGGCGTGAACACGACAGACGAGTGGAGGCAGAGGCTCTTCTGGATAATGCAGACTGGCAACGCCCAGGCTGTAATGCAGTTAGATACCGCGAAGCAGGTTGCTGCTGAACTCGGAAAGAGCGGAAGCGCCTCGGTTGGCACAGGAATGGTTCTCATTCCCCAGCTGATGCAGCCGCAGGCCCCGGCTCAGCCCGCCCAGCCCAATGCTGGAGGTGGAGTTCCTCCGGCAGGATACCAGAACCAGCCGGCACAGCAACAAGCCCAACCGCAGGCCCAACAGCAGGAGATATGCCCGTACTGCGGCAAGCCCCTTCCACCTGGAGCGAGGTTCTGTCCCTACTGCGGCCACGAGATAAAACGCTGTCCGAACGGCCACATAGTTCCTGAAGGAGCGAAGTTCTGCCCGGTCTGCGGGGCAAAGATTGAATGAGTCTTCTGCGTTTTCAAATTTTCAATTTTAAAAGACGTGGACGGCACTTGCCTTGAAGCCCACCCACACGTTTTTTCCGGCCTCGAGCCCCAGCTCCAGCACCGAAGAGCGGGTAACGAATGCTGAAAGCTCCACTCCACCGGCCTTTAGCCTTACGCGGACGAGCGGACCGAGCTCCTCAATGCCGACGACTTCGGCCTGGAAGGTGTTTCTCATCGAGCTCTTCAGAGGTTCATCAGACAGCACGATGTCCTCGGGCCTTATCCCGACCCTGATTTTTCCAGAAGCCTCAATGGGGAGCTCTATCACGAGGCCGTTTGCGCGGAGAACTCTTCCCTCGGCTATGCCCTCAACGATATTTTCAAAGCCAAGGAATTTCGCAACTTCCTCGCTCGCTGGCCGTGAGAACACTTCTCTAACAGGGCCAACTTGAACGAGCCGTCCATTGAGCATGACCCCGACCCTATCGCCCAGGCTCACGGCCTCCTCAAAGGAGTGCGTGACATGGAGGGCTGTGAAGCCAAGCTCTTTCCTCCACCTTTTCATTTCGTTAATGAGTCTTCCCCTTGTCTGTACGTCAAGGTTGGCAAAGGGCTCATCCAAGAGAAGAAGCTCGGGTTCAACTGCAAGAGCCCTCGCTATCGCTACCCTCTGCATCTCACCGCCGCTCAGGGTCTTCGGCTTTCTTTTGAGAAGGTGGGAAATGCCGAGGACTTCCGAGAGCTCTCTTACTTTCCGCTCAATTTCGGCTTTCGGAACCTTCCGCACTTTCAGGCCGAAGGCTATGTTGTCGAAGACGCTCATGTTCGGGAAGAGGGCGTAGTTCTGGGGTATGTAAGCCAGGCCCCTTTTCTCGGGCGGCAGGTCAGTTATGTCCTCCCCGTTCAGGAATATCCTTCCAGAGTCGGGCTCTATTATCCCCGCTATCACTTCAAGAAGAACCGTCTTTCCAGCACCGCTTGGCCCGAGTACTATAAAATGCTCCCCCTTCTCTACCGAGAACGTTACATCCCTTAGATGAAACTCACGGTAGTCCTTGGAGATTCCTTCAACCATAAGAACCATGATTCTCACCGAGCAATAGCGTTTAGGAATTCTTTCAATCCCGACTCGTTCAAAAACTCCTCCACGAGCTCCCTGTTTTCCCTGATTAGTTTCTCAATGAAGTTTCGGTACAGTCCCGACATAGAGTCTCCACCATAGTTCCGGGCGATTGCCAGGAGATGCATGATATCCTTTGGGGTGAGCTTTCTCCCCAAGTCTTTCCTGAGCTGACTTATAGAACCCTCTAGCTTTGAGAGGCTGCTTTCCTTCTTAGCTAGAAGAGCCATTAAGAGTTCAAGTTCTTTTTTTAGATCGATGTCCCTTGCATCAAAATCAACTTCCCCAATTCCAAATGGAATGACCTTTATCCCGTTTATCATGAGATATCCATCTTTTACATCGGGTTCAAAACCCCCACTCTGCAAAGTGCTTTTAGCCCAGTTTAAGATGCTCTCCTCGGTATCAACGTCCCTCGCAATCCCGATGATGGCGGGTGTATCCTCAAGCCTCTCAATCGCTTTGAAAATCAATTTAAGGGCGTTTTTTAGATTGTCCTTTCCGTTGGCGTGCCACACAACCAACCTAGTATCATCTTTACTCAGGCAGATTGCCCGTGATAGTCCTTTCTTTTTCGGACCTTCTTCTAAAACTGGAAGATCCTCACATTTGGCCTCTTTGAATCCATAAAGCTCTTTTATCAAAGGAAGAAAGAAACTAACATCAGTCCGACCTTCCAAAAGCAAAAGCCTAGTCTCCATGTTTCATCCCCTCAGATCCAATCCCAGGGTTTCCCTTAGTTCTTGCGATTCTTCAAAGGTTTCTATTGAGGCTTTTACGTTTCCGTTCTCACGCTTCATGTAAATCACCCTTCCATCAACCTTGCTTTCTAAGCCATATTTGATTAGCATGTCGATAAGCTCAATGCTGTGGGTGGTTAAAAACACCTGGACATCGTTTTGCTTTGCCCCTTTAACGAGGGTCTTGGACATGACCCTCAGGGACTTGGGGTGATGGAAGGCCTCTGCGGAGTCTATGAGAAGGTATCCCCCCTTTAAAAGCGATGCCAGAAACGCTATGATCATCGCGTTTTTGAATCCTTCTCCCATTAAGTAATATGGATAAACACCATATTTGGTCTCGACGTGGAGTATCCATTTATTTGCTTTGAACAGGGGACTAAACCCCTCAACCTCAGGATAAGCCTCGTTAAGGATGTTTATGCTTTCTTTTACAACCTTCCTCTCATAGCCAATGGAGTAGAGGCTCTCAACATATCCAAACTTACGGAGAGTCAGAGGAGTTATGAATTCAAAATTAAGACTGGGGTCAAATTTTGATGAAAGCAGGGATATAGACAATACATTGTTGTCAACTAGATTATGAATCTGAAATCCCGCACTAAACTTTGGATGCTCCTCATCGATCTGTTTTAGCGTAACTTTAAGGGTGGGCAATGCATTGAGTCCGGACATCTCCTTTTTTAGCACAAGCTCCCATGAAGCATCTATCTTCGTAGATACAATCCTAGCAAGTTCTGCCTTTGAATGAAATAAGTCCTCTATAGCCTGAGAACCATACCATCCGCGCCATATCAGGATTTCTTGAAGAGCGCTCTTAACTGACTGAATTCCTCCAAAAGCCGCCAAGAAAAGAGATAACGCCTCAAGCACGCTCGACTTGCCTGCGTTGTTTTTACCCGCAATTACATTAATCTGACCAAGATTACTCAGATTCAGCTTTTTTATGCCCCTGAAGTTCTCAATCTGAAGAGATGTTATCATAGCTCTCCCCTCTTCGTTATCGACGCTACTCTAATTAAAGTTTTATCCTCAAGCGTTCTTCCTCCCCACCAGCCAGCGGAGTATTACGAAGATTCCGAGGCTCAGGCTCACCATAATCACTGCTATAGGCCTCGATGCTCGCAGTCCGTAGTTGTTGAAGTACTCCAGGATGAGAACCTGGGCAGTTTTAGGGTAGTAAGCGACTATCAGTATCGCACCGACCTCGCTTATTGCCCTCGCCCACGTCATTATCGCCCCGCTCGCTATGGATGGAAACGCCATCGGGAGTGAAATAGACAGAAACGCCCGCCAACGAGAAGCACCGAGGGTTCTGGCGACGGCTTCAAGCTTCTCATCAACCGCAAGAAACCCATCCCTTGCGGCGTTGATCGTGAACGGAGCAGAGACGAAGAGCATCGCGGCTACTATCCCCTTATAACTGTCGAGGATTGAGTTTGAGAACGTGACGAGAAGCATTATGCCGACGACTGAGTGCGGTATGACTATCGGAACGTCCACCAAAGCCTGAACCGCGCTCTTTCCGGGGAAATCTTTTCTCGCCAGGACGTAGCCGAGGGGGACACCGAAGAGAAGGGCTATCAGGGCGGTCGCGGTCGCGGTTAGAAGGGAGTTTCTGATGGCCTCTATCACATACGGATCGTGGAGGGTTTTAACAAGCATTTCCACGTCGGAGGCCTGTTTGAGGAAAATAACCGCTATCGGGACGGCTATGTAGGCTATCAGGAAGGTCCCCAGTGCTGCAAAGAGGTAGAGGGTGTAGTCCCGGCGCATCGCTCCAAAGTTGGAGGAATGCTTATTTAAGAGTTGTGGGTTTGTTAAGCTAAACTGCTTTCTCCACAAAGCCAAATTTCTACCAAAAACTATTTAGTGCTCCAAGAATATATCAGTTTTGGTGAGAGCATGGAAGTAGTTGTGAAGAGGATAGACGCGCAGGGAAGGCTCCATCTCCCAAAGGAACTCAGGGAAAAGCTCGGTGATGAAGTAATCATCGTTGATTTGGGCGACAGAGTTGAGGTTCTACCACGGAGAAAGGCCAACCTGAAGAAGTTTTTCGACAGCGTTGAAGTAGAAGAGCTGAAAGAATGGGAAGAACTCAAGCGGGAGCTGTGGGAGTGATGAGGTTCATTGACGCCAATGTCTTCATTTACGCCTTCTTGCGGCCTAAGAAGGAACCGCCAGAGAACGTCCGCATGATGAAAGAGGTTGCCAAGGAGATACTCAAGAGAGTAAGCGAGGGAGAGGAAGTTGTCACAACAGTAGTACATCTCAGCGAAGTTGCAAACGTCATCGAAAGCCGTACAGGGAAGAAAAAGGCAGCTGAGATTCTCCTGACGCTTTTAACTATGGAAAACCTGAAGGTTCTCGATGTATCCTATGGGGACTACCTGAAGGCAACACTGATAGCAGAGGAGAAGAACCTCGGCATAAACGACGCACTGGCTTACGTGAAAATGAAAGAAGAGGGGATAGGTGAAATCTACACCTTTGACAGGGACTTTGAAAAGCTTGACATCAGGGTTGTCCTGGAGTAAGCTCCCGAACCTCGACCAGCCCCTTTATCTCCTCGGGCACGTTTCCGAAGGCCACCGGCGGGTTCAGGAAGTCCTGGTGGTTCTCCCTGAATACCTTCCTGCCCTCCTCCCCAAGCAGGAACTTGAGGAATTCAATCGCCAGCTCCCTGTTTGGTGCGTCCTTGAGCACTGTAACACCGTAAACGATGGGCTTGGCTTTTATTGTCTTCCCGGTCGAACCGAGGGTTATCTCGACCTGTCCGTAGTAGTCGGCCTTGCTGAAGTCCTTGAGGTTGATCTCGTCCGGCAGGGTGATGTAGCTGAGGTTGTGCTGTTCGGCGACGCTCTTATAGATGAAGAAGTAGTCTAGGCTTCCGGACTCGACGAGGCCAGTTAAGTCGGTCTCCTTCGGCCTTATGACGATCCTGTTGTTCTTAACCTGAATTTCCTTCGGGGCGTAGATGTGCGTGCCGTTGGCGTAGATGTTAGTATTCTTCTCCACCAGCGTCTCAAAGATGGGCTTGCCGTAGTAGAGGTCGGCAAGCTTCATAACCATTACCGAGCGGTAGCCGCAGGGGTCCTGGTTAGGGTCTGAGAAGCCGAAGGAAACGTCATCGCGTGCCAGTATCTCGTACCACTTCTCTGGATGGGCCTTCATCTCGTCGGCGTACTTGCTCTCCTCTGTGAAGGCTATGACGATCTCGTTGGTCGCGAAGAGGACGTAGAAGTCCGTGTAGTTGGGGACGAGCATCTGGGGTATGAGGGTGTAGTCGGCGGTTGCCACTATGTCGGCCTTCCTGTGCAGGTCGGTGACCTTTCTAACTGCCATAACGCTCCCGCTCGCCTCGTCCTGGAACTTCACCTTGAGGCCGAGGTTCTTCTCAGCATATGCGGAGAACTCGTTTTCGAGCCCCTGGAAAGGTATGCTGAGGGAACCCGCATGGAAAACTATCAGGGTTGTCTCCTTCTCAGATGTGTTGGCATTTTCCGAAGAGCTCGATATACAGCCGGCCGAGAAAACGGCCAGCAGAAGAACCGCGGTCAGCAACAGTCCGACCTTTCTCATTTGAACCACCGTAAAGAGGACAGAAGTGGGTAATTTAAACGTTTTGGGTAAACAAAAGAATTAAAGCAAACGCTTTTGTTTTCTCATGTCTTCGAGGCCGTCAACTATATCTTTGAAATGCCCGTAGAACTCGCTACTCCTGAGGTTCTCAAGGACATTCCAGAACTCGTCGAGGCCTGAAGCCCCGGCGGACTCGTACTCAAGGGCCTGGATTAGCATTTCAAGCTTGTCGGCGAACCTGACGAGCCGGCCTTCCAGCGTGCTCCCCTCCTCATACTCAAGCCAGAGTTGGTAGTATTCTTCGGGAAGCGGACTGGTTTTCAGAAGGTCTTCAACGGCCTTTCTTTCCGCTTCGGACTTGTCCACGTACTTGAGGGCCGGCTGGGGGATATCTGTTATCCTCGCCTCCCCAATGTCGTGGAGGAGGGCTATTCGAACGGCTTTATCGGGGTTGATTTCAACGCCCCTCTTTTTAAGCTCGTCTGCCAAGAAGAAAGTTATCAAAGCCACCCTGAAGGAATGGTCGGCTATGCTCTCCGGATTTGGAACGCCCCTCAGAACCCAGCCTGTCCTCTTCAGCTTCTTCAGGTTACCGAGCTCAATGAAAAGCCCCAGCATGGTCATTCCTCCGTGGTGAAGATGGCCCTTTCGGTCTCGATGGCGGTCGCTATTATTCTGTCTCCAACAAAGCGGCCGTAGACTTTCACGGTGTCCCCTTTTCCAACGCACGGACTTCCCGCGAACTCGACGGAGAACCCGTGGATCTTGAACGTTGTCCTCCAGCTGGGGAGCTCCATCGGGAGGAACTCCACGAGAGGCTTGTCCTCCACGACCCCCTCAAGAACGATGTTTTTTCCCCTAAATTTTCTCGTTGAGAGGTCGTCGGGGGTTACAACGTAATAATAGTGATGGCCCAGCTTGATCCTCTTCATGCTCATCACCTTTATATCCCGTCCGCTCTACCACTTTATGGGTGGTGGTATGATAAAGGTTGCGATTATAGGTGCTGAGAACGTTGGCAAATCAACGCTTATGAACGCTCTCATCGGTGGGAAAGTGAGTGAAGTCGAGAACCTGCCGGGGACAACAAAGGGAGTCATCCGGCGGCGCTTTGGAAAGCTTAAGATACCCAAGGGCATGAAGAACCCCTACGGTGGAGCCGACGAGTTCGTTCTCATTGACACTGCCGGTCTCTTTGACCCGGAGAGGGAGCTCAGAGGAAAGGTTCTGAGCGAGGAGAAATTCCGCGAAATAATCAATGAGATAACCTCGGCCGACATCATTATCCACATGGTTGACGCGACGGTCGGCCTTCATAGGGGGATGGAGAAGCTCCACCATATGCTGAAGTTCCGCTACGAGAAGCCCATAATAGTGGTTATCAACAAGATTGACCTCGTTCCGCGGGAGCGCGTCGAGGAACTGAGGGAAATCATAAAGAAGAGACTTGAGCAGGAGCCGATAGCACTGTCGCTGGTTACCTACGAGGGCTTTAATGAACTGCTTGAGAGGATAGCCTACATGGCCCAGTACGTGTAATCACTCCTCCGGAAACTCGGGGCACGGGCAGACCATCACGTAGACCCGCCTGTGCCTCGGGCCGTCAAGCTCGACGAAAAGAATCCTCTGCCAAGTTCCCAGCTGGAGTTCGGCCTGGTCTATGGGTATGACGACCTCCGGGTTCAGGAGCAGGGAAGCCCTGAGGTGGGCGTGGGCGTTGCTGTCTATCCTGTCGTGGGAGTAGCCGGCACCCTTCGGGATCAGCTCCTTCATCTTGGCCTTGAAGTCCTCGATTAGGCCGCTCTCATATTCGTTTATCATGAGGCCTGTCGTCGTGTGGTGTGTGAAAACAACCGCTATGCCGTGCTTCACCTTTGATTTGTAAACCATTTTTTGAACTTCGTCCGTTATATCTATTATCTGGAGCCTCTCCTTCGTCGATATGGGTATTTCATACAGCATCTCAATCACCTCAGCTCCTCGAGAATGCCCTTAAGGAGCTTTTTCGGATCAGTTTCCTCTCCAAAAACAACGGCCTTAAGCAGGACAGCTTTTTCATACGCGCTGGCTAGCTCTTTGTTCCCATTTTCAATGACTTCCTCCCTCAGGATTGAGTATATCTCATCAACGGCGTCCTTAAACAGAACCTCATGGGAAAAATCAACGTCGGGAGAAGCCATAAAAACTACCAGATCGCGCACGAACTCAACCTTGTCTTGGGACTTTCTCTTCAGCAGACGGATAACTTCCATTCAGGTTCCCCCCACGCTCAGTGCCCTAACCAGTATTTCTGACATTAGTAATGAAGCAAACTTCCTGTCCCTGACTTCGAGGGCGGCATCTATAGCCTCTTCTATTTTGTTCTGTTTCAAGTAGCTTCTGGCAACGTCCGCAAGAACTATCGAGCGGAGCTTGGGATTCTGGAGTACAACCCCGATATTTCTAGCCGTCTCAACGTCCCCCAGCAGAGTGTAGTACCTGGCGACCTTTACCCACATGGCTTCTGATCTAACCCTCCTCGCCACGGCCTTGACAACTTCCTCAAGGGCCTTTGTCGGATGCTCAAGGATTTTATCCATCAACAACTTTCCAACGATACGTGCCTCATCATCGGAGAGAACTTCAAGAAAACCCGGAATAACCGCGGGATTTTTGTCCAGAACCTCAAGTGCAACTTCAGAGATCACCTGAACTGAATCATCAAGATTGCGGAGCATTCCAACGGCAATATCCGGTTTCCCAGCAAGCAGAAAAGCCTCTGCAAGCTCCACAACAAAATCGGCACCAAAACGCGAGCTGAAATCATCCGCCAGCTCAGAAAGCCCGCTTATGAACTTGTCTATGACGCCCATCCTGCCCAAACTAAAGGTAAGTTCCTTGAAGGCAACCTTAGCCCAATCTGGGGATTCTATTTCCCTAATCGTGGCCAGCGCCCTCTCATAACTCCCCACCGCAATAAAAGCCTTTGCCAGCTCTATCAGGGCCTTTGAGCGATATGGCTCGTCAGTTATATACTCAAGCGCCAGCTTGATTTTCCTGAGCTTGTAGGCCGCCTTTAGGGAGCTGTCCTGAATTAACCTGCTCCCCGCCCGGACTATGGAGAAGAGAGTGGCCTGTGCAAGTTTCTTATCCGAAATTTCCGTCGCGAGTGTTACGGCCTGTCCGAGGTTCCCGAGGCCCACTAGGTACCTGACGGCAAGTGCTAAAATTTCGTCTCTAACTGGAGGAGATAAAGCAGAGGAATCTTCAACCACCCTCAGAAACACCTTGTAGTACGCTTTGATCCCAGCTTTTCCCATGTGGTACCCTATGGCTAGGGTTGCCCTGAGTAGAAGTTCGGGATCGTTTATATCGTTCAACGCGTCAAACGCCTTCAAAAACGCCTCCTTATAAAGGGGATCCTTCCTGCGCACAAGCGTCTCACCTAACCTGGAATAGGTTACCGCGCGCGTATATGGATCAGGTATGATGTCAGCTGATTTAAGAACCTCAACCGTCAGCATAGGTGGTCACCGTGGACTCATGTTTTTGATTAAATCCCAATTATATTTACGCGGAACCTTTTTAAAAGCTTACTCAAAGCGCAATCCATGTATGGAGTAATCTTAGGAAAGAATTCAGAGCTCAGCCGTGCTGAATTTTACTCTTTCGGGAGAAGATTCGGACTAAAAGTTAAATCGATTGAGGAAGAGCATAACTGGATAGTCTTTGAATCCAAGCCTTCGGTGGAGAGATATTTCCGGTGGATAGGCGGTTCTCTCAAGCTCGTCAGGATAGTTGGGGAGGGAGAAGAGGCTCTGGAGGAGCTGGAGTACTCCAGGCTTTTTACGGTCAGTCTCTACGGGAAGAGCGACTGGAAGCTCTGGCGCAAGCTCGGAAGTGAGATAAAGAAGAGGTTCAAAGAGAAGGGATCAGCTAAGTTCTTCAAGCCCGCAAAAACATATGCCATGCCCGCGGAGCTCATCCTCAAGGGCTTTCCGGAGGTTAAGGACTTCGTCTTTCTGTTCAGGGAAGACGGGAGCTTCCTCGTCGGCGAGACGATCAGAGTAACGGACCCCTTCGAGCTGAAGAAGCTCGACGTCGAGAGGCCCGTCCAGAAGCCCATCCTCTCGATTCCGCCGAGACTGGCAAGGATAATGGTGAACCTGACGGAGGTTAGAAAGGGGAGCTTCCTGGATCCGTTCTGCGGCATTGGAACGGTGGTTCAGGAGTTCGTTCTTCAGGGGCTTACTGCCTACGGGAGCGACCGCGACGAGGGGCAGATCAGGGATGCCAAGAAGAATCTCACCTGGCTGAGGAAAGAGTTCCGGCTCAAAAACTCGGCTCACTTAGAAGTCTGCGACGCCAGAAAGCTGAAGAAGTGTTTTAGACAGAGATTCGATGCGATAGTCACCGAACCCTACCTCGGAAAGCCCCTCAAAAGACACCCGAGTAGGGGCGAGGCCATAAAGCTGGCCAACGAGCTCGACCGCTTCTATTATTCGGTCTTCGAGAGCTTTGCCGACGTTCTGAAAAGAAACGGAAAGGTTGTCTTTGTCTTCCCGGCCTACAAGCTGAGCGGCGGTGGAATATACCGGAAGGAAAGGAAGTGGCTCGGGAAGCTCGGCTTTGAGGTTCTCGGAAGATACCTTGACTACGAGGAGAGGCACAGAGTTGTCAGGGACATCCACGTGCTGAGGTATAGAGGATAAACCGTTATAAGCAGAGCGGCGTAGTAAGAGCGGTGATAGCGTGGGAGACATAGTGGTCAAGGTCCCCCCGAGTGTGGACGAAAAGCTGGCCGATTTGATAGCAAAGACTATCGCGGAGAGACTGAAAACCCTCGCAAGGCTCAATGAGATGCTCAAGAACTCCGAACTCTCAGAAGAGGATGCAATAGAACTCGGACGGAAGGCGAAAATGGGAAGGGGCGAGTACCTTGAGAGAAGATATTCTTCTCGTAGTTAACACGAACGTGCTATTCTCTTTCTTCGGGGAAATCAACAGTAACCAGAGAGCTCGTGTTCTTGCTATCGGGGAGACTTATAAGTCCCGAGTTTGCACTGGAAGAGCTTCACGAGCACAGGGACGAAGTCCTGAAAAAAGCAAAGATCGGAGAGAAAGAGTTCGAGGAGATACTGTCCGTTCTTAAAGAGCATGTCATATTCGTAAACGAGGGGTTCTACGCCGAGTTCATACCTCTAGCACTCGAATAACCCCCGACAAAGATGACGCTGACTTTGTGGCACTGGCCCTAAAAGTAAAAGCCCCCTGTGGAACAACGACAAGAGACTGAAGGAAATAAAGGAGATCGATGTGCTGAACACCAAAGAACTCCTTGAGCTCCTTGGAATTACCCGATAAGCCTCTCGTGCTCCTGCTTTATGCACCTGTGAGCGACTGCTGTAAGGCCCGCTTCTTTCGCTTTCCTGAACGCCTCCCTGTTGTAGGTGTTGAACTGGAACCAGACCACCTTCGCACCCTTCTTTATCGCCTGTTCCACGTAGTCCATAGTGAACTCTGGCCTAACGAAGAGGTCAACGATTTCAACCTCATCCGGGATGTCAAGAACGCTAGGATAGCACTTCCTCCCGAGAACCTCATCGTAGCGCGGGTTCACGGGATAGACCTCATAGCCGTGTTCGAGGAGATAGCGCATGACCCCGTTAGCATCGCGCTCCGGCTTTGGTGAGGCGCCGACGAGCGCTATCTTCCGGTGCTTTGTGAGAATTTCTCTTACCTCCTCATCGCTCAGCCTGTCAACGGGCATTATCCGAACCATCTTATCACCTGGTAACCTTTGGAAAAGGGCTTTAAAGAGGTAGTGGAAAATCCCTCGGTGGTGGCCATCTACTCCGAGACCGTCAGGAGCTGGAAGATGCTCCTCATAATGCTCCCAGCCTTCCTAGGAATGACCATAGGAATAGGAGCTTCATACATGACGGGCGAAGACGTGACGTTTCTCCTCGTTCTCTTCCTCCCGTTTGTGGCAATAGCCCTTGACCTGATGCAGCTAAAGATTGAAGTGGATGAGGAGAGACTGAAAATCAGAAGTGCCCTCGGTCTCCTCGCCAGAAAGACGATCCGGCTCGACGAGATAAAGCTCGTCAGAATTTCAGAGGGCTGGATGAGCTGCAGCGGGACGATACACTACACTTACCCAGGGAAGGCCTGCGTTCTCATTGAAAGAACTAAAGGCTGGAGCATCTCATTCACCACCAACAGGCCCGAAGAGCTGGCAGAGGTTCTCAGGACTCTGGGCGTTCCAGCAGTAGGAGGTTCCCCCTGAATCCAACGATCCTGACTTTTTCTCCCCTCTTGGCCCTTCCGTTTAAGCAGACCCCTCTCCACAGCTCGTTCCCAACTTTGACGATACCCTCTGGAGATAGGTCTTCAACGACCACCGCCTCCATCCCTATCAAAGCCTCAGGGCCAGTTAAAGGCCTCTTTTCGAGTCCGCCTCCGAGGACGTATGGGGCGATTAAAATATCCTTGAGGAGCAGGAGCACCAAAAGTGGAACGGATACTTTCAAGGGCACATCAACCCCAAATCCGGGGAGAACTACAAAGATAAAGACCGCGACAGCTATTTCGTCCGCTGAAAGAAGGAGGAGCTTTAAAACTCCCTTCAGCGTCACTCCCTTCCCTCCAGCCACCGCCAGTACGGGTTCAGCTCCAGAATGCTCCACCACTTCTTCAGCTCTTCCCTTGCGGAGCGGTAGTCCGGGTAGAAGCGGGAGACAAGGCTCCAGAAGGCCTTTGAGTGGTTTCTGTGCTTAAGGTGAGCAAGCTCGTGGACGACAACGTACTCCCTGAGCTCCGGCGGAAGGGCTATCAGGCGAAGGTTGAAGTTCAGGTTGCCCTTTCCAGAACAGCTGCCCCACCTTGTCCTCTGCGAACGGATGAAGACCTTGCCGGGGGATACTCCCATTTTTCCTGCGTATTTTTCAATAAGCCCAAATATCTCCGGCCGGAGAAGCCTTTTCAGTTCTTCCCGCATGTCTTCGGGATAAGGGGGGAGAACAACGGTCCTAAAGCTGTCATGAACTTTCGCCCTCCTTCCGTGTATGACCTTGTAGAACTCGCCGTTCAGGGGAAAGCCCGACTCTGCAAGCTCTTTCAGACCTTCAATCTGGGCCAGCTTCCCCTCCAGCCAGGCGGCGTTCTTTGCTATGAACTTCTCAACGTTGAACCCCTCGGGGGCAGTGACGACTACCCTGCCGTCTGGCTTCACTTCTATCCTAGCGTATTTAACCGGGCGCCGCCGGATTTCTATCTTCATGGTCTTTCCCTAAAGGGAGTTTTTGAAAGGGAAGTTAAAGGGTTATCCGCTGGAAAACAAATGGAAAGGTCAAGTTCCCTTCGGCTTCAGCCAGGCTCCCAGACCAACCTGTCTCGTCTTCTGGTAGCGCAGGTCTTCCTTGCGGTAACCGAAGGCTCTCAGAATTCTCTCAACGGCTGGGAGAACCTGGTTCTCAATGTAGTACTCGGCGTCGTACTTGTGCTTCGTCGGGTCGAACTCGTCGAACGGTATCGCCCTGTCGCCTATCCTCCCAGAGCCCTTGAGCACGATGTAGCTTATCACCGTTCCAGGGCGTATTTTGACTCCTCTCGCGGCCAACCTCTTGGCAACGGCAACGTGGGGACCGGTTGCCTTGTAGTCCTTTAAATCCCTCGTTATCTGCTCGTGGATCACCAGCTTCTCCGGCGGAACCTCGTACTTGCTCAGCTTTTCGGTAACTTCTTTGACTATCCTCACGGCCTTCTCGACGTCACCGTCCTTTAGCAAAGCTTCAAGAACCCTCGCCTGCGTCTCTTTCGCTATCTCGCTCCAGTCGCGCCTCACAATCTCAAGTCCGCGCGTTGTTATCTTGCCTTCCTCGTCTATCACCGCGTACTTCTTCTTCGTGACGAAGAAGCCGCGTTTGTAGAAGCCCTCGTACTCGAGCTCAAGCGCGCCCGGGAGTTTGGCGTTGATATACTTGAGGAACTCCATCGCCTTCTTTTTGACGGTTTCAGCATCGGCTCCAGGTATTGTGGCAAAAAATCCGTCGGTGTCGCTGTAGATTACCTTAAAGCCGTACTTTTCCTCTATCTCTCTGATGGTCATCGTTATGTACTCCCTTCCCCAGGCCGTTACGCTCTCTGCACACTCCTTGCAGTACCAGCGCGCCCTTGCATAGCCGTAGTAACCGTAGTAGCTGTTGTGAGCATAGACCAACCCAAAGCCAACGAGGAAGTTCTCGTTGTCCTCGACGCTCAGGTCATAGACATAACCATCGTAGTCTTCCACATCAACGGACTCAACGCGGTCGAGCACTACGTCCCCCTCAATGAGCCAGGAGAGCCTCTGGGCCTTTTCGGGATCGAGCTTTCCATCTTCAACCATCTTCCTGAAGGTCTGAGGGCTGACGTTTTTCTGGAAAACCTTCCCAAAGACCTCGCTCAGGACTTCCTTGGGGATCACGTGTGAGTAGTAGGCGTTCTTTTTCTTGTCCAGCTTTACGAACGGGAGCTCCTCGTTTATATAGACCCTGTAAACGCCGCTGTCGTGCCCAAGTTTTACAGCAGAGACCCCCACCGAGTTCAAGAGGAGGACGAGCTGGTTCGCTAAAAGCTCGCTTTTCGTTGAAAGCCTAAGCCTCTTGTTCGGGTGGACGTCGCCATCGCCGATGAAGTAGCCCTCAAGGAAGGCCAGCCGAACCCCTATTGGAGACGTGAAGATGAACTCAGGGATCCTCTTGTTCTCCGCCAGAACACCGCACAGGCTCTCAAAGAGCAGGTAGCCCATCTTTTTCGGTATCTCAACGTAGTTCCTGCCCCGCCTCACCTTCCCAAAAAACCTGCTGGCGAGTCTTTCCATATCGTCCAGTACTTCTGGGTCTTCGTTGTAGAGCTTGACGCTATAGCTCCAGCCGTTTTTGAGGTTCCTCTGCTTTCTCGCATGCCCCTCACTCACGTAGTAGCCGAGGAGCTTTGCTAACGACTCGTCCACTTCAATGAGCGGGCTCATTCTGAAGCCGTTCAGCGTGCCGATCTTCCACTCCTTCAGCTCTTTTAGGGGCATTATGCCAACTGCATCCCGGATGGAGTTGAATTCAACGAGGTACTCCCTCTTGTTGCCGTTGTATCTGACGTTCTCGACAAGCGCCTCGTAGAGCCTTCTGTAGTTCTTAAGTGAGTTCCAGTCGAGGACTTCGTAGCCGATCTTCTTAAGCCGGACATAGCCCAGATCCTCAAGGTGCCTGAGATAGCGTCTCGCGGTTCTGGGCCTCTTTTCCTCTCCGAAAATCCAGCGCAAAGTCCTGAGCATCCCCTTAAAGAAGTTCTTCTTACCCTTGACTGGGATCGTCATAACGATGTCCAAAGTTTCTTCTTCTGGCACTCCAAGGAGCAGTTCAACGAGGTTCAGCACGTGGTTTCTCTCAGGAAGCTCCAATCTCCGCGGGACTGCAACGAGGTCACCTGGCTTTAGTTCATCGCCCGTAACTTCAACGAGCTCCCCGTCTCTCACCGAGAAGAGGCTGTGGCCAGAGGTTATCTTTATTCTCCTCCCCGACTTCAGTCTGATGGTGTAGACCTTGCCAGAATAATCGTGCCTAATCAGGGCCTTTACTCTCTTGAGCTCGGCCTTCTTAGTTTTCCTGTTAAAGGACAGGACTTCAAGCCCACTGACCTCAAGCACTTCCGTCTCGCCCTCTCTCTTTACTTTCCCAGCATTTTCCTCCATCATCCGGTCTATGAGCTCTCCAATCCTGACGAAGTGAACCTCCCCTTCCTCGAGGACTGGAAGCCATTCCTCGGGTAGGATGCTGTTTGCCAGGATCTTGATGGCCCTCTGCCTGTAATCGAGGAGCTTCCTCTCGATCGGGTCAATCGTGGCCTTCATCTTCTTCTTTATCTTCTGCCTCTCCTCTAGGAGGTCTCCAAGCAGGCTCGGGATAAATCCTGGGAAGTCCTTGCAGAAGCGGTGACCGACCTGGGGGGCAACGTCATATTCCTTGCATCCTTCCCTGTTGAGAGTATCCGGCGAGACGTTGTGGGTGATGATGATTGAGGGGTACAGGGAGTTATGGGTCAATATGCCATTGGCAAAGTAGTAGGGAGTTCCTTCAAGAGTTAAGTCATAGACCTTGCCCTCATAGTATTCCGTGCTGACATTGAATTCACTGAGCCTGTAAAATCCATTGTTTTCCAAGTTGTTCATTTCCCTCTGAGATATTGCCTTATTAAGCAGAGCGTTCTTTCTTTCACTGATGAATCCAATGAGTGTTTGGAACAGTATCAATCCGTCCTTTCCAGTTATCTCCAGTATATACCTGCTCCGATCTTTCCCATTTTCCTGATACTGATACGTGTACGTTTGATGAGGGATACCAAGCTGGGAGAGCAGTTTTGACACCAGTTTAATCTTCCACTCGTTCTTTGTACCCTGGGTTGCAACAATACTCCTCCTAACCCTGTTTACTGAACCGTCGCCTTCGAAGAATCCCCTGAGAACCGAGGGGGCATGTAGGGACTCTATGTTGTCCATAATTTCCTTGACTTTAAGATAAACATTCTTCTTCGCAACTTTGAGTGTTACTGCGTTAGTTCCTTTCTTCTCCGAGATGCTTGGAGTAATCCCAAACAAACGCTCAAAAATGTATGTGATACGATCCCTAAACTCCTCCTCGTCTTTCCCAATGGTTATCTCAACACGATACTGGTGTGAAATCCTCCGTTTTTTGCGGGATGAATCAAAGTATTCAACGTCTTTCCTCAAGAGCGTTCCTTCAGCCAATAGTATGCCAGCGAGCTCTCCCTTGAGAACCTCTTCTTCTGGAATATTCTCACTTGTCGCTCTGCCTATTTCATAGAAAAGGGGAGTGGTTATTATCTTGCCCTTAACTTTTTTAGTAAGGAAAGACTTAGCAAGACTGTCTCTTATTCTCGTTTGTCGTTCGTTCTTTGTAACAACGGGAAGCTTATGATTGGGCGTACACTTTAACCCGTTTATGTTTACAAGCTCCCCTTTGTAGTCGTATTCCCATACTTTTCTAACTCTCTGCCAGCCGTCAATCCCAAGGACATAGTCACCTTCCTGAACCTCGCTGATGTTTATAATCCCCTTCCCCTTGACGACAACCTTCGTATCGGCTGGATGGCATCTAAAATCTAGGTACACTATGTTCTCCCACAACCCTCTCTCGGGCTCTTTTACATAGCCTCCTTCATAGCTCTGTCGTCTTCTGGCCAGCTCCTTTTCATCGGGCTTGTTCGGGGCCAGCTCATTCCTCTCGTAGGCCTTCCTGAGGAGGAACCACTCAACGAGGTTGCCAGTGCTGGAGCGGGAGACGTCCCAGAGGGACTGGCCGATTAAGCGAGAAAGCTGGGCCTCCATAGGGAAAAACTCCTTCCCAAGCTCGTATGTGACCTTCGCATCTTCCATCGAGTATCTGGCTACTCTCTCAAGGCCTTCACCGCTCTCCCAAGCTGTAGCTATCTCCTCAGCGTAGACCTTCTCCTTCGGCTGACCGAAGACGGCTTCATAAACGGCCTCAAGCGTGTATGTGGGCAGGTTTATCGTCCGTCTTATCACAGGATAGAGATCGAAGTGTATCCGTCCCTTCACTTCGACGGCAAACCTGTCGCCCATCCTCTGAATCTTCGGCTCGCTTCCGTCCCTTCCGAGCGTGAAGTTTATTCCAAGCTTTTCACAGCGTTTTTTTAGGTAGGCGAAGTCGAAGTTGTCGCCGTTGTAGGTTATTAGGACGTCAGGATCTTTCTCTTTGACCACCTTTAGGAAGCGCTTTATCATCTCCCTCTCCGTCGAGACGACGTCAACGTAGGGCAGATCCGCGTTCTTCCACGTTATCACCCTGGCCCCTTCCTCGTCGGCGTAGCTTATCATAAGGATTGGCCCCTCGGCGAACTCCTCGCCCTCATGGTAGAGCGTCTCGATATCAAAGGCAAGCATTTTCAGCTCCTCGTCGCCTTCCATTGGCACTAATCCCTTGTCTATGAGGTAGCGCTTGGCGAAGGGTATGTCGTACTCGTAGATGTCAATAACTGCTGGATGCTCTCGTATCTTGTCCCTTATCGCTGGGACGTCCTGAGGGTGAGTAAAGTAGAGTTTCCAGACCTCAACTGGTCTCCCGAGGAACTTCTTCTGAACCTTTTCAGCCCGCTTAACCGTTACAACCGTTCCGTGCCTCTCGGCGGTTATCTTCTTGACCTCCTCAATGGCAGAATCGTCCTTCAGGAGGGCGTAAATGTAGGGTTCAAAAGTCCTATCGTACTCAATCTTAAACTCGCCGTTCTCCTTCTTGAAAATCCTTATGACGGGTTTTCCATTCTCAGTTATGTAGTCAGTGTCGAGGATCATCTTTCATCCCCCATAATCTTGTAGAACAATCCAGGCTTTATTCTAAACCCCACATCAAGGAGAGATCGTAATAGCTCCCCATTTTTCTCCGTTATAAAACCGGCATCTTTGAGTAGGCGCAAAACTGCAACCGTCCCCATAACCCGCAGGCCCTCAAGCCTTGCGGCTTTTCTGGCTTTTAGATCATCCAGGATAGCTACCGCGTTGAGCCTCTTAGCCAGACCAATAACTTCAATTTCTCCTGCATGGAGTCCAGGATATTCGAATGGAGACGTATCCTCGACAGTTTCTAAGGATATTTTGCCCTCTGCAATGAGCCGGGAGAGCAGTGAAGTAACTTCATCTTCTCTCACGTTGATTTCATCGGCCACTGCTTTGGGGATGAAAACCTCGCCAAAAAGTTCAACTGCCTTCTCAAGGTAGCCAAGTTTCCCGAGGACAATAATCGGAGAGGAATTAAAGACGACCCTCACGCTTCAGCTCCTCCCTTACTCTTCTTATTTCCTCGATCTCAAGCTCGGCCTCTTCTTCGTCAAGGAAAGAGTATTCGACTCCGAGCTTGTCGAGGAGAAACGAGAGCTCCTCAAGCTTAATCCCGAGCAGTTGGGCGGCTTTCTCAAAGGTTATCTGATGACTTACCAGAAGACCAACTACCTTGAGGAACCGCTCCTTTTCGCGATAATCCTTGAACAGGGGAAAGCTGAACACAATGCGGTCTATCTCCTCCATACTCTCACCTACAATAGGTAGACTTTTAACCTAATAAACTTCACCGCCACCTTTTTAAGCCAACTTTCAAAGGCCCTCTCATGGAGCTGTTTTACCGCGTGAGCTTTCAGGAAGTTGTGGCCGATGCGCTCATGCTTGTGGAGGAGCGTGAGCTGTCATCGAAGCACGCCCTTGAGAGGGTCTTTAAGAAGGTAGCCGGAAGAGGCCGCGAGAAGGCGCGCGGTTTGGCGCATGCTTACGTCTTCGAGATCGAGAAGTGGCGCGCGAAAATAGACTTCATAATAAACTCAGTTCTCAAGGGTTCAAAGGTTGAAGACCTCGACCCCTATCTTGCGAACCTTCTCCGTATAGGGACTTTCGAAATACACTTCCGCAAAGTGCCGCCCGCTGTGGCGACGGACTCGATAGTCAGGGTTGTAAAGGAGAAGTTCGACTTCTCCAAAGCCAAGTTCGTCAACGCTCTAATGCACGAGATAGAGAAGTTCGACGTAGAGAGGGCCTTAAAGAGACTCAAAGAGAAGGACAGAATTGAGTGGCTCTCCGTTCGCTTTTCCCACCCCCGCTGGTATGTGGAGTACGTTATAAACCTCTTCGGCTACGACGAGGCCGTAAGGCTCCTCCTCAGCAACAACCGGCCCCAGAGGTATTACGTGAGGGCCAACACGCTAAAGACGGACATTGATTCCCTCCGCGACTACCTTGAGGAGAACGGCGTTAGGACTGCACTAACCCCAGTTCCAGACGTTTTAAAGGTTCTTGAGTACAAAACACCGGTCACGAGGCTTGACTGGTACAAAGAGGGCAAGTTCGTGATCCAGGATTTGGCTTCAGCTTACGTCGCTCATGTCCTTTCTCCAGAGCCTGGGGAGAGGTTGCTCGATCTGGCGGCAGCTCCTGGCTCAAAGACCTTCCACGCCGCGGCGCTGATGGAGAACAAAGGAGAAATTGTGGCCGTTGACTACTCCTACGACCGGCTTATGCGCATGAAGGAGAAGGCGAAGGTTCTTGGCGTTAAGAACGTCCGCTTCGTCCACGCCGACGGCCAGAGCTTCAGAGATAAAAAGAAGTTCGATAAGATAATCCTCGACGCCCCTTGCTCGTCATCAGGAACATACCGCCAGTTTCCAGAGGTGAAGTGGCGCTTCGACGAGGCGAAGATAAAGAAGATTATCAGCGTCCAGAGGAACATGCTGAGGAACGCCTACGAGAACCTCAGAGAAGGCGGTGAGATGACTTATTCTACCTGCTCAATCAGGATTGACGAGGACGAGGAGAACGTTCTGTTTGCAATCAGCAGGGTGGGTCTTGAACTGGCGGACTATCCCTTCAGCTGGGGTGATCATGGCTTCTTGGAGATTGGGGATAAGGTTTTCAGGGCTTGGACGCACAGGCACGACTGCAACAGCTTCTTCATAGCGAAGCTGAAGAGGTAGAACAGCTTAGAAAGGAGACTGGGGAGAACTATGTGAGAATTTCAAGGTTTGTTTTAGTTTTTCAAGCCTTCCAAGCGGACAGAAGGCCCTGGCGCGATTCTTTATTGCTCTGACCATGATCCGGTCGTTCGACACAAGAACGATACCTCTGAACACGTCCCCATAGCAAAATTGGATTGCTTTGAAGCTTAACAACATCGCGGGGTGAGGGAGGTTCTAATCTTCAAACCCTCTGAACTTCCAGAGGAGGAGCGCTCCGAAAACTGTCCAGAAAAGAGAGATCAGAAAAGCGCTTCCACCACCTCCCGTCATCAGCTTGGCCGCGCTCACCGTTGGGAGAAAGTTCATCGCCACGGCGATTTTATCAGGAAGAACGCTTTCGGGATAATACACAGGTGGAAAGACCGTTAGGGCCGTGACGGTCAAGTTGGAGAGCCTCATCACAGTCAGCGGTTCCTTTATCTTGACCCCCATGAGGAAGCCAACTCCAGCACTCCAGAGCCAGAGAGAAACTATTCCAAACAAGATTCCGGGTATTGCTTCCAATCGGAGACGCCACGAGAGCAGGAACGTTAGGAGGGTGACGTGGGGAAAGGCTGGAATGCTCATCCCAATGGATATTCCAAGGGCCTTTCTCCAGTTTCCACCGGGGAGAGACATAATTATGTCGTAGAACTTCGAACGGGCCTTCATGCCCACGAGCTCGATGGAGAGGTCGGCTATGCCGACGCCAGCTATGAAGCTCACTATCGCTCCCGCCAGAGCCCTGTCAAGGAACCTCCCGCCGCTCACGACGTAGACTATGAAGATGAAAGAGAGTGGCTGAAGAGCAAAGCTCACAAGTGCGAACTTTCCCTTGGTTAGGGCTCTCGCGTAGTACTCAACCAGCGCCATCATCGAGACCACCGACCAGGAAGACGTCCTCTATGGTTACCTCCTCCCTCCTGAAGGGAATCCCAAGCTCCTCAAGCCTCTCGATTATTTCCCTCTCCTCCGCTTTGGAGCGTGCGTAGATGTAGGCCTTCCTCCCGGCCCTCCTCAGGAAGAAGCCCCCAAGGGAAACTCCCTCAAAAGCCACGATCTTCGATGTAAACCCGCTGAGGTAGTCCCGCGCTATCTCCTCCGGTCTGCCGTCGGCTACAATCTTCCCAGCTTTGAGGAGGAGCACCCTGTCGCAGACGCTCGATATCTCGTTTAGGTAGTGGCTCGTGAGGACTATGGTGGCTTCCTCAGCCCTCTCGCGAAGGGTTTCCCACAGCCTGAGCCTGTTCTGGACGTCGAGGCCGATGGTAGGTTCGTCGAGGAAGTAAAGCGGAACATCAGCGGAGAGAACCATGGCCAGAAGGGCCCGTCTAACCATCCCTCCGGAAAGGGTTGAAAAGAGCTCATCCGCATACGTTATCCCGAAGGCTTCCATCGCTTCATCGGCCTTCTCCCTTGCCTTCCCCTTTGAAAGCCCGCGCATCCTGAGGTAGTGGTAGACGTAATCCCTCGGCGTGAGCGTGTAGAAGTGGGCCCTAACATCTTGGGGCAGGAGGGCGAACAGATCCCTGGCTTTCCCAGGTTCTCTCCCGAAGAGGTTCACCCTCCCAGAATCGGGCCTCAAAAGACCAGTGAGGATTCTGATCAGGGTGGTCTTTCCGGCACCGTTGGGGCCTATTATTCCAACTATCCTGACCCTTCTATGGAAAAGGACACGCCATCGAGGGCGCGCTTTGAGCCGAAGGATTTTGAGATGTTCTCCGCTTTGATGGCGGGCATACAAGAGGTTTAGGCGAAGCCCAATAAAAAAGTTTTTTGGAGAGGGGAATGAGATTCAGTTTTGGGCGCACTCCCCAAAGGTTATCCAGGTAAACTCCTTCAGCTTGCCCCTCCAAATTGGAACGCTGACTTCTGCACGTATCTCCCGTGAGTCGTAGATAGCAACGAGTTTGTAAGTTCCGTTGCCCGCCAGCCAGTAGTCCGTATTGAGCACTATTTCTCGTTCATAAAACTCACCCGGTCTGAGGACTATCAGGTCAGAGTTCTTGAAGGGGAGATATGTAGTAACCGGCCCCTTGTACCTCATTTCGCTTCCGTTCTGGGCGTAGAGCTTGAAAGTGAGAACAATGAATGGTGTGGGTGGTAGTATCGCCACTGTAGTGTTTCCAACGTTTGATAGCTTTACACTTACGTTAAATTCTCCCGAGGAACATTCGGGAGCTTTTATTTCGAGAGAGAGGTTTCCGGTGTAGTAAAGGTCTTGGGGAAAGGAAGGGGGATTAGATGAAGGCTTAGTGATTGTGTCGGTCGTTTTTTGGTTATCCTGAATGCAAGCGGCCGATAAGAGTGCCCAAAGGATGAAAAAAGCTGCCAGAGGACGTTTTAACTGAGAGTTCATATCTCTGCCTCCCGCTTGCCCCCTTCTACAACCGTTATTTCGGAGTATAGCGTTTAAGGTTCATATGATTTTTGATAGTTAACCAAAAATGTTGCCTGTGATGTATAAAAAGTGCTCTAATTTCCAGAATCAGCTAAAATGGGCCAAAAGAGGAGAAAAGATTAGAGACTTCAGTCGAGATCGCTTCCGAAGTCCTCGCTACCGCCCTTGCCGCCCTCCTTGTCCTTCTCGAGCTTGCTGGCGGCGATGACGTCGTCGATCCTGAGGATCATTATGGCGGCCTCGCTGGCGCTCTTGATGGCCTGCTTCGGAACCCTGACCGGGGCGATGACGCCGCGCTCGAGCATGTCGGCCGGCTCGCCCTCGAAGACGTCAACACCGATGGTCGGTCCCTTCTCCTTGTGGGCGGCGATGACCTTAACGAGGGTCTCGATCGGGTCGAGACCGGCGTTCTCGGCGAGGGTCCTCGGAATGACCTTGAGGGCCTCTGCAAAGGCCTCGATGGCGAGCTGCTCCTTGCCGCCGACCTCCTTCGCGTACTCGTCGAGCCTGATGCTGAGCTCGATCTCCGGAGCACCGCCGGCGGCGACGATCTTGCCGTCCTCGACGATGTCCTTGACGACCTTGACGGCATCCTCGAGGGCCCTCTCGACCTCGTCAACGACGTGCTCGGTACCGCCCCTGATGAGTATTGTCACTGCCTTCGGGTTCTTGCAGCCCTCGACGAAGATCATGTTCTCGCCGGCGACCTTCCTCTGCTCGACGAGCTCGGCCTCACCGAGGTCCTCCGGGGTGAGGTCGCGGACGTTGGTGACGATCTTAGCTCCAGTGGCCTTGGCGAGCTTCTCCATGTCGCTCTTCTTGACCCTCCTGACTGCCATTATGCCGTACTTGGCCAGGTAGTGCTGGGCAAGGTCGTCAATGCCCTTCTGGACGAACACGACGTTCGCGCCGACCTCCTTGATCTTGTCGACCATCTCCCTGAGCATCTTCTCCTCCTGCTCAAGGAAGGCCTGGAGCTGCTCCGGGCTGGTGATCCTGATCTCGGCGTCGGTCTCAGTCTCCTTGACCTCAAGGGCCTCGTTGATGAGGGCGATCTTAGCACCCTCGACCCTCTTCGGCATGCCTGGGTGGACGACCTCCTTGTCGATGACGACACCCTTTATGAGCTGGGTGTCCTTGACGCTTCCACCTTCCTTCTTCTCGAACTTGATGTTGTCGAGGTCGACCTTGTAGGTCTCGCCAACCTTCTCGGCAACCTGCTTGACGGCCTCAACTGCTATCTCAGCGAGGTACTCCCTCTCCTCCTCGGCGGCCTTTCCGGTGATGGAGGTGACCGCGGCCTTCTTGAGAATCTCCCTGTCCTCGACGTCAACGTCCTTGGCTATCTCGTCGAGTATTTCCTGGGCTTTCTCTGCTGCGAGGGCGTAGCCCTTGATGATTATGCTCGGGTGAATGTTCTGGTCGAGAAGCTCCTCAGCCTTCCTCAGAAGCTCACCAGCAATAACAACCGCAGTAGTAGTACCATCACCAGCCTCCTTATCCTGAGTCTTAGCAACCTCAACCATCATCTTAGCAGCAGGGTGCTGGATGTCCATCTCGTCGAGAATGGTTGCACCGTCGTTGGTGATGACGATGTCGCCGAGGCTGTCAACGAGCATCTTGTCCATTCCCTTTGGTCCAAGGGTGGTTCTAACCGTCTCGGCTATAATCCTGGCAGCAAGAATGTTGAGCCTCTGGGCGTCCCTTCCAACGTACCTCTGAGTTCCCTCAGGTAGAATAACAACTGGCTGGCCTGCAAGCTGGGCCATCTCCCCTCACCCCCACCCTTTTTTGTTTTTGAGGGTGGATGAGTTTTAGTTACAATTCGTGTTTTCCGCGCTATTGTTCTTTTGTGCTATTTATAAAGTTTTCGGTAATGATTAAAAGCCAACCACCGCAATGGCAACGGGAACGATAGAGCGGTGATAGGGATGGACTACCGCGAGTTCTTCTCCCAATTCAAGCACCTCAGCGAGAAGCCTGGGATAGGCGGGAAGATAAAAATTTACCCCGAGGACTTCATTGTAATAGAAGAGCCTATCCCTTCAATCTTTGAAGGAAGGAAGTACGCCATCTTCCTCCTCAAGAAGCGGAACTGGGAGACGATGGCGGCAGTGAAGGAAATAGCCAAGAGGGCAGGGATAAACTACAGGGAAATCGGCTTCGCTGGAACGAAGGACAGGCACGCGGTCACCTACCAGTACATAAGCGTGCCGGCCGAGGCCAGGGAAAGGGTTGAGCAGGTGAGTATCAGGGACATTGAACTGCGCTTCGTCTCCTACGGCAGGTTCATCAAGCTCGGACATCTTCTCGGCAACAGGTTCAGGATAATAGTTAGAGATGTCAGCGAAGATGCCTTTGATAGGACTAAGGAAATAGTGCGGGAGCTCAGAGAGAAGGGCGGCTTCCCCAACTACTTCGGCTACCAGAGGTTCGGAGAAAGGAGGGTAGTAAACCACATAATAGGCAAACTGCTCCTTCAGGGGGACTTTGAAGGAGCTGCGAGGCTCTTCTTAGGGGCGCACGATGGAAGCATGGAAGGAGATGAAGCCAGAAAGAACTTCTGGGAGACCGGAGACGTTGATAGGGCGCTTGAGGAGTTCCCGGGCTTTCTGAGGTATGAAAGAACGCTCCTCCACAGGTACAAAGATACTGGGAACTGGAAGAGGGCATTTCTCAGCCTTCCGCTCCCAATAATGCGCATATTCATCCACGCCTACCAGAGCTACCTCTTCAACCTCTACCTCTCGAGGAGGATTGAAGAGGGCCTGCCCCTGAACGAACCCCTCGTCGGTGACATAGTGGTGCAGGTCAAGGGAGGAATTCCATACAGGGACAGGACTTACCGCGTAACTGAGACCAACCTTGAGTTCGTGAGGGAAAAGGTAAGGAAGAACCAAGCTATGGTTTCAGGTCCGCTCTTTGGGTTCGCGATGAGGAGGGCAAAGGGCCTTCCAGGAGAGCTTGAGAAAGAAATACTTGAGGAAGAGGGCCTAAGCCTCGAAACCTTCAGGAGGCTGCCGAAGCCTATGGCCGAACCTGGCGGGAGAAGAGAGCTCCTACTGAGGCCCATGGGGATGGCCTATGGGTACATCCAGGAGGAGGGAATGTGCTTCCGCTTCTTCCTGCCGAAGGGAACATACGCCACGAGCGTTCTCAGGGAAATCATGAAAGATCACTGATGGGAACCCTTTTATTGGGAGCTTCTCCCTCATTTTCCGGGTGAGATAAATGACAATAAAGGCAATATCTGTCGATATAGACGGCACGATAACCTATCCCGACCGGCGTCTTCACGAGAAGGCCCTTAAGGCAATAAGGCTCGCAGAAAGCCTTGGAGTACCCGTAATGCTGGTTACAGGAAACACAGTCCAATTCGGGGAGGCGGCGGCGATACTAATAGGGACGAGCGGACCCGTTGTTGGAGAGGACGGGGGAGCGCTCTCGATTAAGGAAGGAAAGCTCAGAAAGAGGGTCTACCTGACCAACATGGACGAGGAGTGGATACTCTGGGGCGAGCTGAAAAAGAGGTATCCCGAGGCTCTCTTGAGCTTCTCAATGCCCGAGAGGAAAGCCGGCCTCGTCGTGCTCAGGACTGTTCCTGTGAAAGCCGTGAGGGAGCTCATAAAGGAACTTGGACTCAATCTCATCGCCGTTGATTCTGGTTTTGCAATCCACATAAAGAAGCCCTGGATAAACAAGGGGACCGGGATAGAGAAGGCCTGCGAGTATTTGGGCATCTCGCCAAAGGAAGTCGCCCACATCGGTGACGGGGAAAACGACCTCGACGCATTTGGAGTCGTTGGTTATCGGGTTGCAGTTGCACAGGCCCCAGAAAGCCTCAAGGAAAAAGCTGACTACGTGACGACTAAGCCCTATGGGGAAGGAGGTGCGGAGGCCATAGAGCACATCTTGAGAAAGTTCGGATATCTCCCCGAAGAAAAGACCTGAAGGGTGGTTGTCATGTTCAAGTACAAGCAGGTTATAGTGGCTAGAAAAGACCTCAAGCTCAGCAAGGGGAAGTTCGCCGTCCAGGTTGCCCACGGGGCCGTTACTGCCGCGATAAAAGCCCAGAAGGAAAAGCCCGAGTGGTTCAAGGCATGGTTCCACGAGGGACAGAAGAAGGTCGTCGTCAAGGCTGAAAACCTGGAGGAGCTGTTTAAGCTGAAAGCGGAGGCAGAGAAGCTCGGACTTCCAACGGCCCTGATAAAGGACGCAGGGCTGACGGAAATTCCACCCGGGACTGTAACGGTTCTCGCCATCGGGCCCGGGCCAGAAGAGGTCGTGGACAAGGTGACTGGGCACTTAAAGCTCCTGTGACTCAAAAAGGAAATGAAAAAGTCAAGCAAAGCGGTTCACGTAGGTTCTAATCCCAATTTCTCCCAGCCTCTCCTTCAGACCTTCCACTTCTCTCTCAGGCCAGCAGTGCTCCGAGCACCAGGCTCCATTTCTGGGGCTGGTCAAAGGTGGGCCCACGAGGGGGTTCAGGACAGCGTAAAAGTCCGTGTCAACGTGCTTAAGCCCCTCCTCTATCCACGGCCACTGGTCGAGCCCTCTGGCCACGGGTATCCTTAGCTCCAAGGGGATGCCGTAGTCCGAGATTAACTCAAGGCCCATAAGGAAAAGCTCCCAGAGGCGCTTTGATGCTTCCCCTGGGAGGCCGTAGAGCTCAGCAGGAGGGGCCTTCAGGTCGGTCGCTATGTGGTCAACCAGCTCCGCCTTCAGGAGTCTCTCCAGGGGTTTCAAGAGCGTGAGGTTGGTGTTGAGACTGATGGGGAGGAGTTCCTTGGCTTCCGCGAGCAGGGATGACAGCTCGGCCCACTGCATCAGTGGCTCGCCGCCGGTTATGTGGAAGTAGTCCACTAGGAAGGAGCTTGAGGACAAGTCGCCGAGGAGAGCACCTCTATCGAGGGGGAAGCACTCCTTACCCTCCGCTATCAGCCAGTTGTGGCAGAAAGGG
Source organism: Thermococcus sp. JCM 11816 (assembly GCF_055396515.1). Taxonomy (NCBI): domain Archaea; kingdom Methanobacteriati; phylum Methanobacteriota; class Thermococci; order Thermococcales; family Thermococcaceae; genus Thermococcus; species Thermococcus sp. JCM 11816. The sequence continues at coordinate 1,033,262 of NZ_AP043741.1, forward strand.
CACTTCAGATTGCAGCCGCAGAGCCAGAGGGTAAAGGTCACCTTCCCGTGTACATCGACCATGCTGACGCTCTTCCAGCCGCTTGTGAGCACGGAACCACCTCCAAAAATCAGGAGGAGTAGTGCCTCCTGCTCCAGAACTCCCTCTTCCTGTAGGGGTTCCAGTTCTTGAGCGGGCGGTAGTAGCCTATGATTCTGCTCCAGACCTCGACGTCCTCGCTCCCGCAGTGGGGGCAAGCCGTGTGGAGTCCCGTTGATGACCTCCCGCAGGCATTGCAGACCGTTACTGCAGGTGTGTAGCTCCAGTAGACCAGCTTCGTCCTCAGGAGCCTTTTGGTGAGCTTCGCCAGCGCCTCTGGGTCGGGCTCCTCTCCAAGGAAGATGTGCATCATGACTCCTCCCGTGAAGCTCCCCTGGACTTCTTCCTCGATCCTAATCCTGTCGGCCAGCTCAATCGGCCCGTAGTAGGGGGCGATGCTCGTTGAGTATATCGGGTTCTCGGGGTCGTCGAGGTAATCCCTCAGCTCCGGGAACTCGCGCAGGTCTTTAATGGCGAGCTTTGCCGCGGCGCTCTCTCCGGGGACTTCCTCAACGTTCCAGGGAATTCCGCTCTCCCTCATCCACTCCCTAGCTTTTTCGACTGCGAACTCCACCATCCTCTTCATCAGCTTCGCGGCCTTCATCCACTCGGCCCTTGAGCCCTCTTTCCACAGATCGGGCTCGTTGAGGTATACCGCCGCTGCCTCGGGAAGGCCGAGGATTCCGATGGTGTTGAAGTGGCTTGACGGGAACTCCTCGAGGTATGTGTGTATCATGCTGTACATCTCGCGGTAGTTCGTCAGCAGCTTCACGTACCTTTCCCTGAACCAGTCGGTAGTCTTTCTGACGGTTTCGAGGATTCTGGCGTACTCCTCCCAGAACCTATCGTCGTCCCCCGCCTTCAGCGCGAGCCTCGGCAGGTTAACCGTTGTGACGTTCACAGAACCGGTTACGTCTGGCATCGCCCAGAGGCCACCAAAGCGCTGTCTCTCAAGCATCTCCATCGCCTCCTCCTCGGCGCTCTTTGGGGAAGCGCTGAAGGCGAATGCGAACTCCCTCTTGTCTATGTTTATCCTGCAGCACATCGAGTAGCTCGCATCTGGGTCAACCACGTTCGTGTTGAGCCAGTAGAAGCTTCCCCTCTTCGCAGCCGTCGTGAAAACGGCCTCGAACACTTCGGGATCGTCCCAGAGCATCTTCGCGGTTCCCATTATCGTTGGTATCGGGAAGGTGAAGGGCTGGCCCTTAGCATCGCCCTCCCTGAGAACGTCAACCAGAGCCAGGAAGAACTCCTTTGCTTCCCTCTCGTAGCCCCCGAGCGGGCCAACCTCCTTCCCGTCGTAGACGGCCATATCGCCCGTGAGCATCTCCTTGGGAGCGTCGAGGGTCACGGTGAAGTTTGTAAAAGGCGTCTGCATCCCGACCCTGCTCGGGTAGTTGAGGTTGTAGACGAGCCTCTGAACGTGCTGGCGTATCTTCTCCCTGCTCAGGCCGTCCTTTCTTATGAAGGGCCCCGCGTACCACTCGACGCTTGAGAGAGCCTGAGCACCACTGAAGTAGTGCTGCATGGTTATGAGGTAGTTCGCTATGTGATCAACGTAGGTGTCGAAGTGCCTGGCTGGTCTAGAAGTTATCGTCGGGGTTCTCAGCCCCTTTTTGAGCAGCCTTGAGGTGCTGTGGCCAGAGCAGTAGGGTATGTACAGGCTGTAGGGGAGCTTGTGGATGTAGACCTCCCCCGAGAAGTGCGCCTTCCTCCCCTCCTCTGGAACCAAGGCCGTGCTCTCCTTCAGGGCCTCCTCCATGACGTAGGCGAAGAACCCCGTCGGACCTGGATAGCGGTTGGCGTTTTCGAGCACGTCCAGACTTTTCCAGCCAGCGTATTCTTGGATCACGTCCTTCTTCACTGCCTCCATTTTCAACACCTGGATAATTTATCCAAATAGGGTGAATGAGAAGGGAGTTAATAACGATTACCTTTGAACCGATGGTCACTGTTCCATAAATGTGGCAAGTTTTGGATAAATTATCCAAATTGGCCACCTAATTATTGACGTTCTTACAGGTCAAAACGTCAGGAGAACCCCACATCCAAATAAAATGCGTCAGAATTTTGACATTTATTCAAAAATGCAAGAATTTTTCTAGCAAAATGCTCCGAATCTGGACGGCATACCTTTTTAACCCCTCAACCAAGATAAGGCCCGGTGATCAGAAATGAGTGAAATTAAACTCGAATGGAAAAAGGCCCTTGAAGAGAAGGACTGCGAGAAGCTCCTTGAGCTCTTTGACGATTATATCGACTCAATCGAGGACGAAGAGACCCTCAGAAAGGAGCTTGAACGTCTCAAAGAAGTTGCCCTCCAGTGCGAAGACCCCTACGACCTGGCCCATGAGATAGCCCATGTTTATTCCCACCTCGGCGATGTTGAGGCGGGAATTGAACTCTACAAGAAGCTCGTCGAGATGAAAAAGGACGATCCCGAAGAGTACGCGACGGCACTCTATTACCTCGCCGACGCCTACGAGCACTTTGGAATGCCTGAGAAAGCTATAGAGACCTACCAGAAGCTCCTTGAGCATGAAGAGAAAGTCCTGAAGAACGAGAAGGAGATAGCCCTGACCCTCGCCAACCTTGCGGTGAACTACGACGAGATAGGCGAGACCGAGAAGGCCATAGAGCTCATGGAGAAGGCCAGAGAGATATTCGAGAGGCTGAACGAGGAGAAGAACTACCTCATAAGCCTTCTCGATTTGGCCCACTTCAAGTACGAGCTGGGCGAATACGACGAAGCCGAGGCCCTGATAAAGGAAGTCCTCAGGAACCCTAGGGACGACGAAATAGAGATTAACGCCAAGCTCATTGAGGCCGAAATCTGGGCTGGGAGGGGAGACTACGATAAAGCCTTCAAGGCCCTGCGCGAGGCCCTCGTCAAAGCGATAGACGTGAGCGATGACATCTTCGGAATCGTCTTCGACACCCTGATAGACTTCATCAGCGGGCTTTTCGAAGAAGGCTCCTACGAGGCCGTTGCAAAGAACATGGAGGCCTTTGCCGAGCTTTTCGAGGACGACACAGCATACTTCTTCAGGGCCATTGGGGAGCTCGCCAGGTGGAAGGCGGGAGACGACGAGGCCAAGAAGCGCTTTGATGAACTTTACGAGAAAGTCGAGAACGAAGAACTGAAAGAAATCCTCGACGAGTGGAAGAAACCCAAGCTGGCTCTCGGCTTGAGTCTCTGACTTTTCTTTTCCAACCTTTACTCCCGGTGCGTTGAAATGGAAGTGAATATCATAAAGACCCGGGCAAAGAGCATCTACACTCCCTCCAGGATACCAGGAGTTGAGTGGACGGTCAACCAATACGTCGGCTGCGCCTTCGCCTGCTCCTACTGCTACGCCAAGTTCCTCACGAAGTGGAAGGATTATGGGAAATGGGGAAGCTGGGTTGAGGTTAAGGTCAACGCACCCGAGCTTGCAAGAAAGAGGGTGAAGGGAAGCGTCGTCATGTCAACGGTCAGCGACCCCTACCAGCCAATAGAGGCCAAGTTGAAGCTTACGAGGCGGGTTCTCCAGTACATGGACAAGAGGAACGAGCTCTCAATACTAACGAAGTCGCCGCTCGTCACCCGGGACATAGACCTTTTCAGGCTCTTTGACAGGATAGAGGTCGGACTGACAATAAACGGGTTTAGAGGGAGGGAGAAAAGGCTCTTTGAGCCCCTAACGCCAGTTCAGGAAGCCCGGATTAACGCCCTGAAGGAGCTTAAAGAAGCCGGCCTGAAAACCTACGTTTTCGTGAGCCCTATAATACCGGAAGTTACTGACATCTCTTCCATAGTGGAAGAAACACGGGACTTCGCCGACTACTACTTCTTCGAAGTCCTCAACCTCCGCGCTTCCGGCAGGGAGTTTCAAAGACTCCTTCAGGAGGGGTATCCGGAGATTTACGAAATCCTAACCGACGACGGAAAGTTCGGGAAGTTCGTAGAGAAGCTCAGGAGAGAAATCAAAGAGCTTGGAGTGAAAACCGAGGGGATAGAGACGCACAAGCGGGGTTGGGAGCTTGTTAAAGTTTGAAACAACATCAATTAATCCCCATCCCCACTTGGCCCAGCTTCAACCTTTGCATTACTGACATCGCAGCCCGCCAACTGGAGGGAAGCAATGACCCTTCTGGCTTCTTCCTCGGTTATCCTGCCCTCCTCAACGGCCTTTTCAAGGAGGTACAGAGTCGTAAAGCACTGGGCTGGGAGGAGTGGGTTCCTGGTCAGGGCGTAGCTCTGCTCCCTCTTGTACATGAAGTGCCAGTCGAGCTGGGCCAGAACTATAAACCCGACAATCGCCAGAGCGTAGGCTATACCCACGAACTCCCTGAAGGAGAACCTCTCCGCTATCCATGGAACCGAATAGAGCTCCTTGATGAAAACGAAGAGTATCATGAAGCTGTTGGCGATGCTGAGGTAGCTCGCCGCCCTCGTTATCTTCAGCTTCCACAAAACCAGCAGATCCCTCGTCCGTACGAGCTTTCTGATGTCCATATTCCCACCCGAAGAAAATTGAAAACGGCTTAAAGTCCTTCAGTCGAGCATAGCGAGTATCTTGTCGACCTCGTTGGAGACCTCAACGTCGAAGAGGTGTATCGTCGGCAGGAGCCACCAGAGGCGGTACTGGTGGGTCTTGTCTTCCTCTCCAAAGTACTGGAAGACGAACCTTCCAAAGCCCATCATGTCTCTGTGGACGTCCCTCACCTCCCTTAAGACCCTTCTAACCTTCGGCGGGTACTCCTCGTAGGGAAGGGGAATGCTCTTGACGAAGACCCTGTCCTTGAAGAAGTCCGTCGTCAGGCCGACGCTTCCCACGTGCTTCTCGAGCTGGTTGAACTTCTTCTCGGTCCAGAAGCGGTGGAGTATGAGCCTCGGGTCTTCCTTTGCCAGCGGGAAGTTGCCGTCCTCTGTGTCGAGCCAGAACTCAAGGTAGGGCTGACCCTTCTCGATGACTATTCTCGCCAAGAGCCTTGCATCCCTGGGAATCTCGCTCTGGGTCTCGCTGATGTGGTACTCCTTCCCTCCTTCCGTGTATGTCTCTCCCTCTTCCCTGGTGCCGGCCTTTGAGACGAAGTAGGCTTCCCTGCCGTCTATCGTCCCAAGGTGGAGGTCGTAGCCCCAGGCCTTGAGGTCCTTAAACTTGAACCTCCTCTCGGCCGGGACAACACCGGTGTTCTCGACTATGTAGTATCCCTCGAGCATTTTCATCACCAAAGGTTAGTAAAAATGTTGAGCTTTTAAAGGTTTTCGTTGTCCTCGATGATAAGCTCAATGATGGCCCTCTGCCCGGGATTTTTCAGGAGTTCGATGATACGCCTGTCCACATCTCTGGCGGCCTTGTTGGCCCTTATAGCGAGCGTTCTCGCATCTATGTAGGTGCTTTTTCTGACGACCATGGATACATCATGGTCAAGAATAAGCTCGGGACTCCCCCACGCAACGACCTCATCCACGAGGTCACCGACCTTTATCCTTATCAGGAGCTTTTTACCTTCCCTAAGTGCATTTTTGAACTCATCGCTGAGGTCGTTGATTGCTTTGTCTGCCCCAATGCATATTATGCAGTCTCCTCTCGGTGTCAGAAAGTCCTCTTTGGTGAATTCAAGGGTTGAGCGGTGCGTGGCTTTGACGTTCTCGTGCCCGTGGCAGTGGATTACTTCCCTCAACATGGTCTCACGTTCCCGGAGGCGGTTAATAACGTTTGCTTCTTTGAAGAACCAGCCGGACGGGAAAACCTTTAAAAGGACACTCCTGATTTTGGTTACGGCTGAAGATTATCCGAGAGGTGGTGAGAATGGGAAACATCAAGCAGACGTTCATTAAGAGGACTGCCCGTGAGCTCTTTGACAGGTACCCTGACAAGTTCACCAGGGACTTTGAGCACAACAAGAAGATGGTGGCCGAGCTCACCAACGTTACCAGCAAGACGATAAGGAACAGGATCGCCGGCTACATAACGAGGCTCGTAAGAATGAAGGAAGAGGGCAAAATACTCTAAAGTCTCTCTTTTTCAGCTTTCTCCTTTAACGACTTCCTAAAAGCTCTCTAGGTCTTCCAGTATCTTCTTTGGAAGTTTAGGTCTGAGCTCTTTCAGTAATCTCTCGAACTCCGCCTCGTTTTCCTGGGCAATCCTTCGCATAAGGTTCTCTATGTAGGTCTCAACCAGCAGGCGGACCTCCTCAAGCTCCTGCTTCATTCTCATGGCCTCATCAATGCGCCTCTGCACCTCATCGAGGAACTGAACCAGCTCGTCCACCTTAGTCTCAATTGGCTCCGTTGACTTTATCAGCTCCCTAGCCTGCTGGTACTCGGCTGTCGCCCTTGGTTTCTTCGGTTCGTATATATCTGTGCCGAATGTGTATGGAGTGAGCAGTACCTCAAGCCTGAAGCCGCGCTTTATCGTGTAGTACTTTCTGGGTCTGCCCCTCGGTATCTTTTCTGTCCTCCCCTCGATCAGCCCTGCACTCTCGAGTATTCTAAGGTGCTCCAGCACCGCCTTCTGCCCAACGCCAAGCTCTTGACTCAGCTCGCTGACGAAGTATGGCCTCTTTGTGAGCAGGAGGAGTATTCTCCTCCTCGTCTCATTACCCAGGATATCAAGGAGTCTCCCAAGGTCTCGATTTGACTCCATAGCTCTCACCCCCTTTCCCTAACCCAAAGTTAGTAAAAAGTATTTAAACCTTTTTCGGTTTGAGCTGGTGGTAATGTCAAACACACATGGAGATAAAGGACAGATAGAAAAGGAAGAAAAGAACACTAACCCTGAAACAGCTCAGACTGGAGTAACGTGACCCCACTTCTCCAGGGCCCTCGCAAGCTCCTTGTGAGTCTTCGCGTACTCGTCGAGCGGTATTCCCTGCATTATGGCATCGATTGCCTGCCTGACTGCCCGTGCACCTGCGGCAGGCCCGTCCGGATGGCCGAGGGTTCCACCTCCGAGCTGGAGGACTATGTCGGTTCCGAGGGCCTCTATAACGGGCTGGATGTTGCCCGGATGTAATCCACCAGAGCTTGTCGGGAACGCGGCCTTTATGCTGTAGAACTTCTGCTCAAGGTGGAAGACGTCGTTTTCATCGGGCTTGTAGTGGCTCTCCCTGAGAATCCTGGCGTTCTGGATGACGTCCCACTTGCCGCCCTCAAGCTTGCCAGCTCCAGCGGTTCCAACGTGGAGCTGGTCAATGCCTATGAGCCTGTAGAGCTTCGCAAGAACGAACATCGAGATGCCGTGGTACGGGTTCCTCGTGAAGGCCGCGTGCATTGCCCTGTGGCCGTGGATGGCAAGCCCGTAATCGGCCGCGAGGTCCCTGATGTACCTTAGCGCTCCCCAGCCGGTTATAACAACATCAACCATCGCATGCTTGAGACCAAGGTCAGCAAGAACCTCAAGCCTCTGCTCCATTTCGAGGAGGTCAGCGGTTATGTTCGCGAACCATGTCTTCTTCTCACCCGTCTCGTTCTCCACCTTGTCAATTATCCTCGCCATTATCTCGGCCCTCTCCTCGAAGCGGTTGTACCACGGGCTCGTGAGGTTCTCGTCGTCCTTCATGTAGTCGGCACCGTTTGAGAGAAGGTCGTAGGCCAGCTTCTCGAACTCCTCCGGAGAATAACCGACTTTTGGCTTTGGAACGACACCATAGATAGGCCTGTCCTTAATCTCGAGCATCTTCCTTACGCCCTCGATACCGAAGGCAGGGCCGTCGAACTCCCTTATGAGCTTCTCCGGGAAGTAAAGATCCTCAAGGCGGAGCCCCTTGACGCGCTTCATTCCGAAAACGTTTCCGGCTATGCTCGCGAGAAGGCCCGGAAGGTTGGCCTCCTCAAAGGCGTGGAACGGGTAGGCTATTCTGACTATCCAGCTGCCGTCGCCCATGTCGTGGAAGTCGTAGGCCTTGGCCGAGAGGTCGGCCCATCTCTCCTGCTCGTACCAGGGATAGAGAGTTGTCCATGTACCAGTGGAGCTCTCGGCAGCAACTGCTCCTGCCGCCTGCTCGATAGTGTAGCCCTCTGCCGGCGTCACACGGAATACAGCTATGATGTCCCTCTTCTTGCTGGGCTCGTAGCCCTTGTCAACATAGTAGTCGTATATCGTATCAAACTTCTCAACCATGCCTTTCACCCCCAGGTAAATTTAACGTTACATTGACACACATAAAAAGTTTTCTGGACAGATTTGGCCACCTAAGCACACAATTTTACAGAAAAGATATTGGACAGCGGAGCTTAATGAGAGTTTATTAGGCCAATCGGGGCGTTTTCATGTCTAAATCAGATGACGGTTAAAAACTCTCAGTTTTTGACCTTATAAGTCAATAAGTTTTCCCGGCCAAATTTCTAACTATCCCACCCAAAATCGCCAGAAAGCTGGCCCCATAACCGTCCTTTTCCGAAAGATTTATATAGGCCTTTGCTCCTAATTTAGAACGCAGAACTCTGCAGACAACCATAAAGGAGGTGTTGTGAATGGCCGAGCTTCCGATTGCCCCGGTTGACAGGCTTATAAGGAAGGCCGGTGCCGCCCGCGTCAGCGAGGAGGCCGCCAAGGTTCTCGCCGAGCACCTTGAGGAGAAGGCCCTGGAGATCGCCAAGAAGGCCGTCGCCCTCGCCCAGCACGCCGGCAGAAAGACCGTCAAGGCTGAGGACATCAAGCTTGCCATCAAGAGCTGATGGCGCTTTTTGCCTCTTTGCCTTTTCACAACCTTTCTGAAACTTACCAGAACGTTATTCTCTCAACACTCACGTTTTCTCCGGAGACCTTGAGAACAGCAAAGCCTGGGGAATCCATCCTGGGAAACACCGGCGACCCCGGATTGAGCAGAATAACTTTTTTGCCATAAAGGGAGTGTATATCATAATAGTATCTATGAGTGTGACCGAAAACAAGAACGTCAACGTCCATCTCGAGGGCCTTGAGAGTTAGGAAGTGGGCGTTCAGAGAGAGCAGCTGATGGCCGTGGATCATGCCTATCTTAACGTCTTCGACATCGACGACCTCTTCCTCGGGAAGGTTAAGCCTGTCAACGTTTCCCCTAACTGCCAGGGTTGGGGCAATCTCCTCAAGCTTCTCAAGAAGCTCAGGGCTGGTTACATCGCCTGCATGGAGAATAAGCTCTGGCTGGATTTTCATGAGGTGTTCAAATAAAAGAGTAGGGAGGTTTCTCGTCTTGTCCCCGTAGTGGGTGTCACTTACTACTGCCACCTTCAAGGGTATCCCTCATATCGGGACGTTTATGCCGAGCTTTTCAACGAGCTCCTTATAGCGGTTCCTGACGGTTACTTCGGTTACGTGAGCAACTTCAGCGACTTCCCTCTGCGTCTTCTTTTCGCCCTCAAGGAGAGCCGCTATGTAGAGGGCCGCCGCGGCGAGACCCGTTGGGCCCTTACCGCTGGTTATCCCGCGCTTTATAGCCTCGTTCAGGATTTCCTTGGCCCTCTTCTTGGTCCTGGCACTCACTCCAAGGGCGTCGCCAAAGCGGTCAACGTACTCTATTGGGCTGGTTGGCCTGAGGTTCAAACCTAACCCCCTGGCCATAAAGCGGTAGCTCCTCCCGATTTCCTTCTTGGAAACCTTGGCAACCGATGCAATCTCGTCCAGCGTTCTTGGAATGCCCTCCATCCTGCAGGCGGCGTAGAGTGCGGCGGAGACCATACCCTCTATTGAACGGCCGCGGATGAGCTTCTTCATGACCGCCTTCCTGTAGAGGGAAGCGGCGACCTCCTTAAGGTGCCTCGGCAGGCGGAGCTGGGCGGCCATCCTGTCAAGCTCGCTGAGGGCGAATGCAAGGTTTCTCTCGGCGGCGTCGTTGATGCGCATCCTGCGCTGCCACATGCGGAGCCTTCTAAGCTTGTTCCTGTACATGCCGGTTATCTGGTTCCCGTGTATATCCTTGTCGCGCCAGTCTATATCCGTAGAAAGGCCTTTGTCGTGGATCATCAACGTCATGGGCGCCCCTGTTCTGGCGCGCTTTTCCCTCTGACCTGGCTCGAACGCCCTCCACTCCGGCCCCTCATCCACCACGTTCTCCTCAATTACGTAGCCGCACTTGGCACAGACTATCTCTCCCCTTCGCGGGTCGTATATAAATTCGGTCGAACCGCAAATAGGGCATACCCTCTTCGGGCTAATCCCTCTCACCCCCTTCTCCTGGGGGTGGGGCCGGAACGCTTGCCAGTCTTACCTTTTCTAGCCTTCTTTGGAGATCTGTTTTTACCGCTAGTCTTTCCTTTCTGGGGGGCCTTCTTGCCACCTTTTTCCCGCCTGCCAACGTAGAGAAGGGCACCAACGTACTTCTCGGGATCTTTAACCCGAGGCTTAACGGCGACATAGGGATAATTAACCGGACCAAAAACATCCTTGACTACTCCGACGGGCTTCAGTTCCTTGTCGACAACTGGGTCATTAAGCGACGGCACCCAGTTCGTCCTAACTATGAGAAAGCCCTGCTTCGCGTAGTGAGAAACAACTCCCAGGCGTTTCATAGCCCCACCCCAAAACCAGGTTTCCTTTTAAACTTTTCGCTTTTCCCCTTTATAAAGCTTTCGATAATCAGAGAAAGATTTTTAACAGAGAGTGCCGAATAGTAAGATTTGGGAAGGGTAAAATGAAGTGTCTTGTTGTTGGCCATGTTGTCAGGGACATAGTTAAAAAAGGCAACAAGGTTCTTGAAAGGCTCGGTGGCGGTGCTTATTATTCTGCACTCGCCCTTTCAAGATTCTGCGATGTTGAGATACTCACTTCTTTCTCAAATCTCCCAGAGGAGTGGATCAAAGAATTGGAGTCAATGGCGAAACTGCAGGTAGTTCCCTCTGAGACAACGACGACTTACGAACTAACGTACCTCGACGGCAACAGGAGGAGGCTAAAACTTCTAGAGAGGGCGTCTCCAATTGAAGAGCTCCCAGATGAAGATTACGATGTCCTCCTCATAAATCCCGTTGCAGGAGAAGTGTCTCCTGCCCTGGTTACCAGTGCTCTCAAAAAGTTCCCATTTGTTGCGGTTGACATACAGGGGTTTATCCGTTCCTCAAGTCCAGGAGAAATTCAGTACCAGCCCATCGACGGTTCATTCTTAGAGGGGGTAAAGATTCTTCACGCAGACCTTGGGGAATACCAATATCTGGAGGGGTTCTCCCCCGAATTCGTTGACGTTCTTCTCCTCTCCAACGGGCCAGAGCCGGGGAAGGCATTTCTGCACGGAAGGGAGTACACGTTTGAGCCAGTCCACGTGGGAGTGGACGAATCGACTGGGGCGGGAGATGTTTTTCTCGGGGCCTTTACTGGATTCTACTCACAGTGTCCCTTCGCGCAGGCCCTTAAACGAGCAGCCGCCTTTACGGCGCTGTTCCTCAAGAACAGGAGCGTTGATTTTTCTATGGATGAAGTGAACGAGCTTGCAATGAAAGTCGAGGTGAAAAGGGTATAAACCCCCTCTTCCAACTCTCAACGCCGATGATGAAACGTCAGCACGCTGAATGATGATGAGAAGGGACTTCCCTGAGGTGGTTTCAATGGACAGGTACGTTCTTCTGGTTAAGGCCCCGAGAGGGGCCGACTTATCTTCCTTTAGAGACGAAGCAAAGGCGCTGGCAGAGAAATACGGCTTTGAGGCAGAAATTCACAGGTGTATCGGCCTTACGGTCGATGCCGTGATAGTGTACAACAACGGAATCGTCCTGATAAAGCGGAAAAACGAGCCCTTCAAAGACCACTACGCCCTTCCAGGAGGCTTCGTCGAATACGGCGAGACCGTTGAGGAGGCCCTTCTGCGTGAGGTTAAGGAAGAGACGGGACTTGACGTGAAGCCAGTGAAGCTAGTGGGCGTTTATTCAAGGCCCGACAGGGACCCCAGAGGACACACGGTAACGGTTGCTTTCCTCTGCATCGGGGAGGGAGAGCTGAAGGCAGGCGACGACGCCAAGGAAGTCTTCGTGTTCCCGATAGAGGAAGCCCTGAACCTCCCACTGGCATTTGACCACGGGGAGATACTCAGGGACGCGCTCAGTCTGAGGTGAGAGCATGAGGCTCGAATACCCCGCTTTCGGGAAGATAATCGTTGATGGAGCCACCTACGAGCACGACATCGTCCTCTATCCAAGCGGAAAGGTCGAGCGCAGGAAGAAGAAAATAAGCAAGCAAAAACACGGGACGAGCCACAAGCTCGACCCCGAGGAACTGAAAGAATACCTAACCGAGGACTTTGACGTTCTCGTTGTGGGAACTGGGATGTACGGAAAGCTGTCACTCCTACCTGAGAGCAGAGAACTCATAAAAGGGAAAGAAGTCCTTGAACTCCCAACCAAAAAGGCCGTCGAAGTCTTCAACGAACTCTATGGAAAGAAAAAAGTGCTGGGAATATTCCACATCACCTGTTAAGGCTCCAGAGAAGGAGGGCATCTATTGCAGCCGTCAGGAGAAGGGCGATTGGATACGAGAGGTACCAAGAACCGGCTATGATGCCGACTACCACCGCGTTTAGGATCCACACTGCCAGGCTCTTCAAAATGCCGCCCTGAGGCAGGGCCAGGCCCTCTGTGCCGTGGTAGTACACATGGAGGGCGATGCCGCACGTTGCCAGCGGGACGAGGACGGCCATTGGAAGGTAGATCGGGGATGAAAAACCCTTAAGGGACAGGCCGAGCAGCGCCAAGACCCCCACCGCCGATGGAATCGCCGCCATAGTCAGGAGCTTGCCTCTGAGGAACCGACCCCGCTCAAGCGGAAGGGAAAGGAGGAGCTCGAAAGACTTCACCTCTATTTTGGTGAGGGTTTCCACGGACACCGCAGAGACCCAGCCGAGCGCCGCCACGAAAGTTATGGTTGCGAGCCTGCCCCCGAACGCCCCGATATCTGGATTCGAAAAAATTCCCGCCACGTTTATGATGGGGATAACTATGGGCACCAGCAGGCCCGTAAGGACGGGTGTGTTCCTCAGCGCGGTCTTGAAATCCTTCACCATCAGAGCCAGCTCAGGCGGATACACCCCGAGTCCGCCCGCTCTCCTCCTTCTTCCACTTGTGTAAGAACCCTCGCTTATCCTCACCCAGAGGCGGGAGATAAGGACATAGTAGGCAACCCCCAGGATAGCGATGTAGATTCCAGCGAGCGGTGCCGAAAACGACGGCCTGTCCACGGAAAGTACGGAGAGCGGGTAGATAAACTCGTAACCGCCGAGGGACTCCTTGATGGAGGTGTAGTTCTGGAGGACGTAATCCTGGAAGTAGCTGAAGCCGTAGAAGAGGCCGAATATTAGGATGACTCCCAGTGCCTTAGCCAGACTCTTGAGGTCCGCGAACCTTCCGGAGGAGGTCTTCCCAAAGGAGTAGTAAACGAGCAGCCCAAAAACGTGGCCGAGCATCAGGCCTACGGCAGACCAAAGGAGTACTAACAACCCGGATGTAGCCGAAACGACCATCCCAATCCTGACGGCCCCTGGAACCATGAAAGCCATCACTGGGAGCGATTCGAGGAGCAGGAGAACGCTCATATACCTCCCGCCGAGTTTAATCGGGAGCGGAAGGAGGGGCTTGAAAAGGTCGAGCGAAGCTATGTAACTAGAATTCGTAACCGTGGCGTAGAAAGCTATTATGAACGGCAGGATGGCGTACGTGGAGGCCATCACAAGCACTGCATCACGCTCTCCTTTGAGCGAAGGGAAGAGCATCAGGCCGAAAACGGCATACATAGCTGTCTGAAACAGGAGCGTCTTTTTCAGGTCTCCGGAAGAGCCGAGACCGAGGGAAATCTTGCCCGCCGAACGCGGGTTGTCCTTCATCCTCCTGTAAACGACCTCGCGGTAGAGGACTTCAAGGACTTTCATCAGAACGCCTCCCTTAGGGCTTTTACTATGCCCTCCACCTCGCTCTTGCCCTCGGTGAGCTTCAGGAATACCTCTTCAAGGCTCTCCTCCTTTGTGAATTCCTTAAGCTCCTTTGGAGTCCCCTCGGCGACGATCTCGCCGCGGTAGATGATCCCTATCCTGTCGCAGAGCGCCTCCGCGACCTCTAATACATGGGTCGAGAAGAGTATGCTCCTCCCCCGTTTCTTGAAGTCAAGGAGTAGCTCCTTCAGAATCCTTGCGCTCTTTGGGTCGAGCCCGTTTACAGCCTCATCGAGAACGAGAACCTCAGGATCGTGGAGGAGGGCGGAGATTATCGAAACCTTCTGCTTCGTACCAAAGCTGAGCGTCCCTATTAGCTCCCCGAGGAAGGAATCTATCCCAAAGGCCCTGGAGAGCTTTTCAACCCTCTCTTCAAGCTCCTCCTTGGGAACTCGTCTTATGCTTCCGACGAATGAGAAGAACTCCATTGGAGTGAGGCTTTCGTAAAGTGCTGGAGTCTCAGGGATGTATCCTGCGATTTCCTTAACTTTGAGAGGATTAGCAGAAACGTCAATTCCATTTACCGTTACCTTTCCCGACGTGGGCGGTATTATTCCAGCCACTATCTTCATCGTCGTCGATTTACCGCTCCCGTTAGGTCCAAGAAGGCCGTATATCTCGCCATCGTTCACGGAGAAGCTTATTCCCCTCACTGCTGTCGTCGGCCCAAAACTCTTAACAAGGTCTTCTACGATTATCATAAACAACCACCCAACGTAAAAAGGGGAAGAAGATTATAAATATTTTCATGAATTGGCAACGGTACTACCAAGAACTGCCCTTCGGCTCTAAGTGTGCACTCCTTACCTCTAGAACTCCCGAATAACTGCACTCGTTCCACTTCTTCTCGACCTCGTCAAAGACAACCCTTGCCCTAAAGAACGGCGCGTCCCTCACGAAGGTCTCAAACTCACCGCCTTCCCCAGCAACGTGGACCTTGTACTTTTCGTTGAGCTTTATCAGCTCTTCCAGGGCCTTCTCATCTATCCTTCTTCCGAGCCAGTTCTGGTCAAGACCGTAAGCCGCTGTTCCGACTATGACCACGTCAAAGATGCCTATGATCTCTCTCATGTAGTCCACAGGGTCTCTGTGCCAGGCGGGGGCAAAACTCTCTATTCCAAGCTCTTTGGCGACCCTATCTACTCTCTGCTTCTGGTACTCACTCGCCAAAGCGCCTACAACGACTCCATCAATCTTCAGTCCCTCAAGGACGGCCTTCATGTCCTCGACTTCCTTCTCCTTCTCTCCGGAGGTGAAACCCTTGACGAGGGGAATCCCTATTGCCCTTGCCTGAAGTTCAGTGAGGTGTATGTTTGGGACGTGGTACATGTAGCTCTCGTCGCTCTCGCTCACCATTGAGACGAGGTACTTCACCTCAAACCCCTGCTTCAGCGCCCAGTAGAGGGCGTAGTTCGAGTCTTTCCCGCCTGAGTAGAGGACTGCAACGCGCATTTTGCTCACCCGAAAATTTTTAAATACTAAGGGTTAATTTAATCTCGAGCGTTTGAGTCCTTCTGACGGCTCTTGGAGAGGGCCGTTAAAAAGGTGATGGCCATGGTTCCAGAGAGGGCAGTAATCCTAGCGGCTGGCCTCGGGACAAGGATGGGTAGAAAGCCCAAGGGACTTGTCAGAGTAGCCGGGAGGGAGATTCTGTACAGGACAATGAGGCTGCTCCAGGAAAATGGTGTTAAAAAGTTCATTGTGGTCACCAACGAGAGGTACGCCCCCCTTTATCAGGAGTTCATAGAGAGGCACGGCTTTGACGCTGAAATCATCATAAACCCCGAGCCGGAGAAGGGCAACGGCCATTCCCTTCACCTTGCCCGGGAGAAAGTCTCAGGGAAGTTCGTACTGACAATGAGCGACCATGTCTATTCCAGGGACTTCATCGAGAGGGCAGTAAGAGGGCGAGGACTAATAGCGGACAGGGAGCCGAGATGGGTTGATATTGAGGAGGCAACGAAAGTCCAGGTAAAGGACGGAAAGGTCTGGAAAATCGGGAAAGCGCTCAAGGAATGGGACGCCGTTGATACCGGGTTCTTCGTCCTCGATGATGAGATTTTCAAGGTTACAGAGATCCTCGAAAATGAGAAGAACGGCGACTACTCCCTGAGCGAGGTTATGGAACGGGCAAAGGTTTCAGTGACCTTCGTTGACGGACTCGGCTGGACGGACGTTGACACCCCCGAAGAGATCAAGAGGGCAAGGAGGATGCTCGTCAGAACCGCAGTAAAGGGAACGGGGGACGGGTTCGTCAGCAGACACCTGAACAGGAGGATTTCGACGAGGGTCAGTGAACTGCTGGTAGAGAAAGTTACGCCGAACCAGATGACGGTTGTAACGTTCTTACTCGGCATTATCTCGGCGTTGACGACACTGGTAAGCCTTCCGCTGGCGGGAATACTCTACCAGCTCAGCTCAATCCTTGACGGCGTTGATGGAGAGCTCGCAAGGGCACAGTTGAGGACAAGTAAGCTCGGCGGCTACGTTGATTCAATCCTCGACCGCTACGTTGACGGAAGCTTCCTGGCACTGCTGGCCTATACGACGATAAACGAGCCAATCTGGTACTTCGTGGCACTGCTAGCCCTCCTCGGCTCGGTGATGGTCAGCTACTCAACGGAGAGATTCAGGGGAGCCTTCTGCAGGGACGCCTACAAGGAGGTACCGGCCCTCAGAAAACTGCCCGGAAAAAGGGACGAGAGAGTATTCCTGACGATGCTCTTCCTGCTGTATCCGATTGCGGCCTCGATAAAGGCACTCTTCCTGACCCTTGCCGTACTGACGAACTTTAGGGTTGCACTAACCCTGTATTTCGTCGTCAAGAAAGTTTCACATCCGAAAACTATTTAACTACTGTAAAATATCTTACAGCACTAAAGGAGGTGAAGGAAGATGGTGAGGGTTGTCATACTCGGACAGGGATACGTTGCCAGCATCTTCGCGAGCGGGCTTGAGAAGATAAAGGCAGGGAAGATGGAGCCCTACGGAGTCCCGCTGGCAGACGAGCTTCCGATTAAGATAAAGGACATCGAGATCGTGGGTTCATACGACGTTGACTCCAACAAAGTCGGTAAGGACCTCTACGAAGTCGTTAAGAGCTACGACCCGGAGGCCCCGGAGAGCCTCAGGGGAATAACCATAAGGAAGGGCGTCCACCTCGGAAGCCTCAGGAACCTTCCGCTCACCCCTACCGGCCTCGACGACGAGATGACGCTTAAGGAGGCTGTTGACCACCTCGTTAACGAGTGGAAGGAGCTTAAGCCTGATGTTTTCGTGAACGTTTGCACAACAGAGGCATTCGTCCCGTTCGAGAGCAGGGAGGAGCTTGAGAAGGCCATCGAGGAGAACAACAAGGAGAGGCTCACGGCGACACAGTTCTACGTGTATGCGGCCGCCAGGTATGCCAAGGAAGTCGGCGGAGCGGCCTTCGTCAATGCAATTCCAACCCTCATAGCGAACGACCCGGTCTTCGTTGAGCTTGCGAAGGAGAGCAACCTCGTTATCTTCGGTGACGACGGTGCAACAGGTGCAACACCGCTTACCGCAGACATTCTCAGCCACCTCGCCCAGAGGAACCGCTACGTCCTCGACATAGCCCAGTTCAACATCGGCGGCAACCAGGACTTCCTTGCCCTGACTGACAAGGAGAGGAACAGGAGCAAGGAGTTCACCAAGAGCTCGGTCGTTGAGGACCTGCTCGGCTACAACGCCCCGCACTACATCAAGCCGACCGGCTTCCTCGAACCGCTCGGCGACAAGAAGTTCATCGCCATGCACATCGAGTACGTCAGCTTCAACGGCGCCCACGACGAACTCGTCATCACCGGCAGGATAAACGACAGCCCTGCCCTCGCTGGCCTGCTCGTTGACCTCGTCAGGCTCGGAAAGATAGCTATCGAGAAGAAGGAGTTCGGAACCGTCTACGAGGTCAACGCCTTCTACATGAAGAACCCCGGACCTAAGGAGGCCAGGAACATACCGAGGATAATCGCCCACGAGAAGATGAGGATGTGGGCCGGGCTGAAGCCCAGGTGGCTCTGAGGGCTTTTTCTCCCTTTCGGCAACTTTTTTAATAACTTCCTCCCACTTCTTCTGGAGGGAAACCAATGAGCTGGAAGAGGGGAGCTTATCCCGAGTTTACTCTTGAAGACGTCATTGCAACGATTTTTCTTCTGAGGGAACCGATTGGGAGAAAGGCAATCGCCGAAACTCTCGACATCGGCGAAGGCAGCGTCAGGACTCTACTCAAAAAGCTCAACTGGATTGATGTCATAGATTCGGCCCAGCGTGGGCACTTTCTAAGCAAAACAGGGAAAAAACTCCTTGAGAGGCTTAAGGGGCTATTCTCGGAGGCACACTTCGTTGGGAAAGTCGATGGAATGCCCGCCTATGCTATCGTCGTTAAAAACCCGCCTCAGTTCAAGAGCATCGAGCTGAGGGACGAGGCAATAAGGTTCTTCGCAAAGGGGGCCATGATACTGATCGTTAAAAACGGCGAGCCAGTCTTTCCTGAGGACGAGAGGCCGCTGAGAGATACAATGGAAGAACTTGCAATGAACATTGAGGAAGTCCTGAACTTCTCAGATGGGGACCTGATAGTCGTAACATGGGCAGAAAACCCGTCAGATGCCATGAAGAGCGCCTATCACGTTGCCCTGACCTTAAAGAATGACGAAATCCCCGAAGAACTCAAGTCTCTCGTGAGGTGAGGAGATGGAGGAGAGCAGGCTCATTCTGGCGCTCGACGTTTATGATAGGGAGAGGGCACTTGAGATAGCGGAGTGCACAGCAGATTACCTCTGGGCAATTAAGGTAAACTGGCCCCTCATCATCGGTTCCGGATTGAAGATAATCACCGAGCTCAAGCAGGCCACAGGGCTTCCGATAATAGCCGACCTCAAACTCGCTGATATCCCCAACACGAACAGACTGATAGCGAGTAAAGTATTCGAGGCCGGAGCGGACTACATAATTGCCCACGGCTTCGTAGGCCGGGACAGCGTTGAGGCCGTTATGGAGCTTGGAAAAACGATCATCGTTGTCGAGATGAGCCATCCCGGAGCTAAAGAGTTCATTCAGCCCATCACCGACAAGCTGATCGAGCTTGCGAACGAGCTGAAGCCCTTCGGAGTAATAGCCCCCGCGACCAGGCCGGAGCGGGTCTCGTACATCCGTTCAAGGCTCGAGAGGGGGATAAGGATTCTGACTCCCGGAGTGGGTGCCCAGGGTGGGAAAGCCAGTGATGCCATCAAGGCCGGTGCTGACTACGTGATAGTCGGGCGCTCGATCTACGGCAGTAATAACCCGCGCGAGGCCGCGAGAAAGCTCCACGAAGAGATTTCGGAGGTGGTCTGATGGAGTTGAAAGTCAAACACCCCCTCAGCAAGAAGGAGATAAAGGAGATAATCCGCGAGATGAGCGAGATCTTCGGCGAGGAGATAGCGAAGAAAATGCTGAACAAGAAGGACAGGGTGGAGGTAGCCGAGTTTGACAAGACCACCGAAATTCTCCTCGTGAACGGGAAGCCCTTCTTCATAAGGAGAAAGGAGCTTGTTTTTCCCCTCGTCATAGCGCTCTACGAGCTCTCCAACGAAGAAGACTTGAGAAAGTGGCCGAGAAGAGTCGTTGTCGATGAGGGCGCAGTTCCATACATCCTGAACGGTGCCGACGTCATGGCCGCAGGTATAACTGACGCAGACGAGAACATCAACGAGGGCGACTTCGTCTTCGTGGTCGAGGAGAACTACGGAAGGCCCCTGGCGATTGGGATAGCCCTCATGGACGGCAGGAAGATGAAGGAGAAGCCGAAGGGCAAGGCCGTGAAGAACATCCACCACGCCAAGGATAAAATCTGGCAGGTCACGGTGGGATGAAATGGAAGAGAAGCGGAAGAAGATCAGGGTTCTAGTTGGGGGAGTCTTTGATATCCTCCACGTCGGCCACATCCATTTTTTGAAGCAGGCCAAGGAGCTTGGCGACGAGCTGGTCGTTATAGTTGCACACGACGAGACCGTGAGGATGCAGAAGAGGAGAGAGCCCATAAACCCAGCAGAAGACAGGGCCGAACTTCTAAGGGCGATAAGGTATGTGGATGAAGTTTACATAGGAACGCCCGGGACGATAGACATGGAGCTAGTGAAGAGAATAGACCCTGACGTCATAGCAATCGGCCCAGACCAGTTCTTCAACTGTGAAAAGCTGAAGGAGGAACTGAGAAAGCACGGGATAAATGCAGAGGTCATACGGATACCCTATCTCTACAAGAGCGACAGGGCGAAGACGAGCAAAATAATCCAAAGGATTGTGGAAACCTTCTGTGAATGATTGAACTCCCTGATTTCAGCAGTTTAGTGATTTTCAGGGTTTGATTTTAAAGAGTTTTATTAAACCTCTAAATTGAAGCGTCTGATTAGAGCTTAAACCTGCTCAGATAATCGCGAAGGAATTCGGGGTCTTCCCTTTTGACCGCGCTCATTAGCTCCTCGAACTTCTTCTCGCCGAGGGCCCGCTTGAGGTAGTAGTACAGGTTGACCGCATCCTCGACTATTATGCTCTGTCTCCTCCCCTCCTCACCGTAGAGCTCGATGAGCTTTCTGTTCATATCTTTGGTGATGTAGAGAGTCTTCTGCATTTTATCCTTCTTCAAATCGGTGGTTTTCTCTTTCTTGGGCTTAGAAGGGCGGGTCAACTCGTTTATTGAGCCGTCAAAAAGCCTCGGGAGTTTATCCTTCGACAATTTCAACCACCTCTTTGGCAAGCTTTTGGAAGGCCTTAGAAGCCCTACCGTTCGGCTCAAACTCAAATATGCTCTTACCTTCACTCTGGGCCTTTTCTAGGGCTATGGCCTTTGGTATCGTGGTCAGTATTGGAGCGTCTGGATAGGCCTCCTTCAGCTCCTTGAGGCGCATCTTCGGGACTTTTGTTTGCTTGGTAAACTTATTGGGAACGAGGCCGAGGAGCTTGAGGTTCTCGTTGGTCTCCTCCCTGATCATTCTCATCAGGTTGAACATGAGCTGCATGCCGATTACTCCGAAGTAGCTAAGCTCGAGCGGTATCAGAA
Organism: Thermococcus sp. JCM 11816; assembly: GCF_055396515.1. Lineage (NCBI taxonomy): Archaea > Methanobacteriati > Methanobacteriota > Thermococci > Thermococcales > Thermococcaceae > Thermococcus > Thermococcus sp. JCM 11816. The sequence continues at coordinate 1,054,281 of NZ_AP043741.1, forward strand.
CGTAGTCCGACGCGGTGAGAGAATTCACGAGGAATATTCCCATGCTGGGCGGGTTGTCAATGAGGACGTAGTCGTAGTCTGGGAGTACCGGGATAAGGGCCTTTTCAAGTCGTCTCTCACGGTTGTAGGCGTTTATTATCTCGATCTCCTTGGCCGATAGGTTCAAATGGCTTGGAATGAGATCAAGGTTCTCCTTGACAGGGACAATGGTCTCCTCAATCTCGCTTTCCCTTGTCATCAGCGTTCCAACGTTCCTGCTGGAGTGCTCAAGAACCTTCATCCCGATTAGACCAAAGGTGAGGTTGAACTGGGGGTCAACGTCAACCAGGAGAACCCTCTTGCCCATCTCGGAAAGGGCGAAGCCGAGGTTCATCGTGAGCGTTGTCTTGCCCACTCCCCCCTTCTGATTGGCAACGCTGATTACGACTGCCATCGGTTTCACCCTAAAAGGAATAAAAGTCAGCTGAGGTCGTCGAAATCGGCCAGGAGCTTGTTTATGTATCCCCTCATGTCACTTCCCGGCTTTTCATCGGACTTGCGAGATATCACCTTGTATATCTTGTCCTCAAAGGAGTTGAATCCTGCTTTTGGCTTAGCTGGGAGCAGGGACTCCTTCACTGGGAGCTGGAGGGCTGTTTCACCGCCGAGGATGTGCGGGCTCTTGACGCCGGTCATTATGACCATGGCGCGGACCATCTTGCCCATGTCCTCATCTATCCTGGCACCCCACTTGATTTCGCTCTTTTCGCCAAGCTTCTCATAGACGATGTTCATGGCCTCGTTGATTTCACCGAGGCTGACGTCGGGACCAACTGTGAAGTGGACGAGTGCCTTCTCTCCACTGCCGTACTCCACGTCGAGGAGCTTGTTCTGGAGAGCGTTCTTGACGGCGTCAACGGCCCTGTTGCTTGAGTCGCTTTCACCGATACCTATGAGGGCAGCACCGCCGTTGTGCATTATGCTGTAAACGTCGGCGAAGTCTATGTTCACCATGGACGGGAGCTTTATAGTTTCGGTTATGCCCTTGACCATCCTGGCTATAATCTCATCCGCAAAGCGGAATGCCGCGTTGATCGGAAGCTTGGGGACGAGCTGGAGGAGCTTGTCGTTCTCAATTATTACGACTGTGTCCGAATAGTACAGGAGGGCCTTTATTCCAGCTTTGGCTTTCTCTTCCCTGATCTTTCCTTCGTTCTTAAACGGGTAGGTAACAACGCTTATGACGAGAGGCTCTCTAAAGCGGCCGTTGTGGCGGGCGCGCTCCTTTATAACCCTGGCAACGACGGGAGCAGCACCTGTACCAGTTCCGTTACCCATTCCGGCCGTTATGAATACCAGGTCAGCGTCCCCAATTGTCTCGGCTATCTCATGTGCACTCGCCTCGGCGGCGCGGTATCCAACTTCTGGATCGCCGCCAGAACCCTTTCCCTGGGTCAGATCCTTTCCAAGGAGGAGTTTCTTGTGAGCTTTGGCGTGCTTGAGGGCCTGCGCGTCTGTGTTCATGGCAATAAGCTCGGCACCCTGAACACCGAGATCGTAAAGCCTTGTTATAGTGTTGTTTCCAGAGCCACCTACGCCCACTATAACTATCCTTATTTCGTTCTCATCGTCGTCATCGAACTGAGGTGCAGTTTGAACTTTTTTTGGCTCATCGTCCAGGTCTATTTTTATCCCCGCCTGCTCGAGCAGTTTAAACACCATTTTCCAACCCCCTCTCCCATCGGAGATTCCAAACATTATTTTATCGCTAATTTTAGCACTTATTTGATGATGTAGTCCGGCGTTGAGCGTTCTTCAGTCTCCAGGCGGTACAGTTCCTTTTTCAGAAGTTCGCGGATGGCCTCACGGATGACCTCACTCCTGTTCGGATAAACGCCTTTTTTGACGAGCTGATCCATGGCGTTTATTAGCCCCTGCGGGAGCTGGACGCTGATGATCCTCATTCTGCTCATCCCTGCACCACCCAGTTCACCAGGCCGCTGAATTAGTTAATGAGTTAAGTAGTTAAATACTTTGTGGCTCAATTTTAATATTTTGATATTATGATTTTCAAAAATTTTTTGAAGAACTCTTTTAAGGCCCATTTCTAAACGATGAGACAGGTGATTGAGGGTGATCTCCGTAACCAAAAGCATACATATAGCGAGAGTCGATGTACACAATGTTGATAATATACTCGGTTACTTAGGTTCGAATGTGCAACTAGTTAGCGTTGAGTGCTGGAGAGCGGTGGCCTTCGCGGCAGTACTCGCTGAGAGGGCAGTAAAAAGGGGCACTGCCCACGCAAAAACTCTTGGGGGGGAGCTGCTCCTCCGCTTGGCTGGAACCCACCAGATAAGGGAAGCAATAAAAGAGGTAGGAGCCAAAAACGGCCCCAACTACCTCGTAGTGTTTGGGGATAACTCGGAGGCAGAAGAGATTCTAAGAAGCCTTGGTCTCGAAGAGATCGAAATCAAGGACTGTTCCGATGAGGAAGTGAAAAGATTCTTTGAAAAAAGCGCCTTAGTCGAAGTTTTATAGGGGTTTTTACAACATTTTTGGCGATTCTATTGGATAGGTTTATATAACTGCCTTTATCATTCCCGAACTGCCCGGGGGGAACATCGATGAGGTATAAGAAGAGAAAGTACTTCATGGCAGGCAGGATAAACATCCTCCAGAGGTCGAAGATAAGGGAGCTTTTTGAGAAGGCTTCCAAGATGGAAAACGTCATCTCACTCGGCATCGGCGAGCCAGATTTTGACACGCCCGAGGTCATAAAAGAAGCTGCCAAGAGGGCGATTGATGAAGGCTACACTCATTACACCCCCAACGCAGGCATCCCTGAGTTTAGGGAGGCCATCGCCGAGTACTATAAGGAGTTCTACAACGTTGATGTTGATATGAACAACATAATAGTCACCGCGGGTGCGTACGAGGCTACTTACCTCGCCTTCGAGAGCATACTCGAACAGGGCGACGACGTGATAATCCCCGACCCGGCCTTTGTCTGCTACGTCGAAGATGCCAAAATAGCCGAGGCAGGGATAATCCGCATCCCGCTCAGGGAGGAGAACAAGTTCCGCATTGACCCTGACGAGCTCCTTGAGGCGATAACAAAGAGGACAAGAATGATAGTCATGAACTACCCAAACAACCCGACGGGAGCGATAATGAAGAAGGACGTTGCGAAGGCTATAGCCGATATAGCCCAGGACTACAACATCTACATCCTCAGCGATGAGCCCTATGAACACTTCCTCTACGAGGGAGCCAAGCACCACCCAATGATAAAGTACGCCCCGGACAACACGATACTCGCCAACAGCTTCTCCAAGACCTTCGCCATGACGGGCTGGCGCCTCGGCTTCGCCATAGCGCCTGAGCAGGTCATCCGCGATATGATAAAGCTCCACGCTTATGTCATCGGCAACGTCACGTCCTTCATCCAGATAGCGGGCATAACGGCCCTGCGCGACAAGAGGAGCTGGGAAGCCGTCGAAAGGATGCGGCAGGTGTACGACGAGAGGAGAAAGCTCGTCCTCAAGTACCTCAACGATATGCCGCACATAACGCCCTTCAGACCGAAGGGAGCTTTCTACATCTGGGCCAAGATCGATCCTGAGCTCGATATGACCAGCGAAGACTTCGCCGAGTGGCTCCTTGAGAACGCTGGAGTTGTGGTTATCCCTGGAACTGCCTTTGGAAGGCAGGGTGAGGGCTGGATAAGGATAAGCTACGCCACAGAGAAGGAGAAGCTCATAGAGGCCATGGAGAGAATGAAAGAGGCCCTCTCGAAGCTGTGAGGAGGTGATTCCGTGGAAAACCTGCTTGCCGTCTTCGTTTCCATTTTTCTGGCGGAGCTCGGGGATAAGACCCAGCTCGCTACGATAGCTTTCGCCTCAAAGTACGGGTGGAAAACCGCCTTTCTGGGGGCTATCCTGGGGTTAGCGACCGTTAATCTGATAGGTGCCCTTATTGGGGATAAAATTGGAGATGTTCTACCGATTGAAGTTATTCACAAAGGCGCTGGCGTTCTGTTCATAGTCTTTGGCATCTTAATGCTGCTTGGAAAAATGTGAGGAGGGACAGAATTGACTGACAATAGGTGGAAAACGGTCATACTGGACACGCTCGTCATGACGGCGGGTTTTGGCACGCTGAGCATGATGGGAGTTGCAAAGCCAGATATTATCAGCCACTTTGGAATAAGCAACTCGGCCTATGACCTACAGCACGTTGCCTACGTCTTTGGTCTCTTCGTCGCTTTCCTGCTCGGACACACAAAGCTCTACGAGGGGAGCTTTAAGAGGAGCGTCGCGATAGCACTCAGCTGGGCCGCGATTCCACAGCTCCTCATACCCTACGTGGGCAACTGGTACCTCGTCGTTGCCCTCCGCTTCATCCAGGGTTTTGTAGTCAGCCTTGTCCCGCTCTTCAGCACCCAGATAGCACGCTTCTTTGTCGCAGAAAGACCCTTCGCCAAGGGCATAATCCTCTCTGGAATATTCTGGGGCGGGGTTTTCGGAAGCATTAGCGCCCGCTACCTCGTCGAAGCGGTTGGCTGGAAGATGGGCTTCGTTGTAACTGCAATCATAATGTACGCCGTCCTGCTCCTCTGGTGGCTTCTCGTTGAGGACTTTGAGATCATCCCTGAGAAGACGGGTAGCGACGTGAACATCTGGAAGATGCCCTTCACGTGGGTCCTTGGTCTGACTTTCTTCCCGGCCCTGTGGGTGATATTCACGATAGTCGGCTTCTCCGCGAGCCTCGGCTACGACCTCGGCTGGACAAAAGACCAAGTCTCCAACCTCAGCACGACCCTCAACGTCTCAAAGGCCCTCTGGAGCATAGCCATGGGTTTCGTCGGCTTCCAGCTATCCAAGAAGAACACCACTCCAAGGGGACTCTTCAAAGCCATCGTACAGGTCATGATGATATCCTACACAATAGCCTTCATCGGGCTTATCCTCTACTCAAAGGCAATGCTTGCAGGGAACTATGCCATGGCTCTCGCGAGCGTTGTACTCGTTGGTGCCCTTCAGGGGACGGGGCCGGCTTTCTGGACGAGTGCCCCCGCCACTTATCCAAAGCGCATCTATCCAAAAGCTTCGTTCGCCCTTGGCCTCATCTCAAACTCTGCAAACGCCATAGCTCCATCGGTCACAGAAGCCCTGGCTTCCATCAGCGAGAAGCTCGCCCTTGCTGAGCTCACATTAATGCCGCTCCTCGGCATCTTGACACTGGTAACGGTCTCAAGAATGAGACTCCCAGTGGAGGAGCTCGGAGAATGAAGGCCAGAACAACCCTCTTCCTTGCTTTTCTTTTAATCGCCCTTTTCTTCAGTGGATTAGCTCTCTTAAGGGGCCCGGACTGGATACTGCTCCTCATTGGTCTGATCCATGGTGTTCTTGCAGTGGGGATCTTCAGAGGAGTAAGAAACCTGATAAGATTCTCCGTTTATATAGCACTGCTTGACTTTGTCTTTGGGATTATCTGGACGATTGGGATGCCGTCGGCCTCGTCTATTACTCTGTCTCTTCTTGCAGGCCTAATCCTGGCGGTTCTCCTCGATGAAGAGGTAAGGGATGAACTTGAGAGAACATAGCCCAAAGGTATTCAGCTAACCCTTATCCACTGAAAAGAATACACGGGAAACTCCTAACAAGAAGTGCTGGATAGAAACGTGATAAAAACGTTTTGTGGTGCGGTGGCCGGGATTTGAACCCGGGTCACCGGCTTGGAAGGCCGGTAGAGTTCAATGAGTTGTGGGTCAGGTATAAGGAGCAGTTTGCAGAGGCTCTCTTTGCAGAAGTTGCAGAATCTACGGCGAAAGACTACTTAAGCGCGCTCAACCGCTTTTTCGGTGCTCACAAAATCAGCACAACTGAGGAACTTCGCAGGGCATACATAACAGAAGGCCAAAAGAGAAACTATGGAAAGGCTCTCAGGAAGTTCTTTGGCTTCCTCTATGACCACGATGTCATCTCCGGCGAGCTCTATATGAAGCTCAAGAGGATCATCAAAATCAAGGAGGCAAATGTCCGCAAGCTTCACATTCTCCCCGAGGAGATCCGCGAGGGGTACGAGTACTTCAAGAAATATGGTCGGCCCGAGGAGGTTCTGCTCTACAAGTTGCTTGTCCTCAGTGGTGCGAGACTCAAGCACCTGGTCGAGCTGCTTCTCAACAATTACACACCCGAGAAGCTGACAGTACTGAAGGACAAAGGCATAGCAAAGTACGCACTATTCTACCACGAAGGTACGAAGTCAATGTTCTATGTTTACATGCCGGCCGAGCTGGCAGGTGAGCTGTTCAGGAGCAACTACTCCTATGACATGGCAAAGAAGTACCTGCGCTATGGCCGGCTGAATGCAAGCCACATCAGGACTTGGTTCTCAGATTACCTTGTTGAACTTAAGGTTCAGCCGGCGGTTATCAACTACATCCAGGGGAGGGTTCCGAAGAAGGTTCTGGATGCTGATTATTCTCTCCTCGAAAGGCACGCTGATAGGGAATACGCTGAGATTGTTGGGGAGCTAAAGAAGGTTTTGGAGGGGTGATGTTTTTGGATCGGATTCGGATTGTCTCGATTAGGGGTATCGCGAGGAAGTATGGTCTCAATCACATGAGAGTATGGCGCCTGTTCAACCTATACTGTTCCATCCATGGCGACGATCCTCGCTATGTTATCATAGATGCGGACGGCAGGCGAAAACCGACGCAGAAATTCGAGGACTTCGTGAAAAAGCTTCTCTTGTGATTTCTTTTGTTACAATGTATTTTAGCTTTCTTTTTTGTGAGTAACACGTTGAGAAGTCTCTTTCGCTCAAATCACTTCTCTCAAATTCACAGCAAGGCCGAGCCGGCAGGGCGGCCACGCCCGCGGCGATGAGGCCGCCGAGCAACCCTCCGGAGGGATGTGGATGTGAACTGGAAGAAACTCTCTGGCTTGGTAGTAGTGGCTCTCTTTCTCGCGGCCCTGGCGGGCACGGCAAGCGCCGCAGATACACACTCTCCAAAAATTGACCTGCCAAAGTGGGTCATTGTTCCAGAGGACTCAAGCTTCAGCGACGTGACGCTGTTCTGCGGGCTGGACGCGTACGATGCGAGCACGAACACGACACCTTGCTACTACAACGGGGCGCTGACGAATGCGACGATTACATCTTCGACGACAGGGTATCCAAAACTCGTTTCTGGAAAACTCTTGAACGCGTTTGAGTTCACAGGTGGCACTTATGTTGCAAAGTCGGGGCTGAGTATCGGTGGTGGAGTCATAGTGTACACAGCGTGGGCAAGACTTGTGAGGGACGATGCTACGTGGGAGTTCCCGGACATCGTCTTAGGGTGGGACTCAAACAAAGCGGGCGGAGTGTACTGGAACTGGAATATTAGATTGGAGTTCATCACTGGTAGTTCGGTAGGGGAGGACAGCAGTGAAGGAGTAGCATTCCGCATCAGGAATGACACCACTCAGGTCAGTGTACAGGTGAATGACATCAACATCAGAGAGTGGCATTTCTATCAGGGAAAGGTCGACTTCAACACGAAGCAGATCTGCTTGCGTGTCGATGACTGGCAGTGGACGTGTGCTAGCTTCGCGAGCCTTGGAGGTGTTGACAGTCTTGTCCTGACGAACGTTAGGATTGGTGATTACGATTATTCGGGAAGGCACGTTTGGGACGTTGATGAGGCAAGGATCTACGATAGAGAGCTGAGTGACGACGAACTCAACTTGCTCTATCGTGCAGGCCGCAAGAAGCTCTCCGAGCCCGCAAACTTCCGCCAGATCTTCAGCCCGCTCATTGACTTGACCAGAGACAGGGCGACCTTCTATGCAGGGCTTGAGGTCAGCACGACCGACCCGAACGGATACGTGCCCGTTCCTGAGAGCGCGGTCAACATGAGCATCACGAGCGCCGAGAAGCTCACGAGCGACTACACCAATGCTCCGTTCTACTACCAGGGCCACTACTGGTATAGAGCTGACAAAATCCAGTTCAATCTGCCAATCCAATTCGAAACAGTCCGCACTAAAGGGGATTTCGACAACGTCATAATCCTCGACGAGGAACAGAAAACATATGTCTATGAGCGCGAGTTCAAGGTCACCAACCCGACCGGTGCAAAGCTGAACGTCGTTTATTCTCTCGACCCGACCGCACTCGGCTTCAGCGTTCTCCAGTTCCCGGACTTCGAACTCGACGGCGTCCGCATGGTTTCTTGGAGGCCTAATGATAACTCAACTGAACTTTACCTCATCCGCACCGACACGCTTGAGCCTGGTGAGATCAGTACTCACTGGATCAGAAGTATCTGGACGCTCTCGAAAGAAGAGCTGAACTTCCCGGCGAAGCTCGAAGACTTTAGAAACATCCTCGACTGGCAGACTGCTCAAAAGATGGCCGAGAACGCCGCGAAGGGCAAGGCTGACACTTGGGTCAGGGTCATCAAGGTCTCAAGCAACGCTGACGTGAGCAACGTCACGATCTACGTCCCGCTCAAGGACGTCGAGGACGTTGATGATGTTGTTGAAGCAGTAGCTCTCACCGGCTCACGGGCGACCCTGCAGGTTGAGGAACTTGAGGATGGCACCATCGCTGTCAAGGTTCCAGCCGAAGCCTTTGTGAGCGGACAGGCAGAGATCAAAGTCTTCTACAACAAGGAGACGAGCTGGTGGAAGAGCATTCTGGACAGGATCATGAGCATGGTCAAGATGATTAAGAGCTTTTTCGGCTTTGGAGGTGGCTGACTTGGTTGTTTGCGCCACTATAATCACTCGTATCGAGGTGAATGAAAGATGAGGTGGAGGAAAGCTTTCGGCCTGCTGGCCGTTTTCCTGGTTGTGTTTTCCGTCTTTGCCGTAGTGAGAGCGGCGACCATCACCGAGACGGAGTGGGGCAACGCAATCACCGAGCCTGAAGACCTTCCAGTCGAGATCGTCGAAGGCTATCCCGCGACTCTCAACCTGACTATCCTGACTTCTAGCGGTGAGCCCTTCGCCCTCGACAACATCCAAGGCGCTGATAGCATCAGCGTGACTGGAAAGTTCATTGACGAGTATGGAAACGCCCTCGACATGACTGGCGATGGCGTTGCCGACATTTACACCTTCACGAACACTTCTACGCCGGGCCTCTGGACAGCCACAATCAACGTCTCAAACGTTACTCCTGGCATGTACACTCTTAAGATCGAGGCCATAGCGCAGAACAGCACTACCAACACCGTCGTTGACAACGCGACTCTTGAGCTCCAGGTCTGGATCGCTGGCGGCCCGTATTGGGTTCTCCGCTCTGGCGTCAGGGATGGAGACACGATTGAGATTGGAAGCCAGAGCTTCACTATCAGAGGGCTTTCAGACCTCGGCGCTATCCTTGACCTCGGCAACCTGAGCACGCAGACCCTGACTGACGACGACAGAGACGGAATCTTCTCCTGGAAGCACGACCTGACGGGAGACGGTGTTGACGATTGGGTCGTCTTCGTCAAGAGCAGTGATGACAGCAACGAGTACAACCTCTTCATCTACTCAAAAGATGCGAGCGTTCTCGACTTCAACAACACTCTCGGAGAGATAAGGGTTCTCGGGAACGACATTAGAAAGACTGTTACCTTCAAAGACCACGACAGATACAAAGCGTTCGTCCTTTGGGACAAGAGCACTCTTGCAAACCTCGGCATCAAGGCAACGGACTATTACATTATACCTGTCCAGGGCCGCGAGCACTGGTGGGAAGCGGTAGACAAAGCCCATATGGATGTAAAGATAATCAAGAGGACGACATACTTTTGGGGCCTCTATGGGAAAGAGGAGGAGATCTTCAGCGGCGATATCTGGAACAAGAACGTGAACATAGATGATATTGGGAAGATTCTTGGCAAGTGGACGCTCCAGCTCGGCAACATGGTTCGGTTTGAATTATTTAGATGGGAGATTAAGAAGGCGCTCGGCGACATCCAGTTCCCCAACAGCTATGAGTTTAGGGACAGAGATCTCCGCGACCTCGCGTATTCCAGCGAGGACTTTAGAGGATTCAACCCCATACTACAGCCAAGTGGGCGCGGCCTATTCAAGCCTTCAATTGATTGGGCAAGCATCCTCGGCCTTGACGAGGAAGAGGGCTCTTGAAGGAGGGCCTGAACAATGAAGGCCCTTCCAGCGCTCTTCATTATTTCAGTGTTGCTTTTTTCTACCCTCAGCGTTGCAGTAGCTGACAGCAGCTTCAACGAGACCGCCAACACGCCCGCTCTCGAAATGCCATCACTCACAATCTCAGACTACGTGAACAAGGCTCTCATTGAATTTAAGAAGTGGCGCTTCAACTCAGCAGGACTCACAGAAACAAATACCGGGATCTTCGTGGACGAACAGTTCTGGAATTGGGTCACGGGCTCGATCCAGGCCTCGGCCAACCTCACGGATATGGCTCTTGACTGGCTCAATGCCTTCAAGGAAAAAGTGCAGAACGACGAGCCGGTGCAGTGGATTATCATCACTTGGGTGAAGCCAAATGACAGGATGAAAGAGGCCCTCGAGGCAGTTGGAGCAAAGGTTCTCTACGTTGACGACGGCATCAACGCGATAAGTATCAGCGCCCGCCCAAGCCTTATCAAGAACCTCGTTTACAACCAGGCTTTTGACTTCCCCTACCGCTTCTACATCCGCGAGGTCTGGCCTGACCTCTACGTTGCCAATGGGCCAACGAAGATAGAGAACGTTAGCGCGGCCTTCCTTCAGGGGAACATCACTCCCGAACAGGTTGCAAACACAAACTGGAATATCAAGTTGATAAAAGCGGATTTGACTTGGTCAAAGGATGGCATCACTGGAAAAGGCGTCACGATCGCAGTGGTTGACACCGGCGTTGACTGTGAGCATGCAATGCTAAAAGGGGCCTGTGTTGGCTTCGCCAACTTCGTGACGGACGAGCCGAGCAAGGATCTAAACGGCCATGGAACCCACGTAGCGAGCATAGCAGCTGGAAGGCCAGTCAAGGCAAACGTGGACGGTCGCATCGTTTACGTGAGTGGTGTGGCGCCTGAGGCAAATATTCTGGCAGTCAAGGTTCTGAACAAGGCCGGGAGCGGAACGATGACTCAGATCATTCAGGGCCTTGACTACGTGGTTGAATGGCACCACAAGCACCCGAACGAGCCTCTCGTCGTGAGTATGAGCCTCGGAAGTCCGTTCGGTTCTCCACGCGACCCTATGGTTCAGAAAGTTGAACAACTCATCAGAGAGGAACACATTCCCGTCGTCATCGCGGCTGGAAACGAGTTCGTTGTCATAGACACGCCAGGAGTAGCGCCTAACGCTATCACAGTAGCGGCAGTGGATAGAGACATGAAGGTCGCCAGCTTCAGCGGGAAGGGTCCTGGACTGAGCACTGAGGTCAAGCCCGACATAGCTGCGCCAGGAGTGAAGATAGTCGCCGCGAAGGCGGGAAGCGGAAACGGCCTCATAGCAATGTCAGGAACCAGTATGGCCACCCCGCACGTCTCTGGAGTAGTCGCGTTGGTTCTCCAGAAGTACGGCACGCTGACGCCCGAGTCGGTCAAGCTCGTTCTCGAAAAGACGGCGATTCCCCTTGAGGGCATCAACGCCCTGCCCACATGGTCAGGAGCTGGCCTCGTTGACGCCTACGCTGCCGTGAATGCAGAACCGCCGAAGGAGAGCATTTGGGACTGGTTCAGGAGGCTGATACCATGAAGAAGTTCATCATCTTCCTCCTCATCATCCTCATCTTTACAATAGCCCTCATAGGCGTTGACCAGTTCCTGAAAAGCGTCGCATCAGCGATCGCAATAGCGCTCATACTACGATTGGTTGACCAGGTGGTGGATTGAGATGTTCGGCCTAGAAGACCTCCCGTTTCCAGTTAAACTCCTCATAGCAATCCTCGCCGATCTGATTGACGCCCTAAATCTCATTCCAGGAGTCGGAGACCTCATAGAGACTCCTATCAACGCTTTCGTGGCCTACGTCCTGACAGATAACATTCTCGCGGCAACTGCAAACAGCATTGACGGCCTGATTCCGGCACCTTTTGACATCTTCCCGACGGCGACTCTTGTCGTAATAGCCGACCATATGGGGTGGATCTGAAAAGGAGGTGGTGATGTGGACATATCAATTCCGAGTCTGCTAACCTTTCCAGTTTTTGCAAAGTTTGGTATTTTGGACATAATCGGCCTGTTCCTAACACTACTCGTTTGGGGCCTGGCAATCTTCATCATGATACACTACAATGGCGATTGGCACAGCTTCATGTGGTATCTCATCAACACTCTCGTGGTAGGAATTGGACTAGCGTTCTTCATCATTCCAGGACTGGTACTCTGGCTCATTTGGGGATGGAGATCAGGGTGGATTCCAGCACTCCTCGGCGGGTTCTTAGGGGTGATTGGAGCGGCAATAGGCTCAAGCTTCGGCTACGAGAGTGAAGGCTTCCTCCGTTGATCTTTCTTTTTTCCAAATTCCATGCGAGAGGTGAGAAAATGGCGCTTACCGGCATCATCATCCTCACGGCGATCATCGTCTTTGGGCTAGCGACGATGCTCTACTCGTCAGGCGAGATGGCATTCTTCATCAGCCTCATCATCGTGGCCCTGCTCTTTCTGTGGGATCTATCAGGCAACCAGGGCCAGCTCATGCTTTCACCGGTCATCAACATCGGCCCTTGGCTCGGCATCCGGCTCTGGACGGCCCTCTTCCTGTACCTAACTCTCCTTGGTGGCTATGTCTTTGGAGCAGTCGGGAAAGCAATCGTCATCCTCGTCGTCATACTCATCGTCCTCTACTCGCTCGGCCTTCTAGGGCCTATCGCCCACGGAGATATTGGGGCAATCAAGCAGGCCGTTCAGGTAGGAGGTGAGCCCTGATGTACTCGGCTTCTCTTGCACAGGCTAGCAGTCAGGGCATCATCTTCTCAGTCTTCATCGTTGCATTAGCGTGGGGAGTCTACTTCCTCATCAGCCAAGACGCGAGGGCCTTAGGGGCTTCAGTACTCATGCTCATTCTCGCCTTTGTGGCAAGAGACTACTACCACCTAGTCTACGCCGCGGGGGGAATGCTCGGCTTCGCAGTCCTCATGAGCATCACGGACTACGACGAGGGGACCTTCCGCGGAGCGCTCTACTTCGCGGGCCTCGGGACGTTCATCAGCCTCCTGCTGTACTACATCATGCCAGTCACCTTACCCAACGGCCCCGACCAGTACGATACTACCTTCGCCTTCTTCGTTGCGCTTCCTGCCGCGCTGATAATCCTCGTCGAAGGGCTCCGTTCGGGCTTCGAGTACGACGGAGAGAGCTTCATTGCTATGGTTCTCGCGTTCGTTATCGCCTTTGGCATGATGCATGTCTTTGGAGTCACTCACCTCATTTGGGGCATCGCCATCATGATCTTCGGCATCATTATGAAGAAGCTCACCGGTGGCTTTGTAGCAGTGACGGCCTTTGTGGCAGGCTTCATCATTTGGCTTGACGACGTCGTGGCTTACTTCTTGTACAATCAGCACCAACACGCTTTGGGAGTTCTCGGCCCGCTTGGGGCTGTCCTTGTGGCGGTATTCATCCTCCTGGAGGTGACAGAATGAGGAAAAAAGCACTCGCAGTTGTAGTCTTGATCCTTATCCTCGCCACTCCAGCCGTCTCGGCTTGGAGCTTGAAGAACCTGCTCAAGGGGACAACTGACAAGGCTCTCGAACTCTTCAAACGCGAAGTCATGCCCGTTGATGGTTACAAGGGACTCAAGGTCGGAGAGAGCTTCATCATAAAAGGCGAACACTTCTGGAACCCGGATTACATTGTCCAGCTCAACGACAGCCGCATCTATTGGAACGTGCTCATACCAACAGACGTTGATGTCAAAGTCCGGGTCATGAAGGTCTACTTCGGCATCTTCGCGTTTCCTGTCGAGGATGATAGTTACAACGACATCTGGTGGAAGAAAGCACCAGTCGGCGACGGCTGGATCGGAGCGTTCTTTGTATGGGACTTCAGCTGGAAGCCCGGCCACGGCTGGAGAAAGGCAGGCAAAGCATACATCGCCTACAACCTGCCGAGTGCTCAAGACCTCTCTGTCCAAAACGTCACGATTCTCCAGAACGGCTCGGTAAGAGTTCTCTACGCAAACGGCACGACAAAAACGCTTGATTTCAGCGAGTTTGAAGGTTTTAGCGGTGTTGAGACGGTAAATGTGACGTTCAAGCACCTGATTGGGTCGCTCTATCTTGTCAGGAGGGGGTGAAAAATGCTCGATTTCCTTAACATACTCTCCCCACAGGTCGCGTTTGGGTTTGGAGTAGTGTTTGGCCTGCTCCTGATGTGGGCAATTGAAGAAGACCTTGGGAACCACCGCAAGGAGGCGAGCATATGAGCCTGAAGAGCGGCATCCTCCTTGCACTCGCCTACATTGTGCCCTTTGCCATACTAATACCTCCTGAGAGCACAAACTCTCCAGGGGCCGTCTTCTTCTGGTTCCTCTACCCGATAGTTTCTGGAATTGTCATGCTAGGCGCTGTCATTGTCGCTTGGAAGTTCCTCGACGTTGAATTCATCCCATTGGGCCTGATCCTCCTGCTCGGCTCGCCAGCCCTGTCATTCCTTTTCAGCCCAATCCTCGGCCTGATGTGGGGGGTCTACATCGTGCCCACAGCCCTCGCCTTCCTAGTTGGTTTGATAGGGGGTGACTAAAATGGTCAGCAGGAAGGTGTACCTCAAGAGGAAGCGCGAGATCCTTCACCAGGTCATCACGAAGCTTGAGAAAGAGCTTGCCCGCGTCAACAGAGAACTGAAACAGCTTGAGAGGGGTGGAGGTCATGGAAGCCGCGCCTGAAGTCAGAGAAGACATCCGCGCCGAGCTCGCGGCGAAGGTCGAAGGAAAAGACAGTCAGAAAAGCAGGATACTCAAGTTCACACTGCTCGGAATCGGCGCCGGAATAGCCGTCGGCCTAATCATGCTCGCATTTCCAGGATTCTATGACACGCTCGTCCAGATCCACCAAGCCCTATCCAAACCGAGATATTCGTTCTACGTCCTGCTCGGCTCAATCCTCTTCGTCGAGTTCATGAGGGCCACGTGGGTCGAGAGTGCGAAGGCCCGCTCAAAGAGGCTCATACCGCTCACCAGCCCTGAGCTGGAAATTTGGGTCAAGGAAAAGCCGCTTCTTGGAATAAAGCTACCATTCACATCAAAAGAAGTCAAAAGCCGCAGGATAAAGCCCCACATCCTCGAGACAGAGCTCGGGTGGAGAGTCTATCCGAACAAGTCCCTTCTCTCACAGCAGTGGGATGGGACAGTTCACTTCATTCCAGGCGACGCAATATTCGGCTATGGGAACACAAGAATAATCGCGGCGAAGAAGCCGAGCAGGCCAACCTACTACGAGGTTGACAAAACCACCGGAGAACAGATTCCAGTCTACGTTTGGGAACCCGTGAACATTGGAGATGAGCTATACCTCCGCGCCCTCAAGGAGATAGAATACCTCAAGGCAGAGAACACCGCACTGAGGGCCTACGCCGAGAAAGGCTACGAATTAGCCAGGACGATCGCGGCCCTGCCAAGGGAATTCTTCGACAGCCTGCGCGAGAAGGGCTACGAGGACGCCCTAAGGATCATGAAGGAAGTCCTCGGAAAGGGCTTCTTCGCGGAGATGGGCAAGATGAGGAAAGAAGAGCTGACTGCCATCATAGACGCACTCAAAAAGGAGGGAGAGCTTTGACCTCTCCCATTTTTGCCATCCAGAAAGGGGCATCGGGCCAAGTAGGGATTCCGAACGGTCCGGCCCCCTGGATGGCCCTATTCGGGCCAGAACACCGCGGAGGTGAGTTGGCGTATACCCCACGCCAAGTTGACGCATCCTGACTGAGGAAAAGAAAGGGGGTCCTTAAGGTGGTAGTGGGAAACTCATCAAAAGGGTTAGTGGGGAGTATAGACGTCATTATAGAGCGCTCCAAGAACGCCAAACTCACACCGGAGAAAAAGTACATTGACATAGCTAAGACGGTTGCAAAGAAGGCCGAGGCAACAGAAAAGGAAGCCAGGGAACTGCCGAACATCTACGTCACCAGGAAGCTCGAGCTCGCCTTCGAAACCATCGAGCGCCTGAAAGAAGCCCTCGAGTATGCATTTAAAGGCATCTATTCTGGCGAGGACGTTGAAGAGAAAATCAACTCGATGAGGCGCGTTTTCGGAAGAAAAGCCCACCTGAGGACGAAGATCCTCATGACTCTACTGATCCATGGAGAGATGACATCTCAAGGTATCGCCCAAATACTCGGAAGAGATGAGTCAACAATCAGCAAGGCCATGAAGTTTCTCATCCTCGAGGGCTACGTGGTGAGGGGTGAGAATGGGCTAAAGCTCCGGCCAGGGATTGAAGACGCCTTGTGGGAGCTTTTCGACGACATCTTCGGCCAGCTCGAGGAGATACTTCTTGAGCAGACCCTGGAGGGAGCAGATGAATGAGAGCGAACCTCGAGGAGATCTGGCCCCGGGACGTGCTGGAGGAAGATTTGCATAGGTATGAAGAAAAAACTTCATATTCAGAGAACCCGCTCCTGGCCTTTGGCCTCACCAAAAGGGGCAAACTCGCCTACCCCCTAAGCGGCCCAAGCCACAGGCTCATAATGGGGCAGACTGGAGCCGGAAAGACGACCCTCGCCCAAACACTGATGGAAATCGACTTCCTGAGGGGCCGCAAGGTCTTCGAAATAGAACCCGCGCTTGAGGCCAAATCAGAGCGAGCTTTCATGAACCTCCCCAACAACGACAGCAGGATGCGCCGAGTCCTGCTCGAAAAGTTCGGGATTGATATTGAGGACCTCAATGAGTGGCCATTCAGGGCCGTTGTGTACAGTCCGGCCACCCCACGATTCATTGGCTTCCTTCGGAAGTATGGAGATCATCCAGGGATTGGGTTCTTCAAACCCCTAGTCTTCACTGAGGCCGACCTGATTGACATCATCGCGAGGACGCTCCCAACAGGCTCGATTGAGGGCCTGATCGTTGCCGATGCATATGACCAGTACGTCAACACAGTCAAGAAGCGGAAGAAGAGGAACATCGAGGAGTTCAAGAACTACGTCAAGGAGATCGGAGAAGGGACAAACGTCAACATAGACAACACACTCATGAAGATCAACCGCTTCTACCATGTCCTGAAAGGGCTGGAAGTCGAGAACGGGGTTACTCTCAACGAGATGATGAAGAACCCAAAGGAGATCAGCGTCTTCACAACACACTTCATCGAGAGGCCTGAAGACCGATACATATGGACCTTTGCAATACTCGTCACGGTGTACTCAAACTGGATCGGCAACCTCAAGCGCGACTACCTCATGAGCTTCTTTGTTGCTGACGCAAACCTCCTCGCGCCGAGTTCTCCAAGAGACATCATCGAAAAACTCTCCTACTTTCAGACGCTCATGAGGCAGGAACTTCAGATCTACGTGAAGATCTCCCGTGGAAAGAACATGGCCTGGACACTTGACACACAGAGACATGACGATCTAAGCCCAAGTATCATCAGCGAGTGCAAGGAGTGGTTCGTCAAGAGGATGTATGCTCGGGAATTCGCCCAAAAGCTTGGAGTCGAGCCGAGGCTTCTGAGGACGCTCTCAATAGAGAAGGCAATCTACGTCGGGCCGCTGACAAGGTACAAAGTACTTCTCCGACCCCCAATTTCCCGCAAAGCCGCGGCTGGAGAGTATGCACCAATTCACTTTCTAGATGCTTATGAGAGGTGGGAGAATGAGGAAGCTAACTTTTAGCCTGATATTCATATTATATATAATAGGAACTTTGGGATACGTAGCGGCGTATAGCCAAGCCATCAAACTCCATGTTGGTGATGAAGTATATATCGACGATATACACATATTTATAGACAAGAGCAGAGTAGATAACCGTACCGCTGCGGTGATCGAGTACCAAAACTCGACGTTCCTCATATTCGAGGGCCAAAACAAAACAATCGGAAACTACACCATCGAGGTTATCCCATTCAAGGACTACGTTTACCTTATGGTCTCCGCGCCCTTCAACTTCACGGTGAGGTTTCCAGAAGAAGAGAACCTGACTGCCACCAACGTGACCGTAGCGAACCAAACCAACACCACCGCGCCGGCCCCGGCGAACCTGACGAACTCCACAGCTCCTGAGCCGGCCAACATCACGGCCAATTACACCTGCTCAAGCGTCGAGGAGTGCCAGGCAATAATAGCTAAACTCGAGAACGAGCTTGAGAAGGAGAAGCAAGAGAGAGCTGAGCTTGAGAAACAGATAGAATATCTCCGACAACAAGCCACATTTTGCAACATGACACAAGTAGAGAACGAGCAGCTGAAGAAGCAGCTCAGAATACTCGAGCAGGCCCTCGAAGAGAAGAACCAGCGCATACGTGAATTAGAGAGACAGATCGAGGAACTGCAGGCGCAGCAGTGGAGTTGGGAAACCTTCCGCGAGAAGAGCGAGGAACAGTACCTCCTCTGGACGCCCTATCTCTTCCCTGTGGTCTTGGGAAGCCTTGTCGTGTACTACCGCAGATACAAGCGGACGAAGAAGTACGCTGAGGTCATGATCGACCAGAAGGCCAGAGAGCTCAAGGAAGAGCTACTTTCTGAATACCTCAAGAAAGACATCCTCCGCGCGAAGATCGAGACCATCGTGGACGACCCGAACCTGCTGGTGATTCTCCGCACCATCATCCCGCAGATCACAGGCTCCACAGAAATCACAAAGGGTGACATCCTGAACATCGACATCGACCAGGTCGCAGAGCTCGCCCGCAAGAAATTCCTCCTCAAGGAGAACCGCGTCGAATACCTGAAGAAGAAGCTCGCCGAGCTGAAGGAAGCCATAAAGGAGGAGGTCGGAGAAGATGTTTGAATGGTTCCTCTACATCTCCCTCGCCCTGGCCGGCTGGCTGATCTATGAGATCACAAAAGACAAAGTCCGCGGCCCCGGACGCTACTGGATCACCCTCAACGTCGAGGGCGACGCCGAGCGCGCCGAGTACCTAATCAAGCAACTCGCGAAGGACCAGAAGATAAAAATCCGCAGTTTCAAAATCAGCGCCGAAAAGCCTTCCAAACCAAAGAGGAAAAAGTTTTTTGGAAGAACTGACAAAAAAGAAGAGACGGATCCCTCAAAAGGCTAAGAAGGTGGGGAACATGAGCAACAAAGAAGAGGGCATTATTCAAATTTTTTGGATAGTACTTCTTGCAGTCTCTCTCATATTTGTGGGGCACAAAGTAGGTGGGTCATTCGGGAAAATGTTCAGCAATATTGGCTTTTTGGCAATAGCCATAGTACTTTTTGGAATAGCCATTGGTGTTTTAATCTTAATCCTGCGTGAACTCGATATTATGTGAAAATTAAAAAAGAAAAGTCAGGAACCACCTAAGATATCAGTCTTTATCTCTGACTTCATATCCATCGGCAGAGGTACCTTGATCTCAGTGCCGCCGACATCGAAGACCCAATACAGCTTAATCAAGACAGTGCTCTTTTCCCCATTTTTCAAATGAGTATACCACCACTCGCCGAGCTTAGTATTGTCAATAAAGCTGCTCAACAATACATCAGTACTTGCCCTCGGCTTGAGTACCACAGTTTCGTCTAAAGTGCCCTCACCCATCAATATGTCATTCATATACACCTCATAACCGATGTTGGAGAGGACAAACGGGATCTGCTGAGGGTTGTAGATCGTCACGTGGTGGCGAATCTCCGTCGTCTCCGAGGTGATGCTGCCCCACTGAGACCTGAGAGTCACGTAGAAAACAGGCTTGTAAATCTTCAAATCGAGCTGGAACGAAGAATTGTCCATGGACAGGCCCCTGAGGATGTCAGTCCTAATCTCGGTCTTTTGCTCAAACGGCCACTTGAAGTCAGTAACCTTCAGGTCAAAAGTTATCGAGCCCTTCAGGATGACCTCTGTCTTCTCCCCGCTCCTGAGGTGAGAAACCCACCATGTGGGAATCTTCGTGTTGTCAATCTTCGTCGAGAGGACTATTGTCGTGTTGGCCTTGGGCTGGAGGCTCGCAGGCCCCACGTTCTTGCCCGCGCCCATATCAATGCCATTCATGTAAAGGTGCACTGAAATGGCCTTTATTGGGATCGGGATTGAGTTAGGGTTGTACACCACGATTTCTGTGATTATTTCCGAAGTCGAGGGAGTTATCTCGCCCCACCGGTTGGAGACGCTGAGAATCTGAGGCTTAAGAGTCTCAACCTTCTTTTCAATCTTCTCCTTGACTGTGCCCGAACCAGTGCAACCGCTTGCCAAGCTGACTAGCAGAAGAGCTAGGATAACAACAGCGGACAGCCTCTTCATGGCGATCCCACCGACTTGTTTTCATTAAACAAATTTATCCCTTTGGATATTAAACTTTCGCAGTCCTGATTAAGCCCGCAAAATGTTTTAATACTTTTAAGGCAACAATATTCTGATTTTTATAAAATAGAGGAGTTGAGACCAATGCCCGACCAGGACGAGCAAGGAGCGCGAGTGATCGAGCCGCTAGCCAAGTTTCATGCGAAAGTAATGATTCAGGGAAGATGAGGAATTATGTTTCTCAGCTCGAGAAGGAAAAGCAGGCCCTTCTTGAGGAGCGCGAGAAGCTTCTCGAGAGGATAGAAAAGCTCGAGCTTGAGAACCAGGCTCTCGTCACTGTTATTACACTGTTATTACGGCATCTAAATATTTAGTTATAGGCCCTAACTTATCAGTTCTTACATATACAAGTACATAATCATAAATTTTTGATTTTCGATCCTCGGGACCAGGATTATACTTTGAGTAAATTTCCAACTTAATTTTATATTTGCCATCTTTCATTGTTTGGGCATTTTTCTTGGGAATTAACAGTGTTGGAAGGCCTACTTTTTTCAAATCCTCTAATGTCAAACGATTTTTTTCAAACTCATTGTTATCAATTTTTAGGGTTACTCTTTCAGGAAACTCTATAACAAGATCCTTTATCTCTATTTTTTTGATACCAGTATTCTTCATAGTTATAACTAAAGGCTCATCGTAATCCTCCCCAATTACGAGCTCATCTTTTGGATGAAGTATTATTTTGAATCCAATCTTCTCACTCAATGGGGTGGCTATGTACTTGTGTACAATCATAAGCAACACCAAGGGAATTATGACAAGGTGTGTAATTTCTTTGAGGTTAATAAGGTTTTGGCCTATTTGAAAAGTTATCTTCATAGGGTCTATAAAACTCCAAATGTCCAAAATAAACATAAGAAGAATCAAAACACCGATATATAGAAAAAGCCATGTAATCAGTGAAAAAATTTGAATGAGAGCGATCTCCCGTATTTGAGAGCTTAGAACCTTCATGTCATAACTGTCTTGAGTCTGAATTAATGATAAATGACCGTTGATTATTTCAAAATTGATTGTTGTTACATATATAATAGTAACGAAGAATAATATTGAAGCTAAAAGCTTTAGTAAAAATTTATCCCCCGCTGAGAGAGGTAATTTGAGTGTAAATAATGTCAAAACTAGAACAACTATACTAATCACATGTTGGCTATATCCCAACTTGTATCCTAACTTAATTTCAATATCTCCTGCCATAAATTTCACCAGGGAAACATTAGCAATTACATTTCAATTAAAATTAAAAAGAACAATACCAATTAGGATATAAAGGTGTGAACATAAAGAGCTAGCAACAAGTTAAAGACATTCTCCAGCTCCTCTCTTTCTTCATCACTTTCTATAATTTCTTTTCCTTTTCTTTTTACTTTTATGTATCCTGGAACTTCTTGAATATTAAAATTGACGCCATGTTTTAGTGAGAACTCGTAGACGCCTATTCCATAATGCAAGAGACCGCTGATTCCCACAATTCTACCCCCGGCAGTTATGTATGCTTTTACAGTTTCATTCTCAAAAATATCTCTATCACCTTTTAGCTCAATCCGCACTAAATCGTCAATACCACTTAGTTTTTCTTTGAGCTTTTCGTCTTCAATGTCATCTATTTCAATATCGCTGACATCTATATCCACATCTTTGATACTGAACACATCCTTGACTTTTACTACTGCTGGCAAAGGTAGATTCAAAAGGTATGAAATAGGCTCCTGTTGAGATTCCTTTCTATATTTCAGTTCAATAAGCGATAGATAAAACTCTCTTTCACTCTCACTTATTTTTTGTAACCTTTGAAGGAATGATTTCCTGACAAATTCGTCAACATTTATTACCTGATTTTCTGAATCTTGAGGAGGAGTCCTTCTCCGGATTTTCTTTGTATTTTCTCTTTGAGCACTGATAGCTTGTTTAATAATTAAGATCGCTCGAATATCATCTAAAAATTTCTTGAATCTCATATTAATGTCTTCTTCAGACATTCCTTCCTTGAGGATGCTCTTCAATGAAAGCGTGTTTTTCAATATAGAAACACCCTTAATAAACTTATACGGAATCGAATCCTCAATATAAAGAAGATTTCTCTCAAAGTCTATTTTGAAAGGCACTAAAACGGGATATGTAACTTTAACATAATTACCCGTATCTGTAAAGAATCCATGGACATATGGATACCAGTAACTAAATCTAAACTCATCCGGATCATCAATAACAAATCCGGGGGTTATGGGATCTTGAGACAGATTTGCCTTATTATTCTTTACCATATCCTCTATTGTCTTCCAAGTCACCGACCCTTCAACCTTTAAGATATACGCAGCTACTGGTTTACTCTTTCTCAGAACTTCAAGATAATAATCTATCAGTTCCTTTTTTTCTTCTTCACTCCATTTTGCATTCAATAGTTCTTGTATAATCTTGTCTTTCTTCTTTTTTTCTCTTCCTGCCTCAAACTCTTTGCCAAATTTCTTGTGATATATCCCCTCAATAGTACTTAAACTTAAGTCTTCAAAGATTTTCTTAAACTTCAACTTTTCATCATCAGTCAGAGGCATTTGTTTAGGCTTCATGGAGGTCACCACTTAAACTGAAACATTATCCTTTAAATAATTTCCGTACGTAATCCTTACGCTCTACCTTAGTGTTTCGGTTTTACCTCCCTAACACTGCTTAGAATCCAGAGAGGTCAAGGTAAAGCCCAAGAAGGCTACTGAATCAGTCGCTTAACGGTAAACCTTATTTAACCAAAATGTCAAATAGCACCATCGGGGGTGTACTATAGAATTGGACATAGATTGGTCTTTCGTGAAAACATGTTGAGGGAAATCGCTTGAACATTAGCCATTTAGCGTGGGGTGTACTAGATGGGATCAACATTCAAAACCCGATGGGTAAGAATCAGAAGCAAAGACGCTATCGGCCATCTAAAGAGCATGAGAGCATTCCTACACGCCGGCGAATTCTTTGAAAAAGACGAGAAAGGCGAGGATATTTTCATAGGCACGTACCTCGTCGTGAAACACTTCTTCGCAGATGGAAAAGACTACTATGAAATTTACGCCCTAACCAGGGATAAAAACGGCGTTGAAGGATGGGATGAAATAGCCCTAGCTGAGTACGATCCCGTCAAGGACACCTGGCGCTACACAAACAAGAAGCCAAGAAGCGGAACATGGTATAGCAAATTCGCAATCCTGTGGGGCAAGGAGAAAGACCACTTAGTAGAAACATACCTCTCGAGGTGAGCCCATGAAAGAAACCAAAGAACCACTAGCAAAGTTTCAAGCAAGAGTTAACAAAGACAACCGCGTAACTATCCCTCGGCCAATCCTCGAAGCATTCGGCCTAAAACAAAACGACTACGTCAAAGTTCTAATCAGAAAAATCGAAATATCTGACAAAACAGTTGCAGTAATTGCTCAGGCCCTCCTGGCAGTGAAAATCGGGAAGTATGGGGCCATAACACTTCCAAAAAAACTCGTAAAAGAGTTTGAGCTGAAAGAAAACGAGCCAGTTGAAGTCATTATTTTAGATTATTACAAATTTGAAGAGCTGGTAAGTGAGAAAGGTAGAGAACTTTTGTCCAAGCTTCAGTCAAGAAACAATTACTGGATTCTCCCAACCGACTCCCAATATCTATCAGAGATAGGGATCAAATACAAATATCTTTTTTGAATGTTTAATTTATTCATGAATAAATTAATTCAGAAAAAAGAAGAAAGAAGAAAAGAGATAAGGCATGTTTCCTGCTCTCTGATAGCTTCTTTTTTGAGGGATGAATTTTTGGATACAAAAATTCCGGCTGATTTAACCAAGAAAAGTAACGGCCGTTTGGCTTAATAAAACGTTTTTAGAGCTTTGCACTTCTGTGCATTCGGCTACTTTTGAAAGTTTCAAAATTGAAACCCCATAATTATTACTTACTGTGGTATTTGAGCCAAATTTTTGTATCCAAAAATTGAGTGTAACAACTTTGCCCAACATTGGACTTTTCCAGTCACACAAAACTTATAAGCTTTCCATCCGTATGATTTATGTGGAAATTCCACTTAAGTGTAATATCCACAAAAGGTGGTAGCCATGAAGGCATATGTGGTCGAACTCCCGGAGTCTGTTGTTGAGAAGATCGAGGAGATACGGCAGAAGCTCGTGGAAAGGGGCCTCAACGTCAAGGCCAAGGACCTCGCCAGCCTGATCGAGTTCGAGCTGACTTTTCTCGATGAGACCGCCGAGTACTGCAGAAAGAAGCTCAAGGAGTGTGAGGCCAGTGCCGAGGAGAAGAAAATATGATGCCGTCAGGCGCATAGAAGTCCAGCTTCCGCCAGAGAAGGCGGATGAGCTTGAGCAGGCTAAGGGAAAGCTCTCTTGGGGCGACTTCGTTTGGGAGCTTTGGGAGTTCTGGAAGCTTCACCACCCTGAAACATCTTGAAGGTGTTATAAATGCCAGCGAAGAGATACCAGCGACGTTCAGCAGGCCCTGGACGGCCACGAAAATACGGGGAAGACTTAAAGAAGTTCCAAACTGCTACTCCAGAGTCAACATACGACGGACTCTATGAGCTTAAGGAAAAGCTCGGCGTCTCGTTCTCAGAGCTTCTCACTTGGCTTGTTCAGCTCGCTAACGGCCAGATTGATAAGCTTGAGGTTCTTGCGAAGGCTAAGCACTTGGCCGAAGCCCTTGAGAGGGAGCAGAAGGAAAAAGACAAGCTCCTGAGGGATTATGAACGTCTTATCCAGGATTACGAGAAGCTCCAGCTTAAGCTTGAGGACTGTTGTAGGAAACTCGATGAATGCAAGAATAAGAAGAATGACTTCGGTTCTAAGTTGTCCAAGATAATCGCGGCAATTCCAGAGGCCATCGAGGAAGGCCTCACCTGGAATGACTTCATGAGAAAGTTCAATATCCGCGCTCCACAAGAGCAAGTTAGGATTCTCCAACAGCTTTTCATTACAATTGACGAGAACGGCAGGATTCCAGAGGTTCTTCACCCAATCGAGGGCATTGAGGAGTTGAAAGGTATTGTCCTCTACCGGCCGAATGGAGAGAACATCCGCTTCGCTAAGCTTGTCCACGAGGACACTCTCAAGGCAGTGAAGAGCCTCAAGGTCGAGAAACCCAAACCAGCCGCGAAGGGCCAGCCCGCGGTTGAGATTCCGAGGGTCAAGGTGGAGAAGACTCTAAGGGTGTGGTTGAAGCAGTACGAGGAGTGGGCTTCAGACTGGCGGACTAAGGAGAAGGCCGAGGCTCATCTAAGGAGCGTCGGCAAAAATGGCCTTAGGCGGCTTGTGGAGGAGTACGGTTTCGATGTTGTGGCCGAGGTTGTTGGTTCTAACGCGGATTTTCGGGCCTTGTTCGGCCCGTTTCTCCTGAAGCTTTCCGAGAAAAAGCTAGAGGTGAAGGCCGATGTCTGAGCCTGTGCCTATTGAAGAGTTCGTCCAGGCCCTGCTGGATGAGATGCCCGAGAGCGTTAGGCCACAAGTGGACGTAGAGATAGTCGAGGGCGCGAACGTCGCGTGGTTACACTTCGAGAATGGGATGAAGGCACACCTGATGTCATCTCAGAAAGGAGTCAGAGTCCTTGCCATGTGGGAGCAGGGAATTGCCGAGGTGAAGCTAACTGCCAAGGGGCTTCAGAGCGTTGATGAGGTTCTCGCTTTCCTTGTTCTGGCCGGAAAGGTTCGCAAGTGCTTGGGAGGTGGCTCGTGATGGCGGCAGAGTTCTCTGAGAAGGTCAGCATCACCAAGCCCTCGGAGGTCCCCGGTGCCGTGGTGCTGAGCCTGACGACGCCAGCCTCGTGGGAGGATTTCCAGGGCTTCCTCAAGGCGGTTGAGGCCTTGCAGGGTGATGGTTTCGTTGTTCGCTCGGTCGAGTCGAGCTACAAGCTGTTCCGCGTATGGTTGAGGAGGGAGGAGGAATGAGTGAGGTTTGGAGTCAGCTCGTAACCACGTTTTGGGATGTCGCGAACGAGATTATGGATGGAGTCCCGTTAGCAGTGATTTCTAACGGCGGGGCAGTTGTGTTAACAGTAAATCCAGCTACGCAGGATTTGGGCATCGGTTTGATATTCCAACCGCTTGAGAAGAGCCAAGTCGAAGAGTATCGCGAGGCTCTTGTGGGTGGAAAGGCTTTGATATTCTACTATTCGCCTGACTGTACTGGCAATTCGGAAGACATAGAAATCAAGTCAATTGTTCTGAAAGGCAAGAATGCGGACTTGGGGGGCGCAATCGAGGAAATCAACTCTCATCTGGCAAAGACGGGTGGAATAAAGCTAACTGGAAGAGACCTTCTCGGAGGTGAAAGCCATGAGTGAGGCCGACTTCTGGAGTTGGGTCGCTTCCGAGAAGCGCAAGCTGGATACAGTGCTTGAGCAGGTCGAGGAAGTGCCTTCCTTGCTTGAGTACGTCGAGCGCGAGCTCCAGGTAGCTCGCGACACGGCGTTCTCCCTCTCCGCTCGCGGCGAGAAGGAGAATGCGGCGTACTGGACGGGCTACGCGGACGCATTGGAGGATTTGATGAAGGCAATACAGAGAAGGGAGGTGAGGGCATGAGGTATTCGGAGGTCTTGGGGCTGGCAAAAGAGGTTCTTGAACAGTTCGAGGGACACGCATACGTCACTGAGGTAGTGGTTGCCCGGGACATGGACTACCCCTTTGACGAGGAGTTCATCTTGGTGGTCAGGAGTAGGCGCGCATGGGGCAAGGATATGGAGTGGCTGTCGCGGTTCGCCGAGAAGCACGGGCTTGAGGTGGAAGTCGTCTCGAGCAACGACGCCAGGAGTTTCTCGGTCCTATTCTACAGAGTCGAAAACGCGGAGGAGGGCCGCTCATGATCGCGCGCATTCCTTCTGCTTTCTTCGTTCAGCAGGTCCTCGAGGACGGCCCGGCTACTTTCTCAGAGCTGATGAAGCGGACTGGCCTTCCTGTCAGGGATGTCGCTTCAGCCTTGGACGAGCTTGGCAGGAGGGGGGTCGTGGTCAAGGACGAGTACTGTTTCACGCTCCGGGGGGTGCGGGGATGAAGTTCTACGCGTACTTCACGAGCACTAATGAGGAGTACCTCGTCCTCGCGGACAGCCTTGAGGACGCGGCAAGGGCTGCTTTAGCCCACTTCATCTACAAGCACAGGGACGAGCTCGATGACCTCCCCGAGGGCCGGTGGGAAGTGATGCCTCTGACCGACGCGTACAGGCGCGGCCTTCTCGTGAATGCCGAGGTTGCTTTCCTCGAGGAAGTGACTTACGAGCAGGCTCTAGATGAGTTCAAGGAGTTCCTCGACAGGGAAGCTCGGCGCTACGCTATGGAGAAGCCAGTCCAGCCGACGCTCGAAGCCTTTGGGGTGAGAGCATGAAGGGGCAAGTACTGTTCTCAGATGCGCAGTGGCTGAAAGTGACGCTTTATCACGAGTGGTTCTGGAAGGCTTATCTGGAGCATAGGGAGTCTTATCTACTCAGAAAGGCGAAGCGCAGGCTCAGGGATGGGGTGAAGGTAAACACAAAGCGTGGGTGGGAAGAGTTCGTCATCAACATCTTTGAGCTTGAGAAGAAGTACGTCGTAATAATTGAGGCAGTGTGGGCAAGCCTAGCCTTAGTCGTAGAGGTCGAGAAATCAAAGGTTAAGTATCTCATTAAAAAGCTCAGGACGTTCCTGAATGGCTCGATTTTCGACAATGAGCTTGTGTGGTTTCACCTTGCTTATGACATTCAGTATTTTGACCGCGATGCGGTTGATATTGAGAATTTTTGGTTTGTCATCAAGGAGTCATTTGGATGGGAGGTGGGTTCATGAGCACTCGTTCTCTTTCTCTTCCCGAGGAAATTGAGGTCAAGCTCGAGGAGGCCCGCGCGGCGTGGGAGGCTAGGAAGGTTCAGGTTCTCATCGAGGACGATGACGTGCCTGAGAACGCGAGCAACCTCGTCCCGCTCGAGCAGATTGAAGAAGTCCTCCAGGGCTTGCCAGTCCCGACTAAGCTCTACGTTGATGGAAGGGTGTACAAGATCAAGCTGAGGAAGCGCGTTAGCAGGGAGGAGTACAAGGCAATACTTGAGACCCTGCAGGGCCTCAGCAGGGCCTGGTGGGATAAGCGGGAGCACATAATCAAGGTTCTTCGCTACGAGGAGGCTCCAGCCGAGGAAGAAGTGCCTGAGGTTCCGGTCATTGTGCCTGGCCAGGGCGAGGTCGGAACGATGCATGGAGGAGGTGTTGAGTGATGGCTTCCCGCACTGAGCTCGTTTACAACTCTCATTTTTCGCTTGACACTGTTGAGACGTTCATGTACCGGCACAGCAGGGACGTGATGAATAGGCTCAGGCTCAGCAGGATTCTCGAAGAAGCCCGCCGGATGGCGCGGACGAGGGTTCCAGTGTATATCTCAGATGTGGACTCGCTCATGATGCAGTACAGGCGAGCAAACGGCGTCGAGGGAAGGCGTTTCATTGGTTTCGAGTTCAAGAACATGAGGGCTGATGTCGGCCTCAGGGGTTCTTATGTCAAGGTGAACGGGAAGCAGTACGAGCTGCACTACTTCATGAGCGACAAGGCGATGATGGACTTCTACTACCTGATCCGCGTCGGGAGGAAGTACTACCTGTGGAACGTCAGGAAGGCTCCGGTTGAGTTCAAGTGGCTCGGCGACCGGGCGCGTGGGACTTATGATTATTACGCGCTTGTCCACAAGGATTACGTGGCTGAGCTTGACGAGGACGAGCTGATACTGTTCCTTGCCGAGAACGTGTTCGGGTGAAGGATTATGGTTGAGGCTAGGACTTTCCAAGACTTGCATGAAGATATGGTAGAAGTATGGAAACTGTGCTATATGATAGCTCGTTATAAAACAATGCCAGAGGGCGCCAGGCTACTCCTCGAGGAGGCATGGAGTATTATCGAGGATTGGAAAGATTGGGCTCGGGAGGCTCAGATGGTTCTCGAGAAGCTTGACGACCTTGCGAGAGCCGAGATTGAGGCTCACTATGAGAAGTACTTCAGTATCGCTCAGGAGGATGAGAATGGTTGCGTGTGGGTTCCTCTGGATGAGGTGTATGCTGCAGTCATGAGGGCAAGAGACGAGGTGAAAGAGAATGCTGGTCTTGAAGAATACTAACGCTTCATGTATAGTATCATTCTTTCCAAAACATCTTTCCGACACAACAAGGCCAAACTCCACAAATCCAAAATACTTGCACTCCTGTGCAGTATTCTCCACCAACTCGCTCACCCCAACTCGAAGAATAATCTAACCCTCTTCGCAGTTAATAACTGAGGTGGTGTAAGTATGCCGAGGAAAAGGCGCCTACCAGATGTTGTGACCCTGAAACTGCCCACTTATGAACAGCCGAGGGACATCTTTGACGTGATCTTCGAGAGTGAGGAAGCCAGGAAGATGGCCGAGCAGATTGTTGAGTACCTCAAGAAGAACAAGCGCATGGGTTGGGACGAGTACCGCGACCTCTTTCCTCCCGAGAAGCACTACTTGTACTTCAGAGTCATGAAGCGCATGGAGGCCCTTGGTCTCATCGGCCGCGGAGCCTACAACACTTACATCCTCTCAAAGAAGTTCTGCGATAGGCTGGAGTATCTCTCAAAGCTCTGGCTCTTCAAGATCGGAAAAGTCGAGGAACTGTGGTGATGCTCATGACCGCAGTGTTTATCATCACTGGCTCGTATTTGATTTTTGGTGGGTCAAAATGGCCAAAGTGGCCACTGAAAAAAGAGGCTCTCATTCAGGAGATAAGCCTGAAAAAAGGCGAAAGACACGCTTACATATTACCCTTGATGAAGAGGTGGTCGGTGCCATGACCGAGATGGGCATCAACAAGTCACAATTCTTCAACAAAACGGCGAGGTGGGTTTTCTTGGGAGAAGAAATCCCGGAGGTCATTGTAAAACTGGAATGGTGCGGTGGCCGGGATTTGAACCCGGGTCACCGGCTTGGAAGGCCGGTGTCCTAGACCAGGCTAGACTACCACCGCACTGCAAGAAAGTGGTGGGGCGAGGGGGATTTGAACCCCCGACACCCGGATCTTCAGTCCGGCGCTCTCCCAGGCTGAGCTACCGCCCCACGCTCCAAAAATAGGGAGACAAAGGGGATTTATAAATCTTGCGGTAGGTTTGGCCCATCCAAAATTGAACATGGCACTGCTAACAATCAGAAGATAACGTTTAACATTTACAAAAAATTTAAATTTGAAATTAGGTATTAACAATCGGTGATTCTGTGACAAAGGATGGATATTCTCGAGGAAGTAAATTGGCGAGGTATCTAGTTGAAATGGCCGTTATAATGCTTGTTTTTGTCGCGGGGGCAGCCATAAAAAACGACGACCATGACTCCCTCAGTATTGTGGAGGAACTGACAAAGTACCACACTGATCCGTTTAATCCTGACACGGACGGGGATGGGCTGACTGATGGAGCAGAAGTTAAGTTGTATGCAACGAGCCCCACCCGAATAGACAGCGACACTGATGGGCTCACCGATGGAGATGAAATCTCAGAGTACAAAACGGATCCCCTAAGCCAAGACACCGATGATGACGGTCTTTCAGATGGCGAAGAGGTCAAAACATACGGAACCAACCCTCTCTCTGGAGATAGTGATGAGGACGGACTTGACGATAAAAGCGAGGTCGTGGTGCACAAAACTAATCCAACAGCAACCGATACTGATAAGGACGGGCTAATGGACACTAAAGAGATACAGATATACAAAACAAATCCAACGAATCCGGATACCGACAAAGATGAAGTCAATGATGGAGACGAAATCAATAGATATTCTACGGATCCGCTGAATCCAGATAGCGACGGAGATGGTCTCCTTGATGGGCAAGAAGTAACCGCTTATATGACGGATCCCCTAAATCCTGACACCGATGGAGATGGGGTTTCTGATTCACTTGAGGTAAAGAAGGGTTCTGATCCTCACAAGACGGATACAGACAACGATGGCTTAACAGACCCAGAAGAAATACTCGAATTCAGCACAAACCCCCTCTCAAAAGATACAGACGAAGATGGACTTTCCGACTTTGATGAAGTTAAAACGTACAAAACGAGCCCATTGACTTTAGATACCGACGGAGACGGACTATCCGATCCTGAGGAGCTACCGTTGGGAACGGATCCACTTAATAAAGATAGCGACCAAGATGGGCTTGTAGATGGGGAAGAAATCAATACATACAAAACAAATCCATTGAAACCAGATAGCGATAATGATGGCTTAGACGATGGGCAGGAGGTAATATTATACGGGACTGACCCCTTAGATCCCGACACGGACGGGGATTACCTACCCGATGGATATGAGGGGCAATTGGGTACTGACCCATTATACGATTGGAGGCACACCTATAATGAAGAAGCGTTTAAGGCAGGATTAAGCAAGTATTTCAGGGAAAAGCTCAGAACAGTTACAAAGGATTTCACGAAGTACAGCACAACTTTGGATAAAGCCTGGGCAATTCTGGAATGGATTGATGAGAATATCGAGTATGAGTACACTAAAGCAGATTACGTTGATGCTCTTGTGTACAACTGGTCAAAGCTAACATCAGAGCAGAGGGAGCTCTATGATAACCTAACGAGACTTTACGCCCCAAACGATATTATTGTTTATAAAAAAGGTATCTGCGGAGATTATGCAATATTAACAGCGGCAATGCTCTTGGACTCAGGAGTGTCTCCGGTTTACCTGTTGGATATCAGTTTCGAAAACTCCAAAGTTGGCCATGCTGCAGTAGCAGTCAAAATAGAGGGGGAACTATTCGTTCTTGACCAGCATTTGCCCCCAATTCCTATAGGTAATTACTATTGGACATGGGCTATCAAAAATAATTCAAAGATAATAGCTAACATAACCTTCTACGAGGTGAGGCTCAACACAAGAGGAGAACCAGAAGTTACAGATACTTGGACATGGAGCGGGGAGGAGCTAAAGGAAAAAGCATACATCTTAAACGAAGAGGCCATAAGGCAGATTATGGAAATAGCAAAAGAAAAATTCCTACTCCTGTACCCCCAGTACAAAGAAGATCCCCGGTTAAAATCTCTCGCAGAGCAGGACATGGAATCCACGAAATCCACTGGAGAACCTTCCAATGCATACTTGCCTCCAGGATTTAGTAGGGGATGGGGGTTGTACCTATCCGACGAATACTTCTGGTTATAC
Organism: Thermococcus sp. JCM 11816; assembly: GCF_055396515.1. NCBI lineage: Archaea > Methanobacteriati > Methanobacteriota > Thermococci > Thermococcales > Thermococcaceae > Thermococcus > Thermococcus sp. JCM 11816. Next base: position 1,086,840 of record NZ_AP043741.1, read on the forward strand.
TACTCCCCCATTACTGCCCAGAAGCTCGTTGATTACTCGATAATGGCAGCATTCTCCAGTGAAAACTGGGCAGAAGTCATACAGCAATGCGACAGATTCTACCTTTTGATTGACTACGTACCAACAACCGTATCCGACGGAATGACAACGATAACAGTGCCGAAAATCCTTCTAGTCATGGAGATTGCGAGTTAGTTCTTCCTTTTGCTTATTTTTGTCTAAATACCTAATCCAGACTTCTAACGCTGTCTGCGAAATCCAGAAAACTAAAGACAACAGAAACAAAACTCTAAATCTTTGGCTCCACAGCATAGACGGTTTTGTCCTCACCGATGCCCTCTATCAAGCCCCTGTGCCTTCTCACGCAGCTCTCACACTCGCCACAGTGGATCGGCTTCCCGTCCTCGGTGAAGCCCTTCGGCATGTAGCAGGAGTTGGAGTACTCGTACTTCGCTCCGAGCTCCTTCAAGAGCTTTGCTATCCCCCTTTTGTCCAGATTTATTAGAGGTGCAACCACCCTTACCTCAGCCATTGTCCCATACTTGAGCATCTCGTTCATTTTCTCAACGAACTCTGGTGTGTTGTCCGGAAACGTGGCCCCTTCCTCGGCGTTGAAGCCAACCACTATGTCCCCGCCGCCGAGAGCATCAAGGAGAGAAGCTGCAACTGCTATCAGAACGACGTTCCTAGCGGGAACCCAGACGCTTTTGGCAGTTTCTTGAGCAACCTCAATGTTTTCAAGCTCTTCCCTGGTAACCTTCGGCGTCTCCCCGCCGACGAGCGTCGTCCCGCGGAGCTTCGAGAACTCCTCGAGGAAGTCTAACCTAACTATCTTGAGCGGGACATCCAGCTCCTTCGAGAAGAACTCTGCCACCCTGTTAGTGACCTTCTCCTCGTTGCTGCCGTAGTTAACTGTCAGCATTATGACCTCGTCGTAGTTCTTCTTTGCCCAGTAGAGGCAGGCGGTACTGTCAAGCCCACCGCTGAAGAGGACGACCGCGCGCTTCATTCTACCACCTCTGGAAGCAGTTTAATGCCCAGTTTCTTAGCTCTTTTCCTAAGCTTCTTGTCGTAGGTTGCAAGGACCCCAACTTCCGTAGCTATTGTCAGCAACACCGAGTCATTGTAGTGTGTTAAGGAAAGGCTTTGGAGGGTCTCAAACGCCTTTATCAGGTACCTCCTGTCGTCTACGAGTTTTGTTCTCTCGTCTTCAACTATCTGCTCTACGAGTTCCCTGGCCTCTTCACTTGAGAAGCCAAGCTTCCTAAAGTTCCAAACGACCTCATAAATGACAATGGTTGGCACGATCCATTTCTCCAGAGAGGGGGAGTGCAGGAGTTCAAAGGCCTTCCTGTGGCGGGGCATCTCCTCAACCGCCGCGTATAGGAAAACGTTGGTGTCTATCACGGCCTCCATGCCATTTCCTCCTTCATGGCCTCCTCTTCGAGCTTCTCAAGCTCCTCTTCGGTTACCTTCCTGCCGAGCTTGAAGGTTTTCCACTTCCTTTTGGCCCTTTTAATCACTATTTCGTCCCCCCTGAGCTCAACGTCAAGGTATTCCCCCTCCTTTATCCCAAGGGCCTTTCTTATCTCGGCCGGAATCGTTATCTGGTAGTTGCGGGTGACCTTCGTCAAAGGCATAGTAGCTCACCATAGTATAGTAGACTTTCCTACTAGATAATTCTTTCGATTATTCCAGAGCCAAGCCGACTATCTCCTCCACGCTCGAAAACCCCTCCCCACCAAGGTAGCGCTCGATTCCCTCATTTATCTCTCTGAACACTTTCCAGCCGCGAAGGTAAACAGCGGTTCCAATCTGAAGTGCCGATGCCCCAGCCAGGAGAAACTCCACGGCGTCCTGCCATGTAGTTATTCCTCCGATACCAATCACTGGGATGTCAAGAGTCCTCGCGAGGTCATAGACAGCCCTCAGGGCAACGGGCTTAACGCCAGGTCCAGAGTAGCCACCGACCTTATTGCTCAGTATGGGTTTTCTGGCGTAGATATCTATCGCGATTGCCTTCAGTGTGTTTATAGCAGAGACGGCATCGGCTCCAGCTTTCTCGGCGGCAAGTCCGAGCTTGGTTATGTCGTCAATGTTGGGTGTGAGCTTCGCTATGACTGGTTTATCGGTGGCGTCTTTAACGGCTTTTACCACAGCATAGACGTTCTCTGGCTTTTGACCTATCTCCATACCATAGCCCTTGGCGTGAGGGCAGGACAGATTAAGCTCAAAAGCATCGGCAACTTCGCTCAGCTTTTCCGCTAGAAAGGCGAACTCCTCCGGCGTTCCGCCGAAAATGGACACGATGAGGGGGAAGTCAAAGCTGTATCCCTCAACCATCTCAAGAAAGCCCTTCCATCCAGGGTTTGGGAGGCCCATAGCGTTTATTAACCCATATGGGAGTTCGACGATTGTGGGGTTGTCGTAGCCCTTCCTCGGCTCGATTCCAATTGATTTTGTAACTACGCCGCCGGCTCCCTCTTCGTGGGCCCTTATCCATTGCTCCGGGACCTTATCGTTTATCCCCGACGCAAGGATGAGAGGGTTCTTAAACTCAAGACCCAAGAGGTTTATCGAGAGCTTCGCCACTGTCACCACCGTCACTGCTTAATGAGCACCAATATAAAACCCTTGGTCTTCAGAGGGCAAAGCTTATAAAAGCTTCATCGGGTTAAAGATTCGGGTATGGGCCGGTAGCTCAGCCTGGTTAGAGCGCGGGGCTTTTAACCCCGTGGCCGCGGGTTCGAATCCCGCCCGGCCCGCCATAGAAACTTTGCTGGGCAAAGTTTCATCAAAGATGGAATGTCCTTTTTTATACTACCGAGTTTTCAGTGATTCTCAATGCTCAACTAGCGGTTTTAAGGGGGTTTACTCACAGTATAACGCCCGAAGGGCGTTAAAAAGAAGAAAAAACCAAAATTCCCTGCAAATTTATCACGAGAATCTACTTACTCAGTCAATCTCACAAAGACATTCAAACTTTTGGTGAAGCTTTTCCCAAAAGCTTCAGCGCTGGCGGAAAAATAGTATGCGTTTTTAAGCAGGCTCATTTTATAAGGGGTTTACTTTCAATTGGCCTGATTCAAAGGATTCTCTCACTGTATAGTGCCCAAAGAGCACTAAAAAGAAAGCCAAAATCACAATTAGCGGGAAGATTTGGAATTAAACCCGCGCGAGCTTGCCTTCTATAAGAGCATACACCCCTAACAGGCGAGATTGAGGAGAAGGGAACCCTTTTAGTCAAGCTTTTTCCAAAAGCTTGCTGGCGAAGTTTGATCAAGGTTCATAGCTCTTTTTTAGAATCCCAATTCATCGTGATTTTCCCACCAAACAGCTGGTCTCGAATGTGAGAACTCTCAAACTCATCCTGTTAACGCGTGTTTAACTCTAAATCAACGTCCCTCGGGCGTCAAAGAAAGAAAACACCTTTCCAGGAAACTCCCCCCCTAAACATGTTCTCACTACAAGAACAGGCACGCTAGCAGTGGAAAATCCTGAATAAAACCACCTCAAAGAAAAGCTATAAGCTTTTGGTCAAGCTTGCTGGCGAAAAGTTTCATCAAAGGTGGAATGTCCTTTTAAGCGCCCTGTTTTTTAGTGATTCTTCTCATCAATTAGCAATTTTCAGGGGTTTGCTCGTAGCATAACGCCCGAAAGGCGTTAAAAAGAAGAAAACCCACATTACTCCACCTGTGAACTAGGAGAATTTCTCATTTCTCAGCCAATCTAACAAAGACGTTCAAACTTTTTAGTGAAGCTTTTCCCAAAAGCTTGCTAGAAAAGTTTTTATCGTATTCTTTACTATTCCCCAATAGGAGGAGGGATCATCATGGAACCCCACGAATTCAAGCTCACCGAAGAGGGCATAAAGGCCGTTCTTCCACCGATGGAAGCGGAGATAATGGAGCTTATGTGGCGCTTCAAAGTCGCGACTGCTGGGCAGGTGTATGAAGAGCTGAAGAGGAAACACCCCGAAATCAGAAGATCAACCGTCAGCATACTGATGAACAGACTATGCGAGAAAGGACTGCTGAAGAGAACGGTGGAGCGCGGAAGGGGTGGAATGAGGTATGTTTACTCAATAACAACGACCAGGGAGGAGTTTGAGCAGAAAGTCGTCAAGAGCATACTGGATGCCCTAATGAACAACTTCAGGGAGGCGACCTATGCCTACCTCTCAAGGATGAAAAAGTGATGATGTATGATACCCCTCATAGTAGCCCTCGAGGTGCTGTTGCTGTACCTATCTCTAGGAGCGGTGGGAATAGCGGCTACACTTCTCGCCGCACTAGCCCTTGTGACCATGTACCTAATGGCGAACAGAGGTGGGGCTAATAGCGGGCTCATACCGCTGGATGAAAGCGAAATGAAGTGGCTCCACGAGGGCATAGTGGAGATGTCAAAAAAGGCTGGAACAAAAGTCCCAGCTGTGTACCTTCAGGATGACTACATCCCCAACGCATACTCCTTCGGTGGAAATATCGTCCTCTCGTTGGGGCTCTTTGAGGTTCTGGATGAGGATGAAATCCTGGCAGTAGCCGCACACGAGCTCGGCCACATAAAAAACGGGGACACAAAGCTGTTCCCAATGGTCACGTACGGACGGTATCTAATGCTCATAACGACTATTCTGCTGATGATCGGCGGAAACCTTGCGGTCAGGATAATCGCTCCCTTGCTGTACATTTCTTACGAGGCCTCAAGAATAAGCCTCATGAAAAAGAGAGAGTTTATGGCCGACGACACTGCACTGAGGCTGCTACCTACTCCAATGAGCCTCAAAAGGGCGCTCGAAGAGATGAAGTACTACGAAGACCTAAGAGCCGATGTAAAGATCAACGCCCTGCCGAGTATTGAACCCAGTATAGAGAGAGACCAAGGGCCTAAGTGGGTATCCTTTGTCGAGACCCATCCCTCCTATGAGGAGAGGATAACGAGAATCACGATGTATATTACAAACCTCAACAAACGCCTCCAGTGATGCGGTATGTCGAAGATAGAGATAATCCTCGATCATGAAAAGGCAGAGAGAATAAAAAAGATCAGACCGACCAAGGACGAGTACTTCATGCTGATAGCGAAGCTGGTATCCCTTCGAGCGACCTGTCCGCGGCTTAGAGTTGGAGCGGTCGCAGTGAAAGACGGCTACATCCTCGCGACAGGATACAACGGCGCACCGAGGGGTATGGATCACTGCATTGATGTGGGGTGTCTCATAGTTGACGGCCACTGTCACAGGGCAGTCCACGCCGAGCAGAACGTCATAGCGATGGCGGCAAGGAAGGGCATAAGCCTAGAAGGGGCAACGCTTTACGTCACTCACTTCCCCTGCGACACCTGCTTCAAGCTTCTGATAAACGCGGGCATCAGGGAGATAGTCTACGAAGAAATGTACCCCAACGAGGCCACCGAGATACTCCTGAGAGAGGCACAGGAAAAGGGAATAGTGAAGATCAGACAGTTCAAGCTCAAAAAGGAAAGGGTGAGGCTCTTCCTGGAGGAACTGTTTGGGGAGGACTTTTAGCGCTCCCCAACTTTTTCTTCCAGCACCTTGAGCCGCTCGTTGATCTCCTCAAGTTCTATGGCAACTTTCCTCGTCAGCTCGGTTATCTCCCTCTCAGTCTTGTCGATTTTCAGGTAGAGGTCAAAGACGATAAAGAACAGCAAGCCTATTGAGACCACGAAGAGAGCATCGAGTCCCCTCCCAAGACCCAGCAGATCCTTTATCGTCTGGGATACCTGAATTGGGAAGATCGCAACGACTACAAACACCAGTACAAGCAGAGCCCATGATATTACGCTCTGCCAGTCCAGCCGCCCTTTTGAGTAGTAGCGATATATTCTAAGGAGGAGGTACGCGAGGACTAACAGTGCTATAATCTGGGCCGCGTACATGATACATCACCTCAGTTTGTCAAACAGCAGATTGAGAGCTATCTTAACACCCTCAAGGACGTTCGTTCCTTTTTTCATGGAATATTCAGTATAGACCGCCGTTATTGGAACTTCAGCAATCCTGCAGCCGTTTTTAACTGCTTCAATTATAATCTCGCTTGAAACAGCATACCTGTCGCAGGTAATCTTGATCTTTGCTGCACACTCACCGCTGAAGCATCTGAGCCCGCTCTGGCTGTCGCTGACGTACTTACGCGCAAACAGTGCAGTTATGAAATCGAGGACGAAGTTTCCAAACTTTTTGATAAAGGGCATCTGACTGGTGTCTCCTTTAAGGCGGGAACCGACTGCAAAGTCCGCTTTTCCCTCCGCAACGGGCCTCATGACCTTCAGTGCGTCGCTTATTAGATGCTGACCGTCGGCATCGAAGGTAAGAACCATTTTAGCGCCCTTCCTTACTGCGTAAGCGAGTCCCGTACCGAGCGCCCCACCAAGGCCTCTGTTCACGAGGTGGGTGAGAACGTGGACACCAAAAGACCTCGCTATCTCTTCAGTTCTGTCCTTCGAACCATCGTTGACAACGACTATTTCTTCACGCCTGAAATAACGCAGGAGGTCGGTGAGAACCGAGCCTATTGTTTTCTCCTCGTTGTAAGCGGGAACAACGACGTAGCTCGACAGCAACCGCCCCATTAACGGAATAAAGTGTTCCATGGTAGGAATTTCGAAATTGGGAGTAGCCTCAACCGAGAAACTCATCCTTCCTGCATCGTGGGACGTCACCAAGAGGCTGAGTGCACCCGCGTTTTTCGCGGCTATGACGTCGTAGCCGTGATCACCCACAACCAAGGTCTTCTCGGGGGGAACTCCAAGGGCATCCAGAACCCGCTTTATTTGCCCCCCATTTGGCTTCAACTGGTCTGGGGGAACATCTTCTCTTGCCACAATAACGTCAAAGTAGTCAGCAATGCCAGTTTTCTGGAGGGCAAATAGGGCGGCATCCCTTGAACTCCTGGTTACAACCGCCATCCTGATTCCCTTCCCTCTTAAGAACTCTAGGGACTCACGAACACCTTTGAAGAGAAAGGCGTCCTTCATCCTCTCGGTCTCAAGCTCGACCTGGATTGAATGGAGTTCATCAAAGGGGATACCCGTTTTCTCAGAGATCTCGATCAGAGTCTCGTACATGGGCGTTAGGTCTCCAATAAGCTCTTCGCTTATGCCCCTCTCCAGGAGCCTTTTTCTAAGCTCTTCCTTGACTTCTGAGAACGCCTTTGGGGCACCGATCAGCGTGCCGTCGAGGTCAAAGACCACCAGTCTGATGTCCATACTACCACCGAAGGGTTTATTTTTGCGGGTTCCAACGGAATGCGGTGTCAATAATGGAAGCGGCGGCTCCCCTTATAGCCTTAACTCTCTCGGCGGTACTAACCCCCTACATCGCCGGACTCATGAAAAAAGCGGGGATAGTTGGAAAGGACATACACAAGCTGACCAAACCCGAAGTCCCCGAAATGGGTGGATTAGCACTGCTCATATCTATTGGTGTCGTGTCATCTTTAATCAAACCAGAGATCGGTCTCGTTTTTCTCCTGTTTGGAATAGTGGGAATTATTGATGACCTTACCGCTTTAAAGCAGTCCCATAAGGTCGCTCTGTCCCTGATAGTCGCTTCACCTGTAATGTTTTTTGACATTCCCCGATACGTTGACGTATTCGGATTCCCCCTTAATCTCGGAGTTATCTATCCCATAGTGGCACTTCTGTACGTGGTGGGCTCAGCAAACCTGGTGAACATGCTAGCGGGCTTCAACGGACTGGAAGTCGGGACGAGCGCGATAGCACTGGCTTTCCTGGGAGTGCTTACCGACGGAACGGCCAGAGAGCTGGCCCTTATCGGAACTGCTGCAGCTCTAGGCTTTCTCTGGTGGAACAGATATCCAGCCAGGGTATTTCCTGGCGATACTGGAACCCTGAGCCTCGGAGCACTTATTGGACTCGTTGCCGTTGTGGGAAAGGTTGAAGCCTACGGGGCGGTTCTCCTGATACCACACTTTCTTGACTTCGTTATAAAAGCAGTTGGGGTGAGGTTTGGAGTCAGAAAGCATGGAAGAACCGAAGTCTTGCCTGACGGAACGCTGAAGGCACCGCCCTATCCAAGCTTTCTTGGGATGATAATGAGAAAAGTGCGCGTGAACGAACCAAAGCTGGTCGCAATAGTGTGGGCCATAGAGTTCATTCTTGGCCTTCTTGCCCTTGCTCTGAGTCAATTACTTTAACCATGCCAAAGCCGTAGCGAGTCTTTTCACCAAACCCCGTTTCATATCCCAGCCAGGCCAGCTCGGGTGAGCCAGAGTACTTGAAGACCATAAGGGAGCTCCTGTAGTAGGTATCCCTAACGAGAATCCGGACGGGCTTAAACTTGAGAACCTCAATTTTGAACTCCTTGTTTTCGGGCATTCTGCCGTAAATGCTCGAATAGCGCATGAGCATTATCTTTCTGAGCTTGTCAAAGAACATTTCATCGTCGGGATAGAGGTCCCACACCTTCATCCTGCCGTTGACGAACTTAACCGTCCTAACGAGGATCGGACTGAGCGTTGAGAAGAGAACGGGACCTTTAAGTTCGGGCTCCTTCAGAACCTTAACGTCATCCGCAATAAAAGTGGCATCCTTAATCTTCAGGAGGGGGTCATCGAGAAAGCCCTCGGCGATGGCATGGATGACATCGGCGGAATGGGAGGAGACGTAGAGAGAAACGTCATCGGAGAGAACTCTAATGCCAGCCTCGGGAATGAGCTCCCTCTTCCTGACCATTATCCTTGAGAACGTGAAGTAGTCAACACCACTAGATTCAACCTCCTTTCCAAGTTCGGGAGAAACCAGATAGACCTTCTCAAGCAGCTGAGAATAGACCTCGTAGTTGTAGTTAAACGGAAGAATTGTGCCCACCTCAGCGGGTCGGAGTTTTATTTCAATCCTCATTATTGACCCCTCCATTGTAGTGCCAATATATCCAACGTCAAAAAGGTTAATAAGTGTTTCGAAGTTGAGTTTGAAGACCATTGTGAATCAACGGATGATAAACTTGTGCATTAGATAGAAATTGTCCAAAACCCAAACCTGTTTCTGCTGGGATGGATAGAGTTAAAAAGAGTCCCAACGAGACATACATCAGGAGAGAAGTTAGAGGTGAGATACCATGAGTATTGAGAACACTGACGTTCACCCGGAGGGTTACGATGACTACGTCACTTTCCTCAAAAGGAGAATCAGGCAGCTGGAGTTACAGGTGAGAACGCTGGAGGCAGACAAGGAGAGACTTGAGAGGGAGCTTTCAAGGCTGAGAATGGAAATGTCAAGGCTCAGACAGCCGCCGGCCTTTGCGGGGAACGTCATAGAGGTGCTCGACGACGAAAGGGCTATCGTTCAGAACTACAACGGGCCGCGCTTCGTTGTCAGGATAGCGCCTTGGATAGAGAGGGACAAGCTCAAGCCAGGAGCCAGGGTGGCACTCGACCAGAGGACGATGGCGATAGTCGAGCTCCTGCCGAGCGAGAAAGACCCGAGTGTCCTCGGTTTCGAAGTCATTGAAAGGCCCAAGGTCACCTACAACGACATAGGCGGACTTGAGAAGCAGCTCCAGGAACTCAGGGAGGCAATAGAGCTCCCGCTCAAGCACCCTGAGCTGTTTGAACAGGTCGGCATCGAGCCGCCGAAGGGAGTTCTCCTCTACGGCCCGCCGGGCTGTGGAAAGACCCTGATGGCAAAGGCAGTTGCCAATCACGTCAACGCCACTTTCATCCGCGTCGTCGGAAGCGAGCTGGTAAGGAAGTTCATCGGAGAGGGTGCCAGACTGGTTCACGAACTCTTTGAGCTTGCCAAGGAGAAGGCACCCACGATAATATTCATAGACGAAATAGACGCCATAGGCGCAAAGAGGATGGACGAAACCACCGGCGGCGAGAGGGAAGTCAACAGAACCCTCATGCAGCTCCTCGCTGAGATGGACGGCTTCGACCCGAGGGGCAACGTGAAGGTCATAGCGGCAACCAACAGGCCCGATATACTCGATCCAGCATTACTCAGGCCGGGCAGGTTCGACAGGCTCATAGAGGTTCCGCTCCCGGACTACCAGGGCAGGCTCGAGATACTCAAGGTTCACACGAGAAAGATGAACCTCAAGGGCGTTGACCTGCGCGTTATAGCGGAGATAACCGAGGGGGCGAGCGGAGCAGATCTCAAGGCCATAGCTACCGAGGCAGGCATGTTCGCCATCAGGGACAGGAGGACGTACGTTACGCAGGACGACTTCCTCAAGGCCGTGGATAAAGTCATTGGCTCTGAGAAGAGGCTTGCCCAGCAGATAGCGATGCACGAGGTAATGTACGGCTGAAGCCATTCTCTTTTTTCTTCTACCCCTGATTTAAAGCGAGTATTTACAATACTACATTCTTTTCGGGCTTGTTTCAAGTTTTTTCCTTTCCACAAGACCCTCAACCCACAGTATTGCCCACGCAAGCAGATACATTACGGGAATAGACAAGAAAGCAGGCCTGTATCCAAAGATATCTATAAGCAGGCCGACGAGATAAGGCCCGACCGTCGCGCCGAAGAATCCAACCATGTTGACGAAACCCATGACCGAACCCAGGTTTTCTGGACTTGCTTTCTCGGAGGTGTAGGCAGTAACTATTGGACCCACAGAGTAGAACGTAAGCCCGAGGGGGATTATAATCCAGGGGGATGCCGTTACCGCAAGGAGGAACGTTAGCAGTGCGTTGAGAACGAATATCAACGAGACGCTTCTCCTTCCCGTTCTATCGTAGACCAAGCCGCCGAGGAAAGATCCTGCTACACCAACCATCGAGAGCAGAGAGAAAAGACCCGAGGCAATCCCGAGGGAGACTCCTGAGTGCACCATGAAGGATACCAGAAACGTTAGAAGGCCGAAGAAGGCCGCGAGTGCAAGGAAATTCGCAGCGCTCAAGGGGAGAACGTTCATCGGAATCGACAGTGAGGCCCTAAAAGGCTTCGAGACTTCCCCCTTGACGGCGAGGGCAAGGGCGGCCCCAACAAGGAGGCTCATGGAAGAGAGCACAGCAAAGGCGTACCTCCACTGGAGGGAGAGCGCTATGGGTACGACTATCAGAGGAGCAATTCCACTCCCCACTGGCGGCCCGACCATGAAGATTCCCATAGCGGAGCCCTTCCTCTCCCGATAGACCTCGCTTATGAGGGCCGTCGCTGGAGCATAGTAAAGGCCCGAGAAAACTCCATAGAGAGCCCTAACCGCCAGAAGCTCCCAGTATTGGCGTGCGAAAACTATGAGCGCAGAAGAGAGGGAGTATCCAACGATGCTCACCACCAAAAGACGCTTTCTCCCGAGCCTGTCTCCAAGATATCCCGCGGGTACCTGGACGAGTGCATAGGGAAGTAGCAACGCAGTCATCAGCAGACCGGCCTCGGCGTTGGTTACGCCCAGTTCAGACTTGATGATGGGGATAAGGGGTGGTATCGCCATCCTGTGGGCGTAGTTGAATATCCAGCCGAGGGAGAGCAGCAACAGGAGTTTCTTCCGCATGGGTTCGAGAGAAGATGAAACGTTTAAAAGTTTGTTGGATAGCAAAGTAAGTTTATAAAAGGCGCGGGCAACCAGTTACGGGAGAGAATATGGTCAGCAAACTGCTCGCACTCGAGGCTTACCCATCACTCAGGGACCTGGACTTCAGGATACTTAGGGGAGTAGAGCTCAACATGCGCCACCACAGGTGGGTTCCCTTAGAGGACATAGCCCGCTTTGCCAGGGTGGACGTTGAGACTGCATCCTTCCGCCTTGGAAAGCTCGACGACTGGGGACTAGTCGTCAGGAGGAGCGACATCGGCTACATAGGCTACCAGCTCACGATACACGGCTACGACGCGCTGGCAATCAGGGCGCTCGCCAAAAAGGGAGTAATAGAGGCCATAAGCACGACGCAGATAGGTGTTGGGAAGGACGCTGATGTTTACGTAGGCATAACTCCTTCTGGGGAGAAGGTCGCGGTAAAGTTCAACAGGATAGGAGGGAGGACAGCTTCCAGAAGGGCCGGCTACCACGGCCACGTCTTCCAGGACAAGCACCACACCAGCTGGCTCTACGTTTCAAGGCTGATAGCCAAGAAGGAGCACGAGGCCCTCGTCCTGCTCAGCCCGATAGCGAGGGTTCCGCGGCCGGTAGCCTGGAACAGGCACGTAGTCGTAATGGAGTTTGTGGAAGGAACTGAGCTGGCCGAACTCAGGGACACCGACCTGACCAGGGAAGAGGCCGAGAGGATACTCGATAGAGTCCTTGAGGAGTACCTCAAGATCGTTAGGTTTGGTATAGTCCACTCGGACATGAGCGAGTTCAACATAGTCCTGACTAAAGATGGAGACATCCTGATAATAGACTGGGCACAGTACATCAGCACGGCCCATCCGGAGAGCTACGAACTGCTTAAGAGGGACATAACCGTCCTTTTGAACGCCTTCAGGAGAAGGTGGGGAGTAAAAAAGGAGTTTGAAAAGGTCTGGCCCGAGTTTGAATCAGCCTGGAAGGAGAGCAGGGGTGAGGAAGGTGGTAATTAAGTACGAGCCCCTCAACAGGAAGGAGAGGATAGCAAGGCTCTTCAGGGAAGCCATAGAGGCAGAGAATCAAAAAGACCTCGAAACTGCCAAGAAAAAGCTCGATGAGATACTTCACGAGAGCATGGAGGAAGAGCCCGAGCTGTACTTCGAGGCCTGCTTCCGCCTCGCTGATATCTTCCTTCAGGAAGACAACTACAGGGGAGCGGTCAAGTGCGCGCTTAGAGCTATTTACAACGCGCCGAACGACGATCTCTTCCGCCTCGGCTTCAAGAGGCTCGGGGACATACTAACGATAATCAGAGATGCCGGAAAAGAACTGGAGCTCACGGAGAACATGGATTCACTCAGAGTTCTCCTCAAAGAGGACAAACTCCTCAGCAAGTTCCTCGAAGCCCTAATAAAAGCGGCAAAAGGGGAAGAAGTCAGCGTGGAGTTCCCGGTCAAGGAGATGAACGAAGCGCTGGAAGCACTCAAAGGATGAGCCTCAATGTTCTCTCAAAATCTTCCCTTTTTGGTGCTAACGGGTAGTTGTAGGGTTCCTTTCCAGGTCTCTCGTTGTAGTAAGGCCGGTTGCAGCCCGGACAGCCGTGGGTCATGAAAACCGTCGTGGGAATCTTTGCAACTTCGTCCTTGGAGAGTGCAAAGCCCTTGATGGAGTCCCCTTCGAAGACTATGGCATCTTCCTTCCCGATGCTCACGAGGTATTTAGCGAGCTGGATTTTTCGGTAATGTTCGAGGCTCGGCGGTTCCCTATTTTCAAGGCGGGTTCCCTTTATAGGCGTGAAGGCAAATATGGAAACATCAGCGCCGATTTCCCTCGCGCGTATGAAGGTATTCACAAGCTCCCCGTCAGTCTCTCCAAGGCCAACTATAACATGAAGTAGGGCCTTTCCACGGCCAAAAACATCAATCACTCTGCCCGCAAAGTCCCACACTTCTTCCCATGACAGGTCTGGCTTTATCTCCCTAAAGAGCCTCTCGCTGGCAACGTCAAGGCCGACACCTATGTAGTCCACGCCGAGCTCCTTGAAGCCTTCGAGGGTCTCCGAATCAACAGGTGTTATCGAGACTGAAATCGGAAGACTAAGGTCGGAGAAGGCTTCAAGGAGGTCAAAAACGTCCTCAACCATTCCCGGATAATCAATGGTCTGGAGGCAGATTCTTGCAAAGTTTCCCTTCTTCAAACCTTCGAGTACATCCCCCAGCATGAAGGCGGGCCACACAACCCTCGACAGCTTCTCAAGGTCTGCCCTGCTTGAGCGGGCCTGAGCGCAGAAGGCGCAGTCGTTGGAGCACCTTCCTGGCCAATAGGTCATGAGATAAGCGGTAGTTGGCCTCGCCAACAGCTTCGCCCTGATTAGGCCCATCGCTATTGCGGTTCCATAGGAGACCCTTACCATTTCAGGCATTCCCTTCACCCTTAACCTTCGTGATCAGGATGCTTATAAGTGCCACTCCTGCGATGAAGGGGAGCAGCGGGAAAACAGCCTCGTATCCTCTAAGGTCCGCAACGTAGCCTAGGGCGACCTGACCACCCAGTGTACCAAGGTCAAAGAACATCGTGTATATGCTCGAGCCCATTGCGCGGATTTTTCCGGGAAGGGGAGCGAGGGCCATCATCTGCATCGCGGGGACTGAAAGACCAAAGCCCGCACCGATGAGAACGGCACTTATGTAGGACTCTGGCGGAAGAATTCTGTAGTTGAGGAAGACGTATCCAGTTATGACGACCAGGATGCCACCAAAGGAAACGGGAACCGGGCCAATCCTGTCTGCAGTCTTACCCCCAACTAATCTGGTTGCGAAGCTCGAGGCGCCAACAACCATCATGTAGAGGCCGAAAGTCCTCTGAGGGAAGCCGAAGTATTTGTAGAAGGCCGGAAGGTAGGTCGTTATACCCGAATAAGAGGCAGAGAAAAAGAGGAGTGCCAGTGAAGTGAAAACGAACGAGACTTTAAGAAGTGCCCGATAGCTGACGCTCCCTCCGGAGGATTCTTCGTCACCAGTTATTCTCCCGACCTCTTTCCACACGGGTATCACAAAGCCCGCGCCGAGGAGAGAGAAGAGCGACACGAAGGAAAAAGCTCCGGCGAAGCCGAGGTAGTCGGACAGATAACCTCCCAGGGCCGGGCCGATGATGTTGCCGAGCGAGAACATCATGCCACGCCATCCGAGGGTCTCACCCACCCTGCCGGGCGGTGCCAGATCAACGGCTGTGGAGAGGCTTGAGGGGAAGAATATCCCCATTGAAAAGCCGTGGAGTGCCCTTGAAAACGCGAAAAGTACAATGTTGGATGTGTAGGCGGAAACGACGTAGAGAAGGCCGCTTATGAGAGAGAGCACGTTTCCGGCTATCATCATCTCAAGGCGGTAGCCTCTGTCTCCGATGAGCCCACCAACTGGCTTTGAAACGAGGGAGACGAATGATGTAACACCAGCCACCAAACCAACAAGAAAAGGGCTTGCCCCGAGCGTTATCGCAAAGGGGGAAACTATGGGGTTGGTTAAGCTGACGCCGAGGAAGAAGAAAAACGTCGAGAGGTTGAGGAGCCAGATGTTTCTGAGCGTTTTTTCCACTAAACACCAGCCTCCGGCTCGTCCATTCCGTCCTTCATGAAGGCGTAGCTCATGTGCTTGGTGTTCTTGGCGAAGCCGACGTTGCCCTTTGCATCGACCATGATAATGCCCATCGTATCTGGGCCGAAGTACTTCGTGGCGAGGCTTATAGCGGCTTCGCTTGCCGTCTGAGCGTCCATGCCAAGCCTGACGAAGTCGGCAGCACTCTTTGCCAGTGCGAGCTTTATCGCGACCTCGCCGAGGCCGGTACAGGAAGCTCCCGCAACTTCGTTCGCGTAAGTTCCGCCGCCGATTATTGGAGTGTCTCCAACGCGGCCGAACATCTTGAGGAAAACCCCACCAGTGGAAGTTCCTGCAACAACTTCCTCACCGTCGAAGGCCACAGCGCCAACAGTGCTCCTCAGGACTTCTGGATACTCCTTGATCAGCTCGTTGAGCTTCTTCCAGTGCTTTGTTTCGCCCTTCTCTATGAGCTTCTTTCTGAGCTCCTCCCACTGCTTGAGCCTCTCCTCCGTTATCGGGTCGTACTCCTCGAAGCCGAGCAGTCTGGCGAACTTTACAGCTCCCTCACCTATCAGGAGAACGTGGTCGGTTTTCTCCATGACCTTTCTGGCAACGCTTATTGGGTTCTTGACGCCCCAGATTCCAGCAACGGCGCCAGCGTCGAGCGTTTTACCGCGCATTATAGCGGCGTCCATCTCGACCTTCCCATCAAGGGTAAGAACGCTTCCAGTTCCAGCGTTGAAAATCGGGTTGTCCTCGAGGGCTTTAACGGCCTCCTCAACTGCATCCAGCGCGGAACCCCTCCTCAACTCTCTCCAGCCGGCGAGAACAGCTTCTCTAACGCCCTCAATGACCTTGGGTATTCTCTCCTCTTTCCTTATTGTTCCAGCCCCACCGTGGACTATGATAGCGGCCATGAGAATCACCGAGAAGAGTTTCCTCGAAAGGTTAAAAGAATTATGGAAACGAAGCTAACTCAAGGCCATGTTTATTATGGTCTCGCCGATGTTCTCAAGGTACTCGAGGATTCTGCGGTAGCTCTCCATAGCTATTGACCTGTGGTAGTCTATGGACTTTATCTCCTCCTTAAGCTCCAGCATGAGCTTGTCCACCTTCATAAGGTCACGTTCCTCAATCTGGTCAAGCATCTGGCTGAACTTCTCCTTGAGATAGGGAACGTTTATTCTGTCGGGATTCTCCGCGATTCTTATGAGGTGGTCCCCAATCCTCTCGATGTTGCGCACTATGAAGAGTATGCCGATTAGGTCAAAGGTTCTCCTTATTATGCCGCTCTCCTCCGTGATGCCGCGTTTTGTCAGGAGCCTGCTGACGGTCCGGATTATCAGGAAGTAGAACCTGTCAAGCTCGCTTTCAAGGTCGTTAATATCCCTCAGGATCTCCTCGTTTCCAGGGGACTGTATCAGGAGCTCGATGTCACCGAGCATTGAGAGTATTAGGGAGCGTATCCTGTTCAGGAGCTCCGCCAGGTTCACCTCATCCTCATCGAGAAGGCTCTTGGCGACTATCCTGGTCGGCTCGTCCAGGATTATCTCAACTCCAGGGAGGCTCTGAAGAGTTTTCCTCAGCTTAACCTTGTATATGGGCATCTCCTCCGTGAGGTTTATCTCAAGAACGTCGTAGCCCTGGATATAAGCAGAGATGACGAGCCTTATTGCCATGTCAGGCGAGTATTTCTTTGAAATTGTCAAAATTTTCTTTTCGCTAACTTCTTTGACCTCCTTCGGGAATATCGTTATGCTGCCATCGGGGTTCACAACGAGGGGAACGGCATCACCCTGCTTGAGGTTGTTCATCTTGACCCATTTTTTTGGGAGCGAGATTATGTAGGAGCTCCTCCCAGTAAACTGAATCTTTCTGAACTCCATATTAACTCACCCCATCTATATAGCAACTACAAGAAGAAGAGAGAAGATATAAAGGTTGTGGAGAACATTGAGGGGTTCATTCTTTCGACAGCTCAACTCCCCTCTCAAAGGCCCTGAAGTTCATCTCCCAGAGCTTCTCCCTGAGCGTCAGCTTGATGCCCTCGAGGATGCTCTCCTTCCTGAGCGGAATCAGTCCCTTCCCATAAGCGTACCCGAGCATGAGTACTCCCAGGGTTCTCGGATTTATTTTATCGGCCTCTTTCTGGAAATCAAGCATATCCACCGAGCAAATCTGGCCTATTGCCTCCTTTATTTCATTAAGCTCAGGATAGCGCTCCTTTCCGACAAGGGTCGTAGCGGTGTGGATAGGGTAGGCGTTGATTATCGCGTGGCTCTTCCTGCTCAGGAAGCGGGCGTTCCTCAGGGCTTCCGCTGGCTCGAGGGCCAGCATCAAATCCGCTTCACCCTCCTCAATGAGAGGGGAATACACTTCCTCACCGAAGCGGAGGTAACTCAGAACGCTCCCATAACGCTGGCTCATCCCAAGGGTCTCACCGATCCTGACGTTGTAACCTTCTACCATTGCGGCGTTCCCGACTATTCTTGAGAGGGTCAAACCGCCCTGGCCGCCGACACCGGTTATGATGAGGTTGAACTCCATTCCCACCACCAGAAAAAGTTTGAGAAGAAACATAAAAACCTAAGCTCAAAAAGGTTCGGTCAAACTATCAGTTTCTCGAAGATTCTGAGCCTTTCCCTCTCCTTCAGCTTGACCCAGTCAAAGATCGAACCGGAGCTCTCCCCCAGCCTGAGTGTCTCAACGAGCTCCCTGTATTTTCCGCCTGCAATGCCGTTCGCTATTATTGCGCTTCCCTCCGCTGCCTCCTTCGCCCTCGCCCGGCTCTCGAGTTTGAGAACATCAACGGAGAAGCCATAGGTTTCAAAGGCGTTTTCAAGCGCCTCCTTAACGTCCCTGAAGAACTCCGGAATCCTTGAGAAGCGACCGCTCAGGTAGATCGAATCGGGCGTTACCGAGGGGAGCAGGGCAAAGACGTCCTTGACTATGGCCTCTATCATCGCTTCGTAGCCTTTCCTCACTTCCTCGTCTTCCTTTGCCAGCCTAACGAACTCTTCTGGAGAAACGCTGAAGGGGTCTATTCCAGCCACGTAGGCCGCCCCACCCTGGAAGAGCACCATCTTCCCGAAGTCCTCCAGGGCGTTCGCCAGGGCATAGGCCAGCTCGCCGTCCATGAACCCCATCCCAAGGTAGCCGGAGAATCCGGCGGTGCCCGCCATTCCATCAACGATCTGGCCGTTCTTAACTGCCATTGCGGAAGTGTAGGCAAAGCCTATCTCAACTGCTATGAGGTTGGTCTCGGAATAGGGCACTCCCTTCCTCTCAGCCTCCCTGACGATGGAGAGGGCCGCGGTGAACACCTTGTCCGCTGTACCAAGGTCAATCCTGTTGGCCTTCCTCCACTCTGGAACCGTTGGAAGGTGTATAACCCCTGGGGTGAAGTATATGTTGAGATCGTCAGCTTCTCGCATCATGAGCATCAGTTCCCTTAGGCCAACTATCTTTAGCCTTCTCCTCACGTCGGCCTCCGTTATGAAAGTCGCCAGAGCTATCTCGGCATCGGTGGCTTCCCTGGCAGGTTTTAAGGGAATTCCGTAGCCGCAGGGGCCGACTATGGCGTCTATCTTCCCGTGCTCCTCCTGAACATCCCTGAGAAGTTCGATTATTATCCCTGGGTTCTCGGTAACGCGGTTCCTGTCCACGGATGCGTCAACTATAACCTCCCCATTCTCGTCGTCGAAGCCGAAGATATCCATGCTCTTCGTCCCGGAGTCTATACCAACCGCCTTAACCATCCAGCACCACCATTCCCCTGTTGTCGGCCTTCGTGACGAAGACCTCACCACCGTCTCCGTTCTCCCTGAGGAAGGCCTCAACCTCGGCCCTGAGCCTTTCAGCATGTTCAATACCATCAACGAGGCCATAGAAGGTCGGCCCCCAGCTCGTCTGGCAGGCGCAGTGGGCCCTTTCGAGCATCAGCTTGATTCCCTCGTTCACGATGTCACAGCAGTAGACGTTCTCCTGGTAATCGCTCCAGAACTCGCCGAGGAGGTGGTTGAACTGGTACAGACCTTCTCCGAAGGTTCTGATGTCTCTCTCAACGAAAGCTGGAAGGATCTTCATGAGGACTATCCTTGAGAGCCTGTCGGCCAGCTCAGGGGGCATCTTCTTCAGGTTCCCGAGAATCTCGTCCTCCCTCTTCCTAACCTCAGCGAGGGCCTTCCTCGGCGTCTCCGGAATGGCGACCACGAAGAGCCAGTCATCTGGAACCTCACCCCTGAATATCAGCGGTGGGACTACTTTTTCCCGCCTATCAACCGGGAAGCCGCCCTCGTAGATAAAGCCTCCTACTTTAACAGCGTAGAAGCCCAGAGCGGTTATCAAACCCCTGCGCATGGCCAAAGCAACGTCCTCAAGGGACAAGCCGAGACCGTAGAGTTTGGATATTGCCGCGCCCATGGTCAGTGCAAGGGTCGTGTGGAAACCTATCCCGACCCATTTAGGAATGTACCTGCGGACTGTAACCTCAACCGGCGGAAAGTCGTAGGACTCCCTGAACCGCCTTAAAAACTTCAAAGCGTCGTTGTCGTTCGAACGGTCCCTATCAGACTTCCTAACTTCAACCTCCAGAGAAGGGGTCTCGATTGCAAAACCAACTGTCCCGTAGAGCCTGCCCATGTCACCGCTGAGGTCGGGGTTCCCAGTGTGAAGATGGGCCGGCGCTTTGATTCTGATCGAATCCATTAACCTCACCCCGACGGAATCTCAATTGGAGTCATTAAAAATCTAGTGCGCGGGTTAGGTATATAAGGTCTCAAAACAAACTTACCAACATGGGGTTTGTAGAGTACTACTCAGCATTTAAAGCCTACAGCGACATAAACTCCGAGGAGTACCGGAGAAGGATAGAGAACCTGGAGCCGCTACTTATGAAGTTCATGAAAACGAGAGGTAGGGTCCTTGACCTCGCCTGCGGTGTTGGGGGCTTCTCGTTCCTTCTAGAGGACCTCGGATTTGAGGTAGTCGGACTTGACAACAGCAGGTTCATGCTGGAAAAAGCGAGGGAGTTTGCGAAAGAGAAGGAGTCTCGTGTAGAGTTCATCGAAGGAGACGCGAGAGAACTCCCGTTCGAAAACGACAGCTTTGACTACGTGCTCTTTATAGACAGCCTCGTCCACTTTGAACCTCAGGACTTAGCCAAGGTTTTCAAAGAAACTGCGAGAGTTCTGAAGCCTGGAGGAAAGTTTATCCTTCAGTTCACGGACCTAAGGGCACTCCTGCCAGTTCTCATGAACGGCCAGGTAGTCGGAGCCGAGTACTGGGTAAACAAGGTTCTACCAGACCAAGAAGAAAAGACCGTCGTCATAGAGTTTCAGAGCGAAAAGGACTCGTTCAGGGTGAAGTTCAACGTTTGGGGCAAAATGGCCGTTGAACTGCTCGCGAAGCTCTACTTCAGGAAAGTGGGAGAAGAAAAGCTGAACGAGCACTCATACTTACAGGTCTATGAACCAAAGAAATGAAAGGGGCTTAAGCTTCTAGCCTCAGCCTCTTGATGACGAACTCCCTGTTCAGGGAAGCCAGGAACGGTGCCAGCCTCGGCCCTCTGTCCTTGCCTATGAAGATGTTGTAGAGTGCCTTGAACCACTCCTTACTTGGAATCCCGCGCTTCTTTGCCGCGTCGAAAATAACGTTGTTCAGCTCATCGACGCTGAACTTCTCGTGTCCCTCAAGCCACTCTGCAACTTCGAGCATGGCTTCCCTAATTTCGGGCTTGAGTTCGATCTCGGGCGGCCTTTCGAGGAGCGAGAACTTAACGTCGTCTGGTGCGTACTTTTCGACCCAGTTCTTGGCCAGGCGTATGCGGAGCTTTATCCTCTCGATGTCTTCCTCTGTAAGGTTCTCCGGGACATGGCCCTGCTCCTGGAGAATCCTTATTATCCCGTCCTCATCGAGGTGCGGCATCTGGACGAGGGTAACCAGGAATCGGAAGGGTGCCTGAGCCACCAGCCTCTCCGGGAGCTTCGGCATCGAAAGCTCGTACGTCCTCTTCAGCTCCTCCTCTTCCTCTGGGTTCTTGGCGTGCTCAAGGCCGAAGTAGATGCGCTCGACCTTGTCGAACTCGTCGTAGAGGTTGAGCAGACCGAGGCCGAGGTCTATCTTGAGCTCCTTGTTCGGTCTGGCCTTTGCGTAGATGAAGCGGATTATTCCGGGCTCAAGAACCTCGTAGAGGTCGGAAAGTAAAATCACGTTACCCTTGCTTCCACTCATCTTGCCCTTCTGGCCCTTTATGCCGACGAACTCATACATAAGGTCTATCGGGGCGGGCCAGCCAAATATCTTCTCAACTATCTCCCTCCCAGTGTCGTAGGAGCCTCCCGCGGCAAGGTGATCCTTACCAGCGGGCTCGAAGTCAACCTTGAAATGTGCCCATCTCATCGGCCAGTCAACGCGCCAGCGGAGCTTGACGTTGCCTTCTCTGATATCAGTCTCGCCCTTAGCGCCGCAGTGGGGGCACTTATAAGACACCTTCCACTCGCCGTCCCAGGAGACGAACTCAGCTTCCTTCCTGCAGTGTGGGCAGTAGATCATGACCGGCTGCCAGGAGTCTTCGAGTGGCGGCTGCTTTGCCCTCTCGCGGTACTTGTCGAGAATGGCCTTTATCTCGTCCCTCTTCTCAAGGGCGAGCCTTATCTCCTTGGCATATTCGCCGCTCTTGTACAACTCGCTCGCGTGGAGAAAGTCAGCCTCAATGCCAAGCTTTGAGATTTCCTCCTCGAAGAGGCTCATGAAGTGGTCCGCGTAGCTCTCATGGCAGCCCCAGGGGTCCGGAACCTCGCGGACCGGCTTCGTGAGGTGCTCTTTCCATTCGGGTGGGACGTTCTTGGGAACCTTCCTAAAGCGGTCGTAGTCGTCCCACATGTGGATGTGCCTGACCTTCTTGCCCCTGTCCCTGAGGGCGTGTCCAACGATGTAAGCGGTAAAGAACTCGCGGAAGTTGCCTATGTGAACGTAACCGCTCGGGGTTATTCCGCTCTCTACCACGTACTCCTCCTTGTCGCCCCTTTCCCTGATAATCTTCTCGGCCATGTAGTCAGCCCAGTGAACCATTTTCACCACCGCGCTTAGCTCGGGAAAAGCCCTTTTAAGGTTACGGCCGGTTCAAAACTACGTTATTGAGGGCAAAAGTTATAAAGCTTAATGGTAAAAACAAGACGACAGAAAAATAAAACGGTGGTCGAAGTGGAAGTTGAACTTCTAAGGAGCCAAGTTTTCTTTCCGGCATCACTGGAGATACAGGAAGAGCTCCTGAAGGCAGGATTCAAGGTGCCGTACGATAAAGAGAGCGGAAGAAAAACACCCGTTCCAGTTGTCGTAAGCTCAAGAGAACACAGAAAAATTAGAGAATCAAAGTTGCTGAAGGCAAGAGACTACAAGGGCGATGGAAAGTTCGCCCTCCTCCCAGAAGAGCGGGCGGTGATCGAACTAGACGTAACTGAGAAGGGCTTTCTCGTGCTGAAGCCAAAGCCCATGGAGTACCACCTTGAAGAGATGGGCTTTCTTTCCGTGCCACCGCGGCTCTGGGGGACGTGGGCAAGCTTTTCGCTCCCATTCTCAGCGTACGAGGACATCGTTGAGGAGTTCGGGGCTTTCAAAGACGAAGAGGCCAAGGGAATTCAGCTGGCTTCAAAGGGCTCTGGAAGCAGAATAGAGGTCTACGCCTACAAGGGGAGAAGCAGGAAAGACCTCGGGATACCAGTCTTCGGATACGCCCTCGGACTTCATGGATTAACCCTAGCGGATGAGTACCTACGGGAGAAAGCAGAGGAGAACGAGGTTCCGGAGGAGAGGCTCCGCTACCTAAAGCTCGGGCTGAAGAAGAGGAAGGAAACTAAAGCAGGCTTAAAAGTCGGAATGGTGTGGGAAAACGGAAAGCCAACGGAGATAACACTGAAGCTAACGACCACGGAGCCCAGGATAAGAATCCAGGGCCTTTACGGAGAGCTTATTGGGAAGTCGAGGGGAGAGCTGACGAGAACAAGAGAGTGGTATATCGTTGTGCACGCTGGGGACCTCATAAACGCCCTAGAGGCAGTGCATAAGGCCTTCGGATGAGCAAGGTATATAACCCTCCTCACGCTTTTCATCTTTGGTGAAATAACGTGGACTTCAGCTGGGTTCCCTATGCCGTTATTGGAGCTTCAATCATAGTCGGGACGATCTGGTTTACAAAGTACCTAGGGCAGGAATGGGCCTGGGTGAACAGGAAGCTCATACACTTCAGCATTGTTCCAGCAATACTGATGTTCTATTATGGGCTCATTCCGAAAGAGGTATTCGCACCAGCGGCTTTTGCCTTCGGCCTCACACAGCTGTGGCCCCACCTAAAACGGAGCGAATTCTCGTGGTATCAGCTCCAGAACAACTACGGTGAAGTGTTCTTCGCTCTTTCCGCCGCTGGAATAAGTTACTTCATGCCAAGAAACTATTCAACGGCCCTGCTTTTGGCGATGGCAATAAGCGACGGGGTTACAGGAATAATAAGACACTACTACTTCAAGCGAAACGGCTTCAACGTGAAACTCAAAAAGCACTGGACTGGGAGTTTAGGCTACCTAGTAACGGCAGTTATAATCGCGATTGCCCTTCTCGAAGGGAGCACAATAGGAAAAATAGGGTGGGCATTCGTGCTCATGCTGGCTGAATACCAGCCGTGGGTGGACGACAACCTCGCGGTTCCCCTCGTTGGGTCTCTACTCTATTTCTTCTACTGAGCCCATCTTACCTTGAGGCTGTCCCTCTTTACTTTGTTGAACTCCTCAACGAGGGCCTTACCAGTTCTTTCCATGAACTCCTCAACGTCGGTTACCCCAAGCTCTTTCAGGCCTATCGCATCGACGCCCTCTGGAATTCCCCTGGCCTCGACGTTTATACCAATGTGTATCTTCACGCTGACGGGAGAAACGGTGGCTATCGAGATGCTGAGCTTCTTTCCGTTCACATAGATGTCGTCGCCCTTCCTTTGAGTCTTTACTCCGTACTCACCCAGTACCTCGCATAGCCTTGCTATGAAGAGCTTCTGAAGGGTTGAAGCAAAGAGTGTGTTTACAAGGTCAAAGACCTCGATGATGTAGTGCACCATGTCGTCGCTCTTTATCTCCTTGCTCTGGCGGAGGTCTTCGATGTCTATCATCTCCTCAACTTTAACGTTGCATTTCCCGCGGAAGATCACTATTGAGTTGCCGAGGATTCCAAAGTTTCTGTAGGCCCAGTGGCTCTGAATTGCCGAACCATCGTAGTCTATCCGTCTGTCCTTAACGATGAGCAGTTCCACTTCCATCACCTCAATCCAGCTTTTCAAGGAGTTGCTTAAGCTCCTCAAAAGACTTTACATCAACCCACATGTGGATGAAGTCAACATCTGGCAGTTCCTGTTTAATCTTGTCCACGTGGATTGCCCTATCGTCAACGTAGATGACGTCGTCGATTGTGTAACCAATCGATTCGAGCTCCTCAATGGTTCTTCGTATCATGTCCGCCTTGTTGGGGTGTCCCTCGATTTTCGGGAACAGGAAGTAGTCCCAGAGGCCAAAGCCTTCGAGGATGGGCCTCACTTTCCCCTCCACGTTCCAGCTGGCTATTGAGAGGAGAAAGCGTTCGCTGGCCCAGTCGAGGAAGTCTCTAACACCTGGGAACAAGTGTAGTTCTTCACCGTAGGCATCAACGAGATAATCATCGTAAAATTCGTAGGGTGGAGTAAGGCGAGAAGCGTCTTCATGATCCCAGAGAGTTCCATCAAGGTCAAGAATCAATAGCCTCATGCAAACCACCAGAAAAAGCTCCTCTGGAGAAAATTTAACGGTTACTATCGGAACAACAGAATTCACAAGAGTTTATATTGCAGTTGAACACACCGATTACAACGAGACTAAGATTTTCAGAAGAATTATCACGATGAGGGCCGTGCATAAGCGAGCTGGTCTCTCAGACGTCCCGCCCGGTAGCACTCGGGCTGTTGGGAGCGGCAGACTGAACGGGTCGGTTTCCCTTCCCGCTTACATCCCCGCCCCATCAACCGGGTCTTCTTCCCGGGCCCTCGTCCTGGGCAACGGACCGGTCGCCCAGGCCCAACGCCCAGGAGTGGCCGCCTGTTTTCGGGGGCCGCTTCGGCCTTAGATGCTTTCAGGCCTTATCGGCTGCGGCGTAGCTGCCCGGCTATGCCCTGTAGGACAACCGGTAGACCAGAGGCCGCGGCTCCCTGTTCCTCTCGTACTGGGGGAGCCTTCCCCTCAGGCGGCCAACACCTCCGGTAGATAGCATCCGACCTGTCTCACGACGGTCTAAACCCAGCTCACGTTCCCCTTTAATGGGTGAACACCCCCACCCTTGGCCCCTGCTGCAGGGCCAGGATGGGAAGAGCCGACAGCGAGGTAGCAAGCCTCGGGGTCGATATGGGCTCTCGCCCGAGACGACTCTGTTATCCCCAGGGTAGCTTTTCTGTCATCCCTGGCCCCCACCGGGGAGGCACAGGGGTTCGCTAGGCCACGCTTTCGCGGCTGGACCCGCCTCTGTTACGGGTCCAGTCAGGCCGGCTTTTGCCCTTGCACTCTACGGCGGATTCCTGACCCGCCTGAGCCGACCTTAGGGCACCCTCGATACCTTTTCGAGGGTGTGCCGCCCCAGCCAAACTGCCCACCTACCGCTGTCCCCGCTTCCGCGGGTTAGCCGTACGGCAGAGGGTGGGCGGTGTCTCATGGGCGGCTCCACCCGCCCCGGAGGGCGGGCTTCGACGCCTCCCGCCTACGCTGCGCACCCCCCGCCGTACGGCAACGGCAGGCTGCAGTAAAGCTCCATGGGGTCTTCGCTTCCCACCGGAGGTCCCAGGCATATGCGCCTGGCAGAGGTTTCGCCGGGCCCCAGCCGGGGACAGTGGGGACCTCGTTACGCCATTCATGCAGGTCGGCATTTAACCGACAAGGAATTTCGCTACCTTAAGAGGGTTATAGTTACCCCCGCCGTTTACCGGTGCTTCACCCGGTTGTACCCGGGCTTCACATACCGGCACTGGGCAGGCGTCGGCCCCAGTACAAACCCTTTCGGGCTAGCTGGGACCTGTGTTTTTACTAAACAGTCGGGCCCCCCTAGTCACTGCGACCTGCGGGTTACGCACCCGCAGGCACCCCTTCTCCCGAAGTTACGGGGCCAATTTGCCGAGTTCCCTCGGCTGGGTTTCCCCCGACACGCCTTAGGCTTCTCACCCAGGGGCACCAGTGTCGGTTCTCGGTACGGTCGCGGTGGATCGTTCCCGAGGGGCTTTTCACGGGCCCCAGGGATCGGCGGAACCCCCCTTACGGGAGGCCATTCGCGCTTTCACCCGGTTCTCGCCATTACGGCACTCCCCGGGCTTATACGCTTAGCCGGCCTTGTGGACCGGTCCGCCTACCCCGAGGCGTCACCCCTCGGGCTTGCGTTGCCGCACCTACCACCGCGGTACGGGAATATAAACCCGTTTCCCTTTCCCCGACGCCGAGTTACGGGTCGGGTTAGGACCGACTAACCCACGGCTGACGAACATTGCCGTGGAACCCTGGCCCCTACGGCGGCCGGGATTCTCACCCGGCTATGCTGCTACTCCCGGCAGGATCCGCAATACCGACGGGTCCACCGGACCTTACGGCCCGGCTTCCGCCCCATCGGCACGCCCGCCTACCCGATCACGGACCAATCGGTCCGTGCGCCGGGGTCTCGGCGGCCGGCTTAAGCCCCGTCCATTTTCGGGGCCCCTGACCTCGACGGGTGAGCTGTTACGCACTCTTTAAAGGATGGCTGCTTCTAAGCCTACCTCCCCGCTGTCTAAGGCCAGGGACACCCTTTGGAGTAACACTTAGCCGGCACTTTGGGGCCTTAACCCCGGTCTGGGTTGTTCCCCTCTCGGGTGACGGCTTACACCGCCCCCCTACTCCGGCCATCTACGGCGGCAGTGGGTTCGGAGTTTGACAGGGAGCCGGAGGCTTTCGCCCCCTAAACCCCCAATCAGTGCTCTACCCCACTGCCTACCTCCGGCCGGGCTATCCTGGGGGATAATTCGGCGGGAACCAGCTATCGCCGGCCTCGATTGGCCTTTCACCCCTAGCCCGGGGTCACGGGAGCGAATTGCACGTCAGCACCCCTAGCGGGCCTCCATCCCTCTGTTGAGGGACTTCACCCTGCCCCGGGCTAGATCGACCGGCTTCGGGTCTCACCCGAGCGACTCCGGGCGCTTTCACACCCCGTCCCTCGCCCTTACGGGCTGCGGACCTGTCGGTTTCCCTGCGGCTTCGGGGTTGACCCCCTTAACCTCGCCGCTCGGGTGAACTCCCTGCCCCGTGATCCAAGACGGACGGTGCAACCCCGGTCACCTCCCCTCGTACTCCACGGTCGCCCGTGTTTCCTTCGGGGAGGGTCAACCCTTTCGGGCCGCACCCTCCTATCGCCGCCTGGTTTCAGGCTCTTTTCACCCCCCTCCCGGGGTGCTTTTCAGCTTTCCCTCACGGTACTAGTTCGCTATCGGTCTCGGGACGTATTTAGGGTTGGGAGCCGATGCCTCCCAGCTTCCCGCCGGATATCCGACCGACGGTACTCAGGGACACCGCAGGAGCTCGGGGGCTTACGCCTACGGGGCTTTCACCCTCTCCGGCGCCGCGTTCCAGCGGACTTCGGCTTCGCCCCCAGGGCTCCTCCGCGGGCCCTACAACACCACATCCCCCGAACCTTTCGGCCCGGGGTTCAGTTTGCCCTGTGCCGCTTTCGGTCGCCCCTACTCACGGCATCGCTTTTGCTTTCTTTTCCTGCGGGTACTAAGATGTTTCAATTCCCCGCGTTCCCCCTCCCGACTGGGAGTGCGGCAAAAGCCGCGGGAGGTCCCATTCGGGCATCCCCGGTTCGACGGCTGCCTGCGCCTCGCCGGGGCTTATCGCAGCTTGCCACGCCCTTCGTCGGCGCCCCGAGCCGAGCCATCCACCAGGCGGCTTAGTTGCCACCGGGCGGGACGTTTTCTGGACCAGCTCGCCTATGCACGGCCCTCATCGTGACCCCTGTTCGGGGTCTCAGGCCCTTCCACCCCGAGCCGTGCTCGGGATGTGCACCTCTTCGTGGTGGACCGGCCGGGATTCGAACCCGGGGCCTTCGGCTTGCAAAGCCGACGCTCTCCCAGGCTGAGCTACCGGCCCACTGATGGCAGGCCCGACATCCCTTAAACCCCCCGGACGGGATTTCCGGCGATAGGAGGTGATCGAGCCGTAGGTTCCCCTACGGCTACCTTGTTACGACTTCTCCCCCCTCACGGAGCCCAGGCTCGACCCGGCCTCCCCGAAGGGAGACCAGGCCTCACCCGGACCCCGCTCGGGTGGAGTGACGGGCGGTGTGTGCAAGGAGCAGGGACGTATTCGCCGCGCGATGATGACACGCGGGTACTAGGGATTCCAGCTTCACGCGGGCGAGTTGCAGCCCGCGATCCGAACTGAGGGCGGGTTTAGGGGATTCCCTTCCCCTTTCGGGGTCGGATCCCATTGTCCCGCCCATTGTAGCGCGCGTGTAGCCCGGGGGTTTCGGGGCATACTGACCTACCGTCGCCCGCTCCTTCCTCCGGCTTATCGCCGGCGGTCCCCCCAGAGTGCCTCCTCCCCAGCGGGGAGGACTGGCAACTGGGGGCGCGGGTCTCGCTCGTTACCACACTTAAGTGGACGCCTCACGGTACGAGCTGACGGCGGCCATGCACCTCCTCTCGGCGTGTCCGGCAAGACCTTCAGCCTGGCCTTCATCCTGCCGTCGCCCCCGGTGAGGTTCCCGGCGTTGAATCCAATTAAACCGCACGCTCCACCCCTTGTAGTGCTCCCCCGCCAATTCCTTTAAGTTTCAGCCTTGCGGCCGTACTCCCCAGGCGGCGGGCTTAACGGCTTCCCTCCGGCACCGGGCGAGCTCGAAGCTCGCCCGACACCTAGCCCGCATCCTTTACAGCCAGGACTACCCGGGTATCTAATCCGGTTCGCTCCCCTGGCCTTCGTCCCTCACCGTCGGACCCGTTCCAGCCGGGCGCCTTCGCCACTGGCGGTCCCCCTGGGATTATAGGATTTCACCCCTACCCCAGGGGTACCCCCGGCCTCTCCCGGTCCCAAGGCCCGCAGTATCCCCAGCAAGCCCCACGGTTGAGCCGTGGGATTTCGCCAGGGACTTACGGGCCCGGCTACGGACGCTTTAGGCCCAATAATAGCGGCCACCACTCGGGCCGCCGGTATTACCGCGGCGGCTGCCACCGGCCTTGCCCAGCCCTTATTCCCGGAGCTTTTTACACTCCGGAAAAGCCGTGGCTATGCCACGGCACTGGGGGTCCCCCCGTCGCGGTTGCCCGCATTGCGGAGGTTTCGCGCCTGCTGCGCCCCGTAGGGCCTGGACCCGTGTCTCAGTGTCCATCTCCGGGCTCCCACTCTCATGGCCCGTACCGATCTTCGGCTTGGTGGGCCGTTACCCCACCAACTACCTAATCGGCCGCCGGCCCATCCTCGGGCGGGCAGAGCCCCTTTCGGCCTGAGGACCTTCCAGTACCTCAGGCCTATGGGGGATTAGCCCCAGTTTCCCGGGGTTATCCCCCTCCCGAGGGTAGGTTACCGACGTGTTACTGAGCCGTCCGCCGGTGCGCGCAGAGCGCGCCCCATGACTCGCATGGCTTAGTCGGACCCCCATAGCAGTGGCCTCCGGCAGGATCAACCGGAATTGAGCAAGGAGTACGGCCGGTGGGACTTCCCTTAGCGGGAAGTACCATAATTCCCGTCCGGGGTTTGGTCGGGATGTCGGGCCTGCCTTACCCCCGAGGGGTCCGCCTTTCGGCGTTTCCTCGGGAGCGCACCTTTTTGTGACCCGAGCTGGAGGGCGGGGTTCATCCTGGGTGCTTTGCACCCGTTCCCCCCGACGCCGCCGTCTTGGCGCTCGGGTTTCGTCGCGCCCTGTTCGGGCGCTCCACCCTATAGGGACGAACCCCCGCAGTGAAAAATTTTTGCAAAACCCTTGAGAGGCCATGTTTTTGAAAATGAAAGCGTTAAAAAAGAGTTCTAAAATGCGAAAAATTAGCATAAAAATGTCAAAACATGAGATAGAACCTGGCAAGGTCACTAAAGCTTTAGCAACTCTGGCACTATGCTTATCCTCGACACAGGAGTTGGTATGGTGTTGGTGACGGCGAGCTCATCAACAGCCCTGCTGACCCTTGCTATTGCCCCCTCGGCAAAGACGCCGTGCGTTGCGGAGACGTAAATTTTCTTGGCCCCGAGCTTCCTCAACAGTTCAGCGGCCCTCACCATAGTACCGCCCGTGCTGATTATGTCGTCCACTATCAGGACGTTTTTGCCCTTCACATCAACGTCAACGGGATGCATCTCGACCTCTGTCGGGGATATCCTGCGCTTCTCAAAGTGGCTGTACTCAAGACCAAGGACTTCCGCAACGGCCCTGGCCCTCTCCAACGCACCTTTGTCGGGTGCGAGCACAAGGCCGTCCCCCAGCTTCTCACGGAAGTACTCGCCAATAACCCTGGCAGGTGAAACATTAACTGCCTTCCCTGGGAAGAACCTGAGAGTCTCGGGGTTGTGGGTGTCAAAGATGTAGAGCTCCTCGTAGTAGATGCCGAGCGCCCTCATGACCGCCCTGACGCTTATCGGCTCCCCATCCTTGGTCACCCTGTCCTGCCTGCTGTAGGCGAAGTACGGAACAACCAGCTTCAGCTTCCCAAAACCTTTCTCTCTCAGAGCATCCCCAAGGAGTAACAGCTCGACTATCTTCTCGTCCTGCGGGTAGAATGTTGAGCTTACGACTGTTGCTTCATCCCCGTTGCCCATAACCCTCACGTACTTCTCACCATCGGGGAAGCGCTTTATCTCAACCTCAAGAATCTTCGCACCTGCATTCCTGAGCTCATCCTCGAAGTGCTTTCCACCGCTGCCTAGAAGGAACATCCAACCACCTCCTTTGCCGAATTCCTGTCGAATTTACCCCTTATAAACTCACCGTCATACCAAGAGGACGGCAATAACTCCCGCTAAGAACACACCGTCGAAGGTACCCGCCCCACCAATGCTGACCATGGGAGCATCAAGGTGCTTCAGTTTTTTCCAGTTCATTATGTCCGCACCAAGAAGCGCGCCAAGGGTTCCGCTGACGTAGGCAACCAACGTTGGGTTTCCGTCCCCGAGCAACCACCCGAGGAGGACCGCAACGAGAGGTGGGACGATTGAGGGCATCGCTATACCCACGCCCCTGACTGGTACAGAGACAGCGTTGCATATGAGCGCCGCTATCAGGACTGCGAGGAGTGTGTTAAAGAGTAGTCCGTACTGTCCCAACATTGCAATTCGGATAAGCTCGTAGAGGACTATGCTTAGAGGAACAAGCGCGCCGCCGACGTTTATCGAGATTATCATTCTCCGCTCTTCCACCTCAAAGTACGGAATTGGGTAGAGGAACCCAAAGAAGCTGACTTCTCTCAGCTTGATGACGGGCTCGTAGGCTCTCTCCTCTGCTATTGGGATGTTTATGAAGCTCCCAACGAGGGCAAAGACGAACATCGTAAGGGCCACTCCTGGCGGGAGTCCCAGCCTTCGGAACGCAACGAGAACGGCCCCTGAGAAGAAAGCAAACACAACTACCAGAAAGAGGCCGAGGAGCAGGAGAACAGGCCAGCGGAGGGCTGGGAAAAAGAGGGCTAATCTTTGAGAACCACGTTGGCCCATATCTGAACCCCCTTGGCCATTTCAACTTCCTTAGGCTTCTCAAACTTCTCGGCGTTCTTAAAGACCCACGCGTAGAGCGGCTTTCCGTTTGAGTATTCCTTCAGAAACTCGGGCTCGGCGCGGTGCTTGTCAAAGTGCTCCGCAAGCTCCTCCGGAGAAAAAGGCCCCAGAACGTCCACGAGCTCTGCCTTTCCTATGGCCTTCCCGTTGCTTATGATGAGCACTTCTCCCCTTATCTTCGTCCTGGACTTGCGTATCTCCCACACCTTCTCGCCCTCGACGATGAGGGTCGCGTATGGCTCCCTAACTATCAGTCCCTTCTTTTTCTCCGGCATCGTGCTAAACTACCCGTAACCCTTAATAAAGCCAACGCCAAGAAAACTTTAAGTTAACCCCACCGAAACTTCCCGAGGAGGTCATGCCGATGAAGATCATATGGTACGGTCATTCCTGCTTCTGGATAGAGACGAAGGGAGTGAAGCTCCTCATAGACCCGTATCCAGAGGTTGACGACGACAGGATAGGTGACGTGGACTACATTCTGATAACCCACGAGCACACGGACCACTATGGAAAGGTCGAACTGCTCTCAAGGCTCAGGGATGCAACGGTCATCGGGCCGAAGCAGGTGTACCTTATGGCGGTAGCCGACGGTGTCACCAAGGCGAGGGAGATTGACTCAGGGGAGACTATAGAACTCGAGAACGGCGTTAAGGTTACTGCAATCTACGTTGAGCATCCTTCAAGCCAGTACCCTCTCGGTTATATAATCGAAGGTGACAAAACGGTTTTCCACCCTGGGGACACGTACTCAACACCCGCCTTCCAGAGGCTGAGGGGGAAGATCGACGTTCTCCTGGTTCCTATTAGCGGCCGTTCCACAGCGAACGAGAGAGAGGCAGCACAGATAATCGAAGATATCAGACCCAAGGTTGTTATACCCATGCACTACGGAGTTTACAACGACGAAGACCCCTCAAAGCTTGAGAGCGAGCTGAGGAAGAGAAGGATATGGGTTCGCTTCATAAGGCCAGAACTGTACAGAGAGATCGAGGTTTGAGGGAACTTCATGCTCTCGACGGGCACTAAGAGCCTGGACAGTCTTCTCGGGGGCGGGTTCGCTCCCGGGGTCTTAACCCAGGTTTACGGGCCTTATGCGAGCGGTAAGACGACCCTGGCCCTGCAGACCGGCCTGCTTAGTGGGAAAAAGGTAGCATACGTCGATACCGAGGGGGGATTTTCTCCCGAAAGACTTGTCCAGATGGCTGAGACGAGAGGTCTAAACCCCGAAGAGGCCCTCTCGAGGTTCATTCTGTTTACACCTTCAGATTTCAAGGAGCAGAGGCGCGTTATAGGTTCGCTGAAAAAGACGGTGGACAGCAACTTTGCACTAGTCGTAGTTGACTCAATAACCGCTCACTACAGAGCAGAGGAAAACAGAAGCGGCCTGATAGCTGAACTGAGCAGACAGCTTCAGGTTCTCCTCTGGATAGCCCGGAAGCATAACATACCGGTAATAGTCATCAACCAGGTCCACTTCGACAGCAGAACCGAGATGACAAAGCCCGTCGCCGAGCAGACCCTTGGCTACCGCTGTAAGGACATTCTAAGACTCGATAGGCTGCCGAAGCCAGGGCTAAGGGTGGCAGTTCTTGAGAGGCACCGCTTCAGACCCGAAGGGCTTATGGCATATTTCAGGATAACGGAGAAGGGAATAGAGGACGTTGAGTGAGTGGTATGATGACAGTTCTTCTTGTTGGCAGATATTAACTCGGTGAGTATATTACCAATTCAGTAATATCACCGATTGGTTTCTTTTAGGATAAGAAAAAAGGAAAGCTCAGAACTTCGGCTCCATCTTCTCCAGTTCCCTAACGAGCTCTATCGTCCGCTTGAGGATTTCGACGACCTTGTAGATGTGCTCAAGCTCTTCCAGGCTTAGCTTCCTTCCCTTCCTGCCCTTCAGGTACTTCTCGACGACGCGGTAGCCGCCTATCGTGTAGTTCCAGACTTTAGAGCGCAAAGGGATGCTAAGGTTTCCACCGCAACGTTTTTACGTCCCTTATTTCTACTATGATTGGTGAGAATATGGGAATCACGAAGGTAACTAGGAACTATCAGATTACTATCCCAAGCGATATTAGGAAGAAGCTGGGCATCAAGGTGGGGGACGTTCTTGTCATCGAGATCGAAGATGGGAAAGCCGTGATAAAAAAGAGCGACCTCGAACTTCCCCTGCTACCCGGCGGAAAGGGACTGAAGATCGAGGACATCGAGGAAGCCATACGAAAGGGCCAGGGTGAGGATGAGTGACGGTAATAGACACCAACGTCTTCATATACGCCACCCTACGGGACTCAGAGTTCAACGCAGAGGCGAGGAAACTGCTAGCAGGGCTGGAAAGATGGATAGTTCCGAGCATTGTCCTCTACGAGCTCTACTGGTTTTTCAGGGAAGTAGGGTACAAAAGCGAGGAAATAAATAACGTCATCTCCTCAATCCTAAACAGCCCAAGGACGCGGGTTATCTGCGACACTGGGAAGTACACGAAACGCGCGCTAGAACTCACCAGAAACCCAAAGCGGTTCAATGACATGGTAATACTCGCCACGGCAGAGGACTTCAAGAGACTGGCAACATACGATAAAAGGCTGAAAAAAGAGGCTGAAAAGCTGGAAATCAAGACCCTGCCTTAAACCCTCTCAAATACCTCCTGCGTTATCCTGAGCACGGCGCGGTAGAGCTTCTCGCTGATGATGCCCTCTTCGTAGTGCTCCCTGAGCTCCTCCTGATCGATTATCTCCTTCTTGCCGTCCGGCCACTTAACTATATCAACTTCGAGGTCAACGTAGCGAGCCCCGTCAGGATATATCTCAACGGGCGTGTTTATGTTGTAGTACTCTCCCTTCAGGTTGCCGTTCTTGTCGTAATACCTGTGCACGAACCACCACTTTCCAGCTTCGAGCTCGGTTATGGCATAATCTCCAAACTCAATCGGAAGCTCAAGGCCGTCGTAGAACTTGCCCGGCTTGAGGTGTCTCTTTATTGTGACCCTAAGCGGGTTGTGGGAGACCTCCAAGACCTCTCCAGGCCCTAGCCTAATCCTCTGCCCATCGGGCTTGACGTGCTCAAGGGTGAAGAGCCAGCCCTTCTTAGGCCCTTTGTTCTCCACGAGCGCCTCCCAGAAGCCCTGGTTAACCTTGACCCTCTGGCCAGGTACCTTTGAGAGTATTCCCTCGGCTATCTCGACGGCAAAGCCAAGCTCCGGGTCTTTGGCCTTGAGCTGGTGGTGGCCATCAACGGTTGGGACGACCTTGTTCCTTATCTCGTCGAGCTTTCTCTTCGCTCCTCCTCCGAACTCCACTTCATATATGTTCCTGCCCTCGATTATCAGGGAAGGTGCAAAGTACGTGTCGGCCTTTGCCAGCCTATCGGCGAGCTTGGAGAGCCTCACTATCTCGTCCCTGAGAATGTTCCAGTCCTTGTAAGCGGCTGCAGTCCTCCAGAGGACTCCCCACTTGCCGAGGTCTATGCTGAGACCCAGAATCCTGAGCCTCTCACGCTCCTGGTTGTCCCTTATCTTCCTCGATATCTTAACGTGCCTCTGTGCCCCTATGGGCTTCGGTATGAGGACAGCGTAGTCCCCAGGTATCGTGAGGGTGGTGCTGAGGTGTGGAAGGAGGTTGTGCTTCTTGACCTGGACGAGTATCTCATCGCCTTCAACGGCCTTCGGAAGCTCCTTCCTTGGGATTGTACCAATGGCACTTCCCAGGTCAACGTAAACGTACTTTTCGTCGATTTTCACAACAAGTCCCTTGTATATGCCGTAGAGCTGGTACGGGAGCCTTCTAAAAAAGACGTCAATAAGTTCCTCTTCAAGGACCTTCTTGGCCTCTTCAACGGCATCCCCAACGAGCACAACCCCATGTCTGTCCTTCTTATCGTAGATGTCAACGTCGAAGTCGTCGTAGGTCTTCTCGAGGCCGAAGCGCTCGACGATCTTGTTGCTGGGCTGGCTGATGCCGAACCCCCTGTCGAGGAAGAGTTTCGTCAGGGCAGTGCTGTATATTCCCCTAATCCTGACTGTAGGCCTTGTGTCTGTAGACACTTTCACCACCCCTATCCTTTTTCTCGATTACTCCAATGAGCGCGAGTCCCTCAAGTATCTCGCCAGCCTCTCTCACTCCGCTGGCCTTCTCAACGTTTCTCGCCTCGACCCAGAGCAGGCCTTTTGCGTGCCACTCCCTTAGGGCCTGCTCGACCCTGTGAACGTCCGAGGGGTGAACGTAAAGCCTGTAAAGGAACCTCTTGAGGGTCTCAAGCTGGCTCTCAATTGCTTTAGTTTTTCTAAGCTCCTCAAGTATGCTGACTGGAACCTTTTTTTGGTTTTCGCCTAGGAGCGTCAGACCTTCAACCTCGGCAGAAAGCTCACTCAGGGCCTTCCGGATGGCATAATCGTAGAGCCTGTGGAACTGAACCAGCCTGTCCAAAGCGGCCTTAAGCCTCGCTCTGCCCTCATAGTCGTCCCTCCCGAGAAGGGACATCACCTCCTCAAGGCGGAACTTCATTTGGTGCTCGTTCTTATAAAGTTCCTTAGTGAGATCTTCGACCCTTCCACCTATTGCGGAAAGCTCCTTGTAGAGGTGAGAAGCTAACTCAAGCTTTTTTGCCGACAAAGAGTGAAGCTTCCTCACAACCTCCGTGGGCTCCTCTTCCGGTTCATAGAGCCGTGAAAAGACCTCCTCGAAGGACGAATGCATCCCCTCAAAATCACCGAGCCTGGCCTTCAGTTCATCAACGTCCATCGGCACCCCCTAATCCTAAGTTGCAACTACCACTACTTTTACTTTTCCATTGAGGGGAGGCAACCTTGGGAAAACAGAAACGCTTAACCGAAATCCTTTTTTAAGCCCCTTCATAATACAAATGGGTGGACGGAGTGCTCTACGACCGCTTCGGCAGGCCAGTAACGAACCTCAGGATTTCGCTCACGCAGGAGTGCAATTACCGTTGCTTCTTCTGTCACCGGGAAGGCCAGAGGTTTCTGGCGAAAAACGAGCTCACTCCAGAGGAGATAGAGCGCCTCGTTAGAATCGCATCAAGGCTCGGAATAAGAAAGGTCAAGCTCACGGGCGGGGAACCGACAGTCAGAGAGGATATACTTGAAATCGTGAAGAGAATAAAGCCCTACGTCATCGACCTCAGCATGACTACCAACGGGAGCAGGCTGAAGGAGCTGGCGAAGCCGCTGGCCAAAGCAGGCCTCGACAGGGTGAACGTATCGCTTCACAGCTTAAAGCCAGAGGTTTACAAAAGGATAACCGGCGTTGATGGGCTTGAGGCTGTTCTTGTGGGCATCGAGGAAGCGGTGAAATACCTATCCCCGGTGAAGCTCAACATGACCGTCATGAAAGGACTAAACGACGGCGAAATCTGGGATATGGTTGAATTCGCCGCCAAGACCGGAACCATCCTTCAGCTTATAGAGCTTGAAGCGCCAAGGGAGATGGCCGAGACGGCCTTTTTCAGGAAGTACTTCTACCCGCTCAAGCCCGTTGAAGAGAAGCTGGAGAAGCTCGCCGTCGAAACTAAGGAAAGGAGGATGCACCGGAGGAAGAAGTACTTCATCCCGACCGACTATGGCATAGCAGAGGTTGAAGTCGTTAGGGCGATGCACAACACTGTCTTCTGCGCCAACTGCACGAGACTGAGGGTGACCTCTGATGGCAAGTTTAAAACTTGCTTGTTGAGGAACAACGACCTCATAGACTTCCTTTCTGCTATGAGAAACGGAGCGAGCGACGAGGAGATAGTTGAAATTTTCAAAAGGGCCGTTCTTATGAGGGAGCCGTACTGGAAATGATGCCCTAATAGAGCCTTTATTCAGAACAAAAAGTCAAAGTTGGGCAAGGTTTTTAGGGATAACGTGGATAACAAAATTTTGGGGCTAGCAATGGTTAACCCGATTAATTTCAACGGTTTCATTGCGGGATGGTTGCTACTTCTCGGGGCACTCATTGGTATATACCGGGCGTTGTACTACTACAAAAGAGTCCCAGAGCCGGGGAAGAGCCTCGCCAAAAGAACCCTTATCTCGCTTCTGTTCTTTGGTCTGGGCTCTGTGAGTGCAATTATAGACTCACTCACCCCGAGGCCCCTCTGGTTTTTGATGGTGATATTCTACACCCTCTCATATGCTGCAATTTTGTCCACGATATTCCTGAGTTTAAGGGCAGTAGCAACTAGTATTGAGAAACCGGAAGGGGTTAAAGAAAGGAGCACAGCTCAAAAAACTCCAGAAAGAAATGAGACTAGAGAAAAGGAACTTCCCCTACATGGAGGGTATTCACTGCGCAAAGAGCCCTCCGCTCAGTTGTTCCACATTCTTAAAGAAGTCTCCAGTGGCCTGATAGTCGTCAGCAGAAAGCCCCGCGAAGAGTGGGTCGAGAAGTTCGGAGTTCAGCCGGACGAGTTCCTCTGGCTGTCGAGGGCAGACGTCGAGAATTCTATCGACCCCTCAAAACTCCACGTCATCCAGGGAAAGATTCTCCAGTTCATGGAGCAGCGTGGGCCAGTTGTTGTGTACTTTGATGGGCTGGAGTACCTGACCCTCTACAACGACTTCCCAGCGGTGGCCAAGTTCCTGTTCGCAGTCAAGGACATGGTAATGATTAAAAACTCACTCATGCTCATCCACCTTCCGGAGGGCATCTTTGACAAAAAACAAGAGATTATACTGCTCAGGGAGTTCGAGGAAATAAATGAAGAGGAGCTCATTAAAAAGCTCAGTCAGGCCTTGTCCCCCGAAAGAGCCGAGGAAATAGCACTGTTTGGTGTCCTTCCCCCAGCAACAAAGAGTGGGGATGCCAAAGATGCCAGCGATAAAAGTCCCGAAGAGGGAGGCCGAGCCACTAAAGAGGAAGCTCAAGAAGCTGAACCTCTACGACGGGAAGAGAAGGCCAAGGAGTGAAGGTGACTTCGTCCTGCTTCCGGTTATAGATGATCCTCGTGTTTACGAGCTGGGACACGAGGTTCTGCCCGTTGAACTCCCTCTGAGGCCTGAAAGGCAGATATACAAGAACCTTGAGAGCGTTCTAGCGGAGAGGCTGACGTCTGAGGAGCTGAAGTATCTGAGGCGCTACGACGTCATCGGCGACATAGCTGTTATCCAAATCCCTCCCGAGCTTGAGCACAGAGCCGAGGATATTGTCTGGGGCCTGAGAAAAGTCCATCCCTTCATCAAGGTCGTTGCCAAGAAGGGCTTCCATGAGGGTGCCTTCAGAATAAGGGACTACTCTATAATCTGGGGCGAGAAGAGGCTAACAACGGTTCACAAAGAGAACGGCGTCGAGATAAAAGTCGATTTGAGCAAAGCTTTCTTCAACCCGAGAATGAAGGGCGAGCGGTACAGACTGGCCCAGCTCGTGAAGGACGGAGAGCGGGTTCTGATACCCTTTGCAGGAGTCTTACCCTACGCGCTCGTGATAGCACGTTATAGAAAAGTCAAGATCACTGCCATCGAGCTGAACGAGGAGGCATACAAGCTCGGGCTTGAGAACATCGAGCTGAACAGGAAGAGGCTTAAGGGAGAGATTGAGTTCATAAACGGGGATGTTTTCGATGTTCTGCCGGAACTGCCGACCTTTGACAGGGTGATAAGTCCAACACCGAGGGGCGTTGATGCCCTGACTCTAACGCTGAGCAAAGCCCAGAAGTGGCTCCACTACTACGACTTCGTGCACGAGGAGAATATAGGAGAGTTCGGGGAGAGAATTCTCGAAGAGTGCAGAAAACAGGGAAAAGATTGCAGGGTCAAGATAAAGAAGGTCAGCGACTTCAAGCCGCATGTGTTCAAGGTATGTGCAGATGTTGAGATTCTGGGTTGATCGATGACCTCCTTCCCGCCCTGAAGACGGGGTTTCCTCAGGAAAACCCCTACCCTAAGGGCGGAGAGGTTTGAGGGGTCTTCATCAGAACCCAATTCGAATTGGGTTCTTCGAACCCCTCTGGGGTGGCCACACCCCAATTACCCCTACCTCCAGCCAAAGCTGGAAGGCTTGGGGTTATGGTTCTCGCAGCTTTCTTCAAAATATTAAACGCTCCAACCAAGTCGGAGTTCATAACGACACCCTCCCTGTGGCACTTAAACAAACCCCTAACAAGGCGAGCGTTCTCATGGCGTTGGCCACAGAGAGGGCAAACCTGAGAAGTGAAAGCCTCATCAACAAGCTTAACTTTAATACCGTACTCTTCGGAGACTTCTTTCAAGCGTTTAATGACGTAACTAAAGTGCCAAACAGTAGATAAAAGATAATTCAGCTTTTTGTTTTTGTTAGAGTTTCTACTGATACCTTTAGGATAGCCAACGTAGATTTTCGAAACTCCTAAGCGATAAAGTCTCTCAATAGTTCTCCTCACCATAGTGTCTATATAATGCTTCATCTGGAGCTTAGCATTTAGGTGCATCTTTCGAAGTTTCCTGCTCTTCTTAGTCCCAGATTTGTTAATCTTGGACTGAACTTTAGCTATTCCCCTTCTAAAGTAGAAGGCTATGCTCTTCAGGGGTCTTCCGTTCACCAAGAATGATTCACCGTTCTCAACGTAAACGGCTATCAGGTTATTAATCCCAAGGTCTATTCCAGCCGAAAGATTACCTATGGGTTGTCTCGGGACTTCAACCCAACCCTCACGGTATAGCCTCTCCTCGACTGTGTAGCTAATATGAGCATACCATTTCCGCCTTACTGGGTCATAGGTTATTTCTAATCTTCCCTGCTTTCCCTTTAGATAGATTCTCCCCTTGAACTGGATTCTAAGCTTTCCGAACTTCCCAAGTCTCCTAAGCTCTAAGATGTTGTTTTCTATTTTGTATTGGTCGTTCCTTAGAGGGATTACAAAGA
Organism: Thermococcus sp. JCM 11816; assembly: GCF_055396515.1. Lineage (NCBI taxonomy): Archaea > Methanobacteriati > Methanobacteriota > Thermococci > Thermococcales > Thermococcaceae > Thermococcus > Thermococcus sp. JCM 11816. Next base: position 1,127,545 of record NZ_AP043741.1, read on the forward strand.
GCTTTTTGTCGTTCCTTTCTCTTATGAACGCTGGCGGTCTTGGTTTGAACCACTCTGGTAATTTGCCAGCTTTCTTCTTTCTTGAAAGGGCAAAGAAACTCCTCCAGCTTTCTGCGTTCTTTCTCGCCAACTGCTGTACTGTTGAACCGCCTATCCAGTCTTTAAAATTGTGATAGGCTTCTTTTTCTGTTCCAGCGAAGTCTATCTTTCCAAAGGTTTTGAACTGCTTTAGCCTTTGGTAGTTTATTTTATTCCATACTACGGCGATAGCTTGGGCTAATTCAAAGAGAACTCTTTCTTGCTCCTTTGAGGGTTGGAGTTTTACCCTTATCGCCCTCTTCATTTCAAAGTATGGTATGTTTTTTAGGCTTTAAAATAGTTTTGCTTTCCAGATTTGGTGTTGAGTCTTAGAATTCTCTACCCTGTCCTAAAGGGCGAGGCTTGATTTAACAAAATTCTTATAAGTATTCACGCCGTAATTATGCACATGAGAATAATTCACAGAAGAATAGAACTGTCGAGGCTCGAGGGCGAAGACTGGAAGATGCTCTACGGTAGGCGGAAGACGGGAAAGACCTTCCTCGTTAGGAATTTCCTCGACTACGACGAGTTCTTCTTCGTTGAGCGGGAGGGAATAGTTAGGGACCTAAATGAGGGCTCCACAATGACTTACGGCGAGTTCATGAGGCTCTTCCCTCGCCTGCTGAAGGGCGGTAAGGTGGTGGTGGACGAGTTCCACAGGCTACCGGATAGGTTCCTCGACCTCCTCCACGCCTACTCTGGAACCGGGGAGCTCATCCTCATAACCTCAACCCGCTGGCTAGCGAAGAGGAAACTCCTTGGAACCGGGAGTCCGCTCCTCGGGATAGTCCAGCCGATAAGGATAGATCCCATAGACGAGAGGGAGATTTTAGCCGAGATGAGCAGAGAAGTGAGGGGAAAGGAGCTAATTGAGGCATCTACCTACCTCAGGGAGCCTATCCTCGTCCCCCTTTACAGGTCGCCTTTGAGGGAGTTCTTGGCAGGCTATCTGAGTTCTTCGGGTCTGCTGATAGGCGAGCTCGTTGGCGAGGCCTTCACGGAGGAGGAGAGGGAGCTGACGGAAGTTTACAGGGCGATAATGAAGGGCATCGCCGATGGAAAGGAAACGAGCACGAGGCTTTCTTCGTTCCTCTACTCCCTCAGCCTGATAAGCAAGGACAACCCTGGAGTCTTGCAGAGGTACCTTGGAGTCCTAACGGACATGGGGATACTTAGGAGAACCCAGGTCACTGGAAAGAGGAGGAAGAAGTTCGTTTACAGGCACGCGTCACCCCTCTTCGACCTTCACTTCTACCTTGAGGCAAAATACGCCTACACGGAGCTTGAGACTCCTGTGGAGTTCATAAGGAGGGCGATAGACAAGAAACTACCGAGGCACGTTGAAGCCTTCATAGAGGAACTTTTGGCCAAGAGCTTTGGTTTGAGACCCGTGAGGATTGAAATGCCCGATTTGGAGCTTGACATAGCTCTTCAGGGCTTCAAGAAGCTCGAAGTGGTTGGAGAGGTCAAGTGGAAGGAGCGCGTTAAGAGGGAGGAAGTGAGGAGAATAGAGGAGAAGCTCAACCGCTTTGACTGCAGGAGGATTTTGGTGGTTCCAGATGAAAACGTTCTCGAAAGGAAGCCTGAGGGCGTTGAAGTCCTAACGCCCGAGGATCTGGTTGAGATTGCGAAAGAAGGGATGGAGAGGAGTATTTAGGCCCTTTCCTTGTGGAAGAACCCGACGACCTTTCCCTCTTCCATCGTCTTCCTCAGCATCTCGGCGGCTTTCTCCCCTCTTCTGCGTTCATCCTTCTCTTTTATCCCGTACTTCTCAGGGTTTTCGAGCATATCCCTCGCCAGCTTCAGGGCCTCGGCTATGCTAACCTCTTCCATCGCCAGCTCGTAGACAGGGTTGTCATGGGGTATGAGCGAAGCATCTTGAGCCCTCAGTTCCATGAGGGCCTGAGATGGCCCTTTTTCACCGAGAGGGGAAGTGGGGAGTAAAGGATCCACATCAAGAGAGCAGGAACCTCCACAGGGGGAGGCATCTGACGTTTATCCCCTTCACCCTCTCCTCGCAGGACTTCCAGCCCGTTACCACAGTTCCTTCGCTTAAGCCGAAGTGCTTCGCCGCTTCGACAAGGCCCTCCACCTCCCGCTCCCAGCTCTCGTCAACGTCCCAGCTCACCTGAACGAGCCTCGATATCTTTAGATTCTCTCTCACCACGAAGTCAACCTCGTGGCCGTTCCTGTAGTAGAAGACGTTCTCCCTCCCGTGCCTCTGCACGAGGTGCCTCGCCACCGCATTTTCCGCCAATCTCCCTATGTTCTCTGTGAACCGCGTTATCATGACGTTGGCCAGCCCGGTGTCAACCGCGTAGAGCTTCTTCGGATACCTCCTCACGTCCTTCACCTTTGGCGAGAGGATCGGAACCCTGTGGATAAGGTAAGCCTCCTCCATTGCGTCGAGGACGGAATCTACAAGGTTTGGCGAGACCTTTCTCCCAACTATCCCCGAGACTTCGTTCCTCAGCCTTGATGCGCTCACTAGAGCGGAGAACCGGCTTAAGGCCAGCTCGGCGACGAGTTTGACGAGCCTCGCGTCCCTGAAGCCGTGGCGGTAGGCAACGTCCCTAAGGATTATTCCCTCGAACAGTTCCCTCAAAAGCTCCCTCTTCAATCCCTCGTCATCGGTTAGGACGACCTGCGGGAACCCGCCGAACTCAAGGTACTCCCTTAAGGCCCTCTCAACCTCCCCCCTCCTTCCGAGAAGGGCAGGAAGTTCAATGGGGAGCCCCTTGAAGGAGAGAAACTCTCTGAATGAGAGGGGGTAAACCTCTGTTACTAAAACGCGTCCGGTTAAGAGGGTCGCAAGCTCGGAGCGGAGGAGGGAGGAGCTCGACCCGGTTACTATGACCTCGGCTTCACCCAAATCCAGAACCTTCCTGACCCACCGCTCCCAGCCCTCGACGTTCTGGACCTCGTCGAGAACCACCACGGGTCTAGCTCCCCTTGAGATGTAGGTTTTAAACGCCGAGAAGATCTCTTCCAGAAGCTCCAGGCTCAGGTCTGGATAGAACCTAGGCTCCTCAAGGTTAACGTAGAGCGTCTCCTCCGGCGGAAGACCCTTCTCTATTAGGAATCTCAGGTACTGACGGGCTAACGTGGTCTTGCCCGCCCTCCTAACCCCCACGAGAGCCAGGGCGTTCCCCGTGGAGAGCTTCCGTCTTATATCTTTAAGATAATCTCCTCTCGTGATGCCTGTATCCTGCTCTCTACCCCAAAAGTTGTAGGGGGCAAGCACCTCAATAAGCTCTTCCCGGCTCAGCATTTTATATCACAGAAAATATAAGAAAAGTGGGTTTTTATATTTTTCGCAATACAATTCACTTCTTGAGGAAGTCGAACAGCGTCGCCTGCTTGCCCTTCTTGGTTTTCTCCTTCTCGGGCTTCTCCTTCTTCCCAACGGTCTCTATCTCTTCCTCCGCTTCCTCAAGCTCCTCCTCGGTTAACTCTTCCTCCTCGACTTCTTCAAGTTCTTCTTCAGGTTCCCCAGCTTCCATAGTTTCCTCTTCCTCAGCCGCTTCCACCCTTCTTTCGGCTTCCTTTGCTCTCGCCTCAAGCTCACCTTCTTTCTTGAGTTTCTTCTCGATGTTCATGCTCTTTGCCCATATCGTCTTCGCCTTCTCCTTATCGCCGGCTATGAACTCAACCTCCTTCTCGCTGAGGTCGAGGAAAACGACAAAGTGGGCCGCCAAATCGGGGTTGTTCTCGAAGATAACCCTGAGGTAGCGGAGGGTTTCTATAGCCTCGGGCTTTGCCATGTGCATTTCGCTCATTATCTTCTTGATTACTGAATCCCTGAGCGAGCGCTCCTCCTTGCTCTCGGTGAGGAGCTTTATCGTCTTCGGCGGATAGATTTTGACGAAGCCCTTCTTCTTGATGCCAGCGACCGCCACCCCAGCCGTCATCATGTCGGTTGCGTACTTCCAGAGGCCGTAGTTCCCAGTCCTCTGGGCTCTGCCAAGGTATATATCAGCCCTGCTGATTGCTTCATACGCCCTGGCTATGTCCTCCGGCTTGTAGTAGACGTAAGGGATGTTCTCCTCTATCCACTGGAGAAGCTCGTTCGGCATCATGTCAACTCCAAGAACAGCCAACTTTGCCCTCTTGGCGTTGTCCGTTGCGAACAGCTGGGCAAGCGCCTGGAAAACACTCTTCTCAGTGTCGCGGTAAGCCAGGACTTCAACGGCATCCTCGACTCCACCGGTAACAACGGTCTGAAGATCGTTTACAGCTGCCCTCAGGTCGCCGTTAGCCCTCTTCGCTATCTCGTAGAGAACCTCCTTGGGAACTTCGAGTCCCTCGCGCTTGAGGATTCTCACGAGGGCCTTTATGATGTCCCTCTGCGTCAGCCTCTTGTACTCGACTATCTGGGCTTTGTTGCGTATCTCCTTGGGAACCTCCCAGTAGTGGTTGGCGCTCATTATTATCGGGTTTCTCGCCTTGTCGATGAGCTTCGCTATCTCCCTCGCCCCAGAGGGCTCGATGTTGTCAGCCTCGTCAAGGAATATCAGCTTCCTCCTCTTTCCGAGGATGTCCATGGTGTATGCAGCTTGAACGTAGCGCTCTATCTTTTCATACGTCCTCTCGTCGCTTGCGTTGAGCTCGATGACCTCGAAGCCGTACTCGTTGGCCAGGGCATAGACGGTGGTCGTTTTGCCGACTCCAGGGGGGCCTGCTAGAAGGAGGGCCTTCTTCTTCGGCGGATTTCCGTGGAGCCAGGCTTCGACCCACGCCCTAACCTGCTCTAACGCTTTCTCCTGGTTTACTATCTCGCTGAGCTTCCTAGGTCTGTATTTTTCAACCCATGGGACTTCCGTCATAGGGATCACTTACCCATAATCGTGAACTGGGCAAGGAGTGCCTCGAGCTGTATCATCTCGTTAGCCCCTTCAACCAGGCGGAAGTTGTACTCTCCTATCTTGTCCGCCAGGGCCACCTTCTTGTCCTCGGGAATCGGGAGGTTGAAGACCTCCTTGTGCATCTGGATGAGGACATCTTCACCGCTGAGGCCCTGCCTTAACAGGATATCCCTCAGCTTCTCTCTGGCCTTCAGGAAGTTGCCTTCCAGAGCAAGGGTCATCATTTCACGTACGTCTTCAGGCCTCGCCCTGCTGGCCACGAGGAAGACGTTCTCGTCGGTTATCTTCGTGTCGAGGGCTGCTGCCGCCTGAAGGACGTTGATTGCCCTCCTGAGATCGCCCTCAGCGACGTAGAGTATCGCCTGCAGGCCTTCCTCGGTGAGCTCGAGACCCTCATTTTCGGCTATGTACCTGATGCGCTTCGCTATGTCCTCATCGCGGAGCGGTCTGAAGCGGAAGATGGCACACCTCGACTGTATGGGTTCGATGATCTTTGAGGAGTAGTTACAGCTCAGGATAAAGCGGACGTTGTTCGAGAACATCTCCATCGTCCTTCTGAGGGCCTGCTGAGCGTCCTGTGTGAGGGCATCTGCCTCATCAAGGAAGATTATCTTAAAGCTCGCACCGCCTATCGGCTTCGTCCTCGCGAACTCCTTTACCTTTTCACGGATGACGTTTATACCCCTCTCATCGCTCGCGTTCAGCTCTAGGAAGTTGTGCCTCCAGTTCTCACCGAAGAGTTCTCTAGCTAAAGCCAGTGCAGCGGTTGTGTTGTGAACAACCGTCGGCATGTTTCCGGCGATGAAGTTGTGGTATCCTGGAACGTGGAGGTCGTAGATGACGAAGTCGCCCTTAAGCTCCTTCACTTCGGTTATCTCGTCCCAGTAGAGCTCATTCTGGGAGAGGAATATCAGGTATGCTACCCCTTCCTTAAGCTTCTCGTCGGAGAGGATTTCCCCTATTAGTTCGAGCTCGATTTTCCTTATTTCCTCAAGTTCCTTGATCTTCTCCGTGTTGCTCTCAAGAATTATTCTCACGCTGGAGTTCCAGGTGCCGAGTTTCCTTCCGATTTCGGCATAGCTTGAGTACTTCCTTGCAAAGACCCTCATGGCATTAATCGTAGGTTCAAGGTCGATCCCAAGGGCCTTCGCTATCTTGATGTAGTTCCTCAGGCTCGGCTTCCTCTTGCCCTTAATGTACTCGAGGAGTCTGTCGGCCCTAATCCCCGTCTTTTCCGCTATCTCCTTTCTCCGCTCCGCCATCTCGTTCCAGTCTATGAGGATGCTCCTTGAGAGGGATTCTTTCAGTCTCTCAAGCTCATCGAGGCGGTAGTAAATTTCCTTCATCAGCTCCCACGAGATCTTTCTAGCCTTTCTGTGGCTCCAGCTCCTCTTATCGTCGGAGAAGTTTAGCTTAAGCCTGTCCCTAACGTAGGAGATAAGTTCATAGTTGACATTCAAGCTGTCGAGGTTCGGGTTGGGCTTCTTGACGAGCTTTAGGGTTCTTTCCAATTTTTCCCTGTGGGAGAAGCCGATCTCGCTCAGAAACCTCTCCAAGTTCTCTGAACCTGAGATTGTGACATGGTAGTATGTCTTACCCCTGACTTTTTTCTCCCTTATCTTTGAGGTTATTCCAAAACCAGCTAAGGCATAGGTCACCTGCTCCGCCATTTCCCTGCTGGCAGTTGCCAGTACTACGGCGTTCTTATCAACTCCAGCATCGCAGTCAAAGTATGCCCTGAGGAAGGAGCGAATCCCCTCCCAGCCTTTCTCAGGTATGTAAACCTTATCCGCTTTTCTCCCGGCCAAACCAAGCGAACTTACAAGCTCCCAGGCCCTCCGTGAGTTCACGTAAACGTCCGGTGCCCTGTTTTTGTGGATTCTTTCCCTGATCTTCGCATCTGGGAAGAGCCTCTCGGTCAGCTCCATAAAGCGCTGCCTTAAAGATGGGTCTGTGTTTGTAAAGGTGATTACTTTATTCTTCGAGTCGGCGTGGCCGTCCCCAATAAAATAGCCAAGCCACTCAGCCAGGGGGTCTTCCTCAGCTATGGCCGGAAGGAAGCGCGGCACGGCAAGCCTGTCGCCTGGTCTGAGTTCCTCAGCCTTTACCCACATGATCTCCCCGTTTTTCCTGTTCACGAGTAGCGGGTGATAGGGAGTGACCTTGAGCTCCCTACCGAGGCGAGTCCTTACCTTTATCAGCCTCTCGGCCCTGTCCTTGTAGACGTACTGAACCTCGAACTCCCTCAGCTTTCCGTCCTCATCTATTCCAAGGACTTTGAGACCTTCAACTGGTGTGGGGCCGAACCTACCCTTGGAAACTTTTTCAACGAGTTCTCCCAGCTCAAAGAGCCTGCCGTTGGCTATGACCTTAGCATCCCCAGTGAGGCACTTCCCGACGCCGGGTGGCCCTGCGAATAGAAGGTGCGGCATCGAGCCGGTTTTAACGTAGTGCTTCAGCCTCTTGACTATGTGATCCTGACCTACTATGTCCTCGAGCCTCTGGGGTCTGTACTTCTCGACCCACGGCTTTTCGAGAATTTTAACTTCCTTCACTTCCTCGGACATGGATTTTCACCTAAACCTTTATGAGCCCCCAGAGTTTAAGGCTTTTGCCGTCTCACTGGGACGCTGTACCCAACCAACCATTGTCTTCTCGTGGAACTGCACTGACCTGCCCACTGCAAAACTTTTATACTTCAATGACCAAGAACCATCGGTGATTCTCATGGGAAAGCTTGACTGGATTAGGGAGGAGCTCCAGGAGCTCAAGGATAAGGGATTGTATGTAACCATCAGAAAGCTTGAGAGCGCCCAGGGCCCGTGGGTTGTAGTTGACGGGAAGAAGGTTCTCAACATGTGCTCCAACAACTATCTCGGCCTAGCCGCCCACCCGGAGATAAGATACGCGGCCATAAGGGCTATCCTTGACTACGGTGTTGGTGCTGGAGCTGTTAGAACTATCGCCGGAACCATGGAGCTCCACGTGGAGCTTGAGGAGAAACTGGCCAAGTTCAAGAAGAGGGAAGCGGCCATACTCTTCCAGAGCGGTTACAACGCCAACCTCGGAGCTATAAGCGCGCTCCTTAAGAAGGGCGAGGACGGTGTGTTCATCAGCGAAGAACTCAACCACGCGAGCATCATAGATGGAATGCGCCTCAGCGGTGCGCCTAAGGTCATCTACAAGCACATAGATATGGAGGACTTAAAGAAGCGCCTCGAAGAGAACAAGGACAAGAAGAAGAAAATCATCGTCAGCGACGGCGTCTTCTCGATGGACGGCGATTTAGCACCGCTCCCGGAGATGGCCGAGCTGGCTGAACAGTACGATGCCATACTCTACATCGACGACGCCCACGGTGAGGGTGTCCTCGGTGACAGCGGAAGGGGTATCGTTGACCACTTCAAGCTCCACGACAAGGTTGACTTCGAAATGGGTACCCTCAGCAAGGCCTTCGGTGTCATTGGAGGCTACGTAGCGGGTCCGGAGGAGGCTATCGAATACCTCCGCCAGAGGGCGAGGCCGTTCCTCTTCTCGAGCGCCCCGAACCCACCTGATGTTGCAGCGGCTATAGCGGCCGTTGAGATACTCCAGAGGAGTGACGAGCTCGTTAGGAAGCTCTGGGACAACACCAACTTCCTCCAGAAGGGCCTCAGAGACCTCGGCTACGACCTCGGCAACACCAAGCACCCGATAACCCCAGTTATGCTCTACGATGAGAAGCTCGCCCAGGAGTTCTCGAGAAGGCTGTACGACGAGTACAACATCTTCGCGCAGGCGATCGTCTATCCGACAGTTCCGCTCGGAACTGCGAGGATTAGGCTCGAACCCTCAGCCGCCCACAGCAAGGAAGACCTGCAGTACGTCATAGATGCCTTCGAAGACCTCGGAAAGAAGACCGGGTTCCTGAAGTGAAGTTCCCTTTTCTTTATTATCTTCTGAAGTCTTGAAAAGGGATAAAAATTCGGCTTAGCTTTCAGTAAGTTCCATTGTATCTCCATGCAACTCTTTTACTCAGGCTTCTTTTTATCGGTTCTAAGAGCAAAACGCAGCTATTAATTAAATTTAAACTTAAAAAGAAATAAAGAATTTTTACTTATTTGATGAGAAAAGCTTATAAGGATGTCCTCATTTGTTGATGAGTACAGTTGCCTCTGGGTGTGGGTGGCTTGGAAGAATGAATGGCACTGGCAGTGGACACCACCCATGTACGTCTACGGGCCCGTCCTCAAGTATCTTAGGATTGGCCCCCGCACCCTTAAAAATGATTACCACATACCAGACCCATGAGGTGAAACTATGAAACGTTGGAGCCTTGTACTTCCCACCCTTTACTTTCTCTTCCTTTTCCTGCTGGCACTGCTTAATATTCCAAGGAAAGTTAGCCGGCCCTTAACATGGATTGAGGTCGGCGGGATTGTGTTCATGGTCATACTGGGTGGATACCTTGAAAGACGCGTTTCAAAGATGGAAATCACAGCAATAGGCCTCTTCACGATCCTCTGGCTTGGTCTAGCTTTTATTGTCAATATAAAAAGAGAATACTTTGCTCTCATTGGCCTCATTATAGAGTTCATCCTAGTGTTAATCCTGAAGCGCGCGGGATGATCATATGAGACCATTCGATTTCTTTTTCGTTTACTCTTTTCTTGCCTGTGATTATTAAGATCTTAACGTGGTAATCATAGTCCCAGTGGTCAGGAATGCCAAGGGCGACAAGCCTTCCCCCTACCGCTACGGGTGGGCCCTGAGCGTGATAGGTATGCTCCTGTCCCCATTTGTTTCCCTGGCGAAGAGCTATCTCGTGGTGACTCTGTTCCTCGTCCTGTGGTACTATCTTGTCATCTGGACTTTCTCCTGGGAAGTAGCCCCTAAAAAGGCAAAATCCTTTAGTTTTTCTCCCCCTAACGGGAAGAATATTTAATTAAAAGTCAGGCAGAAAACACCACCCCCCAGAGAGCCACCTACGACGAACTCCCAAGGTGGGTTCAAAACGTTGTAAAAGAACTCAGGGAGATAAAAAGCTGAAGATTAGAACTTCACCCACTCGACCTTGTAGTAGGTCACGTCGGCGTCTTCGTCAACTATCGCCATTATCATGTTCTTCCTCACGCCGTGAGCCACCCTGACGCGAGCGGTTATGTCGTTTGGACTTAACCTGGAGTTCTCGGGGACAACCCAGACGAGCCACTCGGAGTGCTCCTCCATTCCCCTCCGGTAGACCCTGAAGTGGGAGCCGAACTTCAGGCCGGACTTCACAGTGTAGCCCCTATCTCTCAGGTCCTTGTAGACGAGATATTTTGCATCAAAGAGCTCATCCCTGGCCCTGCCGAGGTTCATTATCTCCTCAAGCGAGAGCTTCCTCTTGCCGTCCCTGACCTCAATCTTGCCGCGCTCCACTAGATAGGCCGCTTCTAGAAGAGATAGAAACAGCTTACCCTCAACGACCTTTCCAAAGTATCGCTTGTTGTAGAGCCCGTTTATCGCGTTCTGATCGGTTGAGAAGACCCTGTCGCCGCTCAGGTAGAAGATTATCATCAGCTTCCCCTCCATTCCTCCGCTGGGAGTAGCATGTAGTAGGCATCCTCGCCGTCGGAGTAGTAGCCTATAATCCTCTTAACCTTCCTGAAGCCGAAGCGTTCGTAGAGCCTTATCGCCTTTTCGTTGCTCACCCTGACCTCCAGGCCGATGTAGCGGGCGCCCCTCTTTATGAGTCTTTCAATGGCTTCAGATAGGAGGGCAGAACCTATTCCGTTGCCGCGGTACTCTTTATCAACGGCTATGCTCATTATGTGTCCTTCAAGGTCCGGGCGAAGATAGCCCATCACGTAGCCAATAACCTTCCCGTTGTACTCCGCCACGAGAAAGGTTTCGGGATTGTTCTCGAGAAACATTAAGAAAATCCCTCTCGGGTAGGCCTCGCGGAAAGATTCGCGCTCTATCCTCATAACCTCAGGGATGTCGAAGAGCTTCGCCGGCCTTATCACGACCATCGCGAGGGGAATCCTTCTGCTGACCTCTCTAGCTGATGTGCTCATATTACAAACTCCCTCCAAAGCCTTAAAAGGATTGAGGAGAGCCCTTGATGGGTGGCCACCCAAGGTGATGAGCACTCTCGAACCTGACGGGCAGGATGATGACCGGATTCCTGGCTGATTTTTCTCCTTTTGTGGTAAGAATAGGCAAGCAGCAAAGTTTAAAACTCTGAAACTGGAAGTTACTCGATAGGTGGGAGTTATGAGGATAGCCGAGGATATTAACAAGCCCGTTGGAATCGTGACTGGGGAGGCAACGGTTAGCTCGTTCCAGTTCTACGCTCATCCCGACACGGACCTGAAGTTCGGAGACTTCGTGGTTGCGAGGCTCTGCAAAGAAGCTAAAGATCGGAACTGCCGCTGGGGAGAAAATGGAGAGGGCGTTGAGTGGGTTATCGGCACAATAAGAGGGCTTAAGAACATAAACTGGCTCCTGAGCGAGGGTAAGAGCACATACAGCTCCCTTGAGCTCGACATAAGGGAGTACGGAGAGAGCATAGGCGAGAATGAGGCGCTGATAGTTACCGTCCACGTCCTCGGAAAGGTTCAGCTCAACGGCGAGAAGGCTGAAGTAGTCCCGACCAGAGTTCCCGTCCCAAACGGGAACAGGGTTTATTTAGCCAGCTCGGACCTTCTGAGGGCAATATACTACGGCGGAAACGGCTACATAGAGCTTGGAAGACTGATAATCAGGGAAGACGTCCCGGTTTATCTCAACGTGAACGAGCTTGTGTCAAGGCACTTCGCAATTTTAGCTGTGACGGGTGCAGGAAAGAGCAACACAGTTTCGGTAATGCTCTGGAAGCTCGTTGAGGAGCTCGGCGGAACAGTGATAGTCCTCGACCCCCACGGTGACTACACGAAGCTCAGCCTGCCTGGGACGGGAAGGGAGTACGTAAAGAGGATAGATGCCAAAATAAGGCCGGAAACAATGGACGGCGAGGAGCTGGCAGATTTGATGGAGATCCAGAGCAACGCGAGCATACAGCGCTCCTACCTGCTTAGGGCCTGGGACACGGTTCTTCACGAGAACCCGGGAATTGGCGGAAAGGAAGCGGTCAAGCTCGTCCACGATTTACTCCAAAAGTGGGCAAGCGATGGATTCGGAACCTACTGGGATCCACATGCCGGCCAGTATAGAGACCTCGGAGAGATAAAATCGGCGGAGAAGGAGACGATAATGAGGCTTACCATGAAGGTCTCCCGCTTCCTGAGGAACTACGGCCATCTGCTCTCGAGCGAAGACATAGTTGCCCTCATAGAGCCAGGCAAGGTGAACGTTATAGACCTCGGCCCGCTCGACGAGGGCCAGATGAAACTGGTAGTTGCCAAGTTCCTCGAAAAGGTCTTTGAGACGAGGATGGACTACGAGAAGGCCAGAAAGAGGCTTGACGACCTCAGGACGACCTATCCAGGCAACATCTCGGCAGTTTCGGAGGAGATAAGCGAGCTTGAGAAGTTCATGAGGGGAGTGGAGAAAAACTATCCCGCCCTTGCTGAACCTGTTATGGTCATCGTGGAAGAGGCTCACATCTTCGCGCCTCATGGAGAGAAGGGAGGAGCCGTCAGAATACTTGGAAGAATAGCGAGGGAGGGAAGGAAGTTCGGCGTCGGCCTCGGTCTGGTCTCCCAGAGGCCGAGCAGGCTCAGCGAAGACGTCCTGAGCCAGACGAACACCAAAATCATCATGCGCATCGTCAACCCGAACGACCAGCAGTACGTCATAAGGGCCAGCGAGCAGGTGAGCGGGGAGCTTATGAGCGACATCGCTGGACTGGGCAAGGGTGAGGCAGTGATAGTCGGTCAGGCGATAAGCCTTCCGGCTTTGGTTAAGATATACAACTTCAAGGCCCTCGGCGGGAACTACGGAGGAGAAGACATAGGCGCGGTCGAGAGGTGGCTTGAAAGGAAGAGGCGCGAGCTTGAGGAGAAGGAGAAGGAAGAGATGTATGAAGAAGAGGGCATCGAGGTTGACTTTTGAGGTGTGATGTGATGAAGTTCGCACACATAGCGGATGTCCACCTGGGCTTCGAGCAGTACCGCCTGCCGTACAGGGCCGACGAGTTCGCGGAGGCATTCAGGCGGGCGATTGAGATAGCCGTAGAGGAGAAGGTTGACTTCGTACTCATAGCAGGGGACCTCTTCCACTCCAGCAGGCCCAGCCCTGAAACGCTGAAGCAGGCGATGGAAATACTCTCACTGCCGAAGGAGAGGGGTATACCAGTTTTTGGAATCGAGGGCAACCACGACAGGACGCAGAGGAGGGTTTCTGCTTACCATCTCCTCGAAAAGCTTGGCCTGCTCTACCTCATCGGTCTCAGGGAGGAGAAGGTTGAGAGCGAGCACCAGAGGAGCGAGAAGACCGAGAGGGGCTGGCTCGTTAAAGGGGTTTTTGATAAGGGCAACAAAAGCATAGAGATACACGGTATGAAATACATGAGCGCGGCGTGGCTCGAAAAGAACCCGCCGAAGGAGATATTCAGACCCGAGGGGGACTCCATACTTATGCTCCACCAGGGAATCAGGGAACTCGTCGAGGAGATGATGGGCAAGCTGCCCGAGAGCCAGCGCGACTACTACGAGCTCAGGCTCGGCGACCTGCCGAAGGGCTACCTCTACTACGCCCTCGGCCACATCCACAGGGCGTTCCTGACGAGCTACGACATCGGAAAGCTCGCCTATCCCGGCTCGCTCCAGAGGTGGGACTTCGGGGACTACGAGATAAGGTACCGCTGGGACGGGAATACCTTCAAGCCGACCGCTGGGAACCCTAAGGGCTTCTACATCGTCGAGGACTGGGAGCCGAGGTTCGTGGAGCTGAAGGTCAGGCCCTTCATTGACGTCAACATCAAGGCCGACGAAGAAACCGCAAAGAGGGAACTGAAGCGCCTCTCCACCAAGATTCCAGAGGAAGCTTTTGTGAGGCTTGACATCCGCTGGGAGAGGCCCTACGACGTTTCAAAGCTCACCGAGCTGATAAAGGCCCGCTACGTCTACGTGAGGACGAGGTTCGAGAGGAAGCTGACTGGGAGAACCCCCTCAGGAGAAGTTCCAAAGCCAGAGGAGTACTTCATTCCCGTCGAGCTGAAGGCGATAAACCTCACGGGCGAAAAGACCATCGAGTCTATTGAAGAAGTCGTTGAGCTCTTCCTCGGTGAGGGATGGGACGAGAAGCTCCCTAAGAAAACTGAAGAGCCCGAAAGGAAAGAAGATGCTACAGCTAAGAAAGAAGGAAGCCCTGAGAAAGAAAAGAGAACCAAAACCCAAGGGAAAGGACAGAGGGAGAAGAAAGAGCGCAAGGAGTCTGAAAAGAAGGTCGTTAAAAAGCCCTCCAAAGGTTCAAACCTCCTTGACTGGCTCGGTGGTGGGAGATGAAGATTGAAAAGCTAATAATAAAGGACTTCCGCTCTCACGCCCTCACGAAGGTGAACTTCTCGAGCGGGATAAACCTGATAATCGGCCAGAACGGGAGCGGGAAGAGCTCTCTCCTCGATGCCCTCCTTGTGGGGCTCTACTGGCCGTCGAAGCCGAAAGACCTGAAAAAGGACGACTTCGAGAGGATAAACGGGAGCGGGACGGAAATTACCGTGTTCTTCGAGAAGGGGAACGTGAAGTACCAGATACACAGAAACATCGGCAGGGGACTGGCCTTCGTGAAGTACTACGACGGAAGCTCCTGGAAGACCCTTGAGACTGGTCAGAAGCCCGTGAGGGAGTGGATGGAGAAGCTGGTTCCCTACGATGTCTTCCTCAACGCGATATACATCCGACAGGGCGAAATAGACGCCATCCTTGAGAGCGACGAGAGCAGGGAAAAAGTAGTCAGGCAGGTTCTCGGCCTCGACCGATACGAAAACTCCTACAAGAACCTTCTGGATGTGAGAAAGGAGATTGATGCAAGGATAAAGGCCATCGAAGACTACCTGAAGAGCACCGAGAACATAGACGAGCTGATAGGAAACCTCGAAAAGGAGCTCACTTCCGTCCTCAGGGAAATAAACGAAATCTCGCCGAAACTCCCTGAACTAAGAGGGAAGCTTGAGGGGCTTGAGAAGGAGCTGAAGGCACTTGAAAAAACTGCTGAGGAACTCGCAAAGGCAAGGATTGAGCTGAAGAGCGAGGAAGGAAACCTGAGAGAGCTTGAGGCCAAGAAGAGCGGAATCCAGAGCATGATCCGGGAAACCGAGAAGAGGGTTGAAGAACTGAAGGAGAAGGTAAAGGAGCTCGAGAGTCTGGAGGAAAAGGCAAAGGAATACGAAAGGCTCTCTAGGTTCTACAGGAACTTTACCGAGGGCATAAACAGAATAGAAAAGCTCCTGGCCACTTACTCCCAGCAGGCGGAGAACCTGAGGGAGCGCATTGAGGAACTGAGCAAGAAAGAGGCCCGAGTGAAGGAGCTCCTGAAGGAGAAAGAAGGACTTCAAAAAGAGCTGGGAGCCCTCGAAGAGGATCTTAAGGCATACCAGAGGGCTAAGGAGCTGATGGCCAACCTCGAGAGGCTGAAGAAGAGGCTCACTCTGAGCGAGGGGGAAATAGAAAAGCTAGAAGCAGAAATCCAGAAGGCCCGGGAGAGAAAGGAAGAGATCATGAAAGAACTCGAGGAGATAGGCTCGAGGAGGGGCGAGCTGAAGAGCATCGCCGGGGAGAGGAACAAGGCGATAATAGAGCTGAAGAAGGCGAAGGGGAAGTGTCCTGTCTGCGGCGCAGAGCTCACGGAGGAACACCGGAAGGAGCTCCTCGAGAAGTACACGGTCGAGCTAAAAGAGATATCGGCTGAGATGAAAGAGCTCGAAAAGAGGGAAAAGAAGCTTAGATCAGAGCTCGTGGAGGTCGAGAAGACGCTGAAGAAGGAGAGGGAGCTTTTTGCCCTCAGGGAAGTCCTTGAGCAGATCAGGGAAACCGAGGAGAAGCTCAAGGAATACGACCTCGAAAAGCTCGAAGAGGCCAACGAGAAAGCTGAAGAGCTGAAGAAAAAGCTGGCTGGTTTAGATGGCGAGATAAAAAGCCTGGAGGATGAGATTAAGAAAGGGGAGCTCCTCAAGAAGAAGCTCGCCCTTGTGGAAAAGAAGCTGAGGGAGCTTGAGGAGGAGAGGGTTTCCCTGCTCGGCGAGCTGAAAAAGCTCGGATTTGGGGACGTTAAGGAGCTTGAAGAGAGGTTGAAGGAGCTCGAGCCTGCTTACAAGCGCTATATCGAGCTTAGGCCCGCGAGGGACGAGCTCAAGCGGGAGGAAGACCTTCTGAAGAGCCTCAAACTTGATCTCACGGCCATTCTTAAGGAAATCGAGAAGACCTCGAAGAGGGTCGAGGAGCTGAGGAAGAGAGTTGAAGAGCTCGAAAAGTCCTACGATAAGGACAGACACGAGGAGCTGAAGGAGAAGACGAGGGAGCTTTCAAACGAGCTTGCTGGCCTTGAGGCCCGCCTGAAGTCGCTCGAAGAGCGCAGGGACGAGGTAAAGGCCAGCCTTGAGAAGCTGAGGGAGGAGAAGGAAACCAGAAAGGAGAAGGCAAAGGAGCTTGAGAAGCTCAAGAAAGCGAGAGAGCGCGTGCAGAGGCTCAGGGAGAAGGTTAAGGCCTACAAGAACCTGCTCAAGGAAGGGGCCTTGGCCAAGGTCGGCGAGATGGCGAGCGAGATATTTGAGGAGCTTACCGAGGAAAAATATTCGGGAGTCACCGTGAAGGCCGAGGAGAACAAGGTGAGGCTCGGCGTGGTCTACAACGGAAAGGAATACGGACTCGGCTTCCTCAGCGGTGGCGAGAGGATAGCTTTAGGCCTTGCCTTCAGGTTGGCCTTGTCCCTCTACCTTGCCGGAGAGATAAGCCTGCTCATTCTCGACGAGCCGACGCCGTACCTCGACGAGGAGAGGAGGAGAAGGCTCGTGGACATAATGCAGCGCTACCTCAGGAAGATACCGCAGGTCATCGTGGTTTCCCACGACGAGGAGCTGAAGGACGCGGCGGACAGGGTGATAAGGGTGAGCCTTGAGAACGGCGTTTCAGTCGTCAGGGAAGCGGAGGTGGGCTGATGTACAGGCTCATCGACAGGAGGAGCGTGGACAGGATAAAGGCGCTCCTGGAGAGGGGCTACCGCGAGGCTGAGAGCAAGCTGGCCGAGATAGAGTGGAAACCTCTGCCGAAGGAGAGGAAGCAGACGAGGGTCTACGCCGTTGACGGAAGCCAGGGAAAGCAAAGGCTGAGCGGCACGATCTTCTACGCCGTTTCAAGCTACGCCTTCGGCAACGGGCCAGCTTATCGGCTTGTCTACACCAACGCGATGCTCTACAACCAGGGCATCTCCGATCAGATCATCAGGCTCCAGATGGAGACCCTTGAGAACAAGCTGGGCTACCTGTCCGCGAAGCTCGGGGACGTTGACTACGTCATGATGGACGGAACCCTGACGGGCTCCCTGACGAGGCCACCAGTCTATCCTGAGAGCGTGAGAGGAATAAATGCCCTTGAAGCCCTATTAAAAGAGAAATTCAGCGATTTGATTACTGATTTTCTTGATGAGCTCGATCGTAATTACGAAAACTTGATGAATGTCCTTGGGAAATCTCAAAAAGCGTATTCAGGAGTCATTCTTGCCGATGAGTTGCTCAATAACTTTGTCAAGAAATACGCGTCCTCAAGGCTTCTTGGATATGCCAGAAAGATTAGAATTTCCTCGTGTGAGACACTTCCAGAGAAAATTCCAATACCTCTCGAGTACTTAGAAGAGAACTCTGACAAAACCGTTCAAGAAATCCTCAACGAGATTAAGAAAAAATACTGCAAAAAGATCATCATCGAGGACATCCGGGATGCGATCCATGTTGTCCTAAGCTACCTTGAATATCTGTACTCCCTAGACAAACTCCTCTCGGACGATATAACTCTCGTTTATCTTGCAAAGAGCTTTTACAATAAATCAATAGCCAAGCAGGTCAAGCTGGATATCGTGGACGTTGCATACTTAGATGCATTCCTCAAAAAAAGATATGGAAGTGAACTTTCAGGTTATTACAGGTTCCCAAAACGAACAAAGGTCGAGCATTCAATTCCCGATGTCCTCTCTGGAATCTTCAAGAACGTCGAGGAGACGATAACAAAAGGAGTGCCCAGTGCATACATAAGGACTATGAAGGGCGGAGTAATCTACCTGCTCCAGAGCAACCGCGACATAGACGATGATCTTTTGAGCGAGATTCTATGGCACGAGAGCAACGGCTACTTCAGGCCGCTCCAGAGGGCACACGAGGGCGTCAAGATCGAAAAGAAGGCCTTTGAGGCCGAACTTAAAGCCCTGCTCAACATAATAAAGGCCGAGAGCCCCGAGCTGAGGGTGTTCCTGAAGTACGGAAGAAGTCCACTGGAGTAGCGAAAGGTTTAAACACCTGGACAAAAAGTCCAGCACATGCGGAAGATTATCCCAGCGCTCATCGTGCTCTCGCTCCTTTCAATATTCCTCGGGGTCTACATAGGTCCGGTCGGCCTGAGTCCTTCCGATGTAACGAGCGGCATAGCCTACGGGGTCAAGGTGACTCTCTCAAGATTCTTCCCGTTCAACCTCGGCGAGCCGCCGAAGTACTTCTCAATAATCTGGAAAATCCGCCTTCCCGAGGTTCTTCTTGCCTATCTGGTGGGCCTATCTCTCGCGTCGGCAGGAGTTGCATCGCAGGCACTCTTCAGAAACCCGCTCGCAGACCCATACATAATTGGAATAAGCTCCGGTGCGGCGTTCGGCGCTGCGCTCTCCCTGCTGGTAGGGATAACCTACATGCCCTACCTGTCGCTGGCCTTCTCTTTCCTCTCGGTTTTCATCGTGTACTCCCTGGCCAGGACAAACGGGAAGGTGCCCGTTGACACACTGCTCCTAGCCGGAATAGCATACGGCTTCCTCGCCAACGCCGCCACCTGGTACATCTACGTCACCCACCCGCACAACGCCTACATCACTTGGACGTGGCTTCTGGGAAGCTTCAACGGGGCGGAGTGGAAGGAAGTCCTGATAATGCTCGTTGTTTCCTCGCTCGGGACGGGCTTTCTCATCTGGAAGTGGCGCGAGCTGAACCTGATTTTGCTCGGCGAGGAGAGCATAGCCCTTGGCCTCGACCTCCACCTGTACAGGAAAGTATTCCTTGGCGTTATCGCCACGCTGACGGCCTTCGCGGTCTACACCTCGGGTGTTATAGGTTTCGTTGGTCTCGTCAGCCCCCACATAATGCGCATCATTCTCGGGCCGAACCACAGGGAGCTTACTCCATCAACTGCCCTCTTCGGAGGGATCCTCCTCGTTCTCGCTGACCTCTTAGCGAGAACCGTTGCAAAGCCTCAGGTAATTCCCGTCGGCATAATCACAGCATTTATGGGCGCGCCCTTCTTCCTGTATTTACTCATGAAGCACAAGAGGGGTGAGCTGATGAGATGAGGCTCTTCGCGAGGGTTTCATACTCCTACGGGCAGAGGGAAGTCCTGAAAGATGTGGAGATAGAGGCCAGAAGGGGTGAGCTGTTAGCTATAATAGGACCAAACGGGGCCGGTAAATCAACCCTCCTCAAGTCCCTCGTGGGCATTTTGAAGCCGATTGGAAAGGTCGAGCTGGACGGGAGGGACCTTCTCTCCCTCAAACCGGCCGAGAGGGCCAGGCTGATAACGTACGTCCCCCAGAGCTCCTTCCCGGAGTTTGCCTTCACCGTTGAGGAGTTCGTGGAGATGGGGAGCTACATGACGGGGGGAAGTGTCGAAGACGCCCTCAGGAGAGTGGGCCTCTGGGAGAGAAGGAGGGACAGGATAACGGCCCTCAGCGGCGGGGAGTTCCAGCTTGCTCTGATAGCGAGGGCTCTGGCACAGGGGAGCAGGGCGGTGCTCCTCGACGAACCCACGAGCCACCTCGATGTTAACCACGCGCTAACGGTTATGGAGCTTCTCCGAGAGCTGAAGGGGGAGAAGATCATCATCACGGTTCTCCACGACGTGAACCTGGCCCTCGAGTATGCAGACAGGCTCGTCGTGATGAAAGATGGGGAGAAGTTCTGGGAGGGAAAGCCAGGGGAGATAACGCCCGATGTCCTTGAAAGGGTTTACGGAATTAGGGCAAAAATAGTGGAAGTTGACTCCCACAGGGTCTTTATCCCAGAGCTGGCAAAGGTTTAAAACGAACGTGCGTTTCTTAGGTTAGGGGTGAGAAAGGTGGAGAAGAAAACGGGTACGACAACCGTGGGAATCAGGACGAAGGAAGGCGTCGTCCTTGCCGCTGACACTCAGGCTTCACTCGACCACATGGTTGAGACCCTCAACATAAGGAAGATACTCCCGATAACCGACAGGATAGCGATAACAACGGCTGGAAGCGTGGGCGACGTCCAGGCCCTCGCGAGGATGCTGGAGGCAGAAGCAAGGTATTACCAGTTCACGTGGGGCAGGCCCATGACCGCCAAGGCGATGGCCCACCTGCTCAGCAACATCCTGAACGAGAACAAGTGGTTCCCGTACATGGTTCAGATAATCATCGGCGGCTACGTGGAGGAACCCACACTGGCCAACCTCGACCCGCTCGGAGGGCTTATCTTCGACGACTACACTGCAACCGGCTCGGGCAGTCCCTTCGCAATAGCCGTTCTCGAGGACGGGTTCAGGAAGGACATGAGCCTTGAGGAAGCCAAGGAGCTGGCAGTCAGGGCAGTGAGAACCGCTGGAAAGAGGGACGTTTACACCGGGGACAGGAAGGTCCAGGTCGTTGTCATAACCAAGGACGGCATGAAGGAAGAGTTCGTCGAGTTCAAGGAGTGAACCAATCCTTTTTAACCTCTTTCTTCGGAATCCCTACCATGTGGAAACCGGAGAGCAAAACCCTCGCACTCACTTTACTCCTGCTCCTGTTCTCGTCCCTGTACTCTGCCGTTAAAGTCAGCGAAGGGGCTGACTCCATACTAAAGGAGACCGATAAGATACTGACCCAGGTCGAGGAGATAAGGGGGCTGGAGTTTAAAGAGAAACCAACGATCGTCGTCATAAGCAAAACCACTGCTCTCGAAATGTGGAAGCCCGGAAAGCCCGACCTCGAAAGGCTTCGCAGGGAGGAGCTGGTCTACAAGATGACCCTTCTTCTCCCACCCGACTACGAATACATCAAAGAGGAGAGCGAGAGGAGCGCGGGCTGGATAGCGGCGACCGTTGGAGATACAATCTACATCATCGAGGAGAACTTCATGGCAGATCCCGACACGGCGAGAAGGACGATAGCCCACGAGAGCGTCCACGTACTCCAGAAGCAGTGGTTCAACGCCAAATACGGCGCAGACACCTTCGACGGAACCCTCGCGATCCAGGCTCTAATAGAGGGAGATGCTGATCTGGTTGCAGATATCTACTGCGAGAGGAACGGAATTCCGATCCACAAGATACGCTCGCTGAGCGGGGATCCACTAACGGACATCCACATATTCCCCTACGTCTTCGGAGACTCCTTCGTGAGATACCTCTACGAAAAGGGCAACTGGACGCTCGTGAATCGGGCCTACGAACGCTATCCAGAAACAACCCTTCAGGTAATGGTTCCAGAGTACTACCTTGAAAACAGGAAGCCAAAGAACGTGACGGTAGAAGTCCCAGAGAACTGGAGCATCCTTAGAAACGATAGAATGGGCGTGTTCTACCTTTACGTCCTCATGAGGGACGTTGCGAAGCTCGACAACGATACGGCATGGAACGTCTCAACGAGCTGGATGGGGGACAGACTGATCCTGGCCAACAACGGTACCGATTACGTTATCCTCTGGAAGGTTGAGTTTGAGGATGAAAAAGCCGCCGAACTCTTCGCGGAAACCCTGGAGAAGCTCGCCGATGGGAACACATACGCGACCTTCGAGATAATTCGGGATGATAATGTCGTTACCTTAAAAGCCGTTAGGAGGGTTAGAGTTGAAGCTTAAATGTCCAATATGTGGAAAAACTTACGATGAGCCCGTCCAGAGGTGCGAGTGCGGTGAACCAGTTGAGTTTGAAGCCTTCAATGCAGAGCCTTACCTTGGAAAGACCGTCTGGGAGAGATTCTGGGACTTCTGGCCGATAGAACCAGCAATGGATCTCTCGCTCGGCGAGGGGGATACTCCCCTCGTGAAGTCCAAACTTGGAAAAGAGCTCGGGGTAAAGCTCTACCTGAAGAATGAGACCGCAAACCCGACCTGGAGCTTCAAGGACAGGGGAACGTTTCTGGCGGTGAGCTACGCGGTCAAAGCGGGATACAAGGCCATTGGAACGGTTTCCACTGGCAACATGGCGGCCAGTGTAGCTGCTTACGCCGCGAGGGCTGGCCTAAAGGCCAAAATTCTCGTCTCAGAGAGCGCGAGCGAGGAGAAGCTCAAAACTGTGAGCGTTTACGGTGCGGACGTGATAAGGGTTAGGGGAGATTACGGAAGGCTCTACTTCGAGAGCCTGGAGCTGGGTGAGAAGCTTGGGATATACTTCATCAATTCCGACAACCCATTCCGCGTCGAGGGCTACAAGGGGATTGCCTTCGAGATAGCGGAGGAGCTTACTCCTGACTACGTCTTAATCCCCACGAGCTCAGGCGGTCTGTTCAGGGGAATTGCCAAGGGCTTCATCGAGCTGAAGGAGAGCGGGCTCATCGATGAACTCCCAACGCTGATAGCCGTCCAGGCAGATGGCTGTTCACCGATATGCAGGGCCTTCAGAGAAAGAAGAGAAAGGATAGAGCGCTTCGAAAACCCAAACACGATAGCGAAGGCCATAGCAAATCCGTACCCGCCGAGCGGAAACGCCGTCCTTAAGCTGCTCCGCGAGTTCGGCTGGAAGTGCACCACCGTGAGCGACGAAGAAACCCTCGAAGCGCAGGGAGAGCTTGCAAAGGAAGGCCTCTTCGTTCAGCCCGCGAGCGCAACGGGGATTGCTGTTCTCAAAAAGCTCGTCGAGAGTGAAAAAATCGATGAAGGGGCAAAAGTTGTGTCTATTCTCACGGGGTCAGGATTAAAAGTGCTCGCACATATGCCCTCCGGCAAAATAGTGAATTGTCCGCTGGAAGGACTGGAGAACTGTGTGTCATTTTAGTAAAGTATTCTGCCAAAGATGTAACGATGAGTTGCTGAATACATCAGATCGCGAAATACTTATATAAGATAAAAAACAATGACTCACTTGAGCCACAAAGGTGGCTCCCTTGAGAAAGAGTGGAGGTGGCTCCCTTGAGAAGTAAAAAGAAACTTGCAGTAGCTGCAGTAATCGTCGCAGTGATGGTAACTATGATAATACCCTCAGCCTACGGAGTCCAGCCGGACAACGCCGGAACGCTGTACTCTACATACCTCGACTGGCTCCAGGGAAAGCCAGTGGGGCTGGCGAAAATTAGCTTGGGAATGGACCACCAGATTCAAAGGGCCACCCTTGTGGTTGTGGATTACACCCTCGGGGAACCCAAGATCCTCTATCAAGGACCGATGCTGACACCTACAGTCAAGATACAAAGGATTCCTAAGGGCACAAAAATAGAGACAGTAATCAAAGATGGAAAGGTTGTTAGGGAGCCTAGGACTGTCTACAGGCCAGTTAAGCTACTGATTATCGTCTCGGGTGAGAACTACTGGGGAACCAAGTTCATTGAGTTCCATCCCGAGAAACCATTGACCTCCGTGAACATAAAAGTCCCCCTCCACAGGGACAACATAGGACCCTCAATCCAGAACCTCAACCCTAAAAATGAATTCCAAGCTACTAGCGTGAAAGTGGGAGATATGTTCATGGAGGACGTAAAAATATTCAGGCTTCACAGCGTCCCAGGGGTAGAAGAGCACCTGATAATAAACGAAGACGATACCCTAGCCATTGATTCATTTTCCCAGACCGTGGCCCAATGGGAACAGCCAAGCAGTGACAGATGGGAGCGTTCTGGAAGGGTTAGCACCCCCTTTGGATATGCCTCCGAAGTCCCGACTTCTGATGGGAAAATGAAAACAGTGTACGCCACTGTAAGGTACCGCATTGATAGGTACGATGTATGTGGATACCTAATCTGCAGGACAGTTTATGAACTTATCCCCCAAGAAATCGTGTACTTCTCAAAAATAGACACTGATAACGATCCTGGAACAATACCCTCAAACTTGATCAGGTACAGTCACCTCAGAGATGCAGGTGACGAGTTTACGGCGTATTTCCAAGAATCATCAGACGATGGTGGGGTATACTTTTCAACCTCAGTCTCGGCATGTGCTGGAGAGGGAGTCCAGATATGCTTCTCTGGAACAGTAGATACATACAGACAGTCCTCAAACAACAGACCTGCTGTTAAGGTGATAATAAACAGCTGGCACGGCAACGTTCTCTACTTTGCAAAATATTCCGAGAACGGCAACTACTATGAGGTTCCCCTACAGTGGGGATGAACCTTTTAGACTCTTTTTTATTATTTAAAATGGTGGTACCATGCTCTTTGGAATAGGCCTCATGCCCCACGGGAACCCCGTTCTGAGTCCCGAAGATAAGGAAACGGAAAAGCTCGCCGGAGTCCTGAAGGACATCGGGAAGGCCTTCTCAGACGCTGACTCCTACGTCCTCATAAGCCCTCACAACGTCAGGATAAGTGACCATCTCGGCGTTATCATGGCCCAGCATCTCATCTCCTGGCTCGGCTTTGAGGGCGTTGAACTTCCCGGGGAGTGGGAGACAGATAGGGGGCTTGCCGAAGAGGTCTATAACGCTTGGAAGGAAGCCGAAATCCCGACCGTTGACCTGCACTTCGCCAGCAGGAGCGGAAGGTATTCAAGATGGCCCCTAACATGGGGAGAACTTATACCGCTCCAGTTCCTTGAAAAAAAGCCGCTCGTTCTGCTAACCCCCGCGAGAAGGCTTAGCAGGGAGACACTAATCAAGGCTGGGGAAGTCCTCGGCGAAGTCCTTGAGGGGAGTGAGAAGAAAATCGCGCTCATAGTGAGCGCAGACCACGGGCACGCGCACGACGAGAACGGTCCCTACGGCTACAGGAAGGAGAGCAAGGAGTACGACAGGCTTATTATGGAGCTGATAAACAAGAACCGCCTTGAGGAGCTTCCAGAAATTCCGGACGAGCTGATAGAGAAGGCCTTACCCGACAGCTACTGGCAGATGCTCATAATGCTTGGGGCGATGCACAGAGTTCCAGTCAAGCTCGTCGAGAGCGCCTACGCCTGCCCGACGTACTTCGGCATGGCTGGGGCGCTGTGGGTGAGGGAGTAGCGTGTAGTTGAAATACACACTTTCTTACTATTTTGTGTATTCCCAATACACAAGCTTTAAATACTATCGTGCATTATTTTTACACATGGTTGGGCTGAAGGAGATAACCCTTGAGTACATAGGTGCCCTCGATTACGTTGAGGAGATCGCGCGGGAAGTTGAAATGCCGCATGGAAGCGACATAAAGGCCATAATCGGGCCTAGGAGGGTTGGAAAAACTTTCCTCATGCTGAAAAAGGCAAAGAATATGCTGGAAAACGGTGAGAACGTTCTCTACCTTCCGCTCGACGAGCCCGAGCTGGCAAGAATGGAGGCGAGAGAGCTCGCCGAAGAAGTCAGGAAGGAGTATCCAAGCGGAAAGGTCACCCTGTTTCTCGACGAAGTTCAGGAGTGGGGAGACTGGGACAGAAAGCTCCGCTGGCTCCACGACGTCAAGGACTTTGACCTATACGTCTCGGGCTCCTCGTCGGCACTCCTCTCCTCTGAGATACCCACGAGGCTTAGGGGAAGGCACCTATCACGGCTCGTACTCCCCCTGTCTTTTAGAGAGATTACCGGAACCACCAAAGCTGATACGTTCAGGGAGAGGGGAAGGCTGAAAGCCCTTTTGCAGGACTACCTGAAATGGGGGGGCTTTCCTGAGGTTTGGAAGACCAGGTCTAGGGAAAAGGTCATCTCAATCCTGGAAACGGTTCTTTACAGGGACATAATCGAAAGGTTTTCCTTCCGGGACATAGGAGAGTTCAAGGAGGTCTTTTACCACGTCCTGTCTCTTTACGGGAGCTACTTCACATACCGCTCACTCCAGAGGAGCCTGAAGGCCCTAGGACTGGAGCTAAATGTGAAGACCCTGATAAACTATCTCAGCGCCATGGAGAGCGCCTTCCTGATATTCCAGCTCCCCCTCTTCAGTCCCTCCCACAGAAAGACGCTCGTGAACCCGAGGAAACTTTATCTTGTGGACACTTCATTCACGAATCTGTTCTTTAAGGGGGAAGACGCCGGCAGAAAAATCGAAAACATGGTTTTCCTCGAACTCCTGAGAGAAAAGAGCTACTTCAATCCGATGATCGACCTTTCGTACTATTCCGACGGAGAGAGCGAAGTTGACTTTGTCGTGAGGGAAGGAAACGCTGTAAAAAAACTGATACAGGTAACCTACGAGCTCAACGCCTCAAACTACGAGAGGGAAGTTTTGAACCTCGTTAAAGCAGGGAAAAAGCTCAAATGCGATGATTTAATCCTTGTAACGATGGATACCGAGGACAGAATAGAGGAAAAGGGTAAAGAAGTCAAAGTAGTTCCGCTGTATAAGTTTTTACTCGAAAAGAGACAGAAAAAAGCATAAAGCAAAACTCCCTCAGCGCTTTATGTCTACAATCCTGCCCTCGCTTATGACCACCGTGACGTTGTCCCCCTGCTTAATGGATAGCAGCTTGAGGATAAGCTCTTCGCTCAGGTCAGCCGCGCTGGTGTATAGCGTCCTGTTGCCAACTACAAGTATCCAGTGGGTGTTGCCGTCCTTGATGTATGAGTAGAGGGCCTTTACTTCACCCGCTATCTCCTCCGCCTGAACGACTTCTCCCCTGAGAAGGAACTCTTTAACTTCCCTCTCGTCTTCGAATATCTTTACCTCCTTTGTCTCCGCGTTGACGAAGGCTATCTTGGCAACGCCCGAGCCGCTCCGCGGAATGATCGCCACGCGCCACCAGAGCGTCCCGTCGATGAAAACGGGTATCGGCTCAACGGCCATGAACTGGCTCCAGTCGAAGGTCGGAAGGGCCTTCTTCACGTAGTCTATTGCCTTCACTGGGCCCGTCAGGGGAGTTTCAAACTTGACCTGACTCATCTCGCCCGTGCGGGCATTCATAAGGTAGATTGCAGCCAAACCGTGGGCCTTTCCGTAGGGTTCAACTGCCGTCATCCAGTACTTCCCCCCATCGGTGGCCACAACCAAAAAAGGCTGTCTGTTCCCCTGGTTGCTGACATCGATGAGCTCTATCTGGTTCTCGTGGTGGAGCCAGAGGTTCTTTATGTTGGCGAAGACGCTATCCTTCCAGTAGTTCTGAGCCTCCACAACGTCCCTAACAAGTTTTTCAGGAAAGATAGGGAAGTCCTTGAGACGCTCGTCCTTGATGGCTTCTTCAGGACTTAGATCCTCAACGTTGCCGTCCTCATCAACGATGAAGACGCCGCCCCACTTTGGAACCGTGTAGAAAACTTTGAAATCGTAGGAGATGTAAGGGACGACTATGTACAGTTTTCCGTTGTAGTATAGGGCCCTCGGAAGGTCGAGGTCAACGAGGTAGTGCTTCTTGTAGAGAACCCAGTTCAGGTTGTCAAAGAACTGCATCCCCGGGCCGACCTGAAGTTCTTCCTCGATGCGCTGCATCTTGGCCTGAGTCGTGCCCATATCCACGAACAGGACGCCCTTATCCTTGAGCCTGATAGAGTTCCAGGAGCCGTCGGGAACTATGTAGAAGCCCCACACAGGGGTGCCGTTCAGCATCGTCAGATGCCCGTCGCTGAGGGTGTAGCGTGCGTACTCGATCGTGTCTATGGCGTAGCGATAAGCGGTAAATTTGGGAAGGATTCTAATGTAGCTCGTGGAGAGATTGAGCTCTCCCGTTACGAGCGACGGATGGTACTCCTTGTACAGGTCCGTATTGGCGAAGGGAGACGAGAGAATTAGAGCCACTATCGAAAGGATGAACAGCCCGCCTAGGATCAGCGGAAGCGTGTAGTTTTTCCCCAGGATGTAGCGCTTTGGTTTGACGGCCATTAACGCCCCCAGGGCGAGGAACATGTAGAGTAGCGCAGGATTCCTGTAGAAGCCCATCACGAGCCCGTGGAACCATGGTCTGAAGAACCAGCCCAGGAGAAGAACTGCCAAAGCAATCGCCAACGCGGAATAATCGCGCGCTCCCTTCATTGCACTCACCTCATTTTTTACTATGCCCAATAGTCCACGGGGCTTATTAATCTACCTCAAGTGCGGCCCCACCAAGCCGCCTCCAGTTCTTGTTCACCGTTTCGCGAAAAGTCTTCACATCATCAATGCCCACATCGAAAAACCCTCACAGAACGCTTACACCGGTAAACAAAAACTGTTATAAATGCCAAAAACAATACACTAGCGCCAAAACGGAAATTTTGAGGTGATACCTATGGCAGAGAAGAAAAAGAAGAGGGTTCTGATTTTGGGCGCCGCCGGAAGGGACTTCCACAACTTCAACGTGTTCTTCAGGGACAACCCCGAGTACGAGGTAGTCGCTTTCACCGCCACCCAGATTCCCGACATCGAGGGCAGGATTTACCCGCCCGAGCTCGCCGGTGAGCTCTACCCGAACGGAATTCCCATCTGGAGCGAGGACGACATGGAGAAGATCATCAAGGAGCACGACATTGACGTCGTCGTGTTCGCTTATTCCGACGTCTCCCACGAGCACGTAATGCACCTCGCCAGCAGGGCTCACTCAGCCGGAGCCGACTTCTGGCTCCTCGGGCCGAAGAGCACCATGCTCAAGTCAAGCAAGCCTGTCGTAGCGGTTACCGCCGTAAGAACCGGCTGTGGAAAGAGCCAGACTTCAAGGAAGGTCGCCCAGCTCCTCCAGGAGATGGGCTACAAGGTCGTTGCTATAAGGCATCCGATGCCCTACGGCGACCTCAGGAAGCAGGTCGTTCAGCGCTTTGCGACCTTTGAAGACCTTGACAAGTACGAGTGCACCATCGAGGAGAGGGAGGAGTACGAGCCGTACATCGAGCGCGGCATGGTCGTCTACGCGGGCGTTGACTACGAGAAGATACTGAGAGAGGCCGAGAAGGAAGCCGACATAATCCTCTGGGACGGCGGAAACAACGACTTCCCGTTCTACGAGCCGGACCTCTGGATAGTCGTTACCGACCCGCACAGGCCCGGCCACGAGCTCAAGTACCACCCAGGTGAGACCAACTTCAGGGCGGCCGACGTCATAATCATCAACAAGATAGACACCGCCAACCGCGACGACATCCAGAAGGTCAGGGAGAGCATTGAGAAGGTCAACCCGAACGCGACCGTCATCGAGGCTGCTTCACCGATCTTCGTTGACAAGCCCGAGCTCATCAAGGGCAAGCGCGTTCTGGTTGTAGAAGACGGTCCGACCCTCACCCACGGCGGCATGAAGTACGGAGCGGGCTACGTTGCCGCCAAGAAGTTCGGAGCCGCTGAGATCATCGACCCGAGGCCCTACGCCGTCGGCTCTATCATCGAGACCTACAAGAAGTACCCGCACCTCGACGTTATACTCCCCGCTATGGGCTACGGCAAGAAGCAGATCAAGGAGCTTGAAGAGACCATCAACCGCGCCGATGCCGACGTCGTCATCATGGGCACTCCAGTTGACCTCCGCAGGTTCATGAACCTCAACAAGCCGGCTGTTAGGGTTAAGTACGAGCTCGAGGAGATCGGCCAGCCCAAGCTCAAGGAGGTCCTTGAGGAGTGGGCCAAGAACTGCGAGAAGCTCAAGAAGTGAACTTTTTAAGCCCCTTTTCTTTCTTATATTCGGTGGTAGCTTAATGTATGCTGCCGAACTGAAGAAGGTATTTGAAGTCCAGAGGGAAATATCGGACATCCATCCAATTTTAAAGAAGGTCTATCCGATCGTGGTCGTAAAGGGCGACGAACTGTGGATTTTTGAGCCGGACGAATCCAAGCAGACCTACAATCTCGTAAAGACAGCCAAATCCAAAACTCCCCTGCCAGAAGGCATCAGAGCCGCTTTTCCCGTTGAAGAGTACGACTACAAAATGGCCTGCGTTGTCTCTGATGACGTCTTTGAGTCCCTGAGAGGCTACGTTTCAATATTCCACGAGTTCGTGCACTGCTATCAGTTCGAGTGCTGCGAGCTCGAGCTTAAAAAGTCGCTCGAAGTGTTCCTGGAGGAGCAGGCCAAAGGCAACTACTCCTGGGAGCTGAACTATCCGTTCCCCTATGAGAAGGGGGAGTTCCAAAGGGCCTACGCCGAATTTCTCTCGGCTCTCGAAAGGGGAGACGCTGAGGGCGTAAAGAAGAGCCGCAGAGAGCTCAGAGAGCACCTAACAAAGAAGGAGTACGAATACATGGTCTGGCAGGAGTGGAAGGAAGGACTGGCGAGGTTCATAGAGAACAGGATACTCAGGAGGCTCGGACTGCCAGAGAACCACTACGGCCTCGAAAAGCCCTGGGATCGAACATTGTTCTACGAGGGTGGGGCGAGGTTCATAGACTTCCTCACGGGAGGCTCCCCTACCGACCTGAAGGGACTCTTCAAGAGCATGATGGAGTTTTAGTTCATTTTCCAGGATTTTTCAAAACCTCTCCTCCTGATGGGCTTTTATATGTCACCTTCACTTTCGGGCGCTTTGCTGTCCACCCAAAACCTTTTATCCAAAAACGTCCAACTCCTTCTGCCCGGGGAGTGCCGCCGAAGGCGGAGCCGATGAACTTGGGCGGGTTAGTACCCCCTTTATTCTTGTGGGGCGTGTGAGAACTTGGGCTTCTCAGGGTTTATAAATGAGTGAGAACTGAAAGTTCTCAAGATTTTATAAAGTTAAGCTACTCCCCAATAACCTGCACCACAACGCGCCTGTGCCTCGGCCTCACGTCGAGCTCGACGAAGAATATCTGCTGCCACGTCCCCCTTACCAGCCTTCCATCCACCACTGGGAAGCACTCGCTCGCACCGAGCAGGCTCGCTCTCAGGTGGCTGTGGGCGTTGTCGTCTATCCTGTCGTGAAGGTAGCCCGCACCCTTCGGGATCAGCTCCTTCAGAGCCCTCTTGAAGTCCTCCAGGAGGCCGCTCTCGTGCTCGATCGTGATTATAGCCCCCGTGGCTCCGGGCACGAAGACGAGAACCTGGCCGTTCTGAACCCCGCTCTCTTCCACGATCCTCTCGACTTCATGGGTTATGTCCACCAGGTCTATCTCACCTTCCGTTGAAAAGCGCAGTTCCCTTGTAAAGACCTTCATGAAACCTCACCTCTGAGAACATCAATTAGTTTCTCGACCTTTCTCAGCACCTCAAAAGGAGTCCCCCCAAAGATGTAAACGAGCGGCTCAACGCCTTCTCCTCCTTCATCTATGATGGCGTCGTAAACTCCCTTTTCGAAGGGAGCGGCAATGGCCCTCATGGCATCTCCCTCATTCATACCGCCTGTCTTTACCTTTGCTGTCTTGAATCTCACCATTTTCAGGGCCCCTTCCACATTTTTTCCGTAGCGGATGTTTATAACGCTCCTGATCCCAGGTCTGCGCTTCATAACCTCAAGGAGAAGTCCTGCAGTGAACTTGCTCGCCCCAAACTCGGGTGGAAGAGCGAATGGTCTGCCCTTGACTAGTGTTATTCTCCCTGGTACTGAGGCGACGTCCGAGGGATTCTTAGCTCCAGGAAGGGCGTAGGCAAAGTTGCTCCTGACTTCGGGGATGAGATCGCCGAACCCTTCAAGGGCAAGGAGCTCCCTCAATGCAATCCCCAGCTCGGAGAGGACGTCCTTTTCTGGCGTTGAGGAGAAGAACTGGGAGCACACTTCGGTGCTGACTCCAGCGTAGCGGGAGTAGTGCTCGCAGAACGTTTTATCCCTGAAGAGGCCGATGATGCGTCTCGTTGTGAACAGGATAAGCTCCTCCTTCACCGCACCCTCCTCTATCAGTCTGGCAATCTCCTCGGCAAGCACATTGAGAAGTTCTTCAACTTCGCGCGGAGGTGCTTTGACTTTGCCAGAAAGGTACTTGCTCACCATCGCCTGAGTCGTTCCAAGCCAGGCCGCTATCTGAGCCTGAGTAAAGCCCTTAGAGTACAGGATTTTTGAAACTCTCGCACGAAGGTAAGGCATAAGCTCCTCCGCTATATAGACGCTTGGAACCCTCATAGCTCTCACCCTACAACCAGGTTATTCAACTGCATCAAGTTTAAATCGTTATTGTCGTCAGGTGTATGTCAAAAAAGCTTTAAAAACCCACCGATTTTTACATCGGAAGGGCACTTATGGACTGGAAAGGTCGCGACGTGATAAGCATAAGGGACTTCTCGAAGGAGGACATCGAGTTTGTTTTGAAGGTTGCCGAACGGCTTGAGGAGGAGCTGAACGAGAAGGGCTCTCTGGATTATGCCCGCGGGAAGATTCTCGCGACGCTCTTCTTCGAGCCATCAACGAGGACGAGGCTGAGCTTTGAAAGCGCGATGCACCGCCTTGGGGGTTCCGTAATTGGATTCTCCTCCGCCTCGAGCACGAGCGTCAAGAAGGGGGAGAGCCTGGCCGACACGATAAAGACCGTCGAGCAGTACAGCGACGTTATAGTTATTCGCCACCCGATGGAGGGGGCAGCGAGGTTGGCGGCAGAGGTCGCCGGGATTCCAGTCATCAACGCGGGCGACGGGAGCAACCAGCACCCGACGCAGACGCTTCTCGACCTGTACACCATCAAGAAAGCATTCGGGAAGATAGACGGGCTCACGATAGGCCTGCTCGGAGACCTGAAGTACGGGAGAACCGTCCACAGCCTCGCGGAAGCTCTGGCCTTCTACGACGTCGAGCTCTACCTGATTTCGCCGGAACTCCTGAGGATGCCGAAGCACATCGTTGATGAGCTCCGCGAGAGGGGCGTTAAGGTCTATGAGACAACTGACCTTGAGGGCGCGATTCCCAAACTCGACGTCCTCTACGTCACGAGGATACAGAGGGAGCGCTTCCCGGACGAGGAGGAGTACCTGAAGGTGAAGGGCAGCTACCAGGTGAACCTTGAAGTTCTGAAAAACGCCAAGGAAACGCTCAAAGTTATGCACCCGCTTCCAAGGGTCGACGAGATTCACCCCGAAGTGGACAAGACGAAGCACGCTCTCTACTTCAGGCAGGTGTTCTCAGGCGTGCCCGTTAGAATGGCCCTGCTTGGACTGACGCTCGGAGTTCTGGGGGTGTGAAAAATGCCAGAGAACCTTAAGATAGAGGTAATCCCCGAGGGAACCGTTATAGACCACATCCCAGCGGGCAAGTGGCTCAAGGTCATCGAGATTCTCGGGCTGACAAAGCCGAACGGAGGAACGCTCCTTATAGCATCGAACGTTCCCAGCAAGAAGCTCGGAAGAAAGGACATCGTCAAGGTTGAGGGGAGGTACCTGAGCGAGGAAGAGGTGAACAAAATAGCCCTCATAGCCCCGATGGCGACTGTGAACATCGTGAAGGACTACAAGATAATCGAGAAGTTCAACGTCGAGATACCCGACGAGATAACAGGAATCCTCAAGTGCCCGAACCCGAACTGCGTCAGCAACCATGAGTACGTTACGCCGAGATTCCACGTAGAGAGCAGAGAACCCCTCAAGCTCCGCTGCCACTACTGCGAGAGGACGATAAATGAAGACGAGATAGCCCAAAACCTATAGCTCTTTTTCTATTATTCTTTGCGGCTCAGAAGTTTCCACAACCACATGGGGAACACGTTTGAGGACTGGTACTGTAACCAGCAGGCTGATAAAGACGTCTATGACACTCTGGATAGCGTTCGGAAGGGCTATTGCAAACCAGAAGGGAACACCCGTCCAGTCTTCCACCGCCGAGATAACCTGCTCCCTGGGGAGACCCAGCCAGATGGGGAGTGCAACGTAGTAGTTGAGGGCTATCATCAGTGGGATTCTAAGGAGAATTCCAACGATGTAAGCAGCCAGCCCAAACACGAAGAGCCGTTTCTTGTCAGAATAATCGAAACCCAGTGTCCTTCTGGCAACTTCGAGGCCTACGAGAACACCGAACGTCGCCAGGGTCTTCATCATTGCACCCAGCCAGCTCGCGGAGGATACGACGCTCAGACCGAGGAAGAGCATGGCGAGGGCTATCAATCCTCCCCAGAAGCCGAGGATGAAGTAGGCAACGACGATCGGGACCGCAACGAGGTCTATTTTCATGCCCCACACTGTCGGCATCTCGACGGGCATTACGTCCAGAGCGAGGGCGAGAGCCAGCATTAGACCGATAATAGCGATTTCTTTTGAACTGATTTTCATCCCCACCACCGTTACAAGTTTGTACCCAAATTTTTAAATTTTTGTTCCATACATAGAACAATCCGCTTATAAGCCAGGAGTCCCACCAAAGTGCGATGGAAGTTAAGGACATTGAAAAGCTTGTCAGAGAAATAAGGCGCGAACATGGCCTTCCGGACAGCCCGTTCAGGATAGATGAGGTAAGGTACGACGAAAAAAACGACAAGCTCTTCATAATTGCCCACGACAGGACGGACAAGAGCGTCATCATCGGCAACAGCCTGGTGATCGGGAAGCTGAGAGAGAGGCTGGGAGTAGGACAGGTAACGGTCTATTCGAACCTCGACCTTGAAATAAAGCGTAGAAAGCTGGAACTGGCTGAAAAAGCCGTTAAGGGAACGAAGCTTGAGTTCCTCCTACCTATAATAGAGGCCGAAAAGAGGTTTCCACCGAGAGAGTGGCCCGATGTAAGGGGGGAACTAAACACACTCATATTCCTCAGCTTCAACGCGAGGGCCCTTGTTGGTTTCGCCGAAAAGCTGGGATTACCTTACAAGGCCGTTGGGCTGAAGTACGCGTTTCCCAAGCTCAACTATGAACCCATTGAGGGAGAACCCAGAGAATTGTTCTTTCCAGACGAAGAGAAGCTCGTTAAAATTGCCAAGGGGAAGGGAGCGGAGCTGGTTCTTGCAGACTTCCCGTTCGGACTCACGTGGAGGGGTGATATAGCACTCCTGAACCCGTTCCGCTTTCTCCACATTGGCTTCTTCGAGCTGAAGTACCTCTTCGGCTTCGACTGGCCGACCATCGTGGACAAAAACGCCCTTATTGACTTTGTTGTCGGGCTAACGTATGAGGGCCTCATGGAGTCAACGGATGGTGCAAACCTGATATGGCGCGCATGGAGGCGGGGAAGATGATAATAGGCGTCGTTGGAAAGATAGCCGCCGGAAAAACGACTGTTGCAAAGTTCTTCGAGGAGAAGGGCTTCTGCAGGGTTTCCTGTAGTGACCCGCTGATAGACCTGCTCACTCACAACGTCTCCGACTACTCCTGGATCCCCGAACTGCCCAAGAAGGCCGAACCAACCCGCGACAGGCTCATCGAGTTTGGAAAGTACCTGAAGGACAAGTACGGCGGAGACATCCTCATCCGCCTGGCGGTTGACAAGAAGAGACACTGCAAAAACATCGTCATCGACGGCGTTCGCTCGCGGGAAGAAGTTGAAACGATCAAACGCCTCGGCGGAAAAGTTATCTACGTGGAGGCAAGGCCAGAGATAAGGTACGAAAGATTAAGAAAAAGAAGAGCGGAGAAGGACAGGGTCATTCAGAGCTTTGAGGACTTTTTGAAAATGGACGAAGAAGAGGAAAAGCTGTACCACACGACGAAACTGAAGGATATCGCTGACTACGTTATAGTCAACGAAGGGACTCTGGAGGAGCTGAGGGAGAAGGTTGAGGAGATAATTTCGGAGGTAATGGGATGAAACTCCTCATCATAGCTCCCTGCCTGCTCAGCCCCTTCTACGTCTATCGCGGGCCGAAGGAGAAGGAGTACGAGACGGCTAGAAGGCTGAGGGAGCTTATAGGAAGGCTCGGCGGCGAGTGGCAGGTTTTAGCTTATCCCTGTCCCGAGTACGAGCTGGTCGGCTGGCCGCGCGCTCCAGCCAGCAGGGAAGTTTACGAGAGGCTCGGCATGAGGGAAAGAGCTAAGATAATAGCGGACTTCATTGGGCGCGTTCTAACTGAAGAAAAACCGGAGAAGGTAGTCTTTGTCGGCGTTAAAGGCTCTCCCACCTGCGGCGTCTTCTACACCAGCTCCAGCAATCCGGATAAATATCCCTACAGGGCAATGCAGGAGTTTTTCTACCTGAGCAAGGAGGAAAGGCTAAAGCGCTCAAAGGAGCTGGTAAGAGAGCAGAACTTCGAGCTGAAGCTTCTCCCCGGAATACTCTTCGAAATACTGATGGCGAGGTTTCCAGAGTGGGTTTACATTGAGTTCGATAAGGACGACGCTGAGGGAAGTATCAAAAGGCTGGAGAAAGCTCTCTTCACCACTCGGTAGATGAGCAGAGGTTCGCGCAGGGGTTAAGGGCCGAATTTACAAGATAATACTAAATCTAACGTTTTTCTGGGCTTAGAAAAGCCTTTATATGCTCCCGGCCAAAGGGGTTTTGAGATGAACCCTGTAAAGCAGCTGCTCTGGTGGCTAATAGCGGGAAGTGAAGGGGGACTGAACAGGGCGAGGATAATTGCGGCACTGCTGGAGAGGCCGTCCAACGCGAGACAGCTCGCCAAAAGGCTCGGTCTGAACTACACCACGGTTCGCTATCACCTCGATATCCTCCAGAAAAACGGGCTTGTCACTTCTACGGAGAACCGCTACGGAAGGATGTACTTCCTTTCCCAGCTTCTCCTCGATAATTACTCGGAGTTTGAGGAGATCTGGGGCAGAGTTAAGACGGAAATAGGGGAGGGAGAAAAATGAGAAAGGTATTGATAGTGCTCACGGTTATCCTCATAGGTTTGATTGGGGCCTTTCTGGGTTACAGGTACGTTGGACCTCCAGGCCCGGGTGAGGTGGAGAGGATAATCCAGAGCCCCGGCGTGATTGACCCTGCTACCGCGAGGCTCTACACGACCATAAAGGCGGGGTTGACTTCCTTGAGTGCGGCGATCGGCATCGTGCTCCTCTGGATATACGGGAACCTCTACAGGAAGGTCCGCTCAGAGTTCACTCTCGGCCTTATGGTGGCCACCTCCGCCCTGCTTGTGTACGCCGTGACTGCCAACCCCCTCTTCCACAGGCTGGTGGGGCACACGAGGGCGATCGGCCCCGGGCCCGTCCTCGTGGTCCCTGACTTCTTCATCGCCCTGGCCCTGGCGGTGCTCCTCTACCTGGCACTGAAGTAGGCCTCCCTCCCAAGGCCCCTACTCCCGAGAGTGCGAAGTTGAAAAAGCCCGCGAGCGAGGAGATGTCGACGAGCAGTATGAAGGCGAGTAGAGTCAGGGCAACAACCTTCCCATCTTCTCCCTCCATCAGCCTTTCTATTGCAACCCCCGCAAGGCCCGCCACCGCCGGCGCCATCGGAAGGTAGAAGCGCGTCATGAAGATGTAGAGGCCCGTTCTAAGCCACTCGTACTGGAAGTAGAGGCCAAAGTAAGCAAGGAACCAGAGGAGCAGGAGCGGCGTTATCTTCTTTCTCCTGGCGATGTATGCTCCAGCAGGAAGGAGTATGAGCGACGGAAAGCCCTCGAAGAGGAGCTCCGGGTGCGTCAGGAGGTTTCTCCATATTAGACTCAGCCCTTCGCCGACTTTCCCGGCTAAAATGTACTGGAAGGCGAAGTTCGTGTAGCCTATGGTCTTTGAGTAGCCAACCGTGAACGGAGACCCGAAAACCGCCCAGTTATATGCCATGAGAGCGAGTAGCATCGGGACGGAGGCTCCAACGGCAATAGCGGAATAGCGTAGCGCCCTCTTCTCGCCCTTCCGGAGAACGTAGATAGCGAGTGCAACGTATGCCACGACGTTGGTGTACCTGACCAGCACTGATGCCCCGAGCGAGAGGCCCGAGATGATGCATTTCCTCCAGTCCCCATCCTCAAGGCCGAGGTAGTAGAGGCCAAGGCCGATGAGCACGAGGGCCATGCTGACGAAGTCGGACATGTAAATCCTGTAGAACATAGCCAAAAAGGTGGCGTTGGAGAGGAGGATTATCGAGGAAAAGAGGGCCGTCCTCGGGCCGAAGGCCTTCGACATCATCCGGTAAAACACGATGAGCGCGAGGAGGCCGAAGAATAAGTTCACAAATCTTTCAATGCCGAGCCTGTAGAAGGCGGCGAGGATGAAAGGATACCCCGGAGCCTTTTCGAGGGCGTAGCCTGTGCCAACGCTAACGTACTGAATACTCCCGAAGTTCCCGACGGCGAGCCCCTTCTCGATTATCTCCCTCTGGAAGTCCATAAGTTCAGAGCGGGTTATTATGAGCTTTCCCTGGGCAAAGGCCTTCATCGCCGCGTAGTAGGTCGCATCATCGGGCTCGATGAGCTTAACGGGAAGGGCCAGCACGGCGGTGAAGACGATAAGGGCCATGGCCAGAACGACTACCAAATACCTGCCTTCCGTCGTTCGGGTAAAGTATTCCCGGAGCCTTTGGAGGGCTTCTTTCATCTCGCTCACCCCACAATTTTAAAATCGGTTGTGTAGCTTGGACGATCTCTCCATACGTCCACCTAAAATTGAATGTATGACCCCAAAATAAAAGAGTTTTCCGAAATCCCACCAAAATCTTTACAAAATTAAAGATAAACGGAGGAAAACAAAAGCGCCAATGAATTCGAGTGATCCACTTCCCCCACCGCAGAATTCGCCCGGACGGAAAGACATTACAACAAGGGGGACAAGGTGAGTCTTGAGATAAGAATATTGCACAAAAGAGGACTTATTGCTACATAGATGCACAGATGCACAAATCTTATTAACGGGCACCTCATTAAATTATGACGGGAATCATTCATGAACCCCACACTACTCATCCCTGGCCAGACCCTCAGTCTCGGCGCAAAGCTCTTCACTGTGATATACCTGTGGTACTCTTACCAGAAGTCACTTAGAAAGTCTGCCCTGATCTTCTCCATTGCCTTCCTCGCCTCTTCTCTTCAGGTTCTCGGCGATCTCTTTGGCATCGAAACACTCACCATAACCATGGAAGCCCTCTTCGCCTCACTTCTCTTCTATGGGAGTCTCAGACTCCTCGATGAAGAGGGACTCTCGTTCACCGTCAGCCGCGGCTATTACGTCTCCGTAACCCCCATCATCCTCACCCTCTACATGCTCGCTGCCGAGCGCTCAAGCGATCCAAACTGGCTCGCCACGGTTGGAGTTGCGTACGCGGTTTCTGGCCTCTTCGTCCTCCTCTCTGGCTTTCTGCTCGTAGGCTTGAGAAACCTCTATGGAAACAGCATGAAGTACCTTGGGGTCCTGCTGATTGTGTACGGAGCGCACGAGATGGACTATCCCCTCCTTCGCCCTGTTGAGTGGTTCGCACCCATAGGGTTCTCTCTGAGCGCTTTACTGACCGTTCTCATCGCCTACTTCTTCGTAAAGTTCGCAGGCCATGAGGAGTTCTTAAAGACACCCTCCGAGACCCAAAAGCCGCTGAAGGAAGTAAAGCCCGGGCTTACCATATTGTCCCCTGAGGAGTATAGAAAGATCCTGCCTGTGCTCCAAGACCGCCCGCTCCTAGCCTTCGTCCGGAACTCAAGGGATCCCCCCGAAAAATGGACTGTTTACACCATAAGCCAGGTGGAGCGCGAACGTACTGTACCTCCCACAAACCTCCCTAAAATCACAGAGATCATTAACAGATACCTCAGAGCAGCGGGAAGCGGAGGGATAGTCCTCATTGACGGCATCGAGTACATCCACATGTACAACGGCTTTGATGCGATGGCCAAATGGCTGAGCACCATCCGAGACATCGCATACCTTAACAACGGAAGCGTGATCGTGGTGACAGACAGCAGAGCTTGGAACGAGAGGGAGTGGAACCTCTTAATCAGGCTTTTGAGTTAAATTGGGACTCCAAAAACACGCATCACAGCGACACCAGCAGCGCGCCCAGAACTATCAGCAACGCCCCAACGGCCGTTTTGAAGTCTATCTTCTCTCCAAGGACGAGCCAGGTAAGGAGTACCGCGAGGGCAACGCTGGTCTTGTCTATCGCTATCACCGCGGTAGTTCTCCCTCCTTTTATCGCCATGAAGTAGAAAAGCCAGGAGAGAGCCCCCGCAAGGCCTGATAGAGTAACGAAGAGCAGGGCACGATGATCGAAGCCGGCCGTGTTTGTTTTTCCTGTGGCGAGGGAGACGAAGAGAAGAAACGCGAACATTATGAACGCCCTGATCACAGTAGCCACCGTTGAATCAACGTTCCTGAGACCGAGTTTCCCAAAGATCGGGACGAGGGCGGCGAAGAACGCCGCGAGGAGTGCGTAGATGATGTAGAGAGGGATTTTCACGTTCAGGCCTCCGAGATGGCTTTCTTAACCAGCCTCTCCGCCTTCCCCATCAGCTCCTTCGCCTTCTCTTCCTCGTGGGCCTCCAAAGTTATGCGCATTATCGGCTCGGTTCCGCTCGGGCGGAAGAGGATCCACCAGTCACCGTTTTCTATCCTAATTCCATCTATGTCTATCAGCCCCTCGTAGTCGAACGTCTTTAGTGCCTCGCGCGCTATTATCTCCATGGCTTTCGCCTTCTTCTCGTTCGGACAGGGTATTTTAGCACGAAGCGTCACGTAGCGCGGGACTTCCTTGGCCAGCTCGCTTATCGGACCGAGTCTGTCAATCATCTCCAGAACAAGGGCCCCAGCAAAGATTCCGTCGGGGGTGAGGTTCCACTGCGGGATTATCCACGTGCCACTCGGCTCGCCGCCGAAGACGCCGCCGTGTTTTGCGAGCTCGTCGGCAACGGCCACATCACCAACGCGCGTCCTTATGACTTCTCCGCCAAGGGGTCTGAGGTAGTCGTCCAAAGCAAAGCCCGCATCAACGGTGGTAACTATTTTCCCCTTCCCGAACTTCCTCAGCATGTAGCCCGCTATGAGCGAGAGCATGACCTCGTACTCAACGAAGTTGCCCTGATCATCAACGACGCCGATCCTATCTGCGTCGCCGTCGTGGGCTATGCCGACGTCGGCTTTCATCACTCTAACGGTCTTCGCTAGGGCGGAGAGGCTCTTCGCGTTCGGCTCAAGTTCCCTGACGAAGAAGCCGCTCGGGTGGGAGTTGAGCGAGATAACCCTATTGCCCAGCTCCCGCTGGAGGTAGGGGGAGACCACCGAGCCCGCACCGTTTCCAGAATCGAGGACGACCGTGTAGGAGTTCTCAAGTTTGACGAATTTTAGCGCCGCGTTTATGTACTCCTCACTGGGGTCGGCCCTTCTAAGCGTCCCGATCTCATTCCAGGGAGCTTTTTTGAAGTTCCCTGAGTCCATTATGGACTCGAGTTCACGCTCCATCTCAGAGGTGTATGCCATTCCGTTGGCCTGCCACACCTTTATGCCGTTGTACTCCGGCGGGTTGTGAGAAGCTGTGATGGTAACGCCAGCATCGGCACCGTAGAGCTTTATCGCAAAGCCCGTGAGCGGCGTTGGCGCTAAACCTATGTCAATCACATCAACACCAGTTGAGAGAAGTCCGCTTATGACTGCTGATTTTATAACGTCGCCGCTAGTCCTGGTATCCTTCCCGATAACAACCTTTCCGCCGCCGAGGTACGTTCCAAGGGCTTTGCCGACCTTTAGAGCCAGCTCAGGTGTCAGCTTCTCATTAAAGACTTCCCTGATTCCGCTGGTTCCGAAGTACTTCCCCATGATAATCACCCATGAAAGTTATGGGGGAAAGTTCCTAGGTTCAAATATAACCTTTCCGCCCAGGTTAAACAATTCCAATGGGAGAAAAGGAACAAAGAAAACGGGATCACGGGCCAAAGGTCGTCAGCTCGATCCCGTTCGGGTCGAGGACATGGACAACGACGTCTCCGTTCAGCCTCTCCTCAAGGCCCGAGACAAGTTCCGTATAAGCATCTTTGGCCGAGTTCGCTTCGTCAGCCGTCGTGAAGGAGCTCATAGCCCTGACGTGGTATGTGGAACCGCTCTTCTCAAGGATCACATCCCAGGGCCCCTGACCAGCGAATTCGACAAGATAATCGAGAGCCTTCCGAGCCTCTTCCTCGCTCGCCACTCTGTACCATACGTTGATACCGCTCGAGGAAACGTAGCGGTACTTGCTCTCCACCTGGTAGAGTACGTTCTTTTCGTCATCGAGAATCTGGAGAAGCACCTTCTCGCCGCTGAAAACGTCCTGAGACATCTTTGACGCCAGAAAGATGAGGTAAAACTTCAGAGAATCCTCCATTTCGCTGGAGCTCGTGTAGGTGCTTGTCAATCCAACAACGTAGCCGTTATCCTTCTTTACGTAAACGTCTATCTCATTGGGGTTCAGTTCGGCGTTTATGAGGTTAATAAGCGCCTTTGCCTGATCTGTGGATACCTCCCCCGAATAGTGGACTGTAACACCGTTTACACTGAGGGTTTTTTCACTCTCGACGTTAACGTCCGGGCTCTCGACACAGCCGCTCGCGAGCACAAACACCACGAGCAGCAGGGCCGAAAGCGAGTAAACCTTCCTCATACTCCCACCTTCACTTCTTCACGAGCCTGTATATTCCAACCTTTGCAGTGTAGCTTTCGTCGGGGTTCGGTGGCGCGTAGTCAACTCTGACCACAAAGGGCTTTGCCGAGCCGTAAATCATGCTCGTACTGTCCTCGTAGGAAGAGACTATCTCGTTAGTGTCTGGATCGAGTATCTTGATGCCCTTAACGACCCCAGTTCCCCCGGCCTCTATCTTGTACGTGCCAGGTTCCAAGGTGTGCGATAGATAGAAAACATCCCCCGTCACAGTGTCGCTCTTCACTTCCACGGGAACCTTATCGTAGAAGGTCTCGTAATAGTACTGCATGCCAAACGCCGCCACGATGCCGAGCACTATCAGCAAGAAAAACCCCAGGATCAGTTTCTTAAAGAATCCCATCCTTCTCACCCCCATCACACCTAAAACCCGAAGAGACCTCCTCCCTTGACCTTAACGCCGAGGTCGGAGAGCTTTTTCTTTATCTCCCGCTGGTTCATGCTCCCTGAGAACTTGCTCTTCTCCTTCCACCTTATCTCCATCTCCTCCTTTTTGCCCTCGTCAACGTTGCCTCCCTTGAGCTTAACCTCCTTTATTCCGTTCAGTGGAATTGAGAAGTTCTCCGGGGCTTCTTTGAGAACATCCTCGGGAGGCATATCGTAGTAGCGCTCGTGCATCGTCCAGCCAGATGCAAGCCTCTTAAAGAAGCCGTCTCCTCTCTCCTTCGCTTCTTCCCTTGCCTTCTGGATCATCTCCTTCTTCACGTGGGCGACAATTATCTTCTCGTCTGTGACGACCAGGTTCACAAGGGCGCTCTTGAAGAAGCCCTTGTGGTACTCCAGGTTTGGTATTACGTAAAGGACTTTCTCCATCTCAAACACCTTCCAATTTTCTTTCCAGTCTCATCAAACAAGCCTCCGAATTAGCCTAAAGGTCAGCTTTGCAAACAAAACAAGGAGAGCTAACGCTACCAAAAGCAGGAAAAGACCCAGAAACGGGCCAAGGACGTGGAATCCAGTTGGGGGTTCCGTTTCAGCTCCCCCCGAGGTTTGAGTACCGTATCGTTATCCTGTGGGAGCAGTCGCCGGTCTTCTCGTGGGAGACGAGCTCGAAGGCTGTAAGTGTTCCATCGGAGTTGAGGTTCACGTAGACGTGGCCCATCTTGATCTCTTCGGCAATCTCACCCGTTGGATAGCCTGAGGTAGGTATCTCGCTTGGGTCTAAGGTATCGAGGTTCCCCTCACCGAGGTCTATCCAGTGTCCTAGCAAAGCCGGATACTCAACGCACCACGGCTCTGCCACGAGATCAACGTCCTCCCACACGTTATCGCTTATCTCGTTGTAGCCCTTCAGCTCGCCCGTGGAGAACTTCACACCTGCCGTTCCTTCCGTATCGAGGGTAACGGTCTTGATCTCCCTCATCCCTGAACTGGAAGCGGCTGAGGTCGTTGAGGTCAGGAAGGACTCGTAGCAGGCCTTGGCCTTCTGGTATTTCGCGTAGGCCTCCTGAATTTCCTCATCGCTCGCCCCCGAAGATTGAAGAGAAGTGACGTTGTTGTAGGCCTGGACGAAGAGCCGATAGGCGTCGTCCTTGTTGTCCGGGCAGAGGAAAGCCCCCGATGTCCCGTTCGCACTCTCCGGAGGGTAGAGAGTAACGTTCCTCTCGAACTCGTCAAAGACCCCGTCGAAGTCGTAGTCGTGTAGATCAGGGGTTCCGTCGTAATCAACGTCGCGCTCGTCTATTATTCCATCGGAGTTTGTGTCCCAGGCGTCAACCTTCCCGTCCCCGTTGGAGTCATAGACATCGGGAATCCCATCGCCGGTGATGTCCCACGCGTAGCTATCAACCCCGTTGAAAGTCGTTCTCCACGTGTCGGTCTTCCCATTGTAGTCCTCGTCGAGGTAGGCAGTGTCGTAGCTCCCGTCGCCGGTCGTGTCGAGGTAGATGGCATCTATCTTCCCGTCCTTGTTCCGATCAACGAAGAGGATGGAGCCGTTGGTTGTTGGAACCTCGGCGTAGTCGTCCCCGATATAAACGTCCTTACTCCCGTCCCCGTCCGAGTCAACCCACCCCTTCTCGCCGGGGAAGGGCTCGCTATGGTTTCCAGAAGATGTTTCAGAGAAACCACTCCCGCCCGAAGAAGGGGTAGTTGTCCCACCCGAATCGAAGCCGTTGGGGAAGCTGTCCTTCATCTTCGTGAGGTCTTCGATTATGTGAGGATTCGTGTAATATATGTAGGCCGCACCAAGTAGGATGAGTATCAGGAGTAGGCCGGTGAACTTACCCATTTTCCTTCACCTCCACGAAGGTTGGGGGACTGAGCCACCCGCCGGAAATCCGCTTGAACTTCTTGCCCGTCTCGTAGTCCTCGTAGATGCCGGGCTTTGCCGTCTCGTGGAGTACGTAGCCGTTCCACGTGAACCAGCCCTGGTTCCTCTCCTCTATCTTCTTGCGGAGATTGACCACT
The DNA here is from genome assembly GCF_055396515.1 of Thermococcus sp. JCM 11816. Lineage (NCBI taxonomy): Archaea > Methanobacteriati > Methanobacteriota > Thermococci > Thermococcales > Thermococcaceae > Thermococcus > Thermococcus sp. JCM 11816. Next base: position 1,172,387 of record NZ_AP043741.1, read on the forward strand.
GCACCTATGGTTGCATCTGCCATGTTCCCGAAGTAGCCCGTCGGATCGAGGAGCTTTCCGATTTTGGTGGCACCATCGAGCACTATTATGGAAACCTTCGTGTTCTCGGGCAGGTTCATTTTCTTGAGTTCCTCAGCCTGCTTCATCAACGCCCTAGCATCCTGCGCGACGAGGAAAACGTTGGCTGGTGTCCTTAGGATCTTCACGGTTGAGGTTCCCCTCAGCTTGACGGTGTCTCCAACGGTCTCGAAGTTGCCCGCCACGAAGTTGGCCCAGTCGAGGGCCCCTCCAGAACCGTACTGGCCGCCGACGAGCCACTTGGGCGGCTCAAGGATTCCGGTGAGGATAGCGTTCATCGTGGCTTCTCTCTCGGCCTCGCTCTTGGAGTTCTCGTATATGAAGCTCCTCATCTTTATCCTCCTCATTATCGGGTCGTACCGGTATTTCTCGGCTATCTGCCTGAGCTGGTGGCGCTTTTCAGGGTCATCCGCAAATATGGAGATGTAGCCCTTGATCTCCTGGTTCCTGTAGACCTTCTCCTCCATGTAGGCGTTCATCTCCTTGGCCATTCTGTCAGGATCGTCCTTGTACCGATCATGGAGCTCGCGAAGGTGTTCAATGTAGAGGTCGTAAACGCTCTTCATGCCCGGGTCGGTCTCTATCATCTTGTTGATGTAGTCAATGTGCCTCCCCATCAGCGATTCAGCCCATTCGAGCTTCTTTTGCATGATACAGGCGTCGCAGGTCGCTATGTCCGGGTCGTCGCAGTCAACGAGGCCGTCCATGTCGTTGTCTATCTCGTCTCCAGGCACTTCAACACTCGCAAGGGTTACGTGGACGCTTCTCTTTGCCAAGAGCTTCTCCTCGCCCTTCACCTTCCCGTAGAGGCCTATGGTGAGCGCCCCCTCCTTCACGGTCGGGTCACTCATGTAGAGGACGTCAAGTATCTCGCCGCCCTCAACGGGCAGTCTCTTGGAGCTCCCATCGGGGAGGGTGACGAGAGCGTAGAGATCCTTGGCACCGCTCCCCCTGACCTCCGCGTAGAGAGGCACGGAGAAGAGGCCGTCAATTATCTGCTTGAGGCTGGTGCCGTCCTTTGGCGTGAGTACATTGAGGGAGTAATCGGTAAAGTTTCCAGCGAACACAAAATCCCAGGAGATTTCCTTGGAACGACTCCCGCTGCCGTCGCTGACCACGAAAACCACCCTTACCTTTCCCTCCTTCAACTGCCCGGGCTTTATCGCCACATCGAGGACAACGGGTATGGTTGTGCTCGACCCGTTTATCCAAGCGTAGGCCACAGTGCTGTTCTTTGGGGTTGCCAGGTAGGTGTAAAATTCCTGGGCCAAGTGGAGCTTTATCGCCTCTCCCCCGTACTGTCCGCTTGGGTCTATGTAGTACGCCCGAATCCCCGAGACGTCGCTGTTTCTGTCGAAAACGGCCGTCGTGAACATAAGCCTCGCGCCGTTTTCTACGTCGGTCTCGTTGAACGTCAGGGTTCCGAGGTAACCGGGGGAAATCTTAACGCATCCGGAGCCCGGAACGCAGAGCTGGAAGTCGCTAAGGAGCCTCGCGGGATAGGGCGGGGACTTGAGGGACGCCAAAACGGCATTTCTCACGCTTTTTCCCAGAGAGCTCGCCTGGGAGTAGGCGTAGGCCTTCATTGAGAGCATTGATGATAGGTAGGAGTTGTATTCATCCTCCATGAACTCTGTGTGGCACTCCGTCTGGTTGTTCTGGTTGAGGTTGCAGGCCGTGGAAAGGAAAGAATCGGGATCACGCTGGAAGTTCAAGTATTTTCCCAAAAGCTGAATCGAGATCCTGAGGTCTCCGAAGGGGAAGTCGAGGGCGTAGAAAGAGGTCAGGCCCGTGTTTACGCTCACGGTGACATTATCTTCAACCGGTTTTCCATCTAGAGTCGTGGGATAAAATGAAGCCTCATAAACGTTGTAGCCCAGGAGGAAACTCACGTCCCCACCGTTTTCAGAGCCACCAGAGTTTTGAAGAACTCCACTCAGAGCTGGGGCGATGCTGACTCCTGGTTCTGGAACGTCTCCGATTTCCACGGCGGTAAGGTCTTCGCTAGTTCTAATTGGATACTCGGTTATCGTTACTAGGACAGTGTAGTTCACGCCATCCTTAACAATCCTGCCCCTCAGAACTACGCTGTTAGCACCGTTCTCCTGAATGCTGGAAGTTTGCACGATGTTTATTCCAAGTCCCTGAAGTGCGCCCGTTGGCGGACTCACCGCCCCGGTGGCGAAGGGGGCCAGGAAGAGAATCACAATCATTACACCCACAAAAACGCGCACGTTCACACGGCATTCCTCCGTTCAATACTGGAAAAAACGAAAATGTCCCAAATGCCCAATAAACTGGACTGCACGGTCCCAATAATTGGGCCGGAGATGACGGATTCAATGAGCAATGAAGACAACTTTCTCACTTCCCTGGAAACCATCTCGCAGAAGAGAAAAGCGGGACAGGTTCCCTTTGTACATATTACACAGCCATGGGTAATAAACCTTTCGCAAAAAGAAATTCGACAAAGAGCAACTTCAAATGGAACTTTGACGAAGTTCTTTCGCAAGCTCGACCAGCTTCCTCGCCCTCTCCAGAGAGACCTCGTTCTCCACCCTTCCATCGCGCTTTATCCACGTACCCACGATGAAGCCGTCGGCGTACTTCCAGAGCTCGGGAAGGTTGTCGTAGCTCGTCCCGGAGCCGACTATGACAGGAACTGGGGAAATCTCCTTCGCGAGCGCGAGTTTATCAACGTCCACAGGCTTTCCAGTTGCTTTTCCACTAACGACAACGGCATCGGCCAAACCCCTCTCCACTATGTCGAGGAGGGCGTCCTCAAAGTCACCGAAGTGGACGGCGTGCTTGACGTGCACATCGGCAAAGACCTTTATCTTTGAGGGAAGCCTCTTCCTCAGCATTGCCAGCTCGTGGGCAATGCCCTCTATTATTCCCTGGTCGGTGTATGCAACCCCACTCAGCACGTTCACCCTTATGAAGTCTGCCTTTACGGCGTAGGCTATGGAATAGGCAGCTATCCCATCGTTTCTAAGGACGTTTATCCCGAGCGGGAGGGAAACCTCGTCGCGTATCGCCTTTGCGACAACCGCAAGGGAAGCAACGGTAGTCTTGTCGGCGTACTTCGGGAAGGGAACGTCGCCGAAGTTCTCCACCATAACCGCGTCGAAGCCGGCTTTCTCCAGCGTTCTGGCGTCCCTTAGAGCATGTTCAATGACTGAATCAAAATTTCCGTCATAGAGGTAGGAACCGGGAAGGGGCTTGAGGTGGACCATTCCAATGAGGGGCCTTCTCTCGAAGTCCATGGTATCACCACGGTGGAATTTCGTGGAGGGTATATTAAACCTGTTGAGTGAATTGAAGGCGGTTTAAAATTCCAAGCTCTCCCCCATAAACAGCCGCTTCCGTTCCCCTAGAGGTACTAAAGGAGAAAGCCGAAAAATTTTTATGTGTTCTTGGTGGTTTAGTAATTGTCTTTAAATTCCTAGTGGTAGGAATGAAGAGGAGAGCGGCCCTTGTTCTGGTGGTGCTGATACTCCTTAGCGGAGTGCCGGGCACGACACTCGCAGGAACTCAAGAGGAGAAAGCAGGCACGATAAACCCCCTCTTCAAGAACCCCCTAAAAGAACTCTCCACCGCAGAAGACGGTGAGAGAGAAGCCCTAATAGCACTCATGGAAGCCCTCCTAAACGAAATCCTCAATGGGGACATAATCGTGTCAGACACCATGAGAATCAGAAACATCCACTGGAACGGCACCAGCCTCATCTTCCAAATATGGTGGTACGACAACAACCAGCCAATAGCAATGCAGACCTACAAGTGGGAAAACCCGGAGAGAGCCCTCGGAGCGCTGAGAAAAGCAAAAACCTGGGAAACCACCGAAGAGTCCCTTGCAAAAGCCTTCACCGTGGAGCCGCTGAGCACTTCCCGCGGCCTTCAGATAATCGACGTGGACTACCTCACAAACGACAATAACGGAGAGTACGTAGTCCTCTACAACGGCGGCTCATCAACGTTCACCGCCTCTGGATGGTACTTAATGGACAGCTACGCCTACAACAACGAGCGCTGCTGGGTAAACGAAACCCCCTCAATCCCCAAGAACCACTGCTACGACTCTTTTGGGAGAGACCACGTGCGCAAGTTCTCGGTAAGCCTCGGCCCGGGAGAGGTCAGGAGAATACTGGTTGCCAGTTCTTCCTCGTCCGCAATCCTGAACAATGCCGGGGACACGGTCTACCTGATCGATAACAAGGGGAACCTGGCGGACATTTACTCTTACACCGGAGCGCCCAAGGTAACGGTCAGGAGAATCTCCTACTCACCCAGTCCCCCAAGGAGGGCGATTACCTCCATGTCACAATAAACCTCGACAACAGTGGGCCGGTAAATGGAAAGGGGCACATCGAGCTTTACTTGGACGGCGTGCTTATCAAGAAATCCGCCGTCACGGTCTACGCTTATCACACGTGGGAGTATAAGATGTACAACGTGTGGCGCGCGACTCCCGGGAGCCACGTCCTCACGGCGAGGTTCGTCCCGGACTACGGGGGAAGCCCGTCCTCAAGCTCAACAACGCTCAAAGTTTCAGAGTCCAGGCCGTACATCTCCGGGGTTTCCCACACGATGCTCGTTGAAAAGCACCCGATTAGGTTCCACGTCAACGTCGTCAATCCCTCCGGCAACAGGAAGGACGTAATCCTCAAGCTCTTCGTTGATGGCGTGGAAATCAGCAGGCTCAACAGCTACGTTTACAAGAGGTGGAGCTTTGACCTTTAGTGGAAGAAGCCGGGCAGGGGCTTCCACGACGTCGAGATAAAGCTCTACAATGCCAACGGTACCGTGGTGTACTCCACGTGGGCGAGGAACATTTACGTAAGAGAGAACTCGCCCCCAGAAGTTGTGAGGGTTGATCTTCCACCTTTCCTGTACTCAAACGAGTGGAGCAACGGCACGATCGTCGTTAACGATGCGGAAGGCGACAGGGTGAACGTGAGTGTGGAAGTCGTCGGGCGCTTCAGCTTTAGGAGGACTGGCCTGTACCCGGGATACCCGCACAGGTTCCCCCTCGCTCCGATCTACAACCACACTAACTGTCGCGAGAACGTGACCATTCGCTTTACGCCCGTTGATGAGTATGGGAAAGTGGGGGAGACCGTGACGAAAGTCGTGCCGGTTCTCACGGACAGCGACAAGGATGGTTGGTGCAATGCCTTAGAGAGGGAGTACGGGACGAATCCCTACAGTAATGATACGGATGGTGATGGGGTGATTGACTCCAAGGACGTTGATCCGTTGAGGGACATGAAGGTTACAGTCTACATCCTAAGAGCGAGGGCATTGGACGATGTTGACAGTTCAATTGCTGGTCACAATCCAGCAGATATGAGTTTGGAGCTTACCGTAAATGGACAAACCAAAGCCCTTTTCCTCACTGATAATCAGGATGATTACGAGAAGAAAATAATTCCAACCACCAATCCACTCGTCAACGTCCAAAGCTACACGATTGCACTAACTACCTTTGATGTTCTGGATGACAAGGAAGTCGCCACCATACAGTTCCATCTCTACGACAGAGACGACAATGGGAAAAGAACCGAAATGGATGTTTCCCCTAGCAAAGGAACCGTTGCTGTAATACATTACAACCTTAAAACCGGAACGTGGAGCGGTGACGATTATCAGGGGGATGAAGAAAAATATTTCGGCTATGGTCACCTGAGCGGATGTGGGGACGGCTCCTGTAATGTCAGCCCAAAAGAGCCGGACAAAGACCTCAAGGTATACGTGAAATACGAAAGTATACTTGAAAAGGCTAAAATTAATGGTGAGATCATCGACATAAAAACGATTGAAGGCGTTAATGACGTTACGGTGAAAGATGGAACTACAGCATTCTCAATAGTGAAACCGAAAAATCTGAAAGTTGCTCGGGTTCGGCTGGAGAATGGAACGGTGATCAACGTCACCCTCGTGAACACCTACGGGACTGATGTGACTTCACCGGGAAACGAGGTCGTCGCGACGACAAGCTCCTCTAGTCCCGCTGAGATTCTGAGCAATGGGAGCATGAGCAACGACGTAAAGACACTTAAAGGTGATGTCAAAGTTGTGACTTCTTCAGGAGAAATGCCCCTGAAGTCAGACCTTGTCGTTTCTTACTCCTCAGCTGACGACACTCCTGACGGCGAAATCTGGTTCGTCATAACCACCAACGACGCAGACGGGATACCCTTCTACCGTGAAATCGAGCTGAACAAAGAGCTTGAGGCAAATGGATTTACCGAGCGCTTTGATCCCAGTGACAGAAAAGCCGACGACATGAACGGGGACTACGACGGTGATGGCGTTCCGAACAGTGTTGAACTGTTCATTGGAAAAGATCCTGCGAAGAGGGACATTCTCGGGATTAGCCTCACTGTCTCCACAGAGTGGGCTTTGAGTGAGGAAGACAAGAGAAATTTGGTTTACAGTATTAGAAAGGCGAGCGACTTCGTTTACGACTACACTGACGGGTACGCGATGATAACCAGCGTGCAGATATGGGACGATAAGAGACAGTGGGATGATGCGGACGTGAGAGTACATAAGACTAAGTGGGTAATCCCTCAAACAAGAACTGAACTTTTGTACAAGGGATGGCCAAAAGCATCTATCGGAGGATATTGGATAAAAAGGTTCTCTAATGCAACTGAGAGTCAGAAACACGAGTTCCATATAATGATGTCCAAGAAGATAATCTCAGCGGCTTCTGCATTCTCAGACCAAAACATTGTAATCTCTATTGGAGATGTGGACTGGGGAAAAACATTAGGGCACGAATTGGGACACTACGTATTTTGGCTTTATGATGAGTATCTTGATGTAAAAGGCAGAAATTACTATAGTATCAAAGATTATAAAATGAATGCTCTCAAAATGTGGTTCGGAGAAGTACCACCCCATTCTGTCATGAACGTGCAGTTTAGATATAGCGAACTAAGTTGGCCACAAGACTACGCTCGGTTTAATTCGACATTAACAGAAATGTTCAAAAATTCAGTAGAGGAACATGTGACAGAGCAATGGAAAGTATCTAGAAGTTGCTGGGAAGCATTTGCAAAGTTTATCAGAGAAGAATGGTATATCACAATTCAGCCGGACAATCTTTTAGTCCATAAACCTAGTATAATCCCAGACATGCCTTTCAGTTCTATGTATGTCCCTGTAACTGGGCCTTACACAGGCGTCGGCTACTTCATGGAGGTGACTTGGAAATGAAAGGAAGATTCCTCAGAGTTCTAGCGTTTATAGCAATCCTTCTCCTTTCACTTTTAGCTTTAACCTATAACTACAGGAAAGATGCCTGTTTTAGTTCACCATCCTGCATGCTTAACCGCATGGACGCGGAGAGGGGCTTGGTAGTAGTATATCACAAAGAAGGGGAATGGAGGGTCATAACTTATGAAAACGGTGCCCTTTCAGAGATAACTGCAACTTTGAAAAGAAACCTCATCGTGAAGAGGATAAATGTTGAAAAAAGACAGGTAAAAACAGGGCTCAACTACAGTCAGGTTTCTTTCTCAATAGACGACATTCCTGCCCACCAAGACGAAACGGCAATGATTATAAAAATCGACGGGAAAGTCAGAGTCCTCAAAGGGGAGGAAATAAAGAAAATCCTTAACCAAACTTGGAACTTCAGGGACATTCTTAAAAAGTTCAACGGCGTTAGGTTCATCTTTGTGGACAGGGCAAAGGAGCCTTCTATAGACGGCAATCCGCTCGTTGGGGGTTACCTCGTGATGCCCTCACCCTCAAAGTGCACGTACTCAACATGGGTTGTAGCCTTTGAAAATCGGGGAAATGATACACTTTTGGCATTATATCCAACATGGAACGTGTCAGGAAGAGTGGGAAACCTCAGTGGTCCAACGATCAACGTGACGAAAATCCCGGAGAACCTCACAATTCCCTGCAGTGGCCAGGAAATTCTCATAAACGCCTCTGAAATTATTATAAATCCTTTCCCAACGAAATTGCTTGATGAATCCAACTTAAGGTGCCCAGTGGTGGAAAAAACTACAATTTACTTCAATGGAACTACAAAAACTCTCCACTACACGAAAAAATGCGTCGTGTCTGGAGGATAATAAGTACTTCAAGAGATGAAACTAAGATACACACATGAGTCGGCTACTTCATGGAGGTGACCTATGGATGAAGGGAAAGTTGCTTGCCCTTGCTTTTTTGATTTTTCTCTTCCTCTTTGGCTACTTTTATCTCCCAAGTGAGAGCATGAGCAACCTCTATCATCGGATTCCAGCTCAAGTTAGGGAAAACTCGCAGCTTGTTGCCGCTTACTATTACTCCCAAACTGGTTTTGATGGTTTTAGAGAGTACCAGTTCGCTTTGTACGATCCAGAAAACAAGACTATTAGCATTTACACTTTTAAGACTTACAAATTCTTGAAGATCTGGCCGAGGATGAAGAAAAGCAAAATCACTTGCAAAACACCATTCAATTACTCCACCCTCTCAACGAACCCAGAAAAGCTGAAAGACTTCAAAAACTGCAACAACTGCAGACAACTCCTCTACAGGGATAGGGTTTACAGGAATGGAGAAATTGAGAGCATTTACCCTTCAATGCAGGATATTGTTAACAACCAAGAGAAAAATAATAGTAAATACATTGAACTTGCTGTTATCAAAAGTTCCGAGTTGTCAATAGGATCCTTAGAGTTATCTTCGGGGGATACAATTAGATATTCAGATCCGTTTGAGTACGCAGACCTTCTGTACCTTCCCGGTATGATGGAAGATCCAATGAAGGGGATTATTCTCGAAATTCTACCGATAGATAATCAAAGCGCAAGGAGAAAGGTCATATATCCCGGAGGGGTCATCTTTACGGACAACATTAAATTCAAAGTTTTGACAAACGAAACATGGACTCTCAGGGAAGTTCCATGGGAGCAGGTGTTTGAAAAAATTGAACCTGAGAGATTCAAGCAGACAATAAAAGGAAGCCTGAGATTTACAATCTCGATCTTCAAATACGACGGAAAACTAGAGGTATTCTCAGACTGGATTAACACTGAAAACAATTTCCACGCATACTGGAGAATTTATCCATCCAATAGCATTCAGAAAATCTACTTTGATAGAATATTAGGATACCACTGCGGCTAACTGGGGTGATCTGGGGATGAAGAGGGCATTAGCTACTGGAGTCCTGCTCCTTCTCTTTTCTTTTTTCGCGTACAATGCCTACACTTACCACGAGCTCTCAACGGCGGAAGGAGCGTACAAACTCGCAGGAATTCCAAAAGGGGAAGGGTTGATAGCAGTTTATCACGAGGACACTCTCTGGCAGTTCGCGACTTACAACGAGGAGACTAATGTGCTCAAGCTCTACACTGTTAGCCAATCCTCTCAATTCTGGCTAAAAAAGAAAAAGGTAGAGAGTGCAAGAGCTTTCGTGAATTACTCTCCGGTAATACTAGACCTAGGTGCTCTAAAGGATTATAAGTCCCACGAGAAGGCACTCCTCTTCAAAACCCTCGGATGGAAGTACGATGATGAGATTAACGGTTCTTACTGGTGGAATCTCAGTGAGGTTATAAAGCCGAATGAAACGTTTTACCAGATTTACGCGCTTGGAACGAGCAAGGCAATATGGATAAGGTCAAAAGAAGTATGTGAAAAGCGGAGTCTTTTCGCTCACGATTATCTTTGCTATGGGAGCATCGGAATGAACGGCGTACTAGTCTTTCCCTCCTACAAGGACACAAAACTCCTTTGAGTAAAGGAAAAGCCTGTAGATCAGTATAATTCTGAGGTACTCGCATACTATCCAGGGATTACCTTAAAAGGGAGTGGAGAAAGTCCTGAGTGGAGTGCCTCTGCTTACAAGCAAACAGATGGTCAGATTATCCGTGAAGTACTCGAGAAGATTGAAAAAGGGCCAGGAATCGTGCAGATCATGGTGACTTCAGAAGGTTATGCCTCCGGCAAGTATTTCGGCAGTCAGTACTGCCAGGTTAAAGCCTTCTGGGATGAAAACAATACTGAGATCCATGATTGGGGATGCATGCCAGAGAGCAGGTTGAGGTTAGTAGATTGGGGGTAAAGTTAAATGAGGGGAAAGTTGCTCGTCCTCGCTTTTTTGGTTTTTCTCTTCTTTAGCTATTTTTATCTCCCAAGTGAGAGCATGGACAATCTCTATCAAAAGATTCCGGAGCAAGTTAGGGGAAACTCGCAACTTCTTACCGCTTATTATTCCTCTCAAACTGGTTTTAACGGGTTCAGAAAGTACCAGTTCGCTTTTTACAATCCAGAAAACAAGACCCTCAGTATTTACACTTTCAAGGTTTACAAGTTTCTGAAGATCTGGCCGAGAATGAAGAGAAGCAAGATAACCTGCAAGACTCCCTTTAATTATTCAGTCCTCGCAACAAGTCCAGAAAAGCTGAAGGACTTCAAAAACTGCGATAATTGCAGGGAACTCCTCTACAAGGGCAAAATTTACAGGAACGGGGAGATTGAGAGCATCTACCTATCGATTGAAAAAGTCCCCAAGAAGAGCACTACCTACGTTAACTTTGTACTCGTCAAGGACAGCGAAATATCAGCAGGCAAAATAACGGGAAGAGTGGGAGATCACGGGATTCTACGAGGCCCCCTTAGGATACAGAGGTTTGCTTCGCCTGCCTTCACCCATGAGCGTTCCTGAGAGGAATGTAATACTGGAGTTCATAAGCTGGAGAGAACGGCACGATTAGGGCGGTCACTCATTACCCGGGCAATGTTACAGTCTCAACAACGGCGAAAGTAAAAGCCCCGAGCAACAAAACGTGGACGCTGGAAGAAGTCCCGTTGGAAGATATTGTTCAAAAACTGAAGTCTGGGGAGCTCGTGAGTAATATCAAGGGTCCCTTCGCTTTGAGTTCTCAATCACGAGAGAGGGAGAGAGTTGAAGCGTGGACAGCCCGGGTGAATCCCAGGAAAGGCGTCGAGGGAGTTTGGAGGATATACCCCCTGGGAAAGATCAAGCCCGAAAGGTTCAGGAAATTAGACGGGTAAGTGTGCACTTGGTATGGGAGCTACCTAACTGGAGGAATCCACAGATAGAAACAAAGATGCACTGTAAGAGGGGATGGAAGCAAAGTACATATACGATAACCGCAGAGACATCATGGGTGATACGCATGGGAGTCGAGGAAAACCCCAAACTTCCAAAGTCAGTTCAAAGACATCTTGAGCCGGATGAGAGGGTTCTGTTCGCCATAAAGAAGAAGATAAGCATCGAAAAGCCAAAGTGGCTCCTCGTTACCGACAGGAGGATAATATACCTCGACGAGAAAGTTCTCGGAAGGTACGACTTCAAGGCCATCCCATACCAGAAGCTTGAGCAGGTCGTGGTCAAGCTCGGTATAATGAGCTCGGAATTTATCATAGAGGGAGAGGAGAACATAACGCTCAAGCTTGGCTGGATGGACAAGGAGGAAGCTAGAAAGGCGATAAACGCCATAAAGGATGCCCTCAACGCCATAGCCGTAGAACCCGTCTCAATAGACGTCAACAAAGGGCTGACCAGCGAGACGTGGGTTCTGAAGAAGCCGAGGGAATTCGTAACGAGGACTATGCCAGCTTACCAGCCAGCCCAGGTTCGGGAAGAGAAAGAAGACCCACTCGAAAAGCTGAAGAAGCTCAAGGAGCTCTACGACATGGGCGTGATAAGCCAGGAGGAGTACGAAGAAAAGAGAAAGAAGCTGTTGGAAGAGATTTGACTTCACCCTTTTCGTTTCCATACTACTGCAATCAAGGCCACTATCATAACTACTGAGAGAGCATAGAGAGCAACATCTTTCTGGCCAGCTTTTTGCCCCTCTGAAACCCCGGGCGGTTTCTCAGTAAGGGTAACGGTTCTGTTCCCAACGCCGTAGAGGGTTAAGTTCAGCGGCCTTAAAGCGCCCCAGGCTTTTCCCTCGTAGAGCCTGACTGAGAACGGCACGCCTTCTGGTAGTGGAGCAACCGTGAAGTAGTAGCCCATTGACGACTTCAAGAGCGGCCTCGGTTCCCCAAGCTCTGGAAGGTCGCCGCTAAGCCACAGCGTCCCAGAGACCTCCCCCACGAGGCTGGCGTTGAGGGCTATGAGCGCGGGAACGTCGTTTCCTGAGTAGTAGCGGAGAGGCCTCGGGAGACTTCTCCCTCCGTCTGAAACGACCGTAACGTTCACCCAGGCCGCCGAGGTCTCCAGCCTGGGGACTTCAACGACTATCTTCCCGTCTTCCCAGGAAAGAACCTTTGCTTCCCTACCGCCGATTATGACCCTGCCCCCTTCTCCAAATCCCGCACCACCGATGATTATCTCCTGACCCGGTTGAGCAGCGTAAGGAGTTATTGAGCCGATAAGTGGCTTTTTCTGTTCCCCCTCGATGTGAAAGACGTAGACACTGTCCCTTGGGAGATAAACAGAAGCCTTCCCGCCCGACACAACCATTTCTCCACCGTAGAGGGCGTCGCGGTACGTGCCGTCGGGCCAGTCTACGGAGAAAGTCAGGTTGACCGCAGGCCCCTTGTTCATGACCACGAGAAGGCTGTGGTTTCCAAAGGTTCTTCCGAAGGCCCAGGTCTCGTAGGATGCGGTTAGGGTTCTGAAGTCGCCGAAGGCAATGGCGTCGTTGGTCTTTCTAAGCCGAGCAAGGGTGCGGATTATTCTGGAAGCTTCGGTGGTGTTGTCGAAGACCATCATCGGCCTGTTGTAGGGATCGCCCTTTCCGTCCTTGCTAACGAGGTAGCTCTCGTCGCCGTAGTAGATTACAGGAATCCCCGGCAGAGTTAGGGTTAATGCAAGAGCCATGTGGAAGCGCTGGATTTCGTCTTTTCTATCGCCAGCGTTTAAGAAGCGGACGAGGTCGTGGCTGTCGAGAAAGTTCACAGCCTTTGTTGGATAGACGAAGTGGGAGTAATAATCTCCAAGCTCCTCGGAGAGCTTGTCGAGGCCGCCGAAGAAGGCGAAGGTCCTCACAATGTCCTCTCTGATTGGAATACTAAGAACTGGGGAGACGTTCGAGTAGCGGTAGAACTCGTAGAGGTCATCGCCCTTCTGGAGAGAGGGAGTGAAGTACTCGCCGTAGATGAAGAGCGGCCCCTTGGAGTAGAGGCGGAGGTAGAAGGTTTCAAGCCAGCCGAGCTCCATGTGCTTGACGGCGTCTATTCTGAGGCCGCAGGCGCCTGAGTCAACGAAGAGCATAGCCCCCTCGGTGAGGTATGAGTCAACCCACGGGTTGAGCTGGTTGAAATCGGCGAGGCCATAGAGGTTTGCGTACTTAAGCGGTATCCCGCTCCAGGTGTAGATGTTGCCGTTGTGGTGGTAGACGTTCTCACGGATTCCGGTAATCGGGTTCACTTCAGCGTTCTTCGTGTCCTTGAAGTAGTCCGTCAGGAAGGTGCCGTTGTCGTAGAGGGCACCATATTCGCCGTCGTTCACCGGGTTCGAGTGGTTGGGTACGTAGTCAACGATTATGCAGATTCCCCGCTTTTCGGCCTCCTTAACGAGCCGCCTGAAGTCCTCCCAGCCCCCAAAGTGCTCCTCTATTCTCTTGTAGTCCCTCGTCCAGTAGCCGTGATAGGGAGCGCTCCCGTAGGCGAGGGAGTTGATGTTGTCGTTGAGCGGCGAGACCCATATTATTGAGACTCCAAGGCTCTTGATGTAGTCGAGCTTCTCAATGAGGCCCTCTAAATCTCCACCCCAGTAGAGGCGGTAGTTGGAGTGAGTCGGGTCGTAGAACGGTTCGTTGTTTGAGGTGTTGCCGTCGTAAAATCGATCCACCATGACCTGGTATATTATCCCCCGCTCGGGAATTTCCCAAGCAGAGACGATGGGAGTCAGGAGTAGAATTATCAGCACTACCGAGACCAGTCTCCCCATTGTATCACCAGAAGTGATAAGAGAGGGCAGTTAAAAGCTTTGGGCTAAAGGGAAGAGATTTCATCGAGGGTAAACGAGATTCCTTTCCCCATAATATTCAGGTTTGCAGACTTTGAAACGTAAAGCACGAATTCTTCACCCTCAAAGGACCAGTTCATCACCGTGCTTGCAATCTCCTCTAGGAGAGGCAGAAGCTCGGGGTAAGACATCTCAACCACGTCCCGGTTAATGAAGTAAAAGGCTATTCTCCTCTTGTCGCCCTCAAACGTTGCTATGTTCTTGATTAGCCTAAGAGCTCCCCTCCTTTCGAGAGCCAGGAAGAGCTTGTGAACTCCGAGAACTGGGTTTAGAACGACGTCATTGAAGGACGCCTTCTCAACTATCCTGCCGTAGTAGCTTATATCCAGAGAATACCTGTCAACGTCAACCTCGCCGAGGACGTTGCCGCAGTTTCTTTCCCCACCGCCTATTTTAATAACGGGCACATCGTTGAACCCGGAAACGTCAAAACCCATGAACTCAAGTTTGGTGAGAGTCTCGCAGAGAGTATCCGCAACGTCGTCAATGAGCACCGGTCGGTTTTCCCTGTTCAGGTATATGAGGTAGAACAGCACTTCGGGCATTGAAACCGTGTCGTACTCAATCATCACTGTCTCGCCGGGGTAAAAGGCAGACAAGAACTCACGGAGATTTAGCACTGACACGTCAACCACCTGTGGTTACTTAACGAGGAAATATAAAAAAGTATCGAAACTCGGAAGATTGTTCAAATAATTAAACAATCTTTGCGTGAACCTTAACCCTCGGAGCCATAAATGAGGAGATTCTTTTAATGGCCTTTCCAGGCTCGGCCGTCTTTAGGAGATCAAAGACGTTGCCCACGAGCATGTTGTCTTTGAAGGGAACGAGCTCTCCATCTCTGACAACGTAGCCGAGACCAACTGGAAGTGAAAAGTCACCGCTGACCGGATTGGCGGTGTGCTCACCGAAGACGTTCTTTATGATTATCCCTTCAAAGTCCTCCAGGCCTTCTTTCCCAGGTTCGACCACGAGGTTACTCGATCCTATTGATGGAACAGTCCTGAAGCTTCTAACTGCGTTTCCAGTACTCTTAAGTCCGAGCAGGGAGGCGTAAGTATGGTCGAGGAGAAAGCCCTTTAGAATACCGTTCTCAATCAGTGTGGTTCTCTGCCCCGGAGTGCCCTCGCCGTCGAAGGGGTAGCTTCCCGGAAGGCCTTCGAGCGTTGAATCATCCAGGAGGGTAAAGTCCTCTGAAGCTACCCGATCTCCGAAGCTGGAAAACCTGCTCCTACCGTAGTAAACCTCATCACCGTAGAAGTTCTCAAGGAGGACTTCCACAATGGACATGACGGCCTCTGGCTCCAGCACTACTTCTCCCTCGTAGGGTTCAAGCCTCTTCGCCCCGGCGCTTAGCTCTGCATCCTCCTTCGCTTTCATTATGGCCTCTTCAAGGGCTTCTATGCCCTGGAGGGAGCGGTAGTCCTGGTAGAACGAGCCATTTCCTGGAGTGTCCTCCCTGACCGCGTAGGCAGAGACCCCCATGTACGTTGAAGAGGCTTCAAGCTCAACTCCGTTGGAGTTCACGACACCATACCTCTCAAAGGCCAGGGAGATCGAGCCCGAAAGGGTCTCTTTTTCCTTCAGCTCCCTCATTTTCTCAGCGTACTGGAGCGCGAGAGCGTGGGCATCCTCAAAGGGTATTTCTTCGATCTTTCTGTCGTATATTCCCTTGACCTTGGGAACTTTAGATGGAACTGGGAAACCCCTGAAAGGAACCTCACTGACCTTGGCCAGCTTTATCGTCCGCTCCACGAACTTTTCAAGCTCTGAACGAGAGTGGTGGATGCCAGTTATATAAGAGAAGCCGAGCTTTCCGTTCAGTCCAACCCTTAGGCCGATGCCGGAGTAGAACTTCCTCTGAGAGCGGTCGAGGGTCTCACGCTCTATCCTGAAGGAACCGCTCCTCCCGCTCTCCCAGTAGATTTCCCATTCAACGTCCTTCGAGTTCAAGATTCCAGCGAGGCTCTCAATGACATCGATCATTTCAATCCCCCCACGAGGGCCTTCGTGAGTATGTGTGGGCCACCATCATCAACGGGAACCGACTGCCCCTTGCCGCAGTATCCAGGGTACTCAATCCTGACGTCCTTTCCAATGGCGCGGATGCTCTTGAGAACGTCAAGGATTTTTCCCGAGAGGGCAACGTCGCGCACCATCTCCCTAAGCTCGCCGTTCTCGATTATGTAGCCTTCCCTCGCACCGAAGGTAAAGGTTCCGTTGGCGGTATCAACCTGTCCACCCTTGTCCCCTATCATGTACAGTCCGTATTTGACCTCCTCAAGCATTTCCTCGAACGACCAGTCGCCAGCTTCGACGTATGTGTTGCCCATCCTTACGAGGGGCTGGTGGGCATAGCTCTGCGCCCTCCCGTGGCCGTTCGGCTCAAGGCCGAAGTACTGGGCCGTCTCGCGGTCGTTGAGGTAGTTCACCAGAACGCCGTCGCGGATAATCTCAACCCTCTTGGCCCTTATTCCCTCGTCGTCGTAGATGTAGGAGCCGAACTTGCCCGGGAGCGTTGGGTCATCAACGACTGTAAGCCCATCAACCGCTATCTTCTGTCCGAGTTTTCCGGCCAAAATGCTGTCCCCGTTCTTCACGAGGTCTGCCTCGACTGCGTGTCCAAGCGCCTCATGGATGAAGAGGCCCGTAAGCTCCGGGTCGGCTATCACTGGGAACTCGCCCGACGGGGGAGAACTGGCTTTTAACAGCGCCCTCGCTTTTTCAACTACCAGGGAAGTCCAGTGAGAAATGTCAATTCCCTCAACCATTTCCCAGCCCAGCGTTCCCCCGAAGCTCTTCCAGTACTGCTGCATCTCCCCGTTCTCCTTCGCAGTTACGGAAAACCCGAAGCGTATCCTGGGAACAACCGTCCTTATCTCGCTCCCTAGGGAGTTGAAATAGAAGGTTTCCACAACAGTATCGCGGTAAGAGACGTTCCTGTTCACTATTTTTTCGCCAGCCAGCATGGAATCGGTCTCCTTCACAAGGGCAACCTTTTCTTCAATGTTTATATCGGAGAAGGGTCTTTTCACGGGCATCTCGGCGTCATCAACAACGGGATCGCCAGTGTATATATTTGACTCTCCCCTGGAGAGCTTGGCTATTTTCATGGCTGTTTCTATCGCTTTCTCAAACCTTTCAAAGTCGTTTGCGCTTGAAAATCCCCACGCGCCGTTGAAGGCCCTCGCGCCTATTCCCGTCTCGGAGTTACTGGAAAGCCCCCTGAGCTGACCGTTGCTCATGGACACCTCGGTCATGACCACCCTTGAAATCCTGATTTCATAATAATCAATACCGTGCTTTCTCGCCAGCTCTTCCGCAGACCTGATGAGTCTCTCAACTTCCATCTCGTCTCACCTAGAAGCAGTCCGGAGCTGGGTTTATATCATTTTGCCAGCCTAAAAACCGAAGAGCTTATACGGTTAAAAACTACCAAGGTTCTGGTGGTGATTATGAAACGAGCGTTATCAATCCTGCTGGCAGTGTTCCTCATAGCGTCGTTCTTAACCCCAGTGAAGGCGCAGTGTCCCTCAGAGGGAACCACAGTTGTCCTGAAGGCGCCGGCAGTCTCAAAAACCCCGGATGGACGGCTCGTCGGTGTCGCAACGGACTTCGTGATAACCGTCGCTCCTGGTAGCGGGCACGTTTACGTCGAGACTTGGCCTCTCTCAGAGGTTGACATGCAGGCAAGCGCGAGGCTGGCGGCCCAAATAGCTGGAAAGGTGACTGGCAAGGACATGAGCAAGTACGACGTCTTCATACAGGTCAAAACGGACACTCCGATCATAGGCGGGCCATCGGCAGGAGGAACAATGACAGTGGGTATAATCGCCGCCCTCATGGGTTGGAAGGTAAACCCAAAGGTGATGATGACTGGAATGATAAACCCCGACGGGACGATAGGTCCCGTCGGAGGAATCCTTGAGAAGGCTTCAGCGGCCGCTTCGGTTGGAGCGGAGCTTTTCCTCATCCCAAAGGGCCAGAGGATTCAGGTCATCCAGGAGACACAGCAGAAAACCATAGGTGGAATAGTGCAGGTTGTACAGACAAAGAGCGAAAAGGTTGATGTAGTCGAATACGCAAAGGAGCGCTGGGGTCTCGAGGTCAAGGAGGTAAGCGACATATACGAGGCCGTCTACTACTTCACCGGCCACGCGCTCCCGAAGCCGAAGGCACCGGCCAACGTCTTCATAGACACCTCCTTCCTCAAGGACGATGCCGTTAAGGACTATCAGAACACCACCGCTTACTACGAGAGCGTCAGGGAGAAGCTCAAAAAGAGCAACGTTGACTACACGGCATATACAGTCCTCAAAGAGGCCCTGGACCAGGCTAAGGTCATACTCGACGGCGCTAAAGAAGCCTTGGACTCTGGAATGTATTACACGGCCCTCAGCAAGAACTTTCAGGCGAGAATAGTCCTGAGGCACGTCGACTGGTACATCAGCGTTGAGAGCCCGGAGGACGTTGCGAACCTCCTGACTAGTGTGAACTCTTACATAAACCAGACCGAAAGCCTCGTCTCGTCCAAGGAAATAAGGGGAATGACGATGCTCCAGGCGGTTGCCGCCGCAGAGGAGAGGGTAGAGGACGCCAAAGCAAGCCTACAAGAGGGGTGGAAGTACTACTACAGCGCCGACTACTGGGATGCCATTGACAGAGCCGCCTATGCCTACGAGAGAGCGCAGACTGCGCGCTTCTGGGCAGGACTGGGCGAGAGGTTTGCAAAGGGTGATGTTATAGATAGGGAAGAGCTCAAAGACACGGCCAGGAACTACATAGACGAGTCAAGCCTTATAGTGACCTACATTGAGTCCATGTATGGGAACGTCATAGGAACTGATCTAATGGACACGATTCAAAAGGCGGAGCAGTACTACGGGGACGGAAAGTACTCAGCGGCAATCTTCACCGCCATGGAAGCGAGGGTTCGCGGGGAGGTGTTCCTAGACACCCTCGGCATAGACAACGAGACCATTCTGAGGGAGAAGCTACAAGAGATGAAAGAGGCCGCGAAGACCGCCATAGGGGTAGCGCAGATGAACGGACTACATCCGCTCCTCTCCATAGCCTACTACGAGTTCGCAGAGAGCTACGAGAAGGGCAACACAACCGATGACCTAGTCAACGCTATGATATTCTATCAGTACGCAAGGGAGAGCGCCGGCGTGTTCCTGATAAAGGTGAACGAGAGCACACCAAACGTTCCAAGCAACGAAACTGCCATACCAACCCTGCCAACCAATACAAACACAAACGGGGAAACCACTTCCACGCCGAGCGCAACCTCAACAAGTACCACAAGCTCAGGGATACAATCGGTCTGCGGTCCAGCTTTCATTCTCGCCCTCGCACTTCTCCCGCTCCTGAGGAGGCGTGGGTGAGCGGGAGGTCTTTCACACCTTTTCTTTTCAAAAGCTCGACTTCCCATTCTGCAAGGCTCGGGCAGACGGTACATCCGAGCCTGTAGAAGCCCTCGTAGTAGAGCGGATGGAGATCAAAGCCCCTCATGAGGATGAACAGCTGAACCATCATTCCGCTCCAGAACTTTATTGGCATAACCTCAAGGATTTGGCCAAAGTCAGTTTTTCTCTCGACTACAGGTGGCTTTAGGCGCCTCCTGGCACTCTCTCCATCGCGGTCACCGACGACTAAAAGTGGGTTCTCAAACTCGCTGACGGCATTGTACAATGCCTCGACCTTCATCTTGGTGCACCAGCGGTTTCTATGAGTCGGCATACCGAACTTCTCTATGGGCATCGGGACGTCCACCCTGATGAGGTTGACGCCCAGCTTTCCTGCGAGCTTCTCGATGTATTCCTCCGTCTCTGGCATCTCGTACTCCATCCTGACGTAGACAGCATTAACTTCATTGAACGTTTCCTTTGCCAGTATAAGGGCCGCCGTTGAGTCCTTCCCCCCGCTCCAGGGGACAACTATATCATACCCTTTGAATCTCCTCAGAAACTCTTTGCTCGCGTTTGCAAAGGCCTCGATGTAGTCTCTGTTGGCGGCCATCAGATCCTCAAGCGAAACGTCCTCCGTGCAGGGACACCTCCAGAGAACCTCGGTCGGAAAGCCGAGCTTCTTGCTAACCTCTGCAACTTTATTCGGACCCGAGAAGTAAACCTCCTGGTTCATCAACTTCCTGAGAACAAGAGAGTTCTCGCCGAGATCAACGTCAAGGAGGGACTTCATGGCCTTTCTAAAACCGTCGCCAACGGCCAGATAGATGTCGTAGTCGGGGTGTACTTCTACCCCAAAGGGATTTTCAGGATTGAGGGAGTAAGCGTTCTTCCACTCGATTCCGAGCCTGAAGCGGGCCTTTATCTCCTCAAGGTTGGCGTACAGCTCATCAACGCGCATGTTGCGGACCTTCTTGGTTCTCAAAAGCCTTGCGTAGAACGGCCTTTCGCTCTCCTTCACAACCTCAAGGATGTCCTCCATGAGGGCCTTCTCTTTCTCACCGAATAGGAATATAGGGATATAGGGTTCTCCAAGAACCTCGTTAAGACCATCCTCTATTTCCTCAAAGCTCCTCCCACCGCCGAGGCTTTTAACTTCGAGAAAGCCGCCATAGTTACGCTCGTTTATGTACTGGAGAGCCTTCGCGTCCTTTCTAGCTCTTGCGACTATTGTGAACATGGTCGAGTTTAAAAGGGGAGAACTTAAAAGGCTTTGGCCGATGAGGAGAACTCCCTGCCCCGACCGGTGAGGAGACCGGCTTATCTGAGGCCAGCCAAAGCCCTTAGGAAGCGCAGATAGATTCCCTTGACCCTCCTGACGGAAGATACACTGACCCACTCGTCGGCGGAGTGCCAGTTGCCGCCTATTGGGCCGAAGACGAGCGTCGGTCTGCCCAGGTAAGTTCCGAAGTAGTTGAAGTCCCCAACGCTTGCCCCGTAGGTAATCTCAACTTCTTTCCCTTCAACTTCCCTGTAAGTTTCCTTGAACCACCTGACGAACCTGTTGTTCTCCTTCACAACGTAGGGGAGCATCTCAGGAGTTGGGCGCCTGTATTTTTCTATCTTAAGATTGGCCCTTACACCAACTCTTTCTGCGAGCCTGTAGAGTTCTCCTCTAACCTTCTCCCAGTCCTCACCAACGACCACGTGCCTGTCAATTATCGCAATTGCCTCGTCTGGCACGCTCAATCCATCGGCCGAGCCAGAGAAGTAGAGGGTGCAGTACGAGCCCTTTCCGAGCTTCGGGTGCTTCTTCATCCGTATCCTGTTGAGGTTGGAGACGAGCTTGGCAAGCTCTTCAATGGCATTGATACCGAGGTAAGGTCTAGCCGCGTGGGCCTTCTTTCCCTCTGTCCTTACCTCAATCACGAACCTGCCCCTGGCGCCGAGCATGAGTTTCTCGTTCGTTGGTTCTCCAACGAGAACGATGTCGGCTTTGTCGAGTCTGCCGCTCTTTATAAGCTCCCAACTCCCCCTCGAAAAGCCCTCCTCATCGCTGACAGCGGTGAAGATGACGTTGGGCCTCTCATTTTTTGGAAACCCCGAAAGCTCAAGGAAGGCACTTAGGAGCGCTGCCAGCCCACCTTTCATGTCGGCACTCCCGAGTCCGTAGAACCTATCACCATCAAGCTCGCCCCACGGGTTCCGTGTCCATCCCTGAGATAGATGCACCGTGTCCATGTGCCCGTTTAAAACAACTGTCGGGCCTTTACCTTTGAGGTAAGCGACCACATCATCGCCAAAGCCTTCAACGGGAACTGTCTCCACAGGTATGCCGTTCTCTTCGAGGAGTGAAGCTATGAACTCCGAAATCTCGTGCTCCTCTCCAAAGGGGGACTTTATTGAGACGAGACGTTTTAACAGTTCAAACTCATCCATACGACCACCAAAGAGAATTTGAGTTAAGGCTTAAGTACTTTTCAGGGAGCTTTTGGAAAAAGCTTGACCAAAGAAACTTTGCAAAGCAAAGTTTCATCAAAGTTTGTGGTTCTTGTTTAAAGGGTTGTTTTGAGAGGATTTCCTTTAGAATTGCATTCTCGTCGTGAATTCCAGCTTCTTAAAGGCAGGCTTGTTATCTGTGAGTTTGTTTTTAATCGATGCCAGTAGGATACCAATGTGAGAAAACTCCTTTTGACAGACTGAAACTTTAGGGCATTCGCTCTTTGATGAAACTTTTCGCCAGCAAGCTTTTAGAAAAAGCTTGACCAAAAGGTTTCCCTTCCCCTCAATCTCGCCTGTTAGGGGTGTATGCTCTTATAGAAGGCAAACTCGCGCGGGTTTAATTCCAAATCTTCCCGCTAATTGTGATTTCGAACTTTATTTTTAGCGCTCTTCGAGCGCTATACTGTGAGGAAATCCTGTAAATCTGGCAACTCGATAAGTAAACCCACTCAAAAACTAGCTCATTAAAAAAGCATACTACTCTTCCGCCATCCGTCAAGGACGCTTGAACGACAGTGAAAGCGGCGCTGAAGCTTTTAGAAAAAGCTTCACCAAAAGTTTGAATGTCTTCGTGAAATTGGCTGAGAAGGTAGATTCTCCTAGTGCACGAGCAGAGCAATGCGGGTTTTCTTCTTTTTTAACGCCCTTCGGGCGTTATACTACGAATAAACCCCTTGAAAACTGCTAATTAATAGTGAGAATCACTGGAAAGCAGGACACTCAAAAAGGACATTCACTCTTTGATGAAACTTTGCTCTGCAAAGTTTCTATGGTGGGGGCGCGGGGATTTGAACCCCGGTCCGCGGGTTTCTCCGGGTCAGAGCTCCAAAGGCTCATCCCCAATCAGTAAACCCGCAAGTCCTCATACCTCTGGAGCCCGCGATGATGGACCAGGCTACACCACGCCCCCGTCCGGGAGTAGCTTATCCGCTTGGGGTTTATAAATTTTGTCCCGACAGTTTTATTAACTTTGGATTACAAAAATATAGTGAGGTGGTACCCATGGAGGAGCCAGTAGTTATCGGCCACGACAAGTTCAAGATTGGGGAGGACGAAACCGCAAAGAGGGAGCTGAGAGTCGTTAAAGTTCACGACGACGTTATCCAGATTCAGGAAGAAGTTCACGGCATAATTGCCCTAGTCGGGGCCAGCTCAAGCGTCAACATCAAGAAGGATGAGCTCAAACAGCTGATAAAGATCGCAAAGGAAAAGTTCGGCTGGAGCGACCTCTGCGAGTGAATTTCTCCTTTTATAGACATTTTGATGTACAACATTCCGCTTCTACCACCTTCGAATTTAGAGTTTTCTGAGTATCATCGACAGTGATATTAACGTTTTATAAGCATAAAAGAGGTTAAAAACACCGGTGGTTGCCATGGCTGTTGGAGATAAGATCACCATCAGCGTTATCAAAGCGGATATAGGCGGCTGGCCTGGACACTCAAGGGTTCACCCGCAGCTCGTTGAGACAGCCGAGGATGTTCTTTCAAAAGCAGTCGAAGATGGCACTATAATAGACTTTTACGTTGCAACCTGCGGCGATGATTTACAGCTCATCATGACCCACAAGAGGGGCGTTGACAGTCCAGACATACATGGCCTTGCATGGAAGGCCTTCGAAGAGGCCACCAAGGTCGCAAAGGAACTCGGTCTCTACGGAGCTGGCCAGGATCTCCTCAAGGATGCCTTCAGCGGCAACGTCCGCGGAATGGGACCAGGAGTTGCCGAGATGGAAATAACCCTCAGGAAGAGCGAGCCTGTAGTTACATTCCACATGGACAAGACAGAGCCCGGAGCCTTCAACCTCCCGATATTCAGGATGTTCGCAGACCCGTTCAACACCGCGGGCCTCGTCATCGACCCGAAGATGCACATGGGCTTCCGCTTTGAGGTCTGGGACATCCTCGAGCACAAGAGGGTCATTCTTAACACTCCAGAAGAGCTCTACGACCTTCTGGCCCTCATAGGTGCCAAGAGCCGCTACGTCATCAAGAGGGTCTATCCGAAGCCTGGGCACCCAATCCCTGAGAACGAGCCCGTTGCCGTTGTCAGCACCGAGAAGCTATACGAAGTAGCCGGAGAGTACGTCGGAAAGGACGACCCAGTTGCCATCGTCAGAGCCCAGAGCGGTCTACCCGCCCTCGGTGAGGTCCTCGAGCCCTTCGCATTCCCGCACCTCGTCAGCGGCTGGATGAGGGGTTCTCACAACGGCCCACTAATGCCGGTTCCGATGCACCAGGCCAACCCGACCAGGTTCGATGGTCCGCCGAGGGTTGTCGCTCTCGGCTGGCAGATAAGCCCAGAAGGAAAGCTAGTCGGCCCAGTTGACCTCTTTGACGACCCTGCCTTCGACTATGCCCGCCAGAAGGCCCTTGAGATAACCGAATACATGCGCAGGCACGGACCCTTCGAGCCGCACAGGCTCCCGCTAGAGGAGATGGAGTACACTACCCTTCCGGGAGTTCTCAAGAGGCTCACCGACAGGTTCGAGCCTATCGAGTGATTTCCAGCCCTTTTCTGTTCATTTTACCCCTGTACCGTTTTATCCACCAAGGTTTTTATATTTCACCACCCTATAGTCTAAGCTGGAGCGGAAACCTTAAATATTCTTCAAGTTGATTTCAACACTCGGAGTGATACAAAGGTGGTGGGAGCATGAAGTTCACGGTGCTTCATCTGAAGCTCGATGAGAAGAAGGTGGAAAGCGAGGAGTTCGAAAAAGAGGGAGTTTACGGCATCATAGACTACGGCCTCGAACTCCATGAGAGGCTTGGAACTCACTCAATTGAACCGTATGATCCGAAGAACGTTGTCGTAATGGGAATGGGGCCGTTCTCGGGTTCAATACTGCCCGGTGCCCACAGGCTTATGTTCTTCTTCCGCTCGCCGCTCTACGGGACGCTCTTCCCGTCGGCGATGGGCGGTGCCGCCTACGCCTTCAAGAACGTCGGCGTTGACTTCGTCACATTTGAAGGGAAGGCTGAGAAGCCGGTTGTTGTCATCCTCTACAACGACGGCTCGAACATCAACGTCGAGCTCCACGAGATAGAGCTCGAAAAGCTGATCGAGATCTGGAAGGACTATAAGGGCGAGGAGGGCGTCTACGCGCTCACCCAGTACCTCATAGACACCTTCGGCGAGAGGTTCGACTTCGAGTACCGCATCGCCGTCGTGGGTCCTGCAGCCCTCAACTCCAACTACGGTGCTATCTTCTCCCAGACCCTAAGGAAGGGCAAGCGCGTTGAGGGAAGCGAGGACTGGGCGGCAAGGGGCGGCTCTGGAAGCGTCCTCCTCAGGGCCCACAACGTCGTCGGGGTAATCTTCGGTGGAAAGCCGAGGAAGAGGGCCTTCCCGGGCGAGGACATCTCGTCATTCAGAACCGCCAAGGAGATCGTTGAGGGCGTCCACAAGAAGCCCTACAACGACGTCATAGCTGAGAAGACCGTCAAGTACAAGTACAACCCCAAGCTCAAGACAGGAGGAACTTTCGGTGGGAACTACCCGGCGGAGGGCGACTTCGTCCCGATTCTCAACTGGCAGATGCCCTACATCCCGAAAGAAGAGAGGATCAAAATCCACGAGGCTATAATGAAGTACTACTGGGAGCCCTTCAACAAGGAGGCGATAGAGACCAAGAACTGGACGAACTGCGGTGAGCCGTGCCCGGTCGTGTGCAAGAAGTACGCCAACGGCCACCACATCGAGTACGAACCCAGGGAGGCCAACGGCCCGCTCAGCGGCGTTATAACCCTCAGAGCGAGCGACATAAGCGTTCCGGCCGTTGATGCGATGGGCTTCGACGCCATAGAGTTCGGCGGAACAGCTGCATGGGTTCTCGAGCTCGTCCACCGCGGAATACTCAAGCCTGAGGAAGTCGGCCTCAGCGATGTCCCAGACTTCACGAAGGAGGCCCTCCTTGAGAGGCCCGTCGAGGCCAGCGAGAAGAACGCCAAGCTCGTTGCCGAACTTGCACACAGGGTAGCCTTCGCCGAGAACGAGATAGCCAAGATACTCGGCCTCGGGAAGAGAAAAGCAAGCGTAATCCTCGACGAGAAGTTCAAGGACAGGCTAAAGTATGGCGAGAGCTTCAAGGACTACGCTGTGTTTACCCCCCTCGGCGAGGACGGAGAGATGACGCCGACGATGTACTGGGCCATCGGAAACTACATCCCGCTCCCGATTCAGGGGAGGTACTGGACGTTCTACCAGTTCGGAGTCTTCCTAGAGCCCGAGGAGCTTGCCCAGAAGATTATCGCCAGCGCCCTCTGGGAGTTCTGGTACGACAACGTCGGCTGGTGCCGCTTCCACCGCGGCTGGATGAAGCCGGTCCTCAAGGCCCTCTTCATGGAGGCCTACGGCGAGAACGTCGACATGGAGGAGCACGCTAAGAAGCAGATAAAGCGCCTTATAGAGTTCGCGAGAAAGGCCGGCTACACGCCGGTGTTCTGGGACAGCATGCGCGTCATTGATTTAGTTGCCAGGGGAAGTGAGGAGTTCGGCAACGAAAAATGGGCCGAGAAGTTCAGGATCGACAAGGTCGGAACGGCCAGGGAGTACCTTGAGAAGGTTCTCGATGCCTACAGCGAGATGCTTGGGGTCGAGTGGAGGCTTTGAGCGAGCTTTTATTTTTCATATATTGTGGACAGAAAAGATTATGATTGTCAGTTCTTTATTCCATTAAGCATGTTTGAACCTAAGGTAAAGGGAAAAATACAAAAATGAATACTCAACGATAACCTAGAAGCCCAAGAATATCAAGTGCCAAAAATGTTGCTATCAGATCGCCCTGCTTGGGACTCTCGCAGGGGGCGTAGGAGAAAAAACCGTAGGGACACTTTCTTTGCTCAAGGGCCTTTACTATATCCTCTTTGCCCTTAACTTCGATTCCCATTGAGTTTAGGGCCAGTAACGCGTATCTAGTTATTGGTAAAGACCACCACAGTGGACCGTTTCTGTTAGACTCAATGAACTCTACCGTCTTTTTATCTCTGTACCTATACCCGAGCTCGTTGAGAATTAAAACGGAGTAAAGCGTTGTTTCAAGTCTAACAGTTTTTATTTCGGATATTCTACCACCGAATCCACCGTCACCATCCTTCAAACCCAAAACGAAGGAAGCCACATTTTCTTTCCACGATTCATTAAGTTCAATCCCAAGTTCCGTGCTCATTACGAGCAGGTAATACACATCCTTGAGAAGGTAATGGTTCCCATAAACATCAGACAGATTCAGGGAGGTAATAAAGTTCTGCAAGCGGGGTTCTATAATCTTCTTTAGATCCTCGTTGGGAACATCTAATGACCTTAAGGCTCTGTACTCTGCCCACATTATGCTTGGCTTATTTGCTTTCGAAATCTCCAAGAGTAAGTAATCCCTGACTTTCTCATCTCTAGGCACTGTGTAGTTCAGAAGTCCGAGGGTCATCACCGAGAAAGCAGTGTCCAGCGGGTTCGGTATTATATTGTACAACGGAACTTCTATGAAACCCCCAAGTGGACTCTCAAGAGACCGCAGATAACCTACAGTATCTTCTCCAACTCTTCCCCCCAGATAAATTATTGTCTCCACGGCCCAGTGAGTAGTGTCGATGTACCCTCTTTCAGACCCCGTTGTATCGGAGTACGAACCATCCGGGCACTTATATTGAGAAATGGCCCATAGCAGTTGTCTCCTGATGCTTTCATTTTGTATCTCCTCTTCTTTCATGAACCTAGCCAAGGTATGAATCTCAAAAAAGCCGAGCGTGTCTGTCCTGCGAGATGAGTTTTTAAACACCTCCATCGCGAATTTGTGCAAGGTATTATAATTGGGAACCTCATCCAGAGAGTACCCGGACATAATCAGGAGTTCTCGATACAAGAGGAACATCCATAAAAACTCCACTGACGATTCTGGCTTTAATGACAGCCAGAGAGACATAGAAGCGTTTTTTACGTAGTCCTGGTTAGAAAAGTTAAGCAGAAGAAGACTTTTGATGTGCGAGTAAGTTTCGTCTGATCTTTTTATGTCATCAAGTAAAAAATCGCCTATAGTTTTCTTATCTTCAACGCTCATATTTAGCTCCTTGAAAAGCACCAGCAGATAGTAAACATCAACAAGTGAGAGGTCTCTCTCGTTGTTATAGAGCTTTTTGTAGATTTCTCTCTCATATTCCCTCAAGAAATTTCTTGTTTGGGGAAGATTTACCGGACTTAAATTCAACAGGGATAGAGCCAGAACTCCGTGATACGTTCCAGGTAATGAGGGAAGTATTGTAAGAGACAAATCGCCATTCCATCCCCCTGTATCAGGATCCTGGGCAAGCTTGAGGCGAGTAACAGTCCAGTTTTTCCAGGAAGAATCTATGATGTTCGGATACTCTGTTTCGGATTCAAAGACGTTGGTCAGTATGGGCACAAGTCCCACCAGAAAGATAAGAAAAAGGGCAAGAACTTTCTTGTTCATAACATCACCTCAAAATGCTGTTGAATCCACGGAGACGGAGGTGCTCGTGCCAAGGGTTCTGAACGTACCAGTCTTGACTTCAAATGTGGCTATGGGATACGAAGTTACCCTATAAATCTTCACTTTATGGTAGTTATAAGACGTTATTGAATCCTCGTATGTATTTGATATTGAATCGTAGTTATGCACGCTGTTTTCTCCAAAAGACCCGTCTATTGTGACTATGGAACTACTTTGAGAGACACCAATACTAAAACCGGGCGGTTTGGATATAGTGAAAGAGATTTCTGTAGAACTGACTGACGATTCTCCAGAAAATGAGAGCCTATTATCCAAGCTAATGCTCTTGCATTCATAGTAATACGTGATATAAGGTGGGTAATCAGAAACTGCTGTACTGTATGCGTAGTTGTATACGCTGAAGTTTATCGTCTCAATTGGATCATAGTAGTCTATTCTGAACTTGGCTGAAAGCGCAGTGCCCACAGAGAGCTTTATTTTCGTATCATCGTTCGGATTTGGTTTAAATGTGGTAACCCTGTAGTTATAGTTAGATTTAGATATTGTGTTAGCATAGTTGCTTTCTATCGTCACATCGTTCCACCTATTCAAAACACGTTGTATCATCACCTGATTTACCCTCTTTAAAATCTCTTCCCTACCAATTTTGGGCGTTTTTCCTATGATGATAACACCATTATTAAACTGCTCCACAGAGACATAGGTCCCGTTGATGAAGATTACTATCTTATGAACGCCGACCTTCTTTGCAGTATTCCCTGTGAGGGGTTGAGCTGCGTGAACCGTTGCTAGATTTATTGCACCCACAAGCAGTCCAACCATGATGGCTACCAAGGCTTTCCACTTCAATAAGTTCACCTCCTTAAGTTTTTGAGATATATTTTGAACAACTTATATTTACAAATTTTTCTATTTATTTTTGCTAACCATATTTTATTCTCTTTTTGAGGTATAAAATTATTAAAACTTAAGTTTTCTTCTTAGAACGAATCAAAAGAAGCATGAGTAAAGGAGTTGTACATCCATACAACGGCCAAACCCTTATATTTTTCCTCACCCTTGGCATTTCAGGTGGTAGAATGAGGGCAGTGGTTATTGGCTCTGGAATCGGCGGGCTTTTGACAGCTGGATTTCTAGCCAGGAAAGGCTACGATGTCACGGTTCTTGAAAAAGCTCCTTATATCGGCGGCCGCTTCACAAATCTGAATTACAAGGGCTTCGGCCTCTCAACGGGAGCCTTTCACATGCTCCCTCACGGCGAAGACGGCCCACTGGCACACCTCCTAAAACTCCTCGGTGCGAACGTCACCATAGTGAACTCCAACCCAAAGGGCATGATCTTCTACGAGGGCAAGACCTTCCACTACCGCGAGGGCTGGAAGTACCTCGGCTGGAAGGAGAAAGCCAGGGCGATGAAACTGATGGCGGACATAAAGAGAAACAAGCTCCCGACCGGAGAAGAGGCCGAGATGAGCGGGCGCGGGTGGATTAAGGAAAAGATAGGCGACAACGAGTTCACCGACCTCTTCATCAAGAGCTTCCTCGGCTGGGCGGACAGCGTTCTCGACGTTCCTGCAGGAGAGCTGGCCAGGGAGATTAAAGCGGCTTTGAAGTGGGGCGGGCCTGGTTTGGTGAAAGGCGGCTGTAAAGCTCTTACTGATGAACTCGCTAGAATTGTGATGGAAAACGGCGGGAAGATTCTGACGAGGAAGAAGGCCGTTGAAGTCGATGCCGAGGCAAAGAAGGTAGTGACGGCCGACAACGAGGAGTTTCCTTACGATGTCCTTATCTCGAACATCGGCATCAAAGAGACCGTCGAGCTCGTCGGAAGGGAGAACTTCGATAGGGAATACCTCAGGCACGTTGACTCTCTGAAGCCGAGCGAGGGGATAAAGTACAACGTCGCCCTGAAAGGAGAACCGAGGATTGGAAACACCGTCGTCTTTACACTCGATACCGAGAGGATAAACGGGTACAACGAGCCGACCGCTCTAAGCCCTGAGCTCGCTCCAGAGGGATACACCCTTATCATGCTCCACCATGCCCTTCAGAGCAGGAACGTTAAGGAGGAGCAGAAGAAGGGCATAGACGACATTTACAGAATCTTCCCTAACCTCGATGAAGAGGGCGAGATCCTGCTCATCCAGACCTACCTCGACGGAAACCCCGTTAACAGGGTCGCCAGCGGGCAGGCCGTTGAGGACTTCCCGATTCAGGATATCTACATCGTCGGCGATGCCTACAAGCTACCCGGCGGGATAGAGGTCGAGGGTATAGCCCTCGGCGTCATGAAGACCCTTGAAAGGCTCGGACTTGGGAACTTTTCTGAATGGTACCTCTGAGAGCCACTTTTCTTTACATTTGTAGACTGTCCTTTGATTTGTTCGAACCTTCTTCAAGTGAACATGAGTGAAGCCTAACGAACGTTTTTATGCCCGTGAGCGTAATTAGTCATCCCTGGAGGTGAGAGCATGAAGAGGGTTGTCATAGCCTTGGGCGGGAACGCCATACTCCAGCGAGGCCAGAAAGGTACTTATGAGGAACAGATGGAGAACGTGAGGAGGACTGCCAAACAGATCGCTGACATAATCCTTGACGGCGATTATGAAGTCGTTATCACCCACGGAAACGGCCCACAGGTTGGTGCGCTCCTTCTTCACATGGACGCTGGCCAGCAGGTCTACGGCATCCCAGCCCAGCCTATGGACGTCGCTGGAGCGATGACCCAGGGGCAGATAGGCTACATGATCGGCCAGGCGCTCATAAACGAGCTTAGGAAGAGAGGGATCGAGAAGCCCGTCGCAACGATAGTAACCCAGACCATCGTTGACAAGAACGACCCAGCCTTCCAGAACCCGAGCAAGCCGGTCGGCCCGTTCTACGACGAAGAGACTGCCAAGAAGCTCGCAAAGGAAAAGGGCTGGACGGTTATAGAGGACGCAGGGAGGGGATGGAGGAGGGTAGTTCCGAGCCCTGACCCAAAGGGGCACGTAGAGGCTCCGGTCATAGTTGACCTCGTCGAGAAGGGCTTCATCGTCATAGCGAGCGGCGGCGGTGGCGTCCCAGTGATTGAGGAGAATGGAGAGCTTAAGGGCGTTGAGGCGGTTATAGACAAAGATTTAGCTGGTGAAAAGCTGGCTGAAGAGGTTAAAGCGGATATCTTCATGATACTCACGGACGTGAACGGCGCGGCAATAAACTACGGAAAGCCCGATGAGAAGTGGCTCGGGAAGGTAACCGTGGACGAGCTGAAGCGCTATTACGAAGAAGGTCACTTCAAGAAGGGCAGCATGGGGCCGAAGGTTCTTGCCGCGATAAGGTTCGTTGAGTGGGGAGGCGAGAGGGCAGTAATAGCTTCCCTTGACAGGGCCGTCGAGGCGCTTGAGGGGAAGACGGGGACGCAGGTTGTAAGGGAGTGAATTTGGAGCAAAGTTTTTTGTTTTACCATTATTCTGTCTCAATTTTGAATGTTTTTGAAGACTTTTGTAGAATTCGCTGTTACAGAGTGGGCTACATTAAACAAAAGGGAAACGAATCTATCGTGCTCAAGACAATACCGCCGAATCATCCAAAAAGTTTTTATTTACTATCTCAATTTCCAGTCCAGATGTCCGAAGTGAACAGAGCTGTTCTAAAAAGGAAGAGGGGTAAGAGAGATGACAACGGTTAAAGTAGACCCAGAGGAAATTAAGAGGATCAAGAGGGAGATTGAGGCCCTGGAAAAGGAGAGAAACGAGATCAGGGCCAAACTGGATGAGCTCGAAAAGGAGCTCCAGGTCTGGATTCAAAAGAGGGATGAAAAGAACAAGGAAGTACAGCAGCTCCGCCAGAAGGGGCGCGAGTACAAGGCGAAGAGGGATGAAATAAACCAGAAGATACAGGAGCTTAAGAAGAACCGCGAGGAGATCAACGCCAAGCTTGACCTCCTCTACCAGGAAATACTCGAGTACAAGACCAAGAGAAACGAGTACAACCAGCTCAGGAGACTCAAGATGTCCCCCGAGAGGATACAGGAGAGGATCGAGAAGCTTGAGTGGGAGCTCCAGACCAACCCGAACATAACTCCAGAGAGGGAGAAGCAGATCGTTGACCAGATACAGGTTCTCGCGACCGAGCTTGAGATCATCCAGCAGGCTGAGAGGTTCCACAAGAAGCTCGTTGAGACGAGGAAGAAGGTAGACCAGCTCAAGAAAGCCAGGAAAGCCATCAGCCTTGAGATACAGAAGCTCGCCAACCAGAGCCAGCAGTTCCACGAGCAGATGATTCAGGCCTTCAACAAGGCTGACGAGGTCAAGAAAGAGGCCGACGAGTACCACCAAAAGGTCGTCGAGCTCCGCGAGAAGGTCAGGGAAGCCAGGAAGCAGCTCAGGGAGATCGAGAGGAAGATCAGGGAGTACGACGAGAAGCACAAGGAGCTTATCGCCTACCGCCTCGTCGCCAAGATGCGCGCCAAGAAGGACGCCAACTTCGAGAAGGCAGTTGAAGCCCTCGAGAAGTTCAAGCGCGGCGAGAAGCTCACGCTCGACGAGCTCCTGCTCCTGCAGAGGTACAACCTCGTCTGAGGAATCGCTATGGAAGTCATCAAACACGAAGGACCCGGAAGGCTTGGGGTAGTCAGGCTAGGGGATTGTTCCTTCAGAACTCCCGCGTTAGTCGGGGTAGACTTTACCCTGTCTCCCTTCAACTCCTTCTTCCATCCCAAAGAGCCGGGCGAGTACGACTTCAACCTCGCCCCATCAATACCGCTCGGGTTTTACACTCCCGATGAGGTAATCCAGAAGGCCATCGGGAGGCTGTGGAGTGTAAACTACGATGGCTTCAACGCCTTCTACCTTCCTGCCCTGAGAAGAACGGAGTACCTTGAGGAGTTCTTCAAGATTATGGATAGATACAATTTCGATGCCGTCTACCTCGGCAATTCGAAAATTCTAATCAAGGAGTACCGCTACTTCGTGAGGATTTTAAGGGAACTCCGCGAGAGATTCCCGAACATAATGATTATAGCCGACCTTGAGCCGTTCTTCTACCCGCTGGCGGTTTATCTTGGCATTGATGCCTTCGATACCCGCTCTCTCAAGCTCTACGACTTCGAGGGTAAGGGATTCACCCAGTTCTCTCCATTCCTGTGGAGCAACGAGCCCAACTCCCTCGACTTCGCCCGTGAGGTTATACTGCTCGTGAGGAAGGCCCTTGAAGAGGGCAAGCTGAGGTATCTAGTAGAAAACTTCTTCCCGACCCAGTACAGCGCTGGAATTCTGAGAATAGCAGACCTTGAGCACTCAGATTATCTTGAGAAATACACTCCAATCCAGAAGGAGACGGTATACTTCATCAGCGATGCATCCATCAGGAGGCCCGAGGTCAAAAGGTGGCACGAGCGCGTGCTTGAGCGCTTCATGCCTCCTAAAAACGTTGAACTCCTCCTGCTCTTCCCGTGCTCCGCGAAAAAACCCTACTCGTTCTCCCGCTCGCACACCCTTTACAGAAGGGCCGTGAAAGAGGCACTCGGTTCGGGAATCTCAAAGGTCCACGAGCTTATCTTAACCTCACCCTTCAGCGTCGTCCCGAGGGAGTGGGAGTGGCTGGCTAAGTACGACATAGTAGTCACCGGACACTGGAGCGAGGAGGAGATAA
Organism: Thermococcus sp. JCM 11816; assembly: GCF_055396515.1. Taxonomy (NCBI): domain Archaea; kingdom Methanobacteriati; phylum Methanobacteriota; class Thermococci; order Thermococcales; family Thermococcaceae; genus Thermococcus; species Thermococcus sp. JCM 11816. The sequence continues at coordinate 1,206,438 of NZ_AP043741.1, forward strand.
AGCCCGCCGCTGAACTCCTGGCCAAGACGCTCGAAAAGTACCCGAAGGACATCCCAATCATAGCTCACCTCGACGAGGCCTACGTTGAGATAGCGAAGCTCGCTTCCGAGCTCTCTGGAAGGGAGATAATCTTCACGGACGTCAAAAACGGGACGACGAGCCATGAAAGCCTTCGCTCACTCACCGAGACCCTGAGGGAGTTCCAGATTGAGGGGACAAAGGAGGACAGGACTTACCGCTACTTCGAGAACATAAGGAAGGTCTTCGACTTCTACTTCGGCGTCGGTGCTGGAGAGGCCATTCTTCCTGAGAACGGGCAGGTTAAGGGCTCAAAGATGCTACGCATCTTCGTTGAGGGCCAGCAGACCGGGACTTTCACCGACGGCGTGATAAGCGTAACCCCCTACGGAATGCAGAGGATATACGATGCGGTTAAGAGCTACTGGGTGAAGATAGACTTCGAGCTGAGGGGAGACGTCTTCGCTGTCGGCGTTGAAGAAGCTGACCCGAGGATAAGGCCAGATGACATAGTCGGCATAGTCAGGGATGAAAAGGTAGTCGGCGTAGGGAAGGCAGTCCTCAGCGGCGAGGAGATGGTCAGGGCGAAGAAGGGAGTGGCCGTTAAGGTGAGGAAGAGGGTATGACTTCTTCAAGTCTCTTTATTGGAGAATAAAAGCCCTTCTTGATCATTTCATTCAGGAGGCCGTTTGCGTCCTCCAGCTCAAGGATTCCTTTTCTAACGCCAAGTACGAGGACTCCAATGGTGCCAGAAACCTTAACACCTAGCAGTCTAGCTTTCTTCCTTGCGTCGTAGTCATCGCTGAGCATAATTCCACCCCTAAACTTTGCAACAGCTATGCAGGATGCCTCTCCTTTTCCGAGACTTTGATTGAGCAAGGTGTAGAGCTCTCTTTCCTCCTCGGTAAGCTCGATGACGTTTAGTGGAATTTCGAGGTTTGGGTACTTCCCTCGCTTTATTCCAACCTCAAATTCTTCCATCACTTGAACCGTTGTGGTGCCTTTATCGCCTAAGATAACCTCCAGAAGGTCGAGATGTCCTGTTTTGGCAAAGTTCGAAATAACTGTGGTGTCCACTACAAACACTCTATCGCCTCCACCTCGGAAGCAACGTCGTCTCTGTCCGGCGTTCTTATGGGGATCCCCCTGCGCTTGAACTCTTCAATAACTTCCTCCCTGGTAACCCCAAGGACTTCTGCTGCTTTTCCGATGCTTATCAGTCCATCTAGGTATGCAGAAATCACGATCTCCAGGAATAACTCTCTGTCTTGTTTTATCAAGGACAGGGCCCTCTTTGGCATAAGCTGAGCAACTTTCTCAAACTCCTTCAGTATCCAGACTTCTTCCATAATCTCCCCCACATATTTTTAGAGTGCACATGACTTAAGCATTGCGCAATATCTAAAAGCCTCACCTGCGTGTTTTCCAACATGCCCAAGCACTTCAAGCGCGGAGTGAAGAGGGAGCACCACTTTCTCAAGGGCCTTGAGAAGCCGCTGGAGGAGATAGCCAGAATCCCTGGAGTGAAGAAGGTAATTCCAGGCAGGATATACGCGAGCGACTCCAGAGGTTTCGAGGTAAAGGTCACTAGGGAGACTCAGACAGGTTTAAAGCTCGTCGCCAAGAGTGATGGTTCTGTCCAGGAGGTCTTTCTGGTCGTTGATAAAGCCGATAGGGAGAGGGTTTGGAGGGAGATAGAAACGCTGGCTGAGAAATGGGAGAAGAGTTAAATCATGCCCGTCGTACTTTACTCGGAGTATTGGAGAGATGAGAGAAGAGACAAAAGTTGCTCTGGAAAGCAGGCCTTAGGAAGGACTTCGAGATACTCTGCTACACACGAAGAGTTTGAGAGAAAGAGGAAAAACCTCGGAATCGTGAGGGAGGCTCTGAAAGAGGGTTTAGTGCTTTGAGCTTCAGGGTTCAAACTCAAGGACAAGCCAGTGCCTTCCAATCAAGAATGAAACCTTGTTTTTCCCGTAAACAACCCTCTTGGCATAGGGCTTAAGCTCTTCAACAATCTCTTCCTTCTTCCCCCTGAACGTCACCTTCAGAGGAAGCTCCCGAACCATGAGAGCGTTGCCCTTCAGGAGATAATACTCCCTCCATGGCCCAACGAGGCGGAAGTTGTGTTTTGAGAGTATTTTTAAAACCTCCGGGGGCAAGATGTCACTAAGCTTCAGCATTTTTCCACACCTATTCTTCTGGCTATTTTGTTAAACTCTCTTTCAAGGTTTGCCTCTCTAATTCTTCTGCAGAGATACTCAAAGTCAATCTTGCTCGCCAGCCTGAAAATTTCCTTAATGTCAGAGTAGTCCTTTCTTTCAAGGGACATGAGTTTTGTGACTATTAAGTCTTCAATCGATGGAAGGTAGAGATTGTCAGTAATGTTGGTGGCCCTTTTTTCAAACTCTTCATCGAGCAGGAGCATTGGAGTGTTGAGGTCGATTTCAACCCCGTTTTTGCTCTTCACTAAAAGCCCCCAGGAGCGCCACTGGACGGTGAAACCCCTCTTTCTTAGCTCTCTTGTGAGCCGCTCTCTGAGGACATTTAGGTTCTCGATCGTTATCATAAGGTCGATATCTTTCGTAGTCCTTGCAATAGCTCCATGCATGAGGAGAGCCCTTGCACCGATAAGATAAGCCTTGGCGTTCATTGACCTAAGCACGCTGAGAACTTCTTTGAGTTCCCCTGGAATTTCCATTGGATTCACCATTTCCATTGTTGATGTCTTTGGATATATAACGGTTAAGGACACCATCCAGTATTTTACCCTTCGGGAGAAGGGAAAAATATAAATACCCGGAGGGAGAAGGGAATGAAGCGCTGGGCCTTATTGGTGTTGGCCATTCTCTTTCTAGAAATACTCGCCCTGCCTCTTGGGAGTGCTGAAGAGAAGGAACCAATAGCTAAAAGCATAACTGGAGTTAAGGTTTATTCAAAGGAAAAAGATACATCGGAATACTACAGGGTATATAACAATGACCCACCAGCTGCTTTACATAAAGCCTTTAAAAATGGAGATTGCGACTGGTTTGAACTTGAAGCATGGTCAAAGAGTAGCCATGACTATTATAGGCCCTATATAAAACTCTACGATCCTTCCGGTAACTTGTACTCAGAGGGATATCAAGCTACTTGTCCTAGCAGGGATATTCCCGGTTACTGGACAATAGTCTTCTCAGATGGCTCCTCCGTTAAGTTCTACGTTCCTCCAAAGGAGAACAAGGGCTTCAGCCTTCAGGCAATCTGCGGCCCGGCTCTGCTGGTTCTGCTCTCGTTCACGCCGCTTCTCCTCTTCAGGAGGAGGTAATATCCTTGGGAGAGAAGAGAAAGGTAGAAGCTAAACACGTCTCAGAGGAACACGAGCACACCGGAAAATCGCATGGTCTCAAAGGTAAGGTTGGCCATGATGTCTGGACAAATGACGGTGAAAAGCTCTGGACTGAGAAGGTAGATCTTGAAACCAGTGAAGGAAAAGTTGAAGTGGAAATCCTGAAGGACAGGCAGGGAAGGGTTAGGAGGGTTTTTGAAGGATAACCAAGTTGTTGTTTTTCTTTTCAAAGCTCCCTCTTTCCCTCAAAGAACTCGATCAGCTCCTCGTCGCTTATCTCCTCGTCGGCTTCGGTGTATCCAAGCTCCCTCTTCTGGAGGTCTATGAGGCCCGGCGTCAGGAGGAGCTTTCCGTCCAGCTTCGGCACCGCGTAGTGGAGCGTTATCTCGCTGAATTCGTCGAGCCTTATCGTGGGGTGCTCCTCGTACTCGATTTCCTCCAGCCGTTTTCCGTCCGCTATGAGCTTAGCAACTATCGAGGCGCCATCTATCGAATACTGAGGTTTTCCGATGTGCCTAACTTTAACGCCTTCCATCTTTGAGGTTATGAACTCCCTCGTCCTTCCGCGTGGAACTGCATCTCCGAGGATTCCGCCGACCACTATCATGGTGTCCTCCTCTATGTCTTCGGGCTTCAGCTCCTCCTCAGACTGGAGGTCAAGAACGATGAGTTTTGAACGGTCGAAGGGGAACTTCGTGACGCTCTCTGTGATGACGCTCCCAAGCTTCGCCAGCCTCTCCCTCTCATCCTCGCGGACGTTGGTAAAGATGAGCTTATCCCCCCACCACTGGGCGACGTGAGAGTACTCGAGCCACAGCCAATCACTAATATCCTCAAGATGCTCGATTATCAGGTAAGGCATTGACACCACCGATGGGCTTTCAGCGGGGCTCTTAAAAACTCTACCGTTCGGGCGATTTGAAAACTTTGTTGATGGAAACGAGACAAAATCCTGCCTCACGGACGGGTAGGGACTTAAACGTGGAGTAAAGCTTTTAAAGTCACGATCCCTCTATACTACGGGCTTGGACTGCGGTGGTAGTCTAGCCTGGTCTAGGACACCGGCCTCCCAAGCCGGTAACCCGGGTTCAAATCCCGGCCACCGCACCATCTTCTCAAAAACCTTTTAACTTCCAGCGTTCTGTTAACTAATGGTGCTTATCATGAAGAGCTTTTTAACCGAGCAGCAGATTAGGGTTCTCCAGCTTAGGGCCAAAGGCCTAAAACAGAGCGAGATAGCCGAAATTCTCGGGACGAGCAGGGCCAATGTGAGCATTCTAGAAAGAAGAGCCCTTGAAAAGATTGAAAAAGCCAGGAACACTCTTCTCCTGTGGGAGCAGATAAACTCGAAAATAAGCGTTGAGGTCAAAAAGGGTGAGGATATATTCCAGGTTCCCGAGAAGCTCTTTAAGAAGGCCGACGAGCTTGGCGTGAAGGTCCCCTACAGCACGGCGGAGATAATAGCGTTTCTGGTGGAACATGCGCCAATAGATGACAGGCTGGCCAAGAGGGACTTCACGCTCTTCCTGGACAGGGAGGACAGGCTCCGCGTTAGCGAGTGCATCTTAGAGGACTTTGATGAGATAGGGAAGCACGAAGGCGGTAAAGACACCGTTTAATGCCATCGCAAGCCCGCTAACTCCCCCGGCAATCTCATCCTCCAAGAGGATCCTTGCCGTCCCGAGGCCGTGGGATGTGACCCCCATTGCCAGCCCCCTTGCCACTCTGTCCTTGACTCGAAATACGTTCAGGAGTTCCGGTCCAACCGCATTCCCGAGTATTCCAGTCAGAATAACGAGGACTGCCGTAAGGGCGGGAATTCCACCGATTTTTTCGCTGATTCCTATGGCTATTGCAGTTGTAACACTCTTGGGGGCTATACTTAGGAGCACATTACTGCTCCCACCGAGTACCTCTGCCGTGTAGAAGGCACTTAGTATGGCAACGGTTCCACCGGCCGTTATTCCCGCTGCTATCTCCTTCCAGTACGCTTTGATTGTATCAAGCCCCCTGTAAACTGGGACGGCAAGGCTTACAACGGCCGGCCCGAGGAGGAACTTGAGTATCCCGGCGCTCTCCATGTAGGAATCGTAGGAAAAGCCGCCGAACCAGAGAAATGCCGCTATCGTGGCTATTGAGAGGAGAACAGGGTTTGTGTAAAAGGCCTTCCTTCTCGCGTGGAGCTCCGAAAAAACGTAGAAGACTACGAGGGTTATGGCCATGCCGTAAGGGTTCACCTTCCCTCCCTCCTCAAAAGCTCAACGACCTTTGCCGTCGTTATCAATGTGACCAGAAAGCTGACCACGAGGGCACCCACGACGGGGACGAGCTGGCTCTTTAGGAGGCTGATGTATAGTATTATCCCGACCCCTGGAGGAATGAACATGACACTCATGTTCTTTACGAACAGTTCGGCCTCGTTCTCAACCCACTCCAGCCGGACAAGGCCGGCAGTTAAGGCCGCAAGCAGAAAAAGCATGCCGAGGACGCTCCCCGGGATAGGTAGGTTGAAGGCAGAACTAGTGAACTCTCCCAGAGCGTAGAAGCCGAAGATTATGGCCAATCCCCTGTAAGCGTTCATGGTTCTTCTTAAGCGGCGAAATATAAAAATCCTCTGGCGAAAAGGCAATAAGCTAAGGGACCTACTACCACGGGTGATACCATGCTCTTCAAGAACTACCGTTTTCCGGGTAGGTACGGCCCCGAGTGGGGGAGCGGCGGGATCTTCGGATTGAGGTACCACAATGGCGTCCTTTATTTCACCGTGGCCTTCGAAGCCGAGGCACACTTCATAGACATGAAGAGCGGTGAAGAAAAGACCTACGATTTTATCTTGGTCGGAGACGCCCCCACGAGCGGCGGGGACACTTACAACGCCGTTGAGACCGTTGACGAGTTCATCTACTTCGGCGGCTGGGTTCATGCTCCAGCGGTTTACCGCGAGGACAGAAGGATACTCTTCAACAACAAGTACTCCCACGTGCACGTCTATGACACCGAGGAAGGCTCGGTCAAACTCCTGTGGAAGGAGTCCATACATCACGAGACCGACTGGGCCGGCGAGGTGAGCGACATCATCTACGATCCCTATGGCGACAGGCTTCTCCTAGCGAGGGAGGACGGCCACACCAACCTCGGCGTCTACTCCCTCGACAGGAAGAGGGGAGAGGCCGAGCCCCTCATAACCGAACCGTCTCCGAAGGGAACGCGCGTCCACGACGTTGCATTCTTCGGAGTGGGCAACAACTTCACAGGCGGAGTCAGAGAGTTCAGAGCGATTGACCTCATAAGCGGGAAGTGGGAGACCTTTAAGCCAGGGGGTAGTGTGGACGGAAAGCCCTACGAGAGGCCCGAACTCGGGGCAATGGCTTCGGCCTACAACAGGGCCTTCGCCTTCGTCCGCGGTGGAATCTTCGCTGGCAACCCCTACATGGGCGAGGTATTCACCTTCTACCGCCTCCTCGACTTCCCGACGTTCTACGCTCCCTTCCGTGTGAACGCAATAAACGTCGGTGGAGGAATCCTCACGGCATTCAACTCCCATCACGATGCATCGTACAGGAAGGATTCAAGCGATGCTGGAATCGGATGGGACTTCACGAACACCCTCGTGGGGCCAAGCGTCCTCGTTTACATCGCTCCACCGATGGTGAAGATAGTTGGAGCCTTTGGAGCGAGGGTAACGAGCATCGAGAAAATGGACGGGAAGCTCCTTGTGGCAACTAACACAACACCAAACACCGGCGCTACCGAGGCGACGCCCTTCGACACCGGAAACAGGGATATAGTCGTTCTGGACGAGAAGATACTCCAGGAGAGGCCGCCGGCGGTGAGCTTTTCAGTCCCGCTCGACCTCCTAAGAAAAGCAGGTAAAAGAACCTTCGGGGGCATTCCTCTCGATGGTTACAAGAGTGCTAGGGCTATATTCTACGTGAAGAACGACATAAAGCTGAAGGTCTACGAGTACGACCTCTCACTTCCAGCTGGTACTGCGGAAGAAGAGATCGTTGACCTAAAGGCAGGGAGAAACGTGATCGACCTGAGGACATTCTCCGGAATCGTGGGCTTCGAGCTGGAAAAAGAGGTGAAGGGAAAAGTAAGGATAGAGCTCCTCTGAGCTCTCCCTTTTTACAGTTTGAACTTGCCGATGATGTCGCGCAGCTTCTCCACGATGGCCTTTAGATCTGTGGCGGCTCTCTGGAGTTCTTCTATTGCCGCAGTCTGTTCTTCGACGGCGGAGCTGACTTCTTCTGCCGAAGCAGTTGTCTCCTCAGCAGAGGCAGCGAGATTCTCCAAGGCTTTCAGAGCCTTATCAACCTCTTCCTGCGTCCTAAGAATCTGCTCCTTCACGTGACCCAACCTAGCACCAGTATCACTAATCAACTCGGCAATGTTCGTCAAGTACTCCGTGGTTTCTCTAAGAGTCTCCGACGACTCACTAACAACACTCACACCCCTCTGCGTGGCATTGACGGCATCCCTAATCTCCTCCGTCATCCTGTTGATAATCTCCTTAATGTTGTCAGCCGCCTTCTTGCTCTCCTCGGCCAGATTCCTGATCTCCTGTGCAACCACAGCAAAACCCCTACCAGCCTCTCCAGCCCTCGCCGCTTCAATGGCAGCATTCAAGGCTAAGAGGTTAGTCTGCTCTGCAATCCCAGTAATAACGTTCGTAATCTCCTCAATACTCCTGCTCATCTCATTAACCCTGTTGACTGCGGCCTCTATGTTACCCATCATCTCCTGAATGCTCTGAATCTGCTGTGCCGAAACCTCACCCTTCTGCCTGCCCTCCTCAGCAATGTGAACAACCTCGTTGACAGCACCCTCAAACTCCTCCATGGCCCTAACGCTCTCCTCACTCATATCAGCAACCAACCGCATGCCCTCAGTAATCTCATTAATGTTCTCCTGCTGCCTCTGCGCCTCAATACTAACCTGCTGGACCGCTTCATTCACCTGGTTGATAGCCTCAGTAACATCGTTGGCAATCTGAGCGAGGACGTTTGCTCTCTTGTCCAGCTCGTTCGTGACGTTCACGATTTCGCCGATTAGACCTTTGAGCCTGTGGGTCGTGTCCCTCAGATCTTCTAGGACCTCCCTGAGTTCACCCTTTGCCTCGACGCTGAGGCCGTTGCTTAGATCGCCCTCTGCAAGGCGCTCAAGTTTGCTCGCTATGGTATCCAGGGCCCCCACGAGGTCCTTTCCAACCGATTCAAAGGCCTTTATAAGCGCTCCAATCTCGTCGTCTTCGAGGTACTGTATCCCTCTGAGCTTCTCCCGAACCTCGCTCAGCCTTCCGTCCGCCAGGGCCTGGGCCACGTCACGGAGCTGTTCGAGGGGCTTTAGCGTGGTGTTCAAAGTCCTGTATGCGATTCCCAGGACTATCAGGCCGAAGACCGCCGCGAAAACAGATCCCAGTAAGGAGGTTTTTATGCCAGAGTTAACTTCCGAGTTTATCTCGCTGGCGACCTTTTCAGTATTCGCTTTTAGAGAGGAATCAATGGCGTTCATCATCGGGTCGGTTAGCTCGTTTATGGGAACCGTTGCCAGGACTATCCAGCCGGTCGTTTTCATCCTCTTGTAGCCGCCTATCTTGTCCACTCCTTTGAATGTGTACCTAATCCATCCGGTCTCCTTGTTCTTGTCCAGCTCACCGGCGAGGCTTGCCAGGTTCGGATCATCGTGGATGTTGAGCTTCTGAACGAGGCTCTCATCGGGGTGAACAATGATGGTGCCGTCTTTGTTCAAAATCGCTATGTAACCTGTCTGGCCTATCTTTATCTGCTTGGCCTGATCTATCAGAGTCGAGACGAAGACATCAACACCAATAACGCCAACGAACTCCCCGTTGATGTAAACAGGCTCAGAGAAAGTAACTATCCATTTGCCCGTTGATGCGTCTTTATAAGGCTCAGTCCACACTGGGCCGTTCTTGTCGACTGCTTCCTTATACCATGGCCTCACGCGGGGATCGTAGCCTTCTGGGAGAGGCTCGTCGGGCCACATGTACATCCCGCCGGTGGTGCTTCCGAAGTAAACGTAGGCCACGTTGGGATCGAGGTTTTTGACCATCTCAAAGCGCTTGAGAAGAAAAGCCTTGAACTGGGGATCGCTTTCGTCGTACTTCGAATACGCCTCCAGGACATCCTGAACGGCCACATCCCCCATCATGCGCATCTTGTCGAAGTAGTCGTCGAAGAGCCTCGCCCCCAGCTCGGCGGCACTTACAGTTATCGTGCCCGCCTCCTCTGTTATTGGTTCCTGGACGCTCTTCGCCATTTCCTTGGGCAGAACTTCGTTGAGCTGAACGTCGAGCGTTTTTTGGATGTTGTCCCTCATCTTGAGGGTCGCATAACCGACCGTAGCAGAACCAATAAGGAGTGTCACGAGAACAGCGGCTATCACGATGACGGCTATCTTCTTCCGGAATTGCAACGGAATCACCCCCCAATCTTGGAAGCTCTAGAAGTAGTCTATGACTTCATTTGTTAAATCCCTTTTGTGTAGGGGCTTATGTAGGTAATTACGATGGCAAAAAGGGAGAATCCACGAAACGAAAGAAAAACATAACTGATTCAAAAAAGATCAAGAATGGGAGAAAACGTTGTTCCAGCTCATGCTCTCCTCGATGAGCTCCTGAACCGTCAGAGTTTTCTCCCCGACGACTTCTGGCTTGAGCTCTTCAAGCTCCTTGAGGAGTTCCTCCCTCGGAAAGAGCTCCTCGTCAAAGATTACAAAGCCGTTCCTGGCGTAGCCGTTGAGGAATATTCTCCATACTCTCTCGTCCTTCTCAAGCTCGTACTGCTTTATCGTCGCCTTCTCCCAGTTGATGTCGCCGAACTTCAGATCAAGTCTGGTAAGCTTCTTGTTGAAGACCCTCTCTATCGTCATCTCCACCACCTCACTCCTTGTTCAGCCCGAAGTAGTCCTCGATGTCAATGTAGGTCTTCCTGTAGAGCTCGCTGTTCCTCATCTTCTCCACGAACTCCTTGCTCCTGAAATACTTGTCCTTCTTGTAGTCCCAGTCGGGGTGCAGGGCCTTCCACTCCTCCCAGGTGTAGCTGAACTGGGCCTGCACCTTGTCACGGTAAAGCTCTGGAATGACGTTGAAGGTACAGAAGGGAACAATCCTTCCGTCGGGCATCGCGTAGTGGATGACACAGCGCTCAACCCTCTCGACATCGTAGTTGTACTCGTCCATGAAGTGCATCATGCCGACGAAGAGAGCGTTCTCGTGGAACTTTCCGAGGGCATCATAGTTGCCGTGCATGAAGGCGTTCTTGATGAGGTCGAGGACTTTGACTCCCTTCGGGGCGTACTTGTCGTCGTAGAAGCTCCTGAACTTCATGAATATCTCCGCACCGAGCTTGAGCTTCTGGAGCTTTCCAAGCTTCTTCCACTGCTCGATTTCCTCGGCCTTGCTCTCAAGGAACTCAACGAAGCCCTCAACGTCGAGGAACCTCGGGATTGGAACGACGCGCTTGTTCTCCCTGTCAAGGAAGACGTAGGTAGCGGCACCGCAGGCGAAGTGGCTGGTCATGTAGTAGCGTGAGCCGGCAAATGCCTCAAAGAACCTCGCTATGTGGCCTGCTATCGGAATTGGATACCAGTCCTCCTTGGCTATAGCCCCATTGGTCTGCTCCTCGATCCTCTTGATGGCGCCCGGTATGGTTATCCTGAACCTCTGGCGCTCCTTCTTCGGAACCCTCCCGACCTGGGAGATCGGCTGGAAGTTGACTCCCCTGACAATATCGAGGTGGTTGAGGCCGAAGTTAATTATCGCACCGAGCTCGTGGTCGTTAACGTTTCTGATCGTGGTGGGCACGAGGACTATACCTGGACCACCCGCCTTCCTCACGTTCTCGAAGATGAGCGGGATCTCCCAGTGGTTCTTCCAGTTGGTCTGAGGGGTCATTCCGTCGTAGCTGAGGTAGAGGGTGTTGGTTCCGGCTTCCCTTATCTTCTTAACCAGCTCTGGGTCAAAGGCAAGCTTTATTCCGTCGGTGTTGAGCTGGACGTGATCGTAGCCCTCTTCCTTGGCTATCCTGATTATCTCAATGAGGTCATCCCTCAAAGTCGGCTCTCCTCCAGTGAACTGGACGGCGTTGGCGCCTATAGGATGCTCCTTCTTTGCATTGCGAAGCATCATTCTAATCTGCTCAAGGGTCGGCTCATAGATTGGCTGTCCCTCGCGGGCGTAGAAGAAGCAGTACCAGCAGCTCAGGTTGCAGCGGTTGGTGAGAACGATGTTGAGAAGGTTCGTATGGGAGCGGTGCCTCGGGCAGAGGCCGCAATCAAGGGGACAGTTGACACCGGTGTTCTGAACGTTGGCGCTGAAGAGCTCTTTCTCGTCCCACTTCCACCGTTTAAACCTGTAATACATCTCAACGTCCTCGTAATAGAGGTCGGTTATCATACCCTCGGGACACTTCTTGGTTATCCAAACCTTACCGTCCTTCTCCCAGACGACTGCAGGAACAACCCTCCTCGTCTCGGGACAGAGCGAGTACGTCCTGTGCGGGAGTTCAGCGCCATAGGCTCTGCTGGCATTATTGAGAAGCTCATAAAACTCCTCCTCGCTTATTTCAGGGAACTCAACAATATCCCTGATCCGCTTGGTAGATTCAGCAAACTCTTTTTCACCGCTGGGAACTTCGCCAATGCTTTCAGCCATAAGGCTTCACCCCTAATTCTGCCTCTGGCTTGAGGTTCAATTCACAGGTATAAAAACTTTTGCGTAAATATGAAGATTTTCCTTCATAGGTATGGGACAAAATTGAGAAGTCCCCAGGTTAACGTTAAAAGGGAAGCCGGGAAGTAGGGGCGGTGGTAGAATGCCAGCGCGTGACATGAGGATGGAGATGTTCGTTAGGGCAATAATGAGGAGGGACTTAAACAAAGCAAAGGGACACATGGAGAAGCTCATAAAGATAGCCGGAAGCGATGAGTGGGGCAGGGGGTACGCAAGGGCCGTCGAGGGCATAATGAACGCTGTAAAGGACAACGATACTGATTCTCTTATCGTTCAGCTGTTAACGACCAACGACAGGGAGAGGGCGGAGGAGCTTTTAAGCGTGTACTCCGAGATGGCAGCGCAGGAGTTCAGGGACGAGTACGAGAAGGGCTACTACACCGCTTGGGCCGAGTTTCTGAAGGCTTATCTGAACCAGAAAACGCTCGCGTGATGAAGATGGGAAAGGAAGAGCTCATGAAAAAGCTTGAGGAGAAGATCAGGAACTGCCAGAAGTGCCCACTTGGAACGCTCAGGACGAACGCAGTTCCAGGAGCTGGGAGCTACGATGCAAAAGTTATGTTCGTCGGTGAGGCACCAGGCTACTGGGAAGACCAGAAGGGTCTGCCCTTCGTCGGTCGAGCGGGAAAGCTCCTCGACGAGCTTCTTGCTGAGATTGGCCTGAGCAGGGACGAGGTGTACATCACCAACATCGTCAAGTGCCGCCCACCAGAAAACCGCGATCCTACCGAGGAGGAAATAAAGGCCTGTTCTCCCTACCTCGACAGACAGATAGACATAATCAGGCCGAAGGTCATAATCCCCCTAGGAAGGTACTCAATGAACTACCTCCTCAGGAAGTTCGGCTTTGAGCCGGAACCGATAAGCAGAATCCACGGAAAGACCTTCGAGGCGCATACCCTCTTCGGGAAGATCATAATAATGCCGATGTACCATCCAGCGGCGGCCCTCTACAAGCCGCCGCTAAGGGCGGAGCTGAGGAAGGACTTTAAGAAGCTGAAATCACTCCTCGAAAACATCTGAATTTTTCACAGATTTAAAAGTTCCAGCAAAACAAAGATCAATATTATCTTTTTCTTATACCCAAACCTTTTGAGCTCGTATTGAAAGTCAAGAGATGTTTTATGTAAAACTCAAAAAGATACTTGGGAAGACTTTTTATATCTTTGATGACTTAATATATACTTGAATATCTCGCTAAGTGCCTTAAAGACAAAGAATCGCCAAGTATATGGCAGAGAACTTCGAAAAATCCGACCAACACGGCAAAAAACATCGAAAAATTTATAAAAAGTCGAATTTCCTTTGGTTGAAAATATTTGGAGGTGAAAATGTGTCGGACTTTGGTGTGCTGTCTCTGCTACCACCCCTCGTTGCGATAGGCCTTGCCATATGGACAAAAAGAGTTGTCTTGGCGCTGTTTGCCGGTGCCTGGATTGGAGGCCTTATGGTTTCTGGCTGGAATCCCCTAACGGGGACAACTCAGACCCTCGAGTGGGTTGTCGGCAGTGTTACAGACGACTGGAACGCAAGGATACTGGTGTTTGACTTCCTCATCGGTGCGGGTGTCGGTTTGATATACAAATCTGGCGGAGTGCACGCACTCGCAAAAGTTCTCGGAAGCAGGATCAAAACAAGCCGGGGCGCTTCAGTCCTCGGGTGGCTCATGGGCGTTCTGGTGTTCTTCGATGACTACACAAACACCATAATCGTCGGCAACACCATGAGGCCGATAACCGACAGAACGAGGGTTTCTAGGGAGATGCTGGCCTACATAGATGATTCAACCGCGGCACCGGTTGCGGGCCTTGCGCTGATATCAACGTGGATTGGATACGAGCTGGCCATGATAGGCAAGGGATTTGACGGTGTCGGAATTACTTACAACTCCTACGATGCATGGCTCTCAAGCCTTCCGTTCAGGTTCTACTCAATCTTGGCCATAATACTGGTCTTCATCGTTGCCTACACCCACAGGCACTATGGTCCGATGCTCCATGCCGAGTACCGCGCAAGGACTACTGGGAAGGTTCTCCGCGACGGAGCCAAGCCACTTATGACCACTGAAACCGACCTTGGAGCCCCACAGCCAAATGGAAGTCCCTGGGACTTCGTGATACCCATCCTAACCCTCGTGGTAGTCTCACTCCTCGGCCTGTGGTACACAGGAGCGGCCAACCTCTACGCATATGACCAAGGGCTCGACTGGTGGACTGAGCTCGACAATCCCTTTGGGGTCCACTTCACGAACTACGGCTTCGTTGATGCATTCAGGGAGGCAGACGCCGCAACAGCCTTGCTATGGGGATCCTTCACCATGGTTCTCGTTGCGAGCATAATGCTCGTCGGCCGGAAGAAGATGACCATAGAGCAGTGGGAAGACACCGTCATCCGCGGTATGAAGCAGATGCTCTTCGCAAACACGATACTCGTACTTGCATGGACTCTCGGAACCGCGGCTGACTCCGTCGGAACCGGAAGCTATGTGATAAACCTCGCCACCAGCTCTGGCCAGGACCTCGGCCCGTGGATGCCGCTGATAATGTTCCTGGCGGCAATGTTCGTGGCGTTCACAACGGGAACGAGCTGGGGGACATTCTCAGTGATGGTTCCGCTGGGCGTCCAGCTGGCTCTCGCCTTTACTGGCGGCCACGTGAACGAAATAGTCTTTGCCACCATCGGGGCGACCTTTACCGGGGCAATCTTTGGAGACCACTGCTCACCGATAAGCGACACAACGATTATGAGCTCGATGTTCTCCGGCTCGGACCACATCGACCACGTTACAACCCAAATACCCTACGCTGTTACTGTGGCGAGCATAGGTGCAGCGCTCTACCTGCTCTTCGGCCTTGGAGTCAGGAGCTGGATAATACTCCTACCGCTTGGAATAGTGCTCCTCGTGGCTGCTTGGCACGTTCTCAGCGAGTGGTACGGCAAGAAGTACGGCATCCCGCACGGAAAGGTGCCCATCTACGTCGTTGAGGAGTGAACTTCAACCTCTTCTTTCCTTTTATATCCTGAAAGGCTTTTAAGAGCCTCTTCTGAACAATTCTGGGGTGAAAAAGCATGCTCATCAGGGCGTTTATTCCAGCCCACATAACGGCGTTCTTCGTGCCGGTGTTCCACAAAGAGCCGCTGGAGGCAGGTTCGCTCGGTGCTGGTGTGAACCTCTCGAAGGGCACCAACGTCTTCGCCAGCATCGAGACTGGGACGCTGGAGAGGCACATCCACGCCGCTTTCAACGGAGAACCCGTGAAAAGGGAAGAAGCGGAGATCACATACTACGTTGCGGAAAAGCTCGTACCCAAGGACTTCCTTGGAGAGGTTGAGGTATGGCAGTACTTCGACTTCCCCAACGGCTACGGCTTCGGAAACAGCGCCGGTGGTGCCCTTGGAACGGCTCTAGCTTTAAGCTACGCCTTTGGTGGGACGTGGCTTAAGGCTGCTCAGCTAGCCCATGAGGCAGAGGTAAAGCATAAGGGTGGCCTTGGAGATGTGATCGGACAGCTCGCTGGTGGAATTGAGGTGAGAATTAAACCAGGAGGCCCGGGAATCGGGGTTACTGACAACCTGTTCTTCGAGGACTACAAAGTCCTCGTTGTGCCCCTAGGCAGGCTGTCCACAAGGGAAGTGCTCGACGGGGACGTTGTAAAGGCCATCGAAGTCGAGGGCAGAAAGGCGCTTGAAGAACTCCTAAAGGAGCCGAAGCCAGAGAGAATGATGGTTCTGGCCAGAAACTTTGCAGAAAAGACAGGCCTTCTCTCGGGAGAACTCTCCGAGATAGCGAGAGAGCTTGATAAAGTCCTGAAGAACCCGAGCTCAATGATAATGCTCGGGAAGGGGCTTTTTGCACTCGTAAGAGACGAAGAAGCTGAAAAGGCAAAGCAGTTGCTGAGTGATATGAGCCTTCCCTACGACATAGCTGAAATATACACCGAGAGGCCGAAGGTCGGGCGCTGGGTCGGGTAGCCCGCTACCCTTTTATTTCCCTTGCCGTATTTTATCTGGTGGTGAGAATGAGAGATATGCGCTACTCTGAACTGGCCGATCTCTATAGACGGCTCGAAAAGACCACGCTCAAGACCCTGAAGACAAAGTTCGTTGCCGATTTTTTAAAAAAGACTCCAGACGAGCTCCTTGAGATAGTTCCATACCTAATCCTCGGAAAGGTCTTTCCCGATTGGGACGAGAGGGAGCTAGGCGTGGGAGAGAAGCTCCTAATAAAAGCTGTCTCTATGGCAACTGGTGTTCCAGATAAGGAGATAGAAGACTCCGTTAGGGACACTGGCGATCTGGGAGAAAGCGTTGCTTTGGCCATAAAGAAAAAGAAGCAGAAGAGCTTCTTCTCACAGCCGCTCACGATAAAGCGTGTTTACGACACCTTTGTGAAAATAGCCGAAGCCCAAGGCGAAGGAAGCCAGGACAGGAAGATGAAGTACCTCGCCAACCTCTTCATGGACGCTGAACCGGAGGAAGGCAAATACCTGGCGAGGACGGTTTTGGGGACGATGCGCACTGGGGTCGCTGAGGGAATTCTCAGGGATGCAATAGCCGAGGCATTCAGGGTGAAACCAGAGCTCGTTGAGAGGGCCTACATGCTGACGAGCGACTTCGGATACGTTGCCAAGATAGCCAAGCTCGAGGGCAACGAGGGGCTCTCAAAGGTCAGGATACAGATAGGCAAGCCGATAAGACCGATGCTCGCCCAGAACGCGGCGAGCGTTAAAGATGCCCTCATCGAGATGGGTGGGGAAGCGGCCTTCGAGATAAAGTACGATGGCGCGAGAGTACAGGTGCACAAGGACGGGGACAAAGTCATCGTGTATTCCAGAAGGCTTGAGAACGTCACGAGATCAATCCCAGAAGTCATTGAGGCCATAAAAGCGGCCCTGAAGCCAGAGAAAGCCATAGTCGAGGGAGAACTTGTCGCAGTTGGAGAAAATGGACGGCCAAGGCCCTTCCAATACGTGCTTAGGCGCTTCAGGAGGAAGTACAACATCGACGAGATGATAGAGAAGATACCGCTCGAACTGAATCTCTTCGACGTCATGTTCGTTGACGGCGAGAGCCTGATAGAGACTAAGTTCATCGACAGGAGGAATAAGCTTGAAGAAATAGTGAAGGAGAGCGAGAAGATAAAGCTCGCCGAACAGCTTATAACAAAGAAAGTTGAGGAAGCGGAGGCCTTCTACAGGAGAGCACTTGAGCTCGGCCATGAGGGGCTTATGGCAAAGAGGCTTGATTCCATCTACGAACCAGGGAACAGAGGCAAGAAGTGGCTCAAGATTAAGCCCACGATGGAGAACCTCGATCTCGTCATCATCGGTGCAGAGTGGGGAGAGGGAAGGAGGGCCCATCTGCTTGGTTCGTTCCTCGTTGCTGCCTACGACCCGCACAGCGGCGAGTTCCTGCCTGTGGGTAAAGTCGGGAGCGGCTTCACAGACGAGGACTTGGTCGAGTTCACGAAGATGCTCAAGCCATACATAGTACGCCAGGAAGGCAAGTTCGTCGAGATAGAGCCGAAGTTCGTCATTGAGGTCACCTACCAGGAGATACAGAAGAGCCCGAAGTACAAGAGCGGCTTCGCCCTGAGATTCCCACGCTACGTCGCCCTTAGGGAAGACAAAAGCCCAGAAGAGGCCGACACAATTGAAAGGGTGGCGGAGCTCTACGAGCTCCAGGAGAGGTTCAAGGCGAAGAAGTGAACTCCCCTCCCTCATCCTCGGCGAGTGAGATTCCTTTTCCCTCCCAGAACTCCCGAGCTTTCCTTTTTCTTTCCTCCAGAGCTTCCCTAGCTTTTCTGTGAGCCAATTCAAAGGCTTCGTCCACACGATAGTAGGTGTACACGATCGCGACGATTCCCAGAATGGAAGCCAGCGGAGAAAGGTCCGAAGCTGCCAATGTTACAAAAACAGGAGCGTCGTAGAGGGTGTGAAGCAATGCCGCCTTCAGGTAGCCCGAAAGGAGAGAGCCCCTTAGAGCCATTTCGAGGGCGATCGCCGTGAAGGAGACGTGATACATGACCACGACAACTCTGAGGAGAGCACCCAGGATGTTGCCGGAGAAGAAAAGAGTCACTCCATAAAGAACGGCCTCTATAACCGCGAATATCAAAGCAACTTTGACTGTCAGCCTCCAGCGGTAGAGCTCATCTCCACCACGGAGATATGGAAAGAGCTTCACTCCTTCCTCTACAAAACCGGCTACGAGCGGCAGGAACAGAAGGCCCGCATCAGAAAAAATGAAATACAACGCAAGGAGTTCAAGAACGACAGCCAACATAAAAGCCAGAAATCCATACTTCAGGGCTTTCCCTGTTTCCACTATAGGAGTTATCCTGTCCAGGGTAGAGAGCCAGTTATCAACCTTTCCGTACAGCTTTATTCCCACCAACAGGGCGGATATCAAGTAAAGTATCAGCATGATTACACTGACCATAATATCACCGTTAACACTTTCCATGATTACATTAAAAGCTTTTCCCGGCAGTTTTTTATACTTAAACCCAAAGGTGAATCATGGGGATTACCATGAGTGACTCAAAAGATGAACTCATCAGGATGTTTTTTGACGAGGAAGCGATACTCTTCGGCCACTTTATACTGACGTCGGGGAAGGAGAGCGACTACTACATAAACGTCAAGAAGCTCAGCACCAATCCCCTGGCGCTTAAGCTCATAGCAAAGCTCATGGCAGAGGAAGCACAGAAAAGAGGGATAACCTTTGACAGGGTTGCTGGGCCGGAACTCGGAGCCGTCCCGATAGCCACTGCCCTTGCTCTGGAGACTGAAAAGCCACTCATCATCGTCAGGAAAAAGCCAAAGGGACACGGAACCGGAAGCCAACTTGAGGGTGAGGTTAAAGCAGGTGATAAAGTTCTCCTTGTCGAGGACGTCACTACGACGGGTGGAAGCGTCTTGAAGGCTGCGGAAGTTCTCGAAAGGGAAGGTGCAGAAATAGCGGCCGTAATGGTTGTCGTTGACAGAGAAGAAGGAGCCGAGGAGGCCATAGGTGCAAAATATAAGTTTATACCACTGGTCAGGGTCTCAGAGCTTTTTGCCAGAAGGAAAGAGCCTCAGAAAGAGTGAACGGAGTGTATCAAGAAAGCTATCGAGCAAACTTCTTTTCATTTCTACACCAAAGATCCACTCCCTAAGGACATCGCCGGCCATCCTGATGTCCCGGGCTGCATGGGAGTGCGGGACGTTCACAACAACAGGAATACCCCTGTTTTGACTCGCTGGAACAGCTGGGTCAAAGGACACTATACCCACAACGGGAACGCCAACGCTCTCCTCAAGGTACTCAACGATGTCATCAACTATTGGCTTTTCCTCGCGGACCTTGTTCAGTATGACTCCAACTTTGAGACCGTAGGCTTCTCCAAGTGCCTTAAGCTTGTCCACCTCGTTCTCCACCATCTTCTTAAAAGAGTAAACTGGAGACCTGCCAAGCTCCACAATGATGAGCTGGTACTGGGCGAGCCTGAAGGTAGAGATGGTATCAAAGGGAATTCCAACGGGGGAGTCTATGAACGTCACATCGTAATTCTCTGCCGCTTCACGCACAATATCTCTGAGCCGCTTTTCGTCCATTGTGAGGATATCAAACAGCTTTGAACTGCCAGGAAGAACATCAACACCTGTCTTGACGTCGTGGTAGATAGCGTCCTTGAGTCTAGCATCAGGAGTAGATAGAAGAGTATGGAGGTTTGTGACGGGGTTGTAGATACCAAAATGAAAGGCCAGCTTTGGGAGGTATAGGTCGCCGTCAATGACGAGCGTTTTATAGCCGTTCAAAGAAAAATAAGTTGAGAGGTTCGCGCTCATCGTTGTTTTTCCTGCCCCACCCCTTCCAGTGACCACAACGGCAACCATGTTAATCAGCTCTCCTCTTCTCGTTTGCTTATTGTGACCAGTTACACTTCAGAGCCGAAGTAGTCCTCAAGTGTTTTGGCCCGAACCATAATGGAGGCTTTATCAACGCCGTAGAAGACCTCAACGAGGCCCTCAGACTCAAGCTCCTTGACGGTCTTAAGCAGCGCTGGGGCAGGGGTTTCAAGCTCTGCGCTCAGCTTTTGGAGGGCAACTGCCCTCTTCTTAGTGCTCAAAACCTTATAGACCATATCCTTGCGGCGGCCGAACATGAACCCGGCACCAATAATACTACGTTGGAGACCTAAATAAACCTTCTGTGAACACTTTTGTCGAATCGTCAGCTCGGCAGATTTATAAAACGGTGCTCAAAATTGTGGCCATGAGCGTGATAAGGGGAACAATAGAAAGGCTCAGCGACGAGGGGCTTGGGACAATCAGGGCTAGTAGAAGGGAGATCCTCGTCCCGTACACTGCTCCGGGCGATGTAGTGGAAGTTGCGCGCTGGAGGAGGAAAAAGAAAAAGCTGATAGCGACGGATTTTAAGGTTATAGAAGAGTCCCCGATCAGGACTGAACCAAAATGCCCGTACTTTGGCGTATGTGGCGGCTGTCTTCTTCAGCATCTCCCCTACGAGAAGCAAATAGAGTTCAAGAGTGAGAAGCTCTCCAGGTATATCGGGACGGACGTTGATGTTATGCCCTCTCCCTTAATCTATGGCCACAGAAACAGGATAGACGTCGTTATAAGCACAGGGGGAATAGGGTTCAGGAGATACGGAACATGGTGGGATGCCGTTGACATTGAGGAATGCCCCGTTTTTGGAAAGACGAGCCGAAAGGTTCTGAAGTCCCTACGGGAATTCATAGAAGACGAAAAGCCGACTTTGTACGAGATAAGGAAGAACGAGGGCTTTCTGAGATACATCGTCATGAGAGAGGGCAAGTTCACGGGCGAACTCATGGTGAACCTCGTAACTTCGGAGGGCAAACTCCCAGAGAGCTTTCCAGAATACTTCCCGTACGCAACTTCCCTCTACTGGAGCGTGAACAGAACGGAGAGCGACGTCTCTTACGGAGATGTAGAGAGGTACTGGGGTGAGCCCTTCATAAGGGAGAAGATCGACGACGTCACTTATCTAATCCACCCAAACAGCTTCTTCCAGACGAACAGCTACCAGGCCGTTAACCTCGTCCGAAAAGTGGCCGAGCTGGTGGAAGGTGAGAAGGTTCTCGACCTCTACTCCGGCGTTGGGACGTTCGGAATCTATCTTGCGAAGAGGGGTTTCAAAGTTGAGGGCATCGAGATAAACCCGTTCGCGGTTGAGATGGCAAAGAAAAACGCCCAGATTAACGGAGTTGATGCAGAATTCCGCGTTGGTGAGGACAAAGACGTTAACAGCCTCTCCGAATATGACACAGTGGTAGTTGATCCTCCCAGGGCTGGCCTCCACCCCAAGCTCGTCAGGAAAATCTTAAAAGACAGGCCTGAGACCCTCGTTTACGTGTCCTGCAATCCAAAGACTCTCTCCCAAAACCTCAAAGAGCTCTCGGAAAGCTACAAGATTGAAGAGGCCGTTGGCCTCGACATGTTTCCGCACACGCCCCACGTTGAGGCAGTCCTCAAACTCAGAAAAGTTTGAATAATAAACCAAAAAATCCGATACCTTAATAAAGGATTAGTGCGTATTTGAAACTTAGGTGGTGAGATTATGTTAGACGAGAGGGACAAGATTATACTTGAGATGCTCACCAAGGATGCCCGAACACCATTCACCGAGATAGCCAAGGTACTTGGGATAAGCGAAACGGCCGTGAGAAAGAGGGTCAAGGCCCTAGAAGAAGCCGGGGTAATAAAGCAGTACACGATCGTCGTTGACCCAGCGAAGCTTGGCTACAACCTGGTCAGCATTACTGGAGTAGACACGAAGCCGGAGAAGATATTCGAGGTGGCCAACAAGCTCAAGGAGTTCGACTTCGTCAAGCATGTCTACCTGACCAGCGGCGACCACATGATAATGGCCGAGGTATGGGCCAGGGACGGAGAGCACCTTTCTGAGATAATCTCAGAGAAGATAGGAAGAATTGACGGCGTTACGAAGGTCTGCCCGGCGATCATCCTCGAGAAGATGAAGTGAGAACCTTTCTTTTCTCTTTTCTCGTTCTACAGCATTAATTTCACCAATTCCGCTTATGATTAAGTGTTTTATACTCCGCAGTGCAGGTTAATCATCCTGCTAAAAGCACACAGAACCAAACAGCTTGGGAGACTTCTTAAAAACGGAATTGGCAACGTTGAGAACCATAGAAGAATTCTGGTGGTCCCGCGGCCCGGATTTGAACCGGGGACCTGCGGATCTACAGTCCGCCGCCACTCCCAGGCTAGGCTACCGCGGGACCCTACTGGGCAACCCGTTCCATAATCGCTGGAGTAGGTTTATAAATTTTTCTCTCATTTTCAGCTCGGTGAGAACATGAGGGCCTACGACCCAGTAACGGTTGCCATTCCTCTCGCTTACAGGTTTGAAAAGATAATGCTGGAGAAGAAGTCCCTCCCGAGCGGCGACGAAGTGAAGACAATCTTGAAAGAGCTTGGACTTGAGGAGCTCTACTCCGGGAAGGGACTCGCACTCCTGAGAAACCAGGACGTTGTTGTTTTGGTATTCCCCCGTGAGAGCCTTGTGATTGATGTAATACCCGCGACCGGAGAGGTCAGCGACGCTCTTGAGGTCATTGCCTACCACGACAGAAAGCTCAACGCCCTCATTCTCGAAGTTCTCCCCGCGAACGACATAGAGTACGAGGGGAACATTGGAGTCGAGCCTGCAATAATCAGCCTCGAGAGTGGGGAGCTTGAGAGTGCCCCCGTCTTCGGAGACCTCAGAGAAGAGGAAGATGGGATTTACCTCGTAATCGACAAGGACACCCTCCAGAGGTGGAAAGAGAGTGGAAAGCTCGACGTTTGTCCGATCTGCGGTGGCGAACTATCATGGAGAGGGAAGAAGGCCATCTGCCTGGACTGCGGCTACGGAGTGAAGGTGGTGGAAGAATGAGAACTGCAAAAGCCCAGCTTGTGAAGTACTCCAGAAAAGCCCACGAGAGGGGCCTGACTGCGGCATTCGGTGGAAACTTGAGCATAAGAGTTGGGGATCTGGTCTTCATCAAGGCCACCGGCTCCGTGATGGACGAGATGACTCCGGAGCAGGTTGCCGTAGTTGCCCTCGACGGAAGACAGATAAGCGGCGTTAAACCCTCTTCAGAATACCGCCTGCACCTTGCAGTCTACCGGGAAAGACCCGACGTTAAGGCCATCGCCCACCTGCACCCGCCGTACTCGATAGTTGCCTCCGCACTGCTCACTGGAGAGCTCCCAATACTCACTCCAGAGGCCGAGATATACCTCGGTAAGATTCCGATAGCACCTTTCAGACCGGCCGGAACCGAAGAACTGGCAGAAGTCGTGGCTGAAAAAATCAGGGAAGCGGACGCGGTTCTCATGGAGAGGCACGGAATTGTGACCGTTGGAAGAAGCCTTAGAGAGGCGTTCTACAGGGCTGAACTCGTGGAAGAAAGCGCAAAACTATGGTATCTGAGCAGGAAATGAGCGGAAAAAATCAAAGGCTCACTTGACCTGCTCAAGGGCACCGAGAACTTCCCAGATTATGGTCCTCGTGTGCATCGGCATGTTCGGGTCTTCGCTGATTTCTTCAAGGATGGCTATGGCGTCCGCCGCCCTAACGGCCGGATCGCGGCTCTCATCGAGGAGAACCTCAATGGCCTGCTCGGCGGCCCTCCTAATGTTCCTCGGGACGACGGTGTCCTGAACGACCTGCTCCTTGAGAACCTGCACAATCTGCTGGATAAGCTCGCTCATCTCTCCTCACCCCCTTCGCTTCTTTAATAAAAAATTGTAACTAAAACTCCCTCGGCTTATCTTAAGCTTTACTAACTAAAAAGCTTTTCGGTCAATTGTCGAAATCAATATTCAACACCGCGCCTCGCTAGGATCCCCCTCTGGTACGGGTGCTTAACTTCCCTCATCTCGGTCACGTAGTCGGCCAGCTCGAAAAGCTCCTCCGGGCAGTATCTCCCAGTGAGAACGAGTTCGGTGTTTTCAGCTTTGTTCTTTATCACTTCCTTAACTTCCTCAACACCGAGCATTCCAAAGCCGAGGGCGACGCATACCTCATCGAGAATAACGAGATCCCACTCACCGCTTGAAGCCAGCTCTTTTGCTCTTTCCAGTGCCTTCTTTGCCGCTTTTATGTCCTCCTCGCTCGGCTTTCCGTGGACAAAGCCGGGCAAACCAAAGGACTCAATGAGGGCACCGCATTCCTCTATCTTCTTCTGCTCTCCATAGACCTTGGGAGCTTTCATGAACTGGATTATGGCAACCTTTCCACCTGAACCGAGCATCCTCACAGCGAGTCCAAACGCGGCAGTAGTCTTTCCCTTTCCGTTGCCAGTGTAGATGTGAATCAAACCAAGTCTGTCCTTCCAGCTCATTGTTTTCACCGTTGGACATAATCTCCAGCTCCTTTTATATGTTTGCCAAGAAACTTTGCTGGGCAAAGTTTCATCAAAGTTTGTAGCTCTTCTTTGAGGTGGCTCTTTTTATTCAGGATTTTACACTGCGACTGTGCTTATTTTTAGTGAGAACATGTTTAGGAGGGCTTCTTAGAATGGTGTTTTCTTTTCTTTGACGCCCTTTGGGCGTCGATTTAGAGTTAAACACGAGTTGACAGGGTGGGTTAAGGGTTCTCACTTTCAAAAAGCCATTTGAATTGGAAAATCACGGTGAATTGGCATTCCAAAAAAGAGCTACGAACCTTGATCAAACTTCGCCAGCAAGCTTTTAGGAAAAGCTTGACCAAAAATGTTCCCTTCCCCCTTGAACTTGTTGTTGGGAAGTGTATGCTTCCACCAGGAAGCAAGTTCACGCGGGTTTAATTCCAAAATCTTCCCGCTAATTGTGATTTTGACTTTCTTTTTAGTGCCCTTCGGGCACTATACGGTGATAAAATCCTTTTGAATCAGCCAATGAAAGTAAACCCCCCATAAAATGAGCGTGCTTAAAAGTGCATACTCTTCTTCCGCCAGCGTTGAAGCTTTTAGAAAAAGCTTCACCAAAAGTTTGAATGTCTTCTTGATGTTGGCTTGATGCGATTAGATTCTCTTTGGTAGATGGGCAGAGAAGTGTGGGTTTTCTCTTCTTTTAACGCCCTTCGGGCGTTATACTGCGAGCAAACCCCTTGAGGATTTCCAATTTATGGTGAGAATCACTGAAAAGCTGGGCACTCAAAAGGACATTCCATCTTTGATGAAACTTTGCCCAGCAAAGTTTCTATGGTAGCCCCGCCGGGATTCGAACCCGGGTCGCGGGATCCAAAGTCCCGCATGCTTGGCCGCTACACCACGGGGCTGCCCGATAGAGAGACCCGAGTTTTGGCTTATAAACTTTAAGACTACAAAACAGTGCAAAAGTTTGAAAAAGAGGTATCAGATAATAAGCGACACGAGGTCCCTTATCGCCTTCTCTGGGTCTTTGGCCTTCGTGACGCCGCTCGCGAGGAGGACTCCGACGCTTCCGAGTTCGAGTGCCTTCTTGACGTCTTCTCCCGTGGAGATGCCAGCTCCAGTTAGGACTCCAACGTCCGGGTTTACCTTTTTCACGAGCTCGACGGTGTTCGTGACGACCTCGGGCTTTGCCTTGCTCACTGGGATTCCGGTCCCTATTAGCTCTGGCGGCTCAACGGCAACGTAGTCCGGGCCAAGGGCAGCGACCGCCGCTGAAACCGCCGGGTTGTTGGAGCAGACCATTGTCATCAGCCCGACTTCTTCAGCTCTTCTTATCGCCGCTTCAAGGTCGGCCAAAATCATCCTGTTCTCGGAGTGGTTGAGGAGCGTTCCGACAGCCCCGGCTTCCTTAACGGCCTCTGGAAGAACGTGGCCGGTGTGGCTTCCGGGCTTTATCGGGTCAATGTGCTGTGCAAAGACTGGGATTTCAACGCTCTCAGCTATCATCCTCAGGTCGGCCAGCTGGGGGGCAACGACGATCGTTATGCCCGTATCCTTCCAGACTCTCTCAGCCGCCTTCGCTATCTCCAGAGCCCTCTTTCCTGTTGCCTCGATGTAGGTCTTGAAGTTTATCGCTATAATAGGCTCCTTTAGCTTCGCCATGGGTATCACCGTTAGTGTTATCACTTTTGGGCTTAAACGTCTTTCGGAGAGTTTCCTTTCCAATGGAGCGGCCTTCCAAAGGGGTCAATCAAGCCGGCACGGATTAAAGAAGAGCTTATCTTGTCCCCGAGGTAGCTCTTTATTATGGGAATCGTCACGATGTCGAGCGGCTTTAATCCCTTCTCCTCGCGCGCCCTGTTCACGATGAGAGCTCCTTTGTACGTCTCCTCGCTGACGACTATGGCCTCGAGACTTTTCATGCTGTCAGCGAAGCCTATTGCAGTATGTATCTTTATTATCCTGTAGTTGGTGTAGCCGTTTACCTCAATGAACTTGAGAAGATCCTTAAGGCGGTGCTCATAGGGGAGTATCCTCTCGGCATAGGGCTTGTTCCTGACCATCTCGTCGGAAGTCAGGCCGATATAGACTATCTTCCCTACCTCGAAGGCCTTTCTGAGCAGGGCCTTGTGGCCGAGGTGAAGCCTGTCGAAGGTTCCACCAACGACGACTTTTCGGTACTTTTTCTTCATGACATAATTTACTCATGCAGACCAATAAGCTTTTTTGTCCCGCTGAAAACGGTAAGTGGTGGTGATGATGAGCCTAGACTTCTTTTTCTATCCGTCAGGCGTCGCCGTCTTCGGCTCGTTCAGGAAGGGAGCTATAGCCTACGAAATCCTGAGGAACATCGTCGAAGGGGGCTTTGAGGGGAAGATAATTCCAGTGAACCCAAAGGGTGGAACCGTTGAAGTGAGCGGTAAAACCTTCGAAATCAGGGAGAAGCTGGACGAGCAAGTTGATACGGCCATAATAGCGGTTCCAGCCAAAATCGTCCCTGCGTTGATTGACGAGATAGGGCCGCTCATCAAGGGTGCCGTGGTTATCTCGGCGGGATTTTCTGAGGTCGGCAACGAGGAGCTGGAGAGGGAGCTTGTGAAGAAAGCGAGGAAGCACGGCGTAAGGCTGATAGGGCCGAACTGCGCGGGTATCTTCGGTGTTCACGGGAAGTTCTTCGGCTCCTTCGAGGTTCGCGTTAAGCCCGGTGGACTGGCATTGATCAGCCAGAGCGGCGCCTTCGGCGGAGCGGCGCTGGCAATGGGAAACGACGAAGGCATTGGCTTTTCCGCCTTCGTCTCCTACGGAAACGCTGCCGACCTAAACGAGAGCGATTTTTTAGAGTACTTTGCCGACGACGAAAATACCAAGGCGATAGCCCTCTACATCGAGGGTGTGAAGGACGGGAGACGCTTCCTTAACGCGCTCCGCTATGCTTCATCAAGGAAGCCCGTTATAGTTCTCAAGGCCGGAAAGAGTGCAAGCGGTGCCAAAGCGGCAGCGTCCCACACTGGCTCTTTGGCTGGGAGTTATGAAATCTACCGCGCGGCGTTCAAGCAGGCGGGAGCGATAGAGGTCGAGGAGATGGAGGAACTGTTCGACGCGGCGAAGGCCTTCGAAATGTACCAGAGATCTGGAAAGCGCGTGGCTGTTATCACTAACTCCGGGGGGCCGGGTGTTCTGGCAACCGACAAGCTCGAGAGGCTCGGCCTTGAGATAGCGAAGCTGGATGAGAAAACGGTCGAAAAGCTCCGCTCCTTCCTCCCGCCTCAGTGCTCAGTGAAGAACCCGATAGACCTGATAGCGGATGCGGACTACGAGCGTTATAGGAAGACTATCGAGGTCGTCTGCAGGGACGAGAACGTTGATGCACTCCTCGTTATCTGCGTGCCGCCGATATTCATACCAAGCGAGGAGATAGCGAGGGCAGTTATAGAGGCAGAGTGCGACAAGCCGGTAATAGTGAACTTCATGGCGGGTGAGCTGGTTAGGGACGGCGTTGAACTCCTCGATGAGCACGGCATTAAAAACTTCCCGACGCCCGAGAGAGCGGCGAGGGCACTGAAGTGGCTCTCGATGAGATAGCCTGTTCTGGGCTTCCAATACCAAACCCTTTTATACCCTCTCCTTTTAGCATGCCTTGGCATGATAGCGCTTGGTATAGAGGGTACGGCACACACGCTCGGCATAGGCATAGTGACTGAAAAGAGAGTCCTCGCCAACGTATTTGACACTCTCACAACAGAAAAGGGTGGCATCCACCCAAAGGAGGCTGCCGAGCACCACGCGAGGCTACTAAAGCCGCTCCTCAGGAAGGCCCTCGAGACGGCTGGGATAACCATGGAAGACGTTGACCTGATAGCCTTCTCCCAGGGGCCTGGACTGGGGCCTGCACTCAGGGTCGTTGCAACAGCAGCGAGGGCGCTAGCGATAAAGTACAACAAGCCGATAGTCGGCGTGAACCACTGCATAGCCCACGTCGAGATAACGAAGATGTTCGGCGTTAAAGATCCAGTCGGCCTCTACGTGAGCGGTGGGAACACGCAGGTTTTGGCATTAGAGGGCGGTCGCTACCGCGTCTTTGGCGAAACCCTCGATATTGGAATAGGGAACGCGATAGATACCTTCGCGAGGGAGCTCGGCATAGGCTTTCCGGGGGGACCTAAGATAGAGAAGCTCGCCCTAAAAGGGGAGAAGTACATTGAACTGCCCTACGCTGTCAAGGGCATGGACCTGAGTTTCTCGGGCGTTCTTACTGAAGCCGTCAGGAAGTACCGCACTGGCAAATACAGGATTGAAGACCTCGCTTACTCCTTCCAGGAAACGGCCTTCGCAGCCCTCGTCGAGGTCACAGAGAGGGCAGTTGCCCACACTGGCAAAGAAGAGGTTGTCCTGGTCGGAGGAGTCGCGGCAAACAACAGGCTCCGCGAGATGCTCAAGATCATGGCTGAGGACAGGGGGATTGAGTTCTTCGTACCGCCCTACGACCTCTGCAGGGACAACGGGGCCATGATAGCCTACACAGGCCTGAGAATGTACCGCGGAGGAGTTAGGTTTAAGATTGAAGACACAGTGGTCAAGCAGAAGTTCCGCACTGACGAGGTGGAAGTGGTATGGGACTGATAGTACCTGGGCCCGTTTTTGTATTCGATGTTATTCTCTTCCTCGCTATTGGGTATGCTATTGTATTCCTTATAAGGAGGCTCAACAAATACGGGGATCCTCAGTTAAACAATTTTATTAAATGGTCGCTGGTCTTCCTCGTGATAGGGGAGCTTGGTAGAATAACCGATTTGATTGACGATTTCTGCTGTGCTGGCTCGTTCGATACCCTTCAGTATGTTACGTATTTCATCTCCATCATCGGCATTATATACTCTGTTATCCACTACGTAAAGCTTGTAGAGATGAGGTACCTGCCTGCCGCGAAGAAAGTTCCCAAGTTGCGGACCTCGTTTAAGGCCCACATAGTCTTTTCCAAAAACAGATTGCTCGACGTTATAGACGTCCTCAAGGAGGGAGACTTCCCAGTTCTTGTCATAACGAGGTCTCCTGATTTTTATTCGGGGCTCAATAGGGAGAACGTTTCTGCCATATGGGTCACGCAGAGCGGAAAAGGCGTCGCACCAACCGCCCTCCACGTTCTTCAGGGAATCATCCTCGATTTCGTACAGGAAAATCCAGGCTCGGTCGTTATAATAGACTGCCTCGAGTACCTCATGCTCTACAACGACTTCAAATCAGTCCTCAAGTTCCTGTCCGCGCTCAAGGACTACGTGGTGATCCAGTACGGCTCGGGACTGATAGTCTTCGTTGACGAAGAAGTGCTGAGCAACCAGGAGAGAGCACTCCTTCTGAAGGAGTTCGAACCGCTCTAAAACCTGCTCTTTATCTTCATAGTGTACTTGGGATATATCTCCCTGTTGAAGCGCACGAACTTAGTTTTTCTTGGCGATCTGACTATCGTTATCTCTGTTTCTGGCGAGAGGTACGTGTAAAACTGTCCGTCCACTGAAAGGATTACCTCCCTAGTCATGGCAACGTTCCTGACGTCTATCCTGCTGGAGGACGGTACTACCATGGGCCTTGAGCTGAGGGCTATGGGAGCTAGAGGGGCTATCACGACAACGTCAAGTCTCGGATCAACGAAGGGGCCGCCCGCGCTCATCGCGTATCCTGTTGAGCCCGTTGGCGTGGAGATGATGAGCCCGTCGGCACGAACCTCGTCAGCCAGACCGCCGTCGATGTAGTACTTCAGGTGAATTATCTTCCCAGGAATCCCAGTAAGTACTGCGACCTCGTTGAGAGCATCGGGGACTCGGTTTTCTTCGTCAAGGAACGTTCTCAGCTTTATCCTCTCGTCTATGTGGTAGTCTCCCTCTATAACCCTGCTCAGGGCAAAAAAGGTCTCGTGGGGTTCAACCTCCGTCAGAAAACCGAGGGTGCCCATATTAATGCCTAAAATCGGTATCTCCTTCTTTGTTTTGTGCTCCACACGGAGTATCGTACCGTCACCGCCGATAACGACTATGATGTCGACATCAAACTCCTCCAGGGGGAGAACGTCGTCCTCACTGAACTCTCCAAGGTACCTGTAGGTGTCCTCATCCACCACGACATCAAAACCACTAACCTTGAGGAAATCGTAAACCCTGTAGGCCAGCTTCAGTGCCTCCAATTTGTCTCTCCTGGCAACGACACCGAACTTCATCGAACCACCGAGGGCACTTCTCCTTAATCCTTGGGGATTTACCTAATTAAACCTTTCTTTTTCCTGCGAATTTTTGCCCCGAGGTGGGTCGTCGCCAGTGCCCCCACCACAGTCGGTATCCAGTAGGAGATGAGCCTATCAAGGAGCGTAGCGGTGACGGCGTGCTCTTTCTCAATCCCAAGGAGAACGTAGGTTGCTGAATTGACCGTCTCTATGAGGCCCGCCCCTCCAGGAATCACGCTCAACATTCCAACTACCATCCCGACCATCTGAACGACGACAACGTCCGCAAACTTTATGGGATACCCTATGGCGAGGAAAGCATAATAGCCCCTAACAACGACGGTTAGCCAGGAGAGTGTGGAGTACACAGTGGCAAGTAAAAAAGCCCTCTTGTGGGTTATTAGAAATCTAAAATCGTTCTGGAAGCGGGGAACGTCGACTTCAACAACCCTCTCGAACTTCTCGCGGTACTTTTCGGCCACCAACGGCAGGAAGCGCTCTACAAGCCTGAAGAACCAGCGGAGCGCCCCCTTGGTCTTCCTCTCGCTTAGAAGGATTCCCAGGGTGAAGGCAACAAGACCAAAAAACACAACATCCAGGAAAATCAGGATTATCGCCAGCGACCTTGAACCGAGGGAATAGACGTACGCGGTGGCAACGGCTAGCATTCCCACCACTGGAATGAGGTCAAGTATTCTGTCCATCATCACAGTCGCGAAAACTGGACCATAGGGCATCTCAATTTCTTTGGCCAGAAAATACGTCCTCACTGGCTCCCCTCCGCCTCGCGCCCCAGGAGTCGCGTTGTTCACGAAGATGCCGGCCATTAAGGCCATTAAGACCTTTGAAAACGGAGCGTCCATATTGAGGGCATCTATCAGAACCTTCCACCTCATTGCCCAAGCTAAGAGGCCAAGCAGATACATAAGAAACGCCAGAACAAGATATTTAGGCTGGGCATCCTTTAGGATGGCAATTACCTCATCTATCCCAGCCCACCAGAGGAGAGCGGCGATGATTCCCATCGCGACACCAAAAAGTGAAACCTTTTTCCAGTCCATCCTCACACCTTCCTGAGCTTCGCTATAAAGAAGCCCTGAGTCAGGTGCCTGTTCGGATAAAACCTCTGGACGCCCTCCATGTCAATTCCGGGGGATGCTATGAAAATGCTCTGCTCTTCAAGCTTCAGGCCTTTTTGGAGCATGTATTTGACGTTGGCCTCGTTCTCCTCGTAGCTGATTGTACATGTTGAGTAAACCAGCGTCCCCCCCTTCCGAAGGGACTTTATAGCGGCCCAGATGAAGGCCCTCTGGTATCTCGCGGTTGCCTCAATGTCCTTTGGCGTCCGCGTCTCCCAGAGCTTGGGCCTTATGCCGAGCGCGGTGCAGGGGGCATCGAGGAGTATCTTATCGGCTTCAATCCCAAGCTCGGGGAGCTTTCTAGCATCCATGTGGATGAGCCTGACGTTCTTCACGCCGAGCCTCTTAAGTTCCTCCTCCATCTTCCTCAGCCTGTTTCTGGACTTGTCTATGGCTATTATCTCCCCCCTGTTCTGCATGAGCTGGGCTATGTGTGAGGTCTTTCCTCCAGGGGCCGCGGCCATATCAATGATGAGGTCCTCTTCACTCGGCTCCAGGACTCTTGAAGCTACCATCGAGGGCAGGCTTTGAGCGTAGAAGAGACCCTCTTTGAAACTCTCCAGCTCGCTCAAACTTGGGAGCTTGAACTTCGGCAGTGTTACCTCAACCGCCAGTCCCCTCGTGGCGGTTACCATCTCCTTCCCGCTCATCCTCGCGATGCCGATTCCGACCAGAAGTCCTCTCGGATCCCTTATTTCAACCTCGTCACCGGGCTTTATACTCTTATCAGCCTTCAGAACTCCCGGGGCGTAGAGCATTGCTCCCTGATAGACGCTCTCGCTGGCAAACTTGTTCGCGACAACCTTCTTGAGGCCTGGATCGTAATCATCATCGAAGTTCGGCCCCTCCCTCTCGAAGTAAATCCCCTCCTCAAGGTAAGGACTCCTCTTGGGCTTCAATCCCTCTCTCCTCAGCCGCCTCATCAGCTCGCTCCTGCTCGTCTTTAGGGTGTTCACCCTGATGTAGTACTTCTCGACTGGAGTTCTCAATGATGCCATGATCTCTTCTGCCTCGCTCCCAAAGAGCTTTCTGTAGTAATCCCTGAGCTCGGCCGGAAAAGCCTCCTCGTAGCCCATAGACACACCTCAAAGGTCAAAGATTTCAAAGCGCTTTCCGAGTTCTATAACCTTGAAAAGGCCCTCTTTAAGCTTTTCAACATCGTCAAAGTTGGCCTCGAACTGGAAAACCTTTTCAGGACTTTCATGTATTCTCTCGACGATCTCCTCCGACAGGGGACTGTCCCTCATGCAGTTGTAGACGTCGTTGAGGAAGTCCTCACTTCCGTAGATGAAGCTCTTCGGAAAGGCTTCGAGAAATGCCTCAAGAAAGTCCTCGCTAATCTTCTCCTTTGGAACCGCAACGACGAAGTAATAGCTTTCAGGAGTTGCGCCAACTTCAATCTGGGGCTTCACTTCAAAGGCAGGGTGGGGATAGAGCATCTGCCTCCACTCGCCGTCAAGGAAAAGGTACGCTCCAAAGACCTCCTCAACGTCTTCCACCTTAAAGCCGAACCTTGGGAGTTCCTCCTTGAGCTCCTCGTTGAGCGTGAATACATCCTCCCAGAGCTTGTTAAGGAACTCATGAACGGCTCTCACGTCAAATTTTCCCCTCATGCTCTCACCAAAAATAAGGGGAGAAAAGCGGTTTAAAAGTCATTCCCTAGGAGAAATCCCCGAAAGGGCATCGTTTATGCTGGCCATTATGTCCGTCTGTATTATTATCCTCTCACTTGTAAGCTTTATCCTGGAACTCTTACCGCCCGCGCTCACTGTTATGTAGAAGTTTACCTCAACTGAGCTCTCCTCTCCGTTCTTTATGTGGGCTACCAGAACCATCGGAAGGTACTCCGAATATATCTCAGTGTCAATTGGAACCGTCGCAACGCCTCCAGCCGGTATCGTAACTCCCTGACTGATGTTTCCAACACCTACTTTTATGCCGTTTACAGACACCTCGAACTCAAGGTTTGAGACTGGAATGGGGAATGAGTTCGGATTCTTCAGCATTGCATAGGTCTTCAGATTCCAGACGCCGTTCTCAGCTCCCAGCCAAACTACTTTCGTTCCCTCAACGGACGGAGTGTAGAGGAGACCACCAAAGATCGGCTTGCTCTCGGCTTTGAAGTCCATCTGGCCGAGGATGTCCTGCTGGAATTCCCTGGAGAAAGTGAGAGTGGGGTGAAGCAGACCGAAAAGCCCCAGCCTAGCCTCGACGCTGAGCTCACCGTGCTGGTTGCTCTCAAAGTACCTTTCGAGTGCCCTTACTAGTTCATTTGGGTCGATGCCTATCACGATTCTTGCGTTTGATTTCGTGGGTGAGTAGTCAAATTCCTCAAGGGAAGCGACTTCAACGCCGTTGAACTGCATTGAAAGGCTCTCAACGGAAGCCGGGACAAGGAGAGCCTTTCCAAGCTCTGCATCGACCACTACCTCAACCTTCTCCTCGCTCACGTTGCCCCACTCTGCCGTAAGGAGAGGGTTTATAGTCATCACAGCGTAGGCGACGTAAGCTCCCCACAGGGCTAGAATCAGAACTATCAGGATAACAACCGCAATGGCTTTCTTCATAACTTCCACCTTGTAATCCAACCGCCTTAATCCTTATAAGCGATTCTACCGGCCATAAAGTAGGTGATTAAATGGGCTGGCTTTCATCAATCTTCTGGGCGTTCTGGTACATACTTCCCGCTTACTTCGCCAACGCATCCCCTGTCCTCGTTGGGGGAGGTAGACCCATAGACGGTGGTAGGGTCTGGAAGGACGGCAGAAGGCTTCTGGGAGACGGAAAAACCTGGAGGGGATTCATTGGGGGCGTCCTGATAGGGACTTTGGTCGGGGCAATCCAGTACTTCATAACCCCAGATTTCTACGGAAGCATTGAGACTGCCGTAAAGCTCGCATTTCTCCTCTCATTCGGCGCTCTTGTCGGTGATCTCGTCGGAAGCTTCATTAAGAGGAGAGCAAACCTCCCGAGGGGCTATCCTGCTATAGGACTCGATCAGCTCGGCTTCCTCATAAGCGCTCTGGCATTCGCCTACCCTGTAAAAACTCTTTCCAGCGGGCAGATAATCTTCCTTCTGGTCGTGTCCCCGTTCATTCATTGGGGGGCCAACTACTTCGCCTACAGGATGGGTTGGAAGAGCGTGCCATGGTAGAGCTTCACAATTTTATCCTGGCAACCCTTTTTAACTCCGCCTTCTATTTTATCCCGGTGATGAAAGGTGAGAATAAAAGTCAGATACTTCGCCCGCTACCGCTCCCTCGTGGGCAAGAGCGAGGAAGAGCTGGAAGTTCCCGACGGGATAACCGTGAGAGACCTCATTGAAATCCTGAAGGAGCGCTATCCTGTCCTTAAGAACGAAGTTTTTGCCGAAGATGACGACCTTGCCGATGTCAACGTCTCCAGAAACGGGCGCTACGTAAGGTTCGACGAGGTGTTGAAGGACGGGGACGTAATCGCGATATTCCCGCCTGTAAGTGGTGGTTGAGATGCTGACCGAGAGAGAACTTGAGAGGTACGACAGGCAGATAATGATATTCGGAAGGGAAGGGCAGGAAAAACTGAAGGGCGCAAAAGTCGCAGTCGTCGGTGTTGGCGGCCTCGGCAGTCCCGTCGCGTATTACCTGGCCGCCGCTGGAATAGGCACCGTTCTCCTCATCGACGAACAGACTCCCGAGCTGAGCAACCTCAACAGGCAGATACTCCACTGGGAGGAGGATGTTGGAAGGAGGTCAAAGCCAGAGTCAGCTAAATGGAAGCTCGAACGCTTCAACTCCGACATAAAGATAGAGACGTACACGGGAAGGCTTACAGAGGATAACATCGATGAAGTCCTTAAGGACGTTGATATCGTGGTTGACTGCCTGGACAACTTCCAGACCCGCTACCTGCTCGACGAGTACGTTCATAGAAAAAGAATCCCGCTCGTCCACGGCGCAGTGGAAGGCATGCACGGGCAGGTGACTACGATAGTTCCAGGCATCACAAAGAGCCTCAGGGAGATTTTTCCGAAAGTTAGAGAAAAAGAGGAGAAGTTCCCGATAATCGGTGCCACAGCGGGGGTGGTTGGTTCGATACAGGCAATGGAAGTCATCAAACTGCTGACGGGCATTGGAGAGCCTCTGTTGAACAAGCTCCTTCTGATAGACTTAGCCTTGAACATCTTCGAGGTGGTGGAACTTAAGTAGTCGGAGGCTCCACTTCCCTTTTCTCGTTTATTGAGGTTATTCTGACCGTGCTCTTCCAGGTTCCGGCCTCAACTACATCCACATGCCCAAATGGGCCCTCACTTGAGATTCTCACCAAGAGCGAATACACCAGCTTTACCTGGGAGATTGTGCTGTTGGCAATGCGGATCTCCAGGACTGCGTCCGTTATCGTCACGTTTGAATCGCCCGGACTAAGATATGCCTCGGCTAAGGGAAGGATAACGTCCTCCGATAGTGAGTACACGAAAACAGTAGTCCCGTTCTCGGTGTATTTAGCGAGTGGCCTATCCTTGATCGCTCTCTCAACTATCTTTATGGGATGGGAATCCCATAGGGTCGTGAAGTTAATCTCATTGACTCCAAAGCTGGTCTTTATGTAAGTCTTGTTCCCTATTACAATCTGGAGCATATTGTCAGTCAGATTATCCGGGAGAATTGTGATCGTGGAGTTAACCAGAGCCTTTCTCCCCACAGTATCAACGTATCCATTCTCGATTATCAGCATGCTAACGTTGGTATTCATTGTGATGTTGCCTTCGGTTGTGGTCACATCAAGCTTCATAAGGGCATTCTGATGGTATGAGTAGGTTTCTATTTTCCCGACTATGCTTTCAAGGTCAACGTCTCCTGTTTTTCTATTAGAAGACGAGGAGTCGATGCCAGTGTTCGTTTTTGTGCTATTTATGTCACTGGTATGTATTGAGTCGGCGGTTTCAGGTTTAGTACCGGTCGTTGTATCTCTCCCCAAGCAACCGGCTGACGCAACGATTAGGATAGCTATTAAAAGCCCCAAGACTCTTTTTCCATTCATGCTCTTCACCCCTTGAATTCTAATTCCCCTCCATCGGTAGGTTTAATTGAGTTTCGGACAATGACATATGGGTGATTCCGATGAAAGTCAGACTCACCAAAGATAAATTCAGCGTTGATGAGGCGATTTCTCAGCTCCGAGTTCCAGAGTCCGGCGCCTACGTTGTGTTCCTCGGCCAGGTCAGGAACGAGAACCTTGGAAGAAAGGTCGAGAAGCTCATATACGAGGCTTACCCAGAGATGGCCGAAGCAGAGATGGAGAGGATAAGAGAGGAGGCACTCAAAAAGTTCCCGATTCTAGACATGGTAATATGGCACAGATACGGAGAGCTTGATGTCGGCGAGGACACAATACTGATCGTGGTGAGTGCCAAGCACAGGAAGGAAGCGTTTAGGGCCTGTGAGTGGGCAATTGACGAGGTAAAACGAAGGGTCCCAGTGTGGAAGAAGGAGGTCACCCCCGAAGGAGCTTTCTGGCTTGAGGGAGACAGGGCTGTGGGGGAGTAATTTTCCATTTTTTGCTTACTTTTTCTAGTAGTTTGCAAAATCGGAATAGATAAAGTATATATACTCCGAAGCAAATCTTTTTTCGGTGAGAATCGTGGAGAGGGTTGAGTCGATTGCCACCCCAATTAGCATGACCAATAAAGTCAAGAACGTAATCATTGGCAAACCTCCATGGAGCAATAAGAAGCACAGGGGGAAGATAGAGAGGCTCATCCTCCAACTTGGCGCAGGAAAGGGAAAATTTTCAGAGGTTACCGGAATTCCGAGGTCAATTGGGTGCATAGGAAACAACCGGTTCATCCTCAGAAGGGAGCCTTTGAGCCTGGAGGAATTCAAAAGGGCTATACTCGAGTTCAGGAAAATGGGCGGTAAGGAGCTCTGGCTAACCAACTACGATAGCATTGAACCTCTGATGGCGCTGGCTAACTTTGCATCTGAAATAGAAATCCCTGAAGTTTATGCGGTTGTTAGGTTCGAAGACATTCCAAAGATTACGCCAGCAGAAGAGATTCGCTTCATAGCCGAGATAAAGTACCCTGACGTCGGACCAGAGGAACTGTCCGGCTATCCATGGCTTCACGGAGTTCTGGCTGTTGTGGATCCAGACTACCTAGAGGATGTTATAAGAGAGAGCTTTCAAGGGGAGCTATACGTGGACGTATTATATCCAGGTTCCGTTAAAAAAATCAGCTTTAACACCATAGAAGTCAGACGCATACTGAACCCGACCACGGAGAAGTACCACGACTGTCTCGCTGGAACAGTCGCGGTTACGGCCGATGGCTACGTACTGCCATGTCCATTACTCAGAAACTACATCGTTGGCGATCTGAAAAAAGAGAGCCTCAGGAAGGTAACCCGCAGAAAACGCCTCAGGGCCTTCTGGAGAATGACCAAGGATAACATACCCGCATGTTCCAGCTGCCCATTCAAGTACATCTGCCATGACTGTAGAGCACTTGAGTATCAAGCTACTGGTGAAATAGACGGACTTGAGTACTGCCCACTCATCCTAATGAGGCTTTAAAACTCAAGTATTGATCTGTAGCCGCTCCCGTCTTTTTTCACCATTCTCTGGAAAGCCATCCTGGAATTTCTGTCGTTAAGCTCCTTGAAGGTCGGATCAAAGTACTCAACAAGGATTTTCTCAACGTACCTGCTGAACTCCAAGATTTTTGAACCCATATCCTCCTTTGAGGAGAAGAACCACTCTAAGATATACCCCTCTCCCGGGAGCACGCCAACGGTAATCTCATAGTCGTTGAATCGTTTAAGCACCTCTTCGTCAAGCTCTTTCGCGATTCCGATAACTCCTCGATCCGAGACATTCATGTCGGGGAGAGGAACAAAATTAATCAGTATGCCCTTCTCCTTCAGGCGGTTTATCATGTACCTGACGGTGGGCCTTGACTTGCCGAGTTTTTCTGCAATTTCAGTGATAGGTGTTCGAGCGTCCCACTTGAGGATGTCCATTAGGAGGGCATACTCATAGCCAAGATCCCAGTCCCCCCACTCATCGGGAAGTTCACCCTTAGTGTACGCCCTAACCTCATAGTACTCGAAGTCATCTGAGTACTTTCCAAGCATTTCATCTATAAGATCCACTTGGTCATGCGGAACCTGGAAATATAAGGACAAACCGTTCTTAAAGCCAAAAGCCGGATTCACATATTTAATAAAGGGGTTCTTGGTTAGCTGTATTGCAGTCTCAAGAAGGCTCTCAGGAGAAACCGCAAGAAAAGCAACAAAGCTCTTGAGACCTATAATTCTTATGTTGTACCTTGCGCTCACAGTTAGGTATTTACCATAGTACTTGTCATAGATGCGCTTAAGCTTGTAATAATCTAACCCCTCTTCCCGGGCTATGCTCCTAAGGCTTTCTAGGGGGTATTTGCTCAGCAGCTCCACCAAAAACTCGATCTCTTCAAGCTTTACTTCCCCCATGTTCAAACACCACCGACCCAGAAAAGTTATATTATCCGACAATTAAAAACTCTTCTGGTGATGCCGGATGGTCAGGATAGAGGTCGTTGACATAGAAAAGCCCGAGGGGGTTGAGGTCATAATCGGGCAGGGCAACTTCTCGATATTCACCGTTGATGACCTCGCCAGGGCTCTTCTGACGGCAGTTCCGGGGATAAAGTTTGGAATCGCAATGAACGAGGCAAAGCCCCAGCTCACCCGCTTCACAGGAAACGACAAGGAGCTTGAGGAGCTCGCAGCCAAGAACGCCGTGAAGATAGGGGCCGGCCACGTCTTCGTCATCCTTATGAGGAACGCATTCCCGATAAACGTTCTCAACACCGTCAAGAACCACCCGGCAGTTGCAATGGTCTATGGAGCTAGCGAGAACCCGTTCCAGGTCATAGTGGCCGAGACAGACCTCGGAAGAAGCGTCCTGGGCGTCGTGGACGGCAAGGCCGCGAACAAGATCGAGACGGAAGAGCAGAGAAAGGAGCGCAGGGAGCTCGTCGAGAAGATTGGCTACACGATCCACTGACATCAAACCTTTTATGCCGTTTCTCCTTCTCTTTTCGGTGGTTGCATGAGGCTGGCCTTTGTGACGTCTAATCCTGGAAAGGTGGAAGAGGCGAGAAAGTACTTTGAACCGCTGGGAGTCGAAGTTTACCAGCTAAAGGTCAGCTACCCAGAGATACAGGCGGACACCCTCGAGGAAGTGGCCGAGTACGGGGCAAAATGGCTGGCACAGAGAGTAGATGGACCTTTCTTCCTCGACGATTCGGGGCTCTTCGTTGAAGCTCTAAAAGGATTTCCAGGCGTTTACTCCGCCTATGTTTACAAAACGATTGGATACCAGGGGATTCTGAAGCTCCTCGAAGAAGAAACAAACAGAAAAGCCCATTTCAAGAGCGTGATAGCCTACTGGGACGGCGAGCTACACATCTTTACCGGCCGCGTTGACGGCAAAATAGCAACGGAACCCCGGGGAAGTGGCGGCTTCGGGTTCGACCCGATTTTCATACCTGAAGGCTTCGACAGGACGTTTGCCGAAATGACAACGGAGGAAAAGAACCGCATATCACATCGTGGCAGGGCGCTGATGGAATTTGCCAACTGGCTGAAGGAAAACCTTAAATAAGTAGAGACTTCAATTAGTCCAGATTTTTGTTGAACAAATGACAACGGGGATAGCGATGACGGGAGGATTGGATGCCATAGACGTTAAGCTGCTTAACGAACTGAAGGAGAACGCCAGGGAGAACATAGCCAGCCTCAGCAAGAAGCTCGGGATCCCGAGGACCACAGTCCACTACAGAATAAAGCGCCTCGTGGACGAGGGCATCATAGAGAAATTCACGGTGAAGCCGAACTACAAGAAGCTTGACCTGGGGACTACTGCCTTCATACTGGCTCGCTACGACCCCGATTCAGGCCTCACCCAGAGGGAGGTTGCCGAGAGAATAGCGGCCCTCGATGGTGTCTATGAAGTCCACATAATCTCTGGAGAATGGGATATGATGATAAAGGTCCGTGCTCCAAGCGCAGAAGAGGTAGGTAAAATCGTTGTTGATAAGTTAAGGGAGATAAAGGGAATCGGACAGACGGTTACAATGGTCTCGTTCGTTACCGTAAAGGAAGAACTTTGAAAATAGAGGGCGATGATCGGCGTTCTCCTTTCTGATTTGTGATGATGCGAGGTTTGGTGAGCCCTACATAACGCAGCACTCGTAGATAATCTCAACGTCCCTTATCCCTTTTGCCCATTCGATAACTTTTCTGGGCGGATTCGTCAGTCTGTCAACGCCTGTTAAGATTGCCCCTCTGTCAAACTCCAACCTCCATCTTCCGAGAGGTCTCATACAGCCTATGCTCAGCTCGCCATCGAACATCTCACGCGCGTACTTAACGACTTCAAGGCTCTCCTCGACGCTCGGCTTTGGAATGTTCTCCATTTCTGTGCCTTTTGTTGGAATTAGAACGTCGAGAACGAGCACGTCTATCGGATATTTTACCAGCATGTCTATGGCTTTGTACTCCCAGTGAATCTTTCCGAAATCCAAACCTATCGTTATGTGCGGTGCGACTCTCACACCGGCTTCAGTTAGAATGTCAAGAACCCTCAGATAGTCCTCAACAGTCTTGTCTATCTTGTAAACGCGCCTTATCACGTCGTTGTCACCAACGAAGTCAAGGGAAACGACATCAACGTATTTAACCCACTCTAGGTCGCTCTCATCAATAAAACCCACGTGGGCGTTGAGCTTGAGGTTCGTTCTCTTCTTAATTTCCTTTATCTCCTCCGCATAAAAGTCGAGCGGAACCTTCAGGCGTCCATCCATGCCACCGCTCAGGAGACAGCCGTTGTAACCCTCCTCCGCTAACTTGAGGCAATAGCTCAAAAGTTCACCACGTTCGGGCTTTCTCATGCCTTCGAGGTAGTGCTTTCCGCAGTGGGCGCAGTTCAGGGCGCAGGCGTTGCCCGTGACCGAGATTGAAGGGAACTTGATACCGGGGATGTAGATTTTGAGCTTTTTTCGCTCCATTCTTACCCTCCAGAAAAGGACAGTGTCCAGAGAATATAACCCTTTTGGGACAAAAATGGGAAAAGAAGGAAATCATTCCTTCTTTGCATCCTTCTGGTTCTTGAACAGCGGCCACCAGGCCTTCTCCCCGAAGAGGCTCATGAAGGCTGGCCCAATGAAGTACACTGCCATAACAGCTGTCAGGAGGATTCCCGCTGAGAGGGCAAAGCCCATCTCCCTCGTTCCCCACGTCGAGCTGAGCATCAAGGCTCCGTAGGTGCTGGCCAGGACGACTGCAAGGCCTATGACGAGCATGTCCATCGTTCCTGCCGCGACTATGAGGGCTTCCTCGGGCTTCCTGCGCTCGAACTCGTCCCTGGCCTTAACCAGATAGAAGCTGTTGTAGTCAATGCCGACTCCCATGAGCACGACGAAGACCATCAGCGGCAGGAACCACATGACTTCTTGATTGAAGACCTTGCCGAAGAGCCACGTTGATACCCAGATGCTCGTCATGACGCCCATGAAGATGGTGATCATTGTCGAGACGACCGCCGGGAGTCCCTTGAGCGTCGGGATTAGCGACAGGAACATCAGCACCAGCGCCACTGGGATTATCCTGTGCCAGAAGATATCGTTGATTCTGTCTGTGAGGTCCATTGAGAGCGCCGCTCCACCGCCGACGA
This sequence comes from Thermococcus sp. JCM 11816, assembly GCF_055396515.1. NCBI lineage: Archaea > Methanobacteriati > Methanobacteriota > Thermococci > Thermococcales > Thermococcaceae > Thermococcus > Thermococcus sp. JCM 11816. Next base: position 1,248,981 of record NZ_AP043741.1, read on the forward strand.
GGCCCTCCCTTATCTTGCCCTCCTTCTCAAGCTCGGCCATGTAACTCCTGAGGCCCTTGACGAGCTCCTTCGCCTTCTCGTCAGTTGGAGCGTAGACCGGGTCGATCTGTATCATGACCATGGTACCGCCCTTTGAGATGAACCTGTCCCCACCGAGGGCCTTGATTGCTGAAAGCGTGAGGTTGCTGACCGGCTCGCCGTAGGGTCTAGTTGGTGAATAGACAGCCTTAACTCCCTCCATTCCCGCTATGTGGGCCGTTATCTCGTCGATCAGCTTAAGGTCGTCGTCGGTAATCTTGTGTCCAATGTCTATGATCACGTAGTTCGGCGAAGTTATCGAGGCACCGAGCTTCTCCTGGCTCAGCTCCATGAAGGTGAGAGTTTCACTGCCCTCCGGCAGGAATAGGCTTATGTCGTGGGTTCCCTCAAACGTGAAGAACGTGTACGTTGCCGGAACCGCTATGAGCAGGCCAATGAGGAGCACTACCTTGGCATGCTTAACGACCCACTCGGCTATTCTACTCCTCTCGTGGACGTCCATGGTTTCAATGTGCTTGATGTGCCTTGGCCACCAGAACCAGCTCTTATCGCCTATGAGTGCTGTTATTGCCGGGATGAACGTAAGGCTCGCTACTAGGACAGTAACAACGGCAAGCGGCGCGATTATGCCAATCTGCTGGAATATCGGGAACTCCCATGCCAGAACGAAGCTGGCAAAGGCTATGATGTCTGTGAACGCACTCGCAAGGACTGCATCCTTAGCCCTCCTAAGTGCCTCTGCGACCGCTTTCTCGTGGTCGTAGCCCTCAGCAATGTACTCCTTGAAGCGGTGGACGTAGTAAGTCGAGTAGTCAATTCCAAGACCGAGGGCTGTGGTGATCGTCAGCATCTGTGCCCAGCTTCCGACGTTGAGTATCCCGCCCTTGGCCAGGAGGTAAGCTATTCCGAGGGCCGTGAGTGCAGACGTTGCAACACCCGTGAACGGAAGGAACGTCGCCAGGAGGGCGCCGCCCATCAGGATGAAGAGCACGATGAGAGCGCCTATGATGCTCGCCTGGCTCGTCTTCTGGTTGTCTTCCTGGCCGTACTTCGTCATCTCGTGCATCTGGACGGGGGTGCCACCGAGGGCGCCTTTGACCTCAGGGAAGTACTTTCCGAACTCCTCGAGGGCCACCTTCTTGACTTCCGTCGCGTTCTGGGCGAGATACCTGAATTCATCGCCGCTCGGACCTGGCCTTCCAAACGGTATGAAGGTTATCAGGAGCGTAGTGTTGTCGTCGCTTTTGAGCATGCTCAGGTAGGTTCCAGCCTTTTCCTTGACGATTGGCCAGAGCTGTTCTGCGAGGGGCTTGACATCATCTTTCGATATTGCCTGGGGGTTGTCCTTGAACTTGAAGGCGATGTCCACGAGAAGGTCCTGGTCAAAGTTGAACTCCACTCCGTAGGGGTTGTTCTTGGCGTAATCGGACACCATGGACTTAACGGCGTCCTTCACAAGTTTTTCGAGCTCTTCCTCGCTCATCGGGTAGTTCTGGATGGCCTGCTCGATGAGGTTGTTCATAACCCCCGCGAACTCTTCAGGAATTTCCTGGCCTGCCATCTGTTCCTGCATTCCCTTCAAGAACAGCTCTCTAGCAAGCTCTTTCGGGTCTGCGCCGTTGTAGAGAGCTCTGACCAGCTTCTCGGTGTCCTCAGTCTTCTGCGGGGACAGGGCAAGAACCACACTGACAGTTGCATCTTCGAGTTTTTCGCCGCTTATTATTCCATAGGGGTCTTTGACGACCTCGCTCACGATGACCTCTGCAAGGGCCTCTGGGTTCGGAGCGAGGCCCCTCATCTGCTCGGCTATTTGGGCCTTGAGCATGTTCTGTGCCATGGTGTCGATTACAGTCTCGTTTCCTCCGCTCTCGTAGAGCTGGAAGAGAACTTCTTTCGGAATCTCAAACGGGAGGGGAGTTCCGGCACTCGTTATCATGCCGTACACGAGTTCAACCGTCGTGTTTTCAAGCAGCCCCTTGTTGGAGAGAAGAGTTCCCGTGCAGTAGGGGTCGGCAGAGACAACCGCCTGCACGACCGCAGGGACAATGGCCTGCTGACTCTCGGGAACCTTGACCATCAGTTCGTTCTGGAGTGCCTGTGCCCTCTCCTGGGCTGTCATGTTCGGGTTCTGGGCGCAGAGCTGGACGTAGATGCCATCGGCCATCTGAAGCAGTCCTGCAGTCGCGTTGAGCTGGGTGTAAAGGGACGTAAGGTTGTTCTTAAGGGCAACGTATCCCTGGGCTGTTCCGACGAGGCTGGTTTTTACCATATCAGTTGTGTTCTTGAGGAGAAGAACCTGGTTGAGGGCCATACCATAGCCATCGTGGGCGCCTTTGACGCTCGTGTAGAGAAGCCCCGTTATGTTGGCGGTCATCCTTGTTACGTTGAGCGTGAGCTCGTAGTCCATTTCCCAGAGCATATCCAGGGCATCGTAGTAGGATGTAACGTTGGAGGCGTACTTGCCCTCAACCCGGTCTTTGAAAGAATAGTAGGCCTTCCTCGCGTTTTCATCGTTCACGTTGATGTTCGTGATGAGAAGGTACGTGAGGTTGTCGTTCTGTGCTCCCGTGAACTCCTGGGCCATTAAATCCTGAACTTTGATTGACTCGATTTCGTGGGAGACCATCTGCTCCGTACTGTAATCGGTAAGCTCACTCAGTTTTCCTGCGAGCGGCGCCATGAGGACTATGATGACTATCCACGCCGCCAGCACAATCTTGGGATGTTTCGCTATCCAGTCGTTCCACGCCATTGCCACCACCCCAACCTTTTTAAGAGGTTGACAGTTATATGTCAATAGTAAATCTGTCTGATTCAAATATGTTTAATCCAAACATATGTGGCGGACCCTGATTTATAAGCCTTTCGAGGGCGGTGAGCGTATGTTGCCCGAGGAGAAAATAGTGAGGGACATGTTTACGGTTCCAATAAAGAACATGATACTGCTGATAATCGGGCTTAGAGGAGAGACGCACGGCTATGAAATCCTCAAGGAGATAGAGAAGATAGCCTGGGGGATATGGAAGCCGAGTCACGGGAACCTCTACACCATGCTCAACAAAATGGTCGAGGAGGGCCTTATAGAGCCCAAGGAAGAGTACCAGGGAAGGAGGAGGCGCGTAAAGTACCGACTCACCGAGAACGGCTGGAGGTGGCTCCAGGAGGCCAATGAGCTGGCCCTTAAATCCCTCTACGTGGCCATCGAGTACCATGAAAGAATGAGGAAGAAGCTCCAGGAGAAGGGCTACAGCAGGCAGGAGTTCGAAAGGGAAGCGATTAAGGAGTACCTTAAAATCCTCGACGGCATAATACAAATTCTCGAAACAAAGAGGGAACAGCTGAGAAAAATGCTGGAAGAAGGAGAAGAAGTCACAGGAACGGGTTCCTGAACTTCTTTCCTGGATAGACGGCTATGCCCTCGAGCTCCTCCTCTATCCTTATGAGCTGGTTGTACTTGGCGTTCCTGTCGCTCCTGGCCGGGGCACCGGTCTTTATCTGACCCGCGTTGAGGGCAACGGCGAGGTCTGCTATTGTTGCGTCCTCCGTTTCTCCGCTCCTGTGGGAGACGACGACGCCGTAGCCTGCTCTGAAGGATGTGTAGGCGGCATCTATTGCCTCGCTGAGGGTTCCGATCTGGTTGACTTTGAGGAGGAGCGCGTTCGCTGCTCCCATCTCAATACCCTTCCTTATCCTCTTCGGGTTGGTGACGAAGAGGTCGTCGCCGACGATCTGTATCTTGCTTCCAAGCTCCTTCGTTATCATGACGAAGCCTTCCCAGTCCTCCTCGTGGAACGGGTCTTCGATTGAGACTACTGGATACGTCGTGACGAGCTCGCGGTAGAGCTCGAGGAGCTCACCCTTGTCGTACTCCTTCCCAGCAACAACGTACTTGCTCTTCTCGGTGTCGAAGAACTCGCTGGAAGCGGCGTCGAGGGCGAAGGCTATCTCGTCGCCAGGCTTGTAGCCTGCTTCCTCAATAGCCCTGATGAGGACTTCGAGCGGCTCGGTAACTTCCTTCATCGGCGGGGCGAAGCCACCTTCATCTCCGACGTTCACAGCATTTCTCCCGTACTTCTCCATGATGACCTTCTTGAGGACGTGGTAGGTCTCGCTCACCCACCTTATAGCCTCTCTAAACGAGTCCGCTCCAACGGGCATGATCATGAACTCCTGGAAGTCGAGCTCGTTGCCAGCATGCACACCTCCGTTGATGACGTTGCTCATTGGAACGGGCATGACGTAAGCGTTGGTTCCTCCTATGTACTGGTAGAGCGGCAGTCCAAGTGCGTTGGCGGCCGCCTTGGCAACGGCTAGAGAAACGCCGAGTATTGCGTTAGCACCGAGGTTGCTCTTGTTCTCTGTCCCATCGAGCTCGAGCATGAGGGTATCAATGTCCCTCTGCCAGGTGACGTCCATTCCGATGATCTCGGGGGCGATTATCTTGTTCACGTTCTCAACGGCCCTTCTGACACCCTTCCCGTGGTAGCGGCTTCCACCGTCGCGGAGCTCAAGAGCCTCGTGGGTTCCGGTGCTTGCTCCGCTCGGAACGGCGGCCCTGCCCATGCTTATCGGGGTGTAGACCTCGACCTCAACCGTTGGGTTTCCCCTGCTGTCGAGGATTTCCCTCGCTATAACGTTGGTTATCTCAAACGGGTTCTCCATGCTAATCACCTCGGGTGATATTTTTCGTTCCCTCTTATAATTCTGATGGTCAAAATCTAGGGGACGAATTTTTAAAATGCTAATTTCACCTGATTATCAGGGGTAAACAAGATGAACTGGAAAAAGCAACTTCGAGAAGAGGGCTGCCTGGAGATACCCGGTTTTCGAATAGAGCTGACCCTAGACAATACTTTCCTTGACTTGGATTACATCCCAAGAATAATCGTGTACGACGAAAAAACTTCCCGCTGGTACGTCCTCAGGAACCCCATACCCAAAGGAGAAACGTTGGAAGAGAACTGGGACAACGCAGTTGAAGTACTGGAAATGATCGTTAAGGGGGAGATCGAGCCTAATTTGGGCGACGAAGATGTCTCAAACAGATTTCTAAGGGTGCTTAGGAGGAATTTGTTATAATCTTCCGGAACTACGCATTTTTGATGATGGAGTACTCATTTTTAGCGGGAAAAATCCTAAATACTGTAATGAACCTAACTTTAAGCAGGGATGTAAGATGAACAAGAGGGAGATTGCACGATATATTGACCACACGAACCTGAAGCCCTATGCCACCAAGGAGGACATAATAAAGCTCTGCGATGAAGCCATTGAGTACGGTTTCTACGCGGTCTGTGTCAATCCTTACAGAGTCAAACTCGCCAAAGATTACCTGAGAGAGAAGAACGCCAACGTTAAGGTTGCGAGCGTCATAGGCTTTCCGTTGGGAGCAACCCCAACGGAGGTCAAGGTCTTCGAGGCAAAGAGGGCCCTTGAAGATGGCGCAGATGAGCTCGACATGGTGATAAACATCGGCGCCCTCAAGGATAAGGACTACGAGTACGTAAAGAACGACATAGCGGAAGTTGTCAAAGTCGCCCACGAGAGAGGGGCCAAGGTAAAGGTAATCATCGAGACCTGCTATCTAACTGAGGAAGAGAAAGTTAAGGCCTGCGAGCTGGCGAAGGAGGCCGGCGCCGACTTCGTTAAGACCTCGACCGGCTTCGGAACAGGAGGAGCGACTGTTGAAGACGTCAGGCTGATGAGAAAGGTAGTTGGGCCCGAGATGGGCGTTAAAGCATCTGGCGGGATAAGGACGTATGAGCAGGCTCTTGAGATGATAGAGGCAGGAGCCAACAGGATTGGAACCTCAAGTGGAGTAAAAATAGTAGAGGGTGCTCCAGATGAGTGAGATACTCGAAGTGATAAGGAGAGTAATAGAGGAGTTAAGATCCGAAGGAATGAATCCCAACATAATGCTGGCGGGCCCGCAGTTCATAGAGTACTCAAAAGATGCACTGAAGCAGATAAACCTCAAAATATACAGAATTGAGGAGCTTGGCTATGATGCAGTCATAGCAGACTCCAACTATCTGGGCCAGATAAAGAAGGCATCAAGAAGAGTTTCCGTTGAACCCATAATCGAAGAAAAGGAAGTGTGGAACGAGATTAAAAACCTCGACGTCTAAATTAGTGCCTCCACTTCTGGATATCTCTTTTTTATTGCGTTCGTGAGCAGTGTTCCTACGATAATTCCCGTAACCGCCTGAAGGAGATTCCCCGGTACTTCTTCAAGCGCGGCCGGAACTCCGAAGGCGTAGGCCTCAAAGAGGAAGTAACCTGTGACCATCAGGAGCCCGCCTATTGTTCCACCAACGATGAGCCCTGAGTTCCCCTGCATTCTCTTCGCCACATATCCCACCACAAGTCCCTCAATGCCCTTGACGACCAAGGTTATAGGAGCCCATCCAGGATAGCCACTAATGACGTCACCGAGTGCTGAACCGACGCCACCTGCAAACGCTCCAATAACAGGACCAAAGAGCATCGCCGTGAACATGACCATGGTGTCTCCGAGGTTTATGTAGCCACTGGTTGCCGGCGTCGGAATCTTGATAACATAGGTTGCCACGGCAACGAGCGCGGCAGCAATGCCGGCTATGGCTATTGTGTTAACGCTCTTGAACTTCTCCCTGTTAACCCAGATGTAAGCCAGAAACACCACTATGGCTAAGAGGAAAACGTAGGGTGTGTAGTGGGCAAGCTCGCTTATTATATCCGTCATCTTGCATCACCAGAATAAAAAATAGGGGGAAGTTAAAAGCTTTCACTTCAGAGCAGCTTTGAGGGCCTCCTCGAATATCTCCATGGCAACGTCGATCTCTTCCTTGGTGACGATGAGCGGCGGTATGAAGCGGATGCTGTTGTCGCCGCATCCGAGGAGGACGAGACCGCGCTTGGCTGACTCCTTGACGATCCTGTCCCTCAGCTCGGGGTACTTCTCCTTAGTTTCTTTGCTCTTGACGATCTCGACTGCCTGAGCAAGACCGAGACCCCTGGCATCGCCGATGACCTCGTACTTCTCCTTGAACTCCTCAAGGTACTTGTGGAGGTAGTCTCCGACCTCCTGGACGTGCGGGAGGAGCTCCTTGACGATCTCGACGACCTCTATTCCAGCGGCAATGGCAACCGGGTTTCCTCCGAAGGTCGTCGCGTGCCTGCCGGGCTTGTCAAAGGTTATGTCCGCCCTGTGAATAACGCCAGCCAGCGGGAGACCACCGCCAATGGCCTTTCCGAACTGGATGAGGTCAGGTTCAACGCCGAAGTGCTCGATAGCCCAGAACTTTCCGGTTCTTCCTATGCCCATCTGAACTTCATCATCGGCGAGGAGTATTCCGTACTCGTCGGCGAACTTCTTGAGGGCCTTGAAGAAGCCCTTCGGCGGGACAACGTAGCCGCCCTCACCCTGTATCGGCTCGAAGAAGATAGCTCCAATCTCGTGCGGCGGAACGTGCCTGAAGACGTACTCCTCGATGAAGTCGAGAACCCTGTTGGTTAGCTCGTCGGGTTCTTCGTAACCGTCAATGCCCCAGGTGTTCCTGTAGGGGTTCGGGTAGGGGATGTGGGTAACGCCCGGCATGGTCGGGAAGAAGCCATCCTGCTGGACCCACTTGCTCGCGGTGAGGCTGAGAACCGCCTGCGTCCTTCCGTGGAAGGCGTGGTAGAACGCTAAGAACTGCTTCCTTCCGGTTCCGTACTTGACGAGCTTCATGGCAGCTTCGTTGGCCTCGGCACCGCTGTTGCCGTAGACGACCTTCCTCTCGATGTCACCGGGGGCCAGCTCGATGAGCTTCTCGGCGAGGATTATCGCGTTCTCATAGAAGAAGTCGGTCAGTGAGTAGTGGGTGAACTTCTCGGCCTGCTTCTTTATGGCCTCGACGACCCTCGGGTGGGAGTGGCCGACGTTTATGACACCAACGCCGCTCGCGAAGTCGTAGAAGACGTTTCCGTCAACGTCATAGACCCTTATACCCTCACCGCGCTCGATGACTATCGGGAGGTTCTCTGGGTCCTGGGTTGTCATGGCCAGATACTTGAAGTTCCTCTCAATAACCTCCTTGGCCTTGGGCCCCGGGAGTTCCTTAACGTTCGGTCTAACCACCATGCGCATCACCGGAAGAACGTTGTCCTTCCCCTATATAAGCCTGTGTTCATCAATGAACATTTTTGACCGAAAATTTTTCGAGAAATATCCCGAGCTAAACGAAGCAAGCATTTGAGAAGTAAGAAAAAGAAACAGTAAGATCACTCGCTGTTCTTATTCTTCCACTCCTCGATGAACTCCTTTGCAGAGTTAGCTGCTATTGCACCCTGGCCGACCGCCACCGCTATCTGCTTGAAGACGTTTGTTATGTCTCCAGCGGCGAAGATGCCCGGAACCTTGGTGCGCATGTACATGTCGACCGGGATGTAGCCGTACTCGTCGGTTATGCCGAGGTGCTTCACGAAGTCGGTCTTCGGCTCGTAGCCTATGAAAATGAACACGCCGTCGACCTTCATCTCGGTCTCTTCTCCCGTCTTGACGTTCTTCAGCTTAACTCCCTCAACCTTGTCCTTTCCGATGATCTCAGTAACTACCGTGTCGAGTATCGCTGGAATGCCGCTCTCCTTGAACCTGTCCTGGAGTATCTTGTCGGCTCTAAACTGCTGCCTCCTGTGGACGAGGGTAACGTCAACGCCGATGCTCTTGAGGTAGAGGGCCTCCTGGAGGGCTGTGTTTCCACCGCCGACTACTATGACCTTCTTGCCCTTGAAGAGCGGGCCGTCGCAGGTTGCACAGTAAGAAACGCCCTTTCCCGTAAGCTCTTCCTCACCGGGAACCCTCAGCTTCCTCGGTGCGGCACCGACGGCAATGATAATCGTCCTGGCTTTGTATTCCTTCCCGTTGGCGGTCTTCACCGTAAACTTGCACGGCCCCTCGTAGTAGGCGCACTCCGCTGGATCGATCCTCACCACCTCATCAAAGATAACGTCAACGCCGAGCTTCTTCACCTGCTCGTGCATCCTGTTGGTCAGCTCTGAACCGCTGATCCCCTCTGGGAAGCCGGGGTAGTTCTCTATAAGATCGGTCAAGGCCATGTTTCCGCCGAGGTCTTTGCTTATGATCAGTGTCTCAAGGCCGTAGCGGGCGGCGTAAATAGCCGCTGTGAACCCAGCTGGCCCTGCTCCAATGATGAGAACGTCCCAGGTCTTCTTCTCGTACTCCCCACCGCGCGAGAATCCTCCAAGGCTGAACATTTTTACTCACCTCCGCCATCCACTAAAGTGGACAATTTAAAAGCCTTGTTCCACAAAAGTGTGAACTGAAAAACGAAAATTCAGACGAGTTTCAGGGAACCGTCGAGGAGTAAGTGCAGGGTGTAGCCCAGGAACGCGGACAGTCCCACATAGATAGCTTCCCCAGTGCTCATTCTAAGCCCGTATTCAACGAGCAGGAAGGCCAACAGACCGTAAACGGCCGCGAAGAGGAGAGAGTGGACGATCCCCCTATGGTGCGGCATCAGCCAGGTGAAGGCGTACCATCCAACCAAAGCCCCAACGGCTCCGATCACCCAGGCCGCGACAACTGAGGCCCATTCTGGGCTGAGATTTACCCATCCGCTTGCCCATAAGTAAACAGCGCTTCCGACTGCAACGCTGGCTATGGGCTTTGCACCCCTGTGTATAAGGGCATCGGGGTGGTCTAGGTCAGGGAGATCGCTCCCAAGGACGTAGAAGGCATAGCCAAGTACCATGGCCGTTGACGTGAGTTCAAGCGGAACCCCCAGATAGACTTTGAGAAGGAAACCTACGAGGACGGCCACCGGATAGGTAACTATCCCGCTGAGGACGTGGACATCGTAGTTCGGCATTCACTCACCCCTCAGCTTTTCGGCCTGTCCCTCTTCTAAAAACTTTCTGACATAGTCAGGAACCTTGTAGCTGCCGTTCGGGTCTCCAACGAGAAAGCCAAGCCTCACGAGCTCGTTGAGGCTCTCATAAACCTGCATGCCCGGCTTCTTGACCGCTTTGGCCACTTGAATATAACTCACAGGGCCTCCTTTGAACTCAAAAACCACCGCCTCAACGAGGTCCTTGTAGTCCTTTGGAATCCTCATCAGGTACTCCTCAAGGCTCTTCGGCTCTTCGAGGATGGTCGTCACCACGTAGTCGTCTATGGGGTCGAACTTGTGCTTCGCCGCTTCGCTCAGGACGTAGTGGAGGAGCCTTAAAATCTGCCTAGGGTTGCCCCTCGCCAGATCGTGGATGAGCTTGATCGCCTCCTCCGTGAACGGATAGATCGGGTCGTCCGTGTCCTTCACTCTCGCCTTGTTGAGCCTTTTCTTGACAAGTTCAAATGTCTCCTCGACGCTCATCGGCCTCAGCTTGAACTCGTAGTGGAGCCTCATGAAGAACGCTGGGAATATCTTCGTGTACTCCTCGTACGCCTCCGGGATGCAGGCGAAGGCCACTATACACCCTGGCGGCATCGTGCTTATCACGTGCCTCAGCATCTCAAAGAACTGTATCTTCTCCCTCTCTCCCGCTCCCTGCATGTTCTCGAGCTCATCCAAAAGGAGAGCGGAGTAGGGGTACTTTTTGAGTTGCTCAACCAGAAGCTCCGCAATGTCCCTGCTCTTGTACTCGTTCGGGTCGCTCAGCATCTTTTCAAGTCTGTCTATGAAGCCTAACTTCCTCGAGAGGTTCTCAAGGAAGATGTTCGTCCTGCTCCTCGGCGGCTTAAGGGCATAGAAGATGTCGCGCGTGAGCTTCAAGATGTCATTGGTGTCAACCTTGACGTAAATGGCCTTTCCGCCGTTGTCCTCGATGGCCTTGGCTATGTTCTTGAGCCTCTGGGTCTTTCCCATTCCAAGGGGGCCGACTATGCTGAGGGCTATCGAGCTTTTATTGCCAATTACCTCCGAGATTATCATCTGGAGGCGCATATCAACTTCCTGGTAGACGTGAATGCTCTCAACGTCGGCTATTCCTTCGCTTGCGAGCTGCTCAAACGGGTTGTGAGAGAGACCATAAACGTCATATGAATGAGAAGGGTAAAACTTAAGGCCATCCCTTTCCATTTCACCTCACCGATTTAGAATGTCCTTCGGAATATAAAAACCTGTCCATCGGTGAGCTGATATGATTCTCCTAGTAACATGCCCGCAGGGAAGGGAAGGCGATGCAATACTCGAGCTGGAGTGGGCGCTTGAAAAGGTTAAGGTCCATGGAACCGATTGGAGGGGTGTCCTGCTCGCTGAAACTCCCCTATCAAAGGAAGAAGCGCTTCGAAGGCTCAAAGATTTTGAAACGCAGGCAATCCAAAGGGTTGTGCCGCTGGAAGTCCTTGTGAGGGCCTCCTTTGACGAGATAGCGGATGCAGTACTAAACCTCGCTGAGAGAATCCAGGGTAGCTTTGCGGTGAGGGCAAAGGTCAGGGGAAACAAAAAACTCTCCCAGCGGGAGCTTGAGATAAAGCTCGGCTCGCTCATAGTCGAGCGCTATAACCTGCCGGTGAATCTGAGTGATCCAGACTACACCGTCATCGTTGAAGTCCTCGGGAAGAAAGCTGGAGTGGGAGTTCTCAGGCGTGGGGAGCTTCTCCGCTTCGAGGTAGAGGAATAGGCTTATTAGGGTGGGCACCGTTTTCCCACTGTGGTCAAAATGATGGACGTTGATGAGGTCATTGAGATGCTCTCAAAGCTGAGCTACGAAGAGGCCTTAGCCTACTGGATAAGTGGGGAGAGGGAAGAGGCAAAGCTCTACAAGGAGCTCGCCGAGAGAGCAAGGGCGCTCGGTCTTGGGGAGAGTATTGTCAAGGTCTTTGAAAAGCTCTCAAAAGACTCCCAGAGGCACGCCGAGGAGCTGACGAAAATCTTCAAGGAGAGCTTTTCAAGGGAGCCGAAGACTGACATACCGCCGGTAGAAGTTCTATCAGTTCTCAACAAGTTCGAGAGGGCAGACCAGATAAAAGAAGTCCTTGAGGCTGCGATGGAGAGCGAGCTGACCGCCCATAAGGTTTACAAGCTTCTCGCCGAGAAGGTGGAAGATGAACGGCTGAAGGAACTCTACCTCAAACTCGCTGAGGTTGAGAGGACCCATTACGAGGCCCTGAAGGCGGAATACGAAAAGCTGGGTGATTGAAATGGTCGTGGAGATCCTTAACGAGATAAGGAAGCTGGACGAGAGGGAGCTGTTAAGCTACTGGATTAAAGGTGAATACGAAGAGGCTGAAACGTACTGGAAGCTCGCCGAGCGTGCTAAGGAGCTTGGACTGCCAGAGGAAGTTGTCAACACTTTCAAGAGGCTCGGTGACGAGTCAAAGGGGCACGGCGACGAGCTCTACAAAATCTACCGCCAGAACTACGGGGACGAGCTGGTCGAGGTGAACGTTCCGAACGTTGAATCCCTCAACGTCCTCGGCAAGTTCTGGAAGGTCGAGGATTTGAAGGACGTTTTGGAGATAGCGATGGAGAGCGAGAAGCTGGCCGAGACGATATACAGAAAGCTCGCGGAGGAGTGCAAAAAGGAGGAGCTCAAAAGGGTTTATCTCACGCTGGCGGACGTTGAGAGGGGACACTATGAGTCCCTGAAAAAGCTGGCAGGGGGTATCGTCAATGGAAGACCTTGAAGAGACTCTGGAAAGGTTCAAAGATATGTTGCTTGGGCTCTCCGAGCGCGAAATCCTCTCCTACTGGATCTGGGGCGAATATGAGGAGGCCAGGATTTACTGGGGGCTCGCGAAAAAAGCTGAGGAGCTTAGGCTTCCGCCCGGTCTCCTCTCTGCCTTCAGGAAGCTGGCCAAGGAATCTGAGGAGCACGGGGACACTCTGAAGAGGATATACGTTAAAACCTACGGTGAAGAACCGAAAAAAGTTGACCTGCCGTACATTGAAGCGGAGGTTCTCTCAAAGGCCTTTGAAGACCCGGAGAACATACCCAAAGTTCTCGCAATAGCGATGGAGACCGAGCTCGTTGCGATGGAGCTGTACAGACATCTCGCCTCAATAACGGAGAACGAGGAGGCCAGAAAGGTCTACCAATACCTTGCCAACGTAGAGTGGGCCCATTACCAGAGGCTCAAGGGCGAGGCTGAGCTCATGGGCTTCAGCGTTGAACAGTATGGAATAAAAGTAAAGGTGACGGCGTAATCATGCCTTCCCTTCCTTCTCCTTCTTCGCGGCCTCTTTGGCCTTCTTCTGCTCTTCCAGCTTCCTCTTTATCTCCTCGACTTTTTCAGGCTTCAGAGGGATAAACCTGTCGTCGTGGTTGTCGTAGCTGGCCAGCAGGAAGTCCTTGCTGAGCTGGAGCGCCCCTGTAGGACAGACGTCAACGCACTGGCCGCAGTAGACACAGCGAGCTGTCCAGAGGGCCACCTTCCTTATCTCCGGCAGGTAAACGAAGACCCCAGCTGGACAGACATTGACGCACATCCTGCAGCCGACGCACTTGTCCACGTTGTAGGCTATCATTCCCCTGAAGTCCTCGGGAATCGGAACCGGCTCCGTCTGCGGGAAGCGGTTTGTCGCCGGCTTCTTGAAGAGGTTTCTGAGCACCACTGGGACGAGGATTGGGGCCTTCACATTATCACCTCCATCGCTATGAGGAGCGAGCCGATCAGCGAGGCCAGGAAGACGTTCTTCCAGAGGAAGTCAACGGCCTGCGTTATCTTCAGCCTTCCCGTTACTGCCCTAAAGACACTCTGGACAATGAAGAGAACCAAGAACACCTTAAGCGTGTGGAAGAGCAGGTCAACGACGTTCGCTGAGAGGCCACTCAGCCCGAAGTAGCCCGAGATTCCCCACGGGAAGAATATCGCGACAACGAGCGACGCTGAGATGAAGGCCTTTATCGAGTGCGTCAGCTTGAGGAGTGCCAGGTACCTTCCGCTGTACTCGACGAGGAGTCCCTCCGCTATCTCTTCCTCGGCATCGGGTATGTTGAAGAACCCGACCTCTATCTCGCTCGCCAGCCAAACGGCGAAGACGTAGAGGAGTATAACTGCCCCAACGAAACTCATCGGAGTCCCTATCTCCCATATGTTGTGCTGATAGAACGTCCCCATACTGAAGGGCTTGTCAACGCCTAGCTTTCCAATGCGCCACATTATGGTGAATATCGCCAGCATCATGGCTGGTTCCCTTGAGACCATTATCGTCGCTTCCCTCGCTGCACCTATCTTGGCGTACGGGTTCCCCGAGCTTATTGCGCCGAGCATCTTGAAGAAGCTGATGAGGGTTAAGAGGTAGATGAAGACGATGACGTCTCCCTTGCTCGCCAGAATCGGCGTGAAGCCCATCGGCGTGTAGGCGAGGAGAGCTATAGCGGTGGCTAAGGCCAGAACAGGAGCGGCCCTGAACATGTAGTTCGCGGTGTTCGGTATTATAGTTTCTTTGCTCGCCAACTTGAGGAAGTCGTAGATCGGCTGGAGTATAGGGGGACCGATTCTCCTCTGCATTCTGGCCACTAACTTCCTGTCTATTCCCTCCCAGACGAGTGAAGCGAGTGAGACGAAGGCGTAGAGGCCGAGCAGGCCCGCGATTGGGTAAACCACGTTGCTTACCACGTCCATGCTATCACCTCACACAGCCAACACCAAGCGGGCTCGGGTCTCCCTTGATCTCCGGGTTGATCTCGCGCGTCCTCTTTATCGACTCCCTCAGGAGGTCCTTCTCGGTCAGGATTTTCTTCTTCCCGTCCTGCACAACGGCAACCCTGTCGGTACAGCTCAGGCACGGGTCTATTGAAGCAACCGCAACCACAAAGTCCGCCACCTGGTCGCCGATGACTCCCCTGGCAACCGCGAAGAGGTTCGGGAACGTCGGCTCTCTCGGCTTCCAGCGGAGCGGCTTATCGCTTCCCTTCTTTCCGCGGACGTAGTGCACCAACTCTCCTCTCGGCGCCTCGTACCTGCCTATTCCCTCACCGTCAACCATCAGCCTCAGCTTGGCGTAGAGGACGTTGTCCTTCGGGAAGGTCTTTATCGGCCCGTCGGGCATCGCATCGAGGGCGTGCTCTATGAGCTCAAGGCTCTGCCAGAGCTCCCCTATCCTGACGGCCATCCTGTCGAAGACGTCCCCCCTCGGCCTCTCTCCCGTTACATCCTGCGGCATGACCGGCTTTATGCCGAGGTCCGGATAAACCCCAAGCCCCTCGCTCCAGCGGGCGTCGTCCCTGATTCCGCTCCCCCTTCCCGTTGGGCCAACGGCTCCCTGCTCCAGGGCAACGCGCTTGCTTATCACTGCTGTGTCCCTGAAACGGGCCTCTATCGTTGGATCGTGGAGGAAAGCCTCCTCTATCTGCGGGAAGACTTCCCTGTAGTACTTTATCATCTCCTCGATGATCCTTCTCTTCTTCTCGTCGATGTCCCTCCTGACGCCGCCTATCGTCACCATCGAGTAGTTAACGCGGTTTCCTGAGACGGCCTCAAGGGTGTCCATAACCTTCTCCCTTGCCAGCCAGGTGAGGTGAAGCAGGGTGTCGTAGCCTATGTCGTGGGCAAGAACGCCGAGGTTGAGGAGGTGGGAGTGAATCCTCTCGAGTTCGCCGATGATTACGCGGATGTACTCGGCCCTCTCGGGCACCTCTATGCCTCCAGCCTCCTCAACGGCCCTCGTGTAGGTGTGGTTGTGAGAGAAGGAGCAGATTCCGCACATCCTCTCGGCGAGGTACATTATTTGGATGTAGTTTCTCCTGAGGGCTATCCATTGGATTCCGCGAAGGTTGTAACCGAGCTTGACGTCAACGTCAACTATCCTCTCGCCGTCTAGGGTGAGTATGAACTTCTCGGGCTCTTCAAGGCCTGGATGAATTGGACCGAAGGGTATCTTGACCCAGTACTCGACTTTTTCGGTCATTTTGAATCCCCTCCCTTCTTCATCAGGTACGGATGACCCGCGTTCTTCACCATCACAGCCCTTGCTTGCGCAAGCGCTGGCGGAAAAGCTTTAACTCCCAAAACGGGCCAGTTTATCCCTTTGGGTGCCCCACTACTCGCTTTCTCTATACTGTTCACCTCACTGAAAATGCCTGACGGCGGGTGAGCGTGAACCTCACTAACGGGCATCATTTCTTTGCACCCCCTAACAAGTATGGATGACCAGCGTTCTTGACCATCTCCTCTGAAATGCCCTTATCGTCGAGGCGGAGCGGGTAGATGCCCTCTGGGAAGTCATCTGGAAGGAATAGCCTCCTCTTGTCGGGGGCACCCTCGAAGTCAAGCCCGACCATCTCCATGCCTTCCCTCTCGAACTGGAGCGCTATCGGGAAGACGTCGCTGATATCTGGGAGCACCGGGTCGTCCTTTGGTGCGTGGACGTCCACGATGAGTGAAACCGCAGGAGCGTCCCTGTAGTGGATAAGGATGTGGCTGAGAAAGCCCAGCTCTTCTCCCCAGTCCTGCTCTATTCCTATCGAGTAGTGGGCCTCTGGGTCGAGCCCCTTGATGAAACTCATCAAAGCCTTGTAGTCCTCCCTCGGAACCCTCACCCAGACCCTCTGTCTGCCCCACTTGTTGGTCTTCACCTCAACGCTCGCGCTCGGGAAGCGCTCGGCTATTTTCCTTGCAACATCCTCCGCCTTTGTCGGTTCTTTGACTTCGTTAACCTCGGTAATGGGATTAGCTTCACTCATTCTCCCACCTCCTCTGGAACCTCCCCCTTAATCATCCTGGCGAGCTTCTCCAGGGCAAGAACGACGCCGTGTAGAATGGCCTCAGGCCTCGGCGGGCAGCCGGGAACATAAACGTCCACGGGGATAACCCTGTCCAGCGGGGCGTTTGTGAACGGGCTCTCGTAGAAGACGCTTCCACCGGTTGGGCATGCTCCAACGGCTATGACTATCTTTGGGTCTGGTGTCTGCTCGTAGACGAGTTTAACCCTCTCAAGGCTCTGGTTGGTCACGGGGCCCGTAACGACCAGTATATCTGCGTGCCTTGGGCTGCCGACGAGCTTGACTCCAAAGCGCTCAGCGTCGTAGCGCGGTGTTAGAGCGGCTATTATCTCGATGTCGCAGCCGTTGCACGAGCCGCTGTTTACGTGGAATACCCAGGGCGACTTTCCAAGGAACCTGCAGAGCTGGGCTATTCTCTTTTCGAGCCTCTCGCGCTCCGATGGATTTGATTTCTGCCCGTTTTGGTTGGCGGGAACTGTTATCGCCATCTTACCTCACCCCCATATGAGCCCTTTGCTTCGCAAAGCGCTCGCGGAAACATTTTCACTCCCAAAACCTTCTTCTTTCCAGAGGGGGTGGCTCGTACTGGCACTATTCTCACTGTTCGCACGTTTAGTCCGTCCTTCGGACGGGAAGTGAATGCGAACCTCATCAATGTGCTCCATCATCATTCACCCCCAGATTAACAAAACGCCGAGCACGAAGGCCGTCGTTATCACCAGGTAGCTCGCGTAGTCAGTGAGCAGGCCTGTGTGATCCCTCCTGAGCACAGTGAAGAAGTTCTTGAGGGCGTAGGTTAGGCCCCACATGACGTTTCTTCCCGTGTAGTGGCCCTCCAGGTGCTCGAAGCCGGGAATTATCCTGTCCGGATCTTCGCCGCTGATGAATATCTTCGTCCCATCTCCGGTTTCCCTCGTTCCCATTCCGCTTCTCTTCGCCCACTTGTCGAGGAGATAAGCCAGGATGAGGCCGATGATAAAGACGAAGACGAAGTAAATGGCATCCCAATAACCGAACATTTCAGGCACCCCCCATCAGTGTTGCTATGTATCCGAGCTGGTTTTCGAGGGCCTTAGCCGCTGGAATCATGACTTTGTCGCTTATCTGCCACGGGAAGAGTCCCATGATGATTATTGCCAAAGCCAGGATTATCATCGGCCAGAGCATGCTCGCCTCCGGGTCTCTGGCGTTCATGACCTTCTCGCTCGGCCTTCCGAAGAAGGTGTAGAGAACCCTGACGTAGGCCGCCGTACAGAATGCAGTTCCAATTATCGCTATTGCACCGAGAACCGGGTTGAAGATCGCAGAACTCTCGTAGATGAGCCACTTGCT
Source organism: Thermococcus sp. JCM 11816 (assembly GCF_055396515.1). Lineage (NCBI taxonomy): Archaea > Methanobacteriati > Methanobacteriota > Thermococci > Thermococcales > Thermococcaceae > Thermococcus > Thermococcus sp. JCM 11816. The sequence goes on from NZ_AP043741.1 coordinate 1,267,002, forward strand.
CGCGAATCCGTTCAGCGGCGGCATTCCGATTATCGCGGCCGCTCCGATGAGGAAGGCGAACGTTGTTTTCGGCATTGTCCTGGCCAAACCGCTCAGTTCGTTGAGGTTCCTCGTTCCGAGCTCGTGTATAACCGCTCCAGCTATGAGGAAGAGGAGCGCCTTCATGAGGGCGTGGTTGAAGGTGTGATATATCGCTCCAGCGAGGGCAATATCTCCAGTTCTGCTTCCGTAGGCTGCCAAACCTATTCCGAGGCCGAGGAGGATGTAACCTATCTGCCCGACGGAGGAGTAGGCCAGAAGGCGCTTCATATCGGTCTGTATTACCGCCATCGCGTTGCCTACTATGAGGGTTATGCAGGCGAAGATTATGATCACCCAGCCGACGGTCTTCATGCTGACGCTCGCCCCGTAGATGCTGAAGAGTATCCTCGCCAGGGCGTAGACACCGCCTATCTTGATGACCAGGCCTGAAAGCATGGCCGAGATTGAGCTCGGTGCTGCTGGGTGGGCATCGGCCAGCCACATGTGAACAGGAGAAGCACCACTCTTGAAGAGCAGACCCGCTATGAAGAAGGCTAAAGCCACCTTGGCAACAACGCTCGGGTTCTGAGACAGCTTGATCGCGAGGTAGCCCATAGTCAGCGTCCCGTACTGGCCGTAGAGGAGTGCTATCCCGAGGAGGACGAGCGAGCTCGCTATCGAGCCGACGAACATGTACTTTATGCCCGCCTCGATGCCCTCCCAGGTGTCGTTCCTGAAGGCGACGAGGGCGTAGCTGGCTATGCTCATTATTTCCAGGAAGACGTAGAAGTTGAAGAGGTCGCCGGTTATCGCTATGCCGAGCATTCCTAGTTCGAGGATCAGGATGAGGGTGTAGTACTTGTCCAGACCCGTGTCGTGCTTCATGTAGCCGAGCGAGTAGACAACGGCAAGGAACGCGACGAGGGTCACCATGAGCACCATTAAAGCTGAGAGCAGGTCAACCTCCCAGACTATCCTGACCGGGAAATTCGCTTTGCCGAACGGGCTCTTAGCGCCGAGGGTGTAAAGTATCGGGCCGTTTTCGTAGACTGAATAGAAGACCGCGGAGCCAATGATTAGGGTTATTCCAGAGATAATGACCGTCCATGCCTCTCTGGCTTTCCTTCCTGCCAGACTGATTATCGGCATTGAGAATGCTCCGAAGAGCGGGACGATAATCAGGTAGGGTAAGATCGTCTCGCCGTTCATCCCCTCAACCTCCTCAGGGCTCTCACGTCAAGGGTTCCGTAGTGGCGGTAGGCGTTTATCGTCAGGGCAACGGCTAGGGAAAGCACACAGACGCCGATGACTATGCTCGTGAGGACGAGCGCCTGCGGCAGCGGGCCGACCATCGGGCTTTTGAGCGTCTCGTACCCGGTGTAAATTGGGGCGGTCGGGACTTCGTTGAGCTCCATTCTGTAGCCGAGGCTGATGAGGAGCAGGTGAATTCCAGCGTCTATTATGTTGAGCGCCAACACGAGCTTGAGCAGGTTCCTCTTCGCGAGGAACGCGTAGATTCCGAGGGCTATCATGAGGAACGCAACTATGAACTGGAACTGAATCAAGACTTCCACCTCCTCCAGAGGGCTATGGCAGTTAGGGCACTAACAAGTCCCGTGAAGACCTTCAGTCCGACTGCGAGGTTCATTATCGGCAGGAATCCAGCGGAAAGCAGCGTTCCAGGCTTTCCGTTGAAGAACGGGCCGTTGTGCCAGAGGGTATTGTAGAAGAAGGCCGTTCCTATACCCAGCATCGCCGCACCGAGGAAGACGAGGCCGCCGAGGCCTTCGAGGGCAGAGTAAAGGTGCTTGTTGTAGCGCTTTTTCATCTCGCCTAATCCAAATGCTATCAGGAACAGGATTCCGGCTCCTGCTATGGTGGCTCCTCCCTGAAAGCCGCCACCCGGTGTGAGGTGGCCGTGCATGACAACGTAGGCCCCGAATATTCCGATGAGCGGTATCGTAGCCCTCGCAGCAGTCCTGACGATAACACCCATGTCGGAGTCGTTCATTCCTCATCCCTCCTCCAGGGTCTTAGAAGGGCAACTGCACCGGCTATGGCGGTGAAGAGAACGGTAGCCTCTCCAAGGGTATCGTAGCCACGGTAGTCGAACACGATGTCGGTAACGATGTTCGTTCCGCCGACTTCCTCAACGCCGTGCTCGATGTAGTAGTTGTCGGTGTAGCGGTACTTCAGCCAGTCTTCTCCGCCGGGCCCGAACTTGAGGCCGTAGTTGGGGTTCGCTATGTAGAGGAGCGCACCGAGTATGAACAGGAGCGACAGATAAGCTAAGGTTCTCTTCATGGCACCTCACGCTCCCACCTTTCCGTCTTCGCGATGCCGTAAACAACAACGGCCGTAACAACGCCCGCTCCGACGGCAGCCTCGGCTATGGCAACGTCCGGCGCGTGCAGGGTGTAGAACTCAAGGCTGAGCAAGAGGCTCATCGCTGCCGAGGCCAAAGCCGCCGACAGAAGGTCGCGGTAGCGTATCGTAAGATAGGCCGTGATCAGCACTCCGACGAGGATTATGGCCTGGATGAGCATATCAAGGTCAACGGCGTTCATTCGGAACCACCCCCGAGCTTCTCCTCGTAGGCATCAACAACCGCTCTAACCGGCTTGACTCCGCTGAGGTGTGCCGCTTTGGCTATCGCGTGAGCTCCCGTCGGGTTCGTGAGTAGGAGCGCTATGAGGGCAATGAAGCTGTGGAGGGCCATCTGGAGATACTTGGAGTCCCCTGTCCTGTGGAGCTGGTAGAGGGCGTGGGTGACGACGGCAAAGACGGCAAAGATAGTCCCGAAGGTCGTGCACTTGGTGGCGCCGTGGAGCCTTGTGTAAACGTCGGGGAAGCGGAGGAGCGCGAAGCTTCCGAGGAGGTTGAAGGTCACGCTTATTCCGAGGAAGACGTAGATGAGCACTTCAACGTAGTTCATGCCAATCCCCCCTGGAGGTACTTCGCTATCACGAGCGTGCCTATGTAGCTCAGAAGGGCGTACACTATCGCGATGTCGATGTAGATCGTCCTGTCGTAGGCCGCTCCGAGGAGAACCATGCCCGCGACGACGAGCGTGTTGAGGGTGTCAACGCCGACTACTCTGTCGGGAACCGTTGGCCCGAGTATGAGCCTCAGCACCGAGATTAAACCCGCTATCCCAACGAGAACCATCGCATAGAAGAATGCCATCATCTTCCCAGCCTCCTGGCCCATTTTTCGAAGGGCCCAGCAACCGGCTCCGAGCTTTCGGGCCTCTCAAGGCCCTCCGGCACGTTGATCCAGTGAACGTAGAGCGCCTTTTCTTCCGGATCGGCTTCAACTGTCAGGGTTCCAGGGGTGAGTGTGATCGAGTTGCTGAGAATTGTGTACTGGGCGTCGTTGTTGAGGTCAACTGGGACGCGGACTATCCCCGGCCTTATCTTCCCCGTTATGACCCTGTAAGCGACGTCGAAGTTGGCCTTCACCATGCCCCAGAAGAGAACCGGTGCATATGCTATGAAGCCGAGCCATTTCACAGGGTTCAGGAAGCGCGTTGAGTTCTCACCTACCACGTCCTTCGTCGCATAGCCGATTATTGCCGCGAATATCAGTCCAGCCACTAGCTCTTCCGTGCTCCACAGCAGTCCGTTGCTTCCCGCTGTTAAGACCAGCCACACGATGTAGGCGAAGAGGAACGCCACTATGAACGGCAAACTACCACCTCCAGATGAGACATTTTCAGCACCTCTCACTTCCGATTTCTCATTCTGCTTAAAACGCTTTTCCCAAGCTTTTGTTTGGCAAGAGAAGGTATTAAACGGCTCGTTTTGAACCAATGGTTCAAATCTAAAAGTTAAATTAAGAACTTCAATGCTGCGAATTAGGGGGTAATAAAGGAAAATGCATCAGGCGGGCTTGGCAATCTTGGCCAGGAAGAACGTGCCCGCTATGTAGTAGATTGAAAGCGCAAGCGGAACGGCGTACATTGCACCACTGCCGAGAGCGCTGTCGAGTGCCATTGCTATTCCAGCAGGTACGAGGGTCGCGACGATCCAGAATGCTATGAAGACAACCAGGAAGTCAACGATCTCCTTGATGAGCCTCTCGGCGGTGAGCTCCGGGTGGCTGAGGTACCAGTAGTAGAACGCGACGAAGAGGAAGCCGCCGACGGCGTTGCCGAAGGTCACCGGGATCAGGTTGTGGAAGAACTTTGTCCAGGTTATGGTGTAGTTGCTGAGGAGTATCCCCGTTGGGATCGCCCACATGTTGGCGATGGCGTGTTCAAAGCCTATGGCGACGAAGGCAAAGATTGGGAACCATATAGCGAGTATCTTACCTGCCCCGTCCTGAACCCTAGCAGACTGCCATATTGCAAGGTTGACGAGCCAGTTACAGCCGATGCCGAGGAAAAACAGCGCGAGCATGTCCTTTGAAACCTTGCCCGTGGCTATGCTCACCGTGACTTTTCCAAAGGTGTTAGGGTCTCCAACGTGGCCGAAGAGTCCGGTTAGGGTAGTTGCCAGCAGGGCAAGGAAGATTGAGCCTATGAAGTTGCCCCCGTAGCTTCCGAACCAGTTGTAGAGGACGCACTTGAAGTCGGCGTAGCCCTTAACCTTCGCGGAGCTGAGGAACTGAACGTTGCCGGTCCAGAGGTCAGCACCGCCTATGACAACCCCAATGAGGCCGACAGGGAAGACGGCACCGAGGAGGAGCTTGAAGGCGGATATGTTTCCCTTGTCAGGGAAGAGCTTGGGGCTGTAGCCGGAAGCCGCCACCACCGCCAAGAGGAATCCGAAGGCGATGAACGCTCCAGCCATAAAGCCGGCAAAGAGTAACCTTCCGGGGGTTGTTCTGAACTTGGGGGTGGCCTTCTTGGCTATCCCCTCAAAGGTGGTATCCACACCATACAGGATTTGTTCTTTCGGATCGACCATTCGATCACCTCCTATTCTTCATAACCTTTCCTCAAGATGTTCCAAGCCCACGTGATAGGCCCTTCCGAGTGGTATCACGGAGAAAACACAGAAAGGAACGAAGGTTCATCTTATCCCTCCCTACTTGCTCTCATCGTTTCATTTACCGTGAGCTTTCTGCGGCAACTCCTGCAGAGAACGGCCCTTCCCACTATCTCATCGCGATCAAACATTCCTTCCGAAAGCATCTGGAGGGACTTTTCCAGCGATCTCTCTGTGTAATCGGCATAGTTCCCGCAACCAGGACATAGGTGAAGCCTTAGTTCCACAACCTCAACGTAAGCCCTTTTCCTCAGAGAGATAACCTCAAAAGTTGCTATCTTAATAGCCCCCGTCGGGCAGACCTCCTCACAACGAGTGCATGGAGTGCACTTTCCGATGTTGAGGGATATCTTCCTGATACCTTCCATGTAGTCGTCTATAGCCTGCAGAGCACCCGCAGGGCAAACATTAACACAGGCGCCGCAACCGATGCAGAGCTCTGGGTCTATTTGCGGGACTCCCAAACCATTAGGAAGATGTTCCAATGGTATTAAGGAACACTTCAACGTTTCAGGCATTTTCATCCCTCTTCAGCACTTTTGGTCGCCCTACCCCCCGTTTGGTATGCGTCTCCACGAGTAAGGAAAAAGTTAGGAAACTACAAATACCTACACACCCCTGAACTGTATTCTCTCGCCGCTCTTGGCTATCTCTATCGCCTTTTCGGTGAACTTTTGTCTCCTCATCCTTTGGATGTCGTTGAAGTCGCCGAAGAGAAGGGCATCGGTCGGGCAGGTTTCCACACACGCCGGGAGCTTTCCTTCGGCTCTCCTGTGGGCGCAGAGGTCGCACTTCATCATTATCTTGTCAAGGGAGTCAAGCTCTGGTATTCCAAAGGGGCACACGATTCCACACATCAGACAGCCAATGCACTTCTGGGGGGCGAGCAGAACTGCTCCATCCCCATCGCGATAGAGTGCGTTTGTCGGGCAGACCTCGAGGCAGGGAGCCTTCTCACAGTGGCGGCAGTTGAGGGCCATCGCGGCCATTTCCTGCCATTCAAAGACGTTTATGAATGATCTTCCGTTGTGTTCGCGCTCGCAGGCTACCTCACAGGCGCGGCACTCGATGCACTTTGAAAAGTCTATAAAAACGGTCTTTCTGGCCATTCAGGTCACCCCCTAACAATTTCAATCTCTGGTATAACGGGAGGTACCTTCTTCATGAGCTCCCTGGCCTCTTCCTCCGTAATCTTGACGACTTTGCAGGCGCAGGCCTTGGTCTCCGGAATCTTGGCCACTGGGTCGAGGGCATCGTTGGTAACGACGTTCGCTCCCCAGTGCCAGGGAACCGCTATAACCCCCTTCTTGACTGTCCTCGTGACCTTTGCCCTGATCGGATACTCTCCTCTTCTTGTGACGATTTTGACCCAGTCCCCGGTCTTTATTCCAAGTCTCTCGGCGTCCTCAGGGTGTATCTCAGCGAGGGGCTCGGGCCACCTCTTGACGAGGGCCCTGCTCCTTCCGGTCATCGTGAGGGTGTGGTAGTGGCCAACGTACCTCACTGTCGTCAGGAGGAACGGGTAATCCTCGTCCGGTGTTTCAGCCGGCCCGCGGTACTCAACGGCCGCGAGGTGCGCCTTGCCATCGCTGGTCAGGAACCTCTCCTTGTAGAGAACCCTCGTGCCGGGATGGTCTTCACTCGGGCACGGCCAGTGTATTCCAGCTAAGTTTGCCTTGAGCCTCTCTGGAGTTATGCCCCGATACTGTGGGGTGCAGGCGTTGACCTCACGCAGAATGTCCTCTGGGCCGGAATAGTTGAAGCCCTTCGGCCCGTCTCCTGTGAAGCCAGCGGCCTTGCCTATCTCACTGACTATCCACCAGTCCGGCCTCGCCTCCCCCGGCGGGTTGATCGCCTGGAAACTCCACTGAACCCTTCTCTCGGTGTTCGTGAGGGAGCCCTCGTTCTCAAGCATAGCCGCAGCCGGGAGAACTATGTCCGCGAACTCCATGGTCGGTGTGGGAACTATGTCCTGAACGACCATGAACTCAAGCTTATGGAGGGCCTTGATGACGTGGTTGGTGTTAGCATCGCTTATGACAGGGTTCTCACCCATGACGTAGTAGGCCCTGACCTTCCCCTTCTCTATGGCGTGGGCAGCCTCGATGACTGTAAGTCCCACCTCTCCGCTCAGCTCGGTTCCCCAGAACTCCTCGAAGAACTTCCTCCCTTCAGGATCGGAAACCGCTTTGTAGCCGGGGAAGACGTTTGGAAGTACTCCAAGGTCGCAGGCTCCCTGGACGTTGTTCTGGCCGCGCATTGGGGATACTCCACAGCCTTCCCTTCCCTGGTAGCCACATATGGCTGAAAGCGTTGCGAGCAGTCTCACGTTGTCGTGTCCGTGGGTATGCTGGGTTATTCCCATCGCCCACGTTATTACGCCCTTCCCCCCCGTTGCAAACGTCCTCGCGGCCTGGACTATCAGATCTGCTGGAACGCCGGTTATCTTCTCGACGTACCCGGGAGTGAACTTCTCAACGGTCTTGGCGAGTTCATCGAAGCCCGTGCACCTCTCCCTGACGAACTTCTCGTCGTAGAGCCTCTCCTCTATGATGACATGAATGAGGCCGTTTATCAGGGCGATGTCGGTACCGGGGTAGTGCTGCAGGTAAATGTCGGCGAACCAGGCTGTCCTTGTAAAGCGCGGGTCGGCCACTATGACCTTAGCTCCCCTCTCCTTGGCCTTGAGAACGTAGCGGAAGCCAACCGGGTGAGTCTCGGCGAAGTTGTGGCCGATGATGAAGATAACGTTCGCCTCTTCAATGTCCCTGTATGTGTTCGTCATCGCCCCAGCGCCGAAGACGGCTTTGAGGCCGGAAACTGTTGATGCATGGCAGAGTCTCGCGCAGTGATCAACGTTGTTGGTTCCGAGCATTCTGGCCAGCTTCTGTATAAGGTAGTTTGGCTCGTTGAAAGTTTTTGCACTGCCGAAGAACATCATTGAATTCGGATCGTCCTTTGAATACTCCTTAAGCCTCTCGGCGACCTCCTTTATGGCCTGACTCCAGCTTATCTCGACGAACTTGCCTTGCTCCTTCGCCTTTAATGGCTTCTTAAGCCTGTCCCGGGCGAGGACGTACTCAAGAACGGCGTTGCCCTTGGGACAGAGCTTTCCATTTTCGTTTGAGATTCCGGGTATGTCATTGGCGTACTCGATGCCAAGGGGATGGCCGTCAGAACTCCTAATGTACAGCCTGCACCCCACACCGCAGTAGGGGCAGACCACAGGGACGAGCTTTTCATCCATTCTCAACACCTCCATCATCGCACTGTACATCATGCGTCATTACAGCACTAATATTCAACACTGTACTTTTTTATCCCCACACAGAACTCCCGCTTCTGGCTTAAAACCGTTTTTAAATCGCTTGGTTTTTAACAAAAGGTTATGATAGTCGAGGTATTGAGTAATAAGGCTATGTTAACACCTTTCGTATTCTCAGAAGCACTGTGGCTAACAAAAGAGTTTAAGATACTTCCGAACCTCCGTTCCAAGCAGGAAAAATAAAGGTCAAAGCATCAAGCGGCGTCAGAGCATCCGTCCGACTCCCTCCAAGTTAACCGCCGCCAGCCGCTCCCGTGCTATCTTTTCGGCGGTTCTTCTCCTAACTTTTTCCTCGACTTCCTCGGGCTTTCCGAAGAATATGGCCCCTGCCGGACACATTTCGGCACACGCTGGGGCCGTTCCAAGCCTTCTTCTATCAGCACACATGTCGCACTTAGTAACTGCCTTGAGCTTGACATCAAAAGTGGGAACTCCGAAAGGACAGGCGGCGAGGCACATCAGACAGCCTATGCACTTATTGGGGTTTATTATAACGGCCCCATCGCTGTCGCGGTAGATCGCCCCCGCAGGACAGACGTCCATACATGGGGCTTTCTCACAGTGACGACAGTTTATGGGAACGGGGATCCCTGTAATGGTGTAATAGACCTTTATGTTGGGTCTGCCGCCGTGAATAAAGTCGCAGACTCCTTCGCACGTCTCACAACCAATGCAAAGGCTGTAATCAACGTGGAGTATCCTCCTCGTCATTTCCCTCACCTCCCCATCAGCCACAGGTGTATGGACTCGGCTGCATACAGGCCGTCCTTGACAGCCCTTCCAACTTTTGATGGCCCCAGAACAACGTCTCCCGCAGCGAAGACGCCCTCCCTGCTGGTCATGTGCCTGCTATCCACGACGATCCTTCCCTTCCTGTCAAGCGCTATGCCCATCTCCTTGGAAAACGGTGGGGTTGGCATCTGGCCAACTGCGCAGACCATGTAATCAACCTCGATCTGGAAGTTGGAGCCCTCAATCGGGATTGGTCTTCTTCTCCCGGTTTCGTCTGGCTCGCTCAGCTCCGTTTTGACGAGTTCAACAGCTCTAACCCTTCCGTTTTCACCTATTATCCTGACAGGCATTGTCCTCTCCAGCCACTTAACCCCTCTCTGCTGGAGGAGGTTGATCTCGTAAGCCCCCGCGGGGGCCTCCCTTATCGTTCTGCGGTAGCTCATGTAGACCTTCTCCGCCCCCAGGTTTATGCTTTCAAGAGCCGCGTCAACGGCGCTGTGTCCCGCGCCTACCACGAGGACTTTTCTCCCCTCAACAGGGGGCACTTCACTCCAGTCCATATGGCCCAGCTTGGCGCTCTTGATCCTGAACAGGTACTCAAGCGCCGGGTAGACCCCCTCAAGGTCTGAACCTGGTATCGTTGGAACGTAGGCGTTCCAAGTGCCTGTGGCTATCAGAACGGCATCGTAGTTCTTTAGGATCTCCTCGAACTCTATTCTGCGCTCAACGAACTCATCGCCGCTCTCCTTGGGATTACCGAAGCATACCTTCGTTCTCGTGAAGAACTTGACGTTGTAGACCTTCTCAAGCTCTTTGTAGCCCTCTCTAACCCTGTAGATAGGAATCCTAAACTCGGGTATTCCAAACAGCATTAGACCTCCGGGTTCAGGCAGCTTGTCGTAAACATGAACCTCGTGTCCCTGGCAGACGAGGTACCCTGTGGCTGCCAGACCGGCGGGTCCCGCCCCGATGACGGCCACCTTCTTTCCGGTTGGCTCGGGTTTTTCCCTACATAGAAACGCAAATCTAATCCCTTCCATCCCTAATCACCCCGTGTAAGCTTCGTACTTATTCGACGCCCTAAACAGCCTCTTTCTCTTGCATTCATTACACAGAAAGGCGAGTTCAGGGTTTCCTCCAGTTTTTAGAAGCCGGTTTGCGAGATAATCGGCTTCTTTCTTGGTGCTGTTGAGACGTTTTCCGCAGACAGCACAGCGGGCAAACTCCAAGGCCAGCTCCATACTCTCAGGTCTCCCCTCCAGTGCTCCAGTGGGGCAAACTTCGTTGCATTCAAAGGCACAGTCTCCGCATTTCGCGGGCTCAAAAAGTATTCTCCTAACTTCATTCTCAAAAACCAAAATAGCCGAATAAGGACAGGCACCTGCACACGCCCCGCACCCAATACAGAGTTCCGCTTTCAGCACAGATATCACCTGCGAGCCCGCTGAATGGGCTTACATCTTCTTTAAGTTCCCAGTATTTTTTGAAAGAATGCCCATAAAAGCGTTTTTCAAACGGTTATTTTCAAACCAAAAGTTCAATACCGCCCTATTTAAGTATTGAAGGTTCCAAATCCACAAACAACCAAAATTGAACCCCAAAACTCAGTGTTGTTCATTATCGCTCCACAAAGAATCCACGATGAGTTTAACTTTTTTGTTGACCTAAGAGATTTTAATCAAACAAAAGAGTTTAAACTTTTGGTTTTGAATTTCTGGGTTTAAAAACGCTTTTTAAGGCTGTCTCTTACTCTCAATAAATGAACATAATTGGACGCATGTATGTTTATGTTCATTGGGGGTGGTAAGGTTGAGATACGTTAAGCTCCCGAAGGAAAACACGTACACATTCCTTGAGCGCCTGAAGGAGTGGGGTAAGCTCTACGCTCCCGTGAAGATCTCGGAGAAGTTCTACGACTTCAGAGAGATAGACGACGTCAGAAAGGTCGAGTTCAATTACAACAGGACGATAATGCCGCCGAAGAAGTTCTTCTTCCTCCCGAGGGAGAAGCTCTTCGAGTTCGACCTGAGCAGGCCGGAGTACAGGGAAACCATCGAGGACGTTGAACCCTTTGTGATCTTCGGCCTTCACGCCTGCGACATCCACGGCCTCAAAATCCTCGATACGGTCTACCTCGACGAGCTCCCAGACAAGTACTACAAGGCGAGAAGGGAAAAGGGAATAATCATCGGGATAAGCTGCATGCCAGATGAATACTGCTTCTGCAACCTGAGGGAGACAGATTTTGCCGATGACGGCTTTGACCTCTTCCTCCACGAGCTTCCCGATGGATGGCTCGTCAGAGTCGGCTCACCGACGGGCCACAGGATAGTGGACAAGAACATGGAGCTCTTCGAGGAGGTAACCACCGAGGACATCTGCAACTTCAGGGAGTTTGAGAACAAGCGCTCTCAAGCGTTCAAGTACCACGAGGACTGGAGCAACCTGCGCTACCTCCTCGAGCTCGAGATGGAGCACCCGATGTGGGAAGAACAGGCCGACCTCTGCCTCGCCTGCGGAATCTGCAATACCACCTGCCCGACATGCCGCTGCTACGAGGTGCAGGACATAGTGAACCTCGACGGGAACACCGGCTACCGCGAGAGGCGCTGGGACTCCTGCCAGTTCAGGAGCCACGGTCTTGTCGCCGGCGGCCACAACTTCAGGCCGACGAAGAAAGACCGCTTCAGGAACCGCTACCTCTGTAAGAACTCCTACAACGAGAAGCTCGGCCTGAGCTACTGCGTCGGCTGTGGAAGGTGCACCTACTTCTGCCCTGCAGGTATAAGCTTCGTGAGGAACCTGAGGACTATTCTCGGCCTCGAAGAGAAATCCTGTCCAAGCGAGATAACCGAGGAGATTCCGAAGAGGGGCTTCGCCTACGCCTCCCACATAAGGGGTGATGGGCTATGAGCATGGTTCTTCCAAAGGAGATAATGATGCCGAACGATAACCCATACGCTCTTCACAGGGCCAAGGTGCTCAGAGTCTACCCGCTCACTGAGAAGGAAAAGCTGTTCCTGTTCAGGTTTGAGGATGCTGAGCTTGCAGAAAAGTGGACGTTCAGGCCGGGGCAGTTCGTCCAGCTCACCATCCCCGGAGTCGGTGAAGTCCCGATAAGCATCTGCTCCTCAGCGATGAGGCGCGGCTTCTTCGAGCTGTGCATCAGGAAGGCTGGGAGAGTCACAACGGTCGTCCACCGTCTCAAGCCGGGAGATACAGTCCTCGTGAGGGGGCCATATGGAAACGGCTTCCCGGTTGACGAGTGGGAGGGAATGGACCTCCTCCTCATAGCCGCGGGTCTCGGGACTGCACCGCTCAGGAGCGTCTTCTTGTATGCCATGGACAACCGCTGGAAGTACGGCAACATAACCTTCATCAACACGGCGAGGTATGGTAAGGATCTCCTCTTCTACAAGGAGCTTGAGGCCATGAAGGACTTGGCTGAGGCGGAGAACGTCAAGATAATCCAGAGCGTTACGAGAGACCCTGACTGGCCAGGCTTACACGGAAGACCCCAGAACTTCATTCCCGAGGCGAACACGAACCCGAAGAAGACTGCCGTGGCCATCTGCGGACCTCCGAGGATGTACAAGGCCGTTTTCGAGGCCCTCATCAACTACGGCTACCGGCCCGAGAACATCTACGTGACCCTCGAGAGGAAAATGAAGTGCGGAATTGGCAAGTGCGGCCACTGCAACGTCGGAACGAGCACGAGCTGGAAGTACATCTGCAAAGACGGGCCTGTCTTCGGTTACTTCGACATAATATCAACACCGGGCTTGCTCGACTGAGGTGATGAAGATGAGCGAGAAGAAGATAAGGATTGGGTTTTACGCTCTGACCTCATGCTACGGCTGCCAGCTCCAGTTCGCGATGATGGACGAGATACTCCAGCTCATTCCGAACGTCGAGATAGCCTGCTGGTTCATGCTGGAGAGGGACTCCTACGAGGACGAGCCCGTTGATATAGCCTTCATCGAGGGGAGCGTCTCAACGGAGGAAGAGGCCGAGCTCGTCAAGAAAATCCGCGAGAATGCCAAGATAGTGGTTGCAGTCGGCTCCTGCGCCGTCCAGGGCGGCGTTCAGAGCTGGGAGAAGGACAAACCACTGGAGGAGCTTTGGAAGACCGTCTATGGAGACGCCAAGGTCAAGTTCCAGCCAAAGATGGCAGAGCCGATCTCCAACTACATCAAGGTTGACTACAACATCTACGGCTGCCCGCCTGAGAAGAGGGACTTCCTCTACACCCTCGGAACGCTCCTCATAGGTTCGTGGCCCGAGGACATAGACTATCCAGTCTGTTTGGAGTGCAGGCTCAGGGGCAACACCTGCGTCCTCCTTGAGAAGGGCGAGCCATGCCTTGGCCCGGTAACGAGGGCCGGCTGCGACGCGAGATGCCCTGCCTATGGAATAGCGTGCATTGGTTGTCGTGGGGCGATAGGATACGATGTGGCATGGTTCGACTCCTTAGCGAGGGTCTTCAGGGAGAAAGGACTGACCAAAGAGGAGATCCTGGAGAGGATGAGGATGTTCAACGCCCACAACCCGAAGCTCGAGGAAATGGTTAACAAAATCTTCCAGGAGGTGAAAGAATGAAGAACGTTTATCTCCCAATCACCGTTGACCACATAGCGAGAGTCGAGGGCAAGGGCGGCGTTGAGATCGTTGTCGGCGACGATGGCGTGAAGGAAGTCAAGCTCAACATCATAGAGGGGCCGAGGTTTTTCGAGGCCATAACCCTCGGCAAGAAGCTCGACGAAGCTTTAGCGATTTACCCAAGAATATGCTCTTTCTGTTCGGCGGCCCACAAACTCACCGCCGTTGAGGCCGCTGAGAAGGCGATAGGCTTCACCCCGCGCGAGGAAATCCAGGCCCTCAGGGAAGTCCTCTACATAGGCGACATGATAGAGAGCCACGCGCTCCACCTTTACCTCCTCGTCCTGCCCGATTATCTGGGCTACTCCGGGCCGCTCCATATGATAGACGAGTACAAGAAAGAGATGAGCATAGCTCTCGACCTAAAGAACCTCGGGAGCTGGATGATGGACGAACTCGGAAGCAGAGCCATCCACCAGGAGAACGCAGTTTTGGGCGGCTTCGGAAAGCTCCCGGACAAGAGCGTCCTTGAGAATATGAAGAGACGCCTTAAGGAAGCCCTTCCGAAGGCGGAGTACACCTTCGAGCTCTTCACGAAGCTTGAGCAGTACGAGGAAGTCGAGGGGCCGATCACCCACATAGCGGTCAAGCCGAGGAACGGAGTTTACGGCATCTACGGCGACTACCTCAAGGCCTCGGACGGAAATGAGTTCCCGAGCGAGGAGTACAGGGAGCACATAAAGGAGTTCGTCGTTGAGCACAGCTTCGCCAAGCACAGCCACTACCACGGAAAGCCCTTCATGGTTGGTGCCATTTCGCGCCTCGTGAACAACGCCGATACACTCTACGGAAGGGCTAAGGAGCTCTACGAGAGCTATAAAGACCTTTTGAGATCCACCAATCCGTTCGCCAACAACCTCGCGCAGGCGCTTGAGCTCGTCTACTTCACGGAGAGGGCGATAGACCTGATTGACGAGGCCCTCGCGAAGTGGCCGATAAGGCCGAGGGACGAGGTAGCTTTGAAGGACGGCTTCGGTGTCTCAACTACCGAAGCCCCGCGTGGAGTGCTCGTTTACGCGCTCAAGGTCGAGAACGGAAGGGTCAGCTACGCAGACATAATAACCCCAACGGCATTCAACCTCGCCATGATGGAGCAGCACGTGAGGATGATGGCGGAGAAGCACTACAACGACGATCCGGAGAAGCTCAAGCTCCTCGCGGAGATGGTCGTGAGGGCCTACGACCCGTGCATCTCCTGTTCAGTGCACGTGGCGAGGCTTTAGCATCTCAACTTTTTTAAGGTTTCAAGCATATTTTTCAATGGTGAGGGCATGGCCGAGGAGCTTGTTGATGTTGTGATTCATGTTAAAGTCCCGAAGAAGTACGCCGAGGAGTTCCGGAAAGACGTCGAAGCTAGGGCTTGGTATCTGGCCCACAAGAAGGAGCTCTTTGAGAACCTGAAAAAGCTCAAGGGGATCATGAAGACCGATAAGTCATGGAAAGAGATAAAGAGGGAGCTCTATGAGGGACTTATTGATTGACAGTTCTGTCCTGATTGAGTACTTCAGGGGAAACGAGCGGGCTGTTGGATTGATTGAACAGTTTGAAGAAAGTGATGACGTTCTTTATATCAATGAGGTCGTGTTCAGTGAAGTTGTTTACATTCTTTTAGGATACTTCTTGGGGGCATCTCCTCGGACGATAAAGGGTCATCCCGAGAGGCTACCCAAAGAGCTGTCCACTGTTTTCAAGGTGTTAGAGGACTTCGGTTTTATACCCACGACTCAGAATGCACTCTTTAAAGCCCGCGAGCTGATAGAGAAGTACGCGCTCCTTCCCAACGATGCTCTTATTCTTGCCACTTGCATCGAGCACGGCTTTTCCTTGGCCACGATAGACGACGACTTCAAGGTTCCGGCTGAGAAGGAAAAGGTTGAAATCATAGGTGGTTAGCCGTGAGAGTACTCATCCTCGACCTCGGCAACGAGCTGATGAAAGACGACGGAGCCGGGCTGAAAGCGGGCAGAATTCTCGCGGAGAAGGGCTACAACGTCCTCGAAGTTGGGACGGACATCTTCCGCCTCGCCAACCACTACAACGGTGAAGAGAGATAGTAATCATCGACGCCATCCTGAGCGATAAACTGAAGCCCGGAGAGGTAGTTCACTTTAGTGGCGAGGAAATATTCGAGAAGCTGAAGGCAGAAATCAGGAGCGCCCACTTCATGGGTGCTATCGATGGGCTGAAGCTCCTCATGGCGCTCGATGAGAGGCTGAAGAGAGCGGAGATTCACTTTATCGGGATAGTCGCGAAGGAGATAGACCTGGGCATGGAGCTGAGCGATGAGGTAAAGGCTGGGGTTCAAAAAGCGGTCGAGATCGCCGAAAAACTGGCGAAGTGACCCAAAGGTTTATATACTCCGCGACTAACCCAACAACGGGACTCTTCTGGAGTCTTCCCGAAGGGCCCCGAAAGTTGAAAGAGTTGGTGTTGGATATGTATGGAGACAGGTTTGGTGGATATGGACAGGAAGCCCCAGTTAAGGTTGGGGAGAGATACACGGTCAAGATTGAGAGCCTTGGAAAGGGCGGTGACGGCATCGCCAAGATAAAGGGGTTCGTCATATTCGTCCCGAACACCCAGGTCGGCGACGAGGTTGAGATCGTTATCAACTCAGTCAAGAGGAAGTTCGCTTTCGCCTCAGTCATTGAGTGATTGAGAGTTCTTTTTTCACTCTCATTTATTCCCACTTTTGACCCGTCTGTTTTTTAAACCCACTTCTGAACCCATCCCGATGGTCAGGGTTTACGTCGAGAGCTACGGCTGCACGAGGAACAAAGCAGACGGGGAGATTATGGAAGCTATTCTGCTTAGGGCTGGCTATGAGTTAGCCGAAAGTCCTGAAAGCGCTGATTACGTTGTTGTGAACACCTGTGCCGTTAAAGACCCAACGGAGCACAAGATGGCGAGGAGAATACGCGAACTGCTCGATTCTGGAAAGAAAGTCATCGCTACAGGATGCCTCGTTCACGTTAATCCAGACGTTATTGACCCCCGAGTCTCCGGGATGCTCGGCGTCAAGAGCATAGACAGAATCGCCGAGGCGATAGACCTTGCCGAACGCGGAGGAAAGCTGGTCTCAGTTGAGGGCTGGAAGGAAAGGAAGGTAGACAAGCTCGAACTGCCGCGTCTCTGGAAGTCAGGTGTAGTTTTCGTTGTGCCAATAAGCGAGGGTTGCCTCAACGCCTGCACATACTGCGCGACAAGGTTTGCCCGCGGTGTGCTCAAGAGCTACAAGCCCGAACTCGTGTTGAAGTGGGTAAAGGAAGCCCTCGCAAGGGGCTACAAGGAAATCCAGCTTTCTAGCGAGGATACCGGGTGCTACGGTTTTGACATCGGAACGAACCTGGCAGAGCTCCTCGACGAAATAACAGCCATCGAAGGAGACTTTAGAATCCGCGTCGGCATGATGAACCCAAACCACGTGATAAAGTTCCTCGACGAGCTGATAGAGGTCTACCAAGACCCCAAGGTTTACAAGTTCCTTCACCTGCCCGTCCAAAGCGGCGACAACGAAGTCCTGAGGAGGATGGGGCGAAACTACACGGTTGAGGAGTTCGAGGAAATCGTTAGTGAGTTCCGCAGGAAAATTCCGGGTTTGAATCTCAACACCGACATAATAGTCGGCTTTCCAGGCGAAGGCGAAGAGGCCTTCCAGAACACCGTTGAGCTTGTGAAGAGGGTCAGACCCGACAAGATAAACGTCTCCAGGTATTCACCAAGACCTGGAACGATCGCGGCTAAGTGGAAACAGCTTCCAGGCTGGAAGGTTAAGGAGCGCTCCAGGATTCTCCACAGGCTCCGCCTCCAGATAGCCTACGAAATAAACCAGACTTATCTTGGGAAGAAAGTTGAGGTTCTCGTTCACGGACAGGGAGAGAAGGGCGGAATTGATGCCAGGACGTTCAACTACAAGGAGATAATCCTCGATGCCGGCGAGAAAGGGGAAATAACCCGGGCCAAGATTACGTGGGCTGGTTCAACGTATCTGCGGGGAGAGATGGAAAAAAGTGAGTGAGAACTCAGGCCCACTCTTCCTCTGGAATCGCCTCTTTCTTGGCAGGGATTATGCAGAGGAACTCCAGCGTTTCTCCAGTTGCCTTGTAGCCGTGCGGCTCGTTGGGCGGAACGTAGAGGAAGTTGCCTTCCTTAACGTGGAACTCCTCCTTTCCGTTGGTTATTATGCCCTCGCCCCTCACAATGAATATCTCGTGCTCCCAGTCGTGCTGGTGGATTGGAATCTCAGAGCCCTTCTTCATGACGAAGTAGCGCATCGCGAAGTTCTTTGCCCCGAGCTTCGGAGAAACGAGCCAGCGGATTGTCACTCCCTCAAAACCCGTATTTTTTTCCGGGACATCCTTATAGTGCCCGACGAACATGGTACCACCATAGGAGATTGAATCGAATCATATTTAAACGTTCCCCGACGATTTGAATGAGAGCCAAGGTGATGAAAATGAGAAAGCCCGTCGCTCTTTTGATACTGTCCGTCGTGTTCATAGCCGGTTGCATAGGAGGCACCACCAACACAAACACGAAAACAGCTTCAATGAGCGCTGGGAGTTCAGGCATAAACTTCAAGAGCTACGCCCCCGGCAAGGTCCTCGCCAGTTGGTACGAGCTTTTCAACGAGACATTCTACGTAAGCAATGGCTACGAAGACCTTGTCAAGCACTACTTCCCAAATGCCAGCGTTAAGCCCTCCTCCGAATACCCCGGAAGCGGCATCCTGGTTTTATCGCCACAGGACGTCTATTCAAAGAAAATCCTCTTCGGAAAGCCGGTTCAGGTGCAGAAGCTTGATTTCTTTGGATACATAGCCTACAAGAACGGCATGCACTACATCGGCCCCTGGCACGGCGTTGTTGCAATATTCAACTCCAAAGAAGGAAACCCTGCAATGGTGGTCTCCGGCACGAGCAGGGCAGGAGTCGGTGCGGCACTAAACTTCCTCGCGGGTGTAAAATCAGGTAAAGCCCAGCTCGACAGGACGGCGGTTGTCCGCTCGGGGAACTTCGAGGGGATGCTCGTGAAGGAGATAGGGGACACGAACCTCGATGGAATCGCGGGGGAAGATGAGTTCGTTACTCTCCACCAGATAATATTCGACGAACCCTTCCAGTACTACTGGCGCGTCGTTAAAGGAGAGAACATAACAGTCAGCGGAGGATTCATCAGGATGGTGAACGACACCAAGGTCTACATCCGTGCCCTCGGCTTCAACGTGAGCGTTAGGGTGAAGAACAACAAAGGGATAACCCTCACCTATGTGATAGACAACATCAACCCCAACTACGTTATGGCCGTGAGTGACCAGGAAGACGCAATGAAAGAGGCAATCTTCGGCGGAACGAAGGTAGTCGTGGTCTCTTCTGGAGACTTCTCAATAATACCTGCAAACGTTAGCAACTACACCGTTTTAGCGTTCGGCGACCACAGGCCAGGAAGCGGCGAGAAACAGCCAGAGGTCTTCTTCAAGATCAGGGACGCAATCAACAAGGAAAACGGTGCCTTTGTTATTGACAGCGGCGACCTCGTGTACTCGGGCACGATTTACCAGTGGGAGGAGCTTATGAAGGCCTGGAAGTGGAACAAGCCGGTATTCGTGGCCGTTGGGAACCACGAGTACAATGGGGAGGGCGTCAACATCTACCATTACTACTTCGGCCCGACTGACTACGCCTTCAGCCTCGGGGGCTACCGCTACATCTTCGCAAACGACGTTATGAACGGCTACAGGCTCACCGATGAACAGTGGGCGTGGCTGGAGAAAGAACTTGAAAGGGCGAAGGAACGCGGAGAGAGGCCAGTCATAGTCATGCACGCGCCGCCCTACGACCCGAGGCCGAGCGATGAGCACACCCTTGACCCCTCTGATGCCAAGAAGCTTCTCGAACTTATGAGGGAATACAACGCCTTCGGAATCTTCGGCCACATCCACGTCTACTGGTACGGCACCTACGAGGGAGTTCCGTTTGTCATAACTGGTGGCGGAGGTGCTCCACTCTACGCCAAGCCAGAGGAGGGTGGCTTCTACCACTACGTCCGCCTGTTTATGAGGGACGACGGTTCGATTGAGGTTGAACCTGTTGAAGTCTCTCCCTGATTTTCTATTTATTCTATCCACCCTATATAGAGACATCTTCATGAGTATATTCTACTGCGGCAAGATATTTATATAGCACAATTTTGCTACCTCTGGTGGCGGTCATGGATCCCTGGTTGCTGATAACTATAATCGTCGGTTTTGGAATGGCGTGGGCCATAGGAGCGAACGATGCGGCGAATTCAATGAGCACAGCCGTTGGTGCAAAGGCGATAACTCCTAAGCAGGCAGTTTTGATAGCTGGCGTTCTGGAGTTCACTGGAGCGTATTTCTTCGGAAAGAGCGTCACGGAGACGATAAGGAAAGGAATCCTCTACCCGGACAGGATAACCGATCCAACGGTGCTTATCTATGGCTCGGTTGCGGCTCTGCTTGCCGCTACGATCTGGCTGGTCATAGCCACTAAGTTCGGCCTGCCCGTCTCGACTACCCATTCGATCATAGGCGGAATCGTGGGCTACGGCATAGTCTACGCAGGGTTCTCAATAGTCAACTGGGGCAAGATGACTCAAGTGGTTCTCAGCTGGATACTCTCGCCGATAATAGGCGCCATAATGGCCTTCCTGGTCTTCAAGGCCCTGACCAAGAGCATCTTCGAAAGAAAAGACCCCGTTAGAAGCTCCAAAATCTGGTCGCCTTTCTGGATTGGGCTGGCCTTCGTTGTGATAGGCACGATGTTCTACATCAAGGTTCTCCACGGAAAGAGCCTGAAGACTGGAGTGCTCTTCTACGGCATTCCTGCAGGCCTCGTTGTGTTCCTGATACTCTTCCTCACCCTCAGGGTTAAGTTCCCGTCATCTGACCCGTTTATAGGGGTTGAGTCGATTTTCAGGCGCGTTCAGGTCATAACCTCTGGCTACGTTGCCTTAGCCCACGGTGCTAACGACGTCGCCAACGCGATAGGGCCTGTGGCGGCTGTTTACGCGGTGGCAACTATGGGGATGGCCGGGATGAAGGTTCCAGTTCCGAGGTGGATACTGACCATGGGAGGCCTTGGCATAGCTATTGGAGTGGCCACCTACGGTTACCGCGTTATGGAGACCGTTGGGAAGAAGATAACCGAGCTTACCAACACGCGCGGCTTTACAATAGACTTCTCGGCCGCTACAGTCGTCCTTGTGGCGAGCTGGCTCGGGCTTCCAATCTCAACGACCCACGTTGTCGTTGGCGCGGTCATCGGCGTTGGCCTCGCCAGGGGAGTAAAGGCAATAAACAAGGACATCGTTAGGGATATAATCATCTCGTGGTTCGTTACGGTTCCCGTGGCGGCCCTAATAAGTGCTTTCCTGTTCAAGGTGCTAATGATTGTGGGGTGATAGCATGCAGGTCTGGACCAAGCTCTTTGCGAAAAGTCCGTTCAAACCTCTGATAAAGCACGCCGAGGTGGCCCTTCAGACCGTTGAAACACTCGAAAAGGCGCTCCAGGCGTGGCGCGAGGGCAACTACGAGGAGATGAAGAAGCTCGCCCTCGAAGTGGACAGGCTTGAGGACGTTGCGGACAGGATAAAAGAGGAGATAAGGGACTCCCTCAGCTCGAAGCTCATGATGGCGGTGGCGAGGGAGGATGTCCTCATATACCTCCACATGCAGGACAAGGTGGCCGATGCCGCAGAGGACACGGCCAAGTGGCTCCTCGTTAAAGAGCCAGGAAACATTCCAGAGGAGATAAAAGAAGTCATCCTTCAGATGGGCACTGAGAGCATCAAAGCGGCTAAGCTTGTCTATGAGGCAATAGTCCAGATGGACAGGGTCATCGAGAGCGGCTTTGCGGAGAAGGAGATCGAGAGGGAGTACGAGATCATACATGAGATTGAGGGAGTCGAAAGCAAGATCGACGGCCTCGATACCGAACTCATGAGGCTGGTCTTCCAGAACGCTGGCAGGATGGACTGGAGCGAGGGCTTCTACATCCTCAACATAGCCAGAACCCTCAGCAACATCTCCGACAAGGCGAAGGACGCCGCCGAGAGGATAAGGCTGATGATGAACAAGTGAGGATTTTTCTTTATTGTTATTGTGTTTAGTTTTGCTACTTATCTATCCCCATCCATAAAGTGCAATGTCTCAAAGAAGAGGTAAAATTTATAATGTCTCGTGATCATTTCTGCTTTGGGAATTTTAGTTATCGGCCGGGGGATGAAGGATGAGTAGAGGGGGCCTCGTAGTTTTAACCAGTTTGCTCCTTGTGGCTCTCGTTGCCGGATGCATGGAGGGAGGAAACTTCGTTTACTCGAAGGGCAAGATAATTGGACCTCATAAAGAGCTCAGGTACTCCTTTAAGGGACCTGTGGATTTGGACGTGAATGTCTCCGGAAACGGTCCGTTTACCCTGCTGATAGTCTCCTCGGACGGATCAAAGGAGATTTTCAAGAGGGAGAACGTTACCGAGGTTAAGGAGACCGTGAAGCTTCCCGAGGGTTCTTGGAAGGTTATCATCAGGAACGAGGGAGGGGATTCCCTAAGTCTCGATATAAGTCTAAAAGGAAAGTGAGGAACAGTTGGGATGTCGATTTCTGAAGGGACATTATTTTGGAGGGATTTGATTGAGAAACGCACGGGGACTGCTCCGGGTGGCCGTCAGGTTCACGCTGACGCTCTTGCTGGTGACCTTTTTAGTGGGAACGGGCGTCAAGGCTGGACTTAGGGAGATGGCAAAAAACGATATCCTAAAACATCCTGAGGTTTACAAAAACGCCCCTAAGTTAGGCATGACGCCAGAGGAATACTACATGAAGTACATAGCTCCCAAGAAGTACCCGGAACTCACAAAGCCCTCGGTGGTTGTGGGCTTTAATGCACTCGTATCGTCGGTAAAACCCCCTCAGGACAAAATTTGGAGAAAACTTGAGTTATACCAGTTCAGGATTCCAAGAAAAGAGGCTCTTCTGCGAACTTTGATTCTCCTCTTTATCTCCGAGATCATTTTAGTCCCGCTCTCGCTCATGGTTGCCTTTTGGGCACTAAAAAGTCCGAGGGTGGCTGGGCTATTGAATAACCTTACCAAGGTGGTTTTGGGAATTCCCGCCTGGTGGCCTGGTGTTGTCTTCATCCTACTCATCATTTACTCGCCGCTCCCCAACGATCTCGTAATATCCCCCGGACCAGGTGCCGGGCTACCCGATGTCCTTGAGAGCATGGTGTTCCCCGTTCTTACGGTCGTCCTGACCTCTTTCTGGTATCTTGCCGTCGAGTTTTACTTTTTGTTAAGCAGGGAGGTTCTCAACCCCTATGTGAGTTACAAACGTGCTATGGGCCTTCCCGAAAACAGGATTCTGATGTCCGCCCTTAGGGCGATATCCGTGCCGGCGCTGTCCATATGGTTTTCTCACTTAATCGAGGTCGAGGGCATAGTTATCGTCGTTGACCACCTCTTTAAGCTTGGAGGGCTGGGACAAATGATTGGTTCAAGCTTCTCCGGTTCAATGGCAGAAACCTTCTACTTCGTCCCCAGCCTCTTTGCATTCCCTCTCTTGGTATTCATAGTGCTGAACCTCCTTATAGCTATGGCAGTCGAATTCCTCAAAACCAGACTTGACCCGAGGGGGATTACGGCATGAGGGTGAACAAGCGAGGACTCATGATGGTGGCTGTTTTTATCGTGTTCATGCTGGGCGCACGTAGCTCGGTTTCTTCAGAGGAGATGAAGCACTGGGACGATAGGCTTTACTGGGTCGACTATCCAAAAAACGCCCTCCCTGTTTGGCATCCAAGAGCAGACATGGGGTCGCTTAAATTAAGCGAAGGGGATGAGGTTGTTGTGTCCGTGAGAACCCTACCGACCAACTTGGTGCTTTCAAACGCCACCCTCCTCATAATCCGTCCGGATGGCCTTTCAATCAGGCTTTCGGGAACGGGAAGCGTCAACTCCAACGTCACCTTGGCCGCCCAAGTCAAAGCCTTCGGAAGGGAGCTGGGCCTCGATGAGGGGAGTATTGTTCTTCACGAGCCTGCTCAGATTCTCTTCCTCTCTGGAGATGGGACTCTTTTGATGGGGGACTACACAATTAGAGTCGAATCTGGGGAGGTAGTTCTATTCGGCAACGCCTACGGCCTGTTGGGTACCGACGGATATGGCAGGGATCTATGGGCCGGCTTTGTACGGGCCACATGGGGAACTATTGTGCTCGCTGGCTTTGCAGTGCTGTTCGTTATAGTCATAGGCCTGCCCTTTGGCGTCATGTCAGGCTATTACTCCAACGTTATCGGTGATGCTGCCAGGGTGCTTGTGGAGGCGTTTCACTCAATACCGGCAATCCCTCTCGTCTTGGTAATGATATACGCCGTTTCCAAGGTGGGAGCGTACACTAAACTCATTATCCCAGACTGGCTCGCCGGGATCATCATAGCGCTCTTCTTTTTCAGCCAGTACTCCAACTCCGTACGGGGCATAGTGGAAAATGAGAAAGTTCAGGAGTACATTGCGGCCAGCAAAAGCATGGGTGCCTCGGATGTCTACATAATATTGAGGCACATTCTCCCCCTCGTGCTCAGTTATACGCTCTCCTACGTCAGCATGCTCTTCCCCAGGGTGGTGGCGTTTGTTTCGGTGCTCGGTCTGTTCAACATTATTCCTGGCACTAATTGGGGCTCTTACACCTCAGAACTTCTCAAGCAGGGAGCCTTGATGGGTCGCTACTGGTGGGCAGTCCTCGTCTCGGCGGTGGTAATAGCGTTCTTTGCAATCGCGGTGTCAAACGTGCTCAAGGAGGACGTTGATCAGTGGCAGCCACGGCTGTGATTATGCCGTATCTCCCTCCAGAATTAGAGGTCGAAGTTGGAGTGTACTCCCCACGATGCCGGCCAGCCCATTATCCCATGTCCCTTAGCGGTGTTCAAAGGGTCTAAGGATGCCGCGAGGGCTAAAGCGCATGAGGAACAGACAAGAGGTAAATTTTTAAGTTCTCCTTCTAACTTTTCCTGATTGGAATTGAGGATATCTTTAAAGTAGTGCTAAAGTTTTTAGATATATAAAAAGTGGCTCATTAGCATTCATGCCTCCTGCCAAATCCCGATTGAATTCCTGTGGTGATAAAATGCTGACCATCCTCAAAATAGAAGCACGACGGCTCTCAAGACCCCTCCTGGTTGCATCGACCCTAACCCTGATCTCCATGCTCATTGATAGTGAAATCTCGCCCATAATTCCTTACTTAGCCCTCGGCTTCTTGCTTTCATCGGTTTTCCCGATGAGCATTTCCGAGGGCATTGAAATACTGCTCTCTAAGCCTTTCCGAAGGGCCGGGCTCTTCATTGGACTCCTCCTCTCCCACATCACACTGTCCCTTTTTGTATTCCTCCCTGCAGTCATAAAACCCATAAGCGCCCTCTATGCCGTGTTTGCCCTTCCCTTCCTTCCAATGGGATACCTAACCGCGTTTTTCCTCAAAAATCCGAAGAAGGTCGTCCTCGTGGGGACTGTGATTTTCCTCTTTCTGACGTTTGTCCCAATGGGCTACATAGATATGAAGGCCCAAGACAACGCTCAGAAAGCGCTGGGAATCGAGACCTTTGCTGATTACGAGGCCAAAAAAGCCGAGTACTCTGCTATCGTGCACTCCCTCGAAAAGGAGTACGGCAATATGGCGTTCTTCTCACCCGGCGTCCAGCTCGAACTCTTTGCCCGCGACGTTGCGGGTGGAGATCGAGAAGATGCATTTCTTAGGTTCGGGGTTTCTCTTGGCTTTACGGCCCTTCTACTCGCGGTTTCCCTCCTTACTTTCCTCCGCCTCGAACCAGGCGGACTTCTAAGACCGACACTCCCATCACTGTACGTCCAATCGCTCCCCTGGTGGGTTCGGAAGGAGGTGGCGGCCCTCTGGGCTTCGAGAGCGTTCCTCGCGCTCTTCATGGTGTTGATCCTTCCGGTTGAGGGAACTCTTAAGGCGTTCTTCTCCCTATTCCTCCTCCCCCTGGCAGTGCTGGAGATCCTCTCGGAAGATTACTCCCTAATCCTCAGCAAACCCGTAAGAAGGACATACATAACCAGGCGTTTCCTCGTGGTTTCGGCCGTTTTTACTCTTTTCACACCTGTTTTTGGCCCCTCCTTCCCAGTGCTTCTCTTCACGTCGGCCGTCATTTTTCTCATCGGTCTCTTCAGCAGGAAACTGGCGCTCGTAGTGCTCCCGTTTTTAGGGCTTTTGATGAGTCCAACGCTCCAGGAGAACTCAATCCTCGTCGCCGTCTTGTTCCTTATTCTCACGCTACCCGTTATACTCCTTATCCATCTGCGCGCTCTCAGAATCGAGCTTAGGGGCGTGGTCAGATGAAAGGAGCCAAGCTGATGGAACGGATCGGAACTAACCATCCAGTTATCGTCTTCCTCCTTTCTCTCTTCCCAGCCATCGGAGTAGAGCTGGAGCTATACTATTTCAGCGTCCACAACATAACACTCCCCCCAGAAAAGCTTGGCTACTTAGTGACACTCAGACTTTTGACAGAGTGGCTTCCCGTCTTTCTCAAGTACCTGATCTTCCCAGTTATCCTGATTCTCCTCCTCTCGCGCTTCGGCTCGGACTTTGAGCGCGGCAACTTAGTCCTGATGCTCTCAAAGCCACTAACGAGAAGGCGCTACTTCCTCAACTGGGTCATTGAGGGGTTAAAGCTCGCCTTAGCTTCCACTATTGGGATAGTGCTTTCGGGAGCTCTCGCGATGTTCCTTCACGACTTCGAGGTCAGGGACTACGTTCTCGGCTCGCTCGCACTCTCGCTCTCGCTGATCGGTGTAATCGGAATCGCCCTCCTCCTGCTCCCGCTCGCGACCTCCCGAGACTTCGGAGTCGTTCTCGGCCTCGGGGCCTTCGTCATCCTTGCCCTCGCGGGAGAGCTAGACTATTCGTTTATCCCGACGGTTTATCTCGGAAAGGTTCTTTCTCTTGAAAGTGAAATCTCGGTATCCTACAGACCCGTTGGAGAGCTTTTAGCCCTCTCACTTGCCCTCTCAATCGCTGGAATGGAGATCTTCAGACTGACGGAGCTCAGAGGATCCAGATCCCTACCCGCGGAAGTGCCCGTGGGTGTCTCCTCCCCACTGCGCGGGCTTTACGGAGTTTTCCTCGGTCTGAGCCTGCAGAGCAAGCGCTTCATTGCCTTTGCAGTTTTCTCAGGCTTGATGGCACTGATGAAGTTACCCTCCCTCAGCAAAGGCTACACCCACTACGGCCCTGCAGGCCTTTTGAACTCGCTCATTTTCAACCTAAGCGGGGTTCCCCTGCCCCTCGTGGTTCTCCCGCTCGGGGCGCTTTCAATAAGCTCGACCGTGGAGAACGGAACTGCCAGAGTCCTGCTCAGCAAGCCCCTAAGGAGAAAGGACTTCTTCCTGGGAACGCTCCTGAGTGACGTGGTGGCGGTCTTCCTCGGAACGGCCCTTTACGCGGGGGTTCTCATCGCCTACGCCGTTCACCTCGGGGGTGGAAGGAGGGCCGTTGAAATTGGGCTCGTCTTCGGAGTTCTGGTCTTCCTCTCGCTCCTCTACTACCTTGCCCTCGGCTACCTGCTCTCAACCCTCACAGGGGGCAGAAAAGCACTCCTAACCTCAATCCTGCTGGCCTTCCTGCTGGACTTCGCAGTACCGATAGCATTTATGGCAGTGTTTGGACGCTCTGAAGAGTTCGCGAGAAAGGCCCTCTACTTCCCGGTTCCAGAGGTTCAGCACTCTGTCCTAGCATCGGCGGTGTCTCCGAAGAAAGCACTGCCGCCAGGGCCACTGGACAGTATTTTAGACTATGAGGCAAACTTGCTTATGCTGATCGTCCCAACGGTACTTTACCTCGGCGCCTCTTGGTTGAAGTTCAAAAAGGCAGACCTGAGGTGATATAGGTGTGGAGTCTAAAACTAGAAGCTGGGAACAGCATACGGCAGAAGAAGTTCTGGCTGATAACGGCTCTGATGGTGCTGATCTACATCATGGCTTTTTATGAAATCCAAGGCAACCTTGAGAGTGCCTCGAATCCTCAGGAAGTCCTGGCAGTGAGCCTCGTAGAATACGTGGTAGCGGGTGCATTCCTCTTCATAGGGCTCTACGCGCTCATCGCTGGGGCAACCGCGCTGAACTCCGACCTTGAGAACGGGACGATAAGACTGGCCCTCAGCAAGCCCATAAGAAGAGCTACTTACCTCTTTGGCAAGTTCCTGGGCCAGTCGGTCAGCATAATCGTGGCCATGCTCATCGCCACCCTGCTCTCCTTCGTTATAACGAAGTACTACGGAGTCTCGCTCACGGGGAAGCTGATCTCTGACCTCGTGCTGGCCAACGGTCTCATCCTCCTGGCGATGCTCCAGCTCCTTGCCCTGGGAATTCTCATATCGAGCGTGATACGCTCCCAGAACACGGCCCTTGGAGTTGCCCTTGTCCTATTCCTTGTGACTTCCCTGGTGATGCCCCAGGTTGTTGATGGGTGGGCAGAGAAGAAAGCGGATAAGGAATTCGGAATCCAGAAGAGGGGAGATTTTCTCAAATTAACCCCGGAAGAGGCCTCGGCGTACCAGCAGAGGCTTGAGGAGCTTCAGGAAGAGTACCACCTGAAGTACCTCTTCTACGCACCCCAGGTAATGATGATAGAGGCGTTTGAAGACATAGAAAAAATCTCGTTCAATAACGACGGAACATACACGATTGAATACCTGGGGGTCAGCCACTCCATAGCCAAAAATCCGGCCCCGGTTCTCATAATCCTGGGCCTCACCCCCGTGTACCTCGCGCTTGGATTAGTCAGGTTCCTTAGGATGGATTTGAGGTGATGGTTTGTGATGAGGGTTGAGAATCTCGTCAAATTCTACAAGGACGTTAAGGCCCTCAACGGCCTCAACCTAGAAGTAAAACCCGGCCAAATCTACGGCTTCCTAGGCCCAAACGGAGCAGGAAAAAGCACCACCATCCTCAGCACCCTTGGCCTAATCTTCCCACAACAAGGCCACATTCAGCTCTTCGACCTAGAAGTCTTCAGGGATGGAAAATTCGACGAGAACAAACTCGTCCAAGCAAAGAAGAGAATCGGCTACATGCCCGAGCATGCGACCCTCTGGGACTTTCTCACACCAGTCCAAACCCTCGACATAATCGCGGATGCATTCAAAATACCAAAAACCGAGAAGGAGAAAAGAATCAAAGAACTCCTAGACTTAGTCGGCCTAAGCGAGGCTAAGAACAGGAAGGTGGGCAAGTTCTCGAAGGGAATGCGACAGAGACTCCTCCTGGCCCAGGCACTCATCAACGACCCAGACCTCTTAATCCTCGACGAGCCGATGAGCGGTCTGGATCCGAAGGGCATCGCAGAATTCAAGGACATCATAAGAGAACAGAGAAAAGCCGGAAAAACGGTCTTCTTCTCAAGCCACATCCTAGCCCACGTTGAGGAAATCTGCGATACCGTTGGAGTCATCGTGAAGGGAAAACTCATCAGGGAAGGAAGCTTGGAAGAGATCAAACGCGAGTTCCTAGAGAAAGCGGGCTATACGATAATTCTGGAGACGAGCAAGCCCGTCGACTGGAGCAGTGCTCCCTGGCGCGCTTCACCCCTCGGCGAGAACAAGTACAGGATTGCGGCCGAGAGAGACATTAGAGAAGAACTCCACGACTACGTGGCAAAACGGGGAGCGAAAATACTCACCCTACAAATCAAAGAACCCTCCCTCGAAGAAATATTCCTAAAAATGGTGGGGTGAGCACTTTTCTTTCCTTTTTGACAACGACAATGACAGGGTATTCCTGGCACTCAGAAATAGCCAAGTCAGTGAGTAAGAGAACAAAAAGAGTCAGAAGTTCAGATGGCTATCATCGTCGAGGTCATCTGAATCTCGGGCATGCGCCTTATCTTCTCGGTTATGAACTGGTCAAGGTCCTTGAGCGTCTCGGTCTCGACCTTAACAACGAGGTCGTATTCACCATAGACCACGTAGGCCTCTTTAACTTCGGGCATGGCAAGAAGCTTCTCCATAACTTCCCTTTCCTTTCCGGCGGCCGTAACCATCAGAATAAAAGCCGTCACCATGGCTATCACCAAAAATATTTTATCGCCGGACTATTTAAGCTTATCGCGTATGACGTTCGAACACATCATAAGTAGTAAAAGGCTGGGGGACTTTCTAAGGCACCTGGCCGAGGAGGGCGTTGGAGGCGTTGAGCCACTCGCCAAGGGGACGACGAGCCTAGTCTTCACTGGAGTTTTAGGCGGGAGGAAAGTCGTGATAAAGCTTCAAAGACCAGACTCACCGAGAAGCAACTTCGAAAAAGAGGCGGAGCTTACCAAAATTGCCTCCACCTTTGGGGTAACCCCTCCAATCGTTGGCCTTGGCGAGTTCGAGGGCCTTCCCTACCTCATCAGGGAGTTCGCCGAGGGTGAACCCATCCTCTTCGCGGACGTAGAAAAGGGGCATCTCTTCAAGATAGTGGAGAAAACAGCCCTCCTCGACAGGCTGGGCATAGACCACGGGCAGATACAGGGCGGGAAGCACATCATAATCGGCGAGGACGTTTATCTGATAGACTTCGAGAAGGCAGGGTTCAGAAGGCCCAACAACCTGACCTCGGCGATGGCGATGATATTCATAGGCGAGAACGCGATATCAAAGAGGGTGCGGGAGAAATTTGGCCTCGACGAGAAGTTCAGGGAAGAAATGAAAGATGCCCTGAGGCACTACAAGAGAACCGGAAGCCTCTCACGCGTTCTGGACCTTCTTTCTGGTCTTTAGCCTGTCCGCGTATAGCGCTATCAGTGGAACCGCCAGCGCCAGTATTATCAGGCCCGCCCTTGGGTCGAAAAAGTAGTTGAAGGCCAGTATGACCGCCGCTGAGATAACTATCATCAGGAAGAGGTCCCTGTCGTAGAGCCTGGACTTCGCCAGGATGTTCTGCTCCCTCGCTGTGTAGGCCAGATACGCCGGAATTCCAAGCGCGGCGAACGCTATGCCGAGGTAGTCCCTTGTTACAAGTGAGATTCCAACGCCCAACGCCAGTATGATTCCAACCGCGGTTGTCTCCCTCATGGAGGAAAACTACAGGTTTGGAGTTTAAAACCTTCCGCAAACGATATAAGCTTCGGCTCAAACATAATTCGGTGATACCGTTATGAGCAGTATCGAATGGAACGAGAAGGCCTTTTCTAAGTTCGCCTACCTCGGCGATCCCAGGATAAGGGGAAGCAAAGTTGCCTACGTTCTCACGAAGGTCAACATGAAGGACAACAAATACGAGAGCACCGTCGTCGTTGAAGACCTTGAGAGAGGAACCAAGAGGTTCGTTGAGAACGCCTCAATGCCGAGAATTTCTCCGGACGGGAAAAAGCTCGCATTCATGCGTTCCAACGAGGAGAAGAAGGAGACCGAGATATGGGTTGCAGATATTGAGACCCTCAGCGCAAAGAAAGTCCTCTCCGCCAAAAACATCCGCTCAGTCCAGTGGAACGACGACTCGAGGAGGCTTCTCGTTGTGGGCTTCAAGAGGAGGGACGATGAGGACTTCGTCTTCGACGACGACGTTCCCGTCTGGTTCGACAACATGGGCTTCCTCGACGGCGAGAAGACCACCTTCTGGATACTTGACACGGAGAGCGAAGAAATCCTTGAGGAGTTTGAGGAGCCGCGCTTTTCCAGCGGGGTATGGCACGGCGATGGGGTAGTTATCAACGTCCCGCACAGGGAAGGGAGTAAGCCGGCCCTCTTCAAGTTCTACGACATCTACCTATGGAAGGACGGAGATGAGGAAAAACTCTTCGAGAGGGTCTCATTCGAGGCTGTTGATTCCGACGGAAAGGCCATCCTCCTCCACGGAAAGAGGGAGAAGAAGTTCATGAGCGAGCACGACTGGCTCTACCTCTGGGACGGAGAACTTAAGCCCGTATATGAAGGTCCGCTCAACACAGGGAGTGCAAAGCTCGGCGGCGGGAAAGTCTACTTCACGGTTCCCGACGCTGGAAGGGTGAACCTCTACCTCTGGGACGGGGAAGTCAAGCCGCTCATCGTCGGCGACCACTGGATAATGGGCTTCGATGTCCATGACGGAAGGATAGCACTCCTTATAGAGACAGCAACGAGGCTAAGGGAGCTCTACCTCTACGATGGCGAGCTTAAGCAGATAACCGACTACAACGGGCCGATATTTGAAAAGCTTAAGACCTTCGAGCCGAGGCACTTCCGCTTCAGGAGCAAAGACCTCGAGATAGACGGCTGGTACATCAAGCCCGAACTCAATGAGGGAGAAAAAGCCCCGGTCATAGTCTTCGTCCACGGCGGGCCGAAGGGAATGTACGGCCACTACTTCAAGTACGAGATGCAGCTGATGGCGAGCAAAGGATACTACATCGTCTTTGTGAACCCGCGCGGGAGCAACGGCTACGATGAAGACTTCGCTTTGAGAGTTCTCGAAAGGAC
Organism: Thermococcus sp. JCM 11816; assembly: GCF_055396515.1. NCBI lineage: Archaea > Methanobacteriati > Methanobacteriota > Thermococci > Thermococcales > Thermococcaceae > Thermococcus > Thermococcus sp. JCM 11816. Next base: position 1,299,199 of record NZ_AP043741.1, read on the forward strand.
GGGCTTGGAAGACTTCGAGGATATAATGAACGGCATAGAAGAGTTCCTCAAGCTTGAGCCCCAGGCAGACCGCGAGAGGGTTGGTATAACGGGCATAAGCTATGGAGGTTATATGACGAACTGGGCGGTAACGCAGTCAGACCTCTTCAAGGCAGGCATAAGCGAGAACGGGATAAGCTACTGGCTGACCAGCTACGCATTCTCGGACATAGGCCTCTGGTACGATGTCGAGGTAATTGGCCCTAACCCGCTCGAAAACGAGAACTATCGCAAGTTAAGCCCGCTGTTCTACGCTGACAGGGTGAAGGCACCGCTTCTGCTGATCCACAGCCTTGAGGACTACCGCTGCCCGCTCGATCAAAGTTTGATGTTCTACAACGTTCTCAAAGACCTTGGAAAGGAGGCATACATAGCGATATTCAGGAGGGGAGCACACGGCCACAGCATCCGCGGAAGCCCGAAGCACAGGGCCAAGCGCTACAAGCTCTTCATCGAGTTCTTCGAGAGGAAGCTGAAGAAGTACGAGGAAGGCTTTGAGGTTGAGAAGATTCTGAAGGGGGACTCCTGACGCTCTTCTCACCTTATTTTTCCTTGACAGTGCAAGGGCTTGAGAGTTACAATATCTGAAAGTCATGTTGAATCCTACCCAGTTCTGCCCACCTCTGAATTGATTTGACACGAAAGTGTTAAAAAGGCCACCCACCAACCCCTCCGCTACGTTAAATAATCGGAGGTCAGGTTTATGGCCGGCGAAAAACAAGAGAAAAAGCTGTATTATCACGGCCTAAAGGAACAGAAGAAGATCGACGTATCGAAGCTGAAATACCTCTCCCTTCTGCTGTCGGTGATTGGGGTCGCGGTGCTCCTGGTGGCTGCTCAGAGCGCCCAGGCCCCGCTGATGAAGGTCAGCGACGTCACTGGCAACTACATGATGAACTACGCCGTCGTAAGGCTGAGCGGAACCATCTCGAGCGTTCCCTACGTATCGGAATCCGGCGGTAAGCTCTCGCTGACGTTCACGATAGACGACGGGACTGGTCAGATGGACGTCAGGGTTTACTCGCCGCTCGCGGATGAAATGGTTGAAAAGGGCGTGATCCCGTTCCCGGGAGACAACGTCACCGCTGAAGTGCAGCTCCGCGTTAGGGAGACCTACACCTATGCGATACTCCAATATCTCGGGGGCCTGGAATTTAATAACAAGCTCTATTCCGAGAGTCCCAAAACAGTGATGGAGCTCACCGAGAACATGAGCAACACCTACGTCGCCGTTCAGGGCGTCGTTACCGAGTTCTCCAACGTCAGCTCCGGCTACCTCCTGACGGTTGATACTGGAGTTGCGCCCGTGACCGTCCTCATACCGAGGGTTCTCCTCATCAAAAACAACGTCTCTGTGAAGGTTGGAGACACGGTTTATGCTCCTGGTATCGTTTACCTCTACAAGGGGACTTCGCCTGAAATCGTCGTCAGGTCGCTTGAGCAGTTCAAAGTGACGCCGATAGAGAGCGCGCCGCTCGTTCCGCTGGCGGAAGCTCCTGGCTACGTCGGAATGGTCATGTCAGTTCAGGGCAGCCTCACGGGAATAACCTACGAGAGCGGCCGCTACGTCCTCACGCTCACCGACGGAACCAACTACCTCGAAGTTCTCGTCCCGAGGGAAGTCCTCGCCAACCTCAACCCGTTCGAGCTGGCAAGCGGAAGCCTAATCAAGGCCGCTGGAAAGATGGGTGACGACGGCAGGCTCGTCGGCGCGTACCTCGGGGTCATTGAGGCCGTCAAAACGGAGTTCCTTCCGATCGGAGTTTTAACACCCGACATGAAGGGCACGATAGTGGCAGTCAAGGCGAATATTGAAGACGTCCAGAACGTCGGTTCGAACCTCAAGCTCGTCGTGAGCGACGGAACGGGGAAGATAGACGTATTCATACCGTCGGCCGCCCTCAGGGAGCTCTCCAACGAGACCCTAGCAGACCTCAAGGAAGGGCTCGGCGTTGAGGTCGCCGGCTACCTCGACGAGTACCGCGGCAGCCTGGAGGTAGTTGTCTACACGGGCAGCGGAATAAAGGCACTGGGAAGGCCAGTCGGTTCTTCAGAAGTCGAGCTTCCAAAGGTTAAGGCCTCGGAGCTTGGAAAATACACTGGAAAGCTCGTTGACTTCGTCGGCTCCCTCCAGGGACTCACCTACGCCAACGGAACCTACTACCTGAACGTTGACAGCGTCACCGTCTCCATTTCGAGGGACGTCCTGATGGCCCTTAACCCACTCGACGCGGGTGAAGGAAGCGTCCTCGTCATAAGGGGGTTCGTCAAGGATCCGAACAATCTCAAGGGAGAGTCCCTGACCGTGCAGGCTGCGGTTCCGCCAGTTCAGATAAAGCCTGAGGACGTTACATCGGACATGGTGGGCAAAGTAGTGGCCGTCGCGGGCAGGGTCACGGACGTTGCGAACCTCAGCGGCAACCTCAAGATAACCCTTGGAAGCCTCCCGGTGTTCGTGCCAAGGACTACTGCCAACGAGCTGGCCTACGTCCCACAGGAGGGCGACCTAGTTGAGATAGGCGGCTACGTTGAGCTCTACCGCGACGAGCCTGAGATTGTCGTCTTCCACCCAGAGGCCATCAGAAAGATAGGGGCGAGCGGGCCAGTTGAGGGAACGGTATCTGACCTCAAGAGCGCAACCGAGCCGCTCCTCCTGACGGTCACATGGGACTCCCTCTCCTATGAGAGCGGAGAGTACTACCTTGGAATCCACGACGACACGGGAAGCACGACCGTGACGGCAACCAAGGATCTCCTACCGAACCCGCTCGAAGCTGCCACTGGGAGCACTCTCAAACTCGTTGTCGACCCGCTCTCCGGCAGTGTAACCTCCCTGGAGATTGCAAAAGCAGTTCCACCGAAGCTTTACCAGACTGGAGAGGTTACGCTCGACATGAAGGGTAAGGTCATAGCACTCAACGCGACAGCAGTCAAGGTAGCGGCAGTTGGAGACAACCTCAAGCTCACCCTCGACGACGGAAGCGGTGGGATAGCGGTGTTCATACCGAACGGTGCAGAACTGAGCGTTGACGAGGGCTCAGTGGTCTATACGGCAGGCTACGTGGAAGAGTACAACGGTGCACCGGAGCTCGTAGTGTACACCACCGAGGCAGTGAAGGTCGAGGGAGCACCATCGCAAGGAGGAACTGAGACCACCAAGGAGGTCACCGTTTCAGAGCTTTCCTCAGCTACTGGCCAGGTGAACCTTACCGTGGTCTGGGATAGCTTGGACTACGACAACGGCTACTACATCACCGTCAGCGACGATACAGGAAGTGCCACACTCTCAATCAGCCGCGAACTCCTCCCGAACCCGTTCGAGGCCGGAACGGGAAGCAGGATAGAGATAACCTACGACGCCGACGCAAAGAAAGTGGTCTCACTCACCGTCATCGAGGCTATACCTTCCGAGACTTACAAGACTGGCGACGTCACCCTCGACATGAAGGGCAAAACAGTAATCGTTGAGGGCACGATCAAGGACGTTTACGAAGGAAGGACTTTCATCAAGCTCACGATAGACGACGGAAGCGGGGAGCTGGTTATCTTCATCCCGAAGAGCGTCGGAGGAGACCTAACCTTCAGCGAGGGACAGACGATAAGGGTCGGAGGCTACGTGACTGAGTACAAGGGGACGGTTGAGGTCATCCCGTACACCGCCGATGCCATAGAGGTGAGGTGATGGCCGTGCTCCCCCTCTCAGATCTTTTAATCTGGTCGTTCGCCGGCGTGCTCTTCGGCTCGCTGATATCCTGGATTCCAGGGTTCCACATCTACAACATCATAGCCCTACTGGTGGCGGTCTTCGGCGTGGGTGAGCTCATGCCAGTCCAGGCGTTCCCGTTCTTCGCAGTGGGAGCCATAGTCGCTTACGCCTACGTGAGCGCAATTTCCAGCGTCTACTTCAGCGTTGCTGACGAGAGTGCAGTGTTCCTCCTCTTCCCGACACAGAGGTACCTCCTCCTCGGCAGGGGGCATGAGGCGGTACTGCTCTACCTCATCGGGGCCGTTGCGGGAACGCTGATCCTCGTCCTCGGAATGCTCTTCGTATTCCCCAAGGTGCTGCCGCCGATATACCAGGCGACCAGCCCGTACATCACCTACTTCCTCGTGGCCATCGTCCTCTTCATGTTCATGAGCGAGTGGCCCAAGGAAGGCGACAGGGGCAAGACGGTGAAGGAAAGGCTCTGGCTTGCCTGGAGGCAGATACTCGGCGGAATCTTCGTGTTCTTCCTCTCGGGGATACTCGGGTTCATAGTCACGAACACCAACATCCTGCCAGCGACTAGTGCTTACACGAGGCTAACGCCGATGTTCATAGGCTTCTTCGGAATGTCGTGGGTGATACTCAACATACTCTCCAACCCGCCGATGCTCCCGCAGAAGCCCGAGGACAAAGTCGAGAGCAGTATCTACAACACCCTGAAGGCCAGCTTCGGAGGTGCCCTCGGAGGGACAATAGCTGCAGTTTATCCGATAATCACTGGAGGTATGGGAGCAATGGTAGCGGGGCATATGACGAGCCAGCGCGGCGACGACGCATTCATCATCAGCCAGGGCGTCAACAGAGTCCTCTACTACGTCGGGGCCTTCTCACTCCTCTTCCTGCCGAACCTGAGGCTCACGAGGGGAGCTGGAGCGTGGCTCGTCAGCTCCCTCTACACGCCCAAGAGCTACTCGGAGTACATAGCGGCCATCGGCGTCATCCTGCTCGCCTCTGGAATAAGCTTCCTCTTCACCTACGGGCTTTCAAGGCTCATAGCGAGGAGCTTCAACGTCATGCACATCAAGAAGGTCTCCTACTTCGTCGCGGCAGTTCTCGTCGTTATCTCCTACCTCCTGACGGGCTGGATGGGAGTGGTCGTGCTCTTCGTCTCAACTGCCATCGGCCTAATGGCGGCTGCCTTCAACACGAGGAGGAGCTACTGCCTCGGCGGCCTCATACTGCCAGTACTCCTCAGCATGACCGGCCACACAGAAGTGTTCATGCACCTGCTCGGACTGGGGTGATGTGAGATGAGGGGTTTCACTCACTACATATCGGGCCTCGCCGCGGCGACCTTCTTCCCCGCCCTAGTTGCCGACATAAGGATGGGCACTCTGGCAGCGGTCATAGCGGCGGCTTCGGCTTATTTCCCTGACTTCGTGGACTTCAAGTTCGGCAAGTTCTTCGCGAGGAGGGACTACGAGATAGACCCGGCTCCATGGGACGAGAAGAAGCACTACGCGCCCAAGCTCGTTAAAATAAAGGATCTGAGCGAGAAGAACCGCTACCAGTTCTTCGCCATCGAGGGTAGGGTCGAGGAGATACTCACAAAAGGCTCAGGGACGATGTCCTACGAGGTCTTTGATGAGAAGGGCAACGTGAAGACGGTAACGGAAGAGTACAACACGATAGTCTTCATCCTCAATGACGGGACTGGAAAGATAACCGTTGAGGCCTTTGGAGACGACTACAAGATCTTCGAGGAGGAGTTCGGTCAGATCGAAGAGGGCAAAGAAATGCTCGTGTTCGGTTACGTGGACGTTGATCCCGACGGCTCGCTGAGGTTCGTCGTCAGCGATGCCCCGCACCCGCAGGGAATCGCCGACATCATAGCCGAGGCAATAGAAAAGGCCTACGAAGAGGGCGAGAAGATAGTCAAGATACACAACATCCGCCTTCCGGGAGACGTTTACAGGCAGTTCTGGATACACCTCGACCCGCCGAAGAGGGAGGTAAGGGTCGAGATGGGGCCGATAGTCACCCCCGGTGGGGTTGCCATTGGGGGCGAGCCGCCGGAGTACAGGAAGTACGGAATAGCGAGGGTGAACGTGCCGTTCATCAAGACCTACCCGAAGCCGACGAGAATAGACTCGTTCTCAGGGCCAGAGATAGCCTTCAGACTCACAAAACACCAGGGCAAGACGGTGGTCAAGGACAGGTTCCTGCCCTGGCACCACGGCTTCAGCCACTCGATGACGATGGGAGTGATAATCGGTGCTGTGGTCTTCCTCTTGGCGAAGCTCTTCGGCTACAGCCACGCGACTGACCTTGCCCTCGCCTCGATGATAGGCCAGTGGCTCCACGTCTTCGAGGACCAGCTGGGCTTCATGGGCAGCAACCTCTTCCCGCCGATAACCAAGGACGTCATTCCCGGATTTAAGCTTGGAGAGAGCGGCAGTGGACTTACCAACTTCTCAACGGCCTGGCTCATGATAGCACTGATGATATGGAACTTCAACCGCTTCACAGACCCGAGGCCGATACCGATAAGCGACGCAAGGCTGCTCCTCTACCTCATATGGCCCTCGATCATAGGCTTTGGAATAGCCATAGTCAGGAGCATCAGGCTGAGAAAAGAGCTGGCTAAACTAATGGACTACTACACCAACCTGGAAGCCTTCGAAGAGCTGGAAGAGGTCGGCGGGATTTAATCCCGCTGGCTCGCTTTTACTCCCTTTTCAGGCTTTCTTGCCACAACCCCAAGCGCTTCCTCGACCCTTCTAACGCCGACAAAACCGACTCTCCTCAGCCTTTCCATGACTCCCTTTTGGAGGTCTTTTCTCCTGTACTTCTTCCCCGGGTTGCCTACGTAGTGGAACAGCCTCCCCCCAGGCTTAAGAATCCTGAAAAGCTCCCTGTAGAACTCCTCTGAGTAGAGATGGCCCGCCAATGAGAAGCGCGGGGGGTCGTGGATGATCACGTCAAAGCTTGCTTGCTTGAACTTCTTAACGACCTCAAAGGCGTCCCCCTGGATGACCTGAATCTTTCCGCCCGTGAAAAGTTCCCTGCTCCAGGGGTTTATCCTCGCTATTTCAATGACGTTGGGGTCTATCTCTATGGTTATGACGTAGGCTCCCCTCTTTGATGCCTCTATGGCAGTGTAACCCAGCCCCATGCAGGTGTCGAGGACTGTTTCACCCTCCCTCGGCATCACAGTGTTCACCTTGTTCCTCGTGTCCTGGAGGGGGTTCATCTCCTTTGTTCGGTGCATTCGAATACCGTTTATCTCTATCGTCGGTGGAATCGTGGGGACGAGCTTGTAAAAGCCTGATTCACCCGCTATGGCCGCTTTATACACCCCGCCGTTGGAAACGAAGTAGACCGTCCCATCGTCCCGGGAGATCTTTTCAAGAACTTCCCTCTCAACGAGGGTACCGTCCGGAAAAACCGCTCCTTCATCTTTTATCTCGACTTCTTGGACCCTGTTGGTTTTCCTTAGGTCGAGATTGAGCTTGACATTTCCCCTTGAAGCGAGGAGCATTCTGGCCTCTCTGAACGTGATGTAGTAAATCTCTTCCATGTTCCGAAATTTGAAAGGGTGTTAAAAAGGCTTCGCCTCAAAGCTGGAGGGTTGTCCCCTCCTCGTCAAGGTTTAACGACTTCAGTATCCTAACTGAGCTGCCCTCCATCCTCAGGACGCGCGTGAAGGCTTCTTCAAGAAGTGCAAGGTACCCCTTATGCGCAAGTTCATAATTCACGAAGTAGAAAGTTTTCCTGTGCGGATTGCCAAGGAACCCAGCGGCCGCGTTCGCAAGGTAGAGAACGAACGAAGGTCTGTTGTCCTGGAGGGGAATAATCCTCTCGGGGTTCATTATAATCGTCGTCACGTTTTTGTTTGCGCGGTAATAACTGAGGAGGTTCGAAAGGAACTTGCTCATGAAAATCCCCGGATCCTTATGAGGATCCACGTCAATTACAATCCTTCCCCACTCTGAAGTGCCGCCCGCTTTTATCCTGGCTATGCTCTTCTCGGGCACATCTAAACCCGCAAACTTAAGCCACCTCAAAACGGGGAGTGCAGAGTCTATTATGTCAATCACCAGGATGTTGTCCCACCCGCTATTTTTTCCTATCTCGTAGAAGAGCACTGGGTAGGGCGAAATAGATGTGTGCTCGACGAGAACACTTTCTCCCGGCCTTAAAGTTTCTAAGTACTCACCGAACTTCAACGCTTTCACCCCCGGGTGTTTTTACGAGGCTGAGATCTGTTCCCCTCAGTCGGAGAACGTAGTCATAGTCCTGTTCGAGGCTCTTGGTGAGGTATTCGCTAGCCACTGAAGTGTTCAGGAAGATAACGTCCTTCACATCAGGATATTTCAGGTACCTTCTGTTTATCTTCTCAAAGTACCTCTCAAGCTTCGGGGGATTGTCCATGAAGGTAAAAGAGAACTTCTCCATTCCGAGGACTATCGTATGCTTTTTGCTCTCTTCCGGCACCTTTTTGGCTATTTGAGCGTATTTTGCCATATGGTAATCAAAATCCTCTATCTCATGGACTTCACCTACGATGTTACCAACCCTCGTGTTCCCAATTTCTTTAACAACTGGGAAATCTTCAACCTCGATGTTTACCCCCATCATCCGCAATTTGGACGTGAAAATATGGAGAGTGTCGCCAATGTCCACAATCAGAGGTATTATACCTTTCTCTCTCCAGCCGGTAATGATCTCAGCGAACACAAGCTCCGGGTGATCGAGGGAAGAATACTCCACTAAAACAAGCCCCCCGCCGCGCGCTTCGATGGTCTCAAGGATTTCCCTGAGCATTGATGCTCACCATAATCTATTCTGGCGTTCACCTTTATAACCCTTTCAACCCTTCAAGAAGTTGAATATTTTACCAAAACTTTCACGAAAAACTTTATAGGATTTTGAACCTACAATGAGCATAGGTGCTGCAACATGATTACTGGAAGGGTTGAAAGGGTTCCAACTGGTATCGAAGGGTTTGACCCCCTAATAGAGGGGGGTTTTGTTAAGTCAAAGTCATACCTCATCACTGGCCCTCCTGGAAGCGGGAAAACGACATTCGGTGTCCAGTTTCTGGTTGATGGTGCCAAAAGGGGCGAGAAGGTAGCTTACATATCCCTCGTCCAGGATCCTGAAGAGGTAATAAAGGACTACGAGCGTTTTGATCCGGCAGTCTGGAACTACGTCCAGAAGGGAAACCTGATACTGTACGACCTGGGGAAGGAGCTCTGGGGTTCGACCGCAAAGCCGCCCCAGTGGAGCAGTGTCATGTTCAGGATAAAAGATCTTGTCCGGGAAAGCAACATAACTCGCCTTGTAATAGACCCGCTCACGGCCATAGACTTCCCGACTTCTGACCCCGCTGAGAAGAGGGCAGAGCTTGCCACGTTCCTCAGGACAATGAGTGCCCTCGGGATAACCAGCCTTCTGATAGCAGAGCTGACCGACCTGGACAGGTACAGCGAGGAGCACTATCTCGTTGACGGCGTCATAATGCTCCACTACTACCTGGAAGGCAACGATATGGCAAGGGCAATCCAGGTTCTCAAGATGAGGAGAACAAGGCACGAGACCAAGATGTACCGCCTGGAGTTCGGACCAAAGGGCCTCGTTGTTAGGGGGCCAGTTTTATGAAGGAACTGCCGAAAGGGCCGCTCGACCTCAAAAAGATTCTTGCGGAGGGAGATCCTGTAAAGAAGACCTACCTTCTGGGCTACTTTATAGCGTACTACGGCCATACCGACTGGGTCGGCGTATGGCGTGAGCTTAGAGATTCCGTCTTGGAGAGCGCTGAGGAGAGCGGCGTCTTAAGGAAGGCCATTGATGCCTACCGCAGGGGTAAGAAAGATGGCGCACACGACAGGGAGCTGGCAATCGCCCAAGGACTGTATAGGCCACTTTCCCCGGAAGAGGTTGAGCATGAAGTAAAGAAAATACAGGAAATCAGAGTTTTACCCCCTCAAACCAGAATACCCAAGATGCTCAGAGTTAGGCTGACAGGAGAGCCGAGGATGCTCCTGCGCTCCCAGATTATGGATCAGGTTAGAACCCTCAGCCTGCCAAGGTTTCTCGGGAGGCGTTAGGTGATTCTCTCGAACACCCGTTCGAAGTTTTTGAATGTTATCCCCTCAACTTCCTTCTTACTGAACCTCTCGTGGAGGAGATTTAACAGCTCCGGAATCTTTGACTCGTTCTCAAAGCCTTCAACGCTCTTTCCACCCCATTCCCTAAGGTAGTACACGAAGTCGAATCCGAGGCCCACGTGCTCATAGCCTATGAGGTCGGCCATATATTCTATGTGCTCAACGTACTTCTCAATCGTCGGCTTCTCCCTGTCCACGAAGGAGGGTATTGCAACGGCCCCAACAACGCCGTCCCTCTCCGCTATCGCCTTCAGCTGCTCGTCGGTCAGGTTTCTGGGGCTGTCGCAGAGCGCCCTGGCGTTTGAGTGGGACGCAATCACGGGGAAAGATGTGACGTCGAGCGTGTCCCAGAATCCAGCTTCGTTTATGTGGCTGAGGTCAACGACTATTCCCAGCTCTTCAGCCTTTCCGACCACTTCAACGCCGAACCTGGTCAGGCCGCCGTTGGTTCTCTCAAAGACGCCGTCACCGATGGCGTTCCTGAGGCTCCAAGTTAGAGTCAGAACTCGGAGGCCGAGACGGTAGAAGACCTCGAGGAGCTCAATGCTCTCGCCGATGGGTTCTCCACCTTCGAGGCCGAGCCACAGGGCGACCCTGCCTTCTCTGATCGTCTTCTGCATTTCCTCAACGTTCCTTACAAGCTCAAAGCTATCGCTTTCGTCGATGTCCTTGAGGAGGGTGTTCAACACCTCAAGCCCGTAGGCTGTTGCGTCCTTTCTCCGTTCGGGCCGCGTCCAGATGGCCATAACTCTGGAGGTTATCTTATCCCCAAAGAAGCGATAGTAGTTCCTCTCAAGAACCCTTGTTGCCCCGCTCTTTTTCTCATCGTAAACGAACGTCGGCAGGTCGGAATGCGCGTCGAATATCATCTGCTCACCCTATCTCAATAGCCTCGATGTCCCTTAAGGTTTGTGTCCTTAGTATTGGATCGGAGATTGCACCCGCTACTTTCCGGGCTGCTTCGAATTCTCCCTGCTCTGAGAAGGCCAGGGCTATCTTACGGAGCGCTTCATCCCTCTTTACTTGATCATCTATGAGCCTGACAAAGTAAAGGGCCTCCCGCAAGTACTCCAGTTCTGTCAGAATGAGTGCAATTGAATAGGCATTTGAGGGGAGAACTTCTGTGTTCTGAAGCTCGCTCAAGGTCTGGTTTGTCAAGTCTATATATTCGGGGTCGTTCACCATTTTCATCCAAAGTGCAACCTCAAGCTGACCCATAAGCACTTTCACGCCCTCAAACTTACGCCTTATAAGGGCCAAAGCATAGTGATACCTGCCTTCCAGAAGGGCCTTTCGTATCTCGGGCAGTCCAACGTTTTCGACTGTCTTTGTAAGCAGGAGTTTTTTCTCAACTATCGCCGCCCTCTGATTCACGCGGAGCTTGTCGAATATGTCAAAAGCTATCCTGTAAAACTCCCTCGCTGTTCTCGAAGGAAGGTCGTCCCCCGTTTTTTCAATAATCTCCCCAATCTTTATCAGTTCATCAACCTTCGTCCTGTAGTCAATCTCTGCCCTTGCTATTAAGTCGAATGCCTCGTCAAAAAGCTCCATTGCCCCATCGAGGTCTCCAGTCATTGCTACACTGCGGGCTATCTCCGCCACGACCTCCCCCTTTTCGAGCGGGTCTTCTATACCACTCGCCTCTTCCAAGGCCATATCCAGATACTCCTCTGCGCCGTCTTGATCCCCAAGCTTGAAAAGGGCAGCACCTATCAGTGCATAGCCGAGGCTCTTAACGTAGCTCTCTTTTGAGTTCTCTGCTATGTACTCCGCATCCTCAATAACGTCCCATACCCATTCTCCAAGACCCTTTTCCGCCATTATGAGCGCAATCTTAGTGAGTGCCCTAATCTGTTCCACTGGATCGTAGAGTTCTGGAACCCTTTGGATGGCCTCATCAAACTGTCCCCTCTCGGCAAGTGCAAGTATATCATCTATGCTCATCATGGATATATTTTTGGTACTCAATATTTATAAGGGTTCCTTGAAATTTCAAACCTATGGCAACGCTGACCCTTGCATTGTACAACACTTATGACACAAAACGTTTGCACGAAGCCCACCTGAGGGCAATAGCCAGGGCCGCGCCCATAGCGTATGCCTACGGGTTCCACTTGGCCCTCGTTGGCTTTCCGCTCGACGGAAAACCGATGGAGATAGCAGAAGAAGTCAGCAGGCATACCACGATCGGAGATGGGGGAAAGTACCTCCAGGAACTGGCCAAGGCTAACAAGTTTCACCTCCTTGAATTTCCCAAGAGGGGGTTCCCTCCACAGTTTGGGACTCCAGTTGCAACAACTAGAAAACCTTGGCCGGAGAAGGAGATAACCCCCCTCGACCTAACGAGGGAAGCGCTCTCGGGCAGAAGCTTTCTCCTCCTCATAGGGCTTGGACGGCACGGCCTGCCGGAGGAAATCTTTAAGATTGCTAGGTACCACATGGATGTGACTGGAAAGAGAACAAGTCTCGAAACGTGCACCGCGATGGGCGCGATCGGCGCTAGAATAGCAACGTACATGGAGGCGTTAAAATGGAAGAGTGGAAAAAAGACATCGCATGGGTCGTTTTGACGATCATCATAGTCGCCGGCATACACTCGGGCCTCAGGTTCGTCCTCCATACCGATTCGCCCCTGGTCATAGTCGTCAGCGGCTCGATGGAGCCCGTCTTCTACCGCGGTGACGTAGTTCTTCTGAAGGGCGTCACTGACCCGTCGCAGGTGAGAGTCAACGACGTGATAGTCTACAAGCGCCCAGGTTACCCCTACCCCATAATCCACCGCGTTAGATACATCTCAACCGTGAAGCTCAATGGAAAAGAAGAGACCTGCTTCGTCACGTGGGGGGACAACAACCCTGTTCCCGATCCGCCATACCCAACTTCACAAGGCTCCCTTGAAGTCCGTATGCCCAACGGGATGATAGCCGGCTGCGTCCCTAGCTACGCCGTCGAGGCCAAGGCAGAGCTCGTGTTCCCGAAAATCGGGCTAATCCCGCTGTGGATCAGGGAAAAAATAGGGTTATGACCTCTTAAGGGGATGATGTGAGGGTAGGTGGCTGAGCGGTGATGACCTAATCGGCCCCTGACCCTACTTTTTCCCCATAACTATTCCCCCCACTATCAGAACGAGCCCCAGAATCGTTGAGAAAGCTATTTTCTCTCCCACAATGAGGGATATAAAAAAGAGGCTCAGGAACGGCACAAGGTAGGCTATGCTGGAGGCGAATGCCATATCCCCCTCAACCGCCCTATACCAGAGCAGGAAAGTGACCCCCATCTCGAAGAGCCCGACGTAAACTGCCCCCGCCAGGCCTTCCAGCGGCGGGAGCTGGAATTCTCCGCTCACCAGAACCAGCGTTGAAACGTAGGCAAACCCGAAGAGAAAGTTCCAGAACATCTTCTCAACGAGGGGCCTCTCGTCGCGGAGGTTCAGGAGCCAGTAGGAAGCCCAGATAACGGCACTCCCAAGGCCGAGTGTAACCCCCAGCGGGTCAGAGAAAGTCAGGGACGTAAGCTCACCCTTTGTCGCGATAACCAGCGCCCCCGCGAATCCAACGAGGAGACCGAGCACTGTTCTCGGTTCAGGTCTCCTTCCGAGGAGCGGGATGGAGAGCAGGACGAGCATTAAGGGCCACGTGTAGTTGAGGGCCTGAGCTTCCTGGGCGGGCAGTCTGTCGTATGCCGAGAAGAGAACGAGATAGTAAAGGAAAGGGTTTATAAGCCCAAGATACACCGAACGGAGATCCCTCCGGTCGAGAGAAAACTCCCGGGAATGGAGAAGTCCGAAAACCAGCAGGGAAGTTAAAGACGCATAAAACAGTAGCTGAAGTGGAGTAAGATGCCTAAGCGAGAGCTTGAAAGCGGATGCGACCGTTGACCAGAGGATAACAGCGAGGACAGCATGTTTCTTTGACATCGGAGAAAAAAATGAGAGGGAACTTAAAAAGCTCACTCCTCCCTGAAGGCGCCGTACTTCTTGGGGTCGTAGAAGGGCGGAGCGACTGTGACCGCCTTCTTGGGCTTGCCCCTTATCTCGACCTCGATTTCAACGCCTGGAACCGCGTACTCTGGCTTGACGAAGGCTATTCCGATGCCTATGCCGAGGAGAGGTGAGAGCGTTCCGCTGGTGACCTCACCGATGAGCTCACCGTCCTTGTAGACCTTGTAGCCCTCCCTAGGGACGCCTTTGTCAACCATCTTGAAGTGCACCATCTTGCTCGGCAGTCCGCGCTCCTTCTGCTTGAGGAGGGCCTCCTTTCCTATGAACTCCTTGTCCCAGAAGATCGCAAAGTCGAGGTTGGCCTGGAGCGGGGTAACCTCGTCTATGTCCGTGCTGAGGAGCTGCTTCTCCTTGGTCTCGTTTCCGTACAGGGTGTATCCTGCCTCAAGCCTGAGGGTATCCCTCGCTCCCAGTCCGGCCGGCTTTATGCCGTACTTTTCGCCGGCCTCAAGGATGGTCTTCCAGACGTGGAGGGCCTTCTCGGGCTCTCCCCTCTTGCTCGGGTCTGGGTGGTACGGGTTTGCATCCTCGAAGTAGACCTCAAAGCCGTTCTCTCCCGTGTAGCCGCTCCTCGAAAGGAGCATCTTTATGCCGTCGAGCTCAACCTCCTTGGCCTGGAACCACCAGAGGTCGTTGATGTCTATGCCGAAGAGCTCCTTCGCGAGGTCTCTAGCTTTGGGCCCCTGGATTGAGAACATCGCCATGTCGTAGGTCTTGTTCTCTATCTCGAGATCTATGTCGCCGAACTTTTCAATTCCGCGCTTGATGGCGTTGAACCAGGCGTCGAGCTTCTCGAAGGCGTCTGAATCACAGACCATCATGTAGGTGTCATTACCCATGTTGAAGACGAGGGTCTCGTCCTTTACGGCACCTCTCTCGTTGAGGACGAGCGTGTAGGTTCCGCTTATCGCGGGCGGCTTGCTTATGTCGTTAGTAGTAACGTACTGGAGGAACTCCAGAGCGTCCTTACCGCGGAAGATGAACTCGCCCATGTGGGAAACATCAAAGATGCCAACGCCGTTCCTAACGGCGAGGTGTTCCTCCTTTATGCTGGAGTACCAGATGGGCATCTCCCAGCCGGCGAACTCCTCAACTTTCTTGGCATGTTCCTTATGCCAGTCGAATATGTGAACTCTCTTGACCATTGCAATCACCGATAAAACTCCGACCTGAGCGTTATAATCCTTTCCAATGCATGGACAAATCTAATAAGCATTGAAGTACAAAAATATACTGGGGTGACCAGAATGTTTGAGAAGATTTTGTACCCGACCGACTTCTCGGATGTATCACTTCATGCCCTTCACAACTGCCTCCCCGACCTGTTTGAGCTGGGTGCAAAGGAGCTCCACCTGCTTCACGTCATAGACATAACGGTCGCAGAACTCCAGGCCTTTGAGCTTGAAGAGATTTACAAAAACAAGCTCGAAGAGCTTGCAAAAACTCTCAGGGAAAAGGGGATTGACGTCAAGACTTCCGTGAGGATCGGCATTCCCTCCCTTGAAATAGCGGAGGAAGCGGAGAGCATAGGCGCTGACCTCATCATCAGTCCAAGTGTGGGCGAGAACGTCTGGAGGCAGATGTTCCTGGGAAGCACGGCTTCAAACCTCGTCAGGGCCACGAGGAGGCCAGTGCTCCTCCTCAAGTACTCGAAGAAAGACGACTCCTTTGAGCTCCCCGTGAAGTGTTCAGAGCTGTTCCAGAGGCCGCTTGTTGCGCTGGACTTCTCAGAGTGCTCCGAAAAAATCACGAATGCCGTTGCAAAGTTCAGGGAGCTAATTGAAAAGGGAATCCTGCTCCACTCGGTTGACTACGGAAAAATAGATGAGCTGGAGAGCAACATAGAGGCAGCGAAAAAGCGTCTAGAGGAAATTGCAGAGAAACTCGGAGTGGAGTTCGAAAAGGAGGTTATGGTTGGAACGGCCAGTCAGGCCATAATAGGAACGGCCCTAGCCAAAAAAGCAACGCTCATAGTCATCGGCAAGAAGGGCAGGAGCATAATCAAGGAGCTCATACTCGGCTCCACAGCGGAGAGGGTCATAAGGGACTCAAAACTCCCGGTGCTCCTCGTTCCGTGTGAATGAGACCTCAGACTGGAACGGCTTCCACATCAACTTCGGTAGCTACCCTGTTGCCATCATCGGTCGGCTTTAACTTTTTTCAGTCCTTTATAAACCTACTCCCGTTTGCTCTCGCCCGTCATCACGGCGCTTGCTATCATGTGAGCCAACCTTAAGGGTTCAGGGATAAAACCCGTTCTCGTCGTGACCTTAATCACCTCAGCGGCCGTTTTCTCGTCTAAACCAACAGTTTGGAAGTAGAGCTTATCCGGTACAAGTTCAACAAGGGGAGGGGCCTTTCTAAGCAGGGCTATTCTCTCTTCCGCATCACGGAAGTGCTTTCTCAGGGCATCTTCCATTGCCAGGATATCCGGTTTCTTCCTAACGACTACCACCACGGGAAGGCCCGTCTCGTTGTGGAGCCTCTCAAGGTCAACGACGTTGAACCCGGCGTAGGTTATCCCTTTGAGAAGGATGACCCTCAAGTCCTTGAACCGTGATGAGTTCACGGAGTTTATCATAGCGTCGGTAACGTCCCTTCCATCAACGGTTATCCAGCGCGAGAGAACGCCAACGACCTCAAGGGAGCCTTTCATCACGACTCCAATCAGTATCGTCTTTTCATGCTTCAGCTTTGAAGAAAAGGAGAAGGTGCCGTCGTCGAAGCCGACGACTCTGATCTGGGGCTTAACCTTTCGTATCATCCGAAGAGCACCCTCGCCATCCACTCGGAGTACTCGCGGTTGAGCTTGTCGAGATCAATCCTGGCTATCATCGGAACATCGTAGGGGTGGAGCTCCTTTATCGTCTCCCTCAGCTCCTTCCACTTGCTAACTTCGGTCTTGTAGATGGCGCCGACTTCCTTCCCTTCCTCAATCTTGCCCTCCCACCAGTACATAGCCTCGTGCTCCCTGAGGTTTGCGCAGACTATCAGCTTCCTTTCCAGGAGCTCCCTGGTGACCTTTCTGGCGCTCTCCCAGTCTGGAAACGTCGTGTAAACGATGATCGCCTCCATATGCCCACCCAATGATAGATATCGGGCAAAGCTTAAATCCCTTGCGGGAGATTTTAGAACGGGATGTGTGATGAAGCGCGTAAGGGCGCACCTCAGGATATACGGAAGGGTTCAGGGTGTAGGTTTTCGCTGGAGCATGAGCAGGGAAGCCAGGAAGCTTGGAGTCCACGGATGGGTCAGAAACCTGCCGGATGGGACGGTGGAAGCCGTTATCGAGGGCGATCCTGAAAGGGTGGAGGCTTTAATAGGATGGGCGCATCAGGGGCCGCCGCTGGCCAGGGTCACGAGGGTCGAGGTAAAATGGGAAGAACCCGAGGGGCTGGAGGGCTTTAAGGTCGTTGGGTGAGACTCTCAAGCAGCACCCTCTTCGGGCAGTACTTGACCTCACAGTAGTTGCAGACGAACTTCTCCTTATCCTTTTCAGGTGTGTGGAGTATGAGCCTCTTGAAGCCTCTGATTGTCTTTATTTTGCCAAATGTCTCGGTTGAGAGCGTTCCATCTATGACTATGTAAATCTTGCTTGTTTCTTCCCTGAGGTTCCTTCCAAAGACCTCCATGATGGGGGTGTTGTCTTCGGCGAGCAGCCTGAGCACGTCTGAAAACGCCATCTGGTACTGATCCTTCTCAACGTCTATCTCCAGGACTTCCCAGCCCATAAGGGGGGCGACGTCTATCAGGCTCGGGAGCGGGTTCAGCCTCTCGAACACAAGCTTTAGGGGGTAGGTCTTTTCTATGTACTCTATCGTGTGGTAGATTATCTTCCTGTTTACGCCTATCGCCCTTGCCAGCTCGCTTATCGGTACCTCGACGTTCTTTATGTAGATTTTACCGTTCTTCACGCTCAGTCCGTTCTCAAACAGGAACTCCGCGACCTTTCTCCTCGCGGGATAGTTCTTAAAATAGGCCTCAAGTATGAGCATCATCTTTGTTCACCTCTTACTCATATGTGGGTAGGAATGGATATTTAAATCTTTTCCCCAAGCGTTATAACCTCCCAGTGCAATTCCCAATTTTGGTGGTGAAAGTGAAGCTGGACGTCATCGGCATCGGCAACCTGAACTACGACATAATATTCACGCTGGAACGCTTTCCAGAGTTCCATGAGAAGATCAATGCCAGAGGTGCCCACTTTGGACTGGGCGGTGCAGCAGCCAACACGATAAGCTGGCTCGCCCACTTCGGCCTTAAAACGGGCTACATAGGGGCGGTGGGAAACGACGACGTTGGAGAGATGCACATCAAATACTTCCAGGGCATCGGGGTTGATACCGGCGGAATAGACGTCGTTGAAGAGCCCTCGGGCGTGGCAGTTGCGATGGTTGCAGGGGACGACAAGAGAATAGTCAAGTACCCCGGGGCAAACCTCAGGAGGAGGTTCAAGCCCGAATACGCATCGAGGGCCAAGTTCCTCCACCTCTCATCCAACCCGCCGGAGCTCATAGAGGAAGCAGTTAATTTCGCGAGCCAGAGGGGGATAAAGGTCTCCCTGGACATAGGTGAGGCGCCGCTCCCGCGGGAGCTTGAGAGCAAGGTGGACTACCTGATGATGAACGAGGACGAGTACAGGCGCAAGTACGGGAGCCTTGACCTGAGTCTGTGCAGGGCCAAGAACCTCGTGGTCACTCTGAACGGCGGTGGTGCGCTCGTCAGGGAGGGGGATAAAGTCTTCGAGGTCAGGGGTCTGAGTGCGAAGGTAGTTGATTCGACGGGCGCGGGGGATTCCTTCGATGCGGGCGTTATCTACGGCGTCCTCAACGGCTGGTCCCTCCTCGACTCCGCCAAGCTCGGAATGCTGCTCGCGTACCTGACCGTCCAGAAGGTTGGAGCGAGGAGCGCCATAGTCCCGCTCGAGGAGGTAAAGAGGATAGCAAGGGAAGTCGGCCTGGATCTGCCCTTCAATAGGACTTGAGGCCAACGATTCTCGCCTGCTTTTCACTCCATTTATAGATGAGATACCCCAGAACGGAATACAGAAGGGATATCACGGCAAGGTACCAAAGTTCGCCCGTGCTTGAGCCGTAGCCGTACACCACGACTTTTCTCAGGGCCTCCGTCGTCGGCGCATAGGGGAGGGCCTTCGCCAGAACCTGGAGCGCCGTTGGGAGAACTGAGAGGGGGTACATCGCACCGCTGAGGGCAAAGACGAGCATCTCCAGGATGCTTATGAACGGTCCCGGGTCTTTAAGGTAGAGCACGATACCGGCGGCCGCCATACCGAGCCCGACCATCCCCAGGCTTCCGAGGAGCAGAACCGGGAGGGCTTTAAGGACTACTAGGAGGTCAATTCCCAGCCCGAAGAGCAGCTTGAAGACTGGGAGATAGATCGCCATGTAAAGGAGCGAGAGGAAGAGCCTAACCAGGACGTTGCCGAGGAAGAACGTTATCCTCCTCATCGGGGCGGCAAAGGAGTACTCCAGTGTTCCCGCGTACAGCTCGTCAACGACGCTCCACACAAAGCCGCTGAGGAAGGTCAGACCAAAGCCGAGAACCAGCAGACCGAGGACGGCGAATGCCACGTAGTCGGAATACCCGGTGAGCCTCTGAAGGGCCTCGGAGTTCCTCTTTCCGGTAAGTCCAAGCCCTATGAGGAGGGCCTGTCCAACGAAGAGGAAGCCCATCCCTATGTCGCTGATGAACCAGACCTTATAGCTGAGGAACACCTTCCAGCTCTTCACTGCGACGCCCCAGAGCGCCCTGAGTTCAGTAGCCTCCATAGCCTATCACCCTGGTTAACCTCTCTGCCCACCGGAACAGGAGATAACCAATCAGCCAGTACAGTGGGGCAAGAATGACCAGCCACCCAATAGAGCTGGAGGCCTGTGAATAGCCACCTCCAGAGAATATGGTTCTGACCGTTGAGATTGCATGAGTAAGGGGAATGAACTCCGCGAAACTCCGCACCCAGTTCGGCATGAGGGTGAGCGGGAAGAAGACGCCAGAGAAGAACAGCATTCCGAACTCAAAGAGCTGGGCGAACGGGCCTATATTTTTCAGAAGCATTACGAGGCCCGCAAAGAGGAACCCAAAACCAAGAAATGCCAGAAGGGAGAGGAAAATCACCGGGAGGGATTTGAGGATAATCACAGCGCTGAGAGGGATTTTAAACAGAAAGACGCCAAAGAGAAAAACGATGAGCATGAGTATTGAATCCATGAGCATCCAGCTGAGGGCCAGGCCGAGAAGGATGGCCGTCAGGCTCGAAGGGGAAAGGACGTTCGTCTCGAACGTACCTCTTTGGAGTTCCCTCCGAACTCCCCATACATAGGCCTCTATGGGCGATGAAGAGACCCACCAGAGGGTATAGCCGATGAGCGCGTACGTCGGGTAATCCCCAAGCCCTGTTGAGGCCTCCAGAAGCGCCGAGTACCTCCCGCCGAGAACGGCCTGCCCGAAGTAAACGAACTGGAGGAGAAAGACTATGCCGACGAGGACGGAACTTATAACCCTCAGGGGATAGCGGAAGAACATCCTGAACTCCTTTTCAATCACCGCCGCTATCAATCCCTCAGCCCCCTTCCGGTCAGCTTTATGAAGACGTCCTCAAGCGTCGGCTCCTTTCTCTCGACGGAGACCACTTTAACCTGATTTTTGACGAGCCACTCGACCAGCTTTGGAAGGTCTTCCTCGTCAACGCTCCCCCTAAGCACTGTTCTCTCTTCAGTACTCTGGACGACTGCAAGCTTCCAGGGGGATTTTTCGAGAAGTGCTGGATTGAATTCCCTCACCGCGATTTCAACTGTTTCCTCGTCTTTCACGAGCTTTTTCAGGCCCTCGGGAGTATCAAGCGCTATGATCCTTCCGTGGTCTATGATGGCTATCCTGTCGCAGAGCTCCTCTGCCTCGACCATGTAGTGAGTGGTCAGGAGCACGGTCTTTCCCCCTTCCTTTACGAGCCTCTTCACGAAGTCCCTGACAAAGAGAGCGCTCTGAACATCCAGACCCAGCGTAGGCTCGTCGAGGAAAAGCACCTCGGGGTCGTTTATCAGGGCCTTTGCTATCGCCAGCCTCTGCTTCATACCGCGTGAATAACCCATCACGAGGTCGTTCCGTCTCTCCCAGAGCCCGACCAGCTTCAGAAGCTCTTCAATTCTCTCCTCCATCTCGGATTTCGGGACGTAGTAAATCCTCGCAAAGTACTTGAGGTTCTCATAGGCGGAGAGCCTCCAGTAGAGCGTCCTCTCGCCCTCGGCCACAAGGTTTATCCTCTTCCGAATTTCCCTTGCATCTCTTATGAGGTCGAGTCCGAGTATTTTGGCGCTCCCCCCGCTCGGTTCGAGGAGCGTCGTCAGCATTTTTATCGTAGTCGTTTTTCCTGCACCGTTTGGGCCGAGCAACCCGAAGAGCTCTCCCCTCTTGACCTCGAAGCTTATACCCTTAACTGCCTCGACCCATTCAACCTTTCGGAAGGGGAGGGGAATCTTCTTGGGGTAGCTCTTTCTGAGGTTGTTAACTTCAACGGCCTTCATAGCTCTACCCGACTAAACTCAATCCGATATCTAAAAAAGTTGCTTTCATAACTTTTAAATAGGCAGGTACAAGACTCATTAAGAGCGAAATAGAAAACCCTTAAAAGAGCATCGCCTTAATGATATGGTAGCAGAAGGGGCTTAGGCTGGAGGTGAGTCCTTTGGAAGTCGTAATCGACAACTTCAAGCCAAAGATTACCCGTCCTTTCAAAAGGAAAAACGAGTACTGGGTCAAGCTCATCACTGAGGATGGGGAGTACATTATGAAGTTTAAAAGCCCCCTGGAGGCTGAAGATGCCATCTATGGAATGCTCGATGACCTTCAGGTTTACGGGGGCAAGGTCAAGCTGAAACTCCGCGAGGGGAACGTGATAGAAAAAATCGAGGTTCTTGAGCTTTACAAGCCCTCTGCCAAGGAGCTTCTGGACGAATACTTTAATGATTGATGTCCTTTTCTGTTCATTATAGTTTCTATGGAGACGGGAAAGGTATATATATCATTGGGCCCTATTTTTCTATTGGAGTTTACCCGTTAAGGCGATTGTATCCACTCAGAATAAAATCAAACTCTGGGAGGCTGCTGTCAGTGGCAAAGCGCAAGAACAAGGAGCTCCTCGAAATCGCACAGGAGATAGGTGGAGAAGAGGCCGTTGAGGTAGTCAAGGCTCTCGAAAAAATGAAAGAGGCCACCGATGAAGAGCTGGCAGAGGCAACAGGCATAAGGGTGAACACGGTAAGGAGAATACTCTACATGCTCAACGACGAGGGGCTGGCCGACTTCAAGAGAATCAGGGACCCTGAAACCGGATGGTATTACTACTACTGGCGCCTTGAGACCAAAAAGCTCCCCGAAATAATTCGTTCTAGAAAAATGGCGGAGCTTAAGAAGCTCAAGGAGATGCTGGAGGAGGAAACCAGTGAGATATACTACTGGTGCGGCACTGAGGGGCATCCAAAGCTCACCTTTGATGAGGCAATGGAGTACGAGTTCCAGTGCCCGATCTGCGGCAAGATGCTCATGCAGTACGACAACACACACATCATAGAGGAACTCAAAAGACGAATTGAGGAGCTTGAGATCGAGCTGGGCCTCAAGAAGAAGCCCAGAAAGACCTCAAAGAAAAAGAAGTCAAGGTCTGAGTGAATGGCCTCTTAATGAACTTCGGGGATGGTAAAGATGCGGGAAGTTGTTATTCTGGAGAAGGTTTATGGAGACAGAAGCGGCTTTGAAAAGCTGAACAAAAAGCTCCGCTCGCTTCTCGGCGAGCTTGATGTTGAGTGGAAGCTCTCAGCTGTTAAGAAGAACTGGGTGAAGGTAACCCTCTCAGGGGAAGACGAAGAGGTAAGTGCCAACCTCGTCAGAGAGGAGTTCGGCGAAGTCCCCTACAGTCTGAAGAACGTGGAAGAAGGCCAGAGCTACCGCGGACGCTTCATCGACCTTGGAAAGGTCGGCTACGGGGCCTACGTGGACATAGGCGTGTTCAGACCGGCCCCAAAGGACGCTTTGTTGCCCCTTTACTACCTCAAAAAGACCTTCGGAGACATTCCGGTCAGGGGGATGATACGCAGGTTTGGATGGGTTGATAATCTTCCAGTGGAAGTGGAAGTCACTAGGGTCGAGTTTGGAGCTAGGGAAGTCGAGCTGGCCTTCACCGAGGAGCAGTTGAAGCGCATCAAGTCATGGATAAGTGACGGATTCGACAAGCTCTTTGTTGTCGGAACCATCAGCGAAAAAGTGGAGGAAGCACTCATAAGGACGGGTCACGGAAGGGACGTTAAGAGGCTGGAGGAACTCGGCCTTATGGAGACCCTCCTGGTTCTGAAGAAGGGCACCCAGGCTCCTGGAATCATAAAGGCCATAGGACCACACTTGCCCGGAGCCGTCTTCGGGGCAATCAAATTTGAGGAGAAGCCCTGATCAGCCTGACGGCAAGCACAGATAGAGAGAAGAGTGCATAAGGAAGAAGCTCGGATTTAAAGGGTGTTAAAAGCAGCAATACTGCCGTAGATACCGCAATGAATGCAGTTGGGCCCTTTTTCCGGATTTTGATATCTTTTCTTCCCCCAATAATCTTAGCCCCAACATACACCAGAACTACCAGCTGGAGCAACGCTTCTTTCGCGATATTTTCAGTTATAATCTCAGTATGGAATGCTCCAGGATACCAAGGCGATATCCAGGATTTTCCAAGATTGTAATATACCCAGAGGGCTCCAATTGATGATAGCAGTAAGTAAGGAACGTTTCTGCTGACCCTACCCGGGAATACTATAACAAAGACAAAGGGCAAGAGAGCCAGATAGGGATTGAAGGCCGTTCCCACCACCGTGAACAGCGCCATCAAAAGCATCGAAAAGACCCCCGAAGAAGAGGGGGCGAAGTTTGAACTGCACACAACCGCCACCACAACCGCGAAGGCCAGCAATCCCAATATATCGTTCGAAGTCAGGAGCCACTCCCTAAACGAGGGCGCGGAGAGCACCAAAAAGAACGCCACAATACCCAGACTGCGTTCCCTTCTATGGGCAGTGTAAGCGGTTACGCCGAGAAGGACAAAGATCAAAAGCCACCTCACTGCCCAGAACAGCCTCTCATCGGGGGGAAGAACTTCCAGAGTGCGGGAAATTATTACGATTGGCACATCATTGATAGAGGCGCCGTTCAAACGTGCCAGAGAAAGGTAGAGTGTTTTTGAAATCAGGTGTGCAGGGATTGGTTCGAGTAGAACCCATTCCCCTAAAAGAAGAGCACCCATCAGGAAGGTGCTTCCAGCGTAGCTCCCGTCCCTTCTTAAAACTAACATCAGGATAACAGCATAAACGATAATGCTCAGAGTAACAACCGCAATTTTTACGGTGTTCTCTTTTATATCAACAAACGGCTCGTATGTCAGATAAAGGTTCTCAGAGCTTCCGGTAATCAGGACAGTGCCATTCAGCACAATGATTGAAGGCTCTAGAGAGGCAGAGGGATCAAGGCCAGTCTCGTTCCAGATTTTGGCAATCAGGTCGTTTGTATAAACGTTCCCAACGAGAACGAAGATATCGTTTCCGTGTGTTTTGACAGCGGAGAGCTTTTCATCGACGTAAACAGCCCATCCCCTCGACCATGGGTCGTTGCCCGGAACAACTTGATACGTCAGATTCGAATCAAGAAACTTCACGAACGCATCTTTGTTAGGGCGATAACTAACCTCAGCGGCTGAAACGGAGCCCGCCAGCATCAGTATGAGAAACAGAGCAGGAAGAGCCTTCTTCATCTGCCTCCCGCAATTGGTATGAAAAAGGTGTTAAAAAGTTAATGCAGCCTGGTCCAGCGCGGCCCCATCGCTTCGGCTCCCGCCGGCCTGAGCCGCGCTGAAAAGGTTGAAATGTAAAACTTAAAGGGTTTACTCCTCAGCTTTCTCGCCCTTCATTTCCTCAAGCTTCTTAACGAGCTTCTCAGCCAGCTCCATGAATGCCTTTGCCGCCATGGTGTCTCCATAGAGGACTATCGGGATTCCCGCATCGCTGGCCTCCCTGGCCTTGAGGTCTATCGGTATTTCACCGAGGAACTCAACGCCTTCCTTTTCGGCGAGCTTTCTTCCACCACCCCTGCCGAAGAGGTCTATCTCGTTGCCGCAATGCGGGCAGATGAGGTAGCTCATGTTCTCGACGACCGCTATGTAGGGAACCTCCATCTTCTTCATCATGTTGACGGCCTTCCCAGTGTCGAGTAGGGCTACCTCCTGTGGCGTGGTGACTATCACAGCCGCATCGAGGGGGATGCTCTGGGTAACGGTAAGGATTTCGTCGCCGGTTCCAGGCGGGAAGTCGATTATCATGAAGTCAAGTTCTCCCCACTTTGTATCTCCAAGGAGCTGTTTTATGGCCTTGGTCACGAGGGAACCGCGCCATATGACAGGCTGATCCTCTGGAACGAGGAAGCCCATGCTCATGACCTTGATAGGAGTTACCTGACCCATGAAGTCCGCCATTGGGGGGATCATCTCAAACCTTCCATCGTCCATTCTCTCGGCAAGAACGTCAGCCTTGTCAACGCCGAGCATCTTGGCGACGTTCGGCCCGTGTATGTCGGCATCTAGGATTCCAACGAAATAGCCCATCTTCGCGAGGGCGGCAGCGAGGTTGACCGCGACTGTGCTCTTACCAACGCCGCCCTTACCGCTCAGGACGGCTATTTTGTACTTCCACTTCTTCTGCTTCTCCTGAATCCTCTGGGTGAGCGGATCGGCGCCAAGTCCGCCTATGTTGAGGGTAGGAGCTTTGATCGTCATCTGCAACACCTCCGACTTAGGTTTTCCCAAGGGCTTAAAAGGTTTGTCCAGAAATTTGACAGTATTGCCCACATTTGAGTAATTAGAGGGGGACAACAACCGGAATCCCGTGCACCTCCCCGATTTCGACCTCCGTTCCGTAAACCTTCCTGAACAATGAAGGCTTCAGGATCTTACGGCCACCGTCCGCAACAACCCGTCCCTCTGAAATGAAGACGAACCTCTCCGCAAAGCGGATGGCGAGGTTGATCTCGTGCATGACCATGATAACGGTTTTGCCCCCAGAAGAGAGCTCGCGCGCAAGCTTCATGACCTCAAGCTGGCTCCTGATGTCGAGGTTGTTCGTTGGCTCGTCAAACATAAAAATCTCAGGCTCCTGTGCCAGGGCGCGCGCTATGCCGACCTTTTGAAGTTCGCCACCGCTCAGCCCCCTGGTGGGCCTTAAGGCGAGGTGATCTATCCCCAGCTTTTTCAGTGCGTTTTTAACGACCTCTACATCCCTCTTCGAGGGCCTCAATCCCAGGTAGGGTCTTCTACCAAGCAGAACGGTATCGAACACGGTCATAAAACCCGGTTCCGTTCTCTGCGGGATATAGGCCACAAGCCTCGCTAGTTCGTTCCTAGAGTACTCCCCAATTGGCCGTCCTGAGATATAAATACCATTGCACCTGAGGATTCCAGAGAGACACTTCAGCAGGGTGCTCTTCCCGGCGCCGTTTGGGCCGAGTATTGCGACAAACTCCCCATCCTCAATCTTCAGGTTGATGCCCTTCAGGACTTCAGTGCCGTTGTAGGAGTAGTGAAGGTTTCTGGCCTCAACAGCGGTCATCTTCGTCCCTCCATCCTGACGAGGAGGTATATGAAGGCCGGAGCTCCAAGGAATGATGTCACTATCCCAACGGGGAGTACAGTGGGGGCAAGTACAAGCCTCGCAACGGTGTCGGCCGTGACGAGGAGTAAAGCACCAGCGAGAGCCGAGAGTGGTATCAGAAACCTGTAGTCTCCCCCCGCTATGAGCCTGATGAGATGTGGAGCTATCAGGCCGACGAACCCGATAACTCCGACGAAGGCCACACCCACGGCCGTTATCAGGGCGGCAAGGAAAGTGGATACGAGGCGAACCCTCTCTACCTCCACACCAACGCTTTTGGCCACTTCCTCTCCAACTGCGGAGGCGTTCAAATCCCACCTCTTTACGATGAAGTATGCAAACACAGGCACAAAGACCAGGAGCAGTATAACGTCCTCCCGCCAGGTTGCTCTTCCAAGGTCGCCGAAGCTCCAGTAGACCATTGCTGCGAGCTGGAGTTCATCCGCAAAGTACTGGATGAAGGTTGTTAGTGCCACAAAGAGGGAGCTCATAGCTACTCCGGCGAGGATTATTGCCTCTGGGGAGAGTCCCTTGAGCTTTGCCAGTAAAAGAATCACGCCCACAGCAACCATGGCGCCAGCGAACGCGAAGATGACCACTGCATACGGGTTGTCGAGCGAGATTCTACCGGTGCTCTCCGCATAGCCGGCACCGAGGATTATGGCGAGAGAGGCACCGAACATAGCCCCGTGGGAGACTCCCATTGTGAACGGACTCGCCAGGGGGTTTCTCAAGAACCCCTGCATTACCGCGCCGGAGACGGCGAGGGAAGCACCAACGAAAAGGGCGGCAACTATACGCGGCAGGCGAACCTTCCAGACTATGAGGTAAGCGTTTCCGCCCTCCCTTCCAAGGAGTGTGTTTATGACATCACCCGTGGATAGTGAGTACGAACCGTGGGACAGAGAGTACAGGCTAACCAGGAGTGTGAGAAGAAGTAAAAAGAGGCCGATGAGGAACTTTCTGGCGATGTATCCCTCGTAGTCCATGGGCATCACGGTGAAGTCGGCAGTGAGTACTTAACGGTTCCGTTCTCGAAGTCTATCTTTCCGAAGCCGCCGAACTGCTCCTTGAGGGTTTCATAGACCGGCTTTCCAACGAGGAATGCATAGATTTCGTCCGCTTTCTTCACTGGATCAACGTCGCTGAAGTGCTCCGGGTAGAGAACTTTTCCAATGTAGTAGGTATCTGCTATAGCCGTTCCGAGGTTGGTGTTGTAGAAGTTGAACGGGAGCAGTCCGTACACCCTGCCCTCTTTTAGGGCGCTCAGTGCCCTGTAGAAGTCCGGGTTCTTCCTGTAGTCGTCGAGGATTATTTTCAAGCCGCCTTCATCGATGAAGAGGTAGTCCGGGTCTTCCTTGAGGAGCCACTCCTTGTCGACGGTCTTCCATCCCGGGCCGAGGGAAGCGGCTATGTTGGTCAGATTCAGCACCTCGAAGGGGGCGTAGTCACCGTAGGTGCTCTCTATTCCGTGGGCACCCTTGTAGCCTATCCCACCTACGTAAACCCTTGGGCTCTTCTCACCCTTCACCCTCTTCTGCAGGTCTTCCTGGACGGAGTTGAAGAAGTTAATCAGCTCTTTTGCCCTCTCTTCCCTGTGGAGTATCTTACCTGCCAGTTGAATGGATTCTATGAGCCGAGGATCGTTGAAACCTTTCATTCCTCCCCTCGCACCGTAGCTGAGGACAACGACTGGAATCCCGGTCTTCTCCTGAATCTCATCGGCCTGCTCCTTGCTTATGAATACCGCTATTATCACGTCAGGGGAGACGTTGGTGAGTGCTTCCAGGTTGGGAAGCTTTCCCGGGCCTCCCGGGCCTATGCTCGGGAGGTTCTTCAGCTCCGGGTGCGCGATGATGTAGGGCCTTCCGTAGGAGTACTTCTTCTCGAAGTCCTCCACTCCCACAACCATGTCGCTCGCGTTGAGGTAGACGATGAGCCTAAGGGCTCCTGGCCCGATGGCAACGACCTTCTGGACATTTACAGGAACCTGAACGGTTCTGCCCAGGGAGTCTGTTACGGTTATGTACTGCTGTGAGGCTTTCTCTGTCCCATTTGAGGAAGTACCCACACAACCGCCTGCAAGAACTACGAACAGCACCAGAAGAACTGTCGTTAATCTCTTCATATCAGGCCCTCCACTCGAGTCCAGTTATCCCCCCTGAGATTTTCCGGGGATAGAACTGGTGAGTTTTCAAGGGGTGGAACACTCCGACTCGGAGTTTCCCTATGTACTGGAGCACAATTCCCATACGATCATCGGGCGTGTTCTTCATTGTGTCACCGAAATCCAATATAGTAACACGATTTAAATGCTTTTTGGAAAATTAGTGTTCTTAACCTTTGGTTTGTACTGGGTTTTAAAAATGGCGGGGATAACTTTCAATGGTGATTTCATGAAGCGCCTTGAGTATTCAGCACACCTGAAGTGGGACGGCAACGTCGGAAGTGAAGCGAAGGTGAGGGAGTTTACCTTTCACATAGACACGAACACGGACGGCCACAACAAAGGACCAAACCCGACGGAATACCTCTTGGCCGCTATAGGTGGCTGTCTGACTGTCAACTGGGGCAGGCTGATCAAGAAGATGCGTCTCGACGTGAAGGGCTTTGAGGTAGAGGTCAGGGGCTGGCGCGGGCTTGACGAGCCCCAGCTGAAGGAGATAACCTACAAGATCACCGTCTTCACTAACGAGGACGAGAAAAAGATTATGCGCGTTAAGGAGCTGGCCGAGAAGTACGGGACGGTCTTCAACACCGTTGGGGCGGAGAAGATATGGGGAGAAGTGGAGATAATAAAGCTGGCAGACTAAAGGGTCTCCGCTTTGCTTTTCTCATTGAGGTCTAGGTAGGCCTCAAAGAGGCACCTTACCCTCTCCGCGAGCTTGAGGTAGAGGATGAGGAAGATTATCTGGAATATTGGGAGAGTCGCCGCTGGGATGGCCACAAGGGGCTGGAACGCGAGTGTAGCTATCGCTATGGCCGTCCCGTTGTTCTTCCCGACGCTGAGGAAAGCTATCCCCATGTGTTCCTTGTAGCCCAGACCGAGAACCCTGTCCAGCCACGTTATTAGAGCAAGCATGATGATCATGTAGACCGTGTTCACAACAGCAAGTTCAACGAGGATTGCCCACCTGCTGAGCAGGAGCTGGGCCTTCATGAAGAATATTAATCCCACGAGGAGGAGCATGGTGGTCATTGTTATCGAACCAAAGAGCGGCTTCAGCTCAAGGAACCTCTCCTTGCCGAGCTTCCTCGTGAGGAGCCTCCTCGTGAGGTCTCCGAGGAACATTGGGAGTATGAGGACTATGAAGACCGTCCTCAGGAGCAGTGAAAGAGGAACAGGGACGTTGTAAGCGCTACCGAGGAGCTTTATCCAGAGCGGGAGCATTACAGGGATGAGGAGGAAGTTAACGCCGAGTGCTACCGTAGCAACTTCGAGGTCTCCCCCGGCTAAACCGGCGTAGCCTATGCTCATGGATGAACCCGGAACGAGCATGACCAGGAGAAAGCCGAGGGCCATGTTGGGGTCATGGATGAAGCCTTTGACGAGGAGAAAGGCCACCACGGGAGTAAGGGCAAAGTTGTAGACGAGGCTCAGGAGGACGGGCTTCGGCTCCTTGAGAACCTTGGGGATTCTCTCAAGGTTGAGGTTTATCATCATCGGGTATATCATGAGGAAGACGAGTATTGTAGTGAGGTTGCTCAACTCAGCTTTGTGAGCCTTTGCAAAGCCCGGAAAGGCCAGTCCGAGAGCCCAGCCTACGGCTATTGCTATGAGCGAGTACCAGAGCAGGTTTTTCTTAAGGTTGTTCGCGAGCTTGCCGAACATGTGCATCACCTTTATGATATTTTCTTCATCTGAAATTAATTTAATTTGAATTTAACATCATTTAAAAGCATTGCTGGACAGAGCTGGGTAACAGATCCATGCAAGCCAGACAAAGCCGGCTACCCTTCCATCTTTCACGGGCTGAACCTTGATGCCCCACTTTCCGAACCAATGAGCGCCTGAGAAGCTCTGGAAGCTGAAGGTCAGAGGATTGGGATAGACCTCGTAACCGGGGAGATATTCAAGGAGTAAAGGCGTGCATATGCACAAAGCTTATATTTGAAAAAACTTTCAGAAATGGTGGTGATAGCATGAGAATCGCGCTTCCTGTAGATGAAGACCTTGGGCTGGAAAGTCCGATGAGCGGACACTTTGGAAGGGCCAGGTACTTCGCCTTCGTGGACGTGGAGGACGGCGAGATAAGGGGCGTTGAGGTGGTTCCTGTCCCCTTTGAGGAGCACGGCCCAGGTGATTTGCCCAACTTCATAAAGGAACACGGGGCCGAGGTCGTCATCGCCTACGGGATGGGAAGACGGGCAATAGAATACTTCAACCAGTTTGGAATAACGGTCGTAACCGGCGCCTACGGAAAGGTCGGCGATGTAGTTAAGGCCTTCATCGAGCAGGTTCTTAAAATTGACCCTTATTGGAAGGAGAAGATAGAGCGGGAGAAGGAAAAGGAAGGGCACTGCGAGCATTGATTGTTTCAGCCGTTTTATTCTTTATTTGAGGCTCTTTTCCTGTTAAGCAGTTCTCAACCGAACGTTCAAAAAACGCTTAAAAACAAAAATATGGCGATTTCTTCAGGTGAAGAAAAATGAGAATAAACGTGAGAGATTTTGCACCGAGCTGGTTTGCGAGCGTTATGGGGACGGGAGCACTGGCTTTAGTGAGTAAGGCGTACTCCTCGAAGCTCCCAGCGCTTGGCACGTTTTCGAAGGCACTGGTGTATCTGAACACCGCGGTCTTCTTCATTCTCCTGATACCCTGGCTGCTGAGGTGGATCAAGTATCCCTCTGAGGCGAAGAGAGACCTCTACCACCCCGTAACGAGCCACTTCTACGGAACGATGCCGATAGCGATGACGATAGTGGCGATGAACCTCGCAATGATCGGCTACAGGGAAATAGCCCTCCCGCTCTGGATTCTTGGGAGCATTCTCGTCGTGGTCTTCGCCCTCCTGATACCCTACCTGTTTTTCGTGGGTGAGGGGGTAGATGTAAAGACGATAACGCCAGCGTGGTTTATACCACCGGTTGGGCTTATCGTGATACCTCTTACGGCCCTGCCGTTCCTTCCGCAGTCCCAAACGTGGAGAGAGGTTTTTATTGCGTTCAACTACTTCGGCTTCGGCGCGGGCTTCTTCCTCTATCTGGCCCTCTTCGCCATAGTGATGAGGCGCTTCATAACCCACGAGCTCCTCCCGCCCCTGATGGCGCCGGCAGTCTGGATAAACCTCGGACCGCTTGGAGCGGGTGCCGTGGCGTTGTTAAACCTCGTTAAGGTAATGCCCGTTGCGAGAGAGGCTTTCAAGGGCTTTGCCTTCATCCTCTGGGGCTTCGGGCTCTGGTGGCTCATCATGGCCATCCTGATGACGCTCCACTACCTCAGAAACCTGCATCTCCCCTACAGCCTCGCCTGGTGGGCCTTCATCTTCCCCCTTGGGGCCTACGTGAGCGCGACCTACAACGTTGGGACGAGCCTCGGGATAGGTGCAATGGTGGACTTCGGTTTTGCACTCTACTGGTTCCTTCTGGCCCTGTGGCTGGTCACGGGAGTTAAAACGCTCCTCCACGACTTTTCCTCGTGATTTTCCTGATTTTCCATTTTTCTCCCTAATCAAAAATAATCAAAGAACCTTGAGAACCATCTTCAGCGCTATCAGGTAGAGAATAACGCCGATTACCTTCTTTACCTGCTCGGAACTCATCTTGAAGTGCATGAGATGTGTTCCGAGCCAGCCGCCAGCTATCGCAGAGATTGAAACAACCCCCAGGAGCTTCCAGTCGAGAGCTCCCATACCCCAGTAAGTGAGGAAGCCGCTCAGCGATGAGAAGAAGACCACCAGAGCCGTTGTCGCGGCCACTTTTTTCGGCTCGTAGCCCAGCATTATGAGCGTCGGGCTTATTATACCCCCTCCGCCGACGCCGAGCAGCCCACCGAGGAACCCAGCCAGCCCTCCGATGAGCGAGCCCTCGATGATGTGGTTCCCGTTTCCATCCCTCGGCCTCGGCTTGAAGAAGATCATCATCGTGCCAGAGTACAGGAGAAATAGTATGAAGATCCAGAGGACATACTCTTTTGGTATGAACTTACCCGAGTAGGGCCCAAGGGGAGCGAAAATCGTCGCCATAATCAATATTGGAAGGCCAAAGCGGTGGTCGAGCTTGCCGTGCTTGATGTTCTTAATCGTTGCCGAGAGCATCGAGAGGGTGTTTATGAAAAGGCCAGTGGGCTTCGCAACCATGAGGGGTATTCCGAGCCACGTCATGGTTGGAACTATTGCTATCGCGCTTCCGACTCCCCCGATAGAGAAGATGACGCTCAGGATGAAAGCTATGATGCCGACTGCTATGTAGTCCATTAGGCCCACCTCATTTTTATTGTCATGCCGAATGAAATGGAGCTCATTTAAAAAGTTTTTGAAATGTCAAAGCTACATTCTATCACTGAACAATTGCCAATGAAAGCGAGTGTTTAAACTTTCGAGAGAGACGCGCCCCTTCTTCAGGGCTAAGATTGTCTTCGATGAGCCCGAGAAGAAGTGGGACGAGTGCAGCTACTCTGGTGTGCTTGAGGTTAAGAGGGAACAACCTGGAGCAGAAGTAAACGACTTTTTTCTTTATCATCCCACAAAGAGCAATGCGAAACATTCTTATATTTTACTACGTTACATAGATTGGTGCTCCTTATGAATGATAAGGAAGTCCAAATTCATCAAAGTTCAGGCCTCCAAAAAGCATTGGTTAATGCTTTCACAAGTTACGTTGAGTCCGGGATTTACTTCGGCCCCCCTGATAGGGAATTCCGGAGAATACTCCTTAACTCAGGAGTACCCCTAAACAAAACCCGCAACTGGGGGCATGCACTAATCCACGACGAGTATCGCCTTGGGGATGTGCTGTTGGGGCTTATCAAATCCATTGAGGAGTTTGGATACAAGCATCCCCTCAGGAGGATATCAAGGGCAGAGAGGACGGGGGAGATACCCGCACCGTATTCTGAGTTCCTCATCTTATGGGGTAGACTCTCAACTGGAGGAGAGGGGATACCCATTGGGCTGCTTATAAGTGCAGGAAGCGCCGAGGAGGTGCTGGAGATTTATTACAATGAGGTTCTCAAGGATGCATTCGACTCAGGAGTGTTTGAGAGACTGTGGGACTCCTACATGGACAACCGAAAACCGAACTACATTCCCCTTGAAGGGCACGAAAAATACGAAGATGCCCTGAAAAGCATCCCAAGAAATGATCGTAAAAAGCTGATGAAACTAAACTACGAGGGCAAGAGCTTTCCCTCGTTCCCTGGAATAATAAGAGGAGCTCGCTTGGCAGTCTTTCCGAACTCCGGGAGGTTCTACTCTCCACCCTTATTCGGGGAGGGGTGGAACAGGGACAGGAGCGTTCTGAGGGTCCTGTTAAAACATAAGGACAAACCGCAGGTTCTTGAGTTCCTACGGCACTTCGAGATCGAGTGGCTGGAGTTGGAAGATTTGGAGGCTCTTTTTGGTCTTCGGGAGAAGGTCTTCAACAGGATTAGAAAACGGCTTATCCAAATCTCGAAGGAGCGCAAGCTGGGAAAACTCCAAGCAATACCCCTCTATGTAAAGCCCATTGGAACTACAAAGATAGGCTCAATTAGCCCCACCAAAGTGGATAGAGTAAGCAGGACAACGTACCTAGTTACCACCTTTAACTGGGGGAAAGGTGGATGGCCAGAAATCAAGAACCTTCAGGAATTACTCACAGTTATGATGGCAAACTCCTACTACCTTCCAAAGACAATCGAAGTCCTCAAACAGGACATTGTGCTTTCCCCACGCTCCAGATCAAGGAAAATCGAGGAGTGGACGAGTGTCATCAAGGCGACGTTCGACTCAGTTCTCCTGTATGGGCTCCTGGGGGGCATCGTTAGGATGGACGGACTCGACGTTTCGAAAGGGCATATAATCTTCTTAAATTTCCTGAACACAGACGACAGGAACACAGTCGTTCACGACTATTACTACCACCTCCTAGATGGAGTGGAAAGAATGGATCTGATTTACGGCACTGAGGAGAGAACCAGGGTAAACGTTCAGAACTTTAACCGGGACATATACTCATACACGCCGGTTCAAAACGGGGAGGCACTGCTCCTCCATAAAAAGATGCCGGAGAAAAAACGCCAGAAGCTCATCCCCCATCTTCTATACGAATTCGAAGACGGCATGGGCGGAGTTGTCTACAGACTCGACACATCAAAGGGGAGAAAAGAGCCCTCCACCGTTTGGTACGTTGGTGGTTCAAAACTTAAGGCCTACGAAAGGCATCTCGACAAACACTGGCTCCTGGGATACCTCTCACAGCATAGGGAGGAATACTACGCCTCCATGTCACTGAGAAATACTTCCACCGCGGGCTATCTTCTCTCAATCGGGGGCAGGGACGTTGGGACACACCTCAGGGTTTACGCCCATGGGCTCTTTGCAAGGTCCGTCTATTCTGGTGAGGAGTCGAACTACTACATCAGGCTCCTGAAAACTTCAGTGTACGGGCAGGTAGGCGGGAAGAGGGTTAGACTCATCCCGAGAGGGATACTATACAGGAGGGACAACCCGAAGGGCGCCCTTGACAGCCATCTCACGATATTCAATGACCTCGTGGATGCCACGGGAGATGAGGGCATTCATCTGGTTCACATTCAGAACATTAAGAACTCAGATATTGCGGGTTTCCTCAAGGACCTTCCTCCGTCCGTTATTATGGTGGATTGGGACGGACTGGTCTTTTCAAAGGAAGAATTCGATAGATCCATGGGAATCAAAAGGAACTACCGCTCTTGGCTGGCAGTGCTCGAGTTCGAGGGACAAGGTGCCAGGGTCTTTGTGACGAAGGATCCGCAGGAGAGTCGCGAATCCCGCGTCTACAGGCATCCCCTTATGATGATATTCTCGGAGAACGTCCTTTCCGATGAGGAGATGCTTTTCATTCTCGGACTGGCGGACGAAAAGGGAGGGGTAAGCTTCGCCGGGACGAGACGCCTGTTCCACACCCCATACCCCGACACTTCACGGAAGGTCATCCGGCCGTCCCTACTCCTAGGAGGTGCCGCAGAATGAAAGAGAGCTCCCCGGCGGTTCTCTATGGGGAAGCCTTTGAGCTCGGGGTGAAGGCGGGACTTGCTCCTCTCGCCTACCAGCTACCCGATGGGTACGATGTCGAGGATTTCGAGGACGCCCTAATAGGGGGGGATACAGCCCTCTTGGAGAGGGCCAGAGAAATTGCCATGGGTGCTCTGGACAGGTACAACTATATCATTGAAGAAAACTTAAGCAATGAAGAGAGGATTTCGAGAATCGTAGAAGTCTTCAGGGAAAAACAAAAAGAGAGGGCCGTTAAGTTCTCCATCAAGGAATCCAACCTGGGGAATACTGACGTGGTCAACATACTCTCCCTCCTTCAGATGGGACACAGAACGGGAAGTATCCTGAGTGAGAAATACGAAAAGTTCCTCATAGAGGCTCCGGTGGGTTACTCCAACGGTTATTTATACCCGGATTTCATAGCGTTCGGAGGAAAAAGTCCAGTGGCCATCGGAGACTTCAAAGTGCTTTTCGGGTACTTTGATGCAGACCTTGCAAACGTCGCCTGGAGCGTTAGTTTTGAGACCTATTCAATGGAGGAGCTACTAACAAGGGCGAAGAGAATAAGTGAATACAGCTTTAAGACCCTATACAACGCCGCCGGAAAGTACGCAAAAGTCCTCAACTACGCAAGAAAATTCGACAGGTTCCCCATTGAGGCAGTCGTCGTCTTCCCGCTGGGAATTTCAGTTTTGAAACTGAAGTCGCCCGCAGACATCGGGGAATACTACTCAAAGCTGAGGGAGCTCCTGGAGAAAATGCTGCCCGAATCTTTCCTCGAACAGGCTAGGGATATTCTCAACGGTTTCTACACAGGGAACGCCTTCATTAAGCGCGACGATGATACAGGAACATTCTACTTTCACAGGAGAAGTGGTGATGAAGGTATACCGCTAAGATTCGAGAGGAAAGCGCTTCAGGGGAACAGTAGACGCATCAAGGCTCCTAAGCCTGTGTACACCGGAATCGATGCGAGAAGAACCAGACACGGAAGCGACCTCCTGGAATACCTAACCAGGTTTGATCTCATCATCGATGCCTCGGACCAGGGGGTTGGTAAGAACTACATTTTTCTCGAGTACGCCAGAAAGGTCGTTGGAGAGGGTGGAAAGGTTCTCTTCATCTCTCCGAGACTTCACATCCTCAGGGAAACGGAGAGAAAACTAAAGGAGAAAGGGGCAACGACGGTTTTCATATCCTCGAGTGCCAGAAAGACACTGAAAAGGGGGAAAACCTACATCGAGACCCTCAAAGCCCTCGGTGCCGGGGATCACCGGGCATCTCGGAAGCTCATGAGGGAGCTACGTGGGGATGAGCCGGAGACTATACTCGCCACGTCCCAGGCTTTCCAATACCTAAACGAAGGAAGTTGGGAGCAGATACTCCGGTACGCTGACCTCGTGGTGTTTGACGAGTTTACAAACTCGGGCGCGGGAGCCGTTGAGGGCATACTTGGTTTTCTCAGAAAGTTCTCCAAGAATCCAAGCGGGACGAAGGTGATGATACTCGACGCCTCCATGACGCACCCGGACCTGTATATCCCCGCCCTCAAGAGGCACATCTCAGGCCGCGGAATGGTTTATACTCCCCTGGAAGTTCTCATATCAAGGATTGAAGATGATCCTGTTGTTAGAACGTTTAGGGTGAACTCAATAGAAGCCCTCTACTACCGCATGCACCTCGACTTCCCTCTCGAATACTACGCCATGGGTCTGACAGTCCACTCCCACATCCCAGACTGGAACGCCCTGATAGTTGGTGTGGGAGAGATTTTAAAGGAGGGCGGGGCGGATTTTGAAAAACTCCTGGACGAAGGAAAGGTCGTTTTTTATGTGGACAACCGCCTCTACGTTGATGACCTGACTGAGTTTCTGGTGGAGAAGGGGTATACCGCAATTCCTGTCCATTCTGGGATCGGGATGTCCTCCGAGGAATTAAAGGGCAACGTCGTTGGAACGTCGAGCCTCGCCTTCGGCGTGAATCTCGAAGATCACGATGCTCTCGTCTTCATGTCCCCCTATCCCGGCTACAGATACGACAACAACGCCTACGGGATAGAGCTCTATCGTCAGGTGATAAAAAGGCTCAGGGGACACGAGGCCAGCAGGAAGCACATTGCTTTCGTTGCCCTGAGCGGGGATGGAGGGGAGTACTCGGAGGGGATCGCCTACCTCTCCATGGTCAGTTTTATCCGGAACCTGCTACTCAACAGGGACTTCCACGTGAGGCTCCCCATGCTCTCGGGAAAGGGACGCTTTTTCAGATCGTACGGTAGGGGCCTAAAACCAGGAGAGAACAGGGAAGTACCTTTCGAGGTCTTTATGAGGGATTACTACCCCCAGCTCAAGCGCCTGTTTATGGCCTCTGGATTCTCCCTCAGGCCCGTCTTCAGGTTTGAGTTCGGACTAAGCGGTGACTGGGAGCTGCCGGTTCCCTTCAGGGTA
The DNA here is from genome assembly GCF_055396515.1 of Thermococcus sp. JCM 11816. Lineage (NCBI taxonomy): Archaea > Methanobacteriati > Methanobacteriota > Thermococci > Thermococcales > Thermococcaceae > Thermococcus > Thermococcus sp. JCM 11816. The sequence continues at coordinate 1,337,426 of NZ_AP043741.1, forward strand.
CATAGAATACTCGGCGAGCACCTCACAAGGGACTTCACTCTCGAAGTCACACCCCTGAAGGTCCAGTTCGACCACACTGAACGGTTTAGGGAGGTTTTAATGGATAGGAAGTATCGGAAGAGCGCGGAGCTCTTAAGAAGCCTAATTCCCCGGATTGACGAGTACCTCCCCTCAAAGAACGAGTACGAGCTCGCCAAGAAACTTGAGAAGGCCCTCCGCCCTAGTTACATCCTGGCAGGATACTCCTCGATCCTGATGGTGCCCTTCCTCTATCCCCGCCATGTCAAAGAAATTCCCTATAGCATAGAGTCTCCCCTCAAAAGGCTGTTCTCAGGAGACCCCAGGTACACTGAGATTCCGGTCAAGGTCGTAGATAAGGATAGGGGCGTTGAGAACTTTGGCATACTCGCCATACATCCGGCCTTTGGGATGACCACCCACAGGGGAGATATTCCAGTTCAAGAAAAGCTGAAGACTATGCTAGAGGAGGAACGCCTTCGGAAGAACCGCCTCTATCTTCCGAACGTGTGGAAGGGATACGACTGGATAAAAAGATGAAAAAGAGAAACGCTCAATCGCTCCTCACGTCCAGCCCGAACCACACCTTAGAGCAGCCACCTGAGACGCCGCAGACGTCAAAGTCCAGCGACCAGTACTTGCTCGGGATTCCTGATGTAACGTCCCAGTCGAAGTAGTCGTCATCGAAGACTATCGTTATCCCAACGTTGCCCATCGGGTCGTCGTCGTTGCCCCACTTTCCGGCATCTTCTTCCCAGCCTGAGTACTCCATGTAGAGGAATGGAACCCTAGCGTCGTCGCGCTCCAGCATGGCCAAGCCGGGCTTCAGGGAGAGCTTGTTCCCGCTGATGTATTTGTGAAATATCTTCCGGGCCGAGCAGGGCTGGCGGTTGAAGGTAGCGCCCTCGTGCGAGCTCACCGGATAGGAGTAGGCGTAGCCGGCTGGAGCTAAAACGTCAACCTTGACGTTGTGGAGCCCCTCAGTTTCACCGAGGCTCTCAAAGCCAGCGCAGGCCCTCGCATAGTAGTAATACTCGTCGTCCCCTATCTCGGTGTCCTTCGTGAAGTCCACCTCTAAAAGTTCCGCCTTGAGGTTGTCGTACTTGAGGAGCCTCGGCACCTCCACCTCGTAAATGACGTAGGTTACGCGCATGTTGCCGTCCCTCGATTCAGCTGTTACGCGGTAGCCCCCCGTGAAGTCGGCCTCGTTGGGATGGAGCACGTAGACGGCATCACCGACTCTGTCCGGCTCTGCTCCAGCAAGCCAGTTGAAGACGCTCCCCCAGAGCTCGTCCCCGCTCTGGCCCGTCGCCAGCCAGTTCATCCACGTGACTCCTTTATACGCGTAGTCCGCCACCGTTCCAATCTCTCCTGTCGCCATTCCAACCGCGAAGTCCGTGAGGTAGCCTACCGTCTTGGTGACGTATTTTCCGGGCTCGTCCCTGTCCCAGCCCGCTGTTTCGAGGACTATGATCTTGTACTTCTTCGCCTCGTCAATGGGCATCGCGAGGATCGGATAGCCGTTCACGAAGGGCATGTTGAGAGAGCCCGTCATCCTATCGTCGTGATACAAAAGTCTGCTGTTGTCCTCCGCCTCGACCCAGTGGCCGATTGGATAGCCGAAGGTGTAGGGCGAGCTGTGGTTTATCGGCCAGGCCTTTCCATCGGGCCAGGTCATTCCGTAGGCCCACGAGGAGAGCTGTATTTCCCCCTCCGCATAGTCCCCGTTCTCCTTTACAAAGACGTCCTCCACAACAGCCACCAGGTAGCGGTCAACGTCCTTCTCGATGCTCATCCCCTCGCTTGCGTCAACCCAGAGGTTGCTCTTTGCTGGAAAGCGCTCGATCCAGTTCGTCATCCAGAAGCGGAACTTCCTCCACGGGACGAGGCTGTAGAAGTTCTCTATCCTGAGACTGACCTTCTTTCCCAGCTGGGTGTTCTCAACGGTCACGTTTCCATCTCTGAAAAGGCTCCCGGATTCATCTTTCAGCTCGTAGTTTCTATCTCTAACTTCAAGTATCCAGTCGGCCATTCCGTCGTCACTGCTATCAATAAACCCTGTGAATGACAGCCAGGTGTCCTTCGTTACGTAGAACTCAAAAATCAGGTCGTACTCGCTGCTCGTGGTCCTGATGCTCACTGGCTCATCCTCTATACCAAAGAAGGCGCTGGTGTAGTAGTCTATCCTCCCCTCCTTGGCCTTTATCACGAAGCTCTCCTTTGAGGGGTATGCGAAAGTGGAAAACTTGGAGCTCATCGGAACGGCCTCTACGCTCATGTAGGTCTTTTCCGGAAAGATCGACGAGAAGTTCTCTATCGTGAAGCTCACGGAAGAGCCCTTAAGCTCAACCGTCCCCTCCTTGAGCTTTAGAGGGCCGTTTCCGGTAATCTCGTAGAGCGTGAAGCTCCCTCCGCTTATCCCGCCGTATAGGTGGACCTCCCAGCGCTTCCCGAACTCGTTTCCATCGCTCAGCTTCATCACGGTTGGCTGATAAGTTATCTTCTTCCCCGTTACGGGGTCCATAATGAAGGGTACATGTATGTACTGCCCTAGAAGGCTCTCGTTCCTGAAGTGGAGCGTTAGAGTCACGCTTTTCCCGGGTTCCGTTGATGACGTGGCCAGACCAACCCACTCGATAACGTCCTCCTCGCCCGGAACGCTCGCCGTTGAACCCAGAGGCCCAATGTAAGTTAGGTTTGAAGGGTTTATTGGAACAATCTGGAGAATGGGCTGGAGAGTTATGTTAAGGACGATGTCCTCCGGCAGGGAGAAGCCGGGGCCGCTCCCCTCGATGGTCTTGTTGTCTTCACAGCCGGAATCCTCGCCCATATCCCCCGTGCATATTGGCAGCCCATCTTCGTCAAGCTGGACACTCCCATTAGGCGTCGGCGTTTCCGTAACTGTCTCCGTGCCCGTCTCAGTATTGGTTTGAGTGACCGTTTCAGTGACAGTTTCGGTTGTGGTTGTTGTCCCAGTGTTTGCCTCGTCCATATGATCAGTGGAAGTGCTTACGCTCGTTCCAGTTTCGGTCGTCTGGCCCCCTCCAGTGGAAACGGGGCCGTTGTCCACGCATCCGCCTATGAGAACTAACCCGGCTAGCAACATAAAAACCAGAACGCGGTAGGTTCTTTTCATCACGACACCTCCGCTCCAAACCGGAGCAGAAAAGAAAAAACTGGATGCCCATAGCGGTTTGGATTGCTTTTATTTTGTCGTCATTTTATTTAAGAGTTTTCTCTAGCTTCCATTTGCCTACATCCAAATTTTCTGGACACTTCTGCCCAAAACTCTTGGTTGATAACCAAGATATATGAAAAATATTTTAAATGAAAAAGATTCAGCATAAATTGAGGTGGATGAAATGGCCGATGTTAAGGCTCCCGTCATCGGGAAGGACGCCCTTGGAAGAGAAGTTAAGGATCTGAGCGTTATTCCTTGGTGGGGAATTGATAGGAAGGAGATAGAGTGGTATCCAAAGATAAACTACAGCGTCTGCGCCCGTTGCGGTCTATGTTTCATAACCTGTGGAAGAAGGGTCTTCGACTGGGACACCGAAGAGGGGAAGCCCGTTGTTGCAAGGCCCTACAACTGCATGGTTGGTTGCAACACTTGTGCAATCCTCTGCCCATGTAACGCCATTGAGTTCCCACCAAAGGAGTATGTTAAGAAGCTCGTCATAGAGCACGGGATCATAAGAAAGGCCTTTGAGATAACAAAGCCCCTGACAAAAAAGAGGGAAGAGAGTACGAACGGAGCTGAGAGCGTCTTCAATCCTTGAGAAGGTTTAGAACGTCTTTTACATTTTCCCCGGATTCTACTTTAATTATCTTATTTAATTATCTTAACGCCCCCCGCCTCAAGTATTGCCTTTCCCTTCGGGCAGTCCATAGGGGTCAGCAGTACGTTCACTCCCAGGTTGACCAGAAACATGGCCACCATAGAACCAGCTCCGTAGGGCTCCCTTCGGTAGGGGTTCTCAACTACTTCCAAGCTTTTTATTTCCCCGTTCTCAAGCTCAACCAATGTGAAAGTCTCGGCCCTTACGAGGCTTTCATGCACCCTGTCTTCAAGCCCACCTCTGGATGTTGGGACTGCTACCCTAATCACTTTTCTCATCGCAGATCGTGTTTTTATCCTCACACCGCCCAGCCTCAAGCTGGACTGTAACGTGGGTTATCCCGAAGCGTTTAAGCCTCTCCTCAATCTCGTCTATTAACCTCTGCGCCTCGCTTATCGGCATATCGTCGACCTCGACGTGACACTCAAAGTGGATCTCCTTCTCCCCTATCCGCCATACGTGGAAGTGATGGGCGTTCCTGATGCCCGGAATACTCTCGATTTCGCGTTTTATCTCATCAAGGTCCAAATCAGGAGCCGCTTCCATGAGCACCTCCACGCTCTCCTTCAGTATCTCGTAGCCCTCGCGGAGGATGTAAACCGAGATTAGAACAGTGACGAGCGGGTCTATCCAGAGGACATCCCCCAGTATTATCGCGATTCCACCTATCACAACCGCAACCGAAGAGAGCGTGTCGCTCAGGAGATGCAGGTAGGCGGAGCGGACGTTCATGCTCTCGTGAGCGTGCTCATGGAGCAGGAGAACCGAGATAAGGTTGGCTAAGAGGCCAATTAGGGCAACGCCTAGCATAAGCGGGCCGTCTATTGGCTCCGGGTTCTTAAAGCGCTTGTAAGCCTCAACGAGGAGGAAGAGCGCAACACCGACCAGGACAGCGGAATTAACGAACGCGACCAAAATCTCAGCCCTCTTGTAGCCGAAGGTGTACTTCTCGTTCTTCTCTCGCTCGCCTATCTTTATGGCGAGATAGCTCGCGAGGATACTCATTGAATCGCTGAAGTTGTGAAGGGAGTCGCTGAGAAGGGCCAAACTTCCGGAGAGGATACCACCGATGACCTCGGCTAGGGTTATCACGATGTTCAGGGCAAAGGAAAACAGCATCCTGCCCTTAAGCTCGCCGTGGTGATGGTGGGCCACTTTCATCCCCTCATTTCGATTTCCGTTCACTCGTTCAAAAGATTTTTGTTATGTAAACGGATGGTTTAAAACTCAGACCTTTTTAAGGTAGCACTCCAATAGGAACTCGGTGATACCATGCACGAGTGGGCGCTTGCCGATGCGATAGTAAGGACGGTCTTAGATTATGCTCAAAGGGAAGGGGCAAGCAGGGTGAAGGCGGTTAGGGTTGTTCTTGGGGAACTCCAGGACGTTGCGGAGGACATCGTGAAGTTCGCGATGGAGCAGCTCTTCGCCGGGACGATTGCTGAGGGTGCTGAAATAGAGTTCGTCGAGGAAGAGGCCGTCTTTAAGTGCAGGAATTGTAACTATGAGTGGAAGCTCAAGGAGGTAAAGGATAAGTTCGACGAGAGGATTAAGGAGGACATCCACTTCATCCCGGAGGTCGTCCACGCCTTCCTCGCCTGCCCGAAGTGCGGCAGTCATGATTTCGAGGTCGTCAAGGGAAGGGGAGTTTACGTTGCTGGAATAAAGATCGAGAAGGAGGGAGGGTCATGAACGCGATAGACCCGAGGGAGATAGCGATAAACGCGAGGCTTGAGGGAGTCAAGCGGATTATCCCGGTCGTCAGCGGAAAGGGCGGTGTTGGAAAGTCCCTCGTCTCAACTACTCTCGCGCTCGTCCTGGCTGAGAAGGGCTACAGGGTCGGCCTCCTCGACCTCGACTTCCACGGGGCCAGCGACCACGTCATCCTCGGCTTTGAGCCCAAGGAGTTCCCCGAGGAGGACAGAGGTGTCGTTCCGCCGACTGTTCACGGGATAAAGTTCATGACTATCGCGTATTACACGGAAGACAGACCTACACCGCTCCGCGGTAAGGAGATAAGCGACGCGCTAATAGAGCTGCTCACGATAACCCGCTGGGACGAGCTGGACTACCTCGTCATAGACATGCCGCCAGGTCTTGGCGACCAGCTCTTGGATGTCCTCCGCTTCCTCAAGAGAGGCGAATTTCTCGTTGTCGCTACACCTTCAAAGCTCTCCCTCAACGTCGTGAGGAAGCTCATCGAGCTCCTCAAAGAGGAAGGACACAAGGTCATCGGCGTCGTTGAGAACATGAAACTCCGTTCGGAGCAGCTCGACGACGAGAAGGACGTTGAAAAGCTCGCCGAGGAGTTCGGCGTTCCCTACCTGGTCGGCATACCATTCTACCCCGACCTCGACGCGAAGGTTGGGAACGTTGAAGAACTAATGAAGACGGAGTTCGCCGGGAAGGTGAGGGAGCTGGCGGGGAGGCTTTGATTTTCATTTTTGAATTTCGAAAGCTTAAAATACTCCTGGGGAGTACGCGTTAATGCAATGAGCGAGGCCGTGAACCCCAAACTCTACAGCATTGAAAAACTTCTGGAGGACAAGGACAAGAGATTGCTCGTTTCTGAGGTAGTCCTTAAGCTGGCTGAGGCCCTGGGTGTGACCGTTGAAGACTTTCTCGGTTACATGGAGTGGAAGGAGAACATGGGGAAACTTGAGAGGGCTGAAAAAGAAGCCCAAATTCCAGAATCAATCCCTGTAGAGTTCCCAACAGAGGATGCCCCCGAGGGGCTTGAAGAGGCTCTCAATGAAATCGAGGAGGACATTCAAAAATGGCAGAAAATCGAGAGGCGGCTGAAGGAGATGGGGTTAGAGTTGTGATAGAGACTTCGGCGTGGATTTCTTTTCTCCTCAGCAAGAATCCAGAGAAAAACGCAGTTGCGTTTATCCTGAACCTCATGCTTAATAGGGCCGTGGTGAATTACATCTCGAAGGAAGCGCTCGAAGAGGTTGAGCAGAAGTTCGCCCACCCGAAGATAATGGGGCTTCGCTCGGGCTTTGCCCCGCGGAATCCACTCCAAGACCCAGCCATCCTCTTGAAGCTTATAAAAGAAATCAGCGTGTTTGTTGAGCCCAAAACGAGACTGTCACTGTGCCAAGATGAAAGCGACAACAAGTGGCTTGAGCTCGCCCTCGAAAGCGGCGCGGATGCAATAATCACGTACGACCGAGACCTCTTAGACATGAGGAACGACGAAAAGATACTTCAGATAGGAGACTTTCAGGTATACATCCTCAGGGGGCTGGAATTCATTGAGCTGTACCGGAAAGGAATTTTCAGGGGGTATTGAATAATGAGCGTCCTTGAAGATGTCTTCTCCGGGAAGACGCGGATCGTAATCTGCGGGATCGGAAACGACGTGAGGGGGGACGACGCCTTCGGCGTTCTCGTCGCCGAGAGGCTGAAGGAGCTGGTGAAGACCCCAGATGTTCTCATCCTGAACTGCGGCGAGATGCCGGAGAGCTACGTCGGTAAGATAGCGGCCTTTAAGCCAGACTTGGTGGTCTTCGTTGATGCCATCCACTTCGGGGGTGAGATTGGGGAGTTTATAATCGCCGACCCGCTGAAAACCCTCGGGGAAGCTGTATCGACCCACGGGCTTCCTTTGAGGATTGTGGCGAGCTATATTAAAGAGCAAACGGGGAGCGATATAGTCCTCATCGGCTGTCAGCCGGGTTCGACGGGCCTCTTTGAGGAGCCGAGCGAACTGATAAAGGAAAGGGCGGAGAGGCTGGCTGAGCTGATTGCGGAGATTCTGAAGAACAAGTAAGAAAGCTATTTAAGATTCCGCAAAAAAGTTTTGATCGTGGTTAAGATGGGCACGATAACGATTCACGTCCCAGAGGGCATTGATCCAAAAATCGCTAAGGGATTCGCCAAGCTGATAGAAGAAAGACTTAGAGAACTAGCCGAGCTAGATCACCTCCTAAAGAACTCCGAGCTTACCGACGAGGACATTGAAGAAATCACAAAGGAGATAGGGGCGAGGAGGGCTTTCTTTGAGAGAAAGAATCGTGGTTGACACCAACGTGCTCTTCTCGTTTTAGCCATTCTCAGAATCCAGACTGTCTCGGGTTCTCAGTGGAGTGAGCCTCTGCAAATCCTCCCTCGTGTTCACGTTGGAGAAGCTCCCCCACCAGCTCTCTGGCAGTTTTTCAATCTCGATGTAGCAGGCGTCGCTTTCTCTAATCGCCTGGTTTATCGCGTAGTTCCTGGATTTTATCCTCTCCTCCAAAAAATCCCTGAAAGAACTTGAGTAAGCGGCGTGGAGCGGTTCAAGGTAGCCGTTGCTCCACCTCGGCACACAGGCTGGCTTTTTGGCCTCTTCAAAGCGCTCGACGATGAAGTCTATGAACTCCGGGACGAGGAGGGGCATATCGCCGGCGACAACAAAGGCGTCACCGAGGCTCAGGGCGGTGAAAATCCCACCCATCGGCCCGATCATCAGCTCATCAACCACAACATCGTGCCCAAAATCCCTGAGCTTCTCCGCGTTTTCCTTTGATGCAACTAAGACTATCTCGTCTATTTTCTCCGCCTGCTCCAGCCTCTCAATGGTGTAGAGGAGGAGGGGCTTTCCGCTGATCCTGAATAGGAGCTTGTCTCCGCCGAAGCGTCTGCCCCTCCCTCCAGCCAAGACTGCTCCAATCATAGTCATCACACAGTTTGGGGTTCTAAACCCCTGGTTTAAAAAAGCCCTATAAGAGCCTTGCCCAACTTTAAAGTGGTGAGAAAAATGTGCCTTGCAGTTCCTGGAAAGGTCATTGAGGTAAACGGCCCCGTTGCTGTCGTGGATTTTGGGGGAGTAAAAAGGGAGGTAAGGCTTGACCTAATGCCAGATACCAAGCCAGGAGACTGGGTTATCGTTCATACGGGCTTTGCAATAGAGAAGCTGGACGAGAAGAAGGCGATGGAAATCCTTGAGGCTTGGGCAGAGGTTGAGAAGGCCATGGAGGGGTTCTGATGGAGGAGCCCTTTGAGGCCTACCGCTCGCGTGAGGTGGCCATGAAACTCGTTGAAAAGATCAGAGAGGAAGCGAAGACCCTCGACGGTGAAATCAGGATAATGCACGTCTGCGGAACCCATGAGGACACGGTAACGAGGCACGGAATCCGCTCGCTTCTTCCGGAGAACGTTAAGGTCGTCAGCGGGCCGGGCTGTCCGGTCTGCATAACACCGGTTGAGGACATCGTGGCGATGCAGCTCATCATGAGGAAAGCCCGGGAAGAGGGAGAAGAGATAATCCTGACGACCTTCGGCGACATGTACAAGATCCCGACGCCGATGGGGAGCTTCGCCGACTTAAAGAGTGAGGGCTTTGACGTCAGAATCGTCTATGGTATCTATGACACGTATAGGATCGCCAAGGAGAACCCTGACAAGACGGTCGTCCACTTCTCGCCGGGCTTTGAGACGACAACCGCTCCAGCGGCCGGAATGCTCAACGTCGCCGCCCAAGAGGAGCTTGAGAACTTCAAGATATACTCCGTCCACAGGCTAACCCCGCCAGCCGTTGAGGTGCTCCTCAAGCAGGGCACGGTCTTTCAGGGCCTCATAGACCCCGGCCACGTCTCCACGATAATCGGAGTGAAGGGCTGGGAGTACCTGACAGAAAAGTATGGTATCCCTCAGGTCGTCGCGGGCTTCGAGCCGAACGACGTCCTCATGGCGATTCTTATGCTCATCAGGATGTACAAGGAAGGCGAGGCGAGGATAATCAACGAGTACGAGCGGGCTGTCAAGTACGAAGGCAACGTGGTCGCCCAGAAGATGATAGACAAGTTCTTCGAGGTCGTCGATGCCAAGTGGCGTGCCCTCGGCGTTTTCCCGAAGAGCGGCCTCGAGCTGAGGAAGGAGTGGAAGGATTTCGAGATAAGGAGCTTCTACAAAGTAGAGGTGCCAAAGGACCTCCCGGACCTCGAAAAGGGCTGCCGCTGCGGCGCCGTGCTGAGGGGACTGGCTTTACCTACTGACTGCCCCCTCTTCGGAAAGACCTGCACGCCGAGACACCCGGTCGGGCCGTGCATGGTGTCCTACGAAGGAACATGCCAGATATTCTACAAGTACGGCGTGCTGTTCTGACTTCCTTATTTTTTGTTGTACATTTTGGGCCTCATTCTAACGGTTTCATAAGAGAACTACCTCATCATCTTCCTTCTCTGGAAGTTCTTCCTCAAAAAACTAGGAAGAGAAAACAAGAATCACTCACCCTTCTGAGTGAGCAGTGCCCTGAGCTTCGGCGCCCTGGCTCCAAGCTCCCTGTCGAGCATGAAGAGGCCCTGGGGGTTGTCGCCGATTATCTTGAGCTTGTCGACTATCGCCTTCGTGCTGGCCTCCTCCTCGACCTGCTCCTCGACGAACCACTGGAGGAACTGGTAGGTAGCGTGGTCTTTCTCCTCCTGGGCAAGTTCGACGAGCTTGAATATCGACTGAGTAACCCCAACCTCGTGGAGGTACACAGCCTCGAAGGCCTTCAGCGGGCTCTCGAAGGTCTGCTTGGGCTTCTCAATCTTCTCAAGCTCTACCTTGCCGCCCCTGTCGAAGATGTAGTCGTAGAACCTCATGGCGTGTCCAAGCTCCTCCTCGGCCTGGGCCTCCATCCAGGTGGCGAAGCCGTCAAAGCCCATGTCCTTGAAGTAGGCCGCTATGCCCAAGTAGAAGTATGCAGAAAACAGCTCCTTGTTAAGCTGTTCGTTCAGGGCCTTCAGCATTCTCTCGCTCAGCATTTCCATCACCTCACTTCTCTGTTGTTTTCGAACGTTATAAGTTTATCTATCGAACTACCATCGGAGCTCTAGCAGGAGAGCAGTACCACCCCGAGTGATTGACACTGTGATGATTCCACACATTTGTGGTGTCTAAATGTCAAATATTTGGCTATTTTTTGACTCGATTTTGTCATTTATTCAAAAAGAAGTGTGATTAGGATAACAAAAGTTCATTAGGAGAACCAAAAAGGTTATATTCCTTAACTGCATTGGACAATAACGAGAACAAACACCCATAGCTGGGTATTGGAGGTGGTGCCAATGGCGAAGACGACCTTTGAGGAGGAAATCTACCTTAGGGCCCTCACTGGAAGGCTGGTTGGAAAGGCCCTCGCAGACCTCGGGCTCAACAAGGTTGCCGTCGTTGCCAGCAGGAACATAATCTGCTCCAGCATAGCCACCGCAACCGAGGCTACATACATAACCCTCAGCGGAGGAGTGACCTACCACTTCCTTGCAGAGGCAGGCAAGGAGGCGGACATCGCGAAGCGCGTCAAGGAGTTCGCCCCGCAGGTTACAGTCCTCCAGTTCGGTGGTGAGACCCCGATCGAGGAGACCAAGAAGATATTCGTAGAGACCCTCAGACAGTTCGCCGAGCAGGACGTTCCTGGAGCATTCGTCGTCCACGTCAGGATATTCGCGGCAGGAGGACTCGCCGAGGCCCTTAAGGACGAGAAGATCAGGGAGTACCTCGGTAAGAAGGATCTCTTCGTCTACACCGTCGGCTTCGATGAGGGCAAGGTCTACGTCAACAAGATACTCCTCGACGGCGAGGAGATCAAGCTCGAGAATATAGCGGAGTACCAGGTCACCCTCGAGCACGCCGACCTGCTCAATCGCTCCCTCAAGGACAGGAGCGTTACATTTGCCTGATGGCGCTATTCCGCTTTTTCCATTTCTAGCCTATCTCTTGAAGGAACTCTTTTCCGAATTCTGTTTCCCATAATGGAGGCTCTCGTTTCGTAGTTGGTCCAGAAGGATGACAGTGGGCACCAAAGGTTCAGAACTCCATTATGGTTTTCAACTTTTGGTTTTGGAAAGGTATAAAGGCTCAGAAGGTCAAAACAAAACCGGTGAGAGGAATGAAGGCCTATCACATTCACGTTCAAGGCATCGTTCAGGCGGTCGGATTCAGGCCGTTCGTCTACAGAATAGCCCACGAGCACAACCTGCGGGGCTACGTCAAAAACCTCGGCGATGCGGGCGTTGAGATAGTCGTTGAGGGCAGGGAAGAGGACATCGAAGCCTTCATCGAAGACCTCTACAAAAAGAAGCCTCCTCTGGCGAGAATTGACCGGATTGAAAAGAAGGAAATCCCGCCGCAGGGTTTCGACCGCTTTTACATTGAGAAAAGTTCCAAAGGGGGAAAGGGCGGGGATTCCATAATCCCACCTGACATAGCCATCTGTGACGACTGTCTGAGGGAGCTTTTTGACCCCACCAACAAGCGCTACATGTATCCCTTCATCGTCTGTACAAACTGCGGCCCTAGGTTCACGATAATTGAGGACCTCCCCTACGACCGCGAGAACACGACGATGAAGGAGTTCCCGATGTGCGACTTCTGCCGGAGCGAGTACGAGGATCCTCTCAACAGGCGCTACCACGCCGAGCCGACGGCCTGTCCCGTCTGTGGGCCTTCATACAGGCTCTACACCAGCGACGGGCAGGAGATATACGGCGATCCGCTCAGGAAGGCGGCCGAGCTCATAGACAAGGGTTACATAGTGGCCATCAAAGGAATCGGCGGGATACACCTGGCCTGTGATGCCACAAGGGAGGACGTTGTGGCTGAGCTGAGGAGGAGAACCTTCAGACCACAGAAGCCCTTCGCGATAATGGCCAAAGACCTTGAGACCATAAAGAGCTTCGCCTATGTGAGCCCAGAGGAAGAGGAGGAGCTGACCTCCTACAGACGGCCGATAATAACGCTCCGCAAGAAGGAGCCCTTCCCGCTCCCGGAGAACCTCGCGCCGGGGCTTCACACCATTGGAGTCATGCTTCCCTACGCTGGAACCCACTACATCCTCTTCCACTGGAGCAAAACTCCGGTTTATGTAATGACTTCGGCCAATTACCCAGGAATGCCGATGGTCAAGGACAACGAGAAGGCCTTTGAGGAACTTAAGGATGTAGCCGACTACTTCCTCCTCCACAACAGGAAGATACTGAACAGGGCAGACGACAGCGTGATAAGGTTCGTTGACGGGAAGAGGGCCGTGATAAGGCGCTCCCGCGGCTTCGTGCCACTTCCAATAGAGATACCCTTCGAGTACAACGGCCTGGCAGTGGGAGCAGAGCTCATGAACGCCTTCGGCGTGGCAAAGAACGGAAAGGTCTACCCGAGCCAGTATATAGGCAACACCGGGAAGGTTGAAGTCCTCGAGTTCATGAGGGAGGCAATAGCACACTTCAGGAAGATTCTCAGGGTGAAAAACCTTGATCTCATCATAGCCGACCTCCATCCGGCTTACAACACGACGAAGCTTGCAATGGAGATGGCCAACGAGCTGGACGTGGAACTCCTTCAGGTTCAGCACCACTACGCCCACATAGCGAGCGTCATGGCCGAGAAAAACCTCGATTCTGTCATTGGGATAGCGCTCGACGGCGTTGGCTACGGGACAGACGGAAACACTTGGGGCGGGGAAGTCCTTTATCTGGGCTATGAGGACGTTGAAAGGTTGGCCCACATCGACTACTACCCTCTCCCGGGCGGGGATTTGGCGAGCTACTATCCATTGAGGGCTCTGATGGGGATACTGAGCAAGGTCTATTCGATTGACGAGCTTGAAGGTGTTATAAACCGCTGCTGCCCGAAGGCCGTCGAGAGCCTCAAGTACGGAAAGGTCGAGTTCAACGTCGTCCTCAACCAGCTCGCCAAGGGGATAAACACGGCCTACGCTTCTTCAACGGGAAGAGTCCTCGATGCCATTGCCGTCCTCCTCAACGTCGCCTACAGGAGGCACTACGAGGGAGAACCGGCAATGAAGCTTGAGAGCTTCGCCTTCAAGGGCAAGAACGACCTGAAGTTCGAGGTTCCAGTTGAAGGAGAATTGATAAGGGTTGAAGAGCTGTTCCAGAGTATCCTTGAGGCAATTGAGGGGGCATCACCCGCGGACATAGCTTATTCAGCCCACCTCGCCCTCGCGAGGGCCTTTGCCCACACTGCCGTCGAAAGGGCCAGAGAGTTCGGAGTGAAGAACGTTGCCCTGAGCGGAGGAGTTGCGTACAACGAGCTCATAACCAAGATGATAAGAAAGGTCGTGGAGGCGAACGGGCTGAACTTCCACGTGACGACCGAGGTGCCGAGAGGGGACAACGGGGTAAACGTCGGTCAGGCATTCCTCGGTGGGCTCTACCTCGAGGGCTACCTAACGAAGGAGGATCTGATGCTGTAAGATTTAAGTTGAGAAGGGACAAAGTTCTTTGGGGTGAAAGCATGGGAAAGGTGATCACCATTAGGGTACCCGACTGGGTAAGTGAGGATTTCGTGAGGAGGGTAGAACGACTAGTTGAGGAGGAGATAGAGAGGGCTTTCGCCTCTGGGAGGGTGGATAGGGAAACCTATCTCCGCTTTATCGAGACGTACAGTACCACGGATGACGTTCTTCTTGAAAACGATGAAGAAATGCTCTCAGAGATGAGAAAAAAGGAGAAGGCGAGGATAAATGGTAGTTATTGACACAAACATAGTCATAAGACGAGGTAAGGCGGGAGAGGAAATAAGAGAGAACATCACAGAGGTTACCGTGGTTGAATATCCCCCTGTCATAACCTATCGGAAATTTCATGGAGAGGTACTTCTGATAACCCGAAGAAGTATTGCAACGGCTGTAGAACTTCAAAGAAGGCTCAGAAAAATTGGAAGACCAAAACAGTTTGCGGACATTATGATTGCGGCAATATGCATAACCAATGGTGAAAAACTCATAACCCACGATTCTGACTTCAAAGACATCAGAGAGGTCTCGGAACTGGATGTGGAGGTCGTATAATGCCCGTTATTCCAAAAGAAGAGCTCCTCAAAATTCTGCGGGACGTGAAGGCAAGGCTCCAAGAAATCCTCGGAGAGAACCTAGTCGAGATCATCCTCTTCGGCTCCTACGCGAGGGGAGAGGCTGAAGAGTGGAGCGACGTGGATGTACTCGTCGTTGTGAAGCGGTGGCTGACGCTTGAGGAGCTCGACAGAATGGCAGAGGCGACCAATAAGTATGCCATCGAAAAAGGAGTGGCGATATCGCTCATACCCTACATCGAGAAACCGGACATGAGCTCGGACCCACTGATCCTCAACGTGATGCGGGAGGGCATAAAAGTATGATCAATTACCCTGCCATAATACGCAAGGCGAGGAGTTTTTGGACTTCACACGCTCATACCTGAAGGAAAAAGGTCTGCTGGGTGATTGAAATGGATGAAAAGATAAAGCTCGAACACGGAGCCGGTGGAGAAATAATGGAGGAGCTTTTGAGAGACGTTATCCTAAAGACCCTGACGCTGAAATCCGCCGGAGGTATAGGGCTTGATGCCCTCGACGACGGAGCCACAATACCCTTTGGAGACAAGCACATCGTCTTCACGATAGATGGACACACGGTAAAGCCCCTCTTCTTCCCTGGAGGAGACATAGGCCGCTTAGCGGTCAGTGGAACCGTGAACGATCTGGCCGTTATGGGTGCTGAACCGATAGCACTTGCAAACTCGATGATAATCGGCGAAGGCCTTGATATGGAAGTCTTGAAGAGGGTTCTCAAGTCCATGGACGAGACGGCAAGGGAAGTCCCCGTTCCAATAGTCACGGGCGACACCAAGGTCGTCGAGGACAAAATAGAGATGTTCGTCATAACCGCTGGAATAGGAATAGCGGAGCACCCGGTAAGCGACGCCGGGGCAAAGGTCGGCGACGCCGTGCTTGTCAGCGGGACTATAGGCGACCACGGCATAGCCCTGATGAGCCACAGGGAAGGTATAGCCTTCGAGACCGAGCTCAAGAGCGACGTCGCACCGATATGGGACGTTGTCAAAGCTGTCGCCGAGACAATCGGCTGGGAGAACATCCACGCGATGAAAGACCCGACGAGGGCCGGACTGAGCAACGCCCTCAACGAGATCGCTCGCAAGAGCAACGTTGGAATCCTCGTGAGGGAAGCTGACATCCCGATAAGGCCAGAGGTTAGGGCTGCCAGCGAGATGCTGGGAATAAGCCCTTACGACGTCGCAAACGAGGGTAAAGTGGTCATGGTAGTCGCGAGGGAGTACGCGGAAGAGGCCCTTGAGGCAATGAGAAAAACGGAGAAGGGCAGGAACGCGGCGATAATCGGTGAGGTAATAGCTGACTACCGCGGCAAGGTTCTCCTCGAAACGGGAATAGGTGGAAAGAGGTTCATGGAGCCTCCCGAGGGAGACCCCGTTCCGAGGATATGCTGATTTTCTACTCTTCTTCCTTTGAGAACAGTGCCCAGAAGGTCGCCATTGAAGCCCCGTACAGGAAGCCCGTTATCAGGAAAGGCATCGTGAGGGAGCGGTCGAATATCACCCCTCCAATGTACTGACCCATCCCGAAGGTTGCCGTCCACGAAAGGTTTCTGAGTGCTAAAGCCGTCGAGCGCTCCTCCGTTGAGAAGAAGCGCATCATGAACGCGTCCCATATTGGGTTCACTATGTTCATCAGGATCGTCCTGATGATGTAGACGAGTGCGGCGAGCGGAAAACTCGGCAGGAACGGCATTCCAGCGATGAGAAGCGTGGCACTGCCGTTGAATGCAACTATCGTCCTAACGCTCCCGGCCCTATCAGCCAAAGCAGGAAGAAGAAAGGTGCCGAGGCCCATTATGAACTGCTGGATCGCGAAGAGGCCGCCTATGCTTTCCAAGCTAGTGCCGAACTTCCTGTTGAACCACAGGCCCATGTATGGAATAGTCACTCCAGCCCCGAGCCCGATAAGGGCGCTGGGAAGGGAGAACTTGAGGATTTTTACCACAGTTTCACGCTCGAATTTTATCTCACGTCCCTTTCTGTCAAGTATTGGGTGCACTAGGGAAATAACAACCAGCTGAATAAGAACAAAGCCTATTGAGACCACAAGCGTATCCCTGTACGGGTTCTTCCCGTCCAGAACCCCAGGGAGAAAACCCCCGAGTAGAGTCCCAAAGGCTGCACCAAAAGTTCCCATGGCGGAGTTCATGGAAAAGAGGTAGTGTCTGTTCTCATCGCTCGCCTCTTCGCTGAGGAGGGACATCAAAGCAGGCCCCTCTAGTGCCATGCCAATCCCTAGGAGCACTGAAGCTATGGCCAAGAAGTGAAACTCGGGCAGAAAGACCTGCACCAGCCTTCCAGACATGAAAAATATGAGTGCTAGGATTATACTTCTTTTATACCCAATTTTTACCGCAAGGGGCCCTGTGAAGAGAAGCAGAGCGGCCTGGGCTATCGTTGAGAGTGAGAAAAGCACGCCCATACTCGAATAGTCCATGCCGAGGGACTTGAAGTAGAACGGGACTATGAACCAGGCTATATTGCCCCCTAACCAGCCGAAGAAGGAGTAGATGACCACCAGATAGGCGTCGCGGCTGAAAGACAGATAAGTCCTCATCAACCTCCAGCTCGACTGGGCCTTTATAAGCTTGTCGAAACGTTAAGAGCCCAAATTAAAATACTCTCCCATTTCACATTTCTGTCCTTAACCTTGGGTTCAGGAAATCCGTATAAGCCCAAAATCCAACATCCACTTCGGTGGTGGGAGTGATAATCGCCAAACCATGCACTACGATGAAGGGGATCGTGATCTCGGGCTACTCCTGGGAGAAGCCGATAAAGATAGACCTCACAAAGACAGCCCAGTGTCTCCGCGAGAGAGGGCACAGCGTGAAGAAGCTCCTTCCAGGAATGATGCTCATTCTCGAAATGGAGGGCTACGAAGTCAGCGTTTATCCAAGCGGGAAGATAATAGTCAAGCTCCTCGATGATGCCGAGCTTGGAAGAAAGATCGCCGAGACGATCTATGACTGCGCGGGAATCCTGGAGGTGGTCGCATGAAGATACCGGACGATATTAGAAAGGACATACCGCTCACGAGCGAGGTCATTTACTTTGACAACACCGCCACATCACTCACACCAAAGCCAGTCATCGAGGCAATGGATGAGTACTACCTGAAGTACCGCGCCAACGTCCACAGGGGCGTCCACAGGCTCTCGCAGATAGCGACTCACAAGTACGAGGAGAGCAGAAAGGTCGTGGCGGACTTCATCAACGCGAAGTTCGAGGAGATAGTCTTCACCAAGAACACGAGCGAGAGCCTCAACCTCGTCGCCCTCGGGCTGGAGCACATCTTTGAGAAGGGAGACAAGATAGTGACCACACCGTACGAGCACCACTCAGACCTACTCCCCTGGCAGAGGCTCGCGAAGAAGAAGGGCCTCAGGCTGGAGTTCATAGAGGGCGACCTGGAGGGGAACCTCGACCTCGCCGATGCCGAGAAGAAGATCAAGGGAGCGAAGCTCGTAGCAGTTCAGCATGTCTCGAACGCCCTTGGAGTAATCCACGAGGTCGAGGAGCTTGGAAAGATGGCGAAGGAGGAGGGCGCGATATTCGTTGTTGATGCGGCCCAGAGTGCTGGCCACATGGAGGTTGATGTGAAAAAGCTCTACGCTGACTTTCTGGGCTTTTCTGGCCACAAGGGACCGATGGGACCGACTGGGATTGGTGTCCTCTACATCAACAGCGAGTTCTTCGACGTCTTCGAGCCGCCGCTCATAGGTGGGGGAACAATCGAGGACGTTGACCTTGACTCTTACAAGCTGGCAGAGCCGCCGGAACGCTTTGAGGCGGGAACGCCGAACATTGGAGGGGCCATAGGCCTCGCCGCTGGGATCCGCTACATCGAGAGGATTGGAATAGAGAAGATCGAAAAACAGGAGCACAAGCTGGTGAAGCGCACAACAGAAGGCCTTGACGAGCTTGAGGTTCCATGGTACGGGCCGCGGAACCTGAAAAAGCACGCTGGCGTCGTCAGTTTCAACGTCCCGCCGCTACATCCTCACGACGTTGCCGCTATACTCGACGAGCACAACATCATGGTTCGCTCCGGTCACCACTGCGCCCTGCCCGCGATGAAGAAGCTCGGAGTGGAGGGAACTGTTAGGGCTTCATTCCACGTCTACAACAGCGTTGAGGAGGTCGAGACGTTTCTGAGCGTTATGGAGAATCTGATAAGAGGTTTGAGAGGTTAAAGGGGCATCCTGCCCCACTCCACGTTTACCGTTTCAGGGGTGCGGTAGATGAAGGCCCCCTCCCCCTTGTGGACGTGCTTCCTGCTCGGCCCCGGCAGTACGCCGCTGGTCTCGTAAACGAAGCTCTGGACGTCGGGGTCGTGGTAGAGGAGCAAAACGGGACCAGCCAGGTTGAGGAGCGAATCGAGGGCGTACTCGCTTGCAACCACGGTTACTCTTCTCAGCATCGGTTTTGTGAGCAGTGGGAGCCCAGCGCCGCCTGCAGAGGTGTAGCTTAACACGGCCGCGTCGTTAAGGCCCACCATTGTTTTCCTCCTCTTTTCAAGGGCCGCCGCGAGCACGAGGAAAGCTGTCCCGACGAGGGTTATGCTGTGGGCGTTGCCCAAATTCACGAGGACGTTTTTCCCAAGCTCGGGGACGTCACCGGAGTAGAGGAGCTGGTCTATGGCGCTGTAGCTCTCGGCTATTACTTCAGAGGCTTCCGGTGTGGGAAAAGGAGGGAGATTTTTCATCGGATTGCCTGATGCTGACATTTCAGAAAAGTTTCAAGCGCTGTCACTCTTCTGTTTGCGCTTTGAAGTATTCTTCTGCCCTCTTAATGAGAAGCTCGTTCTCGACCTTTTTTCCAATTCGCCTAAAGACCACCACAATTATATGAGAGCTGAACCATGTTTTGTCTTCAATTAGCTCTCGGTAGCTCTCTTCATCGGTTAAATCGCTTTCTCTTACTGAAACAAGTATTTTATAACTATCCAATCTCTTGATTAGGACATACTCTTCATCCTCCCTTCCAGGTCTTTCAATCAGCTCGTAGAGACCGTCCTCCAAGTCTAAGAGTTCTTTCTTCACTATGGTAACGTCCGAAGGAACGATTTCAAGCTTTTTTCTTTTCACAGTCTCAACCAACCATTCGTAGAAAAGGAACTGGTTGTTTTCTTCAAAGCCTGCATCTCTGAGGTCGTGGTCGTCTGTGTAACCACAGATGAGGACCGCCCCAACCCTCATCAGCTTTCCGAGAAACTTCATAAGTTCGGGGCTTAGGACGAACAGCCACCTGCCGGTGGAGACTCCAATCTGGAGGAGCGTCATGTTCTCCTTTGAGTACGTTTCGACCTCAAGCCAGTCAAAGGAATCTTCCTCGGTGGTTTTCAGCTCGTAGTGCAGTTCTCCCACTGCAACCAGCCTAAATCCCCTCATATCAAAGATGAACTTCAGGTGCTCTTCTCGTCTTTCCCGCTGGTACGCGAGTTCGCGAGTGTACTTGAACTCGCGCGAGAGCTTCTCAAGCACTTCTCCCCAAGGCTTATCAAACACGGCGACAACATAATACGTGGTTCCCATACCACTCCCCCCATGGTTCATTCATTAATGAAAAATAAAGAAACAGGTTCGGTCGAATTCTGAAGCTAGGTAACGCACTTCAACGTCCACACCAAACCTGGACTTTATCTCCTTTGGCAGGTACTGGGTGTAGTAATAGTAGCCCCTTATGTTCTCAATGCCTCCAGCATAGTACACCTCAATCTTTCTGATTCCCTTATTGATGGCGTACTCAGCGTACTTTGCAAGCTGTTCCTCGCTTATTTTATGTGCGTTTCTCTTGCACCCTATCACCACTCTCTCAGAACCCTTCCTGGCAATTATGCCAATTTCTGTTTTCATCCCGTGTTTGATGGCAATGGTTAGAGCATCCGCAGGCACCTCGCCCCTGAGAGCCTCCTCGAAGCCAAAGAAGATAAAGGGGAAAGACATGAGCTCACCTCCCAGATAGCTTTACCCTTTTAAGTTCCTTTTCTGCATCTTTGATGGCCTCATCGATGGCCCTCAGGAAGACGTTCTTTGGGACTTTGACGGCCATGCCAGAATACAGGACGAATGCCAGCAAAAATTCTCCCTTTCCAGAGTCTGCCGCGTAGAGAACTTCAAAGGGGTCATAGGTTGAAAGGGTAAAGCGAACGAAAGGAGGAGCTGCTCCTGCTGAGAGCTTTTTAAGGCCCGCCAGTTCGCGGAGAAGGCCCCTATCCTCCGGCTTTTTTGCCCCTTTGGAAGACAGCCTCTTGATTTCACCATCAACGTTCCACTTTACCCGCCACTCCTCCGCAGGCAGTTTGCCATCCGCCACAAACGCCTTGAGAAGTTTAAGCTCCTCAACGTACCCTTCGAGATTAACAAACGCCTCCAGTACGTACGTGCTCCCGTAAACTTGAACTTCGTACTCGTCCATGATATCCTCAGGTTCACCGAACATCTCAAGAACTTCATGCGAAGGCGGCTTTAGTTTGAACCTGAGCCACCCCATCCTCACGGGTTTATTATTGAGAACCGCTTTCAGGTTCTGGATGGAAGTTCGGATTGCCTCGATGAAGTTGTCACGGGTGAGCTGTACTTCCCCACCATCCCGAAGGGTCAGGTGAACCCATCCACCCTCAGCCATTATCTTGAGGTCCCAGAGCTTTTTCGGGAGAGCATCCATCGAGTGGAGTGCCTTTAGGGAGCTTATGAATTCATCCAGCGTCACTGGGTCTTCACTGATGAAAACTGGCCCCTCTTCGAGCACCAGCACTGGAAATCCCCTATCTCCCTCCTGTAGGAAGAATGAAAAAGCAAAGATTGAAATCACCTCCCTGTCAATATCTCCTTGAAGATGGTGGGAATGCCGTAACTATCCGGTACATCCCCCACTTGATTCTCTCAATCACTACCACCACTTTCTTTCCCAGCTTTGGGGAATATTTAACAAGTACTATTCTCTGTTTTCCACTGATAATGTCTCCGCATTTAATTTTGTCTGGGTTTTCTATAACCTTGCCCATTTCGTTTAAAAGATCCACGGCGGAAATGTGAGTGAACTGATCCTTTCCAGGCTTTTTCATGATGTGGTTGAAAATAATATGTTTTGCCCCTTTTGCATCAATGATAACATCTCCTCCTTCGAATACTCCACAATCGAGGTTTGCCCCATTGAAGTGTGCCCTGAAACCCCTGTACTCCCTGTCAAAATCCTCTGCAAGCTTTTTAGCATCGTTGGCATCCCAGCCGTTTAAGTACGCTTGTGCCAAGAGTTTGCCGTACTCCTTCGGGCTGAAAAGGTCGTCCACTTGATCGAGTTCGCTCTTTTTGACCTCCACCACAGTCCTGGAGCCGTCTTTGATGACCAATTTATCAGCGAGGGGAGTTGGGAATATCCAGATTTTCTTCAGATAAACTTGGACGCGAGGATGCTCCATCGAATAACCCGCGGTGCCTATAAAACCATCCCCAAACTCTGCCAGCTGCTTGAAACCCGTGGCTTTCAGAATGAACTCGGCAACCTTTCCACCGTACTTCTTGATCACTTCATAGAGTCCCTTTACAGCTAGCGTTGCCAGACTGACTGTTAACACGAGTAGTTCTGTACCTCCTACGATTATCTCTATGCCGACTTCAATTGCCTGAAAAAATTTTGGTTTGACTCTATCTCCTGGCCTCTTTAAGGAATACGTATCCGGTGGTATTTCAATGCTGCCGTTCACCGTTCCATTAACGAGGCTCGCCGTTGCACTCGCACCGCTAACTATCAAAAACCCGAAGAGCATGGAAAGAATTTTCTTCCACGAAACCCAAGAAGCCCCACGGTATCAAGGATTTTTAAAAGAAAAAGAAACTGAAAATCACTCCTCCGGCTTCGGGAGGGTGACGTCAACGCCGAGGGTCTTCCACATGGCCTTGATCTGCTCGCGCATCTCGTCAATAGCCTCTGGCTTCCTGAAGAGGTGCTTGAACCTGCCCTGGAGCTTGAGGTACTCCTCGATGGGCTTCTTGAACTCTATGGCGACTATCCTGCCGCCCTCGCGGGTGACCTTGGCGCCTCCTCCGGGCGGCTGGATCTTGATGTTGAAGAAGTCGCCGTTCTCGATCTCGAAGAGCGGCCAGACGCCGGTCTCGATGGCAAGGCGAGCTATCTCAACACCCTTCTCGAGCGGGCTCTTCCATCCGGTCGGGCAGGTGCAGTGAACCTGGACGAAAGCCGGACCATCGACCTTAGCGGCCTTCTTCATCTTCCTGACGAAGTCGAAGGGGTTGCCGATGCTCGCGGTGGCAACGTACGGAACCTGGTGGGCAGCAGCGATGAGGGCGACCCACTTCTTGGGCTTGTCCTCACCGATTGAGTACTTTCCGGGCGGTGAGGTGGTGGTCCAAGCACCGTAGGGGGTTGAACTTGACCTCTGGATTCCAGTGTTCATGTAGGCCTCGTTGTCGTACATGAGGTAGACGACGTTGTGCCTCCTCTCGAGCATTCCCGAGAGGGCCTGGAGACCGATGTCGGCTGTTCCACCGTCTCCACCGATGGCAAGTATCTTACCCTTTCTGCCGATCTTCTTCCAGGCCGCTTCAACACCGCTGGCAGCGGCCGCGGCGTTCTCGAAAGCGACGTGCACCCAGGGGACCTTCCAAGCGGTGTACGGGAAGACTGCCGAAACGACCTCCATACAGCCTGTGGCCTGGGCTATGGCGAATGCATTGGGATCACCGTATTTCTCCTCCATGGCCTCGCTGAAGGCCTTGGTGGCGAGCTTGAGAGCGGTGGCACAGCCACAGCCGGCACAGGCGGCGTGACCAGGCGCCCAGTACTCGCGAGTGGTAATCGGGGGTTTCCTAACGGCCATTTTCCTCACCTCACAGTATCTCCTTCCTCAGGCCGATCCAGTTGACCTCATCAAACTCCTCACCGTTGAGGGCCTTCTGGGCTATGGCCAGTGCCTCGTCGAGGTCCTTGAATGTGACGTCCCTGCCACCGAGGCCGAGGATGAAGTCGACGATCTTCGGCCTCTCGTCAAGGTTGACGAGGGCCCTGCTGAAGTCCTGGAAGAGTGCTCCACCAACGCTGAAGGTGACGTTCTTCTCAAGGAGCGCGAGAACCTTGGCCTTCTTGGCGAGCTCCCTGACTTCTTCGGTCGGGAACGGCCTGTAAACGGTGAGCTTCGCAGCGCCGACCTTGAGGCCCTTCTCCCTGAGGTGGTCAACGTACTCCTTGAGGGTTCCGGCGAGTGAACCCATGGTGACGAAGATTATCTCTGCGTCCTCAGTCCTGTACTCCTCGACCTTCTGGTATTTTCTACCGAACTTCTTCTCGAACTCGGCGAAGACCTCGTCGATGACCTTCTTTGCATTCTCGTTGGCCTCCCAGACGGTGTATCTGGCCTCCATGTAGTGGGCCGGGAAGGCGAGGGTACCCTGGGTTATCGGTCTCTCCGGATCGAGGTAGGCGTGCTTCGGCTCGTACTCACCGAGGAACTCGTCGACGACCTCCTGGTCGGGAATCTCAACTGGCTCAACTGTGTGGGTCAGGATGAACGCGTCGAAGCCAACCATTGCCGGAAGGAGAACCCTCTCGTCCTCGGCGACCTTGAAGGCTATGAGTATGAGGTCCAGAGCTTCCTGGTTGTTCTCGGCGTAGAACTGGAGCCATCCAGTATCGCGCTCGCTTATCGTGTCCTGCCAGTCGTTCCAGATGTTGATCGGGGCTGAAAGGGCACGGTTTCCAACGGCGATGACTATCGGAAGGCGCATTCCAGCGGCGATGAAGAGTATTTCGTGCATCAGGGCGAGACCCTGGGAAGCGGTTGCTGTGAATGTTCTAACTCCAGCGGCGCTGGCACCAACACAGGCGGAGATAGCTGAATGCTCGCTCTCGACCTTGATGAACTCGGCGTCGAGCTCCCCGTTGGCGACGAATTCACTAATCTTCTCTGGAACGAGCGTTGACGGGGTAATGGGGAAGGCCGCGATAACCTTGGGCTTGGCCAGCTTGGCCGCCCAGGCGGCAGCCTCGTTTGCCTTCATAACGGTTCTTATCGGCATCTTTCACCACCTCACTTGGTCTCCCTAACCATAACTATGGCATCAACAGGGCATTCGTTGGCGCAGATGCCACAGCCCTTACAGTAGTCGTAGTCAAAGACCGGGTAGCCTTCCTCATCGAGGTAGATAGCCGGCTCCGGGCAGTAGATATAGCAGAGGTAGCAGCGAGTGCACTTGTCGCGGTTGAATTCAGGCATAAAAACTCTCCAGGAACCTGTCTTGTTGATAACGCTGCTTCCCGGGATGTAAGCTATCGCTCCGGGCGTCATCTTTTCGCTGTACTCCTTCTGAACCCTCTCAATATCGGCCTTAAACGGACTCTCAGCCATATGTATCACCTCGAGTGAGTTATCATGTGGACTTTAAACTTTTTCCAAAGGGAAAACGAAAGCTCAGCCGAAGACCTCGGCGAGCTTCTTGAGCTTCTCCCACTCGCGGAGCACCCACTCCTGGAGAACTTGGATGTCCTCCTTGGTCATGTACTTGAACCTGCCCTGGAGCTTGAGGAACTCCTCGATCGGCTTTGGCTCCTTCTTCGGGTTTGGCATGTTAATCCTGTACTTGCCCTCCTTGTACTCGAAGAGCGGGAAGTAGGCAGTCTGAACGGCAAGTCTGGCTATCTCAATGCTCTTGTCGGTGGGTGAGCGCCAGCCGGTCGGGCACGGGGCGAAGAGCTGGATGAAGCTCGGGCCTGGAGTCTTCTGAGCTGTTTTGAGCTTCCTTATGAAGTCCTCAGGGTAGGCAACGCTTGCAGTTGCCGCGTAGGGAATCTCGTGGGCTATGACGATGTCTATGACCTTCTTCTTGTGCCTCTTCTCGAGGAAGTGCCTCTTTCCTCCGGGGGTGTTGGTCGTCCATGCTCCGTAGGGGGTTGAACTTGACCTCTGGATTCCAGTGTTCATGTAGGCCTCGTTGTCGTACATGATGTAGAGAGCATCGTGGCCCCTCTCAAGGAAGCCCGAGAGTGCCTGAAGGCCAATGTCAGCGGTTCCACCGTCGCCAGCCCAGCCGACGATCATGACGCCGTCTTCGCCCTTGACCTTTATGCCCCTGGCCTTCAAAGCGGCCTCGATGCCGCCAAGGACGGCACCGGTCGTCTCAAAGGCCGTCTGGAACAGGTTGGCACCCAGAGTGTTGTAGGGCCAAGCACCGGCTATAATCGTCGAACAGCAGGCTGGGATTGCGAATATCGTCTTCCTGCCGTAGGCCTTGAGGACGTACCTCAGCCCGAGTGCAGCCCCACAGCCCTGGCAGGCCGTGTGACCGGCATAGAAGTGCTCCTCCGCCGGGAGCGTGAGCTTTTTCTTAATCTGCTCGGGAATCTCCATCTTTCTCACCTCTTAAGGTGGTACCAGTCCACCTCTACGTCAAGCTCGCCCTTCTCTATGACCGCCTTCATGTTCTCGGCTATCTTCCTGACGTCGTTCACCGTGAAGTCCCTGCCGCCGAGGCCGACGATGTAGTTCTTCATGAGCGGCTTCGCGTCGGTGTTGTAGAGCGCACCCTTTGCCTCCGTGAAGAGTATGCCCTCCATGCCGAAGGAGTAGTTCCTGTCGAGGACTGCTATGCCGTCAACGTTCTTTGCAAGCTCGTAGAGCTCCTCCTTCGGGAACGGCCTGAACCAGCGCACCTTTGCCGCTCCGACCTTGTAGCCCTCCTGCCTGAGGATGTCAACTGCCTCCTTGACGGTGCCCATGAGCGAACCCATACCCATGAAGACGAAGTCGGCATCGTCAGTCCTGTAGGTCTCTATCATCTGGCTGTAGTCCCTTCCAAAGCGCTCGCCGAACTCCCTACCCACTTCCTTGATGACCTTCTTGGCCTCCTCCATGGCCTTCTGTATCTTGTAGCGGAACTCGTAGTAATCTGCTGGAGTCGCGAGAGAACCTACCGAGAACGGCTCCCTCTCGAAGTCGGCCAGGTCGTAGAGTGGCTTCCTCGGTGGAAGGAACTCGTCAACGAGCTCCTGCGGAATCATCTCAACGACGTCGTAGGTGTGGCTCAGGATGAAGGCGCTCTCGACGACCATAGCGGGGAGGTTTACCGTCTCGGCCACCTTGAAGGCCATAAGGACGCCATCGTAAACCTCCTGGTTGTTCTCGGCGTAGAACTGCATCCAGCCGGTATCTCTCTGCGCGAGTGAATCGGTCTGATCGTCCCAAACGCTCCACGGCGGAGCCATAGCCCTGTTAACGTCCACCATAACTATCGGCAGCCTTGCACCGCTCGCCCAGTGGAGCATCTCGTGCATTAAAGCTAGACCCTGGGCAGAGGTAGCGGTGAAGGCCCTTGCTCCAGCAGCCGAGGCGCCGATACATGCGGCCATAGCGGAGTGCTCGCTCTCAACGGGAACGTACTGGATGTCTGCCTCTCCGTTGGCTATGAACTCGGCTATCTTCTCGATGATGCTCGTCTGCGGGGTGATCGGGTAAGCGGCAACGACCTGGACTCTCGCGTGTAAAGCGGCATAGGCAGCCGCGTAGTTTCCGCTCACGACCTTTCTGATCGGCTTGTACTCCATCTCCACCACCTCACTTCTCCTCCTTCTCCATCGTTATGGCCTTGGTCGGGCACTCGTTGGCACAGATTCCACAGCCCTTGCAGTAGTCGTAGTCGATTGCCACGTAGCCATCGGGCTTGATGTATATTGCCGGCTCCGGGCAGAACTTCCAGCAGATATAGCACTTGACGCACTTGTCCTCATTGACCACAGGGATGAAAGTCCTCCAGTCACCTGTGAAATTGCTAAGGGTGGTCCCAAGGCTTATTGGCGCCTCGGGGTACTGGTCGACGGAGGTAAGGACTATCTTCTTTGCCTCCGCCTTTTTCTCCCCAAACAGCGTGTTCAAACTCCTCCCCTCCTCCTAAGGTTAAGGAAAGCAAAGGAAAATCAGAGCTCGTAGACAACGGTCTTGTTGAAGGCCTCTTCGGCGGCCTTGGCGTTCTTCTCGCCGAGGGCCCCAGAGAAGGTCTCCTTGATGGCCTCCTGGACGCTCTCAAGCTTGACGAGGCCTGTGGCCTTTGCAACTGCACCGAGGATGGCCGTGTTAGTAATCGGGAGTCCGAGTATTTCAAGGGCTATACCGGTAGCGTCAACGAGGGCAAGCTTGCCCGGCTTCTTCTTGAGCTTCTCAAGGACTTCCTCCTTGCTCTTCTCGGTGTTGACGATGACTATTCCGCCGTCCTTGAGGCCAGCGGTGACGTCAACGGTGTCGAGAAGGCTCGGGTCAAGGACGACAACAACGTCAGGCTCGTAGATCTGGGTCTTTATCCTGATCGGCTTGTCGTCGATCCTGGTGAAGGCCGTAACAGGCGCTCCACGCCTTTCAACGCCGAAGAACGGGAAGGCCTGGACGTACTTGCCCTCCTTAAAGGCCGCTGAAGCTAGAATGTTGGCTGCCGTAACTGCACCCTGTCCACCTCTACCGTGAAAACGAATCTCGATCATCCTTCCTGCCTCCTTAAAGGTTTTCACTTTGGGTTAGTCCGAAACATTTATTTAGGTTTCGGTATCTCCCTAAGACCTTCTCGACAGGCGTCTTTGGGTAAGTGTGAACCCTTAAGCTCGCCGATGGTGTTTTACGGTCATTGTTTCTCGAAAACTTTTTAACGGAAACTATATAGTCTATATATCAACTCAAATCGGGGGAGGGAACATGGACGCACTGGCTATAGCCATCGTGGCAGTTGCGTTCTACATCGCCTGGAACATAGGCTCGAACGACTCGGCCAACGCAATGGGAACGGCCGTTGGTGCGGGAATACTAAGCTTCAGGCAGGCAACACTGACAATAGCGATATTCACCCTTCTCGGTGCCTACCTCAAAGGCTACAAGGTCATGAAGACGGTCGGTAAGGGGATAGTGCCCGAGGGATACCTCACAATGGAAATGGCCCTCATAGCACTTCTTTCCGCTGGAGTGTGGGTGACGATAGCGACAATCAAAGGACTCCCAGTATCAACTACTCAGGCAATAGTGGGCGGTGTCATTGGTGTCGGTCTGGCTACGAGCGCGCCCGTAAACTGGTGGACGCTTACGAAGATAGCCGCCGCGTGGATTGCCTCTCCCGTCCTCTCGGGAATCCTTGCGATAATCCTCTACAAGTTCTACTCCTACGTGATCTCAAAGATTAAGAGCGTCTCGACAATTGAGGCCCTATACAAGGCGCTTGCCATTCTCGGCGGTTCTTATATGGCCTTTAACTTTGGAACGAACGAAGTGGCCAACGCCTCCGGGCCGATTGTGGGTGCTGGCTTCATGGCGCCAAAAACTGCCGGAGTCCTCGTGGCGTTAAGCCTGGCCGTTGGGGCACTGACGTTCAGCTACGCAGTTATGCACACGGTTGGGAAGAAGATAACGGCCCTCGGCCCTGTTTCGGCCTTCGCTGCCCAGTTCGGCTCCGCAATGGCGGTCAGCATAGCAAACGTTTTCGGTCTTCCAGTCAGCTCCAGTCAGTCGATAGTCGGCGGCGTTGTCGGCGTCGGCCTCTTAGCCGGTAGGGGAGTGGACAGAAAGGTAATCGTCGATATAGTCTTCGGATGGGTGGCGACGCCGCTAACCGCCATCGGGATATCCTTCGTCCTGCTCAAGCTCTTCGCCCTCGCCGGAATGGTTTAACCTCTCTATCTCGGCCCCCATTTTCTTGATCTCGCCGACCATTCCAGTCTGGACGTAAGCGTTTATCATCGTCTTTTCACCGTACTCGACTGACAGAACTTCTCCAACGGAGTTTATGAGTGCCATCACTGCAGGGACTTTCTCAGGCTCTTTCACGATTATCCTGAAAGCACCGTACTTGGGGAGTTTAAGGACGACCCTGTTTAATGCATCCATGAGTTCCTCAAGGCGGCCCTCCCTCGCCGAGATTTTCACCACGTCCTCAAGGCTTATTCCCCTTTCGCGGGAGAGCTCCCATATCAGCCTGACTTTCTCCTCGGCGTCAGCTTCCTCTATCAGGTCTATCTTGTTAAGGGCAACTATAATCGGCTTTTCAAGGGCCTTCAGTTCCCTGAGCACCTGGAGAGAGGCCAGGAACTTCCTCCGTATCTCCCCCCAAGGCTCACTTGAGTCCAGAACGAGGAGAACTATGTCGGCCTTCACTATCTCTTCAAGCGTGGAGTGGAAGGCCTCAACTATGAAGGGGGGCAGACCGTCGATGAACCCAACAGTGTCGGTTGCGAGAATCCTCTTCGTGCCGAGTCTGAAGCGCCTCGTGGTCGTATCGAGCGTCGTGAACATCTGGTTCTTCGCTTCAACGTTCTCATTTGCTAAAGCGTTGAGAAGGGTTGATTTTCCCGCGTTGGTATATCCAGCGAGGGCAACGAGGACGAAGCCGGCGTTCTCCCTCTTCTTTCGCTTAACCTCTCTGTCTGCCTTGACCCTCTCAAGCTCGTCCCGTATTTTGCCCATCCTATAGCGGATGTGCTTGAGGTACTGCTGGGTCTGGTACTCACCCATGCCCTTAAAACCGGCCCTGTCGCCGAGCCTTATCCTCCTGATGGCCTCCTTGACCAGGGGAATTTCGTACTGGAGCGAGGCGAGTTCTACCTGAAGCTTCGCCTCCTTTGAGTGTGCCCTCTTCTCGAATATCTCAAGGACGAGCTGCCAGCGGTCCATTATCTCAATCCTGAGCTCCTTCCAGAGATTGTAGGCCTGACTCGGAGTCAGTCTGTTCGCAAAGATGACCTTGTCG
Organism: Thermococcus sp. JCM 11816; assembly: GCF_055396515.1. Taxonomy (NCBI): domain Archaea; kingdom Methanobacteriati; phylum Methanobacteriota; class Thermococci; order Thermococcales; family Thermococcaceae; genus Thermococcus; species Thermococcus sp. JCM 11816. The sequence continues at coordinate 1,367,825 of NZ_AP043741.1, forward strand.
GGCTTGAGCTCTTTAACAAGCTCCTTGAGCTCCTCGAGCTTGCCAGGCCCTATGTTGTAGCGTGGGTGCTCCTCCCTGTTCTGCTCGACTATGGCCAGAACCTCGTAGCCAGCGCTCCTCAGCAGTTCTTCGAACTCCGCCCTGCTCAGGCGCTCCCTTCTGGAGTTTCTGATGACACCTATTGCCCTCATCACACGGAAGTTGCCGGACCAGGTTAATAACCTTTGGGCTAACCTTAAAATAGTTCAGAACGTAATAATAAAGGGGGAGACTATGCTGAGCCTCGCGCTTTTGGCTGTTATAAAAGGTAGTGACCTCATAGTCGATAAAGAGGGCCTAAAGGAAGATATTCTCGCCTGGAGGCTAAAGGACGTTAAAGCTCTGGCAGAAAAATATGACAAAGTGTTCGCTGTTCTCGTCGAGTTCTTATACGACGACAACCCTCACGTAAGGGCAAACGTGCTCCAGATAATAAAAGATATGATATCCGAAGGCAAAATATCAAGGCCGCGCCTCCAGAGGGTTCTCCCGAGAATCCTTGAGCTGGCCAGGGACAAGGATGAGCGGGTCGCACTGAAAGCCATTGAGGTAATAAACACCCTTCTCGAGTCGGGAGACCTAAGCGACGAAGACTACGAGAGAATCATGGAGACCCTTCAGGATGTCCTCAAGTCGGGAGTGCCGATACTTGGAGAATACGCCGCGGAGGGGCTTGGGAAACTTGGAGCAAACGTTGTTGCCATAGCGTACAAGCTGATAAACTGGCTGTTCTCTCTCATTGGCTCGAGCAAAAAACGCGACGTACAGAGTGCGGCAATCACGGCCCTAACAGAGATAGCAAGCAAGACAACAGACTCGAACATATTGAACAGAGTGTTCGACGGAATCACTGATCTTCTCTCCCACCCCGACCCGTACGTTGTGGAGAGGGCGCTCTACTCAATCGACAGACTCCTAACAAGGGAGAAGGAGCTTTCCACGAGAAACAAGCTGAAGGCAGTCAGCAAGATCAAAGAGCTTCGCGGCGACGTTAAGCTCGGCCTTCTTGCATCCCAGGTCATGGAGAAGCTTGAAAAGGCCACCAACATTGCCGAAGAAACCATCGAGAGCGAGGGCGTTACCAAGGCCCTTGAGGTTTCCCAGTACTCGATTGACGACGTTGAAAAGCTACTCGACGCTGGAAAAGCAGATATAGTGGCAGAGATGGCCAAGCTGGATCCGGCAGTTATGGAAAAAGTCCTCTCAATGCTGGAGAGTGAGGACTACACGAGAAGGATGGACGCCCTCTGGATCGTCTCAAAGTTAACATCCCATCTTACCCCCACGGACGCCTACAGGATCCTGCCGATTCTCGGAGAGTTCCTCAAGTCAAAGAACGCCTGGGCGAGGGAAACCGCCGCAAAAACCCTGGCGGATATCCACGCCCTGTACCCGGGAACTTCCAAATTCTTCGCCTCCCTCCTGGACGCTCTCCTGAAATCGGGAAATCCAAGGGACATTGAGGGGGCACTTGAGTTCATGGCCAGGCTGTCAGAGAAGATTCCTAGCGAAGACATGCGCGAAAAAATAACAAAGCTGATACTCCGCCTTCTGGACGACGAGAAAGCGAGGGGAGTCACGCTCAGGTTTCTTGCGAAAGAAGCTCAAAAACTCCTTGAGCTTGAAACGGAAGCACTCTTTACCCTCAAAGACAAGCTCAAGGAATTGTACGGCTCTGAGGGAGGTAAATACGACGAGATAATAGCGGGCCTGATAGACGTTATCGACGACATACTCAAGATGAGAAGGCAGGGAATCGTGGCGAACGTTTAGTTTTAAACCTTTTGTTCTGGAAATTCCTTTAAATCTGCCGTTCTAACTTATACCGGTGATATTTATGGAGAACGGCGACGTTATGGTTAAGTTGAAAGAGATTGAGGAACTCCTCGAAAAGCTCGGTAAGGAGCACCCTAAAGAGATAGCGGCGTTCTCAAGGTTCCTCCGCGAGACCCTTGACAACAAAGCCCTTACAACGAGGGAGAAGGAGCTAATAGCCCTCGCCCTTGGAATAGCTGCAGGCTGCGAGTGGTGCATCTACCTCCACACCCAGAAGGCCCTCGAAGCCGGTGCAAAGCCGGAGGAGCTTATTGAAGCTGGCCTCGTGGCGGTTCTGATGGCCGGCGGCCCGGCGTTGATGCACCTCATTCCGCTCGTTAAGGCCATAGAGAGCTTCCAAAAAGAGCATGGGGAGTGAGGGTCACTCCTCGGTGAGTTTCAAGATAGCCTCCGCGAGGTCTCCTTTCGCTTCTTCCAGCGCCTTTTTTGCTGTCTCGTAGTCAACTCCCGCCTGCTCCATGACGAGCTTTATGTCCTCCTCTGAAATTTCAATGACTTCCCTCACTTCCTCGCTTCCGGGGATTATCTGGTAGGTCTTCTCTCCCTGGACGACCATCACGGTAACGGCCGGCTCCTTTAAGATTATCTCCTTGCCCTTCATCCTCAGAACTACTTCTTCCACGCCCTCAAGCTCCTCCATCTTAATGCCCAGCTGCTTCATGAGCTTCTTCATCTGCCTCGGGTTCATTCCCATCATGGCTTCCACCGGGTAGAGTTGTCGGGGGATTTTAAAAAGGTTGAGAAAATGAGAACCCTTAAAGCATCTTTCTGGAATAAACAAGCTCAGTGAGACGATGCCCGCCGTTCCACAATCCGTGCCCACTGAGAGAGGGATTGTCTTGGCCACTCTAGGACTGCTAGCGATGGCATTCTCTACTGGGTGCTCTCACGGTGGATGAAGGGATACGTGGAAAGGAAGGAGAGAGCTTGAGGAAGAAGAAGCCAAAAAGACCGAAGAAACTGGAAGAGTTTACTAATTTCCATATTGCTCCAGTTTTCCAAAAAGTACTTAAATGGATAAAGTCTTAGTTTCTACCATGAGCATCGAAGTTGTTAGACTTGATGAAAACGGCAGGCTGTACCTCCCCGCATCCCTTCGAAAGAGGCTGAAAGCGAAAGAGTTCTACGTTGAAGAAAGGGACGGAGAGATAATCCTCATTCCCGTCAGGAAAAAGATCGAGAAGTACTGGGGCATCGTGAAGGGGGAGAAGCTAAACGCTGAAGAAATTGACAGAATAATTGAAGGATTGTAAAGGTAGAAACAAGAGAAAATTCACTCCCTCTTCTCGTCGGGGAACTTTGAAGTTTCTTCGTTCGCCTTCATGATCTTCTGCCTGTACTCCTCGTACTTCTTCCTGGCCTCTTCCGCCTTCTCCTTCTCGCCGAGGTACTCGTAGGCCTCAGCAACATGCTTCCACCACATCGGGTCCTCCTCAGCTTCCTTCAGGCAGTACTCGAGGAACTTCCCGTAGGCTTCCCTGGCGAGGTCTTCCATGCCGAGCTTCCTTGCGATGTTCCCGACGTCCTCCCAGAATACTCCTTCCTCTTGGGCCTCTCCCTTGTAGTACTCAAGGGCTTTCTCCCAGGCGTCCCTGGCCTTCTCCTCGTTTCCAAGCTCCTCGTAGAGTTTCGCCACGTCCTCCCAGAACCAGGGCTCCTCCTGTGCGTAACGCTCCAGGGCTTTTGCTGCCCTTTCCATGTCTCCGGCCTTCTTCCAGTACTCGTGGGCCTCCTTGAGGTAGTAGGTGTCCTTCTCCTTCTCATAGAGCTGCTCGTATATCTCGGCCGCCTTAGCGTACTCTCCCGCCTTCTCGTAGGCCCAGGCCGCGCTCTCAAGCCAGCCGAGCTTTATGTACATCTCCGCTGCCTTCATGTAGTTGCCAGCCTTTTCGTACTTTCTGGCTGCCTGCTTGTACTTTCCAGCTCTTTCAAGGCTTTCCGCGCTCTTAAAGCGGTCAACAAGTCCAAGGTCGGGCTCGCTGATGTACCAGATTCCGAAGGCAACCACCGCTATGAAGAAGACTATTATACCTGCGACCACTTCGAGGTTCTTCCAAGTCCAGCTGAGGTAGAGGCCGTAGGCGCTGATGGCCGTGAAAACAGCCAGTATGGTTCCATACTTCCAGCTCTCGGCGTAGAGGGTCAGCGCAGTGAAGAAGCCGAGGCCGAGCGTGAGGCCGAGGAAACCAAGAACGAGTATCACCTGGAGCAGAAGCTTCCAGCCGCCGTACCAGACTATCCCGGCCGCTATAACTATGACTGCAATAAGAAACCCTATCAGGTAAGCTTTCAGCTTGTCCATTCTTTCACCCCCTCAATTTCCAGCAGGAACTTCTTTTCCTCAATCCCGGAGCTGTAGTAACCAATGCCGTCGCTGGCGACGACCCGGTGACAGGGAACAACGATTGGATACGGGTTTCTCTTCATTGCCCCACCAACTGCCCGCGGGGACGTGTTGAGCGCCTTTGCAAGGTCACCGTAGGTTATAACGCTCCCTCTTTTAACGTTTTTTGTGAGCCACTCGTAAACCTTCTTCTCAAAGGGTGTAACGCCCTCAAAGGAAAGTTCCCGGAGAAAGCTGGCATTGTCGAGCTCCCCAATCAGAACTTTGAAGACCTTCTCAGGGTAATCGCTCGGCTGGACGTCAAGAGATATGCTGACGCCTCTCTTCTCCAGGTGCTCTGCAAGGGCGCGTATTCTCTTCATCAGCGTGCCCCTGTCGAAGGCGAAGGCTATCCCCTGCACCCTCCCAGAGAAGATTACACCGATCCAAACCACTCTCTCTCCGACCCTAAACTTCTCCACGCTCAGCATCGGCATTCCTCCAGCCTTTTAAGAGCCTTTCTTAGAGGCCCGATGAGTGTGTGGACTTCCCTCCCGTAGAGGAACGCCCTGCCAACGGCCCTCTGAAAGACCTTAACAAAGACGTCCCTTCTCTCGGTATCTTTTGGATAGTCGAGAGTATTGAGAAGTTTTTCCCAGGTTCTTACAAGCGCTTCCTTCTCCTCCCTGGTAGCTGGCTTTAATGCCTCAACGTATGGCTCTGGCCTCTTTTTCGACAGCTCGTACAGGACTACCGCTGCGGCCTGCGCGAGGTTCATAACGGGGTACTCCTCGCTCGTGGGTATCGTGAGGGTAACGTCCATTGCATCAAGCTCCTCGTTCTTCAGGCCGATGCTCTCACGCCCAAAGAATATTCCTACCTCTCCGGGGTAGTCCTTGATAAGCCCAACCAGCTCCCAGGGCATCAGCGGGGCTCTATGCGGGATAAAGCGTTTTCCGGGCTTTCCAGTCGTCCCAACTGTGAAGTTGAACAGCTCAAGGGCCTCCTCAAATGAGTCCAGAATCAGGGCGTTTTCAAGGACATCCCTCGCGTGGACGGCGTAGGCGTAGCTCTCTTCGGTCAGGTTAGGGTTGATGAGCACTAACCTTGAGAAGCCGAAGTTCTTCATTGTCCTCGCTATCATGCCGATGTTCGCCGGCCCCTCGGGCTCGACCAGAACGACCGATATCATCGGTAGGTCTTTAAGGGCGATGCTTTAAACGGTTGTGGTGGTTGGATGAGGCCTGAATTTGGGCTTGTTTACCTCCCGCTCTCGCTCGCGGTCGTGAAAAAGCGGGCCCGTCCCTTCGCTGGAGGAAGCGTAGTTGCCTTTGCGTGGACTTATCCGCTCCAGGACGACCTGAGGTATATCCTCTCACTGCTCGGGTTAGTTCTGTTCCTCCTCGGCTGGCCTTTCGAGAAGCAACCCGTGAGGTTCTGGGAGAGGTTCGTGAACGCGGTCATCGGCGGCACCGCTCTGGCAATAGCGGTGGGTGCTTACCAGACGGGCGAGGACTTTGCACTGCTTGGAATACCCGTTTTGCTGCTCATACTGAAAAACAGGGTTCTCGCCTCTGCGGGGCTTTTACCAGCGTCAGCCCTCTACCTCATAGGAAGCTACGCCGTTCCTGAGAACCTAAAGCTGGCACTCTGGGTGATTACGCTGCTCTATTCACTCCACCACCTTAGGAAGCTCGTGAGGTGATAGAATGAGGATATACGTTCTCGGTGCGGGCAGTATCGGGTCCCTCTTCGGCGCTCTTCTGGCGAGGGCCGGGAACGATGTTACACTAATCGGACGGAGGGAGCAGGTTGATGCCATCAACAAGGATGGGCTTCACGTTTTTGGTGCCGAGGAGTTCACCGTGAAGCCAAAGGCCACTGTTTACGCTCCAGAGGAGCCGCCCGACCTGCTCATCCTGGCCGTCAAGTCGTACTCCACGAAGACTGCCCTTGAATGTGCAAGGCAGTGCATAGGGGAGAACACGTGGATTCTGAGCATACAGAACGGCCTCGGGAACGAAGAGCTGGCGCTTAAGTACACTCCTAACGTGATGGGGGGAGTGACTACCAACGGGGCGATGCTGGTTGAGTGGGGAAAAGTCCTCTGGGCAGGGAAAGGAATAACTGTGATCGGAAGGTATCCCACCGGAAGAGATGACTTTGTTGATGAAGTTGCTTCAGTCTTCAACGAGGCTGGAATAGATACGAGCGTAACGGAAAACGCGATCGGGTGGAAATGGGCGAAGGCGATAGTAAACTCCGTGGTAAACGGTCTTGGCACAGTTCTTGAGGTCAAGAACGGCCACCTTAAGGACGATCCGCACCTCGAGGGGATTTCCGTTGACATAGCCAGGGAGGGCTGTATGGTCGCCCAGCAGTTGGGGATTGAGTTCGAGATTCATCCGCTTGAACTCCTCTGGGACACCATAGAGAGAACCCGGGAAAACTACAACTCGACGCTCCAGGACATCTGGCGGGGACGGGAGACCGAGGTTGACTACATACACGGCAAAATAGTCGAGTACGCCCGCTCCGTGGGTATGGAGGCGCCGAGGAACGAACTTCTCTGGGTGCTCGTCAAGGCAAAGGAAAGGATAAATAGGGGTAAGACCAGAAATATTAGCGAGGGGTGTTGAGAATGTCACTGTTCGGTGGAAAAGAGACTGACGTCTTTGAGGCAATTGACAAGCACCTTGATGTCGTGGAGAACGCTCTAAGGGCGTTCAGGGAGCTGGTTGGGGCTTACCTTGATGGGGACTTTAACCGGGCGAAGGAGCTGGAGGAAGAGGTCTCAAGATTTGAGACCGAAGCGGACGGGCTGAGAAGGAGCATCGAGCTGATGCTCTACGAGGGGGCCTTTCTCCCGGTCAGCAGGGGGGACTACGTGAGGCTCAGCGAGCTGATAGATCAGGTGGCCGATGCCGCCGAGAGCGCGTCACACACCCTCATCCTGGCCAAGCCCAAAGTCCCGACGGAAGTTAAAGGGGACATACTCGGCCTCGTAGATTCCGCCATAGAGACGTTTAAAATCCTAAAGGAGGCCGTCAAAGCCCTCAACGAGGACGTGGACAAAGCCCTTGAGCTGGCTAAAAAGACAGAGGACGCCGAGGAAAGCGCCGATAAAATAGAGTACGACGTGAAAGAAAAGGTCTTTGAGAGCGAGACCATAACTACCTACGCAAAGTTAATATGGAATCAAGTTCTGACGAAAATCGGCGACATAGCCGACCGCGCCGAGGATGCCTCGGACCAGGTCATGCTGATGGCAATAAAGAGGAGGGGATGAAGGATGAAGGTTCTCGTTGCCGCTCCGCTTCACGAGAAGGCGATAGAGGTTCTGAAGAACGCCGGCTTTGAGGTAGTTTACGAGGAGTATCCAGACGAGGACAGGCTGGTGGAGCTCGTTAAAGACGTCGATGCGATAATCGTGAGGAGCAAGCCGAAGGTAACCAGGAAGGTCATCGAGGCCGCTCCAAAGCTCAAGGTCATAGGAAGGGCGGGCGTCGGATTGGACAACATTGACCTCAAGGCCGCCGAGGAGAGGGGAATTAAGGTCGTAAACAGTCCTGGGGCTAGCTCCAGGAGCGTTGCCGAACTGGCCATCGGCCTTATCTTCGCCGTCGCGAGGAAGATAGCCTTCGCCGACAGGAAGATGAGGGAAGGCGTCTGGGCCAAGAAGCAGTGCATGGGAATAGAGCTTGAGGGCAAGACCATTGGAGTCGTCGGCTTCGGAAGAATAGGCTACCAGGTTGCAAAGATAGCGAACGCCCTCGGCATGAAGGTTCTCCTCTACGACCCGTATCCAAACGAGGAAAGGGCAAAGGAGGTCGGAGGAAAGTTCGCTGACCTTGAGACGCTCCTGAAGGAGAGCGACGTCGTTACCCTCCACGTCCCGCTGGTTGATGCAACCTACCACCTCATAAACGAGGAGAGGCTCAAGCTAATGAAGCCGACCGCGATACTCATCAACGCCGCAAGGGGAGCCGTAGTTGACACCGAGGCTCTCGTCAAGGCCCTACAGGAGGGCTGGATCGCGGGAGCAGGCCTTGATGTCTTCGAGGAGGAGCCCCTTCCAGCAGACCACCCGCTCACAAAGCTTGACAACGTTGTTCTAACGCCGCACATCGGCGCCTCGACTGTTGAGGCCCAGATGAGGGCAGGCGTCGAGGTCGCCGAGAAGATAGTGGAAGCCCTCAAGGGCTGACTCTATTTTGTCAAACTTTTTAAGTATCCTTTCTCATTTTTGATCGGTGGGTGTCTATTGAAAGACCTCGTTGACCCTATTGTTGATGCCATCAAACTCGCGGTCACGACAATTCCAGGGGACACTGTTAAAGCACTCAAGCAGGCCTACGAGAGCGAGGAGAGTGAAATAGCGAGATTCAACCTCGGCAACATTCTGAGGGCGATTGAGATTGGAAAATCCAGGATAGTTCCTGTCTGCCAGGACACGGGGACACTGACATTCTTCGTGAAGGCTGGCATTGGAAGTCCTTACCTGGGCGAGATTGAGAGGGCGATCATAGAGGCAACGAGGAGGGCGACCCTTGAGATTCCGCTGAGGCCCAACGCCGTTGACGTGCTCACTGGCAGAAACTCGGGCGACAACACGGGGAAGGGCGTACCGGTGATCCGCTGGGAGCTGGTTGAGGGAAGCGACGTTGAGATAGCCGTTCTCCCCAAGGGCGGCGGGAGCGAGAACTGCTCCGCCCTGGCGATGCTGACTCCAGCTCAAGGCTGGGAGGGCGTTAAGCGCTTCGTCCTTGAGCGGGTAACGGAGTGCGGCGGAAAGCCCTGTCCGCCCATAATTCTCGGGATCGGCGTCGGTGGTGGGGCCGACTACTCCCTAACCCTAGCCAAGAAGGCCCTTCTGAGAAAGGTCGGCGAGAGAAACCCGGACGAGAGGATAGCGGAGCTTGAAGAAGAGCTGCTCACCGAGGTTAACTCCCTCGGGGTTGGCCCTATGGGCATGGGAGGGAAGACCACAACCCTCGATGTTAAGATTGAGGTTGCGCACAGGCACCCTGCGAGCTTTCCAGTTGGTTTGGTTGTCCAGTGCTGGGCGAACAGGAGGGCCATCCTCAGGATAAAGCCCAACGGGAGGGTCGAGGTTTGGCAGTGAGGATGAAGACGCCCCTGGGCGAGGAAGTCCTGGAGCTTAGAGCGGGCGACGTCGTTTACCTTTCGGGAAGGATTTATACTGCACGAGACGCGGCCCACAGGAAGATTATCGAGCTCTCGAAGAGAGGTGAACTTCCCTTCGAGCTTGAAGGCGCAGTAATCTACCACTGCGGCCCCGTGATCAGAAGAAAGGAGGACGGATGGGAAGTCGTCTCGGCGGGCCCAACGACGAGCGCGAGGATGAACCGATACCTCGATGAAGTCCTGTCCCTCGGCGTCAGGGGGATAATAGGAAAGGGCGGCATGGAGGTCGGGCCTTTCGTTGGGAGGGCCGTTTACTTTGCCTTCACCGGAGGGGCTGGCTCTCTGGCAGCTGAGAGTGTGAAGAGGGTAGTTGACGTTTACTGGCTTGATGAACTGGGGATCCCTGAGGCCGTGTGGGTGCTTGAGGTGGAGGACTTCCCTCTTCTCGTCGCGATAGACTCTAGGGGGAACTCCCTCTACCGCTAAAGGCCTTTCTTTTCTCGTTCAATGGTTCGATGAAGGTCGAGTAGAACTCCCTGAGCCTCCTCGTGTGCTCCTCGACCCACTCACCGCTTACCTTTCTCCCCGCAACGCCCTCTTTCATGGCCGCCTCAGCGACTGCCCTCGCCTCCTTCGGGAAAACGTCAGGATGGAGCGGAGAGGGGATTATGTAATCTTCGCCCAGCTCGTCATCGCTCACGACCGAGGCTATAGCCTCAGCGGCCGCCAGCTTCATGCCTGGCGTTATGTCTTCTGCTTTAACGTCGAGGGCGCCCCTGAAGATTCCGGGAAAGCCGAGCACGTTGTTTATCTGGTTCGGGAAGTCGCTCCTTCCCGTGGCAACGATCCTTGCCCCCGCCCTCTTCGCTTCTTCCGGCATTATCTCGGGGATTGGATTGGCCATCGCGAAGACTATTGCATCGTCGGCCATAGCCCTAACCATATCCGGGGTTACTATCCCGCCAGCACTGACTCCGATAAAAACGTCGGCCCCTTCCATTGCCTCCTTCAGGCCGCCTTCTATCCCGTGGATGTTGTATTTCGCGATCTCGCGCTTGTACGGGTTGAGGTCCTCCCTGCCCTCGTGTATTATGCCCCTTCTGTCAACGGTGACTATCTCCTTGACACCAACGCTGTGGAGGATCTTCGCTATAGCTATCCCAGCCGCCCCCGCGCCGCTGATCGCGACCTTTATCTCGCTGAACTTTTTGCCAACGAGCTTAAGGGCGTTTATCAGCCCGGCGAGGGTTACAACGGCCGTCCCGTGCTGGTCGTCGTGAAAAACTGGTATGTCGAGCCTCTCCCTCAGCCTTTCCTCTATCTCAAAGCATCTGGGTGCTGAGATGTCTTCCAGGTTTATCCCGCCGAAGCCGGGGCTTATCAGCTCGACGGTTCTGACGATTTCGTCAACGTCCTTCGTGTTGATGAGGATGGGGAAAGCGTCCACGCCCGCGAGCGCCTTGAAGAGAACAGCTTTTCCCTCCATGACGGGCATTCCGGCGACCGGCCCTATGTCCCCGAGGCCCAGAATTGCTGAACCATCGGTAACAACCGCCACGGTGTTCGGTATGACGGTGTACTCGTCTGGATCGGCTCCGTTGGCTATCGCCTTCGAGGGCTCGGCAACGCCGGGAGTGTAGGCGAGGCTCAGGGTCTCCCTGTTAACTGGTACCTTCGGTATGACCTCTATCTTCCCATTTCCAGGAAAGTTGTCCCTATGGAATTCGAGGGGATTCATGCCACCACCTGAGGTAGTGACCCCCCAGATGTTAAAAACTCACCCCTTCCACTGGAAAATAAACTCATTTTTGTGTAACAACGTACCTCCCCGTGCTCACTGGACGCCATAGATTTCATGACCAAAACTTTTTAAAGCAGGGGAGTGTTCACTAATACCGGGTGTGGGCCGGTAGCTCAGCCTGGTATGAGCGCCGCCCTCGCAAGGCGGAGGCCGCGGGTTCAAATCCCGCCCGGTCCACCATAGAAACTTTTCTGGCGAAAAGTTTCATCAAAGAGCGAATGTCCTTTTTAAACTGCTGGGTTTCAGTGATTCTCACTGCTCAATCAGCGGTTTTTAATGGGTTTGCTCGTAGTATAACGCCCGAAGGGCGTTAAAAAAAGAGAAAACCCGGATTTTTCTGCAAATTTGTCGTGAGAATCCTTATTCTGAGCAAATTCGCGAGGACATTCAAGCTTTTGGTGAAGCTTTTTCTAAAAGCTTCCTCGCGAAGTTTGATCAAGGTTGGTGGTTCCGTTTAGAATTGCCATTCTGCGAGGATTTTCACAGCACATAAACTAGCCTCATGGAATTCACTAAATTTCGACTATCGAGAAGGAGTTTTTCTCACCTTGACGCCCTACGGGCGTCGATTAAAAGTAAACTCACTCCGAAAGCTCTCACTAAAATTGAATTCACACTTAAACAAGAGCCCTTAATGAAAAATCCATTTCAAAACCGTTTACAAACAAGAACCACAAACTTTGATGAAACTTTGCCTTGCAAAGTTTCTTTGGTCAAGCTTTTTCCAAAAGCTTGCTGGAGAAGTTTCATCAAGGCTCGTGGTTCCTTCTAAAGTTGCCATACCTTCTAGTGAGATCTTCCCGGAGAAATTTCAAACTCAAACACAGTCTTTAAGAAGCAGTTAGAAACATTCCGCCAGCGCTTTGCAAAGCAAAGGGCTGTATGGCGCCCGGGCCGGGATTTGAACCCGGGTCACGGGAGTGACAGTCCCGTATGATGGGCCGGGCTACACCACCCGGGCGCATGATAGTGGCCGGCGGCGTTCCCGGTTTCCCGCCCCCTCTCGGAGGGCAGTACACCCGGGAACGCTGGCGGGCTTAACTTCCGGGGTCGAAACGAGACCGGGTGTGGCCCCGCCGCTATGGCCGCCGTGCCGATAACCACTCCAAGGATGGGTTTATAAATCTTACGGTGAAGTTCTCCTCAGGTGGTAGCATGGGACTGCTTGAGGACAAGGCCCTCGTGGAGGCGGCACTTTTTGTGGCCGGAAGACCGCTGAGCCTGAAGGAACTCTCAAAGGCACTGGGGATAAAATCACTGGAGTACCTGGAAAAGCTGATAGAGCTTATAGCGGCTGAGTATGCCGAGAGGAAGAGCGCGATAGAGGTCGTTAGAGTGCTCGAGGACAAGTACGTGATGCAGGTCAAGCAGGAGTACAGCCAGAGGGTCATCCACCTCATGCCGAAGCCAGACCTGAGAACTGGAGAGCTGAAGACCCTGGCGCTGATTGCATACCTCCAGCCGGTCGAGCAGAGCAAGATAATCAAGCTCCGCGGCAGTCAGGCCTACGAACACATAAAACGGCTCGTTGAAATGGGCCTGGTTTACGCCGAACCATACGAGAGGACAAAGCTCCTTGGAACGACGAAGAAGTTCGCCGAACTCTACGGATTCCCTGAGAACGATCCGGTTCTAATAAAGGAGGCCTTCAAAAAGGTCGTCAATGCCGAATACAGCGACCTGATGGCCAAACTTGAGGGCAAAGGTGAAGAAAAAGAAGAGGAAGCTCCGTCCGATTGAAGTTTTTCTAGGCCCTATAGTTTTCCCATTTCTGCTTTTGGGCAAAGTTTTTCTCCTTTAGCCTCAACGAAGTCCTTGGAGAAAGCTTTAAATACTCATATTGCCAATTACTATCAGGGTGAGTGCTATGGAAGTTCTGACAAAGGACGAGATAATCAACCGGATTATCCGGGAGAGAGGACTTTCGAGGTCTGAAATCGAGGAGAAAATACGTGAACTGGCCAAGATGCACGGTGTTTCGGAAAACGCTGCCGCCGTAATGCTCGCAGAGGAGCTTGGGGTAAGCCTTGGAAAGGAAGAGGAGATGCTGTACATCAAAGACCTCGTTCCAGGGATGACGGGAGTGAACATAGTCGCGAGGATCAAGAGAAAGTTTCCGCCGAGGGAATACACAAGAAGGGACGGTTCAACGGGCAGAGTGGCCGACCTTATCATTTACGACAGCACGGGCCAGGCGAGGCTCGTTCTCTGGGATGCAATGGTGGCAAAGTACTACGACGACCTGAACGTTGGCGATGTAATCAAGGTCATAGACCCCACTGTCAAGGAAGGAATGAGGGGCGTGGAACTCCACGCAAACTTCAGAACGAGGATAATCAAGAACCCGGAGGACCCGCGCGTCGAGGAGATTCCTCCGCTTGAAGAGGTCAGGAGCTACAACTATCGCAGGGTTCAGATAAAGGAGCTTCAGGGCGGTGAGCGCTTCGTAGAAGTCCGCGGAACGATAGCCAAGCTCTACAGGGTGTTAGTTTACGACGCCTGCCCCGAGTGCAGGAGGAGGGTGGACTACGACCCGTCAACGGACACTTGGATATGCCCCGAGCACGGGCCGGTGAACCCCGTGAAGATAACCGTCCTCGACTTCGGCCTGGACGATTCAACGGGCTACATCAGGACAACTCTCTTCGGCGACTCCGCGGCGGAGCTGATCGGAGAAGAGCCAGAAGTCATTGACGAGAAGCTCAAGAAGCTCATAGATGAGGGACTGACCCCAAAGGAAGCGGGGAAGAGGCTTGCCGAAGACGAGTACTACCCGCTCATTGGAAAGGAAATCGTGGTTAGGGGGAGCGTCGTGGAGGACAAGTTCCTTGGAACTCTCTTCAAGGCAAGGAGCTGGGACGAGGTTAACGAAAAGGCCGAGATAGAGCGCGTGAGGAGGGAGCTCTACCGCGAGCTGAAGGAGTACGGCCTTGAGTGAGGTGGTTGGAATGGAGGAAACGAGGTTTAGAAGGAGAAAGCCCGCAGTTGAGAGGAAGATAGCTGAGATAAAAGAAGACGACACCCGCGTCTCGCTCATCGGGAAGGCCTTCAAGGTCGACAAGATGGACTACACCTTCTGGCTCGACGACGGCACGGGTGTGATCCTCGTCGAGAGCGAGGAGAACGTCCTCCCGGAGAACGGCCAGATAGTCAGGGTAATCGGAAGGGTCATCAGGGAGGAGGAAGGTATCCACATCTTCGGCGAGGTCGTTCAGGACTTCAGCGATGCAGACCTCGAGGCCCTTGAGGAAGTGAGAGAGCTTGAGAAGAAGATCCTTCCAAAGGTTGAGGGGATAATCGAGTTCTTCGGAGGTGGTGAGGAATGAAGAAGCGCCTACCAGCGAGCAGGGTCTACATCAGGGACATCCTCGAGGGCTACTACGTCAGGAGCGACGGCGACTTTGAGCCGAACTACCTCATAACCAAGGACGCGAGAAAGGTCTACCGTGTCAAGGTTGTCGCCACCGTCGTAAGGGAACCCGTCATAAGCGACGACGAGACCTACGGAAAGTTCCAGATAGACGACGGGACGGGAACGATATGGGTTCTCGGCTTCCGCGACGACACCCGCTTCATAAGGCTCGTGAAGAAGGGTGATTTGGTTCAGATCATAGGAAAGGTTGCAGAATGGCGCGACGACAAGCAGATACTAGTTGAAGGAGTCGCCAGGGTCAGCCCCAACTTCTGGATACTCCACCGCTTTGAGACCCTCAAGGAGAAGGTCGAGCACGCCGAGAAGGCCAAGATAGCCTTCGAGATATACGACAGGTATGGTATAACTGCCAAGGCTAAAGTCATAGCCAAGAACAAGGGTGTTGACGAGGAGCTCCTCCAGACGATAGACGAGCTGTACACCCTGGTGCTTGAGCAGAGGACCCTTGAGGAAGAGCTGTTCGAGGAGGAGACCGAAGAAGAGGAGGAGAAAACTGAGGAGAACCCCGAGGTTGAAAAGGCCAAAGAGGCCATCATGAACCTCCTGAGGGAGAAGGGCAAGGCCCTGTCCCACAAGTTCATCGTGAAGAAGCTGTCCTCAGAGTTTGATGAAGAAATAATAGAAGAGGCAATAACTCAGCTCCTCGCCGACGGCGAGATCTACGAGCCGGAGATAGGCTTCTACGAGCCGCTCTGATCTTTTTCTTTTAATACTGTTCTCTCATTGTCCTGATGACCGGGTCGTGTATGAGCGTCGAAGTGATGCTGTCCACCATCCTGAAAAACTCGTCCTTTCCTCTTTCAAGGTCGAGGCTCTCAAGCTTTATCAGCCTGCACTCGTCTCCGAGTATCCACTTTCCGAGGAGAATCTTCTCCCTGTCTCCCTTTCTCATGTCTATCCTGACGAGACCGTAGGGTATGTCGGCCGTCCACCAGTTGGCCTTGAAGGTTATTCTCCATCCGGCCTTTTCAACGACTTGGGCCAGCTTTTCCATCGTCGTTCCAGGGCCGTGCGGCGTCTTGAACGTTATGACAGTCCAGAGTTCGTCCTTCTCAAGCTCTCTAATCAGTTCTTTCTCAAAATCCATATCCATCACCTCACGAGCGAAGCTATCAGGAAAGCGACCACAGCCAGGAACACGCTCACCTTGAGGAGTATCTGGGCGCGGTGAGCGGTCTCCCTGTCCTGAGACCTCAGTATGAGGAACGCAGAGTACAGTATTACCGCATCCACGGGGAGCATGGCGAGATAGCCAAGGCCTATGCCAGCCTTAACGGGCAGGAAAGACGCTATGACAGTCAGAATCGCGAACAGAGCGCCGACGTAGGCGGCCTTCTTCTTACCGATCAGTATAGGGAGGGTTTTAGCGCCTTTTGCCATGTCACCCTCGATGTCCTCTATGTCCTTTATGACCTCCCTCGCGACGTTAACGAGGAAGGCACACAGGGCGAGCGTCCCAGCAAGGCCAATCTCACCAACGGCTATTGCACCGTAGAGGGGAGTAGCGCCAGTTAGGGAGGCCACAACGACGTTTCCGATAAAAGGCATCGGTTTCAGCTTCCATGCGTAGATGAACATGAGAGCATACGCAACGACAGCCAGCAGGAAGTCCCAGATGTTTATGAACCAAGCGAGGACAATACCAGTTGCAAAGAGAGCCACTGAGTACCAAAGAGCCGCTTTTCTACTCATGGCCCCCCTCGGAAGCGGTCTCTCAGGCCTGTTTATCTTATCTATCTCGTAGTCAAAGTAGTCGTTTATTGTGTTCCCGCCGGCGCATCCAAAGAGAACAACTAAGAACACGAGGATGGCGGTTTTTAGCTCTGGAAGACCCCCAGCGGCCACTATCGAGCCTAAGACACCCACTATCCCAGCAAGCAAACAGTTGTGGGATCTTGTGATCTCGATGAATGCCTTGAGTTCCATTAGGGGCACCTAACTAAATTCTGTCGGAAGTTTTTAAAGGTTTGCTAAAGCTCATCGCGCCGCAACAGGCCCAGCTCCTCCCCCTCTTCCGTGACCCGTATACGTCCAAAGCGGATTTCTCTGACTCCCGAGAGGTCTCTAACGGGAGTTAGAATCTGAAGTCTTCCCTCACTGAAGTTGATCCACTTGAGGACTCCAACTCCCATACACAGACCCTCGCCGTCTATGAGGCCCACGAGCAGGTTGCTCAGCTTTTCAAAATCGATAGCCTTCAGCTCCCGTGAGTGAGCACGCGGGAACTTCTCAACGTCCGCCTTAACGACGGTATAGCCCTTGTTCTTCCAGCCAGCCACTACCAGCCACCCAAAGGCCTTCTCAAGGAGCTCCTTTTCGTCAGCGTTCAGGGGTATCCCGTGGAAGAGGGAAGTGCCAGTTATGGCGACCTCAGATGCGCTGAACTCGGCAAGCTGGGAATCTCTGAAATAGTTCCGCCATTTCTCGGCACGCAGGTTTCTCCTCTCTTCAAGAGGATATCTCTTCACGGTTTCACTGACAGCCAGTTCGATTACCTCCCCATACGGTTCCAGAGCCTTAACCAGGCCTGAGAGTTCTCCCGAGTGAATAACCGCAATAATGTCAGGTTTTACCAGTTCTGCCTTAAGACGCTTCATCTCCGCCCCAACACCCGTAACAAAGCCAGTCGTGTCTATCAAAACTACGTCAGCAACGTTTCTAGCGATGTCCACCATGCGTTTTACTCCAACTGCCATTTCACCTATAAACTGTGAGGGAGCAGTCGTTCCAACGAAGTAGTGTGCCACTCCCTCAAGCTCACTCATGCTCTCAAAAGGCCCCTCGGGAATGGCGAGGCTTATCGTCCCGGGAGGAAGAACACCCTTTTGGCCGACGTCAGAGTCCACCACGGCAACCTTAAAACCCAGAGACAGGAGTTCGTTTCCAAGAAACGTTATTAGCGTGCTCTTCCCGCTGTCCACACCCCCAACCACCATGAGCGTAAACGGCTTGTTGTAGCTCGCTATACTCTCCAGGAGTTTAATCCTATCCTCAGGGACGTCCTGCGTGTACCTAGCCTTGTTCATGGTTTCGAATTCCCCCTGCAGGTTAAAAATGTTGGCCATCGGCATAAAACAGGAAAACTTATAAGTTTGACTTCTGTTCCAGTGATTACCGAAAGGTTGAGTTTTACATTTATCGAGATCAAATTTGGAAAATTTGGAGGTGAAACTAATGAACGAAGGCGGCACACTGACACCACGCCAGCTGAAGCTTTTGAAAAAGCTCTACCAGGACGGGAGAACAATAGAGGTTCACACCGTTGAAAAGACACAGGACGAGCTGTCAAAGGAGCTTGGAATAACGAGGCAGGCCCTTAGCAACCACCTCAAGGTGCTTAAGGAGCTTGGATACATCAGGACGGGCAGGGGCTTCATAGATCTAACTGACAAGGCCCTTGAACTCCTTGGAGAGAAGAAAGGGGACGTTTTTGTCTTCGTTAAAATCGAACCGACAAAGAGAAAGCAGGTCTACGATGCCATAAGGAAGCTGAACCTGAAGAAGATATACCGCGTTACAGGGGACATAGACCTGATCATTGAAGCAGATAAGGGCAGGCTGGACGAAATTTTGGAGGAGATAGCGTCGCTGGACGGCGTAAAAGAGACGAACACGCATCTCGTCCTCGAGACGCTATGACTTTCTCCTTTTCTTTTCCATCAGGGTCTTGAGGGCGTCAAGGTTCTTTCCAAATTTTGCGGATATCGGGACGAAAGTCTCATTGACCTCGCCGTAGGGAACGCCAAACTTTTCGGCCAGGAAGTTTATGACCGCTCCAACGTTCTTTACCTTGTCTATCTTGTTCACAGCAACGATCGTCGGTATCTCAAGCTCACGGAGGAACTGGTAGAACTCCACATCAATAGGTATCTCACCGCGCTTCTCCCAGCGTTCGATGATTTCTGGAGCGGCCTTTCCGTCAACGACAAGAACGGCCAGTTCTATTCTATCTGCGTTGTCCTCGATGAAGTGCACTATCTCGTCCTTTATCCTCTCCTGGACTTCCTTCGGCAGGCCGCTCATAAAGCCGAAGCCTGGAAGGTCAACCACCTTTTTCCCGCGCCACTCAATCTCAATCGGTCTTCGGGTAACGCCGGGGCGCTTTCCTCTCTTAACCTTTTTTCCAGTGAGCTGAAATATCAGGGTGCTCTTTCCGACGTTTGAGCGCCCCGCGAATATTATCATCGTTCCACCACCCGCGTTCTTCAACTCAGGGTCGTTTATAAACCTTGGCGGAAAGGTTAAGTAGAAGTTGGACGTAAAAACTGCGGTGGTGTTACGGTGGAAGGGGATGCCAAGGCAAACCAGCTCATCAACAAGTTTGTAATCTCCCTTACCGAAGGAAAGATACTCGGTTACGTTACCGACATCAACGTTGAAGTTGAAGGAAACAAGTTCTACTTCATCCTGAAGATGAAAGAAGTTGAAAACCTCGGAAGCGGGCAGAGCGTTTTTACCAGCGAGAGGAAGCTTAAGATAAGCCCCGATGATATAGTAAACGTCGGCCCCCACGTCATAATACTCGGAAACGGCAAAGTTCCGCCGCTCCGCGAGATAGAGAGGCTTCACCAGATAGCGGAGGAGTATAACAACCTCGTTTCAGAGCTTGAGGCCAAAGAAAAGCTGATTGAGGAACTTAAGGAGGAGAACTACCGCCTCAAGAGGGAGCTTGAGGAGCTCCAGCGCGAGCTCAGAAAGTATCAAGTCATGAAGGAGGACTTCGAGAACCTCAAGGAGCAACTGATAAGACAGGAGGGCCAGCTTGAGATGGCGAGGGACTACATAAGGCTCCTAGAGGGCATGAGGGGAGACATCGACAAGATAAAGAGCACCGTGGAGGCACTCATCGAGAAACAGCTTGAAGAAGTAGTTAGGGGAATAATAGACGAGGAGCTCAACGCGAGGGGATTAAAGAAAACGAGCTTCCTTTAGCCGAATATGCTTGAGCCGAACATGTGGAGTATGAACTCAAAGGCGATCAGCAGGAGCGTCAGGGCTATAACGCCCTTCGGGCTGACCTTGACTGCCCTGGTGTCCTCGTCAAAGAACCTCATCAGACCCGCACCAGTTGGGGGGAGCGTCGCCTTTTCCTTTGCCATATTTTCTCACCTTCTCCAGTTCTTCAGTTGGTTTATTTAAATTTCACGATAAGGTTTTTAAATGCACCGCTTAAGAGCGGTCGGGAAAGGGGCTACCCCAATGAATCCCGCTGATGAATGGAGGTGGGAGGAATGGCGACCTTCAAGCTGGTTATATCGAACCCAAAGAACGGAGTTGCGAAGCAGGTTGAGATAAGCGGCCCAGAGGCTGACAAGCTTATTGGAAGGAGAATAGGCGAGGAAATTCCGGCGAGCGAGCTCGGCCTCAACCTCTCCGAGATATTCGGTGAGGAGATTCCGGCCGACGCCAAGCTCAAGATCACCGGAGGAACCGACAAGGACGGCTTCCCCATGAGGCCCGACGTCCACGGCCCGAGGAGGGTTAAGATTCTCCTCTCACGCGGCCCCGGCTTCAGGCCCAGGGAGAGGGGCGAGAGGAGAAAGAAGACCGTCCACGGCAACACCATCAGCCCGAACATCGTTCAGGTGAACATGAAGATAGTGTTCTGATCCTTCTCTCTAATTTTGCTCAAGTTAGTTCCAATGTTTTCAATTCTTTGTATTAGATCTGCATCCCCCTATTGGGCTTCTTTCGGTCGATTCTACGCGGAAAAACGCTACTCTAAATAAAGTCATGCTTAGAAAAAGAAGGAGTTTTTATATCGATTAAAAGGAAAGATTTATAAGCATATTTTGTAAACTTAATTTCAACTGGTGGTCATCATGAGAACGATAACAAGAAAAGTGGGGGTCTCTGCCCTTATAGTCGTTCTTTCTTTCTTGACGGGATTTCTCCTCGGGGTCAACTTAGGGGGGATACTCCCGCTTGCACTCTATCTCGTGGGTCTGCTATTGGGTTCCATTGCGGTGGCGTTCGTTGCCTCCAGGCTTGAAGTTGGACCAGGGGACCTAGCAAGGACCGCCTTAATCATCGTCCCCGTCGTTCTTGCGGCCGTTCTAGGACTGATAAGGATTGTGGCCTCTTTCCTCGAGGCACCTGCGTCAGGTCCAACAGAGGGCGAGGGGTCTATGATAGTGCTGCTATTCCTCCTACTCCCGGCCATTCTGCTGGGCCTTCTGGGGAGTCTCTTTGAGCTCTCCCTCTGGAAGAGGGACGGGAACTCTCCCAGCTGACCTTTAATCTTTTGCCGTTACTCTTGAAAAAACGTGAATACAATGCAAGCAATCTCAATGAGAATAACATAGATCCAGGAGAATTTTACAGAGTGAAGGCCCTCTTCAGGCTGTCCGACTTCTGGAGGTATCGAAAATGAAGCTCTACGGGACTGAGGTTTCCTTTATCACCTTTTTACGCTTTTGGGTTAGTGAGCTGGTTTTAGCACTCCTTGGCGGATACTTTGGAAGTAATGGTTTTTATCCGGAGGCACTCCTGATGACGGGAGGGGTATTCTGGCTCAGCTTTTCCGCCATTACTTGGCTGGCGTGTATGGAGTACAAAAGATCCAAAAACTGCTCATTAGAAGCCAAAATGGGAGCTATATTCTTCGCAATCATCCCTGCATCCAACGTCCTCGCGTGGATTTTCGGGTTTTACCCGTATTCAACCCTGATAATCTCACTGCTCTGGACGCTCCTAGTGTTCAAAGTGGGGATAAAACTCGGCGCCAGGGAATTCCTGCGAATTGTCCAAGAGGAAGAGTGAACATTCACGACCCTGCAAGAAATAAGGATGCCTCCAGAACATAGCCGAAAATAAAATCCAAGCCATCTGCCAAAATCACGAGGAATGTCCATGAAGAAACCTTAATAAGCGCCCGCCTTTTCTACTCATTAGAGGTGAGAGAGATGGCGAAGAAGAAGGAGTTTAGGCAGGCCGAGGTTAACATCGGTATGGTCGGTCACGTTGATCACGGTAAGACGACACTCACAAAGGCCCTAACTGGAATCTGGACAGATACACACAGCGAGGAGCTGAGAAGGGGTATTACAATCAAGATAGGCTTTGCCGATGCAGAGATAAGGAAGTGCCCGCACTGCGGCAAGTACTCAACCTCCCCGGTCTGTCCCTACTGCGGCCACGAGACTGAGTTCGAGAGGAGAGTCTCGTTCATCGACGCTCCAGGCCACGAGGCGCTGATGACGACCATGTTAGCAGGAGCGTCCCTCATGGACGGCGCGGTTCTCGTCATAGCGGCCAACGAAGGAGTGATGCCCCAGACGAGGGAGCACCTGATGGCCCTTCAGATAGTCGGCAACAGGAACATAGTCATAGCCCTCAACAAGATTGAACTGGTTGACAGGGAGAAGGTCATGGAACGCTACCAGGAGATCAAGGAGTTCGTCAAGGGCACAGTTGCGGAAAACGCCCCGATAATCCCGATTTCAGCTCTACACGGTGCTAACGTTGATGTGCTTCTCGCGGCGATAGAGGAGTTCATACTGACTCCAAAGCGCGACCCGAACAAGCCGCCCAAGATGCTCGTTCTTAGGAGCTTCGACGTGAACAAGCCAGGAACACCGCCGGAGAAGCTCGTTGGCGGCGTCATAGGCGGTTCGATAGTCCAGGGCAAGCTGAGGGTCGGCGACGAGATAGAGATAAGGCCCGGCGTCCCCTACGAGGAGCACGGAAGGATAAAGTACGAGCCGATAACGACGGAGATTACATCGCTCCAGGCCGGCGGTAGGTTCGTGGAAGAGGCCTATCCTGGCGGTCTCGTTGGCGTTGGAACCAAGCTCGACCCGTTCCTCACCAAGGGCGACCTGATGGCCGGAAACGTCGTCGGAAAGCCAGGTCAGCTACCGCCCGTCTGGGACGAGCTTACACTCGAAGTCCACCTGCTTGAGCGCGTCGTCGGAACCGAGGAGGAACTCAGGGTCGAGCCGATAAAGAGGAGGGAAGTCCTCCTGCTCAACGTCGGCACAGCAAGGACGATGGGGCTGGTAACGGGCCTCGGAAAGGACACCGTCGAGCTCAAGCTCCAGATACCTGTCTGCGCTGAGGTCGGCGACAGGGTTGCCATCAGCAGGCAGGTTGGGAGCAGGTGGAGGCTCATCGGCTACGGCTTCATAAGGGAGTGACTTTTCTTTCCCAATTTCAATTTTGAAGTCCTGGTGGTTCTTATGAGCGAAAGCCGAAGGCGCGAGTGGCTGGTCGTCCCGGACACGAACTTTCTCCTCGTTCCCGGCCAGTTTGGTGTGGACATAATCAGCGAGCTCCACAGGATTCTCGATGTTAAGTTCAGGGTAGTGGTTCCAAACGTCGTCTTGGATGAGCTGAGCGTCATAGAAAGGAAGTCTCGTGGGAGAGACTTAATGGCCGTCAGGATGGCGAAGAAGCTGGCGGAGAGGTTTGAAACTGTTGAGATCGGCCGCTTTGGGGAGAGACCTATAGACGACCAGATATTCGACTTCGCGGTGAGGAACGAGCGCGTTATCGTCTGCACGAACGACAAGGGGCTTAAGAAGAGACTCCGCGAGAAGGGCGTTCCAGTCGTCTACCTCCGCTCGAAGAAGATTCTGGAGCTTGAGGGGATGCTTGAATGAGCTGAGTTTTTGAATTCCAGTGCCTATTCTGGCCCACTTAACAGCTCGTTTTATCCACTTCACCGTTCAAAACCCTTAAAACTAAACTTTCTCCAGTTTCGGGAATGGGAGGTGAGAAAATGTACACGGAAGAGGGACTTCTGAATGAAATCCGCGAGCTCATGGACGATGATGAGCTCTTTAAGATGTACGAGAGGGCCTTCAGGGAGTACCACTACTACTTCGACACGACGAACTACATCGTTCTCAACGTCTACAACTTCAACGACCACGGGCCCATTCACGTTCTACTGACGACGAGGAGGGCCCTTGAGCTCCTCAGGATAATCAGGAAGTTCGGCATCCAGACGACGGCTGAAAAGCTTGGAAAGCCCTTCCGCTGGAGCAAGTTCATCGTCGCCTTCGGCGCACTTTTCCACGACATCGGCAACATGATACACAGAACGCCCCACTACCAGTTCAGCGTTTTCCTCGCGGAGCCGATAATAGATAAGCTCGTAAGAGAGTTCGAGAGAGAAGACCCGCTCCTTCTCAAGGCGCTCACGCTGAACGCAATCTACACCCACGACGAGCACGTGCCGTGCACCACTATAGAAGGTTCTCTGGTAACGATAGCGGACGGCTGTGATATGGAAGAGGGCAGGAGCAGGCTCGTCCACAAGAAGGACAAGGTGGACATCCACGCCGTTTCGGCCCTCGCCATCAAGAGGGTTGAGATCAAGGAGGGAAACGAGGAAGAGCCAATACTAATCGAGATCTGGATGAAGCACCCTGCGGGAATCTTCCAGGTGGACGAGATACTGACCAAAAAAGTCAAGAGCTCCCTCCTCAGCGGAAGGGTCAGGCTCAGGATACACACGGGGGCAGACGGGGAGATATTTGAGAAGGTCGTCTAAAGGCTTTTAATCTCCCCGCCCTATTCTTTCCCATGTCTCTCCCCGATGCTTACCGCGACCTCAAGTACCTCCTCAACAGGGGCTACCCCAAGAAGAGCGCCCTGAAGTTTGTTGCTGACCACTACAGGCTCCCGCTGAGGGATAGATACCTTCTGGCGAGGTGCGTCTTTACCGACACGTGGATCGCCGAGGTTAGAAGAAAACTTCTAAAGCCCGGAGAGCTTGAGGGAAAGGTTTTAGCCGTTGACGGCTTCAACGTCCTCATAACCCTTGAATCCGTCCTCGATGGCGAGGCGATACTCTGCGAGGATGGTCTGGTTAGGGATTTGAAGTACCAGGGGAAGTATAAGATCACCGAAAGGACACCAGAAGTGGTTGAAATTGTCGTTGAATCACTTTCCAGGCTGAAAGTTTCCAAAGCGATCTTCTTCTACGGCAAGAACGTCCCAAAGAGCGGGGTTGTTCGGAAAATTACCGAAGAAGCTCTGCGGAAATATGGCCTGAGTGGGGAAGTGAGGCTCGTAAAAAGCCCGGACTTCGAGCTCAAGGCCTTTAGCACAGTCGCAACGGCGGACATAGGGATAATCTCAAAGGTGGAGCACGTTTTTGACGTCCCCCTCCACGTATCAGGGAGACTTGGAGTAGAGATCAGGAATATTTTTGATATATTTCAAGTCGAAAAGCGCTAAATTAAATAATATTCTCGGAGTATACCCGGAATAACTACAAACTAGATTTGGAGTTTTGAAAAACCCTTAAATAGAATGAGGGACAAAATTAACTCAAGGCATCATGATGTATTGCCCGCTTTCCTTTTCTGCGGGTCTTGGAGGGAAAATATATGAAAACCCTGACAACTACGCTGGTTGTTTTATTGCTGGTTGGTTTAGTGTTGGCGAGCGGCTGCACTGGTGGAGGAAATAATGAGGGAGGCCCTTCCTACACCTCGCACGAAGAAATCTCCGGGGGTTCTTCCGGATCAACCTCGGAAGAAACTACGGGTACTTCCGAGTCCTACTCGGCAACCTGGCAGACCCCGTGGGACGCCTACCACCCCATTAGCCTGAATGGGGGCTCGTACTATATTACAGAAGTTGAGTACACCTTCACTCTCAAGACTTCTGACGGCGAAAAGACATTCAACATTATCAAAAAGCGTGGCTACGTGAAGGCCCACGTTTACGCCGAGGAGAACGGCGAAAAGAAAGACCTGGGTGAGTTTAACCTGTTCGCCTACTACGGGAAGATAATCCCCGTAACTGGAAACGGAACGCCCTTTGAGTACATAGTAATGGTCAGGGAGAGAAGCGAGGACAGCGACAAATACTTCTTGGAGCCAGTACCAAACTTCGGAGTCCTCACAACGGGAAGCGCCGTTGTGGCTGAGGCAAAATCCGGAAATTCTTACTTCTACTGGAGCAACCCAGGAGCTATAGGACAGTATAGCGAACTTCCATACACCGAAGGTGACCTGAACGAAGTCCTTGGGGACATGGGGAGCTACCTCTACACCTTCTGGCTTTCGATGTTAAGCTCAGGGGTCTGGAGCGGTCTGGAGGATCGCGACCTGATGAAGGCAGAGGAGTACGATTACAGCTTCCCACCCTTTGCGTACCATTACAGGATAGACCCGGACGGGACGGTTACCTTTGATGGTAATGACTTCGGGGTCAGCAACGTTGAATGGAGCTACTCTTTCGGAGGGGTTACTCTCCAAGGAAGGGCAGAGATATCGCCCGCTCTTCCAATCCCCGTTGAGACCGAGGGGACGTTCGTTGACCTGAGCTCGGGGGCAAAGGCATACTCAAAGATAAAAATTGAAGGTCTGAAGCTCTCAAAGGAGTTCGGTGGAATAAGCGTGAGCATCGAGAAGCCCACCTCGGAAGGCACGAGTACTGAAACAGCTAGTGAGACCCAGACGGAAACTTCAGCTCCCTCAGAAAGTTCTCAAAACTGGCAGAGAGCCTGGGACGCCTCGGAACCAATAGAAATCCATGGCAACCAGTACCTACTGAAAAGTGTGGCCTACGACATCACCTACAAGACACAGAACTGGGAAGTGCACTACACGATGGAGCGCGGCTACAACGAGACCGATGATGGCTACGTTGCCTACGCTATAGTCCATATGGACGACGGCTCAACATACCGCTTCGAGGTCTATACCTCAAACATAGATGAGTACACGGGCTGGGTTCTCTGGATTCCCTCCGTCTTCGAGCTGATTGAGAGTGGATCCAGCTTTGAAAAATACACCGTACAGGGGCCAAACTGCGGCTACACCTACGGTGAGAGCGGGATATCAGGGGACATGAACTGCGGTATGGAGATAACTAACAGCCTCTTTGACCAGATATGGGACGTTTACAACGGCTTCGCGGGCGGAATCTACGGCGATGTCGTATACGTTGCAGACCTCTCCTCGAACGGGGAAGGCTACACAGTCCAGAAAGACGGGAGCGTGAGTTTTGCTGGGATGACATTCGACGAGTATGTAATTCAGTGGAGCGGCCTCATGCAGGGTTATGTAACCGCCAACGGAAAGACCGCGGTTGTTCCAGAGCTTCCAATTCCTGTGGAGATCGAAGCTTCATTGGCGATGCCAGAGGGGGCAATGTACTTCCACATCACAGTGAAGGATGTGGAGCTCGCCCCGGCGAGCTAAAGCTTATATCCTTTCCTTCCCATTTTCTTCCATGTTTGGAGAGCACGAACTCAGGACTCAGTTCATCAAAATAGCCGATAAAAAAATCCACCTTCTCGAGGATAAGGGGGGGATAGTCAGATATAGGCGTGACGATTTTGAGGTCATTATAAAGAACAACGGAGAAAAACTGAAAGTTCTCCCTGCCCCGGCCTTGGGCTACGGGGTAAAGCTTCTCATGATAAAGTTCAGGGACCCCCTTGTAATACCCCCAAAAGACGCTGTAGCTGGGTTCGTTGAGGCTCCCATAGAGGTTGACGTTAAAATCGGCGATCTAACAATCGATCACTTCATTCTCGGGAAGGAGAAGTACGCCCTCTACGGTGCCATAGAGGCCGGTGTAATCTGCCGCTATCAGGTTAGTCCCTTCTACACCGAGGAACCAGAATCCATAGGGGTGGCGAAGCTCATAGTCTCCAACCCCTCTTCCGAGTGGAAGCCACTTGAGAGGGTTGTCGTCCCAATAAAGGGGACTTCAATGTACTACGAGAACACAAAAGCCTACTATCCCTTACTTCTTGTCACGCTCAAGAACCACAGCCCGGAGGTAAACAACACGGGAAGGCCGCCAAAAGAGGGCCTGAACGCAGTTGGAAAAGGCCTTTCGCTACCTAACTTCCTGATGAGGTGGTAGCATGGGGGCTGCGAACACTACCTCCCTCTGGAATCAGGGCGTTCTGGGGAAAAAGCTTCTCTTCACCTTAACCACAGGCGCCGTTGTAAAGGCGGTTTTAATCCTCGTGGTGGGCCTTGTAATAGCGAAAGTTCTCAGGAAGTATTTGCTCAGTCTTGCCAGAACCACAAAATACGTCTGGATAATCAACGAGGATACTGCATCAACGCTTCACAACATGGTGGTGGTCGTTGCTCTTGTTTACTCTCTCGACGCTCTTGGGGTCCTCTCAATTACCGTGGCTGGCACCAGCCTGAGCAATATCCTCGCTGCCTTCCTTGTGTTCTACTTCTCCTACGTCCTTGCCAAAAAGTCAAAAGACTACATCATAATGCGTTCTTCAAAGCAGAAACTTCCGGAAGTTCAGCTCAAGGCGAAGCTCTACTACTATACCTTCGTCACGCTGGCGTTCTTCATAGCCCTTAACATAGCCGGGCTGAGCGGGAGGCTCTCGACGATAGTGGCGGCGGCGGGGATAACGGGTATCGTCCTCGGTTTTGCATCCCAGACGGTAGTTGCCAACTTCATCTCGGGCATATTCATGTACTTCGACAAGCCGCTTAAGATAGGCGACCCCGTTGAAGTGGCCGGTTATTCGGGCGTTGTCCACGACATAAGGATTCTCTCAACGAGGATAAGGACATGGGACGGTCTCCTCGTCAGGATTCCAAACGAGAAGCTCTTCAACAGCGACATAAAGAACCTCCAGAAATATCCAGCGAGGCGAGTGGACATAACCGTCGGCATAGCTTACAAGGAAGATGCGGGGAGGGCGATAGAGGTGATAAAGAAGACCCTCGATGAGATGCCCTATGTTCTGGCTGAGCCAGAGCCGATGGTCTTCGTTGATAACCTCGGGGACAGCAGCGTCAACATAGCTGTAAAGGCATGGGCACCGAGCGAGAAGTGGTTCGACGTGAGGTGGGAGATAGTTCAGAAAATAAAAGAGGCTCTGGATAGAGAAGGCATCGAGATACCCTTCCCGCAGAGGGTCAACTGGTTCGCGGAGGAGCTGAGGGTGAAGGTGGAGAAGGACTGACCCAACTCCCTCATTTTTCTATACTCAATAGTCCTGAGATCTCTTGCCCTTTAAAGCCAAACGTTGGGCAGGTTGGATGACATGAATAACTTATTATTACCATTCTTGAACCCAGCAGTATCAACACCAATATCAAAAAATTTTATATGGGCTAAATTAAATTTAGTGTAAGCATGCAGAAACAGCATGCGGTGGGCAATATGCGAAAACACGCAGGATTACATATCAGGAGAGGGGTTTTATCTCTTTTCGTGGTTTTCGTCGCCATCTCAACTCTGAGTATAGTGGTGTCCTCAAGACCATACTGGGCGACTCCGGGGACTTATTTTGAGTACACAGCCAGGGGAGATCGTGCGGTGATTATTGAATGTCACAACGGAACCCTCTATTTTGGAACCTATGGTGTGCTCAGGTGGGAGATACTGGATGTTGCCAGAGACCAAATCGAGCTAAAGGCCCAGCTCAGGGTTTACAACCTCACGATGCATTATCAGAGAGCACTAAATGCTGAGGAGGGCCTCAAAAAGGCCAGGGAATTAATCGAGATGTACTCGAGTCTGAACTTCACACAAAGTGGTCCCTGCAGAGTTGCAGATGTTCAGGCTGGGAGAGTCAAGGTATGTGAAAGGGCCGATGGTGTTCTCATAGCAATTGAAGAGACAAACCAAACTTACTGGCTATACGCAGGGGATAACGGAGCCACTGAGGGCCTGTTCTCAAATGCGACGATCCCAAATTTGTCGAGGTCTATAACTTTCAACGTGTCCCTTACGGACAATTCTGTTTTACACAACGGCAAAAGGCTCGGAATGAACACGCTGTTTCTGACAGATTTGGATGTAGCAGGAAGAACCATTATGAACGGGTGGTTCATAAACGAAGTCAGGGAACTGAATGCGACAGTCCACACGAGATTTGGAGCCTTCAAACCCCCGGTTGTCTTGGTAACTACGAACTTTTACGGGAATTCATCCAACTTTGCGCTCTACGATCCTGGCTCGGGAGTCTTAATTGAGGGATACACCCCGGTATCACCGATCTGGGAACTGTTCGGTTTCAAGAGAGTCCTTTTCTCGGATAGGGAGCACTTCAACAGGACAGACGACCCCATAATCAAAAGCAAGGATATATACGGGTTCGGAATGGTTCTCGAAGATACTAACGCCTTTTATTCTGAAACTGGAATGCTTGAAAACGTCCAAATACCCCTCGATGCCATTGCCGTGTTTGTGCTGGCCATAACAGTTTTCTTGGTGATTGGTTATGAAAGGGCTAAAACTCGTCGTATGGGAAAGCAATGACCCAATAAAGGGCTACATTCTCGTAATCCTCGCTGGAATCTCGGCCTTTTTCATGAAGATGAACCTAATAAAAGCCGTGCCACTCATTTTATCAAACACTCCACAGTCGTGGCTTCATAATTCTCTTTTCATTATGTTCTCAGTGAGCACGTACGTCCCGGTGAGCCTTGGTGTCTCACTTTTGACGGCCCTGACAATAAGGGGAGAACGGGACGACGGCAGTTCCTACTTTCTGTACTCACTCCCCGTGTCAATCCGGACAATAATCCTCTCCAAAATCGTAGGTGTCTACGTGCATTTCCTCGCACTCATACTGATCACACACATCTTGCTCTTTTCACTCCATTTCTCCTCCACCAATAGCCTCAAGGTTGTCGCAGCACATTTTCACGTTTTACTCGCCTTTTACGCTTCGGTTCTCTTTTATATAGTAAGTCTGTCCGCACTCTTCTCGGTGCTGGTTCCAAATGCCCCAATCGCAAGCATGTTATCGTTTTTCACTGTCTTTGTCCTCACATACGTGAAAATTTTCAACCCAGTTTTGACACTCCAAAATATTGCAATAGAAAACGAGCTGAAAACGCTCTTGCCATACCTAGTCGTTTCAGCAGCTCTCATCCCTACAGCAATAGAAATTTCCGCCAGGAGGGACGTGAGATGAACGCCTGGAAACTCGTCCCAGCGGTAATTTTTCTGGTCACCGCAGTGTCCATAGCGTTCCAACTTACAACTGATACCGATGATGTCCGGTACCCTGTTCTACCCCTCGAGGCAACTGAAGTATCATGTTTCTACTCCCCCACTTCTGCGTTAGTTGAGATGTCCTTTATGGGCCAGGGTGATGGGAGCTACACAATAATCGACCTTGATGAGAATAAAACCCTAAAGGAGGGCAAAATTACAGGGGAGATTATCAGGGTTGTCCTGCCTCACCCAGGTTATTATGGTGTGGTCATTAACGGGTCGTATTCAGGCAGCGCAACAATACGGGCCGTCGACGTAGGCTTCCCCACCCAGAACTGGCGGGCGCACTTCCTGACGCTCTCTCTAGCAGTACTTCTCATGTCGCTCGGCTTCTGGAGGGAGAAGGATGATTGGGCGCTTTGAGGATGTTTCCAAGAGAATTGGAAACGTCGAAATTCTGAAGAACATAAATCTGGAGATAGACAGTGGGGTAACCCTCATAGCTGGCCCAAACGGAAGCGGAAAGTCGAGCCTCATAAAACTGCTGGTAGGCTTTTGGAGGCCGAGCAGTGGGAGGGTGACCCTGCTTGGAAGGAATCCCTGGAACAACCCAGAAATTAAGCGGATAGTTGGAATCAGCATAGACCCTCCCTCTCTTCCAAAATACCGGAAAGGAAAGGATTTGATCAAGTTTCTTGAGGAATTAAAAGAGATTAAAGCAGACAGAAATCTTATCCAAAGACTGTTCCCCTATACAGCGGCCCTAAACAGACCCGTTGCAGAATACTCCAGCGGAATGAAAAAACGCCTGAGCATTCTTTTAGCTTTATTGGGGGAGAACGAGCTTCTAATCCTTGACGAGCCATTTTCGGGCCTTGACGTTAGTGGAATATCCGAGGTTGCAAGGATCATCAAACAGAGAGCCGCGAATGGCACGAACATGATAATACTTTCCCATCTGTGGAGGCCGATCTATAACATCATTGACAGGACCGTGGTGCTCGTTGGCGGGGAAGTGGCCTTTGCAGGGGAAAGGGATGAAGGGATAGAGTTCCTTCAGAGGCTCGGTATTTAACAAGCCCGTACTATACGAGATTCGGATCTCCTTTTTTCTATCAGTGCGTAGAAGAAGCCTATAGTCTTGTGCCTGTGGGGCCAGGCCCTCATGGTTCCCTTGAGGAATCCCGGGTCGTATGGTCCGTTTAAGGGCACAAGCTCGGCCCCAGGATGCCGCTCAAGGAACCACTTTACAACTTCCTCGTTCTCCTCGGGAAGCATCGAGCACGTTGAATAGAGCAGCCTTCCTCCGGGTTTCAATAGCTTCCAAGCGCTCTCCATGAGCTCCTTCTGAAGGGCAACCACCTTGGGGATGTTCTTCTCCCTGAGGCGCCATCTCAGCTCGGGGTTCTTCGCTATAGTGCCGTCGCTGGTGCACGGGGCATCGAGGAGAACCCTATCGGCGATTTCTTCGCCGAGCAGCTCTGGGGCGTTTCTCCCATCGGCTTTTATGACCTCTGCTATTTCAACGCCGGTTCTCTTGAGAACCTCTTTCATGCGCTTTATTCTGGCGCTATCTACATCGAAGGCATAGATTTTACCCCTGTTTTCCATCAGTTCCGCCATGTGGGCCGTTTTTCCTCCGGGGGCTGCAGCTAAATCAACAACGGTCTCCCCCGGCTTTGGTGCCAGAACCAGAGAGGCCACCGCAGAGGCTTCCTCCTGTGCTATGGCATAGCCCTTGTTAAAGAGCCACTCAGGGTTGAAGGGGTCGAGGATCCTGATTACAGTGTTCACCCTCTCACTTCTCTCGAAGCGGACGCCCTTCTTTCTTAGGTAGTTTTCTACCTCTTCAACGCTCGTCCTGAGACGATTCACCCTTATGCTCGTCGGAAGGGTCTCGTTTAGTGCCCTGAGAAGTTCTTCGGCCTCTTCACCGAGAAGGGCGCGCATCCTCGCTATGAACCACTCCGGGAAGAGGTACTCCCACTTGAGCCTCTTCTCCTCGGTGTCGAGCTTTGGCACGTAGTTGACGACCCTCGGCAGGAGGTCGTAGTAGTAATAGCCGACGTAGGGGTGCGTTCTCTTCGAGAGAAACTGGGCGACCCCCTTGAGGTGCTGGAGGGTCCTCTCGCTCGGCTCGCGGAAGACCCCCACTTCAACGGCCACCCTTAAAGCGGCCCTCAGCCAGGGGTCGAGGATGAGCGGAGAAACTCCTACAAGCTCTTCTATAACCTCGTCTATCAAACCGAGACGCCTCTGGATTGAGTAGAATATTCCAGTCAGCTTCGAGTTTTCCCAGCCTTCGATTCTGTACTTTGAGAAGGCCCTCCTCTTCGCCTGCTGGCTGGGCTTAACTTCTTCGCCGAGCTTGAGGGCCTCTATGAGGGCATAGAGCTGTCTGTCGCTGAGCTTGAGCTTTGGCACAGAACCACCTGTAAAAAGTTCCGAGTTCGGTTTAAAAGCTCAACCCTTCAGGAAGTCGGGGAGGTCGGAGCGGTCTTCTGTCAGCATTTTGAGCGTCTTCTCTCCATACGGAACGGGGGAGTGGGGCTGTCCAGATAACTCCTCGATGAACACCGCCTCGTACTCAAGGCCTTCCCTTCTCAGCCGCCTTGCTGACTCCCTGGCCTCGGTCGGCCTGAGGGCATAGTACCTCTGGGCGCTTTTTACGAGCGCGCTGAAAACCTCCCTGGCCTTTGACGTTATTATGGCGTCGGGGGCGGACTCCGTGAGGGCCTTTAGGGGAGAGTACAGGTATCTTATCACATCCTCCATGCGGAGGGGTATTGGAGACGTGAGGATTTCGAGCACCAGGTCAAGCGCCTTATCAAATATCACGGGATTATTAGAATTCAGGAGATACGATACCTCTCTTACGACATCCTCGGCACGGATTCCGGGTATGGATTTTGCAAATTTAAGCCCAACGAGCTTCAAGCCGGGGTTATCACTTTTCATAAGCTCTAACACAAGGTTTTCAACGTCCCGATAATCCGCGGGAGGCAACTTATCGGCCGCATCAGCAAGCTCCAGCCAGCGGGGGTCGTTTTGTTCAACGGGAGTATCGAGCATGACCTTCAGAAGGATCCGCAGATCGCCCTTTGTGGGGGGCTCTTGGAGGAGGAGCACCTTCATAACCCTGGCGGCTTTTACCGCTGTCTTCCTGTCTTTCGTAAGCAGGATGAGAAGACGCGGAAAGAGCTCCTTGTATATCTCCCTGTTCGTTCGAAGGGACAGCAGTTCTTCCAAGATAGCCAGAACTCTGAGCTGGAAGCGCTCCTCATCGAGCAGGTGAATTAAAGTGGTCAGTATATCCTCGTCCGCCTGAGCCATGGAGATCAGGCTTTTAGCATCCCATGATTCAAGGGTCTTGATGATCTCATCGTGGACCATACACGTTCCCCCTGTACACTACACCAAGTTGTGGAAGATTACAATATAGCTTTTTCGATTTTCCGCTCAAACCTGTAAACATCAACCAGTATCCTCTCAAGCCTCTTCCTGTGGAAGTGGAACTGGGCCGGGATTTCGAAGGGCAGTGTCAATCGGTGGGTTATGACGAACCCGTTGTCCCTGACGAAGGCCTCTATAAATGCCCTCACCTCGGGCTTTGCAAGGTGAATCGAGTAAACAACGTCGCTCACCTCAAAGGCCTTGATGAGGAAAGGCCTGTCGGCGTGCTTTACCTGGCTTCCAAAGGGAGGGTTCATTATGACTGTATCAACATTTACCGAGAACTCCGAAACGTCCGCGTTTACGAACTCGATTTTGTCTTCGACGCCGAGTGAGCGTGCGTTCTCACGGGCGATTTCAAGCGCTTCTTTGTCCCTCTCGACGGCATAGACATTTTCAGCGCCCAGCAGGACTGCACCGATGCCCAAAACACCGGTACCAGCACCCAGATCCGCGATGACCTTCCCCTCAACTTCGCCGAGGGAGTGGGCTAACCACAAAAGCTCCGCGGCCACATCACCGGGAGTCCTGTACTGCTCCAGTTCTGGTTTGGGACTCTCAAAGCCCCTAAGCCTGGAAAGGAGCATTGCAAGATGTTTTTTCCTTATTTTCGCTTCCATCCCAGCCATTGTTTGAGGAAAGGTATTTATATTTTTAGCGCAACATCATAGTACGGGGGAGGACAGCAATGGAACTGATACCAACCGGAATACCCAGTCTTGATAAGGCCCTGAACGGCGGGTTCTCGAGGGGTTCAACGATTCTTCTTGCGGGGAACCCTGGAAGCGGCAAGACACATCTCGCAATCCACGTTCTCTACAACAACATGAGGAGGGGGTTAAAGGGGGTTTACGTCTCCTTTGCGGAGACTAAGAAGCAGTTCTACAGGAACGCGCTCCAGAGCGGGATCGACCTGTCGAAGATGGAGGGGGTCAACCTCTTCAGGTTCTACGACATGCTGACAGTCCCCAAAGACGAGCTTGAGGGTATGATTGCATTCCTCATCGACGATATCGTCGAGTTCAAGCCAGATATAATAGTTTTTGACTCCGTTACCGTGTTTGGCCAGATGTTTGGTGAAGAGTACCTGCGCTCTTTCCTCCACTCCATCATAGGGCGCTTGGTCAACGCCTTCGACGCGCTGGCCATCCTCATAGACGAAATACCCTACGGAGAGAAGAGGGTTGGATTTGGTCTTGAGGAGTTCGTCGTGGACGGCGTCATCGTTCTCGAGCTGGAGAGGATGGGCGAGGTGATAAGGAGGTACCTCACGATACCCAAGATGCGCGGCAGGCCGCTCAAGCGCGCCGCCTACGAGTACGTGATAACCGATAGAGGCCTCGAAGTCCTCGCCATTCCCGAGCTTGAGTTCACTGAGAGCGAAGCTCCAAAGTCCAGGCTCAAGACCGGAATTCTCGGTCTGGACGAACTCCTTGGCGGTGGCCTTTATGAGGGCAGCATAACCCTGATAGCTGGCCCAACGGGGTCAGGAAAGACGATACTGGCCCTTAACCTCGCGTCTAACCTATCAAAATCCGGAAAAAAGGTTCTTTACATAGCCTACGAGGAGAGCCTCGCGGCTCTAAGGGACACTCTGGAAAAGCTCGGCCTTGAGGAGAACTTCAGGATAGTCTCGATGGTTCCGGAGGGAAGGACTCCCGTCGAGTACTATGCCCTGATAAAGGACCTCATTGAAAAGGAGGGCTTTGACGTCCTCGTGATAGACTCCCTATCAGCCATGGAGAGCCACATGGACGAGAAGGAGTTCATAAAGGCCGTCCGCTACCTCCAGCTCCTAACGAAGGAGAAGGGGGTAACCTTCGTACTGACATACATCACGGGGAGTACCTACAAGCTCGCAACCACGGGCTTCAGCACCCTCGTGGACAACCTCATATTCCTGACCTACGACGTGCCTGAGAGAGTCGGGGAGTCCCTAAAGAGGCACATCCTCGTGCTCAAGGCGAGGCGCTCAAGGAACGACCCAACGCTGAAGGACTTCACCATCGGCGAGGGGGGGATAAGGATTGAGTGAAATGAAGGCCGAGCTCAACCGCGCCCTAATAGTTGTGACTGCCAAGGATCTCCTCAGCCAGTTCGGCCCCCACTTCCTACCGACCCTTGAGGCCTACCTCAGGGCCAAATACAACGCAACCCTTGAGATAGCCGGTGAAGACCCCGCAAAGTTCTACAGAGCCGTGGAGGAGCTGTTCGGCGAGTTCGGAGCGTCAATGTTCTTCTACAACCTGCTGATGGAGCTCCACCTCAAGCCGGATAAAAGGGACAAGGAGACCGTGATTGCCCTCCTGAAGAAGTTCGCTGGTGTTGAGGATGGGGAGTGAGCTCATCCGCATACTTAAGGAGAAGCACTCCTTCCTCTCCGTGATGCTTGAGAGCATAGAGAGGGCCATATCGAACATAAAAGAGGGCAAAAACCCCGAGGAAGTCTATTATGCCCTCACCACCTTCCTCGGAGAGTTCCCGACTAAGGCGATGCTCCAGAAGCTGGCCGACGAGAAGGGTCTCGGAATAAAAGTCAAAGACAAGGAGAGCGCTATCGAGGTAATAAAGAAGCTCAGTGGGTAACCAGTGCCTTGGACTTCGAAGCTATGTTCTCCAGAATTCTTATCGCGAGCTTCTGCTCGTCGGGCGAGGCGGTCTTTTTGATTTCCTTCAGCTTCTCCACGAACGGCCCAAACAGGGAGACCTTCTCCACAGGTGCGGACCCAACCAGCGCGTCAAGCGTGAGAAGGGCATCGAAGCGCATCCCGTCATTTTCAAGGTATTCCAAAAGGCGGGCCAAGACCACCCTTGCAGTCTTCTCGTCCCAGGTTTTCAAGAAGTAGTAGCTGAAGAACTCAAGCGATGGCACAACCTTTTCTTCGTCCCCCGATAGGTACCACTCAAGGAACTGGCCCACTATTTCGTCGCCGTAGGGAGCCTTTGGGGCAATTGTGGCCAGCGTCCTGGCAGTCCTGAGGCGCATCCACCTGTTTTTAGAGGAGGCTACCTTCATCAATGGCTCGACCGCAGGTTTTAGGATGAAGGCCTTCGTTTCGTCGAGCTTCTCGGCCAGCTTTGAAAGCGCCCATAGGGCGTCCATCTTCTCGAACTTGTCGCCTTCCTCAAGCTTTCTCTCCAGCCCAAAGATAACTTCTGGCTTTTTCAGGGCCAGCTCAATAAGTTCGGAAGTTTTTCCAGATGTTATGGCCTTTTCCAGCTCCTTTTTAGTCTCTTCGTCTGACATCTTGGGGGTTTGTCCCGATTTTTCTACGTGCTTTGTCAGTTTTTCTCTTCCCGTTTTCTTCCTGCCGAACTGGGATATGTGCGGGACTTTCAGGGACTTCTGGGCCTTGGCCTCGGGTGGCGGAGAAAGGTATTTTGGCCCGGGCAATACTCTCTCGTTTATCCTCAACCGCTCCTTCTCCATCTTTTCAAGCTCCTCCGCCAGCCAGTTGAGTACGTAAGTATCACCCACCGCCAGAGCAAGGTCAATGGCCTCGTAAAAGCGTTCGTTTATCAGAAGCTCCTGGATTTTCTGTTTTGCCTCCTCGGGCCGGTTTTTGTAGTATCTGTATATTGCATCCTCAAGCTTCTCCGCCACGAGCCGCGCCTTGTCGCTTACACCAGGTTTGCCTTTCAGTGCAAGGTTCTTCACGAGGGTCAGAACACCAGCAACGTCATCGATAATCTCCTCACGCAGGGGATAGTGAGCCACATCAAGAAGCAGGGTCAAAGCGAAGTCTATCAGGGGGATATCTTCGACAGTAAGCATGTCCCGAACCTCGGAAAAAACGGTCTTTAAAAGGGCAGGGTCTCCCGTGTAAGCGCTCGTGTTTAAAAGGAGCCTGAGCCCCATGGCCTTGAGACGGGGGTTCTTGGAGTGGAGGAGACGGGAGATGATGTCGTGAACCCTCGGGTCCGAGGAAGTTATCCGGACACTCTCCAGGATCGGCGGGATTTCGAGGAGGACAACCTCGTTCCTGCGCGCCTTTACGAGGTCTTTGATCGCATGACCGAGCTTCACAAAGCTCTCAGGGTCAAGGGGGAGTCCAGTAATGAGGGCTTTTATTGCCCTGAAAGCGTAGATTGAAACTCTATCGTCGTTCTCCAGAGCCAGCGCTATCAAGTCGTCAAGGGTTCTCTTTAGGATTCTGAGGCGCATTATGTCGGGCATTCGCTTCAAGGCCTCTTCAAGGGTCATAACCGCCGCCAGCTTCATCTTTGAGTCTTTGCTGTGAAGAAAAGACAGAAGCAGTGTGAGGGCTTCTTCGTTGCTGAGAACAAGCTCCGAAGCTTTTTTGATTTTTCTAGACTTTAGGTAACCTTCAAGAAGCTTTGAATTAGCAGACACCGTGCACCGCCCGATTATTTTCTACGCCAAACCTTATTAGGATTTCGTCATTCGAACATAAAACATGAAAAATTTTAAAAATTCAAGCAGGGTGTTGAATCAGTGGCGCAAGCTTATACCAATAGGCTCGTCTTCCCTTCTCTCCGCCCCGAGAATCTCGTCGAACTCGTAGTCTTCTCTCAGCCCGAGGAGAATTTCAACCTCCCTCGGAGTAAGCACGGGCTTCCTCCAGTTCTCGTAGTCGTCTATTGGAACCCTCGGGCAGGCAACGACGACGTAGGCATCGAAGTCGAAGCCCTCTAAAGCCTGATAGCTTATGTGGTTCATCGTCAAAAGCCTCGCGTACTTTCCGTGCTCACGGAGGAGTTTAACAACCCTCTTTGCCTCTGCTAGGCGGAGCTGACCCTTTTTCGTGCTCGTTATCACGCCGAACCTCTGCGCATCCATCGCCTTGGCTATCTGCGCCCAGCGCTTCCTTACGAGCCTCTCCGCTTCCGTGTCCATCCAGATGGCATCGCCCGAGTAGGGGTTGATCGCGAGCGTTGGCTTCTTAACGGCCATCGCAACGCCAATCGGGTGGAAGTAGCCCGCGCCTATAAAGAGAACTCCATCGGCGTCAACCTTGGCAGCGCTGAAGTTGCATCCTAAAACCTGCCCCGGCCAGCTCACCCTTGAGTCGCCCTTTCCGATCAGCACCTTAAAGCCGTTCTTTTCCAGAAACTCCTTCGCCCTTTCAAGCCCGTGGATGTGCTGGGCCGTCGTGACGAGGGCTATCCTTCTCCCGAGCTTCCTGATTTCTTCGAGGTTCTTCTCAAGGGCTGGGACTACGTCAACTTTCGCGAAGGCAGGCACGAAGATAGTAGGAACCTCGAGGTGGAGCTGCATATAGGAGTGTCCGAGATGAATCAGCGCGTCGCACCCGAGCCTCTTTGCCTCACTGTCGGCCGGATCACAGGCACCGTAGTTGATGTCTCCGCTTATTATCGCCTCAATTCCGTTCTCCTCAAGGAAGTCAGCTAACTCCTGAGCCTCCCTCTTGAGGCCCTCTGGAGTCTGGATGAGAACCCTGTGAGCGTTAAGCCCGCGGAGCTTTTCGAGTACCTCGCCGAATGGAATCTCATGCATTGAACTCACCCGTTAGAGTTTCGAAAGAGCCTTTTTTAAATCTCCACTATTCAGTTCCACAGTACCCGGACATGAGGTATTCATAGTTTCCCTATTATTGCACCATAATGTTCCAAAACTAAAAGCTACGTGCCATAATTTGCTACGGGACAGTACAAAAACCCAAGGTACGATCCCGAAACTAACAGCATAAAGTAAAACTTATTAACTCCCCCTGCCCTCATTGTTCTACCCAATAAGGAGGTGATAAAATGAGAAAGGTTGGAATAGCAGCCCTGGTGCTCCTCCTTCTGGGAGCTACCCTTCCAAGCGCCAGCGCCGGCGACCTTCTGAACTACATCTGGGACACCAGAACCTACCAGCACCCCTACCCGACCGACATCAGACCGGGCGACCTCGTCTACGGCCACAGCCCAGACCTCTTCAACGCCATAATTCCAGGCTTCTGGGTGCACGTTGCGATAGTCGCCTGGTACAACGACACCATTGACGACTGGATGGTTATAGAGGCCAAAATAGGCAAGGGCATCATCATCAGCCCGCTAAGGGAGTTCCTCAGCAGGTACGACATCGTCGCCCTCCAGCGCGTCAAGACAACCGACGACGTCAGGCAGAAGGCAGTTGAGTTCGCCTACCAGCAGCTCGGCAAGCCCTACAACTACAACTACATCGGCAAGCCGGAGGTCTACGACGACAAGTACTACTGCTCCCAGCTCGTCTGGGCGGCCTACCTCGTCGCCAGCAACTACCAGATAAACCTCGACGAGAACGACGGCGGATGGAGCTGGAAGTACTTCTACTCGGTCGCCCCGCAAGAAGTTTACGACGACCCGATGACTTACACCCTCTATTACGACGAGGCCTGATTCCTTCCTTTTTCCTCTTCGTTCCCGCATAAAGCTTTTATACTCCTCCACCCAATAATACCTCGAAGTTCGATGCATCGGGGTGATGAGTATGGAGACCGTTGAAGGAATTATGGTCGTAACGACCGAAACGATTCCCGGCTACCGCATCGTCGAAGTCAAGGGGATAGCGAGGGGAGGAATAGTGAAGGCCACACACATAGGCAGGGACATAATGGCCGTCCTGAGGAACATCAAGGGTGGCGAAGTCAAGGAGTACACCCAGATGATGGCAGAGGCGAGGGAAGAAGCTTTAAGGAGGATGGCGCTCCACGCCAAGGAGCTCGGCGCCAACGCCGTAGTTAACGTCCGCTTCGCAACATCAAACGTTGGTTCGAGCGTGGCAGAGGTCTA
Organism: Thermococcus sp. JCM 11816; assembly: GCF_055396515.1. Lineage (NCBI taxonomy): Archaea > Methanobacteriati > Methanobacteriota > Thermococci > Thermococcales > Thermococcaceae > Thermococcus > Thermococcus sp. JCM 11816. Next base: position 1,408,496 of record NZ_AP043741.1, read on the forward strand.
CGCCTACGGGACTGCAGTAGTTGTTGAGAAGGAGGAGTGAACATGTACCTCCCGCCGTTCCCGCTCCTCGGCGGGCTTCTGGCATGGGCTACGGTTTACTTCCTCGGCTTCAAGAAGCAGAAGTGGGCCGAGCTGATCCTCGGTGCGGTGGCCTTCATACTGGCGATGGTCGTCCAGAACCCGATTCAGCAGCTCCCTCTCATTGGGATAGGCATAAGGAGCAACGCCGACGTTATCGCCAGAGGAACTGTCTTTACACTCGGAGTTGCCCTCTGGCTGGGGCTCGTCGCAGGTTTCGTTCAGGAGGGCGTCAAGTACTTCCTCGTCAAGGACAAGAGCCCAAACACTGCGCTGTTCGTCGGCCTCGGCTTTGGCATAATGGAAGTCCTCCTCATAGTGATTACACCAATTATCGCGGTAGCGGCTGCCGGAGGAAAGCTCGACGTTCCTGCTCTTCAGGCCCTCCTCTCAATGGTGGAGCGCTACTTCGCAGTCCTCTTCCACGTAGGGACAACGGTTTATCTAGCTTACGCGGCCAGGAACGGCTTCGGGAAGAAGGGCTTTCTCATGATGGCAATTCTGCACGGCTTCGTTGATACGATTGCCGCCTATGCCCAGTTCCTTTTCCTAGAGAACAAAGTACTGGCGATGAAGTTCACGATTGGGCTGGAAGTTATCTTCGCCGTTATCGCAATAGCTTTAATAGCCTACACACTGCCACCAGCCAGGATCGAAGAGCCCGAGGAGGAAAAGGTAATCTGGTGAGAGGCTTTGCTTGGAAAGAGCGAGGAAAAGGCGCTCAGGAAGCTCAGGAAGGAGCTCCGCTCAGGCCTTTACTCCTTTTTAGTCCTCTCTATCCTCGAAAGGGAAGGAGAGCTACACGGCTACGCGATACGGAAGAGGCTTGAGGAGCTGAGCGGCGGAAAGCTCGTCCCCAGCGAGGGGGCCCTATACGACCTTCTGAAGAGCCTCAAGAAGCTCGGCCTCCTCCAGGACAGCTGGGCTGAGGCCGGTGGAAGACCTAGGAAGTACTACTCAATCACCGAGATGGGGAGGAGTGTTCTCGCCCAGTTGCGTGAGGAGATAAGAGTCATCGAATCTGTTCTTGAGAAGCTGGAGGGTCTCTAATGAGCGAGCTGGTCTTCGAAGTCTTCATCTCACTCACCCTATTGGCCGCTGGCTTGCTGACCTTCGCCCTCAGGAACAGGAGGAACTATTTCATCGGCTTCAGGATCGGCTACACCTACATGTCCGATAGGGCCTGGAGGGAAACCAACACCTTTGCGGGGCTCTTCATGATGGTCTTCTCAGTTCTACTCCTTGGGCTTGCGCTGGCGGGCCTGGGAATTCTCACCTTCATACTCATAATGCTCGCCGGGGTCGTCTTCCTCACGGTGGCGGGTTTCAGAGTAGCCAAAAAGGCCTACGAAGAGGAAGAGCTGTCAATAGAAGCCCCAGAAAAGCCGTCTGAAAAGATAGAGGTCAACGTTAGACCATATCTGGTGATTCAGCTCCTCGGGCTGATTGCTTATATCATCCTCGCGGCTATCCTCTGGGATAAACTCCCCGAGAGGGTCGCTATCCACTTCAACGCCTCTGGAGAACCGGATAACTTTGCCTCAAAGACCCTGGGCACCCTACTGTTCCCGCTTGTGGTTTACCCGCTCTTCCTCGTCATGACCTACTTCCTCAGAGAGCCCGCCTTCGCACCGCTCCTCAGGTTCAGCAGAAGGGGCTGGAAAGCCTTCGCGGAGTTTACGACCATTATGGCCATTGGAATCGTCATTATTGATAGCTTGGTGCTCCTCTACAACGCCGGCCAAGTTCCGTCGAGCTGGATAGGTTATTCCGTCTGGACTTTTCTGATAGTTACCATCGGCATGATTTTCCGACTCTTTTGGGCGAGGGGTGAGGAAACTTGAACCCGTACTTCATCCTTAGAGTTCTCTACGGTGTTTTCCTCGGACTGGCCTTCGTGATAGTCGGCATACTTACCGCAACCTCCAAGGGCGAACCTGGGATAGGGTTCAGAATCGGCTACACCTACCTCAGCGAGCGGGCGAGGGAAAGGGCGAACAGGATAACCGGAATCGGTCTAATTGCCCTTGGACTGTTATTTATGCTCTCATCCCTCTTCCTGCCGCTATACGGCATGTTCGTTCTCCTCATAGGGGGAGTCAGTGTTTTGCTGATCATTGGCTACGTCGTGGCCAGGCGCGAGTACGAGCTTGAGGACATCTCCAGGGAAGCGCCGGAGAAGCCCACGAAAAGCATAGAGCCGCCCAAGCTCGGAAAGTACTTAGCTGCACAGCTGGTCTTTGCTTTTATTCTCGTTCTCATGTCTCCAAAGCTCCCGAGGGACATGGCAATTGTCTTCGGCTCAGTGATGACCCTCTTCATAGCTCTAACGCTCCTCGCCTCCAGGCCGCTCGTCTTCCAGCTCGCCCCGAAGTTCTCGGGGATAATGGCACGAGGCTTCGCAAAGGCCATCACGCTGGTCTCCGCGCTCTTGACGTTTGAAGCCTTTCTTGCATGGATAGGCTTTGAGAATGATCTCCTCGGGATACTGCTATTCCCGATTTTCCTGCTGGTTATTTTCTACATAGCCTACGTCATGCTGACCTCCGCCTACGAGGAGGGGTATTATTAGCTCTCAAGCGCCTTTATCAGCCCCTCTTTTTCAGGCTTTTCGATTATTCCAACCTCAACAGCGTGCTGGAGGATGTAGTCAGGAATGTCCTCTCCGAAAAAGGCCTTAATCCCCTTTCCAGGCAGGTAGAAGGCGTAAACTCTCACTCTCTTCCCGAGGACTTTTCCAGAGAAGACTGCGAACCCCTTCTCCGCGTTGACCCTCACCACGTCCCACGAGAACGTCTCGGCTATGGAAAAGAATGCCTCGAAGAGCTTCACCCTGGCATCCTTGAGGGCCTTATTTACAGCCTGCCTTGAGATTCCTAGAGTTTCTGCTATATCCACCTCACGCATGCCCCTGGCCCTCATTAGCCAGACCCTCTCCATTCCCTCAGGGAGCTTGAACATTTAATTCCCTCCCCTGGTCCCTTTTAATCTCTCTAGAAAACGGCCCTTTGAGTCGGGGCTTCCAAGCAGAACAATCCTCCCGCGTTCCGTTCTAATTATCAGAGCCTCCTTTGTGTAGTTATCGTTCACCATAAGAGCGAAAAGCACACCATAAAGAAAAACAGACATGGCAAACCCCCATTCTCTAAGGAGCAGAAATGCAATTCCAGTTAGGGTGCTAAGAGCAAGGACTGAGGTCACCTGCTTTCTACTCTCCGAGGGCTTAAACACATAATCGAGAAGAAAAATCCCGGCTATGTAAACCCAAAGCAGACCGTAGGCATTACCTTTCACAAGAACGAGGCCACCTATTAAGAAACCCACCAGTGCTACACCTACGATAACCCACGGCCTCTCAAGATAATTGAGCAACCTAACCCCCTCCACGGAGGGGACATCGATAATCTCGACAATCTCAGATAGAGAAACCTCGCTCACTGCTAGGGGGACTGGTCTTCCAAGGTAGAAGACTACCCTCCCGTTTTCGACCTTAGCATCACTCGTGAAACTGATGTAAAGGACAAGCATGAAAGCGATGCCCATCGCAAGCAGACTCAGCTTTCCCGGGATAACAAAAGATGTGAGGAGAATCAGAAAAGGAACGAGCAAAGCTGGATGATCGGCAATCCTCAGCGGCACACCAATCCCTCCACCGTTGTGCGTTTTGTCAACCTTAGTAAGTTGACAACATATTTAAACCTTTCGACAGGCTTAAATTATTTCACCCACTCTCTTATGTGGTGATAATATGTCTCTCGAGGAGCTCTATCGGTACCTAAACTGGCGGATGAACCCAGCGGACGAGAGGGCACAGGAGAGGTTTGAGAGAATAAGGGAGTTTTTTGAGTCAATCTCTGATAAACTCCCAAAGGGAGGCAGAGTCCTGGACATCTGCGCTGGAACTGGAGTGGCAGGCGTTGCCCTTGCAAAAGCAACAGGTGCAAAGCTCCTAACGGTCCTCGACGCCAGGAAAGACGACCTTGAGCTCGCTAAGGAGTGGCTCAAAATCGCTGATATAAACCCCGAACTCAATCTCGTCCAGGGTGATGCGAGAGAGGTAGCGAAGCTCGTGGGCGAGCACGACGTTGCAGTCCTCTGGGGCTACACGATGCCGCACTTCGATCCCTTTGATGCCGTGAGGCTCTTCGCGAACGTTGCATCCATCCTGAGTGGTGAGGGCGTTTTCATCATAGAGGATATGGACAGAGTCTACTGGATTCTCTACCGCGCCGGATACAAGAAGTTCCTCATCGAAGGGCGGAGGGAGAACTACACCATAGCCTCGATGCACGAGGGCTACGACTTCGTGAGGGGGACTTTTAAGAGGGGCTACTACATCCTTCCTGGATTCAAAAAGATAAGCGACGTTGACTTCCATTACTGGGACTTGGCCACTCAGCTCGCCATCGGCAGTGTTTTCTTCAAGAAAGCTGAATTGATCACTCAGGAGGAACACGAGAAAAAAGTTGGGGACATCCTGCTCTTCAGAGAGCCGAGAAAGGAAATAGCGGAGAAAATTCTTGAGGATTACAATGTGTAGTACTGCGGTCTCCTGTCCTTGAAGATGTCGTTCATTTCGTTTATCCTCTTGTCCCTCGCCAGCGATAGGTCTATCTCGACCACCCCGACTTCCTCTTTATCCTCACTTCCCATTGCAAGGACTTCCGCCCTCGGCGAGGCTATTGTGCTCTTTCCTATGAACCTCAGCCCGAACTCCTCCCCAATCCTGTTGGCCGTTATCGTGTAGACCCTGTTCTCAAGGGCCCTTATCGGCATGGCCCTCGGGGCGTAGGGCATCACGAGGTTGCTCGGGTGTGCTATGACGTCAGCACCTTTGAGGGCGAGCGTTCTCGCGCTCTCGGGGAAGAACCAGTCGAAGCATATCATAACGCCGACCTTCGCTATTCCGATGTTGAAGACGTGGAAGCCGAGGTTTCCGGGCCTGAAGAAGAGCTTCTCCCTGTTGAAGAGATGTATCTTCCGGTACTTCCCTATGTAGCCCCAACCAACCGGGCCGACAAGCACGGCGGAGTTGTATAGGTTGCCCTTCTCGTCCTTCTCGGCCGTTCCTGCCACTATGAAGACCTCAAGCTCTTTCGCGAGTTCAACCAGAAACTCAGTCGTCGGGCCGTCGGGTATCTGGCCCGCTACCTCTTCGACTTCTTCCCTGCTCCTGAAGTTGTAGCCTGTGTCAAACAGCTCTGGCAGAACCACGAGCTTGGCGCCCTGATCAGCGGCTTCCCGTATCAGCTTCTCCGCCTTGGAGTAGTTGGCCTCGGGATCAAGAAAAACCGGCTCCATCTGAACGTAGGCGACCTTCATAGTATCACCTAACTCACTATAACGTCCCAAGGTTGATAAACCTGATGGGTTCGGGCTTTTAAAATATTACAGACTTTTTAGGCATTAAAATCGTCCTTTCTCATCCTTTAAGTATTTTCAAAGATAATGCGTTAGTTTTCACAACGCATCAAGCTTTTCAGGGAATTTAAACTCCATAAACATCAATAATACTTGTAAAAACGCTGTCAGCATACCCGACGAAAACGGCCACTAAAACGCACCTATGTCTCAAAAGAGACCACCTAACAGCTCTTCTAGGTATGCAAACTCCCGCAGGCTAAAAAGGAAAACCTTAAAAACTCTCCACCAGAGGTCGGCTCAGGAAAAGGAGGTGACGATCATGAAGAGGCGCCCGAGGAAGTGGAAGAAGAAGGGAAGGATGAGGTGGAAGTGGATCAAGAAGAGGATTAGGAGGCTCAAGAGGCAGCGCAGAAAGGAGCGCGGACTTATCTGACGCTCCGGTGGTTCTATGTCTCTTTTTTCCGAACTTCAACTTCTTTCCCTTGAGCTTGAGGCCTCCCGCGGGAAGGCCCTCGTTTTTGCTGACCCCCACATCGGCTTCGAGCTTTCGAGGGGACTCCGCATCAGGACTGGTTTTGAAGAGGTTCTGGCCCAGTTCGTGCTGGAGAGTGACCCTGACGTCCTCATAATCCTGGGAGATCTTAAAGAACCCCTGGGCCTAAGCTTCAGACTTAAAGAGATGCTTCTGCGGTTTTTCTCCCCAATAAAGGACATTGAAATCGTCATCACCAAAGGCAACCACGACGGCAGAATCGAGGAGATAGCCAGAAAGTTCGAAAACGTTTCCGTTGTTGAGAACTTTATTCTCGACCAAAAACTCTTCCTCCACGGCCATACAAAATTGCCGAAAGGAGAGTTCCAGGAGGTCTTCCTCGGTCACGCTCATCCCGCATACACCTTCAAGAGCGGGGGAGTTGCGAAAAAGGTCAAAGTCTTTGTCAGAGCTGGAAAATTCCTCGTCCTGCCGACCATCAACCCGTACATAGAGGGTTTTGACATACGGGAAGGCCTGAAGTTAGTCCCGTTCCTCAAAGATGTTTCCGAGGTCGAGATATTCCTTCCCGAAGGCGTTTACGTTGGAAAGGTAAAGGTTTATTAAGGGGTATGAAGATACCTCTTCATAGGTGTGAGAGATCAGGTTGGGTGAAGTGTGATGGGCGACGTCTACGAAAGGCTCGAAGCACTGCTTAAGTCGCTGGGAGTAAAGAAAACCGAGCTCAGGATATACAGGCTCCTCCTGGAGAAAAAGCGCCCGATGAGAGTAACCGAGATAGTCAACGAACTCGGGATAAGCGAGCGCTCTGTTAGGGAGCACGTGTTAAGTCTTTACAAGAAGGGGATGCTCCGGAGAGAGCTTATACAGCAGGGATGGCTCGGGTACACCTATACCGCCGTCTCCCCCCATGAGCTTCTCGCGAGGATAAAGCGGAACATCCTCGAAAAAATAAACGAAATAGAAATGGAGCTTAGGGAGGCTAAGAACTGAGGGCAACAACGCCCATTTCTTCGAGTATTTCGACCAGCCTCTTCAGTTTCTCCCTCTCAATGCTTCCATATTCTTCTTCGATAGCCCGATAGGCATTCCCCTCTGAGAGGAGTTCACCGAGCATTATAAGCTCGTGGAGGTGCGTCACCGTTGCCCTTTCCTCGGTCAGCTTCTTGAAGTCCTCAGCCAGACCGGGTGCTCTGCTCCTGATTAAGCGCTTGGATATCAATCCCCTCTCTTTCCACTCCAGCCAGGGTTTTGCCTTGGTCTCTACGTCCAAGTTAAGCTCCAGCCCAAGGAACTCCGCATCTCTAGCGAGGCCGGCCTTTACGAGCTTCTCGCTCTCCTTAGGTTCAAGGCGCATTCCGATTTCCCCAAGAACTTTTCTAGCGTAGCCCCTTGTAAACTGCTCAATCCTGCTCTTTTCCCCCTCTGAAAGGAAAAGAGCCGCCGAAAGAACGGCCCTCCCGATTATACTCACCGTTTCCCTGCTCACCTTGTCCACGGTATCGCCGCTTGAGTGGTAGAACCTGTCCGGCCACGTTATTGGCATAACCGATGGCACTCCGAAGAAGTTGAAGATGTCGTGGTCGCTCCCCATCTCGTACGGGTATGCCCTGAAGGGCATCACTGGAAGTCTGCTTCCCGAGAAGCTCTTGCCTCTCGAGTTGCTCAGCTCAAGGGCGACCTCCAGCGCTCCAGAAACCACCGAGAAGCGTGAGAACGGTGTCCTCACGAACATCAGCGTTGATTCTGAGCGGTCGGGACTACCCGCGACCATGTCGAGGTTTATGCCTGCGTAGTACTCTTCAACACCCGCCCTTTCAATGAACGCCTGGCTCCCGTGGTACTCAGGAATCCAGAGGAAGGCGTAGCCAAACCTGCCGTTTTTCCTCTTTGATAGAACCCTAGCCAGCTCAAGGAGCATCGCACTACCGCTGGCGTTGTCGTTTGCCCCCGGCTTTGGATGGCATATGTGCGCCGTGAAGAGCAGATACGGAGGTTCGCCAACTTCGGCGTAGACCATCGGGAGAGTCTCCGAACTTTTTATCTCCGTCTCGGCCGTGCCATTAACTTCAACGCCTCCCGAAAGCGCCCTCCTAATCAGGTCTTTAGCAACAGCCTCCGGGACGGCAAAGGCCGGAATTTGCGCCCATTCGAGATCGTCTTTAGTAAGGAATAGGCCTATGTACGGGTAGAACTCACCAGTTCCCTCCCTGTACGCTATGAAGCCCGAAGCTCCGACCTCGTTAGCCCTCCTATAGGCATCTCTCCAGTCTTTCCCGACGAGGACAACCTTCCCCTCTGCCCTTTCCCAGTCTTCTTGCCTCAGAATCGGAAGTACCTCCCCATCGACCTCCCCAGAAGGGGAGTGGGCCATCACGAGGAGCGGACTTTCCGCTGTTGTGAGTGTTCTTCCAGGAACTTCAAGACGCCCATCAATAACTTCCCATGCTATTGGAGACGGAAGCGTTAGATGCCAGCGTTTGCCGTCGTATTTATCCTTGAGAAGCTTTGCCTCAAGACCCATGCGGGACAGCTCTTCGAGAACGTATTCGGCGGCCTCGACAAGGCCTTTTGACCCCTGTACCCTGTGGAAGTGCGAAATCCCGGCTATCCAGTTCAGAACGTTGTCTGAGCTAAATTCGGCACTATCCCGCAGGAAGCGCTCCATAGGGTTTCACCAGGGGATTAATTGAAAGGGGACACAAAAAAGTTATTCTTCACTGCCCCTAAGCCGGAGCATCTTCGGAGGCTCAAGAGCTTTCACCGAATCAAGGAGCTCCGGCGGGAGCATTAGATTTGTAGTCTGGAGGAATTCAAAGTACTCCCGCTCCAGGGATTTTCCAGACTCTAGGACTTCCTCCCTGCTTTCTTCCGGGGAAAAGGCCACCTCAACCTTTTTAGATGTCCCCTCAGGCTCAATTTTTCCAGCAACTATAAGGTTCTTCGCTATCATCTCCGACCTGTCACGAAGGCCCTGCTCCTTGCCCTTTTTATAGGCCTCTTTGACCAGGTCATATATTCCGAGCTCCTCCGCCTGCTTGTAGAGCTCCTCGCGCTTTTTTCTCACCCATTCCACCCATTCGCTATGCCCTTTCAGGCCAATGAAGTAGCCGAAGCTATAAGCTTCCTTAACGAGCTGCTTCTTGTCACTCATATTGGAGCCTCCTTGTAGACGGATATGCCCTCGTTCGTGAAGCGCATCCTCTTGAGGTTGCTGTCGTGGGGCACGCCCCTCATCTTGAGTATCTGGATGGCCCTGACCATCTGGTAGTTGCGCATGAAGTGGTGGAGCACGATGACGCCGTCAGCGAGGTAGTACTCGTCGGTGTACTTTTCGGAGCTCAGCATTTCGGAGAGGAGGAGCGTCGTTATGTCCATGGTGCGGAGCTTTCTAACGAAGCGGCCCAGCTCTTTCTTCTTTCCCTCAGGGTTGGTGACGAATGACTCGAAGAGACTGAAGGAGTCTATGACAACCCTTTTGGCGTTTTCTCTCTTGATAATTTCCAGGAGGAGCTTGAAGAGCTCGTCCCAGCTCAGCTCACGGTTTGCACTAAGAAGAATTTCACCGAGGTCATAAAAGACTATCTTCTTTGAGTTGACGTACTCGAGAATTCCAAGGTTGTACCTGAGCATATCCCTAACGATAATATCCGGCGTTTCAAAAAGTGCTATGAAGAGACCTTTCTCGTCGTTCTTGGCGCCCTCCGCAAGAAACTGCATTCCCAGCGTGGTCTTTCCGCTTCCAGGCGGCCCTGTCACGACGTAAACCCTGCCCGGAAGAAAACCGCCGCCTATCAGCTCATCGAGCCCCGGAACTCCACTGGGTATCCTGTCGAGATTCTTCAAAAGTTCTCCAACGTACATTCGCTCCCCCCTAGATATTTTCCATTGTTCTCTATTTAAACCCACCGTTGCTCAGCCCCAGGTTACGTGCCTGTTAACCGCAAAGCGCACGATGAAAGACACAACTATTCCAATCAGATTCGCGAGAAGGTAGTGCACTCCAACTGCCATAAGGATAACGTAGATCGCCCACTGGACAAGGGCGCCGCTCAAAGCCGCAACGTGAAAGCTGGCCAGCCTCTTCAGGAGGGGTTTATTCTTCAGATCCCTAAAAGTCCAGAGGTCGTTCCACGTAAAGTTGTTGAGTATGGCGAGCTCAGTTGCCAGGATGTTGGAGAACACCTTGTCCCATCCAAAAAACTCCACAAACGCCCAGAGGAAACCTTCGTTTACGAGGACACCAGAGAGACCAACCAGGGAGAACTTCACTAGCCTGTCTATTTCCCCCTCCCACCTCATAAGCCTGTAGATGTGTCTGAGATAGTTTACAATAGTCCTGCTTCCGAGCTTGCTTTCTCCGGCTTTTCTCAGCCCGAATGTGAAGGGAACTTCCTTGACGTTAGTGTAGTGTCCCTTAACCAGTATCTCCATGAGAATCTTAAATCCAACTGGATTAAGTTTGACGCCATCAACGACTTCCCTTTTGAGGGCAAAGAAGCCGCTTACAGGATCCCTTACGCTCCTAATCTTAGGCAGTGCAACGCGGCCTATCATGATTGCCCCCCTGGATATCAGCTTCCTGTACCAGTACCAGTTCTTAACGGCGCCGCCTGGAACGTACCTGCTGGCTATCGCGATGTCTGCACCCCGTTTTATCGCCTCAATGAGCTCGGGAACCTTCTCGGGTGGATGCTGAAGGTCCGCATCCATCACAACGAATACGTCACCAGAGGCCTCCTTAAACCCGCGAATTACGGCAGAAGAGAGCCCTTTTTCTTTCGTCCTCCTGATGACCTTAATGGGGTACTTCCTTGCCAGCTCCTCCGCGAGCTCCCACGTCTTATCAGGTGAATCATCGTCAACTACCACAATCTCGTACTCATAACCCCGAAGCGCCCGCGAGAGCCTCTCAACGAGTTCTGGCAGATTCTCCCTTTCATTGTACGTAGGGATTACAACGCTGATTTTCACCGTCTAACACCCCGCTTTGTCTGGATAGTCCGTAAACTTTATAAGTCCTTTTGGTGCCCTATCATCGGGCAGTGGGGCCGTGGGGTAGCTTGGTCTATCCTTCCGGCTTCGGGAGCCGGAGACCCGAGTTCAAATCTCGGCGGCCCCACCACAACAGCCCTTTCTTACGAAAGCGCTGGCGGAAAGTTAGTATGCGTTTTTAAAGAGCTAGCCTTTGAGTGGGTTTACTTACCGAGTTGCTAGATTCAAAAGGATTTTATCACCGTATAGTGCCCGAAGGGCACTAAAAAGAAAGCCAAAATCACAATCAGCTGGGGGATTTTGGAGTTAAACCCACTCAAACTCGCTTTATAGTGGAGCATACACTCCTCAATAAGCAAAGTTCGAGAAGAAGAGCAACTTTTGCTCAAGCTTTTTCCAAAAGCTTGAAGGGCAAAGTTTCATCAAAGATGGAATGTCCTTTTGAGCTTCCTGTTTTCCAGTGATTCTCAATGCTCAACTAGCGGTTTCAAGGGGGTTTACTCACAGTATAACGCCCGAAAGGCGTTAAAAATAAGAAAACCCGCATTACTCTGCCCCTCTACCAAGAGAATCTAATCGCATCAAGCCAACATCAAGAAGACATTCGAGCTTTTGGTGAAGCTTTTCTCAAAAGCTTCCTCCGCGAAGTTTGATCAAGGCTCGTGGTTCTTTTCTAAAATTGCTGTTTACTGAGGATTTTCAAGATACACAAGCCAGACATCAGTGAATTCCCCTAAGTTTCAGCCTGATGAAAAGGAGTTTTCTCGCCTTGACGCCCTACGGGCGTCAATTAAAAAGCAAACTCAAGAAAAACAAGCGAATTAAAAATAGAATTCACGACTCAAGACAGTATTCAAAAGGAAAATCCTATTAAAACAGCCCTTTAGTCAAGAATCACAAACTTTGATGAAACTTTGCTGGGCAAAGTTTCAGCGCCGCTTTCACTAGCGTTCAAGCGTCCTTAACGGATGGCGGAAGGATAGTATGCTTTTGAAACAGGCTAAATTTTATGAGAGGTTTACTTATCAATTTGCCAATCGCATGGGATTTCCCCACAGTATAGCGCTCTTCGAGCGCTAAAAAGAAAGGTGAAATCACAATTAACGAGAGATTTGAGAGCAAATCCGCACAAAGTTGCCTTCTGAGCAGGCATACACCTCTTAACAGGCAAGTTCAAAAAGAAGGGTAAATCTTGATCGGGTTTTTGAAAAAACTTGAGGGACAAAGTTTCTATCCGCTCAGTGGTGACCGCTCTCATCACCCATCAGGAGGGCTTGGGCGTCATCATCGCTGGACTTAAAAGCCTTCCGGAGTTTTTAACGGTGGTGGTTAAAATGACGATGCGCTTCATTCCGCTCATAGTTGCCAGGCCCGAAGTCCAGATGGCCATAGACGAGGCCATAATGAGAGCGAGAATCGAGGGGAAAGTCCCGGACACTGTGAGGCTCTACGCCTTCTCCCCCAGCTCAGTTACAATCGGCAGGTTCCAGAGCGTAGTCCACGATGTTAATCTCGATGAGGCAAAAAAGCTCCGTATTCCGGTCGTGAGGAGGATAACTGGCGGCGGAAGCGTCTTCCACGACGAGTACGGCGAGATAACTTATTCAATTGTCATCGGGGAAGACTACCATCCTGCCCTTAAGAACGTCGAAGAGAGCTACCGCTACCTAGCGGGCCCGCTCGTGGATGCCCTGAAAGACCTCGGCCTTAAAGCGGGCTTCTCAGGACTGAACGACATAGTTGCCAACGGGAAGAAGATAAGCGGCTCGGCCCAGACGAGGAGACGGGGAGTAATCCTCCAGCACGGCACCTTTATGTATGCAACGAGGGTCGAGATTCTGGGAAGGGTTCTCCGCGTCTCAAAGGAGAAGCTGAAGGACAAAGGTATTTCGAGCATCTGGGAGCGGGTTACAACCCTTGAACGCGAGGGAGTAAAGCTGAGCCGCTGGGAAGCCTACGAACTGCTGAAGGAGAGCTTCTCCAACGCCTTTGAGCTTGAGGAGGGCGAGCTGACAGACTACGAGCTTGAGCTAGCGGAAAAGCTGATAGAAGAGAAGTATAGAAATCCTAAGTGGAACGAGATGCGTTAGGGGAGTTCCCAGTTTTCTCCGATTTTATACTCTTCCACAAGCTCATAGAAAAGCTCGTCCGTTCCAAGCTCTTCCCTTAGCCTTCTGAAGTTCTCTTCAAGGCGGGGAAGCCTGCCCTTTGAGCGCCTCAGCATCTCGTTGCCTATCTCAACCGCAAAGCGGAGGTAGCCGTCATCGACGAGAACTCTGCCGTCCCTGCCGAGCGGTGCCGTCAGGTACTCAGTGGCGTTTATCTCAACAAGATAGCGCTTTGAGATAACCTTGAAGGTAGTGTACTTGAAGCCCGATGCCAGTCCGAGCTCGTGGAGCTTCCTGGCCTTCTCAAGGTCTTCAGCTACCACGTGGAATATCGGCGGCTGACTCTTGAGGAAAATTACGCCCTCCTTCGCGTTCTTCAGGGCCTCCTTAGCCTCTTCGAACTCAACCGGTCTGTGGACTTTTATCAACCAGCGGGAGAGGGGCTTTGCACCCAGAGCTGGTTCCTCGATGATGCCGATCCTCCCGGAGCACGAAGAGGTTGTGTAGATGCCCTTAATGGAGTTGATGAGCAGGAGGAGGTCTATTATGTCCCCGTCAACCTTTCCATCTCTCATGGCCGTGAACAGGCTTTGAAGGGCTTCTCGCTTGGCTTTCATCTTTAATCCACCTCTGACCTTTTGATTTCACATAATATCAGCCCATACAGGAGTTATCCACCTAAAAGGACACCAGATACCTTCTTCCGCCGATTCTGACGAAAACTTTATAAAGCTAACCCAAAAGCTTAAGCTGGAGATGGCCGGGGTGGTGTAGCCTGGTTAGCACAGGGGACTGTGGATCCCCTAGCCCGGGTTCAAATCCCGGCCCCGGCCCCAGCAAACTTCGCCTGCGCGAAGTTTGATCAAGGCTCGTGGTTCCTTCTAAAATTGCTTTTCTGCAAGGATTTTCACGATATATGAGCTACAAGTTAGTGAATTCCATGACTTTACCCTTCTAAAAGGAGTTTCTAACACCCCGACGCCCTACGGGCGTCGATTAAAAAGAAAACTCACACAGAACAAGCGCAATAAGATTTTGAATCCATAACAAAAATGCTAGTTTATCAGAAAAATCCACTCCAAACAGCCTACAAACAAAAGAACCACAAACTTTGATAGAACCTTACCTCACCTCAAAACTCCGTTTTCTCTTAATCCACTGGGGGGCTAACGCCCCCACACCCCCTGAAATTGTTCGTTCAAAGCTTCTCAGGTGAAATCACCACAAAAGCTCCTATAATATCAACTCCGAAGCGAAAGACAACAACCACAAAAATCAAAAACAAAGATCAAAGCAAGCTTTCAATGAGTTTGTAATCCTCCTCGGGGATTTCTCTCATTGCCTTGCCCATTAAGTGGCCGCTCCACTTCTTCTTGTTCGTGATGAACTTCAGCTTTGGAATGAGCGGCTTGAAATCGAGCTCGCCGAGTTTGACCGGCTTGATCCTCACCCTCAGCGGGTAAGTCTCGTTCGGCACGTGAGCCTTGAAAATCCTGCTTGAGTCCTCGTACGGCTCGCCCACAACCTCGAAAATCCCGACGATCTTCGGTTCGAGGACTTCCTTGTTTTCGCGCTCCTGCTTGAGGTAGATAACGAGCTTATCACCGGGCTTGACTTTGGCGATTGTGTTCCGGTGCCTTCTTGGAACTCCCCAGACGTTCTTCTCCTTAATCACCTTCCAGTTTGCACGGTTGGTAATGCAGAGCCAGTAGGTCATGAGGTTCACCGAGTAAATGTTAAAACCTAAACAACTTAAATACTTGTCCCACATCAAATACCATGGGTGACGCTCATGTTTGAAGAAATTATAAAAAAGCTTCTCGAAACTAACGCTCCTACCACTTCTAAACTCAAAATCCCGTTAGCAGGAATTAAAGCTTTTGAAACAATTATTAAGTCAAAGGAATCAATTGATCCTGATATCGCAGTCAAAATAGCAGTAGCCGAATTCACTAAATATTCTACAGGAGACCCTGAAGTGATAACTAATTTCAAGAAGATTGTCAAAAGAGAATTTTCTAAACTCAACAACCCTAAACTACTAAAGAAAAAAGCGAGAGCTCTCAAGGAGATATGGGAAACCGAAGCTAGAACTTTAACAGCCCAGAGCATACGAAATAAATGGTTATCAATCAGGGTTACAGAAACAGAGTACGAAGCCATTCTCAAACAGGCACAAAAGGAAGGACTTAGTTTATCTGCCTATATCCGAAAGAAATTAGGGTTAAAATACAATTCGTAGATATTGTGTTGCACCAAAAAACTTATATTTATGTTGCACACAATATTATCGAATGTCTTATTAAGACATTCTTTGAGTAACCCATAGGAGGCGTGATTATGGCAGAACCGGTATTAAAATGGGCAGGAGGAAAACGACAGATATTACATGAAATCGTCGCTTTAATGCCTAAAGACTTTAGGGATAGAACATTCCATGAACCATTCTTTGGAGGGGGGGCCGTAACTTTCTGGATGGAACCTGAAAGAGGAACTGTAAATGACATAAACCCCAAGCTGATAAACTTCTACGTAGTAGTCAGGGATCATGTTGATGAGCTCATTGAGGATGCAAAAACACACAAAAACGAAAAAGAATATTTCTACAAGGCCCGAAAAGAGTTTAACGAGATTGTCAGAAACGGATTCGAGATACCGAATGTCAGACTCGCTAGCCTCCTTCTGTATCTCAACAAAACGGCGTTTAATGGACTGTACCGCGAGAATAAGAAGGGAGAATTTAACGTTCCCTTTGGAAGATACAAAAATCCAAAAATAGTTGATGAGGAACGCCTTAGAAAAGCCAGCGAAGTCCTCAAGAAGCTGGAGATATATAACGAGGACTTCACATACATACTGAAAGTTGCCAAACCCGGTGATCTAGTGTATTTCGATCCACCTTACCACCCCGTTTCTGAAACCTCCAGTTTTACCAGTTACTCTAAGGAGGACTTTAACAAAGAAGACCAAGAGCGCCTTAGGGATGTCTGCCTTGAACTTCATGAAAAGGGGGTTTACTTTATTTTGAGCAACTCATATGTAAAACCAGTTCGCGAATTATACGACGGGATAGATGGAATTGAAGTGTTCAAAATCTACGCAAAGAGAGCCATAAACTCAAAAGCCGACCGTAGAGGCGCAGTTCCAGAGATGTTAGTCACAAACATCCCTACGGAGCTGAGGATAGGCAAAAACAAAGCAATAACGCTTTTAAATAATGAAAAAGCCAGAGCCCCCAAAAGAATTTCTCTATTAAACTTCGTGCCTATTGCAGAACGATCAATTTAAAACGACTCTCTTGCGTTTTATTATTTGGTGAGCCCATGTGAGATTAGATGATATTCCAACAATAGTTGCAGGTCTGAAACCAGCTGAGATTAAAGAAACTCAAAAAAGAAGGAAAGTAACCAAAGAAGGCGGGAAAACAGTCTTATACAAAGGTTCTAATGGCACAGAAGTTATCATTGTTAGAACAGACAAATTATGCGTAGGAGACTTTAAGGTAGTTCTGAAACCAAAAAACCAAAAAGAGTTCGCTCCAACTCATGTCAGACTATTCTTTGACCTTTATTTGAAGCGGATCAGCAACGAAGAACTAGCAAGGAAGGTATTCCTAGCATTCGAAAGAATAAACAATGGAGAAGACATTAACAAGGTTGCTAGCTCATTGAGCAATCTAAAATTCAACATGGAACTAGATCCAGCCGATGTAACAGTCTTCTATGGCTCTCTGTTAATGTCAGAACAGGACTGGAACTATGGAACACAAGGTTGTAGAGAAAGCAAACTCGATCCTCCTAGAGAATTTTTGATGCGGTTTATTAGATGGCTCGCCCAATGTGATTACGGAGATATCGACAGAATAATAACAACAGCAGTACGAAACAGGCCTGCACCAGCAAAGTATGGCAAATCTCTATTCGAGATATGGAAGAACTAAATCTTTATGCTATCTTTAAACTTTTTTATGTCCTCCCCATTGCTTGGCTTTCGGAATACAAACAAGTGCTCATGTGCTATCAAGTAAAAGTCCCTTTTCCGGGTCTTCCAGGGTTCAGTTCCCCTCATGTTATGTTGAATTTTGATAATGTCCTCTTTCAGTATAAATCCAACTTCTAAGAATGCCTTCATTACCCTGAATGCTATTGGAACGTAGTGCCTATGTCGTCTAGTGTCCCCCATTAAAATTGCTGCATATTTTCCAGGCTTGAGCACTCGGTAGAACTCCTCAGCAACTTTTTTCATCTCTTGAATGAACTCATCAATTGATTTCACTTTAGATAAATCACCTTCTACCTGAGAACTCGCCCTTTTAGTATACCCAATGATGTTTGCATAAGGGGGATGGGTCGCTATTAAGTCAATGCTATCATCTCCAATCTTGTCTAAATTTCTAGCATCCCCATGATAAAGATGTATTTCGGGTTTGACCCATTCTATCTCCTCTTTTAATCCTAGATAAGAATCCAACGTGGATGTTTTATCAGATATAGGATCATACTCAAAATTCAACCGATCCCATGCCACCATAAGTGCATCATAATTTATATCAACACCAATTCCATGCCGCCCTAACAACTTACACTCTATCAAAGTTGTTCCACTTCCCAGAAATGCATCAAGAACCACATCTCCAGGTTTTGTGTATCGAAGAATCAAGTTTCGAGGAACTTGAGGTGCCCAATTACCCCTATATTTAGCATTCGCATAATGAGTGGCCCATCTTCCCCTCTCAGGAAAACTCCAAACAGTAGTAGTTTCCAGCTTAAAGTTTTGGGGCTGGAATGTTTTGATCGGGATAGGTCTGCCGATTTCTATCTTTTGATTCTCAATGATGACGTAAGAATGAGATTTAATAAAATTAAGATATTCCTCAAATGTAACCTCTCTCATAAGCCTGCCCACCTTGTTCTAGTTTAAAACGCAAACTCCTCCACCGAGAACTCTTCCATGACCCTCTCGAAGTCGTTCTCCGGGGCGTAGGTAAAGCCGCATTTGGAGCACTTCAAGATGCCCTTCTCCTCGTGGAGCGGCGAGAAGCAGACGGGACAGCGGTACTCCTCGCGGTGGAGCCTCTCATAGACCTCATCGCGCATCACAACCAGGTTGAGCTCGCTCTCCCAGTCCTCGTGGAGCATGCCCCAGTAGGGGGTCTCAACGGGGTAGAAGTCCTCAAGGATGAGGGCGTTTATCCCTATTCCCTTTACCCCGGGTGGGAGCTTTCCGGCCGGTTCAATCGAGACAACGTACTGGTCGTAGAACTCTATGTGCTCCGTCCTGATGGTCAGTCCCCTGGAGAGCTTCGAACGGAGAGGGATGAGCTGGAGGAAAAGAGCCTCCCTCTCGACGTCCCAGCTAGCGCTTATTGAAACGCTCCCCTTAGTGAAGAACTGGGTGATAAAGCGGTCGTCCCTATCCTCCCCAGCTAGGTGAAAGCCCAGCTTGGCCATTGCCCTGCCCAAGAAGTTCGGCCTCGGAAGCTTCTGGTAGTTTATCAGATACTCCCCTATCCATCCAGCCAGGGGCATGGAATAGCCTATGAAGGCCTGCTTCTGAACGCGCAGGTAGGCGACGCTGGGAAGGAGCTTGAACTGATTGAGCATCAATGGATAAACGGCGTTGTCGTATATATGCTTAACGGAAATCGAACCCACGAAAAGGAAACCAAGAGGAGAATGTTACGAGCCGAAGAACTCGTCCAGGCTTATGCCCCTCTTTTTCTTCTTTTTGGGCTTTTTCTCGCCGGCTTTATCAGCTTTTCCGAGAGTTTTGTCCGGCAACGGCTCTTTTTTGACAGACTTTTCGACGCCGGTAAGGGGTTTTATTTTCTTCTCCGAATGCTTTGGCTTTTTCTCTTCTTTCTTTTTCGCGGGTTCTTTGTCCCGTCCAGAGGATTTCGAAGCCGAACTCCCAGACTTTTTGCCAGCCTTTCCGTTCTTTCCATTGAACTCATCGAGGTAGCCGTTCTTTCCGTTGGAATGACCAGTCCTCTCCTTGACCATCTTCTCACAGATATCAGCCGAAAAGCCCATGAGGGTCCTCTGCCTCTCAGGAAAGACATTCTCGAAGAGTGTCTTTATGTCCTTCTCGGTTATGCATATCCTCTGCCTCGTGTAGTCCTTTACTCTGTACTTAGTAACGAGCATCTTGGCCGTGGGCAGGTACTTTTCTATTGCACCCTTGCTGACGGTGAGGACTATCTTTCCGCCGCACTTCGGGCACTTGCCGGTCAAAGGTGGCCTTCTGTACTTCGTGTTGCACTTGACGCAGCGGAACTCCTGCCTCGTGAAGCTCCTAAGGTTGCCTCTAAGGTCCGGAACGAGGTGAGAGTTAATTATCGTCTCGGCCACGTGGTGCTCATCCACGGCCCTTATCCTCTCTGCCAGAGCGAGCTGTCTGGCGACCTTCTCTTCCATGTCGCCGAGCTGTTTGTACAGGCTCATCTTCGGGCCGAGACCGATGTCGTCCGTATCGTGGGTGAACTTTATCCCCTCGTACATCTCGGGCTTGCCCAGGCGGTCCTCGACGCGCTCGATGACCTTAACTTCCTTTGGAGACTTAAGCTCGTAGGTGGCCTTGTAGAACTCGAGAGGATAGTACCTGACCACATCCATGTTGTGAACCTCGCTGTCTACCTCCCTCGGGTCAAGACGGGTGGTAACGACCAGAGGAGCGTCCATCTTGCCGCCGCGCTTTTCGGGAAGATAGTACTTGCTGAAGTTGAGGAGGGCATCGAGGAGGAGCATTACAGCGTCTTCGTCACCGTCGCATTGGTGTGTTACAATATTTTCGTTAATCAGTACATTATGATACTTTCTAGCTTTCAATGAGAACACAAAAGCATCTTTTGAAGTGATGTATTCAATGCGCCTAACTTTCACCAGCCAGCCGTTCTGTGAGGAATATCTATCCCGAGCTGGAGATTTCTCAGCATGAAGCTCATAGATTGAGTTCTTGCGTTCACTCACAAAGCCAATACTCTTGAAGAACCTGTGGTAGTGCTCACCCGCAATGTTAAGGGCGTAGACTTTTGAAACTGGAGCCTCAGTTCCGCGTTCAACGTGATACAGTCTCCCGCGAGCGTTGCCTCTATTGGCATTATTGTCAAAGGTGTAATAGCCACGAATGCCGAACTTGGCAAGCAACAGTGTCTCAATGTCCTCAAGGAGGGCCTTATTAACACTATACGCTACCACACGAGGCACGGACTTAAGGGCACTTCCATCTCCCTCGAAGTATGCCTTAAGCATCTCTGCAACGGCTTCACGTGGCAGTGTGAAAACAAGAGACGGAACGCGCTTGCTGTATGCGTTCTTTCCAGTCTTCAGAACTTCCGTAAACAGCAGGTAGAGAATGCGTGAGCCAACTGTAACCTTCTCGCCCCTCTCGTAGATACCAAAACCGTCTCCGAAAGCTTCTCTGAGTGCCCTTTTGAGGTCTTCCCTAACCTCTTCATCTGCTATCGAGAAGCTCAGCTGGTAGACGCTTTCACTCTCCCGTGCATAGCCCTCGGCAAGGTAGTACCCAACGACGCGGAGGAGAGGCTTGAGAGGCACGAACCGCTTGATTCTTACTTTATCGCGCTTAAATCCAAGCCAGCAGGAAGGTACTTCCTCAATGGATATCTCTTTCTCCGTGAGAACCCTTAGAAGGACGCTCAAAGGTATGGAGTCTCTGCGCAGGTAGTCTTCTTTTACATCAGCCTCAACTGAGCGGAGCCACTCTGCTATTCCACGAACCATTATCCTATCGTGAAGATGAGCAAACTCCTCTCTGGAGAACTCCTTCAGCAGATCAATGTACTCTGTGTTCTTTTCTGGAAACTTCAAATTAGGCACGAGGATCCTATCTCCTTCCCTGACCTCAAAGGCCCTCTTCTCAACGAACTTGCCGTTTTCGTAGACGAGCACAGGATGGTCAACAGTCGTCTCAAAGCTCCTGCCGAGCTCAAGCTCGAACCTTATCAAATGATCCGTCGATGGAGCCTTTATGACGTCCTCTATGTCAGTAAGGACGACCTTTCCGCTCTCTGGGTCAAATGAATAAACTTTGACGTCCGCCTTCGGCTTCTTTCTCACGTAGGCCATGTTTTCGTACCGCTCGTCTTCAAAGAGGTCGTAGAGTTCCCTGAGGGTTATCCTCTGAGGAAGGCCGTTGATCTGGACGAGTATCCTCGTGTCACCTGGGAAGCAGTTCCTCCTCTTCGCCGCATGGTAATACGGATGAGCGTAGCCAACGAGAACGTCTGAAAAGCCGATTATCCTTCCGATGATTCCAGCCGAGGTGTGTGGGGCGAGACCTATAACGAGGTGACCCACAAGGTCTTCCATCTTCTCGGCGTTGTAAAACCTGGGTAATCCGTAGAACTTCTCAAGGAGGTCGTCTATGAAGCGCGCCACCTTGAGGAGGTACCTCCCAGCCTCGTAGGGTAGAATAACGTCCTGGACCTTCAGCTCGAGTATCTGGTCGTCCCTCTCGAGGGGCTTGCCCTCGAAGTCATGGGTGTAGCCGAGCTCCCTCAGCTTTTCAACGCTAGTTCCTATCTCTTTCGGCTTGAAGTGGGTTATTGGAGCGTCGGTTGCGTCGAAACGGATTGTACCATCTTTAAAGACGTAGACGTCGTTTTTAACACGGAGAAGACCCTTCTCCAGCGGCTCGGCCATCTTGTAGCCGGAGGTCATACCCTTGACGCCCTTGAGCCTGTCTATGCCGTAGACCTTGACGTTGTCCATGGCCTGCCTTAACAGGTCGGCCGGCTTTATCTCCCTCTCAGCGTAGGGCTTGAGCTCAACGTCGCACTTCGGACAGCGGTAGCCGAAGTCTTTCGCATCGCTCTCAGGATAATCAGCCCCGCACTTCGGGCAGTGCCAGAGGAGCTCCTTCCTGGTTCCACAGACGGGACAGAGGTGCTCCGGACCGACGTGACCACAGTTGGGACACTTGAAGAAGGCTATCTCAACCCTGGCCGTTTTTCCTTCCTCGGCGGCTTTCTTGATGTCTCTGCTCTGGCCGCCGGCAAGGCCTATCGGGAAGAGAACCTGGACCGGCGGCTTCATCTTCCTCTCCTTGGCCTTCTCGGGCCTTCCCATCCTCGCCCCTATCCAGCTTATCCCCCTATCGCGGAGCTTTATCCTGTTGTTCTCGTTGATGATGTCTATGACGGTGTGGAACGGCTTCGCCTTGAACTCCCACTCGAGGTTGCCGAGCGGCGTCAGAAGGGCCGCACTCCAGGGATATTCAACGACGATGACCTTCCTCTTCTTCTCGATCCTCTCAAGCCTGTGAGGCAAGCCGAGGAGCTCAAGGTAGCGTTTGATATTTTTATCGTTCTCAAGGACGACCTTCTTCGCGAAGCGGTTCTTTCTGAACTCGTCCCACTCTATTTGAGCGCCCAAAAGGGCCTTCTGGAGTTCCTCGACTTCCTCCGGCTGAAGGGTGTTCCAGTAGAGGGTGTAGTACGGGTGGAACGGTATGTCGAGAACAGTTGAAAGGTGAATGGCAGTCTCCACATCTGGTTTAACCCTGAGCGGGTCCCTCAAGAGGTTCCACAGGAAATCGGGGTCTACCTCAAGGTACTCAGCCGCTTCCTCTACGGCTTCCCTGTCGTTCTCCGCGAAGGGCTGAAGCTCAACCTCGTAGAGGTCTTTGACGGCCTGGACTAGCTCCTGAACCCACCACTCCTCTACGTAGTTAGCCGGGAGGAGCGTCTGGTTGTTCTCGACGAAGTCGCCGAAGTTTACGAGCGCATCGCCAACGTAGAGTATCTCATCAACCTCGTTCCTGACCTTTAGAGCCGTTTCATAGTCATCTACCCTTACCACGCTCCCGTTCTTGAGCCTGACAATCGGACCCTCCACCGTAGTCGCTGGCGTAACTATACAGCCCTTACCGGGCCTCTCGGTCTTCATCTGGGTACCAATCGCTATGAACTCATCGAGGATGAGCATAGTGGCCGGATTGACGCTCCAGGTCGCAAAGCCGGAGACCCTTGAGCGGCCGTACCTGAGTCTGAAGCCGCCGTTGGTCGAAGGCTCGGCGAAGAGGGGCCTTCCACCGATTATCTCCTTGGTGTACTTCTTGTTGGGGGCAATATTGGCCCTGAACTTCTCGTAGAGCTCGTAATAGAAACCCTTCTCGACCTTTTCCTTCTTTTCAGCGACGCTCTCAGTTCCAGCGTCTTCAGCCTTTGAGTCGTCTTTATTCTCTTCACTACTCTTGCCCTTCTCCTTGGCCTCCACGAACTCCTTTATCCAGTCCCAGCCCTCGATCCCCATCTTGTCTATGTACTTCACGAGCTTCTTTGCCTTTTGAAGGACACCCTCAGCGAGAACGAGAATGGCACCGCCGCGGAGGTGATTCGTCTCGACACCGGGAACGTTTCTGTGAGAGACTTCAACTTTATCGGTCTCTTCACCGGTTATCTCGATCGGGATGTTCCTCATGGCGAGCCTTACCTCGTCTGCCTCCGGATGGTACTGCAACCTCGTAACGGCCCTGTGGTAAAGGTCAACTTCCTCGACCATCCTCTCAATGTGTTCATCACTCGGCTTGAAGCGGTCGAGACCGAGCTTCCTCCTCACGTAATCACCAACGAGGACGCTCAAAGCCTGGGCAGTTCCACCAGAACTCCTGATCGGGCCGGCGTAGTAGAGGGCCAAATATTCGCTCCCGTCGGCCCACTCGTTGCGCTTTATTTTGACGTCAGCGATACCTTCCAGTGGAGCGGAAACTATACCTTCCGTTAGAATCGCCAGGGCAGTCCTCACCGCCTGCTCAGCGTACTTTTCCTTGCTACCGAGATCACCGAACTTGCCCTCGATTATCTCATCAACAACTTTAAGGGCAGCTATCTCCTTGCCGTACTCTTTGACGAGCTCCCTAATCCTCTCAGCCACGCCGGGCGGCCCGACGAGACTCTCAACACGGCCGGCCATATCAGTAGCCTGTGGAACCTCAACGTCGAGGCTCGGGTCCTTACCCTGTGCGCGGGCCTTCCTCGCTATCTCATATGCCCTGTCTATCTCGCGCTGGAGTGACTCGAAGTAAGCCTTCATTTCAGGCGAGTAAATCTCCTCGCTCATTCAAACCCCCTCGCAGAACTGGTCAAACCTAACCACAGCCCTCAGCCGGGCGGTTTCAACGTCGATTATCGGAACCCTCGCCGGAGTCGGGATTATGTTCACCATCTTCTGGAATTCAGTCTGCGCCTGCCACGTACCGGTGTTTATGACGAAGACGCCGTTGTACGTCTTGTACTGCATGACGTGGACGTGGCCTGCCTGGAATAGGTCTGGAACGCTCTCGATGACGAGCGTGTCCTCGGGGTCGGGAGCTATCGGAACCTTGTTCCCGAAGGTCGGAGCTATGTGTCTGAGCTTGAGAAGCTCTACCATTGCCTCAGCGGGCCTGTGGTGGCTCCTGTTGGGGACAAAATCAACGACGTCCTCTATTCCCCTGCCGTGGGCTACGAGGAAGTCCCTGCCGTGAAGCCGTATTACGGCAGGATTGCTGATTATCACAGCGTTCTTGAGCTTGTAGAGCGGCTTTGCATACTCTTCGTAGAAGCCCGGCTGCGGAAGGGCCGTTCTGGCCGCGTCGTGGTTTCCAGGCCCGATGAACATCGTTATGTGGTCCGGAACCTGTTTCAGCAAGTTTGCAAGGGCCTCATACTGGTCGAAGATATCTGGAATCGCCAGCTCGTTATACTGGCCTGGATAGATGCCGACGCCGTCAACGACGTCGCCGCCAATAATGATGTACTTGATTCTGCTCACCAGCTCTTCCTCGGTTCTGCTGTTGACCTCGCCGTTGAGCCACTCGAGGAACTTGATAAAAGCTTCCTCGCAGAACTTGTTGCTACCGACGTGGATGTCGCTGAGCAGGATGGCGTAGACTTTCTCCTCAAGCGGTGGTTTTGACCTCTTGAACTTCGGAACGTCCGGGAGGAACACCCTGTTTGCGAAGAATATTCCCTTCCCGGGGGTGCCCCTGAAAGCAACAACCGAATCGGGCATTATCGTGCTGTAGGCTTCCTTTGCACCCTCCTTGTCCGAGCCTATGAAGACCTTGATCCTTCCCGTGGCGTCCTCGATCTCAAAGAGATAGCCCTTTCTTGTCTCGCGCTTTTCATTGACGAGCCCGATTATCGTGACATCATCTTCGCGGACGTAGCTCAGCTTGGCGATATCCACTATCGTGCCGATTTCAGGGTTCTCGCGGAAGATCCTCCGCATCTTCTTAAGCCTGGACTTGAAGTAGCTGGAATATGCCTGGATTATGACCTCACCCTCCTTGCTCTGGGCGTTCTTGACCTTGGGAACCTCGAACTTCACGTTCTTGACGTCAAAGGCCAGCTCCCACTCGTCGGGAATCTCCTTTGCCCTGTAGTGGAAGCCCTCCTTTGGGGCTATCACTAGGTCGGAATACGTCGAATAGGCTTTCTCTTCCTCCGGAGTTTCATCTGCAACGTAGGCTATTGGGACACCGTAGTCACCGTAGACTATCTTCGGCTTGACACCGTTGTCGCCGTTCTCGTAGTACTCTTCAGAGTCCCCATACCCATTCTCACTCCCGTTTTCCAGTGGAAGGGACTCATCAGAGAAGCCGTTTTCATCGGGAAATTCTCCTTCAGGGGACTCTTCTAGGAGGGCCTCATCTTCAGGAGTTCCAGTGGAAATGAAACTCTCCCCCCCAGAGGAGGCCTCTTCTAAAGCTTCTGATTCAGAATCAGAGCCACCATAGTCCACAGATCCAAAGGCATTTCCAGTGGAAATAGAGGTCTCATCCCCCTCAGAAGACTGAACAACTTCAGCACCATCATCCATAGAGGATGATAACTCTGGTTCAGTGTTGATTTCATCCTCCAGTGAAGAGCCTTCAGATGCTAGAGAACTCTCCTCAGCGACGACAACATCTTCAACAGACGCCGCACTTGGCTCAGCTATAGATTCGACCCCATCCTCAACTCCTTCCTGGAGAGAAGATTCAATGGCCCCAGATTCATCAGATTCAGATTCCAGAACTGCCTCCCCGTTAAGTTCTACAGGAGGTTCAGAAGCACCCCTCCCTTGGAATACCGAACTTTCGAGGACGGCGTTTCCACTGGAAATAATGCCCTTCTCCGCTAGGAACTCTCTGGCAAGGTTGGAGTCTACAACGAACGTCCCGCGGTTTTTGGCGAACTTTATCAGCTCGGCCAGGGTAAAGGTCTTCTTGTAGTGATCTGCGAGCAGATAATACGCGGACGGCGTGATAAGGTAGTTGTTCTTAAGGAGGTCCTCCACCAGCATCAGAACAACCTCCTCTGGCGGGAGAGGCTCAGGGTGAGGAGCGGGCGAACCTGCTCATCGTGGCGGTATATGTTCTTCACCATATACGGAGTCACGTTGAGCCTTATCTCCTTTGTTCTCCCATAACGGCCCTTACTGACGACCTTGGCGTTGATAATGCCGAGCATGTCAAGTTCGTTGATCAGATCACTCACGCGCCTCTGGGTGAGGGGCTCAACGTCGAGGCTGTCGCAGAGCATCTTGTAAATTGAGTAAACCTCACCGGTGTTGGCAGGGAGCTCGCCGTTTTCATCGAGCATGACTATCGCGTAGAGGAGAACCTTCGAGTGGAGCGGAAGGGTTTTTATTACCTCCTCCATAGTGTCCTGCTCAATCTTCTCCTGGGCCTTCCAGACGTGCCTCTCTGTAACTTTGCTCGCCCCCTCGCGCTCCGCTATTTCACCCGCAACCCTCAGAAGGTCGAGGGCTCTCCTCGCGTCTCCGTGCTCCCTGGCTGCGAGGGCGGCACACAGCGGCACAACCGCATCGTCCAGCACACCCTCATAAAAAGCCTCCTTGGCACGCTGCATGAGGATGTCCCTGAGCTGGTTCGCGTCGTATGGCGGGAAAACGACCTCCTCTTCGCTCAGGCTGGAGAGAACGCGCGCATCCAGGTACTCTTTGAACTTGAGGTCGTTGGAAATCCCAATGATGCTTACCTTTGCCTTGCTAAGCTCGCTGTTGATCCTCGTCAGAGAATACAGGATGTCGTCTCCACTCTTCTTGATGAGCTTGTCTATCTCGTCGAGGACTATTATAACGAAGCGCTCCTTGGCATCAATGACTTCCTTGAGCTTTGCATAGACCTCATCGGTGGGCCAGCCGACGAGGGGAACCTCGATCCCGCTTTCCTCTTTGAAGTGGTTTACAATCCTTGCGAGAACGCGGTAGTGAGTATCAATTATTTCACAGTTGATATAGATAACCTCAACAGGAATATTGTACTTCTGGGAGATCTTCTTCAGTTCCTCAGTAACGAACTTGACGGTTACGGTCTTTCCAGTTCCAGTTTTTCCATACACAAAAACATTAGACGGAGTTTCACCGCGGAGAACTGGAACAAGAATGTGGGCAAGGTCGTCTATCTGCTTGTGCCTGTGTGGAAGCTCCTTTGGAGTATAGCTGTGCCTAAGCACTTCTTTGTTCTTGAATATCTTCCTGGCATGGAGGTACTTCTCGAATATTGAACTAAGGTAGTCATCGTCCATCGTCCCACTCTCCACTTGAAATCATACTCGATGGAAGTCGTTCCGTCAATATGATAGTGCGCTTTCCATCGAAATGACCAGTACATATCCTTATTTCAACATTTTGATAGGAAATATGGGGAAATATTGAACATTCACGAGGGACTCCACAGGAACCAGCGGATACACTGGAAGGCATACCTATGTGTAGGCCGCTGGTTTATATGGATTGTTGAACATGGAGCTGTCAAAGAATTCCACTCGAAGTTCCAGTTCTAACCTGTGCAAAAAGACCTCTCCAGAGGAAACGCGAAGCAAGCAATGATCAGGGATGCACATACAAGTTTACATTAGACAAACAAAACATCGGTAGGTGTACCTATTTCCACTGAAAGAGGAATGAACAGGAATATACATGAAAACACGAACAATGATGGACAAAAGGGATCATTTTTAGAAAACATCTTTGTTTTCGCAATCTCAAAAAATAAACAATTTTGTAGTCCCCCAGAGTTCTGTTTCCAGTGGAGGCAGCTTTCGTTGTTACACCCATTTTCAATATCGAATTTTGGTGCAAACACTCCCACTTTTTCTTTTCCATCATGTATTTATAATTTTCCATAAACAATGTTCAATAATTAGCGGGTATTAAGATGTAAGATTGAAAAAATACTGAAAGAACAAAGTTTAAATGAACAAAATCATATTTACATTGACACAGACGCTTTAAAAATACCCTTTCTGTTGTTTAAAGCCATCAAATCCATCCATTCTCCGAAAGTTGGTTCCAGTGGAAATAAAACTCTGGGGGGTCTTTTCGATGAGTATCGAAAAAGAGTTCCGTTTCCACTGGAAAACTTGTGCCTAGTGGTATTCTTATGTTCATTAAAGTTCACTTAACCACGTCCCAACGTTTTTAACCCCTTGCATGCACACCACAACGATGATACCGATAACTGTAATCCGCAGGCTTGTTAAGATTAGATATCGGGTGAGGCGGAGCAAGCTCCTACAGATAGGTGCTGCTGTGATAGTTCTCTCCTTAGTCTTTGCCGGACTGTTTGCGTACTTTGAAGGGCTGGACTTCTTCACTGCCTTCTACTGGGCCGTAATAACCATGGCGACGATAGGTTACGGTGATATAACCCCTCAGACGGAGGCGGGAAGAATAGTTGCTATGGTTGCGGCGGTCGCGGGCATCTCTACTTTTACGGCCCTCGTTTCCCTTCTGGCTGAATTCCTAATTTCTTCCTCACTTAGGAGGATGATGGGCATGCACCGTGTTGGGTACTCGGGACATTACGTTGTAATCGGGCAGGGTAGTAGCGTGGCCAGCTTTGTGGACGAGATACTCTCTGCGATGGGCCGAGGAGAGGTTCCCCACAGGCCAGTTGTTGTGGTATTCCCTAACGAAGAAGAGCGCAGGAAGGTTGAGCTTCCAGAGGAAGTCGAGGTTCTTATAGGTGACCCCATCAATAAGGAGACACTCGAAAGGGCCCGGGTCGAGAGTGCTTCCCATGTTGTTCTGGCTCTCGACGATGACTCGAAGTCGGTCTTCGTGACCCTCCGTGTCAAGAGCATTTCCGGTGCAAAGGTGTTCGTGGAAGCCCTGAGCGCGGACAGCATAGACCTGTTGAAACAGGCTGGGGCCGACAGGGTTATCCTCAGCAGAGGTCTAGCGGGTAGGCTGCTCGCCAGCGCCGTCATCGAGCCTGAAGTTGTGGACGTCATTGACGACATAACAAGCTCCCTTGGAGGGTACGACATCACCGTGGTTGAACTCCCAGAAGTCTGGGGTGTGAAGTACTCGGAAGCGCTTGAGCTGGTTCAGAGGAAGTATAATTTGTACGTGATGGGTTACTACACCAACCGCCCAGTGCTCGTTCCAAGGCTTGACTCCCCGGTTCCAGAGGGTTCAAAGCTCATAGTCCTTCGGGAGGTTGGGGATAACGGCATTTAATCCCTTATTTTCTGTTTAATATTCTTTCCTGGCTGCTATTGTAAAATATGGGTCTTTTACAGTTTGATTCTAGAATCGGACGAAATTCTTAAAAGTTTCATTGCCAAGTCCCTGAGGGACATAAAGTATATAACCTCCCCATGTTTTACCCACATCAAAGGTATTGGGTGATGATGATGGCCCGCAAAAAGAAGGTTGAAGATGAAGTCAAAGAGCTTGAGGAGTTTGAAGAGCTCGATGTTGAAGAGTCACTTTCATCGTCGGATAAGCAGTCAAAGCCAGAGAAAAAAATCTCCGCTCTTGAGGATCTCCCTGGCGTTGGTCCTGCCACCGCTGAAAAGCTTCGCGAGGCTGGTTACGACACGATAGAGGCAATAGCGGTTGCCTCGCCGCTGGAGCTTAAGGAGATAGCGGGGATAAGCGAAGGTGCCGCACTCAAGATCATCCAGGCCGCAAGAGAGGCAGCTAACATTGGAACCTTCATGCGCGCCGACGAGTACATGAAGAGGAGAACCACAATAGGCAAGATTTCCACTGGAAGCAAAGCCCTCGACAAGCTCCTGGGCGGCGGCATTGAGACGCAGGCCATCACGGAGGTATTCGGTGAGTTCGGCAGTGGAAAGTGCTTCGCAAAGGACACCAAGGTCTACTACGAGAACGATACGCTAGTTCACTTTGAGTCCATCGAGGATATGTATCACAAATACGCATCCCTCGGAAGAGAGGTTCCATTCGACAACGGCTACGCGGTTCCACTGGAAACGGTCTCGGTTTACACATTTGACCCTAAAACAGGTGAGGTAAAGAGGACGAAGGCCTCCTACATCTACCGTGAAAAGGTCGAGAAGCTTGCCGAGATAAGGCTTTCCAATGGATATCTCCTCAGGATCACGCTACTGCATCCGGTTCTCGTCTTCAGGAACGGGCTCCAGTGGGTTCCAGCTGGCATGATCAAGCCGGGTGACCTGATCGTTGGCATAAGAAGCGTTCCTGCTAACGCAGCTACCATTGAGGAGTCCGAGGCTTACTTCCTCGGCCTGTTCGTTGCCGAGGGTACTTCGAACCCGCTCTCCATAACAACAGGATCCGAGGAGCTTAAGGACTTCATAGTTTCTTTTATCGAAGATCACGACGGCTACACTCCGACGGTTGAGGTAAGACGCGGTCTCTACAGGATACTCTTTAGAAAGAAGACCGCCGAGTGGCTCGGTGAGCTTGCCACGTCAAACGCATCAACGAAAGTCGTTCCCGAGAGAGTGCTGAACGCTGGAGAATCTGCCATCGCGGCGTTTCTGGCTGGATACTTGGATGGGGATGGCTATTTAACCGAGTCAATAGTTGAGCTGGTCACAAAGAGCCGTGAGCTCGCCGATGGACTTGTCTTCCTACTTAAGAGGCTTGGAATAACTCCGAGGATCTCTCAGAAAACAATCGAGGGAAGCGTTTACTACCGCATCTACATAACGGGTGAAGACAGGAAGACCTTCGAGAAAGTCCTTGAGAAGAGCCGCATAAAGCCGGGCGAGATGAACGAGGGCGGCGTTGGCAGGTATCCACCCGCCCTGGGCAAGTTCCTTGGAAAGCTCTACTCGGAGTTCAGACTGCCTAAGAGGGACAATGAGACGGCTTACCACATACTCACGAGAAGCAGGAATGTGTGGTTCACCGAGAAGACTCTCTCCAGGATAGAAGAATACTTTAGGGAAGCCCTTGAGAAGCTTTCCGAGGCCAGAAAGGCACTGGAAATGGGCGATAAACCCGAGCTCCCGTTCCCGTGGACGGCCATCACGAAGTACGGCTTTACAGCCAGGCAGGTGGCGAACTACCGGACGAGAGGACTTCCAAAGAGGCCCGAGCTGAGGGAGAAAGTTGTTTCAGCGCTCCTCCTGGAGATCGAGAGGCTGGAAGGAGCTGCAAAGCTTGCCCTAGAAACGATAGAGCTCGCGAGAAGGCTGGAGTTCCACGAAGTCTCGTCCGTTGAGGTCGTTGACTACAACGACTGGGTCTACGATCTGGTCATTCCAGAGACCCACAACTTCATCGCACCGAACGGTCTCGTGCTCCACAACACCCAGCTCGCCCACACACTCGCCGTCATGGTTCAGAAGCCGCCCGAGGAAGGTGGTCTCGGCGGTTCCGTCATCTGGATTGACACTGAGAACACCTTCAGGCCTGAGAGGATAAAGCAGATCGCCGAAAACCGCGGCCTCGATCCTGAGGAGACCCTCAAGAACATCTACGTTGCGAGGGCGTTCAACAGCAACCACCAGATGCTCCTCGTCGAGAAGGCCGAGGAGATAATCAAGGAGAAGGCTGAGAGCGACAGGCCTGTAAAACTTCTCGTCGTGGATTCACTCATGGCGCACTTCCGTGCCGAGTACGTGGGAAGAGGCACGCTGGCTGAGAGACAGCAGAAGCTCGCCAAGCACCTCGCCGACCTCCACAGGTTGGCCGACCTCTATGACATAGCGGTCTTTGTAACCAACCAGGTTCAGGCGAAACCGGATGCCTTCTTCGGTGATCCTACGAGGCCTGTCGGCGGCCACATCCTAGCCCACAGCGCCACTCTCAGGGTCTACCTCAGGAAGGGCAAGGCCGGAAAGAGGGTCGCTCGCCTGATAGACAGCCCGCACCTTCCCGAGGGGGAGGCGGTCTTCAGGATAACCGAGAAAGGTGTCGAGGACTGAAGGCTTTAAATACCCTCTTCTTTTACCCATTTCCATGTCCAAGGACAAAGTAACGGTCATCACATCACCATCAACCGAAGAACTCGTTTCGCTCGTCAATTCAGCTCTCTTAGAAGAGGCCATGCTGACGATTTTTGCCCGCTGTAAGGTCCACTACGATGGAAGAGCAAAGAGCGAGCTCGGTTCCGGTGACAGGGTTATCATAGTCAAGCCCGACGGTTCTTTTCTCATTCACCAGAGCAAGAAGCGCGAGCCCGTGAACTGGCAGCCACCTGGGAGCAGGGTGAGGCTGGAGCTGAGGGAGAACCCGGTCCTCGTCTCGATACGGAGAAAGCCTAAGGAGACCCTTGAGGTCGAGCTCGAAGAGGTCTACATGGCCTCAGTCTTCCGCGCCGAGGACTACGAGGAGCTCGCCCTTACGGGGAGCGAGGCCGAAATGGCTGAGCTTATCTTTGAAAATCCAGAGGTCATAGAACCCGGCTTCAAGCCGCTGTTCAGGGAGAAGGCGATAGGAACTGGAATCGTTGATGTCCTTGGAAGGGACAGTGAGGGGAATATAGTTGTCCTTGAGCTTAAGCGCAGGAGGGCGGAACTCCATGCCGTTAGACAGCTCAAGAGCTACGTCGAGATTCTGAGAGAGGAGTACGGCGATAAAGTCCGTGGAATTCTCGTTGCTCCCTCGCTCACTTCTGGGGCAAAAAGACTCCTGGAAAAGGAGGGCCTCGAGTTCAGGAAGCTCGAACCGCCTAAAAGAGACTCCAAAAAGAAGGGCAGACAGAAGACACTGTTTTAGCCGATCTGCATCTCCTGCGGGAGCATCTCCCTAACCTTGACTACTGTTATGGAGTCTCTTCTCTCCATCTCCACGACCCTCCCGAGGCCGAGGAGCTTCACCCTCGCCCTGCAGACGGTCACCTCCCTCTCATCGCTCTCCTCCCACGGAACTCTCATGTTGAGCTCTCTGGCCTCTATTAACTCGGTTATTAGCCCTTCTGTTCCTGTTCTAACGTCTTCAAACGGTTCGTACGTCAGAAATAGCCTCCTTAAGTCTTCCATAGCCCTCTCAACTGCGAGGACGTTTCTGGCACTTCTGAGCTCGATTGTCCGGTAGGGGTTCCTCAAAAGCTCGTCGAGGAGCCTCCTTGCGATTCCAGCTATCAGCACTGCCTCCATGGCCATCACCTCACAGGTACAGGCTCTCGTACTGCTTCTCGGCCCTCTGTCTGGCCTGCTCCATCTGCTCGTGCATCTTCCTCAGCTGCTCCTCTATCATCCTGGCCTCCTGGAGGAGAGGCTCAGTGCTGAAGTCGAGGCTGGTGAGCTTCTTGACTACTTCCAGGACGTTTGCTGCTGCCCTCGGATCGGGCCTGTCGCCGAAGGTCTCACCCATTAGCGCGTAGGCGTTCAGGCCCTTCCTGCTAGCTTCCCAGAGGAGCTTCCCGCTCATGCCCATTATCGAGCCGTACTGGAGTATCTTAACCCCCTTCTCCTCAAGCTCCTTGTTGAGCTCATCTCTGGAACCGACGCCCCAGACCTCAAGCTGCTCCTTGAAGAAGCCTATCCCTATGCCGCCCATCGAAATTACCTTCTCGGCCTTCATCTCGCTCAGGTAGTTCACAAGCTCCTTGGCTATCTCGTTGACGAGCGTGGGTGGGACGTAGATGTCCGCTACCGCAACTATGATGTTGTCCTTTCCGTAGAACCTCAGCGGCGGGTTCGGCTTCCCCTCAAGGATCAGGGCCATCGGCGGCAAGAACGGGCTTTCTACGTAGCCTATCATGTCCATCTTCAGCTCCTTCGCCAGAAAGTTCGCCGCTATATGACCCACGAGGCCTATCCCGGGGTAGCCCTCTATGAGAATCGGGTTCTTGACCTCAGGCAGGACGAGCTTGACCGGCTTCCCGTTCTCCATTCTCTCACCTCCGGAAAACTTTAGTTTCCAAAGGTTATTAAACTTTCGGAGTTTGGTTTCCACTGGAAAGGCAACCCTTATATTATCCAAGCGCCCAATCAACACGGTGATGACCATGCCGAGGATAGGTATTATCGGCGGTTCTGGAGTTTACGGCGTCTTCGAGCCTAAGGAGACCGTTAAGGTGCACACCCCGTATGGAAGACCTTCAGCTCCAGTGGAAATAGGGGAGATCGAGGGCGTTGAGGTTGCCTTCATTCCGCGCCACGGCAAGCACCACGAGTTCCCGCCGCACGAAGTCCCGTACAGGGCCAACATCTGGGCCCTCAAGGAGCTCGGAGTCGAGAGGGTTATCGGAATCACGGCCGTTGGTTCGCTACGCGAGGAGTACAAGCCCGGGGACATCGTCATAACTGACCAGTTCATCGACTTCACCAAAAAGAGGGACTACACCTTCTACAACGGGCCGCGCGTTGCCCACGTCTCCATGGCCGATCCATTCTGCCCCGAGATGAGGAAGATATTCTACGAGACCGCTAAGGAGCTTGGCTTCCCTGTCCACGAGAAGGGCACCTACGTCTGCATTGAGGGCCCACGCTTCTCCACAAGGGCCGAGAGCTTCATGTTCCGCCAGTTTGCCCACATCATCGGAATGACCCTTGTCCCGGAGGTAAACCTCGCCCGCGAGCTTGGAATGTGCTACGTCAACATAGCGACCGTCACCGACTACGACGTCTGGGCTGACAAGCCGGTAGATGCCCAGGAGGTCCTCAAGGTCATGGCCGAGAACAACTACAAGGTTCAGGAGCTCCTCAAGAAGGGCATCCCGAAGATCCCAGAGGAGAGGCACTGCGGCTGTGCCGATGTGCTGAAGACGATGTTTGTGTGATTTTTATGGTTTGAATTTTCATTATTTAACACTCTGACAAATATACGAGTTGCATGTGGGGCTGGTGCTGCCGCAATATGTACTGCTATTGGAGCTTGCAAGGGGTGAAGAGATGTGGCCACTCGTACTGGAAGTCGCACTCTCCGTTATATATTTTTCTTTTTGATTAACCTTCCATGGGCATTTGCTCTCGCATACTATCAAACTCTTGGATGGCTAGCAATTGTGCTTGCGGCGCTCTTTGCTTCTATCGCTACTGAAGTTGAGAGGGTGTTTATATTAAAACAAAGAGAGATCAAAATTAGAGACTTTGTTTTAGACTTTATAGCGTTCGTTGGAGCACTCTACATGGTCTCTCTGCTTTTGAAAGTTGGTTAAACTGAGAAGTGAGAAGTAATGAAGTTGAAGTGGGCAATAATTTTGTCGTTGGTAGTTATCCCAGTAGTCCTCTCCGGATGCATCAACAGCGCACACTCCGTAGAGGAAATAGCCTCTTACCGGATACTCAAGCTCTACGGCCTATGGGAAAAGCTCCCCGAGAGCGCAAAACGCCACATAGAGCTCGGCCTGGAGGGAAAAGCGGAGGAGACTCTAAAGGAAGACCTCCCAAACGTCCACAACTTCCTCATAGCGA
Source organism: Thermococcus sp. JCM 11816 (assembly GCF_055396515.1). Lineage (NCBI taxonomy): Archaea > Methanobacteriati > Methanobacteriota > Thermococci > Thermococcales > Thermococcaceae > Thermococcus > Thermococcus sp. JCM 11816. The sequence goes on from NZ_AP043741.1 coordinate 1,444,131, forward strand.
GCAACGTCCTGGTCTGTGAAGCGGCCCAGAGAAAAGCTAAGGAGCTCGGTCTCGAAGCCCACATCCTCACAACCACGCTTGAAGGGGAAGCCAGAGAAGTTGCATTGGCTTTTGGTTCAGTCATTGAGGAAATCTACCGCAGGAACAGGCCCTTTGAGAGGCCCTGTGTTCTGATAGCCGGTGGGGAAACCACGGTGACTATAGAAGGAAAAGCGGGCCTCGGCGGGCCGAACCAGGAGTTCGCTTTGAGCATAGCGAGAAAGATTTCGGGCCTTAGGGGAGTTGCTGTTCTGGCGATGGACACCGACGGAACGGACGGCCCAACGGATGCCGCCGGAGGACTTGTGGACAGCCATACTGCGGAAGTCCTCAGAAACGAGGGAATAGACCTTGAGGAGTACCTGAGAAGCCACAACGCCTACGAGGCTTTGAAAAAGGCTAAGGCCCTGGTAGTGACTGGTCCTACGAGAACTAACGTTAACTCGATAGTAATTGGGGTGATTCTTTAGCAGGTTTTTCTTGTTTTTGGTTGACTCAATTGATGGGGGCTTGTTCATTCTGATTTTGCATTATTTTTTGGCTAAGTTTAGCGTTACTTTTAGCGAGTCTGCTTCCTGTTCAACTTTGATCCAAAACCTGTTGAATTTCTTCAAGTCGCTCTTGACGTTCTCATCGTTCGTAAGAGCCATAAGCATGTATTCCACGAATTGCTCATGAAAGACGGGGTTGTAGTAGTCCGCGTAGTGGGGGAAGTTTAATCTCCAAATCCTTCCGTCTGAGTATCCTGGGGGTAAATAACTTTTTTCTTCGAGGTTGGCAATGTTTTTGTCGGAAATCAAATGGGGATATCTGTCCTCAAGGATCTTCCTTAGATCTGTGGATATTCTGATCAAGTCTGTAGGGCTGAACACGTGATCCTTTTGCTTAAAGTCTTCAGCTGATAGGATTCCGATTTCTCTAACTATCGCGCCGTTTTTATCCCTGCTTATCTCATAGACAGTAGCGTTTGAAATGAATAGCCTCTCGCCAAGGGTTTCTTGCCTGTAGACTGCCAAGTCGGTGTAGTACGTCCCCAGATCCATAACGGGTGGATGCTGATCAAGAATAAAGTACTCCCCGTTGATCTTTATCGCCACGGCCGCGTGTCCTATCGGCGAGTTCTCGAACTCAATGCTGAATACGTAAACAGGAGAGTAGTTCATTTCGAACAGGAGCGCAGCTGTTAAGATGGCATAATCCCTGCAGACGCCCGCTCCTCTCTGGATGGTCTCATAGGGTGTTTGGATTTCAACACCCGGCGCTGCATCGACTCTGCTTATTCTTCCGTTGGAAGTCCAGATAATCGGTGCTGGGAGGGAGGTTTTGGAATAGTTGTACTCTATGTTCTCGTGGAGCCACTCCAGAGTATTCCAGGCGCTTTCCTGGAGACTCTCTCCTTTCAACTGGCTGGCGAGATTGGAAATTTTTGAGAGTTCTTCTTCAGTCAGAGCACATTTAAGGGCGTCTTGGAAAATATATCGCCAGTAGCTATTCGAACAAGGTGATTCAGGGGTTATTAGTGGTGCTTGTTCTGATGTATGCGTTGGAGTGCTCGTAGAGTAGATCGGTGCAGTATTGGTTTTGTCAATTGTTTGAGTACCTGAGTATTCTGGTATGTGGGTGCTGGCTCCTTGGGAGGAACCGCTCGAATTCCCGAGGAAGGGTATCCCAAGGTTATTGAAACTTCCCCGGGAATACAGATAGCCGGCCAGGAGTAGTATCAGGAGAGCGATTCCGATGAGAGCATATTTGCCATGTTGTCTCCCCCTATGTTTCCTCTCCGGCGTGTATGCCTGTGAGTAGACGCTCTCTGGGATGATGACCCACCGCTTTCCGTCCCTGATTTCAAATCTGATTGAAGGTGAACGGGGAAGTACTTTTTTGACTCTGGAAGTTTCTATGTGGAGTTCCTTGGGAGTTACATAAATGCTGCCCCAATCTTTAAATCTGTTTTTGACGTTTATTATCACGTCCTCGTAGCGGGTGCGCTCTTTGGGTTTCCATGTTCCAGAACTCGATGGAACTCTAACAGGCTCCCTCTGGGGAATGAACCTCTTTTCGGTTCTAGTAGACGTTCTCCTGGCACCGTACAGGCTCTCCCTTTTGTTCTCGTACCCTTCCCAGAATTTCTTTGTGTATGGGTAGCACGGGTGACCATCTTCACGGTGCCATTCCTCTTCTAGAAACACTCTCAACTCAGGATGCTTTCTCCAGAGTTCTTGATATCTGTCGAACGTCAACACGAGAGCAGGTTTAACGTGCTTTTCACAGAACCACTCGCCACAGTGAGGGCACTGATAAAGCTTCTTTTCGCTCCTATCGCCGTCGTAAGCTGCACATCTTGGGCAGACGCCGAAATCTCCGGCTTTTTCTCCTGAAGGGCCATTAACATCCTTATCCTCGTTAACATCCGCTGTTTCCGTCTCTTCAGGATGATTTCTATCGGCGGGTTCTCTCACGGCTTTTGTGGGCTGCCCTTTTCTGATTTTTTCGACTTCAAACACGAAATCTGAGAACACCTCAACTTTTCCGGTGAGGTACTCCTCGATCTTCTGTCCTAGGAGTATCAGATCCCTTCCGACTTGTTTGGCAGTTTCCTCATCTGCGCTGTGAAGGCGGCGGTATACGTAGTTTATCGTCTCTATGTACTCGTGGAGGATGTCCTCTGAGACGTCGCCAAGATTTTTTCTAGAGTACCTGTACCACAGCTCATCTCTCCAGTCCGCCAAAAACTTGGCCATTAACTTGGGGATTGGGTACTCCGTGACGTCTAGTGTTCCATCCTTGTAGTGTACAATGGGGCCACTGTGCAATGTGGCGATTATTGAGTTTAGAATCGGATTTATGACCCTAGTTATAAGGTAGTGTAGATCTTTAGATGGCAGATCGTCCACCATAACTCTCACCGGGAGTTAATTGTGAATTTGGTTTGTTTCATATAAATCTTTTGGAGGTTCAAAGTATTGTACAACGAAGGTTGAATGACCTTTATGATGGATGCAGGAAATCATTGTTTTCGTTTTCCTGTTTCTTTGAATCCAACATCTTTTTAACTTCCATCAGAAACAGAACTTTTCAAAGGGTTAAAAGGTGGTCCCCATGAGCATTCTCATCAAGAACGGCCACGTCATATACGGCGAGAACCTCGACGTTGTGAGGGCGGACGTCCTCATCGAGAGCAACAGGATTGTAAGCGTCGAAAGAAACATAAACGAGGCCGCAGATACCGTCATAGATGCCACAGGGAGGGTAGTTTCTCCTGGCTTCATAAACCTGCACACCCACTCGCCGATGGGCCTCCTCAGGGGGCTCGCCGACGACCTACCGCTGATGGAGTGGCTCCAGAACCACATCTGGCCGAGAGAAGCTAAGCTCACTCCCGAATACGTCAAAGTCGGTGCCTATCTGGGCGCTCTGGAGATGATCCGGAGCGGAACTACGACCTTCCTGGACATGTACTTCCACATGGACAAGGTGGCAGAGGCCGTCCTCGATGCTGGCTTAAGGGGATACCTTTCCTACGGCATGATAGACCTCGGCGATCCAGACAGGACTGAGAAGGAGCTGAAGGAGGCCCTCCGCGAGATGGAGGCGATAGAGAAACTAAACTCCGAGAGAGTCCACTTCGTCTTCGGGCCTCACGCGCCTTACACCTGTTCGATAGCTCTCCTGAAGGAGGTCAGAAAACTCGCCAGCGAGCACAACAAGCTCATAACCATCCATGTGAGCGAGACGATGGCGGAAATAGGCCAGATAACCGAGCGCTACGGAAAAAGCCCCGTCGTCCTCCTCGACGACATCGGCTTCCTTGGAAACGACGTCATAATAGCCCACGGCGTCTGGCTGGACAGCAGGGACATTCAAATATTGGCGAGGCACGGCGTTACAGTTGCCCACAACCCCGGAAGCAACATGAAGCTCGCGAGCGGTGTCATGCCCCTCGAAAAGCTCCTAAACGCTGGCGTCAACATCGGCCTTGGCACAGATGGAAGTGCGAGCAACAATAACCTCGACATGCTGGAGGAGATGAAGCTCGCGGCCCTGCTCCACAAGGTTCACAACCTCGATCCCACAATAGCGGACGCCAGGACGGTCTTCAGGATGGCCACGCAAAACGGGGCAAAGGCACTGAGACTCAACGCTGGAATAATCAAAGAGGGCTATCTGGCTGATATCGCCATAATCAACTTCAACAGGCCGCACCTCAGGCCCATCAACGACGTGATAAGCCATCTCGTTTATTCTGCCAACGGAAACGACGTTGAGACGACGATAGTAGACGGAAAAATCCTGATGCTTGACGGGGAAGTTCTGACCCTCGACGAGGAGAAGGTTATCAGCGAGGCCGAGAAAGTCTCAGAAAAGCTCGCCTGAGTTAGCGTTAAATCCTCTTCTTTCCTATTTTCTCTGGTGGTAGTCGTGGTAGAGTTTGAGATCGTTAAAGGGGACATAACCCGCTTTCCGGCCGAGGCGATAGTCAACGCCGCCAACAAGTACCTTGAGCACGGTGGGGGAGTTGCCTATGCCATAGCAAAGGCCGCCGCAGGCGATCCGAGGGAATACATCAGGATAAGCAAGGAAGCCATGCGCGAGCAGCTTGGAAAGGACCACATCGAGCATGGGGAAGTTGTTGTAACGCCGGCGATGAGGCTGGAGAAACACGGCATCCGCTACGTCATCCACACGGTCGGACCCTACTGCGGTGGAATCTGGGACGAGGACAAGAAGGAGAAGCTGAGGAAGGCCATCCTCGGGGCGCTGAGGAAGGCGGAGGAGCTTGGAGTCAAAACGATAGCCTTCCCGGCGGTAAGCGCTGGCATCTACGGCTGTCCGCTTGAGAAGGTTGTGGAGACCTTTAAGGAAGTCGTAGAGGAGTTCGGAAAGGAAGCTGGGAGTGTTGAGAGAGTCTATCTTGTGCTGTACTCGGAAAAGGATTACGAGAGGGCTCTGAGAGCTGTTTGAGGGCGGGTCCGGAAGTTCGTGGATGAAATGCCTCTGGTAGTCCTGTGGTGTTTGAGGTGAACGCTGTGAAAGAATACGCCAGGCTTCTCTTCCTTCTCAGGCTCTTCCTGAGGGTATTTGCCTTCGGCTATCCTCTTTTTCTCACGGTTATGTACAACTTCTGGATTTTCACGAGAATTCCTTCTTGGGCGCTAGTGGTTTACATCGCCTTAATGGGTGTGATTGAGCTTATTGTCCTTATTTTCTCTGAGAAGCCATGGATAGGGGCTTTAACAAAGGTTTACCTGGCGCTTGCGATCGTCTTTGAGTTCCCATCTGCGGTGGTGGAGCTCCTGGTAAATGGCCGGACTTATGGGTATGCACCATTTTTTGGATGGGCGCTCCTGTGGTATTTGCCGGTGTTTTTGGTTAGTCTAGTTTATTGTAAAATTCAAAGAGCGTGTGGGCGTCCTAAGAATCTTAGGAGGTATGCCTCATGAACGTGAGGAGGAAGGCCAGAACTATCTCTATATTGATCTTTGTTTCTCTTTTTATACTGTTCATACATTTTGAAGCAGCCTATTCTTTCGGCTTCCTTGGTTTAGAATGCCCAGTTTTTGGAACAGTTATTTATGGGAGTTTTTGTCGGCTCTTTGCTTGGGGAATGTTCTTTTTTGGTCTGCTCTTCCCAATATTTTTCCTTGCTGGTCGTTTTTGCCTTTCAGGTGGAGTTCTTGCGATATACTTTGTTGTTACATTCTTTGCCGCTTGGAAGTGGGTGAGCTCCGAGAGAGTTCTAGCCTTCGCTGGCTTTGTTCTTTCATTGGTTCTATCGTGGAGTAAAGTTACCCCCTTTGCTCTCAAAAAGAATTTAGTCGAGTCTGCGGTCATTGTACTACTCGCTTGGGAGTATGTGCTGTTTGTCCTTGGGACTCTAACGTACGCCGTTTTATTTGGATACAGATGGCTTTGCTCCGATAATTTCCCTAGATTTAGTGCACTCTGCACTCTTCTCGCTTACTTCTTTACTATAATCGCTGGGGTGTCCCCTCTTATCCGGGGAAAGAGTGCCGTTTTCAGGAGCATATCTCTGTCCATTTACTTCCTTTTTATGGTGTTCTTGAGCGACGGGGATTTCTTTATGGAGATGGGAGCGGGGGTAGCTATTGTTATTCTCGCTCTTGATTTCGTCAAAAATGTAGGACTTTACCGTTAACTTCCGACGTTGGTTTTGGTAGGGGAATTTTAACCTGTGGTTGTTCAGGTAGATTTAAGTTGTCTAGATTTTATGATATACTGGTGATGAATATGGGCGCCCTTTTTAAAAGGAGCCTGCTTTTGATTTTGCTGTTATCGCTGTTCTCTTCTCCCTTCGTCTCAGGCGGGAGATGCATCCCCTACGAGGCCTACTCAATAACATCCGTGCTGCCTGGAGGTGGCTATGCGTTTATCGTTATCCATCATTCCGAGTGGATATGTGGGGAAATCGCCGGGGAGAAAGCCCTTCGCCGCAACATGCCCGATGGGGAGTACGACCTCTACTACCTCTTCAACGGAAGCGACCTGCTCTTTTTGGGGAAAAGCAACCCTTTACTCGGTGAGCCATCGATAGTGACGAAAATCAACGGGACTTTCTATATCCTGCAGCGAAGGGAGAAAACTGTTCCCCACGGGAACGTTACGCTGATCGTCAACGGTGAAGTCCGTAACTTCACGATTGCCGCCAGGAGGATTGAGACGAGGGTTTACCGATTTGATGGATGCGCCGAGATGGTCTGGAACTGCACGAGAGTGGAGCTTCAGAACGGCACGGTGGAGTCGGACTGTACGGAAAGTCCCGTACTGGACTACTTCTTCGCTGGGAATACTGGAAGTCTGGAGGGCATCAGGGGAAAAATTAATGACGGCTTCGTAACTTTTGAGAACTTGAACTTCAGAATCCCCGTTTCCGAGTTTGAAAGGTATTTCTCAGACTTTTTTGAAGGCAAAGAGCTCTCCAGGGCTTTATCTGCTCTATATGCACTGCCCTTTGATAAAGGGATTCTAATTTATTATCCTGACGAGATTAGAGTTGAGAAAAGCGGTTTCCTTTCGGAGCTTCCGCTCGTGTTCTTTTACAATGGGAAGAATCTGAGGCGCCTCGATTTGAGTACGGGTATTCAAGAACTTCCGGAGTGTAGAGAAACCCTCGGCCAGCCGGATCAAGAAAAGGTATGCGGCATTGGCACCCTGCTTCTCCTGGCGCTCGTGCCCTTAGCATCAGGGAAGAAAAGCGCGGCGATGCTAAAACAGCAACATCACGGCGATTAAAAGGCCCACAAGAATCACCGGGCCGACGAGGAGCATCGCCACCGCACTCTCCTCTGTCATCTTGTCTGGCCCGTGTTTTTGAACGAGCCACAGGCCGACAAAGAAGCCCGAAGCGATTCCCATCAGCCACCCGAGTAGGTTGCCTCCGTGTTTGTAGCTCTCAAAGCGGAGCTTGGAGAAGAGCAACATCACCCCATAGAGCAGGGAAACTCCAAGGATGGCCCTGGGCGTGCTTTTGATCCTTGCAACGTAGGCATAGGAAAGCGCCCAGCCGAGCATGAACAGGAAGCCGAAGATGGCCTCAACGATCATGGGTGCCCCCGAGATTATTACGCCTGTGAGTATAAAACTCTTGCGATGCCCTTTTATTATTTCCCTCCGAAATTGTACTGGTGGTGCGCATGAGAATCGAAGACGTTTATATCTGGGACATAAACGCTAAGTGGCTTGGGATTTCACCGGTTCAGCTCATGGAGAACGCAGGTGCTGGAGTCGCGAGAGTTATCGAGGAGCGCCTCGGGAAGGGGCTTAAGGTAGCGGTCTTTTCTGGAACTGGAAACAACGGGGGCGACGGCTTCGTCGCGACGAGACACCTCAGCTTCGAGAACGATGTTACCCTCTTCCTCGTTGGCGACGAGGCGAAGATAAGGAGCGATGAGGCAAAGCACAACTGGGAGATTCTCAAAAAGCTTGACTTCGTTAAGATCAGAATTCTAAAGGACTCGTCTTACATCAAGTCCCTCGACCTTTCTGGCTTTGATGTTATAGTGGATGCGCTCCTTGGAGCGGGCACTAAAGGGGAGCCGAGGGAGCCGATACGGAGCGCCATCGAGAAGATAAACGAGTACTCCGGAAAAGCCAAGATAGTCAGCATTGACCTGCCAAGCGGTTATCCGAGCGATCTCCGCGTTAAGTGTGATTTTGCCGTCACTTTCCAGTGGGACAAGGAAGAATACGGGGGTTTCGAGCGCGTTATCGTGAAAATAGGCTACCCGAAGGAGCTTTACCACATAGTGGGCCCGGGCGATGCCAAGTTCGCGCTGGGGAAGAAGGGCGAGCACAAGGGGCAGAACGGGAAGCTCCTCGTGATCGGTGGGAGTGAGGACTACTTCGGAGCGCCTTATCTCGCGGCGAAAGCGGCTTCATACCTCGTTGATCTGGTCTACCTTGCGATGCCCGAGTATTCGGCGAGGAGAATAAACGACCCCAACGTAATCCTGCGTCCCTTTGAGAGGAGAAACTTCAGGAAGGAAGACGTTGAGGACGTTCTGGCAATAGCTGATGGGGTTGATGCAGTCGTTATCGGGCCGGGAATTGGACAGAGGGCCGAGACAAAGGAGTTCATCCTTGAGTTCCTCCGCTGGTGCGAGAAGCCTGTAGTTATAGACGCCGACGCCCTGAAGGCCGTCGCCGAGGATTTGGACGTTCTCAAGGGCAAGAACTTCGTTCTGACACCCCACGCCGGTGAGTTCAGGATACTGTTTGGTGAGAAGCCTGAAGGAAGCCTTGAAGAGAAGGCGAAGCTCGTGGTGGAGAAAGCAAAGGGCGTTGGGGGAACGGTCCTGCTCAAGGGAGCCTATGACATCATAAGCGACGGGAAGGTCTGGAAGTACAACAAAACCGGCAACAGGGGCATGACGACCGGCGGGACTGGAGACGTTTTGGCTGGCTTAGTTGGAGCACTCCTTGCGCTTGGAAACTCTCCGCTGAGAGCCGCCTCTGCTGGGGCCTTCCTAAACGGCCTCGCTGGCGATATGGTGAAGGAAGAGATGGGAGAGAACTTCACGGCTTTGGACGTTGCCGAAAAGGTGCCGCAGGCAGTAAAGTGGGTGCTGGAGTTTTGAGGTGGTCTCATGAAGCGAGTCGTTGGCCTCTTTCTCTTTTTAGTTCTCACCTCGGTTGTGGTTTTTACATTTCTCCTGGACTCATCCGAGAAGTATCCAGCCAGGTTCCACGCGGAGTTTCAAAGACCGGTAGAGTTTAACGGAGCCGAGTTGCTCAAGGGCTATCCAAACGCCGTCACCCACGTTGCCGTTTTTCGCTTTAAAGAGTCACCAGCGGGAAAGAACGTTTGGGAACTTGAAGAAGTCTTTGACGTTGCCCCCGACTACGTCATCGTCGAGATACAGGACGGCTCAACGCTCTTCTGCAGGGCGGAGAGCCTGAATGACACTTTTGTTTTCAGGGGAGAGAACTGCTACAAAACTCTTGATGATGCCTTAACGAGACGCATAACCTTGACCGGCTGTCTCAATGCCACCTACATAGGTTACAGCCTAGAGAGGAATGCAATACTAATCTTCAAGTTCAGGACAGCGAATGAGACCACCTGCGTGAACGAGACCGTCGAAGTGAGGGGGAGGCTCTACGATGTGCTGGTAAGAATTGAAACGGGAAATGGGACGGTTGAGATTCCGGTCGAGAGAGTTACAGGAAGTTATCTAACGGATGAGGTCTATGAAATCCAAAAGGAATGAAAAAGGGGGCTATCATCCAACCCCGCAGTAGCTCCAGACGGTGTAGCCGTACTGCCCGCTGGCAGGGTCGTAAGCTGGAGCTTCGAGATAGACCCAGCCGCTCGACTCGACGTACTTGTCTACCCAGCCTCTGAGGTTGCCGGTGTACTCGTGGATGCACGCGCCCGCGAACTTCGGCACGTACACCCACCTTCCGACCTTGCTAGAGCCGAGGTTGATGTACGTTATCAGTCCCGGCCTCTTGGAGTCGCCGTTCCTCACGAAGATCAGCTCGTCGCTGTCGTAGTAGACTATGCTCGTGCTTCCACCCGCGAGGTGGTCGTGTATCCAGATTAGGTTGTTAAGCTTGTCCTTGTTGAGCCACTCCTCGTAGTCGCGGTAGAATATGACGGGCTGGCCCTCGTAGGTGAGGATGAAAGCATAAGCAGGGTACTTGTTCCAGATTATATCGGTGTCGTGGTTTGCTACAAAGGTTACGGCCTTGAACGGGTCGCGAGAGACGACGGTTCCCCCGTTCTGGAGGGCATCAACCAAGGCCGGGATGTTGGTGTTGTCAAAGGCCTCGTCCATTTTGTAGTAGAGCGGGAAGTCGAAGACCTTGGCGCCGCTCGAGTATGCCCAATTGAGGAGTGCATCAACGTTCGTGTCCCAGTACTCACCGACGGCCCAGCCGCCCCACCAGTTGAGCCAGTCCTTGACGACCCACGCTCCGTAGCCCTTTACGTAGTCGAAACGCCAGGCATCAACGCCGATGCTCCTTAGGTAGGCGGCGTAGCTCTCGTCGCTCGCCCAGAGCCAGTGCTGGTCCCACTCCTTCTCGTGGGCTATGTCTGGGAAACCTCCAAATGTGCCCTCGTCACAGCACTTGACCTCGTTGGGGTGGAAGTCGAGGTAGTTGGCGGTATATTTGCCCGAGGCCACCTTCGAGAAGTCCGTCCAGGTGTAGTCCCCAACGAACGGGTTCCACTCGAGGTCTCCGCCCGCGCGGTGGTTTATGACGATATCAGCTATGACCTTTATGCCGTAGGCATGGGCGGTGTTTATCATGTTGATAAGCTCCTGCTTTGAGCCAAAGCGAGTTTCAACTGTTCCCTTCTGGTTGTACTCGCCGAGGTCGAAGAAGTCGTATGGGTCGTAGCCCATTGAATAAGCTCCTCCCATGCCCTTGCTGGCTGGCGGAATCCAGATGGCGGAGATTCCAGCCTCGTACCACTCCGGTATCTTGCTTCTGATTGTATCCCACCAGATTCCTCCCGCTGGAACGTCCCAGTAGAAGGCCTGCATTATAACGCCGCCTTCTTCGAGTTCGGAATACTTTGCGGCGCTAGCTGGCTGTGCAACGGCAGCCATGCTCACTACGAAAAACATGGTTATGAGCAGGGCGACAAACTTCTTCATGGAACCACCTCTGTGTTCAGCGGTGTCTCTATGTATCACTGCTGGTGAAATATTTAAGTTTTGCCATTTAAGAACATTGGAGAACATTACTATGCACAATGCTCAATATTGGTTTTGTGTCTTTATGTTACGTTGGAGTTGCCAACAACTTGAAAGTCCAAAATAGAAATTAACAAGAATGGACGCATCAGAACGAGATGAGGTCTTTAACTCTTTTCGCGTGATCGCAGAGCTCGCAGCTCTGGAAGAAGACGAGCATGTTGAGGAGGTGGAACAGCTCTATCTCCGTCAGTTCAATGTTGGCATCTGAAATTCTCTTTATGACTGGCTGAGAGCGGAGTTCGATTGTATTGAGGACTTCCTTTATAAGGGCCTTGAGGGCTTCCCTGTCCTTTATCTGGAAGCCACTCTTTTCGAGTATCATAACTATTCTTTCAGCCTCGACCTGCAGGTAGGACTGTCTGAACTCCTCGATGCTCTCATCGGGTTCTGCCTTTATCAGGAACATCCTGGCCGTTCTTGCGTATATTTTCTCGTTTCCCTCCGTGTCTATCTCCTCCACGAGACCTTCAGCTTCTAGCGCCTTTATGTGTCTGTAAACAGTTGTTCTGTCCTTTCCCAGGAGGTCGCTCAGCTCATTGACGCTCATTGGCCTCTCTCTGAGCAGTTTGAGTATCTGGAATCTGGTTGGGTCGGAGAGCACCTTTACGGTTTTGGGGTTTGTGATTATCAAAACTTCCCTCATAGCAGGCCCTCAGTACTCCTCCAGTTTGTCCTGCGGGGTTTCTTCTTCTTCGATTATCCTCTTTCCGGCTGCCACCATATCTATGCTGTGGACGACGCCGCCGAACTCCTCGATTGTTCTGACGATCTCCTCGTAGTCAAGGTTGTCGCCCATTATGGTTATCTTTACGTTCTCAGTCTCCTTGTCGATCTCGACAAGGGTTATGTTGACGCCGTCAACCCCCTCAAGCTCGCTCAGACCAAGCGCGAGGTCAGTGACCATCGGCTGGTGCGGCTTGAGCACGTCCAGTACGAGAAGCCTTATCCCCCTCGCCATCCATTATTCCTCCTTTTTGAGTATCTCGCCCAGCTTTCTGAGGAGGTTCAAAACCTCTTCGTCTCTACCCATCTTGGCCATGGCAAGCCACTCTATTGCGTGGATTATGTCCTCGTTTGAGAAGTCCTTTAGTTTTTCCTCGTTTACTTCAATCTCCTTTGAAATCTCCGTCTTGTAGTCATGCTCCTTCTTGAGGAGTTCGTCCATGACGTTGAGAAGCTCCTCATCGTTGAACTCGTAGCCAAGGGCTTTGAATATCTCGAGCTTCGTCTTGAGCCTTGAGCGGGCAAAATAGCGGAGCTCCTCGTCGCCGAGGTAGAGGTTTATATAGAATGCGTCAGCTGTTCTTCCGTAGTACTTCTCCACGAGGTTTCCCTTCATCTCCGTCCGCTTGACCTCTACCAGTCCAGCCTCCTTGAGCTTCTCAATGTGGTGATAGATTGTCTGAGGCGTCTTTCCGAGGATTTCGCTCAGCTGAGAGATCGTCATCTCCCTGTTTCTCAAGAGTTGGAGTATCTTCCTCCTTGTGTCTTCGAGCATCAGCTTTATGACCTCTGGGTCAGTGATCACCTTTACCTTTGCCATTTCGACCACCCAATTTAAACGTTCTAACGTCTCTTTTAACGTTCGGGCATTTAACTCTTTTGTTCTCTTCCGAAACTTCATCACCGTCAGGTTTATATATGTAAAGCCTGACCACCAATGGATATAAAATCCATATCCAGGAACCCTTAAAAACTCATGCCCGAAAAAGCTTCGGAGGTGATTTCAGTGGAGACCCCGAACCTGGACTTCCTGTTTTATCCCAAGAGCGTCGCAGTCATAGGTGCCTCAAACGTGCCCGGAAAGGTTGGAAACGCCATAATGCGCTCGATAACCCTCCGCTTCGATGGAAAGGTTTACCCCGTCAACGTTAAGGGCGGGGAGATTGAAGTAAACGGCAAGAAGTTTAAGGTCTACAGGAGCGTTAAGGAGATTCCCGATGAGGTTGATGTCGCCGTCATAGCAGTCCCCGCAAAGTTCGTGCCCGATGTCATTGACGAGTGCGGAGAGAAGGGCGTTAAGGCAGCAGTTGTCATCTCCGCAGGCTTCAAAGAGGCTGGAAGGGCCGATCTTGAGGAGGAGCTCGTTAGAAGGGCCAAGAAGTGGGGTATAAGGGTAGTCGGCCCGAACTGTCTGGGAGTTACCAACCTTGAGAACGGCTTCGACTGCAACTTCAACCCGCCCGAAAGGCAGGCCAGGCCGCCCTTCGGAAAGGTCGCCTTCATGAGCCAGAGCGGTGCCTTCGGCGCGGCGATCCTCGACTGGGCCGCGAGCCACAAGATTGGTATGAGCAAGTTCATCAGCCTCGGCAACATGGCAGATCTGGACGAGAGCGACTTCATGGCATACCTCGGCGACGATCCAAAGACCGGCGTCATAACCGGCTACATCGAGGGCGTCAAGGACGGCAGGAAGTTCTTCAACACCGCCAAAGAGGTCACCCTCAAGAAGCCCGTCGTTGTCCTCAAGAGCGGAAGAACTGAAGCTGGAGCAAAGGCTGCCGCTTCCCATACTGGCTCTCTGGCAGGCTCTTACAAGATATACCAGGCGGCTTTCGAGCAGACTGGAGTTTTAGAGGCCAAGAGCATGAGACAGCTCTTCAACTACGCCAAGGCCTTGGCAATGCAGAGCCCGGCAAAGGGCGACCGCGTGGCCATCGTCACCAACGGCGGCGGCGCTGGAGTCATGATGAGCGACGGCCTGCTTGAGAGGGGCATGAAGCTCGCCGAGCTTAGCGAAGAAACCAACGAGCGCTTTAAGAAGGACATCGAGGAAGGAAAGCTTCCGGCGCATATGAGCTACAAGAACCCGATAGACGTCATAGGAGATGCTCCATCGAGCCGCTATGAGATCGCCATGCGCTACGCCCTCGAAGATCCGAACGTTGACGTCCTCGTCGTCATAGCCCTCTTCCAGAGCCCTGCCCTCGACGAGGGAATCGTTGATGCCATGGAGAGGATGAAGGTCTATGGCAAGCCGATAGTCTTCGTTGCTCCGGGTGGAGACTACCCGCACAAGATGGCAAGGAACATCGAGCTGAAGGGCATTCCAGTCTACGAGACGGTTGAGGACGGCGTTGACGCCGTCTATGCTCTCGTAAAATACGGAGAGTGGCTGAGGGAGAACGGGAGGCTTTGAGCTTTTAGCCCAAGCGCTCTAAAATCTTTTTGACTCTTTTAATCCTTGTGGCTATTTCTATTGCTTGTTTTCTGAGTTCTCCTGGCACAGATTCCTCAACTTCATTTCTTGCTATGCGTTCATGTCGGAATATTGCTATATCAAGTAGCCTGAGTGCGTTTTCTAGAGGGATCCTGTACGTGAACTTCCACTGTTTAACCTCTTCAACTCCTATATCGGTTTTGTCTATTTCAACATATCCATTGTATCTTGGGATGAACGCGGTGGAGTACTTCTTGCTGGCAACAAGCCTGGCCGTGTATTCCTCACCGTCCAATAGCCTTTCAAGGTATTCCAAGTGGCGGTCTGGGTCCTTTCCCTTCCACGATCTCATTTGGACAAGATTTTCGATATGTTCAACCGCATAGTCAGGCAGAAGATCAACGATTCTCGTACCGGTTTTGAAGCCATTGGGTTCGTATATTGCGTTTCCATACAATCCAACTAAGTACAATGAACTCCCCCTGGCCTTGGGTCCCGAGGATCAATGAATTTTGAGACAAAAAGCACAATACCCGAAGTAAAGTTGGCTGGATTACCCTCAATGTGGCCAAAGTAGTTGTTTTTGCTGAATCCCTCGTAGAAGTTCCACAGCTCATGTCCGAACCCTGTATTCCTAATGTACTCAAAGTCGTAAAGAAGCCTGTTCTTGAACATCTCCTGGTCAAATCCTCTCCAGTTGTTGAATGACCACCCAATTTTTGCAACCATTATGTCAGTATCCAACATCTATACCACCAAAAATAGTATAAAGCATGGAATATATAAAAGTTTTTGTAATTCTTGTTTATAGTTCAATCCATGTGAAGTCCCTCGCGACCTCTCCTTTTATTCCGCTCTCCCTCACTCTCTTCTCAAGAACCTCGTGTGTATAGTTGCTGTGGCTTATGTGGGCGAAGACGGCGTAGGAAGCGCTCGTTATCTCTGCCAGCTTTATGGCATCTTCCACCCCGAGGTGAGTTCCGGGGATTGACTCCCTGTGGGTCATCTCTGCTATAAGAAGGTCAGCGCCTTCTAGGAGCTTAAGCGTTTTCTTATCCTTTAGTATCTCCGGCCCTGTGTCCCCGGTTACGGCTATTCTTTTTCCTTTGATTTCAAAGAGGAAGCCGCCGGCGTTCTCAATCGAGCGGTGGGTCGTTCTGAAGTGATGGACTTTCATCCCGTCAATCTCATACCATTTCCCGAATTCGAGCTCGTGATAGCCCCAGTCCCTGTTTTCTGGAGCGGCTCCCCCGAGGAAGATGGCCGATAGGTGCTTGGCCATATCAATCGCCTGCCTGTGGGAGTAGACGTCTATCCTCTTGAAGACCTGAAGCTCCGGAAAGCCCGCTATGTGGTCGAAGTGGGCGTGGGTTATGAATACCTTCTCAACTTTCCTGTTCAGCCGCTCAAGGTGGTAGTGCAGATCCGGGCTGGGGTCAACTAGGATTCCACCCTCAATATAGAGTGAAAAGCGCGTTCTCCTCAACGCTGGGTTTATCCTCGCCCTTGAACAGTTCTCGCAGGTGCAGAGGGGCTTGGGAGTTCCACTGTATGAGCCGGAGCCGAGGATGATGACCTTCATGGCATCACCTCTCCCCAATTCTAACGGGGAAATTTAAGCTTGAGCATTTAGCTTGTCTTTTTCGAATCATGTAAAGGCTTAAATAGTTCACACTAAATTATGATAATCATGAGTGAACAATTTGTTAATAGGGCTGAAGAGCTGAAAGCCCTCAGGGGAGCCTATGAGAGTAACCGGAAAGAGCTGATAATCGTTTACGGGAGGAGAAGGGTTGGAAAGACCGCGCTCGTTAAGAAGTCGGTGGAAGATATTCCCCACATCTACTTCTTCGCGGAGGAGACCCTCGAGAGCGAAAACCTCAGAACTTTCAAGAGCTTAGTTGCAAAGGCCCTTGGAAACCCTCTGGTTGAGAAGGCCGAGCTCTCGTGGGAGGAGCTTTTCGGGCTCCTCGACGGTTCTGGAGTTGTCGTGATAATAGACGAGTTCCCGAACCTTTTGAAGGCCAACAGGGGGCTGGTTTCAAAGTTCCAGAAGATATGGGACTCGGCCAAGGGGCTCAAGCTCGTCCTGACGGGCTCTGCCATCAGCGTGATGGAGAGCCACGTCCTCGGCTACAAAAGCCCCCTCTACGGGAGGAGGACGCTGTCCATAATGCTTAAGCCCCTGAGCTTTCTCCACCTGAGGGATTTCTTCCCAGAGAAAAGCTGGGAGGAGCTCGTGAGGATATACGGGATAACCGACGGGATTCCGGCCTACCTCAGGGAAGTCCAGTTCCGGCTGAATGCTGGGGAAAGCCTTGAGGAAGTCTTCCAGCCCAACAAGCCGCTCTTCGACGAGGCGGAGTTCCTCCTCAGGAGCGAGCTGAGAGAACCCGCCAGGTACTTCGCGATACTCAAGGCCATAGCCTTCGGAAAGACGAAGTTCGGGGAGATAGTGAGCTTCACCGGGCTTCCAGGCTCAACCGTCTCAAAGTACCTCAGCAACCTGCAGACTCTCCACATAGTAGAGGAGAGGCATCCTGTAGGCGAGCCAGAGCGGAAGAGGAACGCGCGCTACTACCTGAGCGACCTCTACTTCAACTTCTGGTTCCGCTTCATCTACCCCAACCGCTCACAGCTCCTCGACTTTGGCTACATCGAGAACTTTGAAGAGGAATACAACCGCTATCTCGGCTTCGTCTTTGAAAAGGTCAGCGCGGACTTCCTCAGGGAGATGAACAGGGCAGGAAAGCTCCATTTCAGGTTCACCAAGATTGGAAAGTGGTGGCGTAAGGGTGAGGAAATTGACCTAGTGGCCTTGAACGAGCGTGAGAAGAAGGCTCTGTTCGTTGAGGTCAAGTGGAAGGATTTGAGCGAGAGGGAAGTGAGGGGGATTTTGAAGGACTTGGAGAGGAAGGTGGAGCTCGTTGGACTGGACGGGTGGAAGAAGTATTACGGGCTGGTGGCTAAAAGCGCCGAGGGAAAAGAGGGGCTTAGAGAAGATTGTTGGCTGGTCTGGGACTTGGGGGACTTCGAAACATCAACCTGACTACCTCGTCCCGCTTTCCTCAAAGGCTATCAGGAGCGTTCCGATTGTCACAAGAAGAAAGCCGAGCAGGTGGTAAACCCCAACCTTCTCTCCAAGGAAGGCTATGGCCACGGCTATCGTGAGGGCTGGAGCCGGTGTGAGAATCGCGGTGGCCTTCGAGAGGTTTATCCGCGAGATTGATGCATACCAGAGGGCCTGGGTTGCGGCTATTATGACGCCTTCAGCGAGAGCAAGGCTCATGAACTGGATTCCGCTCATGAGGGCAAGCGGAAGCAGGAGCAGGAAGCCGAAGGTGTTCCTGAGTGTCGCTATCGTCAGCGGTGAGTAGTCTGTGAACTTGGCAACGGCATGCCCCAGCTGCCAGAAGAGCGGCGTTATGAGGAGCAGGAGGTCACCTTTCCTCGGTGTTATCCCCTTTCCCTGCGTGAGGACGAGAAAGACCCCGCCAAAGAGAAGGAGGGAAGCGGCTAATGCTTTCCCGCTCACTCTCTCCCTGAGGAGGAGCCAGCCGATCGCGAGGGAATAGAACACCTCAAGTCGCGTTATTATGGCGGAGTTCACGGCGGTGCTCATGCTGGTTCCGAGGGAGTAGAGGGAGTAGGCTATGGCAGTGGCGAAGAGGCCAGTCAGGAACGTCCTCTTAAGCTCGGCGGGTTTTTCCAGGATTTCCTTGAACCTGCCAGTTGTCAAAAGAACCGTCCACAGGATAATGGCCGCGAAGAAGACGGACAGGGCTATGAAACCGATTGGGTTGGAAGGATTGGCCTTTATAACGGCCGGCTCAAGGCCCAGAGCCAGGAGGACAAGGAAAGCGAGGAGTGTGCCTTCTGTTTCGGCCTTCATGATGACGGATAGAAGCAACAGGTAAAAAAGCTTTTTCAGTAAGTCATAAGTCCTGGATCAGCTTGTCAACTTCCTCTTTCTCAAGCTTCACGATTCCAAAGGTCTTCTCGGATATTTTCTTGGGAATGAGCTTAACGCTGACCTCGGTACCGTCGGGTAAGTTGAGCTTTTTCTTGAGCTTGAGGATGCCGTTTTCATAAATAGCCTCAACTACCTCCATACTCCCACCAATTGGATGTGCTCCCTTTTCCTAAAAACACTTTCGCACCCAAAAACTTTAAAATCTCTCCGCCCTTTTTTCTTCCATGCTCGGTGGTCGTTTTTGGCCCTGGTGAAGCCAACCTCTTCTGCACCGCCTTAGTCTGGAGTTTGGTTTCCACTGGAAGCGGAGGTGTTTGAATGGACGACTTTAAGGTTACCCCATGGGACGTTGAGGGTGTCGTGGACTACAACAAGCTGATAGAGCAGTTCGGAACGAGCCCGCTGACGGACGAGCTGATAGAGAAGACGGCAGAGCTCACGAAGAGCGAACTTCCGATATTCTTCAGGAGGAGGTTCTTCTTCTCCCACAGGGACTACGACAAGGTTTTAGCGGATTATGAGAGTGGGAGGGGCTTCTTCCTCTACACTGGGAGGGGTCCGAGCGGCCCGATGCACATCGGCCACATAATCCCGTTCTTCGCTACCAAGTGGCTCCAGGAGAACTTCGACGTCAACCTCTACATCCAGATAACCGACGACGAGAAGTTCCTCTTCAAGGAGAAGCTGAGCTTTGAGGACACCAAGAGATGGGCCTACGAGAACATTCTGGATATCATAGCGGTAGGCTTTGACCCGGACAAGACATTCATCTTCCAGAACAGTGAGTTTACCAAGATTTACGAGATGGCCCTCCCGATAGCGAAGAAGATAAACTTCTCGATGGCGAGGGCTGTTTTTGGCTTCAACGAGCAGAGCAAGATTGGAATGATATTCTATCCAGCAATACAGGCCGCTCCAACCTTCTTCGAGAAGAAGCGCTGTCTCATTCCGGCGGCAATAGATCAGGATCCCTACTGGAGGCTCCAGAGAGACTTCGCCGAAAGCCTTGGCTACTACAAGACTGCTGCAATACACTCAAAGTTCGTGCCAGGTTTGACCAGCTTAGAGGGCAAGATGAGCGCGAGCAAGCCCGAAACTGCCGTTTACCTCACGGACGACCCCGAGGAGGCCGGAAAGAAGATATGGAAGTTCGCCCTCACCGGCGGCCAGCCGACTCTCAAGGAGCAGCGCGAGAAGGGAGGGAACCCGGAGAAGTGCGTCGTCTTCAAGTGGTTCGAGATCTTCTTTGAACCCGACGACGAGAAGCTCATGGAGCGCTACCGCGCCTGTAAAGCTGGCGAGCTGACCTGCGGTCAGTGCAAGCGCGAGCTGATTGAGCGCGTCCAGAAGTTCCTCAAGGAGCACCAGAAGAAGAGGAAGGAGGCGGAAAAGAAGGTCGAGAAGTTCAAGTACACCGGCGAGCTCGCCCGGGAGCAGTGGGATAAGGCCATTCCAGAGCCGCTGAAGGGGTGATACCATGGTCCGCCTTCCCTTCCGCGATACATACTACGAACTCAGGCCGAGCAAGATAGTGGCCTTGGCCAAAAACTACGCGGAGCACGCAAAGGAAATGGAGAGCGACGTCCCGGAGAAGCCGGTCTTCTTCCTCAAGCCACCGAGCGCCCTAATAGGGCCTGGAAATCCAATAATCCTTCCCAGAATGAGCAAGAGGGTTGACCATGAGGTCGAGCTGGCGGTGATAATCGGGAAGCGCGCAAAGCGCGTTCCAGCTGAAAAGGCGATGGACTACGTCCTGGGCTACACGATAATGCTCGACATAACCGCTCGCGACCTCCAGGCCGAGGCAAGGAAGAAGGGCCTTCCGTGGACTATCTCCAAAGGCTTCGATACCTTCGCTCCTGTTGGCCCAAGGATCGTTGACAGGCGCGAGTTAAAGGTTGAAGACCTCGAAATCGGTCTCAAGGTGAACGGCGAGCTCAGACAGCTTGGAAGGACGAGTCAGATGGTCTTTAAAGTTCCAGAGCTGATAGAATACATAAGCTCGATAATGACGCTCGAACCGGGGGACATAATAGCGACAGGAACTCCGGCAGGCGTAGGCCCGCTGAGGCACGGCGACCACATAGAGGCGTGGATAGAAGGGATAGGGAAGGTGGAGTTCGACGTTTTAGCTGAGGACTCGATTCTGTGCTGACTATTCCTTTTTGTTTACGATCTTCGCCGAAATCCACCGCATTCCTTCCCCTTCGTTCTTGACGACGATGATGTAGTCTCCGTCGGGTATCTTAATGCCATCGAACTCGACGCTCCGAACGTGCTCCCAGGCCTTGTAGTAGCTGAAGGGCTCGCCGTTCTTCATCTTTTTGAAGTTCTCCTTGGTGAGAATGTAAACGCTGACATCTCCGTCTGCCCTGATGTAGCCGTTGAGAAGGGAGTTCCCGGCAAGGTTGTAGGTGTTGTAGTTCGTGAAGCCCCTCTTCCACTCGTAGTTGAAGCTCCCATAGTTGTTGACCGCGTAGTTCACGCCGAGGCCTACTGCAAGGATGAGGATCAGGGTTAAAATCACAGTGCTGGCCTTCCCCATAAGCCACTCCCCAGAAAATATGTGAAATACAACTTAAAAAAGTTTACGGAAAATTACCAAATTGCGTGGAAGATCTTCCCTTTGCAAACTGGCTTTACACCCTCTTCCCTTCCTTCACGTAAACGACCCGCGCCCCGATTTCCTTCGCGTGGTCGCTTATCCTCTCCAGGTGGCGCATTATGAGGGCCTCAACCGGAGAAGAGGCCGAGCTTTTCAGGTTCTCCAGCGACTGGATGTAGAGGTCGTCTATTCTGTTATCTATCTCAAGGAGCTTTCCTGCCGAGACTTCATCGAGGTTCTCAAAGGCTTCTATTGCAGTTTTAACGGCCTCAACAGTTAGCTCAAAGCCCTCCCTGATGAGTTCGCTCTCCTCTGCCCCTACTATCTTCGCAGTTCTCTCTATCTCCATGGCGTAGCGCGAAATCCTGTAGAGGTCGTAGGAGACATCTATCGAGCTCTGGATGAAGCGCAGGTCGCTGGCAACCGGCGAGTACCTCACGAGGAGCTCGGTCGCTATATCGAGAACCTCGTTCCTGAGAAGGTGGAGCTTGCTCGATATCTCCTCTGTTGAGTTGAACTCTCCTTTGAGGCTTTTCCTGGCGTTCTCCAGGGAGTTGAGGGCATCGTTTCCCATCTCGTTTATCAGCTTTTTGAGCTGTTCCTCACCAATATCAAGGAGCTTTCTCATGGTATCACCTCATACGATATATAGTATGGGCGTCTTTTCAAGCCCTTTGGAGCCTAAGAGATAATAAACCGCCGAGCGAAGCAGGTTCTTCGTATGGTTGAAGAAACCCTCCAGGTGTACTAAGGTTCCCATAACGTAGGGGGTCTCCGTCCTAACATAAGAGTCCCAGAGTTCGTTAAACTCGAATTCAATGAACGGGAGCTCCTCCACTGGAATTTCCCTTTTTGAAACCAGGGCCTCGACTCCTCCGGTGACCCAGGGGTGGAAGATCTCCATCGCCTCTATTACGAGATCCCTCTGCTCCTCTGATCCATGGAGATTAAGCAGAACCTCAATGCGCGAGAGGTGTCTCATCATTCTGTACAGGTCGTAGTTTGCATTGAAGGCTGACCTGACGAATCGAAGCTCACTGGCCATTGGTTGATAGCGGAGGAGTATCTCTATTAGAACGTCGTTCAGCTCTTCACTGATATTGGCAACTTCCCAGAGGAGGTCTTCCATTCTTCCGTACTCGTTTCTTTGGACCTCGGTAGTCAGGGTTCTCATGCCATTTATGACTCCATCCCCCTCTGCCCTCAAAAGATTTCGGGCCTTCTCTAGGGCTTTCCTTTTCATCCAAGCGCCCCCGTAACGTACTTCTCGGTTAATTCATGCTCCGGGTTCTCGAAGACCTTCCTTGCTGGCCCAACCTCTATCAGCTCACCGAGGTAGAGGAAGGCAACGTAATCAGCAACTCTCGCCGCCTGGGCTGGAGAATGGGTAACGAGAACTATCGTGTAGTCCTCCTTAAGCTCCAGGAGGAGCTCCTCTATCTTGGCAGTTCCGACAGGGTCTATGTTGGCTGTGGGCTCGTCCATCAGAAGGACTTCCGGCTTCATTGCGAGAGCCCTCGCTATAACGAGCCTCTGCCTCTGTCCTCCAGAGAGGTTCCCAGGATAATCGTTCAGCCTGTCCTTAACCTCGTCCCATAGGGCAGCCTTCTTCAGGGCCCATTCAACCCTTTCGTCGAGCTCTTCCCTTGACTTGACGAGTCCGTTCAGCTTGAGGCCTATGGCAACGTTGTCATATATGGTCAGGTGGGGGAAGGGGTTCGGGTACTGGAACACCATCCCCACCTTCTTCCTGACCTCTATCGGGTCAACGTCCTCCGAATAGATGTTCTCTCCGAAGAGCCTTACCTCACCCTCAACTCTGGCATCTTCGTTCAGCTCTATCAGCCTGTTGAAAGTCCTCAGCATCGTGCTCTTCCCACAGCCGCTCGGCCCCATGAGTGCAAAGACACCCTTGTTTGGGATTTTGAGGTCAACATCCTTTATCACGTGGTTCTGGCCGTAGTAAACGTTGAGGTTAACAGTCTCTATCGCGAAGTTCACAGTCTCACCTCCTTCAGACTAAGGCGTATCGGGATGAATATCCCGAGGAAGATGAGGAGAAGAACCAGTGAGGCTCCCCACGCTGTTGCATGGTCGGCTGGATTCGGGCTCTGGACTAGCTGGTAGATGAGGAGCGGAACGGCACCGACGGGTTTGGTTATTGAAGTTGGGTAGCTCTCGTAAAGTCCGCCAGCGGTGAAGAGGAGCGGTGCCGTTTCTCCGGCAACTTTGGCCATTCCTATGAGGACGCCGGTCAAAATGCCGCGCTTCGCCATCGGCGCGAGTATTCTGAAGACAACCTTCGCCCTCGTGAGCCCGAGGGAAAAGCCCGCCTCCCTATACGTTGACGGTATCTCCCTGAGGGCCTCGTGGGTGTAAACGGCTACATAGGGAGTGAGAATTATCGCCAGCGCTAAGGCCCCAGCCAGGGCTGAGTAGGTTCCCATGGGCACAGCCACGACCTGCATCACGAAGACTCCGACCAGTATCGTCGGGAACTCTATCATTATCTGGAGCAGTGTTTTAGTCCACTGACCGAGGGTGCTCTTAGGATACTCGTAGGCGTAAACTCCGACGAGGAAAGCAACTGGAAGACCGAGGAGAGCAGAGAGGAACGTGAGGATGAAGGTTCCAGCGATGGCTGGACCTATTCCCCCCTCGCTGAGCGTCCCCGTTAGGAACTTCGTCCCCCTCTCGGCTATCACCGGAAAGCCCTTTATCAGGACTGTTGCTATGATATGGAACAGCGGTATGAATATCAGGATTGTGAGCGCACCGATCCCTAGGAAAAAGGCCTTCTCCTTCGTTTTTCGGTCAAATGCTGACATTTCTCTCCCACCTCTTGAGCATCTTGAGGCCGACCACGTTTACAGCTAATCCAATTACGAAGAGGATTAGCCCTGCCGCGAAAAGCGTCGAGGTCATGTATTCGTATATGAAGGCGTTGCCGAACTGGTTGGCTATGAGGGACGAGACTGTGTATCCCGGTGCGAAGAGGGCCGTTGTCAGGTTGAACGTGTTCCCTATAACGAGGGAAACGGCGACCGTCTCGCCTACGGCCCTTCCGAAGGCGAGGATCGTTCCCGAAACTATCGCCGGCTTTATGTAGCCGAGGAGAACCTTAGTTGCTTCGTACCTCGTTGCCCCGAGGGAGTAGATTGCCTCTCTGTAGGTGAATGGTACCATGTTGTAGGCTTCTCGTATTATAGCGGAGGCGAAGGGAGTAACCATTATCGCCAGGAGAACTCCAGCCGAGAGGTAGCTGTAGCCACCAACCGGCGGATAGGAAAAGAGTGGAATGAAGGAGAGGTGATCGTAAAGGGGCTTCATAATCCAATCCCTCAGGAACGGGACTAGGAAGAACGCTCCCCATATCCCGTAGATTATCGTCGGCAGGCCTGCCATTATATCGGAGAGGATTATGAAGGCGTTCTTCAGCCTCTTCGGTGCGTAGTCAACGACGAAGACCGAGTAGGCCACCGATAGTGGCAGGGCTATAAGTATGGCTATGAGAGAGGTGTAGACGCTTCCCCATATAGCGGCCGCTATCCCATAGACCTCTTCGCTTGGCTCTTCAGCCGCTCTCCAGACGTTCTTCAGGTAGAGGTCGAGGCCGTACCTGTGGAGCGCTGGGAGCGCGTTGGTGAAGTAAACGAAGAGCATCCCCGCGAACAGCAGGAAGACGATGATAACGGCAGGATATGTAGCGATCTTAAAAGACTCAACTTTCCTCAAGCCTCACTACCCCCTTCTGCCTTTTCAATCTTGGAGAAGTTTTCGTCCGGCATGTTGCGGAAGAAACTCACGTTTGAGATGATTGAACCCTTCCCACTGTACCTCCTTATCTCCAGGACTGCCCTTTCGGCTTTTGTAAGCTCAACAACTCTACTTGCGTAAGAAAAACCGATCATACCCTCGCCAAGCGGCCTGTGCTCGTCTCTGGAGCCGTTGTTGTCGTGGATGTGAAGGTGGGTCGCATAAGGGAAGAGCACGTTAAACTCGTCCATCTTGAGTCCGGAATTCATGGAAGTCAGGAAAGCGTGCCCGATGTCAAAGCACAGTTCAAAGCCCTCGCTAACGAAGGGAAGGAGCTCGTGAGGAAGTGCCCCGATTCGTCCCTCAAAGAGATTTTCAACAACGAGCTTTACTCCGTGGTCTTCAGCTATTGGTTTAAGCTTCCTTAAGTGCCTCAGGGTGTTCACGTAGGCCTTCGTGTAACTCTTCCCGATGTCGCCTCCGTGAACGACAATGACCTCTGTGCCGAGATGGTTGGCAATCCTTATTACCTTCCCCATTCTCTTTACCGGTTCTTTCCCATAGACTCCGAGGTCTATCGGGAGGTTCTTTCCATCGGCGGTAGGCGCGTGAAGTGTAAACTCCACCCCAATGCCCTTAAGGTTTTTGAGCGCTTCCCAGTTTATCTCTTCGTTCTTGATGATGCCAGAATCGTCAAATCCAAGCTCAACAAAGTCCACTTGAAGTTCGTCTAAGGAAAAGCCCTTTCCGCTGATTTCCTTGACGATGTAGGAGTTGACGCCGAGCTTCATCGTTCTCACCCAAAAGGAAGAGAAAAGAAATCAGCCCTCTATCATGTCAACTGCCTGGAGGCCTATCTTGGCGACCTCTGGTGGAAGACCGACGTAGCCGGGGGCAAGGTTCTCTGGCTTCTGTCCCTCTGTTAAGACCCACCTAAGGAACTCCTTGATGGCCTGGACCTCTTCCTTGCTGTAGTGCTTTCCACCCTTGTTCTGCCATACGAGGAGGTGGGTGAAGGCAACTATCGGGTAGGAGTTCTCTCCCGGGGCGTTGAGGAGCTGGTTGAGGTCCTCCTTGTAGCCCTCGGTTGGGCTTGGTATGAAAGCTTTAACACCGGCGACGGCGGCTTTTATCGCATCGTCAGTGGGCTTAACGAAGTTTCCGGCTTTGTTTTTGAGTGCCACAACCTTGAGGTTCTCCTCTATGGCGAAGGAGAGCTCGGTGTAGGCTATGCTGTACTTGGTGTTCTTAAGGGCCTGGACGACTCCAGGGTTGCCCTTTCCACCAATGCCCCTTCCAACCTTGTCAACGGGCCAGTCAACGGTCTTTCCCGCTCCAACCTTATCTGCCCACTCCTTGTTGACGAGACTCAGGTAGGTGGTGAAGATTGCAGTAGTTCCGCTTGAATCACTCCTGTGGACGACTATTATCTTTTCGTGCGGGAGGTTCGCGCTGGGGTTGAAGGCCTTGATGGCATCGTCGTCCCAGTACTCTATCTCACCCATGAATATCTTGGCGAGGGTCTCCCCGTCGAGCTTCAGCTCGTCAACGCCTGGAACGTTGAAGGCAACGACAACCGCACCAACGATTTCGGGAAACTGGAGGGGCTGGTCGCCAGTTGCGAGGAACTTCTTCCAGGTTGACTCCTTAACGGGTGGATCTGTCCTGCCTATGTGGGTGAGGCCCTTGAGGAACGCCTCCTGCCCGTGTCCGCTTCCTCCACCTTCGTACTCGATCTTGACGTTGGGGTGGCTCTTCATGTATATCTCAATCCACTTCTGTATCTGGTACTGGGGGAAGGTTGCACCTGTGGTGCGGATGGTTATTACCTTGGTCTGGGAAGTGCCCTGGCTTGAAGCCTGTGCCGTGCTGGACGGGCTTGTATTGGAGTCTTTTTCTCCAGATATGCAGCCGCTTGCCACCAGGGAAAGCCCCAGCAGCAGGACGATAAACACCGAGATGGCTTTCTTCATTGGGTTCACCGATGGTTAGAAGAGGGTTAGAAAATATAAAGATTGCCGCAATAAAATATATTCTGGTGGCAAATCTATATAGGCACTTATTCTCTATTCCACAACATAGGTGTGAACCATCAGCCCGCCGTGTCCAATAAGGCGGTGATGTTTGATTTTGAGGCCGTTCTCGGCTATTGCCTTCTCTATCGCCTTCTTCTCCGTCGTTATGAAGACCCCGCGCTTTTCGAGGACTTTGGAGAGCTCGCTGAAGAAGGCCATATAAAGCCTTGGTATCATGCTCTTCCGCCCTATCTTCAGGCCGTAGGGAAGGTTGCTCACGGCGAAATCAACGCTCTCAACGTACTGGGAGAGCTTTGTAGCATCGCCCTGGATGAACTCGATCCTGTCAAGAACTCCTGCCGATAAAGCGTTCATTTCCGCGCCCCTTATGTGTTTTCTGTACTTCTCAAGGCCTATTATTCTTCCTTCATAACCCCTGAGGGCAAGCTCGATCAATATCGTGCCGCTCCCGCAGAAGGGATCTATGAACGACCCGCCGTCAGGTTCGGCCAGCTCTATGAGCGCGTTGGCTATGCTCGCCTTTAGGTGTGCGGGATGATCGTAAACGCGCCAGGGCCTCTTGTGGAGAGAGGAGTCCCCTGTTGTGTCAATCCCGAGGAAGAAGACATCTCCAACGAGTTCGGCGCGGAAGATAACGGCCGGGTGGTCGAGGTTCACCTTTGGGCTTCCAAAGCGTGAGAGCCGCTCAAAGATGGCTTCGCCAACCGTTTTCGCTATTTCAACGCTCGTTATCCTGTGTTCGCCCTTCCTGAAGGGTCTGACCGCAAAGCTCTCACTTACCTTCACGAAGCGCTCAACCGGAAGGGAGGAGACGAACTCCTTTATCCTCCTGAGGGCAGTTTCTGGTTCGTCTTCGCCAATTCCCTCGAACCTTTCGCTCGCTATCTCCAGAATAACCCTATGGAGGAGCCTTGAGTTCTCGTTGAGGTAGGTTGCTATGCTCAGCTCCCTCTTTCTGCCCTTTTCGTCGGTGTAGTAAGCCTCGCCTGCTTCGAGGAGAAGTCTTCCCTCAACGCCTAAGGGCTTCTCTTCCACTCGAAACGGAACTCCAAGTCTCTCAATGAGTGAGGCAACTTCCCTTCCAGCTATGTCCTCGATTCCCTGGGAGGTTGTGAGTAAGAGTCTCATACTTGCGCGTTTTTCGGTCTTTCTTTTAAGCTTTTGTTTGACCTAGTCCTTTGTGCGCCTTGGTATAACTTAGTTGTTAAATATCATAATTATATTCTTCAAAGTATGTCGTGACATTTTATCCGTCGCTAATAAGTTTATTTGTCGAATTGTTAATTTTAATTGACGTAACTATTATAAACTAACAGTACTACAAATTTATACGTGGTGAAGATGATATGAGCGAGGATGAATTCCTGAGTTCATTGTATCTTGACAAGGTACTAGATGAGTACATTCTGTTCTCGCCAAAAACTCTTTATCTCATCCGACTAGATGCCGATAGTTATAAACTGCTTGAGTACATTAGAAAACTTGGAGTTGAAGAAGGTGTTAATGAGTTCTTGAAAAGACACCCTGACATCAGCTTTCAGGATGTGAACCTGTTACTGAGAAAAGGGGATGTTTAATGAAGCTTCCAGTCAGAACCCTCGCACGACTGGCTGTAATTTACCTTTGCGTACTTCTCATAATAGTCTTGATAGCGGGAGCAACGTCCAATAAGCTGACATGGGATTACGCTCACGATGCTCTCATGGGAATTCGGATGAATAATCCCGCCCTGTACCAAGAGCTGGAGCAAAACGCGACCAGGGAGGGGCTCACCGTTGAGGAGTACTATTATCATATACTCACTAAAGCGGCGGAAGTGAGGGACGATAACATTTTTGTGATGGGTATAGACCTCCTCAGAAAGAGCATTGATTATTATCGTCGGGGTGATACCAAGTACGATTTTAACCATTCAATAAAAGTAACCCTCATGGTCATGGGACTCTCAGTGCTGTTGACGGTTTTTCTGAGTGTTCTCCTTGGATTCAAGCTGGCAAACAGTCGTTTTCTTGGTGTTGCCGAGGGTCTTGCGCGTTTCTTCACTGGCCTTCCATCATGGTGGATTGGAGCAGTGTTGATAGCAGTCTTTGCCGTCAAGCTTGACGCGTTTCCAATCTCAGGCCTTAAGAGTATCCCCCCGAAGGGTGGCTTTGAGGGCGTGCTCGACGTTCTCTGGCAC
Source organism: Thermococcus sp. JCM 11816 (assembly GCF_055396515.1). NCBI lineage: Archaea > Methanobacteriati > Methanobacteriota > Thermococci > Thermococcales > Thermococcaceae > Thermococcus > Thermococcus sp. JCM 11816. The sequence goes on from NZ_AP043741.1 coordinate 1,473,107, forward strand.
CTTGCCCTTCCCGTTGCCACGCTAGTTTTTGTGTACATTTGGGAGTTTGTGGTTGTTGTTGCTCATAACGTAAGGGACGAGCTTGGGAAGCCCTACGTCCTAACTGCGAGGGCCAAGGGTATCTCTGAGTGGGTGATATACTGGAGGCACGTTCTTAAGAACGTCTCCATAGTCCTTAGCTCGTTCACCGTTCAGAAGTTCGTTGAGATGTTCACGGATTACATCGTCGTGGACGTCCTATTCAACCTCGGGGGCCTTGGGATAATCTTTAAGGCGAGTTTTGTCAGGACAGTTGTTCCGGCATTTGGCGTGGTTGTTAGGTTTGACTACCGCCTCTTCTTCGTTGTCACCCTTGCGATATTCATTATATCCTTCGTCTTTTCGTTTCTCCTGGAGCTCGTTAAGGGAATGTTGGATCCAAGGGTGAGCTGAAATGGTGCGAAAAGCTGGGGTGGCGATACTGGTCGTGTTCGCTCTCTTCGTGATAGCCTCAAACTTGAGTGTTGATCAGAGAGATATCGACAACTGGGAGAACGCTAATTACTGGAGGGACAACCCGCGTAAGGCCTACCCCTCCTGGTTCTCAATCTTCGGTGGAAGGACTCCCACGGTCTTTCTGAAACCGTCGCCAGTTGAGGAGAACGGTTCTTGGATCTACAGGTTTTCCTACAAGCACACTTACAAGGACAAGCCTAGCGATGTGAGGTTTTACGGCCTTCCTAAAGGGAAGAAAATAGAAATAAGCGTTTTGAGGCCAGATGGCGTTCGGGTGCTCCTTTACAGGGGTCCAGCCATCTCCAGTAACATGAGCCTCAACATCAACATGCGCGCCGGCGTTGTCTCATCTCTTTCAAAGGCTTTCAACCTCAGCGTGAGCGAGTACGTTCTTGTCTCCTCTGCCAAGCTCCTGTTTTCCCGTGATAGCAGCTTGGAACCTTTAAAAGGTGAGTACATCTTTGAGGTTCGCCTGTCCGAAAAAGCCAATCCATCAGTCGAAATTCTTGGAACTTGCTACGGCCTTCTTGGTACAGACTCTTACGGCAGGGACATGTGGGTTGGATTCGTCAAGGGCATGAACAACACTCTCTATCTCGCGTTCTTTACGACGGCAATAATAGTGGTTCTGGGAGTTCTTGTGGGTATGGTCTCAGGCTACGTTGGTGGAATATTGGGGGAACTTGCGACGTTCATCTTAGAGGTTCTGATGGCATTACCCATGCTCCCAATCCTCGTAGTCCTTGTCTGGCTTTTCTCCACCCAGGGTTACGGTCGAAAGGTTGAGATAGATCCCCTGCTTTTCATGTTTTTAGTCGCCCTTCTGACCTTTGGAAAGCTTGCTAAGACTATCAGACTCATCGTGATAAAGGAGAAGGCGAACGAGTACGTTAAAGCCGCAGTGAGCATGGGGGCGGGTGCGCTTTGGGTTTTAAGGAAACACATACTTCCCCCCGTTGGAGAGTTCTCCCTGAGGTACTCAACAATGCTCCTAGCCAAAGTCGTGGCGTTGATTTCAGTCTTTGGATTCTTTGGCCTGATTCCAGGTACGAACTGGGGCTCTTTCATGATTGAAGCGATGAGCCAGGGGGCCCTCTACGGTGGATACTGGTGGTGGGTGGTGGCTCCGGGCCTTGCAATGGGCTTTTTGAGTGCTGGTCTCGCCCTTGTTTTCTTTGATGTCGGTTAGCTACTTAGTTACTGCCCCACATTTTAGTGGTGATCACGGTTAAATTTTACTATCTAATAGAACTAGAATAACGTACTAGCGCATATACAAAACAGGCAGCATAAAAGGTTAAATGGAGATATTCTTCAAGGTAGTCATGTTTGCGATGTGATGGAGGCTGTAATTGGGTGATGAGGATGATCGAGGTTCGCAGCCTCACCAAACACTACGAGTTCGGCAACGTCACGGCCCTGAAGGGGATCAACCTGACCTTTGAGGATGGGAGGTTTTACATCATAGCGGGTGCCTCCGGGAGCGGAAAGACGACTCTCCTCAACATCCTGAGCGGGATAGACAGACCAACCTCTGGAGAAGTCATCGTTGATGGTGTCAACATCCACTCTCTCAAAGAGAAAGAGCTCAGGAAGTTCCGCCTCGACAACTTCGGGATAGTCTTCCAGTTCTTCTACCTAGTCCCCTACTTAACGGGCCTTGAAAACGTTCTCCTGCCGATGAAATACTCCAAAAAGGTTGAGAACCCCAAAGAGAGGGCGAAAAAGCTCCTAAAGCTGGTGAACGCTGAGCACCTCTCCGACAAACTGCCAGAGCACATGAGCGGCGGCGAGATGCAGAGGATAGCAATAGCGAGGGCCCTGGCAAACAGACCGAAGTATCTCTTCGCCGACGAACCGACGGCCAACCTCGACTGGGAGAACAAAGTGAGGGTGTGGAAACTTTTGAAGAGGGTGAACCGTGAGGAAGGAATAACCGTCATAGCCTCGACCCACGAGCGGGAGTTCTTTGAGTTCGCGGACGTCATCATAACTCTCAAGGACGGTGAGGTCAATGCCATTAAAGACGGCGGTCGCAAAGCTTAAGCGCGAGAAGAAAAAGGCGGTAGTGGTTTTCATAATCTTCGTCTTCCTCAGCCTGGGCATCAACTTCACCCTCGGTGGAATCGGGGCCTTCATGGGGACGGTGGATGAATTCTCGCACATCGGCAACGTCGAGTTCGTCGTCCAGGGGGTTGGCGTCGAGAACCTCACGCGCTTCGGTGAGGTCGTGAACTACCTCTACTTCGACGAGGGAAAGGTGAAGCTGAACGGGAAGTATTACACCGCCTTAATCGGCTACGGGCGCTTTGACGTTCCCAATGCTAAAAGCACGCCCGATGGTGCTTACGTCCTGGCCTTCCCTGAAGCCAGGCGGGGCGATAAAATCGAAGTCAACGGGAAAACCTACACGGTTCTCGGCTCCTACTACTACCTGATGGGTAAGCCGATAGTTCTGACGATGGAGAAGGGCGAGAACCTCTACGCGTTTATGAGATGCAACGACACGAAGGCCCTGGCCGAATTCCTGATGGGCCACGCGAGGGTTCGCTACTTTATGGTCTACGAGGACGGCCACACACCCTACATGGACGAGCTGGGGAACGTGAAGAACTTCGTCATGAGCTTCTTCTACCTCCTCCTTGGTACTGCACTCCTCATCGAGGTTCTCGTGACGGTGGCACACATAAGGGGCAGCACGAGGGAGGTTGGAACCCTCAAGGCCCTCGGCCTTCCGGATTCCTTCATCTTCACGCTCTTCGCCGGCGATTACTTAATCGTCGCCCTCCTTGGCTATGCCATCGGAATTGTTCCCGGAATCCTCTTAGGAAGCCGTTCAAGCCTCTTTGGCGTCTCCGTCCCGCTGAGGTCGAACTATGCCTATCCCCTCAAGTTCGACGTTCTAATAACCATGGCGATAGTCCTGATGGTTTCCCTGCCCTACCTCTACGTCTCGCGGATTAGAACCATAGAAGCCCTGCGCTTTGTCCCCAAGAGGTCATCCCTCCTCAAGTTCCTGGCTGTCTTCTTCGTCGCCTTTCTGGCGTCGAGCTCTGCCTACTTTGCCCTGGCAGGCGTGGAGAAGCTCGCCAGCCTCAACGCGCCCTTCAACGTCTGGGTCATCGGCACTCCAGAGAAGATGGCGAAGCTCCCCGGCGAGAAGGTCGGCTATCTGAGCGGTCAAAGCGTCAACGGAATCACGACGGAAATCTACTTCTTCAACCGGACGAGCATGTTTGAAAAAACCCTCATCGAGGGGAGATGGTTCAGAGGGCAGGACGAGGCGGTCATCGAGGTTGGCCTCGCGAGGAAGCTCCACCTCAACGTCGGCGACACCGTCAGGGTGAACCTCCTCGGCGTTGAGAGAACCTACCGCGTGGTCGGGATCAGCGATGCTTTCTTCTACAACTACCGCGCCCTCTTCCTCCCGATGGAGGGCTTTGTCGAGCCGAGGATGAGCTTTATGAAGGCAGAAAACCCAGAAGAGGTCAAGGAAGAACTCGAATCCCAGGGGTTCAAGGTTTACACGCTCGATGATCTAAGAAGAAATATCGAGCAGAACCTCATACTTTTCAAAACACCCGTTTACGCCCTCATGCTCGTTACATTCCTCCTCAGCGTCTTTGCCATCTTCACGCTGATCTACCTTGAGATCGAGGGCAACGAGAAGGTTTATGCCACGCTCAAGGCTGTGGGAATTCCGGATTCGCACGTGGAGCGAGAGTTCCTGACAAAAGTTGTCACCTCTGCGGTGATTGGCTCGCTCCTTGCCATTCCACCGGCGGTGAGGCTGGGCTACTACATAGGTAACATAATCCTACCAGTGAACGTCTCACTCGGCGATGCCCTCCAGATTCTCCCGCTCCTGCCTGTTCTATATGCTGCCTACGTCCTGTTCACGGTCCTGGTTGTCAGGAGAGTAATGGGGAAGCTGGATGTTGTTAAGGCCTTGAGGGCCTAATCGAGAACAGCCACAACCCCTTTCCATTTCTTTCCAAAGCATTCGCTCGCCAGGACATGCTTTCCGGTCAGCTCTTCGAGGAACTTAACGGCCGAATCGCACTTCTTAAATCCGGTCGCTATTCCAACCGTTATTCCTTCTATCTCCCTTACTCCCGCCCTCTTCTGGCCGTCGAGCTTCTCCCTCAGCTCATCTCCGTACTTCCAGAGTATCCTCCTCGGGTCGAGCAGGAGGTCTTTCTCGACCCCATTAAGCACGTCCTCGAAGTCCCAGATGAAGTCCCTCTTCCCCTCTTCCTCGCTCCCGAAGAGTGTGAATCTTCCGGTCTGCCACTCGCGGAGGAACCACCTCGCCGTCTCTTCGATGTCGACCTCGCCACCCGCCTTTGTGAGGCCCCTTCTCTCGCCGATCTTCCTGAGAATGTCCTCCTCGCTTTCAAACTCCGTGATTCCGAACTTCTCGGTTATGGCTTCTTTCCTCGTTTCCAGGATTCTTCCGATGAGCTTTAGGGCTGGTTTGACGGGCTCCTCTATCTTATCAGCTGGAAAGCCTCCCCTTATCACGAGCTCGTCGAAGTCGTCTATCGGAATGACCCCTGGGCTGTCTAGGAGCCATATCTTCTTGCTCAGCCTTATCAGCTGTTTGCCCTTTGTGTATCCTGGAATCGGCGCGGTTCCTACAGCCCTCTTGCCCTTGAGGGTGTTGATTATCGTGCTCTTGCCGACGTTGGGGTAGCCTATGAGGGCAACCTTAACTTTCTCCTTCTCGTCCAGGAGCGGCTTTGCCAGCTTTTTGATCTCCTTCCTGAGTATTCCGGTTCCCTTCCTCTCCCTCGCGCTTATGAAGACGACTGGAACCTCGCTCTTCCTTTTGTACTCCTCGGCCCACTCTTTCGGGACTAAATCAGCTTTGTTCATGACTATGAGCAGGGGCTTCCCCTCTTCCTGGATTAGTCTCTCCAGTTTTCTGTTCCTCGTCCCAATGGGGTCGCGGGCGTCGACTACCTCAACGACTATGTCGGCCTCATCAACTACCTCTCTCACGACTCTCCATGCCTTTCTCGCCTTCATCTCGCACCACCGTTATCTCAAAGATCACGGTTCCTCCGTCTGTGTACGGCGGACCCGGGTCGAGGCACTGCACGTAAGCCTTCTCTCCCCTGCCGAGACCTATCTCATTGGGCTTAATACCCTTTCGGAGGGCGACTATGTAAGGTAGCAGGGAGGCAAAGGCGTGAGTGCATACTGCGTCGGTCTCTTCAAGGTTTATCCTTGGCCCTTCTATGACTATTCTGTCCCCGAGCTTGAAAACGGGACATTTTCCTCGGATTTCCACGACCTTAATTTCTAGCTTTTCCATCTCCACCACCGAAATGTAAATAAGGACTTAGAACTAAAAGCTATTCTGGGGGGTTATGATCATTGCATCAATTCCTTGTGGGTGGTGCTGAATATGGCCGAGGATATTGAAGCAAAAATTCGTCGTCTGAGGGAACTGGGAAGAATGACAACCGAGAGTGAGGCTCCGTCACCGGCTGCTCCTCCTAAAACGTCTCCATCCAAAAAACCGTCTCGCAGACCTAGGTCCCTGAGCAGCATTCGTCAGAAGGAGCGCAGGAAGAGGATTCTAATCGGTGCTTCAATACTGATAATAATTATCCTGCTGATATCCGTTGGCGTTTATTCCTATATCCAAAGCTCTAGAGAGTCGAAACTTGAAAACACCCGTGCTGAAAAAATTAGCGAGCTAAACCGCTATTTCGCCTCGTACAATTTCTCGAACTCGAACTGCAGTCAAAAGGCATTCCAGTATAAGGGCCTTGCACTTTCTAAAATAACCTCCGCTAACAGTCTTGAGGAGCTGAACAGTATAGATGTGAGAACTTATTTTGATCAGGCCGTTACTGCCTATGAGCAGTGTATCCAGGAGATAAAACAGCGTGAGTATGAGAAGCAGCTTAACCAGACAAAGCAGCAGAAGATCCAAGAGATAGAGGTTGCTTTCCAGCCCTTGCTCTCTCTCGGCCTCCCCGATACCCTCAGGACAAAGGCAGTAGCCACTATGAAGAGCCTTGAGGAGCAGGTGCAGAGCGCCACGACGATTGAACAGGTCGAGTCAATAAAACCCGACAGTTACCTGCTCTCCCTCTGGAAGGAGTATTATCTCCTCGAACTTGATAAGATACCCGGGCAGGATGTCATTCTTGAGCGGAACGGTGAGAAGTCCCTTATTTCAAAGGATCAGGCAAAGGCCCTAATCTCTATGGTGGACAACTACCAGGATTTGATTGGATACAAAGTATCCCCCGTTGAATGGGTCGAGATTTCGCTCGTTCTTCAGAGGAAAGATATGAATGGGGCATTGTTCGATCCTGGTGACAGAGTTAAGCTCTACTTAAAGGGCGAGAACACTACCGTTGTTGATGGATACCTTGAACTTTTACTGCTTCCAGTCGGCGAGGGTGGATCAATATCCGTGAGTGAGTCCCAGAGTCAGTCCAGCTCGACGTCGACTTCATCCTCAACTTCCTACAGCGAGAGCCACTCCACATCCGAATCCCCGGGAGGGGCCTCAATCTCTGACAGCAGCAGTGCTAGCGATTCCTATTCCAACAGCCAGTCTGGCAGTCAGAGTTCCTCAGCTAGTTACTCCTACAGCGTCAACCTCGCGGAAATCCTAAAGGCAATAGCGGCCGGAAAGATACAGGCCAGTGATGAGGTGAAGGCCCAGCTCCAGAACTACGGTTGGGAGCTTTTGAACCTTGAAAAGAACACAGGCCTCCAGTCGATGCCCGAAACCACCAAGATAATGGTTATCGTGAAGGTCCCCTCGATCTTTGTGCCGGATATCCTCGAGAACGAGAACGCTATTACCATTGCAAAGGTAATCACCTGAGGTGGTCTGAAATGAGACGCCCTTTGGTTTTTTTAATAATTTTCAGCATGATAATGGCTTCTTCGTATTACTCTCCTGTGGGAGCCGCGAGTAGCGTTAGTAGCGTTTTAACCCTCAACTTAAACGTGACCGTTGTTAACACAGCCCCGTTTCCGAAGTTCTTAGTTTTGAACCCCTCTTACGTTGTTACAGTCTACCGCTTGAATAACAACGAGACCACCCCAGAGCTGGTTTCAAACCCAAAGCTTCAGCTGAACGGCAACCCTGGAATATGGTTAATGCCCTACGAAACGGTTGTCATAAACCTTGTGAGCGTTCATACTCAGACGTATTCTCTCCCGCAGGTATCCTGTGGTGGAGAGGGAGATGGGAGCAACCTGGCATGCGGTTCAGTGGTGCCTCCCTTTGTGAACTCTCCTTACTCTCTCTCTGCGAGAGCAATCTTCCCTGTCCTTGATGGGTACATTAAAATACTGGATTATGAGGGCAGAATCAAGTTAGTTATGACTCCCGCCGATAACTCACCGACGTTCTTCGCCGTGACTGTTCCCGTCTTGTTCTCCGATGGGGAGATTAGCAACCTGAATCCCAATCCGACGATGACGTACGATGAGTACAAGGACATGCTCTACGAGTACAGCGGCTTCCATAGAAAGGTGGGTGGATCAACTCAAGTTGTGAACGCGTCCACGAATTTGTTCCAGCTTACTCCCAAGCTCTTAACTGGAGTTCAAGTTAGTGTTCCAACGGTTGAGGCCAAGACCCGTGAGAACTATGAACTTCCAATCTGGATTGTTTACTCGACGGGTGGCAGTGTTGAAATAAGCTATGATGTAAAATGGAGTGAGGGAGGGGGATAAGTCTTGTTCCAGGATGAGAAAAAGAAGAAAGAATCCCTCTCATGGATAGACGAGATACTTTCTGGTGAGGAGGATCCACTAGCTGGTATTCTGAAAAAAGATAACAAAAAAGAACAGCCCAGCAAAAATAAGGTCTCCGAAGAGCTTCCAGTTCCCTCTTCTGGAGTGGGCAGTTTGGAGGATATACTTTCAGGGTCCACTTCAGAAAAACGGGAATCCCGGCCTACCTCTGAGACTGGAGCCGACCTTCTGAGTCAGCTACTTGGGGGAGAGGAGAAACCTCAGAAGTCAATGAAAGAAAAAACTGCAGAGAGAGAAAAAAGAGAGCCGCTACCCCAGAGCAAGCCAGAACCAGCATCCACAATACCGTCCGCCACTGGGGCCACTGGAGCTGATTTCCTCTCGGAGCTCCTTGGTGGTTCCTCTGGATCGGCCACATCACAGCCAGTTCAAACTTCACCGAGCAAGCCTGTGTCCAACGCCAGGTCGATTTTCTCAGAGTCATTGAGGGAAGAGTCTTCTTACGCTGGCAGGGCTCAAGTCCTTGACGCCTACGGCAACGTGAGAATACTGAAGGTTAAGGGAGAGCCGGTTCCCATATACGAGATTAGACTTCCTAAACTTTCAAGGGAGGAGGAACAGCTCTTCAGGCGCATTAAGGACAGGGCCATAACTGAGATCCAGATAGACCCCACTGCGATTCCTGATCCTGAGGAGCGCAGGAAGGTCTTTATGAACGCGGTTAAGAGGATGATAAAAGAGGAGGCTCCCCATTATTCGGAGGGCAGAATCGAGGTTCTCGCCGATATGATAGTCCAGCAGATGATAGGCTATGGAAAGCTTGATCCCCTCGTCAGGGACGACAACCTCGAGGAGATAATGGTCATCGGAACTAACCGCCCTGTCTATGTCTGGCACAGGCGCTTCAATATGTGTAAGACCAACGTCATCTTTGACAGTGACAGGGATATACTCAACATAATCGAGCGCATAGCGAGGGAAGTCGGGAGGAGAATAGACCAGCAGAGTCCCCTTTTGGATGCCCGTCTCCCGGATGGAAGCCGTGTGAACGCGACTATACCACCAATAAGCCTGGATGGGCCAACGATAACAATCCGTAAGTTCAAGAGGGATCCGCTGACGATTATAGACTTGATCAAATACGGCACAATGAGCTCCGAAGTTGCGGCTTTCCTATGGGTTCTCGTTGACGGGCTTGGGGTTAAGCCGGCCAACGTCCTCGTAGCCGGTGGTACAGGTTCGGGAAAAACAACAACCCTCAACTCCCTTGGAATGTTCATTCCCCCCAGCGAGCGCGTCATCAGCATAGAGGATACAGCGGAGCTTCAACTCCCTGTGGAGCACTGGGTCAGGCTGGAGACGAGGCCGCCCAACCTTGAGGGCAAGGGAGAAGTCACCATGGACGACCTCGTTAGGAACACCCTCCGTATGCGTCCCGACAGAATCATCGTGGGTGAGGTCCGTGGTCCAGAGGCCAGAACGATGTTCACGGCAATGAACACGGGACATAATGGTGCCCTCTACGATTTCTCTGTCATACAGCTCTCCAATGGAAAGTTTGTTCTGATAGGTGATGTTGTTGAGGAACTATTCAACAAGTACTCTGACAGGATAAAGACGTACAAGGATCTGGAGTACATAGAGCTCGATCCTGAAGACCAGTTTGAGGTGGTTAGCGTAGGGCCGAATCTGAAGGCAGGAAAACACACCGTCACGGCAGTATGGCGCAGAAAAGTACGGAATGGAGAGAAGCTGATAAGGATAAGGACGAGAACGGGCAACGAGGTTATCCTGACGAAAACACATCCGTTCTTTGTCTTCAGCGACGGCGACGTGGTTAGAAAGGAAGCGGAGAAGGTCAGGCCAGGTGATAGAGTTGCCGTGATGATGAGACCCCCCAAAGCTCCCCAGAGCCCGGCTGTAGTTCCCGTCGAAGTATATGCTGGAATAAGTGATTACTACCTTGTTCCAAACGGAAACGGAATGAAGAAGGTCCCCAACAGGGGTGTGCCGCCAGAAGACGCCGAGTATCTACTATCCAGGAATTCAAAGCCAGTTAAACTCGTTCGTGAAGTTGGAACCAGCCTTGCTTACGTTGCAGGAGTAATACTGGGCGACGGATATCTCTCATCGGACGGATACAACCTTTCGGTAACCTTCGATGATCCCGACTACATGAATTCTTTCACCTCGGCGATGTCGGAGTTCCTGCCAGAGTCGGCACCGCGGATAAAGGACAATGGAACGAGTACGGTGGTAACCTACGGCTCCAGGATATTCAATGAGATGCTGTCGAGGATATTCGGGATCCCGAGAGGCAAGAAGTCATCAATATGGGATGTCCCTGATGTCGTCCTCACGAACGATGACCTCATGAGGTACTTCATAGCGGGTCTGTTCGATGCAGATGGATCCGTTGATGAGACCGGACCCGCGGTGATTTTGACAACAAAGAGCGAAAGCGCCGCCAGAAAAATCTGGTACGCCCTCCAGAGGCTTGGAATAATAAGCACCGTCTCCAGGGTAAGGAACAGAGGCTTTAAGGAAGGCCACATATTCAGGGTTATCGTCAGCGGTGTCGAGGACCTGAAGAAGTTCGACGCGCTGATACCACTTTCCCATTCAAGGAAACGGGAAAAGCTAAAGGCCATCCTCAAGGAAAAGCGGCCGTATCGCGGAAGATACACTTACCGGGTTCCTATCTCTCCGGAGATGATAAAGCCTCTGCGCACTCGGTTGAACCTGACGGTAGCCGAGCTTTCAAAGCTGGCCTCGAAATATGCAGGAGAAACCATCACAGAGAGCCTGATAAGGCACGTTGAGAAGGGCAGAACGTCCGAGATAAGGCGCTCAGCGCTTAAGGGAATAGCCCTCGCCCTTCAGAGAATCGCCCAGGACATTGGGGACGAGGATGCCTGGGTGATGGCCAAGAGGCTCGAATTGATAGCTGATGGTGACGTGTACTGGGACAGGGTCGTTGAAGTAGAGGAAGTGGATCCCGAGGAGATTGGCATAGAGTATCTATACGACCTGACCGTGGATGAGGATCACAACTACGTTGCCAACGGAATACTTCTGTCGAACTGCATGGGCACAATCCACGCCAACAGCGCCCGTGAAACCATAGTTAGGCTTGAAAGCCCACCGATGAGCGTTCCAAGGATAATGATTCCCGCCCTCGACATAATCCTCATGCAGGTCCGTTTCCACAGCAGAAAGAAGGGAACGATAAGGCGTGTTACTGAAATAGCGGAGGTCTCTGGCCTGGAGGGGGAGAGCATACAGCTCAACACCCTTTACAAGTACGACCCTGCTAAGGATGAGCTCGTTCCAACAGGTGTTCCGAGCAGAACGGTCAACATTCTAGCCCAGCATACCGGAATGAGCGTTAGGGAGATAGAGCTTGAGATTGAAAAGCGCAGGCTGATACTGGAATGGATGGTCGAGAAGGGCATCAGGGACATAGACAAAGTTGGCTACTACATAAGGCAGTTCTACATTGACGAGGAATGGCTCCTCAACAAGATTTCTGCGGAGAGTGACGTGGAAACCAGTAAGCAGATTCAGGCTTTAATGTGAGGTGATGTCCATGGGGTTCATAGAGTTCCTTGAAAAACTCGGTGGCAAAACTCTCGAAGTTGCAGAAAAGCCTATGAGGCGCCTTCCTGAGGGAAAAAATGTCCAAGAAAGATTAAAGGCTCTTAAAGAGCTTCAAAAGGAACTTGAACGGGAAAAAGAGCAGAAAGATGAGCGGGAGACGTTTATAGAGGCGGTCATCGAGCAGCGCAAAGAGGAGGTTCAGCAACCCTTTGCCCAGCGTCTTGCTAGTGCCATCCTCAAATACTTTAGAGGACCTGTTGAGAGACTGACGACTTCGCTCTCCGGGCTGGACGTTGATTTATATCGGGCAAACATCACGATGTCAAAAGAGGCCTACGTGGCATACATGCTTGGAGTTGCCATGATAACTGCGTTCTTCGGTTTTGTTTTTGCTTACCTTATGTACCTCCCAATTGACATTTCACTCCTGGCGGGCTTCCTGGGATTCCTAGGCGGGTTTTTCTACATGAGATACTATCCCAAGATGGTATGGAAGAGGCGTGTTAGAGAAGTTGAGAAGGCGCTTCCCTACGCTTTGAGACATATAGCTTCGCTCCTGAGTGCAGGTGTTGGCATTGCCGAGGCCATGCTCTCGGTGGCAAAGGCAGACTACGGACCCCTTTCGGAGGAGTTTGAACTAGTCATAAGGGACATGAGAACAGGTTCTTCCTTTGAAGAGGCAATGCTGAAGTTCGAGGAGAAAATGGCCTCAGAGAACGTGAGCAGGGTGGTCAAGCAGATTCTCCGTGCCGTTAAGTTCGGTGGTAACCTTGCTGAGATCCTCTATAAGCTTGCAGAGGACTTTGCATTCGAGTACCGTATGAAGCTCGTCGAGTACGTTCAGAAAGTCAACGGTATTTCCTTCGTCTACATGTTCATGACGATAGTCATGCCTACAATGTTAGTTGTCGGTATTCTAGCGGGTTCGTTAATGGCGAGAAAGCTGATATTCAGCGTCCCGATGATTGCAATTATGCTCGTGGTCGTGTTCCCGATGATGTCCTTCATGATAATAAACATGATAAAGAGTGCCGAGCCGAGGTGAAGCGGATGCCAAAGCTGAATATTTCAGGGCCTCTCGTTCAGCTCATCGAGAGACTCCTTCCAGGCAGGTACCTTAAGCGTTATGAACTGTTCCTGTACTCCGCTAACATTAACTTCCTGGCTGCTGAGTACTTGGTTATATCCCTCCTAATGGGACTTATCCTTGGACTAGCCTTTTCGATATTCAGTTTTCTGTATGGAGCTATTGCATTCATAGCCGGTTTCATCGGGATGGCCTTCCTTTATCCCTACTGGCGCCTCACCAAAAGAATTGACGAGATAGAAAAAAGTCTCCCGGATGCTTTCTTCTACCTCGCTAGCTCCCTGAGGGCGGGTATTTCGTTTTCCGAAGCTCTGGAGGAGCTGACAACCGCAAAGTTCGGGGCACTTACCGAGGAGTTCAAGAGAACGGTTGCTGAAATAAACAAAGGTCGCCCAACGGCAGACGCGTTGAGGGCATTTGCCCTCAGAAACAAAAGATCACAGGTGCTATACCGCTCAATGATGATAGTCATTGAGGCCCTTGAGAGGGGTGCTCCTATGAGTGATGTCCTTATGTACGTTGCCAACGATGTCAGGGAGATACTGAGGATACAGCAGGAGAGAAAGGCATCGACGGGCATGCAAATAATGTTTTTTACCATAACTAGCGGTTTTGTTGGCCCCCTTATCCTCGGTATAGTTACTCAAGTAATGTCATCGATGAGCAGCCCGGAGCTTGGAATCATGTTTCCCATGGACTCGATGACAACGATTTTGATGGCCTTCGTTGTAGTCCAGGCAGTCCTTTCAGGTCTGGGAATGGGAATAATAAGAGAAGGGAAGTACAGCGCAGGCTTGAAGTATTCCCTTATGCTAACTGTAATGGGGCTTGTTGTGTTCAAAGTGGCCACGATACTCAAGCTAAGCTTCTGAGTCCTCTTCGGCCTTTTTTACTTCTATGACTTCTACCTCAAAGACTAGGGTCTTACCTGCTAGCGGGTGGTTGAAGTCAAGGGATACCTCGCTCTCTCCAACGGAAACTATCTTGGCTATGCCAGAATCGGTCATGACGTAGAGACCTTCCTGGGGTTCAAGGCCGGCCTTTGTGAATTCTTCCCTTGGAACGGAGATTACAAGCTCTGGGTTCGGCATTCCGTAAGCCTTCTCGGGGGGAACGGTCACGGTCTTCTTCTCTCCAGCTTCCATGCCAATTATGGCTTCATCGAGGCCAGGGATGATCTCACCGACGCCTATCCTGACCCACATTGGGCCGTACTCCCTCTCCTCGACGAGAATGCCATTCTCTCTGGCTATCTCCTCGTAGCTTGTGTCAAAAACTTCTCCATCCTCGAACCTTCCAACGTAGTGGAAGAGAACATAATCACCAGCTTCAACTTTCATTTCCTTCAACTCCAAAAGTGTCTTCAGCGGGAGTAGGCTCTCCCCTTTATAAATCTTTGGGCATTCGGAAACATACTTGGGAAGTGAGAAAAAGCAAAGGACTCACTCTTCGGGCAGGATGTAGTAGAGGTAGTGCGGTCTGTTCGTTATCTCGTCAATGAAGACTACCGTACCCGTCTTCGGAGGCTTTAGGTAGTGGACTTCGCCTTTCCTGGTAGTCACTGCCGCGAATGCATCTCCAGTCCTAACCCTGTTTCCCACGTTGGCTATTAAGGTCTTCGTGAACCCCTCAACGGGCAGTATCATCAGCTCGTCGCCCTTCTTGAGATAAATCCTTGTTCTCCCGTCCGGGAGGACGAGTATGACATCGGCAGTCATCTTTTGCTCCGTCCTGTCAACGTAGAGGTAAAAGCGGTCGTAAACTTCCCTCTTCAAGAACTTTGCTCTCGATGGGTCAATGAAATCTGGAAGCTCCTCGTTTTCTTTCAGCCAGACCTCAACGTTCCCCATAATGACGACGCACTCGGCCAGCGTCTTCCCGTCCTTTACGCATTCTTCCTGAGTGGTCTCAACGTAAAGCTTCGGCAGCTTCTCCATGTTCTCACCTGAGGTTTACTATGCCGTAAAACTTTTATATGTTTATTGGTACCTGCATCCGTGAGCATTCATGAACGCTAAAGTAAGGTTCATTTCCCTGCTAATTGTTTTGATACTTCTGACCTCTTTGCTGATGAATGCTAGTGAAATCAACGCCCCTGCCAAAAGAAACTCGAGGGCGGGCGATTTTATGGGCTTAATTTTGGCTGTCCTCTTTGTGGATGCTCTCTTACTGCTCATACTCATCGCTTATTATCGTTATGACAGATTCTCAGCAAAGAGGCGGAAGGACGTCGTCTCTGAGGTAGATATATTCTCGGTGATTCTTTACAGTATTTTTCTTCCGCTACTGATCCTGTTCTTTGGCAAGGCGGTGGCTGCGCGCTCCTCTAAAGGCTTGGTGTTAAACAGTACCGTTTCTTCTCCAACGGCATCTCCTGACATGATACTGCACAGAGTTGTGTCCTCACAGAGGAGTATTTCGCTCTATTCCCTTTTTCTGATTCCAATCTTTGTTGGGGTGGGATACTTGGCCTACCATTATGTGGTGGCGTGGTCTGAGGAAGTCCGTCGTAAGAAGAAGCTGGAGACCGCGATCAGCTTTGATAGAAAACTTGATGATCTTGGGCTCGACCAGTTTGATAGCCCTCGGGATGCGATAATCCAGATCTACAAAAACGCCGTGTTGTGGCTTGAGGCACTTGGGATCCCATATCAGGAAAGCTGGACGCATTGGGAGCATGCTGAGCATGTTAATTATATGAGAAACTTCTATTCTGAGCTCGTCAGACTCTTTGAGAAGGCAAAGTACGCCCCCGCCAAGATCGGCTGGGAAGACGCTGAGAGGGCGTTTGAAATATACCTCCGGTTGAGGGGGAAGGCCTATGAGCTTGCGGGAGTTAACTAAACAGTACAAACTAAGGATTGCTGTGGGCCTGGTGTTTATTGCAGGTGCCGTTTTGCCAGGTCCGTATTATGTTAGGTGGCTTTCTGCCGTTGCCCTCTCGGTTTTCGTGGCTTGGATGTTGATAGGCTACGATATTGTGATCGTAGGATACGATGTGGTAGTCGATAGGGGATCAGGTTCCGCTTTTCGGGTTAACAGAAGGCCCGACTTTGAGAGGGCTCTCCAGCTGGTAAAACGGACAAAAAAAGGCGGTGGAAGGGAGGTTGCGGAGGAGTACATCCTTGAGATACTCCACTCAATCACCGGCCGTTCCTTCTACGAGCTGAGGACAGATCCTCCAAAGGCCCTTCAGGCATTCTACTCATCTAAAAACCCTTATGAAGGGCTTAAAGAGGCGTTAAAAATCCTGGAGGCTGAACTAAATGAAGATTGAGGAAGTACATGAGAAGGCTGACCTCGTGCTTTCCGAGGTCGGAAAGGTCATCGTTGGAAAGGAGAACGTCCTGAAAATGATACTGGCCACAATCCTTGCCGATGGCCACGTTCTCATAGAGGACTTGCCCGGTCTGGCGAAGACCCTGATGGCGAAGAGCTTTGCCGGTGCCCTTGGCCTCGACTTCAAGCGCGTTCAGTTCACTCCTGATCTGTTGCCCAGCGACATCATTGGTGTGAGCGTCTTCAACCAGAAGACCCTCGAGTTCGAGTTCAGAAAGGGCCCGGTGTTCACTAACATACTCCTCGCCGACGAGGTTAACAGGTCTCCGCCGAAGACCCAGTCTGCCCTCCTTGAGGCGATGCAGGAGAGGCAGGTTACCGTTGAGGGGAAGACATACCCACTCCCAAGGCCCTTCGTTGTAATTGCCACTCAGAACCCGATAGAGCAGGAGGGCACCTATCCGCTCCCAGAGGCCCAGCTCGACAGGTTTCTGGTGAGGCTCCACGTTGGCTACCCAACGAAGGAGGAGGAGCTTGAGATCCTGCGGAGGAGGATAGGTAGAAAGAGCGACGAGGTCAGCGTTTCTCCGGTTGTCACGGCTGAGGAAGTCCTTGAGATGCAGCGCGCCGTTGAGGACGTTTACGTCAGCGACCCAGTCCTAGAGTACATCGTCGATATCGTCGAGGCCACGAGAAGGGACAAGAAGGACGTTGAGGTAGGGGCCTCTCCGAGGGGAAGCCTTGCACTCCTCAAGCTCGCGAGGGCATACGCGGCCATAGAGGGGAGGGACTACGTAATCCCCGACGACGTTAAGGCCGTGGCCATTCCAGCCCTGAGCCACAGGCTCATCCTCAAGAGGGAGTTGTGGTACACGAAGGTTAGCCAAGAGAAGGTTATGGCAAAGATCCTTGAGAGGGTCCCGGTTCCAAAATTCGATTGAGGGCGGGAAGAACATGCTCCAGTGGAGTATAGGCGGGTTACCTCAGCTACCATATCAGCCAGGCTCGCTACCCCCTGGAGAGAGGAAAATTGAGCCACCCAAAGGTGTCGCTCCAACTGCTAAATTTGCCCTTTTGGTTATCTCGGCGTGGGTTATCCCAATCGTCGCTTTCTTCCTTTTGAGGTGGGAACTTGTCTATCTCGTTCTTCCATACGTTACTCTCATCTCCGTTGAATACCTTCTTTTCAAGCCCCGCGGAGAAGTTAAAATCTGGCGCGTTGTGCCCCACGACAGGTTTCTTGAAGAGGAGGAAGTTGAGGTCGAGCTCCACGTCGTTCCTGAGTTCGATGTCGAGAATCTCGTTGTCCGAGACTTGGTGCCAGAGGAACTTGAAGTTGTTTCGGGTAATCCGGAGAAGGTTTTCTGTCTCAGTGCTGGTGAGGAGGGCATTTTAAGATACCGCGTTAGGATGAAGAGGGGAGTTCACAACTTTGAGGGGGTTAGGGTCTCCTACAGGGACCCCCTTGGCTTCTTCTCGGGGGATGTTTTAGTCGAGCTTTTCACGGAAGTCGTTGGAGTCCCTCGGATTTACGATATTCCAACGCCGTACTCCACGAGGGGTACCAAGATAACTATTGGACCGCTCCCATCCCCACGCCTTGGGGAGGGCCTTGAGTTTCACGCGGTAAGGGAGTACAGGCCAGGTGATCCACTTAAGATAATAAACTGGAAAGCAACGGCCAGAACTGGTGAAATAATGGCCAACGAGTTTGAGAGCGAGAGAAAAGTGGACGTGGTGTTTGTAGTCGATGCCTCCCGCGCAAATGCCCCTGTTTTGGACTATCAAGTTAGGGCTGCTGCTTCTCTTATGCTCAACGCTCTCAACGATGGCACAAGCTTTGGACTGCTCCTTGCGGAGGAGACGCCCCTCTGGGTCAGAGTGGATTATGGAAAGAGGCATTTCTTCAAATGTGTTGACTTTCTGAGTACTGCCAAACCGGGCTCAAATGATATCATACTGTACCAGGTCGAGCACCTTGCCAGAGTGGCCTTTCCACTGAGGGCCCAGATAGTCTATTTCTCTCCCCTACTGACCAGTGAGAGCCGGGAGACGCTTAGAATCCTAGGAGAGATGGGCTACAAAGTTGTTGTCATAAGCCCGAACCCGAACAGTCTTTACACTCCATCTACCGAGGAGGAAGAAGTTGCAATGAGGCTCGTTGAACTCAGGAGAAAGGCCCTACTGCGCGAACTCTCCACCTATGGACTGATAATAGACTGGGACGTCAAGAAACCCCTGAAGGCCGCGATAGCGGAGGTGATTAAAGTATGATACGACGGCTCTACCTTGCGGCGCTTTTTACCATCATAACATACATAACTTATCTTGGATTTGATAGCAGAGTTACCCTCGTGCTGTCTCTAGCTCTTAGTCTCTCCATATTAGTCTGGTGGATGGGCTATGCTTACCTAGCCCTGCTGGGGGTTGCCCTGGTTTATCATAGGTTGGGAGGTTTCTACGGGTTGACCCTTCTCTCACTTGGAATAATCTTTGTTGAGTCCCTCCACCTTACACGCGTTGGTGCTTCCATGAGGCATTACGGAACCCTTACCGCAGCGGTAATCATGGCACTACCGCTCTATTCTGTTGCTTACTATCTTTCAGCTTATCTGCCAAGTCTGGTAAACACAATGGTAGCGGCTCTCTTTGTCGTTTCTCTTTACCTGCTCTTTTATCTTGTTGTTAGACGGTGATGCTCCAGTCCCCCCATTTTTTCAGGACTTCCCTTGCCCTTTCTAGACCCAGCCTTACGCACTCCTCAAGTGGACGACCCCTCGAATAGCCTGCGAGGAAACCGCCTGCAAAGGCGTCCCCGCCGCCAGTTGGGTCGACGATTTCTTCGGGCTTTATCGGAAGGGCAGGGAACTCCCTGAACGAGCCGTCGTATACGAGAACACCCTTCTCGCCACGGGTTATCACGACCAGCTTGGCTCCCCAACCGTGGAGAATCCTGGCGGCATCTTTGACGTCCTCCGCCCCCGTGATCATGAGAGCCTCCCTCTCGTTCGGGAAGACTATTTCGACCCGAGAGACTATCTCCCGCAGGAGGTCTCTTCTCTTGATGTACTCCTCCTTGTACGTTGGGTTGAAATCAACGGTCACTCTCTTTCCCTTCAGTCGGTTGAGGAGCTTCAGCTGCTCTTCCGGTGGAATCGGGGAAATGTGAAAGACTTTGGCATCAAGGTATTCCTCTGGGATTGGGATTTCGCCCATCTTCTGGGCAACTCCCATCTCAACTGGGGCATCCACGCTTCCGTCCTCGTGGTAAATCATTTGGATGTGAATCGTCTTTCCAGGCAGTATTTGAACTCCACTAATGTCCAGCACGGAGGAAAGCGCTTGGAGCCACTCCTTCGGAAAGTCTGTCCCTATCTTCGTCACTAGTCCGACTTTTGCCCCGGCGAGCGCCGCCGAAGTGGCCACCCCCGCGGCGGCCCCTCCGGGCATTGTCACACGCCTTCCATCCGGGAATATAAGAGTGTCAATCGAAACGTGACCGATAACCACGAGATCCAGCATGATACCACCGGAGGCCCTTAGGGGTTCTCCTTAATACCGTTTCCGTTCTGGTCAGCCGTAATTTGTGTAAAGTTCGTAAACATCGCTACGGCCGACCTTCCCCACTCCCGTCTTCATCGTGGGGCTTTCGGGGGGAACGGAAACTCCCCACATCTTCAGGGCACGAAGGGAGATATTCCAAGAGCCAATAACGTCCCTATCGGCCTCAAAACCACACTTAGGACACTTCAAGACCCTGTGCCCATTCGGGCTTAACTTTCTCCCACATACCGGACACAGGGACGAAGTGTAAGCAGGATTAACAAAAACAACCTTTATCCCCTTCAGCTTGGCCTTGTATTCGATTATGTTTTGAAGCTTCCTAAAACTCCAACGATGAAGCCTACCGTTCACCTCAGCCGAATACCTAATCGAATCCCTGATTTCGGTCAAATCCTCCAGAGCAATACCACTGTATCTCTCCGCCAGCTCAACGATTTTATTGGCTAATTTGTGGTAAAGGTCGTCCAGCCTGTTCCTCTCCCTTTGCCCATACTTTTCGAGAAGCTCTTTCCTTTTCTTTCTAGTCCTAAGCTTTTTCTGAATCTTCCTCCGTTTTAGGAAGTAGCCAGTCCTTATCTCCCGCTCGTGAGTGAGTATCTGGACGAACTCACCGTTTGGAAGGCTGAGCGTAACGTTGTTCTCGTTCAAATCCACGCCGACAAAGGCTTCAGGTTCTCTCACTTCAACCTCTCTGGAAAAGACCACGTTGATGAAAACGCCTTTTGGAGTCCTCACCAACCACGCTTGGCCGATTTTCCAGTCCCTAAACTTCTCGTGATACTTGGATGGATAAAACTCCAGCTCAACCCTCCCGCTCGGAGTGGAGAGTTTTATCACTCCAGCCTCAAGGTCGAGCTTGAAGAGATGGTCGTCGAGCATTATGGCATCCTTCTTAAAAACTGGCCTACCATTAGCCTTACCCTTCTTTTTCCGCTTCCGATAACTCTTGTAAATCATTGTGGCCATTTGAGTTGCTGTGTAGTGGTAATGGCTTGGTAGTTCTGGATACTCCTTGCGGAGGCTTTTGTATGTTTCCTTTTTGAGCCTGTAAAAGCTCGTAACATTGTTCTCGAAAGCATAGCTGATGAGGTGGTTCACAATCTCCCGATAAGTGGAGAAGAGGTCGTTTAACTCCTCTGGTGGGTTTTTGAGCTTGAATTTTGCCGTGAGCTTAATCGTCTCTGAGGGCATTCTTTACCGCCTCGACGAGGCGTTTTTTCTTGTGAGAACGAGCTCCGTAAAGCTTTCCAGCGAAAGAGGTAACGATAGCTAACAAGTCTTCAACTAATTCTTTCTCTGGCGTTTTCTCTTCATCATTGAAGATTACTTCAATCTCGACACCGTGAGAGTTGAAGTATTGTTCGAGGTATTTGAAGCCAAAGCGGGTGAGCCTGTCCTTGTAGGTTATCACGACTTTGGTTACCTCTCCGCTTTCCACGAGTTTGAAGAGCTGTTTTAAACCCTTCCGGTTTTCGTTTAGGCCTGATGAAATGTCAGTGAGGATTCTAGCAACTTGGTATCCTTTTGCGGAGCAGTAGTTTTTGAGGTATTCGACTTGTCGTTCAAGGTCTTCTTTCTGGTCTCTGCTTGAGACTCTGGCGTAAATGACAACTTTATCGGGAACTTTGCCCTCAAGAAGTCTCTTTATTTCGCTTTCTGGAATGCGGTATTCTTTGCCTATTTTGTAGGCTTTTATTTCGCCTGTTTTGATTTTTCTGAGAAGTGTAGGCTTGCTGATTCCCAAGAGTTCTGAGGCTTTTCCCGTCCGATAAAGCTTCATAGTGACCTCCACCAAAACAAAATATGACTCAAAAACATTTAAACTTTACGCTATTAACTATTTATGAAACAGCCCCAATAGTAATTCCTTTACCTTCACTCGTTCAGATGCCCATCGAAAAGATTAAAAGTTTGGCAATCCAAAAAGTAGCGGTGATTTAACATGGAGTCCGTTTTCCAGAACGAGACAATTAAGGCTATTCTTGAGAAGTACCGCAGGATATGGGCCATTGGGCACGCTCAGAGCGTCCTCGGCTGGGACATGGAGGTCAACATGCCAAAGGAGGGCATTCTTGAGAGGAGCGTCGCTCAGGGGGAGCTTTCCGTTCTCTCTCAGGAGTTCCTGCTCAAGCCCGAGTTCGTCGAGCTTGTCGAGAAGGCCAAGGGGATAGAGGGCCTTAACGAGTACGAGCGCGGCGTTGTTCGTGTCCTCGACCGCTCGATAAGGATAAGCAAGTCATTCCCGCCCGAGTTCCTCAGGGAGATGAGCGAGGTCACGAGCCAGGCCACTAAGGCCTGGGAAGAGGCCAAGAGGAGCGACGACTTCTCCAAGTTCGAGCCGTGGCTTGACAGAATCATAGACCTTGCCAAGAGGGCCGCTGACTATCTCGGCTACGAGGACGAGCCCTACGATGCCCTGCTCGACCTCTTCGAGGAGGGCCTCACCACGAAGGAAGTCGAGAAGATGTTCGACAAGCTTGAGAAGGAGCTGAAGCCGCTCCTTGAGAAAATCATGGAAGAGGGCAAAGTGCCCAGGGAGCACCCGCTCGAGAAGGAGCGCTATGAGAGGGAGCAGATGGAGAGGGTAAACCTCTGGATACTCCAGAAGTTCGGCTTCCCGCTTGGAGTCCGCTCAAGGCTCGACGTTTCTGCTCACCCCTTCACCACCGAGTTCGGAATAAGGGATGTGAGGATAACTACCAGATACGAGGGCTACGACTTCAGGAGAACCATTCTCAGCACCGTCCACGAGTTTGGGCATGCACTCTACGAGCTCCAGCAGGACGAGAGGTTTATGTTCAGCCCGATAGCCGGCGGTGTCTCCCTCGGAATCCATGAGAGCCAGAGCCGCTTCTGGGAGAACATAATCGGCCGTTCAAGGGAGTTCGCCGGCTTAATCTACCCAGTGCTTAAGGAGAACCTCCCGTTCATGGCGAACTACACGCCCGAAGACGTTTACCTCTACTTCAACATAGTCAGACCGGACTTCATAAGGACTGAAGCGGATGTCGTTACCTACAACTTCCACATACTCCTCCGCTTCAAGCTCGAGAGGATGATGCTCAACGAGGGCGTTAAGGCGAAAGACTTACCTGAGCTCTGGAACGAGGAGATGGAGAGGCTCCTCGGAATCAGGCCGAAGACCTACGCCGAGGGAATCCTCCAGGATATCCACTGGGCCCACGGAACTATCGGCTACTTCCCAACCTACAGCATAGGAACGCTCCTCGCGAGCCAGATATACTACCACATGAAGCGCGACATCCCGGACTTCGAGGAGAAGGTTGCAAGGGCCGAGTTCGAGCCGATAAAGGCCTGGCTCAGGGAGAGGATACACCGCTGGGGAAGCATCTACCCGCCGAAGGAGCTCCTCCAGAAGGCCCTCGGCGAGGAGCTGAACCCAGACTACTTCGTCCGCTGGGTGAAGGAGAGGTATCTGTGATTTCTTTTCCTCTCTTTCTGATTTGTTTTTCTACGGTTCTTAGTGCGCTGGTTTGTGGTTCCTAGAAATGTATTTAAGCTCTTTTAATCAATATGGTGGGAAGGTGACGTCTTGTGATGAAGAATTTGGTAAGCTTTGGACTAGTTCTTTTGTTTTTGGTAAGTTTGGGTGCAGTTCCAGTCTTCTATGAGAACTACGCAGAAGCGTTAGGCATACTTCAAAAAGAACCAACACCTTGGGCTCGGAGCTATGGAGGAAGCGGTTATGATGAGGCTAATGCGGTTGCCCTCGCTCCCAATGGAGATATCATTGTGACTGGTTTCACTTACAGCTTCGGCGCCGGTTATAGGGACATCTGGGTTCTCCGTCTTGATGAGAATGGTAGTGTAAAATGGCAGAAAACCTACGGGGGAAGTGATTGGGACGAGGCATATGCAGTCGCCGTAGCTCCAAACGGGGATATCGTTGTGGTGGGCTACACTAACAGCTTTAATACTCGGAATGGCGATATGTGGGTTATCAGGCTTGACGAGAATGGGACTGTAAAATGGGAGAAAACCTACGGGGAATTCTCTTTTGATCGAGGATACGGCGTTGTCATAGACAAAAACAGCGGTGATATTATTATTGCAGGGTATTCCTACGTCTACACCACTAGAAGCATTGACGCTTGGGTTCTCCGTCTTGATGAGAATGGTAGTGTAAAATGGCAGAAAACCTACGGGGGAAGTGATATCGATGGGGCTCTTGCAATTGCTTTGGCTGATAATGGGGATATCATTGTCGCCGGTTTCTATGGAGCAACTGACTGGAGGTATACTGGAGCCGATCTCTGGGTTTTCAAACTTGATGGGAATGGAACTCTAAAATGGCAGAGAGTTTATGGGGGAGACGGAAGGGACGAGGCTTACGGGGTTGCTTTGGCTGACAATGGGGACGTTATCGTGGCAGGCTACACTGAAAGCTTTGGTGCAGGCGGAAAGGATGCTTGGGTTATTAGTTTTGACTCTAATGGGAATGTGAAATGGCAGAAGGCATATGGGGGAAACAGCGATGATGGGGCTCATGCGGTTGCCCTAGCTTCTAATGGGAACATCATTGTCTCAGGCTACACTTACAGCTTTGGTGCTAGTGGAAGGGATGTTTGGGTTTTGGAACTTGACGGTGAAGGAAATGTAACATGGGAAAAAACTTACGGCGGATACTATTTTGATGAAGCTAACTCTATCGTGATAACTCCAAAAGACAACGTTATTGTGGCGGGTTACACCGACAGTTTCGATACTGAAGGGGGAGATTTTTGGGTTCTCAGTATCCCCTCCGATGGATACCTTCCGCTGGAGGGCATTAGGGACTTGGGCTTCTATATAAAGGACAGCAACGCAATAGTAACTGTTACGAACGCCGCTCCTGCAGATAATATTCTCTCTACTGGCAGTGTAAGTCTCTCAGAAGGAAACAGCAGTGCAATTATTCAAAACACGAACGCCGTAGTCGAGACCCAGTACTACTACGCTGGCCCCACTGAGTTATCTTTCACGTCTCCAACTCCAGAGAACGGTAGCGTGCTAACATCGGACTACGTTTTCGTCAACGTGACCTCCAACAACCTTTTGGAGAGTGCAAAGCTGGAGTGGAACGGTGAGAACATCACGATGGATAAAGCCTCAGATACTAACTGGTACTTTAATGTCACTGACCTAACAAACGGAGAGTACACTTTCAAAGTCTGGGGCAAGGATTTATCGGAGAAATGGGTTGCCAGTGAGGTTAGAACTGTTACCGTGAACAGGACGATCTTCTTGTCTTTTGTCCCGCCAACTCCGGCTGATGGTGCAGTGGTGAACGTTGATAGCGTCGTCATAAACGTCACTTCAAGCCAGCCCCTTGAGTCTGCCGTAGTGGAGTGGGATGGAGAGAATTTCACAATGCACAGAGAGTCTAGTGAGAGTTGGTATTTGGCTCTAACGGGTCTTTCAAACGGCCACTACACCTTTAGGGTCTGGGGTAATGATTCTCTTGGAAACTGGTTTAGCAGTGAAGCACGGACAATCACAGTGAATTCAACAGTCGTTCTTTCCTTTGTCCCCCCGACTCCTGAGAATGGCGCTGTTGTGGACACCGATAGAGTTCTGATAAACGTAAGCTCAGGTCGGCCTCTAAAAACTGTTCTGCTGGAATGGAACGGACGGAACCTCACCATGCAGAGTGCATCCAATACGAACTGGTACATTGAGATGACCAACTTAACGAATGGATACTACACGTTTAGAGCATGGGGAGAGGATCAGCTGGGGAACTGGTTTAGCAGTGGAGTCAGGAGCATTGCTGTAAACAGGACGATTTCGCTATCCTTTGTCTCGCCAACTCCCAAGAATAACAGTTCAATAAACTCCGACTACGTTTTCGTAAACGTTACCTCAGACCGGCCTCTCGAGATTGCCCTACTGGAATGGAACGGGCACAATCTTACCATGCACAATACGTCAAGCACGAATTGGTACTTGAATATAACGGGGCTAACAAACGGCCACTATGAGTTCAGAGCTTGGGGCAGAGATTCTCTTGGAAACTGGTTTAGCACTGAGGTTAGAACCGTCACCGTGAATTCAACGGTCGTGCTGTCCTTTGCTCCTCCGACTCCAGAAGACGGTGCGGTGGTTAACACTGACTATGTTCTAGTGAACGTTACCTCTGGTCAGCCTCTACAGGTTGCCAAGCTGGAGTGGAACGGCCAGAATCTCACCATGGAAATGCTATCGAACACGAGCTGGTATCTAAACGTGACCAATCTGACAAACGGTCGTTATACGTTTAGAGTATGGGGCAGAGATTCCTTGGGGAACTGGTTCGCCAGTGGTATTAGAACGATTGCCGTCAACAGGACGATAACCCTGTCCTTCGTTCCCCCGACTCCAGGGGATGGTGACGTATTGAACTCCGACAGCGTTTTCATTAACGTCACGTCCAGTCAGCCTCTAGAGTCTGCCCTACTGGAGTGGGATGGAAAGAACTTCACTATGAACAACGCTTCGGGCACTAATTGGTACTTCAACATGACGGGATTAAAGAACGGACGCTACACCCTTAGGGTATGGGGCAGGGATTCCCTTGGGAACTGGTTTAGCACAGAGGTCAGGAGTGTAACGATAAAAGTCAACACCCAGTCCACGTACGATATCTGGATTAAACTGTCGTGCCTGTGGACCACTTGGTTCTTCAATCACCGTACCGAGTTCTTTGAGCTCTACGAGAACGCAACGGTCTTGGGGGTTGATAACGAAACCCTTCAATTGGCGTTGGAACTCAATGACAACGCGACGGCTTTGATGTTGGGTGCATGGGGAGCGGATAACTTGGAAGACATCAGGGCGAACCTGTGGAACTTCGAGTCGCCCACGAGGCGGATTCCACGTCTCTGGGACATAAGAAAGGCGTTCCTGATTGAGAAGGAGGCCGTGGAAATCCTAAGAAAAGCGCTTGGAGGCCTTTAACTTCTTTTCTTTTTTATCATTCCAATTTTAACGCCCACGAGCGCTCCTATCAGAAGTCCAAGGATGAAAAACGCCAGCAATTTCAGTGGGGGCTGGTGTTGGGAGCTCTGTTCCTTTTCAACTGTCGCCTGTTCGTTCTCCCATTCTCCACTGTAGAGGCTCAGCGATATCAGGGCGTAAGCACTGCCATCAAAAGCCATGGTGTTTTTGGAACTTGCTAGCCCCAAGAACCGAAGCCCTTCTTCGGCGTTTCTGTCTTCCCCACCAGCAAGGTACAGCCAGATCAGGGCTATTGCAGTTGAGTAAACGTCGTGGTTCCACGAGCCATCGAGGGCTGGAACTTCGATTATCGCGTAGTTTCTTCCGTCTTTGAACTGAAGAACGCTTCTCTCAGCGTAAAAATCCCCCGCGAACTCGATGTAGTCCTCGGGAAGGTGGGGATACAACCTTTGGTCCCCCTTAAAAAAGCCCGACTCATTTAAAAGAAGCGGCTCCCCAGAAATGATTAGAAATACCCTGCTATTTTTGGATGGACCTGGGTTGAGGTCAATGCTGGCTTTCTCTCCACTGCCTTTCCATTCCTCTCTAACTTTCCAGCCGTTTATGACGTACTCCAGTTCTTTCACAGTGTAGTTGGTGACTCCCTTAAAGCTCAGCCTCAAAGTCGCGTTTCCGGCGTACTGCGTCTCTTCGAACAGTGAAGCTATGAACTCAAGCGTCTCGGTCGGTAGCGTCATGTTCTCTTCTCTGAGAAATAGGAGGGGTAAAACTATGCTCTCGTAGGGTGCCCTCATGTCTCTGTACGGCATCGGAAAGAGGAAACCCGTGAAGAAGTTGTCGAGATACGGGGTTATGAGCCTCTCCCGTGTTAGCCTTTCCCTCAGCCATTCCCATTCCCGGGAAACGTTGTAGCCGAGTCTCGATAGCGCCGCCACGGCGTAGGCAGTGGCAACTATGCTGGGCGACTCGTTTACCTTGTGAAGTCCCGTTTTCTCCCAGTACAGGTACACCGTGCTCGTCCAGTAGTTCTTGCTTTCGTTCTTCAGGAGGAACTGAGCGGCTTCCTCTATCTCTTTGGAGTTCGGGTTCTCCCCCGCTTCGAGAAGGGCTAAAATAGCGAGCCCCGTTCCGGCGGCCTTTGAAAGCTCCCAGTAGAACCACTCCGAGTCAGATTCAGGGTAGTCGTCCGTTATCACCGCGGGAAACGAACCATCTCCCCTCTGCCGGGATTTTATCCACTCAACGAGCTCCAGAAACTCGGAAGAGTTCCGCGGATAGCCGCTCCGCGCGAGGGCTATAACCTTCAGGCATGCCAAGTAAAAGCTCTCGTTGTCCCTGAAGACATTCCATCCCGAGAGGCCTTCCGTGATGTCCCATGGGTAGGAGTAGAGGGTTCTCGTCCGGTATTCCTCATAAGAAATGGGATATCCTTCTCATCTGTGTCTCACTGCCACCAAGAACCGGTGAGAACAGAGCTGAAGTGACAAAGAGGAGGAGAATCAAAGCAGCTAATTTTTGCTTCATACCCTCTCAATGCCCCCAAAGTTGTTTTAGGGATTATTCTCCTCGCTTATCCACGCAACCGGCTCGACCTCTATCGCCGCAACGCCGTACTTCTTCTCCTTCTCCTCTGAATAGAACTTCCGGTAAACCTTCACGCCCTCCTCAATGCTCTTGACCCCAGGCAGGACGTTCTCAAGGCCCTCTTTCTCCAGCATCTCCCTAAACGACGAGTAGACCCTGACGTCCTTGACGACGCATACGAGCTTGTTCTCGAAGACTATCTCGTCTCCGGGCTTGATTTTCTGCCTCTTCTCGTCGTACAGCCTGCCCTCGATTTTCTTCTTTCCCTCGGCTATCGCCCTCAGGTACTCCTCTTGGAGGCCCATCTTCCATCTGGCCATCTTCTCACCTCACAGCAGTGCCCTGATTATGGACGGGCTGACCTTTATAAGCCTCGCCAGAAGGCTCGGCTTTCTCAGTATGGCCTTTGCAGTCCTCCAGTGGTCATCGAAGTCCGCCTGGCTCTCTATGACTTCCCTCGCCTCCTCGCTCTTCAGGACTTCAAATATTTTTTCAATGGCCTCCTGGTCGAGTCCGAGGAACAGCTTCCTGAACTTCAGGCCGAAGCTTATCTGCTTTCTCACCCATGAGCAGTAGTTCCAGTACCTCTCGGGTGCGCCCTCAATGAGTGCCTTTCTGAGGGCATGAGCGCAGAGCATTCCGTAGGCGATTCCGCCGGCGGTCGTCGGCTTTATCTGGAGTGCGGCGTCCCCAATAAGGGCAACGTTTTCCCTGATCCATGGCTTTCTCCAGCCGAGACCGACACTGCCAGCTTTGAACTCAATGGAGGAAGTAGGTTTAAGCATTCTAACCCTTAAGAACCTGTTTAGCTCTTCTAGGGTTCCAAAGGTTCCCACCCTCGCCAGGTCGTCTTCGACGGGAGTTACCCACGCGAAGAACTTGGGCGTTATCTCCTTGTTCACCCATACTTCAGTGAAATCTGTCCTTTCAAACTCCCCCACGACCTCGATCTCATATCCGGTCAGGAATTCTGCCTTCGTCGATGCCCCAATGTTCTTCGCCACCGTGCTCGCGACCCCGTCTGCACCGACATAGAAGGACGCCTCTACCTCAAGCCTCTCGTTCATGTGGCTCAGTACGGCCTTCCCGTTCTTGAAGCCCTGGAAGGTCGTTCCCATGAAGTAGTCGGCTCCCTTCTTTACCGCGCTTTTGGCCAGCTCTTTTTCAAGGGTCTTTCTATCAACGACATAGGCCTGGGGGGACTTTCTCTGGATTTCAAAGCTCTGTATTCGCGAATAAAAGACCGCTCCCCTTAGCTGGTTCAGAACGGCCTTTTCTGGGAGTCCGAGTCTTTCGTAGTTCTCGGCCCCTATTATTCCGGTGCAGGCTTTTCCGCCGAAGGAGGTTTTTCTCTCAACGACGGCAACGTTAAAGTCCCTCGCGAGAAGAGACGCCAGGTAGTTTCCAACGGGACCGCCGCCGATTATGAGGACATCGTACTTCATCTTCACCCCTCGGATGGGGTGGTTTTAAAACCCTAAAAACCTAACCTTTCTGGTGGTTCAGATGAAGGTTTTAGTTACTGGCTTCGAGCCGTTTGGCGGTGAGGAGATAAATCCCTCCTGGGAGGCCGTGAAGGGGCTTCCGAATGAGATTGAGGGCGCGGATATTATCAAGTTCCAGCTCCCGGTGACTTTCAGCGGTGTGAGGGAGATTCTTCCGAGACTGATCGTCAAGGAACGTCCCGACGCAGTCATCCTAACTGGACAGGCGGGCGGAAGGCCAAACATAACAGTTGAGAGGGTCGCGATCAACGTCATGGACTCAACTATGCCAGACAACGAGGGCTACAAGCCAGAGGACGAACCCGTCTTTGAAGGCGCTCCGGCGGCATATTTTGCGACGATTCCTGTAAAGGCCATTGTCAAAGCTCTCAGAGAAGCTAAGATTCCAGCGGCGGTTTCAAACACCGCTGGAACCTACGTATGCAACGCAGCCATGTTCACCGCCCTTCATACCATAGAAGTTTCAGGAATGACGACAAAGGCAGGTTTCATCCATGTTCCCTTCAGCCATGAGCAGGCCCTCGACAAGCCGAGGCCTTCCATGGCGCTTGAAACCATCAGAAAAGGCCTAGAAATCGCGATTAAAATGGTTGTTGAGGATTTGACCCGAGAAGGTTATTAAAGCTCGTTGAAGTCTATCTCGTAGGAGACCGAGCCGTTGAAGCTCTGGGCTTCCCTAAACCTTGCTATTATTCCGCTGAGGGCCTCCACCAGTGCTCCCCTTATTTCCCCCATCAATCTTTCTGCCGCGTCCTTGCTCGGAAGCTCAAAGACCCTGCCCTTCAGCTCAGATAAGGGTACGTCCTCATCACCGATTCTGACGGTCGGCGTGATACCCTTTAGTATCTCCTGGAGTTCTTCATCGAACTCAAGCTCCCGAACTTTTACCTTGTAGGTTCCATTCATTATGTCGTATTCTTTGTCGAACACTATCCTCAGCTTCATTGGGATTCACCACTATAGTTCTACGCATTCAACCTTAAAGACCCTATCGGTTTGATTTTCAAACCCCCTAAACTTTTAAGGTCACGTCCGAAGTTTCCGGTGAAGGTGATGACTCATTCTAATCCTAGGGCTTGACGTCGTCGGTGAGAATCCAAAAAGGTTTGCGGTGGTGAGCTGGTTCAACGGAAAGCTTGAGAGAAAGGGTGAGTTTACACTCTACAGGCTAATCCGCTTCATTCAGGCTAAAAGGCCAGATATTGTTGCCATTGACAGCGTTACCGAACTTGGTGATGATTTAAGGAAGTTTTTGCGCGCCCTCCCACCAGGAACAAAGCTCGTCCAGGTCACTGGAAAGCCTGGGGAGCAGAGGACCCTCCAGAGCCTCGCCAAGGAGCACGGGATAAGGACTGGCGACCGCTTCGACCCCTATGAAGAGGCCAAATTAGCGGCTCTTCTAGCGAGCAAAGGAGTCGGCTACGAAGTCCTCGCCTTCGAGGACGAGGTGATTGTGAAGGTAACCCGCGGCAGGAGCCACGGGAAGGGCGGCTGGAGTCAGGATAGATACAGGAAACGCGTTCACAACCTCGTGAGGGACAAGGTGAGGGAGATAGAGGACAGGCTTAGGAGGGCGGATATACCATTCGACCTTGAGACCGAAGAGAAGGACTACGGGCTGGCCAGGGGCGAGTTCAGGGTATACGCCAGCAGGGAGGAGCTCGCCGGCCTGATAAGACCGATGAGAGGGGGAGACGTTGAGGTCAGAATTCAGCCCGTTGAGAGGGCCGAACTCGGCTTCGCCCCGCTGAAAAAGGAGGAGGCGATAAGGGAGAGGAAGAGCATCATAGTCGGTATAGACCCTGGGATAACTGTTGGGATAGCGGCGATAGACCTCGACGGTAGAATAGTTGCTCTCCACAGCGAGAGGAACATGCCCGTTGGAGAGGTGTTTCGCTTCATCAGCGAGATTGGACACCCGGTTATAATAGCAACGGACGTTTCTCCAGCTCCGGGCTTCGTGGAAAAGATAGCCCGCTCGTTCAAGGCCCAGCTCTTCGTCCCTAGGGAGAGCCTCCGCGTGGAGGAGAAGAACGAACTCCTAAGGGATCTGGGAATAACCGTTGACGATGACCACCAGCGGGATGCTCTGGCAGCTGCATACAAGGCATACCTGAGGATAAAGCCGAAGCTTGAGCACATAGAGGCCCGCCTGAGAGAAGCCGGTCTGACTAAGAAGTCCGACGAGGTCAAGGCTCTCGTAATAGCCGGCTACAACCTTGGAGAGGCGATGCAGAGGGTAACCCTGAGGGAGAGACGGAAAGAGGAGGAGAAGGAAGAGCCCGAGACAGAGAAAAGCTTCGATGCCGAGCCCTATCTCAAGAGGATACGTGAGCTTGAGAGAAGGATTGAGCTCCTTGAGAGGGAGAACGAAGAGCTGAGGGAGATAATCAAGGAGCAGAGGAAGACGATAGGGAGGCTTGAGCGGAAGATAGCCGACTACGACGAGGAGGTGAGAAGAAAGGTTCTGCGCGAGCGGGAGCTGGAGGCAAAAGTCAGGCGCATTGAAGTCCTTGAAAAACAGCTGAGGGAAGCGAAGGCCGTCATCGAGAGGCTGAGCAGGGATCTAGTCCAGGTAAAGAGGATGAACGTGGTAGAGGTTCGCGGCTCGGCGGTTCCACTTAAAGTTCTCAGGGTTCTTAGCTGGGGTGAGCTGGATAGGATAGAGCGAGAAGTCGGCTTAAGGAAGGGTGATGTGCTCTTCGTGATAAACCCGGCTGGAGCTGGGAAGGCGATAGCGGAGGAGCTCGTTGAGAAGGGGATAAGGGCCATAATAACGGAAAAGCCTCTGCCCGAAGTTGTGAAAGAAGTTCTCCGTGAGGCTCACCTACCTTTCTTCACGAGCGAGGAGCTTGACGTCAAGAGGGTGGATGAGTTTGCCGTTGTTGAGAGGGAGACGCTTGAGAAAGCTATTGAGGAGCTTCTCAAGAGATGGGAAGAGGAAGACCGCGAGAGGGAAGCGGAAAAACTGCTTCGTCTGGTTGAGGAGTACAGAATTGAGAGGGCCAGAGAACTGGAGAGGAAGGCCATGGAGGAGCTTGAGGGGGAGAAGCGGAGGAAGAGGGAAGGGTTTTAAGCTCTGAGGTTCTAAATAGGCCGGTGGTGTATATAACCAGGGAGAGGGCGATAATAAAGGGCTCGATCTTCGTTGTCTTCCTGGGCTTTCTGACGGCCGTCATCAACGGAAGGAGCGACCACATATACCGCACTATCGTAGCTATTCTCGGTCTCTCTATTCCGCTGGTTCTTCCCAAGAAGCTCCTGAATCCCCCTGAAAAAGTAAAACCCTTCCTCTCCCCCGTTTACGACGAGAGGACGATGGCGGTTCTCGGGATTTTCATAGCCGTCCACGTCTCCCTCGTGAACGTGCCCTTCACCCACTACGACCTCTTCCATCGAGACTGGAGAAACGCCGACATGATAAGCCACTTCCTCGGCGGCCTAACGGTCTGGCTGATCGTTGCTCAGATTTTATCAGAACTTGAGGGGATTGGAATCAAACTCTCCAAGAGACAGGTTGTCCTCTACGCCTTCATCGTCTTCTACGTCCTCTCCCTCGGCTGGGAAGTGGCTGAAAAGCTGAGCGAGAGCGAGATAAGCTTCATCCATGAAAGCCTCACCAACAAGCTCCGCGATCTCCTAATGGATACTCTGGGAGCGCTCTTCGGGTGGTGGGTGGTAGAAAAGAGAAGGTACCCCTTCGGTTTGGGGAGGGATTAGCCAGTATTTTTAA
Source organism: Thermococcus sp. JCM 11816 (assembly GCF_055396515.1). Classification (NCBI taxonomy): domain Archaea; kingdom Methanobacteriati; phylum Methanobacteriota; class Thermococci; order Thermococcales; family Thermococcaceae; genus Thermococcus; species Thermococcus sp. JCM 11816. The sequence continues at coordinate 1,506,627 of NZ_AP043741.1, forward strand.
CCCCGCGATGCTCAACTGCGAACGTTTTGTTAATGCTCTCTTCTGGACTCCGAATTTATGAATATGGCTGTTCAGAAAAGCTTATTATTGTGAAAAGTTGAACATTGATGGTGGCTCAAATGAGGGTGTACTCCCCTGGAAGGGTGAATCTAATCGGAGAACACACCGACTACTCCTACGGCTACGTTCTCCCCATGGCGATAGACCGCTACACCGTCATAGAGGGGGAGCCGCACGAGAGGGTGGAGCTTTACTCGGAGCACTTCAAGAAGAGCGTGTCCTTTGAGCTGGAAAAGCTGGAAAAGGGAAACAACTGGGCAGACTACGTGAAGGGAGTCTACTGGGTTCTCCAGAGGGAAGGGTATGAAGTGGGGGGCATGAAGGGAAGGGTCGGAGGAAACCTCCCGCTCGGCTCCGGCCTTAGCTCTTCCGCGAGCTTCGAGCTGGCAGTGCTCGCTTTCCTGAACGAGGCTTATTCCCTCAAGCTCTCCCGGCTCGATATGGCCCTCCTTGCCAAAAAAGCCGAGAACGAGTTCGTTGGTGTCCCCTGCGGGATACTCGACCAGTTCGCGATAGCCTTTGGCAGGGAGGGGAAGGCCATATTCCTCGACACGGAGACACTTGACTACGAGTACCTGCCGTTTCCGGAGGACCTTGAGGTTCTCGTCTTCTACACGGGGGTCAAGAGGGAGCTCGCCTCCTCTGCCTACGCGGAAAGGAAGAAGGCAATCGAGGAGGCCCTCCGGGTTCTCGGAAAGAGCTCCTCGAAGTACGTGACTGAGGAAGAGCTTTCAAAGCTCCCGGAGAAGGAAAGGCGGTACCTCGGCTACGTTGTCCGCGAGAACTCCCGCGTCCTTGCCTTCAGGGACGCCCTGAAAGAGGGGGACGTCGAGGCCATGGGACGGCTCATGGTCGAGGCCCACAGGGACATAGCCGAGAACTACCGCGTCAGCTGTGAGGAGCTCGACTTCTTCGTGGAGAAGGCCCTCGAACTCGGCGCCCTCGGTGCCAGGCTCACGGGGGCGGGCTTTGGTGGCTCGGCCATAGCCCTCGTGGAGCGCGGAAAGGGCGAATCCCTCGGAAGGGAAGTGGCAGAGCTCTACACGAAGGTCTTCCCATGGACGCCAGAGGTCTTCGTGGTAAGGCCCTCTGAAGGGGTGAGGGTTCTATGATGTCCCTCGTCTTCCACGGCAACCTCCAGTACGCTGAAATCCCGAAGAGCGAAATCCCGAAGGTCATAGAGAAGGCCTACCTCCCCGTCATCGGCAGGCTCCTCAAGGAGGAGATTCCCTTTGGGCTCAACATAACCGGCTACACGCTTGAGATTCTCCCCAGGGAGGTCATAGAGCTAGTTAGGGAGGGAATAGCGGGCGGCCTGATAGAGATAATCGGAACGAGCTACACCCATGCCATACTCCCTCTCCTCCCGCTTGACAGGGTAGAGGCCCAGGTTCGGAAGGACAGGGAGCTCAAGGAGGAGCTCTTCGAGGTTTCTCCAAAGGGCTTCTGGCTTCCGGAGCTCGCCTACGACCCGATAATCCCTGCCATACTGAAGGACAACGGCTACGGGTACGTCTTTGCGGACGGAGAGGCGATGCTTCTCTCGGATCACCTAAACTCCGCTGTGAAGCCGATAAAGCCGCTCTACCCGCACCTCATAAAGGCCCAGAGGGGGGAGGCAACGTTTTCCTCAACTACATCCTCGGCCTCAGGGAGCTGAAAAAAGCGGTGGAAAAGGCCTTCCCCGGAAAGGTAACACTTGAGGCGGTCAAAAACATCGATGCCGTCCCCGTGTGGGTGGCGATAAACACCGCGGTGATGCTCGGGATAGGGCGCTTCCCGCTCATGAACCCAAAGAAAGCAGCGAACTGGCTGAGGGGGAAGGACGATGTACTGCTCTATGGGACTGACATAGAGTTCATCGGCTACCGCGACCTCGCCGGGAGGAGGATGAGCATAGACGGCCTTCTTGAGGTGGTTAAAGCTCTCAACGTCGAGCTCTCCCTACCCTCGGAGCTGAAGCACAGCGGAAGGAAGCTCTACCTCAGAACTTCGAGCTGGGCGCCCGACAAGAGCCTTAGAATATGGACGGAGGATGAGGGGAACGCTCGCTTGAACATGCTCACCCCCTTCGTTGGGGAACCCCTTGCTTTTCTGGCTGAAAACAGCGACGCCCGCGGGTGGGAGCCTCTCCCTGAGAGGAGGCTCGACGCCTTCCGGGCGATATACAACGATTGGAGGGGTTCGAAGTGAGGGATTTAAGGAGAAAGGTCTCAATAGCCCTGCTTGTCCTGATGGCCGTCTTTTTGATGGCCGACCAGAATCTCCTACCCCCTAACTACCAGCTGATAATGGAGGAGTTCGGAATAAGCGAAGCCAAGATGGGGCTTGTATCGTCAATATTCGTGGCAACAAGCGCTTTGATAACAATAATCTGGGGATTCCTGTCGGACATAAAGCAGAGGAAGAAGCTCCTCGTCATAGGCGTGCTCCTCGGTGAAATCCCGTGCTTTCTCACTGCCTACGTCACGAACTACTGGCAGCTCTTGGCCATGCGCTTCCTCACGGGAATAGGCATAGGCTCCATAATTCCCATAGGCTACTCCCTCATAGCTGATATGTTCGAGGAGTCCAAGAGGGGAAGGGGCTACGCCTACATGGAGACGGCCTTCGGCTTTGGTACGCTCTTCGGAATGATAATGGCCGGAATGATAGCCGGTTGGAGGCTTCCCTTTATCCTAGCCGCCGTTCCCAACTTCATCCTCGCACCGCTCTTCTACTTCATAGCGGAGGAGCCCAAGAGGGGCGAGGGTGAAAAGGAGCTTCGAGAAGTCCTTGAGAAGGGCTACGAGTACAGGTACAGAATAAGCTGGGAAGCTGTCAAGAAGTCCTTTGAGACGAAGACAAACCAGCTCATCTTCCTCCAGGGAATCATCGGAACGGTTCCGTGGGGCATCATAATGTACTGGCTCATCTCCTTCCTCCAGGTAACGAGGGGAATGGACAAGACAACATCTACTTTCGTGCTCCTCATAATAGGCCTCTCAAGCGTTATTGGAAGCCTAATGGGAGGGTTCCTCGGCGACTACTTCGAGGCACGGTGGAGAGGAGGAAGAGCCATCCTGACCGGGGCGGCTATCTTCATTGGAATGCTGGCCTCGATAGGCATAATCCTCTACCCGCTTCCCTCCCAGCTCACAGCCAAGGACTGGGCCTTCATAGCGGTCTACTCGCTCCTCTTCATCCAGTTCGTGTCTTACGCCGGGCCCAACGTGAGGGCGATAGTTTCACAGGTCAACCTTCCGGAGGACAGGGGTACAATATTCGGCCTCTTCAACATCCTCGACAACGTCGGAAAGGCCACCGGCCCGCTCCTCGGCGGCCCGATGATAGAGTGGCTGAGGGGCATGGGTTACTCAAAGCCCCTCGCCTACCAGTACACACTGCTCATAGGCGCGCTCTTCTGGATACCCTGCGCCCTCACGTGGCTCTGGATAAAGAAGACCTACCCGGAGGACAGGGACGCGGTGAAGGCAATATTAAAGAAGAGGGCAGAAGAGCTCCTTTCAAAGGCACCTGCCAATTAGCCCCTTTTCTTCCTTTATCTTTCCGCAGGCTTCCTTCAGCCTCTCGGCGTTCTCCTCTGGAACTGAATCGTACGTGAACTCCCAGGTGCCCATCTCTATTCCGGCCGCGAACTTCACCTTGTTTGCGTCCCTAAGGATTGGGTAGAACTCGATGTGGAGGTGGTAGAATGGATACCTCCCCTTGAACGGCGCCTGGAATATCATCATCGTGTAGGGCATCCCCCTGTCGAAAAGGGCATTGAGCGTTGCGGTGGTTGCCCTTACTGCATCTGCCAGGTCCTCGCTCTCCTTCCCGTCGAGCTGGGTCAGGTACTGGACGTGCCTCTTCGGATAGACGTGGAGTTCGAACGGCCAGCTCGCGAAGAATGGGAGGAAGACCGCGAAGCTATCGTTCTCGTAGATCACCCTTCCTCCTTTCCGCTCCTCCTCAAGGATCCTGCAGAAGAGGCACTCGCCGTGTTTCTTAAAGTGCCTCCGGGAGTTCTCGATCTTAAGCCTCACCTTGAGCGGAATGAAGGGGAGTGCGTAGAGCTGGCCGTGGGGGTGGTGGAGGCTCACTCCAATCTCCTCGCCCTTGTTTCTGAATATGGCGACGTAGGCTATGTGCCTGTTTTCTCTGAGGGTTCTGGTTGCTTCCTTCCACAGCTCCACGACCTTTACCATCCCCTCCCTGGAAAGCTCGTCGAGGTCTTTCAGCCCGTGCTCCGGCGTCTCGACTATTACGCTGCACTGGCCAATGGCCCTCGCCTTTTTGTAGAACTCAACTTTCTCCGGCTTAGGGGCCTCGAAGGAGAGCATCGGGAAGCGATTTGGAAGGAGGAGAACTTCCCAGCCGTAGCCGGTCTCCTCAGTGCCAGGACAGAAGGGGCAGAAGTTCTTGGGTCGCCAGGGGCGCTTTTTCCTCTCCGCTGAGACCATTATCCACTGCCCGGTTAGGGGATTGAACCTCAGTTCCCTCATTTGATCACCGGTGGTGCTTCTTTTCGATCCTTTAAAATTTTTTCATCATCCGAAAACGATTTATACCACCCGTGCGTTTAATTGTACGGTGCTGTCCATGTTCCCGGAGAAGTTCTTGTTTGGCACTTCAACTGCCGCTCACCAGGTTGAGGGTGACAATAAGTGGAACGACTGGTGGTACTACGAGGAGATGGGTAAACTCCCCTACAAATCAGGAAAGGCCTGCAATCACTGGGAGCTTTACAGAGAGGATATAGAGCTGATGGCAGAGTTGGGCTACAACGCCTACCGCTTTTCAATAGAGTGGAGCAGGCTCTTCCCCGAGGAGGGAAAGTTCAACGAGGATGCCTTCAACCGCTATAGAGAGATCATTGAGCTCCTGCTTGAGAAGGGCATAACTCCAAACGTTACCCTGCACCACTTTACCTCGCCCCTGTGGTTTATGAGGAAGGGTGGCTTCCTGAAGGAGGAGAACCTGAAGTACTGGGAGGGGTACGTTGATAAAGCCGCGGAGCTCCTCAAAGGCGTGAAACTCGTCGCTACCTTCAACGAGCCGCTGGTTTACGTGACGATGGGCTACCTCACGGCCTACTGGCCGCCCTTCATCAAGAGCCCCTTCAAGTCCTTCAGGGTCGCCGCGAACCTGCTCAAGGCCCACGCAATAGCCTACGAGCTCCTTCACGGAAAGTTCCAGGTTGGGATAGTCAAGCACATCCGCGTGATGCTCCCGGAGAGGAAGGGCGACGAGAAAGCGGCCCAGAAGGCCGACAACCTCTTCAACTGGTACTTCCTCGACGCCATATGGAGCGGAAAGTACAGGGGAGCCTTCAAGACCTACTCCGTCCCGGAGAGCGATGCTGACTTCATAGGGGTAAACTACTACACCGCGAGCACCGTTAGGAGAAGCCTCAACCCACTGAAGATGTTCTTCGAGGCCAAGGATGCAGAGATCGGCGAGAGGAGGACGCAGATGGGCTGGAGCGTCTACCCCGAGGGCGTCTACCTGGCTCTCAGGAGGGCCTCTGAATACGGAAGGCCGCTCTACGTCACGGAGAACGGAATAGCGACGCTCGACGACGAGTGGAGAAAGGAGTTTATAATCCAGCACCTCCGCCAGGTTCTCGGGGCGATAGAGGATGGCCTCGACGTCAGAGGCTACTTCTACTGGTCGCTCATGGACAACTACGAGTGGAGGGAGGGCTTCGAGCCCAGGTTCGGGCTGATAGAGGTGGACTTCGAGACCTTCGAGAGAAGGCCGAGGGGAAGCGCCTACCTCTACGGGGAGATAGCGAGGACGAAGAAGCTCCCCGGCGAGGAAGACCCGTAGCTTTATCCTTCTATCTCTTCTAGGGCTTTCTTTAGGGCCTTCAAATATTTTCCCGTCTCCTCTGCTCCCCTATCGGTTATCTTTACCGCAGTCCTCGGCCTGTCGGCTATGACCTTGTAAACCTTCACATAACCGGCTTTCTCAAGGGCCTTTATGTGGGAGTCGAGGTTTCCAGGGGTTACGTCGAGGACATTCTGCAGGTCTCTGAAGAGGGCCCTCTCCCTCGGCAGGAGGTAGAGCATGATGGCGAGCCTTATGGGGTTTCCCAGGACGTTGTTAGAGCTCAGCTCCCTGAGGGCTTCCATTTTATCACCGCTTGACGGCTTTGAAGGCGGAGTGAAGGTATAGAAGTATAGTCGTGGCAAAGCCGAGTGAGACTACGTAGCCGGCCCAGAGCATCGCTCCACTTCCCATTCCCCACGCTAGAGGTATGGCCAGTGCTGGAATCAGAAACGCAGGAACCATCTCGTTCTCGGCCCCACAGCACTTCTTCAGAACCGCCCACTGGCCGAGGAGCGAAACGCTGATAAAGCTCAGGAAGCCCACGGCCAGGCCCGCTTCCTCGTTTATCCCTGGATTCAATGAGGGGATCAAAACCCAGCCAAGCGCAGCGCCGATTACCCATGCACCCGCTATTTCTAGACCGATCTTTTTTCCGGAGTTCCTTTTGATTCCGGAGATGGTCACTATCCTCCTCCAAACCTTTGAGGTGAAAGTAATCACAACGATAGTGGCTGCCGTCCAGTACGCGATGCTGAAAGCGGGCCCGCCGTTGAAGAACCGGAGTATAACGTAGAACAGAGTCATCACCGCCAGAAAACCCGCGAAGTTCATCGCGGCGTACATCTTTCCAGCCGCTATCAGCTTCCCCTCAACTTTCTCAAGCACGCTCTTGAGTTCCTTAACATCTTCCATATCCACCACCCCTATTGAGAATTAGGACGTTCTCCTATTTATAGCGTGGAGTTTCTCTGAATTTCAGAGTGTTTCCTCCGGGAACACGATACCATTAAATATTCCATGCACACCAAATACTCTGGTGATGATTATGGAACTTCTGAGTACAGGCATTCCTATCCTCGATGACGCACTTGGAGGAGGATTACTGGAAGACAGCAACCTTCTCATAGTGTACGATTCATACTCAAACGGCTGGACTCTGGCCTTTGAAATACTGAGAAACCGCATAATGGAAGGCGATTTCGGTGTAATTCTGGACTCAGTGCTGCCTTTCACACCTTTAAAAATGGAGCTGGGGCTTATTCGATTTGACATTGAGGAATTTGGCAAAAAGAATAATCTCGCAATCGTGGATTTATTCTCGTCAATTTATGGTGTTGATTACACCTTGGATTTTGTTTATACGAATAAAAGCATTGACACTTCAACCTTTGTGCCCAAATACAACTACCTCTATCGGCGCATCCTTGAGGAGAAGATTAAGGACAGACGCCCCATGGGTATAGACTTCACGATAGACGGTCTGGCGTTCTTGTTTGGTGAAGACAATTTCATCAAATTGTTCCAGAATCTCATTGCCCTGAAGGAAAAGGCGAGAATAACTGAAAAGAGGAAGCGGCCGATAAACATCTTTCTCTTGAACAAGGGCAGAGCCTCAGAGAGGTTGACTGCTTGGATTGCCCTCTACAGTCAGTACGTCATAGAATTCTGCTCTTCCTCGAAGACATTCAGGGAAAAAATGGTAATAAGAAAGTCGCCTTTGCCGGACTTTAAGCCCAAAGAAGGTGGATATGACTTCTGGATAGAAGAGGGGCAAGTCCACATTGAGTAGCTATCCACCGGCCCTCGCCCTCATCAGAAACTCCATGAACCTCTTTATCTCCCCTTCTTCACCTTCAAGGAGCACCCTGTTGAGTAGGATTCTGTTTTTCACAATTACTTCAAGAAGAGCCAGTCTCACCCTTGTCCCGCTCCGACGGCGGATTTCCTCAAGCTCTTCGGGCGGTATTGGAGTCTCAATAATCCTCCTCAAGCAGAAACCTCCATAGGGGGATTAACTTTATCCCATCTACTTCCTTCTCGATGTCCCAGTTTATAACGTAGGCTTTCTTCCATCCCGTCTCCCTCCTCGCCGCTTTTATCGCTCTAAGTTCTCTCCAGAGGGTCTCTGGATCGCTTAAGTCGTAGCTCACCTGGATGAGGATCTCCTTCTCAGGTAGGGCGAAGTCAATTTCCCAGTTTTTGCCGAGGAGGTAGTTGATTTCCTCTCCCTTCCTCCTAAGCTCCAGAAAGACTGTGTTTTCCATGAGCCTTCCAAAGTTCTCGCTGAACTTGACGCTGAGGAACGTCAGGAACGAGTTGTCGACGAAGTAGACCTTTTTGGGATGGCCGATCCTGAGGCGGACTTTAGGTGAAAGTACCTCGACCGGGAAGAGGAAGTAGGACTCGCTCAGATACCTCAAGTAGTTGGCGAGGGTCAGCCTGCTTATCCTGTAGCCGAGGCTCTTGAGGGTTCTCTCCATTTTGCTCAGGCTCAGGTACTCCGAATTGAGGGCCAGCCTGAGAAACGCCCTGAGCTCCTCCGGGTTTCTCAATGAGTACCGTTCAACGACGTCGAGGGCTATTATGGTGTTGAAATAGTCGGTAACTATGAGCCTCTTCACCCTCGGATCATCCGCCAGAACAACCTCTGGGAAACCACCGTAGGTTACGTACTCTCTAAGGAGGTTCAGAAGTCTGGGCTTCTTTGAGCTGAATTCCACCCTCGACGGAACTTCAAACCCCTTGAATCTCAAGAACTCCCGGAAGCTCAATGGGAACACCTCGAAAGTTAGTGCCCTACCTCTGAGGGAAGTTGGGATCTCCCTGCTAGAGAGCTTTGAGGAGGAACCGCTTAGGAACAGCTTCGCCTTTCCAGAATCATGAACCCTCCTGACCCAGGAATCCCACCCTTCTACGTTCTGTATCTCGTCGAGGAAGAGGTAAAGATCCTCTGAGGTTCCAAAAAGCTCCTCGATTGTTGGTATCAGCCCGGTAAGCGTCGAAATGTTCTTTTCGAGCCTCTCGTCCTCAAAGTTGATGTAGAAGATTCTTTCCTTCGGGACTTTCTTTGACAGCTCGTTGATCAGCTGGAACATTAGATACGTCTTTCCCGTCCTCCGGCAGCCGGCAAAGGTGACGACCTTTCTTGGCTTTTCAGGGATTAATGAGAAATCAAAATCCCTCTCAATGAGCTCCGGTGTCCAGGTCTCCTGCCATTCGGTTAGGACTCTCGCAAGGCTCTCCTTCATGATTTTATATTCGCTCCTTTGTTTATAAACATTGCTAAGTATACTTTACAGCCATTTATAAATCCCTGTTTATCAAATTCACTCAACCCTGAAAGTCAGACCCTTCTCCCTGGCCTTCTTCTCCACCTGGAGCCTGAACTGGCAGGCCTTGCATATCTCCCCCGTCGTTGGCTGTCCGCATATCTTACAGCGGTTCAGCTCGCTCGTCTTCTTAGTGTAGGTCTTCGCTATGAGCGGGAAGAGCTTGTCGTAGCTCCTGAGTATCTGATACTTCGTTCCTGGATGCTTCTCCTCCATCTCGTTTATCCAGTCCCTTATCTCCGCCCTGAACGCCTCTACCGCGTAGGGGCACTCGCTCAAATCCACCTCGATGTTGTTCAGAACTGCGTACAGAACGATTTCCTTCTCGGGTATCTCGCGGAGGGGCTTTATCCTCGGAACGAGCTCGGGGTGAATTTCCTCGTAGTACGGCCCTGTCCTTCCGAGCCTAGCTATGTCTCCCCTCAGGATGTTCATCAGGAACATCTGTACCTCGTCATCTAGGTTGTGGCCTACCGCCAATTTGTCTGCTCCAACGTCCCTCGCCGCGTAGTTGAGCAGCCAGCGCCTCCACACGCCGCAGTAGGAGCATGCCCCAACGCGCTCTCCTTTCTCGAAGCTACCCATTATCTCAACGGTTTCGTCCAGCGTGAAGCCTATGTACTCCTTGAACGAATAGATGCGGTGCTCTATTCCAAGTTTTTTCGCGTTCCTCTTCGCTATCTCGACGCTTGGGGGCCGATAGCCGGCTATCCCCTCGTCTATGGTTATCGCGACAAGCTCAAAGGGGAACTTCTCGCGGAGCTTGGCTAAAAGGTGCATGAGGACGACGCTGTCCTTTCCGCCGCTCACACCGACGGCTATCCTCTCACCCTTCTCTATCAGCCTGTACTTCTTCACGGTCTCCTTGAACTTTTTCTCAACCATTTCGTTGAAGTGTCTCTTGCAGTAATACCTTCCCGTGTAGCGTGCGTGATAGACCGCTGGTTTACCGCATTTGGAGCACTTCATCTCCTCACCTGGTCTGGATTCTTGGATAGATTTAAAACTGTTAATGCAGATGTTTGATATTGGGTACGTGGTGGTGACCATGGAAAACATTCTGACCTCCTCCCCGCCGTGAACGGCGAGGCTTTCAGAAGAGAAAGTAAAAAGAAAACCCATTCAGCCGGCGAGGTTCAGTAAAGCCGGCCACAGGTTCAGGGCAAGGAGAAGCAGTCCAACGCCTATGGTCGTGTACCTCACCGGCCTCGCTATTTTCTCTGGGAGGTACTCCTTGAGGACGTCGTCCAGCATTCTGCCGCCGTCGAGGGGCACGAGCGGGAAGAGGTTCATAAGGCCTATCCCAACGTTGAGCAGGTATATCCAGTAGAGGGCGAAGAAAATCGGGAGGACTACCTTCGCAGACCCGACTTTCGATTCAACATGCTGAGCCGGCTGTATCCCGATGAAGCCCTTTCCTGGCCTATCTGGGTGCTCTGCGAGGGTCAGCTCAACGCTGGTCTTCTCCCCGTTTCTTAGGACTTCAAGTTCCAGGGTTTCTCCAGGCTTTGTTCTGTCCATGAACTCCATGAAGTCTTCCATGGTCTTTATTTCCTGCCCGTTTATGCCGATTATAACGTCACCCTTCTGGAGAACCTTCTCGGCGGGGGAGCCGGGTATTATTCCCTTCACCTCAACTCCCGCGGGGATGAGAAGCGGGTTTATTGCGTAGGTTATTATGAGGGCCGTTATTATTGCCGTCGTTATGTTGGCCATTGATCCCGCTCCGTACACCCTGAGGCGCGAGCGGAGGGGCGCCTTTGCAAGTTCTTCTTCGTCGGGCTCAACAAAAGCCCCAGGAATCACGGCCAGGAGAACAAGCCCAACGGACTTTAGAGGGAGCTTATCGGCCCTCGCAACTATTCCGTGGCTGAGCTCGTGGACGACCATCACAACAACGAGGCCGATAAGCCCGTACCAAAGCGGGATCGTCACACCTGGGATCACGAGTTGAACCCCAGCCTGCTGTCCCTTGGTCTGGAGCGTTTGAGCGGCGGTTTTTGCAAGGGCGTAGAAGACGTAGACCATACCCATGTAACCGAGGGCTATGCCGACGTCAGCGTAGACCTTCCAGAAGCGCGGGTTAATGCGTGATACCCTGTCTATGAACCCCAAGAGGCGCTTTGTTCTCCACATTGCGATGAACATGTCAACGCTGAGACCCTCTTCCTTCTCTATGGGTTCTCCAGTTTCAGGGTCTATCTCCTTCTTTCCGAAGAGGGCGTACAGAACCATCCAGAAGACCGCGATTCCCGCGAGGATCACTGCGAGGGTTGAGACCATACCACATCTCCTCTTTTATTTCTCGTGTGCGTATTAACTTGGCAGGCTTATAAATTTGCCGAGGTGTTGGGATTTTTACTCGCAAAGCCTTTTTGCTTCACTCATCCTTTGAAAGCCTTTCCATAGCTCTAATGAGCCATCTTAGGTTCACACCAGCTTTTTCTGCCAGTTTTCCCAGATTTTCAGCTTCTTCTTTCTCTATGCACCCGCTCAGAAGGATTAGGATGAGATAACCACCGTAGAGGATAGCAGTCTTTAAGATGGCTCCAACGATCGAGCTTGTATCTCCCAGGAGAAGCCCAAGGAGGAGCATTAGGGCGCCGATTAAGAGGGCCTTGACGTAGGTTTTTCCAAGTGGCTGGACTCCAGTCGTCCTGTAGAGGATTGACACCCTGTACAGGTTCGCCGCTATATACGAGGAGGCCGTTGCCAAAGCCGCCCCGTTTATCCCGTACACCGGAATGAGGGCCATGTTGAGGGCCACGTTTAGGAGTGCGGCAAGGAGGTTGCCAATTAGGTTGTCTGAAGTCCTTCCGACGGCCACCAGACTCATAGCGTTGAGCCCCATTACCACGTGGAACATAAAACCTAGGGCCAGTATTCTCAGGGCTGTCGCCGCTTCGGTGTACTTGGCCCCGAAGAACAGGTTTATTGTCCCTTTTGGAAACGCAAAAACCAGCAGAAAGGCTGGAAAAGTCAGGATGAAACCCCACTTTGCAGTGCTCTGGTATAGCCTTTTCAGCCCTTCAATGTTTCCATCTGTAAAAAACACCGTTGCCATAGGCATAAACACGAATCCGAGGGAGTTCAGAACCACGGGCAGTGCCCTGGCTATTGGCGCCGCCCCGTTGTAAAGACCCACCTTATCAGGCCCAAAATAGTAGCCCAGCATCAGGGAGTCCGTCCAACCGAGAACATAGTCCAATATGCCCGTCAGCATGAGCGGGAATGAGAACGCCAAAAGTTCTTTTGCGAGATTCCAGTCGAACTCAGGTTTTTTCGGCAACAGCCCGAGCTTTATGCCATCTAAGAAGCCCAGAAGCGCTGGGATTGTCCATGCGGCGACGTAAGAAATGAACACCCAGTTGAAGCTGAGATTTAAGAGAAAACTCATACCCAGGAAAACCAGGAAAATGAGCTGGGGGAGTACGTTCCTGTAATAGAAGTTCTCCCTAACCCTTCCGTGTCCCCTGGATATTGCCACGATTATCATAGTCAAAACCATCGGGAGAAGCGCTGGAGAGGCTATTCTGAGAGTCTGGTTTAGGTACGGGTCGTTTAGGACATTTCCAAGATTGGGAGCCAGGGTGAATAAGAGTAGTATAATGGCCAGGGAAGAGCTAGACCCTATCAAAACTCCCGTTGACGCCAGTTTTAGTGCAACTTCTCTATCCCTCTGGAGGTGGCGGGCTATCTCCCTTGAGAGGCCGTTCTGAAGTCCGAGAAGGGCTATGGTCATTGCAATGCTCAGAACAGTTACGGTGAGTGTGAACGACCCATACTGGCTCCTCTCGTAGTATCTTGCCAGGACTGCCTTTGTGAGAAAGTTGAGGAGCATTCCCACAACTGTTCCTGCTAGGACTATGCCAGCCCCCTTTGCGACCTTTCCAAGGGCCTCTCCTTTCTCCAAGGATTTCACCGCGGTACGGTTTTCTTGTGGTGCCTTTAAACGGTTTTGGAATCTGTCAGTTGATAGGCTTTTTGTTGTATCTCTCCAAATAATGTAGTAGAATGCATTACGCCACCAGTTTTTACAACTTAACTTCCGAAAAACTTATATGGTGTCACTCGTTTTTTCACTTAAAAACTATGGTTGGTGGTATTTATGAAACGAACGCTGGGCGTTACACTGGCGGCCCTGCTGGTTTTCCTCGCTGGCTTCAAGTTGGGTGCCTCGTACTTCAGCGACGTGGCGAAGTCCACGGGCAACGAGTTCTCCACGGGTGAGTTCGATATCGGGATAAGCAGAGATGGCGAGAGGTACTACGATGCCTACAAGGTCTTTGAGTTTGGAGACCTTCTGCCGGGAGAAGAGAAGACGATCCGATTCTACATCAAGAACCGCGGAGATTACCCTGTTTCAAAGATCACAATGACCCTAAACGTGACCGACCGTGAAGATGGAAAGCTCTCTAAAGCTGAGGCACTCGTGGACAGCACGCCAGACGTTGGAGAGCTCAGCAAATACCTGATAGTCAAGGACATCCGTGTCTTGGTTAACGGGACAGTCATGATCCTTGACCGCTACGCTGGAAAATCCCTTCTGGAGCTCAACGGCACGCTTATACGCCTCTTTGACGGCAAGCTGGCCGAGAACGAAGCCATAGGAATTACTATGCGCGTAGAACTCTCTCCCGATGCGGGAAACGAGTGCCAGACCGATACCTCTGAGGTTGCTATGCTCATAACTGCTTCACAGTGAGCGGAAGCCACTTAAACCCCCTCTCCAATTTTTCCCTGCGATGATGAGTGATGGGCGAACCGACCGGTGAGGAAGGAAAGGTGATCGCTGAGCAACCCTTTTAAGTCCCATCCTCTACCTTTTCTGGGATGATGAGTTCAGCCTTGTCCGAGCTGTGACGAGGGAGTGACGGACTGACCGCATTGTGAATGTTGGTTGTTTAATTCGTTTAAACCCCGGAGGGTGGCCCTTGGAGGAGCTCTACCGCCCCATATGGGTCTCGATAGTTGGAAACCTTCTCCTCTCAGTGCTCAAGCTGGTCGTTGGGTTTCTCTACTCGAGCATAGCCCTGATTTCGGACGGAGCTCACTCCCTCAGCGATGTGGTCACGAGCATCATCGGCTACCTTGGGATGAGGGTTTCTTCAAAGCCCCCTGACAAAAGCCATCCCTTCGGACACTCCCGCTTTGAGCCCCTGGTGGCCTTTCTCATAGGCGAGGCTCTCCTCCTGGTGGCCTACGAGATTGGGAGGGATTCACTCTTCAGACTTCTCCATGGCACGGCCATTGAGGTTAACTCAATAATGCTCGCGGTTACAGTCCTTTCCATTCTTGCCAAAGAGTTGATGTTCCGCTATTCCGTTTACGTCGGCAGGAAGCTCAAAAGCCAAATCTTAGTTGCCGACGCTTACCACCACAGGAGCGACGCCCTCAGCAGCGTTGCGGTTCTCGTGGGTCTCGGTCTTCAGAAGCTCGGCTTTAGGTACGGCGATGCCCTCGCCGGGCTGGTTGTTGCGGGCTTCCTCGTCAAGGTCTCGGCGGAGATAATCCTTGAGAACGTTGGCTACCTCACAGGAAGCGCCCCTCCCTTTGAGGTGTGCGAGGAGATTAAGAAGCGCGCCTTGAGCGTCCCAAACGTCATGGGAGTCCACGACCTCAGGGCACACTACGTGGGGAACAAGCTCCACGTCGAGCTCCACATTGAAGTTCCACTGGAAATCACACTCAAGGAAGCCCACGACATCAGCGAGGAAGTCAAGAAGAGGATCGAGGAGATGCCAGAGGTGGAGAGGGCCTTTGTCCACGTGGACATAAAGGGCGTTACTGAGTGAGGTCGAGCGCCTTCATGAGGCTTTCGTAGACCTCGGCTAGCTTTTCCTCCCGCAGGAGGCCGATTCTCTTGATGACCATCCTTTTGTTGACTGAGAAAATCACGTAGGGCTTGACAATGCTGGGTATTATCGGCCTTGTTCCTGGATACCTGTCAAGGTCCTCGTCCGCTATCAGAACGTTAAGTTCTTTAAACCCGCTTTTCAGGTTGGAGTTACCTGAGCCACTATGATTGAGTTGCTCTTCCTGTTGAAGCTCTCGCTCGAAAGGACGAGGGCTGGCCTCGTTTTCACGTTCTGGAGGTCGTTGAAGGGAAACGGCAGGAGGATTACCTCTCCCTCTTTGAAAGGCCCTCCTTCAGTAGGAGTCCCAGAAGCTGTCCTCCTCACTCTCCCAGTCCTCCTTGAGGACGTCCTCAACGGCCTTCAGCCTCCATCTTTCCTCTTCCGTGAGCTCCTTTCTGAGCTCCCTGAGGTAGTGCCGTATAGCCTCCTTTATCAGGTCGCTTCTGTTGCTGAAGAGGCCCGCTTTGACGAGCGAGTCTATCTCCTCGGCAAGCTTCGGAGGAAGTCTCACAGAAACCTTCACACCAGTGGTCATTGTCTCACCAATGGGTCAATTTGTCGGACAGCTTTAAAGCCTTTTTGCAATCTCCCTCAAATCCCTCAAAAACTCCTCGAGGTGCTCCCTCTTCACGTGAGGCATGACGACGATCCTTATGTAGCCCCTGTGAGCGCTTACACCCCAGCCCCTCGCCTTAAGCTCTTTTTCAAGCTCTTCCAGCTTCTCTGAACCGAATGAGACTATATTTAACACTGGCTCCCTGATGAGGTAAATCCCTGGAATCTTCTTCAGTTCCGAGGCGAACCACCTTGCGAGCTCCATCTTCTCTTTTACAACTTCCTTGTACCCATCGAAGCCGAGGTGCTTTATCATTGCCCATACTGCCAGAGCATTGGCTCCCGGTCTGGTTCCGGTTATCGTCGCCTGCCAGATTTTGCCTCCGGCCAAATACGGGGCTAAAACGCTTATACTGTCCAGAAACTTCTTCTCGCGGAAGATTATTCCCCCGGCTGGAATCGGTACCATCCCCATCTTGTGAGGGTCTATTGTTATACTTTTCACTCCCTTGAGCCTGAAGTCGAAGTCGGGAATCTCATAACCGAGAGCCTTTGCAAAGGGTATCACGAAGCCGCCGAAGGCTGCATCAACGTGGAGGGGAAGACCGTAGTCAAGTGCTAAGTCGCTCAGGGCCGGGATGTCGTCGACGACTCCAAGGCCGGTCGTTCCAGCTATTCCAACTATCCCTATCGTCCTGTCCGTTATTTTCTCCTCAACGTCTTTCACGTTGACCGTGTAGTCGTCGTTCAGTTCCGCCCAGACGAGCTTTACCCCTAGCATCTCGGCGGCCTTTATGAATGAGAAGTGAGCACTCTCTGGAAGGATCAGTTCGGGCTTTTCTATTCCAGCGAGGTTCCTCATGGCCCTCACTGCCAGGATGTTGGCCTCCGTCCCGCCAGAGACTATGTGGCCGTAGCCCTTCTCCAGTCCGAGGAGGTTGGCCAGCATGTCAACGGCCTCTTTCTCGATTTTCTGGCTCCCGACGTGGAGGCCAGGATCGCCGAGGTTCCTGTCTATGTACTTCATAACGACCTTCACTGCGAAGGGGTGTGGGTAAGTGCACATAGAACCGAGTATCTTGCCTGAATCGAAGGTTAAATCTTCTCTTGTCTTCTCTTCAAGCTCCCTCAGGACTTCTTCCTCGCTCGCTCCCCTCTCTGGAAACATTTTCTCACCGCCTTGCGGTACTAGCTCTCCCCGGCTTTAAGCCTTTGCCTCTTCAGGTACGCCTTGAAGAATATCGGCGTTGTTAAGGCCGTTAGCATTGAGACCATTATAACGCTCGCGAAGATGCTCTGGTCTATCAACCCCGTGCTGAGGCCGAACGTGAGGATGGCCAGCTCTAGGCTTCCCCTTCCACCCATTCCAATTCCGACTGCTATCGAATCTTCCCAGGGGAGACCAACCAGCTTTGAACCAAGACCGCAGCCGATCAGCTTACCAAGCACTGCCGAGGCGTAGAGGGCCAAAATGAGGAATATGTTAATGTCTTTAATGGGGGGATTGAACATCAGGCCGACGTAGATAAAGAACAGCGGCATGAAGAACTCCGTGAGGACAACCTGAAGGTCGCCTATGAGCTCGTTGAGCTTTATCCTGGTAACGACGAGGGGGTCTTTTCTCTCGCGGAGTCTGCTTATGGTCAGACCCGCCAGGTAGGCCCCTATTATCTGGTTCAGGCCAACCCACTCCGATATTATGGCGAGGGCGAACGTGAGGATTAGGGTGAATGTAAAGAAGACGTTGAGGTTCCTGACCACGCTGTAGAACCATCTGGAGCGCTTGAAGATGTACTCCGAAATCAGGAGCGTCGCGACTATGAAGGCAAAGATTTTCCCCGTCAGGATGAGGAGGGACTGGGCGTTGAAGTTCCCGCTCGCCATGCCGGTGATGATGCCTATAAGGTAAACGGCCAGTATGTCGTCCGCGAACGCCGCCCCCATCAGTATGGCCGAGACTCTTCTGTTCACCCTCTCCTTAACCAGGACGCCGCTTGTGACTTCGATTGCCGTGTTTCCGAGGGTTACGCCAACGAACACCGCCGCGGAGAACCCCTTTCCAAAGAGGTACACGGTGGTAAAGCCCAGTATGAACGAGAAAGCAACCCCGAGAACTGCCACAAACGTGGCTTTCTTCGTGTTCTGGGCTATTGCAGAGAAGTTGCTGGTCAGGCCCATGTAGAGCATCATCATTATAAGTCCAAACTGTGCCAGCACTTCAATTTCTTTGCCCGGCTTTACAATTCCGAGTGCAAACGGCCCGAGGAGAATACCAGTTATAACATGGGCGATGATCGGGTGTATCTCCGCCTTCTCAAAGGCCCATTCTATGCTCTTTGCCACAACTAGAAGGACTGCAAGATAGCCGAGGAACTCCACGTCATCCCCTCCTTGCGAGAAGAGTACCTATTATCCACAGAACCATCAGGAGCACCGCCAGGATCATGGCCAGGGTGACACCCCTTCCTGTTCCAAAGACTATTGGAATTGGGCCTATCATTATTACTCCGCCGCCTTCAACGTCCGCCTCACCGCTGAAGGCAGATAGCAGGGTCCCGATGAACACCAGGATGAACCCCAGGAATATCAGGGCTATTCCCGCCAGTACGAGTTCTTCGCCTCTCATCAATCCAGAACTCGTTTACCGTCTTTAAAAGCTTTGCATTATCCTTTAAAAAGCCCCAGGGGAATAATACCAATATGCTGGTAATCACCGACCTCGACGATACCCTCTGCAATACGTGGGAGGCGGGAAAAAAGACCCTCTTGAGAACTCTCTTGTTCCTGATCAGGAGAAGAAAGTTCCGGGCCATAGCGTACTTCTTGCTAAAAAAGTACCGTCGTTTTGAAAGCTCTGAGGAAGTCCACCTGATGGATTTGGACGAGCTTGTTGAAACCGTCTTTAGGGACGTTTACCCAGATGCCTCTGACGATGAAATCCGGGAAGTTGTGTCCTTTGTTGAGCGCGCCTTTTTCGAACACTTACGCCTTTTCCCTGATGCCCTGCCGTTTCTCTCCGGTCTGAAGAAGCTTGGGGCAAAAATAGTTCTCGTGACGGACTCATCGACGGAGTGGCAAAGGAAAAAGCTTGAAGTTCTCGGCGTCTCCAATTACTTTGATGGCGTCATCATAAGCGGTGAAACAGGCCACAGCAAGCTTGAAGATCACAACTTCAAGCTTGCCCTTCAAAAGTTCTCTTCCAGCGAGGTCTACGTTGTTGGTGACCGCGACGAGACTGACATGCGTGGAGGTAGGGCGATTGGGGCCACTACCATACTGGTTCGCAGGGGCTATTTCAAGTCCCGAAAAGTCAGGTTTGCCGATTACGTTGTGAATAACCTTCTTGAGGCCCTGGAGGTGATAAAGCGTGAGCATAAGAAGCGAGTTGAAGCGTAAAGCACTCCACCTCACGGGACTTACTGTGCCTGCCATTTATCTCTGCTGTGGCAAGACCACAACGCTCGCCTTCATAGGTCTGGCCTTTGTCCTCTTCGTCGTGCTTGAACCATTCAGGATAATCGAAGAGTGGAGGGATAGGATAAAGTACCGCCTCCTGAATATGTACCCTTCCCCTGAGCTGGGTAGGAGCATTGAGCTTATAGAAAACCATATCGAGGCCATAACTAGACCTCACGAGCGTGAGAGAGTTGCAGCTCACATTTACTTTGCGGCCGCTTCGTTCATAGTAGTATATTTCTTCCCGATGAAGGTGGCGGTGGGTGCCATAACTGTGGCAACCCTGGGGGATGCCCTGGCCGCTATAATCGGGAAGAGCCTTGGGAGACACAGATTCTCAAGCGGTAAGAGCCTTGAGGGGAGCTTGGCATACTTCCTTACGGCTCTGCTGGTTTTAATCCCCCTTGTGAGTTTTGCTCCCGCTTTAGCTGGTGCAGTCATCGGCACTATTGTGGAGTTCTACAACGTCCCGCCCGACGACAACTTCTCAAACCAGCTGGCAGTAGCAGTTGCCGTGTATTTGGTTTTCCTTGTCTCCTGATCTTCCACTGAGTCCTGAAGAAAAGGTTTATATGCCTTTCTTTACCATATCACCTCCAGTGATAACAAAGCTTGTCGGTGATGGAGATGGTGAACTTCATATTTGGTATCCACAACCATCAGCCCCTTGGAAACTTTGGATGGGTTATGGAGAGCGCCTACGAGAGGTCCTATAGGCCCTTCATGGAGACCCTTGAGGAGTACCCTAACATGAAGGTGGCCGTTCATTACTCCGGCCCGCTCCTTGAGTGGATACGCGACAACAAGCCAGAACACCTCGATTTGCTCCGCTCGCTCGTCAAGAGGGGACAGCTTGAGATAGTGGTGGCTGGCTTCTACGAGCCCGTTCTTGCCTCGATTCCGAAGGAAGATAGGATAGTCCAGATCGAGAAGCTCAAGGAGTTCGCCAGGAATCTCGGCTACGAAGCGAGGGGCGTCTGGCTCACTGAGAGGGTCTGGCAGCCGGAGCTCGTGAAAAGCCTCCGCGCTGCTGGAATAGATTACGTCATAGTTGACGACTACCACTTCATGAGCGCGGGCCTCTCAAAGGATGAGCTGTTCTGGCCGTACTACACCGAGGATGGCGGTGAAGTCATAACGGTTTTCCCGATAGACGAGAAGCTCAGGTATTTGATCCCCTTCCGCCCCGTTGATAAGACCCTCGAATACCTACACTCCCTCGATGATGGTGATGAGAGCAAGGTTGCGGTCTTCCACGATGACGGTGAGAAGTTCGGGGTCTGGCCCGGAACCTACGAGTGGGTCTACGAGAAGGGCTGGCTCAGGGAGTTCTTCGATAGGGTTTCAAGCGACGAGAGGATAAACCTCATGCTCTACTCTGAATACCTCCAGAGGTTCAGGCCGCGCGGTCTGGTTTACCTCCCGATAGCTTCATACTTCGAGATGAGCGAGTGGAGCCTCCCGGCGAGGCAGGCCAAGCTCTTCGTGGAGTTCGTCGAAGAGCTAAAGAAAGAGAACAAGTTCGACCGCTATCGCGTCTTCGTCCGCGGCGGAATCTGGAAGAACTTCTTCTTCAAGTACCCGGAGAGCAACTACATGCACAAGCGCATGCTGATGGTGAGTAAGGCCGTGAGAAACAACCCCGAGGCGAGGGAATTCATCCTCAGGGCCCAGTGCAACGACGCCTACTGGCACGGCGTCTTCGGCGGTGTCTACCTCCCGCACCTCCGCAGGGCTGTCTGGGAGAACATAATAAAGGCTCAGAGCCACGTTAAGACGGGGAATTTCGTGAGGGACATCGACTTCGACGGCAGGGACGAGGTCTTCATCGAGAACGAGAACTTCTACGCCGTCTTCAAACCAGCATACGGCGGAGCCCTCTTCGAGCTCTCCTCCAAGAGAAAGGCGGTCAACTACAACGACGTTCTCGCGAGGCGCTGGGAGCACTACCACGAGGTTCCAGAGGCCGCTACACCGGAAGAAGGTGGTGAAGGAGTCGCCAGCATCCACGAGCTTGGAAAGCAGATTCCCGACGAGATAAGGCGTGAGCTTGCCTACGACAGCCATCTAAGGGCAATTCTGCAGGACCACTTCCTTGAGCCAGAGACGACGCTCGATGAGTACAGGCTGAGCCGCTACATCGAGCTTGGGGACTTCCTCACCGGTGCTTACAACTTCAGCCTTATTGAGAACGGAATAACCCTTGAGCGCGATGGAAGCGTTGCTAAGAGGCCAGCACGTGTGGAAAAGTCGGTTAGGCTCACCGAGGACGGTTTCATAGTGGACTACACCGTCAGAAGCGATGCCAGAGCCCTCTTCGGCGTCGAGCTCAACCTGGCAGTCCACAGCGTTATGGAGGAGCCGGCCGAGTTCGAGGCAGAGAAGTTCGAGGTGAACGACCCCTACGGCATCGGAAAGGTCGAGATAGAGCTCGACAGAAGGGCAAAAGTCTGGAAGTACCCAATAAAGACCCTCAGCCAGAGTGAGAGTGGATGGGACTTCATCCAGCAGGGCGTCAGTTACACCGTTCTGTTCCCTGTCGAAGGGGAGCTCAGGTTCAGACTCCGCTTCAGGGAGCTCTGAACTTTATTCTCTCCTCTGCCTTTTCCGCCTTCTGCTTCCCTTTCAGTGCTATCATAAATGTTAGAGCCTCAACACTGTCTTCAAGGAGCAGACCCCTGTTGTCCTTCGCTATCAAGTATCCAAATACCAGCCCGAAAATCGCCCCGGCGACCCAAAGCTCCAGGAGGAACTTTCCACGCTCCCGTGCGAAATCGTTACAGCACTTAGAGTCTTGTACGCCAGCAACATGGCAAATGGGAACGCCGCTTCGAGTATTAAAGAAATCCTGACGGCTTTTTCAAGGATGCCCAAAACCCTTCCCTCTGCCATCTCCTTGAGAATCTCTCCATCGTGGCTGGAGTAGACCAGGAGCCTCGCTATGTTCGCCCCGCTCCGGAAGGCTAAAAGACCGAAGACCGCGCCGAGCAGGCTTGCATCTTTCAGCTTGAAAAAGGCCCAGAGCCCAATGAGGACCCAGATTGGAGTGTATAATCTCTCCAAACTTTTCTTTTGGTTTTTCATGAACTTGGATGCGTAGGAGCTTCTTCAGAACTTTGCCAGCCATCCGCTTTGCAAAAAGGATTGGCTTGATGAAGATGTTCACGAGGGGGGAGTATCAAGATATAAACCGCCACCAGCGTCCAGATGTCCATTAAGTCCACCGCTTGTATGTTTAGGAGTGCTGAAAATAAATTTTCGCCCATAGATGTTGCTCACAGTCTAAGGTGACTGAGTTTTAGGGTCAATCCTGAAACGCATCTCCCTCACAGGAGCCTCTCCCTCTTAACTACAGGTGCCACTTCTCTAGCGACTCTCTTCGCGCTGAAAAGCGTCAATGGGTCCATCGTCCTGTATATCGCAAGCTGGCAGCCGCTTATCCTCACGTCTATATGCTTTTTGGCTTCCATAGCCGCCTTGAGAAACTCCCTTATGCTCTCTGCTCTCTCGAAGTCCAGACCGGCTTTCTTCAGTCTCTCAACGTTAAGCTCGTGAATGGTTAGCGGCTGGAGCATCATCTCGTCTATTCCGAGGGAAGCGGCGAGCTCCGCTATCTTCGGTATGTCCTCGTCGTTTATGCCCGGCATGAAGATGGTCCTCACAACCGAGCGGACGGACTTGTCCGAACCAACGATCCTGAGGGCGTTGACAACAGCCTCGAAAGTGTCCGCGTTTGTAATCTTGAGGTGCTTCTCTCTGCTCGCGGCGTCGAGGCTTATCATGACTAGGTCAAAGTCAAGCTTTGCCCACAGCTCCTCGGTCAGGAGGGAGCCGTTGGTCTGGAGGTCTAACCTCGCATTCGGAAACTTCTCGCGGAGCATCCTGTTAACTTCGACTATGCGCGGGCTTATCAGCGGTTCTCCATACTGGGAGACGGTTATCGCGTAAGGGTTTTCCCACCCGTAGTAGCCCGGCTTCGGTGCCTTCCCGAGCTTCACTGCGACGTTTGAATAGCAGAAGATACAGTCGTGGTTGCATGCGGGAGTCAGCTCATAGCTCGGATGGTGAACTGGATTAGGGTTATTTAAATCAAGACCCTGGCAGCCCTGGCAGTGAGTTGGAAACTTCAAATCCATCACGAACTGTTTTAGGAGTCTCGCCTCTTTGTTCTCGAGTATCTGGGGCTCGACACCCATGCTCCTCGCAAAATCTTCCCACCTCATTTTTATGCCCATCTTCTCACCGGGAAGAGCAGAAAAAGTGGGTTTAAAAAGGTAATTGGTCACAGAAGTCCAACGAGCTTCTCTCCCTCAAAGACGGGTCCATCCCTGCAGACGAGATATTTCCCGAGGTTGCAGGAGCCGCAGACGCCTATGCCGCACTTCATATACCTTTCCGCCGATATCTGGACGTTTTTGTAGTTCATTACTTTCAGCACCGCCTTCAACATCGGCTCCGGGCCGCAGGCGTAGACCTGGTCGAACTCTTCCCTTCTCTCGGCGAGCACTTCGGTTGGAAAGCCCTTCCTCCCAGCGGAGCCGTCGTCGGTCGTTATTACAACCTCGTCCACGTAGTTCTCAATGTCTAGGAGGGAAAGTTCGTCCTTTGAGCGGGCGCCGTATATGAGGGTCATCTGCCTGAATTTCCCCTGGTTCTTCTTTGCGAAAGCATACAGGGGCGGAATCCCTATTCCCCCGCCGACGAGGGCTACTTTTTCGCCCCTCTTAATGAATCCATGGCCGTAGGGCCCCCTGATCCAAAGTCTATCCCCTTCTTTCAGCTCAAACAGCTTGGTCGTGAAGGGTCCCACGCGCTTCACGACTATCATGTCTTCCCATGCCAGGCTGAAGGGCTTCTCTCCTACCCCCGGAAGCCAGGCCATAATGAACTGCCCGGGCGCGAACTCAATGTTCTCGTTGAACCTGAAAGCCTTCACGTCCTTTGCCACGTCCCATACTTCTTCAATGGTTACCACCCTGTACATCCAGCCTTACCCCCTTCGGCCCCTCAATGATTTCGTCCCCTTCCATAACGACTTTTCCATGGAGAACGGTCATCACGACCTTTCCCTTCAGTTTTTTCCCTTCCCATGGGCTCCATTTCGCCTTTGTGTAGAACTCCTCGGGCTTGACTTCCCACTCCTTCTTTGGATTAACTATTGTGAAGGTCGCCTCGTTGCCGGGTTCAAAATCCCTTCCCTTGATCCCAAAGAACCTCACGGGGTTGTCGTGCATCTTCTCAACGATGTCAAATATTGTTATAAGTCCCCTGTTCGCGGCGTCCAGAAGGAGCGCCACCTCAGTCTCCAGGCCGGGGATTCCCGCTGCGCCTGCTTCTTTGTCCTCAATTGTGTGCGGGGCATGATCGCTTGCTATTATTGGTATCCTGGAAAAGTTTCTCCAGAGGGCTTTTCGGTGCTCTTCACTTCTCAGCGGCGGGTAGACCTTTAGCAAGGGGTTCCTCTCAAAGTCTTTTGAAGTTAAAAAGAGATGATGGGGAGTTACCTCGAAGCTCACCCAGGGAAGGCTCTTTTCGATTATTGCCTCAATTCCACCTGCGGTTGATACGTGGCATACGTTTAGGGGCTTCCTCAGCTTTTCAGCGGCAGTCAGGGCTTTCTTTATTGCCCGAATTTCCGCCTTGGGAGGTCGCTCAGGGTTTTCCCTTATGGTCTCTGGGTCTTCGGCATGAACGCTGACGATTCCAGGGGCGCATGAGTAGTCGCTTTCAAAGTTCTCCGAGAAAATCCCCCCCGTCGAGGTACCCATGAATATCTTGTAGAAATCCGCCCTCGCCCGGGATGCTTCCCCACAGTTTCCGGCGAGGAGAAAGCTTGCCGCGTAGTCTGAATAGGCGTGTTTCTCAAGGATACTCAACCTCTTTTCGAAAGTTTTAACGTCCATGATGGGAGGCTTTGTGTTCGGCATGTCAAAGACCGCCGTTATGCCCCCGTGAAGGGCCGCCTTAGTACCGCTTTCCACGGTCTCCTTTTCCTTCTGTTCGAAATCCCTCAGGTGGACGTGGGTGTCTATCAATCCTGGTAGTATAATCTCGCTCTTGAAAGCTATGACTTCTTCACCTTTAACCTCTCTCCTGGAGATTTCTGTTATAAGGCCGTTGTCTATACCGATGCTCCCCCCGACTATCTCACCGTTCAGTACAAACCTTCCGGACAGAACCAGCTCGTGCATGAGTGCCCACGCGGGCTTAACCTTCCCAAGTTTTAAGTTTTTTGCTCGGATTTCTCCGTTCATACCCTTTTTCTAGTTTTCTTCAGGAAGTTTAGTTCCTTTTTGCCTGTAGATTGAATTACAGAGTTTTGAAAATGCTTTTAATGGAAAATATGTGGCGCAATTGTATTATAAAGCGTCCTTGTTCGAAATATGCGATTGCGGGGCTTTTTTCAGCCAGTTTTTCTATCCGCTCAAAGTTTCTAACGTAACCCTTAAATAGGTCTCGAATGTATAGCATCATGCCATTACACGCCGTATATGGCAAATGCTGCTATAAATTTGAAGGAGGCAGTGGAATATGAGTAGGAAAGTCCTAGGCCTGTTCGTTATGGGCCTGATGCTGTTTAGCTTGGCCGTGGTGCCAAGTGTGAAGCCAGTGGCTGCGGCAGACAGCGACAGTGTTCTGAAGACAGTCATATACTCTTCAAGCGGCGCTCTGTTCATGGGCGTCTGGAACCCGAGTTCTTCAGGTTACAGTGATACCTACTCCAGGAGGATTGCCGACCTTGTCTTCGACAGCGGTTTCCCCTACGGAATTGATGGTGTCCCGCACCCGTATCACTGCCACGTTGTTGACTACAAGTCTGACGTGACCGTTCCGGAGGATGCGGTCATCTTTAACTCAACCACGGACACATGGGTTGCCGCTCACGCCGGCGAAACTGCTAAGACCTACGCTAGAATTGAGTGTGACAGGCCGTACTTCCACGACGGCCACAAGCTCAGCGCGGCCGATGTGATGTACAGCTTTGCTTGGAGCTGGGAGTGGACTACCCAGGACGGCGACGACGACCCATACTACGACGCCAGTGAGGCCGACTGGAGTGGCGAGTACATGAACACCATTCTCGGTATCAAGCTCGTCGAGCAGACCGATGACAGGATGGTCTTCGACGTTTACCACAACTACTACTTCCCGGCCAGCGAGATAATGACTGCCGCTTACGTTGTTCCGTTCACCGGAACCCCCTGGCAGCTCTGGTATGCGATGAGCGAGCTCGTCGCCCACAACCCCAAGTACTCCTGGAGTGAGTCCAGCGAGGACGTCGAGCAGCTTGACCAGATTAACCCGAGCCACGCTCAGGCCATAAAGGAGAAGCTTCTCGAGCTCAAACAGAGCAAGCCGATTCCTGAGTTCCTCAAGCCGTACATTGAGGACGAGAACGCCGCTATCGCCGCTTACGACTCAATAGCTAAATTCATTGACGAGCACAATCACGCCGTCATCGGCCAGGGTCCGTACTACGTTGACGAGTACCAGCCAGAGAACCTCTTCGTTAGGATCAAGAAGTTCGACAAGTGGACCATCCCGGCCTTCGCCGAGCCAGAGTACCAGGTTGATCCATACTACAAGACCATTGAGGTTTACGGTATCCAGAACGAGGACACTGCAATCCTCGAAGTTGCCAACGGCCACTACGACATTCTCTGGTACTCATTCCTGGCTTACAAGTTCACTGGCCTGAGCGACGAGCAGAGGGCCAACATAAAGCTCTACAGGAGCACTTCAGGGTTTGGTGACATCGTCTGGAACCCGGTTCATGACAAGGACAACCCGTACGTTATTACCGTTGGTGACAAGAAGTACTTCAACCCGTTCGCCGTCAGGAAGGTCAGGTTCGCCATCCAGTACCTCGTTAACAGGGCTTACATAACCCAGAACATCTTCCAGGGAAGTGCCGGTCCGATGTTTGCCCCATGGACATCAACCGAGACCGGCTTTGAATACATTAAGCCGGTCGTTGATGCCTTTGGCCTCACCGAGCAGTCCGACGAGGATCTCGCTATGAAGCTGTTCGAGGAGGGCATGCAGGAGGCTGCTCAGGAGCTTGCCAAGATGGGCTATGAGCTCAAGAAGGGCGACGACGGCAAGTGGTACTTCAACGGAGAGCCGATAAAGATCGTTGGTCTCGGACGTGTTGAGGACGCGAGGAAGGACGTTGCCACTTACATAGTTGAGGATGTCCTTAAGAAGCTCGGCTTTGACGCTGAGGCCAAGATAGTTGACAGAAGGACTGCTAGCGGTACGGTCTACACCAGCGACCCGAGCTCCTACCAGTGGAACTTCTACACAGAGGGTTGGCTCTCCTCAAGCAACGTGAAGTTCTCAACGACCAGGATCGTCCAGTACTACTCGAGCTACTGGTACGCTCCGGGTGGCGTTGGCTGGAAGTGGACTCCGGAGAACACCCAGAGGGTTACACTTGAGGAGGTTCTCAAGTTCCTCGGCGACGGCGACATTAAGGCTGGACTCGACAGCCTTGGACTCAGCTACTACAACACCGTTGACAAGATTCAGCCGCTCCTCAACTGGACCGCTGATGACTTCGCCCTTGTAATATACTCTGGCGAGGCCAACGGCGTTAAGATGGACAGTGAGGATAAGTACTGGGACTTCAACAGGCTCGGAACTGCCATTGGAATATACGAGGGTTACAGGACATTCCTCTACGAGAGCTGGGAGTTCTACGTCGCCAGCAAGGATATCGAGATTAAGCTCGTTGACCCGGTCGCGGGCCTCGCCTCTGACTGGGCTATAAGGAGTGCTCGCCCCGTTGGCGAGACTAAGACTGAGACCCAGACCACAACTACTACCTCCCAGACCGAGACCTCCACCCAGACTACCTCCGAGACTGGGACCCAGACCACAACGACTGAGTCCAGCGAGGAAGGCGGTGGAATCTGCGGTCCAGCATTCCTCGTCGGCCTTGCAGTCGTGCCACTCCTCCTCAGGAGGAGAAGGTAAAGGGGCTCGCTCTCTTTAGTTTCCCCTTTTTAGTTTCTCTTTAAATTTCCACCTTCTCCGTGATGGGCTTTTCTCTGAACTTCATTGGGCATTCACAAAATATTTATAAAGAAGCTTTACAAAGCTGAAAAAGACGATGACTAAAAATGAGTCCTAGCGTCCAAAACCGCTAAGGAGGGAACTCCATGGGATTTGGTAGGTACGTGCTGATCAGAATATTGAATGCACTGATCGTCCTGACGCTGGTTACTCTAGTCATGTCTGCCCTATTCGTGAAAGTCGCTGAGAAAGACCTTCAGAACCGTATAATCGAGCAGGTGAACGCCGAATTCCAGGCCCTTCAGAAGCAGGGAAGAGCCCCGGAAAATCCCGATCAGTGGAGGGCCGAGAGAATCGCTTATTATAGGCACGAATATAAGCTTGACCGGTCTTACGCATGGAGAGTTATGTACTACTTCAAGCGCACTATAACGTTTGACTTCGGAAACACTAGGAACCCCGTCTTCGGTTCTGAGAGGGACGTTAAGGCAATCCTAAAGAGGGCCATACCGAGAACCATACAGCTGTTTACAACGGCGCAGATAATCATAATCTTCCTCGGAATCCTTCTGGGTGTTAAGGCTGCTCAGAAGGTTGGGAGTGCCTTTGATAGGGCCCTTTCAGTTCTCGCCTTAGTGACCAGCAGTATCCCAATGTGGTGGTTTGGAATGATCATGCTCCTTATCTTCGCGTTTGAGCTCGGCTGGTTCCCGGCGAGGTCGATCCCAGACCCCAATCTGACTGGATGGGCCCACATAGTTGACATGCTGAAGCGCATGGTCCTGCCGGTTGCCACAATAGTCTTTGTGTCCTTTGGAGCCTGGGCATGGGTTATAAGAAACATCATGATCGGTACCATGCAGGAAGACTTCATCATGGCTGCCAGGGCAAAGGGTGTTCCAGAGAGAAAGGTAATCTACGGGCATGCCCTTAGAGCCGCCGCTCCCCCTGTCGTGACCATGATTATCATGAGCCTTCTCGGTTCACTGGGAGGTGCAATAATCACTGAGAGCGTATTTACGTGGCCTGGCATGGGTAGGGTCTACTGGATAGCCCTTGAGACCAACGAGACGAACCTTATCATGGGACTTACGTTCGTTAACGTTATTCTTTACCTCGCGGGGGTTATACTCGCCGACCTTACGTACGGCTTCCTCGACCCGAGAGTCAAGGTTGGTGCATCCCAGAATGTGTGAGGTGAGAAACAATGCGCTGGGTAGACTTCAAGGAGTCTTTGTCTGAATTTTGGGCTGACTTTAAGAGGCAGAAGACTGGGTTACTCGGTATCTTCCTGCTTGCCCTCTTGATATTCACGGCATTGGCTGCACCAATACTTACTTCCCCTGATATCCCAGAGAAATGGAAGACGTTCTGGCTTGACAACCCGAAGAACGTCCCGCCTACTTGGGTTAATGTTTTCTCCAGTCAGAAGCTGGCACCCCACCTCGTCCTCGAGGGGAGTGAACTTCAGAAGTACTTGAAGCAGACTGACTCTGGATACGTTATTGAAATTCCGTACAATAATGAATACGACGTTCCCCCCCAGGACATAGTCTTTAAAGATGTTGTCGGTAAGTCCGAGGGTATTAGAAAGCCAACCCTTACCGTTAAAGTGAAGAGACCCGATGGGACGGAAGTAGTGCTCCTCCAGAACTACAAGTTCTCGGGCAATACGGTAATCCAGCTTGGAACTAACCCCGCTGTTAGGGACGCCCTTATTAGGTGGGTTAAGAGCCAGGGTATTCAAATTGATCCCACCAAGGAGTTCCAGTACAAGACCCTCATGGATGCCACAAGGGTTATCTTTGGAAAGCTCAATGAGAACATCCTTGAAAAGCCCGAGCCTCTCCAGGGGACTTACACGTTCATATTTGAAATTAATGTTCCGAAAGATGCAAGTGTCGACCTAGACAACGCGAAGATTATATTCACTGGAAGAACCTACGGGTGGCTTGGAACTGACTTCAAGGGCAGAGACCTATTGGCGGGTATCATCTGGGGTTCAAGAGTCTCCCTTGCCATAGGTGTGTCCGTTGCAGTGTTCAGTGTGCTCATTGGTATATTCTACGGGGTTACCAGTGCCTACTTTGGTGGATGGACGGATGAGATGATGATGAGATTCCAGGAGTTCATGGCTTCAATCCCGAGCCTGCCGATCCTCATCCTCATGGGTACGTACTTTGGAGGCCACATTTCGCTATGGCAGATAGTACTACTGCTGGTCGTGTTCGGATGGGTTGGAGTCGCC
The DNA here is from genome assembly GCF_055396515.1 of Thermococcus sp. JCM 11816. NCBI lineage: Archaea > Methanobacteriati > Methanobacteriota > Thermococci > Thermococcales > Thermococcaceae > Thermococcus > Thermococcus sp. JCM 11816. The sequence goes on from NZ_AP043741.1 coordinate 1,536,968, forward strand.
AGGGTTGCGAGAAGTATGGCCCTCCAGATCAAGGAGCAGACTTACGTTGAGGCGGCCAGAGTTCTAGGTGCGAGCACAGGCAGGATAATCTTCAAGCACATGGTGCCACAGCTGCTCCCCTACGCCTTCGCAAGCATGGCACTTGGAGTTCCGGGTGCGGTGCTTTCAGAGGCTTCCCTGAGCTTCCTTGGTCTTGGTGACCCAACTGCTGTCACTTGGGGACAGATACTCCACGATGCTCAGGCCGCAGGAGCCGCAACGAACGGTTACTGGTGGTGGGTTCTTCCGCCCGGACTGGCGATAGCCCTCGTGGGCTTCACGTTCGTTATGATCGGTACGGCACTCGATAGAGTCCTCAACCCGAGGTTGAGGAGGATGTGAGGTGATAGACAATGGCAAAAACTGTCCTTGAAGTTAAGAACCTCAAAATGTACTACTTCACGAACCGCGGAGTTGTCAGGGCAGTTGACGATATCAGCTTTGAGCTCAGGAAGGGTGAGGTGCTGGGACTTGCCGGTGAGAGCGGTTGCGGCAAGTCCTCCCTTGGTTTTACCCTTATGGGAATGCCCACTCCTCCCGGCAAGATCGTCGATGGGAGCATAAAGATCGATGGAAGGGAAATCGTGGGTCTCCCGGAGGATGTGTTGAGAAGGGAGATCCGCTGGCAGAAGATTTCAATGATATTCCAGGGTGCAATGAACGCCCTCAATCCAGTGTACACTGTAGGCTACCAGATGATAGAGCCGCTGATATACCACAAGGGGATGGAGAAAGAGGAGGCCCTAGATGTAGCACAGAAGTATCTTGAGCTCGTCGGTCTTGATCCAGAGATAGTCTACCGCTATCCCCACGAGCTCAGTGGTGGTATGAAGCAGCGCGTTATAATTGCGACGGCTCTCCTCATGAACCCGTCAGTTGTCATCGCTGACGAGCCAACCACTGCACTCGACGTTATAGTTCAGGCTCAGATCATAAACCTCATGAAGAAACTGAAGAAGGAGCTCGGTCTCTCTATGATATTCATTACCCACGACCTCAGCATCCTCGCAGAGATTAGCGACCGTGTTGCCATAATGTACGCCGGTAAGATTGTGGAGATCGGCGACAGCGAGAAAATATACTATGAGCCGGCCCATCCGTATACCCAGAAGCTCCTTGCAGCCATCCCGAGACTCCACGAGGACGTCGACAGGCTCGAGTTCATACCAGGTCAGCCGCCCAATCTCATCAACCCGCCGAAGGGATGCCGCTTCCACCCGAGGTGCCCGTATGCAATGGACGTTTGTAGGGAGCAGGAGCCCGGAATGAAGGAGATTGATAAGGATCACTATGCCGCATGCTGGCTGCTGTGAGGTGTGAAAGATGGCGGAGCCGGTACTTAAAGTTGAGAACCTGAAAAAGTACTTCCCGATCAAGAGGGGTTTCATTGAGAGCCTGAAGGGAGCCCCACAGAGATTCGTTCACGCTGTTGATGGAGTGAGCTTTGAGATATACAAACAGCAAGTCTTTGCACTCGTAGGTGAGAGCGGCTGTGGTAAGTCCACAACTGGAAAGCTCATCGTAAAGCTCTTAGAACCGACCGATGGGAAGATATACCTGGAGGGCAGGGACGTTACTGACATCAAGACCAAGGAAGAAATCCTGGCGTACAGGAGAAAGGTTCAGATGATATTCCAGGATCCATTTAGTTCAATGAATCCAAGGTTCAGGATCTTCGATGTTCTTGAAGAGCCCCTCCTAATCCATGGCATCGGCGAAACTAGGGCAGAGCGCGAGGAGTTGATATACAAAGCCCTCGAGATGGTTAAGATAACCCCGCCTGAGGACTACGTCGGAAGGTTCCCGCACATGCTTTCCGGTGGTCAGAGGCAGCGTGTTGCAATCGCCCGTGCGCTAATACTGAATCCGACCTTTATCGTTGCAGATGAGCCAGTCTCGATGCTCGACGTTTCGATCCGTGCAGAGGTTCTTGAGCTCATGAAGGAACTCAAGGAGAAGACTGGCGTCACCTACCTCTACATCACGCACGATATGTCAACTGCAAGGTACTTCGCCGACTGGATGGCGGTGATGTACCTCGGAAGAATCGTCGAAATGGGCCCAGCCGAGAAGGTCATTGACAACCCGCTTCATCCGTACACCAGGGCCTTGTTGGCAGCGGTTCCCGAACCAAAGCCGGAGAGGAGAAACGTCATCAAGGAACTGCCGATCAAGGGTGAGGTTCCGAGCGCCGTCAACATACCGCCGGGATGCCGCTTCCACCCGAGGTGTATCTACGCTCAGAAGGGCCTCTGTGATGCCAAACAGCCGCAGCTCATAGAGTACGAGCACAACCACTTCGCCGAGTGCCACCTCGTTGGCAAGTATTGAAATCTTTTTATATCTTCTTCATTATTCCTTCTCGGTGAGGCTCGTGACTACATTCAAAAAAGGTATAACTTACCCCCCAATACTAGCCGGTCTGATTTTGCTGTTCCTCGCTCTCATCATGTCGTTTGCGGCATCTTATAGAACCCTAGAAAAAAGCGAATGGCATGGTGTTCTTGGCCCGGGTAACCATACAATCGAGGAGGGGAATTTGTACTCCTACGATGTCGTTAATCGAACCCTAGTGATGTGGTCTGATAATGCGTCAGTGCTTCTGTCCCTTGGTGGAGAAGACCTTGAGTACGTTTTAAATAATGGAAACGTTAGCGTGGACGTTCAATCAGCGCCCCAAATAACGGTTCTCGATGGGGATCTGGAGTATGAGTATGTGGTCTACTGGTTCGACTACCCCTATTCGTACCTTACTTATCCCGCGTTCTTTTTGATGATAATTGGCGGTGTGTTTGCGTTTAGGGGATATATCAGCTTCCTTGAGACCCTGAAGGAAGATATGAAGAAGCAGAAGGGGGATGCAAAAAAATGAGAGCCCTTGACTATCGTGCCGCCATTGAGACTATAACCAGCTTCCTTTCAGAAAAGCTCGAAGAGAGTGGCAGTGGTGGGTTTGTGATTGGGATAAGCGGCGGGATTGACAGTGCGACAGCTGCTTACCTTGCTGCGAAGGCGGTTGGAACAGAAAATGTTCTGGGCCTCATAATGCCCTACTACGAGAACAACGACGTCGAAGATGCAAAGCTCGTCTGCGAAAGCCTCGGGATAGACTACGAGGTCATAAACATCAAACCGATCGTTGAGTCTTTCGTCTCTCAGCTCGGCTTTCAGCCAGACAAACGCTCTCTGGGAAACATCATGTCCAGAACAAGGATGATTCTTCTGTACGCTCATGCAAACCAGCTCAACAGACTCGTCCTTGGGACCAGCAACAGGAGCGAGTTTCTAACTGGCTACTTTACGAAGTGGGGCGACGGGGCGAGCGACTACGCGCCGCTGATAAACCTCTACAAGACCGAAGTCTGGGAGATAGCAAAGCTGCTCGGCGTACCAGAACGAATAATCCAGAAGAAGCCCACGGCGGGCCTATGGGAAGGACAGACTGATGAGGATGAGCTGGGAATAAGCTACCGCCTTCTTGACGAGATACTCTGGCGCCTCGTTGACCTCAAGATGCCGAAGGAGGAGATAGCGGAGGAGCTTGGAATAGGCGTTGAGCGGGTCGAATACGTTGAGGGCCTTGTAAGGAGGAGCGAGCACAAGCGGAGGCTTCCTGTGGGGCCGGAGTTTTGAGGTGAAATCATGAAGAAGGGCTATCTCTTTGTTTTTCTGGCAGCTTCGATGTGGGGGACACTCGGCATCTTCGCCAAGTATTTGGATGGCTTTGGGCTGACGCCATTTACGATGGTCTTCTACCGCGTCGTTTTTGCCCTTCTTCTCCTCGGTACATATATCAAGCTGAAGGGTATCGGCTTTTCAATCGAGCGCTCAAGGCTCAGGTTCTACGCCCTCTACGGCTTCTTCAGCATCTTTCTGTTCTATACCCTCTACTTTTACACCGTTACGATATCCTCCGTTTCCTTCGCCGTCCTCCTGCTTTATACCGCGCCTATGTACTCAATAATCCTCGGCAGGCTGATCTTCAACGAAAAAATAACGAAAGAGAAGTTAACGGCGCTGGTTATGGTCACCCTTGGCGTGCTTTTTGTTAACGGATCTGGTGCTTCATTCTCGACCAAAGCCCTGGTCTTTGGTCTCCTTTCGGGCTTTACTTATGCCCTCTACGGCATCCTGGCCAAGTTCGCGGTTAGGAAAGAAGAGCCTGAAAAGGCGCTCTTCTACACACTGCTGTTTGGTATGATATTCCTCGCCCCCTTCTCTGATTTCAGCGTGCCCACTGGGGCAATCCCTTATCTCTTTGCCTTGGCACTCTTTCCGACGTTTCTTGGCTACGTTCTCTACAACCACGCCCTCAAAGAGGTGGAAGTTAGCAGGGCCAGTATAGTGGCAACTGTGGAGCCCGTCGTGGCGATTTTTCTGGCTTTCCTCCTCTTTGGGGAGAAGTTAAGTCTGGTTCAGCTACTCGGTGCGGCGCTCATAATAGGGGGTTCCATCGTAGTGCACATGGGAGAAAAAGAAGGGCCTGAGGGAGCCCATCAAACGTAGAAATACCTCTCAAGCTCCCACTCCGTAACCTTCTTGGTGTCGGCTGGAATGTCTCTTGAGCTCAGGTATTCAATGTATTCTTCCCACTCCCTCTCCTTGTAATCGATGAAGTTCTTGTAGGCTCCGCCGAGTGCTTCTCTGACTGTCTTATCTTTCTTCAGCTCCTCCAGTGCCTCTCCAAGGCTTCCTGGGAGGGTATCTATTCCTAGTCTTTCTCTCTCGGCATCGTCCATCTCGTAAACGTTGGTCTCGACGTACGAGTCTGGCTCGACCTTCTTCTTTATTCCGTCCAGTCCTGCCATAAGAATTCCAGCGAGGGCGAGGTAGGGGTTTGCGCTCGGGTCTGGACAGCGGTACTCTATTCTCGCACCACTTCCCTTGAAAGCTGGTACTCTGATGAGGGCGCTCCTGTTTCTATAACCCCAGCTGATGTAAACCGGTGCTTCATAACCCGGCACGAGCCTCTTGTAGCTGTTGACGGTTGGGTTGGTAAGGGCTGCAAGGGCCTTAGCATGCTTAAGGATTCCCCCGATGAAGTGTAGCGCCGTGTCGCTCAGGCCGTCTTCTCCAATGAAAACGTTCTCACCGTCTTTCCACAGGCTTATGTGGAGGTGCATTCCGTTACCGGGAAAGTCGTAGATGGGTTTGGGCATGAATGTGGCGTAGTAGCCGTGGAGCTCTGCCACCGCTTTAACGACGTGCTTGAAGCTTACTATGTTGTCGGCGGTTCTAAGGGCTTCGTCGTAGCGGAAATCTATTTCGTGCTGGGCCTTCCCGACCTCATGGTGCAGAACCTCCGGTTTGAGGCCGAGATACGGCATGTAGAGTGCAATCTCCCTTCTTATCTCCCTGGCTTTGTCCAAGCCAACCAGGTCAAAATATCCGCCGCTGTCGGGGATATGAAGTTCCCATGTGCCGTTCTTCTTGAAGATGTAGAACTCTGGCTCGGGGCCGATGTGAGCTTTTAGTCCTTCCTTCTCCAGCCTTTCAAGGACTCTCTTCAGAATCCCCCTGGGATCGGCTTGGTAGGGTTCATCTCCTTTATAGATGTAACCGTAAACTCTTCCAATGCCCTCCCACGGTATTTCGGCGTAGGTGCTGGGATCCGCCTTGAATATAAGGTCGCTGTCTTCTATTCCTTCGAATCCAGGTATCGAGGAACCGTCGAAGGATACCCCATCCTCAACTGCCTCCTCATAGCGCTCCATTGGTATTTCCATGCCCTTTAGCGACCCGTTGATATCCGTGAATGCCAGCAGAAGGAACCTCGGCCTTGGGACTTCGACTTGTACCGCCCTCTCAATTCCCTTAATTTCGTTCATTTTTATCACCTATTTTGTGAACATTAGTCCAATATTAACACGGTTTAATGGTTGTTCTTTCAAATTTAACTTTTTCTGATGATTGCTTGTCACGATGACAAAATGAACTCCCGCGGCTCCACTTTTTACGTTGGGATGTCAATAACAATTGAAAAAATGCCAAGTGTTTAACATTTAAATGTTAACCAACGTTTTTGAGGATGCCGCCCTTATCCTCAAACATGCCCACGGCCGAAGACCTGCTGAACAAAGAAATAATGAGAGTCAACCTTCATCTGCCGAGACAGAGGGTAAGCCTTAAAGAAGCCCTTAGAAATGGGGACGGGTACGTCATACTACGGGACGGAAGCATGCACTATTTTAGGTCGTCTGAGCTTGAATACCTATCCGACATCCTTGAGGATGATGAGCGAGAGAAGCTCAAACTACCGATAATCCTGGAGATTAGCACTGTGGATAGGGGTTACTTCAGGGTTAGGGGAAAGATTGAAGTGAAGGTAATAGAAACCATCCTTGGGCAGTTCGATCCGTTAGAAGAGAAATCGGAGGGCAGGTATCCCAGGTATCTCCTTCCTAGGATAAGGAGAGTCCTTCCAACGACGACCACCTACGCGTTCATAATGGAGTGATGGCCATGGACGAAGAGGAGAAGGTTTTTCTCAGGTACCTTATGTTCACCGTGCCGCACGCCACTGTCCTCGCTGGGGCATTGCTGGGAGTCCTGCTGGTGCTTAAAGTGAGACCAGAGGTAGCCGCTGGGATATTCTCTCTTGTGTATGGTACTATTTTGATGATCTTAGCGGCAGTAGTTAAAGACCATTTCTCAAAATCTCTCCTCTACAAGATTTTTCTCAGTATAACACTATTCCTCGTTGGCGGAGGCGTTTTAATTTTGCTAAACGTGCGCTAATGTTTTATATTAAAAGCCTCTAATACTCCCGGGTGATTGTCATGACCATTAAGGCGTCTATAATTTCACTGGTGGTCATTGCTATACTCATTATCCCTTATGTTCCCCCTGTGCTCTCCGAGTCTTCTTCCGACGTGCGTATAATCGTTGTTTCCGGTGACTATTCTAAGGGTGTAATACCGATTATGAATCCAACCGGGGTGGCCTATGGGCGGACATACCTTCGTGCTCTCTGGGTTGAGTCTCAGAACGGCAGTCAGGTTGAGGGTATCAACGTAACGGTTACCCCATTAATTCTTGGGGGCTGGAACAGAGATGAGGTCGTTGAATTTTCATACTATATAAATTGCTCCGAGCAGGTTCCCGCTGGAAACTACAGTTTGAAGCTTCGTTTTCTTGCGACTCTCCCTTCCGGCAGTTTGAGGACGTTCGTTGTAGCAGTTCCCCTGGAAGTTCTTTCGGTCCCAATAAGCGTTGGACAATTGAGTATTCAGCCTGAAGACGGGACAGTCTTCATAGGGGATTCTTTAGTAGTCTATTCCCCAATATCCAATCTGGGTCACAAAAATGTAAGCATCAATGTCAGTCTTTCAGTTAAGGGTGTTAAAGAGCTCTATTCCGTGTCCAAAAGCATGGTCGTTGCTCCAGGCTATTCATCGCTGGTTTTTGAGATTCCTATTGACTCAAAGTATTCCGAGGGGGAGTACACGGTTGAGCTTGCTGTCAGGTGCTCCACTACTTCAGTCTCACGGCTAAGGAAGTTTAAGGTTCTTCTTGGTGTTTCGGTAGTTTCCGTCTCCCTTGAAAAAGATCATCTCTATTTAAATGACACTGGACATCTGTACATAACTCTGATGTCCGTGAGAAATGCAAATCTAACCCTCGTTGCAAGTTATTATAATGAGAATCGGTTTGTGAAAAATACGACTATCCCAGTAACTGCGGCGGAAGGTACCCAGGTCGTTAGGGTTCCGTTGCTGACTGAGATTCCGGGGAACTATACACTTAGATACCAGGTGTACTTCTTTGGTGTCGGTATTGGGGGTGGTGAAGTTCATTACACTGTTCTGAGTCCTCCAAGCATTTCGAACGTCAGTGTTGTCAGAGATAAGAAGGGAATAGTGTTCAACATTCGGACGTATAATTCAGATTCTAAAAAATCGGGAGTTCTTCTCTACAATGTAACAATTGATGGAACAGTTTCTTACTCAGGTTCTACTATTGTTGATATACCGCCAGGAAGCGGGTTGGTAGTTCTTACCATTCCGCTAGATACCGCTGGGTACGTTGCATACAATTTCACACTGAAGGTTCTTGAGTACACCTCTTCATATTCTGGGGTTTGGGTCTTTCCTGCGCCTGAAGAAACAAACACTCCCACTACCACAACGTCATCCAAACCCATCACCAGCACTACTCCAACTCCAGAATCGAGTTCATCTATTGAAGAAACCTCCTCTACCCGCGGCAGCGCGTTTTGGACGGCAGTTCTTTTGGTTATTATTCTTGTTGCCTCATTTATCTGGGTCGTGTGGCAACGGGAGTTCAGCTCGAAGAGCAAAAGGAAAAAGAGACCAAATCCAAAGCGCCGTTCTCCCCTAGGAAGGTTCAAGAGGCCCAAACCGCCAAAATTCAAGAGCTTTAAATCGCTTCCGAAGAAAAGGTGACCAAACCTTTTTATTTCCACCCTTTTAACGTTCTTCAGGCGAGGGGGTCGGGGGCTCTCGGGGTACTCCCGAGGAAGTTCCGCCCACCGCACCGGGGCCGCGGTGCCGCAAGGCACCGGCCGAGAGGCCGGGCAACGGCGCAGAAACGACACGGCCCCCCGGATATGGGGATGAAAGCGGTGAAGGGCCCGGCGACGGTGCCCGAGCTAACCCGCAGACGACCCGGGGGGATGCGGTGAAACGGCCGTCCCGCGGGGTGCAAGGCCGAGGGAGGGGCGATGAGTTCCCGGTGTGAGCCCCGTGGTAGGCCGCTCAGTCGAATGCCCCCTTGATACAGAAGGCGGGCTACGGCCCCCTCGCCTCATCTTCTCAGAGCATCCAAAGCCGAGGCAAGAAGTATAAGCACTCCACCGATTACCGTTCTCGTTCCAGGCACTTCACCAAAGACGAGGAAGGCATAAACTACAGCACTCGCCGGGTCAAGATAGCTCAAAAGAGCCGCGTCCTTCACTTCCACTTCCTTGAGGCCCTCCATGTAAAGAAACAGCGCGAAAACCGTATGGATGAGCACGAGCACAAGAACCGCCCACCAGACTGGCTTTCCAACGTCCTGGAGGATGACAAAGGGGAGGAGGACGAAAGAAGCAATTCCCAGCTGGCTGAGCGTTAAGATTTTTCCGTCAACTTCCTTCAAGAACCTCCCGAGGTTGGGTATCATAGCGTAGAAGAACGCCGCCGTGAACGCGAGCAGGATTCCAACGAAGTCCCGGTTTTTGAAACTTATTTCCTGGCCGCTCATTATCAGGAGGAGGCCTAAAAATGCTAGAATGATAAGGCTCAGTGTTTTCCTGTCTATAGTTTCCCCAAGAAAACGCCAGGACATGAGAGTGGCAAGAATGGGTGCGATGTAATATACCATTACGGCATTTGCTATGGTTGTGTAGTTGAAGGCCGTGAACAGGAACGCCCAGTTGAGAGCCAGGGCTGTACCAAGGCCAAGCAGCGGTTTCCAGTTGCTTCGGAAAATCATGGGGAGCTCCCTTAGCAACTCCATTCTGGTTAACCCAATAACCATAAACAGAACCAAAGCACCCAGGAAAACCCTGGCAAAAGCGACTCCAAGACCACTTAGGCCGGATAATCTTCCGAATATTCCAACACTGCCCCATATGAGCATGGAAACTACTACTTTTGCCCTTCCGTTCATCCCTCATGTAGCTCCTTCCATTCTTGATAAGCTTTTTGCACTTCCTCTTTTCTGAACTCTGGCACTGCATCCTTAAAGGGGTCGAACTTTTCAAGTCTCTTTTCATCGCTTCCGATGTAAGTCGCGACCAGCCCAACTTTGGAGTGGAGAGTTGAGGGAAGGCGGAGTATTCTCTTCAGGTCAACTGTGACCCTACCATCGAAATAAGCCTTTGAAAACGTCGTTGAGAGCCCGAACAGTCTCAGCAACGTCCTGTATCCAACACCCTCTGGAAATGCGGCAAGCAAGCCTTTGTTGACGAACTTTTCAACGATATCCTGTCTGGTCTTTTCATCAAGGAGCTTTTCGACCGTTGATCTCTTAAGCCCAATGTTTTTGAGGTGGTTTTCGTTTATTCTCTGGATAAAGTACCCGAACCTCAGCCTGAAAACCCTGAAATAGCCGCTTGACAGCATTATGTACCTCTTCTGGATGTCGTCAAAAGTTACCTCCTCTGCCGCGCTGACGTAGGAGAGTATCCTCTCGCGGGCTTTGGAGTCGAGCTTGAGCGCCCACTCATCGATCACCCTGATGTGATATCCCCTGCCGGAGTATACCACGTGGATATTCTCAAACCCGAAGTCCTCCTTTAGAATGATCAGTGTATCTCTGGCGAGCTCCTTTGCATCTTCGAGGCAGATTGGGCACACTTGGCCGGAGGGATGCTCGTTCTGGCAGCGTCTGAGCGGGAGGTCTTTGGCGTCTATGTCAAAGACGAGTTCAGCGCCGAGCCAGCCCTCCATTTCCTGTGGATTCCTGTAAAAGGCAACGCTGGAATACGCGGCATATGGAGCGGTCGCCCTTATGTAATCCTCGAGGTCTCTGACATCTGAGAATGCGTTCTTTCTGTCACTTGGACCCTCACCCGTGTGGTCAAAGCCGAATTCTCTCCGTTCAATGCTCTCCACTATGAACTCTGGCAGCTTCTTGGCGTCCCATTCCCCTGAGTAGTAGAGCCTCCTTTCTTCGGGCGTTACTTCCCTCAACAGCTCACTCACCGGTCTCACCTTCCTTCTTCTTTCCCTCAAGGTAGAGCCTCTTGAGGTAGTAGCTCAACGGGTTCTTTATTCCGCGGCAGTACTTGTCCGGTTTGCACAGCTGGGGTGCGTTTGCCCGGATCTTGTCGCAGTTTGGAGGAAAGTACCACGTTGAGTTTCCACTGTCCTCCATTGTTGGGCTGTCGGTCAGACCAAAGCCGAGGTGGTACCAGATGTTCTTTATCTCATGGGGCTGGTCTTCGAAGAGCGGCGGTTTACAGCGGTTTCCAGCCTCTATTATGACAGGGAGTATCTCTTCTTCGATGATCTTGAGGTCGTTAATGCAGTCCTTTATCCTGACGTCTTTTCTGGGTGGGTTGGGACAGATTCTCGCGTAGCTGAGGAAACTCGTCAGAAGCACGGTTATGGCATAGTTTCTCATGCCCGCGGGCACTCCCTTGAGCGCTTCTTTAACGCACGGCGGGAAGAGGTCGAACCTTAGCGGTGATGCAGTCCCCTTGAACATCTCTCCCCTCTCTCTGAAGTACTCCTCAGCTATTTCTTCGAGTTTCTCCCTGAGCCTGTGGTAGAATTCTGGGAGTTCATCCCTGTAATCGTAGAGGATGTTAACGGCCCTCTCGAACCTCTTCTCAAAGGCTTTTTCCCACATCTTCAGGGCGGTTTCCCATCTGAGGTAGGCGTATCCGTTTCTTATGTACACCTCCTTCAGAGAGCTTCCCCACAGGTTTAGAAAGTCCTTTATGGGTATCTTGTATTTTATTTTCAGCTTCTCCTTTTCCTCGGGGGATAAATTCCTGTCCATTCTCCTTTCAAGGATGTTCAGGTCATTATGGGGAATTTCATTTTCTCCCACGGGGACAACGGGCAACATGGTTTCACTGAGATTTTTAGAGGCCTTTATTCTCTCGGAATACAGCCGCAGGGTAGCCCTCTTGACGACCTCGGCATCAAGCCCGTAGGGGGATATAGAAGCCGCTCCGAGGAGAGCATAAAACTTGAACAGATCACGGAGTTCCTCTAGGTTGTCTACCTCAACAAGTTCTTGCGGTGGATTTTCTGATTCAAGCATCCAGCTTACTAGACTTATCGGTTCCTCAACTGAAATGGCGGAGGGTACTCGCTCCAGAAGGGCCAGCAGGTCCCCAAATTCTTCCCTTATGAGGCTCTCCGCTCTTTTTCCAAAGGGGTCAAGCATACTCCCACCTAATATGGGTGACATAATCAACAATAAAACGGTTTCCTTTTTGGGAGGTGCACAATAATGTACTGTGAAGACAATAAAATTCTCCATGGTGTCTGAACATCCAAAAGTTTTATATTGTGATAGTTTCTAATACCTAGCAGTTAGCGAGGACTTATCAGAATGTAATCATAGCAATATCGCGGTGATTGGAATGACCGGTGAATGGACTGTTCCCAGAGTAAAAAGCGGGATTCCTGGGTTCGATGAGCTTGTAAACGGCGGGTTCCCCAAGGGTACAACTGTTCTTGTAACTGGCCCAACGGGTAGCGGTAAGACCACCTTTGCAGTCCAGTTTGTCTATAAGGGTGTTGAGCTTTACAACGAGCCTGGTGTCATTGTGACACTTGAGGAGCGTGCAGTCGATCTCAGAAGGGAGATGCGCGCGTTCGGATGGGACATAGAGAAATACGAAAAAGAGGGTAAAATAGCAATCATAGACGGTGTCAGCGCCGTTGTTGGCCTCCCCTCCGAGGAGCAGTATGTACTTGAGGGCAACCTTAACACCGAGGACTTCCTCAGGTACATATACCGCGTTGTTAAGGCCATAGATGCCAAAAGGCTTGTAATAGATTCGATTCCATCCATCGCGTTCAGGTTAAAGAAAGAGGAAGAAATCAGGGAGGTTCTGCTCCAGCTGAACACGATACTTCTTGAGATGGGCGTGACTTCTATCCTGACTACTGAGGCCCCCGAACCATCCAGGGGGAAAATCAGCAGGTATGGAATTGAGGAGTACATTGCTAGGGGTGTTGTTCTCCTTGACTTCATAGAGCGTGAGGTTGAGCTGAAGAGGTATCTCCTGATAAGGAAGATGCGTGAGACCAAGCACTCAATGAAGAAGTACCCGTTCGAAATAATGAGCGACGGACTCGTTGTGTACCCGAGCGGTGAGATATACTGAGCCGTCTCCAGTGAAGAGCTTCCCTTTCGCGTAACGTTTTAGCCGGTTAGTCTGTGTTTTGTTCTAGCTAGTGCTTCCTTTTTTCAAAAACTTTTTAAACTTTCGAGTGATTACTTTTTTGAAGAGTTATGAAGTCTAGATTAGTTATTGTTTTGTTGATATCATTAACAATAGTTTCTCTTGCGCTTATTCGGCTCTCTCCACCCAGCGGGGATACGTTTACCGGGTTGTGTGTATATTCTTCGCCCAGCTTCTCCATCCTCTACAACGGAAGTCAGACCGTTGCCGTTGGTAAATCCCTGGAAGTTGGGAGGGTTTACACGGTTCACGGCCGTTTAAGGAAGACCAACCGGGGCCTGTGGATGGACGTTTCATCGTTTGAAACCTCACTTCCCGACTTTCCACTGGACTCAATTGAGGGAGCGTACTGGACAGAAGGAAGTCCTTACCTTTTAACACCTGATAGGGTGTATCTGGCAACTCCAATCAACGCATCCAAGGGCGAGCTGGTTTTAGTGAGGGGTCTGGGGTATGGCAGTAAGTTCTATCCTCTTGAAGTCCATAGGCGCGGATTTTCTGCATCTCCCAAGAACGGGTTTCCATTTGTGGTTGAGGGAGTGGTCATGTCTGTTGGCCGATACATATCAATCTGGAACGGGAGTGAGGAGTTCAAAGTTTTGAAGTTAAGGGGCGTGGAAGTTTCTCCTGGCCAGAGGGTTCGAGTAGCTGGTATTGTCAAAGTTAGAGATTACATCTACCTTTATCCTTCAGAACCCAAGGATATAGCACTTCTAGGGTATTCGAAGCTTAAACCTCTCTGGAATTCGTCCATCGGCGATATCGTTGAAGCGAAGTGCCTCGTTTTGGATTCGAGAAGCACACTAAAGCTCAACTGCACTGACCTGAGACTCTACGGATTCAAAGCTAGGGTGGGAGATGTTGTTCACATCAGGGCTCTGAGGAGAAAGTCTTCTTTCCTGTGTATAAACTGCTCAGTTGTCCAGCCTAGAGAAAAGCTCCCAAATGAGCTCTGTGAGTACTCGCCCGGGAACTTCGCCAAGATTTCTGGAACCGTTACCTGGGTGAAGAGGTATCGCAACGGCTTCGGGCTGGCCAACGTTACCGACGGAAACTGCTGGGTTTTGCTCAAGCTCCCCAAGTCCCTTGGGATATCTGTGGCTTCTGGAGAGAACGTAACTGCCTACGGCTTTTTCACGACTTACCGAGAAAAGCCAGCATTTGAAATTCAATCGGGTGAGGATTTATGCTCAGGGAGCTCCTGCTAGGGGTGCTCTTTGGAACTTTTACTGGCTTAACGCCGGGAATCCACGTCAACACTCTAGCAGTTCTGCTCAATGGTGCACTGTTGCCTTCACTCACGCTGTTTGCGATGGGGCTCACCCACACATACCTCGACGCGTTTCCCTCAACTTTCCTTGGAATTCCGGATGAGGGAACGGCCCTCAGCATTCTGCCTGCACACAGACTCGTCCTTGCTGGGAAGGGAATGGAAGTCATAAGAATAGCGCTGTATTCGAGCTTTCTGGGGACGCTGTTTTTCACCCCTCTGGTTCCACTGTATCTCGCGATAGCGCCCATGTACACTTTCACTATTGGCAAGGCGGTCGTTTTGCTCCTGATGATTCTGCTGGTGTTAACGGAAAAGGGCACAAAAAAGCTCTGGGCGGCGTCCATAGTAATCCTTTCTGGACTGGTCGGACTTATGATCCTCAGAATTTCCCTCAACGAACCGCTTTATCATCTTTTGACGGGTCTGTTCGGAGTTCCAGTTATCCTCATTGCGTTGTTTTACGAGACGTCCGAGGTATCGCCCGGAAGTGCTGAACTGGAGATGGACACTAAATCTCTCGTGTTATTTTCTTTTATGGGAACGCTTCTCGGTATGGTCGCTTCTTTGGTTCCCGCGTTCACATCATCTCAGGCGGCGCTTATAGGGTCGTTTTTCTCAAAGGACGAGCGCTCTTTTCTGGCGGTTGTCTACTCCACAAACACGGCAAACTTCCTCTTTTCTCTGGTTAACTTTCTCGAAACCGGGAGGGCTAGAAACGGGATCGTGATGAGGATGTCCCCAATGGGTCTTTCGACCCTTTACACCTTTATCCTCGCTTCACTCTTCGTTGGGATTTTGGTAATGCTCTACGGTGAAGTCATATCGAAAATCCTTGCATCGGTCGTTTTCAAAATTCCGTACAGAGCCCTCAACATTGGAGTGCTTTTATTCCTTGTTGTCCTCTCAGTGTACTTTGACGGAGCCGCTGGAATCATGGCCCTCGCTGCCTCCTCCATCGTTGGCATTCTGGCGGTTCTGCTCGGCGTTAAGCGGACCAACTGCATGGGGGCTCTGATGGTGCCAGTACTCTTGGGTTAGATTCAAAGAAAAAAGAGTAGAGAAGTGAAAGGATAATCAGGCTGACTTCTCCTTCACGAGCTTCTGGAATTCGGAGTAGTCGGTAACTATCTTCTTGCCGTCAAGGGTCTCGAAATAGACTTTCTTGATCTTGACCTTCTTAACGTCTGTATACTTCATCTCGGGAGGGTCGTAAGAACCTGGCTCGACGACCTCGTCTTCAATAACGTACGTCTTAAGCTCGGGCTGGCCGACGTACTTCCAGACCTCATAGAAGACCTCGGGGTCGAGGTGTATCTCCCCCTCAATCTCAATCCAGTCGGCTCCGATGTCCTCCAGAAACTCCTTGACTACCTCGAAGTGCATAGAATCACCCTTGAGATTATAGAGTGGCAATGGTTAAATACCTATCGCTCGGCCGTGTTGGAAGGTTTTGAAGGGCTTAGAAATCCAGCAATGAAAAGCAACAGTTTTTAAAGCCCTTGCCTTTTAACGCAGGTGGTGGTGAGAATGGCGAGAGTTATAGTTGATGCTCAAGCAGCGAGGGCAATAGGAAAGGGTGCGATGATAGTCTTCAAGAAGGGTGTCGTGAGAACCGAGGGCGAGATAAACCCTGGAGATATCGTTGAGGTTTACACAAGGGGTGGCAAGTTCCTTGGGAAAGGTTTTGCCAACCCGAACTCAAACATCATGGTCAGGCTCGTCACAAAGGATAAGGACACCGAGATAAACAAGGAGCTCTTCCGCGAGAGGATAAGGAAGGCCAACGAGTACAGGAAGAATGTCCTCGGCTACGACAAAGCCTACCGCATGGTCTACGGCGAGGCGGATTATCTCCCGGGCCTAATAGTTGACCGCTTCAACGAGATCGCTTCGATCCAGATTTCAAGCGTCGGAATGGAGAGGTTCAAGCTCGACCTGGCTGAGGCGATAATGGAGGCCGAACCCGAGATCGAGACTGTCTTCGAGAAGAACACCGGCAGGAGCAGGAGAAGGGAGGGCCTCCCCGAAATAGAGCGCGTCCTCCTCGGGAAGGAGAAGTACAGGACGATAATAGAGGAGGGCAGGGCGAAGTTCATAGTTGACATGCGCGGCCAGAAAACGGGTTTCTTCCTCGACCAGAGGGAGAACAGGATAGCCCTTGAGAAGTACGTCAAGCCTGGCATGAGGGTTTTAGACGTTTTCACGTACACGGGCGGCTTTGCCATCCACGCAGCGGTTGCGGGAGCTGATGAAGTTGTGGCAGTTGACAAATCACCGTGGGCTATCAACATGGTGAAGGAGAACGCGAAGCTGAACGGCGTCGAGGATAAGATGAAGTATATCGTAGGCTCGGCCTTCCCTGTCATGGAGGAGATGATAAAGAGGGGTGAGAAGTTCGACATCGTTATCCTCGATCCTCCTGCCTTCGTCCAGCACGAGAAAGACCTAAAGCGCGGACTCAGGGCCTACTTCAACGTTAACTATGCAGGACTTCAGCTGGTCAAGGAGGGCGGAATACTGGTTACCGCCTCCTGCTCCCAGCACGTTGACCTGCAGACCTTCAAGGACATGGTCATAGCGGCTGCGGCAAAGGCCGGCAAGTTCCTCAAGATGCTGGAACCGTACAGGACGCAGGCTCCTGATCACCCAATATTGATGGCTTCAAAGGATACTGAATACTTAAAGGCTCTCTTCCTCTACGTTGAGGACATGAAGTGAGGGGCTCTATGTATGGCTTTGGGGACGATGAGGAGAAAGCACAACGCAAAAAGTCCCCACCTTTATAAATTTTTGTATTGGAAAGTTACAGTAGAGACCGCCAAAAACAGCCGTTTTTCAGGTTCGAAAACAGAACATATGGTTATCTTTAAAAGAAGCAACGCCGCTGTGAGTAATAGTCACCTCACCTGCTCCGAAAACATGGGTGATAAAGATGATGAGAGAAGATGTTTACGTTGCAGATGAGTTGAGAAGATTAAAACAGCAGATGCTCGACACTCAATTAGTGCGACAGAATGCAGGCGTCAGGTATATCACAGTCTTTGAGAGTGACTTTGACCGCTTTGTCGAGTTCAAGAGGGATAAAGGAATAACGGCAAACTGGCTCAGGAAGATTGAACGCTTTTTTAAGGTTGATTTCATCAACTACGTCGAAGAGAACTATCCAGACCTCATTCGGAGACAGTATGATGAGCGTTACATTGTCATTACAAGAAATCTCATTGTGAACTTTTTGCGACATTTATTCAGAAAGTACAGTTACAGTAGTTATGAAAAGTATTACCATATGTTCTTCGACTTCCTCGACTTCTATACAGCTTTTATTGAAACAGTTAGTGACGTTGAAGCGGAGAATGCAATATTTCTCAAAGCGATGAAGAAGAATTTCAGTCCCCGTAAGCTTGTATCTCCCAACAAACTGAGAGCAGAGCGGGAAGCTAGGACGTTGAAGGATGTCTCGCTGGAAGACATCAAGAAGTCGATCGAGGTCATATTCCAGCTTTATCTAAATGAGCTGGTTACAGACAACTTTACCCTGTCATCAGCCCTTGCTTATGTTGTTTTAAGTACAACGGGTATGAGGTTTAATGATTTGCAACAAGTCAAAGTCTCTGACATTGATTTCAAAGAAAAGGTCATCTGGGGGCAAAACACAAAAATCGGGCTTCCAGAAATCTATTTTTTAACAGATGAGGCTACAGAGTTAATCAAATTCTACATTAACTGGTATGGTCTCAACAATGATGATAAGCTCTTCCAGTTTGTCAGATTAGATGAACAGCTCAGAAAGACCCGTAAGAAGCTCTATACACCGCAAACGTTGGCGATGGCGTACATCACAAACAACACTATTGTCAAAAAGCTTTATCCGTTGCAACTCAAGTTCTGTAAGAAGGCTTATGCTAATCGCCTGCTCGCAAAAGGAGTATCAGAACCGCACATATCGCTTCTCACCCACCACCGTCGCAAAGATGTGCCTGTCCCTGTGCAAAAGACAATATATGAGCATTATCTTAACCGCTATCCTCATAGCGACGCTGGATTGAGGGAAGAGCTTAGGTCGATGTGGTATAAGGCGTTCAAGGACGTCAAGTTACTCCCGAGGGATTTCTTTTTGCACTTTCAAAAGAGCTAATAAACGAGTAAATCAGGGTAAGCCCCCAATTTATCATTTTTCAATCTTTGAAGTCAAAATAAATGAAAAGTAAATTAAAACCTCCATATCCGCTTTGTTGTACAACTTGGAGTGTCTTTGATGAAGTTTTGGAGAAAATTAACAGTTACTAATTTTATTTTTGATCACTTTTTTGTTTGAAATTATGCACAAGTTTATAAAAACTGAATGTTCTATATTTATAGAAACCCTAAGTGAATTTGGTATTAATGATATAATAAAGAGGTGATCAGGATGATAGAAATCAATTCCAAGATCCCTTATATAATGTCCTGTGATGAGATGTACACTGTAAAATGCAAGGCAAAAATCTATAATATTAGTGATAAGAAGTCTGCGGAGCTTGTTATACATAAAAGGACGCTTCCATCAAACATAGTCTTGAAAACAGACTATAACGCGGTTCTCATTACTAAGAAAGGCGTTGTTAGATTCAAAACAAATACATTCAAACACAAAAACATAATCCGCTATAAAATCCCACTCCCAATTGCAAGAGTTTACTTGGAAGGCAGGACAGTTGATGTGAATATAATCATTAAAGACAACATAATATACATCATTCAAAATGACGTTAATATTAGAAATGTGGTATATGACTTAGAGAAATACGTTGACAAAGTTGCGGGCTTAATGATGAGGGGGGATTGATTAATGTGCGCCAAGTCTGTGATGGTTCCATCAAGTAATAAAGACAAAAACTACTTAGGACTTGCACATAAACTCAACAAGAAAGAGATAGCAGACAATGTTATCAAATACATACACACATATTACTTTAAAGAGCAGAAGTGGACTGACAAAGATGATTACTACTTTGTGATTACTCGGTTACACCCCGATCAAAAAGTAAATAATGAAATAAAGAAAGAGTTCTACTTCACACTCAAAGAGCTAAGAGATAACCCCGTTAAGGTAAAGAACTGGATAATGAACAATGTTGAAACATTCAACCTCTACCACACCATCTTTATTTACAACAAAGCAAAAAGAAAAGATGAATTCGCAGTAAAAGAGACAAGAGTTGTTTATCTGGACATTGACAAAAAAGGACACAGTTTGATGACAGAAGAAGACTTCAAAAAGGTCGAAGAGATTGTTCAGAAATACTTCGACAGATACGGGATCAACTACTCGCTAATCTCATCGGGAAGAGGGCTTCACATAAAGATAGTCCTCGACAAGCCCCTCAGCGAGCAGGAATGGAGGAAAATGGCCTTACTCACATACATTTTCGAAAACACAGAATACAACGCAGATAACATTTATGACTTCGCTCGCATAATCCGACTTCCATACTCGCTCAATCAAAATTCAGGGCTTCAAGCTAATATAGTGAAAGAAACGGATACGGTAACTGAAAAAGAAAAGCTAATACAACTCATCAATGAGATTGAGGTTGAACAGAAGAGAAAGAGGACAGAGAAACTCTACTCAAAAGATGTTGTCTATGACCTAAGAACCCCTGATCAAAACCTCACAGAAGAAAAAATAGCGGAGATGGCAAAAGAAGTCTATTTGGTTATCAAGAACTATTATAAGAAAGGCACAAGGCACAACTTATTCTTCCTTACCCTCGCAACCGTCTACAAATACACTAAAATTGACACAGATGAGCTTAGATTATTTGCAGAAAAACTCTTAGAACTCCTCGATGATGAAGAACAGAAACAACGGCTTAGCATTGTGAAAAGTCTGGTTCAACAGGAGCGTTCAAGCGGAAGAGAGAGCATAGCAACCGTCTCATTCTTCTTTGTCGAGGATGAAAACGGCAACATAATTGAGGACAGGAGACTATCCCAATTCGCCCAAACCAACAATATGAGCCCCGAAGAAGCAAAAGAAACAATTAGAAAGATTATCTTAGATATATTGGGCATTATTGGTAGATACGGTGAAAAATTCAACAAGAACTTTATTGGGCGGGCGTTCTTCCGCACAGGAATGCGCTCATTGAAAGCAATTGAAGTGTACCGGGACAAGATACAGATAGCGACGTACAAAGTTACTGATGATGGTCAGTTCACCCTCGTCTCAAGAGAAAAACTCCTCAACGCCAAAATGGAGTTGAAGGAAATTGTGATAAAAGAGGATGAAACGGGAATGGAGGAGTGGCGTTACACACTTGTTGTGACTGATTTGAAGGACGGACAGAGGCATACAATTGTTAGAAAGCCCCTTAATGAAGTCGCCCGCTGGTTAGCAGGGACAACATTGGCGTCAGTTGCTTCAAAGAACACACTCGAAAGCGCCCTTCAACAGATACTCAACATCTTACGGGATTATTACAATATCCGAAAGATATACGAGTCAGAAAGCTTCAAGTTTTACGTTGATATTAACAGCAACAAGTATACGCACAATGCAGCCAAATTCTTTAATCAAGTATACTCTGTTGAGGATACACGGGATTATAGGGAGAGGATTACAGATGATGATGTCAGAAAATTCTTAGAAACGCTCAGCGCAATCAAAGATGATAAAATATTCTTTGTTAGCGTTGGAGCAATGATTTCAGCGTTATTCAATAATGAGAAGAATATTAAAAGGCCTTTAATCTGGTTGTGGTCTCCAGCGGTTTCGATAGGCAAATCGACGTTGGCGACACTCCTCACAACCAAAGCTTGGGGCATAAAGAAGTTATCAGCAAGTGAGGCAGAATCAGCCTTCAGAATGCTGAAACTACTGTCGGTGGGGCACTTACTTGTATCAATTGACGACGTTGTAACGCTGGATAAGAACATATTGGGCTTTATCAAGAGTTACCTCAGTGGCGATGCAACAAGCGTTACAAGGGGTAAAGCGAATTTGGAGCAGATCATCTACAATTTGAAGGCATCACTACTAATCACAAGCAATAAAGAATTCAACGCCGCCTTTATGGATGGCTCATTTGTTGATACAGGTGTGCTCGACAGGATTATTCAGTTAAAAGTTCCCGATGATGAGTATATCTTCGAAACTGAACAAGACGCAACCAGCATACGCTATATGAAAGAGGGAATAGGCTTCAAAATCGCTGACAATATAACAGAGATCTTGAATGAACAAAAGATAACCTTTACTGAAATGATAAAATTGAACGTGAACACGTTACGCCAGATTCTCGCAGAGGCCGACATTCAGATAAGTTACAGGAGAGCCGAGCTTTACACCCAATTTGCGGGGGCATTAGCAATATTAAGAGAGATAGCTAGGGCATACGGTGTCAAAAAACTCTCAAACAAAATCACCAACATACTCAGTAACATTGCGGACGTCATAAAAAGTATTGAGGACATACAAAATGCAACAGAGTCAGATGACATAACAATCTACATTGACAAGATACTTGATAAAGTGCTTAACGCTGACTTTATTCCGAGAACAGCAAGGGGGAATCCTTTTGTTACAACAACAGCATTCAAACTACTTAAACAAACAACCCCAATCTTAGATAATGTCTATTATACAACCCAGCTTGTAAAGTTTATCAATAAAAGGTATCCGGGTGTGGCAAAATACAAATCAAACCGCATCAACGGGCAAACGGTCAAGGGTGTAGAAATTGACCTAATAAAACTTGGCCGATATAGGAAAATAGACAACGGGCTTGAGGTCCCCGATGCCCTCGCAGAAGAAGTATATCAGACCCTAAAAGACCTAAAGGGACAGAACATAAACATCAGCCAGTTCACAGAAATATTAATTGAGCGTTTTGGTCATATGGAAGAAAGAGAAGAGATTGAAGGTAGGGTTAGGGAGTTACTGCTAACAAAATTCAGAAAACACATTGAAATAGAGGGCAAGACCCTTGATTCGAATTCCGAGAACATAGTCTTCAAAGTCAGGAACATCTAATAGGTTACTCCGGTTACAGAGGTTACAAAAGTTACAAGCCATCTAATGCCTTTTTTCGCCAAATAAAGCGATATAGATCCTATTATTTTGTAACTTTTGTAACCCGGTAATTTTAATGATAATAAAAAATTACAATTTTTAAACTATCGATATGGCAGTGTTATATCTTTATATACATCAATATACTTTAATCATGAGCAGAAGATTTTCAGGTTACATTGGTTACAAAAGTTACAGAGGCAATATGCATTTATTTTCCTGTTATAGTACCATATTCACTCAATTTTCAGGTTGATAAGTTTTAATGTGTGTTTTACATTATTATGCATTTATCATCACAATATTTGACTAAAAAACTTCTGTTTGATCAGTTCAGTTTGGGGATATCCGGTGGCTTCTTTCTCAGAAAAGAAGGCCTGCGAGGAATTGTAACCTGTGCAACCTTTGAGATGTAACCTGATTCATAACTTAGTATACTCTGTTGCTAAAAGTTTTCCACTGGAAACATTCTTTACATTTTCTGTCTCTTCGCTAAATAGAAAGCCACAGCACTATCCACCCACTTGCTCACGCTAAGGTCAAGTTTTTCTGCCCATGCCTTTATCCTTTCATGATTCATCTCGCTCACTGAAAAAGTTCTTAGTGTTGTAACATCACCAGATATAAAGTCAGCATACTGCCGTAAAAACTTCTTAAATTTGTCTAAATGTTTTATTGAAAAGTTCAAAGCCTTAATAATCACCTTAATCATTGCAATGTCATTTTTCTCTGAGTACTCCTTTAGTGACCTGTATGTTTCAACATGCATGAGAACATTCAATTTTTTGTATTCCTTTTTTCCCATAAGGTCACCACCATTAGTAATAGAACACTAAAATGACTTAAGGCATTAGAAAAGGTTATTTACTTACCTTATTACACTCATAGGGTGGTGGAGTATAATGAACAAGGAAGTCCCCTTAACTACCTTCATCAAAAAACCTAATTCTGGAAAATCAAAATCAGATGAAACTAAAACAGAAAAAAGAGTTAACACAGCGGCAGACTTGACGGATAAAGAGCAATTAAAAACTTGGCTCTGGGATGCAGCGAATATTTTAAGGAATAGAGTTGATTATATGCCGTACATATTAACCCTTCTGTTCTACAAGAGACTGTCAGACGTATATGAAGATGAGTACTGGGAGGTCTATGAGAGGATCTTTAATCAGATGAAAGACAAGCTTGGCGAGGAAAAAGCCAAGAAGATTGCTGAGATCGAAGCTAAGAAAAAGAGTTGGCACAAGTATCAGATACCAGAGGATTGCCTTTGGGAAAAGGTCAAGAACACTCCTGTAAACATTGGTGAGAAATTGAATGAGGTTCTTATGAAAATTGAAGAACACAATGAAAGCCTTAGGGGACTTCTGACCAGAGTAGATTTCAACAAGAAAGACGTACTCCCAGATCAAAAACTTAGACAATTGATTGACCACTTTGATAAATACAGGATTGGAAAAAATGTCAGCCCCGACATTCTTGGTGAGGCTTATGAATACCTTATTGAGCAGTTTGCTATGACTAGCGGAAAGAAGGGTGGGGAATTCTTCACTCCCAAAGAAGTTGTTAAAGTCCTTGTTAGAATTCTTGACCCCAAGGATTATGAGGAAATTTATGACCCTGCATGTGGGACTGGGGGCATGTTAATAACTGCCTACTATCACATAAAAGAGAACGGCGGCGATATCAAAAAGGCAAAGTTCTACGGGCAGGAAGTCAATGACATGACTTATGTAATTGCAAGAGTGAATATTGTTGTCCATGATATCAAGAATGCTGACATAAGGCACGGGGACACATTCTTTGAACCCAAATTCACTGAGGGTGGACGGCTAAAGAAGTTCGATGTGGTATTGGCTAACCCTCCTTGGAATGACAAGAACCTTAAGGGTTTAGAAGAGGAAATTAAGAAAGTTCCCTTCAGTGCAGAGAGGTTTCCCTTTGGGATACCCCCACTGGGGACCTCAGCGGACTGGCTGTGGATTCAGCACATGCTTGCAAGTGCGAGGGATGATACTGGGAGAGTGGGTGTGGTAATTGACAATGGTGCCCTCTTTAGAGGGGGGAAGGAGAGAGACATTAGGGCGGAGATTGTGGAAAAAGACTGGATAGACACTATAATTGCGCTTCCTGAAAAGTTGTTTTACAATACTGGAGCTCCCGGGGTTTTGATAATATTTAGAAAGAACAAGCCTGAGGAGAGAAAGGGCAAGATACTATTCATTAATGCCAGTCAAGATTATGAAGAAGGTAAGAGACAGAACAAGCTTAGAACTCAGGACATTGACAAGATTGTGAACGCATATAATGACTTCAAAGACATCGAGGGGTATGCAAGGGTTGTCAGTCTAGAAGAAGTAAGGAACAATGACTATAACCTGAACGTCACTCTGTACGTGACACCTATCATTGAGAGGGATGAAGTTGATATAAGGCATGTGTGGAACAAACTTGAGGCCCTCGAAAAGGAGAGAAGTTCACTTAAGGCAAAGATAGAAGAATACCTTAAGGAGCTTCAGGTGATTTAATGTGTGGATTTTTTGATATTATTCACATTTTATTTATCTTGAATCTTTCATCGCATTAGGGATCCCCTAAAAGGTGATACTAGGATGGAAGAGAAACCAACATTACTCACAAGCCTGTGGCTTTTCCTTAGTTCATACATACCCTTATGGCTTATACTGCTAATTCAGACATATGATGGAATAACAGGACTTCACACAATATTTTTTGGTTCGCTGACTGTATTTTCCCTATTCTCACTGCTTCTCTTTTTAAGAGTGGCAAGGCGGAAACTAAATGTTGGTGGAAGTGAGAGGATTTGCGATGATTTTATTGTTATCGATGAATATCAGGAAATGAATCATATATACCTAGAATATCTGATCACGTACGTTGTCTCTATGATGGCCTTTATCCCGAAAGATCAAGGAGTAAGAAATGTCCTGACTTTTCTAGTGTTTATGTTCATGGTGTTCACGTTTTACCTTAGGGCAAATCTCATCTATGCAAATCCCGTGCTGGGTGCATTAGGGTATAATCTGTTTAAAGTAAAGAACAGAGAATCGGATCATTGGGTAATATTAATAACTAGAAAAGACAAAATACTACTTGCGGATAAAACTAACCCAGAGAGAATTTGTGTATCAAGCCTGTCAGGTAATATATATCTGGAGGTCGAAGACTGATGGGTGATGAGAGTGAGAAGAGCTGGGCTCTTGCCAGAGGATCGACAATCATAACTCTAAAGAAATTCCACTCACGGATTAATGAAGTTAGAGACATGACAGTTGATGTGTATCTTGTGGAAAATACCGGTAAAAGAACAAAAGACCCAAGAGCTTGGTTTAAAACACACAATCTAGTTCTCCCCAATAATTACAAGAGAAAAATTGTAAAGTTATTCAACCAGAGATTCTCGAGAGTTATCAACAAAGTATCAAAAGATGAGACCGAGTTTACAAACTTTTTTGACTATAACAGGCCCTTTTCAGGGGGAGTTGTCAGATATATTGAACCTTCCCATATTCCCGGATTTGGGGTAATATGGAACCAGATAAAGCAAGGGGGTTCTGTATCTTCGACATCAGCTAGGAGTGTGAAATCCATTGTTGGTTATGTTCTTGATATACAGTTCAAGGAGGGGGGTAGGGTCGCCTTTTTTGTAAAGAATAGAAGGTCATTCATTCTCAAGAAGAACAGCATAATGGTGGGATTGTTTAGAAAACAGTTATCAATAGCAACTGATGATTATACCTCTATCCCCCTAGCAATTGATTCAATATACTTTGAGTTCCCAGATAGTGACAATGATGGATGGTTGCTGGTGTTGAACACAAGATACTTTGAATCATTCTTCAAGTACTATGAGCACTACAAGCAAATTACTCAGGAAACAATATCAAAACTCAGGGAGTCTGGCCTTATCGAATTTGAAAATGAGGAGAAGATTATGAAGTATGCTCTCAGTACTGTGACAATATTTAGAACACTAACACAACTCCAAAAGAGCAAGTTTTTCAGCTTCATAACAGATGACGGAATTGACACAGATTCAGAAAGATACAAAAATTTTGTCAATGATTTGCTAGACCAGCTGGATGTTCTTAAGGCAAAGGAGAGGCCGAACCTTAAGGTAACTGAAGATGGGGAACACATCAAAATTAAGATTGAGGACAAAAAGGGCCTGAAGCAGTTCATAGAGATATGTCAAGAGAAGTACATAGCAAGTGTCGGTAAACGGAGTGGGGTAGTAAGATTTTATGAAGTTAAGGGTGGCGTGAAGGAACTTAAGCAAGTCCCCCTTGATGCATGGTTACGGGCAAAATCAGAGGGTGAGTCTTCATGACTGGTGAATTCAAGGAGACACCAATTGGGAAGATACCTAAGGAGTGGAACGTCTTTGAGTTAAAAGAAATCGCAAATGTAAAATATGGAAAGGCTATTCCTAAAAAAGGAGGAGAGATTCCTGTTATTGGTTCCAGTGGCATTTATGCTTGGACAGACAGACCCTTAGTTGAATTTCCAACATTAGTGATAGGAAGAAAAGGAACTGCGGGAGCAGTACATTTAGTAGAAGTTCCCTCTTGGCCATCAGATACTACCTTTTACTTGGAATTTAAGAAGGATATTGATATTAAATACCTTTATTACCACATGAGTTTCTTCAAATTATCTGGAACCCATGCCCAAACAACGCTTCCAAGTCTTAAGAGGGAGTTTTTAGAACATTATTATGTGATCTATCCCCCACTCCCAGAGCAGAAGAAAATAGCCGAAATACTGTCCACAATTGACAAGGCAATCGAGAAAACTGATGCCTTAATCCATCACTACCAGCAACTCAAGAATGCCTTAATGCAAAAACTGTTCAGCGAGGGGATTGGGCATACAAAATTCAAGCCAAGTCCCTTAGGGCAAATTCCTGCTGAGTGGGATGTTGTTAAGATTGGGGATATAATTGAATTTGCCCAGTATGGACTCTCAATAAAGATGTATGATGAAGGGCAGTATCCTATTGTTAAAATGGATAGCATAATCAATGGAAAAGTCATGCCTGTAAATCTAAAATATGTGGATTTAGATGAAGAAACATTCAACAAATTTAAATTGGAAAAAGGAGATATATTGGTCAATAGGACAAACAGTTATGAGCTTGTTGGCAAGACGGGGATCTTCATGCTTGAGGGAGACTATGTTTTTGCTTCATATCTCATTAGACTTCGGCCCAAGAAAGATATTGTTGACTCGGCCTTTTTGACATATTACCTGATACTGTCTCAAGACAGGCTAAGGCAAATTGCAACTAGGGGAGTAAGCCAAGCTAATATTAATGCCACCAATCTGAAGAAATTCCTAGTACCCCTACCACCACTTGATGAACAAAAGAAAATAGCCCAGATTCTTATGACAATTGATAATAAAATTGAGGCTGAGATAAAGACAAAAGAGGAGCTTGAGAAACTCAAGCTAGGTATGATGGACAAACTTCTCACGGGAAAAGTTAGGGTTAAGGTGGGTGAGAAAAGTGGATAAGCTCGACCCGAAAATGGAGAATCTGCTTGAGATATTAAAACAGGCCGAAGAAGGGAAATTAGTCCTTCCCCAGTTCCAAAGGGACTTTGTATGGTCAAAACAGAACATTAAGGACTTGCTGGTCTCACTTCTCAATGGTTACTTTATAGGTACCTTCCTCTTCCTTAGAACGGATCCTACCAACCCCCCATTCACGTGGAGGCCAATCCAAGGTGTTACTCTACCAGTTGACAGAGATGGGAAGTACATTGCAGAGCCAGAGGGTATGATCCTCGATGGCCAGCAGAGGATAACCTCTCTTTACTATGTATTCTATGCACCGCCAAAAGAAGTTGTTACACCGAAATATACTAGCAGAAGGTATCTCTTCTTCTTAAAGCTTGAAGAATTGGAGAGGGGCAATGTTGAGGATGCTGTGTTCAGTGTGAATGAAGATGATGCTAAGAAATACGGGTATATAAATAAAAATTACCAGTTTGAAAACAAAATAGTGCCCTTCACGGAGCTTTCAAGCAAGCTGAAGTGGAAGAACTGGATCGAGAAATTTAAGAAATATCACCGGGAGAAACAAAAAAAGATAGCAAGACAGAGAACTAATGATGTTGATGTAATTTTGCAAGAACTGGACAGGATTGAGTATGAGATCGAAGAGAGAGTTAAAAAATGGGAGAATTACATTAACAAGCTCTTTGAGTTTAAGGTTCCAGTTTTGTACTTACCAAAAATTGAGGCAAATGATAAACAAAAACTCGGTGAGGTCTGTACAATATTCGAGAAGATGAACAGTACTGGAGTTAAGCTATCAGTCTTTGATCTCTTGACGGCCAGACTGTACAAAGATGATATTGATCTTCATAAAATATGGCAGGATACTGTTGATTCGTTTGAGAGTATCAGAAAGTTGTCCGAGGACAACCCGGATCTCTTTAAAGTGTTGTTACTTAGGGCATTAGGTCTCATGAGGGTGCTTAGGGACAAGGATAAAGACAAGGGCGAGAAGGAGATTAGTGATGTTAAAAACAGGTCTCTAATTAATCTGTCACCAGCGAATTTTGAAGAAGATTGGTGGACTATAGCAGAATACTTTAACAGAGCAATTGAGAGAGTTATGAGCACCAATCAAGATGGGTTTGGGGCATTTCTGCCAAAGTGGGTTCCATACAAACCCATGCTTCCAGTTTTGGCAACACTCCTATATTATGTGGAGGGCACCAAAGAATTATCTCCAATGGAAAAGAGCAGAGCTTACACACTGATAAAGCAATGGTACTGGAGTTCGGTATTCACCGAGAGATACAGTAGTGCCGTTGAGTCAACGTCTCAGAGTGATACATTAGAACTGATAAGAGCTTTCAAAGAGCCTGAGTTTGTACCCTCAATGATCAATGAAGCTAGAACAAGAGTACCATCATTGAATTTATATGCAGTCTCAAGAAGTGGAAGCGCAATTTACAAGGGCATCATGAATCTGATTGCGCTAAACCATGCACGGGACTTCTTGCAAGTTGACGCAATAGAATTTCATAACCTAGAGGACCACCACATCTTCCCACAGGCATTTCTAAGAAAGCAAGGCCTTGGAGACAAAGATAAGTCAAAGATTAACACCATACTCAATAGAACCCTCATCAGTGATGAAACCAATAGAAGGATTTCGGCAACATCTCCAAAAGAGTACATCAACTGGATCCCCGGCGATGTAGAAGAGGTTCTCAAACCCCACTTTATTGACTCAGAGTGCATTGATGCGATGAGGAAGAATGATTATGATAAGTTCCTAGAGAGAAGGAAAACACTTATTCTAAATAAAGTGCAAGAACTCATAGGTGGGGGAGGGGAGAATGCCAACACCGGAGGAGCGGATATCTGAGTGTCCCTTTGTCAATATTCTCTCAAATGAACTTGGCTGGGAGTATGTGCCTCCTTCAGAATTGAAAAAGGAACGGGATTACAATTCAGCTCTCCTTAAAGACAGGTTGATAAGGGCTCTCCTTAGGATAAACGCTGGGAAGATAAGCGAGGAAGATGCAGAGCAGATAATTAAAAAGTTAGAATATCTCCCTCACACTATAGAGGGAAACAGGGATTTTCTGGAGATTTTGAAAAATGGCCTCTCTTTCAAGCCTAAAGGCTCGAAATTCCACAAGACGGTGTGGTTAATTGATTATGATAACCTCAAAAATAATGAATTCTTGGTGACTAGGCAGTTCTATATTAAAGAAGGTGAGAATAGGAGAAGACCAGATATTGTTCTGTTCATCAATGGGATTCCAGTTGTGGTGATTGAAGTCAAAAGTCCCACTACTGAAACTGAAACCCTTGAAGTCGCATACTACCAAATAAAAGATTATGAGTCCGCTGTTCCCAAGCTATTTGTCTTCAATCAGTTCAACATTATCTCCGATTGGACTGAAGTTCTTTATGCCCCAACCTTTTCAGATGCTCCTTTGGACATGTGGGGAAAATGGAAAGACCCTTATCCCTACAAACTTGATGTAACCTATGAGGAAGATCCCATTAGAGTAAGCGCTTATGGTATGCTATCAAAGGAAAATCTCATTGACATAATCAGGAACTTCATATTCTTTAGATATGAGAAAAATAAGCTTGTAAAAATAATTGCGAGATACATGCAATTCAGAGCCACAAACAAAATCCATAATAGAGTTCTCCGGACTTATATTGGTGAGGACAATAAAAAGACGGGACTCATATGGCACACCCAAGGTTCAGGAAAAAGTTTGACAATGTTTTTCACAGCGTGGAAATTGTACAGAACAGAGGAACTTGATAATCCCACTATTGTAATAGTTGTTGACAGGGATAATCTAGAACAGCAGATGTTTGAGACCTTCCAAAAACACAAGTTCAATGTCAAAAGGGCCTCCTCGATAACAAAATTAATCGAGATGTTGTACAATGATGAAAGAGGCATAATACTAACTACGGTTCAGAAGTTCCAAGAGCCTAGGGAATCGAGGGATAAGCAGAGGACAAGAAGGTACAGGGAAATGTTCGAGGCCTTAAAGAGTGGAAGCAGACCAATAAACAAGAGACAGAATGTTATAATTTTAACGGATGAGAGTCATAGGAGTCAATACGGTGTGTTGGCCATAAACATGAGAGCTATACTTTCAAATGCATTCATTTTTGGTTTTACTGGTACACCAGTAGCAAAGGATGAGAGGAATACTTTTGAAAAATTCAACCCTCCGGGCGAATTGTATTTGGACAGGTATTCAATTGAGGAGTCAATACGGGATGGATTCACAGTCCCAATTTACTATCAGTACAGAGGGGTCAAGTACAAGGTGGACAAGGAGTTAGCTGACAAGTTATTTGAATCAGAGTTCTGGATGCTAGATGAAGAGACCAAGAAGAAACTCCAAAAGAAAGTTGACAGGAAACTCTTACTTAAGCTTAGGAAAAGAATTGAGCTTGTTGCTAAGGACATTGCAGAGCACTATCAAAAATACATAGAACCTCTGGGCTTTAAGGGACAAGTGGTTGCAGTGAACAGATGGGCTTGTGCCTATTACAAAGAAGAACTGGATAAATATCTTCCTCCTGAGTGGAGCGAAGTAGTGTTTTCACCTAGGGATGATGATCCAGAGGAGCTAAGAAAATACCATAAGAGCAAGGAAAAGATTGAAGAAATTGTTGAGAAGTTCAGGCATGGAGATACTCCCAAGCTCCTCATTGTGACAAACATGCTATTAACGGGATTTGATGCTCCAGTAAATCAAGTCATGTATTTAGATAAACCTTTGAGAGACCATAATTTGTTACAAGCTATTGCCAGAGTAAACAGGCCTGCACCTAGAAAAGAGTTCGGACTGATAGTTGATTACAGTGGGGTGTTCGAGAATCTGGAGAAGGTTCTTAATTTCTATCAGGAGGATATCAAGGGAGTAGCATATAATTATGACTCTCTAAAAGAAGGCTTCAAGAACTTGTATAATGAACTTGTTGAATTTTTGGGTGGTATTGACCAGATTAATAAAAACACCCTCGATTATTATGTCATTGGCTACCTAAGAGATCCAGCTAAGGGCAAATTCTTTGAGGAGAAATATCAGCAACTTGCAAAATTGTTTGAGTTTATTTCCCCAGATCCCTTCTTGGTACCGTATCTTGACACTTATAAGAAAATAACTGCCATCTATAAGGCCTATGTGAGAAAATACAAAGGAAAGAAAGACAGAAAATTCAGGGAGTATTATAAGAAAACTGAAAAGATAATTGAGAGAAGCGTAGAAGCCAAAGAGATTGAGGATAAATTCCCCTTAATCAAATTTGATGTTGAGTACTTAGAAAAGCTATCATCAAAAATTGAGAATGGGGAAGCAGATGATTCAAAACTTATTGATCTTGCGGTGGTATTAAAGAGCTGGTCTGAGAGAAACAAAAACAAAGGGCCTGCATACCAAAAGTTATCTGAGAGAATTGAAAAACTAATAAAAAGAATCTATGAAAACGCCGAGAAGATAAAGGAATTCACTAAGCAACTTCATGAAGTATCTCAGGAAGTTATTGAAATTGAGAAGGAGCCCGTGAAATATGGTCTTAGTTCTGAAGAGTTCCTTCTAATGTCATTCCTTCATGAAAAATTGGGTGTTGATAAGCAGACAGCGAAGAAGTATGTACTCGAACTGAAAGAAGAGCTAAAAGACAAGATGTTCGAGGGATGGACTACTAGAGAGAGCGCTAAGGCTGAGGTCGAGCAGAGCGTCAGGCTGTTCTTATTGGTTAAACTGGCCGAAATGAATTTAGAGCCCAGCGAAATTGAGAAAAAACTAGATTCGATTCACAAGGAGTTCTTTGAACTGCTGGTAGAGAACTTTGATGAGGGCTGGAAGTGAGTGCAGAGACTTTCTCCTCTCTTCCAATTCTAATTGAAGTCAAAGACGTCAAGTTAGCTAGGATAATAATTAGGCCAGATGGCATTGTGAGGGTTGTGGTTCCTCCGGGATATGATGTGGAGCAACTATTATCCACCAAGAGAGAATGGATTCTTCAGCATATCTCACAAATAGAGCAGTATAAGAAAATCGCGTTGAGTGAGAACTTTTATCTCTTTGGGAAACCCGTTAGATTAGATTTCAAGTATCATAATAGTTGGGGTAGCAAGTTGGTTGTTCTAAATAACAAGGTTATTTTGTTCATCTCTGAATCTAGGAGAGGACAGGAAATTAGTGTTCTTGAGAAGGAGCTTAGAAAAATACTCAGAAATAAGTTGAATGTGATTTTGACCCAATATTCAAAACTTCTAGGAGTCAAATACAATAGAGTCTCAATAAAGAAGCACAAGAGTAAGTGGGGTAGTTGTTCAAACAAAAATAACCTTAACTTTAATCTGGCTCTTTTATCTCTCCCAGAGGATACCCTAAGGTATGCTGTCGTACATGAGCTTGTCCATTTGATTGAGAAAAAGCACACTAAAAAATTCTGGCTTATTGTTGGTTCATTGGTTCCAGACTACAAAAGACATGAAAAAATTCTAGAAGAGCATTGGCTAATTATTTGGAATAATGAGATCTGGAGAAAAATACTAGCTATTCCAGAGGATTGAGATTTATTAGGCAATGTTTTTATATTTCTGATGTGATTTCTGGTTGGTGATGAATATGGCAAAGTCGACAAAGAAGAAAACTGAGAGGCGAGCAAAACATAGTGTCTTTCTTGATGATAAGGCATTCAACAAGTATAAAACCCTCAAAGAGGCAATTACAAAAGTGACAGGTAGAAGGGCTGACAATTCAGCGGTCATCGACGCTCTTATCACACTAGTCGCAGAGAAGGAAATGTTTGATGATCTAATTGGAGTCTATCAGAAGAAACTCGCTGAGAGAAAAAACATTAAGGAAGAGACCAAAGTGGATATATCCAAATACATTGAACTCCTTAAGTCTTGACCTTTTTCCTCTCCTTAACTATCGGAAGGGATTGAGTTAATTTGTGAAATATCTATCGGCAATTATCCAATATCACCACGCTCCTTACCATAATTTATATAGTGTTTATCACCAAAATGCATGACAAAATGGAATCATAAATCTGATATTAATGTATGTAGATGAATCATAAAAGTGCTGAAAAAGCTTATATAAGTAGTGTTAGTTATATGATATTGGTGATAACTATGCAGACATACTATGTGATTTATGGAGTTGATGTGTTTGATGACTACATGAAACTGTTGTCGGAGGAAGAGTTCAACATAGTTAGCAATGCTCTGAACAAATTTATTGACAAAGATTGCGAACTTTGCGACCTTGTTACCCAGTATAATGTCCGCAATATCACAAACAATATACTCTATTATCTACCGGTTTTGCTGGAAAAGAGAGAAGTCAAAACTGATGAGAAAGTGTATCTTAATGAAAACATATCCCTAAAAAACATTGAAGAAGACAGTGAGAAAATCATCAATAGTATAATTGATAATGCAGGTCTAATTGGCAAAGTCGACATTAAGTTTCTCGGAAACTTCAAAGTCAGTAAATCAACAGTCTATATATACAGACTTAGAATTGCCGACTGATTTAATTGTTTATAATTTTTAAGGTTGAGATTTCAAATGGTTCGGAATTCGGATAGTAGTGGAGCTGGTGAATAATCCGTTTTTCTTTTCTGTGCGGATGTTATTAAAAGTTTATAAGTATTCTTTTATGAAAATGAGGGTGATGGCGTAAGGTTTTTAAGGTTTACAAATGTAGGCATGAGTGGAGCTGGTGAGGTGCGCTCGCACAACTTGAGTGTGTAAGCCCGTAGAGGGCTTATTTGCAAAAAAGTTGTGCATTGATGCACAAAAATTTAGGTGAACGGTGATGAGAAAGCACCTCCTCTGAGACCGGCGTGAGTGCTGAGACGCCCACGGTCTGAGTCCCTTCCCTTTATCATGGTCATTTAGCTGACCAAAATTCGTCTATATTGGTCATTCAAATGACCAAATGATGGGCTTTCTTAGGACTTATGTAGCAGGAGGCTGTGCCTCCATCTCGTTCCGGCCTTGAACTTAACGTCCCTAACGGAGTAGCCGAGCTCTTTTCCCTTTTCCGCGATAGCCTCTATCAGCGGCTCCTTGTCCGGAAGGAAGAGGGCGACTTTGCCCCCTGGGTTGAGATATTCGAGTGCCTCCTCAATGAGCCTTACGGAAAACGCCTCGCCGTATCTTCCTCCACCGACACCCTCTTTCTCCGTTAAGACCCCTTTAGTCGGAGTCTCGTAGTAGGGTGGCGCAGAGAAGATGACGTCGAACCTCTCTCCCTTGGGAACGACACCTCTGATGATTCCGCCGTTGCTCTTGATGAGCTTCACATTTGCCCCGTTCTTCTCTATGTTTCTCTTTGCGTATTCAAAGAATTCCTCGTCAAGCTCAGTCGCGGTAACGTCGCAGTTGAAAAGCCTTTCCGCCATGAGGGACATCATAGCCGTGTGTCCTGTTCCTATTTCGAGGACTTTTTCGCCTCCCCTAAGAAAAGTCTTCAAGAAGAGGTAGCGCGAGATTGGAGTTGTCACGAGGCCTTTTGGGTGATACTCTACATCCAGCCCGAAGATGGCCTTTGCTATGGCCTTGTTGTAGAGTATTCTGGCTTCTCTGTTTGAAAAGTCGAGTCTCCCACTTTCGTCGATATATTTCCCAAGTTCGGGAAAGACTTTGAGGGCCTCTTTAACTGGCAGTCCGAGCTTACCGTCCTTCCAAGTGGGCATGGGGGAAGTTAGTATTGGGAGTTTTCAACCTTTGTGGTTTATCACTTGTATTTATTGAGAAAAGTTTTAAATTATGCAAGCAATTACGTACTGATGATAAGCGTAATAGTCAAGCGGGATGGACTGAGAAGGGAATGCATCCTGGATAGATGTTGGATTTGCCAGAAAATTGGGGTGAAAAGGTGAAAGGGTATGTCTAAAATTCCCCTTTTCAGATTAATAGCTTTGTCTATTTCTCTCCTTGTTTTTGCATCCCCTACGGCATCCTCCGACATTGAGGTCATAACTCAAGGAGTTCTTCCAACGGAGGGAATTCACATTTCCATTGGAACCCTCCCAAACTCGAATATAATATTAATCTCAACGGGGGAGATCGATGCTCACAACGACGTGTTGGTGCACCCGGACACGGAAATTTACTGGTACTATTATTTGAACTCCTCCGGACTGCACTTTCTTGGGGCGGAGTGCTACAATCCAATGTACGTTATGTGTCCCAGGTTAAGTTTGAACGTTTCAGACAACCTGGCACGCTTTAAGTCAAAGGGCAGACTAGTCAGTGGGCTTCATGAAAACGGCTTTCTCGGCTTCGATTTTGGAAATGAGAGCTACAAAGTATCCCTTTCTGAGATATTGCCGTATCTCTGGGATGAGGGCTGGATTGACTATCTCTCCGGCTACCGCCTCAACGGGAGTTTGGTGTTCTTTCCCGCAGTGACCATAGAGATAACTGGAGCTGACGTTAAGTGCGTGGACTGTATTCCGGGGGAGGGCGCGGTGTCCGTTCGATTCAAACAACTCTACAACGTTACATATTACACCAGGAACTCGGGGACAACTTGGAAGCGCTCGACCATTAAAAGTGAAGTCCTCGATCAGGCTGGACTCCTCAGCCTCCTCGAAAGACCGATCTACGTATTTTTCTACACAGGACAATGCACGGTACTCTTCATGCTTTTGAAACCGGTAAAGTTCAGCTTGAGTATTCAACCGCTACCGTTAATGATGGTAACCTGACGCGTGTTCTAGTTGCCCCGCGTTTCCACTACTCAAACCTTGCAGCCCCAGTTGTATCTTATGGGAATACATTCTCCTGTGGGGATTTAAAAACTACGGATCAGTCCGATTTATGCTGGTTTTGGTCTCTGGTCGTTATCTTTGTCCTCGTCGTGTGGCTTGCTTGGAAAAGAAAGTAGGGGACTATCCATCCTTTGGGTTCATCATGCGCCCCATGAAGAGTATTGTTCCAGTCTCTCTGTCGTAGATGAAGAAGATGAACGGGTGGTCGGCCTTGAAGATTTTTGGTTCTTTCTCCTGCATAGGGGCGTTCATCGTTAGCGTAACTGCCGTCGTCGCGGCCGCCTCGGTTCCGTTTTCGGCCACGCTGATGAAGCTCTTGTGGACGACATCCTCTATCGCTAGGTTTTCCCCGTTGGAGATCCCAGAGAAATCCGGCACCAGAAATGCTCTTTTCATTCCCATGTCCATGAGAACGTCCCTGAGCTTGTACGAAGCCTCGAACCTGAATTTCGGTAGGGCAACTTTCACCTTTTCCTCGCGCATGTTTTTCAGGATGTTCTCTATGGAGCCAGCGCTCAGGTTGCCTTCCACCTTTTCGAACTTCCCTTCTTTGGGCAGGATTATCAGCATGCCCAGCCTTTCACCCTCGTAGGGAAGTTCGAGGGCCTGAAGATCGTCGTTTTCAAAATAAGGGAATTCTCCAGTCTGGTGCATCATAGGGACGATAACTGTCCCGTTGGGAGCGTGGAAGGTTTCGTTTCTCGTGTCGCTTGCCCTGAATCTGCTCGACCAGTTTGCCTTAAAGTAAACCGCGTTCGTTATCACGAGCCTTGTCTGGGGGCTTAAACCCGATACGATGTCCTTTATCCTGCCGTTCGTCTGTTCCTCAACCCACTCATTTATTTCCCTCGCCGCTTCCGCGGGATTGCCCTGAAAGTCTACTTCCTTTGCCTCCCCGAGGTAGAACTCCTTCACAATTCCCAGATACTCCTCCCGTAGGGAATACCCTCTCTGAACCCAGAGTGCATTGACGCTCCTGAGGATGAAAGGCGAGCCTTCGGGACTTTTCAGGGAAAGTAGAAGATACCTGAAACCTGTCCACCTCGCATCATCGTCTTCAGGAAGATGTAGGACCCTCTCCATCTCTTCTGCGGTCTTTCCTCTTGCTCCCTCATATGCCATGGCAAGGGCCGTCTCGATGCTGAAGGGCGAGAAGAAGACGTTGTTATTGTTCCCTGCCAGCTCTTTGTATATGCCAAAGGTGAAGGAGTTGATCGCGTTAACCACAGGCTTTTCCTGCCCCTCTTTCAGGACGTCGTACTTTGTTGTGGGTAAGGTGGAGTAAGAGTCCGATGGATGTGATGTTGATGGGTTATTTGTGGGCCTGGGATTCTCCATCTGACCGAGGCATCCCCCAATGAAAACGAGAAGAACTATAACAAGCAGAACTGTACGCCTCATGCGATCACCAAGATTACTATGGGTTGGGAGTATAAATACATCTCGATTGTTTCAACCGCGGTTAAAGTTGAAGGAAAAGAACATCAGAGAAGCGCCAGCGCTGCCATGACTTTCGCGTCTTCCACCATGTTGTCTATTTTGGCGTACTCGTTGGGCTGGTGGGCGGTCTCGTCGAGCGTAGCCCAGACCACCGCAGGAACCCCAAGCTTCCTGAAGAAGGCCGCGAAGGTTCCACCGCCGATTCCTCCAACCTTGGCCTCCTTTCCGCGGAGCTTTTTGATGGCTTCCTTCAGGAGAACAACTATCTCGCTGTTTGGGTCGGTTGGAGCTGGAGCGTCGAGCCTCTGGAGGATTTCAACGTCTATCTCGGGCAGAACTTTGCCTTCTATCTCCCTCTTGTGCCTTTCTTTAACCTCGTCGGCGAGGGCCTTAACATCGTTGAGAATGTCATCGAGGCTGTAATCCGGCAGAACCCTGCAGTCGAAGACGACCTCATGTTCTCCTGGGGCTATGTTCGGGGAATCGGCTGGGTTTTTGACCATCGTTGGCTCAAAGGTGCTCTCCGGAGGCTCAAACAGCTCGTCTTTTTTGTTGTACTTCTCGTGGAGGAGCTTGTCGAGGTGGTACGCTAAGTCAAGGGCGACGCGGTGGGCGTTCAGTCCCTTGTCGGGCATACTTGCGTGAACCTGCTTCCCCCTAACCTTCAGCTTGAACCAGAGGATGCTCTTCTCAGCTACCTCAATGAAGGTTCCATCCTCGTTTCCACCGTCCGGGACGAGGACGAGGTCATCCTTCCTGAAGAGCTCTGGGTGGTTCTTTATCAGCCACTCAACTCCGTAGTGGCTTCCCGTCTCTTCATCGCTGACAAAGGCCAGTATTACAGTCCTCTTCGGCCTTATTCCTAGGTTCATCATGGCTCTGACCGCGTAAAGGGAAGCGACGAGGCTCTGTCCGTTGTCCTCTGATCCCCTGCCGTAGACCTTTCCGTCCTTGACGACGGGCTTGAACGGCTCCGTCACAGTCCACTTGCTCAGGTCTCCGGGTGGGACAACGTCGAGGTGAGTCAGAATCCAGAGGCGCGGGCTTTTTTCGCCCTCTTCTCCGTAATAATAAGCTAGAATGCTCGGCCTAACGCCGTTCTTTGCTCTCTCATCGGGGGCCTCGTAAACCTCAACCCTGTCAAAGGGCCAGTCCTTTATTATCTCGAGGAGCTTCTGGGCCTTGTCGTACTCTCCCTCGCCGCCGTAATCAGGGCTTATGGCCGGAATTTTGATGAGTTCGACGAGTGTATTCACCATCTCGTCCCGGAGCCTGTCGATCTCTAGAGAGACTTTTTCAAGAACTTCGCTCATGGTAATCACCATTTTCGATTTCTTCATTGGGCTTAATAAACGTAATCAGATACCTTTTGTGGAGGTTGAGAAGGAAAACAAGGAGACGCTCGTAGAGGGGTTCGACTTCGTCCCCAAAGCGGGTCTTGAGGGCCTTTCCGATTTCCCTGACCGTTCTCCGCCCGTCGCAGAGCTCCCATATGTACGCACCCACTTCGTCGAGTTCTATTCTTCGGTAATCCCCATGGAGTTTTCTCGCGAGAAAGTCAAGCATCGAGTCCATGGGGATGAGGAGGTAATATTTTCCGTCAATCTTCCTCAGCTTGATCTTCTCGTTTCTTACTGGAATTAAATTCAGGTACTCCTCCATGGTTATTCCTCCGGGTGCAAAATTAAATCAAAGAAGAAGTGGAAAAGAGAAATCACTTCTTCTTGCCCATCATGTAGAGCCAGATAACAATTCCGGCTAGGAGGAGGACTCCAAGGACGTTGCTGGTGAACCCGACGCTCGGCGCTACGTTGGCAACGATGAGGGCCGCGAAGATAATGCCCATTAGGGCCTCACCGGCTATTAGTCCTGCCGCACCGAGGACTCCAGCGTCGGTCATGTCCTCTCCACCGTTGCCCTTGGCTTTGCTGGCGAAGTGCCTTATCAGACCGCCTATGAATATTGGGACACCAAGGCTGAGCGGCAGGTAGATACCGACCGCAACGGGCATGACGGGAGTCCTGAACTTTGCCTTCTTCATTGCGAGTATCTCATCAACGATTATGAGGGCTATTGCAATGCCTGCACCTATGTAGACCATCTTCCACTCCAGGTTTCCGGTGAAGACACCCTCGGTGACCTTGGCCATGAGGAAGGCTTGGGGTGCCGCGAGGGCGTTTTCTTTGGCTGTTGGTGTTCCGGCTATTCCGTAGGCCTCTATGAGGAGGTTGAGCACGGGAGCCATAACGAGGGCCGCGGCAAACGTTCCAATGATTTCAAAGACCTGCTGTCTCTTCGGCGTCGCTCCAACGAGGTAACCTGTTGCGAGATCCTGCATCGTGTCGCCTGCTATGGCAGCTGCGGTACAGATAACCGCCGCGACGAGGATCGTGGCCACCATGCCCTCAGTTCCGGAGAGGCCAAGGGCTTTTAGCACAAGGGCCGTGAAGAGAAGGCTCATTATGGTGATTCCTGAAACTGGATTGTTTGATGACCCGACGACACCCGCGAGGTAGCCAGCTATCGCGCTTCCAAGGAAGCCGACGATAAGGAGTATCACGGCCATAACTGCGGCAATTCCGATTGAGCCTATGATGTGGTAGTAGAGCAGGAACAGCGGTATTGCAAAGGCTGCTATAAGGATAAGAACGTAGTTGAGCGGAAGGTCTTCTTCAGTTCTAAGAACTGCCTCTCCAGCCTGCCTTCTCTTTGCAGCCTCAAGACCCGCCTTGATGCCCCTGGTTATCGGCCCCCTGAGCTTGATGAGGCTCCACAGGCCGCCGACGACCATCGCACCGACACCCATGTAGCGGATCTTGGTACTCCATATCGTCCAGGCAAGGTCGAGGGCACTCATGTCGGTTGAACCCATCTGGCCCGCATAGAGGGGTATCGCTATGAACCATGCTATTGCACCACCGAGGAATACCAGGAACGCTATGTTGAGACCAACAATGTAACCGACGGCAACGAGGGCCGCGGAGAGGTCGCTTCCGAAGTAGTAGACGCGGGAACCTATCATCTTGGCGGTCTCAACTGTTCCGCTCCACAGGCCCGTCTGGCCCAGGAGCTTGTAGATGCCGCCGAAGATTCCACCGTAGAATATCGGTTTGGCGTGGCTTCCACCCTTATCGCCGGCTATAAGAACTTCGGCACAGGCGGTACCTTCTGGATAGGGGAGCTTCTCCTCGACTATAAAAGCCCTTCTCAGTACGACCGTGAAGAGTGCACCGAGGGAGCCACCGAGCGCTGCTATGATTGTCACGATGTAGTATGGGAACGTGGTGTAGTACTCGAGAACTACTAGGGCAGGGAAGGTGAATATGACTCCAGCAGCGAGCGATTCGCCTGCGGAGGCCGCCGTCTGAACCATGTTGTTCTCAAGGATGTTCCTGTCCTTGAAAGCCAAGAGTATCGCCATTGAGATAACCGCTGCGGGAATGCTTGCACTGACGGTCATTCCTGCGTACATTCCGAGGTAGGCGTTGGCAGCACCCATCACTATCGATAGAAGGACGCCCAGAACAAACGCCTTTACGGTATATTCAGGCAGGGATTTCTCTGGGGGAATATATGGTTTGAACTCCATGGGTTGCACCCCCTGTAGTAAATGGCATATCACTTTGTACTCCGGTTTATAAAAACGTTTTGTATTGTCAGATGTTTTCTGGTTTGACGTCGAACTTGTGTTGCAGTGGCGGGTTCCCCCATTGCGGGCTGATGGACGTGACTGTAGGCAATGTCTTATATACCCCCTAGGCAATACTCTTACGTCTGCAAAAGAACTGGGAGGTGTCCCTTTGATAGAGATTACGTTCCTCGGGAGCGGAGGGGGGAGGTTCATCACCATAACCCAGTTCCGCTCCACGGGAGGATTCCACATAGCGGCCAGCAGGAACATCTACGTTGACCCAGGGCCAGGAGCACTGGTCAGGAGCTGGCGCTACAAGCTCGACCCCAGGAAGCTGGATGCAATCTTCGTCTCCCACAGGCACGTCGACCACTGCAACGACCTTGAGGTCATGGTCGAGGCAATGACCGGCGGAGCGCTGAAGAAGAGGGGTGTTTTGATAGCATCGAAGAGCGTTGTCTACGGCGACGAGGAACACACGCCGGCGATAAGCCAGTATCACATAAACGTCCTTGAGAGCGTGCACATTCCGGAACCTGGAAGCAAGATTTCGATCGGAGACGAGGAGCTACTGATAACCCCGAGCAAGCACTCCGACCCAACAACAATAGGCTTCAGGATGAGGACGGCCCTCGGTGATATCTCCTACATTCCAGACACGGCGTACTTCGACGACCTCGTCCGCTGGCATGATGGGGCTAGGGTCCTGATAGCGGCAATAACGAGACCTAGGGACATGGGCATTCCTTACCACCTGAGCACTGACGACGCCGTTGAGATGCTCAAGAGCATGGAGAAAAAGCCGGAAGTCCTCGTGATGAGCCACATCGGGATGAAGATGCACT
Source organism: Thermococcus sp. JCM 11816 (assembly GCF_055396515.1). Classification (NCBI taxonomy): domain Archaea; kingdom Methanobacteriati; phylum Methanobacteriota; class Thermococci; order Thermococcales; family Thermococcaceae; genus Thermococcus; species Thermococcus sp. JCM 11816. The sequence goes on from NZ_AP043741.1 coordinate 1,579,451, forward strand.
TCGCCAACCCCTACAAGGAGGCAAAGTACATCGAGAACGTAACCGGCGTAAAGACGTACGTCGCCAAGGAAGGCTTCAGGATAACTGTTAACAAAAAGGAAATAGCGGTGAGAACCTTGAGGCCCGCGAGGTTCGTCTGAGTCTTTATTTCTTTTCGGCTTCCTTTACAATCCTAGAAACTGTTGAATAAGCCATCTCGAACAGCTCGTCCTTTCTCTTCTCGGTTGGAGCCTCAGCCACGACCCTTATCTTCGGCTCAGTTCCGCTCGGCCTTATCAGAATCCACGAGCCGTCAGTGAGGGCAATCCTGAAGCCCGATATAGTTAAAACTTCCTTTATCTCGCCGGAAAGCTTCTTCTCGACCTCTTCGGAGGCCTTTCTAACGACCTCGGCCTTGTATTCATCGGGGCAGAGGACGTTAGCCTTTTTCAGGTAGTAGGTTGGAATCTCCTTGACGAGCTCGCTCAGCGGGCCGTTCTCGTCTATGAGCTTTATGAGGAGGCCCATAGTTACGAACGGGTCTATCCACGGGCCGAACTTCGGGTGGACGAGCTTCCAGGGCTCGGCGGCGAAGATGGCTTTATATCGCTTTATGCCGTCGTGGGGCTGTCCGAGTGGAATCCTCACGACCCTTCCCCCTGCCCTTTCAACTACCGCGTCTATCCTTGAGCCCGTGTCTATGGAGACGACTACCGTTCCGCCGCCGTGCTCCTCAACGTAGAGCTTGGCGAAGAGCGCTATAACGGTGTCCTCGTCAACGTAGTTCCCCTTCTCGTCGAAGACGGCTATTCTATCAGCGTCCCCGTCCTGGGCTATCGCGAGGTCAACGCCCAGCTCCCTCACCAGCTTTCCGAGGTAGGCTATGTTCTCGTACCTCGGCTCCGGCTTCCTGCCCGGGAAGTGGCCGTCCACGTGGGCGTTGACGCTGAAGACCTTTGCCCCCATCTCGCGCAGGAGGTAGGGAGCTACGAGACTTCCAGCGCCGTTGGCACCGTCGTAGAGGACTTTAAGGTTCGTTTCATGGCCAACAAAGTCCAGAACCGCGTTTATGTAGTCAGGGATAACCTCCACATTCCTAACGGGCTTTATCTCGTCCCACCTTGCCTTTCTGAAGTTCCCGGAGAAGATTATCTCCTCAAGCTCCCTCTCCTGCTCGACGTAGAACTCCGTCCCATCGCCGTTGAAGACCTTTACCCCGTTGTCCGTAGGAGGGTTGTGGCTGGCCGTTATCATAACCCCAGCATCCGCGAGCTTCCTCGTTCCCCACGCTAGTGCGGGAGTGGGAATCAAGTCCGCGTCGAGGACTTCCATCCCAGTGCTCAGAAGACCAGAGACCATGGCGTTTTTCAGCATCACACTAGAAGTTCTTCCGTCCCTCCCGACGAGGGCCTTCCCGCTCTTGTAGGTCCCGACTGCCATTCCAACCTTCATGGCGAGCTCTGGCGTAACTTTCTCCCAGAGGGTTCCGCGTATCCCCGCTGTTCCAAAGAGCCTCATACCACCACCGTAGGGAGTTGAGACGAACCTTAAATATCTTTCACGTATATGGCCAGGCCTCGGTTGTTGATGAGCCGCATGGTTCTCGGCATGACGTCCCCGGCGAGCGGGAGAATATAGACGGGAACACCCATCTTTTTTCCAAGTTCCAGGATGGGCCTCACTATCTCAGGAGTGGGTCGGATTGAGTATAGGGCTTTAACCCCGCGGTAGAGTTCTAGGTTCGGGCTGAAGAGGTCGTCCCGAACGGCGTTGATCCCGAGCTCCCCGGCCTTCTCAACCGAGGCGGGATTCCAGTCAACGGCAAGAACGTCGTAGCCAAGCTCCTTTAACCTTAGAGCCACTTTGAACTGAAAGCCTATTCCGAGCTCTACGACTTTTCCCTTCGGAACCATGGATGCTATAAAATCCGCAAAGTCCTCGAGCGACATAAGATAAAATTAAGAAAAGGACTTAAAAACCTTCAGAAAACGGCCTTCCCGCTTCCCTTCTCGAAGACGTGGGCCTTCCTCATGTCGAAGACGACGTCAACTTCCTGGCCTTCCTGAACCCTTGACTCGGCAGGGAACTTGCCGAGGAAGGTAACGTCACCAATGCTCAGGTGTACTATCTTCTCTCCACCGAGGTTCTCAATGATCTCCACGAGTGCTCTGGCCATGTTTTCCCCTGGGATCTTGACCTGGGCGAAGAGGGCGTCGTAGATGTCCTCGGGCCTTATGCCGAAGATGACCTCCCTGCCGACGAGGTTCTTCTCCCGGAGCACTTCGAACTGATCTGGGAGGAATTTCAGCCTGAACTCGCCGAAGTCTGCAAAGCCGTCCTCTGTAACGGTGGCGTCCATGAAGTTCATCGGCGGGCTTCCAATGAAGCCTGCAACGAATGTGTTCGCAGGCCTGTCGTAGACCTCCTCAGGCGTTCCTACCTGCTGGAGCTGGCCCTGGTTGATGACGGCGACCCTGTCCCCCATCGTCATTGCCTCGACCTGGTCGTGTGTGACGTAGATGGTGGTGACGCCGAGCTGCCTCTGGAGCCTCTTGAGTTCGGCACGCATCTTCACCCTCAGCTTGGCGTCGAGGTTCGAGAGCGGCTCGTCCATGAGGAAGACCTGCGGCTTTCTCACGATGGCCCTTCCAAGGGCGACACGCTGTCTCTGTCCACCTGAAAGCTCCCTTGGCTTTCTGTTGAGGAGCTCCGTGAGGCCGAGCATCTCAGCGACTTCCCTGACGCGTCTGTCGATCTCGTCCTTTGGAACCTTCCTCAGCTTGAGTGGGAATGCTATGTTGTCGTAGACGGTCATGTGCGGATAGAGAGCGTAGCTCTGGAAGACCATGGCAATGTCCCTGTCCTTGGGCGGGACAAAGATACCTTTCTCGGGGTCGGCGACGAGCTTGTCTCCTATGTATATCTGGCCCTTTGTCGGCTCTTCCAAGCCAGCTATCATTCTCAGAGTAGTGGTTTTTCCACAGCCGCTTGGACCCAAGAGTATCATGAACTCGCCGTCCTTTATGTGGAGGTTCATATCCTTAACGGCCGTGAAGTCGCCAAACTGCTTCCAGACGTTGATGAGCTTTACTTCCGCCATTTTATCACCCCCAAATAAAATTGGAAAGGGATCAGCGCCTCCTCCTGAGGAGGAGCGGTACTACTGCGAGACCGACGAGGAACGCCGGGCCGCAGATTCCGCCACCCTCTTCACCACCGCCGGTGCCTGGGGAGGTGCTGGTAGTGGTGGATCCGCTGCCACTTCCGCCTCCTCCTGGGGATGTGGTTGTAGTAGTCGTGGTGGTTGTGGCTGTCTCGGTGGTGCTTGTAGTGGTGGTCTCGGTGCTGCTCGTCGTCGTTGTGGTCGTCTTTGTGGGGGTCTCGGTCTCGGTGGGCTTCTCTCCGCCGGTGCCCTCGACGAGAGGTATCATAACTACGGTCGCTAGTTTTCCGTTTTCTGTGTCGTAGCTCTTGAGCTGTTCTTCCTGAGTTGGCTTGAAGCCCTCTGGGACGAGCATGTCGTAAACCCTCGGTGCAACGCCGGCAATGACTGCCTGTGGGTCGGCGCCACCGCCCTTCCACTGCTCCGCCTCAACGGCAACTGGTCTCCACTTGTCCGGACCATAGCCGTCCTGCGAACCTACGAGGACGCTGGCGTAGAGTCCGTAGTCAGAGACTCCTGGGAGGTACTTCTTCGGGAGCTTCACAACTATTGCGTTCTTGGTTGGATCGGCTGAAATCTGCATCTCGCCCTGTATGGTAGTGCCGTTCGGGAGGACGATCAAGTTGCCGTAGTCCCAGCCAGCAATCCTGAATGCCACGTCCCACGGGTGGTCTGGATCGAGGTTGACGTTGGCTCCTGGCCCGTCAGGGAACATCTTTATTGCGCTGCTGTTTCCTCCCTCCTTGAAGTCAAGGTAAACCTCGATTATCTGGAGGCTGAAGCCGTTTGGACCGTTCCACGGGTTGCCGCCGAGATCCTTGAAGTAGAACTCCATGACGTAGCTGTCGGCCTGTTCGAGCATCCTGAAGCGGAGGAGGTCGAAGACACCTGGCTTGAAGACCGAGTCAGTTGGGTAGGTGTAGGTTCCAGGCCCGTGGTCATCTCCTTCAGGGTCAGCGATGTCAGCAATGACTGCACCCTTGACCTGGACGGGGAGCTTGAGCTCGACCGGTGAGCTTATTACCTCCAGCTCACCGTTCTCGTTTACGGTTGATACCGCGAAGTAGAAGTCGCTCGGATTGGAGAGGTAGTCGAATGGAACGACGACCTCAACCCCGGCGTCGGTCTTCTTGGCGGTAACGTCTCCAACTTTCTCGCTTGTCTCGTAGTCCTTGGCCTTGTAAACTTCGGCCTTCCCGTCCTTATAGACCACGTGGGTCGTTATCAGCATGCCAACGCTGTCCTTTGAGAGTGGGAAGAGCGAGTACCTCAGCTCGGTCGGCCTCTTCTGGAGGATTGTGAACGTGTTGCCGATCCTCTCGTCCGGGCTGGAGAGGCTGACCTCGAACTCGTTCAGATCGCCTTTAACAAGGAAGTGGATGCCGTCGCCCTCGAAATAGACCTCAACTCCCTTAGCGAGGGCTGACTCGCTTGAGTACTCCTTCTTATCTCCCTCTCCAAGGCCGTCGAGCGCCCTCGTAATGTATGGCTGGCCGTCGGGGAAGTAGTTTCCGTAGAGGTAGCTCGGGGGCTCGACTCCGGCCAGCTTGTAAATCTCATAGAGATAAGTCTTCAGGTAGCGGTCGAAGGTGTAGTCTTGGCCGCTGTCCTGGTCGTTGCCGTACCACCAGAACCAGTCGCTCGCCTCTGCCCTGAGGAGGTACTCGTAGGCCTTGTTCCAGGCGTCCTGGCTCATCTTATCTTTGTTTTCCATGAGGGCCTTTCTTGCCTGATAGAGCCAGTACCAGCCGTAGTTCTCCTGGGGCTCACCTATCCAGGTGGAGAGCGTTCCGTCAATCCAGCTTGACTCGGGCCACTGCATCTCTTCCTGGACTCCAACCATGTCGTAGAGCTCTCCGAGGCTCTTGGCCTTGAGAAGTGCATTCACCTTGTCCTCAGTAGTGAAGTCGAGGCGCTCCATCATCTTCGGAGTGAGCTCCTTCGCCTTGTCGCCGTAGAGCTTGATGTACTCGCTTGGGGTGAGCGTCTTTATCAGTCCAGCGTTCTGGAGCTCGGTGAGCTTCTTGTAGAGCTCCTCGAGGAATAGCTTGCCGTCGTACGGATAGTGCTCCCAGGGGTTCTCACCGTCGAGAGTGACAACGTAGACGAGAGAGCCGTCGTAGTTCTGCTTCTGGAGCTTTAGCAGCTCGTTCACGAAGTCCTGAACCGCCTGGTACTGGTTCATTCCACTGTAGGTAAAGCCAACGCGGTCGCTGAGGGCGTGGTCACGGGGGAACAGGTAGATCTTCTTTCCGTTGAACTCGGCCACCCAGGGCTTGTGGTAGTTCTCAATCGTCTTCTCGACGCCAAGCCTGTCGAGGACGAGCTGGTCGGTCATAACCCACTGCCAGCCGTTCTCCGCTAGGATTTCAAGGGTCTTGTCGTTGAGGGCTGACTCGGCCGCCCAGCCTCCCTGGGGAGTAACCCTTCCGTCTCCGAGGTACTTCTTGTAGAGCTCATGGGACTTCTTGACGTGAGCGTCAAAGTCGCTCTCCCATCCGAAGTCGTTGAGTATCGGCCCTATCGGGTGGGCGTAGGGGACGACGGTGACCTCAACGTTCCCGTTGCCGAGGAGGTAGTTGATCTTCTCGTGCTCCTCGAATGTGTGGTTGAGAAGCCAGAGCTGAGCGTTGAGGACGGTCTTAACGTCGTCCCTCGTGTAGCCACCTTCGTCAACCTTCTCGTAGAGGGCCTTGAGCTCGGGAGTGTTCATTATGTAGTCGTAGTCTATCCAGGCGAGGTTGAAGAGGACGGCCAGGTCGATGTAGTCCTGCTCGGTGAACTCGTTTGTTACAGCAACCTTCTGCTCCTCCAGCGGAAGGTTGGCGTACTTGGCCTTAGCGTTCATCATCTTGTTCTTCAGCTCTGTGTACCTGTCCCAGAAGTCCCTTATCGGGTTCCCGTTCTGGTCAGTTACGGGTTCACCGTTCCAGGGTATAGTGTGGTCGAAGAACCCTCCAGGAGCCTGGAGCATGAACCACTTGTCTTCGACGGTCAGGGGCTCCCCGTTGGCTATTTTCTCGGTGATTATCTGGTGTGTGTCTTTCTTCCCGTTCATATAATCAGCGAGCTGGGCTATGAGTGAACCCGAAAGGTCGATTGCAACGTGCACATCGGGATATTCGCTTAGGTAGTGGGCCATCTTCCAGTAGTTGTTGGCAGCGTGGAGCCTGACCCATGGCCTCGTGTAGACATCTTGGATCGGGTCGTAGTAGTAGGGCTGGTGCTGGTGCCAGACTATTATGACGTTCAGCGGCTTTGGTTCTTCCGCCAGCGCGAACTTGGCGTTCGCTCCTATTATACTTCCAAGCACCAAAATGGTAAGGAAAAGGGAAACCAGCTTCTTCATCTTATCACCTCACTCTTTAAGGCCTCCAACCGTGAGGCCGCTCCTTATGTAGTTCTGGGCGAGGATAAACATCACGAACACGGGCAGGGCGAACAGCAGCGCCGCAGCAGCGAAGTAGCTCCAGTCAATTCCCCTGCCGATTCCACCCAGGAGTGAGTATATCCACACCGCCAGCGGCTGGCTTTCCTGACCCAGGAGGAGGCTTGCGAGGATGAACTCCGTCCATCCGCCGATGAACGCAAAGACTGCCACCGTCGCTATTCCCGGGAGCGCCATTGGAAGGAGCACGTGCCTGATTATCTGGAAGTAGTTTGCACCGTCAACGAGTGCTGCTTCATCGAAGTCAGGGCTTATCGAGTCTATGTATCCCTTGAGGAGCCATGTATTGAAGGGTACGCTTCCTGCGGCGTAGATGAAGGCCAGCACCGGAAGCTTGCCGTAGAGGCCGAGCTTGACGAGCATTCCGTAGAGGGCTATAAGTCCCGCTATCCCGAGACCGCCCGAGACCTGCGTGAACATCAGGTAGAAGTAGAGTATGTGCTCCCTGCCGAAGAACTGGAGCCTTGAAAAGGCGTAGGCCGCCGGGACGACGAAGATCAGTGCCAGTACTACCGTAAGGGTCGCCAGGATGAGGCTGTTCTTCAGGTACTTGAAGAAGTTGGAGTTCACGAACTTGCCCAGGGCAGTGAATTCTGCTTTTCCGGTGTCCCTCGCTCTAATGTACCCGTCCATCTGTCCGCTGACCTTTACTCCGTTAATCGTCCCCTCTGTGAGTGTGACGTTCCTGACTATTCCAAAGCCTATAGTTCCGTCGTCGTTGATCCTCGTCAGGATTATCGTGCCTTTAACATTTCCACTGAAGTCCCCACTGCCGGAGCCGCTGTTGACGGTGAAAGTTGCCCTGGAAACTGGAATCTCAAACTTCAAGCCCGTGAAAGGCCCGTATTTTACAGTTCCGATTAAGGTGCCGTCTGTTACGTAGAGCTTGCCGTTCTGAATTGTTCCCTTTCCGGTTATCCTTCCTTCAAAGTCCTCCATCAACCTGTCGCCGGAGAATCCAAAGAGGACTTCTCTGTACGAATCCAGGGTGACCTGCTTTGGTATGAGCTCCAGCTCGGTCGTTGCGAGCGTTGATTTTGGGCTTATTGAGACTGTGAAGATGTAGTACACTGGGAAGAGGATTATGAACATTATGAAGATAGCCAGCAACGTCAGGACGAAGCTTTTGAGCATCTCGGATCTCTTACGGCCCATCATCCCTTGGCACCCTCCTGGAGTCTGGTTATCCTAACGTTCACGTACATGTAGACCGCCAGGATTAGCGTGGCTATCACCATTATCGCCGCGGCCCTGCCGTAGTGCGGACTGGCGCCGAATGCCTTCCTGAAGCCGTAGAGCAGAAGGAACCTGTCCTCGAAGAGGCCCGCGTTGTAGATGTACGGCACCATGAAGTACTGGAAGCTCGCGGCGCTCGTGAGTATGGTCGCGAAGGCTATCGGCTTTCCAACTATTGGGACGACGACGTTCCAAATTCTCTGCCAGTAGTTTGCTCCGTCTATGATGGCCGCCTCGATTAACGTGTCTGGAACTGACTGGAGTGCGGCGGTTATTACGGTCATCATAAACGGATAGGCCAGCCAGACCTCGATTATGTTGAGGGCCACGAAGCCCCAGGTTGGGTTGTTCACCCAGTCGGGCCCGGTAATGCCGATTGATTTGAGCACAAGGTTAATCGGGCCAAAAACGGGATCAAACATGAACTTCCACACGGTTACCGAGAAGAGGAGCGGCAGCGCCCAGGGGATTATGAGGAGCGACCTGTAGATGGCCTTGCCCTTTACGTACTTGCTGTTGTAGAGCAGGCTGAGGAATAGGCCTGCGAGGGCCTTCAGTGTGACGCTCGTGAATACGAATATCCACGTCCACTTGAAGGCGTTGATGAACTTGTCGTCCGAGAGCGCCCACTTGAAGTTTTCTAGGCCTACGAAATGCATGGGTTCAACTGCGCTCTGGGGGTTGTAGATGGGGAAGTTTCCAAGCTGGGCGTTCGTGAAAGCTAAATAAATCGAGTAGACTATCGGCCAGAGGTTGAAGAACAGGAACGCGGCCATTCCGGGCAGTATGAGCATCAGTGCAGCAGCGGTCGTCTTCTTCATTTCAGCACCTCCATAAGGTAATAAAAAGAGAAAGCGGCTCAGCTTGAGCCCATGTCCTGGAGTATTTTCTCCTGGTACTTCTTGAGGATGGCCTCGAAGTCGGCGTTGGCCGGGTCCTGGAGTATCTCGGTTATTGCACCGTCAACGCCGCCCCAGACTGCGCCCATCTTCGGGCTCTTGGGCATCAGGTAAGCGTGCTGAACCGCCTGACCGAAGCCGTAGATGACCGGATCAGCCTTGATGTCCGGGTCTTCAAGGACTGGCTTGAGGACTGGAATGTAACCGAGCTGGAGTGAGAGCTCCTTGATGACTTCTGGGCTGGTGGTGAACCACTTGACGAACTTCCAGGCGGCGTCCTTGTTCTTCAGGCCTGCCGCAAAGTAGATGTCCTTTACACCACCGTAGGGCCTCGGCCAGTACTCCTTGCCGTCCTTGGTGATCGGCGGGAGTGGAACAACACCGAAGTCGATTCCAGCCTTTTTAACGTCGTTAATGCTCCATGGGCCGTTAACCATCATCGGCGCCCTGCCCTCAAGGAAGATGCTCTGCTGGGTGTTGTAGTCGGCAGTCGGGGCCATGTACGGCCATATCTGGGTGAAGAAGAACTTGAAACCCTCTATGGTCTCGGGCTTGTCAAGGCCGGGCTGTTCTGTGGCATCGTCGAAGTAGTATCCTCCGAAGGCTTGGGCGATACCTGAGATGAAGTAGGCGTTGATTGGCCAGGCGATTCCGTACTTTTCGTTGTCTGGGTCGTAGTACTTCTCCATTATGGCTTTCATTTCGTCGAAGGTCTTTGGTGGGTCCTGGGCCATCTTCTTGTTGTAGATTATTGCCACGGTCTCAGCCGCGAAGGGCATTGCGTAGTAGTGCCCCTTGTACTGCATGGCATCGACCGCCATCGGGGCGAAGTCCTTCAGGATGTCATCGGTTACGTAATCATCAATCGGCTCGAGAAGGCCTGCGTCGGCGAACTTTCCAATCCAGTCATGGGCCCAGATGAAGAGGTCTGGGCCTTGTCCGCTTGGGATGGCTGCCTTGAGGGCGTCTTCGAGGTTAGGCTTCTGCTCGAAGGTTATTTCAACGTTCGGGCATTCGGCCATGTACTCTTCTGCTATGCTCTGGAAGACCTCAAGCTCGTTCGGCTGCATATTGTGCCAGATAACAACCTTGCCGCTTCCGCACTCAACAGTAGGAGCGGTGGTGGTCTCGGTGGGTGAGGTAGTAGTGGTCTCGGTCGGGGAAGTGGTCTCTGTTGGAGACGAGGTCGTCTGACTCTGGCTGGTGCTTGGGGTAGTCGTCGTTTCCCCACCGCCTATGCAGCCGCTGGCCACGACACCCAGGAACAGAACCCCCACAAGGAGGAGGGCAAAGATGCCTTTTCTCATTGTTTATCACCTAGTTATCTCGTTGCATTTGAGTATCATCGTGGGTGATATATATACCTTGCGCTTCCTGGCTCATTCCTGCAGGTCTGAACCGATGTGTACATTCATGCTGTCTTTCACTCTGATGATTGAAGAGAAAGCGGGGATTTTTATCTGTTCGTTGCTCCCGTTAGAAGGCACTGGGGTCTCTACATCGTTCCAGGAACAGTTTATTCCGACCAAAACCCGCTCAGATCCAGCTTTTCTTTCATACACGAACCATTTCTCTCCAGCCCCGATGACCCTGAAGCTCCCCACCTGAAGCGACTTCAGAGAGCGCCTCAGTTCTATCAGCTTCATGGTCTGCCGGAGTATCTGGAAATCCCACTTTTCCTCATCCCAGGACATCGGTGTCCTCCCTGCCGACATACCTTCGCCTGAACCCCTCAGGCCGATTTCGTCGCCGTAAAAGATAGCCGGAATGCCCTTGTACGTCATCAAAAACGTGAGGGCACAGAGATACCTCTCCTTGCCGGCCAGGTCTATGAACCTCTCCGTGTCGTGGTTGTCGAGGAAGTTGTAGGTGAAGTACTCCGCCGGGCCGAGGTGCGCACTTAGTAGCTCAAGCCCGTTGATGAACTCGGTAGCGCCGATTTCTCCAAAGGCAAAGAACCTTAGAAGGAGGTCGTATAGGGGATAGTTCATAACGCCGTGGAAGACGTCGAAGAGGTAGAGCCTCGGGTCGTCCATAACTTCACCGAACAGGTATGCATCGTCCGGAAGCCCTTCTCGAACTTCCCTCCAGAACCCTGGTGGAACGCCGTGGGCAACGTCGAGCCTCCAGCCGTCCGCCCCCTTCTCAAGCCAGTAGTTCATAACCCTTGCAACGAACTCCCTGACTTTCGGGCTGTCGTGGTTGAGCCTCGGCATTACCCAGACGGAAAAGAAGGACTCGTAGTTCCAGCCCATCTTCTTGAGCGTCTGATACTTTTCCATCGGCGGAAGGTCCGATTTGAGAACTCTTATGAACTCCTCTGAAACGACAGGGAACCCCTTAACGCGGTAGAAGTCGGCGTATTCGCTTTCTTCTCCTCTCTCCACAACGTCCCTGAAGAAGGGGTGGAAAAAGCTGGTGTGGTGGAAAACGCCGTCGAGTACAAGCTTGATGTCCCTGCTTTTGAGGGCCTTCACGAGCTCCCGAAACGCTTCTTCCCCACCAAGCCTCTCCGCGACTCTGAGGTAGTCGGTTATGTCATAGCCGTGGTACGTCATGGATTCGAAGATTGGCGTTAAATAGAGGGCGTTGACGCCGAGTTCCTCAAGGTGGTCGATCTTTTCAACGATGCCCCAGAGATCGCCACCGTAGTATTCCCAGCTGAGAAAAGGGGGTTCATGATCCCTGCCTTTGGCAAACCTGTCGGGCATTATCTGGTAAAAGACTCTATCGAGAACCCACGAGGGAGCGTCAAGCCTGAATGGTGCCGCCTCAAATGGGCCGAGGGTTAGGCTTTTTCCCTCTTTGAGGAAGACCTCGAAGGAGTATCTCAGTTTTTCGGTTTTCTGTAAAACCGCCTCGTAGTACTCAAAAACTTCCCCATCTGCCTTCTTCCGCATTTTAACGTGCGTATCGTCTGTCACCAAATAAGCTGCATCCACTTTGCCCTTTTTACTCCTCAAGAGGACGTGAGTCCTGTCCCCAAAGGAATAGAGATAGAGAAGGGCGGGCCTGTGAAAAACCATATCATTGCCCGCTATTTTAGCCAAGCTCACTTCCCTCTCGAACTTGTATGAAGGCCTCCGATAGAGCTCCTTCTCTGGATTCTCGGGGTCAAGAAGGAACTCCCCGCCAGCGGAGAAGGCGTACCTCCAGAGGCCCTCCGGGAGCTTGATTTCGATTCTCCACCTCTTATCCTCGTGCTTCATCCTGAAGGAGCCCTCGTTGAAGGCGTTAAAGTTACCCAGAAGGTATGCGTAGTCCCACCTTCCGGCGTCTGGAAGGGAGAACTCGACCCTCGCCACTCTGCCGTGGATGAAGTTTTCTTCAAACCCGAAAACCTTATACACTCATACCACCTTGTATCACTGGTGATGATTAAACTGATGCCAGTGAACTTAAATGTCTTTGGGGGTTAAGCCATGAGGGAAGACGAGATAATTGAAAAGCTCCAGAGGCTCGGCCTCACCAAGTACGAGAGCCTTGCCTACATAACTCTCCTCAAGCTCGGGCCAAGCAAGGCAACTGACATAACGAAGGAGAGCGGGATTCCGCACACGAGAGTTTATGACGTTCTAAGCTCCCTCCACAGGAAGGGCTTCGTTGATGTCATGCAGGGCACTCCGAGGCTCTATAAGCCAGTGAACCCCGAAGTCGTGCTTGAAAGGATTAAGGAGGAACTCATCGAGGACATTGAGGCTCTCAAAAAGGCTTTCCTCGACCTCTACCGTGAGGCTCACGGTGAGGAACTCCCGGAGATTTGGACGATACAGGGCTTTGACAACACGCTTGAGAGGGCCGAGCACGTCATAAGGACTGCAAAGCACGAGGTTCTGATAAACACGCCCTTCGAGTTTCTGAAGCTCCTCCAGGGCGAGATAAAGAACCGCAAGGACGTAATCTTCGTAATCATAAGCAACTTCGGAGACGAGATACCGAACTGGCTCAAGGGCGACAACATAATCCTCGCCAGAAGCGGCGGAGCACCCTGGCTCATGGCGAGCTGGATAATCGGCGACATCGACTACGCCCTCTTCTTCGGTGCCCTGCCCAAGGACAGGAGGAGGGAGAAGTTCTACTCCTTCTGGGCAAAAAGCCCGAGGATAATCCAGAACTATATGCACTGGTTCTACACGATATACTTCGACAACAGCGAGGTCATAAAACCACTCGCCTACGAGAGGCTCCAGAAGCCGGTCTCGCTGGTAAACATCAGAACCCTGATAACCGTTCTCAAGTTTGCAGGCCTCCCGAGAAAAGCCGAGATAGTCGGAAAGCTCATAGACACCAAGGAGCCCGTGACCCTGGATGGAGAAATCGTTGACTACGAGTACACGCCCCTTACGGCAAACGTTACCTTCAAGTACAACGGCAAGCAGCTGAAGGTCGGCGGCATCGGCAGCTACTTTGAGGACGTCGAGGGGGAGAAGTTCATCCTCCTTGAGTGACCCATCATTTTTAATTTCTAAACTTCAACCTATGGCTGGTGAAGAAAAATGAGAATTCTAATGCTCGGCTTTGAATACCTCCCCGTAAAGGTCGGTGGTCTCGCTGAGGCCCTAACGAGCATTGGGGAGGGCCTCGCTGGGCTTGGAAACGAGGTCGTGGTATTCACGCCAGACCACGGAAGGAAGCTCGGCGAAGAGCTTGCTTCTTTCAGGGTTCTCCTTGAGGGTAGGGAAGTTGAAGTGAAAGTCAGAAAGCGGGAACAGAACGGCGTAATCGTTTATTCCCTCGGTGGGAGTTACCTGGATTTGGATGTTTATCCGGGCTGGGAAGATCTGCTCAAGAAGGCCGTCCTCTTCGGGAAGGCCAGCGCAGGGCTCATGAACATCCTCATCGGCGAGTTCAAGCCCGATGTAGTCCATGCCCACGACTGGCACACCGTCTTTGCCCTGGGCCTTCTGAAGAAGTACTTCGGGGTTAGGGCGGTTTTCACAGTCCACAGGCTCAACAGGGCAAAAGTCCCCGCAAGCTACTTCCACGAGGCCAACCTCGGCGAGCTGGCGCCGTTCCCCGACCTCGACCCCGAACACACAGCTGGCTACATAGCGGATGCGGTAACTACCGTCAGCAGGAGCTACCTGTGGGAGGAGTGGGGCTTTTTCAGGAACTTCGACGGCAAGGTAACCCACGTCTTCAACGGTATTGACTGCTCCTACTGGGACGAGGAGTTCCTTGAGGGCAAGGATTTGCCGAGGGAGGAGAGAAGGAAGAGAATCCTCCAGCGCTTCGGACTCTCTGATGGAAAGGCGTTCATGTTCATAGGGCGCTTCGACAGGGCCCAGAAGGGAGTTGACACTCTCCTTCGGACAATCGAGCTTCTATCAACCGACCCAGCATTTAAAAGCCTTCGCTTCTTGATAGTGGGCAAAGGCGATCCAGGGCTTGAAAGCTGGGCCAGAGAAACCGAGCGGCGCTTCCCGGAGAACGTGAAAGTGATAACCGAGCTCCTGTCGAGGGAGACTGTTAGGGAGCTCTACGGTTCGGTTGACTTCGTGGTAATCCCGTCCTACTTTGAGCCCTTTGGTCTCGTCCAGCTCGAGGCAATGTGTCTGGGTGCAATTCCGATAGGCAGTGCAGTGGGGGGCATCAAAGACACAGTCATTGACCTCGACGCCGACCCAGAGAGGGCGACGGGGCTTCTCGTTCCGCCGAGGGATGCATTTGCCCTCGCGAGAACGATAATCCGTGCATCTGAACTCGATGAGGAAACCCTGAAGAGGCTCAGGGAGAACGGGAAGAGGAGGGCAAGAGAGGACTTCACGTGGGAGAAGGCCTGCAGGAGGTACTTGAGGGTATATCAGAACGCTGTGGACAAGGCTATTCCCTTCCTCCGCTAGCGCCACCCGTACTCGGCTAAGAACTTCCTCTTTAATCTTTTTATCGTCCCCGAAACGCCTAAAGTTCTGAAGATGACCTTTGAGCCGTTTATCTCTGTGAGCATGGTCAGTGCAAAGTGGAGCTCTTCAACGTGCTTCCTGTCAACCCTAACTATTCCAGTCTGGCTTTTCTCGTCGAACTTGATGAACCATGGCTTTGCCCTCGCCGAGCCGAGGTACCCCAGGGCGGAGAGGCTGGCCTCCCAGACCGCTTTCTTTATTTCGTCCTTCTTGAAGGGCCTCTCCCCAATAACCTGGAACGCTATGTATCTGTTCTTGTCCCTGAGCGTCGGCGGCAGGTACTTCGGCTTCTCCCTCATCCCAACACCTTCACGGATTTGTTCACCAACCTTTTTAAGCCCTCCTCCTACCTGGGCTTGCGAGGTGAGATGGTTGGTCAGGGAGACGCCTTACTTTTCATACGCTGTGAGAGAGCTCCCCAAGGGCTGTCAGCTCTGCGTTAGGGGTGAAAAGTTAGTCCTCTTCACCACAGGTGCCTGTCCGAGGGACTGCTTCTACTGCCCTCTGAGCCCCTGGAGAAGGGGGGACGTTGTCTACGCCAACGAGAGACCTGTTAAGAATGTTGATGACGTCATTGAGGAAGCGAGAATTCAGGAAGCCAAAGGTGCTGGAATTACGGGAGGAGACCCTCTGGCGAGGCTTGAGAGGGCGGTCGAGTACATAAGAACGCTGAAGGAGAACTTTGGGAAGGACTTCCACATCCACCTCTACACCACTGGAGCGCTCGCAACCGAAAAGGCCCTCTCGAAGCTCTACGATGCCGGACTGGACGAAATAAGGTTCCACCCAGATTTATTCAACCCAAACTCAAAGCTCTTCAAAATCGAGATAGAGAACATACGGAAGGCCTTCGACTTCGACTGGGACGTTGGAGGGGAGATTCCCTCGATTCCAGGACAGCTTGACAGAATGAAGTGGTACGCGAAGTTTTTAGACAAGCACGGCGCTAAGTTCCTGAACGTGAACGAGCTCGAGTTCAGCGAGATGACGCTTAAAACGCTCCTTGACATGGGCTTCCAGCCAGTCAGCGACGAGAGCTCCGCCATAAAGGGCTCGCTCGAGCTTGGCCTTGAATTCCTGGAGTGGGGTGAGGAGAACACCTCCCTGAGCTACCACCTCTGCACGGCGAAGCTGAAGGATGCAGTCCAGCTGAAGAACAGGCTGAGGAGGATGGCGAGGAACGTGGCAAGGCCCTACATGGAGGTAACGGAAGAGGGAACGCTCCGCTTCGGCATAGCGGAATACGACGACCTTGACGAGCTCTACGAGTTCCTCGTTGAGGAAGCGGAGGTTCCAAGTGAGTGGCTCCACATCAACCGCGAGAAGGGCAGGATAGAGATGCCTGAAGAGGTCGCCGTTGAGCTTGCCGATGCGGTAGAAGGCGATGTGAAGTTCTTCATCGTGGAAGAATACCCGACGTGGGACAGACTTGAGGTGGAAAGGATTCCGCTTCCTTAGCTGTTTCTCCAATTTCATTATGGACAAAAGAGGAGAAGAGAGGGGTCAAACTGGAACTGCAACTGCCACCTGAGCCGTGCTGGCAACCGGCTGGAATGCCTTCATGAACCTCAGGAAGGCGTGGCTGAAGGCCCAATCGGGGTCGCTGGTTCCCCTGTGGATTGGTGAGACCTCTCCTGTCGGCCCTGGGTGATCTCTGTCAACGCTCCAGAAGGCAAGTGAGCGTATTCTGTACTGTATAGCCCAGTCGACGAGCTTTTCTGCATCCTGGAGCGAGAAGACGCTCTTGTCATCGTTGGTTCCTATCATTGGGGTCAGGCCGATCATGCCCCATATCTCGTCGTCGCTCTTGTCAGGATAGATCTGCTTGAGCTGTTTAAAAACGTGCTCGGCCACGCTTATGGCGTTGTCAGCGTTCGCTGGCGTCCAGTAGTAGTCCATCGTCATCGGGTTGACCCGGTCTATTACAACTCCCTTCTGCACCATCGTCTGAATTATGGAGTATCCTGATCCGACTAAGCCTGCACCAGGGTCGCTTGGGAGGGTAAAGCTTATCCTAACGCTGGGTCTCTCCTTCTGGAGAATCAGGAGAGCATCCGCCAGTTTGTCGGCGTCTACACCTGCCTCGATGTCAAAATCGAGGTATGTGGCGTTGTAGGTATCTATGACCTGAATGTACCACTGAGCGAGCTGCTCTGGAGTTTTTGCCTGCTGGCAGAGGTAGGGACCAACTGCGCCTCCGAAGGCTATAATAACGTCTCCCCCGGCTTCCCTGAGCTCTTTTACCTCATCAACGAAGGCATCCAGGGGAATGCTTCCAGCCCAGGCCGGCCCGTTGTAGACTGAACTGTAGAGGACGAAGGCGAGTGTGAAGTACGGTGTTCCCGTGAGGTTGTAGTACTCAACGAGCGGCTTGTGTATGCCGAGGCTCATGTCGATGTATGGGGCGAAGAAGTGCTCGGGAAGACCTGGGCCTGCTGGAACGTACGGGCCCGTCTCGTTTCCTGGGCTGGGATTTGGATTGGTTTCGTTGCCCGGTGATGGATTCGGGTTGGTCTGGTTGTCGGATGGAGTACTCTCGTTGCCCGGGGCTGATGCGGTTTCTGGCCAGACGTCCCAGAGCTGATCGTTTACGTAGAGGTACATGGCCTCAACGGGCTCGCTGCCAGTGGCGATGAAGCCGAAGGTTGCCGTCGGCCCCTTGTTCCAGCTTGCCGGTGTGAATACGACGTAACCACCTTCCTCGGCCTTGTTAGCGCTCCAGACGCTTGAGACGGCTGATCCGTCCTTGAGCTTGACTTTAACGACCCAGTCGTAAGTTCCACCGAGGTTTAAAGTCACATCGTACTCCGTGCTTCCCCAGTCCTGGATTTTAACGCTGAATGCATCCGGCTTGACTAGATCTCCCGTGGACGGAGTTGTCTGGTTCTCTGAGGGTGCGGTCTCGTTTCCGGGGGAGGGTGTGGGAGTCGTCTCGTTGCTGGGGCTTGGATTTGGTGTGGTCTGGTTCTCTGATGGCGTGGTTTCGTTACCCGTTGATGGGCTCGGAGCCGTTTGGTTTTCCTCTGGTTGGTGGGCGTTTGAGGGCCAGGCATCCCAGAGCTGGCCGTTGACATAGAGGTAGATCACTTCAGCGGGTTCACTGCCAGTAGCGATAAAGCCAAAGGTTGCGGTTGGCCCCTTGTTCCAGTCCGCTGAGGGCGTGAAGACAACGTAACCACCTTCCTCGGCCTTGTTTGCACTCCAGACGCTTGAAACCGTTGAACCCTCCTTGAGTTTGACCGTGACCACCCAGTCGTAGGTTCCACCGAGGTTGAGGGTGACATCGTATTCAGTGTTGCCCCAGTCGGTCACTTTGACGCTCAACGAACCTGGGTTGACCAGATCTCCGGTGGATGGGGTCGTCTGGTTGTCCGAGGGCGTGGTTTCGTTTCCGGGGCTTGGATTTGGCGTGGTCTGGTTGTCGGATGGGGTGGTTTCATTGCCCGGAGAGGTTTCGTTACCAGGGGATGGGTTTGGATTGGTCTGATTGTCCCCAGGGGTTGTCTCGTTGCTCGGCGGCAGTGGCGTCGGCTCTGGAACGGTTAGGTTGCTCGGGATGTTCGAGCCGATGTAGTAGGTGTCTGGAATCCACGCCGGCGGCTTCTCGCCGAGGTGCTGGAGAACAGTATCGAGAAGCGGGTGGTCGTTGGTTCCGGGCTTCCTGTCGGCTGTAATCTCCCATATCATCACTCCGCCGAGGCCGTTCTTCAGCATGTAGTCGACCTTTATTCCTATCGCCTTGGGATCGTCGAAGGTTATGAATATCCTCTTGCTCGGGGAGTAGAGCCAGGCCACCTGGGCTATCGGATCCCAGTGGTACTCGTACTCGCTGCTCTGGTTCTTCTCGGCAACGTCCCAGTAGTCCATAACTCCGTAGGTCTCGTAGGCCGGCCCCCAAGTTCCAGCTGGAGTGCCGCTGAAGGGCTGGTAGAGGCCGTTGTTCTCGGGCGGGACGTTGGCAAAGCTCCTGCTGTAGAAGGGCAGGCCGACGGTTATCTTGGTCTTATCGGGAACGTGCTGGATGTACCACTGGACGGTGTAGTTGACGCAGAAGTGGTACTTGACGTTCTCATCGGTGTATGGCGCGTTTGGATCGCAGTAGAGTGGGGCAAGGTGGCCGGTTATGCTCTCCCAGGCGCCGTGGTAGTCGTAGGTCATGATGTTGATTGAATCGAGGTACTTGCTCGCCTCCACCCAATCTATCCTGCCAGCCTTAACCGGGTCGGCCGGCGTTGCGGCCGTTAGGAGGTAGTCCTTGTGGTCCTCTTTTGCGGCCTTGTCGAGGGCCTCCCTCAAATCCTTGAGGAGAAGAACGAAGTTCTTACCGTCGTCGGGACTCTCGTAGTTGCCCTCCATACCTCCGCCGCCCGGGTACTCCCAGTCGATATCAATTCCGTCGAGGTTGTACTTTCTGAGGATCTCTATGGCAGTCTCGGCGAAGCGCTGTCTCTTGGCCGGGTCTGCGGCGACCACCGAGAAGTACTTGCTGAGAGTCCATCCGCCGACTGAGATGAGAACCTTGATGGCTGGATACTTCCTCTTGTACTCCTTCATGGCCTCGAGGTTGAGAGGATCAGCGTAGGTATCGTAGAAGGCAACGGTTCCATCCTCCTTGAGGTCGAGGAAGGCGTAGTTGACGTGGGTAACCTTCTCCCAGGGGATGTCGCTCACGTAGAACTTCCTCGCGTACCTTCCCCAGGAGATGTAGTAGACTATGACCCTGTAAGGTTCGAGGGGAGTCGTTACAGCTAGAACGTTCGAGGGACTTCCCCTGCTTCCATCGGCGAGAACCGGGACGACCCCGTAGTAGTAGGTTGTGTTTGCCTTCAGGTGATACTGGTCGAGGTAGCTTGTGGTTGGGACAACATCCCCTACGAGCTCCCAGGAGTCGTCGCTTCCTGGAACGCTCTGGGTCCAGTACTTAACGCGCCATATCTTCCCGTTGTACTCAACGACATCGCCCTGGTTGTATGTCTTCCCTGGCTCATATTTCGGATAGCTGCTCCAGTTAACGACCACCAGCAGGTTGTTCGGTGAGAACAGGTTGGAGGGATCCGTGCTCCTGTACACCTCGTACGCCTTGGCGCTGCTGTACGGGCTCCAAGTCAGGTTCACAACGTCCCATGCTATAGCGCTCCCGCTCAGGCTTACGCTCTCCGCCGCTGAAGCCCAGGGGAAAGTGCCCACCTGGACCAGGGACAGCAGGAGCACTGCGGTCAAAACTATTGAAGTCCAAATCTTCTTCACACACAACACCCCTTGAGCTTTGAATGTTTTGGGAGATGTTGCATATTTTACATGAACTTCCATGCTTATAAATGTTTTCAAAATTACATTTATGGCGTTTTATATATTATCGATATCCCGGCTTAGATAGCCTTTATGGCGTCAGAATTGGGGCCAAACAGCGGCATATTTAACACTCCAAAAAGGTTATAAAATCATGAAATTATATAAAACCCGAGGCTCTGGAGTGTGGGGTGTCGGTTATGGTGTTTGAGGAGTTCAACAATTTTGACGAAGCTTTCTCTGCTCTGCTGAGCAAACTCGACTTCAAGATCAACGAGCCCTTTAATGACGTGAAAAAAGTCCTCTGCATAGAGCCGCATCCGGACGACTGTGCCATCGGGCTCGGAGGCACGATAAAGAAGCTCACCGATTCGGGAATAGATGTCGTCTATCTCCTCCTCACAGACGGCTCAATGGGAACAACCGATGGAGAAGTCTCCGGGCACGAGCTGGCCCTTAGGAGACTTGAGGAAGAGAAGAAGAGCGCCGAGATCCTTGGAGTTAAGAAGATACATGCCCTTGACTTTGGCGACACGGAGCTTCCCTACACGCGGGAGGTCAGAAAGGAGATAGTTACCGTGATAAGAAAGGAAAGGCCCGGGATCGTTTTGATGCCAGACCCGTGGCTTCCCTACGAGGGCCACCCTGATCACAGGCATGCAGGTTTTCTCGGAATTGAAGCTGTCAGCTTCGCGGGCCTTCCGAACTTCAACCGCTCCGACTTAATCGCGGGTCTTGACCCCCACAGCATACAGGCCGTTGGCTTCTACTACACCCACAAACCCAACTACTTCGTTGATATAAGTGATGTCATGGAGGTTAAGCTCAGGGCCGTTAGGACACACGAGAGCCAGTTCCCGGAGGATGTGTGGGAGCTTTGGGAGCCCTACTTGAGAACGATAGCTTTGTACTATGGAAAAATGAGTGGACACAGGTATGCAGAAGGAATAAGGTTCGTTCCTGGCATCTTCCTGCACATATGTCCGTTTGCGCACGTTATCTGATGTTTCTGGCGGCCTTCGGTCCTAAGACAGGCTGGAGGCCACTATCCTCTCCACCTCTCTTAGGAAGTGGTCGAGCTCCATAACGTCCAGTCCAAACTCGGTCAACGCCCTGTACCTCTCTGGATCCGCCGTCACTAACAGCATCCTGTGCTTTATGGCAAACGTCCCTGTGAGGATGTCGTCAACGTCCAGCCTTAGACCCTTTTTGAGGAGCTTTGCCTCGATCTTTGCCCCGTGGAGTACTATCTCCTCCGTGAGGGGGAGGATTGTGTATATTTCGTTGAGGATTCTGAACTCGTCCTCAACGTTGCGGTTTATGTAGGCTTTGGAGACTAAGTACTTGTAAACTGAGATTATCGGAACGAAGACGTTGAACTTTGCCAGCGTGACCTCCAAAAGCCGCCTCCTGCTAGCTGTATGCATTTTTATCAGTGCCGTCGCATCGAAGAGTATGCTGTCGGGCAGGGTCATTTCTTATCCCTCTCCTTGATGACCCTCAAGAGTACATCTGCCTCGTCGTCTTCAACTATGATCTTCTCGACCTTTTTGTCGAGCTCAACTAGATGCCAGGTCTCTATGAGCCTTTGGAGAACCTCGTCGTAGGACTTGGCGTCGAGCTTGTCCTTCAGGAGCTTTATCTTCTTCCAGGTGTTCTCGTCAACGGCGATGGTCTTCAAGGTAATCCCTCCCGCACTATCTTTTTGTATGTTTCCACGCTTCTGGGGCGGGGTATTCTCTGCTTGCTTATTGGATCAACCTCATAGAGGCCGAACTTGATTTTAAAACCCATTGCCCACTCGTAGTTGTCGGTCAGGGCCCAGTGGAAGTATCCCCTCACATCGGCCCCAGCCTGAATTGCTTCGAACATCTTCTCCACATGCTCCTTTATATATCTCGGCCTTAGGAGATCTCTCGAATCGGCTATGCCGTTCTCCGTTATGTATATCGGCTTCCCGTATTCGTTTCCTATCATTATCGAATCGTACATTCCTTGCGGGAAGCACTCCCAGCCAAAGTCGCTCGTGGGGTTGTTGTCCTTCGAGACGCTGTTAGGCTCCGAGGAGTAACCGTACCCTTCGGTCCCCACGAAGTTTATTATCGGGAGCTCCTCGTATTTGGGTTCCGTGTACCTAATGACCTCCCTGGTGTAGTAGTTGTTGCCGATCCAGTCGTTTCTCTTCAAGTGATCGATTTTGACATAGTTCCCATCGAAATCAAGATCAACCTTCCCTTCGTTGACTCCATCGAGGAATATCCTGTTGTGGAAGAGATCGTAGTTCTCTGTGGCCTTCACGTCCTTGGGGTCGTTGGGGTCGCGGGGGTAAGCGGGGATTATGTTGAGTATTATTCCGACGGGCTTGTCTGAGAATGTTTTAACTGCCTCGTAGGCCCTTGCGTGTCCAACGAGCTGGTTGATGATAACTGCTTTAGCTGCCTTCGGGTTAAGTATCCCCGGCGGCCATCCGACGTAGGGAGCGAGGTAGCCAAGCTCAACCGTAACCATTGGCTCGTCGAAGGTTGCCCAGAAGTCGACTAGATCCCCAAGCTTCCAGGCAACAAAAGCGGCGAACTTGGCGAACTCAAGGATGGCCCTCTCGTCGACCCATCCCTTAGCCCTTGCTTTTTCAAAGTTTTCCCTCACATGGATTGGATCGTGGAGCCATATCGGCTGCGTCTGGTGGTTTAGGGTTACGAAAGTTGAAAAGCCGAGTTCCTTTAGGTTTTTGAGAACCTCTCTGTAGTGCTCGACTTCCTTTGCGTTCGCGATTTCCTCAAGCTCGTGGAGGGTTTCCTTTGTGATCTTCACTCTTTTTATGAGTCCGTACGAGTCCCTCTCGAAGTCCACTTCAACTCCATAAGTCGGACACGGAAAGATTCTGCTCCACTCAACCGTTATCTGATAGGCGTTCAGTCCCATATCCTTTGCAAGCTGATGGTCTATCTCATAGAGGCCGTAGTTGTTTATGCCGTCCTCGGGCAGGTGCCCGCTCACGAGGTCGTTCTTTATGTTGAGCGGATCGCGGACCCAGTGCCACCAGTCCGTCCGAGTGTCTATAAACCTCCTCAATGGATCTCCCATCTCAAACTGAAACGCCGACTGGACAACGCCCCATGCAAACTCCCTCATACTTCCACCTGGATGGTTATAATCATGGCATCTTTTATAATTTTCGTAACCGCAATATGTAGGATCTGACAGCTCTTGGTATTTCTGGACGGATCAGTATTGCAATGCTCATAGTGGGCGTCCCTCCACTTCTTGGCGCTTTGTCCACATAATTGCTAAGATGCCCAAAAATAGATAAGTTTATATAGATGTCCAAAAATATAAAATTGACCAACCTTATAAGTGGTGGTGTCCATGAAGAAAGCTACCGCGGTTGCCCTCGTGGCGATTTTCATTCTCGGCCTCTTCGAGGCTGGGTACGGTCTGGCCGCAGAGAGCCTGCCGAGGAACGAGACCCTCTACACTGCCAACAGTGCACCCCCAACGAACGCCAACCCCTTCACTGGAGGTTCGGTTCTTGGAATAGACGGCCTCGTCTTTGAGCCACTTTTCATGTTCAACTTCATGACCGGCGAGCTCAAGCCGTGGCTTGCCGAAAGCGGCAAGTGGGTTGGCGACAACGTCTTTGAGGTTAAACTTAGGTCGGGTCTGAAGTGGCAGGACGGCGAACCCCTAACTGCTGAAGACGTCAAGTTCTCCTATGAATACTATGAGAAGATCGGCCTTAGGAACTGGGGCGACCTTGGCCTCAAGGAGATAAAGGTCGTTGATGACAGGACGGTTCAGTTCATCTTCGACGGAACTCCCAACTACCAGCTCTGGCAGCTTCAGATGTTCTTCGGCTGGGGACAGGGTGCGCTCATAGTCCCGAAGCACGTTTTCGAGAACATTAACCCCGAGGACATACCCAAGATGACCTTCACCGGCGATGAGATGAAGTACCTCGTCGGTTCTGGTGCCTACAAGCTCAAGGAGGTAGTCGGCCAGGAGAAGGCCATCCTCGAGAGGAACGACGACTGGTGGGGTGTTAAGGTATTTGGAAAGCCTGGACCTAAGTACATCGTCCAGCTCTACGTCACCGACAACAACCAGGCAGCGAACATGTTCATCAAGGGCGACCTCGACGTCGGTACATACTACATCGACATAGTCTCGGCCAAGCAGAAGAACCCCAAGCTCGTGAGCTGGCTCGACAAGTACCCCTACTTCCCGCCCGTTGCCCCCGTTCTCCTGTACTTCAACACCAAGCACGCTCCGCTCGACAACCCGAAGGTTAGAAGGGCAATAGCGATGGCCATCAACCCATATCAGATCGTCAACCAGGGTCCGATAAGCGACCTTCCGAAGGAGGTTCCCTTCGGCCCAGGTCTCCTCAAGAAATGGGGCGATAAGGTTGGTATCGACGGTCTCATCAGCCAGTACGGATGGAAGTACGGTGATGTTGCCGGGGCGATAAAGCTCCTCGATGAGGCTGGTGTCAAGGACACCGACGGCGATGGAATAAGGGAGTACAACGGCAAGCCGCTCAAGCTCAAATTTGTCACCTGTGCAGGTTGTAACGACTGGCTCCAGGCGGGTGAGATAATAGCCAACCAGCTCAAGGCCGTGGGAATTGAAGTCGAGATAGAGAAGGGAGACTGGACTAACTTCTTCGTTAAGAGCCTCCAGAACGGTGACTTCGACCTTGCGCTCCACTGGTCAGGCACCTTCCAGCCGAGCGCCTACGCCGTGTTCAACATGCTCCTCTCAAAGGACGGCGGTGCAAACTACGGAAAGTACGAGAACCCACAGGTCGATCAGATTCTAGCGGAGTTCGGAAAGACCGTGGATGAGAACAAGGAGGCCCAGTACATAAAGCAGCTCTGCCAGATATGGCTCCAGGACGTTCCTGCGGTTCCCGTTTACATGGCAACGCTCTTCTACGAGGCCAACACCGAGTACTGGACCAACTGGCCGAACGAGAAGAACCCCTATGGCGTTCCGATCTTCTGGACTAACTACGGCACATGGGGTACCGCCCTTGCGCTCCTCGGCGTCAAGCCCGCCAATGCTCAGGAGGTTTCGACAACTACAACCACGACCAGTGAGACAACCACCAGCAAAACCCCAACATCCGAAAAGACCAACACCGGTTCGGGCTCCACCACATCCTCAAGCAACGGCGGCGGAATCTGCGGCCCAGCGGTCGTGGTGGGACTGGCCGTGATTCCGTTGCTGCTGAGGAGACGCCGCTGAGTCTTTCCTCATTTTTTATTGTCTCTCGACCGATGGAGGGAAGTTGCATGGCCTCTGGTGGATTCAGGAAGTACCTCATGCGCAAAACCTTCGTGTACCTGATAACCTTCCTGTTTGCGGTTACGCTTAACTGGCTGCTCCCCAGGTTAATGCCCGGCAACCCGATAGAGGGCATGATGGCCCAGGCAGGCACCGGGGGCAGTGTTAACGATGCTCTGGTGCGGTTCTATGAGAGGCTTTACGGGCTCGATCAGCCTCTCTGGAAGCAGTTCCTAAACTTCTGGTCGAGCCTCTTCCACGGGGATCTGGGCTATAGCATACTCTACCGTGCCCCAGTCGCGGATATAATAAAGCACGCCCTCCCCTATGATGTTGTAATCCTCCTGCCAGCGATCGTTTTGAGCTGGCTGGTCGGAAACTGGCTTGGTGCGCTTGCGGGTAAAAATAAGATGTATGACAGGTACGCCATGCCCGTTTTCTATTTCCTCGCGAGCATGCCCTACTTCTGGTTTGCCATGCTGCTGGTGTACGTTGTGGGGGTTGAGCTCGGATGGCTTCCCTACCAGGGGGCCTACGATCCAAGCCTCGTACCCTCGATTTCCCTGAGCTTTGTTGGCGACTTTTTGAAGCACTGGATACTGCCGTTCCTCAGCCTCTTCACGGTCATGATCGGAAGCTGGGCCATAGGAATGAGGAACATGATAATCTACGAGCTTGAGGCCGACTACGTCCGCTATCTTGAGGCCCTCGGCGGCAGTGAGAGGCTCCTAACTAAGCACGCATACAGGAACGCAATACTCCCCCAGGTGACCGGACTGGCCCTCCAGCTGGGCCTCATGGTTGCTGGAGCTATAGCGACAGAGATAGTCTTCAACTACCCTGGGATAGGCGTTCTCATAATGAACGCGGCCCTGAGCCAGGACTACTTCCTCCTCCAAGGGGCGTTTCTAATGGTGGTCATAGCGGTTCTCCTGGCTAACTTTCTGATAGACATAATCTACGCCTTCATAGATCCGCGCGTCAGGGCCAGCTACACGGAGGGTTGAAAATGGCGAGAAGGGGCAGGCTTGACACGGTTAAAATAGCGTTCAGGAACAAGAAGTTCGTGTTCGGCTTCAGCGTGTTGATGTTCTTCATCGTTTTCTCGCTGGTCGGGGGTCTGTTCACGCCCTTCAGCGGCGACGGTCTGTACTACGAAAGGGTACCGAACACGAGCATCAAAGTGGCAACGTACTCCACCAAGGTCCTCCCGCCCATGAGCAACGAGACGCTGATCACTTACCTCGGCAACAGGGTAGAAGTCACTCACCTCCTAGGTACGGATGCCCTTGGGAAGGACGTTTACGCCCAGCTGGTCACGGGCCTTAGAACGAGCCTCTGGGTGGCCTTCCTGGCGGCTATAATAGGAACGATCCTTGGGATAACCATCGGGTTCATAGCGGGATACAAGGGTGGCTGGGTCGATGAGACGCTCATGATGTTCACCAACATAATGCTCGTTATACCCTCTATAGTCCTGCTCGTCCTAATCGCCGCCTACCTCTCCGCCAGAAGTCCAGAGGTCCAGGCCTTGATAATAGGAATAACGGGATGGCCGTGGGTTGCCAGGGCCGTTAGGGCGCAGACCCTCTCGCTCAAGGAGAGGGAGTTCGTCAGCCTCGCGAAGCTGAGCGCCCAGGGTGATCTCAGGATAATCTTCGGCGAGATAATGCCCAACATGGTATCCTACGTCTTCATGGCCGGGATACTGCAGTTCAGCGGTGCCATACTGGCCAGTGCGACCCTCGACTTCATCGGCCTCGGACCGACGACAACGGTATCCCTCGGAACGATACTCCAGAAGGCGATAGCCTACAACGCCCTTCAGTTCGGCCAGTGGTGGTGGTTCATACCTCCTGGACTCATCATAACCCTGATCATAACGGCGCTGTTCTTCATCAACCTTGGAATGGAGGAAGTGTTCAACCCAAGGCTCAGGAGGGGTGGCGAATGACGGCAATTCTTGACGTTAGGAACCTTAAAATCTACTACAGGACTCCAATGGGCTTCGTCAAGGCCGTTGATGGGGTTTCCTTTGATGTTAGGGAGGGCGAGGTTTTTGGAATAGCTGGAGAGAGCGGGTGTGGCAAATCCACCCTCGTTCACTCCCTTATCCTCAGAAAACCCCCCATGATCCATATGGGAGGAGAGGCGATCTTCAAGGGAAGAGACCTCATGAAGCTGAGCAAGGAAGAAGAACGGAAAATAAAGTACACTGAGCTCTCGATAATCCCGCAGTATGCTATGAACGCTCTAAACCCGACGAAAAAAATCAAGGACATCGTTTGGGACCTCGCGAGGGAACACGGGGCAGAGGACAGGGAGGAGGTCGAGAAACTCCTCAGGGAGAGGCTTAGGATGGTCAAACTCAGTGATAAGGTTGCGGACATGTACCCAGTGGAGCTGTCCGGTGGAATGAGGCAAAGGGCAACTATGGTAGTCTCAACCCTCATGAATCCCGACTTGCTCATCGCCGACGAGATTACTTCAGCGCTTGACGTTACAACTCAGAGGGTCGTTCTCGAACTCCTCCACTACTTTATGAAAGAGGGCATCGTCAAATCCATAATCTTCGTCACCCACGACCTGGCTTTGCTGGATAAGATTGCTGACAGGGTCATGATCCTCTACGCCGGTAAGGTGGCCGAAATCGGTCCAACGGAGGAAGTCATCAATTCCCCAGCGCACCCGTACACTTCAATGCTCATTGAAGCCCTTCCAAAGATAGGCGTGCACTACAAGCAGACCAAGCTGAAGGGCATTCCGGGCACGCCAATCAGTCTCCTCAACCCGCCAAAGGGCTGCCGCTTCTATCCGAGGTGTCCCTACGCCATGGAGGTCTGCCAAAGGGTCGAACCGGGGGTATTCAGTGTTGGTGATGACCACATAGTGGCCTGCCATCTCTATGGAGGTGAGAAAAATGAGTGAGCCTCTCGTCAGGGTTGAACACTTAACTCGGGTGTTTACATCGGGATTCATCGGTGGTTTTCAGATCAAGGCCGTTGACGATGTTAGCTTCAACATCCGGGAGGGTGAAATAATATCCCTCGTGGGGGAAAGCGGCAGCGGAAAAACCACGATCGGAAGAATAATACTTCGCCTCCTTCCCCCGACATCTGGAAGGATTCTGTTCAAAGGAGAGGACATCATGAAATTTAACAAGAAACAGCTTAAGTCCTACTACAAGCAGGTACAAGCTGTATTCCAAGATCCCTTTGCGAGTTTCAACCCGGTCTATCCAGTTGACAGAGCCTTTGACATGATTTTTGACTCGTTCTTTCCGGACCTAAGTCACGGGGAGAGGGAGGAGCTGATCGCAAAGGCTCTGGAGGACGTTGGTCTCAACCCCGATGAGGTTCTTGGCAAGTATCCCCACCAGTTCAGCGGCGGTCAGCTCCAACGCATTTTAATAGCCCGCGCCCTTCTAGTCGAGCCTTCCCTTCTGGTCGCGGATGAAGCCGTTTCAATGCTCGACGCGAGCACGAGAATAGACGTTCTGAACCTCCTGGGGGATGTCAGGGACAGACTTGGCACTTCAGTTCTCTTTGTAACCCACGATTTAGCCCTCGGTTACTACATTAGCGATACGACCCTGATAATGTATAGGGGGCGTTTAGTGGAGTTTGGGGACACTGAGAGGGTCTTCAAGAATCCGCTTCACCCGTACACCAGAATGC
Organism: Thermococcus sp. JCM 11816; assembly: GCF_055396515.1. NCBI lineage: Archaea > Methanobacteriati > Methanobacteriota > Thermococci > Thermococcales > Thermococcaceae > Thermococcus > Thermococcus sp. JCM 11816. The sequence goes on from NZ_AP043741.1 coordinate 1,608,331, forward strand.
TTCTGGAAAGCGTTCCCGACCTCAACGTAAAATGGGAATTCAAGGGTGAAATTCGGCCTGAGGAAGAGGAGAGGAGCGTCTACGAGATAGGGGGATGTAACTACGCTCCCCGCTGCCCTTTTGCAACCGAGAAGTGCTGGAAAGTTAGGCCCCAGGTCGTTGAAGTTGAGAAGAACCACTGGGTTGCCTGCCACCTTCACGGGGGTGAGTGAATGCACGCAACGCTTAGAGAAATTAAGAGAACTCCCGAGGGGATAAAAACAGCCCAGAGGGCCTTTGAGGAGTTCGTAACCAATAGCGGCTTCCTGTTACCGAGAGAAGTGGTCTACACTGGTTGTGGCAGTTCCCACTTCCTGTCGCAGCCGCTGGCCATGGCAACCACCCGCCTTGGGGGCAGGGGAGTGGCCCTCCCCTGCTCCGAACTTCTTTATTCGAGGGAGTACTACCCTGTTGGGAAGCCCGAGCTTTTGGTTTCAATATCGCGCTCAGGAGAGACGACCGAGGCCGTAAAGGCCCTTGAATCCTTGGACGTTCCGAAATTTGCCCTGACAGCCTACGAGAGCACGCTGTCGAGGAAAGCGGACTACGCCCTCATAGTCCCCACCCACGAGGAGAGCGTCGTCATGACCCACTCTTTTACGGCCTTCTACTTTGCCTTCCTCCAGCTTCTCAACGCCTCCTTCGGTCTGGAAACCTACGATGCTGAAATGACTTCAGAACTGACGAGGGAAGCCCTGAAGAACGAGGGCTATATACGGGAGATAACTGGGGAGTTTGACTTCAGGAACGTCATATTCCTCGGATCGGGTATCCTTTACCCAATAGCCCTCGAAGCGATGCTTAAGATGAAGGAAATGGCACTCTTCTGGAGCGAGGCTTACCAGACCTTCGAGGTCAGGCACGGCTTCAAGTCGGTTGCCGACGAGGGAACCCTAGTTGTCCTTCTGGTTAACGAACCCTTCGACTGGCACGAGAAGCTTACGAAGGAATTCCAGGGGCAGGGAGCTAGGGTTCTGACGATAGGCAACGGAGATACTGGAGCGGACTACTTCATCGATCTTCCCAAAGTCGATGAACTGCTCACCCCAATCCTCCATCTTCCGATTATTCAGCTTCTCTCGTACTATAAAGCCATCAAGAGGGGCCTGAACCCTGATCAGCCCCGCTTTCTCAGTAAGGTCGTAAAGTGGTGATGGGAATGGGAAAGGTTGAGTTTAGCGGCAAGAGGTACGTCATCGACGGCGAACCCGTTACGATAGCTGGAGGCACACTCCAGTTCTTCAGGGTCCCCGCCGATGCGTGGAAAGACAGGCTCCTCAAGATGAGGGAAGCGGGCCTCAACACGGTTGATACCTACGTAGCCTGGAACTGGCACGAACCTGAGAAGGGAAGCTTTGATTTCAGAGGTGAAACTCACCCACAGAGAAATCTAGTCGGGTTCCTGGAACTGGCAGACGAGCTTGGTTTTTACGTTATAATCCGCCCGGGCCCCTATATCTGCGGCGAGTGGCGGAACGGCGGCATTCCAGACTGGCTGATAGATGGACACCCAGAGATACTGGCCAAGGGGCCGAACGGGCCGCTTCCTAGGGACATCTACTACCCGCCGATAACGTATCTCCACCCTACTTATCTGGAGGCCGTGGGGGAGTGGTACAACGCCGTCTTTCCAGTGATCAGGAAGTACCTATACACGAACGGGGGGCCAATAATAAGCGTCTCAATCGACGACGAGCCCTCCTACTGGGAAACAATCTTCCAGCCCTTCCTGACCGACTACAACGAGATAATAACAAAGCCAGGGGGACTGTGGGAGAGGTGGCTTGAGGAAAACTACACCATCGAAGACCTCAGGAGGCGCTACAAGGGTGACTTTAGGGATTACTCCGAGATAAAGGTTCCAACGAGTTTCTCTGAGCCCCTACCAAAGCTCATCGACTGGCACCACTTCAAGCTCTGGATGATCAACGAGTACGTCCGCTGGATATACGAGAGGATGGCGAGGGAGTTCGACGTCCCCATCAGCATTCTCGACCCCTACCTTCTCCAAGTCGCCTGGAGGCACTTCTTCACTTACATGAGGGAACACAACCTCAAAATTCATGTCTGGACAGAGTTCTGGTACTCGTTCTACCGGTCCTCAGACTTCAAGGAGGACAAGCTCGGCCACATCTACTATAAGACGGGAATCTACCGCTACCACATTAAAAAAGCCGGAACGCCGCCGCTAAGCATCGAGACCCAGAGCTCGCTGGCGCACACCATAGACCCGACGGAGGCCGAGCTCCTGTACTCAATACTGCCCCCTCTGGGCATACCGAACATCAACTACTACCTCTTCGTTGGCGGGGAAAATCCAGAGGGATACGAATCACACAACGGGATAACCTGGGACGTTTACTCACCGGTTGGCCTTGATGGATCCGAGAGGCCTCACTTCGGGGTCATAAAGGCTCTCTCAGAGACCATGACCTCCGCCGAGGGACTCGCCGATGCCGAGCTTAGGCCAAAAGTTGCGGTCGGTCTCTACGAGCCCTACGAAGCTTTGAACCTCTGGGGCTACGAGGGCCTTGAGGAGAGCACAGACCTGAACGAGTACCTCCTTGGAGAGAGGGGCCTTTTCACGCTTTTGGCCATGAGCAATACTCCCTTCGATGCCGTTGACCTCGAAGATGTCACTCTCGACGAGCTCCTGAGCTACGATCAGCTCTGGGTCTACAGCCTCGACTTCATGTCCAGGGAAGTTCAGGACAAGCTCGTCGAGTTCGTCGCGAGGGGTGGAAACCTCGTTATACTCCCGATGCTCCCGCGCTACGACGAGAACCTGGAGCCATACAGCTCTCTTAAAGACTTCCTCGGCGTTGAAGTTGAGAGGGAGAAAGCCAGGAGGAACCCGCGCCTCATCCAGTTCCTCAGCGTTTCAGCGGAGGGGATAGACAGAATGCTCGTCAGGAACACGGTGCGCGGTGTAAGGGGCGGAGAACCCATAGCTTTCCTGGGGGAGAAGCCCGTCGGGGCGTTCGTCAGGAAGGGCGGGGGGAGCGCCGTAGTCCTCGGCTTCAGGCTCCAGTACTACACGAGCCACCACGACCTCCACAGAAAGTTCGTCTGGAAGCTCAAGGAGCTCCAGGGAGTAAGGGAGGACTTCGAGGTCACGAACCCGGACATGATAGTCCTTCCCATGGAGGGTAAGGGCTACGCCTACCTTGCGGTTACAAACCCGCGGGGGCACCCTATAAAGGGCAGGATAAGCTACAGGGGGCTGGAAGTCCCAGTCCTCCTCGATGGCATTGAATTGAAGAGGAGGGGCACCCTCTACCTGCCGTTCGGCGTTAGAAAAGGGGACGTGGAGGTTGCCTACGCCACGGCCACTTTGGTCATGTGGGAAGGTGATGTGCTGACGTTCAGGAACCATCTTTCAGGCCACAGTGAAATTGCCCTGAAGGGGGTTGAATCCGTCAAGGTCAGTGGGGGCAAAATAGTTGACGGAAGCGATGGAGAAGTACTTAGGATAGTGATAGAGCACCCTGGAGAGTACTTTGAGGTTGAGCTTCTTTAACTATCTCTGTTCTGCTCTTCTACTTTTTCAGCCTTCTTTTGGAATCTCCCTGAACTCCCTTCTCAATATTGCCATCTGGGACGGCTCCAGTGCCTTTGGATCTGCAACCACGATGAGGGTTGCACCCTTCAGCAGGAGGTTGTCCTTCAGGGTGGTCAGAAACTTTATCACGCTGTTAAAACCGTTTTCTAGGATCAGGTATTCGAGCCCATCCACTATGACGACCGTGTCCCTATCGGCGCTTTCAACGAGCTTGTGGAGTATCGCAGGAAGGCGGAGGGGGTCTATGGTGTTTTCACCGGGCACCTTGCTGAGCCAGAGGTAAGGAACACCCATTTTCTTGAAGGGGTCTGGATTTCTGGAGAGTGCGATGGCCTTCTTGCCCCTTATAAGCTCGAGGACTGCTGGGATGTTTGGGTCGGTGATAATGTGTGCCCCATTTGGCAGATTTGAGTCTCCGCTTAGAGCCTTTGACGGGGTAACGTTAACCCTTACCTTTCGCATGTAGTCAATCAGGTAGTAACTCCCGAGAACGAGGGCGAAGGAGATTATTATGTCGTCGAGGATCTTAGTGAAGGGTGTTGGGTACATGTCGTTCATAACATCGGCAAGAAAGCCGAGCCAGAAAATCACCGTGACGTATGTGCCCCTTCTCAGGAGGCTTGGGGGTAGAGTCGTCTCAAAAATCCTGTGATATCTGTAAAGGATAAAGAGGGCTAACGTAACGATGATTAGCTTGAATATCTCAATGTCGAGTTTTAGGGTAAATTTCACCATGCTCTCACGATACTAATTATGACACATTGTCCTAAAAAATTTTCCTTCCTCTCCATTAAAGCCACTAGGAGTCCACAAGATTTATATGTTTCGTGCATGCATGCACTTATAGGTGGTGCCCTTGGGAAAGACGATAACCATAGCGGACGACGTCTACTACGAGCTGGTAAAGATGAAGGGAAAGAAGAGCTTCTCGGAACTTCTAAGGGAGCTGATCGGCAAGAAAAAGAAGGGAAACCTGGATGTGCTCATGATCGCCTTTGGAACGAGAACACCTGAAGAGGTTGAGGAGCTTAAAAAAGAGCTCAAGGAGGTCGAAGAATGGATGGACTCCTGGACACCAGCGTCGTTATAGAGCTCTTCGGGGGAAACAGAAAAGTCATAGAGGGTCTTTCCCCAGGTGAAACTTACGCGCTCCCCGCTATAGTCCTCTTTGAACTCTACTGTGGAAGCTTGAAGGAGAGGGAAGAGTTAATGCTTGAAATGATACCGAAAGTCGAATTCAACGAAGAGGCCGCAAAGATCGCGGGTGCAATCTTCAGAGATCTGACGAAGAAAGGTCAGCGGCCGCCATTTAAAGACTTACTCATCGCCGCAACTGCAATAGCCCACAATTCAGTCCTTTTCACCTGCGATAAGGGCTTCGAGCGCTTTAAGGAGTACGGACTGAAGGTGAAAATTTTGGAAAAATGAGGGAAGGATTAGACCTTCTCAATCCCTATCCTCGCCTGCACCTCTGGCCACTCGACGACGTAGCCCTTGGCTTCCTCAAAGCGAACTTCCACAGCCCTCGTTTCGCGCATTATGTAGTCGAGGTTCTCCTGGAGGAGCTCGCGGTTCTCGTCGGTCGTCTCGATTGTAACGACGATTCTGTCGTTCACGTCGAGGTCGAGCCTCTTGCGCATCTCCTGTATCCTTCTCACGAACTCCCTCGCCAGTCCCTCAGCCAGGAGCTCCCTGGTGAGGGTCTTGTCCACGAAGACCCTTCCTCCATCGAACTCCTCAGCAACGAAGAAGTCCGGGAGCTTCTCCTCGATGGTTACGTGCTCCCTCGTGATGTGGAAGGTCTTGCCCTCTATCTCGACGTCCATCTCGCCCTTCTCGTATAGCTCCCTGCCGTGCTCGCTTATCCAGGCTATTACCTTCTTGGCGTCGCCCTTGAACTCGGGCCCAACCTTCGCGAAGTTCGGCTTTATGATAAGCTCGCGCTCGACCTTTCCAACGACGACTTCTTTGGCGTTGAGCTGATCCCTGAGTATCCTGTTGATCCTCTCGACGGCCTTCTTAACTGTCTCGTCCTCGGTCTCGATGATTATCCTTCTGACAGGGTAGCGGAGCTTTATCCTGGCCTTCTGTCTGGCGCTTGAGCCTGCCTCGACTATCTTCCTGGCGTACTCCATCTCTTTTTCAAGCTCCTCGTCAATGGCCTTCTCGTCCGCCTCCGGCCAGTCGAGCATGTGGACGCTCTCCACACCGACGAAGGGCCTTATGAGGTTCTGGTATATCTCCTCGGCTATGTATGGCGTGAACGGCGCCATGAGCCTTAGAAGGACGTCAAAGACCTTCCAGACGGTGTAGTAGGCCGCCAGCTTGTCCGGGTCGTCGCCCTCAACCCACATTCTCTTCCTGATGAGCCTTATGTACCACCTGCTCAGGTCTTCGACAACGAAGTTGTAGATGCCCCTTGTAGCTCTTGTCAGCCTGAAGGTCTCTATTCCGTCGGTGACCTCTCCGATGAGGCTGTTGACCCTGCTGAGTATCCACCTGTCCTCCTCCCTGAAGGGAAGTTCCTCTGGATTGACCTTGGTTGGGTTGAAGTTATCGAGGCTCATGTATGTTGTCGAAAGCACGTAGACGTTCCAGAGGATGTTGAGCATCCTCTTGACCTGCTCAAGGCCCTTCCAGCTGAAGCGGAGGTTCTCCCACGGGTTCGTTGCCCAGAGCATATAGAACCTGAACGGGTCCCTTCCTTCCTTCTGGACAACCTCTTCCGGCCTTATGATGTTGCCGAGGCTCTTGCTCATCTTGTCGCCCTTCTCATCGAGGACGTAGCCGTGCATTGCAACGGCCCTGTACGGGACGGTGTCGAAGGCTATGACTGAAGCCGCCTGCTGGGAGTAGAACCACTTGGTAACTTGATCTTCGCCCTCAACTATGAAGTCCGCCGGCCAGAGCTTCTCGAATAGCTCCTTGTTCCTTGGATAATCCAGGGAAGCCCAGCTCGCTATTCCGCTGTCGAACCAGACATCAACGACGTCTTTAACGCGCTTCATCTCCTTGCCGTTCACCTTTATGATGAAGGCATCAACGTAGGGCCTGTGAAGGTCTTCTGGGCCGAGCTTCTCCTCTATCACCTTCAGCTTCTCCTCATAGCTCTCCGGGAGGTCTATCCTCTCACCGTTGACCTCTATCGCGACAGCGAGCTTAACGAGCTCCTCAAAGCTTCCAACGACGTAGTATTCTCCGTCCTCGCTCTCCCATATCGGGAGCGGGATTCCCCAGTACCTCTGCCTGCTTATGACCCAGTCGCCGGAGTTCATGACGCCGTTGTCGTACCTAACTTTCACCCACTCAGGGTACCAGGTCACCTTCTCGTCGTTCTCCTTGATTATCTGGTCCTTGACCTTACTGACCTTGAGGAACCACTGGTCGGTGGCGCGGAATATGAGCGGGGTCTTACAGCGCCAGCAGTGCGGGTACTTGTGCTCTATCTCTCCAGCCTTCACGAGGTAGCCCTTCTCCTTAAGGTACTCGATTATCTCCGGGTCGGCATCCTTAACATAGACACCCTTCCACCTGCCCTCCGTGTACCTTCCCGCGTCGTCAACCGGGCTGTAAACCGGCAGACCGTAGCGCTGGCCGACCTCGAAGTCCTCCTCACCGTGGCCGGGGGCGGTGTGAACCAGTCCAGTACCGTCCTCAAGCGTGACGTGCTCGCCGAGGATTACGCGGTGCGCCCACTCGTACTTCTCGCGGAACTCCTTCTGAGCTGGGTACTCTTCAAGGAGGACATGGGTGTAGCGTATCCCCTCAAGCTCCTCGCCCTTGAACGTCTCAACAATTTCACCCTTGACGCCTACCTCGCTGAGAACCCTCTCCACGAGGGCTTTTGCCATTATCCAGTACTCCTCGCCGTTCTCGGTCTCGACCTTAACCTTCGCGTACTCGTACTCCGGGTGGGCGGCAACGGCGAGGTTGGCCGGCAGTGTCCAGGGCGTTGTCGTCCAGATGAGGAGGTACTCTTTCTCCTTCCACTCAATCGGGAACTTGACGTAGATGCTCGGGTCCTTCCTCATCTTGTACTCGCCGCGGACCTCGTGCTCAGCAAGGGCCGTCTGACACCTCGGACACCAGTGGAGGACGCGCTTGTCCTTTTCGAGAAGGCCCTTCTCCCAGGCCCTCTTGAGCGTGAACCATCCCGACTCGATGTACTCGTTCTTTATCGTCATGTACGGGTTGTCCCAGTCCATCCAGACGCCGAGCTGTTTGAACTGCTCCGTCATGATCTTGAGGTTGTTGAGGGCGAACTCCTTGCACTTCTTTATGAAGTTGTCAACGCCTATCTTGGTCTCTATCTCGCGCTTGTTCTTCAGCTTGAGGGCCTGCTCGACCTTGACCTCTATGGGAAGGCCGTGCATGTCGAAACCGGGCTGTCTCCTGACGTTGTAGCCCTGCATGCTCCTGAAGCGGATTATCATGTCCTTGATTATCTTGTTCCAGGCCGTACCGAGGTGGATTGCACCGCTGACGTACGGCGGCCCGTCGAGGAAGTAGTACTTCGGGCCGTTCTCCCTGAGCTTTTTCACCTTCTCGTAGGTGTTGTTCTCCTTCCAGAAGGCCTCTATCTTCTCCTCAAGCTGACCTGGGTTGTACTCCCTAAACTCTGGCTCCCTGATCATGGAAAATCCCTCCAGAAATGATAGTCAATGCTAACCCAGAAGAGGGTCTCAAGCCTCGAAACGGGCGAAGCGGAGGATAAAACACTCCCCCCTCATGGGTATCGGGCAAAGTTGGGAAGTCTGCTTATAAGGTTTTTGGATGGTTCCTTGGTAATCCCTTTAAGCTGCGTCCCCTCCTTTGAATTGGTGGTAGAATGAAGGTGGCCGTCGGCTCAACAAACCCAGCCAAAGTTGAGGCCGTTAGAGAGGTTTTCCTGGGGATTTATGGAGACGTTGAGGTAGTCCCCATCGAGGTGGACAGCGGAGTTCCTGACCAGCCTGTCGGGCTAGAGGAGACTGTTAAGGGAGCCATCAACAGGGCCAAACAGGCCATTGAGAAAACTGATGCAGACTTTGGAGTGGGCATCGAGGCCGGCCTTTACCGGGTTCCGGAAACGATTACCGGCTACATGGACGTCCAGTTCTGTGCTGTTGTTGACCGGGAGGGCAGAATAACCCTCGGCCACGGGCCGGGCTTTGAGTACCCTCCAGGAGTAATCAGGCGGGTGTTTGAGGAAGGTGTTGAGGTCGGAATTGCGATGGGTGAGCTGGTTAACGACCCCGAGCTGAAGAGAAAAATCGGTGCGATAGGCGTTCTGACCCATGGAATGCTCGTGAGAAAAGAATTGAACAAGCTGGCTGTCCTAATGGCCCTGGTTCCGAGGCTGAACCCTGAATGGTACGGACTGTGAAGGTGTGCCCTCCCCGACCGCCCCCCGGTCACCGCTCCCGGGGGTGTGAGAGGGGAGGGCACTGGGAGTTCAGCGTTTGAGAATTTAAGCGTTCTCCTCGATCTGCCTCTCTTCCTCGGGTTCTCCCTTCCTCCTGCTCTCGTTCTTGATGACCTGGATGACGTAGTCTATGAACTTCCTGACTTCCTCGAGGTCTTCCTCAGGTATGTCTGCTATCTTCTTGTTCTTGGTCTTGTAGGTCAGGAGCTTGAGGAGCGCGAGCCTTCCGAGGGCCGTCTTCGTGCTTATCTCCCCGTTCTTCCAGTCCCTCCAGATGGCGTTGGCTATGCCGTAGAACTCGGGGATGCTGTCGAGGCCTGGGTCTCCAACGTCGATGACCTCCTTGCCAAGGTACTTGTAGCGCTTTTCCTTCTCCTCCTTCGTGAACTCCTTAATCCTCTCCTTAACGTACTCGTGGACCATTCGGCCTCACCTCCAGAGAAGGTTGGATTCAAAATTTATTAACCTTTCGTTAATTTTTCCTGACCTCGTTCAGAATTCCACTCATGATCAGCGCCGCACCCAGGTAGCCCCTAAGGGAGAGCGTCTCGCCCAGAGCTATGTAAGCAGCGAGCGAGCCGAACACTGGCTCGGAAGAATAGATAAGGGCCGCCCTCTGGGCCGTCGTGTACCTCTGATACTTGAGCTGGACCGTGAAGGCTATCACCGTGGCGAAGACCGCCGTGTAGATGACGCCCACCCACGGGAGCACTTCCCTCGGAAAAGCAGGCTCTTCAAAGGCCAGGGCGAAGAGCGCCGAAAAGACGAAGTTCCAGAACAGCTGCCAGAAGGTCAGGCTTAAATAATCCTTCTCGCCGAACTTGTGGACGAGGACTATCTGGAAGGCGAAGCTCACCGCGCAGAGCAGTGTGAGGAAGTCCCCGTAGTTTATGGACGTTCCCGCCCCGGATATCAGGTAGAGGCCGATGACAGCCAAAACTAGCGAAGTTAAGTCCCTTCCGGTCACTTTCTCCCCGAGCATGAAGTAGGCTATGAACGGCGTGAATACAACGTAGAGGGATGTTATGAACGCCGAGTTCGAGGCCGTCGTGTACTTGAGGCCGACTATCTGGAAGCCGTGGCCAAAAAAGAGGGTCAGGCCGAGGATGAAGCCTTCCTTAAACGTCTCACGCTTTAGGGCCCTCCTCCCGAAGATAAGAAGCATGAGGAGTGAAGCCAGACCGAAGCGGTAGGCGAGAAAGAGTATCGGCGGAAAATAGTTGAGACTAACCTTCATGGCGGGAAAGGTGAAGCCCCAGAAGACAGTGACACCGAGGAGTGCGAGTTCGGCTTTTTTCATCGGAAGTCGTCCGATGGGGAGCTTAAAAATTTACTCCCCCGGCCCGTTGATGCAGCCCATGTTCATAGCCAGGAGCATCTCGACGAAGCCGCTTTCAAGGTTCTCCTTTATCTTCGGGAGCAGCCTCAGGAACTCCTCCGTCGTGAGAGGCCTCTTATCCCTGAGCCATTTTACATCTCCGTCGTTCTTATCGAGGACAATAACTTCTCCCTCAGTGATTAGAGGAACGTAGTTCATCTTGACTCCGTACAGCTCTTCGGCGAAGGCGAGCTTTGCCCTCAACAGTTCGAGGTAGTTGGCCAGCTCCTCACCAAGAAGCTCCCTTATCTCCCTTCTCATTCTTCCACCGGGAGAAATTGAGTGTACACCTTTATTAATCTGTCGGACATTTCTGGGTAATAATGGACTTCCGAAAGGCCCATAAACTTCCGAATTGTATCACTCACGGTGAGACAATGGAGATGAAGTACGCCCACCACTTCCACGCCTACCAGCCCGGCGACGTAGTCTACGTAAAGGACGGAGATGGGAAATCCCCAATTGAGTATGAAGAGCGTAAGAGCCCCGTCTCGATTAAAATCCGCGACGAGTACGTCAAGGGCGAGAACTGGACGAGGGCCATGTTGTACTCCTATGAGTACATAAACGACGTCCTCGGCAGGATGAAGGGCGTGAGCGTTGACATAGAGCCGTTCACTTTCCTTATGCTCCTCCACTACCGCAGGCGCGCCTTCGAGGAGACAGTGGAGCTTTTGCGGGAGCTTGACGCTGTCCCGACAACGCCCTTCCACCCTATAGTGCCCCACCTCGACAGGTTTGAGCAGGAAATACTCGCTAAGGTCTCCTTTGACTTCTACTCGCCCCTGATAGAGAACCGTCCAGTCGTGGGCTACTGGCTTCCCGAAGCAGTTATCACCAGCGAGAGCGCTTCAATAGTTGAATCTTCAACTGACAGAAAGCTTGTCTTCCTCCTCGACGAGAGGCAGCTCCTCTACGACTTTCCGCAGGCAAAGTACTCCTGCAACCGCTATCTGAACTCCTTTGTCTTCGGGAGGGAGTGGGAGCTGAGCGACGCCTTTGCCTTCAACACCCTCGATGTTCTAGGTTTGATCGGCAAGACCCTGGAGAGACGGGACGAATACAAGGAGAGCGTTGGTATCCCCTACCTTGTCTTCACGGCAAGTGACCTGGAGAGCCTTCTCGGAAACCCTGCACAGCTTGACAGGTTCATTTCCTGGATGAAAGGCCTCGAAGAGAACGGCGTCGAGAGGGTTTCAGCTATGGAGTTCGTCAGACGGAAGCTCTCGGGAGAGTTCAAGCGCCTTGATGGGGAGTGCTCCTTTGAAATGGGCGTCAAGGACTACTCGGCCTGGAGCGACTACTTCGATCTGAGCCTCGACGGCAAGACAAGCGATTCACGCTGGCTCGGCTACCGCAGGGCCGACGGTAAGGTCTTTGCGAGGGCGGTTAACGGAAGGAAGATAAGCCAGCTCTGGAAGGTTGCCTTCACGAGGCTCTTCGAAGAGCTGAACAGGGTTGTGAGGCTCGGAGTCCTCAGGGCCCTTGAAGACATCGGTGCTGACCGTGAAAGAGCGGCGGAGTTCCTCGTCCGCTACGCAAGGGTCTTCTTCAGGGACTACTATGACTACTTTGGCATGGACACCTCCCTGGACTACGTCCTTGAGCCGGCGAACGGAGAAGAGAAGGCCCTTAAGCTCGGCAGGATTTACTACCTCATGCTCCTGGCCAACCACTCCTGTCCGCGCTTCTGGGAGAACCTCGACACGCGCGTGGCCTTTGGCAACGTCTCGGTCCTTTCGAAGGCGCTCATAGAGCTCATGGAATACTTTGAGGGGAGCGAGCTTCAGGGCCTCTTCATCGGGGCTTACCTCAAGCTTCTGAACTTTGGAGAGCTTTACCACCTCTGGAACCTCGGCACTCTTCCGTCGCTTGAGGGCTGGGAAACTACCGAAAAAGCCTGGGCCGACGCCCTTGCTCCAGAGGTTCCAAACAGCGGCTACAACGTCGTGACGAGAGCGGCTCTCTTCGTCGGAAAGCGCGACCTCAGGGGGTCGCTCAGGGAGCTGATAGAGAACTATAAACTTGAATGGGCGGTCGCAGATACTGGACACATACCCGGCGAGGCGCATGGTCACTGGGAGAACCGGGAGTGGTGCGAGCACAGGGGATAGCTTTTTAAGTTTTGTCCTCCTAATTTTATGACGGTGGGTTACATGGAAAAACAGAAGTCGAATAAGAAAGTTGAAGGTGGGCTGATAGATTGCCTCCAGCGGGGATTCAGCTGGGAGTTCTGCTCAAAATTGGAGGACGCCCTCAACCGTCTTGAGAAGCTAAAACGTGAAACGAAAAGAAAAGACCTCCTCTTGGTCCTAATGTTTAAGGCCTTCCTTCTCTCTGCTCAGGAAGAGGTAGGCCTCGTTCTCTAAAGGCTTCGGCACGTAGTCCACGAGTATCTCTGCTCCTTTTACAGTTTCCCGCAGATTCTTTCCGAGGGCCACCTGGTTCTTCTCAAGCAGTTCTTTGATGACGTCAATGATATTTTCCTTTACCCTCTTCTCCGCGTAGAGCCTCTTGCCAACGAGCCATACCCTCTCGTTCTTTCTGTAGAAGTCCCTGCCTCTCTCCGTGAAGAACTCCGGGCCGGGGTGGATTTTTACCCTCGGCCTCTCAACCCTGTCGAGTTCGAGCATTACGAAGGCCTTTCCGGTACCATACCGTCCAGCGTTCCACCCTAATACTCCAAAGCCCTCCCTCGAAAGGGCCTTCTCAAACCCCCTTGAGCTCCTTTCCAACTGTGGGAAGAGCAGGTCGTCCACCATCTCCGGAACGTCAAAGAGAAGCGTTATTAGATGAGTCCCCTTTCTCCTCAGCTCTGCCAGATAGTCCCCTCCAGTTTTTCCCGTAGGGAAGAAGAACTCAAGCGATGGCCTTTGGAGGAACTCGTCTGCCTTGAAGTAAAGCCTCCCGTACTTCTCCCAGCTCAGGTTAGCGGCCACGTTCCTTCTGGGATCAACGGGGTCTATGACAACGAGGGGCTTGTCCTCTTCAACTTCCCTCTTTACGGTCTTCATCGCTATTTCGGGTTCCCTTCTCAGCCAGCCTGCCGGGTCAATAACCTTTTGCCTCAGTATGAAGTCGGCCTTTTCGAGGACTTCAGCAAAAGAGCCGTACTTTATCACGAGTATCTCCGAGAGGTATCCCGAAAAGCCCCTGACGTATATCTCGCTCCCGTAGGCTTTTATCCCCTTGAGGAAGCGCTTGAGCAGTCTAACCTCGTTGTTCTTTCCGTTGAGGTTCTCGTTCACCCACTTTGTGTGGAGAATTGAGCGGTCAACGGCGGTCCTAACGTCCCTCCAGTCCCTCACGTCGTAGCAGGGAACCAGGTCGACTTTAACGTCCCTGTATCTAGCCCTCACGTATGGGTGCTCCGCGTAGGCTATCTCGTATTCTCCAAGTGTTTTTCCTATCTCCTTCCCAAGCTCCAGTCCCCTCTCCCTCACTTCTTCAAGAGGTGTGTCGAGCGGAAAAGCCAAGAAGAGATCAACGTCGTGGTCTCCAGCGAGATAGGTATCCTTGGCGAGGGAGCCGACGAAGTATGGCTTAACCTCGAGGCCAAGCTCTTGCGCCTTTTCTCTCGCTATACCCTCAAGCTCCCCTATCAGTTCCTTAACGAAGGCCCTCTCTTCCTCGGTTGGTACGATTTTCTGGAGGACTTCAGCGATTACTTCTTCCATCTCCATGCTCACACCTGATTGGAGTTCGCATTGAGGTATTTTATTGCTTTTGTTGGTGGAGTTAGAGAGAAAAGTAGGAGTTACTTTCTGAGCTTAGCTACCAGAGCCATCCCGACGATTAAGACCACAGCTAAGATAACTCCAAAGTATGCTCCTTTAGCCTGGCCTCCATCTCCAGTATTCTGAATTCCGCGATCTGGCCGTGTGGCTTCCTTTATTTTTGTCACCTGCAGATGAGCTTCCCCCACTTTCAACTCCGCCGGGACGACCTTCACGTCTGGAGTGATCTCCTTGAACTGGACACTGGATGAGTACGCGCGGCACTCAGCGCCCTTCAGCGGCACCGTTAGGAGAGTCCCGTTCGAGAGGAGAAGAATTGAATTGTTCTCCACTCTCAGGGCTTTTCCGGAAAAGTTAAGCCCCGTTAGAAGTTTTCCCTCGGCGTTGATAACAAACGTCCCGGTCGTTGTTCCGAGAGCGCAGGTGTCATCGTTACAGGCCGCTCCGAGGACTTTCATGCTCCAAAACCTGTCCCAGTCCTCTTCTCTTGGGCAGGCGTAGGAGTTGAACCACTCAATTTTTCCGTCGGGAGACACCCTTAAGGCAAAGTAGTCAGCTATCCACGGAGCGTCGCTCCCGCCGCCGTAAACCCCTGCAACGAGCCCATTGTTTCCAAGGGAGATGGCGACATCTGGATAGTCATAGTATCCCGTGTTGAGAACTTTGGTCCAGATAAGGGTTCCATCCCGGGAGAGTGCCCCTATAAAAAGGTGGGACTTTGGATCGTCGGGCAAAATGTAGGTTCCTGCCACAAGGATGTAGCCGTCCAGCGGCGCAAGGGCGTTTATTCTCACACCGGGAGGGACTTCAGTTGCTCTTGTTACGAATTTGATTGTCCAGAGGGTTTTTCCATTTTTGTCGATCACTCCAACGACCTTCCCGTCTGTGAAGACAATACCTCCATCGGGCAAAACTCTTGCGTCGCGGACGCTCACGTTCTTTGCCCAGAGCAGGGTTCCGTTACCGTCGAGCTTGGCTAAAACATCACCGATGAGGAGAACGCCGTTGTCGGCTGGAATTAGGCGTTTGATATGGGCATTCTTTTGAATCTCAACCACCCATAGAGGTTCCAGGCTTTCAGTAAGCTTAACGAGGGTATTGTTTTCGGTCATAGCATATATACCTTCGTCCGAGACTGCAACTCCCTTGAAAATCCAGTTTTGGGCAGATATAATGTCAGAACACAGAAGAAAAGCCAAAAACATGGAAATGAGGGGAAAAAGAATACGCCGATCCATTTTTATAGTACCCCCTCAGGATTTTGCAAAGTACTGACTGGCGGATTTATCTGGTGCAAAGCATCCTCCACAGTGTGCGTTTGCCCATTTTGAATATTGACAGCCGTATCCATTGCAGTTTCCTCCGTACTTGCATACTAACCAATATGGATTAGTAACTATTTTAGTGGTGTATTTGTATGGAGGAGTCCTAGGATTTGTAAATAAATATTTTCCGTAAGACGAGGAAGGTAGACATCTGACTCTTCCCTTGCTGAAATAACAATCGTATTGGAATATCAAGTTTGTCTCTTCATATCGCTGTGTTTCCTGCCGGTATACCAAAGCAGAGTAAAAAAACTTTATCTGAACAGAACTTACTTTAAGCTCCCAGTTTCTGCTTATTTCTTGGGCAGTCTCCCAATAGATGTTAATAATTGTTGATTCTTTATTATCTGGGGGAAAAGTGTAAGTGCACCAATCTCCAACGTGGTAATCCTTATTAATCCTTATTAGGGAATTCTGAACTGTACATCCCAACCCACACAGCTACGGGTCTGAGGTTGATGAAGGTGTAAGTCTGATAGCTTTTAAGCGCAGGCAAGAGTCTATAAAAGCTCAAACAACAGTCAAAGTCTTCGTCGTAGCCTTTTTGAATTTCTCTACAGTTTATTTTTCCGTTACTTTTTAACTGACAATTGTGATCGCTATTAGCACTGATGGCTAAGCTATTGCTATTTTTTGAGAGAAAAGATCTAACTCGTAAGTTATCTCTTAATGCAGCATACGCTCTTAGCTGATTCCATAATATTGATTGATTGTTCATTAATGAAAAGACTTTGCTGATGACGTCATCTCCCATGGCAGTTCCTGAAGAGATGTTTTCAAGTATGCTGTTTATTTTGTTGTCAATTAATACTATTTTATCAAAGGTCATTTCACCCATAATTGAAAGCTTTATTATAGCGTCCTCAGGGTTCCTTACGTCTTTGAAGTTAGGCATGGTCTTCTTATATTTGTTTAATTCAGCACTTGTTACTCCAATGTTTTCGCCGTTTAGGTATTGTCTATATATCTGTATGCTTCCTGCTTTTCTTTGATAGAATGCTCTTTTGCTTTTTGACACTTCAATATCCCTGTGGAGTTCAACTATTTCCTTCAGTAACTTGGAATCCCGTGTTGTCTTTATCTCTTTAGAGATCTCTTTCAATCTGTTTTCTTTTTGAGTGATATCTAATGTGAGCTTTTGAATTGTCATATTTATTTCTCGTAATGCAGTATCTGGGTCAAAATTTGCGCATACCCTTGTATTGGTCTCGTTGTCTTGAGGTAGGGATATTACCTGAGCTGGAGGATTGTTGAAGTCAAGATTTACTGCGCTCAATTCGAGGGAGGCCCCCAAGACAATCATTCCTAACATGACTATCACTATAATTTTCCACTGCATTAGGTTTATCCTCCATAACTTATCTTCAATTCATTATAGTATCTTTGTCCTTATAAATATTTTTGTCATTTTCTCTAAATTTTTTATGTTAACTTGAAATGAAAAAAATTGTTCTTGGATGTGGTCTACTTTTATGATATCTCAAAAGAAAAAATCTGAATAATGGGGGGCATAGGCATGCAATCGAAAGAAAAAGATTTGTATCAGTCAATAAGGATACCGAAGTTCTCCAGAAATGTCCACAGGCCCCTTACAGCTTCAATCGGCCAGCTCAAACCTGGCAACCGTCTCGTATATCGGGCCCTTTGGCGTTAGCGTGCTCTTCTTCAGCTCTATCGCCTCGACCTCGAACTCCCCAAAGTCCTCGTTGGCGAGGTCTTTAAGGGCCATGGCAAGCTCAAGCTTGTCCCTGACGAACTTCACCCTGCCAATAGTGATGTGGGCGACGAAGTCCTTTTCCTTCTTGAAGCCGAGCTTCCTCATGGCCTTCTCCACATCTTCAGCTATCGCCTTTATCCCCTCGTCGTTCTCTATCCTCGCCCAGATGACCCTCACGTAGTTCGGGTTCGGGAAGACGCCTATCCCCTTCACCCTGACGCGGTGTTTCTTGTGTTTCTTTGCTATCTCCGCAAGTGCCCTCTTGACTTCCTCGGCGGTCGTCTCGTCTATCTCTCCGAGGAACTTAAGAGTCACGTGAAAGTTCTCCCTCTCGACGAACTTTATCTTGGCCGCCTTGTTCCCTATCCTTTCCTGGGCCTTGAGAAGGTTGTCCCTAACTTCGTCGCTGACGTCTATCGCTATGAACGCCCTCATGCTATCACCGAGAAGAGTGGGAGCGGAAGAATAAAAACCTCACTCCCTAACAACTACCGGAAACTCCTCCCACGGGAAGACTATCCACTTGTCCGTCCTGAAGACGTAGAAGTCCGGGACGACCTTCGTCCAGGGCTTCATGCTGAGGCAGGCGACCTTAACCTCCTCGGCTCCAGCTTTCTTTACCTCCTCGATGACAACTTCGAGGGTCTTTCCGGTGTCGCTTACGTCGTCCACAATAACGACCTTCTTTCTTTCAAGCGAGCCGTGGAGCGGGATGTTTATGACCGGCTTCTCCATTCTCTCATCTATGTCCTTGTAGAACTTGACGTCTATGACCTTCACTTCAAGGTCGCCGAGGATGTGGCTGAGCCTCACAGCTGGGATAAGCCCGCCCCTCGCGACTCCAACGATCACATCCGGCATGAAGTTCTTCCTCAGCTCGTCCGCCAGGGCGAATATGGCCCTGTCAACCTGCCACCAGGTGAGGTAAACCTTGTCCATGAGCATCACCCCTTAATAAGTCCGGTTCGTCTTCTCAAACTTAAACTTTCCCAATGAGTGGCAGAAGTTAAAACTTCCCCCTTAAAAATGATACTTTGACAGGAATTTGTAAAAATGCCGAAATTGGAGAAAAGGAGAGAGTTCAGCTTATGACGCACTTGCTCCAGCCGCAGCGCGGGCAGGTTGCGCAGCCGCTCTCCATCCTGAGCTCAACGAGCTCGCCGTCCTTCTCGTAGCAGACCGGGCAGTAGGCAACTCCGAGGAGCTCCCTTATCTTCTCCTCTGGGATATCCGGCCTCTTGGCGTGGTGCGAGTGCTCGTGGGCGGGTTTTACGGCGGAGACGTGGGAAACCGAGAATGTCAGCCCTCCAGCCTGGGCGCTCTTCTCCTTTCCGTTCGTCCCGTTAAGGATGGCCTCGACGTTGATGAAGCGCGATAGCCACGGCTCGGCCTCTACTATCGTCTTCAGCTTCTCGACGGCGTAGTCGCTCGGCTTCGCGGGAACCCTCTTCTTCTTTTCACCCTCGACGCTGTAGACCTGAACCGACAGCGAGCCGTCGCGGTAAACCGTCACTCCCTTACAGCCGAGCTTATAGGCGAGCAGGTAGGCAGCTTTCACGTCCTCGACGGTGGCATCGTTCGGCATGTTTATCGTCTTGCTGGCGGAATCAGTCAGCCAGAGCTGGATGTTGGCTTGAGCTAGAATGTGGTCGAGCCAGTGGATGTCCATGGCCGTTACAAAGACCCTCTGCATGTCCTCTGGAATTTCCTCAAGGCCTTGAACTGAACCGTAGTTGTCGCTTATCTTCTTGAGTATCTCATCACTCCAGAGCCCGCGCTTCTTGAGCTCTGCTTCAAACACGGGGTCAACGTAGTAGAACTCTCCAACGGTGACGCTCTTCTTGTAGACGAGGGCGAATATAGGCTCGATTCCGCTGGAGGTGTCGGCTATCATGCTGACGCTTCCGGTCGGCGGGCAGGTGGTCACCATTCCGTTCCTCACGCCGTACTTTTTAATCTCCTCAACGAGTTCGTCCCAGGGCAGGTTCCATATTTCCCTATGGTAGAAGCCCTCGACGGGCAGTTCTCCGTCCTTATACCTGGTCTTCTCGTAGAGCGGGAACGGACCGCGTTCTTTTGCCGCTTCAACGCTCCTCTTGTAGGCGTAGAAGGTCAGGTACTCGGTGGCCTTCCTCATGAAGTCGAAGCCCTCTTTGCTGTTGTAGGGAATGCCGAGCTTGAAGAGGGCATCGGCAAGGCCCATCATGCCAACGCCTATCCTCCTCGTGAGCTTGGTGTTCCTGTCTATCTCCGGGAGCGGGAACTTGTTGACATCGATGGCGTTGTCGAGGTACTTTGCGACCTTCTGGATGACGTAGGCGTACTCGTCCCAGTCGAAGTACGGCTTGCCTTCGTCGTCGTACTTCACGAACTTTGCGAGATTTATGGAGGCCAGATTACAGGATTCGTACTCGTAGAGCGGCTCTTCCCCGCAGTTGTGGCTCATGAAGCCGTTGCTTATGTAGCTGTGATGCTCTGGAACTGTGAAGTCGTAGACGATTTCCTCGCCAAGGACTTCAACACTCTCGACGGTGGCCACAGGCTCGTCGATCTTCGTCTTCTGGAGGCTCAGCTTCTCCATCTTGTAGCCCTCGAAGCCTATCTTCTCGGCGAAGAGCTTCCTGCTGTAGTTAGCTATGACGAGCTCGTAGTAGCCCTCCGCCCTGTAGGTTCTCTCCTCTCCATCCTTGGTCGTGTACTTGAACTCGCTTGAATAAGGTCTCTCGTATATCTTGGAGAGTATTCCAAAGAGCAGGAGAAGATCCTGGACGTCTCTGAGGAGCTCCCTGTCCTTCGATGTAAGCCTTACCGCATTGTCGTTGTCAACGTAGCCGTCGGCACTGAAGAGTCCCCTGAGGAACGCCGCTATTTCCCTCGGCTTGAGCCTGTAGATTATCTCTGGTACTCTCTTCTCATTGCTTCCCACGATGCTCTCAAGCCACCTGTAGGCTTCTCCCCTCACGCCGAGCTTTATCTGGTTGCCGTAGCGGTGGGGCTCGGCTTTAATGCCGAAGTGCTTCGCTAATATCTCCCTGATTTTCCACGCGATATCTTCCTCTTTCTCTGCGTTGAAGTAGAACCAAGCCCTCTTGTCATTAACGTTGAGGTAGCCGTCCCCTATGAACCATCCGAGGACGAAGGCGAGGTCTTCTCCTATGCTCTCGCTTCCGAAGTCCTCCTCTATTTCAAAGCGTGGAAGGAGGATCTCGTCTCCCGGCTTCAGCTCCCCAACTTCTTTCCAGCCCTCGGAAGTCATAAGCCTGTGGTCGAGTGTCGCCGTTATCTCGTAGCCCTGCTTTGTTCTGACCCTTGCGACCTTCTTCTTTCCGACCTTCCAGACGTAGGCCGGGACGGCCACGGGGTCTGCTATTGCGAGGGCCTTTCCATGGACGGTCTCGTACTTGACTTCCTCCTCACCGGGCAGGAGAACCTCCACTGAGTAGGCGTAGGGCTCTCCCTCCTCCGCTATTCCCTCTACTGCAACGGCCTCCTTCTTACCCCTCTCCTTCGCGAGGCTGAACAGTTCCTCTGCCTTGATGTATCCTTCAGGCGTGAGAACCCTCGTGTCCCCGACGACACACGGGTTGGTGGCGCGGATTTTTTCACCCTTTGCAGGCTCCAGGACGTTCCTCCTGTTGATGACGTCGAAGAAGACAACACCCGGGTCGGCCTTGGCCCAGGCCATATAGGCCAGCTCTTCAAACAGGCTCTTGGGGTCGATCTCCTTGACCTTTTCACCGGTGCGCGGGTTGATGAGCGGGTAGCGCTTGCCCTCTTTGAGGGCCTCCCAGAAGTCCTCCCAGAGGCCGACGCTTATGTTGAAGTTGCTGAGGACGTTGGTTCCAGTGTTCTTCTCCTTTGCGTGGATGAACTTCTCTATGTCAGGGTGCCAGACCTCGAGGATGCCCATGTTGGCCCCTCTTCTCACTCCACCCTGCTTTATGACGTCGCTGACGGCATCAATGAGGTGCATGAACGAGACTGGACCGCTCGCCGCTCCAGTGGTGGTCCCGACAAGGTCTCCCTCGGGACGGAGCTTCGAGAAGTTGAGGCCGGTATTGTGGACAAAGACCATCCCGTTTTCTCCAGCGAGATAATTCTGGTACCTCTCAACCGTAAGGTCGTAGAAGGTCTTTGGCTCGTTCGTGACGTTGATCTCCTTAACGACTTCGAGGCCTTCAATGAGGTGGAGCATCCTTTTGACGTCCTCGCTCTTTGTAGTGTCGTAGAGTTTCCTCAGCATCTTCACTAGAACGGCCTTGGAAACGCGTCCTCTCCTGTGCCACTGACCAAGAGATACCTTTTCGTTCTTTATTATAGCCAATGTCTGACTGCCGTTTGTCTTGAACTCAACGCCGTACTTTGAGCTCCATGCCTTAAAATCTTCAAAGCTGAGTGTAAGACCAAATGATCCACCATTATGTTTGCTGAGAAGTTCCTCAAGCTTTATTCTCTTCTCAGAGTTCTGAAGGTTCTTTCCTATGAGTTCGTAGAACCTGAGGAGTGAGGAGTACTCCTCAACATGCATGACGTAATCAACGCCGTCCTTTCTTGGCTTCTCCCGCATCCTGGCTTTTATCCCAAGGGAATTGAGGTAGTATGTGATGTCCTCTATCAGCTTCCTGTTCACCATTCCAAGTTCAACACCAGGTTTGCTGTTAACGTGTCCTTCGGCGTCAAAGAGGCCGGTTATGAACGATAATACTGCATTTCTGCCTTCTTTGAGTATCGGTTGTGGAATCCCATTTGTAATACCTCTCAGAAGCTCTATATAGTGGGATGTTATCCCCTTTGCTTTTATGTCAATGTAATGGATGTTTCTGTCCCTCTGAAGGCTGTACCTCTTTCCAAAGGTTTTTTCAAGATGATCATTGATTATCCCGAGTGTTTCTGTTGTGTAGTCGTATATCCTTAGCCTGTCATAAACGTACTCGTGGCCTTTGACGTGAGAGCGGTATTTGTCTATGCTCCCGTCCCCTGCTATGAATCCCGCGAGCCAGTAATCCAAAAGGAACTCATAGTCATCATCACTTGGCATTCCGCCAACTAGCATATCCCCTTCTCTGAGCTCATCGGCCCTCTTCTCAACAATCTTGAGGTCCTGTGTGAGAACAAAGAACGGATGCCATGGCGACGTTAGAACTCTTGTGCCCTTGTTAGTTTTTATCTCGTACTTAGGAACATCCTCGCCGAGCTCGTACTTCCAAATGACTTTCACCTTTCCTTTGGTGATCTCCTTTGTCGATGGGTCAAAGGATTTCACGTATACTGGAACTTCTTCGACGTTTATCCCCCAGCGGTTGTACTCCGGGTCATAGAACTCACCGAGGTCTTTGTACCTCTCGTACATCTCGGCCATCGTCATGATGTGTTCTTCGCCGTCGTTTTCAAAGATTATTTTGGCGTTTCCGTCTATACATCCCCCTCCGGCCTTCTGTATCATCGCCACGTCGTGGGCCGCTTTCATGATGCTCTCCATATCGTCTTCAATCGGGACGACGAAGCAGGCCGAGAGCATTCCAAGGGGCCTTCCTGAGTTGATGAGCGCCGGGGTGTTGGGCATGAAGTACTGCCCCGTCATCAGCCTGAAGTACTCCTCTATCTCGTCCTCGTAATTGTCAAAGGCGCCGTTCTCGAGCATCTTCAGGACTTTGTCTATGGGGAGCTTCATCTGGCCCTTCTCGGCCAGCTCGCGGTAGAGGTTGAGGAGCCGCTCAAAGTGCCACTTGTTGAGCCTGAACCTGCCTATCGAGAACTTTCCGTCGTACTCATCGAGGTTTTCGCGGTATCTTTCAATGGCACTAACGTCTTGTTCGTGTCCGCCGTTTTTGTCAAAGACCCTCTCGTCGTAGAGGATGTCTGGGATGACTGCAAGGATTGCAACCCTCTCGAAAAGCTCCCTCGGGCTCTCGATTATCTCTCCCTTCTCGTTCTTTATCAGGTAGCGGGAAGCGAGAACGCGGAGTGCGTTGAGGGAAAAGCGCTTGTCAATCTCATCCAGCTTGTCCTTGTTGAGTATCTTCTTCTTTTCTTCACGGATTTCGGCCTTCTTCTTGCGGTAGAGGATGTATGCCTTTGCTACATCAAAAAGACCAGCGCGCATGAGCTCAAGCTCGACTATGTCCTGTATGTTCTCTATGTTCGGAATCTGGCCGCCATAGAGCTCGTTTACCCTTCTCACAACGCGCCTGACAACCCTGTTGAGAAGCTTCTCATCCCTGACGCCGACTTCAAGCATTGCCCTCTGTATAGCCCACCTTATACGCTCCTTATCAAAGGGCACAATTCTACCGTCTCGTTTCATCACTTTTTCAACAGGCATATAAACACCCCTGTCATAATTGATAAACACATACGTGTCTATTGGTATTATGGACAGCGGGTAGGGCTATGGGGGAAAAGGTACATATACCTTACCCTGCTTCAGCTTGGCATGTTGACAAAAAATGTCTGTGATGTTTGCATAACGGTGCAGCCATGTTAAAAAAGGGGGCATCACAATGCTGGACGAATTATCCATCGATCTTTTCGTATATAAGCCTCAGTCTGTAGGCGTGTTTCAGCTCTTCTCCTGCCATCATTCGGAATATCTGCGACAGACTTCCCTCCAGGATGTGCGAGAGCTTTGTGTAGAGTTCGTACGCATGTTTCTCCCTTATCAATGCCTCCACTATCAGCTCCTCGAGGCTATCGGGGTGTGCCCTTTCGTCGTGCACCATCGGCTCCAGTTCAAGCTCGTCCATGTAATCGAGGAGGAGCCCTTCGATTGTACCCTCCGAAAGAAGGTTCTCGAGGGTCTTTCTGTGTCTGAGTTCTTCCTCGGCGAGCTGGGCGAAGTCGTCCCTCAGGTCGGGCCTCTCAAAGAGTGCAAAGGTCTCACCGAGCTTGTATAGGTTGTAGAGCTCGTTTTCCTGCCAGATGACCCTCTTTATAAGCTCTCCTGCGTCCATCTAAAGGGCAGCCTCCAGATACCTTTTCAGCTCCCCCACATCGGGGAGAACGAGGTTCGGCTTTATCCCGCTTTCGGCAACGTCCTTGAGCGTGCTTACACCCGTGAGCACCATTATGGCCTTCATGCCGAAGCGCTTTGCGAACGCTATATCGGTATCGAGCCTGTCGCCGACCATCCAGAGCTCTTCAACGTCTCCAAGTTTGTCCTTAACGACTTCATAGGCCGGTTCGTTTGGCTTGCCTATGATCACTGGCTCTCTGTCCGTTGATGCCCTGAGGGCGGCTATTATTGCCCCAGCACCGGGGTAGAGCCCTTCCTCCGCTGGATATGTCGTGTCCGGGTTCGTCCCTATGAAGCTTGCCCCGTTCCTTATAGCGAGCGTTCCGTACTTGAGCTTCTCGTAGGTTAACTCGGGGTCAAGGCCCACAACGACGTGCTTGATCCTCTTCCAGGCGCCTTTCCTAGCATCTTCAAGGCTAACAACTCCCCAGCCGAGGCGCTCCATCTCTCTGAGAAGCCCCTTTCCACCGATAACGAAGACCTCCCCCGGTTCGAAGTGTCTCTCCATATAGAGCCTCGTGGCCAGGCCCGAGGTGACTATAACATCTTCCGGCACGTCTATGCCCATCGAGAGGAGCTTTTCCCTGTACATTGCGGGGTCTCTCGTGGAGTTGTTCGTGAGGAACAGGAAGGGTATTTTCCTTTCTTTCAGGAACTCGATGACCTCTTTTGCACCATTTATCGGCTCGCTGCCTCTGTAGATGACGCCGTCCATGTCGAAGATAATGCCGATTTTTCTCGTCATGAGGGAAAAGAGGAAGAGGGAGTTTAAAAGTTCACTGTTTATGACCAGTTGTTGCTACTGACCTCCTCCCCGCCCTAAAGGACGAGGCTTGTTTTAAAGGGAAAAGTCAGCTTTTTAAATGCCTGCACGTGACCAATCAATGTCATGAAAATCGCTTATGTGTACGATGCGGTTTATCCCTTTGTAAAGGGTGGAGTTGAAAAAAGAGTATATGAGATAGGTAGAAGGCTGGCAAGAAAACATGAAGTTCACTGGTTTTCTCTGAATTGGGATGGGGAGCTGGACGACATATTGGTACACAGAGTTGGCAACTGGAAGCGTTTTTATCATGGAGATCGGAGATCCATTGGAGAGGCTCTGTACTTTGCCCAAAAGCTCCTTCTAAAATTTGGGGGAGAGTACGACATAGTTGACTGTCAGGAGTTCCCGTATTTCTCGTGTTTTTCGACTAAACTCCACAGCATACTAAAGAGAACTCCCCTGGTACTCACGTGGCATGAAGTCTGGGATGGGCATTGGTATGAGTACCTGGGAAAACTGGGGGGTATTGGAAGGAGAGTTGAGAGACTGACCACTAGATTAACCCCCCATAATATTGCGGTTTCAAGATTTACTCAAAAACGGCTGTTGAGGTTTGGTGTTCCTAGTAGGGTTATACCAAATGGGATCGACTTTGAAAAAATAAGGTCTGTCCCCCGTTTAGAGGGAGTTGACTATGATGTACTCTTTGTTGGACGTTTGATACGTGAAAAAAATGTAGAGCTGCTTGTACGTGCTGTCCAGATTCTCAAAACTGAGATACCAGACATAAAGGTGCTAATAATTGGGGATGGTCCCGAGAGGAGGCGTTTGGAGCGACTTTCAGAGGAGCTCAATTTGGTTGAAAACGTTGATTTTAAGGGATTTCTAGATGAATATGAAGCGGTTATTTCCCACATGAAGGCCTCAAGAGTCTTTGTGCTACCTTCTATCCGTGAGGGTTTCGGGATAACGGCGCTGGAGGCCAATGCATCCGGCATTCCTGTTGTTACTGTTGTTCATCCCTTGAATGCCGCTGCTGAGTTGATAGTTCATGAATACAATGGATTTCTGGCGTTTCCAAATCCTGGTTCTCTCGCGGAGAGTATTCTAGTGGCGCTGGATCACGGTAAAAAGCTTAAAAGAAATTGCGTTAGGTATGCCAGGAACTACGATTGGGATAACATAACGAGGTTGATCGAAAACTTCTACGAGAGGGTCGCAGATGACAGTTGAAGTCTCCGTGATTTTGCCCACAATGAACGAGGAAGATGCAGTGAAAATAATAATCCCTCAAATAAAGGAGACTCTGGAAAGGTTGGGCGTTTCCTATGAGATAATTGTGGTGGATAAAAGTACGGATGCAACACCCAAAATCGCGGCTGAATTGGGTGCGAGGGTAATCCGTCAGAAAAGAAGAGGCTATGGAGACGCATACATTGAGGGGTTCAAAGTTGCTCGGGGAAAGTACATCGTGATGCTGGATCCGGATGGGAGCTATGATCCCCGCGAGATTCCGAAGTTGCTGGAACCTCTACTGAAGGATGAGGCAGATTTTGTCATTGGGACCAGACTTAAGGGAATGATCGAACCCGGTGCAATGCCGTGGCTTCATCGGTACATAGGAAATCCTCTTCTGACCAAGGTCCTCAATCTGTTTTTTAAAGCTGGAGTCTCCGATGCCCACTGCGGCTTCAGGGCGATAAAAAAAGAGGCATTGCAGAGGCTTCCTCTGAAATGCCGTGGAATGGAATTCGCAAGCGAGATGGTCATAGAGGCGGCAAAAGCAGGTTTAAAGATTAGGGAGGTGCCCATAACTTATCGCCCAAGGATTGGGGAATCCAAACTGAGTTCGTTTAGGGATGGGTGGAGGCATCTGAGGCTGATGCTACTTTATTCGCCATCCCACTTGTTCCTTCTTCCGGGGTTGTTTTTGATGATTACTGGGATAGTTCTCCTGGCCTACGCTTCCAATACGGACCCGCTCAGGGTACATACTATGATTCTGGGAAGCCTTTTGACCATAGTTGGGTTCCAGGTGATAAACTTTGGAATCTCTGGAAAGGTCTACGCCGTTAGGGAAGGACTCGATAAACCAGATAAAATCACGAAATTTTTCATGAGATATTCGATATTGGAAGAAGGCCTTATGTTTGGGGGAATATTGTTCATCGCCGGTTTAACATTGGGAATTAGAATATTCTTGAAGTGGAGGGCCTTAGGTTATGGGGAACTGTTTGAAATTAGGTCAGCCATAATAGTGCTGACCTTGATAGCCATGAGCATCCAGCTGATATTCTTCTCGTTTTTCGTTAGCTCCCTAATGTTGAAGGAGGAGTTTGAATGAGGGTTCTGCTCGTTGCTCCCTATTTTTATCCAGAAGGCGGCGGGCTGGAGAGATACGCCTATAAGATGGCAAAGGAGCTGAGCGAGGAAAATGAGGTGGTTGTCGTATGCGCAACAAAACTATATGAAAGAACTGAAAAAATTGGCAATATTAAAGTGATACGAAAAAAACCCAACCTCATTATCTCGAACACACCTGTTAGGGTTCTCCTGCCGTTCGAGCTTATACGGATGATTAAGAGACAGAATTTTGACGTTATAATTGCCCACACACCGGTACCGTTTTTTGCGGATGTTGCCTCTTTTGCTGCGAAGCTTATGGGAAAGCCTATAACAATTGTTTATCACACCGGCGAGCTGAAGAAGGGTTCCTGGACTGATGTCCTGGCAGGGTTTTATGAGAGAACGGTTGAAAAGATGACTTTGCGGAATACTAAAATCATATCAGTTTCCCGATATGTCCAGAGGATTTTGGGGAGGAAGGGGTTTCATTCAAAAGTGGAATACCCGAAGATTGATGAGGCGTTCATTCTTGAAAGACCCGATTTCAGAGGTGATGGGAATACTGTTCTCTTTGTTGGCCAACTTGGCAGGTTCCATAGATGGAAAAACCTCGATTTATTGTTAAGGGCTTTGGTTTTGGTCAAGCGGGAAATCCCCGATGTTAAGCTTGTTGTGATCGGCGGAGGAGACCTAATAGGCTATTACACGAAATTAGCCGAGGATTTGGGCCTGGAAGGCAACGTTGAATTTCTTGGACGGGTGAGCAGGGAGAGGCTTATCAGCAGTTATAAATCGGCTAAACTCCTGGTTTTGCCGTCATCCAAGAGCGAGGCCTTTGGGATGGTTGTCGTGGAGGCCCTCGCTTTGGGGACTCCCGCCATAGTCAGCAGAGTTGGGGAATTTCCGGTAATCGTTGATGATAAAAAGAGCGGGCTCCTGGCTAGACTGGATGAGCGGGATATAGCAGAAAAGATCCTTTTTTTGCTTGAGGATGAGAAGATGAGGAGAAAAATGGCAGTAACGGGGAGAAAAGCGATTAAACGCTTTATTTCCTGAATTTCCAGAGCTTTAAATCACTTGAAACGACGTATTTCTTTATAGCACCTTTCTCCTCAGCATGAATTAGCAGGTATGGGCCCACGGAATAGATTTCAAGCTCACGGATTTCTTGGGGATTCTCCCTAAAATTAACCCAGCTCTTGAACGTTATCAACCAGTCTGGATCGAGCTCTACGGCCTTCTTTATGTTCCTGTCTGCCCAGGTCCAATTTTTAAAACCAATGAGTGCGGGATGGGGGGTTCCAACGAAAAACTCTTCCGGGGCTGCCCTCTCTTTTAGGATGTTGAACACCTTCCTATCGTACCAGTAGCCGTAGTCTTGAATTCCCTTTGCCCCTATGTCGCTGAGCTTTAGGACGGCGGCGTTGAGGAGAATGAGCTGTACAATCAGAAACAGCGCTATCCATTTCTCGACAGTTAGAATATTCAGGGGCTTAATTTTCGATTTAAAGTTGTTGTAGAGCTCGATTATGCCATACCCAGAGAAGATGCTCATTAACGCCAATGGTCCAAAGGTGTAGCGCTCGAACGGGCCGTTAAGGATGAATCCATTAACTCCGTTCAGCGTTATCACTGATGGCAGTATCATTAACAGGATGTCCCTATGTGTTTTGTCGTGTTTTGTCCCGTATATAAACCCAACAACTATCAGGACATAAGCAACTGAAAATTCAAGCCAGCTCCGCGCTAGTCTCAGCACAATGTAGCGGGCTCCCCATTTTAATGTATCTCGCGCATTGTAGCCTATGGGACTTTGGTATACACTGATCGATGCTATAAACAGGAGATTCAATACTATGGGAAATGCCGAGATCATCAGAATTTTCAAGAACTCTTTTCTCCTTTTTCTCCACGCGTACACCAAAAAGAAAGGATACGTTGTGAGCCAAGTTTCCCTCGCACAAAAGGCCAAGCCCATTGAAAGAGATGCTGTAAGGGGCTTTTCCTCGAAATAATAGATCGCCAAGAGTATGAAGAGCGTCCCCCATGGCTCCAGGGTGTATCTTGCCCCGTATCTTAAAGCTACAAACGAAAAAAGGAACATTAGAGAACTCAGGAATCCGGCTTTTTTTCCATGATATCTTTTGGCAATTTCATAGATCAGGATTGTGTCTATTAGCGTTGCGAAGGCTGTTGCGGCCCTGGGTAGAAACACCCTGAGGTCGACACTATCAAATGCCATCAGGGGCGACGTTAGAATGAAAACGAGCGAAGATCTGGGCAGAAATTCGAAGTGGAGTACTTTCATTGAGATGTTCAAGTATAACATCTCATCCTGGAAAAGCCTCAGCGTGAATAAGGGGATAAAGATCATCACAACCCAGATTAGGACTAGTTTAGTTCTCTCTTCCATCTGTTGATTCCCTCATTATTTTTGTTTTTAAGGCTTGATGCTCCTACCCGCTCTTTTCTTTTTTGCTTTTACTCTTTATTTCGTAGATTATGAATCCTTCCTCGGTTTCCCCAACTATCTCAATCTCTTCGATGCTCACTTTACCCTTGGGGACTGTTGCTTTAGCCCCAGGTGAAGTTTCACCGTTCTTTGAGTGTAACCTCAGCAAGCCGACAACGGTCCCTAGGGCAAAAATTGCTATCGCCGGATAAACGGTGAACGTGTCCTTTGATAGGTACATCAACAATGCGAGCAGGTAGACGCTGGAGACCTCTCTTATACTTTCCCTGTCCCACTTGGGCTCCAGGTACTCGACCCACTCGTTTAGAACACCGACGAGGAGGAGATAATACACCACGATTGCAACATCGTTGGCGTAGTTCTCGGCCCCAAGCGCTAGTATGACCGCCGCTATTATCAGTCCCACCACTGCGAAGAACACGAATCTCTGTCCGATTGAAAACTCCCTGTATGTTTTAACCAGCAACCTCCAGTATCTTCTGATCAGGAGGATAATCCCGAGGAGTGAAAACGCTGAGAACACAACTAGCAAAATCCATTCGAGGTTTGGCTTTACCGTTATTTTTCCATTCAGCTCTTTCGTCTCCCTGCCCGCGGGAGTTATGTAGAACTTCAGGGTGTATCTGCCGGGGGGAGTGATCACTGGGAGTTTGGATTCCTGGAATATGTGGACAGTTTTTCCCTCCCTGTATTCGCGCCAGGAGGGGTGCTCGTACGAGAACACTTTGATTCCAAGGTAATACACATCGAGCCTTATGTCTATCTCATAGATTACTCCCTTTTTGTTGGTTATGTAGAAGTCCGCCCTTATGGTATCCCCGGGGTGGTAGGTTTTGTTTAGAAAGACTTCGACTTTGATATCGTCATCGTCAATTGAAAGCTTTTGAGAGTTTTCATAGGGTATGGTTCCTTTTCCAATTTCTTGAGATGTTGTGGTTTCGGTCTTTTTTGGTGCCCCGGTTTTAGTTTGAGTCATGCTCTCCATCTCTGGTTTTTCTGTTGGCTTAGCTTCGCTGACGGTGAAGTTATCAATGTAAACCATCCCAGTGCCGTTTATCGCAATCACCAGGGAAGAAAACGTCGCCCCTTCAGCTGGTAGGGCGACTATTTCGACGTTTTTCCATCCAAACGAGCCGTTTCCTAGGACTGTAACGTTCTTGGCGAACATGAAAGTTCTGTTCTCGGCAAAATAGGCAATCTCCGCTAAAACCTCTTTAGTACCCTCGCTCCTTATTGAGAAGGAATATTTTAGGGTTGTATTTATTGGAAATAGCGGGGAGATTAGGGTGTTAAGCCCGCTCCGTGTGGAGGCTGCTTTTATTATTCCATTTTCCATCAGGGTTATATTAACGCCATGGCCCATCCATTCTTCCTGGGCCAGAGCGAAAGTGAACAACATAGTGATTAACATTAGAGAGACTAACTTTTTCATAGGATTCACCTATTAAAGTCTTTGATTCTTGCATAAGTCTTTATGTCCCAATTTTGGTCATGAGCTTTAAAATTTTCTTAATGTGGGAGATTTTGGGAAGAAAAGAAACAGATAGGGATAGAGAAGAAACACGAGATCTCTGGTGATACTAACGTTCTATCGCTAGATCAGCGTAAAAAACCGGCGGATGACTAGCTTCTTTGTTCATTTACTTTTTTCTTTTGAAAGCCTCACCCTTCGGGGCGGAAGGGGATCAGGCTTCACTTATCGGGGATATTTTGCTTCTGGGAGAGTCTTTGAGAACAGACCATTTATAAAACAATAGAAAGTACGGGGATATGAGATCAGATAACGGGCACACTCCCTACCGGGAGTGCACCCTCATTATGACGTTTAATCTTCAGGTATAAAAATCTATCGGTCAGACCCCGTTAGCGTTTGTCTCGTAGCGTTCAATGATTTCCAATATAGAATGTATCTCTATTGGATATTTAAGTACTTTTTTAAGATACTCAGCTCTTTTCTTGCTTTCATCTCCGAAGCAAACAATAATATCATTCTCTCTTATATTATAGGCATCTTTTTCAAGCGATATAAATTTCAACCCTCCCCCAATATCGGAGGCAAATCTAAGAAGATATTGGAAGGACGGGGAATTCTCTATAACTGTTCTTTCTTCCTTTCCCATTAATCCTTCGGTTAAAACATAAAGCATTGGCCTTGCGAGGTAGTCTCTAATTGGAATCTTCCTGTGTGAATATGGTGCTAGGTATTTAACATCTCTGTTTCCACTATAAGATACTTTAAAATTATCAAGACCTAAGTGCTTTTCATTAAGCTCATACATCTCTCTAACTCCCAGGCGGATGTTTTGTTCCATAATTTTCCTATAAACGTATTCGACTATGATGTCTGCAGTGGAGATAAAAAGATTAACTTGATCCCCCTTTGGGAAGATAACTGGCCGGTTAGATACTGTTATATCATCCCATGCGTAGGTATATTCCTGTTCATCGAAATTGTCCAGATAAACTTTGATGCTGTTAAGTCCAAGCTCTCTTATTGATTTCCATGCGGTTATGTATGAGAAATAACTCGTTAGCTTGTCTATAAACTTCATGGGCTTTTCCGTCTTTACTGTATTGTCCTTGGAGTAATATTTAACCTCCCTTAAACGCTTCGTGTTGAATATAGAGAACACAAAACTAACGGTGACTTTAGATTCATTGATCAGGGAAACAAAGTCCTCTATAATTTCGTTAGATTTATCATGACCAAAGAGCGACTTTATGTCTTTGCTTTTGAATACGTATCTTGGATTCTTAGTGTTGAGATTACCTTTAAGGCTCTCAAAATAGTTGATGTAATTCTCTTTGAATTTTTTGGGGTCTTCGAACAATAAAGCGACACCAATGTTTGCCTTAAACTGCTTTTTACGTACAATAACAAGTGACTTTGAGTCTGCAGACAATATTTTATCCGTCATGTGATTTCCCCGATCTGAGTATCTCCTATGGGATTTATTAAATTTTTTACAAATCTTCAGTCTGTTTATTGTTCTTGAAATATCAACGTGAAAAGTTTCACAAAGCTGAACTCGTGACCCGAAACTTTCTCTAGTTAAGGGCATAATTTTCGTTTAACTTTGCCGGTTAGTTTTTTGAACTTCTTCTCTAGCCTCTTGGCCCATTTGTCTCCCTTTTCTCTTCTCCAGTCATAGAAGATGTAGAATACACTGAGGAGGAAAGTTGTTAAGGATACCATCAGTCCCCTCTCGAACCAGTCCTGAGGAGTGTATCTCAGGACTATTTCAAGGTCCCCTGTCTGATTAATCCAGAAGCCGTTGATGACTCCGTATACCGGAACTGGGGAGACTTTTTCCACGAGTTTGCCATCCTTGTAGACTCTCGCCTCCCACAGCGGATCATAGGATTCGGCGAAGGTTAACATGAAGGGCTTTGTTGCGTTGACTTTGACCTTCCAGAGGGTTGGGTTGATCTTTGTGTAGTCCTGGACTGTGGCGGGAGTTTCATTTGTTTGGAAGAGTTCTTCGAGTGTTTCGTTTTTATCAGTTGAGTAGAGCCAGACCACGTCCAAGAGGGCGTCCTTTGATGTAGGGGTTATTTCTAATTTGTATTCTCCATTTCTCAAGTAGAACAGTGGGGTATATTCAAATGTTGAATTGTTTACAGTTAAAACATACTTATAGTCTCCTATGGATATATTAAATGTACCATTGCCCTTTAATGCAAGTCTGTAGGTACTGTTCTTCACTATCTCCACGTTTTGCCATGCTTTTCCCTTCTGGTCGAATTTTATGGCCTCTCCGTTACTTGCGTTGAAGTCTTTTATAATCTCGGTGTTTTCCCTGTATAAATCGGATTCTGCTTCGAAGAGATATATTATGGTTTTGTTCTGCAATAGTTCTATGGCCTCTTTTCTTGCTTTATTGTACTCTTTTTCAGGTATTAACGCAAATAGATTAACTGCGTTAAATCCCCTAACGTTCTCAAGGATTATCTTGTGTTTTCCTTTTTCAAGCTTGAATGTTCCTAGATCTTCCCAAACGAATTTGTTAAGCTGGTCTTTGGTCTTGATATAAATTGGAGTTCCATCTAAATAAACCCTTATTGCGCCGCCCTTCTGGTTCTTAAAGTAGCGGATGAAGAGCTTGTAATTGTCAGTTTTATCGACTTTGAATGGGATGTCAAGAGTTACGGGTTTGGTGTAGTTTGTTATGTCATAGACTTTCACGTCATCTATCCAGATTATGTTAGGTAGCGGTTTATCTGTTTCGTGGCCATGCCATATCTGGAGTTGGATATAGCGGGTATCTTCACTTTGGGGCTGGTAGTTGAAAGAAATTGTTTTCCAGTTGAAAGTTCCGGATCCAACTCCCGTAATATATTTTCCTGAGATAATTTTTTTAGATTCATTCAATTCAAAAATTTTGATATGTACTTCATGGGCATTTTGTGCTTTTATTTTTAAGGTTATGTAAAATACCCTGCTAGAGTTAGCAGGTATTAAAGGAGAATTTATTGTTTTCCAACCCCATGAAGATCCATATAGTTCAGCCCTAAGAGCGTTATACTCTGGATCAAATTTTAAGCTTTGATTTACTCCCCATTGAGTATGAGGCGTATAATTCTTCCATACTTTAATTGAATAGTTATTATTAAATGACCAATTTACGCTAGGGGGAATATCCTTAAGAATACTTTGTAGGAATTCTCGTTGTGCCCAAGTGAATACCACACCATAATTGTAGTCAGATTGCCAGTTTTCAATATTGAACTCCTTAAGATAGGGATGAAATTCCCCATGGAGGGGATCAGAAGTATATGCAATAGACCAATATCTTTCAGGTGCACCGTTATTTGTCCAGTCTTTTGATGGGAGGAGTATACTATTACTGGTATGATATGTAGATACAAACTGTGAGCCAATGTACTCTTTAATCAGTGATCCAAGACTTGTAATATAGGCTCTACTTTTATACTTGCATAGACTAAACGAGTCCCTATTGTTAATCATCACTAATGCATTGGGGGAAAATGAATAAAACAGGCTATACAATAAATTACCATTCTCTTCTGCACAATTAAGTAAGTTGTAACTAGTAAATACGTCTGAAGATGAGTTTTTTAGAGAACAGACTGTTAAATATCCTTTATTGAGGAGTGATGATTGTTCGAAAGTGTAGTTTACAGCAAAATTTTTCGCTCCTAAAATATCTGTTCTGTAAACTATGTACATAATGTTGAGGGATGATAATAAATTATATGGTGCTTCTTTCTGTTGCAAGAGCTTTATAAATTCAAAATTCCTATTGTACTCTGATCCTATAGAAAATTCTAGATTAGTAGAAACGGCCTTGCTAGAATTCCACGTATATCTCCATGTTCCCAGTACCGATGTGGCTTCTTTTGGGTATATCCATAAGAGTTTACAATTGGTATTTATTTTATTATAGGCATCATAATACTCTGTAGGTATCTGCGTTGGTGAGTATACTTCTGAGATATACAGCTTGAAGGGCGAGCTAAAAATATTGACCATGACCAATATCAACAATAAAATTATCGATAATTGTTTTATTCGTGGTTTATTTATTGAGCTGATACCTACAATACTCGTGAGAGTCAATATTGGTGGAATAAGGACACTAAGTTTACCCCATTCTCTAAATGGGGCAAATAGATTTAGGATTTTAGTATTTTCGAATATCTTAAGAATACTTAATAAGAGAACATTATTGGTACCTTGGACTAAGAATAGTGTTATTAATAATAATGTAATAGCAGGTAATAAAATATAAAGCTTGCTTTTTGTTTGTGAATTTAAAAGTCCAATCGATAAAACGATTGAAAATATTATGATTCCAGATATCCTGAAGAGAATATTTTGATGTATAAATTCAAGAGGAACTTGTGGCCACCAATTGTTGGAAAAACTAAGTACTTTGATCATAGTTCCATACCTTGATAACATCTGAAGTTCTTGGAGAGTAATAGGAATGGGATACCCCCCGCTCGCGGAATTAAATAACACAAGGAAGATGCCTGAATTTAGTAAAAAATACAATCCAAACACTCCTACCACAAAAGAAGTAGCTCGTTTAAAGTCCCCTTTGCATATTCCGATAAGTACAAGCATAAATGTAAGCATAGAGATATATATAAAAGTATGTGGTATTATCCCATATATGGCAAAAATGATAGCATACAAGATAACATTCCTTTTATCGCCTCTTGAAATGAAGCTCATTCCAAAGTATAACAAAAGGGGAAATACTGCATATCCGGTCCATATCCAAAAGTGTCCTATTCTTTCTGTGCTCCATAAATTAAGGTAATAGAAGATTGATAATCCAAAAAATAGAATATATTGAGCCCTGGTATCATCAATGAATAATTTAATCAAACTTCCAATTCCATATAATCCTAATGATACGGAGAGCAGTATGATTAAACTTTGAACTTGACTATCTGTCAAGTTGAATATTTTTGAGAGTGCACTTAATGATTCTAGCAGGAGTGCTCGATTGACGTCAAGAGCCTGTGAACCTAAGTGTTGATTGAATACATAGAACGTTTGATTAAATCTGTCAATTCCTGAGTAGGGATTTACAATTGTAGAAAAGTCTCCATACATAAAGTGTAGCCTGTCGTTGAACAATGGGGAAATTAGTGGGGAATATTCATAAAATATTGTTATCATACTTAGTAAATATGGGATGAGAATAATTAATTTCATAAGATATTTTCCCATAATTTATCACCTATTCTATTACTAATTATGTTTAGTAGCCTTTTCGTAGACTCCCTACTTGAGAATTGCTTGGAGTGATCTCTTATTAACTTATAATCAAGTTTAATATCTCCGTCATTTAAAATTGAATTCAAAAATGTTATAAATTCCTCTTTATTTTGCGTTAACCATCCCGTTTTTCCGTTTAGAACGATTTCTTGGGGACCCATCACATTAAACGCTAATACAGGTGTTCCACATGCTATAGATTCTGCTATTACGTAACCAAACATTTCCCACTTTTGTGGACATATAGTCAGTTTACAACTGGAGTATATTTCTGCTAGTTTTTCATCAGAAACTCCAGAAACTGGGGTAACTCTATACTTTTTCTGCAGTCTCTCTTTAAGAACCCTGTTACCCATAACGAGAATTTCAATATTATTTTCTCTTAGAATCTCACAAACTCTCGTTACAACGTCTTCATCTGTGTCCCCTGCATTAGATCCCAGATAAAGTAACACTTGATTCTTTTTTTCTTCAGTTTTAGGAGTGAAAATGTCTGTGTCTACTGGAGGATAGACAATCCCATGAGGCTCAATCCCATAGAGAATATGTAAAAGTGTTGCTGTTATGTTACTATTAGCTATAATTATGTCCTGTTCTCCTAGATATTTTTTGTATGGTCTCTTTACAATATCAAATGGTATAATTTTTGGGATTGTATATAACAGCTTCTCTTTAAATGTTAAATAGTCATTGCTAAACACATCTCCTATAGCATGTATACCAAACAGAATTTGCACGTATACTGCCGTTTTTATTTCTGTTTTCTTTTTTAGCTTTGATGCCCACCTAAGTCTCCGGATATCATCATCTAAAATAAGGATGTCTGGCATGGTATCATTTACAAAATTTAGTAATTCGTTGAAGTTTTTGATGTTTTTAACTTGAGTATATTCTAAATTTTCCTTGATAAAATTTGTTAGTTTATTACTACAATTATACAAAATAAAATAAACATCTTGACTTTTAGAAAGTTCTTTAGCCCAAGTCATAAAGGGTCTAACAACACCCTCATAGGGTTTGTCTGCGTGTGTTAGGAAAATTGCGATTTTCACTTTCTTCCCCCCCATGACTAGTCCTGCACTTGCGGCTAAATACTCCAATCCCTTTAAAACAATTACTCAGGCAGCCAAATGAGGTTTGCTCCAAAATCTCTTCCTTTTAAAAAACAACCCAAACCTGTAAAACAAGCTTATCTGCTTGTTTCCATACTCCCTATATTTCGATTTATATCTTCTGGCTGTCTGTCCATAATAATACTTCTTTTTGAGCCATTTTATTAGTGAAAAGTTTTCTTCATGGTGAATAATATGGGATTCTATTCTGGCTTTGACATTGAATCCAAGTTTCTCAATCTTCTGAGGGAGTGTAGATTCCTCAAAAAATACAACGTCTTCATCAAATCCCCCTACTTGTAGAGCTAAATCCCTTCTGAAAAATCGTGCGGATTCTATTTCAGTTCCAGTATAGAAACTTCTCTCGAAATCTCTAACCTTCACCCAATAACTATTACCGACAGAGCGCTCTGGGATTATTATCCCCCCGATTTTGGGATCTGATTCAATTAACATAACACACTCCTCTATAACCTTTGGAGTTAATCCCATGTCAGAATCAATAAAAAGGACGTATTTCCCATTTGCCTTTTTTAACCCGATATTCTTCGCTTTTGTCCTCTCGCTCTTGATTTGGATAACTTTTGCATTGTATTTTTTACATATCTCAACCGTTTTATCTTGGGAAAAATTGTCAACGACGATAACCTCTATGTTTTTGTAGGTCTGGTTTTTGATTGATTCTAAGCACTTTCCAATAGTTTTTTCTGAGTTGTACGTGGGAATAATCACAGAGACCAGCGGCATCTCTTTATTCTCCATCTCACTCACCGGCCAGATTTCTTAGTTTATACTTTTCCGAGACCCAAAACCCAACTATAGTATAAATCTACTGCAATGTTCGTTAATTTAACGAAAGTATCCAGCTTTCCTTTTGTCATTTTGTTCTCTTCAAATACAATTTCCAAATCATTGATTTTATATTTTACATTTTTATCAGCAATTCCATTGTTGTGAACGATAATGTTTCTCATATCTATCAAACAATCCCAACTTTCTTTTTGTTTTTTATTGATCAGTCCTCTTTTATAGGACTCAGAGATTATTTTACTTAAATAAATTCTTCTATTTTTACTCTTTTGTTCCTGATACCATGAATGCAAAGGATGTCTTTTATCTTTAATTGTTTCTTTCGCACAGTATTCAATAGCTGATAAACTTTTAATAAACAAACATTTTGTGGCCTCTATGATTCTTTCCGCATTTTCTTTTCTGGCTCTTTCGAGATCTTCATCCATTCTTGGAACCTCTAACCCGAGTATTTTGGGATTCTCCCATATCATCTTGTAGAAATTTAGTAGTTCAAGCGTTGCTACAGCATAGTTATGTATCATGCCAAAACATCCTGCTTTTATACAATTACCTCTTTCCGATTTGTTGCTAATCTCATCCTGATATTTTGCACATTTATCTTTGAGACCTAATAGTTGTTCTAATAATTTATCCATTATCTTACCACCACTCCCAAAACTCTCTCAAACTTCTCCGCACTCTCATCCCAGCTGAACCTTTTGGCCCACTTTAAAGCGTTTTCACTTAATCTCCTTTTGAGTTCTTCATCTTCGTGCAATACTCTAAGGGCCTCGCTCATTGCCTTGGGGTTTGGATCACACAGTAAGCCGTTGTATCTATGCTTTATTGAGTCCCTGAGTCCAGGAACGTTATAACCGATTGCTGGGGTTCCCAGGGCATTGGCCTCGATCACGACCCTCCCCCAGCCCTCTCTTATTCCTGGAACCAACAATACGTGGGCTTTTTTCATGAGTTCAATTTTTTCTTTCTCAGGGATGAACCCCTTGAATTCGATGTTTCCATTATTATGTCTTTTTTTAAGCTTTTCCATAAGTTCGCCTCTGCCAACAATCCACATTTTTCCCTTATTGAGCATTTTAAAGGCTATCACGGCGTCTTCGGGCTTTTTAGTTGGGGTCAACCTGCCAACGAATAAAGCGGTAAACTCGTCTTCCTTTTCGGGGACCTTCTCTAAAATATTTCTATCCAATCCATTGTAAACTATCTCAATATCTTTAAATCCGAGCTTTTCTAGGTCGTTCCTCGTGGATTCGGAGACAGTTATTGTTTTAACATTGACGTAATGCTTTAACCAGTAGGGTTCTAGGATGTGCTTCCCAAGGGTATTGATCGGAAACGGTGTCTTATAATCCCAAAACTCAACTGCCAATTGGTGTATCAGCGCTATTATTGGCTTATCAACGTATTTTGGAGTTAGAAATGGCCGGGTGTTTATCTCATCTATTACTACATCAAAATCGTTTTTGTTATCCCTGTAGAACCTCTTTGCGTGGGAATACACCGTATCAAAGAGACCAACTATTTTTCCGCTTCTGACTATTTTGACACCATCAATTTCGTCCTCCTTTTCAGCTCCATTAAAATACGAAGTGAAGAGGGTAACTTCATATCCTTTTTCAACTAATCTTTTTGCAATCTCATGAGTATAAACCTCAGCTCCCCCTGCTTCGGGGTGTCTTATATCCTTCCAGTTGAGCCATAGTATCCTCATTTTTATCACCATTGTAGTAATGCAAGATGTTTTTTCTGTAAACTATTGCTGCAGTGTCCAAAAACATTCTTGCTATTGCCCTATAGTTTATGGAGGAGTTAAAACTCTTATGTTCAATCTTAATCGGCAGTTCATAAATCTTGTATCCATACATATTTATCACGGTTAAAAGTTCAACATCAAAGGCGTACTTCTTGACTAGGACTTTGGAAAATGCCTTTTCCAAGACTTCTCTCTTAAACACCTTGAGTCCAACCTGAGTATCGCTAACGTCCAGCTTAAGCAGTAATTTAACGAGCGTTCTGTACCAGATGCTGAATAGCCTTCTTTTCTCAGAGTACCTCACCCTAGCTCCTGGAAGGTATTTTGAACCTATAACAACGTCATATCCATTTTGAAGAAACTTTATGAACCTCTTTATTTGGGAAGGAGGAATATCCAAATCTGCATCGAAGAACACGATTATCTCACCGTTGCTCTTTTCGAAGCCCTTTTTTAGAGCGTACCCTTTTCCCCGGTTCTTTGAATAGCTCACTAGTTGGACGTTCCTAAATGACTCGCAGAGTTCCCTTGCGACTTCGGGGGTATTGTCCCTGGATCCATCGTTGATTATGATTATTTCGTAGTCTAGCCCTTTTAACTCTTTCATGGTTTCTATAACTGCCTTTCTAAGGTTTTCCCCCTCATTGTAAGCGGGCATCAGTATTGATATCTTGGGCATTATTTTGCCTCCAAATAGATATAAACAGCACAATGGGTATTAAGGCACTTACGCCGATTAACATGTCTATAATCGTAGAAATGTTCTTACTTCCAATGGATAGCATGACTATCTCAGTTGTCAGCAGTCCAAGTAGGTAAAGAAAAATATCTGTCTTGCCTATTGACAGGGAATAATTAACCATTACGCTCGCCAACGAAAAGAACATCATCGCCAGCCCGTATCTCCACAGATACGGGGCGACATTGAGATATTTTGCCCCATAAATGATTTTGATAATGAACTCCGGAAACAGGGCGTAGGCCAAAACTATTCCCCCTGAAATCAGGAGTGTCAGGCCCATTCCCCTCAGCAGCACTTGGAAGTGTTCCTCCCCCTTCTCGTGCTTTTCGGCGGCCTTGGGGAATATGACCATCCCAATCGCTCCGGGTGCAAAAAGGACAATCTTTCCCAGCGCAGAGATGGCGGAATACTGCCCCGCCTCCAAGGGGGACAAGTAGTGCTTGACCAAAATAACGTCGATATTCCACATTGTTGTGTACGCAAGAACTGCGAGAAACGCGAGACCGCTGTATGAGAGGATGTCTCGAATTTCAAGGTCCCCTGTTTCCCTATACTGGAACAGATCCTTTAGAAACATTAGTGTTAAGAAAAACGCCCCCACGTGTGCCAAAAATATCCCTAGTAGACCTCCAAAAACTCCGTAGCCGAGTGCAACCAGGGAAACACCGAAGAGCACCTTAAGGAACGCCCAGGAAGACGTGCTCAGCCCCAACGCCGAGAACCTCTGCATACCCCTTAAGGCTCCCTGGTATATGGGGAGAACCATTGAGAGGGGAAGCGATGCAAACAAAACCAGCAAAAGTGTGTTGTCCTCAATCTGGAGAAAACTGGAAAACATGGGGGAGATTAGGGCTATCAACCCGAACAACAGGACACCGAAGAGTCCCAGGACTTTCGTCCCCTTAATTATGATCGATTTTATCTTTCCGTATTCCTCTCTTGCCCAGTAAACTGCCGTAAATTTGGTTATGGAAGTGTTTATGGTTGTTGAAAACACGGAGAATATGTAGAACAGGGACAACAGGCTGAAAAGTTCACCGTATTCCTGGGGGGAGAGCATTCTTCCCATTAGGAGCTGGTAGAGGTAATTAAAGAAGTTGGAGAGTGTGACCGCGACCATCATGATAAGGGCGTCCCGATAGAAGTCTTGTTTCCAGATGTGAAAGATTTGAACGGGCCTGCTGGCCATGCTATTAATCTCACCGTGCCACTGTGGAGCGAGAGTTTTTATAAATATTACTACTATGTTATTAGCTTAAATGCATACTGCTTACCTTATCTTGTAGCGTCCGAATCCATAGTAGTTAAGTCTATGCGCTCGGTGGGAATGTGATGGAAAAAGGTTTAAACATGATAACGAGTTGATACAACGGGAGGTAAGAAACAATGGATTTCAATAAAATCTTCAGGCCAAAAATCGCACTCCCCATGATAACGGCCGTTGCCTTGATTCTCAGGTTAATCCCCATAAGGTTCAGATATCTCTTAGGCTACGACCCTTATTTCCACCTCGCTTACATAGAGGAGGCCCTAAAAGCGGGCAAGTGGCTCAATTTTTTCACAATCGCAAACGGACCTTGGGGCTTTCAGATGAGGACATTTCACCCCCTCGGCCTGTGGGCAACGCCCGCTTATGTTTACAAACTCCTGAAGATCTTTGGCCTTTCCCTCTACAATGCTTTTAGGATAACGCCCGTCATCTTCGGGATCTTGACGATAGCCGTGTTCTATTGGGCCCTGCTGAAACTCTACGATGAAAAGCGGGCCTTTTTTGCTTCGCTCTTTCTAGCGGTTAGCTTCGGCCACGTCTTTCGCTCAATGGCCGGCTACTACCGCGGCGATAACTACATGCTCTTCTGGTATTCTATTTCGCTTCTCGGAATCGCCTACGCGTTTTCTATGAGGGAGAAGCTTGAACACAAAAGCTTTGTCTTCTATGCCGTACCGGCCCTCGCAAGCGGCTTTGCGGCGGCTTTCTGGCAGGCTTACTACCCGATTTTCGTGTTTCTCCTGGCCAGCGCGGTCTTTCTGGGAGTCGGGGATTTTCTCCTCGGTAGGGACAGGTACATCCTCGACGGGATACTCCTAACAGTCTCCACGGCGATTGGCGCCCTTATTGCGAACTACCTTGGGGCCAGGGTTGGCTATGGCATGCTCGGGTACGACAGGTGGTTGAGTAAAACGGTCGCCGA
Source organism: Thermococcus sp. JCM 11816 (assembly GCF_055396515.1). Lineage (NCBI taxonomy): Archaea > Methanobacteriati > Methanobacteriota > Thermococci > Thermococcales > Thermococcaceae > Thermococcus > Thermococcus sp. JCM 11816. The sequence goes on from NZ_AP043741.1 coordinate 1,651,456, forward strand.
AAAGCTGTCCCTGGAACTCACCACGGTAAGGGACGCCTACCTGCTCTTCCATCTTAAGTACCTGGTCCCCCTCGCCCTGGCTGGACTCCTGGCCCTCCTCGCGCTCTCGAAGTTCATCAGGGACAAAAGGCTGAGGACCCTGACAGTCCTGGTGTTCGGTGCTCTCGCCGTTTACCTCCTCTTCGCGAGGTTTGAAGGGCTGAAAGACCTCTCAACTGGCTTTGGAATATTCAATGAATGGCCAATATCCGAGACCCGCCCGTCGACCTTCCACGACCTCTGGAGCGCGTTTGCCGTTGGTCTTTTCCTCGCCCCCCTCTTTTTCCTCCGGTTCAGGCCCGGGAAAGTCAGAGTTCAGGACTTCATGCTCCTCGGGCTTGTCCTTCCCAGCCTCTACATGATCAAGACCTGGACGAGGTTTCTATTCATAGGTTCTATGGGAGTTGCCTTAATGGCAGGAATCGGGTTGTTGGAGCTTTATGAAATTCTGCCGCGCTTTGAGGGGAGAAAAGGACTCGCCGTTGCACTTGGGCTTCTCCTCTTCGTCCCCGCCGTTGACACTGCAATCGGTTTCGAGAAGGTCGCGGCAGTGGAGCCGTTTATGAACGAGCACTGGGAGAGGGCGTTAACGTGGCTCGGCGAGAACTCGAACGAAAACGATATCGTTCTTGCCTGGTGGGACTACGGAACGTGGGTTACCTATTATGCCAGACGCGCACCAGTCGCTGAGCTAGCCCCCAATACAGGTGTGGCCCTGTATTACCTCGGCAAGCGCGATGAGAACTGGGCGATGGGCCTTGGCGTCGACTACGTTATCGTCTCCTATTACGACTTTCTGAAGTTTGGAACGATAGTCGACACCGCGATGATGTGCTCGAGGTGCAACGTGAGTGAAAACTACGGCCTCGTTGTCCTGCCCATGGTTTCTTCAGCGGGGGCGCTGGTGTTCAGGAACTCGGGCTACACGGTCGTTGCAAGACCTGGCGAAAAATGGGACGTGAAGATAAGCGTCAGCGGCCATGTCTTTGGACCGCGGGAGGTCTACGTCGAGTACGGAGATAAGATTATAAAACCGAACATAACGCCGTCCGAATCTGGGGCTTACCTTTACATCAACCTCAACTACAACTACGCGATCCTCATGAACGGGGAGGCCTTCAACACTAACCTGGCGAGGCTCTTCATAAAGCCAGATGGGCCCTATGAGCTGGTTTACTCTGATGGAGGGATCATAAAAATCCTGAGGCTTAAGCACCCGAACGTTGTCGTTGAGAGAAGGGGTGGCGAGACACTCCTTCAGTTCGAGAACGCAACCGGGACGAGACTCGGAATCTGGGGCTTCCTCGACAACGGCACGAAGGTCTTTGAGAAGTGGTACAACGTCGAAGGGCTGAAAGAGTTTGAGCTGCCGGCGGAGGTCAACGGAACGGTGATAAGGTACGCCTATGCCGAGGGCGAGAAAATCTTGGACAGGGGTGTGTTTAGAAGGGACTGATTTTTCTCTTTTTAAACTCTCTCTAAAGCCTCCCCAAAAACTTGAGGATGTATATCCTGGTTCTCACATCCAGGAATGAGGATAAGATATCCCGAATGTTGCCACGCATCACTGGGTTCAACCTGAACGCCTCCAGTACTTCCCTCGCACCGCTCCTATCCCCACTGAAGAGTTTCAAAACCCCAATTTGGAGAAGATGGTAGCTCAGAATCCTGGGATCATGTCTTATATCTCCGTGGGCATCGATCATCCTGTACCGCCCCGAGAGATACTTGGAAAATGAGAACTGGCCGGAGTGGATGGAGTAGTCAACCAGGGGCTCATCTATCGCCCCAAAGCGGCAAACCTTGGCCATCCTCAGCCACATGTCCCAGTCCTCGCAGGTCACGAAGTCCTCCCTGAATAGGCCCGCCTTCTTGAAGCATTCCCGTTTAACCATTATCGTGGATGTTCCGGTTATGTTGTCCTTTAGGAGATGTCCATAAACGTCTCCGCTCGCTTTCGGATGCTTTATCCCCAGAACTTTGTCCCGTTCTAAGTAGTAATACGTGAAGGCGGTATAGACAAGCCCGTAATTCGAGGGAAGCTCCCCGAAGGCCTCAAGCTGCAGTTCTAGCTTGTCCTTTCTCCATCTGTCGTCATCGTCGAGGAAGGCAATGAAATCTCCACGGGCCTTTAAGACACCGATGTTGCGGGCGTTCGCTATGCCCTTCCCACGCTGGGGGATGTACCTGAGCCTTCCGTCGCCGTAGGAACGCACAAGCTCCTTCGTTGATTCGCTCCGGGCACCGTCTATGATCAGGATCTCAAAATCGTCGAAGGTCTGGTTTAGGACGCTCTCTATGGCCCTTCTCAGGAGCCTATCCCTGCCGTAAGTTGGGATGACAACCGAGACCCTGGGCCTCAACGCTGCTCCTCCAGCACTTTTATCAGGGTCCTCGCGATCTCAACGTCTTCCCTGAAGGTAATCTTCAGGTTGAAGCAGTTACAATGTAGCACGTGGACGTTGAATCCCGCCTCCATCGCGAGAAGGATGTCGTGGGGAATCTCGTTCAGGATTCCCCGTGATAGTGCCGTCTCAAGAGTCTTCTTCAGGGCATCGTAGCGGTATCCTGTGGGAGCCTCTCCCATGGCGTATCTCGAACGGTCGTGGATTCTCTTTACCTTTCCATTATCCAGCTCTATTAGGTTCCCGGTTATTGGGTTCACGGTTGTTACCACATCCATCTCGTCCAGGAGGTCTATTATTTTCTCAAAAACCCACCTGGGTGTGAATGGTCTTACGGCATCGTGGACTATAACCTTGGTCTCTCCCGGTGGAACTTCCTTAAATCCGTTGTACATTGATTCGTTCCTAGTCTTCCCCCCTATCGTGACCGTTTCTATCTTTGGAAAGCTTTCCGCCAGTTCCAGGGCCGTGTCCATGAATTGAGGATTGGAGACGAGGATTAGCCTGTCTATGCCTCCGACTTTTGACACGTTTTCCAACGTGTACTCTATTATCATTTTCTCCTCGATCCTGTAGTACTGTTTGGGGAGGCCGAGGTTTGCCCGTTTTCCGATTCCGCCCGCGAGAAGGATAAGGGTTGTCATTCAAATTCCCCCTTTATTATGTGTTTGTAAACCCTCTCCGAAGATTTATTGTCCTGCCCAACTTCGTAAAGGAGGTTTTTGATAGTTTCCCTCCACTCTGCATCTATCTGGGGATCGTCTATGTACTCTCTCAGGCTCCTTTTGAGGTCTTCGACAGTTTCGGGCTTCTTCCCAGGAGCAAAAAATTCATACGGCAAGAGAAAGCCGCTTTTTTGCTCCAATGCTTCCCTATCTGGCAAGTAGAATACAATTGGCCTGTTCAGGAGTATGTAGTCCTCAAAGATGCTTGAGTAATCGGTTATCAGGATATCAAACGCCCCCATGATGTCGTTTATGTTGAGAAGGTGTGACTGAAGCGGTTCGTCTGTGAGGAGAACAACGTTCGAACTTACTTTTACTTTGGATTTTACCGCCTCAGCCACTAGTTTGTGGGGCTTTATGACGAGCAGGATGTTCTCCTCTCTTATGAACTCGATGAAGTCTCTCCGAAAGAGGCTCTCAACAGCCCTGACGCTGGCCTCAAAGTCTTTCAGGTAGCTGGTATACCTGTAAGTTGGTGCGTAGAGAACAACGCCATCATAGGCCTCCACATCAATTCCCAGTATTGACGAGAGCGTGTCTTTTGAGTCCTTCATGTGGTCAAAGAGGCCGTCGTTTCTGGGCTGTCCGAGGATTCTGAACTTCCGGGGGTTTATCATGAACTGCCTCACGAACGAACCGACGACAAGTTCCGAGGTTGTTACGAAGTCAGTCGTCCACCTGTCCATGTAGAGGTAGAGATCCCTGATGCCTAGGGGATGTTCGTAGCCGGTCTTCTTGCCCGGAAGTCCGTGCCAGAGCTGGATTACCCTTTGACCTAAATGGGGCGTCACGGGTAGAACATCAGTAGTGATGATGAATTTGGCTCTCAAAAGCTCTTTTAGGCCCTTAATTGAGTAGAGAGGCACAGTTTTCGCTTCAGAATACCTTCCCTTGAGGACCTTAACGGATGGAGAGCTTGGATTATTCAGGAGCCAGACCAGCTCGTAATCATTGGTCTTTCTGGAAACGTACTTAAAGAGTGCTAGGGCATTGTCAGATACGTCGGGAGTTGAGTAGAAGAGGAGTTTGTTTTCGTCTTTTGGAATAACGTTTGCCAGTGAAAGGAGTCTGGAGGCTATCAGCTGTTTGGTTACTCTGTCCATTCTCACCCTCGCCAGGATAAATGCCCTAAAACTTTTAACCATTGTCCCCCAGCTATATTTGGGAAATGCATGGCTAAGGTATCAATCATCGTTCCCGTCTACAACACGCGAGACTACGTTCCAAGGCTTCTTAGTTCGATAGAGAAGCAGACCTACGAGGACTGGGAGCTTATACTCGTTGACGACAACTCAGATGATGGCACTTACGAGCTTTTGCTTGACTTTAAAGATAAACATCCTGATAGGGTTGAAGTTCTAAGGACGCCAAAGCGAAGGAGTGGCGTTTCTGTCGGTAGAAATATGGGTATTGAGGTTGCTTCTGGTAGATACATAGCTTTCATAGACAGCGACGATTGGTGGAGCGAGAGTTTTCTTGAAGATACGGTGAGCCATATAAAGGGTTTTGGTGGCGTCTCAACTGAATACTACGATGTTTTCGAGGAAACTGGAAAGAAAATCCACGTTAGAGCTTCAAAACACGGCGAACTGTCTTGGAAGGATGTCCTTATGCTCAAAGCGAGGTTTGGTGTTGGTAGCTCTCTTTTGAGAGCAGACATAATCAATGATTACGGCTTGCGGTTTCCAGAAAACATTCGCTACTCGGAGGACGCATACTTTTTCACTTTGTATCTGTCATTGATTGAGAAGGTGTATTCTGTTCCGAAACCTGACTTCTACCACCTTGTAAGGAGAAGCTCGGCTGTCCAAAGCAAAAGCAAAACCCCAGAAGAGAAGATTAGGGGAACGCTTGAAGCTTACAATAAGCTCTGTCTAAGAGTCAAAGAAGTGTCAGGCAAACATCGTGAGGTCTGCGACGTTGTTGCAAGGCAGTTGAGACCTTTTAGCTTTATGACCTACATCACAATCGTGTCGGATACTTACGGTAGGAAGGAAGCACGTAAGCTGTTTTGGAAATACTTTGACTACATCAAAACTTACAGGCCAGTTAGGTCTCATTCATCATATTTGACGTTGATATGGATTGTTGATTTGTTCGTTCCTATTAGGCCACTTTTGAGAAAAATGGTGAGTAAAAAATGAAAATATACGTCCACGGATGCGGCACAGTGGGTGGTGCCGAAAGAGTCATGCTAAAAGTTGCAGAGGTTCTTACTGAGCTTAAGGAAAAATATGATCTGTATCTCATCTGTTCATATGTGGGGGATGTCCCCTGCGTGTCATGTGATGAGATGATAACACTTCCAATGCTAAATGGTCTTGGCAGTATAAATGAGCTTGCACAGAAGTTAGCTACATTAAGAAAATACAGAGATGTTGATATAATTTTTGCACACACATCCCTTTTACCGGTAAAGAAGCCTGTAAAAGTCATGATAGATGGTAGAGATTGGGATAAGTTCTTTAAATTTTATCTGAACTGGAGAGGAAAGTTGCTGAACTATCCACTCAAAAAGATTCGTGATTTATATGTTTCTATGCCCAATACATTGATCCTTCTACTCAATAAAAACAGTTTTCAGTATTATGGACGGAGAAATTCAAATATACGCCATATTTCAAATGGTATTGATGATGATGTCAAGAAGTTATACCAAAGGAAATTTCGGCGTAGGTGGGATTTTATCTACGTAGGGAGGTTTAGTGAAGAAAAAAATCCCCAGCTTGTGATTGATACTTTTAAAGACAAACCTTATAGGGGTTTAATGGTTGGAGCTGACAAAGAATATACTGTTGTGGGAAATATAGTAGTCAAAGCATTTTCCCCACGTAAAGATGTACTGAGGATGATGAAAGAGTCTAAGGTATTGATTTTGCCGTCTCGTCATGAAGTTTTTCCATTAGTTTTATTGGAGGCTCTTGCCCTCGGAGTGCCGTCTATCGTGAGTGATAGCATCCAGACAGAGATTTCGCGGTATACAATTCCATTCAGGTGTTGTGACAAAAGGGATCTCTATGAGACCTTCCTCTATGTTATGGAAAATTACCCCTATTACGAAAAAAGATACAGGAAAATATCCAGACTAATCCTTAAAAAGTATGACTGGGACGAGATACTCAAAAAAGCTCTTACTACAATTTTGGAAACCTACAAGTCAGAGAAAAATAAACAAACTTTGGACAAATCATGCAAGGTCAGTTGGATTGACTAAGCCTCTTAGAGCCCTGTTGTTTTTAAATTATCCGTATGGCGGATTCAGTCAATAACATAAGGGCGGTTTAAACAAGTAGAACAGTCTGACTTCTCAATAGCTTTGTAAATGGCTATTCATCAAGAAACGCAATGTATTGTTCATGCGTATTTTTAATCTTATAGTTTCTAGCCTGTAATACGTTAGAGCCAAGAAGTTCAAGATTCTTACTCTGTTGTCATCGAGAGGTAGTCTATGGGGCTATTATTGGCCATCATATGATCTCAGAATCCTGACAAAAGTTTAATTCGAAACACTAAACAACATGCTTCAACAGTTTTCTCTTTCTTTGATGGTCTGAATAATAACTGAGACCTTAGGCACCGTTATATTTCCCGTTTTTTATTCCTACTCTAAAACTTAAAACACTTGCTATCCCCTGACTAACCACCGTCGCCATCGCGGCTCCTCTTGCTCCATAATTCAGTATCAAGAAATAGTTCAGCACAACGTTCAGCAACGCAGTGAATCCCGTTATCTTGGTAAACGTTAGTTCTCTCTCCGTTGCATTCAAAAAGCTCCCAAATAGCGAGTTTAAGAACATAAATGGAACCGCAAAGGCCAAGATTCTGAGCATAGGAACGCTTGCCAGGAAACCTTCTCCGAACACAAGTATAGTTCCCCACCTTGCAAAAACGTAGTACCCTATCGTTCCCAGAATGCCCAAACCGCTCAAAATCCGAGAGCTCTTCTTCAGTAAGATCTCAAGGGTTTTTCGATCCTCTTGCCACAGCCTTGCCATTGAGGGCATAGTCGTCGGGACAACAATATTCGGAACAAATAGGGAAACTTCGATTAGAGTATAAGCTGCCCGGTATATTCCGGTCTCGTAGTCTCCCCTCATTAGGCTTAGCATCACCATGTCAGTGCGGTAGTAGATCAGCGTAAATAATCCGATGAACCAGAAGGGGTAGGACTTCTTGAGAAGGGAGAGCCATTTTTGGGGCTCAAAATGGATGCGGATTTCTCTAACGAATCTTTTACCCCATTTTATCCTCAAAAGTTCCCTTAGGACGTATCCAATGAGAAGTGTGATTATAAATGGTGAGAGAGATCTGCAAACATAGAGAACGGTTCCTCCTATAAAAAACGCCCAGATTCTCTCAATAGTTCTTGCAATAGCTTCATATTTAGTAACTTCATGGGCATACATCATGTTCACAAATACATACGCTATCCATCCTAGCACTGCCTCAGCTCCAGCAAGTACAATCAAAACCTTCATCCATTCCGGCTTTGGGAGCTGGAGGGTTAGGGCAACAATTATCCCAAAATTGATCAGCGCTAGTGCAATCTTAAGCCCAAGCACATCGGGAAGAAGCTCTTCAGCCTTACTTCTATCCCTCGCAACCTCACGCATGAAGTAGTAGCCAACTCCGAGATCAGAGAATATCCCCAGAAGTCCAACATAGTAGAAGATGAACGAGTACTGGCCAAGTCCCTCCGGGCCGAGGGTTCTGCTCAGGATGACTATTACCCCATAGGCCAGGAGTTTCGAAATGACCTCGGCCCCGAAGAGCCAGCCAGCATTTTTAATGAGTCTCAGCTTAAGGCTTTCGGTCATGGCGACCCTTCAGTAGGGAAAGGAAATTAAAAACCTAATCCCCCCTCTGTATCTTCGCATGTCCTCCGACCAAGCTCTTCTTAAGCTCGAGGTTCCTTATCTCGCACTTTTCGTCTATTATTGAGCGCCATATCGTCGCGTTCTTGAGTATAGTGCCCCTAAAAACTATTGAATCGCTTACGTCCGAGTTCTCTATGACGCAGTCCTCCCCAATGTACGCGTAGGGCCCGATTATGGAACGGCCCAGTATCTTCGTCCCCCTCTTTATGACCACAGGTGGGATTATCTTAGAGTAGGGGCTTATCTGGATCTCCTCGATGTGGCTCTCTTTGAGTAGAGTCTTGAGGGCTTCAAGATAACTGTCTGCTGAACCAATGTCGTACCAAAACTCTGAGAAGCGGTAGGCCCTTATCTCGATTCCCTTCTTCAGGAGCCAGCTGAGGAAGTAGCCCGGTGCGTCTCTGTGGCCGTTTGCAAGGTATTCATCAATGAGAGCCATAACATCCCTGGGGAGGGCGTAGACGCCGGTGCTTATCAAAGTTGACTTCGGCACGGCCGGCTTCTCCTCGAAGTCAACAACCCTGTCCCCCTCTAGGAGCACAACGCCGTACCTCTTGGCGAGCTCTGGGTTACCAACGTCATAGACCGCTATGAGAGGCTTTCCGTCGTATCTCTTCAGGAAGTCCTGGAGCGAGAAGGAGAAGAGGTTGTCCCCAGCGATGATCAAATAATCGTCAAGGCCTATTTCTTCGATTATCTTCTTCAGCGCGCCTATCGTTCCGAGCTTCTCTTCCTCGTGGAGTGTGTCCTCAACTATGAGTTTGACACCCCATTTTTCGGCAAAGGGCCTGAATCTGCTCTCGAAGAACCTGTTGGTGGAGATATACGTTTCAAGGCCGGTTTCTGCGACCTTCTCCAATATGTGGTCAAGTATCGTCCTGTCCCCCACCGGCAGCAGGGCCTTGGGGACATCTTTTGTGATTGGCCAGAGCCTGGTGGCGTAGCCACCGGCCATTATGACGGCTTTCATTTGTTATCCCCTCCGAGGATTTTACGGATGTGCTCTAAGAACTTCTCTATATCAGTTATGTTTTCGGTTATGATTCTGTATATCATCCTGTCATCAATGTCCCAGTATATATGCACAAGTCTGTTTCTAAAACGAGCCATTAAGATAAGGCGGCGTGCCAGTTCATTGCTTATAACATTGTTTTCCTGGAGAACCTTAAACGCGTCCGAGTAGTCTTTCGGTAGTCTCAGTTTGTTTTTTGATATCAGGTGATACGCAATGTCTATGCATGCCTCAATTGCAACCAGAAGATTGTACTTTGCGCTAGATATGTAATGCTTGTTCCTTAGAAACTCTTCTTCATCAAGCTCTGCAAGTTCGTGGATGTTGAAAAGGGCATTCTTGGCTTCTCCCATCAGCCTCGTTACTCTGTCCCTATCATATTCCAAGGGCCTCCCTCCCGTAGAGTTCGAGGTAGTAGGAGTAATCGTGGTACTCTGCCATGGTCTCTTCCTCGAACCTGCACCTTGCTTTTTCATCCTTCGAGAACAGTAGTTCTCCGCCTATGACCTTAAACCTGAAAGTAATAGGGGCCTCGTTCAGAACCCGGACGTCAACGGGAAACCCCGTTAGTTCAGTAAGTTCATCCTCCAGCGTCATTTCATAGAATATATCTAGCTTCTCCTTCACGTAAACGGCTACATCAATGTCTCTGAACGGCCTATCTTCGATGAAAGAACCATGGAGATAAGCAAATATAACTTCCTCTCTTCTCATGAGGGCTTCTTGAATTTTCACTTTTATTTTCTCCCTTCCCTGTGGGGGAATGTCATAGATTTTCATCATGGTTTAACTTAAAAGTTAGAGTAAAAAAGCTTTTCCCAAAGTTTAATAACGTGACCTCGATAACTACATGGGTGATGGTGCACATGAAAGTCCTAGTTACGGGCGGTGCTGGCTTTATCGGTTCCCACCTCGTTGACGGGCTGATGGGGAGAGGCTATGAGGTCAGAGTTCTGGACAACCTGAGCGCCGGGAGCTTGGACAACGTAAAGCACTGGCTCGATAACGAGCGCTTCGAGTTCATAAAAGGTGACATGGTTGACCTCGAGATTGTAAAAAAGGCCATTGAAGACGTTGAGGTTGTCTTCCACCTCGCGGCCAACCCAGAGGTTAGAATAAGCGCCCAGAGCCCGGAGAAGCTCTACGAAAGCAACGTCACGATAACCTACAACCTCTTGGAGGCTATGAGGAATTCCGACGTTGAATACCTCGTCTTCACGAGCTCCTCGACGGTCTACGGCGATGCCGAGGTCATACCAACTCCAGAGAGCTATGGTCCTCTTAAGCCGATAAGCGTCTACGGTGGTGCAAAGCTCGCCGCTGAGGCTATAATAAGTGGCTACGCCCACATATTCGGCTTTAAGGCCTTGAGCTTCCGCCTGGCGAACATCATCGGCAAGCGGTCGAACCATGGAGTCATATACGACTTCATCAACAAACTGCGGAAGAACCCGAAAGAGCTCGAAATCCTTGGAGACGGCACCCAGAGGAAGAGCTACCTTCACGTGAGCGACACCGTTGAGGGAATGCTCCACATCTTCGAACACTTCAAGAAAAGCGGCGAGACATACGACGTCTATAACCTTGGCAACGACGACTGGATAACCGTGAAGGAGATAGCCGAAATAGTTAGCGAGGAGATGGGACTGAGCCCGGAGTTCCGCTTTACCGGGGGAGTTGACGGCGGAAGGGGCTGGAAGGGCGACGTTAAGCTCATGCTCCTCGACATAGGCAAGGCCAAGTCCACCGGCTGGAAGCCGAAGATGAACAGCTACGAGGCCGTCAGAAGAACGGTTAGGGAGCTTCTTGAGGGGTGATTCGGCTCTATCTTTAATTTTTATACTGCTTTCTTTTTAGCGCTCTTCGAGCGCTATACTGTGGGGAAATCCTGTAAATCTAGCAACTAGATAAGCAAACCCTCTCAAAAGCCAGCTCATTAAAAACGCATACTACTCTTCAGCCATCCGTTAAGGACGCTTGAACGCTAGTGAAAGCGGCGCTGAAGCTTTTGGAAAAAAGCTTCACCAAAAGCTTGAATGTCTTCGTGATATTGGCTGAGGATTGGGATTCTCATGACAAATTTGCAGATGAATAGGGGTTTTCTTATTTTTAACGCCTTTCGGGCGTTATACTGCGAGCAAACCCCTTGAGGATTTCCAATTTATGGTGAGAATCACTGAAAAGCTGGGCACTCAAAAGGACATTCGATTTTTGATGAAACTTTGCCCAGCAAAGTTTCTATGGCGGGCCGGCCGGGATTTGAACCCGGGACCTTCGGCTCCGAAGGCCGACGCCCCGTCCAGACTAGGCCACCGGCCCACATCTGGGAAAATGAAAAGAAACTTAAAAACCTAACCGCCTTTAGAAGGAGTAAAATTTATAAATCCACCATCGGAGCTATCAACGGGTACAGCCCCGTGGTGTAGCGGCCAAGCATGCGGGACTCTGGATCCCGCGACCGGGGTTCGAATCCCCGCGGGGCTACCATTCAACTGGGCTCCAGATGAACTTCGAACCCCGTGTTTTACTCTCCTTTGTAATCCCCCTTCTGGAAAATAACTATACTATGTCCCTGCAGTTGGAAATCCCCTGAAGTTTTTGTTGTTTTCTAGTTTAAGTAATGTCCTCTTAGCTCCCAGTGGGAGAAGCTCAGGGGATATTTAACTGCAGAACCCAATGGGCAGGGGTTTATTCTTGCAGCCCAACTGTTGGACTTTTCCCATAATTTGCCATCAAAAAACTGTTTCAGGACTAAAAAGCGCGCAAATCGAACTTTTTAAGAACCCTTTTAAGGAGGTGCGCCTAATAGGTGTTAAGTGGGATTTTAGTAACTTGTTGAGAATGATGTCTCATTTTTAAATCATGTAATTACAAGAAGGTGAGAGAATGAATGGAAATGTAAACCTTGAAGGCGAGATCATTGCCCTGTTGAAGAAAAAGGGCCCCTTAAGCGTTGCTTTTATCACTAGGTTCTTGAACGAGATGGGAGTTGAATGCACCCGTCAGCGAGTTGAGAGGGTCTTGAGGGATCTTGTCTCGAGGGGTGTGGTGGAGGCATTTTACAACAGTGGTTTCTACAACAAGAGAAAGCACTACAGGGTGAGATGATAAGCTATGGCTAGCAATAAAGCTCCTTCCAGGATGATACTCGGCAACAAGAGGCGGATGCTCCTCATAGAGTTCCTCCAGAGGAAAAACGGGAGCGCTGAGCTCAGGGATGTTGTGGAGTACATCGCCGAGAGGGAGGGCAACACCGACAGAAAACACAGGAAGAGCGTCTACGTCAGCCTCATGCAGACGCACCTGCCAAAACTTGAGAGGGAGGGAATTGTGACTTTCAGCAGAGGGAGGATAACCCTCCTCAAGGTTCCTGACAACGTCACCCTCTACATGGAAGTTGTCCAGAAGAACGACATAAGCTGGAGCGTGTTCTATGCTGGCCTCTCAGTTATCTTTGCCCTCATGGCCCTATGGCTCGGCAACGTCCTCCTCCTCTTTGCTGCAGTGACCTATCTGGTAGTATCTGCCATACACCACAAGAGGACGTACCTCATAGCCAGACCAAGGGAGCGAAAAAACCCTGAAAAATCAGAGGATAATGTGTAGGTAATGACTGATTACTAGGTGGTAATCCCCAACTTCATATATATCTGAAGAAACTATGTGATTGTGGAGCGGCCGTAACGGTCGCCCACAAGGGCACTGTGTTGCCCACCGATGTGGTGTCGAAACACCTCTGGTATTTTGGGACCTGCTTCCGTACCACAGTGCCTCCGTATAGGAGGCGAAAAAATGAAAAAGAATCTTGCTTTGGGAATTTTTGGCCTGTTGGTGGCCTTTGGCCTCGTTTTGGGGGCTGGAGCTAACTTCAGGGACTACAACGCGGACAGGAGCGTTCATTGGAACATCGTGACCGATGACAACGAGCTCATCGATCTGACTCCAATTCAGCCCTACGCGTACATTAACGATGGCGGCGTCCTAGTTGTGGACATAAGCCCGAACAACCCGAACTACCCAGGATATGGAATGGGCCTGAGCCCGAACTCAGAGTACAACTTCGATGAAGTGTTTGAAGTCAGCAACGACCTATGGGAAGAGGGAATGCCGATAGTCGTAAGGATAACCAGCGACAACACCATGATCCAGTTCTACGGACATGAGTTTGACGTCCACGACAGCACAACCGGCCAGACAGTTTACGCCAGCGACATGGCGAGGAACGACGTCTGCTTTGTTGTGAACAACGGAGACGCGGTTAAGGTCGGTATGGACTTTACCGTCGCGAACGACGCACCAGGTACAACCAACAACGCAGCGGTACACATTGAAGCCTACAGGCTCGGCACAGAGCCCGCTGAGATAGCTGGAAACTGCGGTCAGCCGTGAAGGAGGAATGAAAGATGAATAAACTATTTGGATTGGCATTGTTAATGGTTGGAATGCTCCTGGCCGTCGGCGCGGGTGCTAACTTTAGGTACTACTCCGCCGACAGGACTGCGAGCTTCGATGTCGTCTCCGACGACAACGAACTTATTGACCTGACCGCACTCCAGCCCTACGTGACCTACGACGCTGGAAAGCTCTACGTCGACATAAGCGAATACAACCCGAACCACCCCGACTGGGGAGGAACAGGCATGAGCCCGAACACCACCTACGTCTTTGAGGAAATGTTCGAGGTAAGCAACGACCTTTGGGAGAACAACCAGACAAACTATCCGATCTGTGTTACCATAAAGAGCAACCACGACAACGTCCTGCTCTTTGCAGGAGACTACGACAGTCCGATAGCAGGGCCGTCAAACAACCTCGAGTTCACGGTCAACTACGGAGACCCCGTGCCAGTTGGTATGATCTTTGACAACACCAACGCAAGCCTCGGCATGGATCAGTTCCAGCTCAGCTTTGAGGCCGCTGCAGGCGAATGCGGAAGCCCGTGATTTCCTTTTGAGGCCTTTGCCTCACTTTGTTAATCTTGAAGAGATGTTAAGGATGAAAAAACTGCTCGAAGGCATTATTACAGCCGTAATTTTTATGATACTCGTAGCCTCAGTGGTGGGGTTCATCCTTGACAGGCCGATTCTAGTATCTTATGCCTATTCTGAGAGCATGACGCCCACGATCAACAAGGGCGACCTCTTCTTCATAAACCCCCTTTCAAGGAATGCTGAGGTTGGGGATATTATAGTCTTCCACAGAAGAGATGGCTGGACAGTCCATAGGGTTTATGCGATTGTTGATGGAAAGTACATAACCAAAGGGGACCACAACGTTGCTACAGACCAGCAGGATGGGGCGTATCCCGAGGTTGAGCATGTTGATATTGCTGGAAAAGTAGTCCAGATTTCAAACCATCCACTGGTGATCAGGGGCGGTGGGGATTTCATAGTGAACCTCAGGAAAAGGCTGACAAACGTCTATGCCATAGTTATAATAGTGATCCTCGGCGGCCTGCTCACGTTCTCTGGAAGCTCAAAGGAGAGAAGCAGAAGAAGGTCAAAACGCCGGAGGTTCATCAGAATCCAGGGAAAAACGCTCTACGGGATCGTCTCAGTCCTCATAATCTCGGGTTTTCTGGCGGTCATCATTGCATCCTGGGGGACGCTGGCGTTTACGTATTCCTCAACCCTGGCCGGAGGACAGAGAGAGGGATGGTATTTGCCCGGGAGCACGTTTGAGAAGAACCTAAGCGTTGAGAACCACGCGGTTTATCCGTTCTACTACTTCTTCAAGGATGACAGTGGTAGGGTCGAGCTGAAAACAACCGGCTTCCGTCTCGGGGGCGGAGAGGCCCAGAACCTCAGCCTCACCGTGACCGTTCCGGTGGACACCCGGATTTACAGGGAAGAAATATCTGTGTGGTCATACCCGGCTCTGTTGCCTTACAGCCTGATAAACTGGGCGTACTCAATCAGCCCGTACTTCCCGCTGGTGCTGTACCTGATCCCACTCTCGGTACTGATGCTTGCATTTTACTGGATCTCCGGGATTTCGGGGGAGATGGTCTCAATAAGAAAGGGGAAGATTTTATCCAAACTAACAGGGGATGGTAGGTTATGAAAGCAATTATAGTTCTTGTTTTCCTGATGGGGGCTTTCCTCATCGTGGGCTCCAGCGGGAATTTCAGGGAGTATTCATCGTCCAGAGCGGCGAGCGTAATGGTCGTTTCCCACGAGGACGAATACGTGGGTTTTAACTGTTCGGACGGCGAGATTGCGTCAGTTACAGTTCTGAATGGGGAAGGAAATGACTTCGACGTAATGACGCTGGAGAACCAGCTCATAACAAACGAATACGTGAGCATTACTCTGGAGCCGGCTTATTCATACGTTCCGGCTGGAGTGTATCTGGACGTTGAGAGCGGTACTGGAACACCGGTTGATATAGCACCCGGGGACTCTCATACATTCGGAGGACACGTTACGGCCAGCTCGGCCACGCCGGGGGAGTACTACGTCTCGGTTACGATCTACGCCACCTGGGACGGAGGGGGCGCGGTGATTGAGAGTTGCCCTGTAAAGATTACCGTTCTCGACGATCCGAGAATAACGAAGACTCTGCTCTCGGGAAACACGAGCGACATACCTTTGAAGACTTACCAGGTGTGGACGTTCCAGATAGAAGTCTCTAACCCAACTGACAACGACCTGAACCTAATGGTCAGGGACACAATACCAGCTGAGTTCAACGTCAGCATCTCGGGAGTCTCGGCAAGCTCGGGAACGTACAGCTTCTGGGCCGCTAACCAGGGAAACGGCAATGGGAACGGAAATTCACAGAACGGGAACTCTCATCCGGCAACCAAGATGAAGTGGGAAGTCTTAGTGCCTGCCGGTGGAAGCGAGCACATCAATGTGACGATATTCACAAGGGTTAACAACGGCAACCAGCAGGAGTTCACCTCATGCGGCACTTACTCACTCAACGACGGGGCAACTATAGACGGCTACCCGGGAAGGAGCAACGGAATAGAGGTTAGCGTCGCCTGTTCAGACGACGATTGAAGATTTGGAGTTGGTTTAGATGAAGGTAAATAAAAAGAAGGCCCTGATTGCGGGCCTTGGAATTTCACTCTCACTGGCGGTTCTTTTTGGTGTTTACTCGGTTATAGCTTACGCCACGCCGGTCTCAACCAGGGATGTTAGTTACACTACCGCCTATTCTGAAGGTGGTTCACTGAGGCACTACGCCCTCTTCTCGAACGAGACCGTTTACCAGAACGGCACCTCGCTGAACTATTATCCATCGGGGATAACCGATGTCATAATGGGAGAATACAGGTACTCAACATCACCTGGGGCTTCAGGCAGTTATAAAATAGAGATGCACTCGAACTACTACGTCTCGGTGAACAGGAAGCCAGTTTACCTGCTCAACAGGACGACTGAGATAGCATCGGGGAACTTTGACGGTTCATTCTCGGTTCCAGTGGAGTTTAACATGACATCGCTTGGAGAAGAGCTCAAAAAGATACGGGAAGGCACTGACCTGTACAGGGCCGAGAACGAAGTTTATCTGACCGTTACCGCCAGCGTAGATGGACGTGAGCCCTTCACACAGAAGATCCAGCTGAAAAAAGACACTTCAGGAATGCTGAGCCTTGACGGAGCGACCAAGGACTACCAGAAAGTTGAGAGGAATGTAAGCATAACTGAAAACAGCGTTGGCTTCGTTGGGACGAGCGTTAAGGACTCCACTGCGAGAAAGGTGTTTCCCGCCATGGCCCTGCTCTTCGCGGTTCCACCGCTCGGTTTTGTCTACTCAAAGAGAGAGAAGAAGCCCAAAGACGAACTTGCTTCACTGAGGAAGTATGTAGTTGAAGGCAAATCCCCTGAAGGAACACGAAAAGTCGAACTCAAAACTCCCGAAGACCTTAAGAGGGTCTTTGAGCTTGTGGACAGGCCGATAGTCCACGACGGCAGTAATGAGGGCGACGTCTATTCGATAGCGGACGGCGACACAGTCTACGAATACCAACAACTTTAAAAGCAGAACCGGAAAGCAAAGCTAGGAGTTCTAAGAAAAGGTTAGAGGTGGTTAGGTATGAACCCGTTCCACGAGCTTGAGCCCGGACCGGAGGTTCCAGAGGTCGTTTACGCCCTTATAGAGATCCCGAAGGGGAGCAGGAACAAGTACGAGCTTGACAAGAAGACAGGCCTTCTGAAGCTCGACAGGGTCCTCTACAGCCCGTTCTTCTACCCGGTTGACTACGGTATCATCCCGCAGACCTGGTACGACGACGGCGACCCCTTCGACATCATGGTCATCATGCGCGAGCCGGTATATCCGCTCACCATCGTCGAGGCGAGGCCGATAGGCATAATGAAGATGGAGGACAGCGGCGACAAGGACTGGAAGGTTCTGGCCGTTCCCGTTGAGGACCCGTACTTCAAGGACTGGAAGGACATAGATGACGTTCCAAAGGCCTTCCTCGACGAGATAGCCCACTTCTTCCAGAGGTACAAGGAGCTCCAGGGCAAGGTAACCAAGGTTGAGGGCTGGGGCAACGCCGAGGAGGCCAAGAAGGAGATACTCAGGGCCATCGAACTTTACAAGGAGAAGTTTGGTAGGAAGGAGTGATTCCTTCTCCTTTTCCCTTCTGAAGGAGGTTGAGTCATGTACAAGCTCCTGAAAGTTAAGGACGTCGTGAGGATTCCACCCAGGATGTTCACGATGGACCCAAAGGAAGCTGCAAAGCTCGTTCTCAGGGAGACCTACGAGGGCATATACGACAGGGACGAGGGCGTTGTACTGGCGATCCTCGACGTTGAGGAAATCAGCGAGGGGGTCATCGTTCCGGGAGACGGAGCAACCTACCACGAGGTAATATTCAACGTTCTCGTCTGGGAGCCGAGGAACCAGGAGGTCGTCGAGGGCGAAGTCGTTGAGATGATGCCCTACGGTGCTTTCATAAGAATCGGCCCGATGGACGGCCTCGTCCACATCAGCCAGCTCATGGACGACTACGTAGTCTTCGACGAGAAGAACAGGCAGTTCATTGGCAAAGAAACCAACAGGGTTCTCAAGCTCGGTGACTACGTGAGGGCCAGGATAATCGGCGTGAGCGTCAAGAGCAGGGTAATCAGGGAGAACAAGATAAACATGACGATGCGCCAGCCCGGCCTTGGAAAGTTCGAGTGGATTGAGAAGGAGAAGAAAAAAGCTAAGGAAGAATCCAAGGGGGAGTGAATATGGCCAAGGAGAGGGCCTGCAGGCACTGCCACTACATAACGACTGAAGACCGCTGTCCCGTCTGCGGCAGCAGGGACCTCAGCGATGACTGGTTCGACCTAGTGATAGTCCTAGATGTCGAGTCAAGGATAGCGAAGAAGCTCAGGGAGAGCATACCAGAGGCCGCCAAGGTTCCCGGCAAGTACGCCATCAGGGTAAGGTGAAAATGTTCTTCAGGCTTACTAGAGAACTGAGGGACGAGCTGAAGAGGCCCCTAGGTGAACTGGTTAGGGGGCCGATTCCTGAACCCTACCTTAAGGTTAGGGGTGAGCTCGAGAAACACCCCGTTGTCACTGTTGGGGATGTCGTCACGGAGAACGTCCTCAAGATCGGCGTCAAGCCAATAATTGCCCTTTACGATCTCAAGACAAAGAGAAAAGAATACTCCCCCGAGATTGAGGACACCGCCGTTTTTCTGACCGTAACAAACCCCCCTGGAACTATAACGAAAGCTTTATTAGACACCGTCAGGAAGGCCTTCGGGCTGGCTGAAAGGGGGAGAAACGTCCACATCCTAGTCAGCGGGGAGGAGGACCTGGCGGCGATCCCGGCCGTCCTGTACGCCCCACTCGGAACGCTCGTCCTGTACGGCCAGCCCGATGAAGGGGTAGTGCTTATAAAGGTAACACCCGAATGCAAGCGCAGGTGTGCCAAGATACTCGCGAGTATGGAGGTGGTTCGTGATGGAGATTAAGGTTACCGAGATAAGGGAGAACAAGCTCCTGGGAAGGAAGGAGATATACTTCGACGTCCTTCATGAGGGCGAGCCTACCCCGAGCAGGGAAGCGGTGAAGGGTAAGCTCGTCGCGATGCTCGACCTCGACCCGAACACTACCGTTATTCAGTACATCAGGAGCTACTTCGGAAGCAACGTCAGCAAGGGCTACGCCAAGGCCTACGAGGCGAGGGAGAGGATGCTCTACATCGAGCCCGAGTACATCCTCGTTAGGGACGGCCTTGTCCAGAAGCAGGAGGAGTGAGGTGGTGTAGATGGCTAAGGGCAAGAAGAGAACCAGCCAGAAGTGGAAGCTCTACGAAGTCAAGGGTGGTAAGGTCGTTAGGAAGAACAAGTTCTGCCCGCGCTGCGGGCCGGGAGTCTTTATGGCCAACCACAAGGACCGCTGGTCCTGTGGAAGATGTGGTTATACCGAGTGGAAGAAGTGAGCTCTCTTTTCTTCTTGATTCTTAACTTATATCAGAGATTCTTTTGATTCAAGATTTCTAAGAAGTCCATCCCTACGAAGCACTTAATCAATGACCCTTATAACAACAAGGAAAGAAGAACAGAAGAAACCAGTTCAGGCCTCTTCGAGGGTTATAGCGCCGACCGGGCAGGCCTCGGCGGCCTCCTGGGCGCAGTCAAGGTCGGTGGTCTCAACTACCGGGTGGGCCTTGCCGTCGTCGCCCATCTCGAAGACGTCCGGGCAGAGGCTAGCACAGATGGCATCTCCAATGCAGGTGTCGACATCAACACTTACCTTCCAAGCCATGGGACATCACCGTGGTTAAATGAACTGGAGGGGATATAAAGTTTTCGTAGGCGGAGAGAACCGCGGAGACTCTCAAATGGGTGTAAAACAGAATAAACGGCCCTAAAAAAGTCTCTCAGTGAACAAAAAAAGACCAGATGGGTCAAAAGAGACCCAGCTTCTTCTTGTACTCGGGGCTTATCCTGTCGGGTGTCCAGGGCGGATCGAAGGTGAGCTCGATTTCAGCGTCCTTAACCCCAGGAATCTCCAGTATCTTGTCCTCAACGGCGCGAAGGAGCCACATTGTAAGTGGACAGCCCGGAGTCGTCATCGTCATTTTGACGTAAACCGTGTTGTCAGGGTTGACCTTAAGGTCATAGATTAGCCCAAGGTTGACGACATCAAGCCCAATTTCGGGGTCGATTACTTCCTTAAGCTTCTCAAGGATCATTTCCTCGGTAAGCTGAACGTTCTCGTCGGCTTCCTTAACTTCCCTCTCGCGGTTTACTGTGATTAATCCGACTCCCTCCAGCTTTCCAATTTCGGAGTGGAGCTTTATCAGGACGTTGTCAATGTCGGGAGTGTCCTTCGCCAGTGTGACTGTAACGTTCCCCTTCTCATCGACATCGATTGAGCGGATGAACTTCTCATCAACTATGGACTTAACGACCTTCTCAACTTCTTCTTTCGTGACCATCAACACCACCTGAAGAGCCTCAGAGAATACACATTTAAACCTTTTGGGACAGGAATGTGTACTCAGCGGGAGAGGATGTCGAGTATCAGTTCCCTGGCCATCCCGGGCCTCAAAGCCCTTGCCCTCGTCTCCCTCAGAACCCTCTGGATGGAAAGCCTCTTGGTTGAAGGAGCTTTTCTAAACAGCTCCCAGAGAAGGGGACAGCCGAATTTGAGATCGTAGTCCCCACCAATTATCTC
The DNA here is from genome assembly GCF_055396515.1 of Thermococcus sp. JCM 11816. NCBI lineage: Archaea > Methanobacteriati > Methanobacteriota > Thermococci > Thermococcales > Thermococcaceae > Thermococcus > Thermococcus sp. JCM 11816. The sequence goes on from NZ_AP043741.1 coordinate 1,672,153, forward strand.
GATAATTTCAGCCTTGTCCAGCGCCAGAAACGCTGGAAGGTTGAGAATTACAAGGTCCTCTTTTTGGTAGATAGAGATCAAGCCGGAACTGAGCATGTCCCCGGAGGCAACGATTTTTATTCCGGATTTTCTGGCATATCCCTCAACTGCACTCATTACAAGAGCGTGACATCTGCCGCAGATCGGGGCACCTTTTTCAATCTGGGGCCGTATGATATCCAAATATTCCGGAATTTCGATGAAAACAGCCCCATAGTTCCGGGCTTTTTCGAGGGTCTTTTCTCCCATCTGGGGGAGTTTAACCGTTATGGGGATCGCATCAAAACCGGCCCAGCGAAGCACCTTCAGCGTGGCAGTGCTGTCAGATCCTCCTGAGAACGCTACGGCCACTTTTGCTCCCGTCGGAGAGCGGTCGAAGTCCTTCCCGCTCAAGCGGTACTCTATCAGGGCTCTCAAACGAGTATGGGCAATCTCTCCGATGTCTCTTCTAACCCTTTTAAGCGCCTCAAGGTTGTACTCTAGGCGGTACCTTTTCACGAAGTCCTCTCCAACCGGCTTCAGCATGGGGTTAAATTCAGGAATGAGCTTTAAAATCTGCCGGCGGGAAAACCCTTAAAAGGGGCCTCCACAAGGTTCTTTTACGAACCAAGAATCCTTCTGGAGGTGTGAGATATGAGGGAGATAATTGAGAGGGTCAAGGAGAAGACGACCATTCCCGTTTACGAGAGGACGATAGAGAATGTTCTGAGCGCCATTCAGGCCAGCGGTGACGTCTGGAGGATCGTTGACCTCAGCGAGGAGCCGCTTCCGCTCGTCGTTGCTGTCGTTACTGCCCTCTACGAGCTCGGCTACGTGGCCTTTGAGAACAACCAGGTGATCCTCACGAGGAAGGGCAAGGAGCTGGTGGAGAAGTATGGAATCGGCCCCAGGGCTGACTACACCTGCTCCCACTGCCAGGGAAGGACGGTTGAGATAGACGCCTTCTCCGAGCTTCTCGAGCAGTTCAAGGAGATAACCAGGGACAGGCCCGAGCCGGCCCACCAGTTCGACCAGGCCTACGTCACTCCAGAGACCACCGTCGCCAGAGTTGCCCTTATGCACAGCAGGGGCGACCTTGAGAACAAGGAGGTCTTTGTCCTCGGGGACGATGACCTCACGAGCGTCGCTTTGATGCTCAGCGGTCTCCCGAAGAGGATAGCCGTCCTCGACATAGACGAGAGGCTCACGAAGTTCATCGAGAAGGCCGCCGACGAGATAGGCTACGAGAACATCGAGATATTCACCTTCGACCTCAGGAAGCCGCTCCCCGACTACGCGCTCCACAAGTTCGACACCTTTATCACGGACCCGCCCGAGACGGTTGAAGCCATCAGGGCTTTCGTGGGAAGAGGCATAGCGACCCTCAAGGGGCCAGGTTGCGCCGGCTACTTTGGAATAACTAGAAGAGAGAGCTCCCTCGACAAGTGGAGGGAGATACAGAGGGTTCTCCTCAACGAGTTCGGCGTCGTCATTACCGACATCATCAGGAACTTCAATGAGTACGTCAACTGGGGCTACGTCGAGGAGACGAGGGCTTGGAGGCTCCTTCCGATAAAGGTAAAGCCGAGCTACAACTGGTACAAGAGCTACATGTTCAGGATCCAGACCCTTGAGGGCTCGAAGGGCTTCGAGGACGAGATAACCGTCGGTCAGGAGCTCTACGACGACGAGGAGAGCTCGACTACCTGAGCCTTTCTGATTTATTTTAAATTTAAAAAAGAGAAAGAATTTCATCTCTTCTTCCTGTTCTCAAACCAGACTACGCCGTACATAGCAACGAGAAGCACCCCGACCGCGACGATTACTAGAGCATGCTGAAGTCCGCGGTTCTTCCACGGGCTCTCTGCCCTGAAGCCCTCCACAGCAACTGCCTTTATCATCAGGGGGTTCTTTGGGGGGTAAATCGCAACGTACCCGTCAAGTCCAGTTGGATTCACTCTTCCCGTGGTGTTGCCGACATATTTCCCGCCATCCACCATAAGGAAAGTGGTATTGGCCATCTCCATCTTTACCTCCGGAATCTCCGCGTAGAGTACCTTTCTAAGAAAATCAACGCCCTTTCTGTAAATCTCGATGTCAGTCAATCCCGCCACCTCAAGGTTCCAGACAACTCTGGATGTTGTCGTTATTCCCGTTACAGACTGGTGGGTGTAAGCGAAAGCTCCGTTGGGATACTGTCTTTCCTTCAGGACTTCGAGAGTCTTGTCCAGCTCATCTTTCATTCCAAACTGGCTGAAAACTATGGCTGCCTGCGAGAAGTAGTAAGTCGGTATCGAGTAGTAAACAGGATTTCCTGTCTTTGAGTTCTTTTCGTTCAGCATCCACGTGAGATTAGCCGAAAGGTAGTGAAGAGACTTTTCGTAGTCGTAGGAAACGTTTAGGCTCTTGAGAACCCAGACGACGTAGGCGGTGTTGTAAAAGTCCTTCCAGGTTCCGTTATTCGGGCTGGAGAGAAGGTACTCAACTGCATCGTCGTAGGGCTTTCCGAGGAGGGCCTTTATCCTCGCAACTTCCGCCACCTGCCAGGGAAGGAGAGAGCTGTAGTTCTCAGGAAGCTCCGGCTCTTTTGAGCAGAGGACAAAGTAGTGGGCATAAACCGCTTTCTGCCACTCTTCAGTGGCGGGAATTTTGTCTAGATACGGGCAGGCGATTTCCCTAAGTTCTTCAAAGCCGCTGATCTGAGAGACGTCGAGCAGGTCGAGGACGCGGTAGTGGAGCCTTCCCCAGAAGCCGAAGTGTTCCATATCGAGGAGCTCTTCCCTGTATTTTTCACTCCCTGTCGCGTAAAGCGCCATCGCAACGGCCATCGGCGATGAGAAGTTCCCTTCCAGTGAGACCTTTTCTCCAAGGTAAGCGAGTGCAAAGGCTTTGTAGGCCTTCAGCTCACCCTCAACATTAAGCTTCTCAAGGTCATCTTTATCCTCCAGCGCAATGTCACGGAATATTCTCTCCACGTCGTTTTCTGGTTCATTAACCTGAAGCCAGCCAAGTGCTCTGTTCAAACCTTCCCTGAGCTGATCTTCAAGTCCCGTCATGTTCTCTTCAACGTATTTGCTTCCCAGAAGCTCCTTCAGGGCTATGGCAGCCATAGCGGCATCAAGGTAGTCGTTCCAGGAGCCGTCGGCCTTCTGCTTGTATATGAGCCAATAGGAGGCGCTGTTGATAACATCTCTATAGCGGCCGTTGGCTATGCTCTCCCCTCTGATGAGCGCCATTATTGCCATAGCTGTGTATTTGGCCTCGTGCTCCTCGCTGTAAGCGTAGCCCCAGGAGTCAAAGGGCGTCCTAATGGCCATGAGCCACTCACAGCCTTCCAGAACTCTGTCGTAATCTCCTGTCTTATAGAGAGCGAGAACAGCAAAGGCCGTGTCCGGAACGGTAGGCTCGTAAACGTACGGCCTGATTTCAGCCGAAACAACGATAGGTGAGGAGATAAGCGAGAGCATAAAGCCCACAATTAGTACAGTAGCAAGAACCCTTCTCATTCCAACCACCTCAAGGAAGAAAAGAAGAGAGGGTTAAAAGACTTCACCCGTAGTAAACCTTGGCGTCGAGCTGGTAGCTAGCGTAGCCGTAGGTATCGTAGGCGTAGACGAGGAAGTACCAGGTTCCTGGAGCTGGGTTGTTGTACTCGACGTGCTCGTAGCTGTTGGAGCTCTCGGAGCGGTCAACGAGGTTCTGGTTCGGGTCGTAGAGGTAGAGGTCAAGGTCATGGTAGCTGGTGTCGAAGGTGAGGTCGCCGGTGATCTTGGTGGCGCCGCTGTTGACGGTCATGGTGAATGTGTCGCTCTTATCATAGTAGTCGTGGACTGTTCCAGTGAAGGTCTTCTCGTCAACGGTCGGCTCTGGTGAGGGGCTCGGGCTCGGCTCGCTTCCGCCACCGCTGGGCTGGCCGAGGCTCCCGTCGCTGACGACGTCAACCTGGTAGTTTGCCGAACCGCTGTAGCTGACGACCTTTATCGTCCAGGTTCCTGCTGTCGGGTTGTAGTAGCCGACCTTTTCGAAGCCGTAGTAGGCGGTGTAGGAGTAGTCAACCTGGTTGCCGTTCGGGTCGTAGAGGTAGAGGTCGAGGTCGCTTCCGCTGTTGTCCCAGTAGAGGGTTGCCGTGACGAATCCAGCACCGCTTATCGTGAACTGGTGGCTCTGGCTTCCCTTGTTTGAGACGTATCCAGTGAAGGTGAGCTTTGCATAGTTGTCGTAGTAGGCAGCCTTATAGGCGTTGACCCTACCTGCACCGTAGGCGATGTCGGCTATCTCGTCGGGCTTTACTATGTCGGCGGTCTCGATGAGGGCCGTCTTGACCTTGTCGGGAGTCCAGCTCGGGTGGGCCTGGAGGAGAAGGGCGGCTATACCAGCGACGTGTGGAGTGGCCATCGAGGTTCCTGGAGCGGCGGTGTAGTAATCGTTTATCGGCTGTCCCATGCTGGTTCCGCTGGCGCGGGCAGCGATGATCCAGTTGCCGGGAGCGACGACCTCGGGCTTGAGCCTGTTGTCGGCTGTTGGGCCGCGGCTTGAGAAGTCTGTTATAACGTCGTACTTGTCAACCGCACCGACGGTGATGACCTTGCTGGCCGCTGCCGGTGAGCCCACTGTGTACTTGTTCGGCCCACTGTTTCCAGCAGCCACAACGACGACAAGTCCAGCGTCCCAGGCGTTGTTGACGGCCTGGCTGAGGGAGTCGGTACCGTCGGAGCTCTGGCTTGAGCCAAGGGAGAGGTTAATGACCTTTATTCCGTACTTGTCCTTGTTCTGGACAGCCCAGTCAACACCGTTGATGATGTCTGAGATGCTTCCGCTTCCCTGACCGTTGAGAACCTTAATGCCAACGAGCTTGGCGCCTGGGGCCATACCCTTGTACTTGCCGTTGCTTGCCGCACCGGTTCCGGCGGCTATCGAAGCGACGTGGGTTCCGTGGCCGTTGTCGTCGTAGGGAGTTGTCTTTCCGTTGACGAAGTCAACCCATCCGATAACCTTGCCCTGGAGATCGGGGTGGGAGGCGTCAATACCGGTGTCGATGATACCAATGGTTATTCCGGAACCGTCGTAGCCGAGGTTCCACATGTTGGTGGCCATAACCTGGGCAGCGGACTCGTCGAGACCCTCGGTCTCAACGGCGACCTTGACCACGTAGTCCTCCTGGATGAACTGGACACCTGAGAGCTGTGCGTTTCCAAAGTAGCCGGTGTCCATAAGGCCGGCGATTATAAGAAGATCCTTAACCTTTATCTTGACTGCGAGGGCGGGGATAATGTGGTAGTTGTATTTGATCTTGGCTCCAAGGAAGTCCAGTATTTCAACGGCCTTCTCCTTGTCGGCCTGATTGTCGAACATTATTATCGTGCTAACTTCCTGATCCCAGCTCATTCTCTGGACTTTCTTGAAGAGTCCAGGGGTGAGAAGACCATAGTTCTTCTGCTGGGAAACATTGCGAACTACCGGCTTCTGGGGGGCTGCAAGGACACTGCCAGCCATAAGACCAACAAGGAACAGGGCTAGCACTACCGCTCCAAACTTCTTCATTGTGACACCTCCATATTCTCGGATGCCCCCATATGGGCATCCAGGGATGTATTGGGTCTTCAATTATAAGTCTTGCGCAACATTGTGTATTAATCAAAATTCAAAAGAGAACATCCAAAATTTTGCATACTCCTTAACATAAGTTATGTGAGATAGCGTTGTTAATAATTTTCAACGGCGGGAACTGACTTATTTGTTTTAAAATACATGACATTTAGTAACAGTTATTGCCAATATTGGGAATCTGAGGCGAACAAATACAAAATGGCATAAAGTAAAGTTAAATTAAAATATTCAAATCGGAACACCAAGTTAAAGAACATAAGAGTGCATCAAGTACGGCGGCAACTTGGGGCACAGAGAGCCGAAAAGTTTATAAACCCTCCCTCTGCTCTAATCTCGGACGCGCCCCGGTGGTGTAGCCCGGTCAATCATGCGGGACTCTCGATCCCGCGACCCGGGTTCAAATCCCGGCCGGGGCACCAAAACCTTTCTCGCGGGCCCGTGGCTCAGCCTGGTCAGAGCGCCCGCCTGATAAGCGGGAGGTCCGGGGTTCGAAGCCCCGCGGGCCCACCACAGAAACTTTGCTGGGCAAAGTTTCATCAAAAGTAGAATGTCCTTTTGAGCTTCCTGTTTTCCAGTGATTCTCAGTCATCAATCAGCGGTTTTCAAGGGGTTTACTCACGATATAACGCTCGAAGAGCGTTAAAAAGAAGAAAACCCGCATTTATTTGGCCACCTACTAAGAGAATAGAATCCGAATCAAGCCAATTCTCGAGGACATTCAAACTTTTTGGTGAAGCTTTTTCTAAAAGCTTCAGCGCCGCTTTCACTGTCGTTCAAGCGTCCTTGAAGGATGGCGGAAGAGTAGTATGCGTTTTTAATGAGCTGGCTTTTGAGTGGGTTTACTTACCGAGTTGCTAGATTTACAGGATTTCCTCACAGTATAGCGCTCTTTGAGCGCTAAAAAGAAAGTTCGAAATTACAATTAACGAGAGATTTTGGGAGTAAACCCAAGCGAACTTGCTTTCTAAGCAAGCATATACTCATCGAAGAGCAAGTTCGAGAAGAAGGGCGCACTTTTGGTCAAGCTTTTGTCTAAAAGCTTCCTGCGCGACGTTGAAGCTCCGCTTCAACGCACGGGACGATAGCCCCGTTGAGTTTGATCAAGGCTCGTGGTTCTTCTTAGAATTGCTCCACTACAAGGATTTTCAAAATACTCAAGCCAAACATCAGTGAATTTCTCTAAGTTTCAGCCTTCTAAAAGGAGTTTCTCTCACTTTGACGCCCTTGAGGCGTCGATTAAAAAGCAAACTCACACAGAACAAGAGGATAAAAAGGGAATTCACAATCCATGACAACGTCTAAAAGAAAAATCCTATCAAAACAGCCCTTTAGTCAAGCATCACAAACTTTGATGAAACTTTGCCCAGCAAAGTTTCTTTGGTCAAGCTTTTTCCAAAAGCTTGCTTGCAAAGTTTCTTAAAGGTAAGCCCAGATTTGAGATTAGTTGCAGGCTAAACATTAAATTCTGTGTTGGTCTTGCCCAAAATGGTTTATCTTTCCCTCTTGTTGTATCAACTGGGCACTAACTCCTTTCTGCAATTGCCGAAAGACTTATAATATTTTAGAGTTAGCAACGATTATGCTGGAGAAAGAAAAGGAAGCCCTTGCCAAGAGGATCGCGGGAGAGATAACACTTTCTTCTGACCCCGGTAAGACTATGAGAAAGTGGCGCGAGATATTTGGGATAAGTCAGACCGAGCTTGCGGATTACCTTGGAGTCTCATCCTCCGTCATCAGCGATTATGAGGGTGGGAGGAGAAAAAGTCCCGGTGCTTCAACGATAAGAAAGTTCGTTGAGGCCCTCATTGAAATTGATGAGAAAAGGGGCGGGAACGTCATAAGAGCCTTCAGCAAGACCATCGAGGGCGAACTTCCGACGGATGCTATTCTCGATATTCGCGAGTTTGCGGTTCCAGTTCCGATAAGAGCCGTTGTTGAGGCCGTCAAGGGCGAGGTTGCGGCAAACCATGACTTTCTCGACAGAAAGATTTACGGTTACACGGTGGTTGACAGCATACGGGCGATCCTTGAGATGAGCAGCGAGGAATTTCTTAAGCTCTACGGATGGACTACTGAGAGGGCACTGGTGTTTACAAAGGTGACCACGGGCAGAAGCCCCATGATAGCAGTCCGCGTTCAGGGGCTTAAGCCAGCTGTGATAGTGCTGCACGGCGTCAAGAGGTTAGACGAGCTAGCGGTCAAGCTTGCTGAACGTGAAAGGATACCCCTCGTCGTCTCCAAGGCCTCAAACGAGAGCGAGCTAATCAACGGCCTCAGAAAGCTCGTCGAAAAAACTGAAAAGGAGTTTTGACAGCTTTTTTAAATTTAGCAACCACCCTAACGTTGAGAGGGCATACCCCCGCTTCTATATTTCAATGGGCGGTTTATCCACATCCATATGAATGTCCACGGCTTACCCATTATTGTGTAATATAGTCGAAAACAAAACATTTATAATGCAAGTATTTTAAACAGGTTCGGTGGTTCCAGATGAACGTCTTTAACAACCCAATAGAACTCTTCGAGAAGTACAAACCGACCCCCCTGCTCAGGCTTTCCCTTTCGGACGAGAGGGGGGATGTCTTTTGCCAAGCTGGAATTCTTTAACCCCTTCAGCAGGAGCATAAAGGACAGGGCTGTTTTTAACCTCGTTATGAAGGCTCTGAAGCGCGGGGACATTAACGGCACCAGGCGGCTTTTCGAGGCAACTTCTGGAAACGTTGGAATAGCAATGGCAGCGATATCGAACATTTTTAACGTTGAATTCAGGGCCTATCTGCCGAAGCCGACTCCAGACGCGACAGTAACCCTTCTGAAAGTCCTCGGGGCAGAGGTCGTGAAGACGGACTTCGAGGTAATTGACAGGGAAATGATTGAATTCGTCAGGGATGAGGCGGAGAAAGCTGGGGCAGTGAACCTGAACCAGTTCGAGAACGACGACAACTTTGAGGCCCACTACAGGTACACCGCGAGGGAGATAGACGAACAGCTCAGGAGCATAGGAGTAAGCCCTGACGTAATAGTCGCTGGAGTCGGAACATCTGGACACATAGCGGGTATTGCAAAGTACTTCAAGGAGCGCTACGACACGAAAGTCATCGGAGTGGTTCCAGCTAAGAACGAGAAGATTCCGGGCATAAAACGGCTCGAAACAAGGCCTAAGTGGTTTTTTGACGCTGGCATTGATGAGGTCGTCGAGGTAACACAGAGGGAAGCGATTGAGGGCTCCATCCAGGTGGCTAGGAGGGAAGGCATCTTAATAGGCCTCAGCTCTGGTGCCGTAGTCAGTGCCCTTGAGAAGGTCAGGGACAGGTATCCCGGAACGGCGATCCTGATACTTCCAGATGACGCGTTTAAGTACGTTGAGGTGTTTGAGAAATACCTACGTGAATGCCAGTGAATCTTTTTTAATCTTCCCTTATCCCTTCTTGAGGGGTTCTCTTTGTTTTTAAGGCTGACAACAAAAAGGTAACAAAAGGAAAGGCTTCACTCAAGCTCCTTTCTCCTCCATATCCCCTCCTCAGCCAGCCTCGTTAGCCTGTCCCTTATGTGGAGCAGCACGTCGCTGAGGGTTTTGCCGTTGTCGTATTCCCCGACAATCTTGAGGAGTTCTTCCCTGCTGTAGTCCTTCATCTCCCTCGCGAGCTCTACCATTCTTGGATAAGCCCTTACAATGTTGTCTACTATCGTTATGTCGGCCATCCTGGCGCTCCGCGAGAGAGGGTTCAGGTCAACGGTAACGACGAACTTGCCCATCCTCACAAGCGCTTCCGTCCTGTCGCCGTCTTCGAGCGGGACAAGAACAACGTCGGCTTTCCAGATGCCGTTTTCATCGACCTTCCCGCGCTCGTGCTCAAGGCCGGGGATTCTCTTCGTCGGGTTGATGCCGAGTATCTCTATCTCCGGGTCGTACTTCCTAAGCTCCTCTGCTATGGTCCTAACCCTCTCCTCCGTGCGGTAGAAGAGGTTTATCTCAAGCTTCGCGTTGAGGGCCTTTGCCAGCTCTATCGTTTCCTTTGGAACGAGGGCAGCAACGTTTCCGTTCACTGAGATTACTGGATGCTCAGCCAGAAGGAACTTCGCAACGGCAGCTCTCATGGCCCTCTCAGCTGGTTCTATCGTCCTCTCACCGATCAGGTAGTCGAAGGCCTCTCCACGTCCGTGGGCTATTAGTCCAGCTTTGGCAGTCATTCCCTTCTCCATTCCTTCGATTATCTTTTCGCGGTAGTAGAGGCTCCAGTAGCGTGGGTGACTCTTCGGGATGTTCACCATACTATCACCTGCTCACAGTTTGCTGAACTAACTAAAAAGTATTGCCTGTCGAAATAGAGCTTTCTCCTTTCTTTGAAGAAGGTTCTTCAGGGCTTTTCTGGTGAAAATTGGGGTTCTAAACCTTTGGTTCAAAAAAAGCGTATAAACCTTGAGTTCAAAACTAAAGGTGAACATATCTGATCACGTGTTCGAGGTGGTGCACTGTGGGATATAAGATAACGGCCAAGGAGAACCTTTCAGTGATAGACTTCTTCATGGAGGTTGAAGCGCCGCACGTGGCCCGCTCTTGGAAGCCGGGACAGTTTATAGTCCTCATCGTGGACGAGAAGGGCGAAAGGGTGCCGATGTCGGTTTACTATGCGGATAAGGACACTGGAAGGGTGGGCATGTTCATAAGGCGCCACGGCGTCACGACCTTCAAGCTCTGGTACGAGAAGCAGGTTGGAGACGAGCTTCTGAGCGTTGCCGGGCCGCTTGGGAAGCCAATTGAAGTCAAACACTACGGCAACGTTGTTTTTGCAGCCGATGCCGTCTGTGCCCAAGCTGAGTGCTATGCCACACTCAAGGCGATGAAGGAAGCGGGCAACTACACCATAGCGATTCACAGCTTTGAGACCAAAGACCACGTCTATCCTGAAAAGTTCCTCTCGAAGCCGGTTGCCGATGAATTCTACATAACGACCGAGGACGGGAGCGTTGGAAGGAAGGGCCACTATCTTGACGTCCTGAAGGAGCTGATCGAGCAGGACAAGGTTGACATCGTTTTCGCGGGTGGAAAGTTGGGAAGCCTCAAGAAGCTCGCAGAACTCACCAGGCCCTACGGTATCCCCACGATAACGACGGTGAGGCAGATAATGGTGGATGGAACCGGGATGTGCGGTTCGTGCAGGATTCTCTACGACGGCGAGGTAAAGTTCGCCTGTAGGGACGGGCCAATGTTCGATGCCCACAAGGTTGACTGGGACGACGTGATAAGGAGAGACTCCCGCTTTGCCGAGCAGCAGGCTCTCGCTAGGGAAAGATACCTCGCCAAGCTCCGCGAGAAGGGGGTGATCTGAATGGCCGTTAGAAGGAAGCTCATCAAGGAGAGGGTTCCGACTCCCGAAGTTCCGGTTGAAGAGAGGATAAAGAGCTTCGTCGAGGTCAACCTCGGCTACGACTTCGCATCAGCAGTTAAAGAGGCGGAAAGGTGCCTCCAGTGTCCGGTGGAGTACGCTCCGTGCATCAAGGGCTGTCCGGTTCACATCAACATTCCAGGATTCATAAGCAAGCTCGTTGAGTATCGCGACAACCCTGACAAGGCCGTTAGGGAAGCTCTGAGGATAATCTGGAACGACAATACCCTACCCGCTGTAACCGGAAGGGTCTGCCCCCAGGAAGACCAGTGTGAGGGCGTCTGTGTGATGGGCAAGGTCGGAGACCCGATTAACATCGGCAAGCTCGAGAGGTTTGTCGCGGATTATGCGAGGAAGCATGGAATAGAAGAAGAGCTTCTCTGCGAGTTCGAGGAGAGATGCACGGGAGAACTTGGAAAGGTGGCCGTCGTTGGTGCTGGCCCCGCTGGCCTCACCGCCGCTGGAGAGCTCGCGAAGATGGGATACAAGGTTACAATCTTCGAGGCACTCCATAAGCCTGGAGGAGTCCTCGCCTATGGCATTCCTGAGTTCCGCCTTCCGAAGGAGATACTTGATCAAGAGCTGGCCAAGCTCAAGCGTCTTGGTGTCGAGATAAGGACGGACCACGTTGTTGGGAGGACTGTTACCATTGAGGAACTCCTTCAGGAGTACGACGCCGTCTTCATCGGGACTGGAGCGGGAACGCCTAAGCTTCTCAACGTTCCAGGGATACTCCTCGATAGGATTTACTCGGCCAACGAGTTCCTCACGAGGGTCAACCTCATGAAGGCCTACGAGTTCCCAGAATACGACACGCCGATAGCAATTGGAAAGAAGACGATAGTTATAGGCGCCGGAAACACCGCAATGGACGCGGCCCGTTCGGCCCTCAGGTTGGGAAGCGAGGTTACCATAGCCTACCGCCGCGGAAGGGAGGACATGACGGCTCGTATAGAGGAGATCAAGCACGCCGAGGAGGAGGGCGTTAAGTTCGAGTTCTTCCTCCAGCCGGTTGAGTTCATAGGCGACGAGAACGGAAGAGTCAAGGCTGTGAAGTTCGAGAAGATGAGACCCCTCGAAGAGAGGGACGCCAGGGGCAAGAGAAAGATAGTCGGTACCGGCGAGTATGTAACCCTCGAAGCGGACACCGTCATCATAGCGATCGGCCTCGAGCCGAACAGGATAATCACCGAGACCCCCGGCCTCAAGACGAACACCAACGGAACGCTCGTTGTGGATGAGAACCTCATGACCAGCATACCGGGTGTCTTCGCAGGTGGCGATGCGATAAGGGGCGAGGCGACCGTCATCTTGGCTATGGGCGATGGAAAGAAGGCTGCGAAGGCAATCCACGAATACATACAGGCGAAGAGAAAAGCAAACGCCTGAGCCTTTTCTTTACCATTCTCTTTTTCTTGAGCCAAAAACGAGGCCATGTTTGAGAATATCCATGAACTCGCTGTTCAGGAAGCTTTTGGTGAACTCCATGGTCTCTTCAGGTGAAAGCCACTCGACGTCCTCTGGAACACCCTCAACCCACAGGTAAACAAGCTCGTCCCCTTCCCGTGCAATCAGGAGGGTGTAAACTTTGACGCCGTTCTCAAGGGCTATCTTGACTTCCCTTCCGACTAGAGAAGTGAACTTCCCGAGGGGAGCTATCGCTACGAAGTAGCTCGCCTTGGGGATGTATTTGCTGGTGTCTCTCATTCCGTACTTTGAGGGAACGAGTATATTATCGGTGTTGAGCTTCTCACGGATTATCCCAACTATGGCCTTCTCCGTTTTGGTGTTGTAAAGCAGGGTAGGCTCGCTCAGATAAACGAACGGCCCCGTTTTTTCCTTCTTTTTCCTGAACAGCCCGAGCATGGGAACACCTCAGGTGGGGATAATGTCATCATCTCGACATCAGGAGGGATGACACTCCTCATCGGTCGGAATTACCTAATGGTTACCGCTTAAATGCTTTACCACGGGGTCTCCTTCTATGGCCAGGAGATCATCCAGAGAGACGTACCTCAAGTTGGGGAACTCGTAGATATAGCCTATATTTCCTTCTCCCTCATGGGCATAAAAATCTTGGAGATCATAATATTTCCCAAACCTTCTAATTTTTACTACGCATTTATCTTGTTGATATAGATACGGGCAATGTCCATTAAGCTCTATGTAGTTTGAAGAGTTCTCACTATAAAGCTGACCTATCGGAGGGAACCAATCGTATATCTCCCACATGCCTTCGTCCGGATAATAAACCGTCAGAAACGCGTGGTCCATAGTCATTGTGAGGAAATACCTTGCGTTTATATCGTGCTTTTCATTTATCCGGGAGATTATTGCGTAGGCTATTACATGCCAGTCATCGCAGTCTCCACAGTGAGAGACAACATAGCGGGGATCTTTCGTTGGTCCACCTGCGCAGTACTTTGCTCGCTCTACCATTGCCTCATATGCAGTGCCTCTAAGGTAAAGGAGGTAATCTTCTCTTGGGACATTTGCTTCCTCGACCCTTTTCTCAGCATCCGCAATGACGGAAGTTACAAAGTTTTGAACGACTTCTGACTGAAGTATCTCGGGTAGTTCTTCACGGGGGAAGCCAGTGCAACTCCAGTATGGATACGCACATGTACCGTTAAGCTTCTGGGATAGATAATCATCCCCCCGATAGTAGCCAATAACGGGGACATGATCCGAAATGCTCTTATCTAAAGCTCCAACAACACCGAGGTAAATTCCGAGGGCATCGTAGATACTGTCTATCATTTTGGTAGTTAACTGGTCCCAGGGGGGTCCAATAACAGGAATATCGCTAAGTCGGCCAGTATTGTGGCCGAGTAGTCCAGTTATGAAGAATAATATTACCACAGGAACCACAGCCGCTTTATACACACCCATGACATCCGCATGATATACATGGATGTTATTTAAATTTATGCCTTGTACACCCGAAAGTTAGTAGTCAGGATTATTAATCAGCTCATCAACATGGCTAATGGGTGATAAAATGAGGGTCATCCCACTCGCATCGGAAAGCCTTGGGGTTAGGAGCCTGGTGACCTTCGTTGAAGCTGGGGGGTTGAGGATACTGATTGATCCGGGTGTAGCACTCGGCCCGAAGCGCTACGGCCTCCCTCCTGCGGAAGTCGAGCTTAAAACTCTTCAGCAGATGAGGAAGAAACTGCAAGGCTACGCGAGGAAGGCCGACATCGTGACTATCTCCCACTACCACTACGACCATCATACCCCCTTCTTTGAAGGCCTCTACGAGAGCTCCAGCGAGGATTACGCGAGGGAAATCTATGCGGGAAAGATTCTCTTCATCAAACACCCTACCGAAAACATCAACTTCAGCCAGAGAAAGAGGGCATGGGCGTTCCTCAAGAACGCAGAGGCGATAGCGAAGAAGATCGAGTACGCGGACGGGAGAAGCTTCGACCTTGGCGGCGTTACAATCGAGTTTTCACCGGCAGTACCGCATGGAAGCGAGGGAAGTAAGCTCGGCTTCGTCGTAATGGTTCTCATCGACGATGGCTCCAAAAGGGTAATCCACGCCAGCGACATTCAGCTGCTTAACAGAAAGGCTATCGAGTGGATAATCGAAAAGAACCCCGACCTGCTCATAACCGGCGGACCCCCAACTTATCTCGGCCCGAGAGCAACGGGATCGTGGGAAACCGGCATTAAGAACCTAAACGAGATAATCCGGGAGACGAACGCCGAGGTAATCCTAGATCACCACATAGTTCGAGACAAGCGCTATCCTGAGTTCTTCGACGAGCTGGAAAAAAGGCCGAAGACCTTCGCCGGCTACCTTAAGGTTGAAGATAGGCCGCTTGAAGCATACAGGCGGGAGCTCCACAAGATCGAGAAGGGAGAAGGGGCTGAGGTTCCTTTCAGACTGTAATCAACGCTTTCCCCCTTATTCTGTTGTGTCTTGATACATAGCATTGGAGTTTATTATTGAAACATGAATTTTATCACATTATTTAAATGCTAAATCCAAAAAATTTATAAGTATCTAAGGTAAAAACTAAGTGGAGTGGTATCACGACGACGTATGTACTGTGGTATTTCAAGCCGCAGTACGGGAGCTACGCGGTCTTTGATACCAACATGCCGACCTCTAAGCTGAGGGATCTCGGGGTTGACTACATGATAGTCCTCCATGCCCCTGGTAGGGATGGAGAGTATGGGCAGATGCCGATGAGCGGTTACCACTCCGCTTTGGGGTGGTTAGGACGCTGACAAGCGTCCTTCAAAAAACTGCCCTTTGAGACAGTCAAAAACCAAGGGGTTTGGCCTCTAAATCATAACCCCAAACCGCTTTGCGGTAGGGGTAATGGGCACAAGACCGTGCCCTCGGGCTGAACCGAAACCGGTAACGGGAGTAGGTAATGTGCCCGTAAACCTTCCCGCCTTTAGCGAGGGGTTAATTCGTTGGAACCCTCGCCATTCACGGCGGGGAGGAGGTCAGTCCTAGGATAATGGCTACAACGACGGCAAGCAGCTGGCACAATGGCTGGAACAAGAGGTAAACCCTGAACTCCCTATCTCGTCGAGATTCCTGTACTCGTCGGGGATGATAAAGAGCAGTGGGAGCTCTTTAAGAACTCAAATTACACAATAAAACCCCGGATCAGAGGTTTGGACTACTGGAGGGGATGGCTTGATGGGGTGTATACCCATACAAGCGAACTATGGCCCAATAGAGCTTACTACTACGGTACCAACCTGAGGAATGTTAACCTGGTGAGGGAGAAATGCCCCGGGTGGTGACCTGCGCTGCCCTCGCTTTTGTCTTTATTTTTCTGATCGTGAGCCCCGCTCCGGCACTGGGCATTGAAAGTAGCTTAAAAATCGTGAACGCCTACCCTGCAGGCGATAAAATTGCGTTCCTGCTCCTCAACGAAACCTCAAACGGGTTCTACGGCGTGGTTTACGACGGCCGCTCCTTCGAGGCCGAGAAGCTCCCCTTCGGCAGGGAGTACATCGTGAGGCACTGGAATGGAAAATACTGGCTCCTTCAGAAGGGGGACACCGTAACAGTGAAGATCTATCTCTACCGCCACGGCAAGTTTGAGCTCGTACACACCTTCCGTGGGGGAAGTGCGTGCACCGACAACGACCTTGATATCACCTGGAACGGCAGGGAGTACTACATCACCTTCCTGGGGGCAGGACCAAACGACGACCTCGCGCACGGGGAGTGTTCCTACGAGTTCAGGGACTACCTCCTGAAGGATGGAACCCTCATACCCCTCAACGTCACGGGGCTTGAGAGATGGGTGCCCCAGCTCAACGCCTGGTTGGTCCTCGCTGATTCCTGGATCTATCTGGTTGATGAGAATGGCAATGTTCTCACGAAGCGCAAAATTAGCGAAACAGGCTGGTACTCAACTGAAATAGCCGTCGATGGTAACAGAACCTTCCTGGTAGTCTCGGCTGACGGTGGATGGGTTAGAATGTTCACCATAGAGAATTCGTCGCTGGTGTTGACTTACAATAGGAGGCTAGAAAACAGGACTCCAGAAAACGCGGGAATTTATCTACCCGATTTCTGGATCGGGAGCCCGATACTCTTTAGAGAATCTCAAAACGATTCCTCTGTGACAGTCTGGGTGTTCAACGGCACGGACTTCGCCAAAATTCGCACTTTTGAAGACGAAAACGACTACAATGAACTCCACGCGTTAGTGACCTCCAATAAGGGCTACATCCTATCGACCACCCCGATTTTCGGGAATTCCGAGGGGGCCAGCCTAAGGCTTGAGCTGTTCGAGCTCAGGAACCTCTCGCTCGATCCGGTAAACTCCCTTAGCGTCAACGATTCGTTTGTCAGGATAGCTTACGTGAGGGATTACGGCAGTTTCGGAGCGACCTGGCCCTGGTGGACTCTATCAGGATTGAAAGTCGAACCGGGATTCCCTCTTGTGGTCTCCGGCGGAAGTTCGGTTCTCTTTTTTAATCTAACCCACGTCTTTAACCTCACATCGGGGAAGGGCGTTGAGCTGCCGGGTTCTCTCAAAGGGCGTGAGTATAAAGTGGCGTTTTGCTGTGGAGAGTGGTTAGTGTTCGGCGATGATAGCGTGTACGCCTTTAAGAACGGTCAGTTCAGCGACTTAACTCGGGAGATGCTTTTGGCGCTGTATAAAAAACCAAGGAGTGGCATTCCGCTGGGGGCAGTTATCAAGAGCGGTCTTGCTACTATTGCCGCGTTGGTGGCGGTCGCCATCCTTAGACGGAGAAACGATGGGAAGCGATGACACTGAGTTGTGGTGTGTCATAATTGGCTGTGTGCTCTCTATGTGGACAGAAAGCCCCCGTCCACCGGAACTATAGCCCCGTTCACGTAGCTTGCTAAATCGCTAGCGAGGAAGAGGATTACCCTTGCAACCTCGTCGGGTTCTCCGAAGCGGCCCATCGGAAGGCGTGCGTTAAAGTGGAAGGATATGCCAATCTTTTCGGTGTCGAACTTCATTATCGCCTCCTTTTTGAGTCTCTTTACACCCTCCGTCTCTATACCCCCTGGGACGACGACGTTGGCCCTTATTTTCTTTCCGTACTCCCTGGCTATGGCCCTCGTGAGGGCGACGACCCCGAGCTTCGCAACGTCGTAGTGGACGAGACCCCTCGCGAAGGGCAGGAATGCCTCGATTGAACTCACGTTGACGATAACGCCGCCTTCATCTTTCCTTGCCCTCACGAAGTGCTGGCACGTCCAGAAGACGGAGTGGAGGTTGATGTTCATCACCCTCTCATAGAAGTCCTCATTAACTTCGGTAAAGTCCTTGAACCAGTAGACGCCCGCGTTGTTGACGAGGATGTTGGGTTCTCTCCCCTCAAGGGCCTTCCAGAGGGCATCGATCTCGACCTTACGCGAGATGTCAACGCGGTGGGTATTCACCTCGACGCCGAACTCTTCGGCCTCCTTCTTGACGCCTTTGAGGCCCAGCTCGTCTATGTCAACCAGCTCAAGTGCAGCCCCTGCCTCGGCGAAGCGGAGTGCTGTTGCCTTCCCTATCCCAGAGGCCGCTCCCGTGATAAGGGCCCTCTTTCCAGTGAGGGATACGAGTTTGGAGATGGGATCTCTCATAGGAATCCCCACGGGTTATTACGAACTCGTCCCTCATAAGGTCTGTGGAGACCAAAAATCCCTTATATTGAGGGGCTTAACTATTTTCCAAGGTGAGAGCCATGAGAGACTTCTACATTGCCCATGAGGAGGATATAAAGGCGGGCAAAACGACCGACGTTTACTTCATCCGAACCCAGAAAATCCTTCAAGAGAAAGGGATAAAGAAGAAGGTCTTCGCCGACGTTTCAACGACTTCACTTCCGCACGGCTGGAAGTGGGGAGTTTTAGCGGGGATAGAAGAGGTTGCAAAGCTCCTCGAGGGGCTCCCTGTGAACGTCTATGCGATGCCTGAAGGAACGATATTCCACCCCTACGAACCGGTTCTGCAGATAGAGGGCTACTACGACGAGTTTGGCATCTACGAGACGGCTTTGCTTGGCATGCTCAGTCAAGCGAGCGGCATAGCCACCGCCGCCCTCAGGATCAAGATAGCTGCCAAGTTTAAGCCCGTCTACTCCTTCGGGATAAGGCACATGCACCCGGCGATAGCCCCAATGATAGACCGCTCGGCCTTCATCGGCGGGTGTGACGGCGTTTCGGGAGTACTGGGAGCGGAGATGATAGGCGAAAAGCCCGTTGGTACGATGCCCCACGCATTGATCTTAACAATCGGCGACCAGGTGAAGGCCTGGAAATACTACGACGAGGTTATGCCCCCAGAAGTCCCGAGGACGGCGCTTGTGGATACCCTATGCGACGAGAAGTTTGAGGCCTTAATGGCGGCAGAGGCCCTTGGAGAGAGGCTCAACGCGGTAAGGCTCGACACTCCCAGCTCAAGAAGGGGCAACTTCAGGAAGATCGTCGAGGAAGTCCGCTGGGAGCTAGATTTAAGGGGGTACAACCACGTCAAAATATTCCTCAGCGGAGGACTGAACGAGGAAAGCCTGAAGGAGCTGGCGGATGTGGCCGATGCCTTTGGTGTGGGCAGTGCAATAGCGAGCGCTAAGCCGGTTGACTTCTCCCTTGATATCGTGGAAGTCGAAGGAAGGCCCATAACCAAGCGCGGTAAGCTCAGCGGCAGGAAGCAGATATACCGCTGTGAGAACGGCCACTACCACCGCGTTCCCGTGGAGAAGAAGCTTGAGAAATGTCCCGTCTGCGGTGCAAAGGTCGAGCCGCTCCTCAAGCCGCTCATAGAGAACGGCAAGATAGTGGCGGAGCTTCCAAAGGCGAAGGAGATAAGAGAGTACGTGCTGGAGCAGGCGAAGAAGTTCAACTTGAGCATTGATTGAGCGTCTTCTTTCTTGTTTTCTTTATCTCTTTTTGGAAGGAAAGTAAATGGAGAAAAGGGTAAAAAGTGTTTTAAATCAGCCCAGGGCGGCCTGGACGGCAAGGGCAGCCCTCACAACACCGTAACCGTAGTCGGCGTCCCATCCTGTCGGACCAAGGTCATCAGCGGTTATGTGGAGAATTCCCCTCACGGTGTTCTTGCTTATGTCGTCAAAGGTTCCAACAGGTAGAATCTTTCCGTACTTCTGGTAGTATGCCGCCTGAATGAGTGCAACCACACCGCTCACGTGCGGAGTGGCCATGCTGGTTCCCATGAGGGTCTCGTAGCTGTCGTCCGGGTAGGTGCTGAGTATGTCAACGCCCGGAGCGCTTACCTCTGGCTGGCGGTTGCTAAAGCTCGCGATGTTGTCGTTGCTGTCAATCGCGCCAACCGCAATAACCTCCGGATAGGCAGCCGGGTAGCTTGGGCTTGGGGCACCCTCGTTACCGCTGGCAGCAACGATGACTATGCCAGCGTTGTAGGCCTGGATTATCATATCGTAGAGGTAGCTGTCGTCGGCAGGGCCTCCAAGGGACATGCTTATGACCTCGGCTGCATCGTCGTCCGGGTCGCCGGCGATTATTCCATCTCCGTCCTTGTCGGCAACCCCGTCCGGACCGAGGATGGCCTGCTCAATTCCAATGGCTATGTCGCTGTAGGAGCCGCTTCCCCTCGCATCGAGAACCCTTACCGAGTAGATCTGGACTCCAGGGGCGACGCCAACAACACCTATGTCGTTGTTGAGGGCCGCGATTGTTCCGATAACGTGGGTTCCATGGCCGTTCTGGTCCGCACAGTCCCTGAGCTTCGTTGAGACCTTACCGCGAAGCGTGCTGACGCACCAGGCTATGTTGGCAGCCAGGTCGGGGTGGTCGTAGTCGACGCCAGTGTCAAGAACGGCAACCTGGATGACGCTAACGGAGCCGTCGGTTATGCTCCACACGCTCGGGGCCTTAACGCGCTCGATTCCCCAGGGGATGGTCTGTGCTGGCTGGGTGCTTCCGCCTCCTAGCCATGACGGCTTCCCAAGGAGAACCGCCTGGTGGTCGAACTCGACCTTCTCAACACCGGGCATCTTCTTGAGCTTTCCGACGGCGTTCGCCGGCACGTCAACGACGACCGCTGGAATCAGCTTGAACTGGTAGACTATGTGCCCCCCTATCCCGAGAACTTCGTGCGGGTTGAACTTGGCCTTGTCGACGCTGACTATAACCCTTATTGTATTCTGCTCTCCGGCACTTGCAGGGACTGCAAAGAGCGCCGCCAGCAACACTATAGACAGCACCAGGGCAATTGATTTCTTCATCTATAGACACCTCCGTTCTAAAGTGTGCAACAAAATACATTTAAGAACATCTAATAAGCTTTTTGTTTTTCTTTTGGGACTATTGTCAATATCAATCCAGAAAATTCATTATTCTGACCTGAACTTTGGCAAAAATTGTTCATAATTTCAAATTACTTCCGAATAATTTTGACTGCATGTGTGAGATTAAGTTTTAAGTTTGAGGCAGGAGTATAACAGATATGAACTAAAGGAGGTGCATTCCAATGTACCGTCTGCTCTACCCCATGCGCACCTACCTTGTGATCTCTGGAAAGGACGAGGAAGCCAACGTTATGGCGGCGGACTGGGTTACGGTGCTCTCTCACCGGCCCTTCATGGTGGGCGTTGCTGTGTCCCCAAGAAGGTACACTCACGGGCTTATCAAAAAGTACGGGGAGTTCGTGATCAGCGTGCCGACCCTGAAGATGCTCGATGACGTGTGGATCGCGGGAACTAAAAGCGGCCCCTCAAAGCTGAAGGAAATGAGTATCACACTGGTTCCATCAAAAAAGGTCTCTGTTCCAAGCATAAAGGAAGCCGCTGCCAACCTTGAGTGCAGGGTCGTTGATGCGAGGGACTACGGTGACCACACTTTCTTCGTCGGTGAAGTTGTGGACTACACCTACGATGAGAACGTCTTCAGCCCGAGGAGCGTCAACCTTGAGGCGGGCCTTCTCGCCCACGTTTCCTGGGCAGATTTCGTCACCTTTGAGAAGCGCATTTACAAGCCGGCGGAAAGGCTTTAACTTCTCCCTTCTTTTTTTCACTATGTTCCTAGAATATCAAGGCCTCAGGATAAAGCTTCATCCCCAGGTGTACGAGCCCGCTGAGGACACCTTCCTGCTCGCTGAAAACCTCGCCGTCAAAGTAGGGGACATAGCCCTTGATATGGGCACGGGAACGGGAATAATCGCCCTCCTCCTGGCGAGGAAAGCCCGCTGGGTCCTTGGGGTTGATATTAATCCCCTAGCTGTTGAACTGGCCAGAGAAAACGCGAGGATAAACGGTATAATCAACGTTGAATTCCGACTCAGCGACCTATTTGAGAACGTTTCGGGTGAGTTCGACGTTATAACGTTCAACGCCCCCTATCTGCCCGGCGAACCTGAAGAACCGATAGACCTTGCCCTGGTTGGTGGAGAAACTGGCAGAGAAGTCCTCGACAGGTTCATAGATGAGGTTCCCTGTTACCTAAAGCCGGGTGGAGTGGTTCAGATAGTCCAGAGTTCAATAACGGGGGTGGAAGAGACTCTTAAAAGGCTGGAAAAAGCGGGACTAACCGCTGAGGTTGTTGCTAAGAGGCACATCTTCTTTGAGGACATCGTGCTGATAAACGCTTATGCCAAGGAGTAGCGCTTTATCTCGTGAAGGAGTTTTACCTTCGGCCTTTCGGCGTCGCTGGCATCGTCCTCGAAAAACTCAATTTTAATCTCCCTTGCTTTCAGCTCTCCAGTTGGCTTTATTCTCTCGAACATGGGGGAAGAAGGAAGGG
Source organism: Thermococcus sp. JCM 11816 (assembly GCF_055396515.1). Lineage (NCBI taxonomy): Archaea > Methanobacteriati > Methanobacteriota > Thermococci > Thermococcales > Thermococcaceae > Thermococcus > Thermococcus sp. JCM 11816. The sequence continues at coordinate 1,694,386 of NZ_AP043741.1, forward strand.
ACTGCTTTTAAACCTTTCGCAAATTGACGAAGTATTTTTCGACGATAAAATATTGGGCAAAAATTAATCTCTCAATTGGCCACCTCTGACCCATCACATTTTTAAAAACCTCCCCTGAGTTGAACCTAGAGAGAGGAATTAGGTGAGGCTAATGGCGATAACTTTCGTATCAACCCCCAACATGCCCGAGGAGATAGCCGAGCTGTTCAAAAAACAGCACTACGCGATAGTGGGCCACCACAGCGGCGTCAAGCTCTGCCACTGGCTCAAGGAGAGCCTTACAAAGGGCCGCTTCTGCTACAAGCAGAAGTTCTACGGTATAGCGAGCCACCGCTGCCTCCAGATGACGCCCGTTTTGGCCTGGTGCACCCACAACTGCATCTTTTGCTGGCGCCCGATGGAAGGCTTCCTGGGAACCGAGCTTCCCCAGCCCTGGGATGATCCGGCTTTCATAGTTGAGGAGAGCATAAAGGCTCAGAGGAAGCTCCTCGTGGGTTACAAGGGCAACCCTAACGTCCCAAAGGAGAAGTTCGAGGAGGCCTGGAATCCGAAGCACGCGGCCATAAGCCTCTCTGGCGAGCCGATGCTTTACCCCTATATGGGTGATCTCGTCGAGGAGTTCCACAAGAGGGGCTTCACAACATTCATAGTCACCAACGGAACCCTCCCCGAGAGGCTTGAGGAAATGAAGAGAGAAGATAAGCTCCCGACCCAGCTCTACGTCTCGCTTACCGCCCCAGACCTTGAGACCTACAACCGCGTCAACGTCCCCATGATCCCCGACGGCTGGGAGAGGATAAAGGAGTTCCTCAGGCTTATGAGCGACGCCCAGACGAGGACTGTGATAAGGCTGACCCTCGTCAAGGGGGAGAACATGCACAATCCAGAAGGCTACGCCAAGCTCATAAGGCTCGCCAACCCGATGTTCGTCGAGGCCAAGGCCTACATGTTCGTGGGCTTCTCAAGGAACAGGCTCACGATAAACAACATGCCGAGGCACGAGGAGATAAGGGCCTTCGCCGAGGAGCTGGTAAAGCACCTCCCTGGCTACCACATTGAGGACGAGTACGAGCCGAGCAGGGTCGTCCTCATAATGAGGGACGACGTTGATCCGCAGGGACGAGGTCTGAACGGAAGGTTCATTAAAGATTGAGTGATTGAGTTTTGATTTCTCCTTTTGATTTCCCATTGTTAATCTGGAATTCTATGGGAAACTTTTATTTATTCTCATGACAACGTTTCCCTTAGGTGGTGAAGGTATGTGTGCAAATTCGAGGGTGCTGCTTGTAATCCTTACTGTGATGATTATTACTGCCCCCGTTGCAAGCGCCTCAATGTTGGACGAGTCGGTGCTCTACCTTTCTAGTGCCCAGGGTTACGTCAATAACGTTAGGGACTCGTCTCTGCTCTTGATGGCCATGGCTTCGCTCTATGGAAAAGTTGAGAATCAGTCCACGGTTGAAAGCTCTATTCTGGAGCTTGTTGATTACCTTAAAAACGCTCAAAACTCCGATGGTGGGTGGGGTTATTACCCGAATGAAATCAGTAACCCCCTCGACACGGGATACGCACTGGCGGCCCTGGGGGCTGTGAAAGATCTCCCCCTTAAGACCATTGACGTTTCCGGTGAAATTAAATCTGGTGTCAGATACCTTTTAGACTCCTTCAATGGTCAGGGATGGGGATACGGTTCGAAAACCCCTGCGGAGCCTTACTTAACGGTTGTCGCGCTATGGGGGTTGGGTGCAAACGGATACACCATTGAGGATTCGACTGTATCCAAGGCCGTCTCTTATCTGGAGTCCATTAATGAGACATCCCCCAAGATGGTCGCTCTTAAGCTTATTGCGTACCACTATATCGGCTACGCCAACGTTTCTGCTCTTATTGAAACTGCCTACGCCATGCTTTCAGGAGAGCTAAAACCCACTGAAAGGGCCATGCTCACGTACGCTCTCACGCTGTATACTGAAAACATGACCTCAGAACTTCCACGTTCTCTGGTGATACTGGAGAGCCTCGGCTCCCATAACGAGACCTTCGTCCTCACCGAGCCAATTTGGCCTCTCCCTGAGCTGGATTCCGTCACTCCTACCTCCTTTGCGGTCATGGCCTTTGCTTCTCTCTCAGACGTCATCTCCAGTGAGGAATATCCGACAGTTTCCCAGATGTGTGATGAAATTCTCTCGCTACAAAACCCTGATGGTGGCTGGGGTTACACCCCCGGAGAAGATTCCCGGGCCAAGCCAACCTATTATGCCCTCGAATTTTTGAGCCTTTGCACTCCCAAGCCTCAGGTTGCAATTGACAAGGCAACGGCATGGGCAGAAAATCATCTGAAGTCCGCTATGGAAGAGGTTGAGACAGAGGGTATGCTCACCCAGGACTTTTACTATACTGCCTTAATCCTCGCCAGGTATTCCGATATGCCTCCCGAGGAGAGGCAATCCGTCATTGATTTCATAAACGAATACAGGTACTCAGAGTTCGCTTGGAGGGGGTTCTTCTCAATACCACAGCCCCTCCAGACGGCGATGGGAATAAACTTACTCAAGGCATTCAACATTACTGGGGTTAATGCTCCCGCTAGCTGGCTGCTCTCCCTTACTGACGGCGGCTGGGGACTGCTCATAAACTATCCGTTCACCATCATGAGTACCCCTGACGTACCGACTACCCTGCTAGTCCTTGAGGCTCTTTCAGACACGGTGGACGAGGCCAAACTTAAGCCCCACCTCGACTGGCTCCTCGCTCAGAGGCTTGAGGATGGCTTTTGGGGTCACTATAAGAAGAGCGTAAACATCCTCGGCCAGGTTTCAACGGCTTCTCCGTCGATTGAGTACACTGTTAGAGCGCTCGAACTGCTCAGAGAGCATGGATATGACCTGAACTACTTTGATATGGCGAGTACGTTGCTCCAGGGGATAAAGAACAGCAACAGGATAGTAGAAAAGGCTTTGGCATTCAAGTTTGCCATGGAGTCGGGCTTCCTGCCGCCTGTCCTTATCTCGTCCGTGGTTAGCAAGCTGGGCAGCGGAACTTGGTACATTCATTACAGCCCGGATTATGCCTCCGCGGCGGAGAAACTCAGCGGAATAATTGAGTCCTTTGGCGGCGTACCGCTCCTCAAAGAGGGCGACATGGGCAGAGAACTCACGGGCAATCACATCTTTGTTGGTCCATTCGGTAGCTTTGACACAAGCGTCTACAACCCCTATGTCAATATCTCTGTTGCGGGCAACTACGTCGAGATAAATGGTCAAAAGTACTCAAAGGAGAATCTAGTAGCTATAATCCCTGGAAGAACCCAGGACGGTTATGTTCTAGTGCTCTTGGCCGAGAAGGAAGTTCTCCCGGCGATTGACCTGATCGTTAACCCAACGATGATCAAGTATCTGCACGGTGCCTACGTGATGTTCAGCGTTAAGGATCTCAATGGAGACGGCGCAATAACTCCTGATGAAGTCAAAATACTTTTCGAGGGGTGATAACGTCTTGAGGGCCTTGATAATAGGAGTTGGACAGTGCGGGACGAAGATAGCTGATCTGTTTGCGCTGGTTGACTTTGATACAATCGCGCTGAACACATCCAGGGGAGACCTGGAATACCTCAAGCACATTCCCCACGACAGGAGGATACTCATAGGGGAGAGCATAACTGGGGGCAAGGGAGTTAATGCCAACCCTCTGCTTGGAAGAGAGGCCATGAAGCGCGACCTGCCGCTGGTGATGAGGAAGATAGGTTCCATCGTTGGCTACGAAGACGTGGACATCTTTTTCCTTACCTTCGGCTTCGGCGGCGGGACTGGTGCAGGGGGAACTCCGGTTTTGGCAGAGGCCCTCAAGGAGGAATACCCGGACTCTCTCGTCGTTGCCATCGGGGCGCTCCCACTAAAGGAGGAAGGGATAAGGCCAACAATAAACGCGGCTATAACGATAGACAAGCTCTCCAAGGTAGCGGACTCAATCATAGCCATTGACAACAACAAGCTCAAGGAGAGCGGGGACGATATAAGCAGTGCCTACGAGAAGATAAACTACACCATTGTCGAGAGAATAGCCTCCCTGCTTGCTCTCGTGGACGTGCCCGGTGAGCAGACCCTCGACGCGAGCGACCTGAAGTTCGTTCTGAAGGCATTTGGTAGCTTTGCAACCGTAGGTTATGCCAAAGCAGACGCTTCCAAGGTAAAGAACCTCTCCAGGCTCATCATCAAGTCCTTTGAAAGCGAGGGGCTCTACCTGGATGCGAACATTGAATCTGCCCTCTACGGTCTTGTCGCCATCCACGGACCGCCAGAGGTTTTGAAGGCCAGCGATATCTTTGAGGCACTGGATTATCTCACATCGAAAATAAGGGGCAAGCAGATATTCAGGGGGTTCTACCCGGATCCTCGGGAAAGGGACGTCGAGGTCGTCACGCTCTTGAGTGGAATATACGAGAGCAAGAGCATTGAGAACATCGTCAGGACGGCTAAGGAATACGCAAGGTCTTTCATGCAGGCAAAGAGCGAGGCCGAAACAAAGAAGAAGGAACTGCTCACTGGCCTTCCCGACTTTGATGATGTATACCCAAGTTTGGAGGCAACAGGCTCAGACGATCCTGAGGGATTTGCAGAGTATCGGGAGGTATCCCGATGAGCATAGTAAAGGACTCTGTTGAAGCTGCCCTCGACCTCGATGAGAAGTCCGTCTATTCCCACATAGCCCACGAGAGTGCGAAGGATATCATCAGGATAATCTCCTCCATAGATGCCGAGCGGGCCAGGCTTCGTGGGGAAGTCATATACTACACGGATGACTGGGATGATCTAATCAGGCAGAGAATAGCGAAAGGGAAGAGACACACGGCCTTTGACTTCTACAATCCTGCCCTTCTTGACATCTGGGAGGCTAAAGTGAAGAAGGTAAAGACTTTGAAGAAGGCCGAAAAAACTGCCTATGCCCTATATGGTGCTGTCATTGCGGTCTCAACAGGCCTTTTGGTGTTATCCGGGTCTCTCGTCATACTCCCAGTTCTGTCAATTGCTCCGCTGGTTCTTTTCCTTAGATGGTGGATTAGGGATAGAATGGATCTCAGCTACTACGAACTGACTCAGCTCTTCATAGATGAGATGGCCGAACTCGTGAGAAGGCATGGGCTAAGGCCTGAGAACTATCGCTTTAAGCTCTTTGGAAACGATTATTTTGGCGTCAAAACGTTTAACCAGCGCTCTGGTACTTTTGTTGTAGAAGTGGAGGGCAATGATTAAATAGAGGGTGCCGTATTGGGTAGTGAACGGAGGGGAACATCTGTGAGAAGGGGTCAGATATCGCTTGAGTTCATAATAATCTTCGGGCTGTTTACGATACTACTCCTGTACTCCATACGGAACACGTCGTTTAGCGAGGGTACTCCATCGGTCGAAACTCTCAAAATCCAGACGGCCCTTGAGGAGAAAAACCTTGCAAATACGATCTCGAACACGATCAGCCAGGTCTATGCCCAGGGCCCGGGATCCAAGGCTACATCCTACGTCAAGCTGGTTTATCTTAGGAACCCCTCCTATCTTGAGAGAGCGTGGAGCGTTACTGATCCTGGAATATTCATCACCTATGGGCCCTATGGAAGTGACTATGGGGTTTATATTACGATCATAAACAGAACGGGAACAACAAACGCTGCTCTGAGTGGCGACAATAAGAGCGTATTCTGGAGCAGATCCTTATACGCCGTCAACCTCCTCGGGAACTCTACCGTTTGGAACTCCACCTTTGGGAACAGCACTCAAATTAAGCTTGATGGGTCGAGCACCTCCACAACTGTCTATGGTCTTGTAATTCCCCCCGAGACGTTGCCTTCCTACCTGAAGATAGTTGTGGAGTGGACTCCGGGGTGGAATCCGCATCAAGACGAGATGTGGACCTATAACGAGACCGCTGGGGAGATACACATCTACATCAACCCAGGTGAGTCGTGATGGGACGCGGACAGCTGAGCATTGACGTCATCTTTGCCTTCACCCTGATTACCCTCACCGTGCTCAGCCTAGTTTCCCTTGCGTCCCGCCAGGTCGAGAGTGCGGAGCTCACGGACAAGACGTCAAAGCTCAAGGTCTTTGCGATTGATCTCAGGGACACAGTGACTAAAGTTTACTCTTCCGGGCCTGGCTTTTCCGTTAAAAAAACTGTGCCGATGAACCTTAGGGCTGGCGATAAAATAACCGTCGTGCTCAACTCCACATCTGGACGCCTAGATGTCTCGGCGGTAATAGGGGGTGAACACTACAGGGTCTATCAGAACCTCCCCGTTCCCCTCGTGGCGACTACCAATGTTACGCTGAACTCGACGTCCCCAGATCTCTGGGTTTACGCCACCTACAACCAAACGGCGGGTGCCATTGATGTCCGCGTTAAGAAGTAGGGGCCAGACGGCCCTTGAAATGCTGTTCATAATGGCCGTTATCTTCATGGGGGTAGTCGTTATTCTCCCTTCCTATATGCAGAACAACTCCGAAGTTTCTGTCCTGGCGGGAATTAGGTCGGTCGCCTCGGACGTCGCATCGTACGTCAGCGTTGGAGTGATAGCCGAGAACAGGACTGAGTTTGACTGCCTTAATGATAATATCACCGCCTACTATGATTACCTATCTGGAAGGTTTGTGTTCGAGGGTCTGAAAGTCCAGAATGAAACGGAAGACAGTATGACAGTCTTGGTTAAGTTTAAAACCCTCGGCGAGAGTAACTCAACGGTAGATAAAGAACTCGTGGGCGCCGTCGGCGAGGCCATGGTTGAGTCCCTGAAGGAAATCAGGGGCTTCGGCGAGAGGGACGGTAAGCTGTACTACGGCGGTATTGAAGTTGTGCTGAACGTGAGCGTGAACGACGAGTGGGGGGAGTTCCCGTGAGGAGGGGACAGATTTTTTCCCTGGATGCGATGCTGTCACTCGTCATAATAATAATGGTGGTTGGGACTGTTTCAGCGACCTCTGAGAACCTTAAGAACGAGATAACTTCCCTCGTTGGCTGGTACGAGAGGGCGAACATAGCCGAGAACATGCTGGATGTTTTAACGAGAAGTCCTGGGGAACCTGAAGACTGGGAGAAGAACATAGCTTCGGTAATTGTTCCTGGTTTAAGGTCGCTTAGGGGTAACAATTTGGATTACTCAAAAGTAATGGCCCTTGTTGAGGGGGTGAAAGCTGGAAATCCCTCTCTTCAGAGCGCTCTGTGGGATCTCTCCAACGGATATAATTTTAAGTTGATGGTATCCATGCCAAATCAATCTGTCCAACTAGTTTATAACTATACAATATCCCCTGTTTCAGGTGCTGAACTACTGACGGCATGTAGCGTGGGTGAGCTTGGAAACCACTCGGACACACCTGTCCTGATAAACGCTTCCCAGTGTTCACAAGGGGAGTTTGATTTTACTCATAGGGGAGTTTCGTTTGGTAGTTATTACAATCCATATTACGTGTGTGTATATGGAAATACTAAGATTGGGGACAACTTTAAGGTTAATATAAGCCAATATTTGGCTGTTAATGGCAGTCTCGATGTTGGTTCGGCTGGATGGCTATCGACTTCTGCTATCTACGTTACGGGAGATGCCCATATAGGAAGCAGTGGTTATGCTACCAATATAAAAGATGACTCCTATATTGGCGGAGCTCTTGATATTAGATCAAATGGACATGCAACTTTTGGTAAAAACCTTTATGTGTATGGTGATACGACTGTTCGATCAAGCGGATACTTAACGGTTAATGAGAGTCTTTACTCTCTCGGTAGTCTGGATGTTCAGAGCAACGGCAACGTCAACGTTTCTAATGACCTCTATGTCGGTGGCGATGCCACTGTTGGAAACAGTGGGAAGCTGTGGGTTGGGGGAAACCTTTTTGTAAATGGAAACTTTAATGGACAGTCAAGTCTTAGAGTCTACGTGGGAGGAACGGCCTTTGTCAATGGCTCATTGAGTTTGCCATCTGGGAACTTAAAGGTTGAAGACGAGCTCTACGTTAATGGGGACTTTTCCCAGAATCCTAGTACTACTGTTGATGTATACGGGGACGCGTTTATCAATGGGGATATGAAGGTAGCGGGAACTAATATATTCCACAGAGATCTTCACGTTAATGGCGACTTGACAATTGATTCGGGCAGAAGATTGGTTGTTTATGGTAACTTATATGTTGATGGAGATCTTACCATAGATTGGAACAGTAAACTTATCGTTTATGGCAACCTATATGTTTCGGGCAAACTCACTGTAAGGGGGACTTTGATAGTTAAGGGAAATGTTTACGAGTACTACGATACTCAGCCTCCTATCGGGCTTGAGTCTGGGAATCCCTTTTACGTAAATGGATGGCTCTATGCCAAAGGCGACACATGGTACGCAATGAATGGGACTGGGACAAGCCAGAGTAGCTATTCTTTTGATGGATACAGGTACAACTTAATGACAGGAAGATGGAAGCACAGAGACGTATTGATTTATAACAACGAGATTCTCCTTGGGTATTATTACTGGGATGATTTTTGGGAAGGATGGTTTTATCAAATAGAATTTGAAATGATGTCCGTTAACTGGAACTTTGACATCCAGATTAACGGCACAGGCTCGTTATCTCTTCCCCCTGATAAGGACGAGGCATTTGACTTCGATCTCCCCTCCCTGCTTATGCCCCCCGCTCCGGAATTCCAGTATCCCGAATGTAGAGCCTCTGGGGAGGGTAGCTCCGTTAGTATTAACGTTACTAGCGTTAACGTAACTTATGAGTTTTCTCCAGAAAAATCTGCTTGGGTTAATATCTCTATGGTGGGCGGATTTTTTGTGAGCAATGAAAACTTAATTGAACAATCTATGGAAAACTCAACGTGGATCCAGCATTCGGAGAGGACTGTTCGGGTGTCATATAGGACGTACAACCAGAGCTATACCGTTGCGGGCAATAAAAAAGTTTTGCTTTATGAGGGAATGTTTTCATGGATGCCTCTCGGGGCACTCAATGTGACTGTTCCGGATTCCGACGGTAATTTCACCCTTATCTCCTCGTTCAGTACCGGGGAATACGTTGGGTATACTGTGATGGTCGTTGTTAGAAATAACTCTAAATTGTACTATGGACTCTTGACCCTTATCCCGAAGTTCAACTATACTGAAGCCCCTCAAGACTGTGTAGTGCAGAGGACAGGAAATAGCCTTATCGTTCCCATGAAGTGCTTTGTACCATCCTCATCTAAGATGGGTGAGGGTATAACGTTCTCACTGTGGGTGTATCATAACACGTTCCCACAGGTCAAGATTGAGGACGTTGGTAATATTGGTGCCGTTATGCAGCCGATTTATCGTGTGGCCATTTTAAAACTCTGGGTATGGGGTGAGTGATATGAGAAGGGGTTTTGTGTTCACTCTTGACGCTATTCTTTCCCTTGTACTGGTTTCTCTCGTTTTGGTTAGCGTAGTTGCAGTAACGGAGAACTCTTCTAGTATTTACGCTACTCAGTTGCGTGCCGAAAACAAACAGCTTGCAGAAGGAATCCTCCAAACATTGAGGACTGTTCCCCTAGACCAGCTCGTCTCTCCCTCGCTTATCAATACGTGGATTTCCAATGGAACCCTAAATCTAACGTACGTTGATCCAAAGATGCCTCCCCTCCAGATAGCGGCCACATATTGGGCACTTTCAGTCAAGCATCCTGAGTTTAAAGGATACGCAAGTTTAATACTCGGTGAAATATTGAGGGATCTAGCTGGGGGCTACAAATATCAGCTCATAATCAACAACTACACGGATCCCTTCCTCACGTTTGACAACTCCTATGAGAATGCCAGTGACGTCGGAACGGCTACGATGATGGTCAGTGGTTATCTCTTCAACCAGAGCCCTAGGGGTTATGTTGCGAAGGCTTATCTGACGAAGGTCCTGACAGAGCAGAGAAAGCTCGTCGGAATCCAGAGGGTTCTTGCTGGAGGAGGGTATTGCACCAATCCCCGGCCGGGTGGACATGATTACAATTTTTATACCCTATCCGTTAATTCTTTATCCATTCAGTACCAGACGCCTTCAGGCAAACCAACTCAAGTTTCTTCTGGAAGATTCCGGGTTATGGGAAGGTACAGTGGTGGTACTGTGGACTTAAACGTCGATTTAGGTGGGTGGAGTGTATCATACAAAGGGGGTGTTACTCTATCTAAAGATGGGTATAGTTTAAAGCTATATCTTTCATACTTGAGTAGTGTTGGCAATACGAGGAAATATAAAGTGACTAAGATTTTGTTTGAATACCCCAGTGGGGACCAGCTGGGTATCGTTCTTAACTCGGGAGTCTATGTGGAAATAACTCGGAAATGGAAGCGGAGTTGGTTAGGGGGGCACTGGGTTATCTCGTCTTCTAAGGCATATACCAGAACAGCGAGAATCATAAGGGGTGTTTATGCTGAAATTATACCAGGCTACTCCTGTAGAGATGAGGATTATTACAATAACAATAACATTGATATTAAATTTGATATAGACCTTCCCTCCGATACTAGGCCAAGGTATGGAGTACTCAGCGTGTACACTAGACAAGACGGGAACGTTTTTGATGTAATCAAATTCAACAACAAGACTTGGAAGAACTCCGAAGGTAACCTTACGATACCCCTATCCTCAATATGGCCAGAAACTAATACAGTGTATTTGAAAGTCTCGCGTTATGACGACTCTCGTGAAGTTGGCCTGGGAAGCGGTAGCTGGGTTGATCTGGGTTACGTAACCTCAACGCCGCACGCCGATGACCCTGGGTTAATAAAACTCTACGATGTAACTAGCAAAGGTACTGGTATCTACTATCTTAACTCCATCTTCGTCCCGGGTAATGTAACGGGGATTGAGATGAACCTTACCTTTAGTGGGGTACATGAAGTTAGGGTTTACTACTCCAACGGCACTGTCCTTAATTTAATCTATGAAAACACGAGCATCATAGGAAACAACCTTTATATTAGCAATTCAACCATAATGAGGGGACTGCTAAGGTACACTACCCTGGAAAGCCTCTCCAGAAAGAATTTCAACCTCGTTATCATGCTCGATGCCGAATACGGCCTTGATTCAGTTTTATATGCGGGGCAAGATTATCATCGTGAATGGAACAACAAAAGGATACTCTATGGGTACCCCTACTCGTGGATAAGAATATCATACAATCCCACGGTTACTGGGAGCAGATTTTACATTCCAATTGAGGAGACTCACGACTTGGAATCCTTAGATGACACCGAGATGCACTTCAGCTACTACCTCCCCGGAAAGGCCATCCCCTGGTACGTTGATGTATGGACAGGAATAATCTATACTCCTGGTTTGATTGACACATCTAATAATATAACCCTAAGCGAAGGACCAGATCAAACGGAGTTTCTCAGTTTTCCCCTAGATGTATACCTGATCCGCGTTGCATACACGAAAATCTCAAAGGATATAATGGTTAATGGTTCAATTAATAAGTTTAAAATCGAGAGTACAGACGACTATTATACTTTCAGGCCCGCGGTAAGTCGCGCAATCGTCCACTATTTCCTCAACGGCTACGCCCCCTATGGAAAAGTTTTCACCTACTACGCCCAAGACAATGCCTGTGGGTATAACTTAACATACTGGTACGACCTAACTGGAAACGGTGATGGCACTAGAGACAGCGTCATAGTCGGGAACTGCAAGCCCTCGGATACCCCCCTCAAAAAATCTGTTGAGGATTTGGATCCCTCAAAATATGCCTTGGACGATGCAATTGTGCGCCTCTTCCTGCAGCTGGGGGCGGACGAGAGGCTGTGGAAGGAGCATCTCGGGGACAGTAGATACATTCCGGGTGGAAGTAAGAACCCCATAAGGATCCGGCTGGTTGGGATTGAGGGGAAGGCCATTGGCATCAGGAACGTTCCAACGTCCATTGAGCCCATTACAGTTACCCTGAGGATATGGAGGGGAGGCTGATGCGCAGGGGGTACCTAATAAACATGACCGTGCTGCTCCTCCTGATACCACTCCTTCTCCTTGCCGCAACTTACGAGAGCATTTCCAGCGCCGTCGTTGTGAATCAAGCTGAGAGGGGTCTGATGGAGAGGCAGTATTTCAGCACTGTCACCCTAAGGGACGACCTTCAGAATGCCGTTGATTTGAGCTTCAAGAGGGCATACATCGCCCTCACTGAGTACGTTATCAACCACAGCTTTGTCTCAAATGCATCTGAAGCCCTAGAAGAGCTTATGAAGTATGGAACAATAGGTGGGAATATCAGTCCTACTATGGGGGGTGTCACTCTGGAGTCCTGGTATTCTAATTTTGTTAATTATCTCTCCTCAATGGGGATGAGTATTGAGCCATCTACCCCGGAGGAACTTTTTAATTCTCACATGGAGATGCTTATCGGGCCTGTTGACTCGTTCCACGTTGCTGTTAGAGTGAAGTTAAGGAATATAACAATAACTGATAGCTCAGGTAGAGTACGGTACTCGGGCGATTTTCCCGCCAACGGTTACGTGTACTCGATAGTAAGTGTTGAGGGTTTTGAAGATCCGTTCATTGTTAGAATGCTGAACGGTCTATACACAAGAATAATAGAACCATGTAGAATTCCGTATCCTGGAGAAGAATATGGTTACTATAATGTCAACAAATCTGAGGATATAAACGAACTTGTCCTGAACTGGTGCTATGTAGGACTCTATGACAATGCCTCTGCAGGAGTATACTATCCGACTGTGCTTGAGAGATTTGAAGGAACTGTGAACACGAATCCAAATGGCCACCACAGCTATTATCTTCATCTTGCTGAGACTTTTCAAAATGCCCTTGGGATGAAGCCCACTCCTGTGGGCCTTACAACGTTTATTGTTCCTAACCGAACTATTGATAAAGCGCTTCTAGGTGCTATTCAGAGCATTGGGGGCTCAATCCCAGATAACTATGACAGTGTTGACTACTACTTCCTCAAATGCGTAGTTCCCCCGTATAGCTGTAATGTTACCGGAACGCCTGTTAGTCCTGAACAGCGACGGTTCCAACTCGATAATTATACTAAAAAGGCCCTATTTGATAATGCATCCGGGTGAATGAAATTGGACGTGGGAGATATCCTTTATAGTATTGGGGAGAGAGTAGAGAAAGTTGCTAAAAGAACTGCTGGAGTCATGAAAATGATGCTCAAGCCAATCCCCTCAGCTCGTCCACCCAAGTCGTGGCCAATACAAAAACAGTGGATGACTCCCCATGAGGTCACTAGTTTGCTGCTCCAGTTGATATTCTTAGGATACCTAGTAACCGGCGTGGTTGTAGCTTATCTCGGTTACTTTCTAGCCCTAATAATTCTCAGCGCTTTCTATTTCCTAGTTTTGAGATTTATTCTCGTGCGGTACTCTGATTACATTTTGGATTTTGAGGCTTATCGGGTGTTCTATCTTGTGGTTAGCACCATAGCTTTTGTTTCGTATGTGGGATACGTACTTTTGAGGAGGCTATCTCTGGATGCCTACTGGTACTACGCATACCTTGGCGTTATTGGACTTGTAGTTATCCTTTTCCGTCACTACTTTAAGTCTCGCTACGGCAGGGACTACACCTACGGCGTCGTCGAGGAAGTCAAGAACGACCTGGTTAAGGTCTTTGTCCACGACGACATGGCAGCCAACGTTAAACCCGGCTACTACTGGGTGCCCGCGGTTCCTGATGCCGAGCCTGGGGTTGTTGTTAAGCTACTCGTGGAAGAGCGGGTGTTCAGGAGCTCCAGACCCATTAGGATACTTGAAGTTTACCTTGACACTCAATCCTCCCAAACGGAGACCGAGCCAAAGGACGAAACCGAGTGAAGTATCAGCAGGTATATCGAGTGCTCTGGCTCGATTAGGTTGGTCTTAGCGAAGCCATCCCCCTCTTTTTTGATTCTGAGGGGTTCGACGCCCCTCTTCTGGGGAAATATTATGAGAGTTCCTTTCTCTTCTTTTAACTGATAACCAACGCCAGAACATACTCTCCTCATGAATTTCTTGAATCCGTACCATTTTTGTATCGAAGTATTATAATAGATTGTGTGTCCCATAATACATCAATAAGAAGTAATTTTTGGCCTTAAAAAGTTTTTGTTGTAACTGCTCAATTGGGCGGGACATTTTTAACTGCTTTAACATATCGGTGTTGGTGGTGGCATGTTAGAAGTGGTGGAGTTTCTCAAGTATCTGATACTTCTCTACGGAGGCTTGTTTGCGATAACGAACCCCGTGGGTGCAGTCCCCGTCTTTTTGAGCGTTACCCACGACCTGTCCTGGAGGGAGCGGAGGGAGATCGCATCTAAGACAGCCATATCGGTAGTTGCAACCCTTGTGGTCTTCGCCCTGCTCGGGCAGTGGATATTCAAGTTCTTCGGGTCGAGCACAGATGCGTTTGCCATAGCAGGTGGAATACTGCTCTTCAGGATGGCCCTCGATATGCTCTCCGGAAAGCTGTCATCGGTAAAGATCAGCAACGAAGAAACCGAGGAGTTCAGCGAGGAAGTTGTGACTCTTGAGGAAGTTGCAATAATTCCGCTGGCGATACCACTTATCTCCGGCCCGGGTGCGATAACGACGGTTATGCTTTACATGGCCAAAAGCACGACCAACCTTCAGAGGCTCGCGGTGATTCTGACGATAATCCTGATTGGGATTACCGTCTGGTTCGTCCTTTGCTCCGCCAACAGGATAAAGGCCCGGCTTGGACGGGTCGGGATCAAGGTGATGACGAGGATGATGGGTCTGATCCTGACATCAATGGCAGTTCAGATGATAATCAACGGCATAAAAGGCGCGTTTGGGCTTTAGAATGTCAACGTTTATAACTCCCGCCCTCTATCAGTACTGGAGGTACAAACATGAAGGTTACCCTGGAAGTTACGTTTCGGATGGGCGGTGTCGATTTTAGGGGACACCGCTGGGACGGAGACACCCTGGTCTTTGAGTTCGAGCGCCGCGGAGATGCCTACATTCAGGTTCTCAGCGACAGAAAGGTTGAAGTCGAAGTTGAGAAGAGGCCCAAAAAAGTGGTCGTTGAGTTGCACACAAAGGAAGGCACGAAAACCTACGAGGCCTTTGAGCGGGACGGCGTTTACATGGCCGCCGAGCTTTGAGTTATGTAGCCTCTCAAACTTTTTAAGCACGTGAACGTTAGGTTTTCCGGTGGTGCCCATGTTCATGGCAGAGTTCAAGCTCCGCTTTGGAGACAGGAAGTGGTATGTGAGGAGGATCATTGAGGCTGAGAGCCTTGAAGAGGCAGAAGAGAAGGCCAGACGCTACGCCGAGCTGATGAACAAAGGCGAGGTAACCTGGGAGCTCAGCTATGTCATTGAGTCAAAGAGACCCCTTATCGTGGGAGATGATGAGCTGAAAAAGCTTGCTTAACTCCCAGTGATTTCGCCCGCGATGTTTCGTTCCATAATTTTTCTGATTTCTTCAAGATCTCTGGTGTGTCCCAGCGCCCACATGAGCTTTGTCAAAGTCGCTTCCTTTGTCATGTCGCCCGCTGGGATCACGCCGGCTTCAAGGGCCCTTCTCCCGACTTCATAGCGCGTCAGATCAACTCCCCCGTAGAGAGCCTGCGTAGTCATGACAACAGGTTTTTCTCTCGCTGTCTCAGAGACTACCTCCAGGAGATTTCTGCCCCTGTAGGGAATTCCTCCGGCCCCGTAACCCTCGAGGACGATTCCATCTGTGGCCCTGGCGACTGCCCTAAGAACCTCCGGTGAAAGCCCCGGAGTAAGTCTGATATGAACAACGTTAGGGTCAAGCTCTGGATCAAACAATGGTTCACCATTCCCAATTCTGGGCTTATGTCTAACGAGGACTTCGTCACCCTTCACGTAGGCTATGTCTGGGTAATTGATACTCTGAAAGGCGTTGAGGCCGAGGGAGTGAACCTTAGAAACGCGCGTCCCGAGCATTATCTTGTCCATGAAAGCCACGTATATCCCGGGAAATCCTTTCCTTGCAAAGGTGAGTGCCGTTCTAAGGTTTCTGGGTGCGTCGCTGTTTGGCTCGGTTATCGGGAGCATTGAACCGGTCAGAACAACGGGTATCGGCGGATTCCTTATCATGAAGCTAAGGGCGGAAGAAGTGTAGGCGAGTGTGTCTGTTCCGTGTGTTATTACTATACCGTCGTATTCATCAAAAGCCTCAAAAACCGCCCGTCCGATAGTCACCCAATCCTCTGGCTGTATGAGAGTGCTGTCAAGGTTCAGGATGTCCCGGGTTTCTATCTTGGCACCGTCTTCTCGCCTAATGCCCGCCAGCTGAAGGATATCATCTGCACTGAGCGCTGCCTTGTATCCCATCTCCGTCTTTGCACTCGCTATGGTGCCCCCCGTGCCGAGAACCAGAAGTTTCATGTCCCCACCCGCATCTTCTACGTCCTTCCCTTTTTAGTCTTTTTGACAAAAAATATGGGAATGTTGGAAAAAAGTTTGTCAAAATGACATCAGCGTTCGGGGACGAGCAACATAAGGACGAGTGCCAGCAGGTTCATCGCCGCGGAAAAAAGGAAGCTGTATGTCAGGGAATACGTCTTCCACAGGTAGCCAGCTATCACCGAAGCCGGAAGCACGAAGAGACCGAAAACTGTATGGTAGGCACCTATTATAGTACCCTTTTCGTAGTCCTTGGCTAGATCTGCCATGTAAGCCCTCGGAACGGTGTCCTCAATCGCTATGTAGAGGCCGTAGAGGGCGGACGCACCAACCAGAGTTGCCAGGTCTCTGGCGTAGGCAAAGGCTAGGGAAGCCAAGGCTGCAACGGCAAAGCCAGCCGTTATCATCCTCTTCTTCCCGAGCCTGTCAGAGTAGATGCCTATTGGGTATGCCGAGAGCGCGTAGATTGTGTTGAAGAGGGCGTAGAATGCCATTCCTTGAACGACCGTGTAGCCGAGCTCCTCCGCCTTCCAGAGGGTAAAGGCGTAGCTGTACCTTCCGAGAGCTCCAAGGGCAACGACCGCGAGGAAGAGCTGCAGGTTTCTGTCCCTGAGCGTTGAGATTCCGGTTATCTTCTTTTTGACCTCAGCCCCTCTGTCCTTAACGAAGAGCAGAATAACTAAGAGTGAGATCAGCCCCGGAACTGCTGACAGCAGGAAGACGTAGCGGTAGGCCTTTTCAACCGGCAGGCCTTCGAGGAGCTTGAGGATGCCTATGGCGACGAGCGGGCCAGCTACTGCTCCTAGCGTGTCCATCATCCTGTGAAAGCCGAAGGACTTGCCGCTCTTACCTTTCTCGCTTGACTCGGCTATTAGAGCGTCCCTCGGCGCCGTCCTTATTCCCTTACCTATCCTGTCAAGTGCCCTCAGCGTCAGAAAGTCCCACCAAGAGCGGGTGAAAGCCAGGGCCCCCTTGGCGAGGGTTGAGAGTGCGTAGCCGATGAATACGAAAGCCTTCCTTTTCCTAAAGCGGTCGCTTACGTAGCCGAACGCCACCTTGAAGAGGGAGCTCATGCTCTCTATGGCACCCATAATCGAACCGCTGATAAGCTTGCCTTCCTCGAGAACGTCGGTAAGGTAGCTCGGCACTATCGGGCTTATCATCTCGCTGCTCATGTCGTTCAGGAAGCTGACTATTCCGAGCAGGAAGACGTTCCAGCTTATTCCAAAGATTTTTCGCTCATTTTTACCCTTTTCTCCGTTTTCCATGGCTCACTCCTCCAAGAGTTCTGAGCACAGCTCACGGACTTTTTCCTTTGCCCGTTTGAGAAGCTCCTCCCCCTCGGGTGTCGTCCTGTAAAGTCGGACGCGCTTTCCGTTTTTGACTCCCCACTGGCTCTCCAGCAGGCCCAACTCCTCCATCCTGTGAAGGAGCGGATAGATCGTGCCAGGGCTCACGCTGTACCCGTGTCTCTTCAGCTCTTCCATCATGAACGAGCCCGTCACCTCTCCTTTGCTCGCGTGGTGGAGTATATGGATGCCCATGAAGCCGAGGAGAACCCTCTTTATCATATCGAACACCGATATCGGATTTCGATAGAAATGTATAAAAGAGTTTCTGTCTAATTACCACTGATGAAGGGCAAGAGGTTCAGAGCACTCCCCGTACTTTTCGCAACCATCGGAGTTCTGATGCTGGTGGCCGAGATACTGATGGTTCTCCACGCTAGATTTTCACTCCCCCAACTTCCAGCTGAGAACGAGGGTAGGTATGTGTCCTTTGGTCTGATGATCGTTATATTCTTCCTCTACCTTCCAGTACCTCTGTCGTTTTTCCTGCTCGCTGGCCTGCTTTATCCCGAGAAGATCAAGCATCTAGGGGCCATCGCTCCCTTTCTAACTGCGGTCGGCGTTCTGAGTCTGACTCTCTCATTGCTAATGGCGTTTCGCATGGATGCAGTAGGCTTTCTGTCCTTTTTGACCTTCGGTGTTCTGTCGATATTACTGGCCAGAAAAGAAGAATTCCGTAAAAGTGAGAAGTTCAACCCCTTAGTCTGGACTCTTACTGCTCTCTGCGTTCTCCAGGCGGCTTTGTTTGGAGCGGTTGTTTTGCTTTCTTAACCCTTCTCCAGCACGTGCTTCTCCAGGACGTAGCAGTGGAACGTCCCCTCGAACACTTTTTCTCCTTTTTCGTTGAAGACTTCACCCTTCACCACTTTCTTCCTTTGGGGGGACGTTCCGTCCCCCACACCCCCTCCTGAGTTCTCTAAAATTCTTGTCCTCGCCAGAAGCCTCTCCCCGACTTTCACAGGCTTGAGGAACCTCACTTCTGCTTTTCCGAGAACGACCGTCGGCTCGTTCACGGCCAGCATCGCTGCGTAGTCGGCCAGCCCGAACGTGAAGCCGCCGTGAACGAGTCCGTATTCGTCAACGGCCATCTCCTCTGTAGTTTCCAGAATGACTTCAGCTTCGGGCGGTCCAACTTTCACGGGCTTTCCAAGAAGCCTCTCCGAGGCGAGCTTATGCGTCCTTATCTCCATTCCAACCACCAGGTTTATTAAATCTGGGAAGGTAATAAGTTTGATGGATATGCACCCGCTTGAGGAGGCCATCGAGATTAAAGGCTCCCCTGAGTTCACGAAGAGCGAGTTAGTTGGTATTCTCAGCTTCAGGCTCAGAAGGATGTCGCCCACTGAGGCCAAAAAGGCCATCGAGGAATGGATCGAAGAAGGTCTTCTGGAGGAGAGTGAAGGGAAACTCCTTGTCGTTATTGAAAAGTTGGAAGAAGAGAAAGAGGCTGGTTCCCTGCTCGGTGAGATGGTCTCTTATATTGCCCGCTCCCTTGGCTGGAGCGAACTTGAGGTTCTGGAGGGCATTAAGAAGATGCGCGAACGCTACGGAGACCTCGACGAGGCCATCTTAGCGTACCTGTTCGGCATGGAGAAAGGAGTGGATATGTCGAAGTTCAGGGACAGGCTTCCAGAGTTCTGAGTTCCGTTTAAGCCTTTTAAGCCCCAATGTCAATACACGAGTGGGTGAAGCTCGATGCCGAAGGAGGCCCTCATAGTTGTTGATATGCAGCGCGACTTCATGCCAGGGGGGGCGCTCCCAGTACCGGAGGGCGACACCATCATTCCCAAATGCAACGAGTACATCAGGAAGTTCAAAGAGAAGGGTGCTCTCATAGTGGCCACGAGGGACTGGCATCCCCCGAACCACATCAGCTTTAAGGAGAGGGGCGGTCCTTGGCCACCACACTGCGTTCAGAACACTCCTGGAGCGGAGTTCGTTGTGGACCTGCCAGAGGACACCATAATAATCTCAAAGGCGACCGAACCTGATAAGGAGGCCTACTCGGGCTTTGAAGGTACGAACCTCGCGGAGATTCTCAGGGAGAACGGCGTTGAGAAGGTTTACATCTGCGGTGTTGCCACTGAGTACTGTGTGAAGGCAACAGCCCTCGACGCGGTCAGGCACGGCTTTGAGACCTACCTCCTGAGCGATGCCGTTAAGGGCATCAACCCCGAGGACGAGAAGAAGGCCCTTGAGGAGATGAAGAAAGCTGGTGTGAAGATTCTGTGAGCTTTTTCCACTCTTTTATGAGGACTAACAATACGTTCAGCACGATTGGGCCGATTATTATGCCCTTAAGCCCCATGGCCCATGTTCCGCCCACCATTCCAATGAAGACCAGGGTCTCGTCCAGTTCTGTGTCTCTGGCGACGAGCATGGGCCTTATTGTGTAGTCCGGCATCGGCGAGACCAGAAAGGCGCCGTAGACTGAGATGCCGATGGCGTGGAGGTACATCCCGTTGAGGGCGAAGTATATGGCCGCCGCCAGCCATATCATCCAGCCTTCGAAGAGCGGCACGAAGGAGAACGCGAAAGTCAGGAAACCAGCTATGACTGCGGTGTAAACGTCAGAAACGCCAAAGACTATGTATCCAAGTGTCATCAGGATGCCCTTCGCAACGTTCAGAAGGAGCCATGCCCTCACGAGGGCAGAGAGAGTTTTGTGGACGCTTGAGAGTATTTCCTCGCCCAATTCCCGGTTTTCTTCCGGCAGGAGTTCTCTGATGGTTCGTGCTATCTGGTCGGAATAAGCAAGCCCGTAATAAAAGGCAAGAAAGAACACGGTGAGTTGAATTACGTACAGCGGTATCGAAAACGCCCTGCTTGAGACGTACTCGGCTATTCTCGTAGTTGCTTCAGCTTTGATGTTGAGAATGAAAGTCCTGGCGTCTTCTGGAAGGGGGAGGGTTAGAATCCAGTTAAGGACGTCCCTTATGCTCCCGGCAAACGATGAGGCCAGCTTTAGTGACATCATTGCCAGTTCAAACGTTAAGGTTCCTCCGAGAACGAGGAAGGTAAAGCTGATGAAGGCCGCTGACTCACGGTTTCCAACGAATTTTCTCAACCTTCGGTGGATAGGATAGAAAGCGTAGGCTAGAATAAGCCCGAAGAAAAGCGGCTCAAGAAAGGGAAGAATAACCCTCCATGATACGTATAAGATAACTGCAATGACAGCCGCCCAAACTGCAGTTTCAGCCCTCATGTTTTCCCGGAGGGTTTATTTAGTCAGGATTATAAAAACCTCCCGGTGGTTGGGATGGAAGAGCTGCTCTCGAAGTTTGAAAAGCTAATTGCTGAAGGCGATAGGATGTTCTCCCGCGGAGACTACAGCGGTGCCTACGAGTCGTATCTAAACGCCCTTTACTCCCTGGCAGCTATGGTGATGTATCGGAGCACTGGCATGCTGGTTCCACCCGAGCGGCTTCCAGGATTTCTTGGTGGGTTCCCAGAGCTTGAGGATGCGATACGGAGGTACTCGGGGAGTGCTCTTGGCGAAGAAAAGGTAAGGTCTTTAAGGGAAGAGCTCGAGAGGCTTCGGGGAATGATGAGTTTGCCGAGTTCCGAGCGGTGACGAGGACTAACCTCTGACCCACATCACTGTTCCAATTCCCTCGATACAAAACGATGACACTCTCCGTAGGGCTCTCCCTATTTCCCTTCCACCCATCAGCTCTACCAGGACTTCTCCTTCTCGTATAGGGAACTGCAGAGTGACCACTGACCCCTTCTGATGAAGTACGGGAGTGCCCCTTATTGAAAGCCCTCCAAGGTGGTCTTCACTCCATATGGCATCGACCTCTAAGGTTTGGGAGTACATGAAAACTGTAAATTTGACAGTTTTTTCTGCGGGTGTTATCAGCCCCCCATTCAGAAGCGCTCTCTCGTACGCGATGCAGACTGGAGTAGCTTTTGCGAGGCCATCAACGTACTTTCCCAAAACTTCATAAATCGTGGCGTCTCCCATATTGATACCCCATAGTAGTTTGGACGTGAGAGTATATTGGTATTCGGTGGTTACCATGAGGATAGTCGCTGCTGACACGGGTGGTGCACTTCTTGATGATGCATATAACCCCATAGGGCTGATAGCGACCGTCGCCGTGCTCGTTGAAAAGCCCTACAGAACGGCTTCGCTGAGCAGGGTCAAGTACGCTGACCCCTTCAACTACGACATGAGCGGCAGGCAGGCCATCAGGGACGAGGCGTATCTGGCCGTTGAACTTGCCAGGGAAGTTAAACCCGACGTCGTGCACCTTGACTCTACAATTGGGGGAATAGAGGTCAGGAAGCTCGATGAACCTACGATAGAGGCGCTGGGCATAACTGACAGAGGAAAGGAAGTCTGGAAGGATCTCGCTAAAGACCTCCAGCCGCTGGCAAAGAAGCTTTGGGAAGAGACGGGGATTGAGGTAATTGCCATAGGAAAGTGGAGCGTTCCCGTCAGGATAGCCGAGATATACTCCGGAATATACACTGCCAAGTGGGCAATAGAATACGCCAGGAAGAACGGAAAGGTCTTAGTCGGGTTGCCTAGGTACATGAAGGTCGATATAAAACCCGGGGAGATATACGGAGAGAGCCTCGACCCGAGAGAGGGCGGACTCTTCGGAGAAATCGAGGCGGATACTGATGGGATAAGCTGGGAACTCTATCCCAATCCGCTTGTGAGAAGATACATGGTGCTTGAGGTGTGGAAAGAATAAGGGGGGCTAGGCCCCCTTCTCCAGCTCGCGGGGAAAAATTGGTGGTCTGCAGTGCTTATTTTAGAGGACAAAACTTAAAGGTCTCCCCGAGTTAATGTTCCTAGGTGAGGGAGCGTGCCTACCGTAACGGTTAAGATAACCGTTCCTGCTGACGTTGATCCCGAGGAAATTAGGAGACTCGTTGAGCTCGAGGTCGTCAAACTCCAGCTCATGAGAAAAAATCTAGAGAGAAAGACCTCTGAGGATTTCAGAAAATTGAGGGGTATCCTGGGTAAGGCCGAAATGGAAGAACTCAAAGCCTACGAGCTGGAGGCTGAGTTCGGTGATCTATATTGACACCAACGTGCTCTATTCGTACCTCTTTGAGACGCCCATGAGCGAGAACGCTGAGAGAATTCTTGAACTGCCTGAGAAGGTAACGTCCAAAGTCGCAATAAACGAGGCTGTGTACGTTGTCTTCAGAAGACTGGCCCGCGATAAGGGGATAACGAACGTTTATGAAGCAAAGAAGTTCGCGAAGCTAAAAGAAGGGCAGTATCTGCTTGAGCAGGCTTACTCCACGGTTATGGAACTTGTGCAGCTTTCTGGAATAACAGTTGTGGAAGAGGAAGACGATTTTGAGATTTTAAAAGATATCTCCAGGGAGTACGGACTTCTTCCAAACGACGCTATAATCGTTGCAACGTGCGTTAAGCACGGAATAACGAAAATAGCAACCTTTGACAGCGACTTTGACAACGTTCCCTTCTTAAAAATTGTAAGGGGCTAGGCCCCCTTCTTCAGCTCGCTCGGGAACTTGATGGCGTCGAACGGGCACGTCTGGTTGCAGACTCCACAGCCAGTACAGAGGAGCTCGTCTATCCTGACCTTCTTTGTTTCAGGGTCGTAGACGAGCGCTGGACAGCCCGTAAGGAGTATGCAGGCCTTACAGCCGGTACATTTGTCCTCGATGACTATCGGCTTCTCACCGATCTGGCCGCGCCTTATCACGGGAATGACGCACTCGCGCTTCGCTATTATAACCGCAGGCCCCTCGATCTGCATCGCTTCCTTTATTGCCTCCCTCGTCGCCTTGAGGTCGTAGGGGTCAACGGTCTTGACGTACTTGACTCCCAGAGCCTTCACAAGGGCCTCTATGTCTATCTCGTTGAACTTCCTTCCTGTCTCGCTTCCGCCGGTTCCCGGGTGCGGCTGGTGGCCCGTCATCGCCGTCGTCCTGTTGTCGAGTATCATCACCAGGACGTTCAGGTTCTTGTAGACGGCATCTATGAGCGGCTGGATTCCGTTGTGGAAGAAGGTTGAGTCGCCGATGGTCGCTATTATCTTCTTGTCCATGACGACGCTCTGGCCGTTGGCAAGGCTTATGCTCGCACCCATAACGTATTCGGTCCAGATGGCCTCAAGCGGCGGGAGGAGGGATAGGGCGTAGCAGCCTATGTCTCCGTGAATAGGAACCTTGTAGCGGCCGAGCTTGAGGTCTCTGAGGGCATCGAGTACTGCCCTGTATGAGCCGCGGTGAGGACAGCCGGGACACATTACCGGCGGCCTCTTCGGAGCTAAGCTCTCGGCGTAGGCGACCTCTTCGGGCTTTACGTATTCCTCACTTTCTTCGCCGATGACCTTCAGCAGGGCGTTCCTAACGAGCGAAGGCGTAAGCTCGCCCTCAAGCGGAAGATGCCCCGTCCTCTTGCCGTAGATTGGAACGTTCAGGCCAGCCTCGTAGGCGGCTATCTTGACCTCCTCCTCAAGGAACGGGGCTCCGTCCTCAATTACTATCGCCTCTTCAACGGTCTTCAGGAACTCCACAACGAGCTTCTTCGGGAGCGGATGGGGAGTTGAGAGCTTGAGAACCTTGAAGTCGGCGTTTATCTTTGGGAGAACCTCCTTCACGTAGTTGTAGGGGGCACCCTCAACGATTATTCCCAGCTTGGCGTCTTCTTTCCCTTCGACCCAGTTGAAGGGTATCTCGTTGAACTCCTCTTCGATCTTCCTCAGCGTCTCGTTGAGCCATTTGTGCCTCTTTCTGTTGCCTTCCATGCTGGCCCTCACGTATCTCTCAATGTCCTTCTTGAAGACGGGTTTCCTGTTAAGCTCGACGAACTCGCCGACCTCGACGTCGGCCGTTGTGTGGTTCACCCTCGTCGTTGTCCTGAAGATTATCGGGACTTTATAGCGCTCGCTCAGCTCGTAGGCGTACTTTATGATGTCGTGGGCCTCTTGAGGATCAGCCGGCTCAAGAACGGGAAGGAGAGAAATCTTGCCATAATAGCGGTCGTCCTGCTCGGTCTGGCTCGTATGCGGCCCGGGGTCGTCCGCGACAAGTATTACAAGCCCACCCTCAACGCCGGAGTAGGCGAGGCTCATGAGCGGGTCGGCGGCAACGTTTAGGCCGACGCACTTCATTGTAACGAGGGCCCTTAGCCCAGTATAAGCCACTCCAGCGGCCTCTTCTAAGGCTACCTTCTCGTTCGGCGCCCACTCGGCAAAGACCTCCGGCTTCAGCCTCGCTATCGTCTCGATGACTTCAGTTGAGGGTGTTCCTGGATAACCCGTGGCGAAGACGACTCCACTCTCAAGTGCGCCGTAGGCAATCGCCTCGTTTCCCATGAGGAGCTTTCTCTCTTTTTTAGCCGAGACCTCGAGTGAAGCGTTAGAAGGAGCGTTCTTTAGAGCCTCCACGATGACCACCGTAGGCTTTCCGTGAATAAGGTTAAAACTCTATGCTCAGGAAAACACCCAAAAAAGCCGAAAAATATTCGACTTATTAAGGTCTCTTTCCCTGCTTCGGGTCGTAGAAGTACTTGCCCATTGCGTCACCGTAAGACTGCAAGTATTTCCTTCTAACTGTGAATGCGTAAATCGATGTGATTATAAGTATCATTCCCCCAACGTATAGACCGTATGACTTCAAGGTCACAAACACCGCACCAACGAATATTCCGATGATTCCAAACACGATGGAGAGCATGATCACGAGGAGAATCTTGTACCCATACCTTTCCATGAAAAGCGCGAAGTCCATTCGTGGACACCTGTTATTGTATTTGCGTTGAACCTTATAAAGTATTCTCGCAGGCTTTAAATACCTAGAGCACGAATCCTTTGTGAGGTCTATGAAAATAAAAGAATTGGTGGAAATCCTTGACGAGGCCATAGCGAGTCTTAAGATCGCCATAGTTGCCAACCAGCAGAGGGCTATGGAGACACCCTACACGAGCCTGGAGTTCACCCAGCGGGCCATTGAGCTCCAGGAGGATCTGGACGACCTCTTAAAGGCCAGGGAATTTCTTCTATCCCTCGATCCAGAGACGGATGCCGAAGAGCACTTCTCAAGGGAGGAGCTGGAGAGGTTCCTCAAACTTCTTGAGCTCCTCAGGAATAGCGAGGCTCACTTCTACTGAGGTGATGGGTATGGACTTCCGTGAGCTTGAAAGAATAGTCGTTGAATTCAGGGACGCTAGAAGATGGAAAAAGTACCACACACCAAAGAATCTGGCCATCTCCGCTGTGGTTGAGCTGGGAGAGCTTTTCGAGCACTTTCAGTGGCTCAGCGATGAGGAAATCCTCGAAGCTGTAAAGAATCCTCAGAAAAAGGAGGAGGTCGCGGATGAGATAGCGGACGTCATAATTTACCTCGTACTCCTGGCGCATGAGCTTGGAATAGACCTGGATGAGGCCGTTGGCAGGAAAATCAGAAAGAACGAGGCTAAGTACCCTCTCCTAGGAGACTGAGAAAGGCCCTCCGTAAGGAGTCTACTTCGTCTTTCCCTAACCTGTTTTTCTCCCAGCGCTCTTTTCTGTTCAGGTTTTCGTCCTCGATGTCCAACACCGCCTTTCTCACTCCGCCTCTCGGCCTGTTGCAGTCTCCCTTCCATCTCGGAATAACGTGAATGTGGATGTGGGGGACTGTCTGACCGGCCGCCTGTCCAAGGTTAATGCCTACGTTGAAGCCGTCGGGATTTAGGGCCTGTTTCAGGGCCTTCATGGAGAGGTCAACGCCCTGCATTAGGGCGATTTTTTCTTTTTCGTCCAGCTCTTCCCACGTCTCGACGTGCCTTCTGGGGATGACAAGCACGTGCCCCCTGTTCGCTGGGTATTCATCGAGGATTACCCTTATCAGCTCATCTTCGTACAGCAGGTTTTCCCTTTTTGGACTGCAGAACGGACAGCCCATAGAACCACCAAAGACTTAAAACCACCCATCTTAAAAAGTCCCCCGGTGGGAGCATGAGTGAAGAACTTAAAAAACTCGAAATTGCTTACCGAAAGCTTCTCCTCGCGGGCCTGCTGTTGCTCCTAGTAGGGTTCGGACTCATTATCTTTAAGCCCCTGGGGTGGACAGCATCCCTGATACTGGGAGCGGTCATCTTTGCAGTGTCTTTCATCCCGCTGGAGCTTGCGAGGAGAACCGCCAGGAGGATGGCGGTCATCGCTTTTAGGGGAGAATAGAAAAGCTTAATAGATGGCCCGTAGAGTAAGCTAAAGGAGTAAAGGGAATAGAGGTGATGTGAAATGGCGTTTGTACCACCGCAGGCCGGTTACGACCGGGCGATTACGGTATTCAGCCCTGATGGAAGGCTCTTCCAGGTCAACTATGCCAGGGAGGCAGTGAAGAGGGGAGCAACCGCTGTCGGTGTTAAGTGGAAGGACGGTGTTGTCCTCGCTGTTGAGAAGAGGATCACCAGCAAGCTCATCGAACCGAGCAGCTATGAGAAGATATTCCTTATTGATGACCACATAGCGGCCGCTCCGAGCGGCATTATTGCCGATGCCAGGGTTTTGGTTGACAGGGCCAGGCTTGAGGCCCAGATTTACCGCCTCACCTACGGCGAACCCGTCCCGCTCACCGTTCTGGTGAAGAAGATATGCGACCTTAAGCAGGCCCACACCCAGTACGGTGGTGTGAGGCCCTTCGGCGCCGCCCTGCTTATGGCGGGCGTAAACGAGAAGCCCGAGCTTTTTGAGACCGATCCGAGCGGCGCCTACTTCGAGTGGAAAGCAGTTGCCATAGGAAGTGGCAGGAACACCGCCATGGCCATTTTCGAGGAGCACTACAGGGACGACATCGGGAAGGACGACGCCATAAAGCTCGCAATCCTTGCCCTTGCGAAGACCCTCGAAGAGCCAACTGCTGAGGGTATAGAGGTTGCCTACATAACCATGGACGAGAAGCGCTGGAAGAAGCTCCCGAGGGAGGAGCTTGAGAAGTACCTCAACGAGATCCTCCAGGAAGTTAAGGAGGAAGAGGTTGAGGAGAAACAGGAAGACTACTCCGAACTCGATCAGAACTACTGAGGTGACGGGCGATGCCGATAAGTGTTGATAAGGCCGTCATCGCCCGTCTGAAGACCCATGGTGAGACTTTCGAGATACTGGTCGATCCTTACCTGGCTAGGGACTTCAAGGAGGGCAAGGACGTTCCGATAGAGGAGATCCTCGCCACTCCCTACGTTTTTAAGGACGCCCACAAGGGTGACAAGGCGAGCGAGCACGAGATGGAGAAAATATTCGGCACCAGCGACCCGTACGAAGTCGCCAAGATAATCCTCCGAAAGGGTGAGGTTCAGCTGACAGCTGAGCAGAGGAGGCAGATGCTTGAGGACAAAAAGCGCTACATAGCCACTGTGATCCACAGGCACGCAGTTGATCCGAGGACGGGCTATCCCCACCCGGTTGACAGAATTCTCAGGGCCATGGAAGAGGCAGGAGTGCACATTGACATATTCAAGGATGCCGAGGCTCAAGTTCCACAGGTCATCAAGGCTATAAGGCCGATACTCCCGCTAAAGCTTGAGGTCAAGGTTATAGCAGTCAAAATACCTGGAGACTACGTTGGGAGGGCCTATGGAGAGGTCAGGAAGTTCGGCAACATCAAGAGGGAAGAGTGGGGAAGCGACGGCTCCTGGATGTTCGTGATTGAGATACCCGGTGGAGTTGAGGAGGAGTTTTATGAAAAGCTCAACGCCCTTACAAAGGGCGAAGCGATAACTAAACTGTTAGAGAGGAAGGGCCTATGAAGAAGATTTTTGTAAAACCCAGAGAACTCGTTGTCCCTGGGACTTTACTCGCCCAGGGGCCTTTTAAGAACGGAAGAGGGACTTTCAGGGAAGGCAACGCAATCTATTCCACCGTCATCGGCCTCGTTGAGATCAGGGGAAACGTGATAAGGGTCATACCACTCGAAGGCCCCTATATCCCAGAGGTTGGGGACAATGTCCTGGGGAAGATCGTTGACGTCAAGTTCTCCAGCTGGACTGTGGACATCGGAGCACCATACCAGGCGAGCCTCAGGGTTCAGGATGCCGTTGAGGAGAGGATAGACCTGCTCAAGACCGACCTGAGGAAGATATTCGACATCGGGGACATAATCTACGCCAAAGTTAAGGCTTTCAACGAGGTAAACCAGATTGACCTCACAACTAAAGGAATGCCCTTCAAGGGCGGACCGCTCAGGGGCGGCCAGCTCGTCACAATAACACCGTCCAAAGTCCCCAGGCTCATAGGCAAGGGCGGTTCGATGATCAACATGATAAAGACCCTAACTGGAACGAGGATAATCGTGGGGCAGAATGGATGGGTATGGGTCAGCGGAAAGAACGACGAGCTTGAGCGGCTCGCAATCGAGGCAATACTCAAGGTTGACAGGGAGAGCCACACCCAGGGCCTCACCGATCGCGTTAAGGAGTTCCTCCTTAGCAGGCTCAGGGAGCTTAAGGAGCAGGGAGTAATAGAGGAAATCCCCGAGGTTAACGGAGAAGAGGGTGGAGAAGATGATGGGCAGGCCTGAAGGATTAAAGCTCATCGATGAGAACGGTAAGAGGATTGATGGTAGAAAGAAGTACGAGCTTAGGCCTATCAAGATGGAAGTTGGCGTCCTCAAGAACGCCGACGGTTCGGCGTACGTTGAGTGGGGCAAGAACAAGGTTTTGGCCGCTGTCTACGGCCCGAGGGAGATACACCCCAAGCATCTCCAGAGGCCGGACAGGGCTATACTCAGGGTAAGGTACAACATGGCGCCCTTCAGCGTTGAGGAGAGGAAGAAGCCCGGGCCGGACAGAAGGAGCGTTGAGATAAGCAAGGTCATAAGGGGTGCGCTTGAGCCGGCGTTGCTCCTTCACATGTTCCCGAGGACTGCCATAGACGTCTTCATCGAGATACTCCAGGCGGATGCCGGTACGAGGGTTGCTGGAATAACGGCCGCTTCGCTAGCTCTGGCTGATGCAGGTATTCCGATGAAAGACCTGGTTGCCGCGTGCGCCGCTGGAAAGATAGACGGCGAGATAGTTCTCGACCTCAACAAGGAGGAGGACAACTATGGAGAGGCAGACGTACCGGTTGCCATAATGCCGCTCAAGAACGACATAACTCTCCTCCAGATGGACGGCTACCTGACGAAGGATGAGTTCCTTGAGGCAGTGAGACTTGCCATAAAGGGCGCCAAGGCCGTTTACCAGAAGCAGAGGGAGGCCCTCAAGGAAAAGTACCTCAAAATAGCCCAGGAGGTTGAGGGAAATGAGTGAGATGGAAGTCATGGCCAGCATAATGCGCGATCACATCATCGAACTGCTCCGCGAGGGCAAGAGAATAGACGGCCGCTCCTTTGAGGACTACCGCGACCTTGAGATCAAGGTCAACGTTATCGAGAAGGCCGAGGGCTCCGCCTGGGTCAGGCTGGGTGACACCCAAGTTCTAGTGGGCATTAAGGCTGAACTTGGCGAACCCTTCCCCGACCTGCCCGACAGGGGCGTCATAACGACAAACGTTGAGCTCGTCCCGCTCGCCTCACCGACATTTGAACCCGGCCCGCCGGACGAGAACGCAATCGAACTGGCGCGCGTCGTTGACAGGGGAATCAGGGAGAGTCAGGCTGTTGACCTGGAGAAGCTCGTCATAGTTCCTGGCAAGCTCGTCAGGGTTATATTCATAGACGTTCACGTTCTCGACCACGGCGGCAACCTCCTCGACGCCAGCGGAATCGGTGCAATAGCGGCTCTCCTCAGCACAAAGCTGCCAAAGGTCAACTACAACGAAGAAACTGGCGAGGTTGAGATACTCGACGAGTACGAGCCTCTCCCGGTTAACCACGTCCCAATCCCTGTAACCTTCGCCAAGATCGGTAACTCCATAGTCGTTGACCCGAACCTCGACGAGGAGCGCGTCATGGACGGCAGGCTTACTATAACGACCGACGAGACGGGACACATCTCAGCGGCCCAGAAGGGCGAGGCAGGGGCATTTAAGATGGAGGAAGTCATGTACGCCCTCGAAGTTGCCCTGAAGAAGGGCAACGAGATCAGGGAGAAAGTTCTGAAGGCCGTCGGAAGGGCCTGATGTCTCTTCTTTTCTGTTTTGGGTGGTCGCTATGGACGTCATTATGGCACTGGCGGCGGTAGTTTTCATTGGGTTCGCGGCAAGGACGCTCTATCTCCTCCTCCGCGAGGAGCGCAAGAAGGATCTTCTTCTGACCACTGCCATGTGGGGCTTGGCGCTCGTTGTCTGGGGACTGTATCTCATTACCGTTAGGGGGAAGACCCCGGTTCGCTTTGTGGTGGTTGTGTTTGGTTTGACCGCGTTTGTGCTTTCGTTCATAGGTTTGTTCAGGCTTCTTGAGGAGAGTCCATCGGAGTTTGGGAAAGAGCTATAAAGGAAAACATCAAAAAGTAAGACAGTTCACGGTCAATCGGGGGGAATAGTTATGGGACTGTTTGACAGCTTAAAAAAGAAGGATATAAAGCCAACTGTAAAGCCTCCCAGCATAAAGAAGGAGATTAAAGGTGAAAGGGCTCCCGCTCCCACGAGGACGGAGGTTGAGGTCATCCCTGTTGAGGAGGATGTTCTTGCTAAGGAGCTCGTTAAACCTCAGCTTAGGTATCTGCACAAGATAACTGTCACCAGCTACTCAGACCTCGAAAAGGTGTCCAGGGAGCTCCAGAACGGCAACATCGTGCTCGTTGACCTCACTCCACTTGAGAAGAGGCCCGATGTACTCGAGAAGGTCGTCCAGCAGCTCAAGGGTATGGTCAGTGCCCTCGACGGACAGGCCGCCAAGGTCTGCAAACATGAGATAAAGCTCATCCTCCTGCCAAACGATATAAGAATCGCCAAGTGAGGTTATCTTTTATCTCGCCCTTCTTCAACCCTACCATGAATTTATAAACGGTTCTCGGTACTTTAGCTTCGGTGATGCTCATGGGTGAAAACGGCGAGAAGAGACAGAAAGTTGAAGTTCGCGAGGATCTCGGCGAGGTTCAGGTTATCTCACTTGGGGACTGTCCAATCTGCGGTGGGAAGGGCACCCTCAAGGCCATTCAGCACATTCACGATATACCCTACTTCGGCAAGGTCATGGAGAGCACGATAATCTGCGAGAAGTGTGGCTACCGCAACGCCGACGTCATGATCCTTGAGGACAGACCGCCGAAGCTCTACACTGTCAAAGTCGAGGAGGAGAAGGATCTCTTCACTCGTGTTGTCAGAAGCAAGAGCGGTACTATAGAGCTTGACGAAATCGGCGTCAAGATCGAGCCTGGCCCGGCCTCGGAGGGCTTTATCACCAACGTTGAAGGAGTCCTTGAAAGGGTCAGGGAGACCCTCCTAATGGCCAGGGAGTTCAGGAGGCAGGAGGGCGACGAGGAGGCCGTTAAGAAGGCTGACGAGATACTCCAGTACATCGAGGACGTTAAGGAAGGCAAGAAGCCGATAACAGTGAGGATAATGGACCCGCTCGGTAACAGCGCCCTTATAGGCGAGAAGGTGAAAAGCAGGCTCTTGACCGAGGAGGAAATAAAGAAGCTGAGCCTTGGCCCGTACGTTCTCGTCCCGGAAGTCGAGGAAGAGGGCACTCAAGAGGAGAGGAAGGACACTGGCGAAGGAAACCCTGATGAGAGTTAGAGGTAAACGACGTCCCTCGCGAGAAGGTCTTCAATGAGGGCCCTCACCCACGGCTTTCTCGTTTTTCTTGAGAGGTGGATTATGCCCTCCACGTGGATTCCATAGCGCTCCTTCATTTCTTCCCTGCTCATCGGCTCCTTGAAGAGGAACGGCCTCTCTATCGTGAAGGCGTAGCCGTACTCCCTTATGTAATTGCCGAGCCACCTCTTACCGTTCTCTCCGTGAACCAACGTTAGCCCGCTGGTGTCCTTTGTCATCTCCCAGAGGGTCTCTAAGTCGGCCTTGATAACCTCGCCTACCTCAAAGCCGCCCGCTATCGTCCCCCTCTGCGTTAGAGTCTGCTCCTCGTGGAGGCCAAGCCTCCTCAGGGTATCCCTGAGCTCGTAGGGGTTTCCCCTTGCTACATAGAGGAAGACTATGTCTCCCTCACCGAAGGCCCTGCTCTTCCTGAGCTCCACCGTCTTAAGTCCTCTGAATATCAGCTCCGCGTAGACCTGATGCAGGGCTATGACGTGCTCCATGCTTCCACCGTTCGAAAGGTATATGAACCATTAAAAAGAGTTTGGGTCGATGCGGAAGATCCGCCTTGTTGATGAAAGGCGACGCAGGTTTCTTGTGCGCCCCGCGTTATTGGACTTTGTCATTGCCATAGTGAGCTATCTCATCTTCGGCCCAGGACTTTTCCTGATGTTTCTGACTATTGGACTCTTCTTCATTCTCCTCGACAGACTCGGCATCCCTGCCGTTGAACTCGATGTTGGGGGCTCGGTCTATCGGATATACCCAAGCTGGAACTTCTCTGAGGTTGTGGTTGAAGGTGAAGAAAGGAAAACTTTCCCCCTTCTTCCAGGCGAAAACACAATCGAGGTTCGTGGGAAGGTAATTGCGGTTTATCTGGTGCCGAGACGCTTCTTTCCCTCCGTTTTGATCGAGTTCGAGGGAGAGAAGCTCAAACTAGTCTGAGCGCCGCCTTAATCACGTCACTTACGACACCGCTGGCGGTCTCCTTGAGCCCCGCTCCCGCTCCTTTTATGAGGAGCTCCCCAAGGAGGTCGGTCTTTATGACTGCCGCGTTCTCGTGGCTTTCCACCGCAAGCGGGCTTTCCTTCGGTATCTCGGCGGGTTCTACGGCAACGTTTCCCTTTTCTATCCTCGCAACCAGCCGGATTGTCTTTCCCTTCGCCTTTGCCCTTTCAATATCTCCCTCCGTGACTTCTGCTATTCCCCTGACTTCTATCTCTTCATACGTTATCGGATGGAATGCAAGGCAGTGCAGTATAGTTGCCTTATAGCCGGCGTCTATGCCGAGTATGTCGCCACTCGGGTCTCTCTCGGCTATCCCAAGTCTCTGGGCCTTCGCAAGTGCCTCCTCAAAGCTCAGACCCATCTCCATCTGGGTCAGGATAAAAGTCGTTGTCGCGTTGAGGACGGCTTCGATACTCTGGACGTCATCACCCAGCAGGTTCTCCCGAAGAAGGCCCACTATCGGCGTCCCGGCCATCACTGTCGCCTCAAACAGGTAGGGAAGTTCCCTCTTTTCGGCCTCGTCGATAAGCTCTCGGTAGTGGTATGCCAGGGGGGGCTTGTTGCTCGTTACGATGCCCTTTCCTTCCTTCAATGCCCTGAGATGCCACGTCCAGGCCTCCTTGTCGTTGGTGACGTCCACGACTATCTCCGAGTCAACCTCCCCGACTATCTCCTCGGGAGTTAGTTCGTAGACCTCGTAGTCGTTGGTCCACGCGGAGAGCCTGCCGAAGTTCTCCTTAACGAGAAGGGCCTCCCTAAGGTCTATCCCCTCGGGAAGCCAGACGGTTCCACTGGTGTCTGAAATGCTGACGACTTTTATCCTTACTCCGTAACGTTCCTCAAAAAGCCTGCCCTTTTCGAGAAGAACCCCTGCCGTGGCCCTTCCAACGTTTCCAAAACCGATAAGGGAAACCTTGATCTCCCTCAAGAACATCACCAAAGTAAAGAAGGGAGGAAAGCTTAAAGCCTTTTACTTATTCAGGATTACCTTTATTATGTCCATGTCCCTTACGATGCCTACGAGCTCGTCCTGTCCCCTTATGACGGGAAGCTGTTCTATCTCGTACTTGACCATCTTCTGGGCAACGTCGTAGACGCTCATGT
Source organism: Thermococcus sp. JCM 11816 (assembly GCF_055396515.1). Taxonomy (NCBI): domain Archaea; kingdom Methanobacteriati; phylum Methanobacteriota; class Thermococci; order Thermococcales; family Thermococcaceae; genus Thermococcus; species Thermococcus sp. JCM 11816. The sequence continues at coordinate 1,728,860 of NZ_AP043741.1, forward strand.
GGGGTGTCGCCACAACGACATTGGGGTTCATTATCTCCTCGACTGGCTTCTTTGGAAGCTGAAGTTCCGCCTTCTCAAAGAGCAGTGTTGGGTGGCTTTCGAGTATCCAGTCCTCCTCGCTGGAAGCTGCCAGCTCGGTGCTCTTCATTACCCTAACGACCTCGCTGTCCCTGAGGAGGTCAGTCTCGTCCACCATGCCTATGAGGTTTCCGTCGTCGTCTATTACCGGTATGGCCATTGCATTACACAGGAGGAGGGCCTTGAGGGCTGCTTTTAGCGGTGTCCCGCGCCATACGACGCTGACGTTTCTCTGGTAGTAAGGCTCTATCGTTACTTCCTTGAGCTTTTCGTTCTTTGCCAAGTATCTCCTCACGATGTCGCCAACTGTCAGAATGCCAACGGGTCTGTTCTCATCGTCAACCACAACGACGCGCCTGTAGTCCATTTCAAGCATTTTCTTAACGGCTTTCTTCAGGTCATCGTTTGCCTTGACGGTTGGGACTTCCCTCTTAACGAGCATCGCCAGCTGATCCTCATCAGGGTGGAGGAGGACGCGCTTGATGCTGACTATACCAACTAGCTTTCCGTCCTTTCCAACGACGGGGAATGAGCGTACCTTGTGCTTTCTGAACAGCTCGATGGCGTATTCCCTCGTTGCAGGTAGCTGAATTACAACCGGGTCCTTCGTCATCAGGGTCTTTACCCTCATTTTCACCACCGCTCTATCTAAAGCGCCCTCTTTGTATTTTAATGTTTTGGAAGATGGGAGAAGGGAAAATGCTCAGCCCAGAAGGGCGAGGAAAACACCTGCAACGACTGCCGTTCCTATAACTCCAGCGACGTTTGGCCCCATGGCGTGCATGAGGATGAAGTTGCCTGGATCTTCCTCCCTCGCGATCCTCTGGACGACCCTTGCACTCATCGGAACTGCCGAAACTCCAGCGGCGCCTATCATCGGGTTTATCCTTCCGCCGCTGAGCTTCATCATGATCTTGCCGAAGAAAACTCCTCCAGCGGTTGCACTGGCGAAGGCGACGACACCGAGTCCGAGTATCATTAGGGTCTGGGCTGTCAGGAAGCTCTCAGCGCGCATCGTTGAGCCGACGCCGAGGCCGAGGAAGATCGTGACGATGTTCATCAGCTCCTCCTGTGCCGCTTTGCTCAGCCTCTCGACAACACCGCTCTCCCTGAAGAGGTTGCCTATCATGAGCATTCCTATCAGCGGCGCGGCGCTGGGGACGAGCAGTCCAATGACGATCATGGTAATGACCGGGAAGAGTATCTTCTCCCTCTTTGACACGGGCCTCAACTGCTCCATGCGTATCTTCCTTTCCTCGGGGCTTGTGAGGGCCTTGATGATCGGCGGTTGAATAAGCGGAACTAGGCTCATGTAGGAGTAGGCCGCAACCGCCGTTGCCGCGAGTATCTCCGGGGCGAGCTTGGTGGTTAAGTAGATAGTCGTCGGCCCGTCGGCACCGCCGATGATGCCTATGCTTGCCGCCTGGTGGAGGTTGAAGCCGAGAGCCAGGGCTGTTAGCATGGCCATGAAGACACCTATCTGCGCCGCCGCTCCGAGGAGGGCCGTCTTTGGATCCGCTATCATCGGTCCGAAGTCGGTCATTGCTCCGAGGCCGAAGAATATGAGTAGTGGAACTACCTCAGTCTTGATGAGGAGGTAGTAGATGAGGTCGAAGAGTCCCGGCTCACCGTAGTGCTCGCTCATGTAGGCTATCGTCTTGAAGATGCTGTCGCTGACGTTCTCGGGCAGGTTCACGGCCACCGGCCAGTTGGCTACATGGGAGAGCGGCAGGTTAACGAGCACCGCCGTTATGCCTATCGGGAGGAGCAGGAGAGGCTCCATCTCGTACCTGATAGCCAGATAGACGAGCGTCAGGCCCACTAGGATCATTACGACGTTCCCTACCGTGAGGTGGAGGAGGCCGAGGGTGTTGATGAAGTCAACGAACGTTGCCATAGTCCTTCACCCTATTTCTATTAGTGGGTCGCCGGTGTTTACGGTGTCGCCTTCTTTGACTAGGATTTTCTTTACGACACCGTCTTTTGGTGCTGGAATCTCGTTCTCCATCTTCATTGCCTCAAGAATGAGGAGTCCCTGTCCGGTCCTGACCTGTTCGCCTTCCTTCACGAGTATCTTGAGGATCTTGCCCGGCATTGGGGCGGTGACAACACCCTCACCAGCGGCGGCTGGAGCCGGTGATGGAGTTGCCGGCGCTGGTGCGGGAGCTGGAACCGGAGACGGTGCAGAGGGGGTACTTGGAGCAGGGGCCGGAGCAGAGACCTGGGCACTTGCTAAAGCGCTCATGTCTATTCCAAGCCCCTTGGCCTCGACCTCGTAGGTCTTGTCCTCAAAGCTCACCCTGAACTTTCCTCCGGGCAGTTCCTCAACCTCGACCTCGTATTCGACACCCTCAACGATGACCTTAACCTTCGCCATTCTCACCACTTCCCTATCTCGTAGTTGAAGTCTTCAACATCTTCCATCTGGGTCTGGAGGCCGTAGAGGCGCCAGGCATCTGAGACCTTCCTCCTGAATGGCAGGGGCCTGAGCTGGCTGGCCTTTTCGGCCGTGTAAGCGAGTATGGCCGCTGTGATAACGGCCAGGTCTCTCGGCGGTATCTTCGGCTTCTCCTCTTGCCTGGCCTCCACCGGGGCAGGGGTGGAGGCTGGCGTGGGTGCGGTGGCGGGCTTTTCCCTCTCCACCAACCTTCTCTCGAGCCAGCCCACGAAGTAGAGAACCAAAGCCAGGATTCCGAGGATTGTGAAGACGACTGTAACGCCTATTACCGTTATCCACCCGCCTTCGACGAGCTGGGTCATGTCCATCCTTCACACCTCACAGCGGTATGTTGCCGTGCTTCTTCGGCGGGAGCTTTACCCTCTTGCTCTCCATAGCCTCGAGGGCAAGGATTATCTTCGCTCTGGTTTCGGCCGGGTCTATGACGTCGTCAATGTAGCCGCGTGCAGCGGCAACGTACGGGTTGGCAAACTTCTCGCGGTACTCCTGTATCTTCTGCTGCCTTACCTCCTCCGGGTTCTCTGCGGCAGCTATCTCCTTCCTGAAGATAATGTTGGCCGCTCCCTCGGGACCCATGACTGCTATCTCCGCAGTTGGCCATGCGAAGACGAAGTCGGCACCAAGGTGCTTGCTTCCCATGGCGAGGTATGCTCCACCGTAGGCCTTCCTCAGGATGACGGTGACCATTGGGACCGTTGCCTCGGCGTAGGCGTAGAGGACTTTGGCTCCGTGCCTGATGATTCCGCGGTACTCCTGGTCGGTTCCGGGGAGGTAGCCAGGGACATCAACGAGGGTAACTATGGGTATGTTGAAGGCGTCGCAGGTTCTAACGAAGCGAGCTATCTTGTCCGAGCTGTCTATGTCGAGAACACCTGCGAAGTAAATCGGGTTGTTGGCGACTATTCCAACAGTCTGCCCGTTCATCCTTCCAAAGCCGACCACGGCGTTCGGGGCGAAGTACGGGAGTATCTCAAGGAAGTCAGGGTTTCCGTTCTCGTCGCGGTCAACTATCTCGTATATGACCTGTCTCACATCGTAGCCCTTGTTCGGGTCATCTGGAACGATGTTGTACAGGTTTTCGGTCTTCCTGAAGGGCAGGTCGTTCGTCTTAACGCGCGGCGGCTTCTCCATGTTGTTTGACGGCAGGTAGCTCAGGAGCCTCCTTATGAGGGCGAGAACTTCCTCGTCGCTCTTCCCTATGAGGTGGGCCTGGCCGCTCTTCTGGGCGTGTATCATAGCACCACCGAGCTGGACGGGGGTCACCTCAACGCCCGTAACGGCCTTGACGACCTGCGGCCCGGTGATGAACATGAAGCTGGAATCGCTGTCCACCATCAGGATGAAGTCTCCTATTGCCGGGCTGTAAACCGCTCCGCCAGCACAGGGGCCCATGATTGCCGTTATCTGCGGGACCACACCGCTGAGAAGGGTGTTCATCTTGAATATCTCGCCGTAGCCCTTGAGCGAGTCAACGCCCTCCTGAATCCTCGCTCCGCCGGAGTCGTTGAGGCCTATGACCGGAGCCCCTGCCTCGAGGGCCAGCTCCATAATGCGCTTTATCTTCGCCGCGTGCATCTCGCCGAGGGAACCGCCCATAACCGTGAAGTCCTGGGCGTAGACGAAGACGAGCCTTCCGTCGATGGTTCCGTAGCCGGTTATGACGCCGTCGGCGGGCAGTTCCTTCTTGTCGAGGCCGAACTCAGTTCCTCGGTGCTTTACGAACATTCCTATCTCGACGAAGCTTCCCGGGTCAAGGAGCTTTTCAATCCTCTCCCTGGCCGTTAGTTTGCCCTTTGCGTGCTGTTTTTCGATGGCCTTCTCGCCACCCATCTCCAGAATCTTCTTTTTCCTCTCATACAGCTCGTTGAGCTTCTCCTCCATGCTCATGAGAACTCCCCCTGTTTTTGCTGACCTTTGTTATTTGTAAAGTTTAAAAGCGTTTTTCACAACTCTCTTTTCACCGAGAGTGATACAAAAAGTGGAGAAAAGGCACTTCAGAGGTGCTGGATCGGTGTTTCAGCACCACAGGCTTCGCACTTGAGGAAGTGGAAGCGGCCCTTCTTGATAATCTTCGTATCTGGGCTTCCACAGACGGGACAGATAACGAACTCCTTGAGGTACTTCTTCATCTTGTTTGCTATGAGGTACGGCGTAAAGCGTCCCTGGAGAATTGCCCTCCTGCCCTCGAGGGTTCCAGCGGTAGCGACCTCCCTCAGGATGAACTTGAGGAGATGGTTCGGGTCGCGGTTCATGGCCTCGGCTATGTCCACGAAGTTCTCTATGATCGTCCTGTTTCCGGCTATCGTGACCTGTGCCGGCGGCACCTCGAAACGTGAGTGGTGGTGCTTGACGTTCTCCGGGAGTTCTTCATAAGCCTTATCGAGGAGCTTCTCAAAGTCGTAAAAGTCTACCTTCTCGCTCATTTTCTCACCTCCTACTTACCTCTTCACTTCGCTTTATAACCTTTGTCAGATGACGCGGTAGAATCCAGCTCTCGGTTCATAGACCCTGCCGTCGCTCTTCAGCTCGTTGAGGAGCTTCTCGATGTCCGCCTTGGTTCCTATCCCTGCCTGCTTGGCGGCCTCTATAACTTTCTCCTCCGGCGCTCCGAACTCTCCCTCGCTCTCAAGGGATTTTATGATGTCCACAAGCTTTTCAATCTTGTTTATCTTCTTTGAACTCTTGCCGACTTCGAGGATTGAGACGTCAAGGTTGCCCTCTTCGTCAACGGCTATCGTCTTCATCATTGCCTCGATTATCTCTATCGCCGCCCTCGCGTCCTCTCTCGTCACCGTTTCGCTCAATCTCATCCTCGCGTGGGCCTCGCTGAGCCTGATGAGGGCCTCAAGCTGTCTGGCGGTAATCGGTATTGGCTGGACGCCGTCTTCATCTCCTCTCCGCAGGCCCTTTCTCATTTTGACGTAGTAGCGTTTTATTTCCTCCATTGCCTCTCTGCTCAGAACAGGGTGAACGTTCTTTCTGGCGTATGCTATGTACTTCTTGAGCAGATCGTAGGGTATCTTAGGCGTCACCGCCTCAGCTTCGCCCCTTCTGACCTTGAGGATGTGCTCGGCTATGCTGGCGTCTACTTTCTCGTCGGGCTCGTCGAGGAGCAGGAATATCAGGTCGAAACGGCTGAGAAGGGTCGGCGGGAGGTCGAGCTGCTCCGGGAGGCTCTTGTGTCTGTTGAACCTTCCGAACTTTGGATTGGCCGCCGCTATGACGGTCGTTCTTGAGTTCAGAGTTGCGGTAATTCCGGCCTTGGAGATGCTGATTGTGTTGTGGAGGACTAATCCATGGGAGACGAAGAGGTGGTGCGGCTCAACCGTAACATCGTAGACCCACTCCCAGCGGTCGTTTTTGATCTCCTCGACGCACTTCACCTTCAGGAAGTTCACGTTGGCGTTCCACCACTTGAAGAACTCTTCCAGCTCCCTCTTAGCGAGGGAGATTCTCTCCGCAACCGCACTCTGTATTATGCCCTCTGCCCAGGAATTTCTGGCTTCTGCGAGCTTTTTGAGTTTTCCGTACGTTATCCCGTACTTATAGTAAAGCTGGGTCTTTGGCAGGAGTTCAAGGGCTTTCGCGGGGTCTTCTCTGGAGAGCCTCTCAAGCTCATCCATCCTTTCTATAATCCTCTGAAGATAACCTTCGATGATGTTTTCCCTCACGAGCTTTTGATTGAAGCTGGCGCGCTCTTTTGGTGTCTGTGTTACTCGGAGTATCTTGCCTGCATTGATCAGCGGTTTTACAAGCTCCCTTGGAAGGGCTCTCCTGGCCTTTTCAACAGTGAAGTATATGCCAGTTCTCTTGATCTTCGAGACCACTCCTCGAGAGTAGAGATAATCCTGGTAATCTTCGGCTTCTCTCATGTCTCTGTAGCGTTCTTTAAATTTTCCATCCACTTGAATGGGATACCTGAGAACGCCAAGAGCAATGTCCCCGGGTGTGATCTTCTCGGCGGGCTTCTCGGTTATCTCCCCGTTCTCCCACACCATAACCGGGTGCTCGGGCGTTACAGTAATCTCCCTGCCGTTCGAGAAGCGGAGTTTTATGAACCTCTCTGGGGCCTTGTGCCTGCTAACCCTGTCTGCTTTGACCTTTACTATCTCCCTCTTCTCGAGATCGTAAGCCAGAAGCTCGATGTCCTCAACGGGAAGTATCTCCGTGTCCTTGCCGAGTATCACCCTATCGCGGTTCTTCTCGATGAGCTTATCAACGAGCTCTCCTATCTTTACCTTCCTGCCGTCAGCTAAGAGGAGCTCAAAGTCGTGGTGGTAGCTCTGCTGCTCCAGCGCTTCGTGTATCGCGCTCCTGTCGCGGTCGCTCATCTTGTCGAACTCGTCAATGCAGTTGTGAACGATTATCCCCTCTGCGATGAAGTTGTGCTCTCCCGGAACGTAGAGGTCGTATACATAGCCTTCGTAGGACACGCGTTCAATTGAGATGATCTCATCGGCTTTTGGGTTCAGGTTCTCATCTACGGCCTGTATTTTGTCGCCAACCTTGAACTTCCCCGCCTCTTTCCACTCCAGCGTGTTTCCGTCTATCAGCAGGTGGTCGGGGGTTAGAGTTATCTCGTTGCCTGAGCGCAGCTTTAAGCGGATTAAGTCGCCCTTCCACGGCTTCCTGCGGATTATAGTGGCTGTGCTTTTTCTTGTCTTTAGGGTGGAGAGGTCGAGGGCTACTACTTCCATGTTCTTCTCCTGAATGTCTACGATTTCGTTGCCCGAGCGCGCTTTGTACGACTTCTGGAGCTCAAAAAGATCCTCTATGCGCTGGTATTTCCCATCAACGAGAACGCGGGAGTCTGGGTGGAGGCAGGCAAACCCACCATCGGCTAATACCAGAACACCTGCTTCCAGCACCCAGGAGCCAGTGAGCTCGTCGCGCACTGCTGCTGCAGTGTTGTGGACGACGAAACCGTTTGCTATGAAGCTGTGGGAACCTTCAACGGTGAGGTCATAGACGTAATCGTGGGGAGATTCAATTTCCTGTTTGGAGACCTTGACTGGGCCATTTTCAGTGACGACTTCTCCATCGACGTTTCTGGCCTCTACCCATCCGTTGGGAGTCAGGAGCTTGGTCTCGGGTGTCACTGTAATACTCAATCCGTCTCCTTCTATTCTTATCAGCTTCTCTGGGGCTCTGAGCTTCCACAGTCTAAGGACTCTCATATCACCATCCAGTGTTTTAATGTAGAGTCCGAGCTTTTCGGCATTAACGCTCTTGTAGTCCTGAACTTTTTCTGGTATGGCCTTTTCAACCAGCTCTCCTATTTTGAACTGTCCAAGATTCGTTTTGATTATTGAATCCGGTGCAACACATAGGCCCGCCGCCGATGAACTCTTCCCGCTCGTGTAAATAGCCCTTGGAGCCAGATTGGCGACGTAACGGAGGAGCTGGCTCTTGGCTACTCCAGGATCTCCAACCAGAAGGACGTGGCTCTCTCCCCTCAGCTTCGTCCCGTCTGGAAGGGTTCTCTGGACGCCGCCGAAGAGTGCCAGAGCTATCCCCTTTTTGACTATCCTGTGGCCCCATATGGCTGGAGCTATCGAATCAACGATGGCATCAACGATGTCCTTTCTCTTTGCCAGCTCTCTTATCTTCTGCTCGTCCTCGGGAGAAATTTCCAGTTCCTCTATTTCCTTGCTGAGCTGTTCAATGTGGTTTACTTCAAGAATCTTCTTAAATATCGGCCTCTTCTCCCTCTGCTCCAGGATGACCCTCAGAACGCCGGTAACGAGAACCCTGTCGCCGGGAAGGGCTGCATCCACGAGGTCATCAAGGAGTATTGCATCAACGAAGCGCGGCATCTGGCCGCCTTTAAGGCTCTCCGGCCTGTCCTGGAGACGGAAGCTCTGGAAGTTGAGGAAGCGGCTCTTATCAACGTCAAGCTCTATGTTTCTGCTTCCGCAGGCGTCGCACTTGGCCGGCTTAACGAGGTTCTCGTAGGGTCTCTGAAGTCTCACCATCTCGTTGCCGCAGTCACGGCACACGAAAACGGCCTTCTCAACGAAGGGCTTGACCTCGCTGACACGGGTGATAATTCCCTCTACCTGGATGAGCTTGTTTATGTGCTCGCTCCCGAGCTCCTTGACGAGGAGGGTCTTTGGAAGGTTGTAGAAGCGGGCGTGGACCTTAAACTCTCTCTCCACGAGGAGAGGCGGCTCCCTCAGGACTATCTGGATGGCATCCTCGGCGCTCGCTATGGCCTCTTCCGGGTTGTTTAAGAGTTCATCGGCAAGCTCGGGATCGAAGGAGTTAAGGTGTGCCCAGTCGATTGCCAGCGAGCGCTTTGGTGTGACCGTGAGGAGGTCTTTGAGGCGGTTTATGTAGACCTCGTTGCCCTCATCGTCAACGTACTCCCGCAGAAACTTGGCAAAGCGTGCTATCATCTCTTCCCTGTCCATCAGGCATCACCGAGCCACTCGTTTCTTATCTTCGACATCTGGAGGTATATCCTTCTCTCCTCGGGCGCGAGCCTCGAGAGAAGTTCCAGGCTGTTTGGCCTCAGCATCACGGCTTTCAGAATCTTGTTGAACCTTATGAGCTTTAGATCCCTCAGCTTCTTCTTCAGGTTCGCAAGTTTGGTGAGTTTGACGTTTATAGTATCGACGCTCTCCCTTGGGTTCAGCCTCACGTAGTTCTCGAGGTAATAGGCGTAGAACTCGGCCCTCTCGTAGAGTCCCTCCGGAAGGAGAGTCAGGGGCTCGCTCTCCCTTTCCTCCGCTATGACCTTATCGATCTCGCCGATTATCTTGTCCGTCTCGTCAACTATCTCAACTACCCCCGCTTCCCAGAGCTCTCTCGCCTTCCAGTCTTCCACGAGGACGATATCTCCGCTCTTCCAGTCTCCGAATGGCTTCATGACCTTGACGGCTATGAGGGCTTTACCCGTGAACATGATTTGCACCTTTCCAAGGATTGTCACGTCGTCTAATAAATCTTCCCGAATACATTTGGGCCTGAATGAACCGAGATTGGCTGGCCATTTTTGATCATTCTGTCAGGGCAGTTCACGATAACCCTATAAGCCTTCTCCCTAAATTACTCCAGGTGAGTCAGAGATGTTGATCGGGATTATGAGCGACACACACGACAACCTGCCGGCCATAAGGAAGGCGGTTGAGTTCTTCAACGAGAGGAACGTTGACCTGGTTATACACGCGGGCGACTACGTTGCGCCCTTCGTTGCCAGGGAGCTTAAGAAACTTAAAGCACCTCTCAAGGGCGTCTTTGGCAACAACGACGGCGAGAGAAAGGGTCTCTACGAGGCGCTTGGAATATACGACGAGCTGATAGAGCTTGAGGCCGATGGGATGAAGATCGCCGTAACGCACGGTACGAACGAGGTTTTGGTCAAGGCCCTCGCCCACAGCAGGCTCTATGACGTCGTTGTCGTTGGCCACACCCACAGGTACGAGATACAGGAAGTTGGTAGAACCGTCCTCGTGAACCCTGGAGAGGTCTGCGGCTATGTAACTGGGGTGAAGAGCGTTGCTCTCCTCGATACCAGAAAGAGGGAAGTGCAGATAATAAACATCGACAACGGGGAGCTTCTCGGCGCCATGAGCCTTTAATCTTCCAATTTTCTCGAAGGCGGTGAAAATGGAGAACATACTCCTTCCAAAGGAGCGGCGGGATGCCGTCGTCCTCATAGGGGTGGACGAGAGGGACAGCGTTGAGTTCGTCCGAATCTATGCCGTCAGTGAGGAGAGGGCCAAGCAGGTCCTTGAGGAGTTCTTCAACGCGAAGGGCCTCTTCCCTACCGACTACCGGCTGGTAAGCAGGGGAACTGAACCAGTTGGCGACAGAAAAGCTATAACAACGAGAAGCGAGACGGCCCTTAGCTCGGCACTTGCCAGGCTTGGTCTTAGGCTACTCTCCAACGGCATCCTCTACCTGGACGGCGTTGAAACGCTGTATCAGATAACTCTCGTCAGTGAGAGCCTGTACTCTTCAATCGCTGGAAAAGAGGTTGAGAAACCGCCGCAAAAAGAGGAAACCGGGAGTCTTCCCGAGCCCGAGGAGGTTCTCTCCCTGGGGGTTGACACCCTCGTGGAGAACCTTTCTGGCAGGGACATTTCGGAGTTCCTTCCTGAAAACGCTCTCCTTCTCAGAGAGCCACCCGTTGAGAAAGTCGCCGAACTTCTCGCCGAGGAGAGGGATTATCCAGTCGTGGTCGAGACCAAAGACGCGAGGAGATACTCCTTTCTCGACTTTGCGGTTGTCGTGAGATTGCCGCCGCTCACGGTTGAGGAGTTCTCGGCGGAACTCTCCTCAAGACTCGGAGTCGACGTTGATCCTTCGCTCTTCTCCGCGTATCCCCCTGAAAAGCTCAATATGCAGAACGTTAGAGCACTCGTTCGCCTTGTTGAGGCGATCGTGGAGAAGTGGAAAGTGGAGAGGGAAGAAGCCCTTAAGCTGGCAGTTAGACTCAACCTTGAAGGGCTTTGAAGTACATCTTCGCCATTTCCAGGTAGTCAGGGTTGTGCTTTCCGAGTGCAGAGATTATCAGCTCGCGCTCCTTTTCGCTCTCCGCAAAATACCCTAAAAGTAGTCCCTCATCAACGGTTAGTTCCTTCACGAACGAAGTCCTTTCGAGGTATTCATCCCTGCTTCCACTTTCCTTGACTAGTTCTCTCAGTCTCTTAAGATAGGGCTCAACTTTCTCCTTTCTCCTCTGGAACTCAAGCCAGTCAAAGGAGAGCCTCTCAAACGGGGAAATAAAGAGGCCCGGGTTTGTGAGATATGGCTTTAGGCTTTCCCCGAGCTTTGAGGCGAGGAGCTTCTTTTTAAAGGTCTCCAACCCCTCGTAGTCCTCAGCCAGCCTCTTCTTATCAACCAATTCCAGTGAATCGAAGAGAGCAACGCCTGTTAAGTAGCAGAGTGCAGCAAACGGGACTTTTGGGAGGGTAATGGCCTTGCTTGAAACTCTCACGACATCTCCAGCTTTGCGCTCCTTCCCTTCGAGGAGCATGCCGAGGGGGTAGCTTATGCTCTTCAGGCAGAACTCAAGCTCGTCCATTCTTCCACCAGTGAAAGGTCGGACTTTTCACTGAAAACACTTTCGTCAGGTTTTTAGGGCTGGCTCTCAACACCTATCGGGTGAGAGTATGGAGTGGATTGAGATAGATGGCTCCTACGGTGAGGGCGGCGGTCAGATACTCAGGACGAGCGTTGCACTCTCGGTGATCACGGGCAAGCCGGTCAGGATTTACAACATCCGCGCAAACAGGCCGAACCCCGGACTGAGACCCCAGCACCTCCATGGTATTCTCGCTCTAAAAGAACTCAGCAACGCGAAGGTCAAGGGGGCAAGCGTCGGCTCGACCGAGCTGGAGTTCATTCCCGGGAAGGCAGAGCCAAAGCACGTACGGGTTCCCATAAAAACCGCTGGGAGCATTACGCTCGTCCTTCAGGCCCTTCTTCCAGCTATGGCGTTCATCGGTGGCAGCTTCGAGATAACGGGAGGGACGGACGTCCCCTGGAGCCCGCCGGTCGATTATCTCAAGCACGTTACTCTCTACGCTCTCGAAAGGATGGGCCTAAAAGTCGGGCTTGAGATAAAGAGGCGCGGCCACTACCCCAAGGGTGGCGGGCTGGTAGTGGGTAGGGTCGAGCCTTGGGAAGAAAAGAAGCCTTTGAAAGCCCTGAAGTGGGAAAGGATAGAACAGTTTGCAGGGATAAGCCACGCGACGAACCTTCCGGCCCACGTCGCGGAGAGGCAGGCTAAAGCAGCTAAGGAGAGGCTGAGTGCAGTTTACAGCGCGCCGGTTGAGATAGAGACCGAGGTTTCTCGCTCTCTCGGCCCGGGGAGCGGGATAGTGGTCTGGGCCGAGACGGACCAGCTAAGGCTCGGTGGGGATGCACTGGGGAAGAGGGGGAAGCCGGCTGAGGTCGTAGGCGGAGAAGCCGCCGATGAGCTCATCGAGGCGTTGAAGACGGGAATGGCAGCGGACAGGTTTCTCGGCGACCAGCTCATACCGTTCCTGGCCTTCGCGGGCGGCGAGGTTGGAGTCAGCGAGATAACGAACCATCTCGTCACGAACGTCTGGGTGGTAGAGAAGTTCTTCGGGAAGGTCTTCGAGGTTAAAGGAGAGGTCGGAAAGCCAGGAACCTTGAGAGTGGTAAAATCAGTTTTGTAGTCTGCTCTATTTTTCTTGTCTGTGGGGATTTGAACTTAGTGTTCTAAACTTTTTGTTAAAAACTTGTACTTTAGTGCACTTTTATAAACATCACCGCTCAGATTTCTCTAACATGTGATTAATGGGTGAGAAAAATGGGGGCTGGCTTAGATTACATCCGCTCTTATCCACCCGAGCCGAGCTCACTCATCCCCCTTCTTCAGAGGACGCAGGAGCGCTTCGGCTATCTCCCGCGGGAAGTTCTTGAGGAGATTGCGAACTACCTTGGAATTCCGCTCAGCAGGGTCTACGGCGTTGCCACCTTCTACGCGCAGTTCCGCTTTGAGCCGCTCGGGAAGTACGTGGTGAAGGTGTGCCACGGGACAGCGTGCCACGTCAACGGTGCCGTCAACATAGCTCAGGCCCTAAAGGAGGAGCTCGGCATAGAGGAGGGGCAGACCACAGAGGATGGCCTCGTAACGCTTGAAAGGGTTGCGTGCCTCGGCTGCTGCAGCCTCGCTCCGGTCATAATGATCAACGAGAAGGTCTTCGGCAAGCTCACGCCCGACAAGGTGAGGAAGCTGGTCAAGCAACTCAAGGAGGGGAAGCTCGATGTCTGAGATCAAGGCCATAGCGGTCGGCATGAACTCCTGTGGTATAGCGGCCGGTGCCAGGGAGACCTACGAGGCAATTAAGGCGGAGCTGGAGAAGAGGAACCTCAACATCAAACTCAAGATAGTCGGCTGCGTCGGTATGTGCTACCGCGAGCCCCTCGTGGACATAATCACTGAGGACGAAATCATAACCTACGGCCACGTTGACCCAAAGAAGGTTCCGAGGATCATAGAGGAGCACGTCATCAACGGGAGGCTCATAAAGGAGTGGATAGTCAAGCGCGACTGGTGGGAGAACGGCGAGAGGAAGACGTGGGACGTGGATGGTTACTTCGCCAAGCAGAAGAAGATAGTCCTCGAGAACTCTGGCTACATCGACCCCGAGAACATAGACGAGTACATCCAGGCAGGCGGCTACGAGGCCCTCAAAAAGGCCCTTAATATGGATCCGGAGGAGATAATTGAAATAATCACCAAGTCTGGCCTGAGGGGTAGGGGAGGCGCGGGCTTCCCCACCGGCCTGAAGTGGAAGTTCACCCGCCAAGCGAAGGGAGACGAGAAGTACATCGTCTGCAACGCCGACGAAGGCGATCCTGGGGCATTTATGGACAGGAACGTCCTTGAAGGGGATCCACACCGCGTGATCGAGGGAATGATAATCGGCGCCTACGCGATTGGAGCTACCAAAGGCTTCATATACGTCCGTGCCGAGTACCCGCTGGCGATAAGAAGGTTAAAGATAGCCCTGAAACAGGCCAGGGAGAGGGGCTTTCTGGGCGAGAACATCCTCGGTTCTGGCTTTTCCTTTGACATTGAGATAAAGGAAGGTGCTGGGGCCTTCGTCTGTGGTGAGGAGACCGCTTTGATTGCTTCCATCGAGGGCAAGCGCGGAATGCCGAGGCCGAGGCCGCCTTATCCTGCCCAGAAGGGCCTGTGGGGCAAACCAACCAACATAAACAACGTGGAGACCTGGGCGAACGTGCCCTGGATAATAAGGCACGGCTGGGAAGCTTACGCCTCCCTTGGGACGGAGAAGAGCAAGGGCACCAAGGTCTTCGCACTGTCGGGCAAGATAAAGCACGGCGGCAACGTTGAGGTTCCGATGGGAATCACGCTTAGGGAGATACTCTACGAGATAGGCGGCGGGACGAAGACGGGTAAGAGGATTAAAGCTGTTCAGCTCGGCGGGCCTTCCGGCGGCTGCATACCAGAGGAGCTCTTCGACACTCCCGTTGACTACGAGAGCGTGAATGCAACGGGAGCGATAATGGGAAGCGGCGGAATGGTGGTTATGGACGAGGACACCTGTATGGTTGACGTCGCCAAGTTCTTCCTCGACTTCACGGTGAAGGAGTCCTGTGGTAAATGCACCTTCTGCCGTATAGGCACCAAGAGGATGTGGGAGATACTCGACAGGTTCACGAGGGGAGAGGCGACCGAGGAGGACCTTGAAAAGCTTGAGCGGCTCGCCTATCAGGTTAAGGCCGGCTCGCTCTGCGGTCTCGGGCAGACCGCCCCGAACCCGGTTCTAACGACGCTCCGCTACTTCAGGGAAGAATACATAGAGCACATAAACGGCCGCTGTCCGGCGAAGGTCTGCAAGCCGCTCATAAGGTACGTCATAATAACGGATAAGTGCACGGGCTGCACCGCCTGCGCTATCTTCTGCCCGGCTAAAGCCATCAGCGGCGAGAGGCTCAAGCCTCACTTCATCGATCAAGAGGCGTGCATCAAGTGCGGTACCTGCTACGAGGTGTGCCGCTTCAACGCCATAGAGATTCTCACCGGGAGGGAGGAGTGATGGTCAAGATTATCCTGAACGGTAAGGAAACGGAGGTTCCTGAAGGAAAGCCCCTCATAGAGTTTCTAAGGGAGATTACCCACGTCCCGGGCTTCTGCTATACGGAAGAGCTTGAACCCTACGGCTCCTGTCGTCTCTGTCTCGTGAGCACGCCGAGGGGCGTTACAACCTCCTGCACCCTCAAGCCTATGGAAGGCCTCAGCGTTGAAACGCTCGCCGATGAAGTCATCTCGATGAGGAAGACCGCCCTTGAATTGATCCTCTCAGACCACTACGGCGACTGTATAGGGCCGTGCCAGGACGGCTGTCCGGCCCACAGCGACGTTCAGGGGTATTTAGCGCTCATAGCGATGGGCAAGTACCACGAGGCCGTGAAGCTGATGAAGGAGAAGTACATTCTTCCTGCCGTCCTCGGAAGGGTCTGCCCTGCCTTCTGTGAGGAGGCCTGCAGGAGGAATCTCGTTGACGAGCCCTTGGCGATAAGGCAGCTGAAGCGCTTTGCCGCTGACTACGACCTTGAGCACGGCCCGTGGATGCCCGAAATTCCGCCTTCGACTGGGAAGCGCATCGCCGTCGTCGGAGGCGGGCCAGCTGGTCTCGCCTGCGCCTACTACCTGCGCACGATGGGCCACGAGGTCACCATCTTTGAGGCCATGCCCGAGCTGGGCGGCATGATGCGCTATGGAATCCCACCCTACAGGCTTCCGAGAGATGTTCTCGACAAAGACATCGCGACCGTCATCGAGACGGGCATTGAAGTGAAGACAAATACTGCCCTCGGGAGGGACGTTACCCTTGATGAGTTAAGGGAGAAGTACGATGCCGTCTTCCTCGGCGTCGGGGCGTGGAAGAGCAGGAGGATGGGCATCCCGGGAGAGGAGCTTGAGGGAGTGATGCACGGCATAGAGTTCCTGCGGAAGGTCAACACTGGCGAAGAAGTGAAGCTCGGCGAGCGCGTCATAGTGGTCGGCGGCGGAAACACGGCAATGGACGTGGCAAGGACGGCTCTGAGGCTCGGGGCTAAGGTTACCGTCGTTTATCGCCGCTCCAAGGCGGAGATGCCTGCCAACGAGCGCGAGGTCGAGGAGGCCATTGAGGAGGGCATCGAGTTCCTGTTCCTCACGAACCCGATCAGGATTCTTGGAGACGGCAAAGTTGAGGAGGTCGAGCTGATAAAGATGCGCCTCGGCGAGCCTGACGCGAGCGGCAGGAGGAGGCCGATACCAATAGAGGGTTCCGAGTTCCGCGTTAAGGCCGACAACGTCATCCTGGCGATAGGCCAGTACTGCGACGAGGAGTTCCTAAGGAGTCTCGGCATCGAGGCCAAGCGCGGGAAGGCCATTGTGGACGATGTAACCCTTCAGACAAACCTTCCTGGAGTTTTCGCAGGTGGAGACCTCGTCCTCGGTCCCTCGACCGTCATAGAGAGCATCGCCACCGGAAGAAGGGCGGCGATAATGATAGACCTCTACCTCAAGGGCAAGCTTGAGAAGGCGAGGGAAGTTCTGCTTGAACCCGAGAAGCACATCGAGGAAGTTTTGAGTGATGAAGACCTTTACAGGGTTCTCTTCGACCTCAGGCCATACAACCACTGGAAGAAGGTCACCGAGAAAGACTACGAGCACGTTGAGAGAAGGCCGAGGGCGAAGGTGGAACTCCTCGACCCAGAGGTCAGGAAGAGGAACTTCGAGGAGGTTGAGCCTCCCCTAACGGAGGAGCAGGTTCTTAAGGAGGCAAAGCGGTGTATGAGCTGCGGCTGTATGGAGGTCTTCCGCTGTAAGCTGCGGGAGTACGCCACGCTCTACAACGCGAGGCAGGACGCCTTCGAGGGGGAGGGGAACAGGTTCGAGCTCGACGAGAGCCACCCGTTCGTAGTCCTCGACAACAACAAGTGCGTCCTCTGCGGCCAATGCGTCCGCTTCACCCACGAGGTTGCGGGGGAGGGCGTCGTTGACTACATGTTCAGGGGCTTCAAGACGATGATTTCTCCGCCCTTGGGCGACACTCTCGGGGATGCTAAAGGAGTCTTCATCGGCGAGATGATAGACCTCTGTCCGGTTGGGGCTATAACCGAGAAGCTTCCCTTCCTCAAGCCCGGCCCGTGGAAGACAACTCCCGTTAAAACGGTCTGCAACGGGTGTTCCTTTGCGTGCGAGATGAACATAGAGGTCTACGACGGCATGCTCGTTAGGGCTTCGAGGGTTGAGGAGGGCTGGAACGGACACCTCTGCGACGTCTGCCGCTTCATGAGACCCTGGGCCGAGGACTTAGCTGGACCACTCCTAAACGGAGAGCCCGTGAGCTGGGAGGAGGCTAGGAGGTTCATAGCCGAGAGGGACTACGCGCTCATACTCACTCCGGAGCTCACCAACGAGGAGATAGCCTTCTTTAAGGAGTTCGCCGAGAAGCGCGGCATTCCCATAGGCTCAACGGTCGAGGGAGGGCTTTCAACCGCGACTTTCGAAGACATTAGAAAGGCAAAGCGCGTTCTCCTGAAGGCCGACCCCGAGAAGTACCCGCTCCTAAAGCTCCTGCTGAAGGACAAGGATGTGGTCGAGGAAGACTACGAGGTTGCTATACTCGAGGGGCCAGCGGAGCCTCTCGAAGCCCCGACGCTCATCCTCCACGAGGGAGTTAACGCCGCCGGACTCATAAGGGCTGGAATAGTCGGAATCCCGGAGAGCAAGGCCTACGTAGTGATTGGAAGGGCCGAGAGGGAGCTCGATGGGGACGTGTTGGTTCTTCCCGCGGGCCTCTGGGCGGCCAAGGAAGGAACCATTACAAACGCCTTCGGGATGGAGCTGGAAGTGAAGAAGGTTGTGGAGGGTTACTCTCCGCTGGAGCTTTTCTCCTGAGTTCACCCCTCTATTTCCACTCCATACACCTTTTTCGGGTTCTCGACGTGAATCTTGTAGACGTCTTCCTCAGTGAATATGCCCTGCTGGAGGAAGGCCTTCGTCCTCTTGGGGACGGTCTTTGGCCCGAGAACGGCTCCGGGTCTTCTTTTGTCGTCTATGTAGTCGGTCTCCATCATGAAGCGGTTTCCCTGCTTTATTGCCTCTTCGATGTTCTTTCTGCTCGCTATGACGCTCGGGAAGACCCCAACTTCTTCTGCCACTTTCACAAGAGGTGGGGAGAAGTGCTTGACGACCTTGTGGGGCTTTATCCCGACTTCCTTCACGTACTCCCCAAGCTCCCTGAACTTCTCCTCGTTGAAGCTTTCCGTGTGGAGCTGGACGGCGCAGTCAGCTTCCTTCGCTAAGCTCATCCCGTACTTCATCAGTTCTATGCTCGCTTCCCAGATCTCCGCTGGAACCTCGTAGTGGGGCCTTCCTATCTCTCCTATGCCTATGGCCTTTCCTTCGAGGCAGAGCTTCTGGGCGTACTCCAGGGCTTTCATAACTTCGTTTTTGGCGTACTCAAGCCCCTTCTGCCTCGCTAGGTAGTCGAACTCAGCCGGGTGGACTCCAACGACGGCATAGGCCTTAACCGGCGTCTCCCGGTTTATCTTTTCGACGAGTTCAACGTGGAAATCCATCGCCTTCATGAAGTCCTCAGCCCTAAGTCCTGGAAATCCGTAGTCGTGGGCTGTTTTGTAAACAACGACGAGATGTGTTCCCCCCGCCCTGTGGAACTGCTTCACCGCTTCCAGAAAGAGACCGTGGTACGGGTCAACGTGGAAGTGGTCGTCCCAGATTATCATCTTAACCACCTCACGACTGGTAAACCTCAAGAATCTGGCCTTCCTCGGCTTTTGTTGGGCTTTCCATCATAAGGGCAACTTTGTCTCCAGCAACGGCAAAGTCAACTTTTCTGTGCTCTCGTTCAATAGCCCTGATGACCCCAACGCTCGACCCCTTGAGCTTGTAGCCGGGATATATAATCCCTTCGAGGACTTCCCCCACCAAAACCTCTCTGAACGCGACTTTTAGGACTTTCTCGACCCTGAACTTTCCAACGGGGTACCTTGACGCTATTATTTCCCCTTTATGTCGTTTCCTCCCGAGTATCCTTACCATTCCCTCAGCACCTCAACGATGTCGCCCAGGCTGACTTTGAACCTCTCAGCATTGACGGTAAATAGTGAGAGGGCCTTTTTGGGACGTACTATCAGTGCCTCATTTTCCATGTAGAGCTCTATAACTGAAGAGGCGACTGATTCGAGCATTGGTAATGGGTTTGGCTTAATGCTATTCAGGACGGGTGTTTCTATGATGCTTACCGTGGCCCTGTTCGGGGAGTTTAGGTTTTCCCTGAAGTACCTCACTATTGGATACAGGTCACGCAGATTGCGCTGGAACATTAACAACCGTTCCAGGCCGAGAATGAGGAGGATGTGGGGAGTATTATCTCCGACAATCTTTGAAACTGCTCTCTCCTTCTTCGGGATGTAGAAGTTTGGATCGGCCTCGAATGAGAGCTTTTCCACGACGTTCCCAACGCTATCTATCCCGGCCACTTTAATGACGTTAATGCTTTCCGATGGGACATAGAAACCCATCAGCTCAATGTGTTTTACGTAAATCGGGAGGGTGTCGAATATATCTTCCACGATCAGGGGAATCCCTTTTTCCTTGGATACCTTTAGAAGTGCATAGAAGCTCAGTTTCGCACCTGGGGAGGAGATGTTTTCAATAAGAACAAGACTACCTGGTTTAAGGTTCTCGCCTTGGAAAAATGGGATTCTTGAATAATCATGGGTTCTGGTTTCGTTCTCCACTAACGATCCCCCCCACGTCTATTCCAACAGTGGTGCCTATCACGGCAGGATTAATACTCTTTTTAAACGTCAGAATCGCACCGGTGGGGTAGGAGTTCGTTTCGATGACGGTAGTCGCTATCCTCTCAAGCTCTGGGAGGAAGAAGCCGGGCATCATGCTCTCGACTATGTTCCTGTTTATCAGGTAGAGTGCAATTCTATTTTTGTTCCCAACGTATCTCTGGAGGCTTAGCAGAAGTCGGTAGAAGTCCCTGGAATCGCGCATGATCATAAGGATGTTTTCTAACCCAAGAACCAGATTTATCGCAGGTGTTTTTCCCTCAACCAAAATCTCAGCACTTGCGTTGATGTAGTTTCTAAGGTACACCCTCGGGTCAGGATGGAACTCTATCCGCTTGACTTTTCCTCCGATATTGTGAGTTCCCCCAGTTTTTATGACGTATGCATGGTCAAGGTCGACTTCCACGCCCATGAGCCTGAGGTGGAGGATTAGAGTGTACAGCGTGTCAAAATTGTCGTCTATTACGAGAGGTACTCCATTCTCCTTGGTGTAATCTGCGACCAGTTTTAACGTGAATTCTGGGACGTATGATGTCCTGTGCTCTATCAGTACCGTCTCACCTGGCTGTATTGTCTCGACTAGATGTGAGAAGTCCACGAATTCAACATTGGGGATTGCCTGATCCAATGTAATCACCACTTTTGAGTTAGTAACGTGTGATTGGTGTCCATACTTTCGTGTTCGGTGTTTATATCCTTTCTCCCGCTTAACCCTCCAGCAGTTCTTTTAGTACGTCCCTGGCGGTCTGCAGTATTACTCTCGGCTCTGCATCAACTTTCCCTCTGGCCAGGTTGTCGGTTCCTCCGCCCTTTCCTCCCAGCTGCGAAGCCACTCGCTCAAAGAGCTCCCTCATTGAAACGTTTACATCCTCGTTTCTGGCAAATAGTACATAGTTCTCTCCTACCACGAGCAGTACCGTTCTGGGGTTCTTCTCAACGAATTTCACCGCAAAGCCCTGGACTTCTTTCATAGGCTTGCCTTCAATCAGGGTTACCACTCTGATGTCCCCTATCTTCTCGGACTTCTCTAGGAGGTACTTGCCCTTCCATTCCCAGAGCTCCTCCTTGAGTTCATCTTTCTCTGCCTCCAGCTTGTCCATTTTCTCTTTAAGCTCCTGAACCCTTTCAACTAGAGGCGGGTTTTTGTTTGGCATCTCGTCTAGTGCGTTCCAGTAATCCGATAGAATGTTGTTGAGAGCTTTTATAGCCCTGTTCCCCGCGACGAACTCTATCCTCCAGAGCTTCCTGCTCTTCCTGTAGAACCTGAGTATCTTGAGGAAGCCAATCTCGCGGGTGCTCTTCACGTGGGTTCCTCCGCATGGTGTCGCATCAACGGTTCCGATTTTGACGATTCTTATCCTATCGTGGACTTTGCTGACATGCTTTCTGAGGATTTTCACAACGTCCTCCGGGAGGTACTGGTACTCCTCCACTTCCACCGGAAGATCGCCCCAGATGACTTCGTTGGTCTTTCTCTCTATCTCGTGTATCATCTCCCACGTAAGTTCTCCAGGATAGTCAATCTCGATCTTGTTGTAGTTCTCAAAAATCTGGAAGCCCGTTGTCTCTGCCCCGTAGAGCCCTTTGATTATCGCCGAAAGAACGTGCTGGCCAGTGTGGTTCTTCATGTTCTCGTATCTCCACTCCCAGTCGAGAACGAGCCTAACTTCTTCCCTAGCCTCTGGCAGCCTCCCTTCTAACTTTCCTTCATGCCATATCTCTTCTTTTCCGCTGACTTTCTCGACTAGAACCCTGAAACCGTCTCCCTCGATAATCCCCCTGTCCGAGGGCTGGCCACCCCCTTCTGGGTAGAATATTGTTCTGTCGAGAAGAACCCTTATCTTCCCGTCTTCTACGGCTTCAATTTTTTCAATCTTTGCCCTAGCTTCACGAAGGTAGGGATCCTTATAAAACAGCTTTTCAGTCATTTGCACCACTCTCCTTCGAGTATTCGCTAACCATATTCCTAAGCAGGGACGCTAGTTCTTTATTGTATCTGTCCTGCATTTCCGAGAACTTTTTGAGGGCGACCGCTATTCCGTTGAGCCTTTTGATATCGTTAACGATTTCCTCCTGCTCCTTGGAGATCTCACTGAGGACGGAGCTTATCTCAACTATTGTGCTTATATCTTTGCCAAGGATTTCTGTTCCCTCCTTTATTCTGTCCATAACCGCCAGTGCATCCCTCAGAGTTTCAAGCTGGTTCATTACCTTGGAGTTGAAGTCCTTTATCTCCTTGGCCAGCTCCATCGTCTGGACTGCCATCTTTCTTATCTCCTCAGCCACAACGGCGAAACCCCTTCCAGCGTCGCCCGCCCTTGCCGCTTCAATAGAGGCGTTTAAGGCAACGAGGTTTGTCTGCTTTGCAACGGTTGCTATTGAGTCGCTTATCCTTGAAACGTACTCCAGGTTTTCCACGAGGGTGTTAAACTCCTTGGCGAAGGTCTCAAAACGCTGAAAGAAAGGAAGAAAGTCCCGCTGAAACGTTTCAAGCTGCTCCATAACCTCGGAAAGCTTGGCGATGTTCTCTATTATGGTCGTGTTGTTATCCATGAACTGCCCACTGATTTCCTCCGCCAGCTCACTGATTATCCTGCTGGACTCTTTGCTCGAGGTTTTTATTCTAACCGATTGTGCAAGTGCGCTCGATGCCTTTTCTATGTTCCTGATATCCATGCTACCACCTCAGCGGAGCAGATCGACCCCGCACTTGAGGTTCTCAAGGAAGTCGTAGAATCTTGGAATGTGTCTCTTTGGAATTATAGCGCCGTGCTGTGGCAGTATAGCCTCTACATCGAGGTGTCTCACCCTGTTGAGCCAGGCCTTTATGGCCTTGTTGCTCGCCATGAGCCTCTCGTGTATGGGCCTCATAGCTTGTATGTGTCTTTCCATGTTTTCAACGACTATGTAGGGATCGTCTAGGAGGGCTATTCCTATGTCCCCAGTAAACAGAAACTTGCTCCTGCGGTCGTACACCGTGAAGTGCCCCGGACTGTGGAGGAAATGTGCAGGTATGAACTCAAGCGTAGTGGCGCCAAAGTTCAGGGTTTCGCCCTCATCGGGAAGCTCGTGGGTTACACTCTTGGAGTCCTCAAAGCCGAAGTGCGGCAGAAACCTCGTCCAGAGCCAGTGGGTAACTATCTTAGCGTTGCTTATCTCCCTCCACAGGGGAAGGCTTCCGGCAACGTCGGGATCCTGGTGGCAGATGTAGATGTACTCTATGTTCCTTGGATCAACGTACTTGGAGGCGTTTGCGAGAACTTTTGAGAATATCTTGTACCCTCCTGGATCCAGGAGGAAACCTCTCCCCCTGCTGACTATCAGATAGCTGTTGACGTCAACGTCCTCACCACCTTCCTGGGTGCCCAAGTAAACGACCGTATGCTCCTCATCCCTGTAGAGAACGTGATCTTTTCGAGGGTCGAGTCCAGGTTCTATGAAGTATTCTCCCATAGCCACCACTCTCCAGAAAAGTTTAACAAAGGAAATATTTAAGCAGTTTGCCTACATAAGAACCTACATAAACCGGAATAAAAGAGAAAAACACTTAAGAGCCACTTCTGGCCTCAATGAGGGCCTTGACCCTCTTCAGCCTGAAGAAGTTCTCGCGCTCCATCTCATCCAAGCGCTGCTTGATGAACTTGACGGTTGCCTCCATGCGCGGAATTATGATGTACTCGAGAGCGTTGACGCGCCTCTTAGTGACCTCGATCTCCTTGGCGAGCCTTTTGAGGGTCTCTTCTACCTCGGCAAGGCGGACGGCTAAGTCAAGAACCTCTTCAAACTTTTCTGCGGCCAGATCCACCCTTGCCGAGCTTGAGACGAAGGCGTATCCCCTTTCTCCGGCGCTCCTCTTGAAGGACTCGGCCTCGATGAGCGGGACTGGAACGCCCATCACGTTCCTGGTCTTTACCTCAACCTCCCTGTTTGGCTTGACTGAGAGGCTTATCTCCTTCATGCGGAGTGTACCGACGTCAATTTCCGCTCTCTGGAGGGCTTTAAAGGCCTCCATCATCTTCTCGTTCAGCTCTTCCCTCAGGCGGAGCGCCTCGTCGTAGATGGTGAAGAACTCCATGACGAGGGCGTCCTGCTTGTCCTTGAGGAGCTTGTGGCCCTTTTTAGCTAAGGTGATGCGCCTCTTGAGGTTCAGGAGCTCCATCCTGGTGGGCTTCACGTTGAGCAGCTCTGCCATCTCGACCACCTAAAAATTTTGAAGGGGCTCACTCGCCCCTCTTCCTGTACTTCGGGTGGTACTTGAGGATGTACTCCTTCCTGACACGCTTGAGCTCGCTCTCCGGGAGCTCCGCCAACAGCTCCCAGCCGAGGTCGAGGGTTTCGAAGATGCTCCTGTCCTCGTCGTACCTCTGGGCGACGAACTCCCTCTCGAACCTGTCCGCGAACTTGAGGTACTTCCTGTCGGTCTCGCTCAGGGCCTCTTCACCGACGACTGCCACGAGGTCTCTGAGAGACCTACCTTCGGCGTAGGCCGCGTAGAGCTGCTGGCTGAGCTGCGGGTGGTCTTCCCTGGTTCTACCCTTTCCAATACCGTCCTTCATCAGACGGCTGAGGGACGGAAGAACGTCAATTGGTGGGTAGATACCCTTTCTGTGGAGCTCCCTGCTGAGAACGATCTGCCCCTCGGTGATGTAACCGGTCAAATCTGGAATCGGGTGGGTGATGTCGTCGTCAGGCATTGTGAGGATGGGCATCTGGGTTATGCTTCCCTTCTTGCCCCTCACACGACCAGCACGCTCGTAGATAGTTGCCAGGTCGGTGTACATGTAACCCGGATAGCCACGCCTTCCGGGAACCTCCTCTCTGGCAGCTGAAATCTCACGAAGGGCTTCGGCGTAGTTGGTCATATCCGTAAGGATAACGAGAACCTGCATGTCGTAGTCGAAGGCGAGGTATTCTGCAACTGTGAGGGCCATACGCGGGGTGATGATACGCTCTATTGCCGGGTCGTCTGCCAAGTTAAGGAACAGGACCGCCCTCTCTATTGCACCGGTCTCCTCAAAGCTCTTCTTGAAGAAGTTTGCCTCCTCGTAGGTGATACCCATGGCCGCGAAAACTACCGCGAACTGCTCCTCCTCACCGAGGACCTTTGCCTGCCTCGCTATCTGGGCCGCGAGCATGTTGTGCGGCAGACCTGAACCGCTGAATATCGGGAGCTTCTGGCCGCGGACGAGCGTGTTCATACCGTCTATGGCCGAGATACCGGTCTGGATGAAGTCCCTCGGGTAGGCACGGGCGACCGGGTTGAGCGGCGCACCGTGCACATCGCGCCTGTCCTCAGGGATGATCTCCGGGCCGCCGTCGATCGGCTTGCCGATACCGTTGAATATCCTTCCGAGCATGTCCATTGAAACCGGAACCTTGAGGGTCTCGCCCGTGAAGCGAACCCTGGTGGTCTTGATGTCGAGGTCTCTGGTTCCCTCGAAGACCTGGACGATGGCCATGTCCTCCCTTGCCTCAAGGACCTGTCCCTTCCTCTTCTCGCCGCTCTCGGTCTCTATCTCAACGACCTCACCGTAAGCAACGCCTTTGACGCCCTGGACTATCATCAGCGGCCCGTAAATCTTGCTAACGGTTGAGTACTCCATACCCGGCATGATCATCACGCCCCGTACTTCTTGAAGAGCTCTTCAAACTGCTCGTTGGTCTCATCGATGAGCGCCCTAACCTTCTCCACATCTGGCTCGAACTTCATACGGCCTATCTTCTCTCTGACCGGAAGCTTGGCTATCTCGTCAACAGGAACCCCCCTGTCAACTGCCTGCATGGTCTTCTCGTAGAAGTTGAGGATGACGCGCATCATCGTTACCTGCTTCTTCGGCGGGCAGTAGGTGTCGACCTCGTCGAATGCATCCTGCTGGAGGTAGTCCTCACGGAGCATCCTGGTGACGATGAGTATCGCCTTCTCCCTGTCTGGCAGGGCATCCGGACCGACGATACGGACGATTTCCTGGAGTTCCGCCTCCTTCTGGAGGAGCGCCATTGCCGTATCGCGCATCTTCCTCCACTCTGGGTCGACGTTCTTGTGCCACCAGTCCTGGATGGCGTCGATGTAGAGCGAGTAGCTCCTAAGCCAGTTGATAGCTGGGAAGTGCCTTCTCCTAGCGAGGTCAGCGTCGAGGGCCCAGAAGACCTTGACGACACGGAGGGTGTTCTGGACGACCGGCTCGCTGAAGTCACCGCCGGGCGGTGAAACGGCACCTATGACCGAAACACTGCCTACCCTCTCGTCGCTTCCGAGGGTGATGACACGACCAGCTCTCTCATAGAACTCGGCTATCTTGGAGGCTAGATAGGCTGGATAACCCTCCTCACCGGGCATCTCCTCGAGACGGCCTGAAATCTCACGGAGGGCCTCTGCCCATCTTGAAGTCGAATCTGCCATCAGAGCGACGTCGTAGCCCTGGTCGCGGAAGTACTCGGCGATGGTGATTCCTGTGTAGATTGAAGCCTCACGGGCAGCGACGGGCATGTTTGAGGTGTTGGCTATGAGAACGGTTCTCTCCATGAGCGGCTTTCCGGTCTTCGGGTCCTTGAGCTTCGGGAACTCCTCAAGAACGTCGGTCATCTCGTTACCGCGCTCACCGCAACCGATGTAGACGACGACCTGAGCGTCACTCCACTTCGCGAGCTGGTGCTGGGTGACGGTCTTACCCGAACCGAACGGGCCAGGGATTGCGGCCGTTCCACCCTTGGCCTGGCTGAAGAAGGTGTCAATGGTTCTCTGACCGGTGATGAGCGGAACCTCCGGCGGGAGCTTCTGCTTGTAGGGCCTCTTGACACGGACGGGCCAGCGGTGGTACATCTTGAGCTCCTCGATGGTTCCGTCGGGCTTCTTGACCTTGGCTATGACTTCCTCGACGGTGTAGTCGCCCTCCTCGGCGATCTCAACTATCTCACCTTCGACCCATGGCGGGACGAGTATCTTGTGCTCAATGATGCTGGTCTCGGGAACCACACCGAGGACGTCTCCACCGACGACCTTGTCGCCGACCTTGACCTTTGGAGTGAAGTGCCACTTCTTGTCCCTCGGGAGAGCGGGAGCGGTGAGACCCCTCGCTATGAAATCTCCACTGAGCTGCCTGAGAACCTCGAGCGGCCTCTGAATACCGTCGTACATTGCTGTCAAAAGCCCGGGACCGAGCTCAACGCTCAGGGATGAACCCGTTCCCTCGACGGGCTCACCCGGTCTTATACCAGCGGTCTCCTCGTAGACCTGTATGACGGCCTTGTCACCCTCAAGGCGGATGATTTCTCCTATGAGTCCAATCTCTCCGACGCGGACGACCTCGTACATCTTGGCCCCTTTCATGCCGTCCGCAACGACGAGTGGTCCTGTAACGCGTATTATCCTTCCCATTTTCCTTCACCTCTTCAACTCGACACCAATGGCCCTCCTTACTATCTCCCTGAGGGCCTTTTCACCCAGTTTAGAGCCGGACTTATCCGGCACCTGAAGGATGATAGGGAGCTTAACATCGGGAATTTCAACCTTCTCTGCCAGTCTCTCGGTTATCAGGATTATCCCAACATCCTCTCTCTCAATAAGTTCGTTGAGTTTATTCTTGAGCCTTTCAATGTCCAGTGGAGTTTCCTCGAAGGCATAAGCCTCGTGGACACCTGCAAGGCGGAAACCGAGTACGGTGTCGCTGTCCCCGAGCACGGCTATCTTCATGCGACCTCACCCACAAACTCCTTGATCACTTCAGGTTCGAGGCCATCACCTATGAGCTTTACCATGGCCCTGAGCTTCCTGACTTCCCTCTCCTTCTTGAGCACGTAGGCGAGGGGAGCAGCTATGCTGAGCGGATGGAACCTGTCGAACTCCGTGACCTTTTTGATCAGGTGCTCGTCAAAGGCCCTCTCGATGACGCTGATGTCCTTCTCGGCCTCCTCACGGACTTTCCTTATGAACTCACCGTACTCCGTTGAGTCCAGCTGGGCAAGCGTCATTTCGATGGAATCTATGTGCAAGAGGGGCTCAACGTCCAGTGAACCACCGGGGATGAGCATTGAGCGTATTTCCTTGGCTGAAAGCCCTGCCAGTTTCCCCCTGAGTGTGGTCATTAAGTTGAGTTTGTCTATCTTGAGCTTAATGAACTCCGTGAGAAGAGTTTTTTCATCGTCCTTCCTTGAGCGGGCATAGTTGAGAAGCTTCTTATAGTACATCCTGTAGAGTTCGGTTTCAAACGTGCTGACGTCGATGTTTCCAGCGATTAGCTCCTGATATGGGCCCTCGTAGGGAGTGCCCTCAAGGATTACGAGTATCTCCTCTAGGGTCTTGGCTTCCGCCATTGCCTTGACCTTCGGAAGCATCGGGCCGAGTTCGATAATGTAGTCCGAGGCGGGCTCGTTTGCCAGCTTCGCCTTCACGACGTTGGCTATGTTTCTGACGTCCCACTCCTCCATCATGAGCCTGAAGAAGTCCCTTGAACGCTTGGGAAGTATCTTGAACATGAGCTCGTAGGTCTTCGCGAGGGAAGCATCGAGCGCCCTCTCTATCTCCTCCACCGAATAGCTTGAGACGTTCGAGAGGGTCTCCTTGTAGTCGGTGTCCTCGAGGCTGGCAACGAAGTTCTGAAGGGTTCTGCTCTCGGCGAGCTCGTTAAAGCGCTGTTCCGTCAGGAGTTTTGCCTCCATTGCCCTGATCCTTGCGTTCGGGTAGGAGTAGGGCGTGTACTTCCAGAGTATCCTGTATGTCTTCCACCCGACCCAGGTGAAGACAACGCCGAGCGTCGTGTTGAGGATTCCCTCGATTACGTTCATCATCCTCACCCAAAGAGAGCCTTGGCGATCCTGGCCCTCAGATCCGCTTCGAGCCTCTCAATCCTGGCTTCAAAGGTGTTGTCAACCCTGACGCTTCCGTCGGAGCTCTCAACCAGGACGCCGCCGATTGTGCTTATCGGTTCTCCAACCGTTATCTCGACCTCTTTCCCGAGCTTCTCTGAAACGCTCTTCTTGAACTCTGGGAGCTTTTCAACGATGAGCTTGAGGGTCTCCTCGTTGGAGCGGACGACGGCGGAGTCGATGTTGAGCTCCTCAAGGGCTTCGGTAGTGAGCGTGACGAGGGTCTGGAAGTACTCATCAGCGGGAAGTGAAGCGAGCCTCTCCCTTAAGGCCGAGAGAACTGCCCTTATCATCTCTTCTTGGACTTCGAGCCTCTTCTTCCTTACCTCCAGCCTGGCGCTGGCTATCGCTCTCTGTTTCTCCATCTCAGCCTGGGTCTTGGCCTTCCTGAGTATCCACTGGGCCCTGTCCTCGGCCCTCTTCCTAGCCTCTTCCTTGATCTTCTCAGCCTCTTTCTGGGCCTCGCTGAGGATGTACTGTATCTTCTGCTCCGCTTCCCTGTTTATTTCCTGAATTATCAGTTCTGCGCCTTCCATTATTCAGTCCCCCTCAAAGATTATAAAAAGGAGAGGGCTTCAGAAGCCAACTCCAGTGGCGATCATGATAAGCGCACCGACGAGACCGAAGATCGCCGTGGTCTCGGCCATAGCCGCGAATATGACGCCCTGAGTGAAGGTCTTCGGGTTCTTGGCAGCGGCGCCTATTCCTGCGCTGGCGATGATACCCTGAGGTATAGCTGAGAGACCGGTGAGGCCAACGGTAAGACCGGCGCCGAATAGTATGGCGCTCTTCACAAGGTTCTCTGTGGTCGCTTCGGCAAACTTGAATCCGCCGCCGATGATCCCAGCGCTGAGCATAATGAGGAACAGGGTGATGAGACCGTAGATGCTCTGGGTCATCGGCAGACCCTCAAGGATGAGGGCGTTCTTGAAGTTCTTCTCGTCCTCCGCAACCGCTCCTGCCGCTGCAGCTCCAGCGATTCCTATACCGAAAGCTGAGGCTATACCCGCTATTCCCGCCGCGAGTGCGGCGCCCAACACGACGTAAACTATCGGATCCATCTCTTTGCACCTCCTAACTAGACCTCAAGTTCAAGCTTTGAGACTTCCCTCTTGGATTTAAAGGGCTCGAACCTTTTACCCTCACCTGAGTAAAACGTTCCGAAGAACTCAACATAATGCAGACGTAGGGCATGAACAAATGCTCCGAGTGCGTTTATGGCCGTTGAAAACAGCTGGCCGCCGAAGAATATTATCAGGCCTATTATCGGCCCTATGTAGAGGAACTTTATGGCCCAGACCATTCCAACGAGAACGTTTATGACCATCGCTATTCCGCCCGTTGCCAGCGCCAGCGCCATCAGTCTTGCGTAGCTGAGCCAGTTGCCGACGAAGCCGAAGAAGTCTGAGATTATCATCAGTGCTGCTAGTCCACCGTTGATTACCAGCTCGCCCACCGCAAACAGGGCTATGCCAGTACCGAGGATGGCCTTTGCTGCTGCATCGAGACCTTCCCTCTGGCTAGCGAGGAGAGCAACACCTATGATGATGATCATCCACGGAAGCTGCTCAAACACTGCGCCCTTTCTGTCTCCATTCTTCCACTTGATGACGAAACCTAGCGTGTACCCAAGGAATAGGTGTGCCAAGCCTATGGCAAGCGCGGCTAGAAGCATAGGCATAGGTTCTCTGAGCGGATCGAGGAGGCGCCACGCGTGGGCGTTCTGATCACCGGTTATGTATTGGAGCATTATGTCTGCAGCGTTTCCAAAGTAGCTTCCGAAGAGTGCTCCGAGAAGCATCGTGAAGAACGCGCTCCAGAGTAGGATGTATGCAAACTTGTAGGTTCCGTCGTTGAACTTCTTGTGGCCCTTAACTAGGAGAGCCGCCACTATGCCGACTATCAGACCGTAGAGGAAGTCGGTGAGCATGAATCCGAAGAAGAACGAGTATGTAAAGGCTATTATCGGCGTTGGGTCTATCTCGTCGTGCCTAGGAACACCGTACATCTCGGTGAGCATCTCGAAGGGTCTGGCCCATCCCGGATTCTTGAGCTTTACGGGCATTTCTTCGAGTTCTTCTTTCCTTGGTTCACGGACGTTTATGTAGGCCTTTCCTTCCGTTATCCTCTTGATGCCCTCGAGTATCTTCTGGACGTCCGGCCTCGGCACCCAGCCTGTAAGAGCGAACGTCATGTTGGTTCTCGCGAGCATTGGCAGTACCGTTGACTTGTCGCGCTCGTTGTCCACCAGTTCCTTGTAGAATAGGACGTCGTCGTAGTACTTTTCGGCGAGCTTTGAGGCTTCTTTCTTGGCCTCCTCAAGTTCCTTCTCTTTTTCTGCGAGCTTCTTTGAGTACTCCTTCATGAGCTCCTTCGGAGTGCCCTCGCCTTCTGGAATCTCGAGTTTCTCAACGGAGAACTTGGCTAGGAGGGTGTTCACCTTGTCATGGTCTCTAGCCAGGTTGACAATGACTACAAGTGCTTTGTCGCTGGCTTCTTTGGTGATAATGGCAACGTGGTTCTCGGTTTCTTTCTTTAGGGCGTCTGCTAACTCCTTCACTCTTGTCCTGTCTACGAGACCAACGGTTACCTCCACGACACCACAATGTCTTAGATAACTTACGTCTATATTGAGGGGTGTGAGGATGTCCAAAATGCCAATTTGCTCTTTTATTCTTTCGATTTCTGTGCTCAAAGAGTTCATTCTACCTTCAATGGCCTTTATCTCTGGCTCTACTTTCCCCAAGAACTCTTCCACGTCTTTTATGAGCTTTTCAAGTCTTTCGTATCTATATGTTCTCTTCGGCTTTTCCTTCGGGAAGAAGAACTCTTTGATGCCCCCTCCAGCGGCCTTCCTGTATGTCCCAAGGAACTCGACGAGCCTGGACATGCTTATGCTGTAGGACGCGGCTTTTCTGTGGTACTCGTTTGGAGTGTCTTTCTGGGCGAGCTCGACTTTAACCTCTCTTACTTCGACCGCTCCAGCCTCGTGGAGGTACGTTAGAAGGGTGTCCTTATACCTGTTAAGTGTAATTACCTCGAGTTTTACCATCTCTTCGGGCCGGAACACATCAGGCCCCCCTGACGAGTTCTATGGCTTCCTGGATGGCGGTCTCAAAGTTTGACTCCGCCCTCTCGCGGAGTGCAGAAATCTCTTTCTCCCCCTCCTCGAGGATTTTCTTGGCTTCGGTTTCACCCTCAAGGCGGGCCTTCTCTATGAGGTTCTGTGACTCCTCCTCGGCCTTTTTGATGGTCTCTTCCTCAATTTTCTTAGCTTCTTCCTTTGCTTTCCTTATTATCTCCTTTGCCTCATGCTCTGCCTTTTCAATGCGGGTCTCTGCCTCTTTTTCTGCTTCAACAATCCGCTTGATGACGTCTTCCATGAGCCGTCCCTCCGATGACAGTGAAAACAGGTTCCTCTGACAGCTTTGGCTAGCCTAATCGCTTTAAATAGTTTATGGTCGGTCTAGAAAGTTTGAGAAAAAAGAGGTAAAATTGGAATTTATTCGGATTCCTCTTTTCTATCCTCAAACAGCTCTTTGACCTCTTTGAGGGCAGAGTTCTTTGCGAATATTATTATCTGGCCCTTCTCTGGCAGTTTGGTGTCTCCAGATGGTATTATCAGGTTGCCCTTGCCGTCGTAGATGGCCACTATCAGAGCATCCCTCGGAAGGTTGAGGTCTTTCACGAGCTTTCCTGCAACCTTGCTGTTCTCGTCTATGGTGAACCTAACTATCTCGGCACCCTCCTTCGGGAACAGGACTCTGTCAAAGCCAGGAGTAACGATGTTCCTGCTTATGTACTCCGCCGCTATCTCCTCGGGGGATATGACGAAGTCAAAGTACTTTTTCAGGTCTTTGACCTCTTCGAATATCCTCCTGTTCTTGGGGTTGCTGACCCTCAGGGATGTCTTGATGTTCGGGTTGAGGCTCTTCGCCAGTATGCAGGCTAGGAGGTTTGCGTCGTCCCTTCCCGTTAAAGCCGCGAAGGCATCTGCCTGCTTTATGTTGGCCTCCTCCAGCGTCTTCGTGTCGGTCGCATCTCCCTCGATTACCAGGCCGTTTATCATTAGGGAGAGCTCCTTCGCCCTGTCCCGGTCCATTTCTATTATCGTTACGTCGTGGCCGTCCTCTTCAAGCATCTTTGCCACGAGGTATCCCACTCTTCCAGCGCCCATTATTATGACGTACATCACTCCTCACCGATGAGGTACTTGGCAACCTCTGCATAGGCGGGTCTCGTCACGAATATTCCGATGAGAACGCCGATTATCGTCGTCACCGCGAAGCCCTTGAGCGTTCCGACGAAGTACACGAGGAGGAAGCTCATTGCCGCTATGGTGGTTGCCGCCGAGGCGAATATTATGAAGAACGCCCTTCCGATTCTCTTGAGAGCTCCGGCACGTCTGGTTATCCTTGTGCTCCTCTCTCCGCCGAGGAGCTCGTCGGTTATGACTACCTGCTGGTCAACGCCCGTACCTATTGCCGCGATTATACCGGCTATGCTCGGCAGATCGAGGTTCCACTTGATAAGGGCAGCTATTCCGAGGATGATTATGACCTCAAAGAGGCTGGTGCTCGCGACGGGTATTGCTATCTTCCAGTTCCTGTAGTGGAAGTAAACGATGAGGAGGACCGCCACCAGTGCGGCGAGGCCCGCATAAAGGGCCTGCTTCTTAAAGTCCTGCCCGAGCTTTGGAGATATGAACTCCATGCTGATGACCTTGAGCTTGACCGGGAGGGAACCGCTCTTGAGCACGGTGTACACAGTTTTAGCTTCCCTTTCCGCTTCAACCCTGTTGGATGCGCGTCCGGTTATCTGAACGTCGGTCTGAGGAACACCGTTGGCAAGTCCTTCACCGAGCGAATACGGGCCGTAGAGTCCGAGTATTTCCTTGACGAAGGATGTAGTGTCAGCACTTGGCTCACTCGGGATGTACTTAACGCTCACGTTCATATCCTTCAGCCCGTCGTAGAGCTCCCTGGGAACTCCTGCGAGGACGATTGCCCTGCCGTTTGCCATTTCCTTGAGTTCGGTGGCGCTCTGGTTGGTGTACATTATGGTCGTTATGTTAAGGGCCTTCTCTATCCTGGCGGCCAGTGGTGGTGCATCGGGGGCGCCCGCGTTAAAGGCCGTTCCGTTCATTGTCATGAAGACATCCTGAGGAACAACAAGGAGGGAATTAATCGGTGGATCGAGGAACATATCAACTGGCCATCCCGCCTTTCCCTTGGCCAGCTCCGCAAACTTCTCGGCGGCGCTCTTCGATATCCTGAACGGAACCGCCCAGCTGTTGTCGGATTTTATCTCATAGGGGCCGACGTAGGTGATGTCCTTTCCGGTTCCAAAGACAACACCGTTGAACTCCATGAAGAAGACACCCTGGCTCTCAATAACCTGTTTGAGCTGGTTTGCCTCTTCTGTTGAGCTCACGTTTGCAACCTTAACCACGACTATGCTGTTGCCCTGACCTTCAACTGAGATGTCCCTTAGACCGAAGGTGTTGAGCCTCTTCTGGAGGGAATCCACGACGAGCTCCATTGTCTTTGAGTCAACGGGCTCTTCCGTCTGCGCGATAAGCGCGACACCGCCGGAGATGTCTATTCCGAAGGTGAGTCCCCTTGTGTAGAGAGAGCCTATTGAGCCTATGAGGAATATAATGAGCAGGAGAACCTTCCAGTTCAGGAGGATTTTCTTGAGCTTTCTGTTCATAGTTCAACCCCCCTCGAGAGGTACCACCGCAGAACACCTGCGTTGAAAATCCATGTGTTCATAAAATCGGCCAGCAGACCGAATATCAGGACAGCCGCTATGTTGTCCAGGACGGGTGAGGTTGATATTATCCACAGCATCAGGAGGGCACCGAGTGTTGTTGTGCTCATCGTGAAGCCGGTTGAAACAGCGCTTAGATAGGCCTCTTCGATGGTGTACTCCTTTCTCTTAGTCAGTTTTGTTGTGAGGAGGATGTTGCTGTCCACGGTGTAACCTATGAGCATCAAGAGAGCAGCTATCGTGGCGGTTGTGAGCTGAATTCCGAATATTCCCATAACGGCAACGGCTATGATCATGTCGGAGAGCGCCGAGAAGATTATCGCCAGAGATGACACTGGGTTCCTGAAGAACAGGAACACAACAATCGCCATTGCGATGAACGCGAAGATGATCGCCCTAGTGCCCTGTTTCTTTGCCATCTCTCCGAAGGTCGGCTGAACATCGCTGTGGGTGAAGTCTGCGTTGGGGTACTTTTCCTTGAGGATGTCTATTATTTTTTGAGGATCGGTTCCAGCGGGAGCGTAGACCCTTATTCCCTTTGATCCACTAACGCTGGTGAAGCTCTCAACGTGGGCTTCGATGCCAAGCCAGCCGCTCAGTTCCTTCTCCAGCTGGTCAGGGTTTGCGCTGATTCCCTCTCCAGTTACCACAACACCGCCCTTGAGGTCTATTCCGAGGGGCGGGAAGTGCACTGCCAGCAGGAGGAGTGCCACTATGAAAACAACAAGCGGGTAGGTTATCATTTTCTTGGGCTCCATTTCAGCAAGAAACCTCAGCTTTTCCCTGCTTTTTGCCCGAACTTCGGCGGTTTGTCCGGGCTTTTGAGTTTTATCCTTGGCCATACGTTCACCCCTGAAAGTTTTGATTCGGTAACTTGTTGGTTAATAAAAACCCCGACGGTTTTAAAATTAGTGGTGGATTTCATGGATTCACTTTTCGGTGTTTGTTTTTTGGGTTCGGGCCGTTGTGGTAGACTTTATGCCCAATTGGGATAAAAATTGCAGTTATAATCAAAAACACCCAGAAAAAGTCGGTTTAAATCGATAGAAAACGGTAAATGTCCGCTCAGTCCAGAATCGGCCCGTTACTTGCCCTTCTATTTTGGGATTAACTTTAAAAAGGGTGTCAACAACCAAAGGTTCAGGTGAGAGCCATGACCGAGATAGAGACGATAGGTTTTCACTACGTTGTTGAGGCTGCCGGTTGCGATCCTGAGGTTCTCGGTAACGCTGACAGGATAAGGCAGATATTCCTCGAAGCGGCCAAAGTGGGCAACATGGAGGTCAAGGCAAGCTACTTCTTCAAGTTCTCCCCGACAGGGGTCAGCGGCGTCGTCATAGTCGCTGAGAGCCACATCTCAGTCCACACCTGGCCGGAGAAGGGTTACGCCGCACTCGACGTCTACACCTGCGGCACCAAGGCCAACCCCGAGAAGGCCGTTGACTACATCCTCGAGCAGTTTAAGGCCAAGTACGCTCACGTCTCAGAGATAAAGCGTGGCATCGAAGAGGACGACGAGACCTTCACCCACATGATAATGACCTGGGAAGAAGCATTAAGAAAGAACGGAAACGGAAGCGGCTAAGAAGTTCAGAGCAGCTTTTCTATTTCCTTCACTCTCTCCAGGGCGTCGTTTAGGACTTTTCTAACGTTTTCAAGCTTTGCCTTGAGCTGGTGGTTCTCCTCCTCGAGGGCCTTGACCTTCTCCTCAAGCTCCCTGACTTTTGCTTCGAGCTCCTCCTTCTCCTTCTTGAGCTTCTCGTACTCCTCCACCGCAACGATCTGGCCGCCCTTGGCTAGAACCTCAACGTTCTTTACGAGCTCGTCGAGCTTGCCCTGCTTGATGAGCTCGTAGGTCTCCCTGACGAGCTGGCCGGCCTTCGTCTCGCCCTTGAGGTGCTTCCTTATTGTCTGCTCCGTCCTGCCGAGCTCTTCGGCTATCTCGCTGACGGTCATGCCAGCCTTCTCCCTGGCTATCGCACCGGCAGCCACTGCCAGGCTGTCAACCCAGGTAAGTCTCTCGGCTGGATCCTTTATCAGCTCTATGACCTCCGGCCTGAAGAGCGTCGCAAACAGGAGTATGCTCTCAAGCCTGTGGATTTCCTCCCTTCCCATCGGGTTCAGTGGAACCTCCACCATTTCCATCACCTCCCTTCAGTTTTCACTCAAGCTCGATGACGGCCTTCCTCTTGAGGACCTTGTCAGGATAGACGATTATTCCCTTGTCGGTGATATCAAACGGGTGCCTTCTCATACTGTGGCTCGTTCCGCGCATCTTCCAGACTATCAGAGAGCGCTTCAGCTCGCCGTCTATCTCGTCGAGGTCGAGGCGGATTATGCCGTCAACGCCGTGCTCGACACCGGGGCCGCCAAAGCCCCTCTCACCGACGCTTATCTGGCTGACGAAGATGCTCGTGACTCCGAGGCCGGCCAGAACGCGCTTGAGCTGCATCACAATGCTTCTCGCCATAGCTGGTTTGTTGATGTAGAGCGTCGTAACTGAATCAACGACCAGCCTCTTGGCTCCAATGTCCTTGACGGCCGTCCTGAGGACGTCTATGAACTCCCTGATGTCCGTCAAATCGTGGACGATGTACTTCTCGTACTCCTTGCTCTTGCCGATTCCAGCGGTGAAGGCATCTACCATCGCGAATAATCCTTCTTCCTCGTATTTCCTGACATCCCAGCCGAACTGAGCCATGTTTTGTCTCACCTGAACCGGGTGCTCTTCCAGAGCCACGTAGATCCCCGGCTCACCCATCTGGAGGCCGTTCCAGAGGAACTGCTGTGAGAAGATTGACTTTCCGGTTCCGGGCCCGCCGCTGAGAAGAACGACGTTCCTCTCGGGTATTCCCCCGTGGAGTATCTCGTCCATGCCAGGGATGCCGGTCTTTACCCTCTTAATCATCGTGACCACCCCCTTAAATTTACTTTTGGTTACCATTATGTTCCTGTGTGGAAGGGCTTAAAAAGATTACGTTGGGTAAGAAAAGTCAGCGCTTCCTCCTGAGGAACTCCCCGATGTCGGTGACGTTGAGAATGAACTTATTTCTGCTCCCTGGATTTATTCTGCCGATTCCCAAGATTATCCCGTTTTCATCGTAGATTACGAGCTTTTTGGTGCCCTGCCAGTTATAAGACCGCACGCCGCTCTTAGGCACGTCCTTTCCGGTCGTGAAGAGGAACCCAGCCTTTGGGCTTAGAACTGCGTAGTTCTTCTGCACATCTACGAAGTAGAAGAACTCTATGTTTGGATAGAACTTCTCGACGAGGTTTTTATCGACCTTTATCGTGCCGACGAAAGTTCCGTAGGCGTAGGGCTTGAGATCCAGGCTCTCTATCTCTCTCCACACCCTCTCATTCACAGCATAAACGTCACGGAACTTGCCCTCAACTACTGCAAAGAAGTGATGTCTAAGCTCGCCGTACTTTTCCGCCTCACGGAGGATGAGGTCGTACTCCCATGATGAGGCACGCCGGTAGCGGAGTTCTTCCTGGGTCATCGGGGAAATTTAGGCGGGGTACTTAAAAACGTGAGCGTTCACAGCCTCTCAAGAAGTTCGGCTAAACCGTCCATATCAGTCTCTTCCAGCTCCTTTTCGAACTCTAGCCCGAGCTCCGCTATCTCCTCCGGCGTTATCGTGGTTTCTGGCTCTTCTGCGTTTACTCCCGGACAGCTCTCGTCGTAGTATAGCCAGAGCCTTTCTCCCCTGTATTCAAAGGACTTCTCCCCTTCAACGCCGAGCGGCTTTTTCGACACCATGAATGGATAAATCCTGCAGATAAGGGGTCTGGCCTTATGAATAGTACACTTTCCGGTTTCGGGGTCGTGGAAGACGCAGCCTAAGTCCCACTCCCTAACGGAGAGCACGAAGCGGATTTTTTCGCCTTCAATGGAGAAAGTCACGAAGTCCTGTGGGTCTTTTCCAGTCCTGGCGATCCTTTCGATGTCCTTTAGCGTCAGGTAAACGTGCCTTCCCCTGCAGCAGTCAAGGCAGTAGAGACAGCGGAAGCCAACCGGTTCTGTAAATGGCTTGGGTTTAAAGCGCATGGCTCCACATTCATGGATGTGCCTTAAAAACTTGTCCTTACCTATTGGATTTAATATTCATCAATATCAACTAATACGTGTCTATTTCAGTCAAAAAATTTATAACTGTAAGTTGTTACTGATTGATGGTGGATAGTATGAACATGATTGAGGCAAGGGGTTTGACGAAGGTTTATGGAGACACCGTCGCCGTTGATGGGCTGAACCTCGCGGTCAAAAAAGGAACGATCTTCGGCTTCCTTGGGCCCAACGGCGCCGGAAAGACGACGACCATACTGATGTTCCTGGGACTAATTCAGCCTACAAAGGGGGAGGCGTACGTCAACGGCATAAATGTTCAGGAGAACCCTGTGGAAGTTAAGAGGATAAGCGGTTACATGCCTGGTGAGGGTAGCTTGTACCCCAACATGAGCGCCCTTGATAATCTGCTTTATTTCGCCAAGTTCTACAGGATGCCCAAATCCGAGGCAGAGAAGCGTGCCAGGGAGCTTCTGGAGCTCGTTGGACTTAAGGATGTCGCGGACAAAAAGGTTGGAAGCTTTTCAACAGGAATGAAGCAGAGACTCCTTCTCGCTCAGGCCCTCATAAATGATCCACTGGTCCTGTTCCTTGACGAACCGACCAACGGACTCGATCCTAGGGGCGTAGTTGAGCTCAGAGACGTTCTCAGGGATCTGAAGAAAGATGGGAAGACGATCCTGTTTTCAAGTCACATCCTCTCTGAAGTAGAGATCATAAGCGATGAGATAGGCATAATCTCCAAGGGGAAGCTCCTGATCAGCGGCAGTCAGGACGAGATAAAGCGCAAGTTCATTGAGGGAAGGTACATGATAGTCGCCGAGACAGTGGAGCCGATTGACGTTGGCTCGCTTGATCTCGACGCAGCGGACCTTAGGCTCGAGGGTCAGAACCGCCTTGTGGTTTATTCTGAGAGGGACATCAGGGTTGAGCTCCTCAGGATGTTGGAGAGCGCCGGGTACACGGTTCTCGACGTTCACCTCCAGGAACCCACCCTGGAGGATGTGTTCATGGAGCTTGTTTATGGGGGGAAGAATCTATGATCGGTGCTATTGCTGAAAAAGAGTTTAGAGATAATCTAACGAGTAAAAGGTTCTTTGTAGTGTTCGGTTTCCTTCTTGCAGTAGTCGTACTGTCCCTGATCCTGGTTAAACTGGACCTGTACGGAATGTACATGCCGGGCGGGGATGATGAAGCTCCCAAGGTGTACCACGTCCTCTGGGGCGTCAACTACCTTATCGGCTCCGTTGGAGGGATCTTTGCCCTAGCCCTCGGCTTCGACGCCGTGACGAAGGAGAAGGAGAACAGAACCATGAACGTTCTGATGGGGCATCCCGTCTTCAGAGACCAGGTGATACTGGGGAAGATACTTGGGGGGGCTATAACGCTGGCGGTCTCCGTCCTCATAACTGCCCTCATAATGACCGGGCTTCTCCTGTGGATAGGCGTTACTATCGACAGCTACGCTAGGATGGTGATGTACTTCCTCGTAATGTACCTCTACTTCATGGTCTTTTTCACAATGGGGGTGGCGTT
Source organism: Thermococcus sp. JCM 11816 (assembly GCF_055396515.1). Taxonomy (NCBI): domain Archaea; kingdom Methanobacteriati; phylum Methanobacteriota; class Thermococci; order Thermococcales; family Thermococcaceae; genus Thermococcus; species Thermococcus sp. JCM 11816. The sequence continues at coordinate 1,768,960 of NZ_AP043741.1, forward strand.
TTCGGCCCACTCCAGCTCAAGTGGCAGCGCCCTCATGTACGCCTTAGTGGCCTTTTTAATTCTCACCACTTTAACCCTCCCCGTGGCGGAGCTCGTTGCCTACGGCGTCGCCGGTCCAAGGCCGCAGGAGCCTGAGGAGCTGAGGGCTTACTACGAGGAAATGGAGCGCATATTCAGCAGTGAAAATGTGACCCCCGAAGACATGGCAAAGGTGGAGGATATTCAGAAAAAGATGGAGGTACTGCAGGAGGAGTACAGCCAAAAAATTGAGGAGTGGAGCAAAAAGTACTGGAAAACTATAGAGTACGTTCAGATAATATCGCCTGAATATGACTTCGACCAGGTGTCTGAGTACGTTCTCAACCCCGAGAAGGGCTCTGAGGATTGGTTCGTTTATTACGATAGAGACTTTGATGAAGAGGAGCCCCCGAGCTACAGCCTTTCGGAGAGCCTGTCCTTCGTCAAGAAGGAGCTCGGAATGATGGTGGCATACCTCGTGCTCTGGACGGTTATTGCATACCTGGGCTTCGTGAGGGCCGAGATCAGGTGATCGCCATGAGGCGCATCTTTATCGTCTTTTTTGCAGTGTTGCTTGCTACTTCGGCTCTGGCCTCGGCAGAGACCTTTACCATTGTCCTGCATACTGGCCAGAGTATATCCGTGAACGGGGTTACGGTTCGGTTCCTAGACTTTTCAGAGGACGGGCGGGTGGCAGTACAGGTCAAGGGGACTACTCACGTGCTTTCCTATGGAGACACCATCGAGGTGGTGAAGGGGATAAACCTGACAGTGGGTAGCTTGAGCTTTTCTGAGAGTTCAGTGCTGCTTGTCCTCTATGGGGAAAACATCAGCATGGGGGAGCAACCATCCAACATCCAGCTTGAGAGCAGGTTTCCCAGCAAGATTACTCAGCCAGGGGAGGATGTCGTGTTTACCGTTCGGGTACGGAACCTCGGCCAGGAAGGGTTCGTTCCGGTGGTCGTAACAGCTCCGAGGGGGTGGGATGCGAAAGTTCTGGCCGGCAACTCGGAAGTTGATGGGGTGTACCTCAAGAGCGGCGAGACCGCTGAGGTCTCGGTTGTTTTGAGGCCTCCCTCCCGTCCTGGGAAGTACCCTGTTGTCCTCCAAGCGGGGGACTCCGAGCTGACTCTGTGGGTTACTGTAGTTGGTAGGGGTGTTGAAATAACCTGTCCTTACCCCGTTAAGGAAGTTGAAGCGGGCAGGAACGTCTCGTTTTCGCTCGTTCTTTCTTCGAAGGTACCCGTCACGGTGCCCCTCAACGTTACCCTCCCTTCTGGATGGGAGGGGAAGTTCCTGGCCGGGGGTGACTTCGTTAGGGGAGTTTACCTCTCTGGAGAAAGCACCGTTGAGCTCCTCGTCAGCGTGCCTAGCAACGCTTCGGTTGGCTGGTATCCCATTGAGGTAGGCGCCGGAGACGCGCGGACTACCCTATCAGTCTACGTATCAAAAAGCCATGCTGGGGAGAATGGAACAGTGACCGTTAAGGTACTCGATCCCGAGTCGGGAAACTACATCCCGGGGGCCTCTGTTCAGCTCCTTCGTGATGGCGAAACCGTTGTCTCTGCCAGAACGCTCTCCGATGGAACCGCCGTTATTGAAGCCCCCGAAGGGGAATACACTCTGATCGTCACGAAGGATGCGTACAATACGGTAAGGCGGACGATCAGGGTAACCGCGGGTTCTGAGGTTGAAGTGAAAGTCTCGCTGAAAAAGCTCCCCTACTACTTTACCGCCGATGCACTTAGCCCAACCAAGAGCGGAGTTCTGGGTGATGTGTTCGTTTACGAGGTTGTTTTGAAGAACCTGGGGGAAAACGACGATACATACACGTTCGATTTGAAAGCTCCCGAGGGATGGGGGGCACTTGTGACCGACGACCCGAGTTCGAGAAGGGGCATGGGAAGCGTGTACGTCGAGAGCGGTTCGGATACTCGGCTGTACGTTGTTTTGATCCCACCCGACACCGCCGAAATCGGGGACTACCACGCGGCGCTCAAAATCACCTCCCTGGGAAGCGGCGAGGAGAAAATCTTAAACTTCACGGCCTCCCTCTCGGGCAGCTATGGAATAGCACTATCCCCCGGCAAGTACAGTCTGAAAATAGAAGCTGGAAAGAGTGCCGAGCTCCATGTTAGGGTCTACAACACTGGAACGAGTCCACTCACCAATGTTAAACTCAATGTTGAGCTACCAGAGGACTGGAAAACAAAGGCCCAAATCACCCCCGAGAGAATGTCAGAGCTTGGGAGGGACGAAGTGGCCGAGTTCACAGTAAAGTTTACAGTCCCCGCAAACGTTGATTCTGGGGACTACGTTGTCAAGATTTCAGCAGTCAGTGACCAGGACAAGTCAGAGGAGAAGATCAGAGTCACTGTTACGAAGGGTGGCGGCTCGGAATACATCGGTATAGCGGTAATTCTTGGTGCTCTGGTGCTCCTGGGAATCCTTCTACGGAAGTACGGCCGCCGCTAATTGTGGCGGCTTTTGGTTTCATCTTTTTTGAGACATAATCCGAGGCAGATTTCCATCGAGACTATTGCTATTTTGATAACACAAATACAGAAAAATTTTTAAACCAATAAATTAACCTTTGGTGAGAATAATCTGGAGGTGGTCAGATGAAGTACGGAGAAGTCGGGAAGAACTGGGTCTGGATGCTCGGACTTGGACTGATATTCATAACCCTTGGAGTTGCCGGGCTGATGGTTCTGCCCCTGCTCAGCATAACCAGTGTAACTCTCTTTGGAGCGTTCATGGTCGTCGGTGGAGTTCTCCAGATGGTTCAGGGTATCACAAAGGCTAGGGAGTGGAAGAGCAGAACCTTACACATCGTAATGGGACTCATCTACGTCCTCGGTGGAATCTTCGCAATGATAAACCCCGTCCTCGCGACTGCAATATACACGCTTATCCTCGGCCTGTCTCTGATGTTCATAGGCTTTCTCAGGATTGCCGTTGCCTTCCAGAACAAGGACATCTCCCAGTGGGCACTCATGTTGCTCTCTGGAGTTCTGACTGTCTTTCTGGGCCTGCTGATAGTCCTCCAGTGGCCGTGGTCCAGCCTCTGGGCGGTTGGCCTGTTCATATCCATAGACCTTATAATGGCCGGTGCCAACTACATAGCGATAGCCCTCGCTGCCAAGGTCGAGCATGAGGCGGAGGCAAAAGCTGCAGGTGGGTGATGTGAAAAGTGTTCGCCCTGCTTTCCTTTATTCTTGTGGTCGTGCTCTCCGTAATAATCGTCAGGATAGGCGCAATAGCCCTCGAGCTGACGGGCCTATCCAGGGATGTGGCAGCTTTTCAGGCTCAGTCTGCCTATTCTGGCACGGGGTTCACAACGAGTGAAAGCGAATACGTGGTCTCTCACCCTGCCAGGAGAAAGATTATCAGGCTTCTGATATTCCTTGGGAGCGCTGGAATAACCTCGGCAATAGCGACGCTCGTCCTTACTTTCGTTGGAAAGAGCAGAGGGGAAGCCCTGAATTCCCTTGTAATACTCGTTTTTAGCCTCGTCTTTCTATACGTCTTCTTCACCTCAAAGAGGGTCGAGAGGTGGATGAGGAGGGTCATAAAGAGGTTCCTTGAAAAGAGGTTTCCAGAGCTCAAAGTTTACGACTACAACCAGCTTCTTGGACTCTCGAGGGGGTATTCGATCTCAAGGATACAGGTTAAGAGAAACAGCTGGCTGGCAAACAAGACACTGAGAGAGCTTGAACTGGACAAAGAGGGAGTTTTAGTGCTTGGAATATTTAGGAAGACCCCCGAGGGCGAGAAGTACTTGGGGGCACCCCGAGGTGACACTCAAATTCTTCCAGGGGATATTTTGATCTGCTACGGTCCTGAAGAGGCGCTCTTAAATCTGTCAAAGCGCGTCAGGGGTATAAAGGGCGATAAAGAGCACGAAGAGGCCGTTAAAAAAGCAGAACTGAAAAGAATGGAAGAGGAGATGCTTTCCGGTAGTTAGGTGTTCAGGTGTGCGTCGAACTCTTTGCTCTTTTTGTATTCTGCGTAGCTCTTGTCGAGCCTCTTCGCCACGTACGGTCCGTTCTTCCTGTAGCCGAACTTCCTGTAGTACTCTCTGACACCGACGCCGCTGATGACGAGCATCTTCTTGACCTCGAACTCCTCGCGAGCAATCCTCTCGGCCTCTGCTAGAAGCTCCCTGCCATACCCGCGGTGCTGCCACTCGTACTTCGGCTTTCCACCTATGGGCACGAGCGGGCCGTATACGTGGAGTTCCCTGACTATGGCAGACGGACAGCAGTTTATCTCCTTCCTGTGAGCCTTCTCGCTCGGGATTCTGAGGCGGATAAAGCCTATCAGTATGTCGTTCTTCACGTCTTCGAAACTCAGGAATATCTCCTTTCCCCCAGCGGCGTCGTAGTCCTCGCGGAGGAGTTTTATGTGCTCAATTTCTGGCTGGACTCCGAACTTCTGCATCATGTGGCCGACTTCCCTAAAGCGTATCTCCCTCGGCCTTATTCCCCTCTTTATCAGTTCGTTGAAGACGAGCTGGCCGAGGTTTGAGTGCTTAACCCCTGCAACTATGAGCTTAGCCGGTATGTCTCTCTGGATTCTCATAACCCTAACCCACTTCGGGAAGAGCTTGTAGGCCTCGACAAGGAGCTCGACGGCCTCCTCCGTCGTGTAGGGCCTGTACTTTCCAGCCTTGTACCAGGCATAGAGAGGAGCGTCGGCAGTAACGAGGGTTGGATAAATCTTCAGCATGTCCGGGCGGAAGCGGGGATCTTCGAATATCTTCCTGAAGGTGTACAGATCCCTCTCGAAGTTACTCCCCGGCAGGCCGGGCATTATGTGGTAGTTTATCTTTAAGCCGGCATCGCGAAGCAACTGGGTGGCCTTTATTATCTCCTCAACGCCGTGACCCCTCTTAGTCCTCTCGTGGATGAAGTTGAATACGGTCTGAACTCCAAGCTCGACCCTTGTTGTCCCCAATTTGAGCATTCTGTCTATCTGCCTCTCGAAGGCCCAGTCGGGACGGGTCTCTATCGTGAGGCCGACCATTCTGACCTTGGCCTTCTCGTTCTTCCTCTGCTCGTCTTCGAGGTAGTAGTAGGGCTTCCTGTGGGTCAGCTCCCAGGCCCTCTTGAACTCGGGGTCTTCCTCGAAAACAGACTTGTCGCCCTTAACTATGAGTCTCACAAGCTTGTCCTCAAGGTTCTCTATGTCCTTGAAGTACGGAAAGTCGTTCATGGCCTTGAAGGCGCACTTAACGTACCATTCCTGATAGTCGAGGTCAACGGCCGGAAAAGTTCCGCCCTGGATTATGACTTCCACCTTGTCAACGTCATGGCCGATGTCGGTGAGCTGTTTTAGCCTGCGCATCATGATGATGTATGGATGGTAGGCGCTCTGGACCGCCCTCAGTGCTGAAGGCTCCTTTCCGGTGTAGCTCTGGGGAGAACCAACTGAAGGCCCGCCCGGGCAGTAGATGCACCTGCCGTGCGGGCAGGGGAAGGGCTTTGTCATCATGGCCACAACGGCAACTCCGCTGATCGTCCTCGTCGGCTTCCTCTTGAGGAGTTCCCTAAATCTGTCGCGCTCCTCCTCTGGAATGGCCTTCAGGATGTCTGAGTTGCCTGGAATCTTTGAAAGGTGATACTTCCGCGACACGATGATCTTGTAGCGGTTGAGCTCGTCCCTATCCTTTATCTCACCCGCTAACACGGCTCTCGCTATCTCCTCAACTGCCCTCCTGAATTTCTCACCGTCTCTCATCTCGCCCATACCAACACCTCTCGGCACTACTTGAGGGGCGGTTTTAAAAGGGTTTGGAGACAGAATTGAGGAAAAGTTTATATTCAGTTAGTGAATAATTCAGTTGGTGAATATAATGCGGTTTATCGACCGCGAGAGGGAGCTTGAGGTCTTGCGTAAAGCGAGGGAAAGGAGCAGAAAAAAGCTCTACACCCTAGCCATTTACGGTCTGAGAAGGGTTGGCAAAACGCGGCTCTTGAGAGAATTCCTGGGAGAGAAGGACATTTATTTCTTCGTTAATCGGGAGAAGGGAAGCACAGGGTTGCTCAGGGAATACGAAAACATCCTCCGGGAAAAGGGCGTGATAACGAAGAGGGAGAGAATAGAAAGCTGGGACGATTTTTTTGAGGTTCTCTTTGAGAGGTTTGAAGGAGTGGTCGCCTTCGACGAGTTCCAGGACTTCAGGTTTGTAGAGCCCTCGGTTTACCCTACCCTTCAGAGGCTCATCGATGAGAACGAGGAGAGGAAAAACCTCCTCTTGATCTTTACAGGTTCAACTATCGGGATGATCGAAAAGCTGTTCAGGGATTCAAAGGAGCCCCTGTACGGGAGAATAAAGCGTGAGATTCACCTTAAGCCGCTGGACATCCGTGGGAGCTACGAAATGGCGAGAGAACTCGATATTGTAAAGCTGGACGATTTCTTTAAGGTTCACTCGGTGTTCGGGGGCTTTCCGCGCTACTGGGTGGCCATCGAGGATGAAGGTCTGGAAGGGAGAAGCGCAGAGGAAATCCTGAGGGAGCTGTTTTTCGAGGAATACGCCCCTCTCGCCGAAGAAGTGCCCAAGATGCTCTCCCTTGAGTTCGGAAAGAGATCTGGGGTTTACTATGATATCTTGGAGGCCATAGCCAACGGGGCCACCTCGATAAGCGGAATAGCCGGCTATCTCAACAGGGACGAAACTTCTCTGACTAGACAGCTCAGGGAGCTCGTTTACTATTTCAGACTTGTTGACTACGACAGGGCAGTTCTTGGGAAAAGGAGCATCCTCTACATAAGCCACCCGCTGATAGCTTTCTGGTTCAGGTTCGTTCAGCCAAAGCTGAGCATGTACGAGTTCGACAGGGAGAAAGTGTGGGAAGAAGTGAAAAAGGGGCTGGGCGATTACATGGGCAAGAGGTTTGACTTCGCCTGCAGGGAGCTGGTTCTCCTTGAGGAACTGCCCTTTAGGCCAGCGACCATCGGAAGACACTGGGGATATTACAGGGAAGACGGAGTTAAGAAGGTGTACGAAATAGACGTTGTCGCCCTTGACGAGACCGGAAAGCGCGCAATATTCGGAGAGTGCAAATGGAGAAACCGTGCCCAGAATGGGAAGAAACTCGTGGAAGAACTCAGAAAGAATGTAGAGCTGACTGGCTGGAAGGGGGAAGCCCACTATCTCCTGATTGGTAAGAGTTTCAAGCACGTCCCTGAGGGGGTTAAGGTTATAGATGAGGACAGGATTAGAGAACTCCTGGAGGGATCAGAATGAACCGCGATGAACTCGTCTCTTTCCTCGACGAGTACCTAAACATATCTGCCTACCCAGACAAGTCGAGCAACGGCCTTCAGGTTGAGGGGAAGGAAGAAGTTGAGAGGGTAGCGTTCACCGTTGACACTACACTCAGAACCATAGAACGCGCCGCTAAAGCCAGGGCTGACATGATGGTAGTCCACCACGGCATGATCTGGGGCGGGTTAGAGTACGTAACGGGGGTGCACTACAGGCGTCTGAAAGCTCTCATAGAGAACGGTCTGAACCTCTACGTTGCCCATCTTCCCCTCGATGCCCACCCAGAGGTGGGGAACAACGTGGAACTGCTCAGACTCCTTGGCCTGGAGCCGAAGGGGCCCTTTGGCGAGTATAGAGGGCTGACCATAGGCTTCTGGGGCGAGTTTGAGGAGCCTCAGCCCATAGAGAAGATCGCGCAGATAGTCGCGGAGAAGCTCGACACGACGGTTAGGGCCTACGAGTTCGGGAAGAGGGAGATAAAGACCGTTGGAGCAATCAGCGGGGCGGGGGCGTTTGCCCTTGAAGAGGCCTGGAGAAAGGGAATCGACCTGCTCATAACAGGGGAGTTTGGGCACGCGGACTACCTAACGGCCGTTGACCTGCCGCAGAGCGTTCTCGTTGCCGGCCACTACAAAACGGAGACCCTTGGCGTTAAGGCCCTGATGCCAGTCCTCGGGAAGAAGTTCGGGCTGGATGTATTTTTCATCGACGAGTCGACCGGCCTTTGATTTTTGATTTTCTTCATCATGGCGCGTAACAACCTACACAAAAGGGTTAATAACGGAATGGGCGTAACCTATTTGGAGGGACCACTATGAACAAAGCTCTCGTCATCATGGCAGTCATCACAATAGCGCTGGTGGTTTATGCCTTTGAAACCGCCCAGCTTCCACCGGCCAGTATAGAGTACACGGAGGTCTTTTACGTGGATAACCAGAGCGTTACATTTGTTACCCAGGACGGCTTTGGGCTGTTCACAATGAAGGTTAGCCCGCACGTGGACAACTTCGAGCTTAAGATTGAGTTCCCGGAGGGCACCACTTACCTCGTCCGCTACGGTTCCGAGCAGTTTAAGGGAGAGACAACGTTCAAGGTTAAGGTTCACAAGGGAGACGCTCCTCAGGAAGTTTACGTTCATTTTCAGCTTCCGGAGGAGCTCACCAAGAAAGTGATCTACGAAGGGGCAACTCCAGAAATCAAAATAACTGGCGATAAACTCCCATTCTGGCACAGTGAAGATGTCATCTACATTAAGTACCGCAAGGAAGAGAAGAGCTGAAGGACTTCTTTCTCCTTTATTAATTTGAGTTTTATCCCAATCTCTTCTGCGTACCCCTCAATCCAGCCGGGCTTTTGGGGCATTGAAGTTACCACCCACAGCTCTGGGAAACCCGCCCTCTGTGCCTTAACGACGTCGTAGAGGAGTCTTTGGGGAAACCACTTGAAGGAAGCTTCAAGCTCGATGGCGAGAATTTTCTCATCTCCGTTGAGAATTGCAACGTCTATTCTCGTGCCGTCTGGAGTTCTGTATTCGGGAACGGCCTGAAGACCAAGCTTTTCTGAAAGCTCTACAATCTGGCGGGTCAGAGTTTTGACCTTAATTTTTGGCACCCCTCCTTTTTTCTACCCTTCCTTCAAAATCTTTGCGATAGCTCGAACAAAAATTTTGGGAGAAAGAGGCTCCCCGAGCTTTTAGAAAGGCACGGGCTTTCAGGAAAGGCCCTGATAGTCACGGGGAGGAGCAGCACTAAGAAAACTGGCCTCCTCTACAGGGTTCAGGAGCTTCTCAAGAAGGCGGGCGTTGAGAGCATCGTCTTCGACAGAGTCATTCCGAATCCGATTTCAACCCACGTGGATGAAGCCGCTGAGCTCGCGAGGAGGGAGAATGTGGACTTCGTCGTGGGGCTCGGCGGCGGAAGCGCGATAGACAGCGCCAAGGCAATAGCCATGACCGCCAAGAGCGGGGGCAAGTACTGGGACTACGTTCCGGCCGTCGGCGGAGGAAAAAAGCCGAGCGGGGCGCTGCCGATAGTGGCGATACCCACAACCCACGGGACTGGCACAGAGGCGGACCCCTACGCGGTCATAACCAACCCTGAAACGAAGGAGAAGCAGGGGATAGGGTACGATGTCCTCTTTCCGAAGTTTTCAATAGTCGACCCTGAGGTCATGGTAACCCTGCCACAGAACCAGACCGTCTACACATCGATGGACGCTTTCTACCACTCCATCGAAGCTTTCCTCAACGTCAGGGCCCAGCCATACTCCGACGTCCTGGCCCTCGACTCGATGAGACGAGTTGTTACCTACCTCCCGATAGCCTACGAAAACCTCCAAGACCTGGAAGCAAGAACCCAGCTCGCCTGGGCGAGCACCGAGGCGGGGATAACCGAGACCCTAACGGGAGTTATAGCGAACCACGCTCTCGAACACGGGCTCAGCGGGTTCTACCCCGAAGTGCCCCACGGGTTGGGACTGTGCATCCTGGGGCCATACCTGTTCGAGTACATCCTCGATCACGCCTACGAGCGCCTTGCAATCGTTGGCAGGGAGGTTTTCGGGGTCTACGAGAGCAACGACAGAAAGGCTGCAGAGCTCGCGGTCAAGAAGCTCCGCGACTTCCAGAGTCTCTTTGGAGTCAACAAGAAGCTCAGGGAGCTCGGCGTGAAGGAGGAGGACATTCCGAAGATGGCGGAAACGGCCTACAGGATGATGAAGGGTGTTATAGACGTCACGCCGGGGAATCTGAGCGTTGAGGATCTTGAGGAGATTTACAGGAGGGCATACTGAGTTCAGAATTTGGGGGTACAGACCTTCCCATTTTGACTTTTGAAAAAGCAAAGAAACGTTGGGGAATTCATGCCCCTGTCCGGGTGTTCTCAGGCTTTATGGCGTACGTTGCAACAACGGCCACGATGGCAGTCACTATGAACGTCATCAGCCTCGCTGAGACCTTTGCATCGAGACCCGAGCTGACCCAGAATACCGTGAAGAGCAGTCCTGCGATTATCGTCGGTGGGACCGCCTTTCCGTGGAACTTCTTCCAGAAGAGAGTCAGGATCACTATGACCGAGAACGTGTCCCCGATTCCTGCCCAGGTGTAGCCGACTATTGTGTAGATTAGGTCCGACGGAACAATGAAGGCCATTATGAGGGCTATTATTCCGAGTGCGATGGTTGTGATTCTGGAGATCGTCAGGCCCCTGCGTGGATCCATGTCTTTGGCGAGCACAAATGGCCTGAGGAAATTCTCGGAGAGCTCCGTTGACGCGAGGATGAGGAGAGAGTCCGCAGTGGAGAGCATGGCCGCTACAGCGCCTGTTATGAAGACCGCCGCCAAGGCAGGCGGGAAGAGCTTGAGCATTACCTCCGGCATAACCTGCTCCTGATCCGCGAGTCCGCTCGGCCCAAAGATCGCTATGCCGATCCAGCCGATTAGAAGGGCACCTATGTAGGCTATTATCGTCCATGCAACGCCGACGTTTCTGGCCAGCTTGGCGTTTTCCTCATCCTTTATTGCCATGAATCTTATGCTGAGCTGTGGCATTCCGCCGAGGTATCCAAAGAACCAGGAGAACTCGGCTATCACGAATATGATTGCCGCACTCCCGGCGAGTCCCCCGAGTATCGTTGAGTATTCTGGTCCGGAAGCTTTGAGCGCCTCAGTAACCGAGTGAGCAAAGACATCATGGTGCGTGGAGATGTAGTGGATTCCAACTATTGGGGCGATGATGAGCGTGACTATCATGACGATTGCCTGGATTGTGTCCGTGTACGCAACGCTCTTCAGGCCTCCCGCTACCGTGTACGGGAGTATTATCATCGCTGTGATGATCATTCCAATCTTGGGGTCAATGTCGAAGAGGGCATTTAGGGTCTTTCCGCCGCCTATGAACTGTGCACCGACGTAGAAGAAAAAGAAGAACGCTATCGTCAGACTGCCGAGAATCCTTATCCACTTTTCAGCGTCGGGATGTCTCTTCGCTATGTAGTCCACGAAAGTCGATGCGTCGTATTTTTCGGCCTCCCTTCTCAGTCTGGGAGCGAAGATTACCCAAGCGACGACGATTCCGAGGACACAGCCTATAGCTGGCCAGATTGCCGCCAGGCCCGCCGCGAACGCAAACCCTGGTAGTCCAAGAAGAGCCCATGCAGATTCTCCAGTGGCGCGCTCTGACAGTGCGGCGACCCATCCGGGCAACTGTCGGCCGGCTATGGCGAAGTCTTTACTGCTCTTGGTCTTCCTGCCCTGGTAGATACCGACGCTTATCAAAAACAAAAGATACCCAACCAGAACAATCAACATTTGAGTCTGGGCTTCCATTGTGCACCCTCCCATTTCAACGTACCAATATGCACTCTATTGTACTTTATTGTTTTTATAATGCTTTTTGCAACTTGTGGTGTTAAACTATACGTTAAGGTATGACAATTCACTCAGTTGTATTCATGAATCATTAAATTTGGAATGTAAATCACACAGGCATACAGAAACTTTGGGTAGGCTGTAGGGGGTTGACTTCCCGCCCTTAAGGACAAGCTCTCAAAAGAAAAAGGCAAGAATGGAGAAATTTTGGGGCATAGAAAAATAAAAGTCATCCAAGCATCTTCTTGACCTCTTCAATCGCTTCCTCGGCCTTGAGCGGGTTCTTTATCCTGCCCTGAGCGAGCTCCTTCCTTCCGCCTCCACCACCGCCGGCGACGCTCGTTATCACCTTCGCCAGCTCTCCGGCCTTGAGGTCGAGGCCGTCTCCGACAGCAACCACGAAGTGACCTTCCCTGCTTATCAGCACGACGACGCGGTTCTCCTTCCTGAGCCTGTTGGCAGCCTCCCTGAGGTCGTCTATTGTTCCTTCAACTACAGCTCCGATGAACTCTACGTTACCCACTTTCTCGACCTTCTCCTGGAGTTCGTAGACGAGGAGCTTTGCAAGCTCTTTCCTGAGCTTCTCGACTTCCTTCCTGGCCTCCTTCCACTCGTTAAAGAACCTCTCGGCAGTTTCTGGCACCTTCTCGGGCGGGACGCGGAATATCTCTGCCGTCCTCTTGAGGAGCCTCTCGGTTTCCTGCATCCAGTTGATAGCGGCTTCTCCAGCCGCGAATATGATGCGCTCCACACCGTCCTGTATCCTCTCGGTTCTGAGTATCTTGATCGGACCTATTAGGCCGGTGTTCGGCAGGTGGGTTCCACCACAGGCCTGGACGTCCCAGTCCTCTATCTTGAGAACCCTGATGACCCTTCCCGGGACGACACCGCCCTGGTAGAGTCTGAAACCGTACTTCATCTCCGCCTCGGTCCTCGGGAGCCACTCCCAGGTGACCTTCCTGTTCTCCATGACGACCCTGTTGGCGAGCCTCTCAATCTCTCTCAGCTCCTCTTCGGTGATGCGCTTGTAGTGGGAGATATCGAGCCTGGCCCAATCGGTGTGGAGCTGTGAGCCAGCCTGCCAGACGTGCTTTCCTAATACGCGAACGAGCGCTCCCATAAGGACGTGGGTTCCAGTGTGGTGGCGCATATGCTGTATTCTCCTGTCCCAGTCGAGCCTCCCGTGGACGGTGACACCTTCCTTGAAGAGCTCCGGCTTCTCAACCTTATGGAGAATGACCTTTCCGACCTTCTGGACGTTCGTGACCTTAACTTTCTCACCGTTCACTTCCAAAACGCCTGTGTCGTAGGGCTGACCGCCGCCCTCCGGGTAGAAGGCAGTCTGGTCGAGGACAACCCAGTCGGCTATGACCTTCAGGACTCTCGCGTCGAATTCCTTCATGAACGGGTCTTCGTAGTAGAGCGTCCTCGTGTCTGGTAAGTCCTTGACCAGCTCGAAGTCTACGACATATTCCGCCGCCTCTTTCTTCTCGGCCTGCTTTTCGGCTTCCTTCGCCACCAGGGTGTAGAAATTGTCCGGGATGTTAACCTTTATGCCCTCCTTCTCCGCGACCTCCGCAACTATCTCCGGCGTTAATCCGTGGCTCTCGTAGAACAGTATGAGCTTCTCCAGCGGGAGCTCGTTGATGCCCTTCTTCTTGAGCTTGGCTATCTCCCTCTTCACGAGGTCGCTTCCGCGCCTGAGAGTCTCGGCGTAGCGCTTCTCCTCGACGTTGATTATATCGAGGATTACATCCTCCATCTCCTTGAACTCGGGGAAAGTCGGAGAGAGCTCCTTGATGTGCATGGCGACTATCTCAGCGAGCGGAATCTCAAGGCCGAGCTCGCGGAGGTGCCTTATGCTCTTCCTTATCAGCAGGCGCGCCAGGTAACCCGCTTTCACGTTGGACGGGATAACTCCGTCGGCGAGCATAAAGGTTAGGGCTTTTGTGTGGTCGGCTATCGCATAGATCAGCTCGTAGGGTCTAACGGCCTTCTCAAGCTCCTCGACGCTTATGCCGACGCGCTTGGCAACCTGCTCTCTCAGATAGCGCAGGTCGCCCATGTCCTCGATGTCGAACATCCCAGCCAACCTGGAGTTCTCCATCAGGATGCGCTCGTCTATCTTCTCAACTCCAGCCATCTTCTTGAGCGGCTCAATGACGTAGCCGAGAACCGCGTCGTAGGCCGTTGGGGTTCCGTGGCTCATCCAGACGAGCCTCTCAAGGCCATAGCCTGTGTCAACTACGCGCGTCTCCATCGGGACGTAGTAGTCTCCCTTTATCTCAACGACCTGGCTCGGGTCAGCATCGGCCGGGGCCTTCTTGTACTGCATGAAGACGAGCGTAGCCACCTCAAGGCCGCGGTAGAGAACCTCGAATGCCGGCCCGGCGTTTCCGCCACCCGCCCAGGGGTTCTCCTTGAAAGTTATGTCCTCTGGCTTCATCTTCAACTCCTTGGTGAAGAATTCGAAGGCTAGCTCGACAGTCTCGTCCATCCAGTATATCGGCTTGCCGGGGTAGTTGAAGGCGTGGTGGGCCATCATCTCGAATATCGTGAAGTGCCTTCCGGTTATTCCGACGTTGTCAATGTCAGTAAAGCGAATCGAGGGCTGGCTTATTGTGAGCGGGTTTGCGGGGGGATCAGCTTCGCCGCTTATGACCCAGGGCTGGAAGTCCATGATTGAAGCCCCGACGAGGAGCACATCGTCCCTCCAGCGCGGAAGGACGGGGTAGCGCTTGACCCTGCCGTGGGGATAGCGCTCGTGCTTTTCGAAGAAGCTCAGGAACTTCTCGCGCATCTCGTCGAGTGTGTACTTCTTCGGGATTCCGGGCTTTCCTATGAACTGGTACTCGTCACACGGCGGGTCTCCGCAGGTCTCCCTGTCCGGGTCGAGAGTCCAGAAGTACTTACCGCACTTGGGGCACTTCTTCCTTATCCATCCCTCTTCCTTGAACATTCGAGTTGTCATGTCCATGCTCATAAGCATCACCCGTTCATTTAGCTGAACCTAAAAAAGAGGGGGAGTTAATTAAGGTTTCCGTTCCGGCTGGCTGAAACTTGAGGTGCATAGGAAGAAAGAACAGGCGAGGTATAGAAGGATAAAAACAGAAAACAATGCCACATTGGCCTGCTTCTTGATTATCCAGTGCTGGTTGTGCAGAGGCCTGTTCTCGGGTCGCAGAACCCGGGTGATTTTCCATTCGTCACTGTAACCAGGAACATTGGCACTTTCACCTTATTGTAGTCCTCGGCAACGTCCAGTTTTTGATAGTACCTTAAGGCATAGCAGTTCTCCCGCGGAGTCGCCTGCAGGCGGTAAATCAGCATTGACCTTTGGTTTGCTGTTTTGTGGAATCCGATGGTTAGTGATATGCTGTTTAGGATTCTGCGGACTTGCGGGTATTTCTTCAGTACTCCCTCTTTTTCCAGGGCCTTAACCGCGGCCGGCCCTATCGGTATTGAAAAGCTAGACTCACTCGAAAGGTGCCAGCTTTCGTTGAGCCACTCGTCAATTATGAGCCCCCTACCGTCCCCTTGATTTATCAATATCCTCTCTGAATCTGCAGAGCCAGGAATCTCTAGATAGTGCGGTTCTCTGGTTATGCTTGGAGTGTAGAACGTTGATCCCGGCTTGGACTCAACATACTTTTGACTGCCGTCCGGGGTTTCGTAGATTTTGTAGCTGCCCGTGGTGAGTATTTCGAGTGGGTAAGTGAGGATTAATGGCATTTCAGTATATTTACCAGTATAACGGTCATAGGCGAGAACACCATATACGGTAACCACATACTTGACGTCCAGGTTCACATAACGAGACCACATAGAGCTTTGAGGATTGACTTCGCGGGGGGTGGTGTACTCCAGCTTCAGGCCCTTTCCTTTGAAGCTCTCCCCGAATTTTGTCGTGGTGAGTGTTACTGGTCCGACGTCGATGCCAGCGGTCCAGTGCGAGTACGTGGCTTCGCTTAGGAATAGCCTCATATCGAAGTCTATGTCTTTTAGGACGTGGTTGTCTATTCTGAGTCCGAGGAAGGATATTTTTTCTGTTACAGTTTTTGAGGTGATCACTCTAATCCAGTTTCTTTCGGGGTTTTTTGGGATGCAGTAGCGGTATCCTTCGGGGATGTAATCCTTGGGACAGGAGTGGGCTGATGCAGTGGTAATTTTTGAGATCTCCGGGATTTCTAGTTCTTTGAGTTTTACCCTGCTTCCTTTGAGGCTTGCTATTCCCAATCCTTTATCGTTCACGAATATCACTATCGGAGTTGGCATGGCTTTTAGCGTGTTTCCTGTAGTGGCGTATTCTTTTATCCAGGCATTTCTTGGGACTTTAACAAAAGTTGGGAAGATTCCGATTTTTCCGGTTTTTAGGAGTTTTATTGAGCCGTCTGGCATTGGGTAGAAGATAGCATAGTGGCCCGAGCCTTCAAACTTGTAAACGTCATAACCGAAGATTCGGAGGGGTTCCCCCTCACTGAGACCCCATGTTGCTGCGGCGACTAGGGAAACAATGCTCAGGCTGAGGGTTGACATAAGGAATAAGACTACAACAGTCTTCCGCCTTATCACTTACTAATCACCTCAGTTATAAGACAAACACATTTCTATAAAAAATTTACTATCCGAGAGTATTACTTGGTTATATTGTTCGATGTTTATGTTTATGAAAACCGATCTTGGTACCACAAACCGTTTGACTCTGCTACTGGAGAATCATCGAAGCTGATATAGTCTCAAGAGCTTTTGAGCAAAACGTATCATCGGTTCATTCTGATATATCCACGTCCTCGAACTCGTCTTCGTCAACGATGACAAAGGGGACTCCAAATTTCTTGAGAAGTTCAATGAGGTACTTTTCCCTTTTCTTCATCATGTCGAGTTTGTGCCTGAGGCTCGTGTTCTCTATCGCGAGGCTGTTGGCTTCCTCTACTTTGAGGCGGAGCTGCATCTTCAGCTCGTTTATCTGCTCTTCTAACTCTACTATTGAGCGTTCAAGCCTCTCTATCTCCTCAACGTACTCCCTGCAGAGCCTTCTCTTTATCATGCCGGTCAGCCCCGCGAAACCTCTTCACCTCTCAGGGGGCTCCAGACTCATCATCCCGTAAACCGTTAATGGCTTAAACCTTTCCATGAATAAAAACCTGGTGGTCGGAATGAAGAGCAGACTTAAAGTCCTCTACCTGAAATGGCGCTCAAGGTGTCCATTCGTGAGAAAGTTAGAAGCCTGGAGGATGAAAAGGAGGGCAAAGGAGTTTAAGGTGAAGCTCTGACTACAAAAATACTTTTAAGCTAGTTCTTCCGCAGTGACCCATTATGAGGGGAATAATTTCAGTTTTGATGGTGCTGGTTTTGGTAGCGGCTGGATGCTTGGGCACCCCTAGTCCTGGAACTCATTCTAACTCCTCTAACTATTCACCCGCATCAAGGACCACGGTAGCAACCGTTTCGGAAGAAAAGTGTGTCCGCAACGTCTCAAGCGATCTTAGTAAAGAGCTCTCCGACCTCAAAACTAAGGTAGAGCTTTTGAACGCGAGCCTGAGGGAGTGCCGCAGCAACGCCTCCCTTTTGAAGTATTCGCTCAACGTTACCCAGAGCAGGTTGGCCGTCCTGACTTCTGAGTATAATGGGTGTCTGGCTCATCTCTCAACCTGCAACTCGACCAGTTTGAAACTTGAGAACTGCCAGAAAGAGCTTGAAAGCGCTCAAGAGGAGCTCAAGGAGTGTAGGGTAACCTCTGACCAGCTTTCTTCGGAGCTGGAAGAGTGCCGACTGAAGCTCAATGAAACCTATGACGTCCTCAACAGGACTTACACCGATGGAAGTGTTGAACTCCTCATAGAGCGTGATTACTACGAGGAGGCGATTGAGGCAATTGATGGCGCAACGCAGGAAATATACGTAATGATGTTCTCGATGCTCTACGACCCAGACGACTGGTCGGACGAGGCCAACGATTTGATAAACGCACTGATCCGCGCCAGACGCCGCGGCGTTGAGGTCCACATTCTTCTGGAGAACAGCCTAGATACCAACAGGGAAGCGTATAACTACCTTAAGTCCAATGGAATCGACGTTTCATACGACTCCCCATCAACGACCCTCCACGCCAAGATTGTCGTTGTCGACGGCAGGATAGTCTTCCTTGGAAGCCACAACTGGAGTGAATCCGCCCTCCACTGGAACCACGAGGTTAGCGTTAAGATAATCTCCAAACAGCTCGCGGAGGAGGTGATCAACTACTTCTGGAGTGTTAGGGGTCCCTGATTTTGTTTTTTACAAGGACAATCCATTAACAGTAAAACGGGAAAAGAAGCTAGGAAATGTTAAACTCCCAAGATGTTGAGGATTTCCTCAACGGCTCTTTCCTTCTCTATGCTCTTCTGCTCGCCCGATTTCATATCCCTGAGGGTCACTTTTCCAGCTTCGAGGTCTTTCTTGCCGACTAAAACCACGTAGGGGACTCCGAGCTTTCCGGCGTAGTCGAGGGCTTTTCTGAGCTTTCTCCCAGTAAGCTCAATATCCGCCCTCACGGTGGCTTCCCTGAGGCCCTGGGTTATCTCTATGGCAGTCTTCTTCACCTCTCTATCATCTCCGATTGGAATAACGTAAACGTCCGGCCTGAGCTTGATCTCAGGGAGGAGGCCTTTCCATTCAAGTATCGGGATGAGTCTCTCGATGCCAATGGCAAAACCGGTTGCGGGGGTTGGCTTCCCGCCAAAAACCTCGATGAGGTTGTCGTAGCGGCCGCCGCCACCGATGGAGCCTATTCCGAGGTCGTTGGGGGCTATCGCCTCGAAGACGACGCTGGTGTAGTAGTCGAAACCGCGGGCTATGCCAAGGTCTATCCTTACCCACTTGGAGACACCGTAGGCATCGAGAAGGTCAACGAGCTCGTAGAGCCTCTTTATTTCGGCTTTCGCCTCCTCGCTCGTGAAGAGCTCTTCAGCCTTTGGAAGGACTTCATCGGGGAGACCTTTAATCTCGATCAGCGAGAGGACTTTCTCAACGCCATCATCGTTCAGCCCGAACTCCCTGAGCGCCCCCACGAACTCTTCCCTGCTCATCTTGTCCTTCTTGTCGATGAGCCTCATAAGGCCGATATCGTCCTCAACGCCCAGCATCTTGGCGAACTCGTCGAGGAGGATTCTGTCCCCGATGTTCACTGTGAAGTCCTCAAGGCCGACCGCGAGGTAGCTCTGGGTGAAGAGGGCTATGACCTCCGCATCGGCCTCCACTCTGTCACTTCCTATCAGCTCCACTCCCGCCTGCCAGAACTCGCGATAACGGCCGCTCTGCGGTTCCTCATAGCGGAACATATTCGCTATGTAGTACCACTTTATCGGCTTCGGCGCGTTCTGGAACCTGTTCACGTAGAGCCGGGCGACGCTTGATGTCATGTCCGGCCTTAGAGAGATGTCCCTTCCGCCCTTGTCTTGGAAGGCGTAGAGCTGTTTGACGACTTCCTCTCCACTCCTCAGCTTGAACAGCTCGGTATATTCAAACGTTGGTGTTAGAACTTCCTGGAAGTTAAAGCCCTCGAAAACTTCCCTTATTCTCTCAAACACCCATCTCCTCTTCGCCATTTCCTCGGGGAGTAAGTCTCTCGTCCCCTTGACTTTATCAAGTCTCGCCATTTTCAACACCTGGCAGAAGGAGGGTTTTGGAGGTTAAAAGGGTTGCTGAATGAAAATCAGAAACTACGCTCCGGTCATCAGAAGGTATATCCCTATGACCCCTTCCACCATCATCTGGGCGCCGATTGCCATGATGAAGAGACCGATTATTCTGATGGTTATGCTGAGGAAGCTCTTGTTCACGGATTTCATCATGTAGAGGGCTATGAACATTGAGATCGCGACTATTAGAATTGCTATGGCCGTTGCGGTGAGGGAGACGAAGTAGCCGTACTCAGCCGTCATTGTTATTACGGCGGTTATCGCGGCCGGGCCAGCTATCAGGGGCATTGCCACCGGAACGGCCGCCAAAGCCAGTATGTCCTTTTCCCTCTTGAGTGTGAACATGCCACCGCCCTCGAGGGCCTCAAGGCCTATCTTGAAGAGGACGAAACCGCCCGCAACCTTGAGGGCGTTTATATCAATGTGGAATATCTCCTGGAGGATTATCTGGCCGGCGACGGCGAAGCTGGCCAGGAGAATGAACCCGATGAGGTTTGCCCTGATTATGAGGGCTTTTATGTCCTCTATGTGGAAGTCTTCGCGGAGGAACGTAACTAGGAGTATCTTGTCGCTCGGGTCTATCATGATGAGCATGAGTAAAGCTGAACTCAGTATCGTCCCCAGTTCGCTCATATCGTCGCGTTGGAAAAGGGATTTAAAAAGCTATGCCAATTTCCCTTGCTATGATGACACCGGCACTGGCTGATCAGTGATGAGCACTCGGTTGTCTGAGCTACCTTGAGTAGAGCCACTTGAGGAGTGGAGGCGTTATTATCGTCGTCGTGAAGATCATCAGGATTGCCACAGTAAGGGCATCGCCGCTTATTACGCCGCTCGACATCGCAACGGCCAGCATAGCCAGCTCGACACCCATCCTCGGTATCATTCCGACGCCTATCCTCAGGGAAGCCGCCCAGTCGAAGCCGCCAAGTCTCGCCCCAAGTCCACAGCCGATTACCTTGCTGACTATTGCCGCAGTGGTGTAGAGAACCGCAAAGAGACCCGCGTGGAGGATGTAGGACAACTCTATCCTCATGCCCACCTCAACGAAGAAGAGCGGGATGAAGAGGGAATAACCGAGGACGTTCATATGCTCCATGATGGCCTTTTTCTTCGGAATCTGGCCGAGGGCAAGGCCGGTGAGGTAAGCACCGAGGATCGAGGCGAGGTTCAGGTGCTCGGCGAGGTACGCAAAGACTATCAGGAAGACGAGGGCGAAGGCAGTCTCGCTCTCGGGGAGGTCGATCTTTGAGACGTAGCGGAAGACTCTATCTGCAATCTCCGGGCCGAAGTAGAGGAAGAAGAACAGGAGAAGGGAAACTGAGATGAGCACCTCTGCCAAGCTAGAATAATTAACCGAACCTCCCTTAATCATTGATATCGCGACGGTGAGCACGAGGATTCCAAGAACATCGTCAACGACGGCAGCAGCGAGAATCGTCGTCCCCTCGCGCGTGTTCAGCTTCCTCAGCTCCATTAGGACTTTGACGGTTATGCTCACACTCGTAGGCGTCATCAATGCACCGTAGAGAACCGCCTCATGGAACGGCACAAAGAAGTATGCAACGCCGAATCCAAAGAGAAATGCAACTATGACACCTACTCCAGCAACGAAGACGCTCTGCTTTCCGACGCGCTTGAACTCCTCGAGCTCGCTCTCGAGGCCGGCCATGAACAGGAGGAGCAGGACACCGAGGTTGGAGAATTGGGCGATGACCGGGTTAGTTTCGAAGAAGATGCCGATTAACAGACCCCCGAATATCTGGCCCAGAACGACGGGCTGGCCGATCCTCTCGAAGAGGTAGCCCATCACCTTTGCCGTTGCGAGCATTATGGCTATGAGGAGCAGTATCTCCATGTTACCGCCTCTACTCCCTTGAGAACGCCCACTTCAGGAGGAACGGGGTTACAATCGTCGTTATCACCACCATTGTGACCGGAATCGCGAAAACACCCCTGTCAAAGACGCCTTCTCTAAGGGCGACGTTGGCCATGATGAGGGCAACTTCCATCCTCGGAACCATGCCGACACCGACTTGGATCGCTTCAATGGGTTTGAACTTGGCAAAGAGTGCGCCGAGTCCACAGCCAACCACTTTGCTAACTACGGCGAGCAGGGCGTAAATTAGGGCGAAGGTTCCAGCCGTGGTTAGAATCCTGACGTCGCTCTCTATTCCGATGCTCACAAGGAAGACAGGAATGAAGAGGGAGTACCCTATCGTCACCGTCTTGTCGGCCACTTTCCTGGCTTCCTCGGTCGTTGCCACTAGTATTCCAGCTAAGTAAGCACCGGTTATTCCGGCTATCTGGAACTGTTCGGCAAGGTAGGCGAAGATTAGCATGATTGCTATTGCCATGGCCGTTACCGTCTCGGGCAGGGTTATCTTTTCCGACGCCTTCAGGGCCTCTTTAACCGCGGGAGTCCCCACGAGAAGGCCAATGAGGAAGAATAGTGCTACCTCTCCAATGATTATGAGGAGGTCCTTGGCGTAGACGCTTCCACGCGTGTTTATCCCCACGAGGATCGTCAGGGCGATGATGCCGAGGACGTCATCAACTACGGCGGCAGCTAAAATCGTTGTCCCGACCCTTGTCCTTAGCTTCTTCATCTCCATCAGAATGCTGGTAGTCAGGCCGACGCTCGTCGCCGTGAGAATACCCCCGAGGAAGAGGGCCTGGACGTGCGAATACCCCCAGGCGAGGGCGCCAAAATAGCCGAGGAGAAAAGGGACGAGGACACCCATCGCCGCAACTATAAAGGCAGGAATCCCGACGTGCTTGAACTCCTCGATGTCCGTTTCAAGACCAGCCAAAAAGAGGAGCATAACGACACCGAGTTCCCCAATGAGCCTAACGGCCTCGTCGTAGGAGACTATTCCGAGTATAGAAGGCCCTATGAGAATCCCCCCAATGAGCTGGCCGAGAGCGGCTGGAAAGCCGAGGCGAACGGTAAGGTATCCGAACAGCTTTGCAACTACCAGTATCAGCGCCAGTTCCAGGAACACGTCCATGATTGTCATCCCCTGCAGTTTATTCAACCCTGCAGTGGTTGCCAAACCTCAGTACGAAACTATGCGGATGAGCCGGATGATGTCCTTAACCTCAAGGACGCCGTGGACGCGGTTTTCATCGTCAACGACGGGAAGGTGGTGTTTTCCGGTTTCGAGCATGATTTGAATGGCCCTTCCCAGGTTTTCGTCAACGTGAATCGTTATCGGCTTCTTAACCATTATGTCCTCAACGCGGGAAGCTCTGTTGATGGAGTACCTCTTCAGCAGGTCTAAGCCCACTATGGAGTACCTTTTCGGCGGTGCAAAGAAGTTGAGCAGATCCTTCATGGTTACGAAGCCCAGAAGCTTACCTTCCCCGTCGATGACAACCGCGGAGCTCTCCTCTCCCCTCAACTCCTGAACGAGCTTGGATAATGAGTCACTTGGGTGAAGCGTCAGGAACTCCGTATCCATCACGAGGCTCACCGGGACCTTTGAGATGTAGCGGATGTTGTGGCTCAGCTCCTCCTTTCTCTGGAGCATCAGAAGGCGCCTCTTGCTGTGGATTATGTGGACTTTCTTGGCCTTGGTTGCTTTTGTATTCGAGACACCTGAAACGTCCTCCATTGTACTCACTGGTACAAGTCTATTGTCTGAATGCGTTTAAATGTTTCGGGCGTTTTTTGACATAAAAATGTTTAAATATCTCGAAATCTTTTGAATTTTTTGACTAATTTTAGCCAAAAACTTTTTAAGGCAATGGCCATAGACATCGGTAAGGGAAATATGGTTTCTGGAAACGGAAGCGGAAAGGCGTACGATGTTGTTATAATCGGTGCTGGCCCCGCTGGCCTTTTTGCAGCCTACGAGCTTGCCGAAAAGAGCGATTTTAAGGTTCTCGTCATCGACGAGGGTGGCGACGTTGACCAGAGGAAGTGCCCAATGTACGAGCTCGGCTACTGTGTCGGCTGCCAGCCCTGCCACATAATGAGCGGCGTCGGTGGCGCGGGCGGGCTGAGCGATGGCACGATAAACCTCCGCCCGGACATCGGCGGCGACCTTAGGGAGCTGACCAACGACGAGAACTACGCCTGGCAGCTCGTCTGGGAGGTCGACCAGATTCTCCTGAGACATAAGGCCCCAAGGAACCTCTTCAAGGGCGATCCAGAGCAGGTCAAGTACTGGGAACAGAGGGCTGCCCAGGCTGGGGTGAAGTTCATCCCGATAATCCAGAGGCACATAGGCTCCGACAGGACGCCCGAGGTAATAGGCGACATTAAGCGATACCTGGAGAGCAAGGGTGTCAAATTCCTTCTCTGGACGAAGGCCCTTGAGTTCAACAAGGGTTGGGTGAAGGTAAAGCGCGGAAAGGACGTCTTTGAGATTAGAGCTAAATACATCATAGTCGCCCCGGGGAGGGGAGGCGCCGACTGGTTCCACGACGTTGCCCAGAAGATTGGACTGAAGGCAAGGCACGGGCCGATTGACGTTGGAGTTCGCGTTGAGGTTCCGGCGATAGTTATGGAGCCGATAACGAGCATAAACCACGACCCCAAGTTCCACATCTATACTGACACGTACGACGACTTCGTGAGGACCTTCTGCACCAATCCGAACGGCTTCGTGGTCGAGGAGAAGTACGATTCCTACGTCGGCGTGAACGGCCACTCCATGCACGAAAAGAAGAGCAACAACACCAACTTCGCCTTCCTGACGAGGATAGAACTGACCGAGCCGGTCGAGGACACGACAGCCTATGGAAAGAGCATCGCCCAGCTCGCAACCACGATAGGCGGTGGAAAGCCCCTCATCCAGCGCCTTGGAGACCTGAGGAGGGGCAGGAGGAGCACCTGGGCCAGGATACGGAGGAGCGACGTTGAGCCGACCCTCAAGCACGTTACTCCGGGAGATATAGCGATGGCCCTGCCACACCGCGTCGTCACAAACATCATAGAGGGCCTTGAGAAGCTTGACAGAGTCCTTCCGGGCGTTGCCAGCGACCACACCTTACTTTACGCCCCGGAGATTAAGTACTACGCGATGAGGGCAGAGGTGAATGAGAACCTTGAGGCGAGCATCGAGAACATCTTTGCGGCAGGAGACGGGGCCGGGCTGAGCAGGGACATAGTGAACGCTGCCGCGACTGGCCTTCTCGCCGCGAGGGGGATACTCAAGAAGGAAGGTCTTTACACTGAGAAGGACTTCAGGAGACCTGGCAACTGGAAGAGTGTTGTTGGGGGACTTGATTCATGATGGCTAAGTTTATCATTTTTTGAACCGCAAAATTTCTAAAGGTCTTTTTTCCAATATTCCTTCGGGTGATAGTGTGGATCCCCTTGCTATGATAGTGGGTTCTGCAGTGGCTTATCTTGTCCTGTCTGGAGGAAGGGAGAAGGAGTGGGTAGAGGAGTTAGAGCTCAGTCGAGGTCTGAACATTGTGGAGATGTTTAAGACTCCCGACTATAACATCACTCCTCGAAACACTAGGTACACAAAGGTTGCCGTTAAACACGCCGTTCGAATCGATAAGAGGGCACTCCTTGATGGCATCCCAAAAAGCGCTGTCCTGATAATCGTGGACGGTGATGGGAGAGCATACGCAGGCAAGTTCGGCGGAATCGAGTATGAAACAAGGGGGCTGCTCCTGAAGAAGCAGGTTCCTAAGGTGAGAATAAAGACTGCAAAGCAGGAGCGCCCAGTAGTGAGGGAATACGACGAAATCCGTGAGGTCTACATAAAGCTCATGAAAAGCACGGAGCCGTTGATATCACAATGGAGGAAGGACAAGCGCTATTATTCCGCAATCGTTGCAAAAAGGAAGGGAGTTTATCCTTTCAAGATAACTAGGGGTTAATGTTAAAAGCCGCTGACTTCTTTTATTTTTGGTGTAGAAAATGCCGATGAAATGTAAGTTCTGTGAGAGACCAGCTTTCATCAAGCTCCACTATCCAAAAATGTACCTCTGCGAGGAGCACTTCACCGAGTACTTTGAGAGAAAGGTGAAGAGGACGATAGAGCGCTACAAGATGCTCAAACCCGACGAAAGAGTCCTGGTCGTCGTCAGTGGTGGTAAGGACTCGGCAGTTACAGCCCACGTCCTCAAAAAGCTCGGCTACAATATCGAGTGCCTCCACATAAACCTCGGCATCGGTGAGTACTCGGAGAAGGGTGAGAGATACGCGAAGATGCAGTGCGAGAAGATAGGTGCTCCCCTTCACATTGTCAGGCTCAAAGAGCTTCTCGGCTATGGTATCGGCGAGGTGAGAACGAGGAGGCCGACGTGCTCCTACTGTGGCTTGACCAAGCGCTATATCTTCAACAAGTTCGCCTACGACAACGGCTTCGACGCAGTTGCCACCGGCCACAACCTCGACGACGAGGCGAGCTTCATCTTCAACAACATAATGAACTGGAACACGCAGTACCTGGCGAAGCAGGGCCCGGTAACCTCCTCCCAGTTCAACGGAAAGCTTGTGAAGAAAGTAAAGCCCCTCTACGAGGTGACCGAAAGGGAGGTTGTTGCCTACGCTTTGGCCAACGGCATAGAGTACGAGATAGACGAGTGTCCCTATGCGAGGGGAGCCACGACCCTCGAGTGGAAGGCAATCCTCAACGAGATGGAGGAGAAGAGGCCCGGAACGAAGATAAACTTCGTCAAGGGCTACCTGAGGAAGAAGCATCTCTTCGAGGCCGAGCTGAAAGAGACCGAGCTTAGGGAGTGCAAGGTCTGCGGTATGCCGTCGAGCGGAGAGGTCTGTTCGTTCTGCCGCTTCTGGAAGCTGGAGAAGCCCATTGACTTCAGGGTGGAAAAATGAGGGTCGTGGTAAAGTTTCCTGGGGAACGAAGGCGTGTGCTGGCCCTTCTAAAATTCTACATGGTAGCGCTGCTTGTTAGTGCGGTTATTTGCTCGGTCTTTACCGCGTTCTGGGTTATGGAGGCCAGTCTCCCCCATGCCATCGTTTACCTTGTAGCGTCGATGTTTTTCTTTGCCTCGTTCCTGATGTACCGTGAGGTTTACCTCTCTCTAAGGAAAACCAGGTTTGTCCAATATCTCCGTGCCCTTGAGGAATATTTCAGCCCTCCCTTTGGGGCATACGCCTCAGTCCACGTCCTTGCTTCCGTAATCTTTTACACTGCCGACGTGCTCAGGGGTGGGTATGCGCTCGTTGCCACTCTGTTGCTGCTAAAGGGTATAGTTGAGTACGTCCTGGGACTCTTTAGGGATGACTTGAAAGTGGCGTCCGTTCTTTATGCCTCGGTAATAGGAGGCGACTTTGATAGGCTCTCCCTCAAAGACCCCTTCAAGTGAACCTCTGCGTCTTCTCCCATGTGAGTTTTCCTATCAGGAGCTTTGTGAGGCCCCTCATGGTGTACACAACCCCCGCAAGGACGAAAACCATGAAGTACAGGGGATACGCCGCGACGAAGCTCCAGGGCACGTGGTAGTTGTGTCTCTTCATCTCCACCCAGTTGGAATACGCTACTGATGCCCAGAACACCAAAAACGCGGTTATCGAGACGGCAAGGAACAGCCCGGGTTTGGCCAGCATGAGCGGTACGTTGCCTGACAGGATGATGTAGCCGTTCAGGACAACCGAGAGGAACCAGAACACTGGAACGAGATAGCTTATTAGATAAAAGTGCTCTATAAACCCCTCCGTGATTCCGGAGCAGCTCCTCAGGACGTTCCAGTAGTAATCGAGCATTACCTGGAAGTGACCCTGTGCCCAGCGCGACCTCTGCTTTATGTAGTCCTTCAAGGTCTCTACGGCCTCCTCCCAGCCGATTACCCCATGGTAGTACCAGAAGCGGTAGCCCGAAATCATGGCCCTGGCCCACAGGTCTGTGTCCTCAGTGACGGAATCCTCCCTGAACATGCCGAGCCTGAGAAGGTGTGAAAACCTCAGGAGGGCAACTGTCCCACCGTATTTCCCGTTTTCGTTTAGCTTCATGTCCCCCTCTATGGCGACGTTGAAGCCCACCAGCCTTTCAAGGGTTATGAATTTTGTTACGAAGTTCCTGTCCCAGTTCCTAGGCCTCACGTTCCCTTGAACGCCCAGGACGTACTCGGGGGCATTTTCCATTATCCCGACGAGGGTGCGGAGGGCGTTGGAAGGTAAGAGGTAGTCTGCATCGAGAATGAAAACGTAATCGGGGTGATCCCTTGACTGTTCTATTAGTTCAAGGGTGTAATTAAGGGCCCTTGGCTTGCTCCTTCCCCTTTCGGGGGGAACGTCAATTACAACGACCCTTTTTGGATTTTCAGAGGCTATTCTCTCCATGATCTCTTTCGTTGAGTCAGTGGAGTTGTCGTTTATCAGGAACAGCTTGAAGTTGTGGTAGTCCTGGTTGAGTACGGTTCTGGCCGTTATCTCTATGACTTTCTCTTCATTGTGGGCAGGAATCAGGACGTAAACGAGCGGTTCAAAGAAGGGGTTTCCCTTATGGGCTTCAACTTTAAAGGGATAGTCACGTCTTGAGGCAGCGATCAGTAAGGAGTAGAATATCGTTCCAGAAAACACAATTAGGAACAGGAATATCAGGACCGCCTCTAGTGCATAGGCCGGCGGAACTATGAGTGTCAGTCCGATGGTTATCAGAATGTACAGATAGAGGGCTGATTGAAACTTCAGGGCCGGTTTCATGGTAAGGGTTTTATTTGAGGTGCTTAAAATACCTACTGGTTGAAATGGCGGTGGTACAAATAAGAAACGTTGCCTACCTTGTGAAGTTCCTGGACAAGTTTCTGAGGGAGAACAGGGTGAGTGCTTGGCAGGGCAGGGACAGGTACCTAGCCGAGTACTCAGTTGACGGCGGGAACGTACGTCTCGTTTGTCATTATCCCGAAAACACGGTAACGGTGTGGTTTGAACCTGATTTATTGAAATTCGTTCTCAGTGACCTCATCCTCCACGAAGAGCACCTTCGAAAGGCGGTGATAATAGGTGTCGCCAACGTTCCAGTTAAAGGCGTGCCGAGCGGCTTCATAGATGCTTCTTGGGGGAGGGTTGAAATCCTGAAGGTTGTTAGGGGACTTTGGCTTGGCACCGATGGGCACTCAACGTTCTTCGCTTCGAACCTGGAGGGGCTTGTTGAGCTCGTCGAACTCCTGGAGGGATCGTCTTGAGGAGAGCCTACTTCATCCTTCTGGCGGTAATTGCGGTGCTCTTATACCTCCCGCTGTTCACTGCTCCGTCTCCCCCGGCCCTCAATACGGACGGCAACGGTCATCTATTCAAGATACACAAGCTCATGAGCGATGGGTGGGAGCCGTGGATTGAAGACTGGTACTCAGGCTTTCCGTTCCTCAGATTTTATCCTCCCCTGTCGTACCTCATAGGGGCTTTCCTTGGCATCTTGCTCGGGAGCGATATAAGGGGATACGCCGCAACCCTGATGCTGACCTCGTTCGTGGGTGCGGTCGCGCTACACTTCTACCTGAGGAGGACCGGACGCGAGCCGTACGTTGCTCCCGTTGTTTTTCTGCTCTTTCCCTGGCACCTTGGAGTTGCATATATCGAGGCCAACTTTCCGAGGGCCAACTCAATAAACCTGTTTCCCCTCTTTCTTCTCGCACTTCTCTGGGCGGTTGACATTCGTGAAAGGTACCTGGCGGCATCCGCCGTGGCGATCTCGGTTATCTCTTTGATCCATCACTCGGCCATGGTTCCGCTCGTTATCACTGGTCTCGTACTGCTCTTTGAAAACTTCAGGAAAACCCGCGTTCTCTCAAACTTTTTCAAGGTCGGCGGAATCGTCGTGGCACTTACATCTTTTTGGTACGTCCCATTCCTCTTAGAGAGAGAATGGACAAACTTTTGGAAGATATACCAGTATTCTTGGCTCTTCAAGAGTTACAGCGTGTCGCCTTCGCGCTTTCTTGAGCCGGTGGGGATAGCATCAACCGCCGTCTTTTCAGCGTTCCTTATCGTTGCTTATTTCAGGGGGACTCTCCAGCGCCGCACCCTTGGCCTCATCGCACTTTATATCTACCTCGCGCTCGGGTACTACTCGCCGACCCCATGGATTCATTCCCTTCCGGTTCTCTCGATGATACCCCAGTATAGATGGATGGACATGGTCAACCTGCTGGTTCCCCTCATCGTTGCCGACGCCTTAACGGGAGTAGAACTTAAGTGGAGGCTCGTTGCTGGAGCCTTATCTGTGGGCATTTTGATCTTCGGTGCACTGCCCTATGCCGAGCCCATCCCGCCTTATCCCGGGGACTTGATGGAGGTCGCCGAGTTCCTCCGCGAACAGCCAGGGGAAGATTGGAGGTTTGTAGTGCATCCGGGTGTTTCACACCATAGCTACCTGCCCGTTCTTACGGGTAAATCTACTCTAAACGGATGGTACCACGAGGGGGATCCCGCAGAAGAGGGACACCTTAGGATGTGGTATGCTCTGTCCACTGGTAATGATGCATCCTTATACCTCAAGATCTACGCTGCGAAGTTTTTGATGGCGTCCATCAACGTCACTGTGAAAGACTATTCTCGGATTGAGAGGATAGGTAACTATTGGATCTACACCTCCAACGTCAGTTTCGTTGAACCCGTTGGGGCAGTGCTCCTTGGAAACTTCTATGACCTCCCGGTGGACTACGCCTACTTTGAGGATCCGTCTAACCTTGCTGCGATTCCACCAGGTTCCGTTGGCGTTGTTTACGCTGGAAACCCGTCAAAGGAAGAGGAGGATCTTCTCTGGAACTTCGTGAGGAACGGCGGTACGGTCGTATGGGTTCCCGAGGGGAGCGGATGCCTCTTTGGTGTGTGCGGCGTAATGGAGCGCATTGATAATTCTCGCCTAAGCTCTGATGTCTTCAACGTCTCGATCTTTGCCCCCTTCGAGTACGAGGGAATGCCCTGGTACGGTCCCGTCTTTGAGAACGTGACGCCGCTCCTCTCGGTTGGGGATAAGGCTATGATCGGTTTGGTGAAGCTTGGAAACGGCACCCTCTACCTCGTTGGGGGCAACCTCCTGTACCACAGCCTCTACTGGAACTCAAAGAAGGAGGCGGAGTTGATCTTCGGCCTCGCAGGGATCGATGGAAGCCTGAACTACACGCTCTTTTCCAGATCGGACGGTGAGTACTCGCTTGGACTCTCACCGTCGAGACCGATGCTTGTGCGGATATCCGAGAGCTACTACCCCCACTGGAAAATTAGGGTGAACGGAAAGCTTGTGGAACCAATTAGGGACGACCGCACGGGGCTTACGCTGATTACTGTCTCGGGGAAATCCACGGTGGACGCCGAGTTCCGCGACCCGTTTATGCGCCTTAGGGCCTATTCTGCAATCGGGTGGGTGGTTGTCCTCGCGTACCTCTTGGTCGAGTTCTTCTGGAGGCGCAGGTTAAAGGTGGTGACAAACGAATCAAGTTAAAGAGAAGTGTTTTTAAGACCCCCATTCACCGACCGAGTGGGGGTTAGTGGTGCTGAAGTGTTCAATCTGCATTCATGATGAGAGGACTGCGACGATAGACATAATCAACGGAAAGCCGATATGTAGGGAGTGCCAGGTTTATCTAAAGCATCCCTTTGACAGGGAGAAAATCAGAAGAGAACTTGATGAGCTGATGGAGAAAGTTGATAGGGCCATCGTGGCTTACTCTGGAGGGAAGGACAGCGTCGTTGCCCTTTATCTGGCGAAGGAAGTCTACAAAGTCCCGGAGCTTGAGGCTGTAATGGTAGACCACGGGTTAATGGCGGAGGAAGCCATCGAGAACGCCCGGAGGATGGCCGAGGCCCTTGGAGTCCCCTTCAAAATCCTCCGCTACGACTACTCGGACATCTTCAGGGAGGCCCTGCTGAAGGCCCAAAGTCCCTGCAGGGCCTGTTCGAGGAGGACGATGGAGAGACTCCGAAAGTACGCCCTGAAAAACGGCTACCGCTACATCATCACCGGCCATGAGCTCCCCTTCGGCCACAAGCCCTACAGGCTCATGAGCGGTGGTGTTGTCCAGATAAGGCTCCTCTCCCTGATGACGGAGCGCGAGAGGTTTGAAATCCTGGAAAAGCTCCCCTTTGAGTTCCCCGAGCTCCCAGGCTACACGACCAACTGCCTCGTTCTTGGCCCGGCTCTTGAGCGCTACTACAAGGTTCACGGGCACTCCTTTGAGCACAGAAGGATAGCGGCCCTCGTGAGGTACGGCTTAATGGACAGGGAGAGGGCTGAGAAGCTTACCGCTCCCCCCGAAGTCCCCGAGGAGCAGTGGGAAATCGTCCTGAAAAAGCTGAACCTTGACGGAAAAATTGAACGGTAAGCTCATATCACCGCCGGAATTCCCGGCACTCTCGGGAATGGCTGAACTTCGGCGATGTGCTTCGCCCCGACCATGTACCTGACCAGCCTCTCGATGCCAATCCCGGCCCCCGCACTCGGCTTGAGCATCCCGGCCCTGGCAACTTCGAGGTAGGGCCTGAAGGCCTCCTCGCTCAGCCCCGCGTCCCTGATCTTCCTCTGTATCTTCTCGTACTCCCACTCCCTCTCGCCGCCGCTGGAGACCTCGCCGTAGCCTTCCGGGAGATAGAGATCGTAGTTCCTCCAGACTCCATCGACTTCCCTGTCGTAGAACTCCCTTGGTATGTCTGTTATCCAGAAGGGTTCGCCCATCTCTCTGCTTGCTTTCTCTTCACTGCCAAACTCCTCAATAACTTCTTCAAGGGTAAAGCGTTTGAAGGGCCGCTTTATTCTCGGAAGTTCTCTTTCAAAAGTTTCCCACACTGGCCCCCTGAGCTCCCTGAACAGGCCCACGATTAGTTCTTCTACCAGCCTCATAACGTCGTCCATGCTGGCGTGGGCTATTTCAAAGTCGAGCTGGGTGAACTCGTAGGCGTGCCTTCCGTCATCACTTTCCCTTTCCTCAAGCCTGATGTTTGGCGAGAGGACGAATATCTTTTCCAGACCCATCGCTACCGCAAACTGCTTATGGAGGATCATGCTGTGCATGAGCTTCAGCTTACTGCCATACGCTTCAATCTCGGGCGCCCTCATCTTGCTCGCGGCCGGGTCGGGCCAGAGCGGGTCTGTTATCGAGCTGAGCATGACTGGTAATAGCCACCTAAACCCTCTGGAAGTCAGCTCGCCGGTGAGGTATCTTATGGCCTCGGTCTGCACCCTAACAACGGGTTCTATTCTCCTGCTTACCATCTGGACTGCGTTCATGAGCATCACCGGTGGATAATTGAGCGCTTCTTCTTTATGTCTTTTATCCAAAAATAACTGTCATTTGGGCCAATTTTAACAGATTATTTCCTAAATTTTTGACATAAAGACAAGAATGTAGTGCCAATCAGGATAGCAGTGTTCAATCTTTTCCGGGTTTTGAGACTCGATATCGTTATAACCACTGAGAAACAACTAAAATCGGTGGTATCATGGGAGTCTACATCTTTACCCCCGAAGACCTCGTCAGGTACGGTTCCGCAAGGCCCGAACAGCTGGAAGTTCTCAGGGAGGCAGTTCTCGAAAAAAAGGACATCCTCATAGTTGGAACGAGCAGGAGCGGAAAGACAAAGCTCGTTGAGGCTCTCCTTCACTACGTCCCCGACGAATGGAAGATCGCAGTCATCACGGCCTACGGCGAGTTCAAGCCCTTCAGGCCCAACATCGAGGTTATTGACACGGAGTTCGACAGGCGCTCTACGGATGTTAGAACTTCTGAAGTCATAGAGAAAATAAGGCGCATCAACCCGGACTACGTTGTCATCGATACGGTTCATACTGTTGATGTTGCGAAGATACTCAAAACCCTCATAGACGACTACGCGTTTATTGTGACGTCACTCGCACTGACTGATGACATCAAAGGCGAGGTTATGCACTGGCTCAGGATAGACGAGGATACGTTCAACAGGTTTGACGTGGTTGTCGAGCTGGCGAGGGACTGGAGGACTGGGGTCAGGAAGATAAACAGGATTTACAAGGTCAAGGACGGGGAGCTTATCCAGATTCTTTAACCATCGATTTTCTTTTCTCGTACTTCAGCCAAATTCTTCAATCTGGGAGATAAGAAGGGGAAAAGAGGGAGAAGTGGAATCACTTCTTCTTGAGATCCTCGATAACTTCCCTGAGGTTGTCGAGCATCTCCCTTATGTCGTCGAAGGTCATGTAGCCCATGTTGCCAATGCGGAAGGTCTTCTCGGCGACGCTTCCGTAGCCCTTGGCAAGCTCGAAGCCGCGCTCGCGCATCGCGTTGTAAACGTCAACTCCCTTCATTCCCTCCGGGACAACGACAGCTGTAATAGTGGGGCTCTCGTAGCCCGGCTCGGCGAGGATTCCGAGGCCCATCTCCTTCACGCCCTCCCTTATCATCTCGCTTCTCTTCCTGTACATGTCGAGCCAGGCTTCCTTGCCGCCCATTTTCTCAACTATCCTGAGAACGACGTTGAGACCGAATATCTGCGGGAGCGGTGGGGTTGAGGGCGTTCCCTTCTTCTTCTCGTTGAACTTCTTGTAGAGGGGCAAGTCAAAGTACCAGCCGCGCTCCGGCATCTTCTCGGCTATCTCGAAGACTCTCTCACTGACAGCCGCTACGGCCAGTCCCGGCGGGACGCCGAAGGCCTTCTGAGAGCTCGCGAATATCATGTCGAGACCCCACTTGTCGAACTTGATGTCCGCTCCGCCCATAGCTGAGACCGCATCGACGAAGAGGAGCTTGTCGTGCTCCTGAACCACCTTGGCCAGCTCGGGGAGCGGGTTGAGGACACCGGTTGAGGTCTCGTTGTAGGTTATCGTAACCGCGTGGACGTCTGGATTTTTCCTGAGGGCATCGTCGAGTTCCTCGGGCTTTATGGCCTTTCCAGGCTCTTTCTCAAGGATAACGGCTTCCCTTCCGTTGGCGTTCACAACATCCGCAAAGCGCTTTCCAAACGCTCCAATAACCGTGACGAGAACCTTTCCGCCGCGTGGAATTGTATTCCTGACTGCTGCCTCCATGAAGCCCGTTCCGGAGCTCGGGAAGAGTATTATCTCCCCCTTGTCGGCCTCAAGAAAGGCCTTGAGCCTCTCGAGTGTATCAACGTGAACGGCCTTCGCCTCGGCAGAGCGGTGGCTGAACATCTGGACGCTCATAATAGCGAGAACCTCGGGGAAGCACGCGACGGGACCGGCTGTAAAGAGCTTGTACTTCGGCTTCACCATCTCGTAAACTTCCCTGTAGGCGTCCTCATAGGTCATGTCAAAGTGGAGCTCCATAGTTATCACCTCGCCCTTAGTTGCTCAAGGGGGTAAAAAGGGTTTGCTTTAGACCTATCAAAGGCTCTCCGAAAGTTAATCGGAAACTTCATCTTTAATGAGAATTTCATTCACTCCACCCAAGACTTTTAAACAGGTACTCAAACGTTCAGTCGGTGGTCTGATGGAACGGAGAAGACTCGCCGGCATCGTCCTGCTCGTGCTCTCTGCCTTCACCGGCACTCTCGCCTTTCGTCTCGCCACACCCGCCATAGCCTTCTACACGAGGGACACGCTCAGCGCGAGCATGCTGGCGGTTTCAATAGTTTCCATGTCCTTTGTTCTGGCGAGGGCTTTTTCCTCGGTGTTCGGTGGTCTCCTCCTTGAGAAGAGGAAGTCCCTCCTCCACATCGGCGGAATAGCCATGATGGGGAACGCCCTGGCTGTGCACCTCTATCCCCTCACCTCTAACTGGATTCAGGTCGCTGGAATAAAGCTCCTCAACGGCTTTCTCAACGGCCTCAGCTGGCCCATGGCCCAGTTCGTCGTTGCCGTGGCAACTCCACGGGAGATAAGGGCCCGGGTTACGGCCGTTTACTTCTTCTTCGGCAGCATCGCTTCCCTCATTGGCAACTATGCTTATGCTTACACGATAGATTTGGGACTTTCTGGCCAGATGTGGGTATCTTCTGTCTTCTTTGTGCTGACCGGGCTGATAATGATAATCGCTTACATCCTCCTGAACGACTGGGTAGCACCGAAAAGGGAGAAAAAGAGCTCCCAAAGGCCTTCCCTTGATCCCGGGAAGGTTCTCGTGATAGCCTCCCTGATGGCAGTTATAGTGGCGTTTACCTCCGGAGAGATAACGTACGTCTACGTCTCCGAGGCCCTTGGGTTGGAAAAGGCAACTACCGCGACCCTGCTGGGGTGGGTTGGCTTCTTCGCTTCCCTTCTCAGCTACTTCTCCTCCTGGTTCGCAGACAAGGTCAGCGAGGTTGGGATGGTAAAGCTGACGGCCGTACTTGCCGGGATTTCGCCGATCCTCGCGGCCGTTAAAACATCGTTCACCGTTTTCTTCGGAATATTCCTCGCGCTCTTCGCCTTCCAGAGCTTTAGGCCCATATCCAGGAAGGTGCTTGCCAGCTACCACCGCTCTTCCCTAGCCATAGGCGGGGTTAACGGTGTCCAGAACCTATCGACTTTCATCGGAGGGGTTCTCTTTGGCCTTGCGTATTCAATAGGAGAAATCCCCATTGGGGTTACCTTGAACGGGGCGCTCCTGGCGTTTACGCCGGTCTCGCTGGCCCTTCTAATTCAGGCCGTTAAGCTTAAAGGTGGGAGGGAGTAAGGACTCTGTTGAGATCTCGCCATCCAAAACTTTTATAAAAGCGATGGCCAGCTAAGTTTAGGCTTTAACTTACGCTCATTTGGAGGTGAGAGTATGGGACTTAGGCCAGCAAAGATTGATAGGGACGTTGACAAGCCCGCTTACACGAGGAGGGAATACATCCGCGGTGCCCCCGGTCCGAAGATAACGATCTTCGACATGGGCAACCTCTCAGCCGAGTTCGAGTACGAGGTGAGCCTTCACGCCGAGCAGGCCATGCAGATCAGGCAGAACGCCCTCGAGGCCATCCGTATCCAGGTCAACAGGTACCTCCAGAAGAACGTTGGTAGGAGCAACTACCACTTCAAGATAAGGGTTTACCCGTTCCAGGTTCTCCGTGAGAACCCGATGGCTACTGGAAGGAAGGCCGACCGTTACGGAAACGGTATGCGCAGGCCCTTCGGAAAGCCGATTGGATTAGCTGCTCGCGTCAGGAAGGACCAGAAGATACTCACCGTCTGGGTGAACGGCCAGCACCTCAAGTTCGCCCTCGGTGCCATGCACAGGGCCAAGATGAAGCTTCCGTACAGCGCTTACTACAGGATCTACGACAAGGAAGGCAACGACGTTACCACCAAGGTTCTCTCCACGATGAAGCTCTGAACCGACTTTTCCCTACTTTTCTATGCTTTATCCCTAAAGCGAGTTCTGTACTGCCCTTCAGTCCTCACGTTTTGTCTTGTGTTGCTGGGTGATGCAGATTCATAATAATGATTATTAATGATGCTGCCATACTTACTGGTGGTGAGAGAATGGTAAGCTCGTACTTTAGGAACCTGCTCCTCAAGCTGGGCCTTCCAGAGGAAAGGCTGGAAGTCCTTGAAGGAAAGGGGGCCTTAGCCGAGGACGAGTTCGAGGGAATCAGGTACGTCCGCTTCAGGGATTCAGCGAGGAACTTTAGGAGGGGAACTGTGGTATTCGAAACTGGGGAAGCTGTTCTCGGGTTTCCGCACATAAAGCGCGTTGTCCAGCTCGAGAACGGAATAAGGCGCGTTTTCAAGAACAAACCTTTCTACGTGGAGGAGAAGGTTGATGGGTACAATGTCCGCGTCGTCAAGGTAAAGGATAAGATTCTTGCGATAACGAGGGGCGGCTTCGTCTGCCCCTTCACGACCGAGAGGATTGAGGACTTCGTGAACTTCGACTTCTTCAAGGACTATCCAAACCTCATCCTGGTCGGTGAGATGGCCGGGCCTGAAAGCCCCTACCTCGTCGAGGGGCCGCCATACGTCAAAGAGGACATTCAGTTTTTCCTATT
Organism: Thermococcus sp. JCM 11816; assembly: GCF_055396515.1. Lineage (NCBI taxonomy): Archaea > Methanobacteriati > Methanobacteriota > Thermococci > Thermococcales > Thermococcaceae > Thermococcus > Thermococcus sp. JCM 11816. Next base: position 1,806,111 of record NZ_AP043741.1, read on the forward strand.
CGACATCCAGGAGAAGGGAACCGGGAGGAGTCTTCCGGCGGAGGAAAGGTACAGGCTGGCCGAGGAGTACGGAATCCCGCAGGTGGAGCGCTTCGGCCTCTACGACTCTTCCAAGGTTGGGGAGCTGAAAGAGCTCATCGAGCGGCTCAGCGAGGAAAAAAGAGAGGGCATAGTTATGAAAAGCCCCGACATGAAGAGAATCGCGAAGTACGTCACTCCCTACGCCAACATCAACGACATAAAGATAGGCTCACACATCTTCTTCGACTTACCCCACGGCTACTTCATGCAGAGGATAAAGAGGCTCGCCTTCTATCTCGCTGAAAATCACGTCAAGGGAGAGGAGTTCGAAAACTATGCAAAGGCCCTCGGCACTGCCCTCCTGAGGCCCTTCGTCGAGAGCATTCATGAAGTTGCCAACGGCGGCGAGGTTGACGAGACCTTCACCGTTCGCGTCAAGAACATAACGACCGCTCACAAGATGGTGACCCACTTTGAGAGGCTGGGGGTTAAGATACATATCGAGGACATCGAAGACCTCGGCAACGGCTACTGGAGGATAACCTTCAAGCGCGTTTACCCAGACGCGACGAGGGAAATCAGGGAGCTGTGGAACGGGCTGGCGTTCGTGGACTGAAGGATTTCCATTCATTTCCAAGCTGGGAAAGGTTTAAATATTCGAATCACGGTTATTATAATTATGATCCGTAAATTCGTGAACAGAAAACGGGAGCTTGAGGTGCTGGAGGAGCTCTACAACAGAGGGGCAAACCTGATTGTAGTGTACGGGCGGAGGAGAGTTGGGAAAACAACACTCCTTAGAAAGTTCCTTGAGGGCAAGAGGGGGATTTACTTCCTGTGCTCTCAGAGGGGGTATGAAAAGGACCTCGAACGGTTCTCGGAGGAAGTGAGCGAGTTCATTGGTATGCCAGTGAGGTTCGGGAGCTTTGAGGACGCTTTTAGGTTCCTTACAAAGCAGGGAAAGCTCGTAGTGGTAATCGATGAGTTTCCCTATCTCATAGAGGCCTACAGACCCATAGTTTCAGTGTTCCAGGAGATAGTAGACCTCATAATCAAGGACTCCCAGGTCACCCTCATCCTCTCGGGCTCAAGTGTGGGGATGATGGAGCGGGAGGTTCTGGGCTACAAGGCTCCCCTCTACGGCAGGGCCAGGGGTATAATGAAGCTGAAGCCCTTCAGGTTCTTTGACATGGTGGAATGGTACGGGAGCGATTTTGAGAGGCTCGTCCGCCTCTACGGCGTCACCTGGGGAGTTCCGAGGTACATGGAGCTCTTAAAGGACGGGAGCGACGAGGAGATAATCGCGAACTTCTTTGAGCCAACGGCTTTCCTCTTCAACGAGGCGAGGCTTCTGCTAATGGAGGAGCTTAGAAACCCGACGACCTACGCCCAGATCATCGAGGCCATAGCCCTGGGGAAGACGAGGCTCACCGAGATCTCCCAGTACGCGATGATGGAGGCGAAGGACCTTCCGGCCTACCTTCGGGTTCTCCAGGATCTTGGAATAGTCAAGCGCGAGGTTCCGGTCACCAAAAGGGTCTCGAAGAGGGGGATCTACACAATCGAGGATGAGTACTTCCGCTTCTACTACCGCTTCGTCAGCCCGCACTATGAGGACATTGAGGGCCTCAATCCTGAGCCCGCCATAGAGGACTTCAGGAAGAACTTCAACACCTACCTGGGGACTACCTTCGAAAAGGTTGCGAGGGAGTTCCTGATAATGCTCTCGGCCAAGGGGCACCTTCCCAGCTTGTACCACCGCTTCGGCCGCTGGTGGCACAAGGGCGAGGAGATTGACCTCGTTGCCCTCAACGAGCGTGAAAAGAAGGCGCTGTTCGTTGAGGTTAAGTGGAAGGAGCTCAAAGAGAGGGAAGCGAGGGGGGTTTTGAAGGACTTGGAGAGGAAGGCCGAGCTTACGGGCCTCGATGGATGGGAGAAGAGCTATGGGCTTGTGGCTAAAAGCGTCGAGGGAAAGGAAGAGCTCAGGGATGATGGCTGGTTAGTATGGGATTTAGGAGACTTCGAAAGGCTTATTTCCTCAAAGACCCAAGTTTAAGGGGTGGTTCCCTTGTCGCTCTTGCCGTTCGTCGGATGCTTTCAGGAATTTTTTAATTTTTCTTTTGACGCCCCTTTGGGCGTTGGTTTTGGAGTTAAAACCAACACAACTAAGGTATTTCAAGTGTTTTCATGTTCAAACTGGCTTTCCAAAGAAGAAAATCGCGTGAAATCTAGCTTTTTAAGGATGAGCTACGAACCTTGATCAAACTCAACGGGACTATCGTCCCGTGCGTTGAAGCGAAGCTTCAACGTCGCGCAGGAAGCTTTTGGGAAAAGCTTCACCAAAGTTTGAATGTCTCCGAGGATTGGCTTGATACGGTTAGATTCTCTTGATAGATGGGCGGAGAAGTGCGGGTTTTCTTATTTTTTAACGCCCTTTGGGCGTTATATTGTGAGTAAACCCTTGAGAATTGCCAATTAATGATTGAGAATCACTGAACGCAGGGCGCTCAAAAGGACATTCACTCTTTGATGAAACTTTGCCCTGCAAAGTTTCCTTTGCAAAAAAATTTCACACTCCTCAACCCAAAAGAGGGTGGAAAGGTTCGAAAGCCTTTTAAATAGTCTCCATAGACCCCAGTTCAGCATTGGAGCTACCACATCAAAGGATGACGGAAAAATGGCCTGGCACGTCTTCATTCCCGATTCGCTCCTCGAAGAGACCGACGACCCAAAGATCAGAACGTACAAGGTCGGACAGGTAGCCAGGGCCTGCTCAATATTCGGCGTTGAGCACATCTGGATTTACAGGGCCGGCGGCAGGGACGGAAAGTTCATCAAGACCGTCCTCGAGTACGCGGAGACCCCCCAGTACCTCAGGAAGAGGCTGTTCCCGCTGATGCCCGAGCTCAAGTACGTGGGAGTGATACCGCCGCTGAGGACGCCGCACCACAAACTCAAGGGAAGGCCAAGGGTCGGCGAAATCCGAGAGGGTTTCGCCTTCAGAAGGGGGAAAAGAACTTACGCGGACATCGGCCTCGACGAGCTGGCGGTCGTTGAAGGGAACGTCGAAGGGCGCGCAACGTTCAAAATCGTCTCGACGAGACCTCTGAGGGTCGTCCCGACAAAACCGGAGGACTACTGGGGCTACAGGGTTCACCTCACGAGGAAGTCGCTGGCGAAAACACTTAAAAAGGCCGGGCTTGATCTGGTCATCGCGACCTCGAGGAAGGGTCGCGACATAAGAGAGGTTGAGATCCCCCCGCTCGAGGGGGAGGTCGGTTTCGTGTTCGGCTCACCGAGGAAAGGCGTGATGGAGCTCCTCGGCGAGGAGAAGTTTGAGTTCCATCTAATCCTCAACACCATTCCAAATCAGCGGACTGAAACGGTCCGCACCGAGGAGGCATTGCTTGCAACCCTCGCGATATTTAATCTCATAAGGAGGGATTGAGATGGGAAAAATACACAGGCCAAGGAGAGGTTCACTGGCATATTCCCCGAGGAAGAGGGCAAAGAGCATAGTGCCCAGGATTAGGAGCTGGCCAAAGGACAGTGAAGTCAGGATGCTCGGTTTCGCTGGCTACAAGGCTGGCATGACCCACATCCTCATGATCGACGACAGCCCAGGGCTCACCAAGGGCAAGGAGATATTCGTGCCGGTCACCATAGTCGAGGTTCCGCCGCTCTTCGTCTACGGTATAAGGGCCTACAAGCAGGGATACCTCGGCCTTGAAACGGCCACCGAGGTCTGGTTCCACGACCTCCACAAGAACGTGGCCAGGAGGATAAAGACCCTGCCGAAGAACTACAACGAGGAGGCCTTCCAGGCGAAGCTCGGCCAGCTTGAGGACCTCGTCAACGATGGCGAGATAGCCGACGTCAGGCTTCTCGTCCACACCCAGCCCTGGCTCATCGGCCTCAAGAAGAAGCCGGAGGTTATGGAGTACGCCATCGGTGGCGACGACGTCAAGGCCAAGTTTGAGTACGCCAAGGAGAAGATTGGCAAGGAGCTTCGCGCCGGGGAGGTTCTCCACGAGGGCGAGCTCCTCGACGTCATAGCCGTCACCAAGGGTAAGGGAACCCAGGGCCCGGTCAAGAGGTGGGGCGTCAAGGTGCAGTTCCACAAGGCCCAGAGGGCTGGCAAGGGCAGGCACATCGGTAACCTCGGTCCGTGGCACCCGGCAAGGGTCATGTGGACCGTTCCGCAGGCCGGTCAGATGGGCTTCCACCACAGGACCGAGTTCAACAAGAGGCTCATCGCCATAGGTGAGAACGGCAAGCTGGTTCTCGACGGAAACGAGATCGAGATCACCCCGAAGGGCGGCTTCCCGCACTACGGCATTGTTAGGAGCGACTTCCTCATGATCGAGGGTACGATTCCAGGCTCATTCAAGAGGATAATAAGGGTCAGGCCGGCTATAAGGCCGCCTAAGAAGAGGCCGCCGGTTGAGAGGCCGCAGATAACCTACGTCAGTAGGGAGTCCAAGCAGTGAGGTGAGATAGATGAAGGTCAAGGTTTTCAATCTCGAAGGCGAGCCCGTTGAAGAGATCGAGCTTCCCAAGGTGTTCAGCACCCCCTTCAGGCCGGACCTCATAAGGAGGGCTGTCATCGCTTCCTGGACTCACAGGATTCAGCCGCAGGGAAGGGACCCGCAGGCGGGTAAGAGGCGCGTCACCGAGAACATTGGAAAAGGCCACGGAATGGCAAGGGTTGAGAGGATAAAGACCTCACCGAGGTTCGCCGCCTTCGTCCCGTTCGCCGTTGGCGGAAGGAGGACCCATCCGCCCAAGGTCGAGAAGATAATCTGGGAGGACATCAACAAGAAGGAGAGAAGGCTCGCCATAATGAGCGCCATAGCTGCAACGGCCAACTACGACCTCGTCAGGGCTAGGGGTCACGTGGTTGACAACGTCGTTCAGATCCCGCTCGTCGTTACCGACGACCTGCAGAAGGTCTTCAAGACCGCCCAGACCAGGGAGATATTCAAGAAGCTCGGCGTCTGGGACGACATCGAGAGGGCCAAGAAGAACACCAAGATCAGGGCAGGAAAGGGCAAGATGCGCGGAAGGAGGTACAAGAAGGCCAAGGGTCCGCTCATCGTCGTTGCCAAGAACGAGGGCATCGTCCAGGGAGCGAGGAACCACCCGGGCGTTGACGTTGTAACTGTTGACAACCTCGGCGTTGAGTACCTCGCACCGGGTACCCACCCGGGAAGGCTTACGATCTGGACCAAGGGTGCCATAGAGAGGCTTAGGGAGATTTACGGGTGATGAGAGATGGATCCGTACAAGGTCATCATAAGGCCGCTCGTTACCGAAAAGGCCGTCTCCCTCATCGAGAGGGAGAACAAGCTCACCTTCATAGTTGACAGGAGGGCCACCAAGCAGGACATCAAGAGGGCCGTGGAAGAGATGTTCAACGTCAAGGTCGAGAAGGTCAACACGCTCGTGACCATGAAGGGCGAGAAGAAGGCCTACGTGAAGCTCAAGCCTGAGTACGATGCAAGTGAGATAGCTGCCAGATTGGGATTGTTCTGAAGGGGTGAGTGAGATGGGAAAGAGTCTGATCCAGCAGAGGAGAGGTAAGGGAACCACCACATTTAGGGCCCCTTCACACAGGTACAGGGGCGCCGTTAGGTACGTCCCGCTCAACCTCGTCCAGGAGAGGACACTCAGGGGCGTCGTTGAGGAGATACTCCACGACCCGGGCAGGACCGCCCCGGTCGCGAGGGTTAAGTTCGAGGACGGCACCAAGAAGCTCATCATAGCCCCCGAGGGAGTCCTCGTCGGGCAGGAGATTTACATCGGCCCCGAGGCCCCGATAGCAATCGGCAACACCCTTCCGCTCGCCAAGATCCCGGAGGGTACTTACGTTTACGACATCGAGGGAGTTCCGGGCGACGGTGGAAAGTACGTCAGGGCCGGAGGAACCTACGCGCTCGTCGTCAGCAGGGAGAAGGACAAGGTCATAGTTCAGCTCCCGAGCGGTGAGCTCAAGGCCTTCAACCCGATGTGCAGGGCCACCATCGGTGTCGTTGCCGGCGGTGGAAGGCTTGAGAAGCCGATCGTCAAGGCAGGAAAGGCCTACTACATAGCCAAGGCCAGGAACAGGTTCTGGCCGAAGCCGAGGGGTGTCAAGATGAACGCCGTCAACCACCCGCACGGTGGTAAGGAGCACCACATTGGAAGGCCATCAACCGTTTCAAGGCGCGCTCCGCCCGGAAGGAAGGTTGGTCACATAGCCGCGAGAAGAACTGGTAGGAGGAAGTGATGAAGATGGCGAGAAAGAAGGAGTTTAGGTATAGGGGCTACACCCTTGATGAGCTTCTCAACATGTCACTGGAGGAATTCGCAAAGCTCCTCCCGAGCAGGCAGAGGAGGAGCCTCAAGAGGGGCCTTTCACCTGAGCAGAAGAAGCTCCTCAGGAAGATAAGGCTCGCTAAGAAGGGCAAGTACAGCAAGCCGATAAGGACCCACAGCAGGGACATGATAGTCCTCCCCGAGATGGTGGGCATGACCATCCACGTCTACAACGGAAAGGAGTTCGTTCCCGTTGAGATCAAGGAGGAGATGATCGGCCACTACCTCGGCGAGTTCGCCATGACGAGGAAGGTCGTCCAGCACGGCTCACCTGGTGTCGGTGCTACAAGGTCCTCGATGTTCGTGGCGGTCAAGTGAGGTGGTTTAGATGAGCAGGGGCAGGTTTTCCTACTCATTCCAAAATTTTGACCCCGAGAGGATGGCGAGGGCCAGCGGAAGGGACCTCAGGATTTCACCCAAGCACAGCGTCGAGCTCCTCAGGGAGATAAGGGGCATGATGCTCAACGACGCTCTCCGCTACCTCGACGACGTCATAGCCAAGAAGAGGCCGGTTCCGATGAAGCGCTTCAACGACAGCCAGGGCCACAAGCCGGGCAAGGGCTTTGGCCCAGGAAGGTACCCGGTCAAGGTCGCCAAGGCAGTCAAGAAGATACTCCTCAACGCCAAGAACAACGCCGAGCAGAAGGGCCTTGATGTTGACAGGCTTAAGATAATCCACGCCGCAGCCCACAGGGGCCCAGTCCTCAGGGGATACATCCCGAGGGCCTTCGGTAGGGCCACACCGTTCAACGAGCAGACCACCCACATAGAGATAGTCGTCGAGGAGATTAGGAGGTGAGACCTTTGGCGATCGAGAGGTACTTCATCAAGGAAGGCGTTAAGGAGATGCTCATCGACGAGTTCCTCGAGAAGGAGCTTAGGAGGGCCGGCTACGGCGGCCTCGACATAAAGAAGACTCCCCTCGGAACCAAGGTCACCATCTTCGCCGCCAACCCCGGTTACGTTATCGGAAGGGGTGGCAGGAGGATAAGGGAGCTCACGAGGATCCTTGAGAAGCAGTTCGGCCTTGAGAACCCGCAGATCGAGGTCGAGGAGATCAAGAACCCCTACCTCAACGCCAAGGTTCAGGCCGTCAGGCTCGCCCAGGCCCTTGAGAGGGGCATCCACTTCAGGAGGGCTGCCTACTCTGCCATCAGGGCCATCATGAGGAACGGTGCTCGTGGCGTTGAGATAAGGCTCAGCGGAAAGCTCACCGGTGAGAGGGCCAAGAGCGTCAGGTTCTACCAGGGCTACCTCGCTAAGGTCGGAAACCCGGCCGAGACCCTCGTCAGCAGGGGTTACGCCCAGGCTCAGCTCAAGCTCGGTGTCATCGGTGTTAAGGTCTCCATCATGCCGCCCGACGCTAAGCTTCCGGATGAGATCGAGATTAAGGAGATCGTTGAGGAAGAGGTGAGCGCCAATGAAGCCCAGTGAGATTAGGGAGATGAGCATCGAGGAGATCGACAAGAAGATAAGGGAGCTCCGCCTCGAACTGGCCAAGGAGCGTGGCGTGCTCACCATGGGGGCCTCCATGGAGAACCCCATGGTCATCCGCAACCTCAGGCGCGATATCGCGCGCCTGCTTACCATAAAGAGGGAGAAGCTTAGGGAGAAAAGGTGAGGTTAGGTGCCGAGGATTGTGAACCCTCTGGATGAGATGCTCTTTAAGGAGGTCCTGAAGGAGCAGCAGAGGATAAGGGTCTACGTGGAGAGGGCCCGCTACGGCAAGCTCAAGACCATAATCGAGGGCATAGATGAGAAGGAGTTCGACCTTGAGGACATCGCAAAAAAGCTTAAGGCGAAGCTGGCATGCGGCGGAACGGCAAAGAACGGAAGGATAGAACTGCAGGGAGACCACAGAGACAGGGTCAAGAAGTTGCTGGCAGAGCTTGGATTTTCAGAGGAGCTCATAGAGGTCGAGTGACCCGGAAAAACATAATCTGGCACGAGCTGATAGGCCTTAAAGCAAAGGTTATAAGGGCATCTCATCCAGAGCTGGTCGGCATCGAGGGCTACGTCCTTGATGAGACGAGGAACACTCTCGTCCTGGTGGGAGATAGGGTCTGGATAGTCCCGAAGGACGTGGTCGAGATCGAGTTTGACCTTGGCAATGAAAAAATCCGTGTCAACGGAAAGGATCTGGTGGGAAGACCCGAGATGAGACTCAAAAAGAGGTGGCGGAAATGAGAGAGATTGGATTGAGGGTTCAGCCTCCCGCTGAGGTTTGTAACGATCCCAAGTGCCCCTGGCACGGGAACCTCAAGATACACGGTAGATACGTTGAGGGTATAGTCGTTAGCGACAAGGGCAAGAAGACGGTCGTCGTCGAGAGGCAGTACTACCACTACCTCAAGAAATACGAGAGATACGAGCTCAGGAAGAGCAAGGTTCACGCCCACAACCCAGAGTGCATCAACGCTAAAGTTGGCGACAAAGTGCTCATAGCCGAGACCAGGCCGATAAGCAAGACCAAGAGCTGGGTCGTCGTGGCCGTCCTCCAGAGGGCCGAGAGGGCTGAGGAGGTGTGATGCATGGCCAAGAAGGGTGCTGGTGCAACCAGGGGTATTAGCCCCGTCAGGCCGACGCGCGCCCTCCCGATAGGTGCTTACCTCAAGGTTGCCGACAACAGCGGTGCCAAGGTCATTCAGATCATAGGCGTCGTTGGATACAAGGGAACCAGGAGGAGGCTCGCGGCCGCTGGCGTTGGTGACATGGTCGTCGCCACCGTTAAGAAGGGAAGGCCCGACATGAGGCACCAGGTCGTCAGGGCCGTCGTTGTCAGGCAGAGGAAGGAGTACAGGAGGCTCGACGGCATGCGCGTTAAGTTCGAGGACAACGCGGCTGCGATAGTCACTCCCGAAGGTGTCCCGAGGGGAACCGAAATCAGGGGTGCAATAGCGAGGGAAGCCGCCGAGAGGTGGGTCAGGCTCGGTAGTATAGCGAGCATAGTGCTGTGAGGTGAGATGAGATGAAGCTTGATATGAAGCAGCCGAGGAAGCAGAGGAAGTTCCTCTACAACGCTCCCCTTCACCTGAGGGGCAAGATAATGAGCGCCCCCCTCAGCAAGGAGCTTAGGGAGAAGTACGGAGTGAGAAACCTGCCCATTAGGGTTGGCGACAAGGTCAAGGTTATGCGCGGTGACTTCAAGGGCGTCGAGGGTAAGGTCGTGGAGGTTGACCTCAAGAGGTACAGGATTCACGTTGAGGGCGTTACCCACAAGAAGACCGACGGTACCGAGGTCTTCTACCCGCTCCACCCCTCGAACGTCATGATTGTTGAGCTCAACCTCGAAGACGAAAAGAGAGAGAAGATAATTGAGAGGAGGGCTGCTTGATGGCGAGGAAGGGTCCGAAGAGGCACCTTAAGAGGCTTGCCGCTCCGACTTCCTGGTACATTCACAGGAAGGCTTACAAGTGGGCCGTCAGGCCCAGTCCGGGTCCGCACAGCATGAAGACTTCCATACCGCTGATCTACATAGTCAGGGACTACCTCGGCTACGCCAAGACCGCCAGGGAAGCCAGGAAGATCCTCAACGAGGGCAAGATCCTCGTTGACGGCAGGGTCAGGAAGGACTACAAGTTCCCCGTTGGAATCATGGACGTCGTCTCAATCCCAGAGACGGGTGAGCACTACAGGGTTCTCCCGAACAGGATAGGCAAGCTTATACTCCACCCGATAAGCGAGGAAGAGGCCAAGCTCAAGCCCTTCAGGATCGACAACAAGAGGATGGTCAAGGGCGCTAAGGTTCAGCTAAACCTCCACGACGGAAGCAACCACCTCGTCAGCCTTGCCGAGAAGGACGCCTACAAGACCTCCTACACTGTCATAATGCAGGTTCCGGAGAGGCAGATAGTCAAGGTGCTCCCGTTCGAGGTCGGTGCCTACGTCTTCGTTACCCAGGGTAAGAACGTTGCCAGAAAGGGTAAGATCGTCGAGGTCAGGCAGTTCCCGATGGGCTGGCCCGACGTCGTTACAATCGAGGACGAGAACGGCGAGCTCTTCGACACCCTGAAGGAGTACGCCTTCGTCATTGGTAAGGACAAGCCTGAGATTTCCCTTCCGTGAGAGGTGAGATGAGATGCAGATCAACAGAGAGGCAATCCTGGCTGACTGGGAAGCTCACCCGATGAGGAAGCCGAGGATAGCCAAGGTCACGATAAACATAGGTGTTGGCGAGAGCGGTGAGAGGCTCACCAAGGCCGAGACCATGCTTGAGCAGCTCGTCGGCCAGAAGCCGATAAGGAGGAGGGCCAAGCAGACCAACAGGGACTTCGGAATCAGGAGGGGCGAGCCGATAGCGGTCAAGGTCACCCTCCGTGGAGAGAAGGCCTACCAGATGCTCGACAGGCTCCTTGAGGCCGTTGACAGAAAGCTCAAAGCGAGCAACTTCGACGAGCACGGAAACTTCTGCTTTGGAATCCAGGAGCACATCAACATACCGGGCGTCGAGTACGACCCCGAGATCGGTATCTTCGGTATGGATGTCTGCGTCACCCTCGAGAGGCCAGGGTTTAGGGTCGCCAAGAGGAAGAGGCAGAGGAGGAAGATACCGACCAAGCACAAGCTGACTAAGGAAGAGGGTATAGTCTTCGCTATGGAAGAGCTCAAGGCTAAGGTGGAGGGATTGTGAGATGGCGAAGGCCGATTACAACAAGAGGAAGCCGAGGAAGTTTGGTAAGGGAGCGAGAAGGTGCATGCGCTGCGGCCAGTACGGGCCGATAATCAGGATACACGGCCTTATGCTCTGCAGGCACTGCTTCCGCGAGGTCGCCCCGAAGCTCGGCTTCAAGAAGTATGAGTGAGGTGAGAGAAGATGACTCTGCTTGACCCTCTGGCAAACGCGCTTTCACACATAACGAACAGCGAGAGAGTTGGGAAGAAGGAGGTCTACATCAAGCCCGCCTCGAAGCTCATCGGTGAGGTTCTCAGGGTTATGCTCGAGAACGGCTACATCGGCGAGTTCGAGCTCATCGACGACGGAAGGGCTGGTATATACAGGGTTCAGCTCATAGGTAAGATCAACAAGGCCGGCGCAATAAAGCCGCGCTTCCCGGTCAAGGCCAGGGACTACGAGAAGTGGGAGAAGAGGTTCCTTCCAGCCTTCGAGTTCGGTATCCTCATCGTCTCAACGTCCCAGGGTGTTATGACCCACAAGGAAGCGCTCGAAAAGGGAATCGGCGGCAGGCTGATAGCCTACGTCTACTGAGGTGAGAAAAATGCCGGTGGACGCTTGGATTCGTGAGGAGATTGAGATACCAGAGGGAGTCGAGGTCACCGTCGAGGGTAACACCGTCAAGGTCAAGGGGCCGAAGGGAGAGCTTCAGAGGGAGCTCAAGTACCCCGGCGTTCAAATCTTCACCGAGGACGGTAAGGTCGTCATCTACAAGGAGTTTCCAAGGAAGAAGGACGTCGCCATCGTGAGAACATTCAAGGCCCACATCAACAACATGATCAAGGGCGTTACCGAGGGCTTCAAGTACAGGCTTAAAGTGGTTTACAGCCACTTCCCGATGACCGTTAAGGTTCAGGGCGATGAGGTTGTCATCGAGAACTTCCTCGGTGAGAAGAACCCGAGGAGGGCCAAGATCCTTCCGGGTGTTACCGTCAAGGTCAAGGGAAGCGAGATCGAGGTTGAGGGCATTGACAAAGAAGCCGTCGGTCAGACAGCTGCGAACATCGAGCAGGCCACGAGGATAACCAAGTGGGACAGGCGTGTCTTCCAGGACGGTATCTACATAGTTGAGAAGGCTGGCAAGCCGATAAAGTTCTGATGGTGAGGTGTGAGAGATGAACGAAAAGGCGAGACTCCTGAGGATAAGGGCCAAGCTCAAGAGGAAGAAGCCAAGGTTCCTCCGCCAGGAGTGGTGGAGGTACCCGAAGTTCAAGAACGACCCGAAGTGGAGAAGGCCTAAGGGAATCGACAGCAAGATGAGGCTCAAGAAGAAGGGCAAGCCGCGCTCACCGAGCATCGGATGGAGCTCACCCAAAGCAGTTCGCGGGCTCCACCCGAGCGGCTACGAGGAAGTCCTCGTCCACAACGTCAAGGATCTTGAGGCCATAGACCCGACCAGGCAGGCCGCCAGGATAGCGGGAACAGTCGGCGCCAGGAAGAGAGAGATGATACTCACCAGAGCCAAGGAGCTCGGAGTGAAGGTTCTCAACCCGTGAGGTGATGATCATGCTCAAGACCCAGAGGAGAATTGCAGCCGAGCTGTTGAAGTGTGGCGAGAACAGGATATGGATCGACCCCGAGAGGATTGAGGACGTTGCTGCCGCCATAACGAGGGAGGACATAAAGAGGCTCATCCACGACGGCGTCATCAAGAAGAAGCCTATCAAGGGCCAGAGCAGGGCCAGGGCTAGGGCCTTCCAGGAGGCCAGGAAGAAGGGCCGCCACCGTGGTCCAGGAAGCAAGAAGGGCAAGAAGACCGCCAGGATGGGCAAGAAGGAAGTCTGGATGATGACCATAAGGGCCCTCAGGAAGGAGCTCCGGAAGCTTAAGGCCGAGGGCAAGCTCGATGCCCACACCTATAGGAGGCTCTACATCCGTGCCAAGGGCGGCCAGTTCAAGAACAAGAGGCAGCTCTACATGTTCATGCAGGAGCACGGTATTTTGAAGGAGTGAGGTGAGAGAGATGGCACACGGACCGAGGTATAGGGTTCCGTTCAGAAGGAGGAGAGAGGGTAAGACTAACTATCACAAGAGGCTCAAGCTCCTCAAGAGCAAGAAGCCGAGGCTCGTCGTGAGGAAGACCCTCAACCACCACATTGCTCAGATCGTTGTCTACGACCCGAAGGGAGACAAAACGCTCGTTTCAGCTCACACCAGGGAGCTCATGAGGGACTTCGGCTGGAAGGGACACGGAGGAAACACTCCTAGCGCTTACCTGCTCGGTCTCCTCATCGGCTACAAGGCCAAGCAGGCGGGTATAGAGGAGGCCATCCTCGACATAGGTCTCCACCCGCCGACCAGGGGTTCGAGCATCTTCGCGGTCCTCAAGGGTGCCGTTGATGCTGGTTTAAACGTCCCGCACAGCGAGGAGATCTATCCAGAGGACTACAGGATAAACGGCGAGCACATAGCCAACTACGCCAAGGCCCTCAAGGAGGAGGACGAGGCCCTCTACAGGAAGCAGTTCTCTGGATATCTCGTCAAGGGCCTTGAGCCCGAGAAGCTCCCCGAGCACTTTGAAGAGGTTAAGGCCAAGATAATCGAGAAGTTTGAGGGGGCGAGAGAATGAGCGACCCGAGAGAGATAGCCCAGAGGGTTCTTGAGGAGTGGGAACCAAAGACCAAGCTCGGCAGGCTCGTTAAGGAAGGCCAGATCACTGACATTCACGAGATATTTAGGAAGGGCTACCAGATAAAGGAGCCCGAGATCGTTGACGTCCTCCTTCCGGAGGTCAACCTCAGGGAGAACCAGGAAGTACTCGACATAGCCCTCACGGTGAGAATGACCGACAGCGGCAGGAGGATCAGGTTCAGGGTTCTCGCTGCCGTTGGCAACAGGGACGGCTACGTCGGCCTTGGAATCGGCCACGGAAGGGAAGTCGGTATAGCCATCAGGAAGGCCATCAACTACGCCAAGATGAACATCATCGAGATCAAGCGCGGCTGTGGAAGCTGGGAGTGCAGGTGCAGGAGGCCGCACTCAATTCCGTTCGCCGTCGAGGGGAAGGAAGGCAGCGTCCGCGTCAAGCTCATGCCCGGACCGCGTGGCCTCGGCCTCGTTATCGGTGACGTGGGCAAGAAGATACTCACGCTGGCCGGCGTTCAGGACGTCTGGTCACAGACCCTCGGTGAGACTAGAACCACCGTCAACTTCGCGAAGGCAGTGTTCAACGCCCTCTACAACACCAACCGCGTTGCCATCAAGCCCGAGGACATCGAGCGCTACGGTATCGTCGTGGGTAGGGCGATGCCCACGACCTTCGAGGTTGAGTGAGGTGAGAGAAGATGGCAAAGCTTGCGCTCATCAGGCTTAGGAGCGGGATTAGGGCGAGGGGTGAAGTGAGAGACACCCTCGCCATGCTCCGCCTCCACAGGATCAACCACCTTGTCATAGTTGACGACACCCCGAGCTACCGCGGAATGATTCAGAAGGTCAAGGACTACATAACCTGGGGCGAGATCGACAAGGAGACCCTAGCCAAGCTCCTCAGGAAGAGGGGCAGACTCATAGGAAACAAGCCGATAACCGACGAGTACGTCAAGGAGAAGCTCGGCATGACGATCGAGGAGTTCGCCGAGAAGGTCGTCAACGGCGAGATGAAGCTCAGGGATCTGCCGAACATCAAGCCGGTCTTCAGGCTCCACCCGCCGAGGGGCGGCCTTAAGGGCAGCAAGAAGCGCTCCTTCAAGGAGGGCGGAGCACTCGGTTACCGCGGCGAGAAGATAAACGAGCTCATTGAGAGAATGCTCTGAGGTGGCGAGAGATGATTAGGAGGAGGAAGAAGGTTAGGAAGCTCCGCGGAAGTCACACTCACGGATGGGGCTGCAAGAAGAAGCACCGCGGCGGTGGAAGCAAGGGTGGCCGCGGTATGGCGGGCACCGGTAAGAGGAAGGACCAGAAGTGGACTTGGACCATCAAGTACGCCCCGGACAGGCTCGGTAAGAGGGGCTTCCACAGGCCGAAAGCAGTTCAGTACATCCCGAAGGTCATAAACCTCAACGACATAGACGAGAACTTTGAACTGTTCAAGGATGCGGGCATAATATACGAGGAGGACGGAAAGCTCGTCTTCGACGCGACTGCCCTCGGCGTTGACAAGATACTCGGCACAGGTAAGCTCACAAGGGCCCTCGCCGTGAAGGCCTACTACGTTACCCCCAAGGCAGAGGAGAAGATCAAGGCTGCTGGCGGCGAGGTTCTCCTCGCCTGACTGTCTTCTTTAACTTTTAACAATCCCACAGGTGTTGAAGATGGGAGTCCGGGAAGTAGTCTACGCCATCGAACGCTGGTTCCCAGAAGTTGAAAGGCCCAAGAGGCACGTTCCCCTAAAGGAAAAATTCATGTGGACAGGGATTGCCCTGCTGCTCTACTTCGTTCTGGCCGAGATACCCCTCTATGGAATACCCCAGCAGGTTCAGGATTATTTTGCAACACTCCGTTTCGTGCTCGCAGGTAGGAGCGGCTCGCTCCTGACCCTCGGTATCGGTCCAATCGTTACCGCCAGTATAATCATGCAGCTTCTCGTTGGTTCTGAGATAGTTAGGCTCGACCTCTCAAATCCCGAGGACAGGCGCTTTTACCAGGCCACCCAAAGGGTATTCGCCGTGTTCATGAGCTTTTTCGAGGCGTTCATCTATGTATTCGCCGGTGCCTTCGGTAAGGTGAACACCGGAATAGGTGCGTTCCAGACCGTTTCAATCCCCAACGGGCCGATCTACATTGGAATAGGCCTTGCACTCCTCATCGTTCTCCAGCTCGGTCTAGCCTCGACACTGCTCATACTCCTGGACGAGCTGGTGAGCAAGTGGGGCATCGGAAGCGGTATCAGCCTCTTCATTGCTGCGGGTGTCTCCCAGACGGTTATCTACAAATCCCTGGCTCCCGTTCAGAGCAACCAGTACATAGACCCGCTCACCGGAGAACCTGCCCTGGTCGGTGCGATTCCTGCTTTCATTCAGCACATCCTCAAAGGGGACATAAGCGGCGCAATATACCGTGGTGGAACCCTTCCAGACATCGTAAAGCTGATTGGAACGATAGTGGTCTTCCTCGTGGTCGTCTATCTGGAGAGCATGCGCGTCGAGATACCCCTCAGCTACGGCCGTGTTACTGTCCGCGGCAGGTATCCGATAAGGTTCATGTACGTCAGCAACATTCCGATCATCCTTACTATGGCACTCTACGCCAACATACAGCTCTGGGCTAGGCTCCTCGCCAACTACGGCCACCCAATCCTTGGCCAGTTCGACAGCGCAGGCAATCCAGTCGGTGGTTTCGTCATATACCTCTACCCGCCCAGGGACATCTTCCACGTGATCAACGACCCAGTGAGGGCGCTGGTGTACGCGTTAATGACAATATTCTGGTCGCTGATCTTTGGATTCCTGTGGGTTGAGCTCACGGGCCTTGACGCTAGGAGCATTGCAAGGCAGCTCCAGAACGCTGGTCTCCAGATACCCGGTTTCAGGAGGGATCCAAGAATCCTCGAGAGGGTCCTTCAGAGGTACATTCCATACGTGACATTCTGGGGCTCCTTCACCATAGCCCTCGTGGCAGTGCTGGCGGACTTCCTCGGTGCTCTCGGTACTGGAACAGGAATTCTCCTGACGGTAGGTATACTCTACAGGTTCTACGAGGAGATAGCCAGGGAACAGGCCACCGAGATGTTCCCTGCACTCAGGAAGTTCTTCGCCAAGTGACCCTTTCCTTTTTGCAAAACCTTTTAAGCTCGTTTTTCTGTATCCTTTTGGAGTAAATCTTTGAGTCCTCTGGGTGAGAGCCATGCCGTTTGTTGTCGTGATCACGGGTATTCCAGGTGTGGGCAAGAGCACCATAACGAAGCTGGCCCTCAAAAAGACCCGAGCCAAGTTTAGACTCGTCAATTTTGGGGATCTGATGTTCGAAGAGGCCGTCAATATGGGGCTTGTGAAGCACAGGGACGAGATGAGAAAGCTTGACCCCCTGACCCAGAAGGAACTTCAGCTTAAAGTCGCCCAGAGGATTGTTGAGATTGCCAGGAAAGAACCCGTTCTGCTCGATACCCACGCGACTATCCGGACCCCCGCTGGATACCTTCTCGGATTTCCAAGGGAGGTTATAGAAATCCTCAATCCGAACTTTATAGTCATTATTGAGGCTGCCCCGAGTGAAATCCTCGGAAGGCGCCTGCGTGACCTCAAGAGGGATAGGGACGTTGAGACCGAGGAGCAGATAGCGAGGCATCAGGATCTCAACAGGGCCGCGGCCATAGCGTACGCAATGCACTCTAACGCGCTTATCAAAATCATTGAAAACCACGAGGATAAAGGTCTTGAAGAGGCCGTAAACGAGCTCGTTAAAGTACTCGATCTGGCGGTGAGTGAGTATGCTTGAGGGAATATACGCGTTCCTTGACAACCTGTTTGGACCGTTCATAACTGGCTACCATCCCATGTGGGTCATTACGGTAGCTGGGGCAATAATCGGCGGGACTTACACTTTGATCTACTACTTCTTCACGGATATTGAGAAGCAGAGGCACATGCAGAAGCTTGCCAAAGAGCTCCAGAAGGAGATGCGTGAAGCTCAGAAGAGTGGCGACGAAAAGAAGCTTAAAAAAGTTCAAAAGAAGCAGATGGAGCTTATGAAGATGCAGAGTGAACTTATGCAGCAGCAGATGATCCCAATGTTCCTGACGCTTCCCGTATTTTGGATATTCTTCGCGTGGCTCAGGCGCTGGTACGTCGAGGTTGGAATAGTCAAAGCCCCCTTCAACTTCTTCCTCTTTGACTGGTTCCACAGCTGGCAGCACTCGGCGCTGCCGCCCGACCAGCTCGGATACGTCGGCTGGTACTTCCTGACCAGCTACGCGGTCGGTATGATACTGAGGAAGTTCCTTAATATGGGATAAATTTAAAAACGCTCTGCAAAATGAGGTTGCGAGGTGAGAGTATGAAGCCCATGTACAGGTCAAGGTCATGGAGGAGGAAGTACGTCAGGACTCCCGGTGGAAGGACCGTCATCCACTTCGAGAGAAGGAAGCCAAAGATAGCCCACTGCGCTATGTGCGGCAGGCCGCTCAACGGCGTCCCGCGCGGCAGGCCTAGCGAGCTCAGGAAGCTTCCGAAGACCAAGAAGAGGCCCGAGAGGCCCTACCCGAACCTCTGCCCGAGCTGCATGAGGAAGGTCATGAAGGCCCAGGTTAGGGCTTCAATCACTGCCTGACGTGGTGCGGAATGCCCAAGGGCTGCCTCGTCATAACCGTCAGCGGTCTGGCAGGGTCCGGCACAACAACCCTCTGCAGGAACCTCGCCAAGCACTACGGCTTCAAGCACGTCTACGCCGGGCTTATATTCAGACAGATGGCCAAGGAAATGGGTATGACCCTCGAGGAGTTTCAGAAGTACGTGGAGCTACACCCTGAGATAGACAGGGAAATTGACAGAAGGCAGATCGAGGCAGCCAAGGAGTGCAACGTCGTTATTGAAGGCCGCCTCGCTGGCTGGATGGTCAAGAATGCTGACCTGAAAATCTGGCTTGACGCTCCGATAATGGAGCGCGCCAAGAGGGTTGCCAAGAGGGAAGGCATCTCCGTTGAGGAGGCCTTCGTTAAGATAGCCGAGAGGGAGAAGCAGAACAGGAAAAGGTATTTAAACCTCTACGGAATCGACATCGAGGACAAGTCCATTTATGACTTGATTATTAACACGGCCCACTGGGGCCCCGATGGCGTCTTCGCGATTGTGAAGGCCGCCATCGACCACCTTTCCCCCAGCGGTGACGCGGGGGAGGATGAAAAAGAAAAGGAGGTGGGATGAATGCCAGCTATTGAGGTTGGAAGGATTGCCGTCGTTATCGCCGGAAGGAGGGCTGGACAGAAGGTCGTCGTTGCCGACATAATCGACAAGAACTTCGTCCTCGTTACCGGTGCTGGCCTCAACAAGGTCAAGCGCAGGAGGATGAACGTCAAGCACCTCGAGCCCCTTCCGGAAAAGGTCAACATTCAGCGCGGCGCTTCCGACGAGGAGATCAAGGCTGCCCTCGAGGGGGCTGGAATCAGCCTCGAGTGAGGGGCCTTCCCCTCACAATTCTCATTCTCGGTTCTGGTTCTTTGTTCTGCCTTTTGTATCCCAAGATTTTATAGCCCTGTTCTGGGCATAAACTTTGGTGAGAGGTTATGAAGACTGCCCTAATTACTGGCGCCACCGGCGGCATTGGGAGGGCACTGTCAGAGAGGCTTGTTAGGCAGGGCTACCACGTAATCTGTGTTGCGAGGAGAGAGGATAAGCTCAGGGAGCTATCCAAGGCCCTGAAAAGCTTTGATTACATAGCTGCTGACCTTTCCGACACGGAAGCTCCGGCCAAAATCAGGGATGCTTTAGCTAGTATGGGAATAAGAAAGCTCGACCTGCTCATAAACAACGCTGGCTACGCCATCAGAAAGCCCCTCCTGGAGCATTCCAGTGAAGAGCTTGAGAACATATTCAGAGTAAACGTCTTTACTCCCATCTGGCTTACGAAGGAGCTCCTCCCGTTTCTCGGGAAGGGCTCAAAGGTCGTCTTTGTAATAAGCGGCGTTGCCTTTGTCAATGTCCCTGAGATCCCCTCATACTGCGCCACCAAAGGTGCGCTCCATTATCTAACTGTGAACCTAGAGAAGGAGCTGGCGGAGCTGGGAATAAGCACGATTAGAGTCTATCCCAAGCAGGTGAAGAGCGAGTTCTGGAAGGGTAAGATTCCCAGGGGGTCAATCGAACCTGAGCGGGTAGCCGATGCGGTGCTTAACGGCATTAAAAAGAACAAGCGTGAGGTCTTTGTGCCCGGCTACCTGAAGCTCGTTAAATACCTGCCCAACTGGCCCGTCTTTACATACCGCTTCAGATATTAGGTGGATTTATAAAGCGGGGAACAAACTTAGACCGATAACGCTTATTGGTGATGATCATGGCGAGGGACGAAGTGAGGAGGATCCTTCCCGCTGACATCAAGAGGGAAGTGGTTGTGAAGGACGAGAAGGCCGAGACGAATCCGAAGTGGGGCTTTCCGCCGGAGAAACGGCCAATCGAGATGCACATCCAGTTCGGCATAATCAACCTCGACAAGCCGCCCGGGCCGACGAGCCACGAGGTCGTCGCCTGGGTCAAGAGGATACTGAACCTTAACAAGGCAGGACACGGTGGAACGCTAGATCCGAAGGTCAGTGGAGTCCTTCCGGTTGCCCTGGAGAGAGCAACAAGGGTTGTGCAGGCCCTTCTGCCAGCTGGAAAGGAGTACGTGGCTTTGATGCACCTCCACGGCGACGTTCCCGAGGACAAGATACTCGCCGTTATGAGGGAGTTCCAGGGAGAGATAATACAGAGGCCGCCGCTGAGGAGTGCGGTAAAGAGGAGGCTCAGGACGAGGAAGGTCTACTACATAGACGTGCTGGAGATAGAGGGCAGGGACGTTCTCTTCAGGGTTGGAGTCGAGGCTGGAACCTACATCCGTTCGCTCATACACCACCTCGGCCTCGCCCTCGGGGTCGGTGCCCACATGGCCGAGCTCAGGAGAACGAGAAGTGGCCCTTTCAAGGAGGATGAGACCCTCGTAACGCTCCATGACCTCGTGGACTACTACCACTTCTGGAAGGAGGACGGGGTTGAGGAGTACTTCAGGAAGGCAATCCAGCCGATGGAGAAGGCAGTAGAACATTTGCCCAAGGTCTGGATAAGGGACTCTGCAGTTGCCGCTGTTACTCACGGCGCTGATTTAGCAGTTCCTGGCGTAGTCAAGCTCCACAAGGGAATAAAGAAGGGAGACCTCGTTGCAATAATGACCCTCAAGGACGAGCTTGTTGCACTAGGCAAAGCCATGATGACAACCGGTGAGATGCTCCAGAAGAGCAAGGGCATAGCGGTCGATGTGGACAAGGTCTTCATGCCGAGGGACTGGTATCCCAAGCTGTGGAAGGAGAAAGAGTGATTTCTCTTTCCCTTCTTTGGGGTGCTTTTCATGGAGGGGAGGAAGGGCCTCAAGCTGGTAATTGAGACCGTTGTTGGTATGATTTCCATATTAATGGCCCTCCTCTTTTTGGGGGCCCGCAGTGGTAGAGAAACCATAGATGCTGGACTGCTCGTGACGATGTTTGCACTTCTCCCGCTCTTCGGAGTTTCTGCTCTCTTTTTCATCGGCCGCTATCTTGAGAAGCACGGCTATCGGAGGGAAGACGTTAAGCGGCTCCACGTAATCCTCGAGGAGAACTGGGGCAGGGACAGGTTTGTGAAGGATGTACAGGAAATAATTGGTCATCACATAATCGTTTGGTATCTGCTCGGCATGGCCCTCTTTTTGACCGGAAACGTTGTGGGGGCGGCAATTTCCGTGGTCGCCATGTTTCTGGAAATTTTTTCGTTTATCCCTATCTTCCTCCTCATGGTGCAGTGGATATTAGACATTCCCTTCACTTTGTATGCTCTCGCCTCTGGGAAGGAATGGACGGTAACATCGGCTAGGGACCTCGGCCTGTGGATTATACAGACCTCTCTGTTCGGTGCCGGTTTGCTGGTTGGTGTTTACCTCCTGGGACACATTGTAGAAAGTTCTTCCATTGAGATGGTCGATGAACTTTTGAGGTTGGGCAGAAACGATCAGCTCTTCAAAGACCTTCTTCTACTGTCCGCTCAGAGTGCCGCCTTTGGTACCGTTGAGGCCTATCTATTCCCGAAGCGGGGGAAGCTTGGCTTCCTTGTCCTCCTCCTTGTTGCGGTGTTGGGTGCAGCTATTGCGTGGAATCTAATACGGGGAGTTTAGCTTTCCTTCACCTTTATAAACCCCTTATCGAATCCCCGACCATGAGCCACTACTACTCAGAAGAGCCGAGCACTCCGCTGAAGACGAAGACTATCGAAGTCTGCGTTAGAGGGCACTGTTTCAAGTTCATCACAGCGAGCGGGGTTTTCTCCTTCGGCAGGCTCGACAGGGGAACGGAACTCCTCATCGAGAGCATGGTTCTTCAGCCAGGGTGGAGGGTCCTTGACCTCGGCTGTGGATACGGTCCCATAGGCATCGTTGCCTCTCGCTTTGTGGATTATGTCGTCATGACTGATGTAAACCGCAGGGCGGTCAGCATAGCGAAGAAAAACTTAAAAATCAACGGCGTTAGGAACGCAGAGGTTCGCTGGGGGAGTCTCTACGAACCGGTCGCTGGAGAAAAGTTCGACTCCATAATCACGAACCCCCCTGTGCACGCAGGGAAGGAAGTCCTGAGGGAAATAGTTATAAACGCTCCACGGCATCTGAACGATGGTGGCTACCTCCAGCTGGTCATCAAGACCAAGCAGGGGGCAAAGTATATTAAGTCCCTCATGGATGAGACTTTCACCGAAGTGAGAGAGCTCGCGAAGGGGAGCGGCTATCGGGTGTATGCCGGGATCGCCTAGCCTGGGATGGCGCGGGCCTTGAGAGCCCGTGGCCGTATGGCCACCGGGGTTCAAATCCCCGTCCCGGCGCCAAAATCCCTTATCGTTTCAAAGGGATGTGGAGGTGTATTCGTAATGACCGAGAACTTTAGGCACATCGTCCGTGTTGCGGGAGTGGATATAGACGGACATAAGCAGGTTAGGTGGGCCCTTACGGGCATAAAGGGCATCGGCATAAACTTCGCCACAATGGTGCTCAGGGTTGCAGGAATAGACCCGTTCATGAAGGCAGGTTACCTCACCGACGAGCAGGTGAAGAAGATCGAGGAGATACTCGCTGACCCGGTCGCCCACGGAATACCCGCTTGGGCCGTAAACAGGCCGAAGGACTACGAGACTGGCAAGGACATGCACCTCATCACTGCCAAGCTCGTTATGGCCTGGCGTGAGGATGTCAACAGGCTCAGGAGGATCAGGGCTTACCGCGGTATAAGGCACGAGCTCGGTCTCCCTGTCAGGGGACAGAGGACCAGGTCCAACTTCAGGCACGGTACAACCGTCGGTGTGAGCAGAAGGAAGAAGTGAGGTGGTGTAAATGGGAGACCCGAAGAGGCAGAGGAAGAAGTACGAAACTCCCTCTCACCCGTGGATTAAGGAGAGGCTTGACCGCGAGAGGGTTCTGAAGAGGAACTACGCCCTCAAGAACAAGAAGGAGCTCTGGCGCCACGAGACCCAGCTCAAGGAGTTCAGGCGTAGGGCTAGAAGGCTCCTTGCGGCCCGTGGAAAGCAGGCCGAAATCGAGAGGCAGCAGCTCCTCCAGAGGCTCTACAGGCTTGGCCTTCTTCCGGCCGATGCAGTCCTCGATGATGTTCTCTCGCTCACCGTTGAGGACGTCCTTGAGAGGAGGCTTCAGACCATCGTCTACAGGAAGGGCCTCGCCAGGACTATGAAGCAGGCTAGGCAGCTCATCGTTCACGGCCACATCGAGGTTAACGGTCAGGTCATCCGCTCTCCTGGCTACCTCGTCCTCCGCGAGGAGGAGGACACGATAACCTACGCCAAGGGCTCACCCTTCGCCAAGGAGGGCCACCCCGAGAGGATGGTTATCGAACAGGCTAAGCAGGGTGGTGAGGCATGAGCGAGGAGCAGACCACTCAGGTTAACATAAAGAAGAAGGAGAAGTGGGGTGTCGCCCACATCTACTCCTCATACAACAACACCATCATCCACATCACGGACCTCACCGGGGCCGAGACCATCTCCAGGTGGAGCGGTGGTATGGTCGTCAAGGCCGACAGGGACGAGCCCTCACCGTATGCTGCTATGATAGCCGCGAGAAGGGCCGCCGAAGAGGCCATGGAGAAGGGCATCACCGGCGTCCACATCAAGGTCCGCGCCCCTGGAGGAAGCAAGAGCAAGAGCCCGGGACCAGGTGCTCAGGCAGCCATTAGGGCCCTCTCCAGGGCCGGCCTTAGGATTGGAAGGGTTGAGGACGTCACCCCGATCCCGCACGACGGTACCAGGCCGAAGGGCGGGAGAAGGGGCAGGCGCGTCTGATCCCCTACAACTTCTTTTTTGGTGATGCCAATGGTAGAGTTCAAGATTCTTGAGAAGAGGCCCGACTCAATAAAGTTCATCGTCAGCGGCGTTGATGTACCGTTCGCGAACGCCCTTAGAAGGACTATTCTCTCGGAAGTCCCAACCTTTGCCGTTGATGAGGTCGAGTTCCTAGAGAACGATTCTGCACTTTTCGACGAGATAATAGCGCACAGGCTTGCCATGATACCGCTCACGACTCCTCATGAGAGGTTCTCGCTCGATGCCCTTGAGCTTGATGACTACACGGTTACCCTCTCGCTTGAGGCTGAGGGCCCTGGCATGGTGTACTCGGGCGACCTCAAGAGTAGCGATGGAGATGTAAAGCCCGCCAACCCGAACATCCCCATAGTAAAGCTCGCAGAAGGTCAGAGACTAACGTTCAACGCTTATGCGAGGCTCGGCCGCGGAAAGGATCACGCCAAGTGGCAACCGGGCTTCGTGTACTACAAGTACCTGACCAAGATACACGTCAGCAAAGACGTTCCCGACTGGGAGGAGCTCAAAGAGCTCGCTGAGAGGCGCGGACTCCCCGTCGAGGAGAGTGATGAGGAGATAGTCATAACCACGATAAAGGCCTTTTACCTGCCCAGGAAGTTCGAGGAGCACATGGGTAGGGGGATCAGAGAGGAGATAGTGCCCGGTTCATTCGTGTTTACCGTCGAAACGAACGGTGAACTTCCCGTTGAGGAAATCGTGAGCATAGCGCTCAAAATACTCATGAGGAAGAGCGATAGATTTATAAACGAGCTCCATAAATTAGCCGACTGACGCGGGGGTAGCCGAGCCTGGCCAAAGGCGCGGGATTCAGGGTCCCGTCCCGTAGGGGTTCCGGGGTTCAAATCCCCGCCCCCGCACCATAATTACGCTCACCCCGTCCGACTGTCGGTTTCCCTGCGAGAGCTGTGAGGAGGTATGTTCATGGTTAAGAGAACTGGACCGACCGATATTAACCTGAGAAGGCTCATCCGCACCCTCAGGAAAAAGTCAAACGAGGAAGGAGTCAAGATATGGAAGGACATCGCCTGGCGCCTTGAGAAGCCCAGGAGGCAGAGGGCTGAGGTGAACATCAGCAGGATCAACCGCTACACCAAGGATGGCGATGTTGTTATCGTCCCGGGAAGCGTCCTCGGTGCAGGAAGGCTTGAGCACAAGGTCGTCGTTGCAGCTTGGAAGTTCAGCGAGGCAGCCAGGAGGAAGATAATCGAGGCCGGTGGAGAGGCCATAAGCATTGAGGAGCTTATGGAGAGAAACCCGAAGGGTAGTGGAGTAATCATAATGGAGTGATGGGCCATGAGGATAATTAACGCTGAAGGACTCATACTCGGAAGGCTCGCCTCGAAGGTCGCCAAGATGCTCCTCGAGGGCGAGGAGGTAGTCATCGTCAACGCCGAAAAGGCCATCATCACCGGCAACAGGGAGGACATCTTCGCCAAGTACAAGCAGAGGACCGAGCTCAGAACCAGGACCAACCCGAGGAGGGGTCCGTTCTATCCGAAGAGGAGCGACGAGATCGTCAGGAGAACTGTTAGGGGCATGCTCCCCTGGAAGACCGACCGCGGAAGGAAGGCCTTCAAGAGGCTCAAGGTCTACGTCGGAGTTCCCAAGGAGTTCGAGGGCAAGGAGTTCGAGACCATAAGCGAGGCCCACATGTCGAGGCTTGCCACTCCGAAGTACGTTACCGTTGGAGAGGTCGCGAAGTTCCTCGGTGGAAAGTTCTGAGGTGAGAAAAATGAGGGTCATCCAGACTGCTGGTAAGAGGAAGACGGCCGTTGCGAGGGCCACTATAAGGGAAGGAAAGGGCCGCGTCAGGATCAACCACAAGCCCGTCGAGATCATCGAGCCGGAGATAGCGCGCTTCACCATCATGGAGCCGCTCATCCTTGCAGGTGAAGAGATCGTCAGCAAGGTTGACATAGACGTCAAGGTTGAGGGCGGAGGCTTCATGGGCCAGGCTGAGGCAGCTAGAGTTGCCATAGCCAGGGCCCTCGTTGAGTGGACCAACGACATGAACCTGAAGGAAAAGTTTATGAAGTACGACAGGACAATGCTCGTCGGCGACAGCAGGAGAACCGAGCCCCACAAGCCCAACCGCTCAACCAAGGGTCCGAGGGCCAAGAGGCAGAAGTCATACCGCTGATGCCTTTCCTTTAACCCTTTGAGGTGTGAAAAATGATAGTCCCCGTCAGGTGCTTCACCTGCGGAAAGGTGCTCGCAGACAAGTACTACGAGTTCAAGAAGAGGGTTGAGGCCGGGGAAGACCCGGGTAAGGTCCTCGACGACCTCGGTGTTGAGAGGTACTGCTGCAGGAGAACCCTGCTGAGCCACGTAGAGCTGATCGACCAGGTAATGGTTTATAAAGTCTACTAAAAACCGCATTTCTGGGCGGGGCCGTGGGGTAGCTTGGTCTATCCTCCCGGCTTGGGGTGCCGGAGACCCGGGTTCAAATCCCGGCGGCCCCACCAAAATTTGATCTGTGCACAGGAAGTGGGGTGGTAGTCGTGTTTAGGTACACCCGCTTTGAAAAGGCCCGCATCATTGGAGCCAGGGCTCTCCAGATAGCGATGGGAGCCCCGGTGCTAATCGATGTACCCGAGGGAATTACTCCCCTTCAGGCGGCTCTCCTCGAGTTCGAGAAAGGTGTGATACCGATCACCGTAATAAGGCCGAGCTGATGAGAGATGACGGTGATAGAGAACATAGTCGGCAGGGTAACAGTACTCAGGGGCGGCAGGTATTCGGTTGAGGTTGACGTTATAACTAGCTCGGGTTTTGGCAGGTTCGCCGCCCCGGTAGACGAGAATCCGGATCTCTACATAGCGGAAGCCCACAGGGCCGTCAGTGAGGTTGACGAGATAATAGGGCCAGAGCTTATCGGGTTTGACGCAACGGAGCAGGAGCTTATAGACAGCTATCTGTGGGAGATAGACGGCACCGAGGACTTCAGCCACATCGGTGCAAACACGGCCTTAGCTGTATCGGTTGCCACGGCAAAGGCAGCAGCCAGCGAGAAGAACCTTCCGCTCTACACTTACCTTGGCGGGACGTTCACCACTGAACTCCCAGTCCCGATACTTGAGTTCGCGAGCGACAGTGAGTTTGACTACTACGTAATGGTGCGCGACCTGATGGAGATAACCGATGTTGTCGATGCCGTAAACGGCGTGCTCTCCAACCTCAAAGAGGCGACTGTTGAAGGGTACTCGGAGGCAACAGAAAAAGCCAGCAGTGAGCTCGGTCTCGATGTTGCTCTGGGACTCGCCCAGAAGGCTCCCATGGACATGGAAAAACTGCTGACCCTCGTTGAAGACAACAACGTGGCTTATCTAAAACCAATAGGTGACGAGGAGCTCTTCCTTGAGCTTATTGCCGGAACTCACGGTGTTTTTATAGATGGAGAGTACCTGTTCCGCCAGAAGGACATACTAGACAGGCGCTACTACAACGCCCTGTCCATAAAGCCGATAAATCTGGGCACGCTCACCGACTTATACAATCTTATTAACGACGCAAAGTCGGAGAGGATTGTTCCGATCCTCGCGGAGGCTCGTTTTGAGTCCTCCGACGAGGCGCTCGCCCACATGGCCGTGGGCTTTAGGTGTCCGGCGGTGGTGCTCCGCAAGGACTCCATCGCCAAGCTCAACGAGCTGATAAGGATAGCCGAAGACCTTGGTGAAAGGGGTAGGGTGATAACGTTTGAAGGATGAGGAGGTGTGAAAGATGGAGGAGTATCTCGTTCCGCTCGACCAGTACCTCGCTGCCGGTGTCCACATCGGCACCCAGCAGAAGACCAAGGACATGAAGAAGTTCATATACAGGGTAAGGCAGGACGGACTCTACGTCCTCGACGTTAGGAAGACCGATGAGAGGCTTCGTGTCGCTGGAAAGTTCCTTGCCAAGTTCGACCCCGAGAGCATACTTGCCGTGAGCGTCAGGCTCTACGGCCAGAGGCCCGTTAAGAAGTTCGGTGAGGTCACTGGCGCCAAAGCTATACCCGGTCGTTTCCTTCCAGGAACTATGACCAACCCGCAGGTCAAGAACTTCATTGAGCCCGACGTTCTCATAGTTACCGACCCGAGGGCCGACCACCAGGCCCTTAAGGAGGCCGTTGAGATTGGAATACCCATAGTGGCCCTCGTTGACACCGAGAACTTCCTGAGCTACGTTGATATCGCAATCCCAACCAACAACAAGGGCAGGAAGGCTCTCGCCCTCATCTACTGGATACTTGCCAGGGAAGTCCTCTACAACAGGAAGGAGATCGAGAGCAGGGAAGACTTCAAGATACCGGTTGAGGACTTCGAGATGAGGATCATAAGAACCTGAGGGGAAAATTTTTAACGCCCCTCGCTTTACTTTCCCTCGCGCGGGGGTGCCCGAGCCTGGCCAAAGGGGGCGGACTTAAGATCCGCTGCCGTAGGGCTGCGCGGGTTCGAATCCCGTCCCCCGCACCAAAGGTTTAAAAGTTCCAGATCAAAGGGTTGCAGGCTTTAAGGTTATCGAGGTGATAAGAATGGCGAGATTCCCTGAGGCTGAGGCTAGGATCTTTAGGAAACTCGTGTGCATGCGCTGCGGTGCCACTAACCCGTGGGGCGCAAAGAAGTGCAGAAAGTGCGGCTACAAGGGCCTTCGCCCGAAGGCCAGAGAACCGCGCGGTGGAGGACGCTGATCACTCCCCCTTCAGTTTTTTCAATGTTTCTTCGAGGAAGTTTATTCCCTCTTTTAGGAGTTCTTCTCCCTTTGGTGTAAGCTTGTAGTACTTCCTGGCGGGTTTACCCCCGGTCGTCTCCTGCCATTCTGAGGTTACGTATCCCTCTTTCTCAAGCTTGTAAAGCACCACGTAAGAGCTGACTGTGGCAGGTTCAAAGTTGAAAGCCTCTTTTATCTTCTCCTTTAGCTCGTAGGCGTACATGGGGCGCTCTTTCAAAAGCCGGAGTATGTAGAGCCATAGAACTTCCTTTGTAATCTTGTTTTGCAATCTCTCTAGGGGGGTTGTCATACTCTCACCCTTTTGTTCTTTGTGAAATATTTTAGATCCATATAATTTAAGGGTTTTGCCGACAAAAGGTTTATCTTTCTTCTCGCCCGATTTGCTAGTGGTGGTCTCATGGAGTTCGACATGGGCGGGATGTTTGGGGACTTGGGTGTCGGTGCAATAGTGGGCTTTGTAACAGGATACGCTCTGAAGAAGTTCGTGAAAATCGTGATGACATTAATAGGAGCCTACCTTTTGAGCCTCTTCTGGCTCCAGCAGAAGGGAGTGATAACAATAAACACTGACAAGCTCTTCAACCTGAGTGAGAACGTGACCCAGCAGGTACTAGGTCTTGGACAGAAGGCTCTTGGGATACTCCCAGGTACCGGTGCGTTTGTTGCAGGCTTCTACTTAGGGTTCAAAAAAGGTTAAAGGGGTCAGACCTTTCCATGATAGAGTATCTTGATGAGCTCTTCCGGAAGGCCCTCTTTCTTGATTTTCTCCTCTATGAGCTTTTTCTCGTCATCATAGTCCACTTCTATGAACTTGGTGTGTAGAGTGTCCACATCAACGAGGGCAAAGGTTGCTTTGTGGTTCTTGCCTGGTGGGTATCCAATGCTTCCGGGACAGATGACTCTACCGTAACGGGTCATAGCGTTGACCGGATACTTGGGTGATGCAACAAAGAGTATCTCATAGTCTTTGACCGGCCTCATGATGGCTTCGTAGTAGCTGGTCGGCTGGTCTGGCAGTACAACTCCTCCAAACGGGTTCAGAGGACTTCCATAGACTCCGAATATGTCGTTCTTTCCAATCTTGTCGACAAGGTATATTGGAAGGTCCCTTATGAACTCGCGCCCTTCGTGACCAAGGGCTTCCCAGGTGTACTTGAGGGCCTTCTTTATGTAGTCGGGATATTCAACCTTGTCAATGTAGTCCGGTCCTTCCGCGTGGGGGTCGCTCTCGGCTATTACCTGGTCGAACTCACCTCTGATGACCTTGACTGTGTTGTTCCTGATGAGGTCGTCAAGAGTGTCAAGGACTTCCTTCGGGTAGGGGAATAGACCAACGATGTTGCCCAGAACATAGTACTTCTCTATTTCATACCCTTCCTCCTTTAGGGCCTCTATCTTTTCAAGGGCCTTTGCCAGTGCTGGAAGGTTGCCGTTGATGTTCGCGAGAACGGCCACGTACACCATGGCCACCACCTCCTTTTTTCTTACCTGAAGAAAATAAAAGTGTTGAAGTATTTAAGCCTTTCGTTTCCAGCAAGCTTTTGGAAAAAGCTTGACCAAAAGTGTGCCCTTCTTCTCGAACTTTGCTTATCGGGAGTGTATGCTCCCCAGAAAGCAGGTTCGCGTGTGGGTTTGTTCTTAAAAATCTCTCGTTAATTGTGATTTCGAACTTTCTTTTTAGCGCTCTTCGAGCGCTATACTGTGGGGAAAATCCTGTAAGTCTGGCAACTCGAAAGTAAACCCGCTCAAAAGCCAGCTCATTAAAAACGCATACCTCTTTTCCGCCATCCGGTAAGGACGCTTGAACGCTAGTGAAAGCGGCGCTGAAGCTTTTGGGAAAAGCTTGACCAAAAGTTTGTAGCTCTTCTTCAAGGAGAGTTTTATTTTAAGATTTTAGACTGCAAGTGCTCATTTTTGAGTGAGAACCTTTTAGGAAGCTTCTTGAAGAGGGTGTTTTCTTTTCTTTGATGCCTTTTGGGCGTCGATTTTGAGTTAAACACACGTTGGCAGGGTGGATTAAGGGTTCTCACTCTCAAAAAGCCATTTGAGTTGGAAAATCACGGTGAATTGGCATTCCGAAAAAGAGCTACGAACCTTGATCAAACTTCGCGCAGGAAGCTTTTAGAAAAAGCTTCACCAAAAGTGTGTGCCCTTCTCCTCGATCTCGCCTGTTAGGGAGTGTATGCTCTCAAGAAGGCAGGCTCGCGCGGGTTTAACTCCAAAATCCCCGCGCTAATTGTGATTTTTGACTTTCTTTTTAGTGCCCTTCGGGCACTATACGGTGAGAAAATCCTTTTGAATCAGCCAATTGGAAGTAAACCCTTCAAAAGCAGGCATATCTAAAAAGAAAGCATACCAATCTTCCGCCAGCGCTTGCGCAAGCAAGGGCTGATGGCGGACCGGCGGGGCTTCGAACCCCGGACCTGCGGCTTAGGAGGCCGCCGCCCTATCCTGGCTAGGCTACCGGTCCACTGCCCGCTAATCCCTCTTAGAGAAGGGTATTTAAAGTTTACGGTGTATTCTCTCCGGTGGTGATTGTGGTCGATGAGCTTGACATGAGGATACTGTCATTACTCCAGAAAAACGCTAGGCTTTCCTACAGGGAGATAGCGAAGGAGCTGGGGGTGGCTGTCGGCACTGTATACAACCGCATTAAGCGTCTTGAGGAGAGCGGGGTTATTAAGGGATACGCCCCGATTGTTGACTATGAAAAGCTGGGTTTTGGTTTGACTGCCCTAGTTGGAGTTAAGGCCCAGGGGAAGAAAATAATTGAGATTGAGCGAAAAATCGCGGAGAGCGGCAGGGCCATGATGGTCTATGACATTACGGGAGAGTTCGATATATTCGTAATCGCAAAGTTCAAGGACAGGGCTGATATGAACAGGTTTGTAAAATGGCTGCTGTCGCTCGACGGCGTTGAAAAAACGAACACGAGCGTGGTCATGCAGGTTGTTAAAGAGGAACCGAGACTATCCCTTGAGGATTAGGACTTCCCTGAGGAATCTTTCGGTAAAGTCCTGAAAACTTTCCACGGGAAGAGTTACTTCCCTTTCATTAACTTTCCCTTTGAAAACAAACCTTCTGGAAGTTATCTCCCTGATTTTGCTGAAGGACGGATTTTCCTTTATTGTTTTCTCGAGAACCTTTGTGAATTCAACTTCATCGACTTCTTCTATCACGCCTTCTATGACCACAACCTTTCCGCAGTCTTCTTCGGGGCACTCAAATCTAAAAGGAACGCCGGGCGTGAACTCGACTGGGATGCTCAGCCCGGCGGCGTTGTAAATGAACCCCTTCATGGAAATCCCTCAGAGCTTTATGAGGCTCTCAACGGGGAATGGGTACTCCCCTTTGAGTTTTTCCACTTCGTCTCCAACGCTTATCAGGAAGAACATGCCGACGGGCTTTGCACCGGCCTGGTGTGCCAGCTCCACGAGCGCCCTCTGGGTCTCACCGCTCCTTATGACATCGTCAACGATGAGCACGGTCTCTCCCTTCTTCAGTGCCCATTGTGGCAGATAGAGAGTCATAACGCTTCCCGATGCACTTGGTACGTAGTTCACCTCGTAGAACTTCTCGACGCCGACTTCCTTCTTCTTCTTTGCGTATATCAGGTCTGCCCCCAGCTCCCTCGCTATGTGCGTTCCCAGGACAATGCCGTCGGTTTCGGCTGTGAGGACTTTGTCAATGTCCTTGTCCATGTACTTGCTGGCAACTTCCTCCGCTATCAGACTCATCAGCGCGGTGTCGCTCAGGGCGGGCATGTTGTCGAAGAATCCCCTTTCATCGAACTTTATCCTCTTGCGAACCTCTTCTTCAATGTTGATATAGGGTGCAAGCAGCTCCATAAGCTCTTTAGTCCTCTCGGAGCTTGGTAGTACCTTTCCCCTAACGTATCGGTTAAGGACCGTTATTGGCAATCCCGTTATGCGGGACAGCTCCTCGTATGTGTAAGACTTCTTTAACAGCCTCAGGATTCTTATCAGTCTCAGCTTTTCCTGAACTGCCTTTAACTGGCTCACCCTCTCACCTCCAGGTGGCCAGGGATTAACAAAAAAATGTATAAATATGTTTCGGTCTAAACGCTCGCATTCACCTGGGTTTTCTGGCCTTTGTGGATTACTTTTTGTCTGTATTCCTCGATGATGTCCCAGTATTCTTTCATGAGGAAATCTTTGGTGACTGGTTTACCGTCGGGATGGTTAATGCCAGGGCAGAATGAATCTTCCTTAATATAGATCTCCATTCTCTCCCCGTTTTTAACAAAGACAAATGGATACAGCCTGCATGCGAGTGGCCTGTGGTTGTAGATTTTGCACTTCTTTGTTTCTGGATCGAGAAAGACGCATGCATCAGTAACGGGGTTCTTCTTTATCGCATACCCGAGAAACTTATCCCCTCTGTAGAAGAGCTTTTCATAGTCCACGAACTCCCAGGTATTGTAGCCCAATCCTTCGATTCTCTCTATGTCCTCATCCCTGAGCGGGATTTCAAGCCTCTCACAGCAAAGTCCGCAGTTCTCAATGCACTTAAATTTGAAGGTTGGGTCGGACTCGACCTCCAAAGTGACTAGGTCGACTGTCGCGACCCACCTTTTCAATTCGTTCACCTCCGGTAGCTGCTTGCTATAAGGGTCTCCGTTAGTTCAATGTCCTTGATCTTCCTGAGAACTTCGTCGTGGAACCTGTCTAGCTCCTCAATGCTGGGGACTTCGATGCGGATTATAATGTCGTACTCTCCGTATACTCTGTAGGCCTCTTTAACGCGGGGGTCTTTTATTATCTCCTGATAGACCTTTTCCTCGTTTCCGGGTTTCACAACTATCAGAACGATTGCCTCTATCATATTCCCAGCCCCCCGAAATTGAACTTCTTGGCCATCTTCGCGAGCTTTCTCTTATTCAAGCTCTTGAACATCTTCTTCATTTGATTGTACTGGTTGAGAAGCTCCCTTACTTCCGCCGTTGTTGCCCCAGATCCTCTGGCTATGCGCTTTATCCTCGAATAGTTGATGATCTCCGGGTTTTCAAGCTCTTCTTCCGTCATTGAGTCCATTATGACTTTGTACCTCTTTAGCTTTTCTTCTCCTACCCTAACTGCGTCCTCCGGGAGGGAATAGCCAAGTCCCGGTATCATCTGGAGTATCTGCTTCAGAGGGCCCATCTTCTGCATCGCTTCAAGCTGGGCGTACATGTCCTTGAGGTTGAACTTTCCGCGCAGGAACTTCTCCATGTCCTCTTCCCTGAACTCCTGCTCCTTCTGGAGCTCTTCTATCTTCTCCAGGAGGCCCTGTATGTCGCCGAGACCGAGCAGCCTCGAAACGAAGCGCTTTGGATCAAAGGGCTCAAGGTCGTCTATCCTCTCTCCGGTTCCGATGAACTTTATCGGAGCACCCGTCGCCGCTACTGCTGAGAGCGCTCCACCACCCTTGGCGCTTCCATCGAGCTTCGTCACGATTATTGATCCTATGGGGGTTGCCTCCTTGAAGGCCATTGCCTGGTTGTACGCCTGCTGGCCGATAGTACCGTCTATTACAAGTATGACTTCATGGGGCTTAATGGCCTCGCTTATCTGCCTCATCTCCTCGATGAGGCCCTTCTCTTCCTTGTGCCTTCCCGCGGAGTCGACTATTATGACGTCAACACCCTTCTCACGGAAGTGCTCAACGCCTTCCCTCGCGAGCTTGACTGCGTCTTTCTCTTCTGGATCACCAAAAACCTCTATGCCAAACGGGTCGAGAAGCTGTCTGAGCTGGTAGTAAGCTCCCGGTCTCCAGGTGTCGGAACAGACAACGCCGACTTTGTACCCCCTCTTCTGAAGGTAGCGGGCGAGCTTTGCGACGCTTGTCGTCTTTCCGGAACCCTGGATTCCAACCGTGAGGATAACGGTCGGCTTGTGCTTTATCTCAAGGGGCTTTGCTTCGGTTCCGAGAAACTTGGTTAGTTCTTCGTACACGATCTTTATTATGTGCTCCTTCTTGCTGACCCCTGCGGGGGGTTCTTCTTCGAGCGCACGCTTTTGTATCTGCTTTGTTAACTGAAGGACGAGCTTGACGTTAACGTCTGCCTGGAGTAGTGCCCTCTGGATATCCCTCACAATCTCTTTGATCGTGGCCTCATCAACGGTGCTCGAACGGGCGAGTTTTTTGAGAGCGCTGTTCAGTGCTTGGCCGAGCTTCTCAAGTGCCATTTTTCTCACCTTGTTTAGAGATGAACCATAACCTTATAAACGGTTGGGTCTTTGAGTTCTTGTAAAATGTATTCATTTCGTTTAATCAGCCGTTTTAGAGCCGCTTAAGATGTAATTTTTTGTACATTGAAGCTAAATCCAATTCTATGGTCTCTTTTATTGAGTTTGGAGTTCTTTTCGGTTCATTTCTGTGAAAAAACAATCTACAAAAGTTTTTAAGCCTGAAAATGCTATTGACTAACGGAGAGAAACATAGGGGGTGAGAGAATGCTTCCGTGGATGCTCGTTTACGAGTACATGTTCACCAAGGAGAACGAGAGGAGAAAGAGAAGGCCGATTCCTGAGGAGCTTGAGTACGTTGAGATGCTCCGTAGGTGAGTCTGATAGGGCTGTTTTTCTTTTTTTGGCTGTTCTTAGCATTTCTATGGTTTTCGTCGGACGGATTGGGTGCTTTTTCAAATTATTCGTCGATTGTCGAATCATTTTTTAACGAATGTCTTTAGGAAAGCTTTTTATATGTTGAAGTTGTATATATCATTGGTGATACCTATGCCAACGGTTATCAAGCGCGATCCCAAGAGGTTTTTGAAGGAGCTTCGCATCCATTACGGCGATGTCTGGAAGATGCCCTCGAGCCAGTACTTGGCCAGCCCGGATTTTGTCGTTGTGGATCCGAAAACCGGAAAGAAGACAAAGGTCAGCTTCGTTTCCCTGGACGATGGGGAAGTCGTTGGAGTTGTGTACGACGACCTCAGCTGATTCTTTTGGATTTCTGTAACTTTTATGTGTTTTGATCTTGAACATGGGGGCATAACATATAAATACAACATCATTGGATATTTTTTGGGGTGGTATAGTTTGTCCAAAGACGTTTATTTTGAGTTGCTGTCAATAGCCCGTAGTATTCAAGACCCCTATCTAAGGGCACTTACGTATGCTAGAATCGGCTACTATATGTATCTAGCCAAACGTCCCAAATATAAAGATGCGTTCTCTTCTGCTCTCCGGGCAATAGCCTCGATTGAAAATCCTCCCCTTATGGTTCACGCTCTAATTGAGGTCGGGACACTTTTGAGCAGTATAAACCCTCAGAGTGCTAACCGTGTTTTCGAAAGCGCCTATGAGGCAATACTCAAAATGCCGCAAGCACCAAGGGATGATTTCCTCTATCGCTTAGTGAAAAAACTCGTTCAAATAGACTTCATGGACAGGGCGTTTGAGTATTCTTTGGAGATTGAAAACGAAGTTAAAAGAAATGATGCACTACTCCTGATCCTGAATAAGCACATCCAGGATGGCAATCTGAGAAATGCGCACAAAATTGTTGAAAAAATCCAAAACGAGCCTTGGAAGTCGCTTGCGCTCTTCAATATCCTGAAGGAGCATCTCAAAAGAGATGAGCTTGGCACAGCTCTGGGCATGCTTTCTCAGTTCAAGAGTGATTACTGGCTTGGTGAGGCCGTGAAGGCTGTGGCTGTTTACCTCAAAAAATCGGGCAGTCTGGACTCCGCGGTTTACGAGAAAGTTTTCCAGTTTATAGTCGGCCTTTCGTCGGATGTTAGCGTTGACGTTCTTAAATCGTTCCTTGTCAGTCTGGCGGTCCAGGGTGAAATCAAGTTCGTTTCAGAGTCCCTTGAGAGAATCCCCCGTGAGCAATGGGATGAGGTGATATCTGCCGTTGTATCCTCTATAATCGATAGAGTGGAGCTTGTTGAGGAGTTCATTGATTCGCTGCCTGAGGATGCTAAACTACTCGCAGCGGGATATGTGCTGGATATTCTTCTTGAAAGGCCTCCAAGTTCGGAGTACCTAGAACTCGTCAGAAAAATAGGCTCTTTTGTCTCTTCGGAACGCTTGAAGGTCAAGGCCGTCCGTTATCTCTCGAAACTCCATGACTATGAGGGGGCTTGGAATCTTGCTTCCTCTATAAGTGACCCCCACCTGCGCTCCCTCGCCTTTGGGAGTATAGCAATCGAGAAGCTCAAAGAGGGCGACATAGATGGAGCCATAGACGCGGCCCTCGAGGTTAAGGATCCGAGGTGGGGTTCATGGTTGCTCAGCGAGATTTTGGCGAAGATAGCAGAGCTTCAGGCCAGTGGTCGCGTGGTTGAGGATATAGAGGAGCGGGCAGAGGAGCAAAAGCGCCTGTGGGCAGATGAATAACGTTTTAAGGCACGTTTCTTTTATCTGTCTAGGTGATGCGAATGCCAAGGATAGCGATAATAGGTGGTTCTGGAGTTTACGACCCCGCACTTCTGACCAACATCAGGGAAGAGACCGTTGAAACACCCTATGGAACGGTCAAAGTCAAGATCGGCGAGTACAACGGCGAGGAAATAGTATTTCTCGCCAGGCACGGCGAGGGACACAGCGTTCCACCGCACAAGATAAACTACCGCGCGAACATCTGGGCACTCTACGAGCTCGGCGTCGAGAGGATTCTTTCGACTTCGGCCGTTGGTTCTCTCAACCTAGACATGAAGCCTGGTGACTTCGTTATTCTCGACCAGCTTATTGACTTCACTAAGACCCGGCACTACACATTCTACGACGGTGAAGAAAGCCCCCACGATAGAAAGTTCGTCGCCCACGTTGACTTTACTGAACCCTACTGTCCCGAGCTGAGAAAAGCCCTGATGAACGCCGCCAGGGGGCTGGGCTTTACATATCACCCCACGGGAACTTATGCCTGCATGGAAGGGCCCCGCTTTGAGACGAGGGCTGAGATAAGAGCGCTAAAGATCCTCGGGGCCGACGTCGTTGGAATGACCCAGTGTCCAGAAGCGGCACTCGCGAGGGAGCTTGAGATGTGCTACGCGAGCGTTGCCATAGTCACCAACTACGCCGCTGGCATAAGCCCCAACAAGCTCACTCACACGGAAGTGGTCGAGCTTATGGCCCAGAAGTCCAACGAGATAAAGCTCCTGCTCATGAAGGCCATCGAGTACATTCCAAAGGAAAGAAGGTGCCCCTGCAAGGATGCACTGAAGGGCGCGACCGGCGAGTAGTGTCCTTCTCCGTTCTCCCTTCTTCTTAACTGTGCTTACGTTTTAAACCTCGAGTTAAAGAAAGTGTTTAATAGTCTTTTGAGAACTCTCTTTGGTGAGGTTAATGAAGTACGATGTGGTTGTTATAGGTGGAAGTGCTGGCGGTCTAACGGCTGCGATCTCTGCCAAGAGGTTCTATCCCGACAAAAGCGTCCTCGTGATCAAGAAAGAGGACGTTTCCATGATTCCTTGCGGGATTCCGTACATCTTCGGTACCCTGAGGAGCGTTGAGGATGATGTTCTCCCAACGGAGAGGTTTCTCAAACCCCTCGGCATCGACGTTCTGGTTGATGAAGTCACGGAAATAAATCCCAAGTCCAAGACACTCCTGACGAAGTCAGGGAGAGAGATAGGCTGGGAAAAGCTCGTTCTGGCGACTGGTTCGAGACCCCAGATCCCTGACATCCCCGGCGTTGAGCTTGAGGGTGTGTACACCGTCTCCAAGGACTACCACTACCTCAAAGAGCTCAAGAAGAGAGTAGAGGATGCCGAGAAGGTTGTCATTATCGGCGGCGGTTTCATAGCCCTTGAAGTTGGGGACGAGATCAGAAAGCTCGGGAAGGACGTTACGATAGTTGTCAGAAGCAGGCTGTTGAGAAACTCTTTCGACCCCGAATTCAGTGAGATGATCGAGAACAGGCTCAAGGAAGTTGGAATAAACGTTGTTTACGGGCACGTGGAGAGGCTAGTCGGCAGAGAGCGCGTTGAAGGTGTCAAGCTCGTCGAAGGTGGGGAAATCCCCGCCGATCTGGTAATTCTCTCAACGGGCTACCGCCCAAACGTTGAGCTGGCAGTAAAAACAGGTCTAAAAGTTACAAGATACGGCATCTGGACTGACGAGTACATGAGAACCTCCTGCCCGGACATATTCGCCGTCGGCGACTGCGTCGAGCACAGGGACTTCTTTACAGGAAAGCCCTTCCCACTGATGCTGGCCTCAACGGCAACCTTCGAGGCGAGGATAGCAGGGGCGAACCTCTTTAAGCTCCAGATAGTCAGGGAGAACAGGAGGACAATAGGCGCTTACTCCACCCACGTTGCTGGCTTGACCTTAGCCGCCGCAGGACTAACTGAGGAAGCCGCCAAGAGAGAGGGCTTTGAGGTCATTGTTGGACGGGCTACTGGCCCCGACAGACATCCAGCAAAGTTCGAGGATACTTCGATGGTAACGGTCAAGCTTATATTCTCCAGGGACAGGGGGGCCATTCTGGGTGCCCAGCTAGCCGGTGGAAAGAGCGTTGGCGAGATGATCAACGTTCTTGCACTGGCCATACAGAAGAGGCTTACGGCTAGCGAGCTCTACACCCTCCAGATAGCGACTCACCCGCTCCTCACGGCTTCTCCAGTCGGATACCAGATACTCCAGGCAGCGGAGGATGCTCTGGCAAAGCTGAGAGCGGGGGCCTGAATTCCCCTTTCATTTTCTAGCAAGCTTTTGGGAAAGCTTCACCAAAGAAACTTTGCCCGGCAAAGTTTCATCAAAGTTTGTGGTTCTTGATTAGAGGGTTGTTTTGAGAGGATTTCCTTTTGAATGCTGTCTTGGATTGTGAATTCCATTTTTGTTCGCTCGCTCTTTGTGAGTTTGCTTTTTAATCGACGCCCATAGGGCGTCAAGGCGAGAAAACTCCTTTCCAATTAAGTATGCTCGAAGAATTCACTCACTTTTAGCTAATTTATCGTGAAAATCCTTTTAGAAGGGCAATTTCAAGAGAACCACGAACTTGATCAAACTTCACGAGGAAGCTTTTGGAGAAAGCTTCACCAAAAGCTTGAATGTCTTCGTGATATTTGCTGAGAATGGAGATTCTCCTAATGTACAGGCAAGAGAATTTGGGTTTTTCTTCTTTTTAACGCTCGTTGGGCGTTATACTGCGAGCAAACCCCTTGAAAACTGCTAATTTGGTAATGAGAATAGCTGAAACTCAGCAGTTTAAAAAGACATTCCCTCTTTGATGAAACTTTTCGCCAGAAAAGTTTCTATGGCGCCCCGGCGGGGATTTGAACCCCGGACCTCGAGGTCCGCAGCCTCGCGCCCTATCCAGACTAGGCCACCGGGGCACGCCCGCTAACCCTTTCTGAAGACTCTTTATAAATTTAACCTTCGGAACAGACCGAAAGATTTATAAACGAGTCCCCAATGAGTATCCTACGGGCTGGAACTGCGGTGGTAGTCTAGCCTGGCTAGGACAGCGGCCTGCCACGCCGCTGGCCCGGGTTCAAATCCCGGCCACCGCACCACAATCTTCTGGGCTTTCCAAGCATTCAAAGCTTCTTCTCGTGGCAATTTATTTCGTAGCCCTTTTGGACACCTAATTAATTCAGTTTCCGGCAGGTTTAGGCGCTAAAAAGGGTCTAAAGAGCGTGTTCTCCAGTTTCAATTTTCCTGCCCAGCTCAAAGAGCTCCTTAGAAGTTTTTCTCATCTCATCATCCTTTGACTTCTTAGACTCTTCTAGCATTTCAAAGGCCAAGAACTTGAGAACCCTGGCTATCTTTGAGGGGGTTCCCCTCCACGAAAGAACTTCAAGAATGGCTTTCTCTTTTGCGCCATGTTTTTTTGCGAGCTCGTAGGCTATCAGCATCCTGGGAAGGGGATCGAAAACCTTCTTGATGTATTCAAGTGCCCTATCAACCTCGTATCCATAATGGTGTATTAGGGCGTGCCCAAGAGTATTTGCGACTTCAAGCTGGGAGAATATCTCTTCGGCCTTTTCTGCATTGCCCCTGTTTAGATACTCAATGCCCACCCTCTCAAGATATGCGCTCCTCACGGGCTCAGGAAGTCCTTTGGCAAGTTTTTCGGCCTCTTCAAGTTTCCCTTCATTCAAAAGCCTGTTTATGTAGCTTAATACGTATTCATTGGTCTGCCCTTTCTCCTCGAACTCTGGTTCTGGGGGCCTCCATTTGGGCCTCTTTTCAAAACGCTCCACTACTCCCGTCTGAACCTCTCCCTTTATCCTGTGCAGGGTGGCTCCGGGCATGAGCTTTCCGTCCTTGTAGACGATTCCATGGGGGAGTGGCTTCAACTCCTCAATGTCCCTCTCATCCAGCTTCAGGTCGCTGAGCCTTATCTCAGTCCCGCCGCGTGCAACCGCTATTGCCAGAAGATTGCTCACCGATCTGAAGGCCTTCTTCCTGACGAACTGGTCTTTGATAAGCCTCGCCGCTTCTAGGGCTTTCTTAAACTCCCCATTTCTTGAGAAAAGGTAGGAAAGGGAGGCGAGGGTCTCGTCCCTGATTGAGTGCTCTTCTATTTCACTCGCTACCTCAAGGGCTTTCTCAGGTTCTGTTGCATAGCTCTCAGCAACCCACCGGAGCGCGTAGGAGCGCCAGTAGGAGTCCTTAATCTTCCGGGCTTCTTTGAGCGCCTCTTCCCTTCTTCCATCCCTCAGCAGGGTTTTGATAATGAATAGCCTCTCGTCCATTTCAACCCCTCAGGCCAGGGTGCCATACCCTCTTTCCGGCCTTCTCCTTTTCCTCGTCCCACTCCGCGAGTATCTTGACGGCCTCACTCGCGACCAAAGCAGCCTCCTTCTCGCCAGCCTTACCGAACTCGTTTGTTACCCTGTTGGCGAATACTGCGCACACACAGCCCGCCCTGAGCCCGTAGATGTTGGCGAGTGTGTAGAGGGTCGCGGCCTCCATTTCGAAGTTCGTCACGCGGGCCTGTCTGAGGTCGTCAACAAGGTTCCTGGCAAAGCTTGGGAAGTAGCCGTTCAGCCCTGGCCTACCCTGTCCGAGGTAGAAGCTGTCGGTTGAAGCCGTTATTCCTATGTGGTACCTCACTCCAAGGCTTTCGGCGGCCTCTATGAGGGCGAGGGTGACCTCAAGGTCTGCAACGGCAGGATATTCGATTCTGACGTACTGTTTTGAAGTTCCCTCAAGCCTAACAGCGGCTTTCGCTATGATGAGGTCTCCTATCTCAATCCCGGGCTGTATTGCACCCGTGGAGCCAACGCGGATGAAGGTGTCGGCCCCTATTGCCGCAAGCTCCTCGATGGCTATGGCCGTTGATGGCCCGCCTATGCCCGTTGAGGTAACGCTTATCGGCACGCCTTTGTACTTTCCGGTGTGCGTCCTGTACTCCCTGTGGAATGCTATCTCCCTCGCCTCATCCCAGAGCGAGCTTATCTTGGGTACTCTCTCTGGATCGCCCGGAAGGAGGACGTAGCGAGCAACATCGCCCGGCTTGCAGGCTATATGGTACTGCATTCCTTCCTCGGTCTGCGGTCTCTCTGCGGAAACGAACTTCTCGACCATGGCAACCACCTTTTTAACTTGATATCATTTACTCTTCCCAAGACCTAAAAAAGGTGATGGCATGCTCAGGTGTTCAAGGTGCGGAAAAACCTATCCTGAGACCTTCATGCTGAAGTGCGACTGCAGCGGAACGCTCTTTGTGGAGAGGGAGTACTTCGACTTCTTCGGGAGCCTCATGCCCTACCTTGATGCAAGGAGATACATCAACTTTTTGCCCGTTAGCGGTAACCTTCTTCCACCGCCAGTACCCGCCATAACGCCAACGGTTGAACTTCAGGTCGGCCCTGTTACTGCTCTCTTCAAGCTCGACTACCTCCAGCCAAGCGGCTCGTTTAAGGACAGGGGCACGTGGGTGACTGTGGCAAAGCTGATGGAGGAGGGGGTAAGTGAAGTAGTAATCGACAGCTCGGGAAACGCGGCTTTGAGCTTCGCCCTCTACTCACTTCCCGCTAGAATCCGGGTTCACACTTTCGTCTCCTATGATGCAATGCCCGCAAAGATTTCCCTACTCCAGCGGCTTGGGGCGGTGATTCACTTCGT
This sequence comes from Thermococcus sp. JCM 11816, assembly GCF_055396515.1. Lineage (NCBI taxonomy): Archaea > Methanobacteriati > Methanobacteriota > Thermococci > Thermococcales > Thermococcaceae > Thermococcus > Thermococcus sp. JCM 11816. The sequence continues at coordinate 1,848,875 of NZ_AP043741.1, forward strand.
TGATGGGGACAGAATGGAAGTTCACAAAGAGGCTATAGAGTTCGCGAAGAGGGAGGGTATAACCTACGTGACCCACTGGCTCAACCCTTACTTCATCGAGGGGACGAAGCTCATCGCCTACGAGGCCTACGAGCAGGTTGGAGTTCCTGACTATGTCTTGGCTCCTACCGGTTCTGGAACGCTCTTCCTCGGTCTCTGGAAGGGCTTTAGAGAGCTTAGGGAGATGGGGGAGATAAACGAGGTTCCCCGGCTTGTAGCCGTCCAGGCAGAAGGTTACGAGAGCCTCTGCGAGCGCTCCGTAATGAAAAACCGTCTCGCCGACGGGATAGCAATTCCCGAGCCTCCGCGAAAGGAGGACATGCTCAGGGCTCTGGAGGAGAGCAACGGCCTCTGCGTGAGCGTTGGTGAGGCCGAGACGAGGGAAGCGCTTGAGTGGCTCATCAACGCGGGCTTCCTTGTAGAACCGACATCTGCCGTTGTTCTTGCTGGGATGTGGAAGCTCGTGGATTCGGGTGAAATACCCGAAGGTTCCAAAGTTCTCCTTCCCCTATCTGGTTCGGGCCTTAAAATAACCGAAGGTATTTAAACTCTCGAGCTAAAATCCATTGGGGGTGATGGAGATGGTGGTAAGGTATCCCGCTGTAGCTGGAAGCTTCTATCCCGCTGACGAGGAGCTAGTCCTCATGCTGGAGAGGTTCTTCAGCGACCTCGGCGAGGAAGGAAGCGAGAGGAGAATAACTGCAGGAGTTGCTCCCCACGCGGGCTACATATTCTCCGGCTACACGGCGAGCAGAGCCTATAAGGCCATCTTTGAGGACGGTCTTCCGGAGACGTTCGTGATCCTCGGGCCGAACCACACCGGCCTCGGCTCTCCGATAGCGGTTCACCCTCCGGGCACTTGGATAACGCCGCTCGGCGAGATTGAGGTCGACGGCGAGCTTGCCAGGGAAATAGCAAAAATCTCAGGCATAGCTGACCTTGACGACCTCGCCCACAAGTACGAGCACTCCATCGAGGTTCAGGTTCCGTTCATACAGTACCTCGCGGAGAAGGCAGGGAAAGATGTAAAGATCGTCCCGATAACACTCGGTATTCAGGACGAAGACGTTGCCGAAGACCTTGGAAGAGCCATCTTCGAGGCGAGCAGGGAGCTAGGAAAGGACGTGGTGGTCATAGCGAGCACTGACTTCATGCACTACGGCCAGATCTACGGCTACGTGCCCTTCAGAGCGAGGGCGGACGAGCTCCCCCACAGGATAAAGGAGTGGGACTTCAGGATAATAAGGAGAATCCTCGACTTCGACGTAAGGGGGATGTTTGAGGAGATAAGGGAGATGAACCACACCATGTGCGGGCCTGGCGGTGTAGGGACTGCAATAGTCTACTCCCGCCTCGCTGGTGCGGTCGAGGCTGAGCTTCTCCACTACACAACGAGCTTTGAGGTGAGCCGCTCAACAGAAGCAGTTGTCGGGTACGCGAGCATAGTCTTCAGGCGCTAGCGAAAGTGTGATAAGCCCTTTTCCATATTTTCTACTATGAACCTCGACGAGGCCGTTGCCAGAATCCTCCAGCTTGGTGGAGATAAGGTCAAGTTTATAATCCTCTTTGGCTCGAGGGCGAGGGGAGACGCTCGCAAAGACAGCGACTACGACCTCTGCGTTTATTACGAAGGGAACGAAAAGGAGGCCTTCAGGTTCAGGGTGCTCGTTCTGGGAAACCTTCCGGACAAATATGACGTTCAGATCTTCCAGCTCCTTCCTCTGCCCCTGAAAAGGGAGTGCCTCAAGGGGAAGATTCTCTTCTGTCGCGACGAGACTTTTCTCTACGACCTCGCCTATGAGGTTTTGAAGGAGTGGGAGGACTTCAAGCGCTATTATTACGACTACCTCGGCCTGGAGGCGATAGAATGAGGGTTGAGCTGATACGCTCGAAGATCGAGGAAATACTAGAAAGCCTGAAGCTGGTTGAAGAGCACCTGCCAGAGGACTTCGAGACCTTCCAGTCGCTGGGTCTCATAAAGGACGGGATTTACAAGCGCGTTGAGTTTGCTATACAGAACGTCATCGATATCTGCGCAATCATAAACTCTGACCTAAAGCTGGGAATCCCTGAGAAGGAAGAGGACGTATTTGAAGGACTTGTTAGAGGAGGGATCATCTCCAAGGGGCTGGCCCAAAAGCTGAGGCTCATGAAGGGCTTTAGAAACGTCTTGGTTCATAGATACGGCAGGATAAACGATGAACTTGCCTTTGAGGCACTTCGCGAGCATCTAGATGACATTTATGAGTTCATTGAGACTATAGAGAAGTTTTTGGAGGGTCAAAAATGAGCGTTAAAAGGGTTCTTGCCTCGGCACCGGCTAAAATTATCCTCTTTGGAGAGCACAGCGTTGTTTACGGAAAACCCGCCATAGCGGCTGCCATAGACCTGAGGACGTACGTCAGCGCCGAGTTCAACGATACGGGGGCAATAAAGATAGAGGCCCACGACATAAGGACGCCGGGCCTGATAGTTTCCTTCACCGAGGACAGCATCTACTTTGAAAGCGACTACGGAAAGGCCGCCGAGGTTCTAGGCTATGTTAGACAGGCGATAGAGCTCGTGAAAGAGGAAGCGGGCGCAAACGGGAAGGGTATAACCGTCTCGATAACCTCCCAGATTCCCGTCGGCGCTGGTCTTGGAAGCTCTGCTGCCGTTGCCGTTGCGACCATAGGCGCTGTCTCAAGGCTCCTCGGCCTCGAGCTTAGTAACGAGGAGGTTGGAAAGCTCGGCCACAAGGTTGAGCTCCTCGTCCAAGGCGCATCGAGCGGCATCGATCCAACAGTTTCCGCCATAGGCGGCTTCATACACTACCAGAAGGGCAAGTTCGAGCACCTTCCCTTCATGGAGCTTCCAATCGTGGTTGGATACACAGGTTCGAGCGGCTCAACCAAAGAGCTCGTTGCAATGGTCAGGAAAAACTACGAGGAGATGCCAGAGATATTCGAGCCGATATTGAACTCAATGGGCAGGCTCGTTGAGAAGGCCAGGGAAGTCATCACCTCCGACCTCGACAGGGAACTGAAGTTCCAGACACTCGGGAAGCTAATGAACATAAACCACGGCCTCCTCGATGCTCTTGGCGTCTCGACCAAGAAGCTCAGCGAGCTGGTTTACGCTGCCAGAACCGCCGGCGCTCTTGGAGCAAAAATTACCGGTGCTGGTGGCGGTGGCTGTATGTACGCCCTTGCCCCTGGGAAGCAGAGCGAGGTGGCAACGGCCATAACCATAGCCGGCGGAACGCCAATGGTGACTAGGATAAGCAGGGAAGGCCTGAGGATTGAGGAGGTGGAAGAGTGATACTCATCAAGATCGGCGGTAGCGTCTTCAGTGATAAGAGGGGGGAGCCAGAAAACTTCAGGACGGACGTCGTTGAGGAAATTGCAAGAGAGCTGGCTGAGTTCTATCCCGATGAAAAATTCGTTATAGTCCATGGGGGAGGCAGCTTTGGACACCACTATGCTAAAGAGTACTCCATAAGAGAGGGGCTTTCCGGGAGCTGGGGGATTGACAGCTGGAGGAGACTCGGCTTTTCACTAACTCATCAGTCAATGCTTAGGGCCAATTCCAAGTTCGTTGAGATATTTACTGACCACAACCTTCCAGGGTTTTCAATATCCACTTCCTCCCTGTTCATAACGGAAAGAGGGGAGATACTCTACGCCGACATAGAGGTCATTGAGAAGCTCCTTGAGCTGGATTTCATTCCAATCCTCTTCGGTGATGTTTCCGTTGATGTCGCCCAGGGAATAGACATCCTCTCAGGCGACCAGATAATGGCGTACCTCACGAAAATGCTCAAGCCGAAGAAGGCGATATTCCTCATGGACGTTGACGGCATCTACGACGGAAAACCTGGCGAGGGGACTCTCATTCCGGAACTTGCCCGCGAGCAAGTTCCTGCCCTCCTCGAAAGGCTTCACTGTACAGCCTCAGGGACGGACGTTACCGGGGGGATATGCAACAAGCTGAGGAAAGCCTACGAGATGGCCCACTACTCTGAAGTCTGGTTCGTAAACGGTAAAGTTCCCGGAAGGCTGAGCGGGGCTATTAGGGGGGACGGCTTCGGGACGAGGCTGAGGTGAGGGTTATGTTTGCCGAAATCCTCACCATCGGCGATGAACTTTTGACCGGCCATACCGTTGACAGCAACTCTGCCTTCATAGCCTCGAAGCTGACCGAGCGGGGCTACTGGGTGAGGAGGATAACGACGGTCGGAGACGACGTTGAGGAGATAAAGGCAGTAATTGGGGAGATACTCGCCAGAAAGCCGGAAGTTCTTGTCATCAGCGGCGGCCTTGGTCCGACCCACGACGACGTTACAATGCTGGCAGTTGCGGAGGCCCTCGGGAGAAAGCTCGTCCTCTGCGAGAAGTGCCTTGAGAAGATAAAGGCCTTCTACGAGAGGCTCCACCGCGAGGGCTACATAGACGACCCGAACCTCAACGAGGGGAGGAAGAAGATGGCTTACCTGCCTGAGGGGGCTGAGCCGCTTGAGAACACTGAGGGAGCCGCGCCAGGGGCTTTCATCGAGCATGAGGGTGTGAAGATATTCGTCCTCCCAGGTATGCCAAGGGAAATGAAGGCCATGCTTGAGAAGGAAGTCCTTCCAAGACTTGGAAGGAGAAAGTTCGTCCAGAGGAAGTTTCTGGCCGAGATAACCGACGAGAGCAAGCTGGCTCCCATTCTCAGGGAGGCGCTTGAGAGGTTCAATGTCAGAATTCACTCCTCTCCCAAAGGCTTCGGGAAGTACATAGGGCTGATAATCTTTGCAGAAGACGAAGGAGAACTGGAGAAAACTGTTGAGTACCTCGAAAGCAGGGGAATAAGGCTGGAAGAGGCCTGACCTTCACTTCCTTCTTTTCTTGAAATCCCTTTCATTGGAAAGACTATTAACCATTTCTGTCCACTTGCGTTGGTGATCCCGATGAAAAGGATAGGTCTCATCGGCGGAACAACCCCTGAATCAACCGAGTACTACTACCGCAAATACATCGAAATATCGAGGGAGCTCTTCGAGCCCTACTTCTTCCCGGAGCTGGTTGTTTTCTCGATGAACTTCAAGACCTTCAAGGACAACCCGCGCGGCTGGGAAGGGAGGAAGGAGATGCTCATCGAAGCGGCTAAGGCCCTTGAGAGGGCCGGAGCGGAGGTAATCGGCATCGCCGCGAACACGCCGCACTTAGTCTTCCCGGACGTTCAGGAGGCCGTGAACGCTGAAATGGTTAGCATAATAGGTGCAGTTGCGGAGGAGGCAAGGAGACGCGGCCTTAAAAAGCTCCTCTTGCTCGGTACAAAAACCACGATGGAAATGCCGTTTTACAGGGAGGCTCTCGAAAAGAAGGGCTTCCATGTTGTAGTTCCAGACGAGGAAGAGCGCGAGAGGGTAAACTCGATAATATTCAACGAGCTGGCCCTGGGCAAGCTTGAGAGCAAGCCGTACCTCGTTGGGCTGATTGAAAAGTACGCCCGGGAAGGCGTTGAAGGTGTAATCCTGGGCTGTACCGAGCTCCCGCTGGCAATAAAGCCCGGCGACGTTAGCATAGAAGTCCTCGACAGCGCAGAGATTCACATGAGGGCGCTCATCGAGAAGGCGATGGAGTGAGCGGAAACTTCTTTAACTTCTTTTCCTCTATTCCTTCGGTGGTTGTAATGGGGGAGTTTGATAGGGAGGAACTCACGATCATCAGGAAGTTCGAGCACATAGAGCACTGCCTCAAGAGGAACGTCCAGGCGCATGTCACCAACGGTTTTGAGGATGTCCACTTCGTCCACATGAGCCTGCCCGAGATTGACAAGGATGAAATCGACCTGAGCGTCGAGTTTCTTGGGAGGAAGTTCGACTATCCGATTTTCATCGCTGGAATGACCGGCGGAACGAAGGGTTCACAGCTCGCGGGGAGGATTAACAAAACCCTTGCCAAAGCCGCCCAGGAGCTCAACATTCCGATGGGCGTTGGCAGTCAGAGAGCTATGATAAGGAAGCCCGAGACCTGGGAGAGCTACTACGTCAGGGACGTTGCTCCCGATGTGTTTCTCGTTGGAAACCTCGGTGCTCCTCAGTTCTCCGAGACAATCAGGGAGCGCTACGGCCTTGAGGAGGCGCTTAAGGCCGTTGAGACCATCCAGGCCGATGCCTTGGCCATCCACATGAACCCTCTCCAGGAGAGCGTCCAGCCCGAGGGGGACACACAGTACAGGGGCGTTTTGAAGGCTTTAGCAGAGCTGAAGGCCGAGTTTCCGTATCCGATAATCGCGAAGGAGACCGGGGCAGGGGTCTCCATGGAGGTCGCGGTGAGGCTTGAGAGCATAGGTATCGACGCCATCGACGTGGGTGGCCTCGGCGGGACGAGCTGGAGCGGTGTGGAGTACTATCGTGCGAAAGATGAGATCGGAAAGGACTTAGCCCTTCGCTTCTGGGACTGGGGCATAAAGACCGCCATCAGCGTTGCGGAAGTTAGGTACGCCACAGAACTCCCGATAATAGCCACAGGCGGGATGAGGGACGGCATAGCGATGGCGAAGGCTTTAGCGATGGGAGCCACCTTCGCGGGTGTTGCTCTGCCACTCCTCAAGCCGGCCGTCAAGGGCGATGTTGAGGGCGTGATAAAAATCCTCAGGCGTTACATAGAGGAGATAAGAAACGCCATGTTCCTCGTCGGGGCCAGAAATGTCGAGGAGCTGAGAAAGGTTCCGCTCGTAATAACGGGCTTCACAAGGGAGTGGCTGGAGCAGAGGATTGACCTGCCCTCTTACTTGAGGAACAGGGGCATCTGATTTCCGTCCTTTGCGCTTTCCCTCTTTCTTCTCGTACTTCTTTCAAATGCACACCTTTTTAAACCCATGACAACAACTATGAGCAACGCAGCCCCACGCCTCGAGAGGGGCCTGGGGCAGGAGGAGGATTAGGCATGATTAGAGTTTACACAATCAGCGGCTACGAGGAAGTCGGTAAGAACATGACCGCCGTCGGCTATTCTGACGGCAGGAAAGAGGAAGTCGTTATAATTGACATGGGCATAAGGCTCGACCGCGTTCTCATCCACGAGGATGTCAACATTCAGCAGTTCCCGACCAAGGAGCTCCAGAGGCTCGGTGCAATACCCGATGATTCAATTCTGAGAAACAAGAAGGTCGTGGCGATAACGTTCACCCACGGCCATCTCGACCACATTGGAGCGGTCGGGAAAATAGCACCTCACTACCCGGACGTTCCGATATACGGAACTCCTTACACGATAAAGCTGGCCAAGAGCGAGGTCAAGAGCGAGCAGTACTTCGAGGTCAATAACCCGATGTACGAAACGGAATTTGGTGAGATAGTCCAGGTGAGCGAGAACCTGGCGATAGAGTTCGTGAGGACAACTCACTCGATACCTCAGGCGGCGATGGTGGTTGTCCACACTCCCGAGGGTGCGGTCGTCCACACCGGCGACTTCAAGTTCGACAACAACAACCCGCTCGGTGAGAGGCCCGACTACAAACGTCTAAAGGAGCTCGGCAAGGAGGGCGTCAAGGTTCTCATAGCCGAATCAACCCGCGTTGCAGAGCCGACTAAGACGCCGAGCGAGGCCGTTGCCCAGATGCTCTTGGAAGACTTCTTCCTCTACGAAGGTATGGACGAGAAGGGTCTCATAGCGACCACCTTTGCCAGCCATATAGCCCGTCTCCAGGAGCTCATCTGGATAGCCAACAAGATGGGCAGGCAGGCCGTCTTCGTTGGCAGGTCTCTGGCGAAGTACACCGGAATAGCCAAACAGCTCGGCCTGATAAAGATGAAGGGAGCGAGAGCGGTCAGAAGCCCGAACGCCATAAAGAAAGTCCTCGCTGAAGTCTCTGGAGCGAGGGAGAACTACCTCCTCGTTGTTACGGGCCATCAGGGTGAACCGGGGGCAGTATTGACCAGGATGGCGAACGGTGAGCTCTACGACATAGGAAAGCAGGATACGGTCGTTTTCTCCGCTGGAACGATACCGAACCCCCTCAACAGGGCCCAGCGCTACATCCTGGAGACAAAACTCAAGATGAAGGGCGTCAGGATGATAAAAGATCTCCACGTCTCCGGCCACGCGAGCAGGGAAGACCACCGCTACCTCCTCAGGATGCTCAACCCTGAGAACATCGTTCCGGCCCACGGCGAGTTCAGGATGCTCACCCATTACGCCGAGCTTGCCGAGGAAGAGGGCTACCTGATCGGCAGAGATGTCTTCGTGTCGAGGAACGGATACACGGTTGAGATTGAGTGAGGGTAAAACTGATAAAGGATACCTTCTCTCTTTTTTCAGCTTCACTTTCATTGCTCACGGGGTGGTATCATGGGAAAGTACGATGAGCTGTTTGCAAGGATTAAGGAGAAGGCGAAGGACGTTGATAGGGTCATTCTCGAACTTGTTCCCGAAAAGGAGCCTCTTGAGCTTTATAAAGCTGCTAGACACTACCCTCTTGCAGGTGGAAAGCGCGTTAGGCCCTTCGTCGTCCTACGCGCGGCAGAGGCTGTGGGCGGCGACCCGGAGAAGGCCCTCTATCCAGCGGCCTCCGTCGAGTTCATCCACAACTACTCCCTCGTTCACGACGATATAATGGATATGGACGAGCTCAGGCGCGGCAGGCCGACCGTCCACAAGCTCTGGGGCGTGAACATGGCAATCCTCGCTGGTGATCTGCTCTTCAGCAAGGCTTTCGAGGCGATAGCCAAAGCGGAAGTCCCAGCCGAGAAGAAGGCGAGAATCCTGGATGTTCTCGTCAGGACTTCCAACCTTCTCTGTGAAGGCCAGGCCCTCGACATAGAGTTCGAGACGAGGGAAGAGGTTACCGTTGAGGAGTACCTCAAGATGATAAGCGGCAAGACAGGGGCGCTCTTCCAGGGCTCGGCAGAGATAGGTGCCATAGTGGGCACGGAGGACGAGGAGTACATCAGGGCCCTCTCAAAGTGGGGCATGAACGTCGGAATAGCCTTCCAGATATGGGACGACGTCCTCGATCTGATTGCCGACGAGGAGAAGCTCGGAAAGCCCGTTGGAAGCGACATAAGGAAGGGTAAGAAGACGCTCATAGTGAGCCACTTCTTTGAGCACGCGAGCGAGGAGGACAAGGCCGAGTTCCTGAAAGTCTTCGGCAAGTATGCTGGCGATGCTAAGGGCGATGCGCTGATACACGACGAGAACGTCAAGGAGGAGGTCGCGAAGGCCATCGAACTCCTCAAGAAGTACGGCAGCATAGACTACGCGGCAAACTATGCCAAGAACCTCATCAGGGAAGCGAACGAGGCCCTCAAGGTTCTCCCTGAGAGCGAAGCCAGGAGAGACCTTGAGCTTCTCGCGGAGTTCCTCGTCGAGAGGGAGTTCTGAGGCCTCTTTCTCTCACTCACTTGTTGGTCAAAATCTTTTTAACTTTCCATCGTTAGTTTGTGCTGGAATGGCGATGGGGGAGGACGTTTCGGGAGGAGAATTTGACATCTTCAAGTACTACAACGACGTCATAATCCTATCCCTGCTTCTGCTCATAGGCTCTGCCCTAACAGCACCCTGGCTTGAAGTGTCGTTTCGTTCATACTGGGATACCCTTTACTACCTTGCTCTTCCGCTCGTCCTTACCGTCCTTCTTCACGAGGGGTTTCACGCCCTTGTGGCAAAGCTCTGCGGCGCTGACGTCGGCTTTGGGATCTCAGCCAAGTATGGAATGGTTACGCCTTACATCAGCTTTAGGACTCCCTTGACAGTTAAGAAAGCGAGATACGTGATAGTGGCTCCTATTTTAATTTCCATTGCTGCCTTCTTAGTCTCGTGGCTTACTCGCTCTCCCTTCTGGGCACTCCTATACATCTTCAACACCGCTGGAATGGCGGGGGACTTTTTGATACTCCTCGTGCTCTCAAAGATGCCGTCTGAAGCCCCTGTGTGGGACGAAGGCACAGTTATGAAGTCAGAAATCGAATTTCCTGAACCTTATCCGAGCTGGGTCTCCAAAGGATTAGTTCTGCTCCTTGTTTTGGTTATCCTGGTTATTGCGGCAAACTTCAGGGCGGAGGTTGAGGTAGTCTATGTCTCAAACCAGACCAACCCTTAAATACCATTTCGACGTTTATCTTAACGGTGGTCTAGATGGACGTTCTCGAACTTCTCTCAAGCCTTGTGTCCTTTGAGACTGTGAACGACCCGGCCAGGGGGATAAGGCCTTCCAGGGACTGCCCGGCCTTCATAAGGGATACGCTCGCATCGTGGGGGATAGAGAGCGAGCTGATCGAGCGCGACGGCTACTACGCGGTCTACGGTGAGATTGGGGAAGGAAAGCCGAAGCTCCTTTTTATGGCCCACTTCGACGTCGTGCCCGTAAACAGGGAGGAGTGGGAGACCGATCCCTTTAAGCTCACAGTAAAAGGAGACCGCGCCTACGGGAGGGGGAGCGCCGACGACAAGGGCAACGTTGCCTCGATAATGCTCGCGCTGAAGGAGCTCTCAAAGGAGGAGCTCGATGGGAAGGTTCTCTTTGCCTTCACGGGCGATGAGGAAATCGGCGGCAGGATGGCCATGCACCTAGCTGAAAGGCTTGCTCAAGAGGGAAAACTTCCTGAGTACATGGTGAACGCTGATGGGATTGGAATGAAGCCGATAATCAGGAGAAGAAAGGGTTTTGGAGTTACCGTGAGCGTCCCCTCGGAGAAAACGAAAGTTAAGGGTACCGTTAAGCGCGAGACCTTCAGGATAAGGACGCCCGTGGTGGAGACGAGGCACGCTGCCTACTTCCTGCCCGGCGTTGATATCCACCCGCTCATAGCGGCCTCGCACTTCCTCAGGAACAGAGAGGCTTTCGCCGTTTCGCTCGAAGGGAAGTTCCTCAAGGGCAACGTCGTGCCGGGTGAAGTGACCCTTACGTACGTTGTTCCTGGCGAGGGCGATGAAGTCGAGGTAGACCTCGGCCTCACGAGGCTCCTCAAGGCCGTGGTCCCCTTTGTGAGGGCGCCGATAAAAGCGGAGAAGTACAGCGACTACGGGGTCTCGATCACGCCTAACCTGTACTCCATCGAAGATGAGAAGCACGTCCTCAAGTTCGACGTTAGGGCTATGAGCCGTTCAAAGGACGAGATTGAGCGTGCGATGGGAGAAGTGGCGGAGTTCAACCATCCAGAGGCAGAGGTTGAAGTTACCACCAATGAGAAGGCAGGTTACCTCTTCACTCACCCGGAGGAAAAGATCGTCAGGGTAACTCTGGAGGTCCTTGAGGAGCTCGGCGAGAAGGCGGAACCAGTGGAGGGGCCTGGCGCGGCTGACTCAAGGTTCTTCACGCCCTACGGAGTGAAGGCTATAGACTTTGGCCCGAGGGGAGGCAACATCCACGGCCCGAACGAGTACGTTGAGGTAGACTCGCTCCGTAAGATGCCGGCGCTCTACGCTGAGCTGGCGAGGAGGCTGGTGAGGGAGTAGTCAGCGCCCTTCCTCCCCAACTTCATTGAAATCCTCGAGGTCAAAGACGAGGTAGCCTTTCTCTCTGAGGCTCTCTTTTCCTTCTATCCTCTTCCCGATCAGTCCGAAGTAATTCCCTGGTATTCCCGTGAGCTCCGCTTTTCTTTCAAGGTCTTTCAGGATTCCCCTCGCTTCTCTCTCGCTCAAGTTCTTCCACTTGGCCTCGAAAAAGCCCGCTTCCCCTGTGATGCTGTTGAGGGCAACCAAGTCGATCTCCTCCCCCTTGTGCCACCACCTTCCGAGCTTCGTAAACCTGAAGGGCAGCTTTCCGAGACGGTTCATCCTGATCAGGAACTGTCCGGCAACGCTCTCGAAGACCTCGCCGAGGTAGCGGTTGAAGTCGCTCTGGAAGTCCTCGAAGCTTATTGCTCCGATCTCTATGTCATCGCGGTAGGGGTAGACAAAGCGGAGCCAGAAGCGGTGGTAAAAGTCTTTCACCCTGTAAACACCGCGCCCGCGCTTTCTCTGGTTTATCGGGTACTCCTTCTTTACGAGGTCGAGGGTCTCAAGAACTTTGAGGTACTTCGGGAGGTTCGTCACAGCGACCCTCGTCTCATTAGCTATCTCCGTGAGCTTCGCCTTTCCGTCGTTTATGGCCTTCAGGATGTTGAGGTACGTAGTCGGCTCCCTCAGCTCGTCTTTCAGCAACCTCTCGGCGTCTTCATAGAGGACACTCACCCGGTTGTAGAAGTTGTTCTCGATGTTTTTCTCCACTGAAAGAGAGTCATCGAAGTACTGGAAGTAAGCTGGAATTCCGTCTATAGTTCCATAGACCTTAACGAGCTCCTCCCAGCTGTAGCGCGGGAAAGCCTCCTTCAGGTGGAAGAATTCAAGGGGACGGAGCTTTATCTGACCAGTCCTCCTGCCGTAGAGCGGGTTCTTGTAACTCATAAGGCTCTCCATCGTCGAGATCGAAGAACCGAGCAGAACGAGAAAAACCTTTGAGTCCTTCAGCACCTCATCCCAGATGTACTGGAATGTTGAGGGAATCCCCTTATCTTCCTCAACCCAGTAAGGGAACTCGTCTATTACGAAGGCTATCTTTCCGAACTCTTTTACTCTCTCAAAGAACTCCTCAAGGTTCTCAGCCTCGATGAAGACGTTGAACTTCCTGTTGAAGGCCCTTACGAGCCTATCCAGCTCAAGCTCCATCGGCTCTTTTTTAGCTAGGAAGTAGAAGGCCTTCTTTCCATTTATGAACTGCTTCACAAGCTCGGTCTTTCCCACCCTTCTCCTGCCGTAGATGAGGACGAGGTGAGCCTTGTCCTGGGCGTAAAGCTCCTCAAGTGCCCGGAGCTCCTCTTCCCGATCGATGAATTTTAATATCATGGTATTTAATATCGCGTTATTAATTTTAAGGGTTTCGGTTGACCTCGCTTTCGGCAATCAGCCATCCCACGGGTGGATGTTCGGCCCCGTTCTTCCACTTTTCATAGGCCCTATCCCAGCGCTCCAGGAGTTCAGTGCGCTTTTTCTCGTCTTTTATCTGCGATACGTACTCCCGCGGTATGTATGCGAGGTAGTGCGGCAGGTTGGGCTCGAAGGTTCCGCTCTCAACGATCCGTCCTCCGGCGCGCTCCACAAACTCCTCCAGCTTTTCCAGCGGGAAGTAGTGCAGGTCGTCCTTCTCACCGAACAAAGCCTCGAATATCTCCTGCCTCAGGTTGTACAGCTCAAGGTGTGCCCTCTGGCGCTCGTTGTTTGCTATTGGGAGGCTCTCGGCTATGAAAACTCTATCAGAAACGCGGAGCATCTCAGATATGACCTTTACGATGGTTTCTTCGTTTTTCAGACTTCTGATGCCGTGGACGAGAACTGCCAGGTCAAACGCTTTGAATGGAAAGGGCAGCTCTCTCGCGTCGAGTTTCATGGGGATTATCCTGTGTTTCAGTCCAGCAACGGATGTTATTTCCTCGAAGAAGTGCCAGCGGGCTTTATCCACGGCAACTACCCTACCGGTCTCATCAACGAGGTAAGCGAGCGGAACTGTTGTTATCGCGTGAGCACCACAGCCGATTTCGAGGACGTTCATGCCTTCTCTTAGGGGCGCGAACCTGAGGACACGGAATCGTTCGAGCATTTCAATATGCAACCAGTTGGGAGGCAAAGGTGGCTCGTTCCGGGGTGGGATTTTGGAAAGGATCTCTTCTCTAAACTTTTCTTCGTTGGCAGGCATGGAGAACACCAAAGAGAGCTAAAGAACCTCTGTTTAAAGCGTTTTTGGGAAAATGTTTTATAAGGCGGTGTTGAATTAATGGCAGGGAGAAATTTTGGAGTTTCAGGGTTTCTCCCAAAAGGCTTGATTTAATAAGTCTCTACGGCTCACTTACATCCCCATGCAACACTTTTTACTCACGGCTTATTTTCCCAGAGAAGTCGGAATTTTAGAAGTATTAATAAAATTACTATTGGCATAGTCATTTTAAAAACTTTGAATAGTAAAGTTTATAAATGTGTCTGTCGCAAAATATAGTGCAAACAACTGTAAGAGGTGCAAGCATGAAGTGGAAGCCCTTGTTCGCAGTCCTGCTGGGGCTACTTGTGGTTGGCAGCGTAGTACTTGCCGAGGTTCGAGGGTATGAAGAGGTTGGAGTTTCTCCATCGCCTCAAAAGGAGCCCTCATTGCCATTGCCAGTCCCAGGGGATAATGTTGCATTGAAAACTTTTTCCGGAAAATCCAGTACACAAATGGCTGAACAGTTTTTGCAGAAATACTGGGATAGGCTAACACTCAGGATAAACCTTGAGGAGTTCAGTAATGCTACTTTCGTTGGTATTGCCCTGAGAAGACTTCCCTCAGGAGCGTATGCCCCATTGTATTACCTCGGGTACGATGTTAAGGCCTCGGATGTTGAAGTCATGACGAAAAGCTTCTACATTGAGGCCAGAAAGTTCGGAAAGCTCCCTCTCAAAGTTAGAGGTGCGCTCGCAGATGAACCCCCAAGAGAGTGGACGTCAATAGGCCGGATTAGCACGGTGACTACATCAGAGGAAATAACAATCAGAGAGGGGCACAAAGTTCATGTGTACAACAAGCTTGGTGCTGATTTTTGGGTAGCCGAAGCAAGAATGGGATATTATTACTACGTCTACATGAGCCATGAGGCAAAAGTGCCCAGTGAGAGAGATTTCCCTAAGAATTTCCGAGTGGCAGTTAAGGAGGTCAGAGAAAGGGCAACGATCCTTAATCCCTCACCTGAACAAGCCTACTTTGGCGTGGGGAGTTTCAGGCCAGAAGGCAGTGGTTCTTCATCAGAGCCAACCGTCACTTGGGGCTTAAATATAGGGATCGACGCTAAGGGCCTTCCAAGTGCAGCAGCAGGCTTCAGTGAGACTTACACTAAGGGGCTCATTTTCAAATGGTACACGGACGACATCGATGCCAACCGCGATATTGAATTTCAGTTTTATGACCTGAAGAAAAAAGGGTTACTGAGCAGCTCTCCCGCGTGGGGCAAAATATTCGTGGCACACCCTGTTGTTGTCCCATTCGTTAAAAAGGGAACACCATTCCACATGATAGAGCTTAAGCTAAGGGGTGAAGCAGAGTTCGTTTATGAAGAGGATGTTATCATCTGCTTGGGCTACAATTGTTGGGTTTCCCACCCAAGGCACACCGTCCAAGCACCTCCAATTGAATTCACAGTGGAAATGTACCCATGGTTCATAAACAGGAGGTGATATTGCTTTAGTTATTCATTTCAACAGGCTACTGTGTACACTCAAAGAATAAAAAGGTGGGAGACGGTGGAAAGGTACTTATCTGAAGTCCTATTTACCTTTTTTGAAGATATGCTTCTCATTTATTTTTTAGGAGTGATAGCAGGTCCAGTAATCTATTCTTTGATAAGTCCTCTAGCGTGGATTAAAGGGAACTCCCTAGAGCTCGCATTCTCCATTGCTATTGCATTGTGGGGAGTCTCAATATTTCAGCGTGGAACTCTGTCGGTCCTTAACGGCAAATTACCAAGATTCACTGCCCTGATTCTCGTTGTTATAATCCCAATTATGTTTATTCTCGGCTATTGGCCAGTTGCAAGCCTTCTAGTGGGATTCTTAGGAGGCTACACAGAGTACCAAAACAAAGAATCGGGAGTACAGGGAACTGTTTCAGGGAGTTGACCAAACTTAGAAAAAAAAGAAGAGAAACCCCCTCACTCCACAAACACCGCGGGCTTCAGCGGCATGGCCTGCTTCTTCTTTCCGCCCCTGTCCTCCTCCGGGTTGATGATTATCTCGATGCCGAGCTCCTTCTCGATGAAGTCCTTCGCTTCCCTAAGGGCCTTTTCTTCGTCTATGCGCTTCACCTCGAAGGCCCTTTCCTTTATGAGCCTCTGTATGAGCTTGCTAACTTCCTTGCCGTGCTTCCTCATCTCAGGGTCCTTCATCAGCTCTGCCATCGCCGCCTTGAAGTCCCTCTTTTCAGCAACTACCTCAACGACCCTCCACTTCCACTCTGGAGCGGTGTATATGTATGCCCTCTTCGGGTTCTCTATCTTTGCGACTGTTATGATCTCCTTGATGTCCTCTATGAGGGACTTGACAAAGTCTTCCTCGGCCTCAACCGTCTCGTTCCACCACTCCGGAACCGGCTCGGGCCAGGGAGCGAGGCTGACGAAGCCCTCTCCGCCGAGCTTCTCCCAGAGCTCCTCGCTGATGTGAGGCGTGAACGGGGCCATCAGCCTGACCCAGACGTCGGCGAGCGTTCTCAGGACATAGCGCTTTGCATCGTCGTCCCTTCCCTCCGTTCTCCTCAGGTACCAGCGGAGGTCGTTGAGGACGGTGTAGAACGCCCACTGCACAGCGGTTCTCGTTCTAAACTCCTCAAGGGCTTTGGTTGCTCCTTCAATGGCCTTGTTCAGGCGGTGGAGCATCCACCTGTCTATGTCCTTCAGCTCGACGCCTTCCTTGGCCTCGTACGTGGCGAACTCGCTCACCAGCTCGTAGAACCTCTCGACCTGCTTCCTCAGCTTGCCCACTTCCTTCCTCCTCCAGTCGAAGTCGCTGTCGTGCTCGGCCAGGCCCATTATGTAGAGCCTCACAACGTCGGCGCCGTTCTCCTCGATTGCGTCAATGAAGTTCAGCACGTTGCCCTTGCTCTTGCTCATCTTCTGGCCTTCCAGCGTTCCGAAGCCGTTTACCGCTATTCCCTTGGGCCAGTGCTTTTTATCAAAGATGGCCACGTGGTTGAAGATGAAGAACGTCAGGTGGTTCGGGATTAGGTCTTTGGCCGAACAGCGCCAGTCGAGCGGGTACCAGTACTCGAACTCTTCCTTCATCTCGTGGATGGTCTCCGCCGGAATCCCCGTCTTCTCGCTCAGTTTCCTCTCCTTCTCCTCGCTGAAGGGCTCGCGGAAGATGTAGTCGAAGAACTCCCTGTCGAGCTTCTCGGCGTCGAGTTTACCTTCCTTCCTCAGCTGGTTGATGTGTCTGCTTATGGTGTAGTAGGCCATGTAGATCGTCGAGTCGCTAAGGCTCTCGATAACCCAGTCCGGGTCCCACGGGAGCGGTGTTCCAAGGCCAACCTTCCTGGCACAGGCCTTCTTGTCCAGCCAGTCTATAACTGCTTCAAACTGCGCCCTCCTGCTCTCGGGGTAGATGGTCATATTAGCAAGTGCTTCCCTCGCCTTGGCCTTCCACTCTGGGTTTCCGTAGTCTATGAACCACTGGTCGTGGATTATCTTGATGACGGCCTGGTTTCCGAAGCGGCTTATGACAGGTTTGTCGGCGAACTCGTACATTATCTCGGCGATGCCCTTCTCCATCATTTCCTTGGCAACAAGCTCCTTGACCTCTTGCACGGGTTTTCCGGCGTAGGGCTCTATCTTGAAGATTCCCTTGTGGTACTCGGCCTTGTAGATGTTCTTGGTCGCCTGCTCCAGCTTCTCCTTGTCCTTCTGGCTCTTGACTCCGAGCCTCTCGGCCTCTTCAACAGCCGGGAACTCGCCGTAGCCCTCTAGGCTTATCAGCGAGATGTAGCTTATCTCCTCCACGACGCGCGGGTCGATGTCGTACTTGAGCAGTATCTCGGTCTCCTTCTTCAGGTCTTCGAGGGCTATGTGGTCGAAGGGTGCGTGGGCTGGGACACTCATGACGACGCCCGTGGCGTTGTCAGGGTCAACGAACTCGGCTGGCAAGATTATAACCTCGTCACCCGTCACCGGATTCTTGACGTACTTTCCGATGAGCTTCTCGCCCTTGAACTCCTCGATGACCTCTATCTCCCTGTCCTGGAAGGAGAGCTTGTAAGCTGCTTCCTTGCTGACGATCCAGAGTTCCTCCCTGTCGCCCTTCCTCACCTTTGCCTTCACGTAGGTTGCCTCTGGATTCAGCCACATGTTAGTGACTCCATAAACAGTTTCGGGCCTCAGGGTCGCGGCTGGCAGGTAGATGGTCTCGCCGTTCTCCTCAAGGATGAACTTGATTATGACGTACTCCAGTATCTGGACGTCCTCACCCTCCATTATGTCGTGGTCGCCGAGGGGAGTGCCCACGACAGGATCCCACCTGACCCTGTGGGCGCCCTTGACGACCAGACCCATGTCTTTGAGCGTCCAAAACTGCCACTCTATGAACTTGCTGAAGGGCGGAAAGAGGCTGGTTGTGTGGAACTCCCTCGTCCAGTCAACGGAGAAGCCGGCCCTTATGAATGTCTCTTTCGCGGCCTTCATGAAGTACTTAACTATCTCCTTCGGGTCTTCGAACTTCCACAGTATCTCTTCGGGAACCTTGTAAACGTCGCGGTAGATGTGGATTGTCTTGGGGTCGCGGTTCTTTATCCTCTCGGCGATACCGACTATCGGCGCGCCTGTGATGTGCCAGCCCATCGGGAACAGCACGTTGTAGCCCTGCATCCTCTTGAAGCGGGCTATAACATCGGGTATCGTGTACGTCCTCGCGTGGCCGACGTGAAGGTGGCCCGAGAGGTATGGGAACGCAACCGTTATGTAGAACTTCTTCTCCTTGGGCTTTGCCTTCCTGTCTGGCTCAAAAACCCTCGCTTCCATCCAGCGCTTCTGCCACTTCTCCTCGATGGCCTTAAAGTTAAGCTCAGCCATGGCTATACCTCCTCAAAAGTTTTTCAAAAGAGCGCGCGATTCAGAGTCCAGAATAGGGGGGCCATTTAGGTAATCAGAGCGAAACGCCCGCTGAACGGTGGAGAAGGTACTCCCCCCTCATCGGCATCGGAGCGAGTAGCAGTTTTGGGTATTTAAGTTTTTTGGAAAAGTGACATCGAGAGTAAAAAGATAAAGTCAGAGGTGCCTGACGACGGAGTCAATGTAGTCCTGAGTTTTGTTAAGGTTTCTGAGAACGATCCTAGCCTCTTCAGTACTCAGTCCATAAAGTTTGAAGACGAGAGCGTCGAGGTATGCCTCGTTCTCTCTAACGAGCTCCAGAAATGAAGTTAGGTGCTTCACACCGGCCCTTTGCTTAACGGTTTTAACGATCCTCCTTGTTTCCTCGGGATCATTTCCTATGGTGAGGACTCTTGTTTTGTTCAGGATGTCCTTGAGGTTTTTGACCCTCTGCCTCGATTCGAGGAGTTCGAGCATCGAAAGATAAACGTGTTCGAGTATCTCCTCGTCCCCCTCAAGCTCGAGAATGGGCGTGAGCATGTCCCACTCCCTTCCGAAGAGCCTTAGAGTTCCGTCCTTCAGCTCAAGCTCAAAGCCTTCGTATTCCATTTCTTCATTCGAGATGAGTCTCACATCCGTGAAGAAGAGCTTTTCAGGCGGGAGCTTTCCGACGCCCTTCTTCCAGCCTTCGATGAGCTTTCCTAGTGTGGTTCCCTTGTTAGCCAGCTTTTTGCTCCACTCCCTCCACAGGGATTTTACTACGTAGTGCTTTTTAAGGAGGGCGATTATCTCCTCGACGGTGTCCTCTATTTCCTCCTTGAGGGTTTTTTCCTCATCGGTTGAGGGGAGTTTGATTGGAAGGTCTTTTATTGATGCCCTTCCATAAGAGTAGAATCCACCCTCGAACTCGCTTCCTATTTGCTTTACACGCCAGTCAAGGAGTGAACTGTTAAGAAGCGCTCCAATGAACTGCAGGGAAATCCTATCTTTGTAATCGTCCTTTATCAGGACACCATAGCCTCCTGCGGTTCCGCCACCGACAAAGTAATAGTCTCCGTTTTTGTCAAGTGCAAAGCGAGGTTCACTTGAAAGAACGCCCGTTATTAATTTTGGAAGTTCAAACTTTTCGTGATTCTTCTCATAAACATAGCTGTACCATTTTGGAGAACCTTTAAGGCTACCTCGCTCTCTCCCTTCAAGCTTTTTTCTAACCTCTGAAATGTTTAAATACTCCCAGATCCTTGGATATTTGCTCGCAAGCTCCTCGATAGGTATTAGCTCTGCTTTTCTTTCACCGTTTACCAGATGTACTTTGTACGGGAACAGGATGAGATAACGATATTCTGGGATCATCCAGCGTCTTATTTCCTCTCCTTTCAGGAGAGGATGGAGTAGATCTTTTTCAAGCCTGTGTTCTTGGTTCGTAATCTTTGAGTGGACTATGTAGTAGTTACCACTCTCCCCAACGTATTCGAGAATGTAAACTGGGTCAGCACTTGTTTGAAGCCCCACAAAGATATCGGTAACCTCTCCCAGCCTCTTGCTTCCATTGTAGATCTTTTCCACGATCTTCTTCTCCTCCTCGGTCAAAAACACCCAGGGCTTTTCGGAAAGCTCCTTGGTGGGAACTTTGATGACGCTCAACCTTTCCGAGTTCCACTTGTCCGGCTCATTCACGGCCCTGAGCTGGTCAACGGTTTCCTTCAGCTCCTCCACCTTGGCATAGGTTAGCTTATCGTTCCTCTCCTTCCTCAGAACAAGTATCATGGTGTACGTCGTTGCTCCCTTGAAGACCTGTTCATCGCCGAAGTCAATGATTAACCTGACGGCTCTCTCCCTTGACAAAAGTCCCCTGAGTTTTTCACCGTAATCTATTTTCATCCACTTCTTGGTGACTATGAAGCCAAGCTCTCCGCCTTCCCTAAGCAGGTTGTAGCCCCTCTCAATGAATGGAATTGCCAAATCGTAGTTCTTGTGTGCGCTCTCGTAGAACCTGTTCAAGAACTCCACGTACTCAGGGCTCTCCTTCTTGAGGTTCTGTATCCTGACGTAGGGCGGGTTGCCGACTATGAAGTCAAAACCTCCTCTAAGCGAGCCGTCCGGATTGAAGAAGGCCATGAAGAACTCCAACGGGTGGTGAATAAATCTGTTGTTCAGGGCTTCGGCCTTCTCTCCAAGCTTCTCCCTCAACAGCTCCCGATACCTTTCATCGAGTTCTCCTCTGAGGGTTTCCTTTATCTCTTTGATCTCGTTAAGAACCTCCAGGTCTTCGGGGTTCTCGATGAACTTCTCCCACAGCTCCATAAGCTTTCTTACTTCTTCCCTGCCCTCCAAAATCTTGGGGTCAGCAAAGCCGAGTAGCGAGTCCCCGCTCACGAGATTCAGGCTCAGGTTTGGAAGGACGTGCTCATTTTCTCCTAGGTTATCCCAGCGGAAGGCCTTGGGGTTGAGCTTTATGAGCTCTCTCCAGAGGTTCATCTTGGCCACTTCAACGGCGTTCTCGTCGAGATCAACCGCAAAGACGTGCCTCAGAACCATCTGGGACATTAGAATCCTCTCATCACTCGGGAAGAGCTCTCTCATTTTTGCTATGCCCTCTATGATGTCCTTTCTCTGGACGAGGGCGGAGAGATCTGAGGTCTTCTTGCCGATCAGTTCTTCTTCCTTTTTCTTCAGCTCGTCAATAACCGCCGAATATGTATCCCAGAGCCCCCTGAGAACTTTGATGAGGAACGAGCCTGAACCCGAGGCGAGATCTGCTACTTTAATCTCAAAAAGCTCTTTGCTGAGCCTTTCCGCAGTCTCAAAGTCGTTCTCCCGTATTGCGGTTGTTATTCCTTCCTTAAGCTCGTTTAGTCTTTTCCCAAGGGTTTCCTCGACTATGAACTGGGTAACGTACTTGGGGGTGTAGTAGATTCCCTTCTCCTTCCTCTTTTCAGCCAGGTATGTCTCATAAGCTCTTCCAAGGATGTCCTCGTCTATCTGGCTGTAGTCGTACTGGGTTATGCCCATCTTAAGACCGGTCTCCTGCCACGGGGCGAATCCAAGGACGGTCTCTAAGGCCTTGTAAAAGCGTGCCCAGTTCTCGGGTTCATCTTTTATAAACTCAATCAGTCTGTCTGAGAAAAGCTCTGTGTCATACAATGGGTAAAAGAAGTCGTTTATCTCCCCGAGGAACTTCTCTATGAAGGACTTGTAATGCCTCCCCGCTACTTCGGGCTTCTCTTTATGTCTCTCCGCCAGCCGAATTCTGTCGGAGAAGCCCATCCACTTCTTATAGAGCCAGTTGAACTCAACGACCCCATAATCGTCGAGAGTCTGAATGAATATGAATTTGTTAATGAGATGCAAAATCAGGTGCATCTTGATTCTCTCGTCTGTTTTGAACTCAACATCCTCGAGGGTCTTTATCCACTCACGTAGGCTCTTGAAAAATCTGTTGTCAAGCTCCCCTTTTTGTATTCCGTGTTCCTTCCTCTCAAGAAGATCGTAGAGGCTCCCATACTGCTCTATGTCATGGACGAGGTCAATAAAAGTAGCGTAGTAAAACGGTTCGGATTTTCTTATTATCGTTTTGGAGCTGAAGAAGTACCACTCGTAGAGATTCGTCAACACGACAAATCTGGACTCTTCAGAAAAAACATATTTCTTTATTTGCTCCTCATGCTCTTTCCAGTTTAAGTCAGTTCTCAGAAGCTTGTTCCTTCTAAGTTCGAAGAGACGTTTGAATTCGACGATGATTTTCCTACCGAGGGAATCCCTCAACACCAGATCCACGTAGCCTGAACCTATCCTTACTTCTGGGGAGCCTCTAACTCCGAGAAGCTTCATTATCGGGGCTCCCTTGTAGAAGAAGTTCTGCCTCAGGCTTTCTTCGGGCTTGGCCCTCTCAACTATCGCATCCAGGTACTCAACCATGTCCCGAGTTTTAAGTTCTCTTTTTACTTCGTTAAGCGAGTCAAGAGGGATAGAACTCATTTCCACGAGCTTTTCTAAATCTGATGTGAGCAATTTAATCTCATCCACAGTTCTTCACCAGAAATACTGAAAAGCAAGGGGATATAAGTTTTGCTGGACAGACATACTGGGGGCTTTAACTTCCCCTGAATTGAATAAAGAGAATAAAGAATATCAGGCGTGCTTAACTATGAAGCTCTCAACGTCTTCGAGCAGGTCGAGGGCTATGAGCAGGTGGGCCTTGGCCTCGGCTTTCTTTCCGCGCTTGAGGAGCTCCGCGCTGAGGCGAACCTCCTGGGCTGCTGTCTTGAGCTTGAGCTGGGCGGTCCTGGTGTCAACTCCCTTTCTGTGGGGCTCAGCGAGTGCCCTTGCGTCCTTTCCAATGCGCTCGTTGAGCTCTCCGATGAGCTTGGCCATGTTCTTTATCTTTTCCTTGACTTCAACTTCGTGGATCTTCCTCTTGGTCAGTTCAATGGCCTTGTGGAACTTTCCTATTGTCTCCTTGTTGGCGGTTATAACGTCGAGCGCTTCCGTGTAGTTGCCCTGGTCGGCCAACTCCTTGACTTGCTCGTAGACTGCCTGGAACTCTTCCAGCATCTCCTGGAGCTCAGTAACGTTTCTACCGCTAGCATTTGCCTTCTCTATGACTCTCTGGGCGAACTTCATTGCGTTCTCCCCCCTTCTGAGGAAAGCGTTTACTATTTTGTCAGCGTTTGCGTAGGCGAGCTCCTTCCTTATCTCCACCAGTTTCTCATCGAGCCCCTTCTTGAGCTCCCTTGCTACCGCTAGGTCTTCCTTGGCTTTCTCAATGTCTTTGTTCTTTATGTCTTCCATGACCTGCCTGTAGGCTTCCTTTGTCTGATTAAGGAGCTGGGGTGCGTCTCCAACGTCTATCCCTTCTTCCTGGGCCTTTCTGATGGTCTTCTCAGCAGCCATGAAATAGCCCTGCATCCTCCTGAGCTCCTCCTGGAGCCTCTCCCCGACATCGTTTCTCACGTTCTTGACCTTCTCGAGGATAACCTTGTAGTGCCTCATGGCAAGGATGCCGTTTGCTATTGCACCCTCGTAGTTTCCATTCTGGTAGTCCTGGATGGCAGCCTCACGGTACTCCTCTGCCTTCTGGTAGTGCTCGAAGACCGTTGAGTTCTCGCTGACGTTTGCCTTCTCAATTATCGTTGATGTTACATTGTGGAGCCTCTCAAGGGCGGAGACTATGTGTTCTGCTACAACCTGCGTCTCGGTGGTACTGTTGTCCTGAATCTCCGGCGGCAGTGGGGCCGTCCCGGCCTCGTCTGCAAGTGCCATCCCTGCCGGGACTATGCTTCCCAGCAGGAGGCCTATTATCAACCATACCTTCAGCCACCTCATGGCCGTCACCTCGATAGTGTGTAGTACTGAACTCCTATTTTAGGGACACGGTGAAAAAGCCCCTGAAACGCACGTTTCAAATGTTTAAGAATGGTTTTGAGCTTTGTTGGGCTAAAGACATCAAAAAACAAGTAGTTTAATTAAATGGAACGCTGAGGACCGAGCTGGAACAGAAATTTGGATGGGTTTGATTGTTCTCTACTGCCCTTTTGGTTGGCCAAACCAATCTTATTGGGACATTCGCCTATGGTTCAGAAGGTGGCAATAATCAGTCAAATACGCTGAACAGTCAAACTTAGGGGCTGTGTGGGCTATCTACTGGCCTAAAATTCAATATGAAAGCGACAAAACGTTTTTATACGCCCTGAAAAAAGTTGAGGTGATAGCAAACAGTGTTCCAAAGGAGGGAAGCGGCAATGGAGGGTGATGGAAATGGCAGTAGTCCGCGCTTGGATATCAGAGGAGTTCAGGGAGTTCATAAGGGAAGTAATGCTCGCTTCGTTTCCAGCGCTCCTGCTGTGCCTCCTGCTGGACTTCTTCGCGGGAGCTTTTCTAGGTAAGTTCTTCGACAAGATTATGAACGAATACCCCATAATCCTCGTTATTCTTCCCGGCCTCATGGGGCTCAGGGGAAACATCTACGGCTCGCTTGCCTCCCGCTTCACTACAATGCTCCATCTTGGTGAAATGACACCTACAATCAAAGACAGAAACGTCACGAAAAACGTTTTTATCTCAATCATTCTCTCTCTCGTTCCAGTTCTGATACTCTGGAGCATAGGTGCGATTAAAATAAGGAGCCTCGAGATAGCGATTGCCGTTCTGCTCATAATCATAGCCTCGACTGTTTTTGCTGGCATAGTGCTCGGCTACATAACGGCCCTCGCAACGATAATCCCCTTCAAACATGAGATCGACCCTGATGCCGTAGCGGCCCCCATAGTCACTTCCGCCGCCGACCTGATAACCGTTCCCCTCCTCGTCAGCTTTGTGCTCCTCTATGAAAAATTTTCAGTTGAGTTCTACGCCCTCTTCGTGGCGGGGCTGGTTCTCCTCGGACTGCTCGCCAAGTTCTCAAAGATAGAGAAAAGCGATAGGAGAGTGCTCGCAGAAGTACTTGGGGTTGTGGGTGCCCTGGCACTCCTGTCTAGCGTCTCAGGAGGCCTCCTTGAGACTTACAGCGGGCTGATCTACGCCTCGGTGATATTCAGCGTCATGTATCCTGCCGTCCTGGCCACAACCGGCAACCTGGGCGCGATAATCGGTACAAAAACATCCACAAGGATCCACCTTGGAGAGCTGGAAGGCTTCCTCAACAGAAAGATTCTGGTTGAGATCCTCGTTTACAGCGCTGTGGGTGCGCTGCTGGGTTTGCTGGCCAACATCATAGCCATCCTCGTTGTGAAGGTGACCCTTGGAGCCAGAGTGGGTCTGGTAAAGCCTTTCCTGGTTCTCTATCCGATCCTCATCTTCGGCGTGATGTGGATGGCCTACTTCATGGCAATAATCTTTGACAGGACCGGCCTCGACCCGGACAACGCCACCGTGCCCACGATAACGACCATAGCCGACATAATCTCCACCCTCTTTATCGTTGCCGTTGCCCACATGATCGTCTAGCCCCGAAAAAGATTAAAGAGGTGGGGCCTAAGAAGGGCAGGAGGAGAAAAAGAATGGAGGACTTTGAGGAGTTTGAGTATCGGCCCAAGAGCGTGAAGGAGATATTCATCGAGATGAAGAACATCGTCGAGCTCATGGTTGACCTCGCCTACAGTGCCGTGCTCTTCAACGACAAGGAGATTGCCGAAGAGGTGCTGGACCTGGAGGAGAGGATGGATCTCCTTAACTACCACCTCATGACCCACGCCGTTCTTGCCGCTAGGAATCCCAAAGAGGCAGAACAGATAACTTCAGTTCTCCAGATGGCGAACTCCATAGAGGACATCTCCAACGCCGCTGGGGATCTCGCCAAG
The DNA here is from genome assembly GCF_055396515.1 of Thermococcus sp. JCM 11816. Lineage (NCBI taxonomy): Archaea > Methanobacteriati > Methanobacteriota > Thermococci > Thermococcales > Thermococcaceae > Thermococcus > Thermococcus sp. JCM 11816. The sequence goes on from NZ_AP043741.1 coordinate 1,874,747, forward strand.
ATGGTGCTTGAGGGCCTTGAGCTTCACCCCGTTATCACGGAGGCAATACTCGAGAGTGAGGAGATAATAGCGAAGATCCAGGTAAAGCCTGACTCCGTCCTCGTGGGCAGGACTCTGGGAGAGCTGGCCCTAGCAAGCAATACTGGAGTCTGGATAATAGCGGTGAGAAGGGGCAAGAGATGGATAATAGCCCCCGACGGCGACTTCAAGATAAAGCCCGGAGACGTTTTAATCGGCAGGGGCACTCACACCTCCGTTGAGCACCTGAAGGAGATAGCCAGGGGAGTCATAAGGGTGGTAGGCGATGAAAGAGCTTGAGGAAATACGGAACTGCCTCATCGAGATGAAGAACCTTTCATCACTCATGGTCGACCTCGCGTTTTCGGCCGTCATGTACGACAGCGAGGACATAGCTGACGAGGTCTACATCCTTGAGGAAAAGATGGACGAGCTGACCCTGAGGGTCAAAAAGCTCGCCCTTAGAGCTGCGAAGCACGAGGAAAATCCTGAAAAACTACTCAGCGTCATAGAGATGGCGACCATAAACGAGCAGATAAGTGATTCGGCCTACGAGATCGCCGACCTCGTTCTCAGGGACGTGGAGCCCCACCCCATCATCAGGAAGATAATGCACGACGTCGATGAGGAGATAGGCCGGATAAAGGTTAACAAAGGTTCAATACTCATAGGAAAGCCCCTCAAGCAGCTTAAGCTCCCGACCAAGGTCGGAGTTAGGCTCATCGCAATCAAAAGGGGCGGAAGGTACATATACAACCCTTCAAAGGATGAGACCATCGAGGAGGGGGACGTGCTCATAGCCGTTGGCTCTGGTATTGACAGACTCAGAGAGCTGTCCAATGAAAGAGGTGAAGAAGGAGAGCAGATAGAGGAGGAATAGTCTCTCAGCGCCTTTGATTCTGCCCTATTTTTGGCCTTCTTGAAAATAACTGTAGGGGTAACTTCAGAGGATCACCAGCTCCCTGTCCGCTCTGGTCAGTCTCTTTCCTCTGCCATTGATGACAGCGACGTCGTCCTCAATTCTGACTCCTCCGAGGCCTGGAAGGTATATCCCGGGTTCTATTGTGAAGGTCATGCCGTTTTTAAGGACGACTTCCCCATCCGGCCCTATGTATGGTTCCTCATGAACGTCAAGACCGAGGCCGTGCCCGGTTCTGTGGGTGAAGTACTCCCCATAGCCGGCTTTTGATATCGTCTCCCTCGCAGCTCTGTCAACTTCTTTTGCCTTTATCCCTTCTCTGACGCTCTGGAAGGCGTTTTCCTGCGCTTCTTTCACTATCCCGTATATCTCGAGGAGTTTTTCATCGGGCTTTCCGATGGCTACTGTCCTAGTTATGTCCGAGCAGTAGCCCTTCCATCTCGCTCCGTAGTCGAGGATCACCATGTCCCCTTTGCGTATCTTCCTGTCGCCCGGCTCGTGGTGGGGGTTCGCCCCGTTCTCACCGCTCGCCACTATCGGCTCGAAGGATATTCCATCGCTGAGCTCCCTTATCCTGAGTTCTATCTTGAGAGCTAATTCCTTCTCGGTCATCCCAACGATGTCCCAGCCAAGTATTTCCTCGAACACCCTGTCTGCGACTTCGGCGGCCTTCTGCATAAGCTTAAGCTCCTCCTTGTCCTTCCGCATTCTCAGCTCCCTCATGAGCATGCTGAGAGGATAGGGATCGAAGCGGTTGTCGCTGTGGAAAATCCCGATGAGCCAGTCAGCGCGCATGGTGTTCTCGACCAAAACTTTCCCGCCGATTCCAAGCTCTTTCATTATCGTCCCGAGCTTTGAGTACGGGTTCTCACCGTCCCTCCAGAACGTAACGGGAAAGTCCTTTATGACGTTCTGGTAGAGGCTCGGGGCGAGGAGGTGGTATTCCCCATCAGGGTTGACCGCAAGAACCGTCAGCCTCTCGCCCGCTTCGTGGATGTTGAGACCTGTTAGGTAGTAGAAGTTCGCTCCGGGGCTTACAAGAGCTCCATTGAAGCCCCTTTCTTCCATCAGGGCGGCCAGTTTTTCTACGCGCATGGACACCACCGGTTCTGGTATTCCGCAACCCTTAAAAACTCACCCTCGAACCACGACCGACTAGGCGGGGCAGACCCGCGGGATGTTCCCGTAAGGGAGAACCACAAACAGGGAAGAGGTGAACGAGATGGGAATGTACAAGTACATTAGGGAAGCCTGGAAGAGCCCGAAGAAGAGCTACGTGGGAGAGCTCCTCAAGAAGAGGATGATCCAGTGGAGAAGGGACCCGGTAGTTAAGAGGATCGAGAGGCCGACGAGGCTTGACAGGGCCAGGAGCCTCGGCTACCAGGCCAAGCAGGGCTACGTCGTTGTCCGCGTCCGCGTTAGGAGAGGCGGAAGGAAGAGGCCCAGGTGGAAGGGCGGTAGAAAGCCGAGCAAGATGGGTATGGTCAAGTACTCACCGAAGAAGAGCCTCCAGTGGATAGCCGAGGAGAAGGCCGCTAGGAAGTTCCCGAACCTCGAGGTTCTCAACTCCTACTGGGTCGGCGAGGATGGTATGTACAAGTGGTTTGAGGTCATAATGGTTGACCCGCACCACCCGGTCATCAAGAGCGACCCGAAGATCGCCTGGATAGCCGGCAAGGCCCACAAGGGCAGGGTCTTCCGCGGTCTGACAAGCGCTGGTAAGAGGAGCCGCGGCCTGCTCAACAAGGGTAAGGGCGCCGAGAAGGTCAGGCCCAGCATAAGGGCCCACCAGGGTAAGGGTAAGTGATTTTTCTCCCCCTTCCTTTAATTCTGAGTTCTTATGATAGTGGCTTAAGGCTCCATTGAAATACATCTCTGCTTCCATGGTTCAACTTTTGCATTTCCGGGCAATTCTTTGACCTGACCTTCTTTTGATTCGTTCTAAACTAAAAATTCAACTTGGAACTAATTAATATTTGAAAAAAGAAAGATTTCTTATGCTAAGTAAGAGGAAAAATTTATAAAGATGAGTTGATGAGTTGATTAATGAATAATGTAAAAAACTGAAAATAGGTGAACTTCGTGAAGTGGAAGCCCCTGTTCGCAGTCCTGTTGGGACTGCTGATGGTAGGAATAGCGATGGCTGAAACAAGCCGCCCAATGGTCAAGCCCACAGAATCCAACAATACGTTGGACATCAAACTTCCCCCAGCACCACTGGGCAAAACGATGTACTTCTATGGCGGAGATGCTGTGAAAGCCTTGACAGAGCTTGAACACAAAAACATGACCCTAAGAATAGTTCTCAACTACGAGTTATCCCGAATAACGTTCCTTGGAGTGTACGAGAATCCAGACGGTAGGGTGTATTACTACATTGTTGAGGGGCCCGTAAAAAAGGAGGCTGCTCTGAGGGACTTTATCAAAAATGCTAGGCACTTCTCGCAGAGACCAACATTTAGAGAAGCATCGATGCTGGGACGAACTAGGAATTGGACCGACATCGGTGCGATCACATGGAAAAAGGCTTCTATCGGGACGACAATGGAGATGGGGGTAACTGCGGAGTTCAGCTACGTTTCCACAACATCTGGGATGATTTACTATCTGGTGGGGATTCATCAGGTTGCCAAACCCAAGAGACATGATATAGCCGTTGATGAAATGGTAGTTGATGTCAGTGTTCCCGCCGAAATACCCCTTTCGAAGATATGGATAAGCAAGTGGCTCCCCCAAATGGACGGGGGGCCCAAAAGATACTACTCGTACACCTCACAGATAAGCGTGGACGGGAACACGCTCGGTTATTCGGCCTCTGCATCAACTAGTGAGGATACCAACGATGGTATCACGTTTAGATGGAAGGTTAAGAGTCGTGAGATTGGCAGGGATGTTGAGTTTATCCACTATGACTTTGTGAAGAAGATTGGAAATGGGAGGCTATCGCGACCCGCTTATGGGATGATCCTCGATGCAAATCCGAGCGTTATCCTCGTCTCCACGCAGAACAATGCCCGGTTGTCCTTTGAAGCCCAAGCGAAGTTCAACATTGCCAACAGGATGATTGTCCCAACGGATGCGCTGAAATTCGAAGTTGAAGTTAATCCTGAGGGGGTGAGAGAGCGTTGATGTTTCTATTTTTAACTTTAATCTCGGCACTCACCGATGGTGAGGGTTATCCAGTGGCATTGGGGAGTACAGCCTAACGCCTTCGATGCATTCCACGCGGCAAAATAAGCTCGGACACAGTTTACGAGAAGGTTGGGATTAAGGGGATAATGCTTGAGGATCCCGAATAAGCAGGACTGTTTTATTTCATCCACAATAGTTGCTGGGGGACTAAACATTTCTGAATGCTTATGCTCATAATATAGAGTTGTTAACCTTAGGTTGTTATTTAGTAAAGTTTATTTATCTGCATTGAGATATTGGGATAAAAGACCCCGCTTGCAAAGGAGGTACTGTGATGGGCGTGCTCAGGTACTCGTTTTCCAAGTACTGGGAGCTTTCCAGGACGCTGAGGAAGAGGCAGGCGCTCATCATTCTCCTGAATTTGATTGTCTCGTACCTGAACGTCCGCTTTGCCCTGATGCTGAGGGACACGATAAACAGCCCGAACACGAGCAGAATACTCATCCTTGGAGGTTTTCTCGTCTTGATAAACGCCCTGAGCTTCGTGGTTACCTACCTCCTTGACGTATCCAAGAGGGCAATGCAGGTGGAGATAATAGGCAGGATTTACGAGAAAATCCTCCACGCAAAGGAGGAAACCTTCAGGGTGAAAACTCCCGGGGAATACCTTACTGACCTGGTTTCAAACGTCGTCTACGTCAGCTCGCTCTCGGCAGCCCTTATACCGGCTCTGATCGTGAACGCGGTGAGCTTTGGGGCTTATCTAATAGCCCTATTTCTCCTGAGTCCAAGGCTCTCCCTCGTCCTGCTCCCGTTTTTGATAGCGACCGTTCTCCTCTTCAAAAAGCAGGTCGGGGAACTCGCCAAGGTGTCCTCGAAAGAGAGGGACAGGTTCTCAATGCTGATTGAGAGGATAAGGACGAACCTCGAAGGGAGAAAAAGCATTAAAAACACGGACTCTTTGAGAGGGGCCATGAGGAAGCTGAACGACGAGTGTACGGGATGGTACAACTCGGTCAAGGGGCTCGTGCTCGCGTCTTTGAAGTACAGGTATCTTTACCACACCCTCTACAGGCTCGTACCCCTTATCAGCGTTCTGGTCGGGCTCCTCTGGAGGATGGACACAGGCACTCTGGTGGCGTTCTACATGATGGCGGGAGAGATCATAGAGCCCCTGGTCGTAATTTTAAACGACCTCGGCCACGTTCCAGAATCTTACCCCGCTCTGAAGAGAATCGATGAGGCCCTCAACATGGAGGGGGAGAAGTTTGGAGAGAGAACCCTCACTCGGGTTGAGAGCATAGAGCTGAAAAACGTCTCGTACGGCACGATCCTGAAGAACGTGAACCTCAAGATATCTCGCGGGGAGAGTGTGGGCATCGTCGGGGAGAGCGGAAGCGGCAAGACGACCCTCGCGAACGTAATCGCCTGCCACTACCGCCCGGAGGAAGGAGAAGTTTTGGTTAACGACATCCCTGCCAAGGAGTTCGGGAACCTGAGGAGAAAGATAATCCTGGTGGAAACAAACGAGTTCATATTCCCCGGCACTGTTAGGGAGAACGTAACCCTCTGGGAAGAGTTCGACGAAGAGGAGCTTAGGGAAGCCGTAAGTATTGCGAAGGTGAACCTGCCCCTGGACGAGAAGATCGGGCCAAGTTACAGGGAAGTCTCCTTGGGAGAGCGGCAGAGGATAGCCCTGGCCAGGGCCCTGATCCGCAAACCAGAGGTTCTCATCCTGGATGAAGCCCTTTCGGGAGTTGATCCGGACGTGGAGGCGGAGATAATCGGGGAGATAAAAGCCAGGGGGATAACCCTGGTCGCGATATCCCACAGGCCGTCCACAACCAAGCTCGTGGACAGGCTCGTGCTGGTGGAGAAGGGAAGGGTAAGGGAAGTGGGGGGATAAGCGCATCACAGGCCCTGGAAAACCTCTTGAAGGATTCATGATTTTCCATGAACATTCCCATGCTAACCTTACCAGTCAAGCCATTCTCTCAGAACCGCACAGTGAAATGGTTTTTAAGCCCCTCGCCAAACCCTTCTCCGGTGAGAAAGATGGCGCAGCTCAAGGCACACCACGTCAGGCTCACGACCTTCATCCAGGCGACGGAAGACGAGGACAAGGTGCTCGACGCAATAGCAACGTTCATTCCAGAGGAGATAGACGAGGACGACGTCCTCTTTGACATCCTAGAGACGGAGGGCTACTTCGGGAACCCAATAAAGGTTGTGAACGTCGAGATAAAGAGGAGCAAAGCGGTAAGAAAGTTCCTGGAGTACTTCAAGGAACTGCTTAGCGAGAAAGACAAGAAGTACCTCCTCGACCATCTCGACGAGAAGGTTGACGAGGAGGGGACTTTCTACGTCCGCTTCAACAAGCAGAAGGCCTATCTCGGTGAGGCAGAGGTTGACGAGGGGCCCGACGTCATTCAGGTTAGGATAAAGGTCAAGGCCTTCCCGATGAGGAAGGAAGCGGTCGTCAAAGCGATTAGGGAGTGGCTGGAGGAATGAGCGAGGAGGAAGTTTCTTTTTCACGTGACTACTTCGTCGAGATGGACGTTAGGGATGAAGAGGCCCACGAACTTGCCAGCGATTGGTTTGACGAAGTAGTCTTCACAAAAAAGCTCGTCCTCGAAGACCCTCCAGATTGGGGCTCTCTAAAAGAAGAACTCAAGGAGCTCCGCGGGAAGTACGGAAAGGTCGCACTCCTCCTCGTGACCAGAAAGCCGAGCCTCATCAGGGAAGTAAAGAGCAGAAACCTCAAGGCCCTACTCTACGTTCAGGGCGGCGACATGAGAATAAACAGGATGGCAATAGAGAGCGGTGTAGATGCCCTGATTAGTCCATGGTTCGGCAGAAAGGATCCGGGCTTTGACCATACTTTGGCCGGAATGGCCGCGAGACGGGGAGTTGCGATAGGGTTCTCCCTCTCACCCCTCCTGAATGCTAATCCCTATGGGAGAGCGCAGATTCTCCGTTTCATGATGAAGACCTGGCAGCTGGTGAAGAAGTACCGCGTCCCCAGGTTTATCACGTCTTCCGCAGAGAGCAGGTGGGAAGTGAGGGGCCCGAGGGATTTGATGAGCCTTGGGATAAATATAGGAATGGAAATACCCGAGGCGAGGGCGAGCCTGAACTTCTACCCTAGAACTATTGTCTGGAAGCTTTAGCGTTTCTTCAATATTTGCATTTATTTGTTTATAATAGCTATAATTTTTGAGTTTATTGAAGTTTTCATGTCTATTTTTTGCCAAAATGGGGGGATGACCTTCTGCCGTTCTAACTATCCAGCGTTGAATAACTACAAGGAATATTTAATGCCAAAAAATATGTCGAAAAATATATAAAGATGTGGGGGAAGTGGACGTGGGTGGTTGCAGTGAAGCCTCTCCATGATCCAGTGTACCTCACGGTTGCCTTTGAGCAGGCAGGCGAGACGGGGCTCTCGGACAGGGGTTTTGACCTCAAGTACTCCAGGGAAGAGAATCCAACGGTAAGGCTCCTGGAAAAGAAAGTTGCTTCTATAGAGGGGGGCACGGATTCTCTGGCATTCAACAGCGGGATGGCAGCCATAAGCGCTCTATACATTTCCACTCTCAAAGCGGGCGAAGAAGTAGTTCTTCCCATGGAGGGCTATGGAACGACGATCCAGCTCGCAGAGGAGCTGAGGAAGTTCGGTGTGAGGGTCAAGCTTGCATATCCGAGTTCAGAAGCCCTCAATGAGGCGATAACGGAGAACACCAGGCTGGTTCTTACAGAAGTAGTCACCAACCCGACCCTGAAGGTAATAGACGTTCCTGAAGTCATAAGGCGGGCGAAAGAGGTGGGGGCAACGGTCGTAGTTGACAACACATTCTCTCCATTGATTTTCAAGCCGCTAAAAGTTGGGGCAGATGGGGTAATCCACAGCCTCACCAAATACATAGCTGGCCACAATGACGTTATGGGCGGGGCTCTGATATGGGGCGACCTTGATCCTGAAAACCTCTGGCACTGGAGGAGGAGGCTTGGATCGATAATCCAGCCCTTCGAGGCCTGGCTGGTAATCAGGGGCCTCAAGACTTTGGAGCTGCGCTTTGAGAGACAGAGCAGGACTGCCCATGCAATAGCCGAGTTCCTGAGCGAGCATCCAAAGATTGAAAAAGTTCACTACCCTGGCCTCAAGGACGATCCATACCATTCCACCGCCAGGAGGATATTCTCAAAGCCCCTCTTCGGCGGAGTCCTCAGCTTCCTCCACAGGGAGGGGGAAAGCGGAGCTAAGGCGTTTCTCAGGAGGCTGAAGAGGGTATTCCCCTCGCCCTCTCTTGGGGGCGTTGAGAGCCTGGCATCCTACCCCGTGATGAGTGCCGCCAAGACTATGCCAGAGGAGAGGCGCAGGCTCCTCGGAATTACCCCGGGCCTCATCAGGCTCTCGGTTGGCGTTGAGGACGCCGATCTTCTCATCGAGGACATAGACAGGGCCCTGGGGGGTGGTTGATATCCAGGTGACAACGTGTCCAAAGGATCTCCTCAACGGTCCTTGCGGGGGGGCGCTGAACGAGAGGTGCGAGGTGGATGGAAAAGAATGCCCCTGGGTCAGGATACTGGAGAGGTTCAACGTTGACCCCGCGACTCTCTTTGAAGAGCATCCATTACTCCTTGAGCTCGAAGACCTCGTGGAGAGAGACTCCAGGCCCAGGGATTCGGCTTTCTGGCAGAACCTAGAGAGGGGAAGGGCCTTCAGCGTTGAGTTTCCCGTGGCGTCGGTCTCAAAGCCCGAGGAATCCCTCCAGGTTCTTAGAGAGATCAGAGCTAACCTGGTAACGGTGCCAGATAATCCCCTTGGATATCCTCACTACGACCCCATTGCGGTGGCCTGCTACCTTAAATCCCTGGGACTGCGCTCTGGAGTAATGCCACACATCACCGCAAAGGACAGGAACCTGAACGCCCTGACGTCGGAGCTCAGGACCGCCCAGGTCTTCGGCTGTGAGGCCGTTCTGCTTACAACCGGCGACTGGCCGGGCTTTGCGGTACCCAGCAGGCCCGTATTTGACGTTGACGCCTCGAACCTGATACGCCTGGCCAGGCTCGTCTTTGCAGGGGTGATGCCGACCAAGGAAGTCCTTGAAGTCGAGAGCAGGCCGCGGGTTGCGAGCACAATGAACCCTCATTACAGACCCAAACTGGAGGCAAGGAGACTGGCAAGGAAGCTGATAGCGGGAAGTGAGGCCTTTTTCACCCAGGTGGTAGCGGCGGGGGAGAGCGCAACTGGGATTTCAAAGATCGTTGAAGAGCTCAAAAAATACGCGGACGTTGATGTCCCGATAATCGCATCGGTGCTCTACCCCATGAAGGAGGAGATGAAGCCCTTCCTTAGGGCTCTGGGCATACCCGTGGGGGATGAGCCATTCGAGGCCCTTTTGGAGGAGTTAAAGGCCGTGGAGGCTGTGAGGGGCCTCAACCTCATAGTCAGCTCCAGGAGTCTGGAGGAATGGCTGGGCCTCTGGAGGGAGGCCAGAGAAATAATCAAGGGGGTGTTTGAATGATAGTGCCAGCCCTTATTGGAAGCCTTCCAAGACCCGTTTCCCTGGCTAAGAAAATCGAGCAGTACTCGATAGGAAGACTTGGGGAGGAAGACCTCGAAAAGGCCTACCTTGAGCACACGAGGAGGGCCTTCATCAAGCTCAGGGAGGCCGGAATACGGGTGATCACCGATGGCCTCTACCGCTGGGACGACATCTTCAACCCCTTCATACGCTTCATAGAGGGGATTGAGGTCAACGGACTTTTCAAGTTCTATGAGAACAACTTCTTCTACCGCTCGCCAATCGTGAGGGGGGAGCTTTCCCTGCGCGAGAACCCTCTTCCCGAGTGGCTCAACCAGGCGCTGGCCATAAAGGAGGAAGTTTACCCCGGGGCAACGCTTAAGGCCGTCCTGCCCGGCCCGGTAACCCTGGCCTACCACTCACTTAACGAGTACTACAAAAACCTCGACGAACTCTCAGAGGCCTACGCGGGAGTGATTGAGGAGGCCATCAAGGAGCTTCCGGTTGAGCTCGTGGAAATTCAGGAACCCGCCCTGGCGGCTGAGCTCTCAAGGGCCACGAGGGAAAAGAGCGACGAGGTATCGAAGGAGACCGCTAAGACCCTGATAGAGCGCCTCTCAAAGGTCAAGAAGCTTTGGGTTGTTACTTACTTCGGAACCCCCCAGGTTCTCCCGAATAACGTCATCCTGAACGTCGACCTCGTCAGCGGCTCGGTTCCGGAAAAGTACTCTGGAGAGCTCGGTCTGGGCATAGTTGACGCTAGAGAGACCAGGATGGAGCGCAGGGACCGCCTGGAGGACAAGCTGAGGCCCTACCTCAGAAAGCACAGCAGGATTTACGTCACCCCGAACACGCTCCTGGACTTCCTCCCGGAGAGCGTCGCCTGGAGAAAGCTCAAGCTTCTCGGAAAGCTCGGAGGTGAGTGAAATGGAGCTTCCAATACTTCCCACCAGCATCATTGGGAGCTATCCCAAACCAAGATGGCTCCTGAGGATGTACAACCTTAGGGAGCTCGGTAGACTGCCGGAGGAGGACTTCAGGGAGGCCGTTAGAGATGCGAGTGTAGCCATCCTAAGGGAGCACGAGAGGGCGGGCGTTGATATCCCCTGGGACGGTGAGATGGGCAGGAGCGAGATGACTGAATACTTCACCGCCAAAATATCTGGCTTCAAATTCTACGGACCAATTAGGGTCTGGGGAAACGCCTACTTCAACAAGGCGGCGGCCGTCTCGAAACTCGAGTACCGGGAACCCCTCGTACTCGACGAGTTCCGCTGGGTCAAGGAGAACACCACCAGGGAGATAATCAAAGTCCCGATAACGGGGCCATACACGATAGCCGAGTGGAGCTTCAACGAGTACTATTCGAGCAAGGAGGAGCTCGCCTTTGACCTGGCGAAGATTCTGAACAAGGAGTTCAAGCTTCTGGAGAAGGAGGGGGCAACCTTCATCCAGATCGACGAGCCGGCCATGCTCAACCACCCGGATGAGGTTTCCATAGCAGTTGAAGCAATAAACAGGGCCGTAAAGGGCGTTAAGGTGAAGTTCGGGCTTCACGTCTGCTACTCGAACTACTACTTGCTCGCGGACTACTTTGACGACATAAAGGTTTCCCAGTTCGCCCTTGAGGCCGCCAACAGAAACTTCCGCGATCTGGACTACCTCAAGAAGCTCACCCACCAGGAGCTCGGATTTGGAGTAGTTGACGTCCACAACCCGCGCGTCGAGAGCCCGGAGGAAGTAGCGAAGGCCATCCGCAAGGTTATGGAATACATTGAGCCAGAGAGGCTCTACATCAACCCCGACTGTGGTCTCAAGCTGCTCGACAGGAGAATCGCCTACCAGAAGCTCGTGAACATGGTTAAGGGCGTCGAGATCGTCAGGAGAGAGCTGGCGAGGGAGGGCAAAACCTCCATACCCTTCAGGAGGGAGGTATAGTGCTCTACTCGGGCGGGAGACTCGTGGTCAAGTTCGGAGGGACCTCGGTCAGGGACGACTTTAGGGAGGCGGTTACCTTCGTCTCCCGCCTCTGGGACGAGAACGAAGTGGCCCTGGTGGTTTCGGCGATTAAGGGCGTTACCGACGCCCTATTAAAATTTTCAAGAACTGGGGAGGGCTTTGAATGGATAGAGAAGGTCCACAGGGACTTCGCGAAGAAGTACGGGATTCCCTTTGAGACCCTCGCCGCTCCATTGAGGGAGCTTAAAAAACTCTCAAGAGAGGATTTCCCCTCCTTTGAGGCCTACAGGGACCACGTGCTCTCCTACGGGGAGTGGCTTTCGGGGCTGGCGTTTGCTGAGGCTTTGAGGCGGGAGGGCATACAGGTGGAACTCTTTGAGCCATGGGAAATACTAGAGACCGACGGGAACTTCGGTAACGCCAGGGTTGACATAGCGAAGACCTCCAGAAACCTCAAGGTCGTGGAGGAGGCGTTGGAGAGGGGCAGGGTTGCCGTCATTCCAGGCTTCGTCGGCTCTTACAACGGCCTCAGAACGACCCTCGGAAGGGAGGGGAGCGACTACACCGCCGCGGTTCTCGGTAAAGGATTGAAAGCGAGGGCCGTCCTGATAATGAGCGGCGTTGACGGCATTTACACGGCGGATCCAAGAAGAGTCGTCTCAGCAAGGCTTATTCCCTTCGTATCCTACGACGAGCTCTACGTGGCATCAAAGGCCGGGATGAAGGCGATACACCACGGGGCAATTGATGTCGTGAGGGGTATCCCAATAATCTTCGGCAGAACGAGGGACTGGAGTATCGGAACAATAGCGGGCTACGAGTCGTCCAGCCTGCCGATCCTGGTCCACAGGGTAGCCGGCGAGGAGGCGGTTATAACCGCTGTCGGAGTTGCGGAAGTTCCAGGCTTTGATGGAGAAAACGGTTCTGAACTGGGTATTCCCCTGGTCAGGCTGACCGTCCCGAGTGCCCGCCTAGGGAGCACCCTCAATCTCATACATCTTCGGCTGATAGCGGACAGAATAAGCCCGCCGAGGGCTCTGTCCATTATCCGCGGGGGAGTCAGTGCTGGCAACGTTTAGAGGTCTTCCGTTCCGTGGGGTGGGGGATATGCGAATCAGGGTTCCAGCGACAATAGCGAACTTCGGGCCGGGTTTCGACGTCTTCGGCGTAGGGATAGGGGAACCCTACGATGAGCTCAAGTTCGTGGAATCTGACGAATGGGAGATTGAGGTGGAGGGTTACGACGTCCCTACCGACGGGAGGAACGTGGCGGTCGTTGCGGCAAGGGCCCTCGCTACGCTTGTCGGTGAGGAACTTTACCTACGGATGAAGCTCAGAAAGGAGATAAGGCCAAGGAGCGGGCTCGGTAGTTCGGGGGCCTCATCCCTAGCAGGAGCGTTGGCGGCGGCAAGGGTTCTGGGCATCGAGGATGATGGGCTGATAATAAAGGCGGCACTCGCGGGAGAGGAAGCTGCCTCGGGAAGTGCTCACGGGGACAACGTGGTTCCGGCTTACTATGGAGACTTCACGATAATCGAGTCCCTTAACCCCTTGAGGGTTCATAGAATACCAGTTGATTTTCCGCTGGTGGTTGTTCTGCCTCAGATTGAGGTTCCAACTAGAGAAGCCAGAAGGATTCTGCCCGAGAGGGTTCCGATGGGCGACGCGGTAAGAAATGTGGCACTCGCAGGGGCCCTGGTTAAGGCCTTAACGAGCGGAGACGTCCAAACCGTGGGGAGGCTTCTTGAAGACAGGATAGCCCTTCCCTACAGGCTGAGGCTAATGCCGTGGTTCGCAAGGGTCTGGAAAGCCGCCCTTGATGCAGGTGCCTACGGGGCCTTTGTGTCTGGCTCGGGGCCCGCTATCTTCGCGCTGGGTGAAGATCTTCACGCCATTGGGAAAGCGATTGCCGAGGCCTTTCTGGAGATCGGCGTCGATGCCGAGGTTTACATTACCCGCGCAGGGGTTGGTGCGTTTTGGCTTTAAGCTTTGGAGGTGTCGAAATGAGGGTTGCCGTTCTCGGTGCCACGGGAATGGTCGGGAGAACCTTCGTGAGGCTTCTTGCTGGCCATCCCTGGTTCAGAGTTGAGAAACTGGTTGCCTCTGAGAGGAGTGCCGGAAGGAAGTACGGAGAGCTGGTCGATGATTCGCCGGAGGAGTTCAGAGATGTGGAGGTGACTTCCCTCCCTGAATTTCTCGGAGACCCGGACGTTGACCTCGTCTTCAACGCCCTTCCAGCATCGATCTCAAGGGGGGTGGAGGAGGAGCTCGCTCAAAGCCTTCCGGTGTTCACCAACGCGAGGAGCCACCGCTACGACCATGACGTGCCAATATTAGTTCCCGAGGTCAACCGGGAGCACCTTAAGCTGATAGATGTTCAGAGGGAGAGGAGGGGCTGGGAAGGCTTCATAGTGACGAACCCGAACTGCTCGACGGCCATACTCACGGTCTCGCTCGCGGCGCTCCGCGGTTTCGGAATCAGGGAGGTCAAAGTGGCGACGATGCAGGCAATAAGCGGGGCAGGTTATTCTGGCCTCTCTGCCCTGGCAATCCAGGACAACGTGATTCCCTCCATCCCAGGGGAGGAGTGGAAGATCGAAAACGAGAGCAGGAAGATCCTCGGCGAGCTCGACGGAGTGGAGGTAAAGCCCGCCGAATTCAGAATAAGCGCAATAGCTACCCGCGTTCCAGTGCTACACGGGCACACTGAGGCTGTCTTCGTCAAACTTAAGCGGGGGAGCCTAGAGGAGGTCAGGGAGGCCTTCGAATCCTTCGATCCGCTTGGAGAGCTCGGCCTTCCAAGCTACGAGAGGCCCCTCGTCTACTCCGATGTTCCCCAGCCGCGGCTCCACAGGGACAGGGGAAGGGGCCTAACCGTTACGGTCGGGAGGCTTGAGGAGAGCAGCGGGAGCTTCAAGTACGTGGTAACGGGCCACAACCTCGTCAGGGGTGCCGCTGGAGGTTCGGTTCTCAACGCCGAGCTGGCCCACAGGCTCGGCTATCTGAAGTAATCCCTCTCTTCTCTTCCTTAATCGTCTTAAGAAATGAAAAAAGAAGGTCAGTAGCTCTCCAAAGCCGGGAAGTAGTCCGGCTCGTAGTCCTCAAGCTTTCCATCCAGGTAATCCTCGTAGCCCTTAAGGTCGAGGAAGCCGTGCCCGCTGAGGTTGAAGAGTATGATCTCTTCACGTCCTTCCCGCTTTGCCTCCAGGGCGCGGTCTATGGCCCCTTTAATGGCATGGGCGCTCTCTGGAGCTGGAACTATCCCCTCGGTCTTCGCGAAGAGGTGAGCCGCCTGGAAGACCTCGTTCTGGTGGTAGGCAACGGGCTTAACTATCCCGTGGTTTATAAGGACGCTGAGCGTCGGAGCAAGTCCGTGATAGCGCAGACCGCCCGCATGGATCGGCGGGACGTAGTATGTGTGGCCGAGGGTGTGCATCTTCATCTTCGGCGTGTATCCTCCTGAATCACCGTAGTCGTACTTGTAAACTCCCCTCGTCATCGAGGGAGCGGCCTTAGGCTCAACCGCTATGAACTCATATTCAGCCTCTCCTTTCAGAACGTCTCTGACGAACGGATAAGCCAAGCCTGCGAAGTTGCTTCCTCCGCCCACACAGCCGATTATAACGTCGGGCTCTTCGAACTCCTTCATCTGCTCCTGGGCCTCAAGACCTATGACGGTCTGGTGCATGAGGACGTGGTTGAGGACGCTTCCCAGGGCGTAGCGGGCCTTTTCGTCCCTTAAAACGTCTTCGATGGCCTCACTTATCGCTATACCGAGACCTCCGGGGTGGTTTGGATCCTCGGCCAGGAACTTTCTGCCTATCTCTGTTCTATCGCTTGGACTCGGATAGATTTCAGCACCATACAAGCGCATTATGGTCTTCCTGTAGGGCTTCTGCTGGTAGCTCGCCCTCGCCATGTACACCCTTACATTGAGACCAAGAAGTGCCCCGGCGAGGCTTAGGGCAGTTCCCCACTGGCCTGCTCCAGTCTCGGTTACGAGCCTTTCTATTCCCTGCCTCTTGGCGTAGTAAGCCTGAGCTAGGGCGGTGTTTATCTTGTGGCTTCCCGTTACCGTTGCTCCCTCGTACTTGAAGTAAATTCTCGCCGGAGTGCCGAGAGCTCTCTCAAGGTTTGTTGCCCTAAAGAGCGGTGTTGGACGGCCTATTTTGGAGTAGAGCCCTCTAACTTCTTTCGGGATTTCGATGTATCTCTCTGCGCTCATTTCCTGCTTCACAAGCTCCTCCGCGAAAATCCTTAGGAGCTTCTCCGGCTCCATAGGCTCGTCCGTCTCGGGGTCGAGCGGTGGCGCCAGCGGTTCAGGGAGGTCGGGCAGGATGTTGTACCACTTCTTTGGTATTTTCGAATCGGGCAGAACGGCTTTCATTCTAACACCTCCAGAGTTTTTGAGCTAAACTCCGCTTTAGAAAGAACAAGTCCCAAAAACGAGGGAATAATGAGCGTGAAAGCTGTGAAGACGAAGAACGTTAATGCTAAGCTAGAAGTTTTGGTACCTTCACAGCAGAGGCCAAAAGCAAGCCCCCCTAATCACTCCAAAAACGATCCCGCCCGTCAGTTTTCAGGCTAACCATCTTGAGAAGGGGCAAACTCCTAACGCCAAAAACAATCACTCCTGGCACTCATTGGGCATCGGAGTTCTGAAGAGTTCAGGCTTTATATGTCTTTTGCCCGTACTCCTGTAAAAATGACGGAAAAAGGGAGAAACAGGGCTAAAATTTTGGCGTTTCATCTAACTGGCGGACCTTGGAGTGCCGTTTCCACGGCTTTTACGTCGGCTTTCCTGCCTTTCAAAGCTATTAACACCCTGTAATCCTCGGCATCACCACTGAGAAAGTGCAGGCCCCTGTCCTTCTTTTTCATAATGTATTCAGCGTATTTTACTTGGTCTTCGCTTGAGTACAGGAGCATCAGCACCTTAACGCCGTTTTGAAAGCCTGCTCATTTCCACCACCCTAAGCGACCTCGGTCTGTTCGTACGGACTCTCACCCTTCCTGTGCTTTAGGAGGAGGGAGTACATAAACTCCCTCAAGTCCGGACTCATGCCATCATCGAGCAGGATGTCGGCATTTCCTCTGTAGAGCTTCTCCGCCTTCGTTGTCAGAAGTGCTATCTTTGGAGTCAGGTACTCCAGAAGGGCCTTTCCTATTTCTGCGAACTCCTCTTCACTGAGTTCTTCGTCCGTTTCAAAGGCGAGGTAAACAACGAAGTCCTTCATTTGAACGGCGAGAACGCTCTCGGTCTCAGTTACCTCGAAGAACGAAAAGTTGTACGTGCTTGATTTAACTCTCGCCAGGAGCAGGCCCTTTATGGAGACAGTGATTGGGACGCCCTCCAACTCAAATATCAAGTCCTCCGCGAATTCTCCCTTGGCTATTTGATAGAGCTCTTCGACTCCCATTCCTACCCCCGGCGGAACTATTCTTCGAACACCTTTTTAACTTCTGCGAGAACACCGTAAAGGTGGTGGCATGAAGATCATAAGATTTGGTGTGTCCGTGCCTGAAGAACTCCTTGAGAAGTTCGATCAGATAATAGCGGAGAAGGGCTACGTTAACAGGAGCGAGGCGATAAGGGACCTCATGAGGGACTTCATAGTGCGGCACGAATGGGAAGCGGGCGATAAAGAGGTGGCCGGGACGATAACGATGCTCTACAACCATGATGAAGCTGACGTTGTTAAGGAGCTCCTCGATCTCCAGCATGACTATCTCAACGAGATAATCTCAAGCATTCACGTCCATATGGACGAACACAACTGCCTTGAGGTTGTTATAGTCAAGGGGAAGGCCAAGAGGATAAAAGAAATCGCGGACAGGCTCCTGAGCCTCAAGGGAGTGAAGCACGGCAAACTCGTCATGACGGGAACCGGGAAGGAGCTCGTCTAACCCACCACTTCCACTATCTCTCCCCCTCCCGGCGGGAGGATGGCGTTCAGGTCTTCTTCCCTCACCTCGTAGCCCCACTTCTTGAGTATTCCGCGGAGCTTCTTCACGAGCTCTCCCTTCTTCATTGAGCCGGGCCTTATGACGATGTATCTGTCGGTGTGGGCCTTAATCGCTTCAACCGGCGCGCAGACTACGTATTCTTCGCCATCATAGTTTATCACACCCACAGCTAGCTTGAGCGGAAGGCCGTGCATCCAGTTCCTCTTTCCGTAGACCATGAAGGCGCCCTTGCCGAGGTACTCGCCGCTCGGGGCCTGCTTCGTTACCTGGTTGGGGTAGGCCCAGTAGGCATCTGCTGAATAGAGGCCCTGGCTCCAAGCCCTGCTCATGGAAACAGCAAACTGGCAGGCCTCGAAGATCGTCCTCTCTCCCGCCTTCTGACCGTCCTTTATGACGACGTGCGGAGCGCCGTAAACGTCCGCGTGGCAGTAGAGGTCGTTATCCTCCATATGTTTCTTGACGAGAACCTCGTTGGTGCTCGCGTCCTTTCCAGCCAGAACCAGAAAGCCCTCGCTCGAGACGAACCAGCGGAACTTCTCGAACCACTTCCTCTTTCTCCTCTCTAGCTTCTTCACGTTCAGTTCCTTCTTCTGCTCTTCCTCGATGAGCTTTTCAATCTCCTCGAGCTTCCTCTTCGTGTCCTCGTAGGCCTTTAAGGCCCCCTCATACTTGTGCCTGAACTTCTTGGCCTTCTCGTAGTAGATTTCGGCGTTCTCGCCTATACTCTTCTCAAGGTAGAGCTTCACCTTTTTGCCGTCGAGCTCTATCGTTACGGCCTTCTCTTTCGGGTCCATTCCTTTGACCATGAGCGCGACTTTGTTTCCTGCTTTCTTGCCCTCCTCTATCCTCCGCTTGAACTCGTCCCAGCCGAGGGTTTCGGTGGCCTTCCTGAACTCTTCCAGAAGGCGCTCGATTAGGGTGTAGTTGGCGTAGATTAAATCGCCTATCTCCTGGTTCTCTCTCATGGCCTTTTCAAAGCCCTTGAGCATCTCCTCCTGCTTCCTGAGGGTGGCCATAAGTTGTCTCTTCTTCTCTTCGAGCTTTTTGGTCTGCTCTATTTTGGCCTTTTCAAGCGTTATCTTCCCGAAGTACTCATCCAGGGCCTCGCTGAACGTGGGGAAATAGCGCTTCTCGAACCCCTCGTAGATTTTCAGCTCTATCGGGACGACGTCGTGCATAACCCCGTCCTTGAAGACGATGTTCGGCTTGGGCTCGTCGTTGAAGGTTCTTATCATCTCGTCATAGACTCTCTTCAGGTCTTCGTCGCTCAGCTCCTTGACCGGCGTCGTCTTCTCGAAGCCCGCCCTCAGGGAAATCTCCTCCGCGTACATCCCGCCCATGTTGAGCTTCCTCGCCAAAGCCCTGACGAGCTCAAGCTCAGGCTCTTCCCTCATCAGCTCGAGGAACCTCTCAAAAGACACTTCGAGAGGGTTCTCTCTGGCAGGAGGGAACTTGTACTCCGCCTTCGGCTTTATTGTCCTGTCCTTGTACTCCTCGTAGCGGAGCGCGGCGACTATTTTGTTTTCGGAATCCACGAGGATTATGTTGCCCCTCCTGAAGAGCTCGCCGATGAGTGTGTAGTTTCCTATTCTGATCTTGACTATCCTGTCGAACTGGTGCTGCTCTATGGCGTCTATGAAGCCCCCTCCGAGGTGCTTCCTCAGGAGCATCGTGAAGCTCGAGGGGGTTTTGGGGGCCTCTTTGATGTAGCTCGTGAGGTGGAATCTCTTCCCGGCTTCGAGGATTAGGTCTGCTCTCCCCTCCTTCGTCCTCAGCTTGAACCTCACCTCGTCGCCGTCGTGGTAAACCTTGTCAACGCGAGAACCGACCAGCCACTGAAGTTCGCGCACGATATAGCGTATGTCAACGCTGCTCATCTCTTCCTTCATTCTCTCACCCGGGAAAAGTTGAGGAAAGAAGTTTATAAGGACTTATCTCTCGGAGAATTACCACGCAAATGCCACAAGGATAGCGGCGGCTATTGCCAGAATGGCCCGGTATATGTCGGATTCAGCACTTTCAATGGCTTCGTCAAGAAATACCCATGCCAGCCCAGCAACGCCTATGTCGAAGATAACTCCCCCAAGCTTTAGGGCAGCGCTGACGGGCATTGCGAGGGTCCTTATTATCGCCCCCAGCAGGAGCACTCCAACGATGCCCATCAGAATGCCCGAACCGGCTTCCTTTTTTAGGGACTCCATCGGGCTCACCTTTTAATGTTTAGCGAGTGATGTTAAATTAACTTTTCCCCAACGTTGTTGATGTACATCTTTTTGCCGAGGCCCAACTGAGGACACGCTAACGTTAAATACTCAGCTGTGTAACCACTCCAGGTGATACTATGAAGGGTTACCTGACTTTTGTCCTTCACACTCACATCCCCTACGTTAGGAAGCACGGAAAGTGGCCTTTCGGGGAGGAGTGGGTCTTTGAGGCAATAAGCGAGACTTACATTCCCCTGCTCATGGAGTTTGAGAGGCTCAGGGACTCGGGAGTAAAGTTCGGTATAGTGGTAAACGTGACGCCGGTGCTGGCAGAACAGCTAACCGACGAGTACATGAAGAAGGCGTTTGAGGAGTACATGGAAAGAAAGCTGAAGGCAATGGAGGAAGACCTGAAGTCCAGGAAGTACGACGAAAAAGCAGTCTCATACATGCTCAACTACTTCCGGAAGGTTTACGACTACTGGAAGGCCATAAACGGAGATATAATAGGCAAGCTCAGGGAGCTCCAGGATCAGGGCTACGTCGAGGTTATTACCTCAGCCGCGACCCACGGCTACCTTCCGCTCCTCGGAAGGGACGAGGCGATAAGGGCTCAGATAGCCAACGGTGTTGCAACGTACGAGAAGCACTTCGGCAGGAAGCCGAAGGGGATTTGGCTTCCCGAATGTGCCTACAGACCTGCCGGCGAGTGGGAGCTTCCCGGCGGGAGGAAAGTAAAGAGACAGGGTATAGAAAAGTTCCTTGAGGAGTTCGGGCTGAGATACTTCTTCGTGGAGAGCAGGCTCATCGATGAGGGCCCGGCGAGCAATGTCTATGGGGAGGTTCTTCTCGCGGATACCGAGAAGACCACCCTGAGGCCCTACTGGATAAAGGGCTCAAACGTCGCTGTATTCGCCCGCAACAGAGAGACTGGCCACCAGGTCTGGAGTGCCCACTACGGCTATCCTGGCGACTTCTGGTACAGGGAGTTCCACAAAAAGGCCCCGAAGAGTGGCGGGCAGTACTGGAGGATAACGAGCAAGGAAGTTGACCTTGGAGAGAAGGAGTTCTACGACCCGGACAAGGCGATGGAGCGCGTTGAAGAGCACGCCAGGCACTTCGTCTCGCTAGTTGAGAGACTCCTGAGAGAGCACGAGGAGAAGTTCGGCGAGAAGGGCATCATAGTAGCTCCCTACGACACCGAGCTCTTCGGCCACTGGTGGTTCGAGGGTGTTAAATGGCTCGGCAGGGTTTTAGAGCTCCTCTATCAGAGGGGAGTTGAGACACCGACGCTCTCAAGGTTCCTTGAGGAGTACTCAGGAGAAAAGCACGAGATAGAGCTTCCAGAAGGTTCATGGGGAGCCAACTCCGACCACTCAACTTGGTGGAACGAGGAGACTGAGTGGACATGGCCGCACATCTACCGCGCGGAGGACAGGATGGTGGCTATAGTGAGCCGCTTCCGCGGAGGGGATGAGCTCACGAACAGGACGATAGAGCAGCTGGCGAGGGAGCTTTTGATACTGGAGGCAAGCGACTGGCAGTTCCTAATAACGACTGGACAGGCAAAGGAGTACGCCAAGAGGAGGGTTCTCATTCACAGCAGAGACTTCCACAGGCTGGCCAACGAACTGGTGAGGTACGTCAAGACCGGCGAGTTCGACGTTAAGCTCCTCGAAGAGCTTGAGGAGCGTGACAACCCGTTCAGGCCCGTCGTTGTCGGGCCCTACGTCAGCGAAAACCCGCCGGAGCTTGAGGAGTACGTTGAACCTCCAGAAGTTCCGCCAGAGAAGGAGGAAACTGAGGAAAAGCCCAAGGTTCTCACGGAGAAGGCAACTTCCCTTGCACTGGCCGTGAAGAAGGTCAAGCCGGTAAAGGAAGAGACCAGGGAAGTTAAGAAAAAGGCCGTCGAAGCCTCAAAGAGGGGGAAGAGAAAGTCCTCAAAGTCAAAAAGGCTACCCCGAAAAGTAAGTAAGAAAGCTTCTTCAAAAGGGCCTTCAGACTTGCTGTCCATAAAGGGCATCGGTCCGAAGACCTTCCAAAAGCTCAAGAGGGCTGGCGTTGAAACTATCGAAGACCTGAAGAACGCCAACATAGAAGACCTCGCCAGAAAGACCGGCATATCTACCAAGAGATTGAAAAAGTTCATAGCTCAAGTGGAGTGAGCTTTTCCTTTTCGAAACCTTTTTGGCAACTTTTTCCAAATTATTCTGGTGGTATCATGAAGAAGGTTGAGGCAGTTCTCAGGCCCGAAGACTTTGAGACCGTCAAGAAGGCGCTGAAGAGTGCAGGCTACGTTTCTCTGACGGCCTATCCCGTCCAGGGGCGCGGCGTTCAGGGTGGTATTCCGCCCTACGACCTCCTGCCGAAGATGAAGATCGAGATCGTTGTCCCAGACAAGGATGTTGACGATGTCATTGGGATAATAGTGCGGCATGCCAGGAGAGGAATCCCTGGGGACGGCAAGATATTCGTGCTTCCGGTATACGATGTCGTGAGAATAAGAACCGGAGAAAGGGGAGAAGAGGCCCTCCACTAAAGGAAAGCGTGCCTGTGCCTGTAAAGCCCCACCGCTGCGCTGACCAGGAGGTAGAGCTCTACCGCGGCGAGGAGCGTTAGGACGACGAGGTATCCCTGCGCGAAGGTAGTGCTCTTGTTAAGGTGTCCCGCTATCTCCGCGATCTTTGCTGGATCGTTGAGGGCCCTGATTCCGTAGCTTGCCGCCATTGCGCCGACTATCAGCGGTATTGGTATGGCTGAATATGCCAGCAGAAGCCCGAGGTAGCCCCTCCTCTGGAGGGACAGCATCGAGAGTATTATCGGTATCGCAAGGATTAGAGCCGTCACCGCCAGGAATTGATTCAAGTAAATTCCCGTCAGTATGAAGAACGACGTCATTCCGAAGATGTACTTACGATAGACTCTTTTCAGCTCGGCGAGCTTTTCTGGCTTGAAGTCGTACTCAGCTGAACGGGAGTAGAGTTCAATCCTGTTAACCAGTTTTAGATATTCTTTCTTCCCCATCTCCTCGATTTTCTTATCAACGCTCGCCAGCTTCAGCTCCTTCGCCTTCTTCAGGAAGAACTCAGCCAGTTCCTCGTTGTCCTTCTCAGCTTCCTCGGCCAGCTTTTTGAAATTCGCCGCAGCGTTTTTTAGTTTGGTTTTAACGGCCTCCTTCTCTTTCTCCGAGAGCACCTTGAGCCTGTCGATTTTATCGAGTGTGGACTCAAGAACCTCGGCTGTCTCCAGAAGAATATCCCTGCTTTTCACGAGAACACCCCCAAATCAAAAAGGGAAAGAAGGGATTTAATACCTTACCCCTTTGCTTCCTTCTCGGCGCTCAGGAGCTTGCTAACGCTCCAGTACACCATGCCGAGAATTACTGTCCATGCTATCAACATGTAGATTACCCAGCTCTCCATTGTCATCACCTCAGACCTTGATGATTACCTCGTTCTTGTCGAGTTCCTCTTTGTACTTCTTCTTGATTGCGTAGTAGCTCTCGATGGCACCGAGGGTCCACATGAGGATTATTGCCAGTCTAGCCGGCCACTCAAGTGTTGTCTGAACCAGCGGCTTGAAGTAGCCGATCATGGGTATCAGGAGCAGTAGTGGTGCGATGTAGAGAGTGACCCACTTGTAGAACCCTGGAACTTTGATCCAGGCTCCCTCGTGAAGCTCCCTCCAGAAGTTGTCTGGTTTGAAGAGGTACACTGCAATGATTATGTCAAAGAACGCCAGCAGGGTTAGCTGGAAGTTTACCCACGCGTCGACCTGGTCCATGTAGCCGTCGATGTAGATGACGGGGAGACCCGCTATGAGGTACACGAGGAATATCACCCAGGTGCCCACTGACCTCTTGATGTGCATGTCCTCTTCAAGCATTGCAACGAGGTAGTTGTACATAGCTATGGCTGATGTGAAGCCCGCGAACCACAGCAGGAGGAACCAGAGGGCGCCGAAGAGCCTTCCGATGTCGCCCATGCTGACGAAGACGTTCGGGAGGCTGGTGTAGGAGAAGCCAAGGCCGAACTTCTGTCCTATCCATTCGAGTGCTGCGGTCTTGCCCTGCTGGAGGACATCGGGCGGAACTATCTTCGGAGCGTAGGCAGTTGCGAGCGGTATGGCTATTGAACCACCGAGAACAACCTCGGCGAACTCGTTGAGCGAGACTGTGGCTATACCAGAGAGGGCGACGTCGTCCTTCGGGCCGAGGTAGCTTGCGTAGTTCTGGATGATACCCATACCGAGGGACAGCGTGAAGAATATCTGTCCAGTCGCGGCCAGCATTACCTGCCAGAGGTGGTCGCCGAGGTAGCTCCAGTTCGGAGTCCAGATGAAGCGGAAGCCATCTATGGTGCTCCAGTTCGGGTCAACTGGGGAGCCGAGGGTGAATATGTATATTATCATTAGGATTGCGAAGACGTACAGGAGTGGCATCATAACCTTGACCCAGCGCTCGATACCCTTGCTGACACCCTGGCCAACTGCGATTGCGAGCAGGATCACTGTTATGCCCCAGAAGAGCATGACCTGGCCGTGGTTGCTTAGGTAGTTGCTGAAGAACTCTCCTGTGGGCTGTCCGAAGTAGGAACCCGCCGCGCTGAAGTAGGTGTAAGCGGCCGACCATCCGATCAGGTGCAGGTAGTAGCTGTTGAGGAGCACGGTCAGCGAGAACGCCAGCATTCCGGATATCACACCGAACCAGAACGCGCTCCTGGGCTTGAGGCTCTCCCTCGCCATGAGGTAGTACGTCGGGCCGAGGGTACCGTGGCCATACTTGCCACCGTAGCGACCGGCAACCCACTCAACCCACATCACTGGAATACCGAGGAAGAACAGCGCTATGAAGTACGGCACCATGAAGGCGCCGCCACCGTTCTGGGCAACCTGAGTCGGGAACCTTACGAGGTTACCGAGACCGACTGCGTTTCCAGCCATTGCTAAAATCAAACCGAGCTTGGTCGCCCATTGATCCCTTTGGGCTTCCATTATATCCCACCTCCGATTCCGTTGGTATTTAATCGGGCTGAAGTGCCCACAGTACGGGCACTATGTATATATTCGGTCGTGGTATAAAAAGCTTTTGAACGGTAGTTTTCGACAAAAGACGATTTACTTGGGCATAAAATAATCAATATCCAATTTTTGTCACTTTTTCAAATCTATCTTGGCTCGTTAAGTGATTTTAGACATCCCGGCAATTTTGAGATGAGTGGAAAATAATTTTAAACACGACCTCCCTATGGCCCGTTGCCCGATGATTGGAAAGAGAGTGAGCTGAGAGATGATGACCGACTTCTCGCTGAGGGCATTTCATCATTTTTATGAACTTTGATGAACGTAAAAGTCCTTTAGTGTATAAAAATTCCTCGATGTACATCGCTTCTTTTGGCGAAATCTCCGAGAATTGGCCTTTGTTCTTTTGGAAATTTCAGTATCTAACTTTTTGTTCAAAACAGACTGTTTTCCAGCCTGTTTATCGAAAGGTTTATATATGCAAACGCCTAAGTTAACCTCGCAGATTACCGAAATGAGGTGGTATGAATGGTCGAGATTGACCCGTTTGAGATGGCCGTCCAGCAGCTTGAGAGGGCTGCCCAGTTCATGGACATAAGCGAAGAGGCCCTTGAGTGGCTCAAGAGGCCCATGAGGATTGTTGAGGTTAGCGTTCCCGTCGAGATGGACGACGGTTCTGTCAAGGTTTTCACCGGTTTCCGTGTCCAGCACAACTGGGCCCGCGGTCCGACCAAGGGTGGTATAAGGTGGCACCCGGCCGAGACCCTCAGCACCGTTAAGGCCCTCGCCACCTGGATGACCTGGAAGGTCGCAGTCGTTGACCTCCCCTACGGTGGAGGTAAGGGTGGTATCATCGTTGACCCGAAGAAGCTCTCCGAGAGGGAGCAGGAGAGGCTCGCTAGGAGCTACATAAGGGCCGTCTACGACGTCATTGGCCCGTGGACCGACATCCCGGCCCCTGACGTTTACACCAACCCGAAGATCATGGCCTGGATGATGGACGAGTACGAGACCATAATGAGGAGAAAGGGCCCGGCCTTCGGTGTCATCACCGGAAAGCCGCCGGGAGTTGGCGGTATCGTCGCCAGGATGGACGCCACCGCTCGCGGTGCCGCCTTCACTATCAGGGAAGCCGCTAAGGCCCTCGGCTGGGACGACCTCAAGGGCAAGACCATAGCCATCCAGGGCTACGGTAACGCCGGCTACTACCTCCACAAGATAATGAGTGAGGAGTTCGGCATGAAGGTCGTCGCGGTAAGCGACAGCAAGGGCGGCATCTACAACCCGGACGGACTTCCGCCGGCTGACGAGGTTCTCAAGTGGAAGAAGGAGCACGGCTCAGTCAAGGACATGCCCGGAACCCAGAACATCACCAACGAGGAGCTCCTTGAGCTTGAGGTCGACATCCTCGCCCCGAGCGCCATTGAGGGCGTCATAACCAAAGAGAACGCCGACAACGTCAAGGCCAAGATCGTCGCTGAAGTTGCCAACGGTCCGGTCACCCCAGAGGCCGACGAGATACTCCACGAGAAGGGCATCCTCCAGATCCCAGACTTCCTCTGTAACGCCGGTGGCGTCACCGTCAGCTACTTCGAGTGGGTCCAGAACATAAACGGCTTCTACTGGACGGTCGAGGAGACCAGGAAGAGGCTCGACGACAAGATGACCAAGGCCTTCTGGGACGTCTTCAACACCCACAAGGAGAAGAACATCCACATGAGGGACGCTGCCTACGTCGTCGCCGTCAGCAGGGTCTACGAGGCAATGAAGCACCGCGGATGGGTGAAGAAGTGATTTCTTCTCCCTTTTCCCTTGTCCTTACTTTTCTGACGTTCTGATGGTTCTCTAAAGATTAAAAAACCAACTTGCCGCTATTCAAAAAACTAAATAAAAACGAAACAGAAGTTTAAGCCTTCGTCCAGTACTCCTTCTCCTCAACCATCGCCCTTATCATCTCGTCCTCGTCCTTGAACATCGTCCTTCTCGACGGGTTCTGCATGCCGTAGAACTCCATGAACGGGCTTGGCCTTCTCTTGAATGGGTAGTAGAGGTATATCGCAGCTAAAGTCCTGTAAGCCTCTGCCATCTCACTGATAACGCCAGCCGAAACGCCTTCGGCGTAGTGATAAACCGCTATCGCCTTGCTCACATCAACGAGGTTGAAGTCCCTCTCAACGAGCTGTCTCCTGAGTATGTCAGTCGCCTGCTCTATATCCTCCCTCTCAAGCTCCTCAACAACGTCACCATCGAGGAGGTGTTTGATTTTAATCCTCTTGATGTTCGGGTTCTGGTTGACCTGGTTGTCGTATTCGGCAACTACCCACCAGTCGTCCAGCGCTCCGGGGTCAAGAACCGTGAAGTGCTCGCTGAGCTTCTCGTAGAATCCCCTGACGCGGTGGTAGTACTCCTCCTCATGGCCAGTCATGGGGTAGCTTAGGTACACCAGCGGCTTTTCGTTCTCCCGGAATATCAGGTCGAGAAAGACCTCGTGGGGGTGTCTTATACCGAACTGAAGGACGTAGCGGACGTTTATTCCCTCCTTTTTCAGCTCGTGGACGAGGGTTTTGACGTGGTTTATCGCGTCCTCACGCCACATAACCAACGTGGTCAGCTTGATGTTCTCGGGGTTTTCACCGAAGCGCTCGAACCACTCCGGGTCGTTTATTATTCTTCTCCTGACAGAAAGGACGTCATCGAGGATTATGATGACCCTGTCTGGCCTCAAAAGCTTCAGATTGCTCAGCGTGAATCCAATGACACTTCCACTTCCCCAGCGGAAGAGACTTGGAGTTGATACGAGGTGAACTCTCTTATCGCTCTCGTCAATTTCCTTTCTTATCCTCTCAAAGGCCTTGTCCCTTATTTCGTTCATTATATCGGGGTGGCTTATCGCAAAGTCAAGAACGTTCTTCCGGGTAATCCTAACCCCGCGTTCCTTTCCCACCTCGCGAATGTAGTCAAAGACGTGGTAGTAGGCGTAGCTCTCTCCGTTTGCCCTTTCGAGGGCTTCACCTATGTACTCATCCCTGCCGTTGAGCGGTGGTCCGGTGAGGAGTATTACTTCCCTCCTCATTTCAGCACACCCCTCCAGAATTTGGCGAAACCTTTAAATACTCTTTCCCTAAAGGCCCTTCAGAGGTTCTTCTATTCTAAAAACCAAATCCAGGGGTGTTGTAGTTTGACTGAGAAGCTAAAGGGTACCACCACCGTCGGTATTGTATGTAAGGACGGCGTAGTGCTAGCGGCCGACAGGAGGGCATCGCTCGGCAACATGGTGCTCTCTGAGGGAGTAACAAAGGTGTTTCAGATAGACGACCACCTGGCGATAGCCGGAGCTGGAACGGTCGGGGATATCCTCAGCCTCGTCAGACTGCTCAGGGCTGAGGCAAAACTCTACCGTGCCAAGGTCGGCAGGGAGATGAGCGTTAAGGCACTTGCGACCCTTACATCGAACATACTCCACAGCGGCAGGGGTTTCGCCTATATGGCGTGGTTCCTCGTCGGTGGCTATGACTCCGCCCCGAGGCTGTACTCCATAGATGCCGCGGGTGGTGTAACCGAAGACCGCTTTACAGCTGCTGGTTCTGGCATGGAGTTTGCGTTCTCCGTTCTGGAGGAGAACTATCGTGATGGTATTCCCCTTGAGGAAGGTGTTAAACTCGCTCTCAAGGCCATCAAGGCCGCCACAAAAAGGGATGTTTTCACGGGTGGTGGCGTTACTCTCGTAACGATAACTGAGGAGGGCTACCGTGAGTGGAGTGAGGAGGAGCTGAAGTCTCTTCTTGAGTGAGGTGGTTCTATGATACGCCGTGAAACTTTTGTTGACGATATTCTCAAGGAAATCAGGGAGATAATAGCCCAGATGGTCCCAAGGGAAGCAGGGATTACCGACGTTGAGTTCGAAGGGCCGGAGCTTGTCATATACGTCAAGAATCCTGAGGCCATGATGAAGGACGGGGAGCTGATTAAAAACCTCGCCAAAGTCCTCAAAAAGCGCATAAGCGTCCGCCCGGATCCCGACATTCTACTGCCTCCAGAGAAGGCTGAGGAACTGATAAAGCAGCTCGTTCCACCTGAGGCCGAGATAACCAACATAAGCTTTGATCCGTCTGTTGGTGAAGTCCTCATCGAAGCCAGGAAACCCGGTCTCGTAATTGGAAAGAACGGAGAGACCCTCAGGCTCATCACCCAAAAAGTCCACTGGGCGCCAAGGGTAGTGAGGACGCCGCCGATACAGAGCCAGACCATATACTCGATAAGGAGCATCCTCCAGACTGAGAGCAAGGACAGAAGGAAGTTCCTGAGGCAGGTCGGAAGGAACATCTACAGGAAGTCCGAGTACAAGAGCAGATGGATAAGAATAACGGGTCTCGGAGGCTTCCGAGAGGTAGGTAGAAGTGCTCTCCTCGTCCAGACCGACGAGAGCTACGTTCTGGTGGATTTCGGTGTCAACATCGCCGCCCTCAAGGATCCGACAAAGGCCTATCCACACTTTGATGCTCCGGAGTTCAGGTACGTTCTTGATGAGGGCCTCCTCGATGCAATAATTATCACCCACGCCCACCTCGACCACAGCGGAATGTTGCCGTATCTCTTCCGCTACAAGCTCTTCGATGGGCCGATCTACACAACGCCTCCAACCAGGGACCTGATGACCCTCCTCCAGCAGGATTTCATCGAGATACAGCATATGAACGGCGTCGAGCCTCTCTACAGGCCGAAGGACATCAAGGAGGTCATAAAGCACACGATAACCCTTGACTACGGCGAGGTCAGGGACATAGCGCCCGACATAAGGCTCACCCTTCACAACGCGGGCCACATTCTTGGTTCATCGATAGTCCATCTCCACATAGGCAACGGCCTCCACAACATAGCCATAACTGGCGACTTCAAGTTCATACCGACGAGGCTCTTTGAACCGGCGGTGAGCAGGTTCCCGCGCCTGGAGACCCTTGTCATGGAGTCAACCTACGGTGGAAGCAACGACTACCAGATGCCGCGTGAGGAAGCTGAGAAGAGGCTTATAGAGGTAATTCACCAGACGCTGAAGCGCGGAGGTAAGGTGCTCATCCCGGCGATGGCCGTTGGTAGGGCGCAGGAGATAATGATGGTCCTCGAGGAGTACGCCCGCGTCGGCGGAATAGAAGTTCCTATTTACCTCGACGGAATGATCTGGGAGGCAACGGCAATCCACACTGCCTATCCGGAGTACCTCAGCAAGCACATCCGCGAGCAGATATTCCACGAGGGCTACAACCCGTTCCTGAACCCGATATTCAAGAGTGTCGCCAACAGCAGGGAGAGGCAGGACATAATAGACTCAGGAGAGCCGGCCATAATCATAGCGACCTCTGGTATGCTCGTCGGCGGACCGAGCGTTGAGTACTTCAAGCAGCTCGCACCGGACCCGAAGAACAGCATAATCTTCGTCAGCTACCAGGCCGAGGGAACCCTCGGAAGGCAGGTTCAGAGGGGACTTCGCGAGATACCCATAGTCGGCGAGGACGGCAGGACCGAGGTTATCAACGTCAACATGGAAGTCCACACAATAGACGGCTTCTCGGGCCACGCCGACAGGAGGGAGCTCATGAGCTACGTGGCAAGGGTGAGGCCAAGGCCAGAGAGGATAATAACCGTCCACGGAGAGGCCCACAAGTGTCTCGACCTCAGCTCCAGCATCCACAAGAAGTTCGGTATCTCAACCCGCGCTCCCAACAACCTAGATGCTATAAGGCTCAAGTGATTCCTCTTCTTTTTCTCTTCGGGAAAGGTTTTAAAGCCCACCCAAGACAATTGGCTTTAGGTGAGAGAGAGTGAAGCTGACGGTCGAGCACAAGTTTTCGCTAACTGTTTACCTGTGGGGAGCAATCACTGGGATAGTCAGCGGTCTGCTCGCTTATTACAATGATGCCGGCTGGCTGCTGGGCTTTCTCCTGTACGTTCTGGTTGATAAGTTCGTGATGGCAGTCGTGAAGGAGCTTCCGGAGGACATCCCCGAGCCGAGGATGATACTCAGAAAGGCCTTCTGGGGCTGGTTCCTGTTCTGGCTCTTCTTCACGATGATGACCTACACCCTCGTGACGGACTTCCAGCCAGTCTGCTATTCAAACCAGAGCCTGCTCTACAAAATGGTTGAAAGTGGAAACGCTTCAATAAAGTGCGTCTTCAACATTACGGGGTGATTTTATGAACGTTGAAGAAATGAAAAAGGCCGTAGCCAAAGAGGCTCTCAAGTTCATTGAGGATGAGATGGTAGTTGGGCTTGGGACCGGCTCAACGACCGCCTACTTCATCAAGTACCTCGGAAAGCTCCTCATGGAAGGGGAGCTTGAGGACGTTTACGGCGTTCCAACTTCTCACCAGGCCAGACTTCTTGCCCTTGAGGCGGGAATTCCCGTTGTGAGCCTTGACGAAGTGGATGCAATAGACATAGCCGTGGACGGGGCCGATGAAGTTGACCCGCACATGAACCTGATAAAGGGGCGCGGCGCTGCCCTCACTATGGAAAAAATCATCGAGTATAGGGCCGGGATGTTCATCGTCCTGGTCGATGAGAGCAAGCTCGTTGAGTACCTGGGCCAGAAGATGCCCGTACCGATTGAGGTCATCCCTGCCGCGTGGAGGGCAATCGCTGAGGAACTTGAGGTCTTCAACGCGACAGCGGAGCTCAGAATGGCAGTGAAGAAGGACGGCCCGGTCGTTACGGACAACGGCAACTTCATACTGGACGCCAAGTTCGCCCGCATCGAGGATCCGCTCGACCTCGAAATCGAGCTTAACACAATACCTGGCGTCGTCGAAAACGGAATATTCGCCGACATCGCCGACATAATCCTCGTTGGGACTCCAGAAGGCGTTAAGAGAATGGAGAGGTGAACTTTTCTTTTTTGCCCACTGGGTTAAATTTATAAGTTCCACAATTTTCGTTCTATCGGGCAGTGCGGGGGTAGCCGAGCCTGGCCAAAGGCGCGGGATTTAGGGTCCCGTCCCGCAGGGGTTCCGGGGTTCAAATCCCCGCCCCCGCACCACAGCAGCCCTTTCTCACGAAAGCGCTGGCGGAAGAAAAGTATGCGCTTTTAACGGGCTGACTTTCGAGTGGGTTTACTTACCGAGTTGCTAGATTCACAGGATTTCCTCACAGTATAGCGCTCGAAGAGCGCTAAAAAGAAAGTTCGAAATCACAATTAACGAGAGATTTTGAAAGTAAACCAGTACAAAGTTGCCTTCTGAACGAGCATACACCCTCTTAACAGGCAAGTTCAAGGAGAAGGGTGCACTTTTGGTCAAGCTTTTGGGAAAATCTTGCTGGCGAAAAGTTTCGTCAAAGTTTGTGGTTCTTGTTTGACAGGTCTTTCGAGAGGATTTTCTTTTTGAATGCTGTCTTGGGTTGTGAATTCCACTTTTATTCGCTCCCTCTTTTTTGAGTTTGCTTTTTAATCGGCGCCCGTAGGGCGTCAAGGTGAGAAAACTCCTTTTCAGCAGGCTGAAACTTAGGGGAATTCACTGATGTTTGGCTTGAGTATCTTGAAAATCCTCGTAGAAAGGCAAATTTGGAAGAGAACCACGAGCCTTGATCAAACTTCGCGCAGGCGAAGTTTGTACTGGTGGGGCCGCCGGGATTTGAACCCGGGTCACGGGCTCCCAAAGCCCGCAGGATAGACCAAGCTACCCCACGGCCCCCCCAGGACGGCGGTGCTGATTATGGCCTGTACTTCTTAAGCTTTTCGCTTGTCCCGTGAAGAACCTTAAGAACAGCAGGAGTTTCATCTTAGATCCTCAAAAATGTCGTGTTAGAGTATGTCCCCAGAAAAGCTGTTGTGGAGCCCCGGGCGGGGTTTGAACCCGCGACCTGCCGCTTACCAAGCGGCCGCTCCACCAGGCTGAGCCACCGGGGCGTCGTTGATACGATGACGAAGAGCCTTTATAAATTTTTCCCTTCGAGCTTCTCAACGAGTCCCTCGAGAACCTCCCTGAACACGGATGAGTCTACCCATTTTATCCCCATCTTCTGTGCCCAGGTGAGTATCCCAACGTCCGCTGACACTATGGTGGCGTCGAGTTCCATCGCCAGGAGTATAAGCTCAAAGTCTTCCTTGCTGTCAACGATTCCTTCTCTCAACGCCCTCCGGTAATTCCTCCTCAGCTTTTGAATTATGTTGTCAACGTTATCGGTGTCCAGTACGCTCTCCCTCACGGCCTTTTCTGCCACTCTGAGCCCCTTGTCTATCCTCCGCCGGATATCCTCTATAAGCTCGTAAACAACGAAGGCCGGTATCTTCAACTCGTGGACATTTGGGGGCTTTTTGATGATGTACAGCTCTATTGCGGGCCTTAGCTCTTCGCTGTCGACGAAATGCATGACCTCCCTGTATATCCCTGGTGGCATGTAGAACTCGACCTTACCGAAGAGCTTCTCGGCATAGCTCAGGAAGGTCTTCATGGCCTCTGTGGGATTATCCCCGAAGTTCTTTCTGACCTCGGGATTCACGAATATGCTGGTATCGAGGACGAACTTCATGCCCACCACAACTTTATTTAAGGTGCTCTCCCTTAAAAATCTGGGTGATTCGATGAAGGTCGGTCTCGTTTTTGGAGTCAGTGAACTGGCAAGTCCTGAGGCTTTTAGAGGAGAGGCGGCGAACTTTGTCAGAGTACTTGAGCCAGATTTTGATGTTGTTGGTGGGGAAATAATCCAGTCACGGAGCGACTTCAGGAACCTGAAAGAGAAGATAAACTTCAACGATGTTGACGCTCTGGTCCTGTTCCCTCTGACAGGTGGGACGGAGGGATTTCTCAAGGAGTTTTCCGTGTTTAGGCGTCCAACTGTATTTTACGGGAACCCTTTCAACAACTCCCTTGCAGCCGCAATCGAACTCAGGGAGTACTTCAGGGACAGGCTCATTCCCTCCACCGTTGTGAAGAGTTCGGAGGAGCTTAAAGCCGCTCTCCTTGCGTATGATGATATGAAAGATGTTCTCGACAGGTTTCTTAGAGCCAGAATAGGCCTTATAGGGAGGGTTTCCCCCTGGCTGATAAACGAGAAGCTGGACATACCTTACACCCGCATAAGCCTCAAAAAGTTCTATGAGTACTATGAGAAGACAACCGCTGAGGAAGGCTGGGAGGCCGTTAAGGAAATCGTTGAAAACGCTGAGGAAATTAAGGAGCCAGATAGGGAGTCCCTTACGAGGGCTGGAAGGGTGTACGTTGCCATAAAGCGCATTCTTGAAGACTATCATCTTGAGGGCTTTACAGTTGGGTGCTTTGACCTTATCGGGAAGATTGGAACTACACCCTGCCTTGCCCTTGCCATGTTCAATGCTCAGGGCATTCCTGCTGCATGCGAGGGTGAACTCAACGCCCTGATTGGCATGATGATAATCCGGAAGTTCTTTGATGAACCTGCATTTATGGGTAATCTCGCAGATTTCGACGAAAACCATGTGGTCATCGCCCACTGCACAGCACCCCTGGTGTCAAAGTACATCCTTAGAACTCACTTTGAGAGCGGCAGGGGAGTCGGTGTTGCCGTTGAGTTCCCTCCTGGCAAGGCTACCCTTTTCAAGATACGGGGGAGGCATGCAGTTGTTGCTGGAGTTGAAGTTGAG
The DNA here is from genome assembly GCF_055396515.1 of Thermococcus sp. JCM 11816. Taxonomy (NCBI): domain Archaea; kingdom Methanobacteriati; phylum Methanobacteriota; class Thermococci; order Thermococcales; family Thermococcaceae; genus Thermococcus; species Thermococcus sp. JCM 11816. The sequence continues at coordinate 1,909,107 of NZ_AP043741.1, forward strand.
GGCAACGAGTTCCTTGAGTCGCGGTGCAGGACGCAAGTAAGGCTGAAACTTGAGGACGCTCCAGAATTCGTTGATGGCACGCTCGGGAATCACCATCTCTTAGCCTATGTTGACCCGGAGGAGCTTTCAGACCTGCTGAGTGAACTTGGCTTCGAGGTAATGCTGTACTAGTTGATTGAGTTATTTACTTGGGTTTTTATACCAAAGGGTTATATATTCCTACCCCATTTTATTTATGTGGGGTGAGTAAAATGATGAGACGCGCACAGGGAGCCTTGGAATACCTATTCATGGTCGCATTGGCCCTTATTATGGTCACGATTACTATCAGGTACGTTCATGAAGTTGCACAGAACGTGGCAGTACAAATCAACCAGACTACTAAGGAAATATCGGAGATTCTCAAGAATATGACGTCATCTGGACGTTGAAGGAAACGCTATTAAACAGGTTCCCTCTTCTTTTTGAGGTGTTTTGAAAATGAAAGTTGTGATGACTACAAAAGTAGATCTCGCGTCAATGAACATCAGGGAGAAGCTCATCGAGAACTTTGGTTTTAAAGAGGATGAACTCCTCTTTGACGGCAATCCAGTGTACCAGAAGGATGATGTAGTGATACTGACAACCAATCAGGAGATGATTTACTATGATGGCCTCGATAGGGCTATCGAGCGTCAGACTGGAATAAAGCCCGAGATTATAGCATTTGCCTCCAGGCACTCCAGCAAACAGAAACTCCCAGCCCTTACGACCCACGTGACAGGAAACTGGGGAAAAGCTCTTTATGGCGGGAAGGATGAAAGCCTTGCAATAGCACAGCCAAGTGCTATGAAGCTTGCTCTGCTTAAGATGAATGAACTGAATGACCTTGGATGGACTGTCTGCTACGAGGCAACCCACCACGGGCCAAGCGAGCTTGATGTGCCAAGCTTTTTTATAGAGATCGGTTCGAGCGAGGAAGAATGGGTCAACGATAGGGCCGGCGAGATTGTAGCCGAAACCATAATATACGTCCTTGAGAACTACCAGAATTCGAAGTTCAAGGTCGCCGTTGGTATTGGCGGGGGGCACTATGCACCGAAGCAGACAAAGAGGGCACTTCAGACAGATCTGGCGTTTGGGCACATAGCCCCAAAATATGCACATTCCCTCAACAAGGAGCTCCTCCTAAAGGCCATCGAGAGAACAGCCGAGCGCGTTGATGCAATCTACGTTGACTGGAAGGGTAGCAAGGGGGAGACCCGACAGATGGCGAGGGCAGTTGCGGAGGAGCTGGGACTTGAGTTCATCAGGGATTAAGGCCGAAACATTTAAAGGATATACTGGCCATTTACCCTTCAGTTTGGGTTAGCTATGTTTATATACCACTCTCCCTCAAAAATTGAGGGAATTAAACTGTTTGGAGGGTGAACCCATGTTAAAGCTGATTGAAGATGCGATTGAAAGGACCTCCGCCGCTCCGCAGGCCAGCGCTCCTGAGGTTAGAACTCAATCCGATATTGACGAGGAGCTTAAGAAGCTCCTTGAGCAGATTCAGGCGAAGATATATGTCGTCGGTGTTGGCGGTGCGGGCTGCAACACGATAAACAGGATGATGCAGGTTGGAATCCAGGGTGCCAAGATAATCGCTATGAACACCGATGCCCAGGATTTGTTAAAGGTTAGGGCTCACAAAAAGATACTCCTCGGTAAAGAGCTTACCAGAGGGCTTGGTGCTGGAAACAACCCAAAGATCGGTGAGGAGGCAGCCAAAGAGAGTGAGAGAGAAATTAGAGAGGCTCTCGAGGGCGCTGACATGGTCTTTATTACCTGCGGTCTCGGCGGCGGAACCGGTACTGGAGCCGCCCCGGTCGTTGCGGAGATCGCAAAGAAGATGGGAGCTTTGACGGTGGCAGTTGTTACCCTTCCGTTCACCGTCGAGGGCATAAGGAGAATCAAGAACGCCGAGTACGGCCTTGAAAGGCTCAAGAAGAACACCGACACCGTCATAGTAATCCCGAACGACAAGCTCATGGAGGTTGCTCCGAACCTGCCGATCCACATGGCCTTCAAGGTCGCCGACGAGATACTCGTCCAGGCGGTCAAGGGCATAACCGAGCTCATCACCAAGCCTGGCCTCGTCAACCTCGACTTCAACGACGTTAGGGCCGTTATGAAGGACGGCGGCGTTGCAATGATCGGTATCGGTGAGAGTGACAGCGAGAAGCGTGCTCTTGAAGCCGCTCAGCAGGCCCTCAACAGTCCGCTCCTCGACGTTGACATCAGCGGTGCCAAGGGCGCTCTCATAAGCATCAGCGGAAGCGACGTCAAGCTTGAGGAGGCCCAGCAGATCATAGAGCTCGTCACCAGCAAGCTCGATCCAGAGGCTCAGGTCATCTGGGGTATCCAGCTTGACGAAGAGCTCGGCAAGATGATAAGGATCCTCCTCGTCGTCACAGGTGTCAGTTCACCTTATTCGGTTGCCGAGGAAGAGGAGGAGTCATACTTTGGTGAGGAGGAGAGAAGGCCGATAAAGCTCGACCTCGACGAGCTTTAATTCATGAAATCTTTTTAAGGAGGGGTAAGGATGGCAGAGTTCACCGAAAAGGTCAAGTCCTTCCTGGCGGAGTCCAAGAGGGTACTGCTCGTTACAAAGAAGCCAGGAATGAAGGAGTTCAAGCTTGCTGCTAAGATAACTGGCATCGGTATGATCCTTATTGGAACCATTGGCATGATAATAAGAATAATAGGCTACCTCGTGACGGGCTCCTAACGGCTCTAAAAGGTGAATACACATGGCAGAGGGAAAGATATTCACAGTGAGCGTAACCGTTGGTCAGGAGACAACCACGGCCAATCTCATCTATAGCAAGGCCAAGACTTACAACCTGCCCCTTTATGCTATCCTCTCTCCAAGCAAGGTTAAAGGCTACATCTTCATCGAGGCTCCCAACAAGAGTGCCGTTGAGGAAGCAATCAGGGGCATCAGGCATGCAAAGCGCGTTCTGCCAGGGGAGATACCCTTCAGTGAGATAGAGCACTTCCTCGAAGAGAAGCCGGCAGTCAGCGGATTCGAGCCAGGAGACATCGTCGAGCTCATTGCAGGTCCCTTCAAGGGTGAGAAAGCCAAGGTTGTCCGCGTTGACGAGAGTAAGGATGAAATAGTCGTCGAACTCGTCAGCTCTGTGGTGCCAATCCCCGTGACTGTTAGGGGAGAATACGTTAGACTTATAAGCAAACGCCAGAAGGAGTGACGGGCAACAGGACTAAGTTTGAGAGGTGAGATAAATGGCACAGGTTGTTGAAGTTCTTGTCGAAGGTGGAAAGGCATCCCCTGGACCGCCCCTTGGTCCGGCTATCGGTCCGCTCGGACTCAACGTCAAGCAGGTCGTTGACGAGATCAACAAGGCTACCAAAGAGTTCGAGGGAATGCAGGTTCCCGTCAAGATTATCGTTGAAGACCCCAAGAAGAAGACCTTCCGCATCGAGGTCGGTATCCCGCCGACGAGCCAGCTTATCAAGAAGGAGCTCGGCATTCCGAAGGGCTCAAGCGAAGCCGGCCACACTCCGGTGGGCAACCTTACAATGGAGCAGGTCATCAAGATAGCCAAGATGAAGATCGACCAGATGCTCGCACCGAACCTTAAGGCTGCCGCCAAGGAGGTCATCGGAACTGCGCTCAGCATGGGCGTTACCGTTGAGGGCAAGGATCCCAGGGAAGTTCAGAAAGAGATCGACGAGGGTGTCTATGACGAGCTCTTTGCAAAGGCTGAGGAGGCCCAGTGAGGCCTCTTTTTCCCTTCCCGTTTGGGGAAAACTTTAAAAACACATTCCTAAAGGCATCTTTGATTCTCCGTTTGGCTGTTTAAATCAACGAAAATGAGAGGGAGGGCTGTAAAGTGGCCTTCGACAGGCAGAAACTCGTGGAAGCGGTGAAGGAGGCGAAGGCCCGGGCTAAGCCGCGCAACTTCACACAGACCGTCGAGATGGCAGTCAACCTCAAGGATGTGGATCTCCGCAAGCCGGAGAACAGGTTTAAGCTTGAGGTTGTGCTGCCCCACGGTCGTGGGAAGGAGCCAAAGATCGCGGTCATCGCTGATGGTGCCGTGGCCGAGGCGGCTAAAAAGCTCGGGCTTGATGTGATTAGTGGTGAGGAGCTGGAGGAGCTGGCTAAGAGCCCACGCCAGGCCAGAAAACTCGCTAAAAAATACGACTTCTTCATAGCAGCGGCTCCGCTGATGCCGAAGATCGGTAAGTACCTAGGTAGGTACCTCGGTCCAAGGAACAAGATGCCGCAGGTTGTTCCGCCGACAATGACCAACCTCGAGCCCATCGTTGAGAAGCTCAAAAAGACCGTCAGGATACAGCTCAAGAACAACCCTGTAGTTCATGCCCCAATAGGAACCGAGGACATGGACGACGAGAAGCTTGCCGAGAACGCCGAGGCAGTGCTCAACGCCATCATCAACAAGCTTGAGCGCGGTGAAAACCAGGTGAAGTCAGTGTACATCAAGACCACAATGGGCCCGGCCGTTAAGGTTGAGAGGTGAGGGAGATGGCTCACGTGGCAGAGTGGAAGAAGAAGGAAGTTGAAGAGCTTGCCAACATCATCAAGAGCTACCCAGTGATAGCGCTCGTTGACGTGGCCGGTGTCCCAGCGTACCCGCTCAGCAAGATGCGTGACAAGCTCCGCGGTAAGGCCCTTCTCAGGGTCAGCAGAAACACTCTCATAGAGCTCGCCATAAAGAGGGCTGCCCAGGAGCTTGGAAAGCCGGAGCTTGAGAAGCTCATCGACCACATTCAGGGCGGTGCTGCAATACTCGCCACCGAGATGAACCCGTTCAAGCTCTACAAGCTCCTTGAGGAGAGCAAGACCCCGGCTCCTGCTAAAGCCGGTGCAGTCGTTCCAAAGGATGTTGTAATTCCCGCTGGGCCGACGTCACTAGCCCCAGGCCCGCTCGTTGGTGAGATGCAGGCCCTTGGCATTCCGGCGAGGATTGAGAAGGGTAAGGTCAGCATCCAGAAGGACTACACCGTCCTTAAGGCAGGTGAGGTCATAACCGAGCAGCTCGCGAGGATCCTCAACGCCCTAGGTATTGAGCCGCTCGAAGTCGGTCTCAACCTGCTCGCTGCTTACGAGGACGGGATTGTCTACACCCCGGACGTCCTTGCAATCGACGAGAGCGAGTACATCAACATGCTCCAGAAGGCTTACATGCACGCGTTCAACCTGTCAGTCAACATAGCCTACCCAACCAAGCAGACAATCGAGGCCATCCTCCAGAAAGCCTATCTCGGAGCGAAGAACGTTGCAGTCGAGGCCGGCTACATCACCAAGGACACTGTGGAGGACATCTTTGGCAGGGCTATACGTGCCGTCCTGCTCATAGCACAGAACCTGCCTGAGGATCTGCTCGACGAGAAGACCAAAGAACTTTTAAACGCTCAGGCACAAATGGCAGTTGCCGCCGCTCCTCAGCCGACCGAGGAGAAGGTTGAGGAGGCGGAGGAAGAAGAGGAAGAGGAGGAAGCCTCTGAGGAGGACGCGCTCGCTGGACTGGGCGCGCTCTTCGGCTGATTTCCTTTCCCATGTATCCCTCAACCCGTGATAAAAGAAAAAAGGATGAAGATGATTGGAGGTGCGAAAGATGGAGTACGTGTATGCCGCTCTGCTGCTCCACGCCGCTGGTAAGGAGATAACTGAGGAGAACCTCAAGGCAGTCCTTGAGGCCGCTGGTGTTACCCCGGATGAGGCCAGGATAAAGGCTCTCGTTGCCGCTCTCGAGGGCGTCAACATCGACGAGGTCATCGAGAAGGCAGCTATGCCGGTCGCCGCTCCGGTTGCAGTTGCCGCCGCTCCGGCCGCCGAGGGCGGTGCCGCTGAGGCTGCCCAGGAGGAGGAAGAGGAAGAAGAGGAGGAGGCCAGCGAGGAGGAGGCCCTCGCCGGTCTCGGCGCCCTCTTCGGCTGAAGTCCTCTTCCCCTATTTTCTCTATATTCTTGGATGAGAATTCTTCATTGGGTTTTTGGAAAGCTTTGTCTTGAAGTTGATTAAGGGTTCTCGCGTTCAAGAACAGCCGTTTGTTGGGAGAATCATAGTGAATTGGCATTCTGGAAAAGAGCTACGAACCTTGATCAAACTCAATGGGACTATCGTCCCGTGCGTTGAAGCGGAGCTTCAACGTCGCGCAGCAAGCTTTTGGGAAAAGCTTGACCAAAGAAACCTTTGCAAGGCAAAGTTTGTGGTTCTTGTCTGACGGGTCATTTTGAGAGAATTTCCTTGTAGAAGGGCAATTTCAAAAGGAACCACAAACCTTCATCAAACTTCGCGCAGGAAGCTTTTTCCAAAAGCTTGACCAAAAGTTTGAATGTCTTCTTGGAGTTGGCTGTGGATTGGGGAATTCTCGCAATGAATAGGTAGGAATAGGTAGAGGAGTGTGGGTTTTCTTATTTTTAACGCCCTTTGGGCGTTATATTGTGAGTAACCCCTTGAAATAGCCAATTGAAGTGAGAGAATCACTGAAAACTCGGCAGTGTAAAAAAGGACATTCCCTCTTTGATGAAACTTTGCCCTTCAAGCTTTTGGAAAAAGCTTGACCAAAAGTGTGCCCTTCTTCTCGAACTTTGCTTATTGAGGAGCGTATGCTCTTCCAGAAAGCAAGTTCGCGTGGGTTTACTTTCAAAATCTCTCGTTAATTGTGATTTCGAACTTTCTTTTTAGCGCTCTTTGAGCGCTATACTGTGAGGAAATCCTGTAAATCTAGCAACTAGATAAGCAAACCCGCTCAAAAGCCAGCTCATTAAAAACGCATACTCATCTTCCACCAGCGCTTGCGCAAGCAAGGGCTGATGGCGGGCCGGGCGGGATTCGAACCCGCGACCTTCGGCTCCGGAGGCCGACGCCCCGTCCAGACTAGGCCACCGGCCCATCCCGCCTCAGATGTGGTGGCCCTCAGCACAGGTCAGTGCCGGGCCAAACCGCTCATCCTCGGCCGTGCGGTTTTTATAGTTCTCACTTATATAGCTCTTTCGGTGGTCTAAATGATGCTTCCCGATTGGAAGATTAGAAAGGAAATTTTGATCGAGCCTTTCAGTGAAGAATCCCTGCAGCCTGCAGGATATGACCTAAGGGTTGGAGGCGAAGCTTACGTAAACGGTGAAATACTCGACGTTAAGGATGCGGGGGGAGTTACAATACCCCCAAAGACTTACGCCTTGGTTCTGACTCTCGAGAGGATCAAGCTTCCGGATGATGTAATGGGCGACATGAAGCTTAGGAGCAGTCTAGCCAGAGAGGGCTTAATCGGTTCTTTTGCCTGGGTTGACCCTGGATGGGATGGAAATCTCACTCTAGCCCTGTTCAACGCTTCCAACGAATCTGTGGAGCTCAAATACGGCGAGCGCTTTGTTCAGATAGCGTTTATCCGGCTGGAGGGGCCTGCTAAAAACCCCTATCGTGGAAATTACCAGGGAAGCAAACATCTAGCGCTCTCAAAAAGGAAACGGTAACCGACGTTGGTAATCAGCTGTTTGTTCGTTTTCATTGTTTTTTCTGGCCCGATTATAATCCACTCCGCTTAGAATGGTTGTCTTTGGTTTTTTACTTTTTAAACGCCTTTAAATCCAATTAAACCACTTCACCTGGGTAAGCCCTTTGATAGGGTTTAGTTTCCCTCTCCTGAATTGAGGTCATGATTAAATTATTAGTAGCACTCATCTCTGAAAATTGAATGTATCTAAGGGTTCATTCGTTGTTAGACCCTGAGAAATAGCTCCGTTTACCGAAATCTTTATATATCTCCAATTGCCTAAAGCTTAATGAAAAGCCCTTTAAGGAGGTGTTGTGAATGGCCGAGCTTCCGATTGCCCCGGTTGACAGGCTTATAAGGAAGGCTGGCGCTGAGAGGGTCAGTGAGGATGCCGCCAAGGTTCTCGCCGAGTACCTTGAGGAGTACGCCATCGAGCTCAGCAAGAAGGCCGTCGATTTCGCCAGGCACGCTGGCAGGAAGACCGTCAAGGCCGAGGACATCAAGCTTGCCATTAAGGCCTGAAGGCCTTTTTGGCCCTTTTCCGCTTTTGCTCTTCTCGTTTCCCCACCGTTATCATTTTAAGACCCTTTTACTGCTCTGAACCCATGCCAGAGATAGCCGTAAGGATGACTAAGAGGAACCACAACGCGTTCGTTCACCTTCTCGGTGCCCTGGAGAGTCAGGGCTTTGATCTAGGAGAGCTCCTGATCACCAAGGATTTCAATGAAATACTCAGAGCTAAACCTAAAGTTGTCCTGTACTCTTTCTTCACCGAGGAGATCTGGGGCTCGTTGAGGGATGAAATCAGACTTTTAAAGGAACGGGGGGCTCTATTAGTTGCGGGGGGCTATCATGCGATAGCCATGCCAAAACATACGTTAAATGTGCTCGGTTTTGACATAGCGGTCATTGGTGAGGGGGAAGAGGTTCTCTACCAGCTCCTCACGACTCTAAAGAAGACGGGATATAAAATCACGAAAGAGCTCGCCAACATTAAGGGTCTTGCGTTCTACTTAAACGGTGAGTTCGTCTTTACGGGCTTCGCCAAGGTCGAGGACTTCTGGCGCTTCCCGCCTTACCCCGAGAGCGTTCGCCTGATTTCGCCGATAGAAATCACCCGCGGATGTCCCTTCGGCTGCTACTACTGTCAGACACCCTACATTAAGGGTTTCCGCATGAGGCACAGGCCGATAGACCAGATCGTTAAGTACTCGAAGAGAATGAAAGACATGCGTTATATAACGCCGAACGCCTTTGCTTACGGAAGCCCGGGTGCAATCTTAAAACTCGACAAACTTGAGGCCCTACTCAAGGCCCTTCAGCCGCTGAGGAAGGAGGGCAGGAGGCTGTTCTATGGGACGTTTCCGAGCGAAGTAAGGCCGGAGTTTGTTCTACCTGAAACCCTCGAACTTCTCATAGACTACGCCGACAACAGGAGACTGGCCATAGGTGCACAGAGCGGTGACGACGCCATGCTAAAGGCCATGCACAGACTTCATAGGGTCGAGCACGTCCAGAGGGCTGTTGAATATATGCTTGAATATGGCTTTGAGCCTGTTGTTGACTTCATTGTTGGACTGCCAAACGAGACCGAGGAAAGCCAGAGAAAGAGCATCGAGCTGATGAAGTGGATTATGGCGAAGGGTGGAAAGGTACGGGCGCACTACTTCATGCCCCTTCCGGGAACTCCATGGTCGAGGTGCAGGCCATCGCCTCTAAGCGATGAGATGAAGAAGTTCCTCGGCAGAATGGCCGCGAAGGGAAAGATTGAGGGCTCCTGGGGCAAGCAGATTGAGCTGTCTAGGAGGCTTCAGAGGCTCATAGAGGAGTTCTACGAGGAGCCTATGGCGTATCACGGGAGAGTTAGGGAGGTCTGTTAGATACACATAGACCCAAAACCTTATAACTCCAGTGAGTATCTACCTGCGAGGGTCTCATGTACCCCGAAAACTATAAAAGGTTCCTGGAGCTTATAGACAAACTGCGAGAGTTTGAGGGTGCCCTCATAGTGGAGGGCCTGCGAGACGAGGTGGCTCTAAGGAATCTGGGGGTCAGAGCGGAGATAATAAGGCTCTCACGCCTTCCCCTGTCCGAGGTGGCGCTCATTGCATCATCCCACAAAGAGGTCATGATACTCACAGACTTTGATAAGAAGGGGGAAGAGCTGGCCAAAAAACTCCTCAACTATCTGGCCGGCTATCCCTGCAGTGTGGACATAGAGACGTGGAAGGAACTCAGGAAGCTCGTCAGAAAGGACATAAAGGGAGTTGAAGACCTGTACGGCCTCTACCTTCGGGTAGTCTCCGTTTCTGACCCCCTGCTGGAGGGAATCCAATGAAGAGAAAGAAAACCGTGCTCCAGCAGATTTTGTCCGAAAAACGAAAAAAGGTCAAGGAAGGTGATGGTATGTCCGGAAAGGACGAGTTCGGAACGACCAAGTACGTCATTTACGCTGAGTTTGAGGCAAACGGTGTCGTTGAAAGGCCCGACGTCGTTGGTGCAATCTTCGGTCAGACCGAAGGTCTTCTTGGAGACGACCTCGACCTGAGGGAACTCCAGAAAACCGGAAGGATCGGCAGAATAAGGGTTGAGGTTCACAACAAGGCTGGCAAGACATACGGGACGATAACGGTTCCGTCGAGCCTGGATAGGGTCGAAACCGCGGTTCTAGCCGCTGCTTTGGAGACCATTGACAGGGTTGGACCAGCAGAGGCCAGGATAAAGGTTCTCCGCATTGAGGACGTCAGGGCTACAAAGAGAAAGTACATCATTGAGAGGGCGAAGGAGATCCTTGAAACCCTGATGGAGCAGGAGATACCAGAGACTCAGGAGATAACCGAAGAGGTTAAGAAGGCCGTCCGTGCCAAGGAGCTGATCGAGTACGGCCCGGAGAAGCTGCCAGCTGGCCCGCACGTGCCGTTCTCCGACTCAATCATCGTCGTTGAGGGTAGGGCTGACGTTCTCAACCTGCTCAAGCACGGCATAAAGAACGCCATAGCCGTCGAGGGAACTTCGATACCGGAGACGATAATCAAGCTCAGCAAGGAGAGAATAGTTACGGCCTTCACAGACGGAGACCGCGGCGGTGAGCTCATCCTCAAGGAGCTTCTCCAGGTGGCGGATGTTGACTACGTTGCCAGGGCACCTGAGGGCAAGGAAGTTGAAGAGCTCACCAAGAAGGAGATCGTGAAGGCCCTCAGGAGCAAGGTACCGGCTGAGCAGGTCATCAACGAGATGTTCAACAAGGGCAGAAGTTTCTACGAGCTGATCAGGGAGAGGGAGAGCGAGAGTGAGAGGCAGCCAAGGCAGGTGACCAAGCCCGAACCTGAAGTCGTTAAGGCTCAGCCCAAGGCTGAAACGCCCGAAGAAAAGAGGGAGCCAGCTACCGTCGTTAGGCCTTCAGCCGAGAAGATAGTAAAGCCCATTGAAACGTCGAAGAGTGCACCCGAGCTTGAAGAGTTCAGGGAGTTTATAGAGAGGGTAAAGAAAGACGGCATTGCGCTGCTCCTCGACGAGAACAAGAACGTAATAACTGAGATCCCAGTGAGGGAGCTGACGAACCAGCTGAAAGAGCGCAAGGACGTCTACGCTGTTGTCTTCAACGGTGTGATAACCCAGAGGCTCATTGATACTGTCAGTGAAAGCGGGGTTAAGTATATCGTAGGCGCTCGCAAGTACAACGTCGTTAGAAGGCCCGTCAGTCTCAAGATCATCACTTTCGCTGAGTGATTTCTTTTCTAATTTTCTTCGCAATATTTTTAACTTTTGAAGGTAAACTTCTTCTGGGCATGTCATGATGAGGATAGATGTGTTGCTCTTTGCGATTGGAGTGCTGCTCTGGGCCATCCTGCTGACGCTCTTTCAGTTTGGACTGCTCGGACTTCTCTTTGGGATCGTCGGGTTTGTGATCCTGCTCCATGAGGGCTGGAAAGAACTAGAAGAGAAGATTGAAGAAACACCTGAATACGGGGAACACTAGGACTAAACTTTATAACGTCCCCACCTCTTCTTTTCCCGGTGGTCAAAGATGGGGGAAATTAGGGAGCTTGTCCTGAAGTACGCGCTCATAAACGCCTACACGCACAGGGGAAAGGCAAACCCGAAGGCGGTCATCGGCAAAGTCCTCGGTGAGAACCCAGAGCTTAGAAAGAGGGCAAAGGAGATAATTCCCCTTGTGAACGAGGTCGTTAATGAAGTGAACTCCCTCTCACTTGAGGAGCAGGAGGCAAAGCTTAGAGAAATCTATCCAGAGTTCTTTGAAGAGAAGAATGAGAAAAAAGAGGAAAAGAAGGGTCTTCCCCCGCTCCCGAAGGCCGAGAGGGGTAAGGTCGTTACCCGCTTTGCCCCGAACCCCGACGGTGCTTTCCACCTCGGGAACGCTAGGGCAGCGATCCTTAGCCATGAGTACGCCAGGATGTACGACGGCAAGTTCATTCTCCGCTTCGATGACACAGACCCCAAGGTCAAGAGGCCTGAGCCGATATTCTACGAGTGGATAAAGGAGGACCTCGAATGGCTCGGCTTCAGGATAGATGAGATCCACATAGCGAGCGACAGGCTTGAAATCTACTACGACTACGCTGAGAAGCTCATAAAGATGGGCAAGGCCTACGTCTGCACCTGTGAGCCCGAGAAGTTCCGCGAGCTCAGGGATAAGGGGATAGCCTGCCCCCACAGGGAGGAGCCAGTTGAAGTCCAGCTCGAACGCTGGAGGAAGATTCTCAACGGCGAATACAGAGAGGGCGAGGCGGTGGTGAGGATAAAGACCGACCTCAACCACCCGAATCCTGCCGTAAGGGACTGGCCAGCCCTCAGAATAATAGACAACCCGAACCATCCGAGGACTGGAAACAAGTACCGCGTCTGGCCGCTCTACAACTTCGCCTCTGCCATTGACGACCACGAGCTTGGGGTCACCCACATCTTCCGCGGACAGGAGCATGCAGAGAACGAGACGAGGCAGAGGTATGTCTATGAGTATTTTGGCTGGGAGTATCCCGTTACCGTCCACCACGGAAGGCTTTCAATCGAGGGCGTGATCCTCAGCAAATCCAAGACGAGAAAGGGAATCGAAGAAGGCAAGTACCTCGGCTGGGACGACCCGCGCCTTGGAACAATAAGGGCCCTTAGACGGCGCGGCATAAAACCTGAAGCCATAAGGGAGCTCATCATAGAGGTCGGTCTCAAGAGGAGCGACACCACTATAAGCTGGGACAACCTTGCGGCGATAAACAGGAAGATAGTCGAGCCGATAGCCAACCGCTACTTCTTCGTCGCTGATCCGATTCCGATGTACGTTGAAGGTGCCCAGGAGTTCACGGCCGAGATACCCCTCCATCCAGATTACCCGGAGAGGGGAGTTAGGAGGCTCAAGTTTGAGCCGAATAAGCCTGTCTACGTCTCAAAGGACGACATGGATCTGTTCAAGCCCGGGAACTTCGTCCGCCTCAAGGATCTCTTCAACGTTGAAATCATGGAAGTGAATGAGGACGGCATTAGGGCCAGGTTCCACAGCTTTGAATACGAAGTCGCGAGGGAGAACCGCTGGAGGATGGTTCACTGGGTCACAGAAGGAAAGGCCTGTGAGGTCTGGGTTCCCGAGGGAGACGAGCTGATCATCAGGGAGGGGCTTCTTGAGAGCGACGCGGACGTTAAGGTGGACGACATCGTCCAGTTCGAGCGCTTCGGCTTCGTTAGAATCGACGACGTCAGGCCAGAGAAAGTTGTTGCGATTTTTGCCCACAAGTGAAAAGATAAAAGCCCCCTCACTCGGGGGCTTCCGTAACCCATATTTTGTCGCCTAAGATGCCAAACAGAATTATTATCAGGGCGATCACTGGAGAGAGGAGGTACAAGTCTCCCTTTTTTGCTGCTGTGTACATTGAGTAAAGGCCCTCGACTATGAAGAACGTAATGGCCACTGCAGCAACTCCCATTTCAAGCGGCGACAGCTTTGAGTTCAGAATCTTAAGCGCCCTGCTGGATATTACTGGGTATAGCTCATATATTGCCATGAAGAACGTGGCTATGGTAACTGCTCTTAGCATCATATCGGCCACGGATGGAACCGAATCTGGAATGCCGAGGAGCAGTGATGCTGCTATGAGATACGTGGCCGCTTTTGTTCTGGAAATTCTGAACACGGACGCTATTATCTGAACTCCAACCTCAGCTGTGGGCAGTATGCTTGTAAGCCCTGCGAAGAATATGGAGAGCCCTATTAGGATTAGTAGGTAGGAATATCCAGATAGTATGTCTGGTAAGTCCTTTATAAGTTGGAGAGCGTCTTCTTCTCCCCCATATGCGTAGAAGAAAAGCCTCTCGGGACTGCTGGGGGCTATTGCGTAGATAATTGTCAGGGTAGCCAAAAGGCTCACCATCACCTGCATTAGGATACCGACCCCTATGATCGTCTTAGCGTTGAAGCGCTCGTTTATGAAACTGCCAAGCATTATGTAGAAGCCGAAGCCAAGTCCAACGCCGTAAAGTGCCCTCTCAGCGGCTGCTCTAATCAGTGAGAGGCTTAAAGGCTGCCAGCTGTAGGCCATGTGCTTTGCAGTTGCAAGGAAGGCCGCCGTTGGGGGTATTTTGACTTTGAAAAGGATGGCAGTAATGATAGCAACCGCTATGAAGAACAGCGATCCAAGGGACATGATTGTGAAGGTCTTTTCCTTTGCCCTCGTTATTATCACGAATATCAGCGCCAGCATTATGATCTTCGCTACGAGTCTGCCGATGGTTTCAGTACCAACGTACGGACCGAGAAGAATTAGCATAACGTTTGCCGTGTAGTAAGATAGGAATGCTATTATAGTTACTGCGATGGCGAGTATCATCGCTGGTCTCTGAAGGACTTTTCTGTACAGCTCTACGAAGTAGTAGCCAGACTTCATTACCCTTTCTGTTTCAAATATGGCCACCAAAGTGAACACCAGCAGGAATCCGAGGTGCACTACCAGGCCAGTCAACCCGTAGTGGAGCCAGAACTGTGGGAACAGGCCGAGGCTCCCAATTCCCGTTGCGAATCCAGCCACGAGGAATATCAGATACATCGTCCACTTCTGTGTCTGATCCATTTTATCACCCCCATTATTATATCGGGAAGTTTACCGAAGTAATCCTTAAAACTATTGCTCTTGTTAATTTTGGGCTAATCTATAACTTTGGTACTAATTTATTTGTATTTGGTGGGGAAAAAGAACGAATTGTTATATTGAAAAAGGGAAGGAATCAGTCAAGCCCCTTCCACTTGACCAGACCCAACAGGAACCTGTGCGGAAGCTTTTCATGGTGCGGGTGAACCCTGACCGCGTAGTGCCAGCACGGGTCTCCCAGGTGTCTGAGGGCGTTTCCTTCGTAGGTGTATAGCCATTCACCCTCTCCCACCTGCTCTGGGTGTCTGAGCTCAACGATGTGGGGCTTTTCAATCTCGTAGCCCTGCGCCCTGACGCCGTAGTAGAGCTCAACCTCAACGTCCTCCGGCTTGAGACCATCGAGGTAAACCCTTACCTCAAGCCTGTTGCCCTCGGCCTTGGCGTCCCTTATCTCCACTTTGTCCCACGAGGCCCTAACCCTGTCCTTCCACGCCGCTATCTCCTTTGCGCCGCTGTAGTTTTCCCTTGTGAGCCAGATGTAGTTGCTCATGGCCTTGGAATAGAACCTGTCCATGTACTCCTTGACCATCCTGTGGGTGCTGAAGCGCGGGGCTATGCTCTTTATGCTCTCCTTCATCATGTATATCCACTTTGCCCTGTTCTCGTAGTAGGTTGGTATGACTTCCTCCTCAAGCAGGGTGTAGAGGCTCTCAGCGTCCTTCGGGTCGTCCGCTTCCGTTTCAGGTTCGGTAGTTTCTTCTCCAATGACCCAGCCGTTCTTTCCGTTGTAGCCCTCGACCCACCAGCCGTCGTAGATGCTGACGTTCAGAACGCCGTTCAGCCCGGCCTTCATTCCGCTCGTCCCGCTGGCTTCCATAGGCCTGCGCGGGTTGTTGAGCCAGACATCGACGCCTGCCACCATGAGCCTCGCGCTGCCCATGTCGTAGTTCTCCATCACGAATATCTTACCCCTGAACTCGGGCATCTTGGAGACCTCGTACACTCTCCTGAGGAACTCCTTTCCTCCCTCGTCCCTCGGGTGGGCCTTGCCGCCGAAGACTATGTAAACGGGCCTCTCCGGGTTGTTCACAATCTTCTTCAGCCTCTCGAGGTCCGTGAGGAGAAGTGTAGCGCGCTTGTAGGTCGCGAACCTCCTCGCGAATCCTATTATGAGGGCGTTCTCGTCTATGTTTGGTATGGGGTCGTCTACCCCGAGCCTCTTGTTTCTCTCTATGGCCTTCCTTCTCAGGAGGTCTATAAACTCCCTCTTTGCCTGGAGGTGGGCTTCCCACAGTTCCTCGTCAGGAATCCTCTCGACGGCGTACCAGATGCCCTCAAGGTTCGTGTGTTCCCTCCAGACCTTGCCGATGTACCTGTCAAAGAGCTTTCTCATCTCGTTGTGCACCCATGTCATGGTGTGGACGCCGTTCGTGATTCCTTCTATCGGTATCTCGTTGAGCGGAACTCCCGGCCAGAGATCCTTCCACATCCTCTTGCTTACCTCAGCGTGGAGCTGGCTGACGCCGTTAACGTAGCTGGATGTTCTTATGGCAAGAAGGGTCATGTTGAGCTGATCTCCCTCTCTTCCGAGTTCAAGGAGTTCCTCTCTTCCTTCAAGGAACTTTGCGAGTCTCTTCTTGACTTCCTCGATCGGGAACCTGTCGTGGCCTGCTGGAACAGGAGTGTGGGTTGTAAAGACCGTCGTTCCCCTCACGATGCTCAGGGCCTCGGTGAAGGTCAGACCCTCTTCCATGTACCAGGCTATCCTCTGGAGGTTCGCAAAGGCTGGGTGCCCCTCGTTGAGGTGAATGACCCCAGGCTCGATTTCAAGGGCCTTGAGAAGCCTCATCCCGCCGATTCCAAGGAGGATTTCCTGCTTTATCCTCTTGTCCATCTCGGCGTTGTAGAGGTAGTCGCAGATCGTCCTGTCGTCGGGGCTGTTCTCTGGGACGTCGGTGTCGAGGAGGTAGAGCTTCACCCTGCCGACGTTTACCTCAAAGGCCCTTGCATAGACAATCCTGTCCTCAATCGGAACCTCAATGCGGAGCGGCTTTCCTTCCCTGTCGAGGACGGGCTTTATCGGCATCTCCTCGGGCTTGTACTCGGGGAATATTTCGACCTGCCTGCCGTTTCCATCTATCTCCTGCCTGAAGTAGCCGTGCTTGTAGAGGAGGCCTATAGCGATGAACGGAAGCCCCAGATCGCTTGCGGTCTTCACGTGGTCTCCGGCGAGGATTCCAAGGCCGCCAGAATAAATTGGCAGGCTCTTGCTTATGCCGTACTCCATACAGAGATAGACTATGGGCTTGTCCCACTTGGGGTAGTTGGTGGAGAACCAGGTCGAGCGCGGGTTCATATAGGCGTGGAATTGATCCATCACCAGCTCGTAGAGGTTCATGAAGTCGTCGTCGCGGACGAGCTCCTTAAACCGCTCCTCTGGAGTGTCGAGGAGCAGCTTTACCGGGTTCTTGTACTCCCTCCAGTGCTCAGGGTCAATGTACTCCCAGAGCTTCGTGGCCCTCCTGTTCCAGCTCCACCAGTAGTTGTAGGCCAGATCGGCGAGGTCTCCAAGCGGATACGGGAGCTTTTTCCTTATTTCATCCTCAACGGCATTGGAAACGTTCACCATAGCCATCACCCGTGTATCATCTTCGGTGATACCCAATAGGAGTGGGACTTAAAAAGTCTTGCCGCTCGTCGAATGACGAAAAAAGGAGAAAAGGCTCACTCGCCCTCAAGGGCGAAGGGACTTATGTAGTCCCCGTACTTCTCCCTGGCTTCAAGAAGTCTTTGCCTCTCCTCTTCAAGAACTCTAAACAGCTCTTCGGGAACGTTGTCGAGCTTTCTGTAAATCTCCTCGATTCTGTCTATCTTCGCCAGTAACTCTGGAACCCTTATCTTGAACTGCCTCTCGTAGTCCTCCTTTGTGTACTCCTTGTTGAGGACGTCCTTGAACAGCTTGGCTAGGTCCTTGTACTTTGGAATGTAGCCGATGGGGGTTTCTATGGCCTCAACGTCGCCGTGAACCCTAAGCTCCATCCACTTAAGCCAGACGGCTTTGTCGAGCTTGTGGTTGAGCCAGACGCCGTTCTCGCGGAGGAAGTAGTTCACGGCGAATATCTTCGGAGTCTTCATGAGCTTCCTGCCGAACTCAAGGTAGTTCCTGAGGTAGTCCCCAAGGTGGACGCTCATGAAGTCGAGGATGGCCATGGGATTGAAGGCCCTGACTCCCTCCTTTCCGAGGGTCGCCGCGGTGGTCTCGCTCTCAAGTGAGGCACCCATCGTTATGACGCCGTGCTCCCAGTTGAAGGCTTCCCTGACCGGCGGCCAGGTATCTGCGTCCCTGCCGCCGAATATCATGCCGCCGACTTCCACGCCGCACGGGTTCTCAAGGGCCTCCATATCGACGTTCGGAAAGTGTTCGAGCGAAACTGTGAAGCGCGCGTTCTTGTGGCTCGGCGGTATCTCGTTGCCCTCAGCGTCTTTCTTTCCGCGCCACCACTTTCCGCTGTGGTTCTCGCCTTCGTCTGGAATCTCTATGCCCATGTCGTTCCAGTAGGGCTTTCCGTCCTTGACGAGGACGTTGGAGAAGATTATCTCGACCGGAGAGTGGAGAACCTGCCAGATTATTGGGTCGTCCTCTGGGTTTACACCCTGGATTATGCCGAAGACGCCCTTCTCGACGTTCGCTCCCCTTGCGATTCCGTTCACAGGCAGGATGAAAGTCAGGTCGTCGCCGACGATGTTCTCCCAGGGTATCATGGCGGTTGACGTTTTTCCGCACATGCTCGGATAGGCCCCGGTGAAGTATGTCTTCCTGCCGTGCGGGCCGTTCACGCGCATCAGGAACATGTGCTCGCTCAGCCAGCCTTCCTCAACGGCCCTCTTGATTGTGAGCCTGAAGGCGAGCTTCTTGAGGCCTATCGTGTTCCCGCCGTACTGGGTGTTGACAGAATAGACCGTCTCGTCTTCGAGGTCGATGTATATTCTCCTCTTGTCGAGGTTCTTGCTGGTTTTTCTCTCGTCGAGCTCACCAGCACTGTGAACGAACCTGAAGAAGCGCGCACTCCTACCCAAGCGCTTGAACTCCTCGTAGCCCTTCCTGTAAAGGATGAACTCCGAGTGAGCAACGTAGGCCGAATCAGTGAGCTGGACTGCTGGAATTGTGAATATCGAGTTCTTAGGCCCAAGGACGAAGAAGCACACGAATAACTCCTTGCCCTTCATGATTCCCTTCATCAGCTCGCGTATCTCCTTCAGGCCTTCGTCTCTGTCCTTGGTATTGATGTATGGGAGCTTCTTGCCTCCAGGGAGAAGGATAGCGGTGTTGGCCTTGTCCCTTGCCTGGTCGTAATAGTTGTCGTAGTGAACGGTGTGGTTTGGCGTTTCCAGCATCTTTTCTTCGCCGTAGTAGAGGGCCTTCCACCGAACGTACCCCTCGTCCTCGGGGCTGTCGGTGCAGACGAAAACTTTGTCCGGTTCGAGCCACTCAATCCATTCCGCCAGAAATTCGTGGAGTTCTGGGTTGTCTATGGCCTTTACCTTCTCAAACTGCTCCTTATCAAGGAGCTTTTCAAGCCGTTCAAGAGCGTTCATGATACCGCCTCCAGAGGTGATGCTCCGATGTATTAAAATAGTTTGTCGGTAAGTTTAAGTACTCTAACGAATAAACACGGACATCGAAAGCTACCGATAACCTCAAAAATGGGATGGTTTTAAACACTCACGGTGATACAAGGAGGTGAAAAGAAGTGGAGTTATACTACTCTGAAAAGTTCAACCCCGAAGAGCTTGCCCTTCTGGGAAGGGCCATTGGTACCGTGGCCCAGGGGACGGTAATAGTCGGCAGAGACGGCAGGGCGATATCGAGGTATGGAAAGCGTGCCATGGTTGTGGGCATAGTCAGTACCGGCTCAACGATAATGGATGTTAGGCTTATCCCGCTGATAGCGCTGAAGGACTTTGCCCACAGCAAAGGGATGCCCTTAGCTTACGTTTACTACCACGGGGGCGTTAGGGTCGAGGTGAACGGCCTGGACGTTGATGAGGTTGAGGCAATCCTGAAGAGCAGGAGCTTCATAGAGGCCCATCCAAACGACATAGGTGCCACCGTTTATTATCCAAACGCCCTCGATGACTTCCTTCACGACCTTTTCAAGCGCTACAACTTTAAGATCGGCGGAAAGGCCCTTGTGGATGCTATGAACACTCCTGCGGTGCTCTTTTTCCCCAGGCTCAGCGAGCACTTCGGCTTTGAGGCTGAGCTTATAAACGACATGATGACCAGCTACATCCCGCCGAAACCGAAGGAAGTCTTC
Organism: Thermococcus sp. JCM 11816; assembly: GCF_055396515.1. Classification (NCBI taxonomy): domain Archaea; kingdom Methanobacteriati; phylum Methanobacteriota; class Thermococci; order Thermococcales; family Thermococcaceae; genus Thermococcus; species Thermococcus sp. JCM 11816. The sequence continues at coordinate 1,929,025 of NZ_AP043741.1, forward strand.
CTCCACAAGCTGAACAAGGGCGACTACACCTTCGGACTGCGCTTCAGGCCGGACGGGATAGCCGAGTTCTACAAGGACGGCGAGGAGAAGACGTTTACGAGCATGTGGTCCCTCTTTGATTACCTCAAGAGGGTCTTTAAGTGAGGGCGGCAGTTTTATAAGAGCTGCTCCTCTCTACTATCTGTCCTATTTTGGGGGTGGCACTGATGTTCATCGTACTCGAGGGAATAGACGGCGCCGGCAAGTCCACGCAGGCAAAGCTACTGGCGGAGTGGTTTGAAAACAGAGGATACGAAGTTGTTCTAACGAAAGAACCAACGGACACTCCTTTTGGTAAACTCATAAGGCGGCTCGTTCTTACGGGTGGTAAAGAAGGGATAATAGACGGTGCTAAAATAAGCCATGAGGCTGAGGCACTTCTCTTCGCAGCCGACAGGGCTGAGCACGTTGACAAGCTGATTAAGCCTTCCCTTGAGGCCGGAAAAGTCGTTATATCCGACCGTTACTTCTATTCGTCCCTCGCGTATCAGTGGGCGAGGGGCCTTGACCTTGAGTGGCTCATAGACCTCAACCGCTTCGCCGTAAAGCCCGACATAGTTTTTCTCCTTGACCTTCCGGTAAAGGAGAGCATGAACAGAATAAGAAGCAGGAAAGTGAAGAGCGAGTTCGACAAGATATTCGAGCTTCAAAGAAAGGTCAGGGAGAACTACCTAAAGCTGGCCGAGATGTTCCCTGAAATGAAGATAATCAACGCGATGGAGGACGTTGAGACCGTCCACAACCAGATAATCGCGCTCATTGAGACGCTCCTCGGAGAAGAGTGAAGGGGTCGGCCAGTGCCAGTCTCTTCATCCGGTAGCTAATCAGACCGGTAAACGCTCTTCATCCCCCGTCTTATTTTCCGGTTGCTTTTTAAAAGAGTTCTCCCTAACTCTCCTCGGCCGATGACGAGCGTTAGCCACGCTGACTGATGAAGAAAAGAGGGTTAGCCGAGGCCACGATTCATTCTTTTCAAGAATCCTTGGGTTTTTCTTGAATTCAACGTTCGTGGTTGGGAGAGTTCCTTTCAACGGCGAAGGAGAGGAACTCCCTCAGAAACTTGAGTCCTGCCCCATAGTTTACGGCCTTTGGGTGAATTGATAAGTAGAAGGTGCCCCTGCATCTCGTATAGTCATGTTTTGCTCTTTTCAATGTGAGGCTGAACTTAGTACTTGAATTCGAAAGGTACCAGGTGTACTCCCTGTTCATGATTTTGTATGAAGTTCCTTGGGGAGTGTACAATGTGTCTTTGGTTATAACGCTCAGATTGTGGGATAGCACTACCTTCAGGGCATCTTCAGATATGGCGTAGTTGGGAGGTACGAAGTAGCTGGGCGAAAAGTTCAGTGCCCTCAACTCTTCCAGGCCAAGCTCCAGCTTCTTGCGCGCAGTTCCCGCGTCGCAGTCGAACTCTCTGTATTCATGTATGTAGCCGTGGAGCTCTATATGGTAACCTTTAGCTTGGGACTCTTTCAGGAAATTTACAAAATCGGGATCCTTATCTATGGGATGTTTTCCCGTGTGGTTTGGGATCACAAAGAAGTACGTGTTGTTGGCCATGCCGTATTCGTCGATTATCTCGGTTATTTCCTTAAGCTCTTTGAGGTAAACCGGGCTTACATCGTGGACGAGGATAACAAGCCGACAGGAGCTAGGAAATGTGCTGGATGTGTTGGCGTGACTCTCTGACACACTATCGTTCTGTGTTATGGACAAATCCGGAGAGTAATATTCCCGATTCTCATACAGAAAGATGCCCGCCCCGATTGCCAGGATAAGTGCCGTTGTTATTACCAGCAATTTTTTCATAGGGGTAGTGATGTAGTTTCCTTTTAAAAGTGTTGCTACAAAAAATCAAAAAGGGTAATTCATGGGTTGTTGAAGGCTCTGTTAAAAAACTCCCTGACTCTTGCCTTCCACTCCTCTGGGTGGAACTTGAGGGTTCTAACGTGGGGTGCATCGGTAACCCACAGCTCAATGTCCGGGTTGATTTTCCTGTTCCTCTCGTAGAACTCCCTGACTTCTTCCACCTTAACGAGCGGGTCTTTCTCTCCTGCTATAATGAGGAGCGGCTTCCTAACTCTGTCCGCGTACTCGATGGGATGTATCTCCTTTCCACCGCTGAAGAGCTTCGTAAATGGCTTGACAAAGACGTAAAGCCACTCTGGAAGGTTAGCGAAGTACTTCAGGCCCCTTGCCCCAGTTTTGTCAAGATCCATTGGGGGTGAGTCGGCAACGCCACAACAGACGTCTTCAATCTCAGCGAGCGACCTTATGGTGACCATAGCCCCCATTGAGAAGCCGATGAGTCCAATCTTGTCTGCCCTCTCCGGGTGGGTCTTTTTCAGCCACTCCACGGCGGCCTTAACGTCCAAGAGCTCTTTGTCGCCAACCGTTGTGTACTTCCCCTCGCTCTTTCCGTGGGCGCGGAAGTCAAAGACGAGGACGTTGTAGCCCTCCTTTAGTAGGAACTCGACGGTCGGCTTCATGTAGAGGGAGTACCATCTGCTCGCAGTGTAACCGTGGAGCGGAATTACAGTCTTATTGCTCCCGTTGTCAACCCACCAGCCGCTCAGCTTAAGGCCGTCTTCTGTGGTAAATTCGACATCCTCGTAGTCAAAGCCCAAGTCCTTTGGTGTCCAGTCCTCAACCAGCCTCGGGGGTTTGACCATCTTGTAGCCGACGAAGGCCACAAACGCGAGAAAAACAATGACTGCAAGGACAAAAATGGAAAGGAGCAATCCCATTACTCCTTCCCTCCCTCGACGTCAAGGTTCTTCATCATCCACACCATCGGTAGCGCGAGGAGTACGAGGAGGGCACCTATCGGGAAGAGAACCCTGTAGTTCTCGCCCGCGAGGTCAACGATTGCCCCACCGATCGTTCCTGCGAGGAGCACCGGGAGGGAGCGGGTGGCTTCGAAGAAGCCGTAGTATCTGCCCGTGAACGCTTCCCTCTCGAACTTGGTCAGAAGGTCGCCGATTACTGGGTACGATGCCGCCATGAGGATTCCCCAGCCTATGCCCGCTATTCCTAAGGCTATCGTTATCTGGGCCTTGGTCGTTATGAACCATCCCCAAAGCTGCGGAATTGCAAAGATCAGGCCTCCAAGGACTATGCTCAGCCTTCTGCCGAGCTTGTCGTAGATGATTCCTCCTGGCAGGGCACCGAGAAGAACGGCGACGTTGAAGAGCGCCATCAGGTAAAGGCCGAGGGATGTTACCGCCTTGATGTTCTCCTCCGTTGCTGAACCGTAGAGTATGAACGCGAGGATTCCGTAGAGGAAAACCGCGATGAACTCAAAGCTCATCCACCAGAGAGTCTGAGCCGCGTAGAACTTGAGGAAGTCCCTGTTCCTGACGATGCTCCAGAGGTACTCTCCAAGGCTCTCGTTCTCCTCGATGTCGGGTGCCTCGGGTTCTCTGACAATGAGGTAGACAAAGACTGCTGCACCAATAAGGAAGAACGCCGTGACGAGGAAGGGTATCTTGAGGTAAGGCGTCTGGGTGAGTGCCTTTATTCCCTCACTCTCCCCAGTCATGTCCACGGCCTTAGCGATTAGGTAGCCGGCCAGTCCGAAGAGGAAGAGGTTACCGGCCCACTCCAGCAAGGTTATAACGCCGCTCGCAGTTCCACGCTTTCCGCTCTCAACTGTATCGGGCATAAGGGCCCTGAACTGGGCCGTGTAGAGATGCATTGAGAGATAGAAGAACGCCAGCGTCAGGGCGAAGCCGATCAGCGGAACACTCATGGCGTAGGCGGTGTATATCATTATAGCTGCTATGCCCGCCAGAAGGCCTCCAATCATAATGAAAGGTCTTCTCCTCCCGTGCTTCGACTTCAGGGTATCGCTGTAATAGCCGAGGAGCGGTGGGACAAGTATTCCGATCAATCCCTCGAGGGCCAGTATCGTACCTTTAACAAACGCCGACTGGGTATAGCTCGACAACAGCGGGAAGGACAGCCCCTTGTTTAGAGCCCATCCAACGCTCCTACTGAAACCGAGCAGGGCGAGACCAAGGACAAGACCCCAGCTGAAGCCCTTCCTCACAACACCCTGGTTCGATTCGGATTCCATGTTAACACCCCCCTAATTTTCCCATTGTTTCGCTAGATGTATCTAGACTAAACAAAATTCTGGTTGTCGTGACTTTTTACACTTTTGGATTTCCAAAGACAAAAACAGCAAAGAAGGAAAGGAAGCTTCAGTCCATATCGGGGACGTACTCGTAAACGTCCTCGGCGCCACCCTTGACATCACCCCTCCTGACGAACTGCATCGCTATCAGTGCCAGCAGGAAGAACGCCATTGCAAACGGCAGGAGGGTTTCGTAGCCTATCAGATCAAGCAGTGCACCTGCGAAAGGCGGCGCCACCAGGTTGGCCGCCTGGCTGAAGAAGTAGTAGAGTCCTGTGTAGCCGCCGACTTTCTCGTCCACGGTCATGTCAACGACCATTGGTAGCGAGTTGACGTTAATCATGGCCCAGCCTATTCCCCCGACGAAGAACAGGCCCATGAACTTCATGATAACGGGGTCTGTGAGTGCAACTTCCTGTGGCTTTGATGTTTCGCCGATGAAGAACGCCGCAAGGATTATCGCGATTATCGTTAGGAGACCGAGGGTTATCGTTTTCCTTCTTCCTATTCTCGCTCCAAGGAATCCTGCGGGTATTGCAAAGATCATGAAGCTGAGGCTGAACATTCCAAGCATGAAGGCACCCGTGCTTTCTATTTTCCTCGTTATCTCCGTTTCAGCCGCTCCAACGGGAATTCCATAGAGGTGGTACTTGACGTAGCTTGTGAAGAACGTCTCAAGGGAGTTAAAAGCTATAAACCAGAAGAATATCGCCAGGAGTATTGCAAGAAGGCTCCTCTCGTGGCTGGCGAAGACGTCCTTGAGGTTCTCCTTGAGCTCGCCGAAGCTTTTGCGTGAGGTCTCTGAGAGGAGTTCTCTCAAGTTTATCTTTTTACCCGGAACGCGGTATTCCTCGGGCTCAGGAACAAAGAGCACAACCAGCAGATTTGCAAGGAGCATAATAAGGGCGCCCGCGTAGAACGGGTAGGCGTAGTTCATGTCGTAGAGCACTTTGCCGCCGAAGTATGCTAAAAGGGCTCCGAGGCCGCCCATGAAGTTGATTATACCATTAGCCTGGCTCCTCTTTTCGCTGGGGGTTATATCGGGCATGAACGCAACGACCGGTGAGCGGAAGAGCGCCATGAAGAAGTTCATGAAGATTATTGTGCCCATGAAAAGAGCAAGGTTGCCATGTTCCCTCGCCACGGGAATGAGCGCGAACATCAGCGCGGCTGAAGGTGCGCCGAGCAGGATGTACGGCTTTCTCCTTCCGAGCCTTGTCCTCGTCATGTCGCTGAGCGCGCCCAGGAAGGGCAGAAGCAGGACTGCAAAGAGGTTGTCTATCGTCATTATGAATCCAGTTATCGTCCTGTTCATGTGGAACGTGTCTTGGAGAAATAGCGGTATGTATGCGTTGTAAAGAGCCCATATTATGCTTATACCGAAGAAACCGAAGCCGAGCAGGAAAATCCTGCTGTATTTGAACTCCGCCACTTCCATCACCCCTTGTTTTATTGTCGTTTATAGTCTCCAAATCTATGGAAGAAGCATTTTTAAGGGTTTTTTGAACATAATCGGGCAGGATGAGAGTGCTCACGTTGGGACACAGGGGTTGCAGGGGGAAGATTGAGAACACCATTCCAGCCTTCAAAAGGGCCCTCAGATGGGCTGACGGTGTTGAGATGGACGTCAGGGTTACTGGGGATGGTAAGATTATAGCCCACCACGATGAGGGCTTCTGGAGCGATGGAGAGTATTATCGCGTCTCTGAATTAACCTTTGCTGAAATAAAGCGCCTTCACCCTCTTGGAAAGCTCGTTCCAAGCGTTGAGGAAGTGATCAGGAGTGTTTCAGGATTTTTCGATTTTGATGTTAAAGAACCTGAAGCAGTGGAACCGCTTTTGAACCTGATTGAGAGGAACTCCCTTTTTACATCTTCGGTGTTTTCTGCAGATAATCCCGATATCGGGAAGAAACTGATCTCCGAGTGTCCTGCTTGCAGGGTGGGCTTCTCAATAATTGGATATTCAAACGCCGTTGTCCTTCCAACTTTAAAGGGGCTCTATTCCGTTCACGTTCCAATAGATGCAGTTTCATACATTGGCTTCAGGAACCTAACTGCAATTCTCCGGGCTGCCCGGAAAAGGGGGCTCAAGATTTTCCTCTGGAACTACAGGATGGACGAGCTGACATGGGTTCCAAGACTTCTGCCATTTGTTGATGCAGTAATTTCCGACGATCCTACCCGCCTGAGAAAAGCTTTTATGAACGATGCGTATTGAACGCGAGGCGGTTGTTATGTGGGAGCGCGATAGGGTTATCGTCCTCGGACACAGGGGGTACATGAGCGACTACCCCGAAAACACCCTTCTTGCCTTCAGGAAGGCTGTTGAGGCCGGCGCGGACGGCATAGAGCTGGACGTCTGGCTTACAAAGGACGGGCGCGTAGTGGTGATGCACGACGAGACCATAGACAGGACGAGCAACATGAAGGGCAGGCAGAAGGACATGACCCTCGAAGAGCTCAAGAAGGCGGATGTGGGGCAGGGTGAGAGAATTCCGACGCTTGAAGAGGTCTTTGAGGCCATTCCGAGGAATGCGCTTGTGAACGTTGAGCTGAAGGACAGGGACGCCGCCCGCGAAGTTGCTGAAATCGTTGCCGAGAACAATCCCGAAAGGGTAATGATATCATCCTTCGATATGGATGCCCTCCGCGAGTACAGAAAGTACGACGATGAGACCACGATGGGCCTCCTCATAGACCGTGAGGAAGTGGTGCCTTTAATCCCGAAGCTCAAGGATGAGCTCAACCTCTGGTCGGTGAACGTCCCCATGGAGGCGATACCGCTCATAGGGCTTGAAAAGACCCTCCAGACCCTTCACTGGGTCCGCTCCCTGGGCCTGAAGGTTGTTCTGTGGACTGAAAACGACGTTCTCTTCTACAAGGACGATAACCTCGCCAAGCTCAAGGGGCTCTTTGAAGTGGTTATAGCGAACGACGTGGTGAGGATGATAGAGTACCTTAAAAAGCTCGGGCTGAGATGAGCAAGTCTAATAAGTTCTCTTTCCTCTAATTTTTCTTAGGTGATTGCAGATGGAAAAGTTCGTTCTTTCTCTTGACGAGGGTACAACTTCCGCCAGGGCAATAATCTTCGACAGGGAGAGCAACATCCACGGAATAGGCCAGTATGAGTTCCCCCAGCACTATCCAAGGCCGGGATGGGTCGAGCACAATCCCGAGGAGATATGGGACGCCCAGCTCAGGGCAATAAAAGATGCCATCCAGAGCGCTAGAATAGAGCCGAATCAGATAGCGGCTATAGGAGTCACCAACCAGCGCGAGACGACGCTTGTATGGGACAAAAAGGGTAAGCCGCTCTACAACGCAATAGTCTGGCAGTGCAGAAGAACGGCTGAAATGGTTGAGGAGATAAAGCGTGAGTACGGGACGATGATAAAGGAGAAGACCGGCCTCGTCCCCGATGCCTACTTTTCTGCCTCGAAGCTCAAGTGGCTCCTTGACAACGTTCCAGGTTTAAGGGGGAAGGCCGAGAAAGGCGAGGTGATGTTCGGAACGGTCGATACCTTCCTCATCTACCGTCTCACAGGAGAGCACGTTACGGACTATTCCAATGCATCAAGGACGATGCTCTTCAACATCAAGAAGCTCGACTGGGACGATGAGCTCCTTGAGCTCTTCGACATTCCTGAGAGCGTTTTACCTGAGGTCAGGGAGTCTAGTGAAGTTTACGGCTACACAAAGAAGGAGCTTCTCGGGGCTGAGATTCCCGTAAGCGGCGATGCAGGTGACCAGCAGGCGGCCCTCTTCGGACAGGCGGCGTTCGAGGCGGGAATGGTGAAGGCCACCTATGGTACGGGGAGCTTTATCCTCGTGAACACGGACAAGATGGTGCTCTATTCGGACAACCTGCTCACGACGATAGCATGGGGCCTAAATGGAAGGGTCAGCTACGCCCTCGAGGGGAGCATTTTCGTAACTGGAGCGGCAGTCCAGTGGCTCAGAGACGGAATAAAAATCATAAAGCATGCCTCTGAGACAGAGGAACTCGCCACAAAGCTTGAGAGCAACGAAGGCGTTTATTTCGTTCCCGCCTTCGTTGGTCTAGGGGCTCCCTACTGGGATCAGTTTGCCAGGGGCATTATAATCGGCATAACGCGCGGCACGGGCAGGGAGCACCTCGCGAGGGCGACGCTTGAGGCGATAGCATACCTCACCAGGGATGTCGTTGACGAGATGGAAAAGCTCGTCCAGATCAAGGAGCTCCGCGTCGATGGTGGCGCCACCGCAAACGACTTCCTCATGCAGTTCCAGGCGGACATCTTGAACAGAAAGGTGATAAGGCCCGTCGTGAAGGAGACAACGGCTCTTGGCGCCGCTTACCTCGCGGGGCTTGCCGTTGATTATTGGGCGGACACGAGAGAAATAGCCGAGCTGTGGAAGGCTGAAAGAATTTTCGAGCCGAAGATGGATGAGAAAACTAGAGAGAGACTCTACAAAGGCTGGAAAGAAGCGGTAAAGAGGGCTATGGGGTGGGCAAAGGTCGTTGATAGTGCAAAATCAAATTGATATACCCTACAATCGTGATATCTTTTCAACTATTCTTTCCAGTATTTTAAGAGAGGCATCGCGGGATAACCTGTCTTTGATGTCATTTGGTGGATAATACCATAGTTCAATGAATCGTCTCATGGGGGTATAATTCTTTAAATCCTTTCCACTAATGACAAGATTTTCTCGTTTTAGTTTACTAAACAACACCCCCCAATTTTTCTCACCTAAGTCGTTTTTTATTACGTCTTCTAAATTTTTGTTAAAGACTGCGAAATTCTTCCTCACAATAGGGGAAGTAGGTGTCCTTTTAGTTTTGTACTGTACTGCACTAAACAATTTTTTGTTCATTTCATCGGGATACAGGTCTAGATCCCATATAGGGTACGTTGGAATATTAAATCCATTAAACATTAAATATGCCGTAAGTATGTTCCCCTTCCCGCCTACGGGGATTATTGAAATATTGTTGCCATTGAGGTCAACACCGTTATGTTCAGCAACGACCTCTAGAGCGGCTCTGTCACTTTCTCCCTCAACTAATACTACTTTATCCGCGAAGAATCCTTCACTCATCACAGGATTTACTGTAGTCGTGAATTTTTTAACGTGTTTTGATGGGGAGTCTATCCCGTAGCGTTTTAGGTCTTTCTGAAGTTCCTGTTGTGGATACCAATAAATTTTGGTCTCTCTTAGTTTACGTGATTTTTGGGTTTTAATTTTCTTGAATACTCTCAGGCTATCAAATGTGTCAGTACTAATTAAAAAAGGAGAATGAGTGGAGTACATTACCTGTATATTAAATCCACCAAAAGTATTCCCAGCAAGATCCTTGAATAATTTGTGCAGATGCTTTTGACGCTGAGGGTGTTGATATAACTCTAGTTCTTCAATAACCAAAAGTAGAGTTAATTTCTGATCTTTTTCATCTGAATCTCTACCCACATTTTTCATTTTATTGAGTTCATGTCTTTTTGCAGTCATATACTGCAATAAAGAGAACAAAAGAGCCCTTTGCGTACCATGACCAACTCGTTCGGCACTCGTTTCGAAACCGTCTTCTGTAACTAACACAGTTGGGACTGGTAGTGGGATCTTGAAATCATCTAGATTACCCCAACTGATGTTGGCTTGTGTATTTGGTGCAAATTTTTCTAGGATTTGTGTTAGCTCGTTGCTAAGTTCAGAGAATAGCTTATCCTTTCCTGTTTTTCTGTGTGCCTCTAGACTTTTAAGTAAGTGTTTATACCTCTTTTCTAGACGATTAAACTCAGGAATTGACCTTATATGTTCTTCTATTATCAATTGGGTAAGTTCTGTAATAATACTCCCCTTTTTGTATTCAGTCTCTTCAGAGACACTTTTAACTGCGGGCACTAATAAGAACTTTATAAACTTGTCAATCTTTCCATGACCGACTTCTTTATATCCAAAAAACTGGTCTTCTTGCAGTGTTTCTTCCCATTTCTCAGGATGCGAGTTTTTGTACTCTTCAAGTGCTTCAAGAATCTTTTTCTTAGTAGGCTTACTCCCTAAATGGGGTAAATCGGGAAATTCTTTCTGTAGCCCTTTGTATCTTTCTATTAAGTCCTCTTTCCTCGAAGGTAAGTTTGAAAACTGGGGAATACTCTTGACAACTCCATGGTAAGACTGGTTGGATTTTGATGCTGGAAATTTCATAATCTTCACGACTTTTATATAGTCATGATCATTGTCTTCATTTATCACATATTTTTGAAATTCCTCACGTTCTTTATCGTTCTCAAGTCTAAATTTAATGGCAATTCGTATGGGTTTGCTCGTATCTCTGTTATAGAAGTCTTCCTCGGAATACTTGGCATTTGGGTTAAAAAACAAATCTAATGCCTGCAATAGCGATGATTTTCCAGCTCCATTTCTCCCGATCAACACTGTAAGTTCATCGAGGGGCATTTTTACAGCTCTTAGTGACCTGAAATTATTAACCTCAATTTCGACTATCCTCATTTTTAGTATCTCTTGTTATGATGTTTATAACAAAATATTTAAAACTATTTCTCAACAAAGTTTTTCTGGTGATGGTAATGGGAAAATACACTATTCAATCCAGGTATCAAAAATTTAGAAGAATAATAAAAAAGCACTGGGGAGAAATTCTTATATTTTCAGAAAACAGCTGGCGGTACGCATTTTCACATGTAAGAAATCATCCTCGCCCTAGTGAACCAACTTATGTAGGAGCATATCTAAGATATGGTCTCGAATATCTAAACAATGTTCTCCCTAATTCTAAACCTGGAAACAAACTTGATAAAGAGGGTTTTCAACTAAAGTTTGGGGGAATCTTTGTCCATCAAAGTCCCATAGTAGAATTGGATCCCAATCACCCTCGTGTCCGTGGGCTATCCAAAAAGAGATGCGAAATAGGTGATCTCCTCGTTATATTCACGTTTGTTGATCAGAACAACCTTCCTCTAATAAACAGGGCGTTTCTGTCTCAAGCCAAGATTGGTAATAACCCAGTGGAGGATGCCCAATATGTATTATACGAAGAGAATGTTAGATTTAGGTTTTCTAGACCGGACGAATGTAATATTAAAAATAACTCCTGCAGTATTACTACACAAAACTGTGGACACAGAACACAAGGAAACCAAAACCCCCAAACTTATTCTCGTAGATTCCCTTGGAGAAGACCTAGATCACGGGGTTTAAAATACCTCAGAATTTATCCGGAATGTGAAACAACAAGACTTGAATTTTTAGACAGTGACAAGTCATACTATTGCCCCCCATGGATCTGTTATTTCCCATGGTGTTGTTGCCATAATTATCCATTTGGATGTTCTATTTATGGAATGATGATAGGTTATGACGGGTGGGCGTTTTCCACAAATCTTAGTCTTTCTAGCTCCCGTCAGTGTGGATGGAATCATATCATCCATGATCTTCTAAGTGATACTGCCCATAGAGTTTCAACATTGGGAGGGCTAAAAAAGAAGAACAAGCTACAAAGAGGGATGTACTTAAGCTACTTAGTTTCTCAGTTCAATAGATTTGACAATACTGATGAATACTTCATTGGTTTGAATCCATTTGATAATCCATCTGGGCCTGAATTCCCTAAGGATCCTGAGCATCCAGAGGGATCCGTTGGGATAAACACCCTACTAATAATGGTTAAAGATACAGAAATGGAGAATGAAGCAGAGGAATACTAAATAGGGCATGGACATGTTCATACATTTGAGGCATGTTCTCCTCTGTTCTCCCTTTTTGTGCCCAAAATCGTTCTTTAATCTCCGTTAAGCCAAACTAAAGGTTAAAGAAAGCTTTAAAACTGGAGAATCAGTTCTTCCTTTTAGTTTGGAGGTGTGGACATGAAGACCAAGGTTGCCATCATCGGTGCTGGGATAAGCGGTGCGAGTATAGCGCGCGTCTTGAGCAAATATGAGAACCTGGAAGTTCATCTGATAGAGAAAGCTCCCGACGTTGGCTGGGGTGTCAGTAAAGCCAACACTGCCCTCATCCACGGCGGCTATGACGACGATCCGGACAGATACCCTATGAGGGCAAAGCTCTGCATCAGGGGAAACCGCCTCTGGCACCAGTGGGTTAAGGAGCTTCAAATTCCTCATGTGTGGAACGGCGCTCTGATAGTCGCCACGAAGGAAGAGGACTTCGACGAGCTGGAGAAGCTTCTGGAGCGCGGGCGGAGAAACGGCGTCCCCGAAATGAGGATTGTCGATAGGGACGAGCTCTTTCACCTTGAGCCGGGCCTCACGAGGGAGGCGATAGGTGCTCTATGGGTTCCGATAGTTGGCCAGATTGGCCCGATTCCAGCGGTTATAGCCCTGGTTGAGAACGCCGTGGCAAACGGCGTCAAAACCCACCTTGAGACGGAAGTTAGGGGCATAAAGGTCGAGAACGGCGAGGTTAAGGGCGTCGAGACCAACAACGGCTTCATCGAGGCGGACATCGTTATAAACGCCGCAGGCCTCTACGCCGATGAGATTGCCAGAATGGCAGGAATAGACTACTTCGAGATACATCCGAGAAAGGGTGAGTACTACCTCTTTGACGACGATGTTCCCGGCCCGAGAAGGGTTCTCTTCCCGACGCCGACGCCGATAAGCAAGGGTATCGTTGTTACAACGGAGATAAGCGGCCACCTCATGATAGGGCCGAACGCCCAGGACCTTCCGCCCGAGGAGAAGGACAACCTCGCCACGACGAAGGAGGGACTAAGAGAGGTCTGGGAAGGCGCTAAAAAGCTCTGGCCGAACCTCCCGCCGAAGAGCAAGGTGATAAGGACCTTTGCAGGTTTGAGACCTGAGCCCACAGGAGGGGACTTCATAATCAAGGCAGAGGAAGAGGTATGGGGCTTCATAAACGTCGCAGGAATACGCTCTCCGGGTTTAACTAGCGCTCCCGCCATAGCATATGAGGTTGCGGAGATCCTCCAGCGCGACCTCGGAATTAATCTCGTGGAGAAGGAAAAGTGGAACCCGTACAGAAAGGAGATAACGCACTTCTTCATGCTCCCGCCAGAGAAGGCGAACGAGCTGATAAAGAAGAACCCCTCCTACGGAAAGATAGTCTGCAGATGCAACCACGTTAGCGAGGGCGACATCCTTGAAGCCATCGAGAGGATGAAATTCATAGGAGTTAAAACCCCGAGCGTTGATTCCGTAAAGTTCAGGACGAAGGCAACAACCGGAACCTGCCAGGGGAGCTTCTGCAGGCCGAGGATCGTCCAACTCCTTGCTAGCGAATACGGCGTCGAGCCCTGGGAGGTAACCCTCAAGGGGAAGGGAAGTGAGATTGGAATAGGCGACGTTAAGGCCCTCCTCAGGGGGGAGGAAGCATGATGGAGCCGATGCCCCAGATACCGATGCTCTCCTACGACGTCGTTGTCATTGGCGGTGGTCCAGCTGGAATGGCGGCCGCGGCAAAGGCCAAGGAGCTTGGGCTCAACGTACTCCTCCTCGATGAGAACGATTATTTAGGCGGAATCCTCCCGCAGTGCATACACCCAGGCTTTGGTCTCCACTACTTTAAGGAGGAGCTTACAGGCCCGGAGTTCGCGTCGAGGCTCGCTAAGCGCCTGGTGGAGCTCGGCGTTGAGTACAGGACAGCCGCGAGGGTGCTGGAGATAAAGAACTACTCCGACCTTGAGAAGGTGGTGATATTCACCTCGCCCGCCGGAGTTTATCAGGTCTGGGCGAAGGCCATCATCTACGCGGCAGGCGCCAGAGAGAGGCACGCCTTTGAGATCGGCATCGTAGGAGACCGTGTCGCTGGAATCTATACGGCAGGAGAGGCCCAAACCCTCATGGACATTTACGGCGTCCTCCCGGGCAAAGAGGTCGTCATCGTCGGCTCTGGAGATGTGGGGTTAATAATGGCGCGCAGGTTCGCCCTTGAGGGTGCAAAGGTGAAGGCGGTCGTTGAGCTCATGCCCTATCCTGGCGGTCTTGCGAGGAACGTCATGATACTTCGCGATTTCAACATTCCCCTCTATTTGAGCCACAAGGTCGTTGAAGTCCGCGGAAAGGGAAGAGTTCAGAGAGTTAAGGTAGTCAAGGTGGACGAGAACCTTAACGAAGTCCCCGGAAGCGAGTTCTGGATTGAGGCCGACACCCTCGTCATTTCAGCTGGATTAATCCCGAGCGTTAAGAAGCTCAAGAAGATAGGTGTCAAGATAGACCCAGCCACCGGCGGACCGGTTGTGAACGACAGGCTTGAGACAAGCGTTCCTGGAATCTTCGTTGCCGGAAACTCTCTCCTCATAAACGACCTCGTTGACTACGTGGCCGAGCAGGGAGAGTTAGCGGCTAAGAGTGCCAAGGAGTTCATAGAGAATGGCGGAATAGAGAGCAGGAAGTGGGTGAAAGTTGAGAAGGGCCAGAACGTCCGCCTGATTGCTCCGCACTACCTCGGCGGCGACCGCGACGTTTATCTCTACCTCCGCGTCGCCAGGCCGATGGAGAACGTTGAGCTAAGGATTCCCGAGATTGGAAAGAAGCTCAGACTCCCGGTTGTTAAACCCGCCGAGATGATACGGCTGAAGCTGAGGGCAGAGGAGATTCAGAAAGCCGGCGAAAGGCTCACCGTTGAGGTGGTGAGAGCATGATATACCGCTTCACATGTATTGTCTGCCCCCTAGGATGCTCCATTGAAGTTGACGTCGAAAACGGTAAGGTCAAGGAAGTAAGGGGTTGTAAATGCCCTAGGGGAATGGAGTGGGCAATTCAGGAAGTTACCAGTCCAAAAAGGGTCGTCATGAGCGTTGTCCCCGTTGAAGGCGGTGCCCTCCCGACGGTGAGCGTTAAAACAGCGGAGCCCGTTCCCAAGGAAAAGATACCAGAGCTGATGAAGTTCCTGGCAAATCTGAAGCTCAAGGCACCGGTGAGCGTTGGCCAAGTGGTTGCGGAGTGGGAAGGGATAAAAATAGTGGCCACGAGGGGCGCTTAGCCCCTCACCCAAATACTTCCTCAAAGTCTCCTGCGCTTTCTATTCCCTCTGGAATTATTATGTTGGCTGGCTTGTTTATGTCTGAAAAGACCATTGAATCGTGGATTGTCTCGCGAATGGTTACAGGTTCTTGCAGAAATTCATCAGGGATTATTATTGTTAAGTCCATGTAGGTCTCAATAAACGTTGGAGTCCCGTCGTCTCTGAAGTGGACCTCGACCCAGCCAGCGTTCGTGTTGACCGTTATGTTGTCGGAGAGCGGGCCCCACGCCTCGTTGAGGTATGTGGTCTGGTTAGTAGCGTTGACGAACTCCCAGAAAGTTACGTTAACGCGGAAGGCGTAGACATCGCCTAGTTTTTTGAAAGTCACGTTTTTCTCCCTGAGGAGCTTCTCTATATAGTCCACATTTAGAGAGGCTCTGGCTCTGTTGTGGAGGTCATTGTTGGATGGGACGAAGTACCATTTGCCGTCGATATTAAAGTATACGTCGGAGCCGTTGGTGAAATACGGCCAGTTCATATTTATGTCCATCCCCATCATGCGGGTTGTTAAGTTCATATTGCCTGCTTCAATGCCCGCGCTCTTGTTGAAGACTCCGGCTATGCTGCCTGACATCGTCACGTTGACCGTCTTGTTGGTGTTCGGATCAAATATGTTCATGCTCATGGAGAAGCTTTCATTGTAGCGGGCAGTCTCTATGCTCTGGATAGCCGTTAGAACCTTCTCCTTGGTGAGTCCAGCATTTTCTCCAATACAGCCGCTCATAACTACTATCGCAGCTAGGAGGAATGTTGTTAGGATTTTTCTCATATTATTACCTCCGTATGTTGTTTCATAATAAACCTTGAATCTGAGTTTAAATACTTTTTGGAATACTGAGTTATTGCAATTAGTTTGATATTTAAACATGCGAAAACACTAGATTGGGAAAAGGTGAGATAATGTAATGGTCTTTGACAATCCAGAAGAAACTATGGGGACAGTTCTTTGAGCCATTTGGGCTGTACACAGTTCTCTTTTATTGCTGCGATAATTGTTCTATTTTCACTCTGTCTTCCCTGTGTCCACACTTCCACGTTGAATATAAGTTTGGTGACCCTTCCACCATCCCAGAGGACGGTAACAGTGCCGTTCATTCTGAAGTCTGTGCTCGGTGACAGAGTTATCTCAAAGGCGTATGTAATTTTGTCCTTATTCTTTTCCACAAGTTTTCCCACCCCGACGGCCTGAAGACCCATTTTAACTGGATCAACCGATAAGAACATGGCCCTTTCGTCCTTTGAGAGAGTGATGTTAACGTCCTTCGTGGTCCTGTTTGTCATGATACGCTCCTTCAGCGTGTTGTTGATGACGACGGCGTACCAGTGCAGTCCGGAGCGCTGGCCCTCAAAGTAGTACGTCCCGTTTATCCTGCCCCCATTTATTGAGGACTCAATGGTTTCGTCCCCGATGATTGTGGTGATGTTTTCATGATAGGAATAGCAGTCCAAACCGCCGAGATAGGCTAAAATCTGTGCTCTACTGGTGTCTACTTGAGGCGAGTGGTCACTGGCCCTCTGGGTGTAGAGGTAGCCCCCAAGGACAACTAATCCAATTATGAGAGCCCCTAGAACCGCTCGTGAGCCCTTCATTTGGGCTCACCTCCGTTCATCCGCTTATCAACGCCGTAAATTTCTGAAGGAATATTTTGAGGTCAGTCTTGAACGGCTCCTCTGCCCTCTCCATTTCCTCGTTGAGAAGCTCGATGAAGTTTTTCTCATCCGTAGACTCTTCCCACAGCTTTTCAACTAGTTCTTTAAGCCTGTCCCAGTATTCAACGTAAGGCCTCGCCTCGAAGAGTGCTTCATCTAGGACATCCTTCCCCTTCACCGCATACCCCTCCTGAATATGTAGTACCAGAGTTTGCTTCTCTCCTCCATCTCGGCTAGCATGAGGAAGTAGCGCAGTATTGCAGCGTTTAGCAGGATAAGGAATATAAGTACTAGATTGTAGGCAGGGATTCCAGCGCTGAGGAACGCGAAATAGTCCCAGATCGCGTGCAGGAACATTGCCAGGATCAGAAAGCTTCCCGTTGAATACGCTTTTCCCTCGGACACCAGCCCGTACCCCACGCCTACTATGGCACTCCACGTGGCGTGAGCAAATGGTGTTAAGAAAGCCCTCGCTATTGTGACTCCCACTCCCCAGCCGAGTCCGTAGAGGAAGTTCTCAGTGGCGGCGAACCCAAGGCCTGCCGCGACACCGTAGACAAGCCCGTCCATAATGCCGTCTATCTGGCCCGCCGCGAAGGGGTACCTTATTGCGAGTGCCTTTGCGGGCTCTTCTACAATCCCCGCCACTAGCGCAACGTAAAAGGCCGTTGCAGGTAGGATCGGCTTTATTATCCCCCCTATAGTGAGCACGCTTTCAAGAATATATGAGATTCCGACTGACAGAGTGGCTCCGAGTAGGAACGTTGCTATCACGTATCTCTTTGGCTCTGGCTCATATTTGTCCTTGTGGTAAAAGTACCATAGTATGGCGAGCGCTGGGGCGTAGGCAAAGAACGCGATATACGTTATGAGACTCATCTTCGCGACCTCCATTTTATTCTGGCCTTTGATGTTTAAACCTTTTGCTACAGCCTTTTTAGGGCTTCCTGAAGTTTTGATAGAGTTCCAAAGTCGAGAACCTCCCTGCCCACAGGTACTAAAACTCTAAAGTCCTCTCGTCTGTACTTCAAAAAAGGGGACACGATCTCCCTCAAAACATCGTTGCCGTAGGCCCAAGGGCTGAACGCTGGCAGGACTATCAGATGTTTCCCCATTAGAAACGCAGGCACTTTGATAACGGCCCCAACCTCGTCCCTCAGCCTTATTGCGGGGTGTTCATGCCCGATTATGAAGTTCTCACCCTCCACGAGTTTGTGCCCATGAACGAGCTTCCATCTTCCAATTTCAAGTTCATCCACAATCTCAACGCCGAGTTCCTTCAGCCAAAGGACGCCGACGTCGTGGTTGCCCCTCACTAAGATTATCTCTGATACCAGGGGAGACACCTCTTCAAGAAAAGCTCTGAGCTCTGTTTTTTCCCGCCACTCAGGAACAAATGAGTGCTTGAAGTCCCCGTTTATTATCAGCCCCTTCGGCTTTTCCCTTTGTATGATGTTTTTCAAATTCCTAACAACGTCGTGAAAGACCCTGGGGAGATAGAACCCCTCTTTGGCCATCGCTATTTCGTAGCCGAGGTGAACGTCGGCTATGATAACGTTCTTTCCCAGTTTTAGTGCTTTCTCTGGTAGAGGTTTTGGTTTCATGGTAGAAAGTTTGTGCTTTGGCTTTTAAGTTTTGTTAGGGGAACCGAAAAGGTTTTAACTTCTGACCAGTATTTCACAGGGGTGAGTAAAGATGGCCTACATTGGGTTCGCTCGAAGTCCTTACAATCCTTCAAAAACTTATGAGACGATACTTGATGAACTGAGAAGGCGGGGGTTTGAAGTGGGTTTTTCAAAGCACCACTGGATGGGCGACGCCCCGTTTGGACTTATCATTGCTGAGACAAACAAGGGGGACGTTGCTATAAGATGGTCGCTGGGTAAGGAGTTTCGTCTGAGACTTGAGGAAACTGAAAAAGAAGATTATGACGAGTTTGTTGAAGACACTCTGGAGTACCTCAGCGGCGATTGACCACGTGAATCCCGGTCGAGTTCGTTATTTTTCCCAGTTCTTTGATGGGCATCAGCATGTAGTTGTTGCTTAGGGAGGGAGCTTTATATCCAACGTATGAGCCGTTTATGAACATCCAGTCGCCAATCTGGCGGAAGTATATGTACCCATCGTTTGTTGAGGTTGTTCCGACCCAAACGTCTATGGTTAACGTTTCAGGAAGTTTCGTGAAGTTCGCAGTGAGGTATCCATATATTGGCTCTCCCTTGCACTCGGACGAAGGTATTTCTTCGGAGGGGTTAATTACTTTGAGTGCTTTAGAATCCAGCTCATAAACAACAAGCTTCCCAGGGGGGGTGTAGTTGTAAACGTAAGCCACTACACAGTCAGTCAGTACCCTATCCTCTACTTTGAACTGCCACGTTCCGTTGGGGGCTGTGGTTCCAATGTAAACGGCTGTTACATTTGGTTCCGCTGATCTTATGCTCTCTGATATCTTGTTCATCCAGGGGGTTGTTGATAGTACTGTAATCACCACGAACAGCACCAGCAGGAGGATCAATACCCTGTTTTTTAGAGGATTGGTCATGGGCATCTCCTAGGAATAAGTAGGAAAAAGAGAATAAAATACTTTATGCTTTTTCTTTGGCACTTCTCCTCTGCCTCTCGACGTTTTTGATTACATCGAACAGACTCCACAGATCCCTTATCACGTGGAGGTGGGGTATTAGAGCCAGCATCTCTCGCTTCTTCTCCACGAACTTCGCCGTAATGGGGAAGTAGTACCAGACGTATTCCGTGTTCTCATCGCCGTGCCCTATGAAGCGCCACGGCTTGTCGTCAACCCAGATAAAGATATCGTCGCCATACTTCTCGCGCACCAGCTTGAATGCCTCCTCTATCGTCAAATCCCTTCCGAATACAATGACGTCATCAAAGAGGTCGTATATCCCCATCGCCTTCAGCCTTTTGACCTTCATTCCGTCAATGAAGTCTTCGGCCGAGAAGGAAATTACAGTGTGACCCTGCTCCTTAAGCTTCTTCAGGAGTTCCGGTGCGTCGTCAATCGGCTTGCTAAGCTTGGCCCTTTCCTCAAACCAGGTCTCAAAGAACTTCGTTCTCATGAAGAATGGGGACTTAATTTTGCCCCTGTGCTTTCCAAAGGTTGGCCTCTCGAACTGAAACTCTATTTTGGTGAGCAGCTTCGCCCAGAGGGCTTTTCCTGGGAGCCAGCGGTAGCGCTTTTCTAGAGCACGCTTAAAAGCATCTTCGATGCATGAATAAGTATCGGCAAGAGTCCCGTCGAAGTCGAAGGCGATTATCATTTCCCATCCTCCTCCAGCGTTACGTAAATGTGACCTGCTTTTATGTGCATCGATTGAAAGTCGTCTGTCGGCCCGTAGGCCCAGATGATCCTGAAAGACTCTTCTGTGGGTATAACGTAGTCATACCCGTCACCAGTATTCAACGGTCTTGAGAACTCAACAACGGTTCCGTTCTCGTCCTCGCGTCCGCCGTAAGATAGTATGTCGGTGTGTCCCCCAAGGAACGTGTCGGGATTATGCGGTCCAGAGAAGCCCGTCGAGTACGAGTCGCTTATTTCAACAGTCCCGTTGGGGAGAACATATGCTATCACTATGTCGGTGTTCCTCATTCCAGGTCCGCCGCCGAAACCAATTGCCACCCAGCCATGGGTTTCAGCGGAAATTCCGACGTAGAGTGTGTCGTTCTCAACGCGGAAGTGAAGGGACATTTCACCAACGTTCTTTTCTACTGTGTATTCGCCACTGCTTATTTTGCCATTAGCTATCCACTGTACTGGTTCAGTCTGGGGGTGAGGGTTGTTTTTGGAAGTTCCCAGGCATCCCAAGGAAAAATGGACTATTGTTAGGATAAGACTAACTATCGCGATCACGGTGACCCTCTTCCAGTTCATAACATCTTGGAAGGGCCAGCCACTTTTAAAAGTATTTCGAGCGCCGTTAATTTTTTAGGCCTATCTCCTGTATCCGCCATGCATAAAATTTCGAGGTGGTAAAATGAAGGCCGTTAAAGTCCTGGCGGTTCTGGCTTTACTCCTCGGTAATCTAGGCTTTGTAAGTGCGTGGCCGACCAACGGCCCGACCCTCGACGACCCGATGAACGTCCACCAGAAGCTGACATACAAGGCCATCGAGGCGGTCTATGCAGACAACCCGGGCTCGGCGCTATCCTCATGCAGTACAAGGATCAGCTCCTCTACGGCGCCTACGACGAGGACTGGCGCGGTGGGAACATAACGTTCAACGGGAAAGTGTACACCCTCCAGAGCCAGTACCACTTCTTGGATCCTATGGATCACGCCGAGCTGATAACCGTTGACCTCTTTGGCGACGGAAAGTCTTCCGCCGCCGACATGGCCCAGCAGCTCTACGATCAGGCCGTTCAGCTCTGGAAGCAGGGAAAGAAGGAAGAGGCCATGCTCTACCTCGGAAGGGCCGTCCACATCCTTGAGGACATGAGCATGCTCATAGCCCATACTACTCCGCACCTCTTTGAGACCCTCGACGAGTTCAGCTACGCGGAAGAGGCCCACGACTTCGTTGAGAACGAGATTTCTCCGACGGTCGCCGATGACATCCTCAACAACCGCGTTCCCCTCGACCTCATGCCCATAAAGTGGTGGCAGATACCCCAGGAGAAGCAGAGGTTTATAATCGGTGAGGAGATCTACGTTGCAGACAACGAGAACGGTCATATGGATCTCTCCCACGGCGTCGCCTGGGCCTACGCGGACATGATAGCCCACAACGCCTGGCGCTACATGCTCTATTCCACAGGGAAGGACATCAATCTCTGGAGCGAGCGCGGCCATCTCGGAAGCTACTTCTGGACGAAGGAGCTTAAGAAGGGTGATTGGAGCATACTCAAGCTCCAGTTCCTTGGAGCGAGTTCGATAACCATTGTCTTCAAGGACATAGACATGCAGAACGCCTACTTCAAGACCCTCGGCTACGTCGAGATATACGACAAGAACTGGAACCTCATAGCGCGCTACGCTCAGGATCCAAACCCGCTGGTGGATACGAGCGTCACCGTTCCAGGGGATACCGTCTATATCTACACCCATGTTGATAAGGACGACTGGCTTGACGACGACGTTGACGGCTGGGCCATTAGGAACATCGAACTCCACGCCAACTTCGACGTCAACGCTCCGAGCGGCTTCAAGACCCTCGACGGAAGGGAGTACAGCAAGGTTCAGTGGGCGGTTTACGAGACCATGCAGTACGACATCAGGGCCGTCGCTGGTCTCATGGAGAAGTTCTTCGAGGACGTTGGTGTCAGCGGGTGATCTTTCGATTTTGATTTAACTTTTTTGAAACTATTTTGGTGTGGATAGGGTAATGTTGATGTCGCTTTTTGTCCATATCCCTAATTCAGTCCATCATGCCACAAAGCATATATTATCCTGCACTAACTTTCAATGAGCATTTAAAAGCTTAGAAGGTGATAAGTATGGGCAAACACTACATCCCGAACTCAGCCCATAAAGATGAAATGCTGAAGGAAATCGGCTTTTCCTCGATTGAAGACCTGTTCTCGGACGTTCCAAAAGGAATGGTGAAGGAGTTCAACCTTCCCGAGGGTAAGAGCGAGTACGAGGTTTTCACGGAGCTCAACGAGACGCTGAGCAAAAACAAGACAGTCCTTGAGATGCCGAGCTTCCTTGGGGCGGGAACATATTTCCACTACGTTCCGGCCCACGTGAAGTACCTTATTGAGAGGAGCGAGTTCCTCACCGCTTATACCCCCTACCAGCCGGAGATAAGCCAGGGTATGCTTCAGGCCCTCTTTGAGTACCAGAGCCTCATAGCTGAACTCGTCGGCCTTCCCATTGTTAACTCCTCGATGTACGATTGGGGAACAGCAATGGCTGAAGCCGCCCTGATGTCAGCCCGCGTGACGAAGAGGAACAAGTTCGTCGTTCCGAAGCACCTCAGCCCCGAGAAGAAGCTTGTCCTCAAGACCTACACCGCCGGCCCGGGCCTTGAGACGGTTGAGGTTCCTTGGGACGAGAGGGGGCAGATGGATATCGAGAAGCTCAAGGAAGCGGTTGAAGGTGCCGCCGGCGTTTACATCGAGATGCCGAACTTCTTCGGCCTTCTTGAGGAGAACATAAGGGAAATCGGCGAGATAGCCCACGATGCTGGTGCACTCTTCGTTGTCGGTGTTGACCCCACGATCCTCGGGATAGTCGAGGCCCCCGGAGAGCTTGGGGCTGATATAGTCGTTGGCGAGGCCGCTTACTTTGGTAGCCCCATGAACTTCGGAGGCCCGAGGGCTGGAATTTTTGCGGTCAGAAACGACAGGAAGCTGATTAGGCAGATGCCAGGAAGGATAATAGGCATGACAAAGGACGCGGACGGAAAGAGGGCTTTTGTGATGACCCTCCAGACGAGGGAGCAGCACATAAGGCGTGCCAAGGCAACGTCGAACATCTGCTCCAACGAGGCCCTCGTTGCAGTTGCGGCAGCCATACACCTCGCTACACTTGGCCCGAAGGGGGTTAGGGAGCTCGGCGAGGTCATACTCAAGAACACTGCCTACCTGAAGAAGCGCCTGGCTGAGGTCGGGGAGATAGTCTTTGACGGAGTGAACTTCAAGGACGTGCCGGTAAGGTTTGAGGTTCCGTACAGCGTGATCCACGAGAGGCTCCTTGAGAGGAACATTCACGGCGGTTACTACATCGGAAAACACTTCCAGGAGCTTGGGGAGACCGCTCTCTTCGCCGCTACTGAAACCACGAGGAAGGAATGGGTCGATGGTCTCGTTGATGCCCTTCGGGAGATAATAGGAGAGGCCGAGCTGTGAGGTGATGAAGATGTTCCACCAGGCAAAATGGGATGAACCTACTATATTTGAGCTTTCCCGTCCCGGAAGGATTGGATACACCCTACCCAAGCCCATCGAGGACGTTGATGTCGATATTCCTGAGAAGCTGAGGAGGAAGAGCCCACTCAACCTCCCGGAGCTGAGCGAGCCCGAGGTTGTTAAACACTACACCCGTCTAAGCGAGATGAACTACGGCGTTGATTCAGGTATCTACCCGCTCGGTTCGTGCACCATGAAGTACAACCCCAAGATCAATGAAGAGATAGCTTCCCATCCAGGTGTTGCCTATGTACACCCGTATCAGGACGAAGGAACCGTCCAGGGAGCGCTCAAGATAATGTGGGAGCTTGAGCAGTGGCTTAAGGAAATAACTGGAATGGACCGCTTCACCCTCCAGCCGGCTGCCGGAGCGAACGGCGAGTTCACTGGAGTTTCCATAATCCGCGCCTATCACATTGACCGCGGTGAGACCCAGAGGACGGAGATGCTCGTTCCTGATTCCGCCCACGGAACGAACCCTGCAAGCGCAGCCATGGCCGGCTTCAAGGTCATAGAGATACCCTCAAACGAGAACGGAACGGTTGACCTTGAGGCCCTTGAGAACGCGGTGAGCGAGAGGACGGCCGGCCTAATGCTAACGAACCCGAACACATTGGGCATCTTCGAGGACGAGATACTTGAGATAGCGAAGATAGTCCACAAAGCAGGTGGTCTGCTCTACTACGACGGTGCCAACCTTAACGCCGTCCTCGGAAAGATAAGGCCGGGGGACATGGGCTTCGACGTCGTTCACCTCAACCTTCACAAAACCTTCTCGACTCCCCACGGTGGCGGCGGCCCGGGAAGCGGGCCCGTTGGAGTGAAGGACTTCCTCAAGGACTACCTCCCCGTCCCGCTCGTAAGCTACGATGCAGAGAACGACCGCTACTACCTCGACTACAACGTTCCGAGGAGCATAGGCAAGGTAAAGGAGCTCTACGGCAACTTTGCGGTTATTGTTAGGGCCCTGACCTACCTCAAGATAATGGGTAAAGACGGTCTTAAGGAAGTCAGTGAAGTCGCCGTTCTCAACGCCAACTACCTTACCCAGAAGCTCAAGGGAACTCGCGGTTACGAACTCCCAGGCAAAGAGCTTAGAAAGCACGAGACTGTCTTTTCAGCAGAGCCGATGAAGAAGGAGACGGGCGTTAAGGCCCTTGACGTTGCGAAGAGGCTACTCGACTTCGGCATGCACGCGCCGACCATCTACTTCCCGCTGATAGTCCATGAAGCGCTTATGATAGAGCCGACTGAGACCGTCAGCAAGGAGGAGCTTGATGCATATGTTGACGCTCTTAAGAGGATCAGCGAGGAAGCATACAGCAATCCTGAAATCGTCACGAGCGCACCCCACAACACCGCCGTCAGGAGGGTCGACGACGTCCTAGCGGCGAAGAAGCCAGTAATTACTTGGAGGATGTACCGAGAACTCAAGGAGAAGGGAGAAATTGACTACTGATTCTTTCTTTTCTTCTTAGTTTCTGTGTTGATTTTTCCTTGGACGGTTCTTGTGGAAGACTGCCTGCTTAAAAACGCATCCAACTTTCCACCATCCGTTGAGGACGCTTGAACGCTAGTGAAAGCGGCGCTGAAGCTTTTGGAAAAAAGCTTGACCAAAAGTTTGAATGTCTTCGTGATATTGGCTGAGGATTGGGATTCTCATGACAAATTTGCAGATGAATAGGGTTTTTCTTCTTTTTAACGCCCTTCGGGCGTTATACTGCGAGCAAACCCCTTGAGGATTTCCAATTTATGGTGAGAATCACTGAAAAGCTGGGCACTCAAAAGGACATTCCATCTTTGATGAAACTTTGCCCAGCAAAGTTTCTGTGGTGCGGGGGCGGGGATTTGAACCCCGGAACCCCTGCGGGAGTGGATCTTGAGTCCACCGCCTTTGACCAGGCTCGGCAACCCCCGCACCCAAAGGCGAATTCACCACCAAAGCGCCGCTCCTAATAAGCGTAACCGCCGTCACGACCTCCTCAACCGTCAAATCCTCAGACAAAGCCACCTCAAGCAAGCTCGCAACCACGCGGCTCACGTTATCCCAGCGCTCCTTGGCCTTCCAGTATATCTCTGGCGGTAGCGTAATGTGCAGACGCGGTGAAAGGCGCCTCGGCTTCCTCCGCTTCCGCGCTCCAGCCTGCTCCCGCTCCCCAGCATAGGAGTGTCCAGACACACCAGACGATTTTACCATGACGAAAACACCCACCAGACTTTATAAATTTTTAGCCTAAAAGCCTTACGAATTGAACAACTTTAACCCGACACCCGTCGTAAAGTACAGAAAAGAACACCAAAAAAGCCCGCTCGTGCCTTCTTTTTGTCCCGGTCCTGCAGCAGCTCGGCAGCAGGACATTCAACCAGGAACGACACATGACGAAAAGAGAGTAAAAACCCACCGCCAGAACAACTCTCAAGTCTTAGACCCCTTCCCAAAACACCTGTACCCAACTAACATTCCCACAGCATACATCGCCAAGAGAAGTACATCTTCATCCCCCGGCCGGTATTTTCCCAACAAATACTTCAACCTCATGAATTCATTACAAGTCAAGGCCTCAGGACCATACCGCCTAAACTTTCGAAGAAGCTCTTCCAACTCCCTACGCTCAGGATCGTTCTCAGGCCTTTCCTCCTTTACAGACCTAACCACATCTTGAATGCTGGATTGAACACTAGAAACCTTTTCCCTTGCAATCCCTCTCGTTCTCTTATTTAAGAATCTCACGGCCTCCTCCTCAAAGGGAGGCGTCAAGAAAAACAACAGAGCACCAGCAACAAGGACTGAAACCCAGAAGTTCCCAGTCAGCATCCACAAAGACGCTCCCACCGCTCCCGAGATGACACCAGGCAATGAGACCATTCCCACAAGTTCAAGAACCCACCACCTCTCTTGCCAATACGAGACTATACCAACCACAATTCATCACCTCGCCAAAATTCATTGAGAATTCTTGGATAAAAGTTTTTCTTAAGAAGCACCAAATAATGAACGGTGCCAAAAATGACGACAATAAACATTGACATCTCCCAAATAGCAAACACAGTTCTCGGCATAATAATCTCCTTCCTGATCATACGGGTTTACCAGCTCGGAGAACGCTCAGCAAGGAACGAAGAGAAAATAAAAGAAAACACCGAACAATTCGACAAAATGAACAAGACAATAGAAAACATAAACAAGAACATCCTCGACCTAAAAGAAAGAATGAGCAAAGTAGAAAAAGGCTTAGACGACCTCCCCACCCTAATCCTCACAACCCTCGAAAAAGAATTGGCAAACCTCGAAAACCGCATCATAAGAGGTGAGCACCATGACTAAACTAACACTCGAAGAAGTCCAAAGAAGAAGAGAACTAACCGAAAAACTCCGAGCAGGAACCATAACCAGAGACGAAGCCATAGAACTCGCACAAATCCTCGAAAAAGAAAAGAAAATCGCCGAAGAACAAAAAGACTTCAACGCACTCCTCGCGATAATCCTCCTCCTCGGCCTACTCTACGCACTCACAAAAGAAAAATAAACCTAACCCTCCACCGGAACAACCTCAAGACTTTGGCCTCATCGCTTCTTCTTGTTGTTTGATCCTGTTTTAGCAGATTTTGGCACTTTTATGACTTCTGTGATCACCAGCCTCACAAAGTCTCCATCTTCTATGTTCAAAAGATCCCGGATATCCTTCGGGATTACAACCCTCCCATTCGCGCTGACCCTTCCAACAATCTCGACGTTGTCCACCTTCGCCACGAGCACCACCTAAGACATTTTGCCATTTTTGACATAAATACCTAACGGTTTTGTATTTTTGACATATATGACATTATGACATCAAAAACAATGACGACATTTTTACCACAAACCTTATTTGCGATGACATTAATGACATTTTTGACAAAAATGTCAAGGTGTCGCCAATGCGCGTTGTCTCGGTGTTTGAGTTGAGGGAGCTTCCCCTTGAGGAAGCCATGAAGAAGCTCAGGGAAGCCGACTGGGTCCTCGACGAGGACAGCCTCTTCTACCCGGCCGACCTGTACAGGGAATTCATCCCCGCCAACAACTGGAGAAATCTCCCGAAACGGGAGAAAACTGCCTCACACCCTAAGAGGCCGCGCAACTACTACAGGAGGGTGAGACCATGAGGCGTGAGGAGGTTCTGGAGTTGATGAAGGACCTACCCCGCCACCTCGGCGATATCGGACTGACCCCCTGCGTTGGCAACAACTACTGGCCTGCTGACGACAGCTACGTGCTAAGGGTACATGCCTCAAAGCTGTACCGGGAGGACCTGGAAAGAATCCTCACATTCGCAAAGGAGCGCAACCTGGAGGTCCTCATCGACATAAGGCACGGACTCCTCGAAATCGAGTTCTACGACACAAAACACGTCGGTGGGGACTGGTGAGGAGGTGAGGGCATGACTGCTGACCTTGAGGAAAAGCTCAGGAAACTCTTGCAATCGCAAAAGGCTGAGCTTGAGGAGTGGCTGAGGGAAGCCAGGGAATTCGTTGCAGACGTGGCTATAGAGGAAGGGAAGTATGGCTACAATGACACTATGTACCCTCCGGAGCTGTTTGAAGACGCCCTCAAGGCGGAGGTGCTTGATGAAGAGATTGAAGATGTGAAAGAGCTGGTCAGGATGATAACGGCCATTCTCGAGGAGGTGAGACCATGAGCAGGCGCGGGAGAAAACCCGTTCTCAAGGCATGGCTTGTGAGAATACACGGGAGAGAAAACCGCGAGATAATAATCCAAGCCAAGACGCGGGAGGAAGCCGAGAGAACGGCTCGCTTCATCGTCAAACAGAGCTTTCCTTTTTCGAGCTACTCTCTCAAAAACCTCGGGAGGGTGAGGGAATGAGCTGGCTGGCGGTTCTCGGCAGGTTCGCGGAGGAGTTTGAGATCAGGCTCGTAGATCTCTCTGAAGTTCAACAGATCGTCATCATGAACAGCCTCTACGGCGGCGGAGAACACATCGAGGTGGATCTTCTCCTCAGGGGTGGGGAGAAGGTTCACGTGAGAGATCTTCCGACCTCTGCCGACATCGAGAAGATCGTCAGGGACCTCAACCTCGAGGTCAGGAGGAGTAAGGCTGGAAAGAGTGATTTAAGCATTCTCGCGGTTGAGGAGACTGGAGTGAGGCGCTTCAGCTTCTCAGAGCTTGAACAGCTCAGGAACTTTCCAGAAGAAACAGGGGTGAGAGCATGACCCGCGCCGTTCTCTATTTTGATGTTTCCCAGCTCTCGGAATTCTCCAAGGCTCTCCAGAGAATCGAGGAGCTTAGAATCATCGTCCCCGTTGAAGTCGAGAAAATCACTACAATCGAGGACGACATCGCGGTCATCCTCAACGTCCCCGAGGACTCCATCGAGCTTGTCAAAAATGCTCTCCCAGGTGCGGTGGTGGTAGCATGACGGAGTGGGTTGTCATCAGATACAAGTTCAACGAAATAACAAAGTGCTGGGAGTACGACGGAGTGACAATCCTCGGTTCTGATGAGCTACTTTTAGAGTATCTCCGCTCGCAGGCTGGTAGCGTACTACATTACAGATACGAAATCACGACCATGCTCCGGCCAGAAAGGAGGGATGCTGAATGACCAACGACGGCGACAGGAGGAACCTCATCACGACCAGCAGAGAGATCAGGAAAGTAAGGAGGCAGACCATAAGCGCCATCTTCAACCAGCTTCAGGGATTCAGCGCACACGAAGAGTTCTCCGACCTCGTCCAGGAGGCCAAGGAGAAGTACGGCATCACCAGGATCGGCGTCTTCGACGTGGACATGATCATCTGGGACTTCAAGAACGCCATGCCGATAGCGCTACTCGAAGTCAAAAACCGCCACCAGCTCCAGGAGAGCGACGGCTACGCCATCTTCGATGAGCCTCAATACACCTTCCTCGAGGACCTCGGGAACTACCTCGGCGTCCCCGTCTTCTACGTGGTCAAGACGCGGGTGAAGTGGCTCGTCTGGAAGGTCGAGAGAGGCCTCGCCGTGAGGAGAAAGCTCGCCGACGGGAGGAAGATAGTTCTCCTTCCACTGGACAAGGCCGAACGCTACAACCACGGCGAGATGGTTCACAGGTTTCTGAAGAGGCTGATGGAGAGGTGAGAGAATGGACGACATCAAAAAGGTAGGCCTCGGCCTCTTGCTCGGGATTCTGATAGAGAAATATGCTCCAGGAGCCGTTGAGGCCACAGGAAAGGCCGTCAAAACTACTATCCTAACTCCAATAAAGGTGATAGAGAGATGCCTAGAGGAACTGTGAATCACTCCTCAGCTCGCTTCTCCCTCACAACCCCGCCGCTGATAAGCCCGCCAAGGATGCTGAACAGGTACCCAGCTATAGTGCCAAGAAGAAACGAAACACCCTCGTTACTCAGAACCTTCTCATTACCAAGGTACAGAACCCCACTAATCAGAGTTATCGCAAGAATTGATAAAGTGATAACCGTCCTGCTCCAGTATCGGTACTTCTCCAGCTCAAGCTCCTTTCGGGAGGTAATATCTTTCTCCCTAACATCAAAATACCTGTCCCCAAGCCGCTCAACAGCCTTTATCGCCTTATTCAAAGTCTCCAGTAACTCCCTATCAACGGCCTTTAGAGACTCCTTGGGAGTCTCAGGTATCTCAAAATCAACCTTATCCTCGGCCATTCTACCACCCGACACCCTTTCGGTTTTTGCGGACTTAACCCTTTCGGAGGTGATAGGGTATGGACTGGGTGTTCTTCCTCTTCGGCTTCATGCTCGGGAGCATGATAGGGATCTCCTTCGGGATCCTGCTCAGGGACGAGATGAAGAGGTCCTGACCATGCTTTCTTTTCTTTGCAAAAATCTTTCAAAATCATGCGGGAGGGAGAGAGAATGAGTGAGAGAGAGGGTGAGATGTTAACAAAAGTTACAGACGTTACAGGCGAGATTTCGGAAAATAAAGACAATTCTGGCGTTACAAATGAGATGTATCGGAATGTAACTGAGGTAACCGAAAAGTATCGGAATGTAATCGAGTTTCTAAACCTAATCCAGAAAGCGTTTAATCTACAAAGAACTGTTGAAGCCCTACCCTATTATGTTCTCTGGACCAATGGGAGACTCAGCTTAACAAAGTTGAAGGAGATAATGGAAGAATACAACAGCCATTTACCTAAGCCATATACTCACAGTTCCTTAAAAGTAGCTTTATCCGTTCTTCGCCGTGATAAGACCAACGTCCTCGAGGTGAAGGACAAGGAGCTCGGCATTACCTACTATGAGCTGAAGCCTGAGGCAGTGGAGGAGATTCTGAATGTTCTTCAGGTTGAGGCTAAGCTCAGGGAGCTGGAGGAGGCCAAGGCTAAGGATCATGAGGACTTAGTGAATCTCGCTCGTGAGTTCTTTAGGGAGTTTTACAGGGATAGGATCGCGGAGGCTTTGACGGGTTCGAGGGATCGGTTTATTGTTGTGGACTGGATGGAGCTTAATGCTGTCCTGCCTCAGCTGGCGGAGGCCGTTGTCGAGCGTCCTGTTGTTGCCATCAAGGCCTTCAATGATGCCTTGAGGCGGTTCATTGAGGAGGACCTGATGGTCGAGGTCAGGGGTGAGTGGTCGGTTCACTTCACGAATCTTAGGGATAAGCTGAAGCCTGATGATGTTAGGGCGGAGCATGTTGGGAAGCTGGTTGAGATCAAGGGCCTCGTTACTGGGGTGAGCAATGTTCGGTCGTTTTACAGGAAGGCGGTGTTCGTGTGTTTGGACTGTGGCGCGAGGATGGCGAGGCTGCAGCAGCCTTTGAAGCCTCTGGTGAGGCCAAAGAGGTGTGAGGCCTGTGGTTCGAGGAACGTTGAACTGCTCGAGGAGGAGAGTGATAAGCTGGACTTCCAGTTCTTCAAGGTGCAGGATTCGCCTGAGGATTTGAGTGGTGGTGAGCCGTCGGAGAGGCTGGCTTACGTGATTGGTCCTCAGGCTGGGATTCTGAAGGGTGGTATGAGGGTGAGGTTGAGCGCTATTGTTCGGGAGCGTGTTTACAAGAAGGATGATCTTCCGGTCTATGAGCGGGTTCTGGAGGTGAATCATGTGGAGGTTCTAGACAAGGCCATGTCGGTTGAGGAGCTGAGTGAGGAGGACCTGAGGAGGGTCAGGGAGCTGGCGAGGGTGCATGGGGATAAGCTGCCTTTTGTGGTGGCTTCTTCGATTGCGCCGAATCTCTACGGCCTGGAGAGGGAGAAGTTGGGTGCGGCTGTGTCTATTGTTGGTGGCGTCCCGACTCAGGCGAAGCCGAGGGGTCATATTCACCTCTTGCTCGTTGGTGATCCTGGGTGTGGTAAGACTGAGCTGTTGAGGGCCGTGGAGAGGGTTGCGCCTAAGGCGATCTTTACCTCTGGTCCCGGGTCGAGTGGTGTTGGCCTTACGGCGACGGTTAAGAGGAACGAGGTCAGTAAGGGGGACTGGATGATCGTTGGCGGTGCGCTGGTCCTGGCGAGCGGGGGAGTATGTCTTATTGATGAGCTGGAGAAGATGAAGGAGGATGAGCGGAAGGCTTTACACACGGCCATGGAGCAGCAGCTTATCCCGATCAATAAGGCTGGGGTCAATGTGGTCCTCAAGATTGACACGACGATCATGGCAACTGCTAACCCGAAGGGTGGGAAGTTTGACAGGGATAAGACTGTCATCGAGCAGATTGACTTTCCGCCGACGCTTCTCAATCGCTTTGACCTGGCTTTTGTCGTCCTGGACGATTACCAGGAGGGGGATGATGTCCTGGACTATGTGATGGAGGTGAACGATGCTGGAGCAGCGGGACCTATACCTGAGGACCTGTTGAGGAAGTTCTTTGTTTACGCGAGGAGTTTGAGGCCGAGGTTCTCGGAGGAGGCTAAGGAGGCCATTAAGGCTGGCTTCAAGGAGTTAAGGAAGAAGTATAAGAGTGGGAAAATCGCGCTGAATCTGCGTTATTTCAATGGCCTTATGAGGATCGCGGAGGCCTTTGCTAAGCTGAGGTTGAGTGAGACGGTGGAGCCTGTTGATGTTGAGAGAGCGGTGAACCTCTTTGAGTCTTCGATCAGGATGATTGCGTATGATCCTGAGACGGATCAGTATGACTTGGCCATCCTCGAGGTTGGGGTGCCGAGTGATGTGCTGGACCTTCAGGAGAGGGTGATTGGTTTTCTGAGGGAAGCCTCTTCTTGGTTCCCGAATGGGGTTCCTTGGGGGACTGTGGTGGATGCTATGGTGGAGAAGGGTTATCCAAAGGAGAAGGTGGTGCAGGTCCTACGGGATCTTATGACTCATGGGAGAGTTGCGGAGGTTGAGGCTAATAGATTGAAGTTGGTGGGGTGATCTCCCGTTTCGGGAGATTTCTCCATTTTTCTGGTTCAGTGTTTAAATCACCAGGGTGAAAATTGGTGATTGAG
This sequence comes from Thermococcus sp. JCM 11816, assembly GCF_055396515.1. Classification (NCBI taxonomy): domain Archaea; kingdom Methanobacteriati; phylum Methanobacteriota; class Thermococci; order Thermococcales; family Thermococcaceae; genus Thermococcus; species Thermococcus sp. JCM 11816. Next base: position 1,962,122 of record NZ_AP043741.1, read on the forward strand.
GGTGATTCACCCAGGATCCCGGGTGAAAAAGGGTGAATCCCCTCGAAATCCCCCGGTGAAATTGGGGGATTCTGGTGGTGAGACCGGTGGGTGATGGCGAGAGGAAGTACTACATCTGTTTGAGGTGCGGCCATAGGTTCTGGAGCAGGGCTAAGAAGCCTCAGTGCTCGGTTTGCAAGTCTAAGAGGGTCATGCTTTACGAGGACTTTCTGAAGCTTCCTGAAGAGGAGAAGCAGAAGCTTCTTGGAGGCTTTAAGGTTCAGCAGGTACATGGGGATGAGCAGGGAGAAAGGGTGAAATCGGGGGATTCTCAGGGTGATTCTAAGGTGGTTTCGGGGGATGTTGAGGGGAATCCCTCAGAATCCCCGGGTGAAAGTGGGGGAGATAGGGTGAAAATGGGTGAATCCCCCGAAATCACCAAGAATCCCCAGGTGAAAAAGGGTGATTCACCCAAAATCCCCCGGGTGAACTCGGGGGATAAGAAGGGGGAGAAGGTGAAGGGTGAAAGGGTGAAGCGGTTTTCTCTGCCGAGGCCTAAGCTGTCGTGGAAGGTTTACGCTATTGGCATTGGCCTGGCTTTTTCGTACTATCTCTATAAGGTTGGCTGGTTCGATGCGTTGTTTGATCACCTGAAGAGGCTCGGCGCGTTAAAGGACGCCAAGGAGGATGAGGAGGACAAGCCGGTCGTCCGGTCGAGTCCTGTTCTGGGTAAGATTGAGGAGAACCTGAGGAGGGGGTAATGCAAGTGGCCAGAGAAGACCTTTTCACTAAGGCGTGGAAGATGAGCAGTGGATTTCTGGCAATAGATGGTGGTAGGAGGGTCGTGGTTTCAAATGATCCCTCTGAGAGGATTGTGGGAGCTGCCGAGGTTATAATTGGGATTATCCTGTACAAAATAGTTGAGTGAGGAGGGGTTGAGGGTGTTTGATAAGGCGAAACTTGCCATGGCGATGGCAAACCCTGTTACTGCAGTGAAAGTGAAGAGGCTCAGTGATTGGGTTGATTCCCTGGTGGAAGCGTTGGATGAGACTGACGTTGAACCGCCGGAGAGCGAGGACTTTCAGGATGCCGTCATGACTCTCCTCAGCAAGGCGAAGGTGAAACACCTGGAGGACCGGAATTCCCTGGTGATTGAGCTGGGTAAGAAGAGGAAGCTTAGGCTTGTTGCGAGCTTTAAGGTGATTGGTGATGAGTGATTTGCGGGTGATTGTAACGATTTCTGAGACAGGGGACTGTGTGTTTGAAGTCATTGGACAGGCTGAGGCTACGTTACGGCAGATTGGGTTGGCGGTTCTTTACCTTGAGAAAGCTAAGCGGTATCTCCTCGACCTTGAGGAGGCCATTGAACCTGATATGAAAATGGTCATTAAGGGTGAGGGTGATGAGTGAGGAAGCCGTTGCTCAAGAGGTCGTCCTGGACGAGAAGGACATTACCTCTCTCGTCGAGGATGTTGATAAGGACCTCGAGGAGGTTGAGGAGCTACTGAATGAGGGGGAGGCCGAGGTTGAAGAGGTTGCCGGGACTTCAGGCTTAATGACTGAGGAGGAGTTCAACGCGAGGATTGATGAGTTCCAGGAGAAGGATCACAGTCTCACAATCTTTGCCAATTTTTACGTGAAGAACCTTGAGAGGAAGGCGAGGGAGCAGGGGTTGGATGTGGACTTTTCCCTGTGGTGGGACGTTGGCCGGCCGAGCTTCAATGCTGGCCTCTGGTACATGGAGAAGGTCGAGGGTCAGAGTCTCCAGGTGAGCGGGAAGTTTGGCCTTCTAGTCGGTGCTGGGAGTTTGCTTCTCCTGACGTGGATGTATAGGAGTGCTTTGAAGAAGAAGGGTAAAGAGAAGGCCGATAAGGGTCCGGCTGCTGGGGGTGAGAAGAGGACGGGTGAGCCTGAGAAGCCGGTTAAGACTGAGGCCGAGGCCTTGAGGGAGAAGGCGAAGCCGAAGGAGCCTGAGCCTCCTAAAAGCGAGCTTTTGAATAAGATTCAGAAGAACCTTGGTTCTTGATTTCTCTTTTTGGAGGTGGGATCGTGGCGATTCTGGACGTGGATATTCCGCCGTGGAGCATTGATTTAATCTATGGGAACACGGGGAGCGGGAAGAGCTTTTTCGCTGGGTGGCTTATTGAGCAGGCTTATGAGAGGGGTCGAAGGTTCATCGTGCTGGATACGAAGGTTAAGAACCACATCGGTCTGGTTACCCTTCCTGGGGTTAAGCTGCTCAAGGTAAAGGTGGGTGCGAGGTACAACTGGAAAAAGCTCATTGATTTTGATCAGGTCCTCGTGGTCCCTACGAGGGGGACTATCAGCAGGATTGGCGTGGACGGCCTTGTGGAGCAGTACTATAAGCCTCTTCTGGATGAGCTGTTCAGGCGGGATCGAGATAGGATTATTGTGGTGGAGGAGGCTCATAGGTATAATCCGTCCTCGAGGAGGCCGGGGAAGGAGTTGGAGCAGTTGTTTAGGGAGGGTCGTGATGGGAGGCTCTACACGGTGGCGATTACTCAGTCGATAGCGGATTTTCCAAAGCTCCTCTTTCGTCAGGCGCAGCGGCATTTTATCTTCCAGCACTACGTTCCGAATGACATCATCTACCTCAACAGAATGATTCCAGGGTTTTCTGAGTTGAACGATCAGTTGAGAAAGCACGATTTGGTAGAGTTTGTTCCGCCGGATAAGGTGAGGGTGATCAAGCGTGAATTGGTCATCAGGAGGACGAGGCACTACGGGTGATGCCATGGCGAGGGAGTACCTGTTTGATGACTGGCTTTCGGTGTTCCATGCTCTCCTTGGCTTTGCTTCGGCGTTCCTTTTGGCATGGAGCTTAGTAGTTTTGGTTATGTTCACTCCTGTATGAGATCAGTGAATCGGAGAAACCGGCTGCTACTCTAGGGGACGTGGTCGAGTTCCTGGTCGGCTACATTTATGGGTTGGCTGTCGTGGTCTGGCTGGCGTTAGGGTTTTATGTCTAAACATCGATAAGTGGGTGGTGAGACCGGTGGGGGTTTACCTTGACCAAGAGGCGAGGGAGATTGTGTTGAGGGTTCGTGAGAGGCTGGCGAGAGAGCTTGGCGTTTCTCCACGGGACGTGTCGGTGAGCATGGTGATCAAGCACCTCTATCACAGGAGCTATAAGCTGGAGAAAACGGTTTAATCGAACTGTTTTTCCCGTTTCGGGAGATTTCTCCATTTTTTTGGTTCAGTGCTTAAAAGTCATTGAGCCTTATTCTCTGTCGAGGCCGTTAGGCCTCAAAAGTGCGAGAGGTGGTAGGTATGGAGGATTGGAAGAAGATAATGAGTGTGGACTTTGCCATGAACGTTCTGGGTGTTATAATCGGCCTGATAGTTTACAACAAGTTCCTGAAGGGGAAGTTCTGAAGGCGTGGTAGTGAAATCAGGGAGGTGTGAACCGTGTATAAGGTGAAAGAAACCCTTGATGACGTTCTTAACCTGACGGTTAAGAGCGTTGATATTCCCCGCAACGGGGTTATTGACAGCATAGCGCTTCTTACAAAGCTTACGCTTTCCAACAGCGGAGCTTCTGACACTAACGTTACTATGGAGGACGTACTTAAGGCGATTAATGAAATAAGAGTTGTTAGCAACGGTAATGTTGTTCACTACGCACTTAAGGGAACTGACATCGGTTACCTGAACATTTACGACACTCACGGGAAGGCGCTTAGCCTCAACGATACGGTTAGCGTTCCGGCTGGTGGGACTCAGGATGTCCAGTTCCTCATGGTTCTCGATGCTGGGAAGATTCACGCACTCATAAAAGACCAGCTTCAGATTAAGGCCGAGTGGAACACCAGCGTAGCCACTAACGTTAGCCTTAGCGATGCAGAGGTTAAGATAACTCTCGATAAGGAGGTTTATGAGAGCGGGAGTGAATACGTCGCCGTCTATTCGGCGGGTGATTACGGCGAGATATTCATCGAAGAGCCGAAAGTTTACGCTATCGAGAAGGCGTTTAACCAGCTCGGAGAGCTTACGGAAGTCTTTGAGCTTCCGGTTGGTTCAGTCCTTAAGCGTGCGCTTATGGTCTTCTACGACGACACCGGAGCGAGAGCTGACATCGTAGATAAGTACGCACTCGTTAGGACTAGGCCGGCTAGGATTCAGCTTTACAAGATTGACTACAACACCAGCCGTGAGCTGGACAAGGTACAGTATAAGCTTTCCAGCGTCCCGACCGGTATGACTATGTTCGATTACGACCGTGAGGTCGTCATCGGTGGACTCGACCTCCGTGAGGAGAGTTCGGGAACTTTCAAGATTGCGCTTAAGACCACTAGCGCCGGAAAGCTGAGGTACATTAGTCACGAAATAGTTCCGCAGGTCATAAGCCTTTAAATCAGAGGCTTAAATCAGTCTTTCTTTTCTCTCTATTCTCTGAGAACTTAACGAGGTGGGTAAAATGGTTCAGGTCGTAACTTTTGATATTGGAGGCGGCCACAAAGCCGTTTATACGGTTAAAGATGGTCGGGAGTTTGAAGAGGTTAGGAATCGCCTTCTCAAGAAGTACGGGAAAGCGGACATAAAGCCACCGGACGTGAACGATGTTCTAAGGAAGTATGGCCTCTCTGAGGATGAATTAAAGAGGCTCGTTTCTGAGTCCAAATCCCAGCCGGAGCTTATAATGAAGTTGAGGAAAAAGCTAACAGGTTCTACAAAGTACGACCCAAAATTCCACGACGTTGAGGTTCTTGCTACAAAGATGTTCGAGGCTAAGGAGTTCAAGGGAGCGCCTTTCGAGGGTGATATTCAGAGACAGCTTGAGAGCCTTAAAAGGAGCCTTGTCGTGCGGAATGAAAAAGGCTGGGTTGTCGAGAATGGACAGTTAAAGCCAAAGCTTGAGATGAATACTGGGATTAAGACCGTCCCAGCGCCAAAACCACCTGAAAAGCCACCCGAACAGGTTGTTAAGACCACTATCGCCGAACCAAAGAGGGGTATTAACAAGGGTCTTTTGGTTCTCGGCCTTTTGGTCGGCGCTGGGGTTCTCTATTACTTCACGAGGAAGAGGTGAGGGGAATGGCAGTTCCAGCGGTCGTGATGGTAAAGAACAGGGATAACATCGGGTCGATTCTTCAGATAGTCCTTTACTTCCTCGCATTCATTATGATAATCTACACCCTCTATAAGATGTTCGGGATGTTCAAGGACTGGGGACAGAAGATTGAGGATAAGCTAAAGAAAGTTGGTGAAACTCTAAACCCTTCTGATTTCCCCGAAAAGGCGAAAGAGAACGTAGAGGCTACTAAAACCATTATTGAGGGGGTTTTAAAGGGTAAGGTTGGTTCTCCCGAGTACAATGAGGCTATGAACATATTACACTATGGTGGGGATGAGTGGACGCCGGGGACTGCACCGCCGGTGAACCCGAATAATCCAGTTCTGAGGAAGTATGGCCAGCCGGTAAAACCGGGGGAGTCTAAGACTTTTCACGGCGGGTACTACATTGAGACGGTCGTAAACAACATGGTGAAAGACCCTTGGGGAGGTTATGCAACGAGGGAAGACGCTTTAGCGCATAAGTATGGTTTCGGGAATTATGCGAACTTTAACGCTTGGCTTGAGGGTGTTAAGGCCGCTTTAAGAGCTGAAGGGAAAGACCCGAACGCTATGACTCTCGACCAGTTAGTAGCTTACGGTCGTGAGCTGGAGAAGAAAAAGAGGGAATGGGAAAAGCAGAACCCGGATAAGGCGACCCCAACGCTGGACGTTTGGAATCCGGACGTTCCGGACTACCTGAAACAGCATGAAGCCGACGACGACATTTACAGGAAGGCTAACGACTGGATAGCAGGCGGGTTTACTGAGATCATACCAAAGCCGAAACCACCTGAGAAACATATTCTCCCGGTGAATCCGAGAAGGACTATTTTTGCGAGGTGAGGGTAATGAAGCTGGATAAGGACACGATAGTTCAGGCGCTTATCCTTTTTGTGTTGTGGGTCGCTTTTCAAATCCAGTTCAAAAAGTGGCTAGACAGGGTGAGGTGAGATGCTGGAGTATGAGATTCTCAGCGCTGGGGTTACGGCGTTGTTTACTGCTATTTCAACAGCTTACGTAACCTCTAAAGTCAATCAGAAGCAGTTGAGCATTATTTCAAAGAAGTTAGACGAGATGGAGAAGCGTCTTTACAATCACGAAAATAGGCTTTCGAGAATCGAGGGGAAGCTTAACGGGAGTGTGAGGATATGACGGCGAAATATAAGTATCTGGGAAGGCGTGTTAAGGACAGGGGACAGAAGGGGTTAGACAGCGCACGGGAGTTTTACGACATTATCAAGGCCATTCTACGTGATTACAAGGCGGGGAGGATTACGGGGAAGACGGCACGGGGAAGGTTGCTTTTACTGTACAGGCTTTCGTTTAAGAAGAACAATTCAAAGATTCGCCATTTGTCTAATTCAACGCTTCAGAGGATTAGAAGGAGGATAAAGAAAGCTATGGAGGAAGTTAAGGGGTGATAAAAGATGGTGTTTGCCAAGCCTGGAATTATCAGGCTCGACCCGAGAGAAAAGTACGGTTTTGACCCAGAGTGGGTGGATGAGCAGTTAATGAGATATATGAGGTACAAACCGGGAATCCCGCCGGGTGGAAAGTTCCCAGTTAGGCCTTTGCCTATGCCAAAGTTCCCAATTAGGGACGTTAAACCGGTTAAACCACAGCCAAAGCCACCGGTGAGGGAGCTTAAGCCGGTGGGGATGCCAAAGCAGAGCATACAGAAAAAGCCGGTAGAGATACCACTACCAAAACCAAAACAGGGACAGGACAGCGGACAGGTCAGAGGTGTGAACCTCATTGACTTTGAGATGACTGCACTTCCGGGAGCTGGAGGGGGAGCGAAAAAGACCGAACATGAAACAAAAAGAGTTGGCGGGTATAAGCTGATTGTCCCCAAAAAGCCTGAAGAGAAGGAGATCAAGAGGATCGAGAACGCTACGAAAACACAGCCGGACACGGACGGACTTCTGAAGTTCGTTAGGATGGTGGGAATTCTAGCGGTCGTTATCGTCCTAATCGGGTTGTTCATAGGGGGGAGGAAGAAATGACGGGAGAAGTCCGAGTTAATGCGTATTTTGAACCCGCCGATAATATACCGATTGAACTCACAGCCGACGAGCCTTCAAAGGAATGGGATTTTGGAACACCGGTTAGGCTTTGCGCTATTACGGTTTCACACGGAAATGATGACTATGTTATCGTTAGACTCTACCGTTTCGGTGATACTAAACCGTTCTGGGAGCATAAGTTTATGCCGGGATTGAACGGACAGGTGTTTATTCAACCGATTCCAAAAGAGCCGGTTAGGAAGATTGTTGTCGAGGTTGAACCAAAGCAGGGGATAACTATCACTGACACGGTGTTAGTAAACATTAGTTACATTTGAACTGGTGAGGCTTATGAGCCTATTAATAAAGGGTGCAGGAGCTACGGGGTCTTTAGCAATTAAAGTTCCAGCAGTTGTGAGGTTACTTGGGGATGGAAGGCCAGCCTTAGGCGTCATTTATCTCTACACGGAAGACGTTTTTGGCGATGGGATTACGGTGAACTTTGACAAATGGAAAAAGCTAAATGAAAAGGCTTATCTAACGAAAGCGGATGGAACACCACTTTATTATTACATCGAAGGCGATGAAACACTAACGACCATTTACGTTTATCCGCTCGAAAGCGAGGAAGAGGACATTATATTGGTGCTTAACGACATCAAAGGCGCTGGGATGAGAAACAATTATTACGACGTTGAGGTTCTTGATAAAAGAAGTCCGTTTACAGACTTTAAGGGGTTTTATGGGGTCGGTGTGGCTACTATCCCATTATACACGGTTACGCTAAAGGGGTACTGGGGACAGGGAATACTCACCGTCCCACTCTACGAGCTGAAAGAGGTTCAAGAATCGTGGGGAGCTGGAATAACCACAGTCCCATTATATACGAGTTCGCCGGGATTAACGGCGTGGGGTGGTTCAATTGTTGTTGGCTGAACCTAAACAATACTCATACGTGAGAGTCCACCCGAACCCTGATTTAGGGACTCCTCAAGTGAGCGCATACGGGGAGAACATCCTAACAATCCCCTTATATGAGGTAACCCCAAATTTAGGATACGGGACGAGTATAAAGACTGTCCCCTTATTCACTCTAACCCCTATGCTCGGATATGGTATAGGGGTTAGGACTGTTCCGCTTTGGGTTGAATCTTTCGTTTTAGGGTACGGATTAAAAATAAAAATGTGAGGTGATGGAAAATGGCGACGTATAACCAGAATATAGCGTATGTTGAATTCTACGGGGAGGATACGACCCAGACCGTCCAAAAGGCGAGGTGGAAGGCCGACTTTTATGGAAAGGGAACGGCGACCATCTACGCAACAGCAGAGATAACTAATCAGGGGACTAACGGGTTCACTTTCGATGACGGAACGACCAGCTACGACTTTACTATAACCTATGGACAGACTACGACGGTGAATAAGTATCTAAAGCCGGCCAGCAGGATAAACGAGACCTCAAAAGATAATATCGTTATTGAAGTCCGCTATTACAAGGACAGCGCAAGAACCCAGCTTATAGGAACTGATACGTTCAACATTCAGGCGAACTGGTACATTCAGAACGCTGATTATACGTGGACAAGCTCGACTTATACCAACGAAGCGGACATAGTTTACGAGAAGTGGGACACGGCAATTAGCAACTTAGGAACTGGCATACGAGGGAAGTATGACCTTTTAGGAGATTATGGCAGGGTTACGTTCACTCTCTTTGATTATATGCAATACTCCTCAACTTATTATTACTCTGGAAAAACTACTAACACAATCCTGCGGACAGAAGGAATATACTTGCAAGGGACGGCTTCCTACTCTACATCAATTTCGAGATTTGATGCGCCTGCGGGGAAGATAGTTGTGTATATGTTCCATCACAATGGATATTCGACTGATTATGCGGGATACTCCCCAGCGGGTAGTTCGAGCTTTACAACAGTACTCAAAGTTCCCACTTCGAATACGTCCCCTTACAAAGTTGTCTTGCCTGTTGATGATACGCCAGCAGGCCATAAAATGTACACTGCCAACACCTTCCCAGTATATACATATCTCGAAAATATTTACGTATTCAACCCGCTTCCGTGATTCTTTCTTTTTTTGCAATATAATCCACGCTATATCCAAATTTCGGTGGTTGTCTTATGGCGTCGAGAGTTAATCTTAAGAGCAAGAAGACAAAGGTAAGGATGGTGGGAAAAGTGGCCACAAGCATTAGGTTTAGATTCCTCTCGGGTGAGGAGGTTGCAACTGATCTCATCACTCTAATAGCGAATAAAATTCATGAAAAGCCTGAAGATGTAGCGTGGTTTATCGAGGTCAAAGCAGTAATGGATAAACTTGGAACCGGCGAGTTCTCTAAGAATGCAAAACCAGAACCCTTAAAAACTTCAAAGAGCGTTCGAGAGCTGATGGATGAAGTTAGGAAGTCATACAAGAAGTTTAAGCGGATTGAAGCCAAAATGAAAAAGGCCGGACTGGTGTAGTCCATGCCGAGGGGTAAAATCAGGACAGTATTTGATACGTCTATTTTGGTGAGTGCTCTTAAATCCAGATCCCCCTCAAAGAGTCCAGCCTGGTTCTGTCTCACGTGCCTTAAGGAAAAGTTCCTTGAGAACTACGTTTCCAGTGAGATTATTGAAGAAATGAAGTTTACCCTTGCCATCATTGCCATAGAAGTGGCTTCAAAAACGAACCGAAAAGGCGTCTTAGCTCTTGCTGACGAGCTTATAGAACTTATACAGCGGAATTCTAAGAAGATCGTGCCTAAGGTGGACTTCTTACGGGATCAGTCGGTTATCAGGATTATTAAGGATGAGTCGGATATTAAGTTCCTCAATGTTGTTTACTCTGCAAAGGCGAAGTTTCTCCTCACCCAGAACACCGGCCACTTTGGAAATTTTGTTGTATCGGGAGGTAAGACGGGTAAGGCAAAGATACGGCAACATTACTTCAATGTTATGACTGCAAGGGAATTCCAGAGTTATTTAAGCTCAGCATACCCAAAGATCGCAGAGAAATGCAAGAAAAAGAGAAAGAAGAGTTAGTTGGGGAAAATATGCCTATCACAGTTCCAAAATCCCCAGCTCTTCTTTTAATCTGTCCACCATGTAGTAGTAGATCCTCACCGCATTCCTGACGTTCCAGCGGTAATTCCTGCCTCCAACCGTCTTTGGTGCTCTTCCCTGGAGGAATTCTATCAAGTGAAAAGCATCGGCCGGCGGGTTTGGAACCGTGCTCATTACGTTGTCGTTCATGAAGTTCTGCCAGAACTTCCTCAACAAGGCGAGGTCCTTCACCTTTGTATAATCCCTGAAAAGCTTGTGTTTGTCGGAATTATCGGCCGTCAGTTTATAGCCTGTGCTAGCGAACCACTCTAGCTCTGGAATTAGCTCCACAGGGAACACCGCCACGTATCCCCTCTTAGTTCCATGCCTTCTGGTCGGAAGTTTGACCCTCTCCATGTCGTAAACTGCTATCTTCTTCCTCCACTCCTCGGGTAGGCCAAAGGCTTTGAAGGTCTCTTCGACAACCCTTGGATCAAACTGGTTCATCAGCTCTCTAACCTCATCACCGCGGAGGCCTGTAAAGGCGAGAAGCTTGAGGTAGAGTTTTCGTGCTCTCAGAATCGTCTCATTCTTCCCCTTTAACTGGCTGAACATCTCCCTGATGTCTTCGGAGGTTATCACCTTGGCCGACTCGGCTCTTGCGTTGGTCTTGATGTTCGGGATGACTGCCTTGAAGTCAATAGCCTCGCTCTTTCTGATTCTTCCTGTATCTACAAGGAAGTTTATGTAGCTCCTTATTGCGAGGTAGGCGTGCCGGTTGGGATTGCCTTTCTTTGTTGGTGGTATTGACTCAATTATTCTCCTCAGCTCTTCAGGAGTGTTAGCTTTCTTTCCCCAAAGGTATTTGTCCAGTAGAGGGATATACTTTTTAGCCATGCTCGGCGTGCGCCTCTTCACCCATTCAGCGTACTTCTGTCTATCACGACCATAGTGGATCTTGGCCGTTGAGTCCACCAAAGCCTTTGTAAAAATGTTATCGGTGTTCGGCTCTTCTTTGTTGTCATTCTGACTGGAGAGGCCTTCATTTGGCGAAAGAAGAGCATCTTGAGTCCACCGCCTTTGACCAGGCTCGGCAACCCCCGCTCCGTCTTACTCTTCTCCGATGGGATTTAAAAATTTTGGGGAAAAGATTATAAGGATGTAAAGGAAGCTTTACGTAAAGAAAACTTTACATCGGTGATGTGGATGAAGGTTCGCTACTGGCTTGGCTGGGGAGTGATATTCGCCATTGTTCTCGAACTGTTCATTGCGGCCTCTAACCGGGGCAGTGTGGCTCTGGGTGTTGGAAGCATCTTCATTGGTGTGCTAATTGCCACGGCCTACGAACGCTACCTCGAAAGAATCGGAGAAGTAATCGTTGATGAGAGAATAGAACGCATTAGTGAGAAGAGCTACGCCCTGACCATGCGTGTCCTCGGCTTTACAATAGCCCTCACCTTCGTCTCAACGAGTATCATCTCCCAGCGCGACCCATTCTGGAAGAGTGCCTCCATCGTCAGCGGCCTCTTCATGTTCGTCTACGCCCTCTTCCCGCTCTTCGCGAGGGCGCACTACGAGGAGGTGATGTGATGCTGAAGTACGAAGAGCTGCTCGTGGTTTTAGTAACCGGTATTGTGATCGGCTTGGCCTATTCCGTGAAGTCCGGGAAGGGCTTGCTTGCGGTTGGGATATTCCTCCTAGGCATCCTGCTGACCTACGCCCTTAACTGGTACTACAATTCCCGTGTGGAGAGGATAGAGGACGAGAGAACTGAGATGATAAACGCCAGGAGCACGAGGAACGCCTACGCCCTGATGAGCGCCCTCCTCTTTGCCGAATACCTCTGGGAGTACAGCAACGGGAACACTGGAACAGCAACTATGCTCCTCATCCCCCTGGTCGTGGGTGCATTCGTGCTCCTTGTCTCCCAGCACTGGTACGAACGGGTGATGTGAGTGAAGAACCGCCTCCGCGAGCTGAGGGAGGAAAGGGGCCTGACCCAGGAGGAGCTCGCAAAGGCCCTCGGCGTCACGAGACAAACGATAATCGCCATTGAAAAGGGAAAGTACGACCCATCCCTCAAGCTCGCCTTTAAGATAGCAAGGTTTTTTGGGCTCAATATTGAGGACATATTCATTTACGAAGGTGATTAGAATGAATGTCAGCGAGAAACTGGCTGGAGGGGTGCTCTACGCCCTTGGTTTGGCTCTTTCGGTTATTCGACCTCCAATTGACAGGGCCGCCTGCACGGTGCTCCCCAGTGGAGAGGCTTGCACGACGATCAATCCTTTCTTTTTCGCACTCTACATAGGGCTTGTGATGTTTGGGTCTCTCCTGATTGCTCTCGGCCACTCCTTCAAAAATGCCCGCACACGGAACGGCTGGCTTGGAGTCTCAAGCGGGCTCGGCATCGCCATAATCGGAGGTTTTTCGGGACTGAATGAGGTTGTCATATTCGGCGCTTTGCTCGCGACTCTTGGTCTGCTCCTTTACAAACTGGGGGGATCCAAATGAAGGCAGTCCTCGTTGAGGGCCTTGAAAAGGACTACGGAAAGGTCAAGGCCCTGAAGGGGATAAGCTTTGAGATTATGGAAGGCGAAATATTTGGACTCATAGGCCCAAACGGCGCTGGGAAGAGCACCACGCTCAAGATACTTGCCACACTTCTCCGCCCCACCGGTGGAAAAGCAGAAGTCTTTGGCCACGACGTCGTTGAGGAAGCGGAGGAAGTGAGGGCGCTGATAAGCTACCTGCCCGAGGAGGCGGGAGCCTACAAGAACCTGACCGGACTTGAGTACCTCCGCTTTATGGCGAGGCTCTACGCGAAGGACGAGAAGAAAGCGGAAGAGATGGTCAAGCGTGGAGTCCAGATAGCAGGCCTCGGAGACAGACTCAGGGACAAGGTCTCGACGTACTCCAAGGGAATGACGAGGAAGCTTCTCCTCGCGAGAGCGCTCATGGTCATGCCGAAGTTGGCCATCCTCGACGAGCCAGCGAGCGGCCTAGACATAGTCAACGCCTACACGATAAGGAAGACGATAAAGAGCTTCGCCAGGGAGAAAGGCGTTACTTTCCTTGTTTCCAGCCACAACATGCTTGAAGTCGAGTTCCTCTGCGACAGAGTCGCCCTGATAAACGAGGGAAGGATAGTCGAGTCAGGAACTCCAGCCGAGCTGAAGGAGAAGTACGACGCCGAGAACCTCGAGGAGGTCTTCATGAGGGCAGTTGGCGTCGAGATTCCAGAGCCAGTTGGAGGTGAAGGTTCATGAGCGACTTCTGGGTGCTGGCTAAGAAGGAGATAATGAACCTCATCAGGGACAAGAAGCTCCTCTTCGGCCTAATCATTGTCCCCCTCGTGCTTTATCCTGCTCTAGGAAAAATGATGCAGGTTGGGATGGAGCAGGCTCAGAAGGAAACCCACGTCGCGATAGCCAACTTCGACGACGGAAAGTACGGCGAGCTCTTGATACGGGCCCTCAACGTTACTCCAAACGTGACGGTCACCGTTATAAGCGCGTCCTCGCCTGAAGAAGCCCTCGAAAAAGCCTCGGCCATGGAACAAAACGTCCTTGTCGTTATCCCACACAACTTCAGCACGGCGATAGAAAACAACCAGAAGGCTGAGGTGGAGATATACGGCATATTCAACACCATCGGAACGGGAATCAGGGAGAGCGTCAGCGAGGCGAGGATAAAGGTTGTCCTTGACGTGCTTTCAGAAGAGCTTGCAAAGATAAAAATAAAGAACGCGGGCTTTGAGAACCCAGATGCCGTTCTGAAGCCCATTGAAGCCGTCAGCAGGTCGGTTATTCGCGGCAGGGTGGTGGACGTTTCACCCTCACTCGTTTCGTCCGTCCTCGCCTCCCAGTCCACCAGCCTTCCACTCATAGTGTTCCTGATGGTCACAATAACCGCCCAGATGTCGGCTGGAGCGGTGGCGGCCGAGAAGGAGAACAAAACCTTGGAGACCCTGCTGACCCTTCCTGTGAAGAGAACAACGATAGTGGCGTCGAAGATAACTGGGACGGCGGTTATGGGCCTCATCGCGGCTTTAGCTTACATGGTCGGTTTGAGGAGCTATCTCGGAACCTTCCAGACCGAGACGGGGATAAGCCTAAGTGACCTTGGCCTTGGGGTTACTCCCGAGGGGATGCTACTATTCGCTCTCGTGGTGTTCCTAACGATAGTCTTCGCGCTCTCTCTAGCTATGCTACTAGCTGTTTACGCTGAGGACGTTCAGAGCGCCAACACGGTTGTAAGTTCGGTTATCCTGCCGCTGGCCTTTCCGGCCTTCCTGCTGATGTTCGTTGACCTCTCCCAGCTTCCGGTCTTTGCCCGCTACGGCCTGCTGGCGATTCCGTTCACCCACCCGATAGCGGCCTACAGGTACGCCATAACCGGCGAGTACGCCCCAATGCTATTCAGCGTCGCTTACCTTGCCGTGGTGGCGCTCGTCACCCTCTACCTGACGGCGAGGGTCTTCTCAAGCGAAAAGGTTCTGACGGCGAAGATAAGCTGGGGGGAGAAGAGGAGGTAATCCCTTTCTTTTTCACTCTATCGGAACGCCGTCTTTAGTCCTTGGAGCGAGCCACTTCATAAGCTTCTGCGGGTCTTTCGTCCTTATGATTATCGTTATCGGGCCGAGCGGGCTTTCCTCGTTGAAGTTCACGACACCTGCATAAGCGGCCTGCTTGTTCACCTTGATGATTATCTCCTCGCCGAAGTAGCCCTCCTCAAGGAAGCTCCTCGCAGTATCAAGTATCGCCTGCCCCCTGAAGAGTTCATAGAGCCTGCTGAGGGCCTTCCTGCCCCTGGTCTTTCCGGTGAGGATTATATAGTCCCCCCTGTCAAAGGCCTCGAACTCCAGATCGGGAATCAGGTTGAGCATCGCCCTCTTTACCTTCTCAATATCCTCCGTCGGGTAAACGTAAGCCTCAACCTCAACTTCCTCAAACAGCTCGCTCATGGTCTCACCCTGCCTGGATTGGGGAAGGGGATTAAAAAGCTTCTCAAAGCTTCGAGATAATTTCATCAACGAGCTTTTTCACTTCAGCTTCATACGCTTCTCTGGAGCCGTTGTTCACCAGCATGTAGTCGGCCATCGCTATAACTCCTCCGATGCCAAAGCGGAGCTCCTTCCAGTCCCTCTCCTCAAAGTCCTCCCAGGTCTGCGGGTCGTCGTGCCTACCCCTCGCTTTGAGCCTCTCAAAGCGCTGCCTCGGTGGTGTGTGGACTGCAACTATAATGATTTTCTCTTCCGGAAAAGCCCCCCTGAAAGTTCCAACTTCGTCGAGAGAGCGAACACCGTCTATAACGACGACTTGCGAACCTTTTAAAAGCGCTCTCACTTTTTCGACGGCGAGCTTTGCAACGGCGTTCTGCCCGAGTTCCTGCCTCAACCGTATGCTGACCTTGGCAACGTTCTCCTTGGTAAGCTCAAGACCGCGCTTTAGGGTTTCCTCCCTGACGATGTCCCCGAGAGAAACGCTTGGAAAACCTCTCTTCTCAAACTCCTTTACGATTTTACTCTTCCCAGAACCCGGCATTCCGGTTACTATGACTATCATCGCGCCCACCCGAAGTAGCTGGAAACCCGCTTAAAAACCTGATGGGTAGTTAGGTGGACAAAATTTTTTAAGGTTCAGTTTAAAAACTGGAAAGGTGGTATCTATGAACATGATATGGTTCATTGCTGGCCTGATAATTACGTTCCTCGTAAACATCCCGTTCGGCTTCTGGAGGACACACGCGAAGAGAAGTGGAAGCAGGCTGGAGTGGGCGCTGGCAGTGCATCTCCCCGTCCCACTTGTGATAGTCTTGAGAAGGCTTGCGGGGCTGAGCTGGAATGCCTCGGGAATTCCGTTCATCCTAATCTTTGTCTTGGCCTATTTCCTCGGCCAGAGAACGGGAGGAAAGCTCTACAACAGGGCAGTCGAGAACGGTTTTGAACCCGGGAGGAACATCTTCAGTCTTCTTACTATCGAAAAAGAGGAGGGAGAGGCTATTTGAGGAAGTCGTAGAGGTTTCCCTTCCTCATCTTTGGCTTCTCCTTTTCTGAGATAGTGTACTCGACACCGAGGTGTCTGTAAATTCCCTCAAGGATTTTCAGACCGATTCCCTCCACCTGGAGGAGATCCTTCGGCTTAGCCCTCAGTATGTCGTCAACGCTCCTGAAACCGGCGTTGTAGAGCGCCCTCGCCCTTCTCCTTCCAATGTTGGGCAGCTTAACCAGCTCAAGGAGCTCCTCCCTTACACCGTGCCTCAGGCGGAGGTGGAGGTCGCGGAGGTACTGAAGGACGTCTTCCTTTGGCTCGAAGAGCTTGTAGAGCTCGATGAGGGAGTACATCAGCCAGTCCGCAAGCTCAAGGATTCTGTAGAGGTCGCCGGGGTCTATGTTGTAGGTCTCGTATATCCTAGCCTCTGGGACTTCGTTTATCCAGTCGAGGAGGACTTTGGCAGTCTTAACCTGTCCCAGGAACCCCTGGAAGCGGGAGTCCTCGTAGTAGGGGATGTTCGAGTACAGGTGCTCCTCCATCTCGTAGGCTAAGTCCAGGTAATCCTCCATTTCTCTTCTCCTGGCTGTTAGCGTGGCCATGTCCGGGGTTGATGCGAGGAGCTGGAATATGCCGAAGGGGTTCGGATTTCTCTCGATAGCTGGAAAAGCATCTTTGAACTTCTTCGCCGTGAGTGGATCTATGTAGAGCTGGGAGGTTCTCCTTCCAAATGGGAGGGCTATGAAGCGGTTCTCGATATCCATGTCGATGAACTCGTTCTCTATGAGGAAGTAGACGATGTCCTTGGCCTTGTACTCGAGCGATGAAGTATCACCCCTCTGGTGGGCGTAGAAAGTCCTTGAAAGGAAGTCAACAAGCTCCCTGAAGTCCTCGACGCCGAAGTTGGTTATTAAAGCTAAAACCTGGCTCCTGAAGGCCTGCTCGTTGGCCAGCATCGAGAAGAGCTTCTCGGGTTTTCCATGGATGTACTTATCTATTAGCTTCTTGGGGTCTTCGGTTCTCGCGACGATAATGGCCTCACCGATCTTGTCGTACTTCGGCCTTCCAGCCCTTCCCATCATCTGCTGTATCTCCAAAACGGGAATGTCAGTCCAGCCGAAGTTGGCGTATCTCTTCGTATCGCGGATTATTACGCGGAATGCGGGGAGATTTATCCCAGCCGAGTTGTGAACGATGAAGCCGACGCTGTAGCTCTCGTCCCCTTCAACCTCAAGGTTGTAGACGTCTCCTTCGTACTCTTCTTCTTCAATGGAGCGGACTTTTAAGAGGAGGTAGTTCTTCCAAGTCCTGTTGACGTTGTACGTCCTGTTTCCCCTTTGGGGGACTTCGAACCCAAGCTCTTCAAGGAGGGAGTAGTAGCTTTTTCCGCTGACCTTTACGTCGTAGATTGGTTTCCTGGTCTTGCCTATGCCCTCAGTTCTTATGCTCCTGTGGATCGAGGAAGTGTATCCAAGTGATGCCACAAGGAGCTGGAGCTGGTAGGCGAGGGAAGGGGAGACAGTGGAGTATGATATGTAGTTGGCTCTCCTCTGGGACTCTCTCCTCACGTATCCATCGCCCTCAATTAGCCCCCTAAGAAGCCCCAACCTTACCTCTCTGTTCTTGTTCAAAAGGAGGAGTGGCGGTATTGACTTGTTGTCCGCCCCATGTCCTATATTCTCGCGAAGCCACTCTGCAAAGCGCTTGTTGCAGAACCTCACAGTCCGCCGGTTTCTTTCGTGGTCTTTGACAACTATTTTGGCGTGAGGGAAATATTTCCGTATCGTTCCGGTTATGAACTCTGTAAGATCTTCCTCGTTGGAGCTGATGTCGAACTTTATCACACCATTCTTTGAGGTAGAACCCTCGGCTATCCACAGGCCGATTAGGCGGGCAGTTTCAAAGTTCAGTGGGAGGTATTCGGGCGTCCTCTTTACGGAAGGATGGAGCTTGTCCGTTTTTCCGTGCTGGTTGACAACGTAAACTTCCTTTCTCAGGGGAATTTTGTCCGCATCAACAGAGGGCTCTGGAATCGGCTGGAGAAGCATGTAGGAAACCTTTGGGTCAGTCTCAGATTCAAGCCTCTCCTTCAGCTCCTGGGCGGTCATCCACTCGGGCCCCTCAAACTCCCACCATATAACCTGCCTTCCGTCGGAGTAGTGGGACTTGTGCCGTATCTGTTTTACCACCCAGACCATGTGCTCAGGAGTGATCTTAACTGGAACTGTCCCGTAGGCCTTTATAACAAGGAGTCTTCCCTTGTGCTCCCTTCTCAGAGGTTGGATCACCTTCTTAAACGTCCCAGTGTGCGTCAAGACTTCGTCGCCTTCAGTCAGCTCTGAGACCTTTTTTGCACCGCTTTTGGTGACCACATATGTATCGGGATGCATGCAGAGCGTCGGCGTCGCCGTTATCACCTTTATCAAGCCGTTCCTGAAGGCGTCCTCTATCAGCGTCCTCTCTGCCCTACTCAGGCCGGCGTGATGGAAGGCAACTCCTCCCTTCAGCGCCCTCTTGAGCTTTTCAGTGGTTGGGTTGTCCTCTATGGAGGAGATCAGCTCCTCAAGCCTTCTGGTCTCGGGTTTTGTGAGGAGCTTTGAAACTTTGGATGAAAGCGAGATTGCCTCCTTCTCGGCACTCCTGCGCGTGTTGACGAAAACTAAGGCCTGCTTTCCCTTCTTTACGGCGTCCAGTACGAGACTTTCCCAGTTCTCGGGGTAGTGGTCGATTTTCCCATCTTCCCAGAAGAGCTGGCCGAGGTGGAAGACACCTTTCCTCAGCTCCACCGGGCGCCAATCGCTCACAACAAGAGAAGCGTCCAGCCACTCCGCGAGCTCTTCAGCATTTCCGACGGTGGCACTTAAGGCCAAAATCTGGGCCTTTCCAAGCATGTGGGTGAGTATCATCTCAAGCGTCGCGCCCCTGTCGTAGGAGCCTATGAGGTGGACTTCATCGGCAACTACCAGCTTAACGTCCTTAATCCAGCTCGCCCCGTGCCTCAAGAGGGAGTCGAACTTCTCGGCTGTGGCCACTATTATGTCGTACCTTCCGAGCCATTCGTCGGTTGAATCGTAGTCTCCTGTCGTTGCAGCAACCCTGAGGCCAAGAACTTCCCACTCCTTGAACTCACGGTATTTCTCTTCCGCCAGTGCCTTAAGGGGAACCAGATAGACGGCTTTCCCACCCTCGCTCAGAAGTTTGTTAACCATCACTATCTCGCTCACGAGGGTCTTTCCGCTCGCCGTTGGAATAGCTAACACTAGATTCTTCCCCTCAAGAACGCCGCTCTTCAGCGCCTCTGCCTGGGGTGGGTAAAGCTCCTCGATCCCTCTCTCCTTTATGACGCGTTTTATCCTCTCGTCAATGGGAAGCTCATCAACCTTCATCTCCTCTCACATCCCGATGGAGTGAGGAAAGTGGTTTTATATGCCTACCGCCTGAGCGTTCTATTTGGAGGTCCGTTGACGTTTGCCTGAAGAACCAGAAGTCAATGCTTAATTCGGAATTATTAGTTCTATGTTGGGGGACTTTAGAAAACCCGACCGGAACTTTGTACGAAAAGCTTAAATTAACGCCCGTTGAAATAATATCGTAAAACTCCGAGGTGGTTCCCATGGTTAGGGCCTACGTGTTGCTTACTGTTGAAATTGGAAAGGTCGAGAGCGTTATAGAGGCTCTCAGGAAGATGCCGGGAGTTACGAAGGCAGACGCCGTCACCGGCCCCTACGATGCGATAGTCCACATCGAGGCCAAGGACCTCGGCGAGCTGACCAGAAAGATACTCCACGACATACACAACATTGACGGCGTTATCGACACAACCACTGCAATAGTAGTGGAGACAGAAGAGGAGTGATTACCTCTTCTTTCTCTTGCCGTGGGCTTTGCGCTTCTTTGCCCTGAGTTCTCTGATTTTCTCACAAATCATTCTGAGACTTTTGCCCTTGGGGTATGGGCTCTCGATCCGTAGCATTCCCTTTGTCCTGAGCTCCTCATCGATGCCCGACAGTCTGGGATTCAGCTTTTCAGGTTCGAACTCAATGACCTTCATACCGAGAATTTCAGCGGCATCGCGTATTTCCTCTGGGGTGGGGGCTTCAAGGGCGACCTCTTTTTTAACTAGCCTGCCGTATTTTCGAGGCAACCGCGAATCTATCTCGCTCGGCCACACTACGAACTTCATTCCTTTCACCCGGCAAGATTTAAAAGTTGAGCCGTTAAAAACCCTTCTGGTGATAAATAATGTCTAATGAAGGAGCACTTCATGACTTTATCAGGGCTATAGTGCCGGGTGACATTGTTTTAATCAAGTACTCTTCCAATGCACCCGTGGAGAAAATAGCGTGGGGTGAGATAATACCTTCCATCCACGACCACGGAATCGTGTCAATAGATTTCTGGGGTATTGGTGACATACTCATGAGAAAGTTTGCAAAGACCAGCGGGGTTGAGTATACGAAAATCCTCGACGTTATAAGGGAAATAAAGATCATTAAAATCGGACCTGGAGCAGCCTCGTACGGTGAAGTGCTTGAGGACATAGTCCCCACGTATGAGCCGCAGAACTTCTTAAGGAATTACCATTCCATACTCAGCAGAATTTCCAGACTTCCTCGGAAGCCCAAGTACGCAGTGGTCTTTGGACTCTCCCACTACATATACTTCAACCCTGAAAAAGCCCTGAAATCAATATTGACTGCAGTTGGTACAATACCGGCGGGAGATCTTGCCATTATCAGCTTCGTTAACACCAGCATACTAAACGAGGCACACATTGGAATCCTCGAAGAGCTTAGCACAAAAGTTGCCGAGGTTTCTGGGGGGAAGATTATCGTGGCCGGAGGAGAGAGAATATGATATCAGTCGGAGATAGAGTTCTTCTCGTTGATCCACGGGGGAAACGGTATCTTGTGAAAGTTGAGGATAAAGAGTTCCACACTGACCTTGGCATCTTGAACTTGGGCGAGCTTATAGGAAAGCCCTACGGCGCTAAAATTCAGAGCCACAGAGGGGAGACTTTCACGGCTCTCAAGCCGGACATCAACGACATCATAGCAAAAATGAGAAGAGGTCCCCAGATAGTCCACCCTAAGGACGCTGGAATAATCATAGCCTACGCTGGAATTTCACCGGGCGACACGGTCATCGAGGCAGGGGCAGGAAGCGGAGCGCTCACAATATTCTTGGCAAACGCTGTTGGGCCGACGGGAAAGGTAATAAGCTACGAGGTGAGAAAGGACTTCTACGAGATAGCAAAGAAGAACGTGGAGTTAGCAGGCTTTTCCGATCGGGTAGTCCTGAAAAATAAGAGCATTTACGACGGGATAGATGAGAAAGAAGCCGACCACATAGTCCTTGACCTTCCCCAGCCTGAGAACGTCCTGCCGCATGCAGTTGATGTCCTCAGACCGGGAGGATATTTTGTTGCCTATACCCCATGCATGAACCAGGTGCACCGCTTTTTCAGGGCGCTTGAAGAGTTCAAAGGAGAGTTCATGAGGCCAAGGGTTGTGGAAGTCCTCGTTAGGGAGCAGGAAGTCAAAAGAGAGTGCATGAGGCCGAAGACGACGATGCTGGCACACACGGGCTACATAACCTTCCTCAGGAAGCTGTGAAGTCGGCACTCTTCTCTTCTTCCTCAAATAGAACGTATGCCAGAACCCAGAAGATAACCGATATTCCAAGCGATTTCAGGAGCGGGTTCTCACCCAGGAGCCTCTGGAGGGCTGGCACTGCACCATAGATCAGCGGAAGGAACATGCCAAAGGCGGCCATTATTACAGCGAAAGTGTAGGCAACCTTCTTCATACGTACCCCCAGCCCACTTCTCATGGTCAATTAAAAACGTTTCTTCCATTATCCTTCCGTCGGGCTGAAAAACCTTCGCCGTCCTAAACCTTTGGTTAACAACAGGTTTATAAGCACTTAAAGTTGTGAACCTTTAGATGTCCAAGTTTGGACTCATGTACGGAGGTGTTCATTATGCCTTACAAGATACTCGACAAAAAGGAGCTGGCCATGAATGAGGTGTGGTACAAGATACACGCTCCCCACGTCGCTAAAAAGGTTCAGCCCGGCCAGTTTGTTATCGTCAGGGCATTTCCCAACGGAGAGAGGATCCCCCTAACTCCCGTCACATGGGACAGGGAGGAGGGCTGGATAACCCTCATTACCTTTGTCCGCGGAAAAACGACCATGAGGATGGCCAACGAGCTCAAGCCCGGAGATGAGATCCTCAACGTCGCCGGTCCGCTCGGAAACCCCGCCCCGATGGAGAAGTTCGGAAGGGTTTTGGCTATAGGTCTCATAACGGGTATCGTTGAAGTTTTCCCGATAGCCAGGGCCTGGCAGGAGATAGGAAACGAGGTTACCACTCTTCACGTCTCCCCGAACCCAATGGTAATCCTGAGGGAAGAGTTTGAGCAGAGCGTCTCCAGGCACATCGTCGAGGGCTTTGACCTTCAGCCCGGCTGGGGGATGAACGAGATAGCGCAGGAGCTTGTGAAGAGAGCCACAGCCAAGGTCAGGGAGCTCCTTGAGAACGAGCACTTTGATATGGTGCTCACCGTCGGCCCGGCCGGTGCTCAGAAGGCCATTTTCAACGTGGTCAAGGAGTTCGGAATCCCGATGCACGCCGACCTTCACCCAATCATGGTTGATGCAACCGGAATGTGCGGAGCATGCCGTGTTACCGTTGGAGGAGAGGTGAAGTTCGCCTGCATCGACGGGCCTGGGTTCGACGCCTATAAGGTCGACTGGGACGAGCTGATACACAGGACGGGTTTCTACGCCCCGCTTGAGAGGCTCGCCCTTGAGCACTATCTAAAGCAACTCCAGGCCCAGGGAGGTGAGCAGTGATGCCGAGAAGGAAGCTCATCAAGGAGAGGGTTCCGACCCCCGAGAGGCCCCCGGAGGAGAGGATTAAGGACTTCAAGGAAGTAAACCTCGGCTACACCTTCGAACTGGCCGTTAAGGAAGCCGAGCGCTGTCTGCAGTGCCCCTACGAGTATGCACCCTGTATCAAGGGCTGTCCGGTTCACATCAACATTCCTGGATTCATAAGCAAGCTCGTTGAGTACCGCGACGATCCTGACAAGGCCGTTAAGGAAGCCCTCAACGTCATCTGGGCCTGCAACTCACTCCCAGCTACGACCGGTCGTGTCTGCCCGCAGGAAGACCAGTGTGAAATGAACTGTGTCATGGGCAAGGTCGGCGACAAGATAAACATCGGCAAGCTTGAGCGCTTTGTTGCTGACTACGCCCGCGAGAAGGGCATTGATGAGGAGCTTCTCTTTGAGATAATCCCGAAGATCGAGAAGAAGGGCCAGAAGGTCGCTATCATCGGAGCTGGGCCAGCTGGCCTCACCGCCGCCGGAGAGCTGGCGAAGCTCGGCTACGATGTTACCATCTACGAGGCCCTCCACGAGCCCGGAGGAGTCCTGATGTACGGTATCCCCGAGTTCAGACTTCCGAAGGAGATTGTGAACAAGGAGATTGAGAAGCTCAGAAAGCTCGGCGTCAAGATACTCACCGACCACGTTGTTGGCAGGACAGTTACCATCGAAGAGCTCCTCCAAGAGTACGATGCTGTCTTCATTGGTTCCGGTGCTGGAACTCCGAGGCTAATCAACGCCCCGGGAATCAACCTCAACGGAATCTACACCGCCAACGAGTTCCTCACGAGGGTCAACCTCATGAAGGCCTATCTCTTCCCTGAATACGACACACCGGTTTACGTTGGCAAGAAGGTCATCGTTATCGGCGCTGGAAACACCGCAATGGACGCCGCTAGGAGCGCCAGGCGCTTCGGTGCAGAGGTGACCATAGCCTACCGCCGCGGTGAGGAGGACGTCTCGGCCAGGGAGGAAGAGGTCGAGCACGCCAAGGAGGAGGGCATCAAGTTCGTCTACTTCGTCAACCCGGTCGAGTTCATAGGCGACGAGAATGGCAGGGTCAAGGCAGTCAAGTTCGAGAAGATGAAGGCTCTCGATGAGAGGGACGCCAGGGGCAAGAGGAAGATAGTCGGTACCGGCGAGTACGTAACCCTCGAAGCGGACACCGTCATTATCGCCATTGGAAAGCACCCGAACAGGCTCATCATCAACACACCTGGCCTCAAGGTCGAGCGCGGAAAGATCGTCGTTGATGAGAACCTCATGACCAGCATTCCGGGCGTTTTCGCCGGTGGAGATGCCATAAGGGGAGAGGCAACCGTCATCCTGGCGATGGGTGATGGGAGGAAGGCCGCGAAGGCCATCCACGAGTACCTCACGAAGAAGAGGCAGGAAAAGGCGAACGCCTGATTTCTTTTCTTCCCCTTTGTGGTACCGTATGCTTTTTATGTCTGGAAAACCTGGCGGTGAAAAGACTTATAATGTCCTATTTTGGGAGCTATTGAGTGATACCATGGCATCTGTTTCAGCTGTTATAAGGAATTTCCGGCCGCTTGAGGGCCGGGCATACATCGGTCTCATTGGTCTGGCGATACTGATGAACGTGAAGTGGGTTAGTCGTGATGAGGCGTTGCTGGCCTTTATAGCTGGGGTGTTCTTCGTTTGGTACGCATTCTCAATAAACAACTGCTTCGACGTGGACACCGACTCACTGAACCCAGATAAGGTTAAGAGGAATCCAATAGCCAGCGGGGAGCTCAGTTTTTGGGAAGGCGTGGCAATCTCTGTGGTTCTTGCCCTGCTTGGAACGGCTATCGCCTCCAGAACGAACACCCTAATGTTCATCTTTTACCTTCTCATGACTCTCCTCGCGACCATCTACTCCGCACCGCCGAGGCTGAAGGCGAGGCCGGTGGTTGATGTGCTCTCTCATGGCCTCTTTTTCGGCGGGCTTCCCTTCCTCTACGGCGCTTCAATGGACGGGAGAATCTCAGGCATCGAGGCGCTTATAGCACTCAGCGTTACCCTCTACTCCTTTGCCCTCGAGCTCAGGAACCACCTCGGCGACTATGAGAGCGACCTTAAGGCGGGCCTCAAAACGACGCCGATAGCGCTTGGAAAAAAGGCCTCTGAAACGCTTGTTGTGGTATTCTCTTGGGCCTCAATTGTCCTGCTGGTGGTGGGATTACCCCCCTTGGAGCACTTGGGGCAGTGGCAGTGAAGCTTAGGATAAACTACCGGACGTTGGACGCTCTCATGCTGGCTTTATTGGTTGCACACACCGCCAGGTTGGTGCTCGGTGGATGATGTCTTAGGGGTGCAGGAAAATGAAAATAGCCCTCGTCAGCGACTGGTACTACCCAAAGATCGGCGGCGTCGCCACTCATATGCACCAGCTTGCAATCTATCTGAAAAAGCTCGGCCACGACGTTTCAATAGTGACTAATGATCTAAAAACGGGAAAGGAAAAAGAGCTTGAAGAGCTGGGGGTAGGATTGGTTAAAGTCCCGGGTGTCATCAGTCCGGTGCTCGGGATAAACATAACCTACGGGCTGAAGTCGAACAGAGAACTAGGCGAGTTTCTCGTGGATTTTGATGTTGTCCACGCCCACCACGCCTTCACTCCACTCTCGCTGAAGGCGGTTAAGGCCGGGAGAACTCTCGAAAAGGCAACACTCCTCACAACCCACAGCATATCCTTCTCCCACGAGTCTTCCCTATGGAAGGCCCTTGGGTTGACTTTTCCACTCCTCAACCACTATCTAAAATACCCCCATGAAATAATAGCCGTTAGCAAGGCTGCGAAGGCGTTCGTAGAACACTTCACGGATTCTCCAGTTAGAGTTATTCCGAACGGCGTCGATGACGAGCGCTTCAGACCACTGAGCAATAAAGAGAGAGAACTGGTGAGAGAAGAGCTTGGAATAAACGGAGACTTAATTCTCTACGTTAGCAGGATGTCCTTCAGGAAAGGGCCCCACGTGCTCCTCAACGCCTTCCAGAACATAGCAAGGGAAAAGGAAGATGTCACACTTGTTATGGTCGGCTCTGGCGAGATGCTTCCTTTCCTGAAAGCGCAGGCGAAATTCCTGGGCATTGAAGACCACGTGAGATTTATGGGCTACGTCCCTGATGGACTTCTTCCGAAGCTCTATGCTTCCGCAGATGTTTTTGTCCTGCCATCAACAACGGCAGAGGCCTTTGGGATAGTAGTGCTTGAGGCGATGGCCTCTGGAATTCCAGTTGTCACGACAACGGTTGGTGGGATCCCTGAAGTCGTTAAAGAAAGTGAAAGCGGCATACTCGTCCCCCCTGGCGACGAAGCGGCACTTGCCGAGGCAGTCTTAAAGCTCCTCTCCGACAAAGGGCTTGCCAAAAAGTTTGGAGAAGCCGGGAGAAAAGCCGTTGAAACGTGCTACTCCTGGAAGGTTGTTGCGGGCGAGATAGAAAAAGTGTACGAAGAGGTTTTAAGCGAGTTGTAGGCAGGCAACGCGGCGATGACGAACCTCACGATAGCTGAAGGGTGATGAGGGGCATACTGGCCGAGCCGCTATCCTTTTAACTTTCGGTTTGGAGAGTAAAACGAGCGATGACGAGCTCTAGGGTATCTGATTGATAATGATGAAGAAAAAGAGCCGAGCTCACTTCTTTCCCTTCGAAGATTTCTTCGAATTTTCTGAAGTCTCGAGCCCAAGCTTTATCCAATGAACAGTCCCTTTAAAATGATGGCCTATTCTTAAAGAGAAAAGGTCAAAGCTCGAGGCTGAGCCTTCTGACGACCGGGTCCTCGGCCTCTTCTGGCTTTATCTCCTCGATGCTCTCAATCCATATCTTTGTTCTCGGAACCCTGTGCTTGCTCCCGATGTCAGAGTAAACGAGCTCCCTTACGTGCTCCTCCTTGAGGGCCCTGTACTCCTTGGTGAAAGGCTGCTTCTTTCCGAGCCTCTCAAAGGTACCCTTGACGCGGAAAACCTTGACCTCCATTTTTCACACCTCCTTCCTCCGCCACTACTCAGGCCATTTTTTAAGCTTTGCTTCAACCAAGGAAGCCGAGGGCTTCCTCGATCTTCACTATCTCAGGACCAGTCGTCAGGTGCCCGACAACGACACCATACGAGTTGGCCAGCATGCATGAGCCAACGAATGGAACGCCCATGTTGGCTGTGCCGACGTAGATATCAACGCCAAAGAGGTCGCTCAGCCACTCAAGCTCCTCGTCAGTTGCCTCGGGATGGACGAGCCCGCCCTTGTTCGTGACGACGCCAACGCTGCCGACTGAGCGGTAGCTGGCTATCATTCCCCTCTCGACCTCATCAACGCCCAGTATCTCGCCTATCGCGTTTGCCTCCTCCCTCGTGAACTCCTTGCTGACGAGGGCGGCCTTATCGTTGGTCAGGATGAGGTTGCCAAGGGCTGTGAGCCTGCTCTTAAAGGGGACAACGTCCATGTCAATACCGAACTCGTTGAGAGCAGTTTTGATTCTCTCAAGCTCAGCGTCCCAGATGTACCAAGGGACGATGATTGCGTTGGAGTTGCCGGCGGCGAATATTCCAACTATCCTCGACTTCATGATGCTGGTCTCGATGATCGGGACTTTGAGAACTTCTCTCAGGACTTCCAGCTTCTTCTCACCCAGTCCCTCTCTCAGGAGAAGAACCCTGTCAGTTGCGCGCCCGTAAACACCGAGATATGGGGAGTTCTCAAAATCGAGTCTCTCTATGTGCATCTCGTCACCTCTAAAAAGTGGTTAAAGTCAGGCGAGGGAGACCTTGGCTATCCTCTTCCCCTCGCTCTCCTCAACGACAACCTTGACGCGGAGCTTTCCTGGCGGCTTCTCAGCGCCGCGCTCCCAGATCTTCTCGTTGACGTCGGTGCCGATTATGACCTCGTCAGCCTTGGCGTGCCTGGCTATCCACTCACGGACGAAGCGGGCAGCCCTGGGCGCCCTCTTCCAGCGGGGAACCCTCTTCTTGATCTTGTTTATCGGGACGACGAATATGACCTCTTCACCGGGCTTGATCGGCATTTACATCACCTCACTCCTTAAGCTTTGTCCTCCTCCAGTGTCTCCTCTTCGGGTGAGTGATAACTTTCCTGTTGGTCTTCACAATAACCCAAACAGGGACGCGCCTGTTCTGCTTTGCAGCCTTGGCGAGCCTGAGCTTCTTCGCAAACGGCTTGTTCCTGGCCATAGTTACACCCCCTCCTTTTGCCTGTTCATGCTTTGGAAATTCGTTTTTAAGCTTTTTTGTGTTTACCATTTAAATATCTCATTCGTCGGGAACGAGGTGATGCTCCCTGCATCTTGCTTCGTAGCTTTCCCTTCCCCCAACGAGGATAACCGGCGAATTCCTTGGAGCGGGCTTCCCGTCTATCAATCTCTGACTCCTCGTCGCGGGCTTTCCGCAGACCGTACAGACCGCCGTCAGATAGACGATGTTGTCCGCCCTCACGAGGAGTTCTTTCGTCACAGGGAACGGGTCGCCCTTGAAGTCGAGGTTGAGCCCGCTGGCTATGACGTAAATTCCCTGATCGGCGAGCTCGTTTAAGGCCTCCACAACTGACATCGGAAAGAACTGAACTTCGTCTATTCCAATGACCTCGTAGCCCTCATTGAGCGTTATCTCCTTTATCCTCTCCACCCCTTCCTCGGTAGTCGGCACTACGAAGGCCTCGTACCTGAGCCCGTTGTGTGCAACGACTTCCCTTTCGGAATAGCGATTGTCTATGGCCGGTTTGAATAAGGCTGCCTTTCTCTTGGCGAAAATCTGTCTCTCGACCCTTTTGATCAGCTCGGTAGTCTTTCCGGCAAACATTGGGCCAGTTATGACCTCAAGAAAACCGCCCGGGTGCATCGGTTTCACCGAGGAAGGTGAAAAAGAAGGGTTAAAACGGTTTGGGCTCAGACTTTCTTCACGATCAGCTTGACCCCATCAACCTTGACCACTTCAACCGTGTCCCCGACTTCGAGCTTATCATCACTGAGCGCTATCCAGTTGTCCCCCTCAAGCTCAACGAGGTAGTGGTCTTCCGCTACTTTAACGACTCTCCCCCTCTTCCCTACCAGCTCGAAGGTGTACTTCTTCTCCTTTTCTCCAATGTCCACGACGTCCTTTCTGATGTACCTGCCGACGAGGATGTAGGCGAGGACGCCGAAGATCAACGCAACGACAAAGCTCTCCGTGAAGTTCCAGCCGAAGCCTAAGAGAATCCCAAGAACGGCAAAGGTAACCCCTATGGGTGTTATGAATGCCGTAACCATCATGTCGAGCAGGATTATGAGCAGTCCAAGGATGAGGAGAAAAATCGGGAAGGGGTCCATGGCCCCTCACTCCGTCATGTCTTTAGGCTTTTCAAGCTCTTCGCTGTTCTCACCACTTCCCTGGGGCTCTTCCTTCTCGTTCTTCGGCGGCTGAGGGAGCGGCATGTCCTTGACCTTCTGGAGGATTCTCAGCAGGCCGATGAGAGCCTCTGTGTCGTACGGGACTATGAGGTTGCCGTACTTGGCAAGGTCGGGAAGCTTCTCGATGTACTGGAGCGTGAGGTACTTCTCGTCCGCCATCCTGAGGGCCTCAAGCACCTTCCTGATTGCCTCTGCCTGGCCCTCAGCGATGAGTATCTGCCTCTGCTTCTCACCTTCGGCCTTCAGAATGGCCGCCTGCTTCTGGCCCTCGGCCTCCCTTATGGCGCTCTCCTTCTTACCTTCCGCCAGGAGTATCATGGCCCTCTTCTCCCTCTCCGCCGTCATCTGCTTGGCCATCGCCTCCTGGATGTCCTTCGGCGGGTCTATCCTCTGTATCTCGACGCGGGTTATCTTAACGCCCCAGCGGTCGGTTATCTTGTCCAGTTCTTCCCTCAGGCGGGCGTTGATTATGTCCCTACCAGAGAGAGTCTCATCGAGCTCCATCTCACCGATTATGGCACGCAGGTTGGTTTGGGCGAGCTTGACGATGGCCATCAGGAAGTTGCTCACGTTGTAGACGGCCTTTATCGGGTCGATTATCTGATAATACACCACGGCGTCAACGGTTACGACGACGTTGTCCTTACAGATGACTTCCTGAGGGGGGACATCAATGACGTGCTCCCTCATGTCAACCTTTTTGACGTGCTCCATGAAAGGGATTATGAAGTGTACACCGGGGTCGAGGATTCTGTTGAACTTTCCGAGCCTCTCCACCAGACCTTTCTCGTAGGGCCGGATTATCTTGACGCCCAGTAGCAACAGCAGAAGCAAGAACAGACCCAGGACGAATATTACAAAGGCGGCAAAGCCAGCCATTACTACTACCTCCCGAAATTTCTAGACTTCTTCTATGTTGAGTTCCTTATAAGCCTTTCCCAGGTTTGTGGGGTCTACTTTTTAAACCCCGAGCGTATGTGTGAGCAGGTGGGAAAAATGGGAAGACCCGTCTTCCTTGGAAAGGCTTACATAAACTGGTGCGAGAAGTGCAACGTCCCGCTCATCGGCGACTCCTGTGCGGTTCACGGAAAGGAAGGAGTGTTCAGGCTAAACATCACTCCGCCGGGAGACCTGCGCTTCGCCTTTGAGAAGGACATTGAGTTCATCCGCTCAGTGTTCATGGAGCACTACGGCGTTGACATCGGCGAAATTTTGGAGGGAAAAATCGTCCTCCTCAACAAGCTCCCGAGCGAGGATGATGCCTACGAGATAATCCTCGACGGCTACGTCTTCGGCTACGTCAAGTACAACCCGCTCGAGCTGAAGTGGCACGCCGGACTGAAAGTTGAGGGGGCCATCGCCCTCTGGAAGCGCTTCGGAAAGAAGATGAAGAAATGGATAGTCGTTGACAAGGGAGCTGTAGGGCCGATAAAGAAGGGCGCAAACCTGATGGCAGTTGGCGTCCTCGAAGCGGATCCGAGCATAAGGGTTGGGGATGAGGTCATACTTGTTACCGAAGACGGAGAGGTTTTCGCCACTGGGATAGCAAAGAAGGACTACGATGCCCTGATGGGAGGAGAGAGAGGAACCGGCGTAAAGCCGAAGAGGCAGAAGGCAGTAAACTACCGCGAGGGCAAGAAGGCCACCATGGAGGATGTTCTGCGGGCGAACAGTATAGCGCTTGAAGAGAAGGTCGTGAAGAGCAGGGAGTTCATGAGGAGAGTAGCTAACAAGTACTCTGACCTTCCGAAGGCGGTCGCGTTCTCGGGCGGAAAGGACAGTTTGGCGGTTCTCGGTCTGGCACTGGAGGAGTTTGGAACCGACTTCGCGGTCTTCTTCAACAACACGGGCATCGAATTCCCGGAAACCGTTCAATACGTTGAAGAGCTGAGAAAGGAGCTTGAGCCTAAGGGAGTCAGGTTCATAGTGGCCGACGCCGGCGACGCCTTCTGGAGGGCTTTGTATGTCTTCTCACCGCCGGGGAGGGACTACCGCTGGTGCTGTAAGGTAACGAAGCTCGGGCCGATTACGATGGCCATAAAGGAGAACTACCCAAAGGGCGTCCTGATGTTCGTCGGCCAGAGGAAGTACGAGAGCATAAAGAGGTTCAAGCAGCCGCGCGTGTGGAGGAACGAGTGGGTGCCGAACGAGATAGGAGCCTCGCCGATCTTCCACTGGAGGGCCATAGAGGTCTGGCTCTACATATTCAGCAGGAAGCTGAAGTACAACCCGCTCTACGCTCGCGGTTTTGATAGAATAGGCTGTTTCCTCTGTCCAAGCGCTTCTCTGGCTGAGTTCGAGAGGCTGAAGAGGGAGAAGCCCGAACTCTGGGAGAAGTGGAAGAAGGCGCTGGAGTACTGGAGGGAGCGCTTTGACCTTCCAGAGGAGTGGGTAACCTACGGCTTCTGGCGCTGGAAGAAGCTCAGCAAGGGTGAAAAGTCAATAGCGCGGAAGCTGGGTGTTGATATTCCAGAGGAGCGCTCATGGGAGCCGGTAAAAGTCCAGATTGAAGAGACCGACGATGGCTACGAGCTGACCTTCAACACCGTCCTCAACAAGAAGAGGCTCCTTGAGGTGGCCCCAATCCTCGGTGAGGTAGAAGTCGATGGCGACGTTATCAAGGCGGGGCAGGTTGAGTTCCTAACCGGCACAAGAACCGCCAGAGCTCCGAATGAGGAAGAGGCCTGGAGCGCCTACTACCTCGTCAAGAGGGCCTACGAGTGCGTTGGCTGCGGGGTCTGCGTCGGCAAATGCCCAGAGAACGCGCTGAGCATCGACGAAAGGAGCAAGAAGATAGTCGTTGACTGGGACTCCTGCGTCCACTGTCGCGAGTGCATGGACGTCTGCCCGCTGTTGAAGATCAAGAACCCCGAGGAGGGTAGCCAGCTCTGATGGTAAAGTTGAGTTTGACAAAAACACTTAAATATGGTAAAATTGAGTTGTACATATGATGAGAGAGGTGCTCGAAGAGGTCATAGCAGAGTTTTGGGAGCTTGGACTCCCAGAAGTGAAGGAGAGGGAGCTCGCCCTGCCCACGAACCTTGACACTGCCCTCTCTATCTTTGGCCTCAGGAGGGTTGGCAAAACTCACCTCCTCTATGCGACGATGAAGAGACTCATGGGTTCTGGGCTCCCCTTCAGAAGGCTTTTTTACGTTAACTTCGAGGACGAGAGGCTTGTTGGAATGACGGCCAAAGATCTCTCCAGCATAGTTGAGCTCTATCATAAGCACAACCCCGGAGCCAGGGTTCTCTACCTTTTCCTTGACGAGGTGCAGGCTGTAGAGGGATGGGAAAAATTCGTGAGACGGATGGTGGAGAGGGGAAACGCCAGAGTTTTTCTAACGGGCTCCTCTTCAAAACTACTCTCGAAGGAGATTGCAACTTCCCTTAGGGGAAGAACGCTGTCGTTTCAGCTCTTTCCACTGTCTTTTAGAGAATTCCTGGAGTTCAAGGAGTTTAAGCTGACCTCTCCGTTAACCGAAGCCAGAAGGGGCCGGCTTTTTGCTTTCCTCGACGAATACGTCAGATACGGAGGTTTCCCAGGAATAGTGGACTACCCTCCCCTCCTCAAGATCAGAACGCTCCAGGAGTACCTCGACCTGATAGTCTACAAGGACTTGATCGAGAGATATGGTGTTGAAAAAAGCTCCGCTATGAAGGCCCTAATACGGGTCATAACAAGGAACTTCGCCAGGAAAACCTCGGTTAGAAAGCTCCACGGATTTCTGTCATCCATGGGGGTTAAACTAAGTAAGCCGACCGTCTACGAGTACTTCTCCTACCTTGAGGACGTCGGGTTCGTCGTTCCCGTTCGGAAGTATCATGGCAACACCGTTGAATCCCTTCGGAGCGCTCCAAAGCTCTATCTGGCTGATATTGGATTCGCGGAGGCTCTGGGTGTGGAGGACTTCGGCTTCAGATTGGAGAACATCGTTGCTGTTGAGCTCTTGAGGAGAAAGCACTACTCCGACCCATTAATCGAGGTTCATTACTGGGAAGGACGTGAAGGAGAAGTTGACTTCGTGGTTTCGAGGGGGCCAAAGGTTTCTGAGCTGATCCAGGTCAGCTGGAGCGTTGACGACCCAGAGACGATGAGACGTGAAGTAAAGGCTCTGATCTCTGCTTCCAGGCATCTTAGATGCGGGAATCTAAAGGCGATCACGTGGGATTACGAGGCCGCGGAAACCGTTGATGGAAAGAATATTGAATTCATACCCCTTTGGAAGTGGCTCCTTGGGGCAGGTTTATAAACCGTTTTCCCTTCTCCCATTCCGGTGAGAGAAATGGAAGAGCCCTTCGTATGTCCTGAATGTGGTAGCGAGAACGTTGAGGTCATCAGGGAGAGGGGGAGAGAGCTTACCCTTCGCTGTAACGACTGCGGCCACGTCTGGCACGTTACCCTTCCGAAGTTCAGGAAGGTTCCTCTCATTGTCAGCAAGCACGAGAGGAGCTTCAAGAGCGAAGCCGAGCTTCCGGAGGGTGAAGAAATAAAAGTGGGGGACATCGTCGAGACGGAGGACGATGAGGTCAGAATAACAGGGATAGAGCTGGAGGGGGACAAGAGGGTCAACAAGGCTAAGGTGGAAGAAGTCAAGACCCTCTGGGGCGAGAGCTTAACTTACCCGAAGGTCATAAAGGTCTCTATCTACCTTCCAAAGGGCATCACCCAGGCCTTTAAGGTGAAGGTACCAAGGAGCGAGGAGTTCGTCGTTGGGGAAGTCATCGAGGTCGGGGGCTACACCTTCAGGGTGGAGAAGATAAAGACGGAAAGAAAAATGCTCCACCACGGGAAGGCCAGGGCAGATGAAATCGTGGCCATAATGGGCCACCAGATTCCGAAGGCGAGAGCCAGAAGGAGCCTCGAGATATATCGGGGCTATGATGAGGAGTCTTAACCTGAGTTGGATGATGAGCTTGGCCGCTCCTGAGCTTTGAAATTTTTTATCCAATTTAATTTGATAGTTTTCCCAAAATGTCTCAAGCGTTAACCAAAAGATTATAAGTTCTACAAACAAACTCCGCGAGGGTGAGAAAAATGCTAAAGACGGGAATAAGGCAGGTTGACGATGCCCTTGACGGCGGCATAATAGAGAGTTCCGCCGTTGCCTTCGTTGGTTCACTCGAATACGACAACATAATTCTCATGCATCAGGTCGCTCTAAACGCTCTTAAAGACGGGAAAAAAGTCCTTCTAGTAGCGTTTAGAGAAGCACCTGACACTCTCATCAAAGAAGCTGAGCACAATGGGATCAACTACCTCCCCTTCATAGAGAACGGTTCTCTGGTTATCCTGGACGGGTACACCAACCTCTACGCTCCCGACCAGAAGCAGGGTGAGAACATCCTCTCCAACCCCCTCGATATAGGAATCACAACGGCCGTAATTAGGGATCGCCTCTCAAAAGGAGATTTTGACGTTCTTGTTGTGGATGATTTAACGGCCCAGTACACCCTCCAGCCCAATCCAAAGGGCTACATAAAAACGCTGGTACGTCTGATAAACTCCGTGAAGTCAACTGGAGTAACCGCCATGGCCGCTCTCTGCGGGAATGTGTTTGAGAAAGTTGATCTAGCTGCTACTTTGATACCATTTGACTATGTCTTTGAAGTGTCCCGTGGAAGGATTCACATAGCACGCTCCATTCAGCCACTAAAGACTGCAAACCTGATCTTTCCATACGTAAGGTCTTCAGAGGGGATAAAACTCGTACTTGAAGAATACGCTACCTTGGAGGGTATCAAAAAGAGGCTTAGAGCAGAATCCGATGGAACTCTGTGGCTTGACTGGGATAGGGTGGAAATAATCACCGAAGACAGCGAAAGGGCTACTATAGAGACTGCTTATGAGTTCCTAGGGCCTGAGAAGGGCAAAGAGTTCCTTTATCTCTGGGGCAAGAAGCAGTTTATTGGGCTCGGAAAAGACGCGAGAATGCGCACCGACAGCCTGAGGGCTGCACTCGAAGAAATAGCGCTCCTAACGCGCTCCAGTGGGGGCGGCACCCTGGAGATCGTGGACATCAAAGACGACCTAATATTGATAACGGGCAAAAACCTCTTTCCAGGAGGGAAGGGTTCATCCCTGCCATATCATGTCCACTACGCGGGTTCAATAGCCCAGTTCCTAACGGAGTTCACGGGAAAGAGATGGGAGGGCAAGGAAACCAAGTGCGAGGCCATGGGCGCAGATCACTGCGAGTTTGTGTTCTGGCCAGTTGAGTAGCGAAACCCTTTTAAGCGGTCAGCCCGAGTCGGTGGTGCAAACAGATGAACGATGAGGTTTCGGAGGGATGAAGATGGCGAAGCCGAGCTACGTGAAGTTTGAGGTTCCACAGGAGCTTGCCGAGAAGGCCCTTGAGGCCGTTGAGATCGCAAGGGACACCGGAAGGATAAGGAAGGGCACCAACGAGACCACCAAGGCCGTCGAGAGGGGCCAGGCCAAGCTCGTTATCATAGCCGAGGACGTTGACCCTGAAGAGATCGTTGCCCACCTCCCGCCGCTCTGCGAGGAGAAGGAGATCCCGTACGTCTACGTTCCGAGCAAGAAGGAGCTTGGAGCGGCCGCTGGCCTTGAGGTTCCAGCTGCCAGCGTTGCTATCATCGAGCCGGGCAAGGCCCGCGAGCTCGTTGAGGACATCGCCATGAAGGTCAAGGAGCTCATGAAGTGAGCTCCTTTTCCTTCCTTAACATTCACGAAAGGTTTAAGGTCATCTCTGCGAGGGGATTTTAGATTTAGGGGTGTGAGGTATGAGTGACGAAGGATACCCTGCTGAGGTTATTGAGATCGTCGGCAGGACCGGCGTTACCGGTGGCGTTACCCAGGTCAAGGTTAGAATCCTCGAAGGCCGCGACAAGGGTAGGGTCATAAGGAGAAACGTTAAGGGGCCGGTCCGCGTCGGTGACATAGTCATACTCAGAGAAACCGAGCGTGAGGCCAGAGAGATCAGGAGGAGGAGATGAAGATGGCCCGCTGGAACGTCTGCTCCTACTGCGGAAGGGAGTTCGAGCCGGGAACGGGCAAGATGTTCGTCAGGAACGACGGCAGAGTCCTGTTCTTCTGCTCAAGCAAGTGCGAGAAGTACTACTTCATGGGTAGAAATCCCAGAAAGCTTAAGTGGACCAAGGCCTTCCAGGAGGCCAGGCTCCAGAGGGCCAAGAGGAGGAAGTGAATTTTTCATTTTTCTTTCTCAGCAATTTTGCCACTGTTTTAAGCAGGGCTTTTACCAGTTTCCAGTCAAGATCCGAGTGTCTATCTTAATCACCCGAAATGGATAAATACTCCATTCCCAAACTTCTTCGGTGAACAAAATGAGCTGGAGAGATAGACTCGGTTTGGTGCACATCTACACTGGAAACGGGAAGGGAAAGACGACGGCAGCATTTGGCCTCGCTGTGAGGATGCTCGGTTCCGGCGGGAAGGTTCTGATAATCCAGTTCATGAAGGCCCCAAAGGCCTACGGGGAACAGAAGAAGATCGAGGAGTGCGGGGCGGTTATAGAGTCCTACGGCCTGCCAAAGTTCGTGCATGGAAAGCCGAGCGAGGAGGACATAGAGGCAGCTAAAAGAGCTCTCAAAAGGGCCAAGGAGGCGGTTTCAAGCGGTGAGTGGGACTTAGTCATCCTCGACGAGGTTTGTATTGCCCTGGGCTTTAACATGCTCTCAGTGGAAGAAGTGGAAGAGCTCATCGAGAGCAAGGCCAAAAACACCGAGCTCGTTCTGACTGGGAGGTACTGCCCTGAGGAGCTCTTCCAGCTGGCGGACTACGTTACTGAAATGAGGGAGGTAAAGCACCCTTACCAAAGGGGAGTTCTGGCCAGGAGGGGCGTGGAGTACTGAGAGGGAAAGTGGCATGTGTTTCATGGACTTAAAACAGAAAGGAATGACCCGGGAAGACCCGAACCTCGGGCAGAGGGAACCTGAAAACCTCCAAATTTCCAATTGGAAGATTACTTATTTCTAAAAAAACATTAGGGGGTTCAGTAGTTAAATTTAAAACTTAAGAGATTCGAAAAAGTTATAAATGACAGTGGTATTATCGAAAATGGGCACGGTAGTGCCCTGAGGTGAATGGCCATGTGGAAGAAGGTGGCAAGCCTCCTCGGAATATTGGTTTTAGTAGCGGCCATAGTGACACCAGTTAGCGCCCTGAGTGCAAGCTTGGAGGATACCGCCGCGTATACAGGAGCAAAGACTTGGTACTCTCCAACGACATACTTCAACAGGTACGAGAATACCATAAAGGGAGGATACGTCCAGAACGTCAAGGTAAGGATACCCTGGGATGACTATGTGGTCACAAGTGTTGCCGTGTTAACACACTCACTTGTCCTTTATACAGACGATGGAAAGACGCTCAAGTACATCGGAGCAATTGGGGCAACGGACTACAACAGGGGGACATACACAAGCATTAAGCTCCCCGGAGTAACAGGGTGGGAAAGGTATTCTGTCTCATTCCCGAGCAATGGTGAGAGCAAGCACTATGTGTACGCCGGACCCACAGGAGGAACTGAAACGGCAAGTGTCCGGGTTATTGTTTCGGCAACGGACGAAGCTTCAGCAAAGGTAGCGGCTGAGGCAAAGGTAAAGGCAGGACTCGAACTTCTCGGGTCTGGAGTTGAGAACTCAATCTCTCTATCGGCCGAGGTTGTAGAGCGTATAAGCCAGACGAACGAGTTTGTTGTTGAGGTGAGCTTCACCCAGAGCCAGTACCGCTTTGAGCTTGGATACAAAGGCTATCTTATCCACGAACTAACCGAGAAGTGCTACGGTTTCTGCCCAACGTCAGAAAGGCTCGGACCAGAGGGGCTCCCATCGAACACATACACCAAGATTGAAACAAAGCCCTTTGATTTGAGCTATGTAGAATTCTTCTGGAGCTTCCCCGACGGAGTTG
Source organism: Thermococcus sp. JCM 11816 (assembly GCF_055396515.1). Taxonomy (NCBI): domain Archaea; kingdom Methanobacteriati; phylum Methanobacteriota; class Thermococci; order Thermococcales; family Thermococcaceae; genus Thermococcus; species Thermococcus sp. JCM 11816. Next base: position 2,000,417 of record NZ_AP043741.1, read on the forward strand.
ACTACAACAGCCTTGGCACGGGCGAACTTCCAATAGTATATGAGGAGGTGAAGGAATGAAAAAGCTCCTGTCCCTCCTCTTTCTTTTTGTAGTCATCGGAACATCTCAGGTTGCAACGGCGGATTCCGCCCAGTTCATACCGCTTCCAATACGCTTTTGGCCCATGAACGAGAACTTCTCAATGATTCCAGTCAACGCTCCCCACTGTTATCCACTGGGATTTGGGTATCCCCCAGTTGAGATAGACAACGGCACATACGCTTTAATTTCTGGCCTCGTCTACACAGGGTGTACCAACGTCTCAAACCCATACATTGTGATCAGGGGAGTACACACATTTGATCTTACCCATAACTTCTCTAACAGGACTTTTAAGTCAATAAAAGTTGCTTATTACGTCAGCACGCCATACAGGGTAGCCCTCGACCTCCAGACCACGAACATAACCATAATCTACAGACCGTACAACTCGACCCACGAGCTCGTGCTCGTTGAGCTCTCCAACATAACCATAGGCCCTGAGTCCAGGAACTTCATCGGAACAAGTGACCCCTCGGCCGTTGGTTGGCCGCGGGAGCTCCATCTCAAGTTCCTCGTCGACAAAGTCACGGGAGAAGGATACCTTATATATGGGGAAGAGAAAAAATACGTCGGCCTCTTTCCCCTCCTCCCCGCACCGTACTTATCTCCGGACAACTACATTAGGAGACTCCTCTACCGGACGAAACAGTTCATATCAACCGTCGAGACCAACCCGTGGATAGTTGAACAGGTAATAGAAAAGGCTAAGGCAAGCGATGACGTGAGAAAAGCAAGCGCGTACATCCAAGGGTTCGCCATGAACGTAACATCAAACATACTCAACCCAAAGGGGAACTACCTCGGTCAACCGGCTGTAGTCGTGAGGGACTACGTAAGGCTCAACGGAAGCACGAAAACCGTCCTTGACGTCATGTCCTGGGTCAACAAACCTTACACCGTCCCAACGATCACCGGAGGAAGTATGAGAGTAAACGAGAGCGAGGCAAAAAGTGCGATGCTCGCCTACCTCAGGGACAACGATCCCCAGCCCCTGAAAGAGCTTGTGCTCTCCCACGCCTTAAAGTCTACTGGAAGCCCATACCTGATATGGAGTTTTTGGGGCGAGAGATATGCCATCGTTGACTTCCACGTCCCCCCCGACTCGTGGGGTTTGCTAACCCTCCCCCTGCCCCCCGGTTACAACGGCTCGTACATTCTCATAAAGCCTTTCGTGAACGGTTCGGAGCCCTTCCTCCATGTGGAGTACGACCCCTCCCTTTACACGCCAGAGAACATCACGACCAGCTGGGAGACTGTAGGTCAGTGCATTGAGTACCTCAGAAACAGCCTTATAAATGAGGTAATGAATATAATGTACAACATATCAACCCAGGACACTGTTAACGTGAGCAGGTTCGAGGTTCTTTATCCGTTCGTAATAAAACAGCTGAATGCATGTGGCCTTAGCGTTCCTGAGGATTTAAAGGATACTCAGGCTCCAGCAGCTGACGCAAAGACTGAAAACACTACATCCCGAGCCATCACATCCAACAAATCAGATAAGAACACACACATCTGCGGCCCAGCATTCCTCCTCCCGCTGGCGTTAATCCCCGTCTGGCTCTGGAGGAAGAGGAAATGAACTCTCATATTCTTTTATCCACTTTTATCTTTAGAGTTTCAAGTTTCCCCGCAACATCGATATTTATTCAGGGAGGTTGAAAGGATGAAGGCCCTGATAAAGAACGCGTTTTCGGATTATCTCCACGTTGAGATACTGGCAGTTATTCTGGCGGCCGTGATTGTCGCGGCAGTCACATCCTACATAGCGGCGGATTCAATCTACAAAGCCTCTATCATCGGGGGCTCCGTAACTCCCATCCTCGGGGCCCCAGGACACCTCTCCGGCCAGGTTCAGGAGAAGGCACCGGACTACTATGCCTCACAGTACCTCACGATGAAGCAGAAGATAGCGGGTCTCTTCGGGGCCCTCGTGTGGTCGAACTCCGGTCTTGTTTCCTCCGTCTACGTCGTGGCGGTAATGATAGCTCTCTTCCCCCTAATGTACAGAACAAGAACCTCGTTCGTTCCACTTCTTTTCAGGGAGAGGGCTTCTCCTGCCAGGACTGCTTTAATCGGACTCGCGGCCTCTTTCCTCATCTTCCTACCCCTGGCGTTCTCCGCCCTCTTTCCCATCGGGGTGGTATCTCTCAAATGGCTCTCCGGAATAAGCCGGGGCTCACTCATCCTTCTCTCCTCAATCCTCGTTTCACTCCTCCTGACGGCAACGCTCGCGGTTTACTCAACATACATCCTGTGGGGCAGGCTCGACCTCTCCATAGTCTTCACCCTCCTCCTGACTTTCCTCCTCTCCGGAAAGCTCGGCTTTGAATGGAGGACTGTGTGGGCCTACCTTGGAACTTCAGTCGGGCTTCTCCTCTTTATGCTCTACTCCTTCCACAGGAGGTGGATGAGCGTATGAACTGGTCAAAAACCCTTACGATTATAGTTGTGTTCTCCCTCCTGCTCTCCGCTTCGGTCGCCGTCCTCGGGATACCATACTGGAGCCCCCTGAAGTGCTCGATGCACGCCGAAATAAGACTCGACCAGGCAGACCAGCTTCTGAAGTTCGGCAGGGCCGTCGACAAAAACGTTACTTACTCCTTCGACGTCTTCTGGCCGATGAAAGCTGGAAAAACTAAGCTGAGCCTTTACATAGCCAACATAACCTGTCCCGAAAACACCAGCTACGCCATCGAAGTTGTTACCATGGATGGAAAGGTCTTTCGGGGAAACGGGCGGGTGAACTTTGAGTTCGACAGGAAGGATCCATTCCTCTACTTCCACGTTACATTGGATATCCCGAACTCCTGCGAGGTTATGCCAAGCAGAAACGGGCCGGAGGTGGTAGTAGATGCCCGCTCGTGAGCTTGCCAGCGTTAAAGACCTCACGGTGAAATTCCGCTACAACGTCGCCCTCGACGGGATAACGCTCGACCTGAAGGGCAACAGGGTTCTCCTCCTCGGCTCAAACGGTTCAGGAAAGACAACGCTGATGAGAGTCTTATCCGGAATCCTGAGACCAACCGAAGGCTCAGTAAAGGTTCTCGGTCTAGATCCATTTAAAGATCCCTCAGAGCTCTACTCCAAAATGCTTTATGTGAGAGACGTTGAAGACATTCCCTACATGATGAGAGTTTCCAGCATCATCGACTACCTCTCCGAACTCTACGGTTCTGAGCCCGTAAAAAACGCCGTTGAAACGCTTGGACTTAAAGATCATGCCTTTAAAAGGGTGGGCGAGCTGTCAAAGGGCCTTAGGAGGAGAGTTGCGATGATAGAACCCCTGGCTTCTGAGAGAGAACTCATCCTAATGGATGAACCATTCAGCGGCCTTGATGCGACAAGCAGGATAATCATAGCGAATGCTCTCAACGAACTCCCCAAGAAGACTGGCCTTCTCATAGCCAGCCACATACCCCTAAACCTTGGAATAGACCAGATGGTCGTTCTTGAAGGCGGAAAGCTCACATACAGCGGGTCCTACAAGCAAGAGGTCGCGAGAAGGTACCTAGCATGGATGGAGTTTGACTACACAAAACCTATTAACCCCCCCGAGTATCAACTTCGGTGTTGCCAATGGCAGACAAACAGATTGAAAGAACCCTCATTATTTTGAAGCCCGACGCCGTCGTTAGGGGCCTCATGGGGGAAATCATCAGCCGTTTTGAGAAGCGCGGTCTCAAGATCGTCGGAATGAAGATGATATGGATTGACAGGAAGCTTGCCGAGAAGCACTACGCGGAGCACAAGGGTAAGCCCTTCTTCGAGCCGCTCATCGACTACATAACCAAGGCTCCGAGCGTCGTTATGGTCGTTGAGGGAAGATACGCCATAAGCGTCGTCAGGAAGATGGCAGGAGCCACCGACCCGAAGGACGCCGAGCCAGGGAGTATAAGGGGCGACTACGGCCTCGACGTTGGAGATGCAATCTACAACGTGATCCACGCCAGCGACAGCCCGGAGAGCGCCGAGAGGGAGATAAACCTCTACTTCAAGCCCGAGGAACTCTTCGAGTACTGCAAGGCCGCAGACTGGTTCTACCACACCCACGCGAGGTCAAAGAAGGAATACCTGGACAGCATGGACTGTCTGGAGCGCTGATTTAGTCTATTACAATGTCGAGCTTCCCCTTCTTTTTCCTTATGAAGTCCGAGTACTCCTTCAGAACCTCGCGACATTCCTCGGGAAGCCTTTTATTCGTCCTGCTGACTGCAACCTTTCCGAGTAGCAGGAAGGTCATCAAGACAACGATACCGTAGGCGGCTATTGCAAGAACACCCCTTGGAACAAGGAAGAGAAGCGTTGCCGGGAGGAACCCAACGATTAAAATCGCAAGCTTCATCCCTGGACTTGGATTTGGAGCCTTCAAAGTGCATTCCGCAAGCTCCCTGGAGCGAGGAAATTCTTTGAGGACTGCTCCCCCGATGAAGAGCGTTCTACCATTCTTAAAGGCCATCATACTCTTCTCGTCGGTGTAAACCTCAGCTCCTTCAAGGAAGTCCACCCTCTCAACCTTCAGGAACTTTATGGAGCCCCCTTCCCTCGGCCAGACAAGGAGGGCGTAGGCCAGAATGCCCGGAACGATCAAAGCGGGAAGCAGTGTTGACGAAAGTACGACCGCCCCCGCAAATATCCCCAACGCCAGGTACGAGACCTGAACGTACTCGTCAATGCTCAGGCTCTCCCTCGCCCGGAAGTAGGAATAGACAACCGCAACCAGAAACGACAAAAACACCCATACCCCCGCCCATTGGGTAGGAGTGAGGCACGTTCCAGCGCAGATGTAGGTATTCCGCGGCCAAGTCTCCGCAAACGGAACCGAGAATGCGTAGGTAAAGACCGGTATTCCCAGCAGCGACATGAAGATCTCGCTACCCCTTCCCCTCAGTCTGCCCGCGATGAGAGCCAATAGAATGCCGAGTAGAGTTCCAACCACAAGTCCTATCATCTCACCACCGTCAGGATTTACTGCATGGATTTTTAATCCTTCCCCCGGCTAACCTTTAAAAGCCCACGCCGGACTTTAGCTCAGGTGAGAAAAATGACGAAGAGAATTAGACAGCCAATCATCGCGGTTCTCGGCCACGTTGACCACGGCAAGTGCCTGTTGCCAGATGAGAAAGTGATACTGCCCGAGCACGGCCCGATAACACTTAAGGGACTGTTCGATTTAGCTAAAGAAACCGTAGTCGCTGACAACGAGAAGGAAATCAGAAAGCTCGGAGCGAAACTCACAATAGTGGGCGAAGATGGAAGGTTAAGAGTTCTCGAAAGCCCGTACGTCTGGAAGGTGAGGCATAGGGGCAAAATGCTCAGAGTCAAGCTCAAGAACTGGCACTCGGTTTCGGTTACGCCAGAACATCCTTTCCTGACAACGAGGGGATGGGTACGCGCAGACCAGCTCAAGCCGGGGGACTACGTCGCCGTTCCGAGGGTAATCCACGGGAACGAGAGTGATGAGAGATTCGTCTCCTTCGTTTATGAGAAGCTCAAGAACGATGAGCTAATCGCAAAGCTCAGGGGAGAAGTACTCAGCAAAATCTCCAGCGAGTTTAAGGGCGACAGGGCGTACAAAGTTGAGAGGAACGTTTTCAGGTGGGAGGACATAGAGAGGCTCAACCTGTGGGACGAAGTGGAAAGGGTGGCCTTCACCCCAAGGATGCACCGCTCAGGGAAGCCGCTCCACTACGTAAAGCTTCCGCGCTCTCCGGAGGAATGGGAGGCGTTCTTCTACTTCGCGGGCGTTATGTTCGGAGACGGAAGCCAGGACAAGATAGCCAACAACGATGTTGAGGTCTACGAGGAGCTGAAGAAGCTTTCAGTCCTCGGGGTGGCAGTGAAGAGGGTGGAGCGCACCACATCTTACGAGATTGAACTCACCAACGGCAAAAACGCCCTGCTGAGGCTTCTCAGAGTCCTGTTTGAATACCCCGAGAGACAGAAGGCGAAGAGCATTAGAGTCCCAAGGATACTCTTCATTGCCCCCAGAAAGTACGTCTCCCGCTTCCTCAGGGGGTACTTTGATGCCGACGGGCACGTCAGCCTTAAGGACGCGAGGATTGAAGTGACGAGCGCATCCCAGGAGTTCCTTGAGGACCTTTCATTGCTCCTTCTCCGCTTTGGAATAGTCTCAAAGATCTACCGCTCGGACTACACGACCCTCGTTATATCTGGCAGGAGAAACCTCGACCTATTCAGAAGGTACATAGGTTTCTCGGTGAAGAACAAGGCGGAGGCTCTTGAAAAGGCAATTAAAAAGAGCAGGAGGAGCGAAAGCTATCCGATTTTCGAGGAACTGAAGCGCCTGAGGCTCCTCTTCGGCTTCACAAGGACGGAGCTTAACTCAAACGTTCCGTTCTACGGAAAATACGAATCCGAAGAAGCCCCGAGCTACGAGACTCTAATGAGAATTCTCGACGCCATCGAGAAAGGCTCAATTAACCTCGACAAAAAAATCGCCGTCCTCGAGGGTAGGATAAGGGATCACAACTACATTAAAGCCTTCGAAAAGGATGGGCTGATAAAGGACGGAAAGCTCACAGAGCTTGGAAGAGAGCTCCTCGAAGTCTGGCGCAACAGGGAGTTTGACTCAAGTGACGTTGACTACATCAGGAACCTCGCTGAAAACCTCGTGTTCATTCCGGTTGAGGACATAGAAGAGTTCGAATACGAGGGTTACGTCTATGATGTCACAACTGAGACCCACAACTTCGTGGCCAACGGCATCCTCGTCCACAACACCACCCTCCTCGACCGCATCAGGCACACGAACGTGGCTGGAAAGGAAGCGGGGGGAATAACCCAGCACATAGGTGCAACTGAGGTTCCGATAGATGTTGTCAAACAGCTCGCCGGCCCGCTCATCAAGCTCTGGAAGGGCGAGATAAAGCTCCCCGGACTGCTCTTCATCGACACTCCCGGCCACGAGGCCTTTACGAGCCTCAGGGCTAGGGGAGGAAGCCTCGCCGATTTGGCGGTCCTCGTTGTTGACATAAACGAGGGCTTCCAGCCGCAGACGATAGAGAGCATCGAAATCCTGAGGCGGTATAGAACGCCCTTTATAGTTGCCGCCAACAAGATAGACAGGATAAAGGGCTGGGTCATCGAGGAGGACGAGCCTTTCCTCGTCAACATTAAGAAGCAGGATCAGAGAGCAATACAGGAGCTGGAAACCAAGCTCTGGGAACTGATAGGAAAGTTCTACGAGATGGGATTCAACGCCAACCGCTTCGACCGCGTTCAGGACTTCACCAGGGAGCTTGCGATCGTCCCAATCTCGGCCAAGTACGGCATAGGCATTCCAGAACTTCTCGTCCTCATAGCAGGCCTCTCCCAGAAGTACCTTGAGGAGAAGCTGAAGATAGAGGTTGAAGGCCCCGCACGCGGTACCATCCTCGAGGTCAGAGAAGAGGTTGGCCTCGGGACAACCATCGACGTCATCATCTACGATGGAACTCTGAGAAAGGACGACACGATAGTGGTTGGCGGAAAGGACAAGGCGATAGTTACCAAAATCCGCGCGCTCCTGAAGCCAAAACCCCTCGACGAGATCAGGGACCCGAGGTTCCGCTTCGACCAGGTTGATGAGGTAACAGCGGCGGCGGGTGTCAAGATAGCGGCTCCGGGCCTTGAGGAGGCGTTAGCTGGTTCACCAGTCATAGCGGCGCGCTCCGAGGAGGAGATTGAAAAGGCAAAGCAGGAGATACTCAGCCAGATTCAGAGCGTCGTCATAAATACCGGTAAGATTGGCGTCATAGTCAAGGCTGATACGCTTGGAAGCCTTGAGGCCCTCAGCAAGGAGCTCCAGGAGAAAGGAATCCCCATCAGAAAGGCAGATGTTGGCAACATCAGCAAGACCGACGTTATGGAGGCCCTGAGCGTTAAGGAAGAGGAGCCGAAGTACGGGGTCGTCCTCGGCTTTAACGTCAAGGTCAACGAAGATGCAGAAGAGGTTGCGAACGCAAAGGGCGTCCCAATCTTCGTTGGCAACATTATCTACAAGCTCATCGAGGACTACGAGGCCTGGGTGAAGGCAGAGGAGGAGAAGAGGAAGCGCGAGCTCCTCAAGAACGTCACCTTCCCAGGCGTTATCAGGCTCTACCCGGACGAGCGCTACGTCTTCAGAAGGAGCAAGCCGGCCATAGTCGGCGTCGAAGTCCTCGAGGGCAGGATAAGGCCGGGTGTAACCCTAATCAAAGAGACCGGCGAGAAGGTCGGTGTCATCAAGTCGATAAAGAACAAGAACGACTTCGTCCAGGAGGCGAAGAAAGGGGACGCGGTGGCAATAGCCATCGAGGGCGCGATAGTCGGCAGGCACATACACCCCGGGGAGACCCTTTACGTCGACCTCAGCAAGAACGACGTCATAATTCTCGCCAAGCAACTCAAGGACGAGCTTGAAGAGACAGACATAAAGGCCCTCAAGATGACGGCAAAGGTAAAGGCGAAAGAAGACCCGTTCTGGAGGGCGGTCTAAACGAGCCCTCCCTGGAGCCATCCAACGGCGGTAAGCATTTCCCCTTCTTTTATCTCCTTGTTCTCTCCTTTCAGGTGTTCTCTGAGAACGAAGAGGTCTATCTCGCCCAAGGGGAAACTCTTCAGTCTTATAAGGTATCCATCGCCGTATAACGTCCTGCTGGGCTTGACCCTCAGCACCCTGCCGGTTATGGCGTAGTCGTCCATGAATGCGCCCTTGAACGAGGCTGGGAGGAGCAGCTCGGCATCTTCCAAGTTAATCTGCACAGGCTCTCCATTCTGCGGGCTGACGGAGATTTTATCCCCTATCGGCCCAACCTTGGCCCAGTAAGCGAGGAAGGCCAGCTTTGCCCTGGCAGTGTCAAGCTCCAGGTAGTCGGCTTTTCTCTCGATGTAATCAACTGCAAAGAAGCTCACATAGGGAGTCTCCTCTCCGATGACCCTACCCGAGACGTTCGCTTCCAGCCTGTTGGCCCACTCGAGAATCTCGTTAACCTCAAACTTAACACTCGTTTCCGAGTTGAGAACGGGAAAAGCCGTTGCAAACTGGAGGATCTTCTTCTTGGAATCCTCAATCAGAAGTGATCTCATGAACACATCGTCGCCAAAGGACACGTCGTATATCCACACATTGACGGTCTTTTTGCGGGGCAGGATTTTACCAACATTTAACTCCACAGTCGCAATCCGAGGCTCATTATCTTTAATTCCCTCCATCAGCAAGTTCAGAGCCCCAGCGGGATCGGGATAAACCGTGTCTATATGGCTCCCGTGAGTTATTCCATCAATACGTTTTAGCTTTGATACTCTTTTCACCATAACCCCATCACCAATAAGAGTAATAAACGGGATTTTTAAATTTTGCTTAAAAACAAGTCCGGACTGCACGGCAACTTCGATCATTTTACCAGGCGCAACATATTTATACTCTAAGCAGATAGTAACATCGGTGATTCTCATGGAGAGAAGGCAGCTTAGGTGTCCCCTGTGCGGGGGCACGGATTTTCAGGTTGAGGGATCCTTCCACGTCTACAACAGCATCGAAGAAGTAGAGACGTTCCTGGGCGTTATGGAAGAACTGGTAAAAGGGCTGAGGGGACAAAGATGATGCAGAGAAAAGAGACAAAAGCAGTCATGCCCCGGCTCCACTATTTCCTGTGATCAAAACGGTGAAGTCCGCGTCAAATTTCTCGCTCAGGAAAGACCCTGGAGATAATGGCCACACAAAGTAAAACCTCTCTTTTCTTACTATCCTCTTGGTGGGGCCAGTCGACACGTGGTACACGTAAACATCAACGACCGGCAGTATGAGCCATGCCCTCGTAATTACAATGTTGTTCAATTTCTTGGGCTTAAGCAAACTTTTGCTGACCACAACGTCAGATATCCTGAAGACAGTCATCACTCCCACTGAGGGGAGGCCGTAGCTTTTGAGCTCCTCCTCAGAGAAGCCGTACTCACTAGTTAGTGCGGATGACAGTATGCATGAGGAAGTGTAGCAGGATATTGAATCGAAAGGCGAGTGGAGGTATAGGTACTGGTTAAGGAGAGAGTACCCGGAGAAAGACGTCACCATAAAGGCAAGGAGGAGGAAAGCTCCAAGCTCTTTGAGATGGTATTCTCTTTTCTGTATATACGGGTAGTACTTAAAGGCCCACACGATGATCGCAAGGGGAATCGATGCGTAGTAGAGCACCATGAAGAGGCCAAATGTCACCGGGTCAGTTGCATGTTCGAAGTAAACCACATTTACCACCCGGTAAAACTTTCGATAAGAAGTGCTTTAAAATGTTTTCGTGAGAATTTTAATCAAGAGGGACTCATATTCTCAAACACATTCCAGCAAGAAAATTAAAATGTCAGATAACCTTTACCATCTTCTCCATCCAGGGGGAGACCCTGACCCTGATGTAGCCCCTGAGTTTTTCATCAACCTCTTTATCTCCCGTGTACACACGGATAACTCCGTTTTCCACCTTCGATGGAGTAGCAACGACGATGATGTTCTCCTTCGGAATCCTTCTCAAAACCTCAGCGGAGAACTGCTGGTTCCCCCTGCCGAAGAGGAAGTTGAGACCGCCTATCACCGTAACGACTATCCTCGGGTTTTTATCGACAAAGCGTAGGAGGTCTTTTTCAGCCGCGTCCTTCACGAGGAGCCTGGCCTTTCCTTCTTTCACCTCAACAACGTCAACCCCGAGCAGTGTCCCGTTTATTCCCAGCCTGTCCTTTATTCTTTTTATAGTCGAACCTGCCCCGAGAAAGTAGATTCCGTCCTCGTCCAAAATCTCCTCAGCCACCGCATCTGCTATGGCCTCAAGGGTCTCGCTCTCATCGACTTTCTGCGGCTCCTTTGCCCCCTGGACAAGCAGCTCAACGACGGGCGTCAGGGCCTTCCCGTAGTGCTTTGGCCTGACCTCATCCCTCCTATATGCGTCTTCGTCGAGGTCCATGACGTCCCTCTCTTCGAGCCTGGCCCTCCCTCTAGCGAACTCGACGAGAACTCTGGCGGCACTTTCAGGCGAGGCCGCGAAAACACCGGAGAACATCTTCACGCCAGTGGGCACGCCTAGGATTGGGACTTTTTTGCCAAGGACGGAATGAACGTCCCTCGCAGTGCCGTCACCGCCGGCGAAGACTATTATATCAACTTTTTCGAGCATTTCACGGGCGAGAATTTTCGTGTCATCCGAAGTGGTGTCCGGGATTTTCACTCCTTCAATCTCACGGTAGCCAATCTCCCTGTGCCTGATTACATCAAAGACGAACCCAAACTCTCTAAGGTAGTCCTCCCCCAGAGGGCCGGGCCCTGTTAGAAATTCAAAACTCTCAGCCTCCTTGTAGTGCTTCAGCTCACTCAGGAAGAGGCGGGCAACTTCAGGAGCTACCGGCCTCGCTCCCCTCCTTATCGCCTCATCAACAACGCCGTCGGTTCCCTTCAGAGCCACTCTACCGCCCATTCCGGCTATCGGATTGACTATGAACCCAACTCTGAGCTTCCTCATTTCTACCCCCGATAAAGGTAGAGGGATGTGTGCTTAAAGCTTGCCCTACCTCATGTACTTCCTAGCGAAGACCGTGAGGAAGACCGCCCACATGAACATTCCAAAGAGTGCCTCGACGGACGCTATAATTCTGCCAACGCCGAAGGGATGGTAGTCGCCGTAGCCGAGGGTTGTGGCAGTAACGATGCTGAAGTACTCGTAGTCGAGGAAGCTGAGAGAGCTTGAGAGGCCCTCAACACTCTTTGTAGCCCAGAACAGTAGGGGAAAAATGACGTTAACGGCTCCCAGCCAGAGGAGAATGGGTCTTTTCCAGTCCGTTCCATATTTGCAGGTTAGATCTGCGAAGAGCCATTCAAACCAAACCTCTGCTGTGTTGATGATCCTTTTCAACCCCTTTTTCCTCGACTGGAGCTTGGCCTTTCTCTTCGCCAGCATCTCAAGGTAGTAGTACTCGTCAGCCCTGTCAAAGTCTCCACTCTTTTCCCAGCTCGTCCTCGCGAGACGGTAGAAAAGTTCCTCCGCACGGGGATTGTTGAACCTACAGTCCTCTACTATAATGAAACCACCCACTTCAAGCTCTATCGGAAGGTTGGGAAGAACTGTCATGCCCCAAGTAGAGTCGGTGTGGATCGAGGTGCCCCTTAGCACTAGGTTACTCTCAACTTTGACGTGGACGAACTCCGGGGAGACCAGGTAGCTCTTCCGGATTTCAATGTGGCCAAAAACCTCGAGGTTCTCAAGGTGCAGCCTGCCATGAAAACCTGCAACGGTAAGCCTCACCCTTCTCTTATAGCGAGGGGACACGTCAAAGGAGACATCCCTTATTATCAGATTCCGCGCCCTAACGCTCCGCTCCTTGCTTTCTGATACGTTTATCCCGTGTTCCTTAAGGATCTCCCTGAGGAGCGGGTAGCGGGTGTTTATTCCTATCCTCCTAACGCCTGTAAGGTTTGAAATCTCTATGTTGCCGACAATCCTCTCGGTCTCCCCATAGGCTTTCTCTTCACCGACTTCCCCCTTGGGCGTGTAGCGCGTCGAGTTTATCATAAGGTACCTAACTTCCGAGTCTCTTATCGAGATGTGACTTGAAAACTCCGTCCTAAGAATGTTGAGACCGAAAACCGTGGAATTTTTTACAAGAATCGTCTCAAGGGTGCTTTCAAAAATAACAACTCTCTCAACTTTTGAGTCAATCAGGATAAGACCCCTAACCGAGGAGGCATCCATGATGAGGTTTGTAACCCGCGAGTTTTTGAAAACAAGAACTTTTTCAGTTGTGAAGTCCCTTATCGCTACATCGTAGAGATCAACGCCCTCAAAATATGTCTGGCCAACTTTCAACCTTTTCTCAAAGGCCTCTTTCTTGATCTCTTTCAGTCTCTCACCGTATACGGCCTCTCCCTCTTCCCTAGGGATGTGGAGGGCACAGTACTTTGAGCCTTCCAGCGGTTTCAGCCTGCACTTTTTCCCGTTCTCGTAGGTGTACTCGCACATCACAGAAAAACCAGCACCTCCCACTTTAAAGCTTTCCACTTCATACTGCCGTACAAAAGAGAAGCAAAAAGGAAATTCAGAACTTGAGGACCCTGGCAAGGACTATAAGCGGGTCCCAGACCGGCGCAAAGGGCGGTGCGTACGCTAAATCCGTGAAGAAGACGTCCTTAGTGGTGAAGCCCGCCGTAATCATTGCCGCCGCTGTATCAATTCTCGGAAGAATATCTCCTCCAACTGCCTGAACTCCAAGGAGCCTGTTGGTTTCGTTGTCAACGACACCCTTGAGCCATATAGTCTTTGAGCCAGGATAGTAGTGGGGCCTCGTTCCCGCCTTTATAAAGGCCGTCCTGACGTCGTAGCCCTCTTTCATCGCTTCCGCCTCGGTGAGACCAGTCTTTCCAATCTCAAGGTCGAGGAACTTGGTTATGCTTGTGCCAAGAACTCCTGGGAAGTGAATCTCCTTTCCAGCGATGTTGCTTCCAGCCACGTAGCCCATCTTGTTTCCTGCTGGAGCGAGGGGCATCCATACGCGCCTCCCCGTTATCAGGTGCTTCGTCTCGGCAACGTCTCCAGCGGCATAGACGTTCTCGACGCTCGTCTGCATCCTGTCATTTGTCCATATGGCACCGGTCTCACCTATTCTGACGCCGAGCCCTCTGGCAAGTTCGGTGTTGGGCTTTATTCCCGTCGCCACTATCACGAGGTCGGCTGGATACTCGCCGGCATCGGTAACAACCTTCTCAACCCTTTCCTTTCCTTCAATCCTGAGCGTGACCTCTTCAAGGCGGAGGTTGAGGTGGTTTCTGAGCTTTTCCTCAACTATATCGGTTATCTCCTTGTCGAAGGTCTTCCTGAGGACTCTCTCGCTCCTTCCGATGAGTGTAACGTTCTTGCCCCTCTCGACGAAGGCCTCGGCCATCTCAATGGCTATGTAACCGGTTCCAATAACGACGACGTTTTCGACGGGGTTTTTCTCAAGGTACTCGGTTATTGCAACGGCATCTGGCGGCAGGTCTGCCGTGAAGACTCCAGGCAGGTCGATGCCCTCAATTGCGGGAACCTGGGGTGAGGCGCCGTTGGCGAAGACGAGGTAGTCCCACTCGTAGGTCTTCTCGCCATCCTCCTCCCTCACTCTAACACTGCCCTGATCAACCTCGATTACCTCGGCCTTCAGGTGAAGGTCTATGCCGCGCTTCTTGATGAAGACCTCGGGGGGATAGTGCATGAGCTTCTCCTTGGGCGAGATGCCCTCAACAACGTAGGGGATTCCGCATGGGGCGTGGCTGACCCACTCCGTCGCCTCGAAGACCTTGACGTCCCATTCTGGCTTCAACCTCTTGACGCGCGAGGCGGTACTCATCCCAGCGGCTCCACCACCTATAACAACGACCGTCTTTCTCTCCATCACCATCACCGGGAAAGGTTCAAAACCTTTGGTTAAAAATGTTGGTGGACAGAAAAGAGAAACCTTAAAGGGCCAGAGGGAGCTTCACCCAGTCTAGAACGCTTCCATAGCTCTTCTTTATCTCAACGTGCTCAACGAGTTCCTTGAACTGGCCCCCTGCCAGACCGTCTCCGATTATCGCGCTTCCCTGGGCGGCCTCCTTCGCCTTGCCCTCAAGGCCCCTCTGCTTGACCACTGGGAGGTCAAAGTGCTCCTCGAAGAGGTCTTCAACGTCTTTTCTAAGCTCGTCTATGCGCATCAGCCTGCCGGAGAGGATTATTTCCCTCGCATCTCCAACGACCGCCAGCTCGCTTGCAACCGCCTTTACAAAGCCGTCCTTCATGGCCTCCCAGGCCTTCGCAAAGGGCTCTTCATCAAGCCTCTTGGCGAACTCTTCTGGAGGGAGTATCTTTTCGGCCGCTATTACGCTCGCCCCGCCCCAGAAGAGATGCCACTTCTTTATGCTGCCCATCAGATAGGCAACCTCGCCGTCGAGGGCCCCACTGTTCACATAGGCCGGCCCCGGGAAAATTGTACCACCGATGCCGTCCACAATCTTTCCGTCTTTGACCGCTCCGGCGTAGTTGTAGCCAAAGCCGACCTCAAGGAGAACGAAGGAGACATCGGCGTAATCGATACCGAGCCTCTTTGCCTGGTCGTAGATTCCAAGGACAGTTATGGCCATCTTGTCGGCTGTTCCCATGTCAATCTTGTTGTACTTCCTCCACTCCGGAACCGTCGGGAGGTGTATAACTCCTGGAATGAACCACACGTTCATGCCCTTCTCGGCCATCTGGCTTACCATCTCTTGGAGGCCAATAAGGACTGGGATTTCCTTCATCTCCTCCTCCCTAACTAGGGTCATCTCAAAGCGGTCTCTATCGGTGAGCTCGCTTATGTGCTTGAGCGGGACGCCGTAGCCGCTCGGCCCGATGATTATGTCCGCGTTGAACTCCTCAATGGCTTTCACTATCCTTCCAGGATCCTCTGCAACGACCTCGCTCGGATAGCTGAGGTCGAGCTTTATCCTCCCATCTTCAAGCCCTATCACGTCGAAGCTCTTGGTTCCGGGGTCGACGCCTATAACCCTCATTACTCCCCCTCCTTTCTTCCACGGATGTAGCGCTTCCCCTTTACAGAGACAACTCTGTAAACATCGCCCTCGGTAAGCTCAACTCCTGGCTTTTCAATTTCGTAGGTCTCATAGCTCTCCATATCCATGAGCTGGACTTCGTCCCTCCCTATGCTCGTAACCATCGCCTCGCTCTCCTCGTGCTCGACTGTATCAACTCCCTCCCTGCTGAGGGTCTTCCAGTCCTTGTGCTCGCTCTCCCCCGTGGAGAGATTGCGCAGGGTCATGCCCTTGCCGTCAACCCTCTCGACTTCGTAAACGGTTCCCCGCCTGTCTGTGACTATATCTCCTCTCTGGAACTTGGGTATTCTGACGCTGACGCTCGTCCTGTAAACCTCTCTGCTCGTCTGCCTGTCCATGCCCACTAGCTCGTAGGCCTCGCTTATCTTTCCACCGAAGCGCTCCTTTATGGCCTGGGCCAGCTTCCTCGCGGCACTGGTTGATCCCATATAGAAGTCCAGCCCTTCCTCCTTCTCTATCGTGTCCTGTATGAACCCCATCCTGTCCTTGCGCATTATCTCATCCACTTTCTCCTCGACGAGCTTTCCGATGGCCTTTCTTTCTTCCTCCGTTAGAGGTCTGTCCTCTGCCCTGACCTGAAGTATCGCCTCAAAATAACCACCGAGGAACTTCTGACAGCGCGGGCAGACGGTCTGGCGAACGTATACTGTAACTTTCTTCCGCTCATCGTGCAGCTCTCGCTGAAGCTCGTGGGTTCTGGCCTTAACGCGGACTTCGTACGTTATTATCGCAGGGAAGTACTCTATATGGTAGTCAACCGGCTCAAAGGCAACAACTGCCCTGCCGAGGGGGATTTCCTCAGTTTCTTCTAGCTCCTCAGGTGATACGACCTCGTACTCGCGGATTTTGTCGCTGAAGGAATCCTCAAGGGCTTCAAGCAGGGCGTTTTCGGCAACCTCAAAGATGAGCTCCTCAAGTTCATAGCTGTGGGGGTCAACCCACACTCCCCTCTTCTTGTAGCTCCCGCAGTTCTGACAGAGCTCCGTGTTTATTTCGTTCTCGATAAGAAGGACGGGATTTTCCTTCCGGTAGCACACCTGACAGAGACCCTCAATGAGGGGCCCACCTTCTCTCTCGCTTATCCCACATCTATAACAAAAGCGCTCGCTCACAGCTCTCACCGGAGAGAGTGCCAGAAGAGAAGTTAAAAACCTAACTCAGAAGAAGAGCCTCGCCATTTGGGCGTGGGGGACACCCTGGATTCTCAGGACTCTTTCAGGATCAACGTACCCAAGCTCTATAGCCTTTGAGACGCAGCGTTCTCCGGTGAGGTTTGCTATCGTTGCCTCGTCCAAAAGCTCCTTCAGGCGATCTTCCTCGACGAGTTCGCCCCTATAAAAGCGCTCCTTGACTTCAAGCTTCAGCTCCCCTTCTCTAAACGTCTTTCCAAGCAGCTCCTCGTCGCAGGCGGCGAGAAGAACCTCCCCCTGAACGCGATAGACCTTCACATATATCATTTGACCACCGGGAGAAAAGGAAGAAAAGAGGGTTAAAAAGGTTTCAGCCCTGGGCCTCAAGCTCCTCGATGGCTTCAAGGAGCAGCTTCACCGCCTTCATCTCGTTGAGGTACGCCAGGCGCAGTGGTCTTATGAGTCTCGGGTCGCTGAGGTACGCGAGTATGTTGCCGTCGGTGATCTCAATGGCCTCTTCGTAGTACTTCTCGGCCTCCTTGTGGAGCTCTAGGGCCTTCTGGAGGGTTTCGTTGTCCACACCGAGTTCGAGGGCCTTCTGGTAGGTCTCGTTGAACTCCTCGTGGTATATGTTGTACCAGCGGTAGCCGAGGAAGTTGAGGGTCGTGATGGAGATGCCGCTCTCTGATGGTACAGTTACTTCCTTTGTTCCCTGCGCCACAATGATCGGGTCCTCTTTGAGTACTACGAATATAACATTGCCCTCCTTGTAATAGTAACCGAGTGAGTTGCTCTTGTTTGTGGTAAGCTGAACCTTCTGCCCGTTCTTTATAACATAGACCTTGCTTATGTTGACATCCCTGAGAGCCACCACTGCCACACCGTTCTCGCCAATGCTAACGTTTGCTGTTATGGTCACGGAGTATACCTTCTTGTTGCCTTTGGTATCTACAGGGGTTGTCTTCGTCGAAACTTCAGTCAACGTTGCGTTCCAGCCGGCAACCAGGGTGGCGTTGCTGCCTCCGGCTACAACGGTGTCAACGGAGGAGGCGTTCACAACGACTGCGGGTATGTTGTTCACAACTGGGATCTCAACGGTGAACTCGCCGGAGGAGGTGGAAACGTTAGCAACGATGGTGTTGTTCTCGGCCGTCACGTTGGCGCTTCCGCCGACGACGCCGATGGTAACGTTGGTCTCGTTGTTTACGATAACCTCGGTTACCTTGGCGCTTGTGTGGACGACGAATAACCTGGTGGCAATTCCATATGCCCCAGTCGTGTCGTTTGCAATCACAGTTAGTTTGTACTCTCCATTGGTTAGGTTAGTGAGGGTAGCAACGTAGAGTGATCCGCTTGCCGTCAGGTTCAGGGGCTTCCCATTGAGGTAGGCCTTAACGTTTGTCACGGTGGCGTACGGGTCGGTAACGTTAACAACTACCTCAACGGTTGAGGTGTTGTAAACTGTGTTAACTGGGGATAGGATGTCAACCGTTGGGCCTTCGATGGTAACTGTTCTGGTCGGAAGAGCGACCTCCTTACCATTCGGGTAAACGACGACGACTGTGTAGTTGTATGTTCCAGCAGGGAGCTTAAGCTTCTGGTCTATTTCCGTACCGTAGAAGTAGTAGCCACCGTTCTCCTCGCTGAGCTGGTACTCCTTTCCGTCAATGCTGACGTAGGCGCCCTTGAGCGGGACGAGGCTGAGCACGTCAACGCTGAAGTTGCCGAAGTTTATTGTTGAGCTATTTGAAAGTGTGAGGCTTCCGTACTGCACTATCGGAACCTCGATGGGGATAACTTTCCATCCGCCGTCGGGAATGGTTCCATTGGTTATATCAGCCGAGGCGAGAAGCATGTAGTCGCCGGTCGGGCCCTGGTAGAGAAGTGTGAAATTGTAGATTTCACCTGTTATGTTGTCTGGGATTATATCGCTTACGTTTGTGTAGATAGTCATGTAAGTTGGCGCATCACCCGTTTCTTCCATGTAATAAGCTAACCCTTCACCAAGCCCACTTACGTCGAATGCCATCGGGCTGTTCGGGAACGGGTGAGCCTGTGGAAGTTTCCGATAAAGGAGAGTACGGTTGTTGGCAAGGTACGGAATGACGTTTTCAGGGAGGTAATCATGGTAGAAGTCCAAAAAGTTCATGCCCCACACTGGAGTTCCATTTACTTCTGCAACTATCGGGATACCAGCTTCGTGAACTGGCATATACGTGCTTGGATCGTAGGTCCCATCAATGACCTCTCCTCTTAAGGGGTGAGCTATGCCGACGACGCTCATGAGCTTCGGCTGGTAGTTGGCCGCCTTAGGAACGTATACCCATGCCAGTTGGAACGATTCCTCTCCAAACCGAATGTCCTCGTAGCTCATGTAGAAGTATCCCCCATCTCCCCAGTTCTGGCCCCAAGAGTTCGCTATCCTAACAACGCCATATCCGTCTGCGGTTTTGACTCTGTCATCGTAGCCCACGATGGTTACAGCGTGGCCACCTTTAATTAACGAATATGTCCTTCCATACTTGACCTCAATGTACTTGGACCAAACTTCCCACCAGCCGGTTTCCTTGGTGAAGTCATAAAACGCTTTGGTCTCAGTGTAGGGCATAAAGGTCTGCTTCAGACCCTGTATGAAGGTCTCGTTGCTCAAATATGTCTCGTTGACCCACTGATAATAGGTCTCGTTGTTCGTCGCAGTGGCGACGTAACTTGCCCAGTAATCAAGGGCCTGCAGTATCTCATCCGCGCTGTCAAAGATATTGACCGCATCGAATGGAAAGCTTACCCCATAAGCATACTGCACAACGTAACCGGCAGCGAGCAGTTGCTTGAGGTACTGCCACTGGGTGTCGTTGGACAGGTCTATTATGTACCACTGACCCGGAACTTGGTACTCATACAATGAGGCCTGCCACATGTAGTCGTTACCGCTGTTACGCGGTGCTATCATCCACTGGGTGATGTTGGGCCACCTGGAGATAGCTTCGTTGTACCACTCGTAATAGAGAGTGTAATTTGTAAGGGTACCATTTGTAAATGCTTCCTTTGGAGGATATGTATAGAGTGGAAACGCGTCCAGTGGAACGGCACCGACTGTAGATATAAGGGTCATGGCATCCCAGGGGTTACTTCCTTCATCAACGCCACCGTTAATCAGGTTGTAGGTAAAGCTCGGGTTCATGATGACGTCTGGCGTGCGAGGATATGGATTGTCCCTCCACCAGTTCATCATGTACGTCCAGACGTAGTAGGTTGAACTCCAGGCGTTGCACGAGCCAATGTAACCTTGATCCCCTATAGGTGGGAGATACAGATTGTTGAACACCATTGGCGGAAGAGACAAACCTGAGGACACCTTGTATCCTGTGGTAGAGGGCAATATTGCCATTGTTTCCCTACCCGGATAGTACGGAGCGTTCATTAGAGCCTCTTTAAAGGCAGACTCTGTTAGGGGCTTAAATTTTATGCCCGTAATTTTCGAGTATTCCTCTGGCGAAACCCATCTAAGTCCCGTTTTATATGAGCTAAGAAGCAGACTCTTGTCAAGTGTGTCCTCTAGTGTCCTTATCACACTGTGATTCTCTGGAGAGTTCTGAGCTGCCAGCGTCCCCGGAAGCACTGCTGGCACTACCGACAGCACCATTACTGCCACGATTAGCAGGCTCAACACCTTTCGATTCATAGCAACACCTCCGTTGTTTGGCATTGGAAACTAGATGTCAGCAGTGATATAAAGATTTCGCCGAGAGTAAACGCATCTTATCACTAATGGTGAATATAGGGCATTGGGGGTAGATAATCATCAAAAGAGTCCACACTACGCAGGATAGTCATTGGTCACTAAACCGCAAAGACAGAGTGAGTCCGAGACATATGCGGGTATTATTGGTTTAGCTCTAACAAACAAAGATTAGCGTTGGATTAACTTCAACCGGATCACTTCGGCGATAGCATTGCTTTTCCTTCTCAAAAGCCTCGTCCCTAGGGCAGAAAAGAATCAGCTTGAACCTGTTCTGGGTGTGGTCCTCGTCCCGATAATGGTCAGCCTCAAATCCTGGAAAATCAACGCTCCAATGATAAACATCAGGATGAGCGCGTCTATTCCAGAATCGAGGGCATATATCATGAGGGAACAGACAAAGACAAAGGTTTCATGCTCCCTTTCGCTCTCTCTAAGGAAGAGGCCGAGGAGAAACGCCTCAAGAAGACCAAATATGCCAAAATCAGCCACCGCTTGACCGAAAAAGAAGTACGTGTAGTTAGTTGATGCGCCAAAGAGCTGTGAGACCAGGGCTCTGGGGCCTTCACTGAAGAGAACCGAGCCGTGAAAATAACCCCAGGGAAGGGAGATGCTAACTAAGTTGTGGAAAACCAGAAACGTAAATCCAATTCTTACAAGCAGAGCAGAGATGCTCCCGCTCATGATGAGCACCATTCCAAGGAGTGCCGAGCCAAAAATTACAACATGCCATTTTCTTTCACGACTCAGAGTGTAGTCCAGCAGATACGGGATGTATCCGAGGAGAAGCAGGGAGCGGAAAGTCCCGAGAAAGTATACGACAGAATAAGCCAAGAGAAAGAGTGTTTTTGCTCTGGTGGAAAACTTCGAGTATGTTAGCCCCCCTGCTCCCAATAGGGCGAAAAGGACGAGGGGACCAACGATTTTGTACCTGAGTCCCCACTGGAAAAGGGGAATGCCCATGCTTAAGTAAAAGATGATGGGGCCGAGAATTGAGATCCAGAGGGCCAAAGTGGAGAACTTTTCAAAGACGTCAATCTTGAGATAGTATCCAATTACGGCCACAAATGCGATTAAAAATGCATTCGGGAAGTCGTGAAGGGAGAGTATGAGAAACAGTGCAATGAGGAATGATGGTGGAAGCTGAAGTCCCGAAAGATAGCCCGCGGCAAACGCCATAAAAAAAACCAGGGCAACTAAGAAACCAAGCAAGACGGATGAGGGCTCAAAGCCCCTCTGATAGACAACGGCGCGAAGGTCTTCATCCAAATAATTGGAGTAGAGTGCAAGAAATAGATATCCAAAAAAAGCAAGGCCAAATATTTTTAACCCCCTCACAACACCACCAGTAAAAGCTGATGGCTGCGCTTAAAAGCTTTTAGAGGTGTTGGCCGTGGAGCGAAAGAGAACATACGTTTCAATGATATACCTATTGTTGCTCATTATTGTGTCGTTCATAATCAGACTGATTCCGCACAGAAACCTCTTACTGGCGGCTTATGATGAGTACCTTCATAGGGACCTCACCCTGAGGATTGCTGAAGGTGGAATAGGGGCAGTGTCCCGGGATCTACCGTCCCTCCTCGGCCTCCGTGCCTACAGTTATCCGCCCCTCTTTCATATAGTCGGCGCCTTCCTCTACAGAATATTCCACTCGGACTATTTCTTCCTCGTAATACCAGCCGTTTACGGCACGTTTGCAGTCCTGGGGTTTTACTTTGCCTACAAAGAGCTCTTTGAGGACGAGAGAAAAGCACTCCTGGCAACGCTACTGCTGGCGTTTGCCCCAAACTTCATATACAGAACAAGCCTCTACATACCCGAAAACATGGGGCTGCTTCTGTTCTCTGTGAGCATGTTTTTTGGTTTGAGGTTTCTTAAAAAGAAGACAATCTCGAGCTTTATCCCCTTTGCAGTGACCTTTGGGCTCTACACTATAACCCACAGGGGATGGATATTCTTTGCCTTTGCGGCAGCGATAGTCTTGCTGTCTTATTTGGAGCCCACCATAAAGCGCAACGTCCACTATGTAATCATCCTGGTCCTTGCTGGACTTCTGGCATACCTTGGCCTGCCCCAGGTAAAATCAACTTTTGGAGAACTATTTTTACGGCTTCAGAGGAGCGAGGTAAGTTTCCTCGGATATTTCAAGTGGGTTGGAATTGTCCAGCTCGTCTTTGGAGTTCTCGGAAGTACCTATTACTTCAAAAAAGGACCCCTCCAGAGGGGACTTGTACTGTGGGCCTGGACATTCCTGCTGGCGGGTGGAGTTTCCTTCCGCTTTAGGGATCCCTACGCCACAATTCCCCTTGCGGCAATCGCCTCGGACTATCTTATAGATGTCGTTTTCCCATCAATTGGCCCCGTTTTGAAGAGGGTCCTAAATGACGTGCGGGGATTCGGTTCCGCTCTTGTAAAGACCCTTCCTGAGAAGAGGGCAGTCCAAGTCCTCATAATAGCGGTCTTAATCTTAACTCCCACATTCCAGGGGGTCTATGGGGCGTACCATTATATATCGATTCCGAGCATAACGGACAAAGAGGCCTATGAGTGGATATCTCAGAATACCCCTGAAAACGCCACGATACTCGTTTGGTGGGATATGGGATACCTCTTGATTGGAAACACCCACAGAAAGGACGTTGTCGTGTGGAAAAAGGTTTATCAGGGGTTCTTCGGTGAGGCCCCAACGGTAAAGGAAGCGGCGCGGGCTTACACGGACCATGTCATAATGTTCAGCTCCAACCAGAGGAGTCTCGTTTACTATCTTATGAAAAAATACAACGTGAGCTACATATTCGTTGACAGACCGCGCTACTCCTACGGACTGATAAGGTATGGCCTCATGGAATATGCCCCGTATGACACCCACTTTAAGCTAGAGTTCTGCAATGGTGGTTCCGTGATATACAAGTTCATCCCAGAGCCCGAACTCAGAATAGAACAGCCTCTCCCCATAGAGTACCATGGGGACTACTCCCCTCTGGTGAACTTTTTCGAGAGGTTCTGGACGGGCTACAACTACGCCGACTTCGACACAGGATACAAGGCCTATTTCAACTTAAACGGATGGATGGTTGATCTGTACTACAACCTGTACAACATAACGGGAGATGAGAGGTTCAAGGAGAGGGCAGACTGGCTACTAAAGTGGCTAGAGTACAAGCAAATGGAGAACGGGGCATTCCCTTGGGGTGTTCCTCCCAACGACTTCACGCTGTACACGGCGTACACACTGGAGCCCATCAGGAAGTTCCAGTTCAACGGAACCAAGAAAGCGCTCAGTCTATTGAAGTCCAGAGAGAAAGAGGATTACTTCATGACCACGCCAAAGGACAAATCGGGAAGCTTTGTTGTAAACGCCCTGTTGCTTCCGCTCTACAAGGAACTCGGCATCTTGAACGCCACGACGGAGAAAAACGTTCTTAGAGAGATATTGAACGAGCAGGGTAAAACGGGAGACTGGAGAGATAACATCGGTACCACACTTGCGGTAGCATCCGCTCTGGCAAGGTATTACCAGCTCACAGGGGACGAAACGGTGTTAGAGTCTGTTAAAAAAGCCGCCACATGGCTCAAAGACCAGCAGGACGAGGAAGGTAGACTTAAGGCAGAGAATTACCCCTACGCGTACTCGAGGACAAGCTACGTTCAGATGGCTTATATTTACCACGTGGCGGGCTTTGAAGAACAGGCACAGAAAACGCTCGATTTCATCATGAAAACCTTCGACCCGACCAAAGAGACGCACCCGCTCGATGCGGCGGTTTCAATATACCGCTACATGACGTACGCGTACGGAAGCGAGAAAGCAATCGAGTTCCTGAACTCCCTCCTCGAGCAGCACCCCCTCCCAAAGTTCCTTCCGTGACATACGGGCTTTAATGGACATTTTTTCCTCTTTTTTCATCCCTATACACCAAAGAACAGGTCTGGATAGTTAATTTTAAAAGCGGCCGGTTGATATATCACCCGCAGTAATTAATTTGGAGGGATCGCCATGAGCGAATACAGGTTTATAAAGTGGTTTGAGGAGCTCGGCAAGGAAGATGTTCCCCTTGTCGGTGGAAAGGGTGCCAACCTTGGTGAACTCACCAAGGCCGGAATTCCGGTTCCGCCCGGATTCTGTGTGACTGCAGAGGCCTACAAGTACTTTGTCGAGAACGTTAAGCTTGAGGACGGTAAGACCCTCCAGGAGTGGATTATGGAGATCATCAGCCAGACCAACGTTGACGACTCCAAGCAGCTCCAGGAGAACACCGCCAAGATCAGGCAGAAGATCATCGAGCTCCCGATGCTCCCGGAGATCGCCGAGGAGATCGAGAGGGCTTACAAGGAGCTCAGCGCCCGCTTTAACAAGGATGCCGTTTACGTCGCCGTCCGCTCATCCGCTACCGCTGAGGACCTCCCGGAGGCTTCCTTCGCCGGCCAGCAGGAGACCTACCTCGACGTCTACGGCGTTGATGACGTCATAGACAAGGTCAAGAAGTGCTGGGCCTCACTCTGGACTGCCAGGGCTACCTTCTACAGGGCCAAGCAGGGCTTCGACCACAGCAAGGTCTACCTCTCAGCCGTCGTCCAGAAGATGGTCAACAGCGAGAAGAGCGGTGTTATGTTCACCGCCAACCCGGTCACCAACAACAGGAACGAGATCATGATCAACGCCAGCTGGGGCCTCGGTGAGGCCGTCGTCAGCGGCAGCGTCACCCCGGACGAGTACATCGTCGAGAAGGGCACCTGGAAGATCAAGGAGAAGTTCATCGCCAAGAAGGAAGTTATGGTCGTCAGGAACCCCGAGACCAGCAAGGGCACCGTCTACGTCAAGGTCGCCGACTACCTCGGTCCGGAGTGGGTTGAGAAGCAGGTTCTCACCGACGAGCAGATCATCGAGGTCGCCAAGATGGGTGCCAAGATCGAGGAGCACTACGGCTGGCCGCAGGACATCGAGTGGGCCTACGACAAGGACGACGGCAAGCTCTACATCGTCCAGAGCAGGCCGATAACAACCCTCAAGGAAGAGACCAAGGCAGAGGAGGTCGAGGGCACTGAGGAGGCCGAGGTCATCCTCAAGGGTCTCGGTGCCTCACCGGGCATCGGTGCCGGTAGGGTCGTCGTCATCTTCGACGCCAGCGAGATCGACAAGGTCAAGGAGGGCGACGTTCTCGTCACTACCATGACCAACCCGGACATGGTTCCGGCAATGAAGAGGGCTTCCGCTATCGTCACCGACGAGGGTGGAAGGACCAGCCACGCTGCCATCGTTAGCCGTGAGCTCGGCATCCCGGCCGTCGTCGGTACCAAGGAGGCCACCAAGAAGCTCAAGACTGGCGACTACGTCACCGTTGACGGTACCCGCGGTGTTGTCTACAAGGGCATAGTCAAGAGCCTCGTCGAGAAGAAGGAGGAGAAGGCCGCTGGAGCCGCTGGCGGTCAGGTCGTCGTCGCTGGAGCTCCGCTCATCACCGCGACCAAGGTTAAGGTCAACGTCTCAATGCCTGAGGTCGCTGAGCGCGCAGCTGCCACCGGCGCCGACGGTGTCGGTCTTCTCAGGGCCGAGCACATGATCCTCAGCATCGGTCAGCACCCGATCAAGTTCATCAAGGAGGGCAAGTTCGACGAGCTCGTTGAGAAGCTCGCCGACGGTATCAGGACCGTTGCCGCTGCCTTCTACCCGAGGCCGGTCTGGTACAGGACCCTCGACGCCCCGACCAACGAGTTCAAGGAGATGCCCGGTGGAGAGGACGAGCCAGACGAGAGGAACCCGATGCTCGGATGGCGCGGAATCAGGCGCGGTCTCGACCAGCCGGAGCTCCTCAAGGCCGAGTTCACCGCCATCAAGAAGGTCGTCGAGGAGGGCTACAACAACATCGGCGTCATGCTCCCGCTCGTCGGCCACCCAGAGCAGATCAGGAAGGCCAAGGAGATCGCTCGCTCAGTCGGCCTTGAGCCGCACAAGGACGTCGAGTGGGGCATCATGATCGAGGTTCCAGCAGCGGCCCTCATCATCGAGGACCTCATCAAGGAGGGCATCGACTTCGTCAGCTTCGGTACCAACGACCTCACCCAGTACACCCTCGCCATCGACAGGGACAACGACAGGATCGCCCACCTCTACGACGAGACCCACCCGGCCGTGCTCAAGCTCATCAAGCACGTCATTAAGGTCGCCAAGAAGCACGGCGTCGAGACCAGCATCTGCGGACAGGCCGGAAGTGACCCGAAGATGGCCAAGATCCTCGTCAGGCTCGGCATCGACAGCATCAGCGCCAACCCGGATGCAGTCGAGCTCATCAGGAAGACCGTTGCCCAGGAGGAGCAGAAGATCCTCCTCGAGGCTGCCAGGAAGAAGCTCTTCGAGGAAGAGGACGAGCTTGAGTTCTGAAGTCCTCTCCTCTTTTCTACTTCGTTTTCTCCACTTGGCAAAAGGTTTATTTAGTTCCATTCTAAATCCCTTAATGGTGATTCTATGGGTACTGTGGAAGTTAAGAGAGTCGATCCCCAGGGAAGGCTGGTTTTGCCGAAGTCCTGGCGTGAGAAGTGGGGGAACGAGGTTATAATCGTCGAACTCGAGGACAGGATAGAGATACTTCCCAGGAAGAAGCCCAGGCTTTCAAGGTTCTTCGACATCCTCGAAGTCGAGCTGAAGGGAGAAGATACTGAGAAGGAGCTTCTCAAGGACATAAATCCTCAGTGAGGGATCTCTATGAGGTTCATCGATGCCAACGTCTTTTTGTATGCGGTCATTAAACCAAAGGGAGAAGTACCCTCCTCGGTGCTGGAACGAAAGAAAAAGGCAAGAGAAATCCTTACCAGAATTGAAAACGGCGAAGAAGTGGCAACCACAGTAGTCCACCTCAGCGAGGTGGCCAACATCCTTGAGGCTAAATTAAACCTAACCATTGCCCTTGAATTCATTGAAGACCTCCTAACCGCTGAGAACGTCATTGTCCTCCCCGTTGCTACTGAGGATTATCTCAAAGCTGTTCTCATAGCTCGGGATAAAGGGGTGAGCGTGAACGACGCTTTAGCTTACCTGAAAATGAGAGAACTTGACATAAATGAAATATACACCTTTGACAGACACTTTCTGAACCTCGATGTCAAAATCGTGGAAGAGTAGCTGGCTCTTTTATCCACGATAAACCTTTTATACCAACGTTTAGATTTCCATCTGATCGATCATGCGGAGCGAGAAAGTAGAGCGGATGCGCGAGCAGATACTCAATGGGCCGATAGTCAAGACACTCCTCATTCTAGCTTATCCCCTAATCATCAACCAGCTCGTCCAGGTGCTCTATAACCTCACCGATACTTTCTGGCTCGGGAAGCTCGGAAGGCTTGAGCTCTCGGCTCCCGGAACGGCGTGGCCCCTCGTGTGGTTCTTCATGAGCATAGGGATGGGATTCGCCACCGCTGGCTTCGCCTTCGTGAGCCAGTATGTTGGGGCGAAGGACTACGATAGGGCCAACCGCTACGCTGGGGCTTTATATTCGCTCATGCTCCTCTTCGCGACGGCCGTTGGAATCCTCGGTGTTATTCTCGCTCCCTACCTCCTTCGCCTGATGGGTGTCAGCGACACGATATTCCCCTACGCCCTCCGCTACACGAGGGTAATTTTCGCGGGCATACCCTTTTCCTTCACGCTCTTCGCCTTCAACTTCCTCCTGAGGGCGGTTGGCGACACGAGGACGCCGGTTAAGATAAACATCGGCACGGTTCTCCTCAACCTCGTCCTCGACCCGTTCTTCATATTCGGGTGGGGGCCGTTTCCACAGCTTGGTGTCGTTGGTGCGGCAGTGGCAACCATGCTCTCCAACAGCCTCGGCTCCCTCATTGGAGGTTATCTCCTGTTCACGGGCAAAGTGGGCATACACCTCACGCCCGAGACTCTCAAGCCCGACTTCCACTTCTACTCGAGGATTTTCCGCGTTGGCCTGCCTTCAAGCATCGGCTCATCAACCACTGCACTCGGCTTCGTCATCCTCACGAGGGTTATCTTCACTGTCGGAAGGCTCTACGGAGAGGCACATGGGCTTCCCCACTATGAAGACGTGGCTTTCGCAACATACAGCATAACCAACAGGCTCACCAACTTCATGTTCGCCTTCTCCGACGGCATAAGCATGGCGATGGGGACTATGGTGGGCCAGAGCATTGGAGCGGGCCTCTACGAGAGGGCTAAGAAAATAGCGGAGAAGACGATGCTCATAAACTTCGCTATCCTGAGCGCTGGGACGATCCTCTTCGCAGTCTTCCGCGTCCCGATATTCAGGTTCTTCATTAACGACCCGGCAATAATAGCCGAGAGCAGGAAGGTTGTCCTTTACTTCTCCGCCTCGCTTCCGTTCTTCGGAATATTCTCGGCCGTGAACAACACGTTCAACAGCGCGGGGCACACAAAGAAGAGCATGGTCATCGGGATGATCCGCCTCTGGGGTATAAGACTCCCGCTCAGCTACGGCCTCGGGGTTTTGATGAGAGATACGGCAGGAATGTGGCTTGGAATGGGTCTGAGCAACGTTCTTGGAGCGGTCATAGCCCTCGCATGGTTCCTCAGGGGAAGCTGGATGAGGGCGATAATCGAGAAACATTAGTTTTAACTCCACATCCATTAACTTTTTATATCCCCGCTTCGATGCCCGTCTTACTGTGGTAGGGATGGAGCGCGGAAAGATTCAGGCAATGAGGCAGGAAATTCTCAACGGGCCGATAGAGAAGACCCTCCTCAAGTTAGCCTACCCTCTAATCGTCAGCAACCTTGTGCAGGTTCTCTACAACATAACCGACACCTTCTGGCTCGGCAAGCTTGGCAGGGAAGCCCTGGCCGCTCCGGGAACGAGCTGGCCGATAATAGGAACCCTCATGGCCCTCGGCATGGGCTTTGCAACGGCGGGCTTCGCCTTCGTAGGGCAGTACATCGGGGCTGGAAACTACGAGAGGGCTAACCGTTCAGCGGGGGCTCTCTACTCCCTTATGCTCTTCTTCTCCACCGCTACCGCTTTGATAAGCCTGGCAATCCTGCCCTACGCGCTCCACTTCATGAAGGTCACTCCAAACGTCTACCCCTACGCCAAGGCCTACGCCACCGTCGTTTTCGCTGGTGTTCCCTTCTCCTTCACGTTCATGGCCTTCTCCGCCCTCATGAGGGCCTCTGGAGATACAAAAACACCCGTAAAGATAAGCATGCTCACAGTGGCCATGAACATAGTGCTCGACCCGCTCCTAATCTTCGGCATCGGGCCCTTCCCCGAGTGGGGCGTTGCTGGGGCAGCCATAGCAACTGTCCTCTCAAACGCCACTGGTGCCCTCATAGGTGCTCGTCTCTTAACGAGCGGAAGGGCCGGCCTTCACCTCACGAGGGAAACGCTCAGGCCGGATATGGAGTTCTACTCAAAGATTTTCCGCGTTGGCCTTCCCTCAGCAGTCGGCCAGTCCGCCAACAGCTTCGGCTTCGTTGTTCTGACGAGGATAATCTACGGCTATGGGGATGTGACCTACGCGGCTTACACCATCACCACCCGCCTTGTGAACTTCATAACGAGCATAGCAAGGGGTGTCAGCATGGCTATGGGGACGATGATAGCCCAGAACATCGGGGCGGAGAAGTACGAAAGGGCCAAGAGAATAGCCGAGAGGGCAATGGTGATTAACTTCCTCATAGCCTCTTCAGCGATCCTGATAATCGGACTCTTCCGGGTTCCAGTATTCAAGGTCTTCCTTGACGACCCCCAAGTTATAGCTCAGAGCGAGTACGTCCTCAAATACTTCCTGATTTCCGTTCCGTTCTTTAATGGAATCTTCGTCGTTGTTACGAGGACTTTTAGCTCAGCTGGACACACCAAGAAGAGTATGGTTCTCAGCATGCTTCGCCTCTGGGGCTTCAGGATACCCCTGAGCTACGTCTTCGGCTACGTCGCGGCTGTGACGGTTTTCGGGCTTAGAGTTCCGCTCGCGGAGCTCTTCGGGATGAGCCCAAAGGGCGTGTTCTTCGGAATGGGCATGAGCAACTTTCTGGCGGCGATAGTGGCCTTCCTGTGGTTCAGCAGGGGAACGTGGATGAGGCGCATTATCGAGGAGGAATCAAAAGAGTAGCACTTCCTTACCAAAAATCGGCAAACGGAAGTCTAATAAACCCCGACTCTAACCCTCAACGGTGAAGTCCATGAAGAGGGACGAGCGCTGGGAAGGTGTGTACTCTTTTGAGGACAGCCCGTTCATAATGGAGATTCTCACGGAGTTGAGGGACGAAAACACCGGCCCGATAGCGTTCAGAAAGGGCCTCGTCAAACTTGGACGTTACATGGCATACGAAATAACCAAGACTATGGCAACAGAAAAAGTCCCCATCAGAACACCGCTGGAAGAAACAGAGGGCATAATCGTGAAGGACCGCAGAAACGTCGTGATAATCACCGTTCTTAGGGCCGCGATTCCATTAATGGAGGGCCTCATTAAAGTTTTCGAGCACGCCAGGGTTGGAATAGTCTCCGCATCCCGTGGAAAGGCGCCAAAGTTCGAGATTGAGATGAAGTACGTCAAAGTGCCCAGGATAAAGGCGGAAGACACCGTCATAATAGCCGACCCGATGATAGCAACCGGCTCAACGCTTATCAAAGTCCTTGATGAGGTTAAAAAGTACGGAAAAGCCAAGCGCTACGTGGTAGTCGGCGTTCTAGCAGCCCCAGAGGGAATAACCCGGATAAAGGAAGCTCACCCGGATGTCGAAATGTTCGTGGCGGCAATAGATAGAGAGCTCAACGATCACGGATACATACTTCCGGGCCTCGGAGACGCTGGTGATAGAGCGTTCGGAGAACCGATAAAGGTTTGAAGATGGAGCCCCGGGCGGGATTTGAACCCGCGACCTGCGGATTACAAGTCCGCCGCCCCGCCAGGCTAGGCTACCGGGGCACGGGATAAGAGTTGAATGAGCAGTTATAAATTTTTCTTTTCTCAAAACCGCAAAATTTATAAATCAACCTCTCATTCCCTACATTGGGTCGAGCCGCCGTAGCTTAGTTGGTAGAGCGCCGGACTGTTAATCCGGCGGTCCCCGGTTCGAATCCGGGCGGCGGCGCCATCAGGTGGGCCCGTAGCTCAGCCTGGTCAGAGCGCGCGGCTCATAACCGCGTGGTCGGGGGTTCAAAGCCCCCCGGGCCCACCAGTACAAACTTCGCGCAGGCGAAGTTTGATCAAGGCTCGTAGCTCTTTTCCAGAATGCCAATTTCATGTGATTTTTCTCGTCGAGCAATTGTGTTCAAAAGAGAGAACTTCTAAACTCTCCTGTTAGTGCGTGTTTAACTCAAAATCGACGCCCAAAGGGCGTCAAAGAAAAGAAAACACCCTCTTCAAGAAGCTTCCTAAAAGGTTCTCACTCAAAAATGAGCACTTGCAGTCTAAAATCCTAAAATAAAACTCTCCTTGAAGAAGAGCTACAAACTTTTGGTCAAGCTTTTTCCAAAAGCTTGTGGGCAAAGTTTCATCAAAGATGGAATGTCCTTTTGAGTGCCCAGCTTTTCAGTGATTCTCACCATAAATTGGAAATCCTCAAGGGGTTTGCTCGCAGTATAACGCCCGAAAGGCGTTAAAAATAAGAAAACCCGCATTACTCTGCCCCTCTACCAAGAGAATCTAATCGCATCAAGCCAACATCAAGAAGACATTCGAGCTTTTGGTGAAGCTTTTCTCAAAAGCTTCCTCCGCGAAGTTTGATCAAGGTTCGTGGTTCCTTTTGAAATTGCTTTTCTATGAAGATTTTCAAGATACACAAGCTAGCATTAGTGAATTCCCAATTTCAGCCCTCTAAAAGGAGTTTCTGACACCTTGACGCCCGTGGGGCGTCAATTAAAAAGCAAACTCACACAGATCGGGCAAATTAAAAATAGAATTCGCCACTCCCAACAGCGTTCAAAAGGAAAATCCGCCCAAAATGCTCCGTCAAACACGAACCACGCACTTTGATGAAACTTTGCTTGCAAAGTTTCCTTGGTGAAGCTTTTTCTAAAAGCTTCCTGCGCGACGTTGAAGCTCTGCTTCAACGCACGGAACGATAGTTCCATTGAGTTTGCCCAAGTTCTTGTTTCCTCTAGAATCACTTCCAAAGGGAGTTTGGGAAAGGTAGGCTAATATCAGAGAAGATCTAAAAATAATGGACAACATTACCTCGCGTGTATTTCCACTATGTCTCCATCTTCGAGCACGTGGTCGGCCCCAACGCGCTGACCGGGGAACTTGACGCTCTTGCCCCAGACCCTCGCGTAGCGGAAGTTCTTGGCGAAGTCCTTGTGAATTCTTTCAGCTAAATCCATGACAGTTGAACCCTTCTTGAGCGCCACCGGTGGATAGGCAGGCTCTTCTCCGGGGCTCTTGGTGAAAACCCTGATAATCCCAGCCAGCTCATAAAGCTCGTCCTTGAGCTTGTCGAGGTTAATCTTTCTCCTCGCCGAGACCGGCACTATCTTGAAGCGGTCGCCGTAGGCCTTGACGAGCTTTTCGTAGTTCTCCTTGCTTCCAGGGGCGTCGCCCTTGTTCGCTATGATGATTGCCCTTCTCCAGACGAGGCTTTCATCGAGCGCGTCGGCAAACTCCTCGAGGGTCACAGGTTCCTTAACGGTTATCTCCGCCGAGTGTATCCTTTCCTCTCTGAGCATCTTCATGACTTCCTGGATGTCGCCCTTTATGTTCTCCTGACCGTTGATGACGATACCACCGCTGGCCGTCCTCTTTATCTCCACCTTTGGCTTCCTCTTGTTCACCTTGATGCCAGCCCTCTCGAACTCCCTCAGGAGGATCTCCATCTGTTTAACCGGATCCTGGGAAAGGTCAACAACGATGGCTATCGCATCGGCGTTCCTGATAACGCTCAACAGCTGGGGGCCCATTCCCTTTCCGAGTGCCGCACCCTCCACTAATCCAGGGACTTCGACCAGCTGTATCTGTACGTCCTTGTGGTGCATCATCCCCGGAATCGGCTCGACGGTTGTGAAAGCGTAGTCGGCAACGTCGGCATCCACGTTCGTCAATGCCCTCATCAGGGAGCTTTTACCGGCGTTTGGGAGGCCGGCCAGGACTATCTGTGCCGCACCTTCCTTCCTTACTGCCATTGAGGGGCCGCCACCGCCCTTGCGCATCTGCCTCTGTTTTTCAAGTTCCTTCCTGAGCTCCGCGAGTTTCCTCTTGATCTGGAGTCTAAGCTTTTCCGTACCCTTGTGCTTCGGGACTGTTGCGTACATCTTTTCCAGGGCGCGGATCTTCTCTGGAATGGTCTTGGCGTTCCTGTACTCCTCTTCCGCGGCAAGGTATTCCGCTGTTACGTTCGTTGGCATTCCCTGTCACCCCCTTCCGCAAAGACGAACGGGTTTTTATAAACGTATGGTATCCTATAGTCGGCAAATTTATAAGCTCTTCCGAAAAATTTTCCCCGGTGGTGATGTTTATGGCTAGAGGAGGTCTTGACGAAGTCGATAAGAAAATCCTCATGATTCTCCAGAAGAACAGCCGAACTCCCCTTCGAGAAATATCAAAGGAAGTGGGACTTGCCGAGTCCACGATATACGAGCGCATAAAGAAGCTTAAGGAGAAGGGAATAATAAAGAAGTTCACGGTCATCCTGGATCCAAACGCTCTAGGTTTCAGCATACTCGCGTTCATCCTCATAAAGGCCAAGGCTGGGATGTACGGCCACGTCGCTGACCAGCTTAAGAAGTACCCCGAGATATGCGAGGTCTATGAGACCACCGGGGACTACGACATGATTGTGAAAATCAGGACGAGAAGCAGCTCAGAACTCAATGAGTTCCTGGACAAGATGGGAAGCATTGAAGGAGTTGATGCAACGCACACGATGGTCGTCCTCAAGGTTCACAAGGAGACCACCGAACTGCCGCTCTGAACTTTCTTTTTAATGTTTACACGTGTTCGTCATTTCTGTCCAGCAAGGGTTATAAATGTCGAGTTTCAATCATTATCTGAATGTTATGGGGGTGATTGAGATGAAGGTTTTGATTCTGAGTGCTGACGGTTTTGAAGACCTTGAGCTGATATATCCTCTCCACAGGATCAAGGAAGAGGGGCATGAAGTCTACGTCGCCAGCTTCCAGAGGGGCAAGATAACGGGCAAGCACGGCTACACGGTCAACGTTGACCTTTCCTTTGACGAGGTTGACCCAGACGAGTTCGACGCGCTGGTTCTCCCGGGGGGAAGGGCACCGGAGATAGTCAGGCTGAACGAAAAGGCCGTCGCGATAACAAAGAAGATGTTCGAGGACGGAAAGCCCGTCGCAAGCATCTGCCACGGGCCGCAGATACTCATCTCCGCCGGCGTGTTGAAGGGAAGGAAGGGGACGAGCACGGTAACCATCAGGGACGACGTGAAGAACGCTGGCGCCGAGTGGATTGACGCGGAGGTCGTCGTTGACGGAAACTGGGTCAGTTCAAGGCACCCAGGGGACCTGTACGCCTGGATGAGAGAGTTCGTCAAGCTTCTTAGGTGAATTTTTTCTTTCTGATTCAATTCTTTTCCTTAGCTGTTACTGAAGACAGGTAGGCAAGTGGTGGGGAACTGTTAGACCTTTCCGCCGGTAGTGGGGTCAGTTCTTTGAAACCCTGGCCGTTCGCGATGGGGAGGAGGTCAGCTTTTCTTCCTTCCATCCAAGAACCCTGGACTGGTAGTGCATTTTCGGGAATATTGACAGCGGGTCAATTCCTCTCTCCTTCAAAAGGTGCCTAAGCTCGACCTCGTAGTCGCTCTTCTCAAGCTCCTCGCTCTCCCTTATCTCGACCTCAAAGAGCCTTCCAACGAGCTCGTTTATCGTCCTGTAGCCGAGGCCGAGGAGAGGTCTTATGTACGCCACCCCGAACCGATCCTCAAGTGAACGCGCCTTTGGCAGGTCGAGGTATGGAACTCTGTCGTCCCTTCTCGTTCCGTCACTAACCCTCTCAACATCAGGTTTCGAGGCCAGGGCCTCAAGAGCCTTTTCGTGGATGAACTGAATCGCCCTTCCGGGTCTTCCGTCTTCAACTGCCATTTCGGCGGCCCGCTCAAGGATCTCCCCTGAGAGCTTGAGAATTTCATGCTCGAAGCCAAGTCTTCTGGCCGTTTCCTCCGCGTACTTCCAGTTATCGAGCGTTCCGAAAGTTACGGTAACAAGCTTGACCTCATAGCCCAGCTTTGCTAAAATCCACGCCGCCAAGCTGGAGTCCTTGCCGCCCGAGTAGAGGTGGTATACCTTCATCATCTCACCTCTTTCCACTTATGCCGTCGTTTTTTAGCGGTTCTGTTAAGCCATTCCGTTTACGCAATCGATTTATAGGCGATGGAACCATTAACTTCGGTGGTGGAAATGGCGTTCCTTAAGGTTGTTCCGCTCGAGGAGGCAGTAAAGGTCATCGAGTCCTTCAACCTTGAACCGAAAGTCGAGAAAGTTTCGCTTGAACAGGCCCTTGGTCGGGTTCTTGCAGAGGACGTTGTGTCCCCAATAGACGTTCCTCCCTTTGACAGGGCCACCGTTGATGGCTACGCAGTTCGCGCTCAGGATACCTTCATGGCGAGCGAGAGCGAACCTGTTAAGCTGAAGGTCGTGGGTGAGATAAACGCGGGGGATACCCCTTCAATCCAGCTGAAGGAGGGTGAAGCAGTCTATATATCCACTGGTGCACCCCTTCCAGAGGGCGCCGATGCGGTCATTCAGTTCGAGGACGTTGACAGGGAGGGAGACACCGTCATCATCTACAAGCCTGCCTATCCTGGCCTCGGAGTTATGAAGGCAGGGGCGGACATTCCAAAGGGCAAGCTTCTGCTGAAGAAAGGAACCAGGCTCGGCTTCAAGGAAACTGCCCTCCTTTCGGCGGTTGGTATCTCCGAAGTGCCGGTGTTTAAAAAACCAAAAGTTGCCGTGATAAGCACCGGAAATGAGATAATCCCACCAGGAGAAGAGCTCAAACCGGGCAAGATATACGACATCAACGGAAGGGCCATAACCGATGCCGTCAGGGAACTCGGCGGAGAGGCGCTCTTCCTCGGCATAGCAAGGGACGACCGCGAGAGCTTGAAGAGCCTGATACTCGAGGGACTTGAGTGCTGTGATGTCGTCCTCCTCAGCGGTGGGGCAAGCGGGGGAATAAGGGATCTTACGAGCTCAATAATTGAGGAGCTTGGCAGGGTTTACATCCACGGGATAGCAATACAGCCCGGAAAGCCAACTATCATTGGGGAAATCAACGGCAAGCCGATCTTCGGGCTTCCAGGCTACCCAACGAGCTGTCTGACAAACTTCACGCTCCTCGTGGCACCGCTCCTGAGAAAGCTGATTGGAAGGAGTTCTGAAGTCAGAAAGGTCAAGAAGAGGCTCGCCCACAAGGTATTTTCCGTCAAGGGAAGGAGACAGTTCCTTCCGGTCAGGATTGAAGGGGAGAAAGCAGTGCCCATTTTGAAGGGCAGCGGCGCGGTGACAAGCTTTGTGGATGCTGATGGATTCATAGAAGTCCCAGAGACCGTTGAAATCCTCGAAGCTGGGGAAGAGGTTGAGGTCACGCTGTTTGGGTGACTCTCTACACTTTGGAGATACTGTACAACTGGCAGGCTGAGGCAAAGCCTAAATACTTCTTTTTCTCATCTTTTCCGGTGGTGAGAATGGGAGTCCAGATA
Source organism: Thermococcus sp. JCM 11816 (assembly GCF_055396515.1). Taxonomy (NCBI): domain Archaea; kingdom Methanobacteriati; phylum Methanobacteriota; class Thermococci; order Thermococcales; family Thermococcaceae; genus Thermococcus; species Thermococcus sp. JCM 11816. The sequence goes on from NZ_AP043741.1 coordinate 2,037,586, forward strand.
GGTGAGCTGATACCGAGAAAGGAAATCGAGCTGGAAAGTCTCTACGGCAAGAAGGTTGCCATAGACGCCTTCAACGCCATGTACCAGTTCCTCTCAACCATAAGGCAGCGCGATGGAACTCCACTAATGGACTCACAGGGCAGGATCACTTCTCACCTCAGCGGCTTCTTCTACAGAACCATCAACCTGATGGAAGCTGGTATAAAGCCGGCCTACGTCTTCGACGGCAAGCCACCGGATTTCAAGAAGAGGGAGCTTGAAAAGAGGCGTGAGGCAAGGGAAGAAGCAGAGGAGAAGTGGTACGAGGCCCTTGAGAAGGGTGACCTTGAGGAGGCCAAGAAGTACGCGATGCGCGCCACGAGGGTGAACGAGGAGCTGATAAACGACGCCAAAAAGCTCCTTGAGCTCATGGGTATTCCAGTCGTTCAGGCCCCGAGTGAGGGAGAAGCCCAAGCGGCTTACATGGCCGCCAAAAAAGCTGTCTATGCCTCTGCAAGCCAGGACTACGACTCACTCCTCTTCGGTGCGCCGAGGCTCGTAAGGAACCTCACGATAACTGGGAGGAGAAAACTTCCCGGAAAGAACGTTTACGTCGAGGTCAAGCCGGAGCTGGTGGTTCTGGAAGAGGTTCTTAAGGAGCTCGGGATAGACAGGGAGAAGCTCATCGAGCTGGCCATTCTGGTCGGGACTGACTACAACCCCGGCGGAATAAAGGGGATAGGGCCGAAGAAAGCCTTAACAATCGTTAAGAGAACGAAAGACCCGCTGGCCAAGTACCAGAAGGAGAGCGACGTTGACCTCTACGCCATAAAGGAGTTCTTCCTAAATCCCCCTGTTACGGACGACTACGAGCTTAAGTGGCGCGAGCCGGACGAGGAGGAGATCCTAAAGTTCCTCTGCGACGAGCACGACTTCAGCGAGGAGCGCGTTAAGAACGGCCTCGAAAGGCTGAAAAAAGCGGTAAAAGCGGGAAAGCAGAGAACCCTAGAGAGCTGGTTCGGTCGATAGTCAGGCTATCGGAACCTTGAGGTTCAGCTTTTCTACCAGCTCTTTATACCTGTTCCTCACGGTAACCTCGGTGACCCTGGCAACCTCCGCCACTTCCCTCTGGGTCCTCTTCTCCCCTTCCATGAGGCTCGCGATATAGAGGGCGGCTGCCACCAATCCTGCTGGACTCTTTCCGCTCGTGAGGCCTCTCTGGTAGGCCTCTTCGAGGATCTCTATGGCCCTCCTCCTGACCTTCTCGCTGAGGCCGAGCTCATCGGCGAACTTGTTCACGTAATCAGTCGGCTTTACGAAGAGCTTCTTTGGAGTGAGGTTGAGATGCCTCGCTATGAAGCGGAAGCTCCTTCCAATCTCCTTCTTATCAACGCGAGAGACGTCGGCAATCTCATCAAGGGTTCTCGGGACCTTCAGAAGCCTGCAGGCGGCGTAAACACAGGCGGCTATGACGGCTTCTATGGAGCGTCCCCTTATGAGTCCTTTCCTCACTGCTTCACGGTAGAGCCTTGCGGCCTCTTCCTCGACGTGCTTCGGGAGGCTTAGATTGCTCGCGAGCCTATCAAGTTCGCTGAGGGCGAAGGCGAGGTTTCTCTCAGCGGCGTCGCTGACCCTGAGACGGGACTGCCACTTCCTCAGCCTGTACATCTTCTCGCGCATCAGTCCAGTTAGCGACCTGTCTATTCCAATGTCGGTGGAAAGTCCCTTGTCGTGGAGGAGTATGCTCTCGGGAGCACCGACGCGCGCCCTCTTCTCTCTCTGGCCCGGATCAAAGGCCCTCCACTCGGGGCCCTCATCGACCACGTTCTCCTCGATAACGTAACCGCAAACCTTACAGACTATTTCACCCCTGCTGGGGTCGTATATGAACTCCGTTGAGCCGCACACGGGACAGACTCTCTTCCCGCTCACTCAAACACCCCCGGCCGGCGGGCTGTTGGGCAAACCCCTTATAACCTTAACCTTCGGAAAGACGTACCTAACCAACCAGAGGATATCCTCCTTCTTGAAGGTTATCCTCTCAAGAACGCGAACATCGTCGTCTTCCTCAACTATGTTGGCATAGATCCACAGGAAGACGGGATCACCATCACTGCCGACGTGCTTGTTCTTGTAGAGTATATCGGCAGTCCCATCGTCGTTCTCCTTTATGGAGACGACCTTCCATGTGTCCAGACTTACCTCTCCCTTTTCGTCGAGGATTTTGATGATCAGGGAAGCGTCCATATGCGATCCCTTTACCACTTGATCTTAAAGTCTCTCCTCGTTCTGGCGTCTATCTCGGCCAGAATCCTCTTCAGCTTTGCGTCGTCTATTCTCTCCCTTATCTGCCCCGCCTGGTAGAGCTGAACCAGGAGAAGCTCAACCTGTCTCGCCAGTTCGGGTTTGACTAGTTTGACCCTTCCAAGCCTCTCCCTTGCTTCGGGTGTGAGGATTTTTCTCATTATTGCCTCCAGCTGCGCTTCCAGCTCCATCTCCCTCTTAAGGGCTTCTTCCTGGGCCTTCTGCTGTTCGAGGTACTTCTTCTGGAGCTCCATGAGCTTGCGCTTCCTGATCTCCTCTATGTCCTCCGCCATGTTCTCACCTCCAGGTTAAAATTGGAAGTCCCGTTAAAAAGGTATTGGGACGAAAAGCTTAAAGGGAGAATAACAACTCAATAATGTAATAAAACCCTTGATGTAGTGATTAAAATGAATCACTATAGAAAATTACTCGCTCTCATATCTGTTTTGATTGTACTCTCATCGCCCTGCGTGAGTGCCTACAGTACAGCCTGGTGTGAAAGCTGCCACCAGTTGCTCGTTGAGAACGACGGGCTTTTTGCGTACAATGGGAGCGAATTCCAAGATCTAACATGGAAGCTTGAAGCGGAGGAGCTGCCATACGAAGATGGAGACTTTTTATCCATTGTGGACACTCTGGAGGTTGCCAATGCCGGAAACCTAACCCTTATCTACTCTTACCCGTACGACGAACTCTACATGGGGGTGTACAACGGAAGTGTTCCCATAACCCTAAGGCCGGTGCTCCCCAATTACGTCGGCTATGCCCGCGATTTTCTGTTCTACAACGGGAGCATTTTTCTCGTTGTTAACTATGGGAGTGTTCCTCACTCAGCCAGCGACAGCGTTTTCAGGCTCGACCCAAAAACACTGAACGTTACCGGGGAGTGGGGCCTCTCGTGGGAGGCGAGGGACACGATAGCCCCCGAGAACGCGGGCATTACCCCCTACGCGTGGGTCAACCTCGGACTGGACAACAAAGGCCGCCTGTGGGCCCGCGTAGATATGATCTTTCCGAACACTACCGTTTACTACCTCTACCACAACGGAGACTTCGAGCTTAAAAACGAGACCCCTGAGGGATTCCACATTCCTGAGGTTAAAGCGCCCTTCGATATTGCGGTTGAGGATGGAATCAGGTACGAGCCGCCCTCTTTCCTTCCGGAATACACTCCCACGAGGTATTTCTTGATCGCAAATGGCACGAAGAGGGACATCACAAAGGAAGTTCTAAAGTTGGCGTACTCGTCGAGACCGCTGAAGTCCCTCTACGGTTTCTGGTCGTGGGAGAAAAACGAGTGGGTGGTCTCGTTCAGGATGTACAACCTTCCAGTTGTGTACAGGGTTAGCGGAAAGTGCAGAGAAGCACTCTATATAGATGGCCTCCCCATCGCTGAATACAACGGTTCCTACGTCATCCTGGGAAACGGAACCCTCTCCTGGAGAAACTACACCGTTGAAACCCCGAGGAAAACCTACTACTGGTTGGACTACCAAGAAGATGAAAACGTGTACCATCACGTTTGGGTTCAAGTTTACAGAAAGAACGACCACCCCCTTGTTGCCTTCTTGTGGGAGATACGACAGAACGGGACCACTACCGAGGGCTTCACTGCCTACGAGCTGACCGATGAGGGCTTCAAAATCTTCAACACGACGGATGAGAGGGAGCTGGGAAAGAACCTGATCCCCCCTAGATATATTCCCGTGAATGGCGAATACATCCCGAATAACGAAACTGGAACCCTTCAAATTGATCACGAGAATAATACTGCATTCATCATAAACAACGGCAGAAGGATACCCATTAGCTACGCCCTTGCGGATAAAACCGAAGCCGTTGTCGTGGGTAACAACACGTTTCTCCTTATCACCTGGAGAGATGCCTACATCGTCCCACCGTATTATGAACCCCTTAGCGTGCTCGGCCTCCCGCTTTGCTCAGATCTAAACACGGGAATGAGAGAGAACATCCCTAAGATATCGGTTCTCGCGGTGGTAGCTGTGATTCTGGTCGGCATAATTCTCTGGAGGTTGGGAACTAGACGAGCATGAGCTATCCAAATTCAGTACTTGGACTCTCAAAAAACATATGAGAAGAGAGCTCAGTACTTCTTGAGCTCGGGAATCTGCTCCTCAAGCTCCTTCTTGAGCTCTGTGGCGATCTTGTCGAGGAAGCTCTGGCCCTTCGGGGTAACGATTCTTCCCTCGCCCGGAACCTTCTGGACGAAGCCAGCGGCCTCAAGCTGCTGGAGTGCCTTCCTGATGATGCTTCCGCCGGCCTTGTAGAAGTGCTCCGGAGCGTGGCCGCGGTTCTTCCTTCCGCCGTACCAGGTCCTGAGCCTCTCGATTCCGACCGGGCCATCAATGTAGACCTTCCTGAAGACGCTGGCAACGCGGTAGTACCACCAGTCCTCCTGCTCGGGAAGCCTCTCCTTGTGCCTTCCAGTCTTGACGAACGGGGCCCACTCGGGCGGCTTTATCTCGGGAACCTCCTTCAGAGCCTTGGCAACCCTCTCGACGAGCAGGTCACCGGGAACGTCATAGACAGTCGCCATCTTTCAATCCCTCCCCTTCTTAAACTTCTTTCTGAAGTTAGCGATATCGAGCCTGACTTTTTGGACGGGTTTCTCCTCCCGCCTCTCAGCGGACGCCTTTCTTTCAAGGCGCCTTAAATACCTTTCCCAGCCTTCCCTCGGTTTGAACAATATAAACCTTTTGCCCCTGACGTCTATAAGCTCGCTGTCGGTGAGCTCCGCGACCCTCTCTGCTATGGCCTTTCTGTCCATTCCGGTTGAGATGAGCGCGCCCTTCCTTATCTCGACTTTCAGGATCCCATCCTTTTCAAGCTGGGTGTTTATCTCCTCGATGACACTCTCGGCTAATCCTTTCTTCCCAATCCACGCTCGCGGCTCTATGTCATAGTATCTCGCGCGGATGGCTCTTCTCACGCTACCAGGTAGTCTCTTCATAGTCTCTCACCTTCCACCCTCTTTGAAAATGGCTTTAAAAAGGTTGACCCTGGGTAACAAGGAAATGTAAAGAAGGCAAGCTCAGAAGAAGAGTATCACAGCGTCTCCAACGACCGCCGTCTCGACCTCTTCTCCCTCGCTGAAGACGGCCTTCCTGAGCACGATGTCGTCCTTGGTAAGTTCTACCTTCTGGCCATCGACCTCGAACTCGATCTTTCCGCTCTCCTTGAGTGCCTTTGCCACCTCTTCCGCGTTCTCTTTGAGGTAGGCGGTGATCCTCGGCACGAGCTTTCCATAGCGCGGCCCTACCGTCTTGAAGTTTGGCTTTATCTCGATGATCCTCTCCTCAAGCTCGGGCTCCCCCCTGATTATCTCAAGCTTCTCGATGTTCATGGTTCCAGCTATGTCCTTCTCTATGGTCTTGAGCACCTCGTAGGAATCTGTGGCGTAGATAGCAACGTGCTTGAGCTTGGCGTTGAGCGAGAGGCCGTGGCTGTTCTTGTAGCGCCTCATGGCTCCGACTATTTCGCGAGCGAGCTCTCCGAGCTTCTCGGCCTCCTCGTCAATCCTGGCCTCGCTGTACTTCGGCCACTCGAGTAGGTGGACGCTCTTGGCTCCAATCCTCTCGCGGAAGAGGTTCTGGTAGAGCTCCTCCGTGATGTGCGGCACGAACGGGGCCAGCAGGAGCATCACGTTGTAGAGCAGCTCGTAGAGGGCAGCCTTCGCCTTCAGCTTGCTCTCCTCGTCGTCGCCGTAGAGCCTGTACTTGATCATCTCAATGTAGTCATCCGCGACCTCGTGCCAGACGAAGGTTATCAGCTCCCTGGTGAGGAGGTTGAAGCGGTACTTCTCCATCTCCTCGGTCGCGAACTTGATAAGCCTGTGGAGCCTGCTGAGTATCCAGCGGTCGAGCGGTTCAAGCTCTTCTGGAGCGTTAGCGGGGTCAAAGTTCTCAAGGTGCCTCTCTGCGAAGCGATAGATGTTCCAGACCTTTTGCAGGAAGCGGTAGTTGTAGTCAACGGTCTCCCACTTGAACGGGTGGTCCTCTCCCGGCGGCGCTAAAGCCGTCCAGAGCCTTAGAGCGTCAGCGCCGTACTTTGGGATGACCTCGTCCGGGGCAACCACGTTGCCATAGCTCTTGCTCATCTTCCTTCCGTCCGGTCCGGCGACCATACCGTTGATGAGGATGTCGTGCCAGGGCTTCTCGCCGGTGAGAACCCACGTTCTGAATATTGTGTAGAACGCCCACGTTCTTATGATGTCCGTTCCCTGCGGCCTCAGAGCCGTTGGGAAGTTGTGCTCGAACCACTTTTTACCCTCTTCGTCGCCCTTAATGGCCTCGTGCCACTTGGTGATTATGAGCGGGGTTATGCTCGAGTCAACCCAGCAGTCGAGGACGTCAGTTACAGGCTTTGGCTCGCTTCCGTCGGAGCACTTCCTCGGGGGCTTCTCAAAGCGCGGGTCAACTGGCAGATCTTCCTCGTTCGGCAGGATTATCTCGCCGTTATCGCAGACCCAGAACGGGATGGGCGTTCCGAAGACCCTCTGCCTGCTGATGACCCAGTCCCAGTCCATTGACTCCGCCCAGTCCTTCAGGCGGAGGAACATGTCCGGTGGGTACCAGTTTATCTGCTCGGCAACCTTGACGATTTCGTCCGTGAAATCTTTCACCTTGATGAACCACTGCTTCTTCGGCAGGAGCTCGATGGGAGCCATACAGGAGCTCCTCTCGGTGTGGCGGAGGACCCTGTGCCTTATCTTCTCCTTCTTGTAGAGGAGACCCATCTTTTCAAGGTCTTCGGCTATCTTCTTCCTGGCTTCCTCTGTCTTAAGGCCGGCGTAAGGCCCGGCGTTCTCGTTCATCGTTCCGTCCTCGTTGATAGCTATGATGACCGGAAGGTTGTAGCGCTTCTGCCAGACGACGTCCTGCTCGTCGCCGTAGGTACAGTTGTAGACAGCACCAGTTCCAAAGCTCGGGTCAACGTCCTCGTCGGCCAGAACGGGAACTTCCCTCTCGAATATCGGGAGCTTCACTTTCTTGCCGACAACATGCTTGTAGCGCTCGTCCTCAGGGTGGACGAAAACTGCCACACAGGCGGGCATGAGTTCTGGCCTGGTGGTGGCTATCGGCACGTGACCGCTTCCATCGGCGAGCGGGAGCTTGATGTAGTAGAGGAAGCCATCCTCTTCCACATAGCCGACCTCTGCCTTGGCAAGACTCGTCCTGCAGCGCGGGCACCAATAGACTGGGTGCTCCGCCTGGTAGAGCATTCCCTTCTTGTAGAACTCGATGAGGGACTTCTGGACGGCCGCTTTATACCAGTCGTCCATCGTGTGGTACTCGAGGTCCCAGTCGGCGGAATAGCCTATCCTTATGAACTGGTTCCTCATCGCCTCTATGGCCTGCCAGGTCCATTCGATACACTTCTGGAGGAACTTCTCTGGCTGGTCCTTGCTTATGCCGAACTCCTTCTCGACCTTCAGCTCTGTTGGAAGGCCGTGGTTGTCGAAGCCCTGCGGGAAGAGCACGTTGTAGCCGGTCATCCTCTTGTATCTGGCCATGATGTCGATCCAGGTGTGGCTGAGAACGTGGCCGAGGTGGAGCGTTCCGCTCGTGAACGGTGGGGGCGTATCAATCGCGTAGCTCGGCCTCTTTTCGTCGAGCTCGTACTTGTATATCTTCTCATCGAGCCAGAACTTCTGCCACTTGGGCTCAATCTCGTTGGGGTCGTAGTTTTTAGGAAGCATGGGCATCACCCTTTGGTTTTTCTGAAGATGGGATAACCTCAGAAGGGCCTTTTAAAAACCTTAGCCGCGGTGGTGCCAGAGCTTGAGCTAACCCAGAAGGGCGGAACGCCTGGAATTCAGGGGTTGAAATAGGTGTTACGGTGGACGATAGGCACCACCAGGGTATAGAAATGGCCAGCGTATTTAAAAAAGTTTGGGTCACTTCACGGCCACCAGCCAGTACCTCCTGTCGCTGGGGGCGATGTCCCTCCTCAGGTTCCCGTAGATTTTGACCTCGCTGAAGTACTGCTCTGCCAGAAGCCTCATCTCCCTCGGCGTGTAGATATTGAGTTCGTCATCGACGAAAAACGCCTTTGTCTCTCCGTTCGGCATGATTATTTGCACGAGTCTCTTGAAGCGGAGCTTTTGAACGGCCGGCTCAACCTCCCGCCAGTCGGTTATCACGAGCCTTTCATCTCCCCTCCTTTCGTCCCACACTATCGGGCCATCGTTCCCGCCGTAGAACCAGCATGGGAAGTCAGCTATGAAGACCCCTCCTGGCCTCAGCGTCCTCCTTACAGAATTAAATAATTCCCGAATTGCAGAATCATCGAAATACATGATTGAAGAGAAGAACATCGTAACAGCGTCGAACTCTTCCTCAAAGCTTATATCCAGGGCGTTGCCCCGGATGAACTTGACGTTCAAACCCCGAGCCTCTGCCTTCCGCCTCGCAACCCTCAACATCTCCTCGTGCAGGTCGAGACCGAGGATTTCGTAGCCCCTCTCTGCAAGTTCTAGCGTTGGGATTCCAGTCCCGCAGGCTAGGTCGAGAACGCGCTTTACCTCTCTCTTCGCGTCCTCCCTAAAGATTTCCTCGACGAAGTCAATCTCTTCCTTAACCCTCTCGGCTCTACTTTTGTAGATTGTGTCGTAGTATTCAGCTAGCACCGTGTAGAGCTCGTGCACGTAGACCACCAAGAGGTGAAGGATAGTTCGAATATTAAATTTTCACCCTCAGATCTAAGTCCAAATCCGCCTTTCTTTTGCTGAATACTATGATGGTCATGTGATCAGAGAAAAAATACATGCTCATGGATAACATCTAACTTTGGAGCTAGGTTGTTACGAAACATTTTAAAACGTAACAACAGAGGTTGTGGCGGTGGCAGAAGAATGAAGAAAATATTGATGCTCATCGAATTATCTGAGAGAAACGCGATAGGACGACCCGTTCGAATTACGATAAGAGAACTTGCTGATGCCCTTAATACGTCCCCCCAGACTGTTCTCCGTCTCCTTGCGGAGCTTGAGGATGAGGGACTGATAGAGCGAAAGACGGAGGGAAGGAGAACATATATTGAGATTCTCCCAAAGGGTCTCGATTTCCTTCAGGAGATATGCGACAAAATATCAAACGCGCTATCAAAAGGAGTGATAGTGGGTGAAGTCGTGTCGGGACTTGGGGAAGGTGCTTATTATGTAAGGCAGTACGAACCCCTTATCGAGGAGTACCTTGGATTTAAGCCGTTTCCAGGCACTTTGAACGTTAAAATTCTGTTTCCTAAGACTGTGCTTGATGCAGTTTGCAATATTAGGCCGGTAATAATCCCTGGCTTCGTCAAAGATGGCCGGACTTTTGGTGATGTTAAGGCGTATCCCGTTATGATAGGTGGGATCAAGGGGGCTATAGTCGTTCCTTCTCGAACCATACATCCCCCCAGGATAGCCGAGATAATTGCACCGGTGAATTTGAGGGAGGCGCTGAAGCTTAAGGACGGGGACAGGGTAAGACTTGAGGTAATCCAATGAACGCAAGGTTGAACGCTGTTCTGGCCTACTCTGGGTTGGGGGGCCTTTTTGGGATTCTTGGTTGTTTTCTTTGGATACGCTGCAAGCAGGGATTACATGGCCTACTCCATACTTCTGGGTGCGGCTGTGGGTGTTGTGCTTGGGATGTACCTCGGGCCAGCGGGATTTAGGGTCGCTCCCGCGGCTTCCTTAATGGGGGTGGTTTTCACTGCCGTGCTCGTACTTTCCTGGGCTTATGGGGGCGGAGTGAAAAGCCTTGACTACATTCTTGCGGTTCTGGCTTTGATGGCTGCCTTTGTGATAAAGCCCTCCGATTTAAACGATGCACTGTTGGGCTTTTCCAATTATGTGGGGGGATTTGCGGTTGTTCTCTTTTTATTCAGGAGTTTTGAGCCTTTTCAGGGGGTCGAGGGCGGCCTCTTCTCGGTGATAAAGAGTAGCGGACGTGTGGCGCTCTTCTTGGTGTTGGGTTCTCTGATGCGATGGGGACTCGAACGGTTTAGGAGAATTCCAAAAGACAACGTTTAAATACGTCCATTGCTAACCTGCCCTGGTGATTGCAATGGTGATGAGGCTTTCAGCAATATACGGCAAGCAGATATATAATACAAAGGGCAACTACGTCGGTTACGTTGATGAGGTTCTAATAGAGATAGACCAGGGCCGCGGCAGGGTGCTGGCACTTGTGCTTCCTGGTGAAAAAGTTGGGGTTCCCTACGACCGCGTTACTGCCATTGGGGATATAATACTCGTAAGGGCAAAAGAGGAGTGATCCTTGGAATCAAATAAATGAAAAGGGTTGTTCTCTCTTCCTTTAGCCTTCCTTTATGTTCAGTGCCTCAAGGAATTTTTCCGTTATAGCTTCCTCTGCGAGCCTAAGGAGAGAGTTCTTGTCTTTGGCCAGCTTGAAAAGCCCGAGCGGAATTCTTGCGCCCCCTGCGCGGGCATGGCCGCCACCGCTGCCGATTTCCCCAAATGCCTCCTTCATGACTTTCCCTATGTTAACGCGGACATCCCGAGTCCTGGCCGACATCTCTATGTAGTCCTCAACTATGCCAAAGACCAGAACTGTTGTTATCCCTTCCAGCCTAAGGAGGAAGTCCGCCGCTTCTGCCAGGGCGTCTCTGTTCTTTATGAAGCCAACGTTGCTGATAACGACGTTCTTGTACATCCTGCGGTTCAGTATTGCCCTCGCGAGTATTTCAGCCGTTTCGGTGCTTATGTCGGGGTGCTCTATTTTATCGAGAATCTCATAATCGACCTTTCCTGCGAGGAACTCGATAGCCTTTAACTCAACCGGACTGAGCTTGGAGAACTTCTTTGTGTCCACGTATATTCCGTAGAATAGGGCGGTAGCTAAAGCCGGAGTCAAAGGATAGTTCATGCCCCTGAGGTACTCTACAAGGATAGAGGATGCCGAGTTTACTTCTGGACGGATATCTGTGAACGCATCTTCGGGCAATAACTCACTCAAATGCTGGAGAACCTGGTGGTGGTCTATCACTATCTTGATTCTCTCAAGGTCGGCTTCTTCGAGAATGGTCAGATTGCCGTTTGGCTGGCAGTCAACGAGGGCAAGGAAAGGCATCCTCTTTATCTCATACGATCCCCGTGAAACTTTGGTGAGTTCAATTCCAAGTAGGTTTATGAAAGCTCTGTTTTCGTGGTGGGTTATCTCACCACCGTGGAAAATCTTTGTTTTAAACCCGAGAGTCTGGGCAATAGCTGCCAGGGCCGTGGCGCTCGCTATTGAATCTGGATCCGGGTTGTCGTGCATTATTATTCCCAGTGTATCGGCGGACTCTCTAAGCTCCCTTAACTTTTTGAGGAGAAGGTTCAGGTTCTTCTTTTCACCAATGCGGTGTATGACAGCCAGGAGGGCATCCCTAATGGCATCCATGGGGGTTATTGCGTAGTCAATGTTTAAATCGGCCTCGAAAGAGGCTTTTAAGTCCTCTTTAAGGCTCTCAATAGTTGTGCCATCGGGTAAAACTGTAACGATTGGGATGTTCTTGCTGTTGCTTCTCACAACATAAACAGTTTTTTTGATGGTTTCGAGATCCATCGTAGTTATCACAAGCAGGTCCGCTTTGTCTATGCCTGCCTTCAGGAGTGTGGCAGTGTATGAGAAGTCTCCGTGGACTACATTTAACCCGCCTTCGCTCAGAGTTTGAGCTCTTAGCTCGTCTTTCTCTATGATAGTAACCTCAAATTCACCGCGGAGTGCCTCTGCTATCAGACGCCCCAGGATGCCCCCTCCAAGTATTAGTATCCTCATCAGCATCACCCTAGTCGGACAATAATGTTTAAATAGTTACCCTGGTACACTATGAAGTGAATTTGCCATTTGGTTCTGTTGGCGAGGCAATATATATAGCTAATGGTGGTGCCCATGGAGCTTCCAACAAAGACTCCCATGGTAGAGAACGCGGTCGTTACCTCTAAAATGGAACTGAGTAATTTAATCCAAGAGGCCCTCTCTCAAGGAAGTGGGGTATTTTTGAAGATATTCTCTAAGGATAGCCGTAACAAATATTACATAACACTCCTGCTTGACAGCAGTAAAGTCCTTGCGGCTGAGGGTATTGTGGTAGATACAAACGAGAGATACAGCGGTGACAAGACAGTCGAGCTATTCAAAGTTCTCCTCGACAAGCCAATGATCGTTGATGTTTATTCGTTAGATGAAATTGAACTAAAGCTTGCCATAGCTGAGAACCTTGAGGCATACTCAGAAACCCCAAAAGTGCCCATCAACGAGCTCTTTGAAGAGGGTGGTGAGGAGCCAAAAGCTGGGATAGTTGAAAAGCCTCAGCCTATAAAGGTGGCCGCTCCTGAAAGAGAACGAACCGCCCCCAAGAAAGCTGAGAAACTCCCAGAGATTGTACCCAAGAAAGCGGAGACAACAATTGGGCCCGAAATTTCCATAAAGCTCGAGGGTGAAAAAATCCCCGAGGAGGCCTTTATGAAATACGCTGAGGCTATACAGAGGGACTCTGAAAAAATCCGCGGTATCAGAATAAAAAAGATTGAATTCACCGGCCATGCAGAGGGAGGGGTTGTTGATCTCAATGTTACCGTATATGGAAGCTCGGAAAGCAAAAACCGCAGGGATATAGAGATTTCGGAGAGAAGGATTTTCCACATAGTGAGCAAGAACGCCCCAATAATATTCAGGGTCTCTGAGTACAAACCCCGTCTCAAGGATATAAGAGTAGTTCTCGACGGTGAAGAAGCCAGACCCAGGGAAATCACTGAAAAGGACAAAAAGAGAACTGACTACATAGATAAGAGCAAGAAAATCCGGCTGTCAGTACTCGAGGATATGTGGCCGTATTTCAGTAACTTTGCCAAGACTGTTATCAGGGAAATTGAAACCTCGGGAATGCTGGTGGAGAGTGCGTACTTCGATATAAAAGGAAGAAGAGAGTTTGAGATAAACCTCTCCATTGCTGTGAAGGGAGAATACGATAAGGACACTGCAGAGAGAGCTGTTAGAGCCGTGCTGGCTCGCCATGCTCGTGAGCTCTCTAAGGCCATAGAGCGCTACATTTCAATTCACACCGTCACTGTTGAGGTGATTCGTCCTGAAGGTGTTGTGCCTACTAAGCCCTCCGTGAAACCAACGTCAGCGAAGGCCTCAGAAATCCTGGCAAAGAAAGAACTCCTTGAGAAAGAAGTGGAAAAGCTTCTCCAGGAGGCAGGAATAGACGAGCTCGCGTTCCTCACCGAAGAAAAGAAAAAGGAAGCGGAACAGACGCTTCTTAAGAGCAGGATTGAGCCGGCGATTGAAACCCTTAAAGCCAGAATTCACGCGGAGCTGAAACTTGTGCCCCGTGCTACCTTTAAGTGGTTAAAGCTCAACCACGAGGTTCAGGGTTCCACTGTGTATGTTGATATAGAGGCCAGCTTCGCAAAGGAAGAAGTTGGAGGTCTCTTCGGTGCATACTCGGGAATCTCGGACGAAAAAATAAAGCAGGATGTTGCAGAGACCATAAACAGGGTTATCAAAGAGGTGTCCAGCGAGTACAGCGTCTCAATCAGGTTGAGGAAGCTCAACATAATCCTCCGCTGACTCATTCCTTTTTTGTTCAGCACTCAAGATCCTCATCATCCCTAAGGTCAGCCTAGCCTGGCTCATCACTTCAAATTGCTCTTCGGGAGGGGCTAATAAAACATCTCTTCTACGAACATCTAAACGCTAAGCCAATAATTTTTTAAGGCGTCTCTTCAAGTGAGCACCATGAACTCATTGATAATTGGAATCCTTGCGGCACTGGTTTCGGCGTTTTCATGGGCGTCAGCGACTATCCTTGTGAGAATGGGCTTAAAAAGGCTGTCTCCTATAAGTGCGAATATTCTGCGGCTCTACGTTGCGGCACTGACCTTCCTGGTAATTTTCCTCGCTACAAACAATATGGGGGTTTTTAGACTTTCCCCAAGGCTTCTTCTAGTGGCGTTCATCTCCGCCCAGTTCGGTTTCGTAATCGGCGATTACTTCTACTTCTCTGCCTTAAAAAGGATGGGAGTGTCGAGGACTGTACCGATTACCTCCACATACCCACTCTGGGCAATACTGTGGGCTGTTCTCTTTTTGGACAGAAAAGTCAGTCCCCAGGTGGTTATCGGGGCCCTGCTTGTTGTAACTGCCATAATAATAGTCAGAAGGGCAGAAGAAGAGGAGCAAGTTGATGGACTCGGTTTTATATACGCCCTGTTGGCACCGATATCCTGGAGTGTGGCAATAACCCTGCTGGACTACCTGAGCTCCGATGTCCCCGTACTCCAACTCGCCGGCATTAGAATGATGTTTGCGGCAATTGGCATCTCAATCCTTCTTCCGAAATACTATGGAGAAATCAGGAGCATTACCATCGGAGAATTTCTAACGATAAGCGGTGCCGCTGTGCTCGGACTTATTCTCGGCCAGTACCTCTTTGTGTACTCCGTCTCAAGCGTTGGTTCCCCGATAGCGGCGCCCGTTTCGGCGATAAACCCGATTATATCATCACTTCTGGCTGTGCTCCTCCTCGGTGAGAAACCCAACAGGAGAATATTCGAGGGGCTTGCCCTTGCGGTTGCGGGCATTATCTTAATCTCCACAGGTTGAGCTATGTTTTTAAACTTCTCTGACTACATTACAACGCCGACAGCGAGGGGACAGTCAGTCTCCTCGCAGGGCTCGGTACAACCGCCTCCGCAAGGTATCGGGTTCCGTGAGCGGAGCGTGCTCACGCCGAGCCCACAGGGCCGGGAGCATCCACCCGCGGGAGCAGTGACCGCGGGCCTCTGTACCCGGCCCACATTTCGATGCCCTTCTCAAGAAAGCCTTATAATACCCACCACCGTCCAATAACTGGTGGTTATTGATGGTGACCATACCCCGGCCCATAGACCCCAGGGAGATCAGGAAAATCCGCAAGGAGCTTGGCATAACACAGGAAGAGCTTGCGAAGAAGGCTGGAGTGACTCAGGCCTACATAGCCAAGCTTGAAGCCGGGAAGGTTGACCCGAGGCTCTCGACCCTCAACCGAATTCTCCAGGCCCTCCTTGAGTGCAAAAAGGCCCAGCCGAAGGCCAGGGATGTCATGTCATCTCCAGTCATATCGGTCAAGCCCTACGATAGCGTGGAGAAGGTTATCAGACTTATGAATGAACACAACATATCCCAGATTCCCGTCATCTCTGGAAACAAGGTCGTTGGTTCAATCACCGAGAGGACGCTCGTGCGCCAGAGCCTTGAGTACGACGACATTTACGGGCACAAGGTTGTGGAAGTCATGGAAGAACCTTTCCCAATCGTTAACGAGGATGAAGACCTTGAGGTTGTCAAGTACCTCCTTGAGGATCACCCTGCAGTTCTTGTTCAGGATAAGGCCGGAAAGATCGTTGGCATAATAACTAGGGTTGATCTGTTCAGACTCGGAAAGACTCTATCTAGGGAGTAATGGAAGGTGTCTGAAGTGGAGAAAAAACAGGCCTATCGCATTCTTCTTGTCATTGTAATTCTTCTGGCAGTTCTCTATACACTGGGAGTCGTCGGCATCCTGCCCTTTGAGGTCAGCGAGGTCGTAACGGTTTTCATGGTAGTTCTCTTCTTCGTTCTAAGGTTCAAGGAAAGAAAATGAAACCCCAAAGAAGTTAGGAAGACCCGTAAAGCGGAAGGGCCTCGCGTATTCTCCTGAGAAGCTCGTCCTTCTCCGGCCCGTCCTGGAGTGCTATTTCCAGCACCTGGTCTATGGTCTCGACCGGGTAGATTTCAATCTTCTCTGCTTTGTCGGGACTCAGGAACACGTCCTTCTCGTTGGCCTTGGGTATTATGACCTTCTTTATGCCCGCCTCTATGGCAGCCTCTATCTTCGGTGTCGCCCCACCTATTGGGAGCACTTCTCCACGGACACTGAGGGAGCCTGTCATCGCAACGTCCTGCCTTATCGGTATGTTTTCGAGGGCCGAGATAACGGCCGTTGCTACACTTATGCTCGCCGAGTCACCTTCGACGCCTTCATAAGTCTGGAGGAACTGGACGTGGATGTCGTACCTGCTGATGTCCTCACCCTTGTAGCGCTTGATTATTGCCGAGACGTTCTGGACAGCTTCCTTTGCTATCTCACCGAGCTTTCCGGTGACTATGATTTTGCCCTCCTCCTTGCTGGCCGCGGGGGCAACGACGGCCTCTATCGGCAGGACTATACCGCTCTGCTCGCCTATAACTGCGAGACCGTTTACCCTGCCTATCTCACCGCCCTCGGTCTTTATGACCTGGTACTCCTTCTTGTTCTCTATGTACCAGTCGGCGAGCTGTTTCTCCAGCGGTTTTGCCATTCTCATTGCCTCAAGGACGTCTTCTCTCTCAACGTACTTCTTGCCCTTTTTGATGGCTATGTCTCCAGCCGCCCTGACTATACCACCGAGATCCCTGAGGCGGAGCGTGAGGTGGCCCTTCCTTCCCGCCCTCTTCTGGGCCTCTCTCACTATCTCCTCAACGGCTTCCCTTGTGAAGTGTGGTATCTTGCCGTCCCTCTTGACTTCCTGAGCGACGAACTGGACGAGCTTTCTCCTGTTCTCAATGGTGTCTGGCATCGTTGTCCTCATGTAGACCTCGTAACCGTAGCCCCTGATACGGGAGCGTAAAGCCGGGTGCATCTTGTCTATGGTGTCCAGGTTTCCGGCGGCAACTAGGATGAAGTCACATGGGACAGGCTCCGTCCTCACCATCGCACCGCTCGACATCTCGCTCTGACCGGTTATTGGGAACTTCTTCTCCTGCATCGCCGTGAGGAGGCTCTGCTGCATTTTGAGTGAGAGCGTTGCTATCTCGTCTATGAACAGGACGCCTTTGTGGGCGCGGTGTATCATGCCCGGCTCAACGCGCTCGTGGGCGGGCGTTCCCAGACCACCGCTCTGGAAGGGGTCGTGCCTGACGTCACCGAGCAGTGCTCCAGCGTGCGCTCCTGTGGCGTCAACGAAGGGAGCCTTCTTCCTTCCACAGTTGTCAACGAGTAACTTTGGCACAAGAACCGTGTTCCTGAAGCGCATGTTGGAGAGCACCATCATGCTGAGGAGCACCACGAACATTCCCATTAGGAGTGTGGTGGCCGTTGGCTCCATGATGATTGCCAGTATCACCGTGAATATGACGAACATGAGGAGGTAGTTCTTGATTCCTTCCTGTTCCTTTGCTTTTCTGCGGTAGTTCTCCACGATACGCCTTCCCTGGCATGCTGGAACAGTCTTTATTTTTGGCATGTTCTCGTCTTCGGGATTCGGAAAGACCAGGATGTCCTCAAGGTTCTCCGTTGGAAGGAGCTCCGCCATTGCTTGGCCGAGCATTGACTTACCAGTTCCAGGCTCGCCTATGAGGAGAACGTGCCTCCTCTGGTTTGCGGCCGTCTTTATGACCTCAACTGCGTGTTCCTGACCGATGACCTGATCGATGAGCTTTTCCGGTACCGGGATTTCTTCGGTGGTCTTGAAATCGATTCCTAGATCAAGACTTTCTCCGTACTCGCGGGGAATCAGCCTCTCCTTGGTGGACTCCTCGTCCATCTTTCTTCCCTCTCTCAGCTCTAGGACTGAGTGGATTGACCCGATTTATAACCTTTTTTGAGGGTATGGGCAGCGCCACAAAAAAGCTAAAAGCCCAACGTCAAAACTCCCTTCGGTGAGAGCATGAGGATAGAGGAGCACGTTGCATTCACAGCAAAGCATAACGACTGGCGGGTCGCCAAGAAGCTCACGGAGCTTGAGGATGAGAACGTTGCCCACTTCCTTGCAGGAATAGCGAACTCTGTGAACTCCAGGATACCCGGCTACATGGGGGAAAAGATAGACATAGATGGCATAAGAAAACTGGCAGAAGAAGTCAGGAAAGACACCCTCAGCGACACAATAGTCGCGCTCAAGTCCCCTGGAACATCGAGGAAACTGGGCGGACTGGTCAGAGAGAACGACAAAAAGCTGAAAAAGCTCTTGGTTGATGCTGCAAAGGCAGTTCTCGTCAGGATGACGCTCGAAGGTGTTGTTCCCATCAACTACCCTGAAGGTGAGCTTACTGGAGTTGAGGTAGAATTTCCGTATGAAGAAGACCACGTGAACTTTACTGCCAAGCACGGAAAGTGGATAGTCGTCAAGAGGCTCATCATAGACGAAAAAACACCCTTACTCGATGTTGCAAGGCTTTTAGCGAGCATCAACGAGACGGTCACCCTAAAGCTTCCCGCGTATGCGCACATAGACGTTGAGGGTATAGAGGGTGAGTTCTCGGCGTTCAAAAAGGTTAAAAAGTCCGACATCCCGAAGGTTGTGGAAGCCTACGAGGCGTTCGAGCCTTCCGCCTACGCCGATGAACCGTTCCTTGAGCACGCGAGGGTCTACGCTCTTCGCGTGGCCCTTGAGAAGATAGGACTTCCTCTGGACGTCCCGTCCAAGAGCCTCGAGAAGTACCTTGAGAAGGCGTGATGACGCCGAGGACACCTGAGCGGTGATGACTCTTCGCTTCGCTGACCTTTTCCCTTTTGAGGTGCCGTCCATGAGAACGATAAAAATCCGCAGGGAGCTTCTGGAATACCTTCTTCAGTTGGCCAGGAGTGCCTATCCTAACGAGTTTGCTGGCTTTTTGAGGGAGAAGGACGGAATTTTTGAGGAGGTTCTGATAGCTCCCAACCAGTATCCCGGCAGAAACTCGGTATTTTTTAACCACTGGATGCTCCCTCTGGACGAGAGCATAAAGGGAACCGTTCACTCCCATCCCTCTCCAGCATTCTGGCCCTCTGAGGCCGATCTGAGGTTCTTTTCAAAGTTCGGGGGAGTCCACCTGATAATTCCCTGGCCCTTTACCGAGGACGATGTGAGGGCATACACATCCTCGGGGGAGGAGGTCCTTATTGAGATCATTGATTGAATATTTCATGTGAAAAAGATTTATTTAGGGATTCGTCGGATTTTCCTCGGTGATGAACATGAAGGTAAGGGACATAGTGGAGAAACTCCCCGAAAGGCCCAAAAAGAGCGTCTTCAAGTGCTACGAGAAATGCGGACTTCCCGAGATGGAAGCGGAGCTTGAGCCTGAAGTTGATAGAGAAATCATTGAGTTCTTAAAGGCCCTGTCCAACCCGATAAGGCTCAAGATTCTGAAGCTCACCCGCGACAACTGGCTCTGTGTGTGCCTGCTCTCTGAAGTCCTCGGTGAGGACCAGACCCTCATAAGCCACCACCTCCGCACCCTGAAGACGCTCGACCTTGTGAAGGAGCGCAGAGAAGGTAGGATGCGCTTCTATAAGGCCAACACAGAGAGGATTGAAGAGCTCTTGAAGAAAGTTGAAGGGGTGCTCGTTGGGTATGAATGAACTTCAGAGGAAGGTCGATGAGCTGATCCAGAGGCAGGGGGGCTACTGGCCCCCTTTCCAGATGCTCGCGGCGCTGGTGGAGGAGGTCGGTGAACTCGCCGATGCCATGCTTGCTTTTGAGGGCATTAAGGGACATGGGGGGAAAGAGAAACTTGAAGAGGAGCTCGGCGACGTTCTCTACGCCCTCCTATGTATAGCCAACCACTATGGAATTGACGCCTTCCAGGCCCTTGACAGTACCGTGCTTAAATACCGAAAGAGAGATTTGCGAAGCTGATGGTTTTATTTTTATTATCGTATTTCTGTAGTAAGCTCCCGCAATTATAACACTTTTGAACGTTTAATGCTGCAATAACCGCGATTTTTGGCGACCCATCAATAACTGGATTATGCCGAAGTACATCCAAAAACGAAACATTTTTATATGCATTTGTAAACAACTCAAACAAACGTTAGGGGGTGGCTGTGATGGCGGATAAAATAAATCCCGTTGACCTTCGCATCCTTAAGCTTCTCTCAAAGAACGCTCGCCTCACATACAAGGAGCTCGCCGAGCTTCTCGGCACGACAAGGCAGAGAATCTCCCGCAGGATGAACCGCCTTGAGCAGAGCGGTGTAATTTTAAAGTACACCGTGATACCCGATTATGATGCTCTCGGTTACGTTCACGTTGTCCTCGGTATTACTCTGAAGCCCGGTGCAAATGTCAAGGATGCCATAGAGGCCCTTAAGGAAGACGAACACGTCAAGGTGATCCAGCGTGCACTTGGCTCCCACAACCTTGTGATCCACGTAATTGGGCCCAAGGACATGAGGGAGCTTGAAAGGATAATCTCTGAGATATCCAAGAAAGTTCCCGCGATAGACCACATGGACGTAACGTTCATCACTGAGACAATCAAATTTGAGACCCTCTAGTCTCTGTTCTCCTTCTATTTTCAAAATGGGGAAAAAGTAATAAACCTTCTTCAGAGCACTACCAAGATGACGGTGATGACTTTGAACATCATTGCTGATATAATCACGGTGCTCCTCCTTGGGGTCCTGGCATATCGCTCCCGAGCCTTAGATGCCAAGGGCTCGATAGCCGCGGCCCTTTTGGGCTTAGGTGTTCTTGTGCTTGGTGGAACGTGGACGTTTCTGGCACTTTTGACCTTCCTTATCCTCGGGGTTCTGGCCACAAAGTATCGGTATGGAGAAAAAGTTAAGAAAGGCCTCGCCCAGTCAAACAACGGCACAAGAAGCATCGGCAACGTTCTCGGAAACGGTCTGGCTGTGCTAATATTTCTCCTGGTGGAAGCTGCTGTTAAGGAGGATATCTTCTGGGCGGCAACTTTTGCCTCAATAGCCACGGTGAACGGAGATACTCTCGCGAGCGAGCTTGGAAAAGTCCTCGGTAGGAAGCCTAGGTTAATAACCAACTTGAAACCCGTTAATCCCGGAACGAATGGTGCCGTATCAGTCCAGGGTGAGGTTATAGCCCTCATCGGTGCTTTGATGATAGCCCCCTTCGCTCTCCCGCTGACCACTCATACCTGGAAAATGTTACTCGCAGTCACAATTGGCGGTTTCGTTGGCGTGAATCTGGACAGTCTCATTGGAGCGACCCTTGAGGAGAAGGGAATCACTGACAACAACTCCACTAACTTTCTGGCAAGCCTTCTTGGCGGTCTAATCGGTGCTGCTCTCTTCTACGCTCTTGAGATGGTATGAGACTCCGGCGGATGATGACTACGGCGGATTCCCGAGCGGTGAGGACGACCTTAGGGCCTGACGCCGATTTAGATAAAAAGATCAGGAAGAGTCCTCGGCTTTTTCTTCACTCTTCCTGAGGAACTCTTCATAAACCTCCCAGAGGGAGACCAGCGTCGCTGGTATGCCGTGCTCGGTCGCAAACGTCATGTAAGGTGCTAGGTCAACCACGTAATCGGCAAACCTGAAGAGGCCCCTCGGGATGCCTTCCCGCGAACCAATGAATATGACTACTTCCTTGGCGTAGTGCATGTCCTTTGCCAGTTTCTCTTTGACCTCTGCTAAAGTAGGTCCCTTAGGATCAGTGATTATCAGGAGTCTTTTGTTCCTTCTCTTGTCCCTAATGACCTGGTAGAGATCCCACACAGACACGGGAACCTTCTCGACTTTCCAGGGATAAGCCTCCCTCTGTATCTGGTACCTGCTCTCCTGGCCTATCTTGATGCCCCTGAGAAATTCCATCAGCTCGTAGGCGTCCATTTTCTCCTTAGGTGCTATGATGAGTTCTTTGACCTCAAAGGCCTGGGCCGCCCTGCCGATCTTCTCACCGAACTTCCTGCAGGCCTTGTAGTCGCCCCAGTAGGGCATCTGGACAAGGGTAACCTTGGAAAAGAGCTTCCTGGCGTCGAACTTGTCTGGAGTGTATTTTCGGTATTCCTCCCCTGGAAGAACCGAGATGAACGCCCTATCCCCTATTATCTCAACCTGGACTACCTTGTCCGGCCAGCTCAGGTTCACGTCCGCATCGGTGAGCTCCTTGATCCTCGCACCTAAAACGCGGTTGACATCGATGCTCGAAAAGTCGTGCTTTCCGCGCCTCTTGGTCTTGACGGCGAAGGTTTCATCTTTACTTATGAGACTGGCTATTTCATCGGCGGCTTTCTCTATCTCCTTCAGCTCCGCATTCGTCTCGACAAGGACGGGTATAACGCGCTCCACTTCAGGTATTTCAAGGAGTTTTTCCTCAGCGTTCTCATCGTTGGTTTCAACTATTACAAGACCCGAATAACCCATGGGAGAAGCCCAGACTTCAGCGTTGGGAAGGGCTTCTCGGATGTAGTTCCCAGCAACGGACTCCATGCCCCTCTGAGTCTTGACGAGAAACTTCAAGGTATCACCTCCCGGTTATGGTACAGTCCTAAACCCATGAACCTTAAATTCAGAGTCAAACGTGAAAGCTGTTTTCAGGCCGAGCCTTTCCATGATCGCAAAGCTGAGGGAATCGAAGAGGTCAATACCCCTCTGGTCGCGATACTTAAAGAAGAACTCCCAAGCCTTTCTCCAATCTGCCTCCGTTTCGTTCTCAATGTACACGAAGCTGCTAGAGGTTAGGGCATCGTAGTTTTCCTTAGCGATCTCCTTTCCATACCTCTTGGATAGGCCGTTTAAGTACTCCATGAGCACTGGCCTTGAGAGGAGAAAGAGGTTCCCGGACTCGAGGGCCTCCCTCAGGTAAGATACAGCCCTTTCATGGTTCTTGTCATTTCTGTTGAAGAGGGCTATGAGCGCACTCGTGTCAAGGTAGATAACTTCTGGCACCGGCCTTTTCATTCGGTAAGCCCCCACTCCTCGTCTTCGCTGGCGTTCTCCTCAAGCTCCCCCTTTCCAACGATTTTCCAGATGGGGTCGTTTTTCGCCTTTTGTTTAAGCTCTTTCTCTTCAATCTCGACGTACTTCTCAATCGCCTCCTGCAAAAGTTCTTTGAGCGGTTTTCCAGTTCGGATGGAAATGGACTTCAGCATGAGGTAGAGCCTCTCATCTATCTCGGCTTGAATGTGCTTTGTGGCAGATCCCATGACCCTATCACCCAACATGAATACGGCATGGAAGCATATAACGTTTCCGAGAATAGAACCAAAAGAGAATTGAAAAAGCCTTCAGGCGGAAGGCTCGGCGAGAACCTTTATCTTCCTGACCTCGGCGCGCTTGATCGGGTATATCTTCCTCGCTTCCTTCGCTATCTCGCTGGCTATCTGACCGTTGACAGACTGGAGAACGAAGTCAGCGAAGTTGAGCTCCTCGGCCTTCTTGTAGATGATGTCCTGGATGATCTTCCTGATTGCCCTCTCCTGGCTGGTCTGAATCCTCCTGTAGGCGATGACCATGCCCATGACGCGGAGCTTGTAGCCGTCCTTGGTGGTGATGTTGAATATGCCGTCAACCCTGGTGGTCCTCCTCCTGACGAGGGACCTTATGTAGCTCCTCGCGAGGGTGTGGCCCTTGAACTTGGTGTAGGCGTTCTGACCCTTGACGTCGTAGACCTGGAAGTAGAGCTTGACGTGGCCCTTGGTGAAGTCGCCGGTGAGGTCCTTCAGAGTCGTTTCAATAACCCTGCCTATAACCTTCTCAGGGTCGTCAGCGGGAGTGAGGCCTATCTCCTTGCTCCCAAAGAAGTCGGGAGCGTAAACGATGTACCACTCTTTCATCTTCCACTTATCCTTAGCCGCAGCGGCCCTCTTCCTTGGGTTACCTCTTGCCATCTTAACACCTCCAGTTCACACCTCTACGCTATCTTCGGCGATTTTGACCGAAAACACAATATCATCGAGCGCTTTGATGAGGGTGTCAATCTCACCCGAGTATTTAACCTTTGTTATGACGTCTCCATCAACCCATCGGGTTTGCACATTTAAACTTTTCTTTAGTTCCTCGGGCATGCTCTCGTTGTCCACCTGGATTGCTTCAGCTATTGCCCTCGCCTTGGCATCATCGCCGTAGTGCCAGACTATCTCAACCCTCGCCTTCACTTCCACCGCCCTTCACCTGCCTCCCGAGGGCTTCGTTGAAGAGCTTAATGAACTCGTCTATCCTGTTCTTCGGGAAGCGTATGCCCGCGGCTATGGCGTGTCCACCGCCCTCGCCGCCAAGTTTTTCGGCAACCTCTTTCAACGCTTCCCCAAGGTGGTAGCCCTTCTCCAGTGCCTTCTCCGTGGTTCTGGCAGAGCCTTTTACCAGGTTCTCGTCCTCGTCGCTGTCGGCTAGAACTACCACGGGTTTCTCTGGGTCAGCCAGACCCGCGTTGATGGCCATGTTGGCTGCTATTCCAACGAGAGTGTCCCGTATGTTCTTGCCAGCGTAAAAGACGTAGGCGTGCTCCCCCTCTTCGACCATGTTCCAGTTCTGGATTATGAACTTCCTCGCCTCTATCTGCTCTTTTTTGTAGTCGTCGAGCATCTTTCTGGCAACTTTGTAGGCTTCCTCGTCGCCCAGGCAGATAGCAACTCCCAGCGTTCCGGCGTTCAGCCTTCCTGTGGCGTTGAGGAGCGTTGCGAACTCCCTCGCCTCATGTCTTACGTCCCCCTCAGGGTAGAGCGGGCTTATGACAACGTCACCAATGAGCCTGTCTATTGCTTCCTTCGGTGCTCCGTGCTTTATCATGTGGACGAGGAGGGCCTCGTGGAGCTTTCTCTTTTCCTCTTCCCTCAGCTGCCAGTACTTCATTTCAGGGTCAAAGCCTTTGGCGCGGAGCCATTCTATTGCCTTCCTCTCGTCTCCCGTTATCTCCGGGATTTCAGGATTGGTAGCGTAGGCGAGCATCTGATAGAGCGGCCTGCTCTCCCTTCCAAAGAGCCTGAGTTCTTTCCTGACTTCGAGAATACCCAGCTCCTTTCCGTCCTCTATGATTTCAAGGTTGAGTCCGTGAAAAGTCCCGTCTATCTCCTGCATATCCCCAACGGCGCCGACGATGGCTACGTAGGCCATGTCCCTGTTCTTTCTGTTCATCTCCCTTGCGACGAAGTAGGCCACCCCAGAGCCGCTCAAGTCCCTAACGCTGTTTGCTCCGAATGGAACCGGATTAACAAGGACGTGGGAGTCCGTTGAGAACGAGTCCTTCTCGGGTGGGTGGTGGTCGGCAACGACGACGGTGGCAAAGTTCAGCTTTTCTTCGATGAGTTCAATTGAGCCGCTTCCGAGGTCGCTGAAAACGTAGATTTCTCTCTTTTCCCTCGCCAGCTGGTCTATAAGCTCCTCGCTCACCTGCTTGACGATGCTGAGCTGGAAGGTTCCCCCTTCCCTCGCAACGGCCTTCGCAAGAATCGCACCTGCCGTGATGCCGTCAGCGTCCCTGTGGGAGATGAGCCTTATCGTGTGACCTAACTCGATATGCATCTTAATTAGCTCGGCCCCTTCCCTAACGCGCTCCAAAAAAGCCTCCTTATCCACGCGGCATCACCGGAAGAAGAAGGAAAGGGATCAGCGGACCAGGAGCTTGGCCTGCTCTGGGTCGTAGCGCCACTTGGCTGGGAGCTTGCCAGTCCTGCGGTAGTACTTGACGAGCCTCCTGATCTTGCTCTCGATGAGCTGAAGGCCCCTCCTTGAGTGCTTGTCCTTCGGGTGCTGCTCGAGGTGCTTCCTGAGGTTGACGGCCCTCCTGATGAGGAACATGAGGTCCTCTGGAATCTCCGGAGCGAGGCCGTTCTCTTCGAGTATCTTGGTTATCTTCTTGCCGGTTATCAGCTTGACGCTCGGAATGCCGTACTGGTCGCGGAGAATCGTGCCTATCATGGCCGTGCTGTAGCCTTCCTTCCTGAGCTTGACAACCAGAGCCTCGACCTCTTCCGCCGTGTACTCGACCCAAGCCGGCGGAGCGGTCCTCGGTGGCCTCTTTGAACCAGACTTACCCCTCTTTCTCGCGTGTATCCTCGCCATATCATACACCTCCCGGTGACGGCCAGCTCCCGCCAGCCGCCCCTTCGCATCGGCGTTGCGGAATGAGTTTAAAAAGGTTTGCCCCGCTCCCGATACTCCCTACCAACTTTAATGTATCTCTCCTTCCAACGCATAGTGGCATCGTTGGGACAGCATTCCAGAAGAGAGAGCGCATACTGCAGTTTTTGAGTTTTTCTTTCTGCAGTGAATCCAATTTCCTCGTGGAACCGTTTAATGTCCATTAATCTGGTTATTCGCAGGCCAAACATATCCACATTTGATTTATACTCCCGTCCTCGTATAACAACCCTCTGACCTTTAGAATACATCTTGAATATCGCGGATGTTATCTTGAATTTTGTCTCGAGCAACTTCCTTGAAAATTCGAGCAGTTTCAGATTCGAGTTCACAGCCTCCACATAAACTCTAAATCTTTTACCAGCAGAGACCACCGGAAAACCTTCACTGTCAAAGAAACCCCTCAAAAACTCCGCAGGATACAACTCTGCTACCTCAAATAGGAATTCAATGGGATTTTTCAAAAATCCATACAAAGCCTTGCTGGAGCCTTCAACATAAAAACGATTAACTCTCGTGGAATCGTTTTCAAATCCAAAGACGGGATGCAATCCCAGCGTCTTCAGAGCATTGTAAAACGCCTCAGCAAATTCCCTGTCTACAACCTTGAGCTTTATTCGGTATTTTCCGTTATCCTTGTTATGAATGCTTCCGTCTCCCAGATAAACACCAATCACGTACGAGAGAGCTGGGGACGGGCTCAAATTCACATCGTTTATTTTGTTGAATGGGTCGTGTGTTCCCTTGCACCATCTACTGATGGTAGGTCGGGAAACGCTAACATCATATGCCTCAGCGATCTTTGATGAGATGGCTGAATAACTAAGCCCCTCTGAACCGAGAGTTCTTGCATAGTCCATAATCTCTTTGAGTTCGAATACTGATAAATCTCGCAACCTTCTCATTATTACTACTTAGCAAGATGTATGTATAAACTTTTCGAAAATTATGCTGAACAATAAACATCATGGGGGAACAAATACCAGAAGAAATGCACAAAAATAGACTGGTAGCGGGGCGAGGATTTGAACCTCGGACCTCCGGGTTATGAGCCCGGCGGGCACTCCTAGCTGCCCCACCCCGCTGCTCGACCCGTTAGTTAGTGAACAGTGGAGGGTTTATAAATTTTGCGGAGGCGGTTTTATAACTTTTCCAGGTCAAATTATGCCGGTGGTAGAATGTACCTGACGAAGGAGGAGGAGCTAATTTTAGCGGGAGAGTACGGCTATGCACTGCAGAAGG
Source organism: Thermococcus sp. JCM 11816 (assembly GCF_055396515.1). NCBI lineage: Archaea > Methanobacteriati > Methanobacteriota > Thermococci > Thermococcales > Thermococcaceae > Thermococcus > Thermococcus sp. JCM 11816. The sequence goes on from NZ_AP043741.1 coordinate 2,064,949, forward strand.
CGATGGAGATACTCGTTGCCCTCGGCGACATCTACGGTGCTGACAGGCTCATCCCGATAAAGAGCGCCCAGGTGGCGGGAGTCTCCTACAAGAACATCGGTGATGCTGGAATCGAGTTCCTGAGGGACTTTGTAGAGGCTGGAGCGAAGGTCAGTGTTTACACAACCCTCAATCCGGCGGGAATAGGCGACGACGAGTTCATGGAAAAGCAGATGGAAGTCCTTGAGCTTTACAGAAAGATGGGCATTGAGGTCACATCTACCTGCACCCCGTACTACGGCGCAAACCTCCCCAAGTTCGGGGACCATATAGCCTGGAGCGAGAGTTCAGCTGTCAGCTTCGCCAATTCTATTCTGGGAGCTAGGACGAACAGGGAAGGAGGGCCGTCTAGCCTCGCCGCTGCCATCGTCGGCAAAACTCCAAACTACGGCCTCCACCTCGATGAGAACAGGAAGGCAACGGTTATCGTTGACGTTAAAGCTAAGGTAAAGACCTTCGCAGACTACTCGGTTCTCGGCTACCACGTCGGCAAGACCCTCGGAAACGACGTCCCCTACTTCAAAAACCTAAAGCCTGAAAAGACCGAGTTCCTCAAGGAGCTCGGCGCCGCGATGGGGGCTACCGGCTCGATAGCCCTCTACCACGTTGAGGGAGAGACCCCTGAGTACAGGGAGGCTATAACTGACAAACTGGAAACGATAACCGTTGAGGACTCTGACCTTAAAGCCGTTAGAGAATCCTTCCAGGACGACTGGAGTGAGATAGACATGATCCTGATTGGCTGTCCTCACGCTTCCCTGCCGGAGGTCAAGGAAATAGCAGAACTCCTGAGAATGCGCGGGAAGCCCCTCAAGATACCCCTCTTCATAACCGCCAGCAGGGCCGTGAAGGCTTTGGCGGATGCCCTGGGTTATACTGAGATAATCGAACGCTACAACGGGAAAATCATACCCGATTCATGTTTCGTCGTCTCGCCGATAAAGGGATGGTACAGGGGGATAGCCACGAACAGCGGAAAGTCGGCCTTCTACTTCCGTTCCTTTGGCTTCAGCGTACGGCTTGACGGCGTTGAGAACCTGATAAAGGAGGCTCCGTGAGGTGGTAACATGAAGCTCAAGGGCAGGAAAATCGTTGGGGGCAAAGCGGAGGGAGAAGTTATAGTCTCCAGGAAGCCCCTCTCCTTTCTCGGCGGCGTTGATCCCGAGACGGGCATCGTGACTGACGCCGAGAGCGACATCAGGGGTCAGAGCATAGCGGGAAAAATCCTCGTCTTCCCGAGGGGCAAGGGCTCCACAGTTGGTTCCTACGTTATCTATGCCCTCAAAAAGAACAACAAAGCCCCGAAGGCGATAATCGTTGGCGAAGCCGAGACTATAGTTGCCACGGGCGCGATTATATCAGACATTCCAATGGTTGACGGTGTGGATGTCTCAAAGCTCAAGACCGGGATGAAAGTCCGCGTCGATGCCGACAGCGGAGAGGTCGAAATCCTTGAGGATGGGGAGTAGGTTTTTAACTTTCTCCCCAATTTCTTTTGGGAAGTGAAAATGCCGAGGGGAATATACGAGTGCGTAAACTGCGGCCACAGGGAAGTCCTGGATTCCACCGAACCCGTGATTGAGAGGGCCTGTCCCAAGTGCGGCGGCGACATGATACTAGTGGGCTATGCTGTAAGCGGTGTAGAATCTCCGAACGTCCGTTCTGGGAGGGAGGAAGTCCCAGCTCCCGAGGGGAGTGGAGTTTCTCCCGGGGTTGAAGTCCCGAGAGAATCTCCTCACGGTCTTCCCCCGGAGGTCGAGGCAAGGCTAAATGAGTTCTACTCTCTGAGGTTTTACGGCTTTGATGGGCACGTGGCGGTCTTTGAGGTTCTCGACATCTACGAAAAAAACTTTGAGAGGGTTCTCAGGGAGCTTGAGAACCTCGGCTACTGGGCGGCCCTTAAGAAGAGGGACGGTAGAGTCGTGCTCTTCGTCTTTCCCGCTGGAAAGATACCCCCCGACAATCCATGGCTTCCCTGGCTTTTCCTCGTGCTTACAGTACTCTCGACGTTCTTCGCCGGCTACTACCTGGCGCTCAACTACATCGCCACCCTTGACCACTACGGCCTTCCAGGCCTTAGAAACCCGTATATAATTGCGCTCTCCTTCTCGGTCAGCGTGATGGCCATAATAGGCACCCACGAACTCGGCCACAAGATTGCGGCCACCTACCACGGCGTTAAAGCGACGATGCCCTACTTCATACCTTTCCCAAACATCCTCGGGACGTTGGGAGCCGTGATAAGGGTGAAGTCACCGCTCCCTACCAGAAACGCCGCCATAGACCTCGGCGTCAGCGGGCCGATAGCGGGCTTCCTCGTCGCCGTGCCCGTGACTGTGCTCGGTCTGAAGCTATCCGTGCTGGTGCCCATGAGCATGGTGCCATCAACGGAGGGCGGCCTCTACTTCGGAACCAACCTGCTCTTTGAGGCCCTCCAAAGGCTGGTGCTCAACGTACAGGGCGATTACGTGATTTTCCTTCATCCAGTAGCCATAGCTGGCTGGGTCGGAATACTGGTTACCTTCCTCAACCTAATCCCCGTCGCCCAGCTCGACGGCGGCCACATCCTTAGGGCGTTCATCGGCGAGAAGGCGCATAAGATGATAACCTACGCCGCAGCTCTGCTCCTCGTCGGGATGAGCTATCTCTGGAGCGGCTGGCTGATATGGGCCATACTGATAATCTTCATAGGTTCCGCTGGCAACCCGGGGGCTCTCGACGAGGTCAGTCCCGTTTCAAAGGGCAGAATAGTTCTAGCACTAACGGCGCTTGTGATATTCGTGATTACAGCAACTCCAAGGCCGCTCTGGACGGCTTAGCCTTTCAATTATTTTTCCTTTAGTATCTGCTGGATGTCGTAGTATATCGAGTCCCTCGACACTCCGAACATTCTGGCGAGTTCTGAGATGTTCAGTACCTTCGGGTTGTAGTTGAACTCCTTGAGAACCCGTGCGATGAGTCTCCGCCTTTCTTCCATCGTGAATTCCTCGAAGGGTTTCTGCTCAGTGGGGGCGTTGTAAACGGCAACAGCGACGCCGTAGGCCCTCCTCGTAACGGGGGTTACGTAGGTGCCGACCTCGAAGTCCACAACCTCAGCGTTCTTCGGCAGCTTCGAGTTGAGAATCTCCAGGGCTTTGTTGAGGGCATCGGCCCTGTTCTTACCAGTTGAATGTTCCGCAATGATGCCCTTTAACATATCTTTCTCGTCGTCTATGAGCACCGTAACTCCGAGGTTCATAAAAGCTCCAAAGCTCAGGGAAATCTTTGCGGATGATATGAATCCGTGGGTTGATTGGAGGGCCTTATTTGATAATTCAACCACAGTGCTTGTACAATCCTCAATACTTGCAGATTCATGCTGGAAATTAAGCAACCTCATGCCACCACCCCTGCTGATTACACAATATTGAAGGCCTCACCCTCAAATTTGGGTAGAAAGCTATATAAGGGTTTTTGGATTGAGAATGGGGTGAAGTAACCCTTCGGAGGTGTTGTGGAATGTTCAGACTCAAGAGGAGGAAGGGCCAGGGTGCCATCGAGTACCTCTTCATGATCGCGGCCGCCCTGGTTATAATCCTGATAGCTGTGAGGTACGTCAGCCAGAGCGGAAGCCAAGCCCAGCAGACTGCAGATATATCTCAGCTTCAAGCCCAGGTTGAGATGGTCAAAACGAGGCTTGTTGGGAGTGGCATATGGAATGACGACTATGCTGTTGTGAGTGACAGTACTCTCCTTAAGATCGGTGTTGCTCAGAAAGATGATAATGGCAAGGTTACAGGAGTGAGTAAGGTGATAGCAACTGCCAACATAGACAAAAGCTCAGACTGGGCTTCATACACTAAGCTTCCTACAACCCTTGGCCAGATTTATGATGACTGTCAGGGTGGAGACGAGGCTGCATGTAATCTGATTCTTGACCTTTCGGATGCTAAGAAGAGCTGATGTTGGAGTTTGTTCCCCTTTTATTTTCTCCGAGGTGTGTCCAATGAAATCTCCAGCTCAGTCTTCTCTCGAATACGTCTTCATGCTCGGCACTGCTTTCATTCTGCTTTTCATCACGCTCTTCGCCTATAACACAGGGTACATACCAAACGCCCTGAGAACCAGCGAGCAAGTCAGTTCCCTCTCCCTCCAGAACTCCGCACAGTACATCATCGTCCAGCTCAACGCAACCGGGACGTGGGAAAACATCAAGTCCAAAGCCGTCTCCCTCTCGACCTCAAATGGAAAGACCACCTGCACAGTCCAGGGCACTTCCTACTCCGGCGACTACTCAAGTGCGATTAACTACGACGCAAACGGCAAGAACCTGGGACAGATTTACGACGACTGCATGGCTGGCAACGATGAGGCGTGCAAGGTAATAATCTGCGCGCTGGGAAGCTAGGGAGCTGGATAACTGCAAAACTTATTTAAGCATTGCGTTGATACCACCCATTGGAGACAGAAACTATTGAGGGTGATCCTTGTGTGCGCCCAAGTGGCGAGGGAGTACTATACATTCTGGCAAAGGTTTTTCAGAGACGTTCCTCTTCTCATGTTCACAGACATCACATCGTTATCAGACGTATTTGAGAAAATACGGGCGCAAATAGATGAAAACTCCGATGAAATCCTGCAAAAACTTCTACAGATCACTCCCGAGGAGGCAACTAAAGAATCCTACGAAAGAGCAATAGGGGATATCAACAACATTATCCTATCTGAAACATCCCCCTTCTTGGACGAACTCATGGAGGCCGCGGAAAACAGCTACATAAACCCAGAAGAAGTCAAAGAGGAAGTGCTCAATATCTTAATCCCCGAGATTGTGGAACTCCAGGCCCAGGTGAACGAATCGAACAGAAAACTATGGGAAAAGGCATTAAGCAGGGACAACCTAACCGAAGAGGAAGTTAAGCAGTTTGAAATCCTCGACAAATTCTTGTCCCTGGAGGCGAACCTCCTTGGGATAATGGTGGAAAACAGGGATTTCAACACCATAGAAGAACTAATCGGATACTTCCTCCTCCTGCTTCTGAGAGTGCTGAAAATTGTCGAAGAGGAAAGAGACCTAGCTGAACTTGAAAAAGACTTCAAAATCGTCGCGGAGAAAATAAAGTCCCTAAATCCCGAACCAAGGACAATAGACGACTACTTCATTGACGAACTTCTGGAAGACTGACTTTCTTTGAAGCCAGAGGAGGACGAAACATGCTGGAACAAGGTGAAATATGGACGGCACCGTTTCCTTACTATGAACTCCAGGGTAACAGCCAAAAATTCGTTTTAAAAGACAAAATAAGGCCTGTCATAATTGTCTCAGAGAATAAATTCAACTCAGATAACTTGGACGTTATAGTTTGCCAGGTATCCCGCCACAAAGACTACCGAATACTAAGCCTACCTCCTGAACTCAAAAGGAGGGTGATAATAATCTCCAACTCTAACCTAGTGCCTGGAACGGGAAGGCTGAGGAACATAAGCATCATCAAGCCGTTCAAATTGTTCACCCTTCCCAAGGACATCGTTCTAAACGGAAAGCTAATCGGAAAACTCGACCGGCCGACACTCAAACAACTACTATCCAACATCCACAGCCTCTTTTAATCCCCGAACCTCAAACACTAAGCTCGCTCGCCTTGAAGGGCAAAGCTTTCAAAAAGAAAAGATAAACCTTTAAATCTCCTTTCTCCAAATCCCCTTAAGGTGGTGGCGATGGCGTTCCTCTCATTCGGCTCCAAGAAGGGTAAGGTTCAAAAGATGCTGGAGGAGAGCCAGTTCGAACTCCTTCTCCAGGAGGCAGTAAAGGACAAGAAGATCAGGGAGGCCCTCTTTGAACTTCTCTCCTCGAACAACCCGGGTGTTGTTGGAGATGCCCTGCTAACGATAACGAACCTCGTGGAAAGCAACCCTGATGTTGTCAAGGGTCATTTTAACGAGGATACCTTCAGGAAAATCCTTGGCCTTACGGAATCTAGAAACCCCTACGTCAGGGAGAACGCGATGACGCTGGCTTATGCTATCGTCAAAACCTATCCGGAGCTTCTCGACAAATACAGGGCCTGGATTGTGGATGAACTCAAAAAACAGCTTGAAACAGGGGACAAAAACCAGAAAGGCTTTGCTCTCATGATCATAGGTGAGCTCGGCCTGCGCGAGCTGTCAGAGAAGGTCCGGGAGTTCGTGGACGTCGAGGACAAAGTGATACTTCCCTTCGAGGGCAAGAAGTGGGTCAAGCTCGGAGATATAGCAAAGGAAGCTCTTGAAAAGCTTTGAGGTGAAAGAATGCTGGAGATTTTAGTTCTTCTTTTCCTAATCATAGCGGTTGGATGGGCCGTCACCAAGCTGACCCTGGCAATAATCAAGTGGCTGGCCCTGAACACGATAGCTGGCCTGCTCATACTCGGCCTTCTCAACTTCCTTGGCATCACTCACGTCCAGCTCAACCTTCTGAACCTTTTGATAGTCGCTATCGGTGGAATCCCGGGTGTTTTCATAGTCATCCTGCTATCCCTTCTGTAGCTCCAAACCTTTATAAAGACCCTTTTCGTGCCTATTTCAGCGAGAGAAGTTAGGGGTGATGCTCATGTCTCACAAGTCTGCCGAGATGTACGAACTCAAGAAGAAGGTCGAGGAGCTGAAGAGCTATCGAGGCCGCGCAACCGAGCTCGTCAGCCTTTACATCCCGGCCGGCTATGACATAAACAAGGTCATGCAGCAGCTTAGGGAGGAGTACGGGACCGCTCAGAACATCAAGAGCAAGTCAACTCGAAAGAACGTCCTTGGTGCACTCGAAAGAGCGATGCAGCATCTCAAGCTCTACAAACAGACCCCCGAGAACGGCCTGGCTCTCTTCGTCGGAAACGTGAGCGAGCAGGAAGGTGTGAGCGACATAAAGCTCTGGGCTATCGTTCCACCCGAGCCGCTCAACGTCAGGCTATATCGATGTGACCAGACCTTCGTTACCGAGCCCCTTGAGGAGATGCTCCGCGTTAAGGACGCCTACGGCCTTATAACCGTCGAGAAGAACGAGGCGACTATAGGTCTCCTCCGTGGGAAGAGAATCGAGGTCATAGACGAGCTTACCTCCAACGTCCCCGGAAAGACCCGCGCCGGTGGTCAGTCGGCGAGGCGTTACGAGCGCATCAGGGAGCAGGAGACCCACGAGTTCATGAAGAGGATTGGGGAGCACGCCAACAAGGCTTTCCTGCCCCTCCTTGAGAAGGGTGAGCTCAGGGGCATAATCATAGGCGGTCCTGGTCCGACGAAGGAGGAGTTCGTTGAGGGAGATTACCTCCACCACGAGCTCAGGAAGAAGGTCATCGGCGTTGTTGACATCAGCTACCACGGTGAGTACGGTCTAAGGGAGCTTGTTGAGAAGGCCAGCGACATCCTCAAAGACCATGAGGCAGTTAAGGAGCGTCAGCTCATCCAGGAGTTCTTCAAGCACCTCGTCAAGGACACGGGAATGATAACCTACGGTGAGAAGGAAGTTAGGAAGGCCCTTGAGCTCGGCGCCGTTGACAAGCTCCTAATCAGCGAGGGCTACGACAAGGTTCGCGTCAGGGCGAAGTGCAACAACTGCGGCTGGGAGGAGCTCAAGACAATGAGCGAACAGGAGTTCCACGTTTACAAGAAGCAGTTGACTCACTGCCCCAAGTGCGGAAGCCAGAACATAACCTTCGAGAAGTGGGACGTAGCGGAGGAGCTTATAAAGATGGCAGAGGAGAGCGGGGCGGATGTCGAGATTATCTCCCTCGATACCGAGGAAGGCCAGCAGTTCTACAAGGCCTTTGGGGGTCTTGGCGCGATTCTAAGGTACAAGATTCAGTGAGCTATTTATACGCTTCCCCTCTTCTTTTAAGCCGATGGATTAGTATAACTCTCTCTTCCCAGTTTACTGAGTAGATAACCCGGTATTCACCGAGTCTAACTCTGTATATATCCAGATCATCGGAACCCTTCAGCTTTGCGATATCAAACCTGTCCCTCGGAACGGCTTCATACTGAAGAACGTCCTTCAGCTCCAGAAATCTGTTGAGATTGGCTTTGGCATTTTCTTTAGCTCTTTTATGACTTCCTTTCTGATTTTAACTCTGAACGTCATTCTTCATCCTCCAGGATTTCATCGAGGTCTTCGGCATCAATCCATTCCTCGCTTTCCTCCTTGAACTTTCTCGCTTCCATTTCTATCTCTCTGAGCTCCTCCTCGGGGACTTCGTCCTTCACAAGGGGAACGAGCATAGACTCAAGTCTTTGGATGTGAACCTTGAGCCTCTCCAGTTCAGAGAGAATATATTCAATGCGTGCATCAGTAGTCCTTTCCATACTCTCACCGTCTAGTGGTATCTACAGGAGGTATTTTTATGTTTCGACTACTTTTTTCTTGGCTTACAGAACCTCTAAGAGGAGAGCCCTCACCTTTTCTTCAACTTCCTTTCCATCCATAGTGTAGGGCGGCCTGAGGACGGGTTTTATCGAGAAGCCCCTGACTCTCATTGCGAGCTTTATAGCCGATCCAAACGACGAGGCGATGTCATAGACCTTTGAGAGTTTAGCCAGCTTTCTTGAGTATTCAAAGGCCTCCTCAAAGCGCTTCTCGTTGAAGGCCTTGTAGAGGCGTAGATGAAGCTCTGGTGCAAAGTTCGCGCACGCCATTATTCCGCCATCGCCGCCGAGGATCAGCGTGTTGAGGAAGTGCTGGTCGAGGCCAGTGAAGACCCTGAAGTCTTTCCTTTCTCCCTTCACATCGAGAATAATGTCCCTTATGTAGTTCACGCTGTCTAGGGTGGCCTTAATGCCGGCAATGCTTGGGTACTCTATGGTGAGGCGCTTGACGAGTGGAACGCTCAGCGAGTTCGCACAGGCGGGGATGTTGTATAGTATGATTGGGATGTCGGTTTTCTCCGCTATCATTGAGTAGTGCCTGAATAGTGCCTCCTCGGTGAGGGGACAGTAGTATGGGGGCGCTATCACGGCGTAGTCTGCGCCAATATCCTGGGCGTGCTTTGTAAGTTCAATGACCTCGAGGGTGTTCGATGATGCCGTCCCCACGAGGTAGAACGCTGAAGTTACAAGTTCCCTGCCCTTCTCGGCCAAAAACCTTCTCTCCTCCTTGCTGAGGCTCGTAAACTCCCCGGTAGTCGCGTTTATGAATATTCCGTGAACCCCGACCTTCTGGAGGTAGTCGAGGTGCTCTTCGAGAGCTGGTACGTCTATTGAATAGTCCTCTTTGAAGGGCGTGACAATGGGGACTATAACGCCACGCATGGAATCACCGGGATAAAGTACGTCTAAAAGGGTATTTTAGTGTTGGTATTGCACGAAAACCTTAAGTATCGGTACCGATACTTAGTATCGGGGGCGATACCTAATGCTGTTTGATCCAAGACCTAAAGAAAGAAGGGAGGAAATCTTTGACAGGGAGAAAGAACTTGAAAGTATACTTAACGGAATGAACGAATATCCGATAAGCCTCATTATCGGGATCAGACGCGTGGGAAAAAGCTCCCTATTGAAGGTCGCCCTGAACGAGTACTCCGGTATTGGAATTTACATGGACACCCGCCGCCTCTATTCCGCTGGTAGCGGCAGTATAAGCTCAGCTATGCTCGTTGACGAGATAACCAGGATACTCCTCGGGAAGGGCAGGGTTGGTTTCCTTAGGGGGATTAAGGTGGAGGAGATAAACCTCCTAGGCCTTCACTTAAAACCCAGGGAATCAACCTGGGTTGATGTTCTGGATAGGCTGGAGCAGTTCGGAAGAAAGACTGGAAAGAAAGTCGTCATTGCCTTCGACGAGGCTCAGTACCTCCGTTTCTTTGGTTCACGAGGGGGTAAAGACTTCCTCGCAGGAGTAGCTTATGCCTACGATTCACTCCCAAACATCAGCTTCGTGTTCACAGGTTCCGAAGTGGGCCTCCTCCACGACTTTGTTGGAATTGACGACTATTCCAGCCCCCTCTACGGCAGAATATCAGAGGAGATCGAGATAAGGCCGTTTCCCAGAGAGCTCTCAGAGGAATTCTTGAGGAGGGGATTTGCAGAAGTTGGAGTTAAAGTTCCTGAAGATGAGATAAGAAGAGCTGTTGACGAGCTCGATGGTATCCCCGGATGGCTCGTTGAGTTCGGATTCAACTACTGGAAGAAGGGAAGCTTTGAGAAAGCTATAGAGACAACCATGAACAGGGCAAAGGCCATGATAAAGGAGGAGCTCTTTGAGTTGGAGAAGCGCTCCCCCCGCTACGCTTTGATTTTAAAGGCGATCTCAATTGGACTTTCAAGGTGGTCTCAGATAAAGGACTATGTTGAGGCCAAAGGCGGTCCGATAACCAACGCACGCCTCAACAGCCTTCTCGTGAACCTGGAGAAAATGGGTTGGATAAAGAAGGAAAACGGCCGCTACCACATTATAGACCCGGTTGTGGAAAAAGTGATTAAAGAGGACTGATCACATCCTCTCCGGCGCCTTTATTCCGAGAACATCAAGTCCGTTCCTGAGAACCTGCTTTACAGCCAAGACGAGGAGCAGGCGCTCCTCTCTTATTCCCTCCTCGGCCTTGAGCACTGGGTGGTCCATGTAGAACCTGTTGAAGAGCGAGGCCAGTTCGTTGAGATAAGCTGGAACGAGATGGGGCTTGACGTCCCTGCCAGCGCTCTCCAGAACCTCCGGGAACTTCGCGAGGAACTTTATCAGCTCCTTCTCCCTGTTTGTCAGCTTTGAGAAGTCCGCCTTCTCAAGCAGGGCATTCCAGTCAGTCTCCACTCCGCTCTCTTCGGCCTTCCTGAGGATAGAGGCACACCTTGCATGGGCGTACTGGAGGTACGGGGCGCTGTCTCCCTCGAAGTTGAGGACATCTTCCCAGCGGAAGGTGATTACCTTGTCCGGGCTGTACTTGACGAGGTTGTAGCGGACTGCCCCAACGCCAACAGCCTCGGCTATCTCATCTTTCTCCTCATCGCTCAGGTTCGGGTTCTTCTGCTCGACAAGCTCCCTTGCCCTCTGGACGGCCTCGTTGAGGACTTCATCGACGGTGAAGCCGACCCACGTTCCCTTCCTTCCGGAGAACGAGCCTTCAGGTCTTACCACGTGCTCGTAGGCCAGGTGGTGGAAGTTTTCAGCCGCATCCTCAAAGCCAAGGAGCTGGAGCGCGTACTTTATCGCCATCTGCGGGTGCTTCTGCTCGGCGCCGATGACGTTGATTACTATATCAGCCCTTCCGAACTTTCCGGGCATCTCCTTTCCGTCGGGAGCCGTCGTCCAGGTCTCGTGGTCCTCAACCCTGTCCCAGAGCTTGTAGAGCATGTCGGCTTTGACCTTGCCAAACTTCCAGAGGTGGTAGGCTATGTCCTTGCCGGTATAGGTTGCCGTCCCGTCGCTCCTCCTCAGAACGAGGAACGGGTTCTTCATATCAGGGAAGAGCTTTCTTAAGTCCATCACGAAGGCTCCCTTGTACTTGCCCTCCGTCGCCCAGAAGAAGTTCTCGTTCTTCTCTATCAGCCCGTAGGCCTCGCCGAAGATCCCGCTCTTCATTATGTCGCTCTCCCAGCTGAGGAGGTCGTAGGTTATCCCCATGCGGTAAGTGGTGAGCATCTGCGCCCTGACAACGCGCTCGGCGAGCTTCCTTCCAACCTCGGCTATCTCGTTGTCGCCCTCTTCGAGCTTCTTCATCAGCTCGCGGACTTCCTTATCAACCTCTGGGTTCTCCTCAAGTTTCTTGTTGACCTCAACGTAGAGCAGGCCCATTACATGGTCTATGAAGTCCTCCTTCAGGCCCTTCTCGCGTAGCTCCGCTTCAATCCTCTCAAATTCCTCCTTCAGGTTTAGGTAGCCCCATAGAACCTGGGCGAACTGAACGCCGAGATCGTCAATGTAGTTCTGAACCTCGACGGTGTAGCCGAGCTTCCTCATTATCCTCGCCATCGTGTCGCCGAGAACGGCGTTCCTCGCGTGCCCCATGTGGAGCGGCTTTGTCGGGTTCACAGAAGTGTGCTCAACTATGACCTTCTTTCCACTCCCGAGTTCACTCTCGCCGTACTTCTCGCCCTTCTCGAGTATTTCCCTCACAAGGGCCTTTCCAAAGAACTCGTAGTCGAGGTAGAAGTTTATGTAGCCGTTCACGGCTTTAACGTCCCTTATTTCTTCTGGGAGCTTTTCCTTCACTCTCCCAACGAGTTCCTCGGCTATAAACTTCGGCGCCTTCCTGAATACCCTGGCCAGCTGGAAGGACACTGCCGTTCCAAAGTCGCCCAGCTCGATGCTGGGGGTGTCATCAAAGGTTATCTCACCGTCCCATTCCTTTCCAGCCTCATGGAGCATTTCATCAAGAGCTTGACGCAGTGCGAGCCTTACCCTTTCCTGAACTTCTTTGTAAACCATCCTCACCACCGGCCCAACTACAACCCAACCTTTAAAAACTTCTCCCGCGAGCTTACTAAGGGGATGGGTATGAAGCACCACGTAGGTGAGCACAAAGCTAAGAAGGGCCTCATAAGGATAGAGTTCGACGAAAGGGATGGAAGGGCTGAAAACGTCAGGATAACGGGAGATTTCTTCATTCATCCCGAGGAGACTGTTCATGAACTTGAAAGCAGGCTTGAAGGGCACAAGCTCGAAGAGCTGGAGGGGATAATAGACGAGTTCTTTGCCATGAGGCTTGACGTCGAGATGCCTTATATAAACGTCGAGGACTTCAAGATAGCGTTGAAGAAGGCCCTCGAAGGGTGAAACCCGTGGGGAGAATTGGCAGGTATTTCCTCTATCTACTGTTGGCACTCTTCGCTGGCATAGCTGCGGGTCTGGCATACGTGAGGTTCCAGCCGGGAATGGCCTTCGAATATATGGAGCGGCTTGCCAGACAGTTTGGAAGTATCTCCGAGAACCCGTTCAGAAATTTTGTGTGGATATTCCTCAACAACGCCAGGGTTGCGCTTCTGGTGGTTGTGGCGGGTCTCTTTTTTGGTGTTGGTTCTGGTTTTGTGATATTTGCCAACGGGTTCATAGTCGGACTTGTCGTCGGCGTGCTCAAGGAAGAAGGAATCCCAGTAAAAACTCTCATTTTGGGCCTTGTGCCACACGGGATTGTAGAAATCCCCGCGATACTCCTGGCCGGAGCGGCAGGTATGTGCTGGTACCGCAGGATTATGGAGTCAGAAGATAAGGGAAAAGGCCTCAAAGAGGGTGCCCTCCAGGCTTTGAGGCTTTACCTTATAGTCTTGCTGATGCTCTTAATCGCTGCGTTTATCGAGGCTTACATAACTCCCAACGTTGCCGGCCTCTGATGAGACGAGGAAAGTTCCCTCGGTTTCATATGTTTCTATCTCCTTCAGGATTACCTCCATTGGGTTCTCAAGCCCCGAAACAACGCTCCGGATGTAGTTCCTGTAACTGCCGTTCATTTCTATCATCCTTTCCGCCACTGTGGCAACTTCCAGGGGATCCGTTGAGTGGAACTTTACCCCAAGCTCAACGAGCCACTTGGTAACGGCGAGCAGTTTTCCAGGGTAAGTGGAGATCGTTGGAGTCCCGAGGGCTATTGCCTCCCTGTTCATCGTTCCCCCTGCTCCTATCATCAGTCTGGCGTAGTAAAGAAGGCTCAAGCTGTCCACGGGCTTTTCTGGCATTATGACGTTGTCAAAGCGCTCAAAGCGCTTCCTCTGCTCTTCAGTTCTCGGGAACAGGACTATTGGGATGTCTGGAAGAAGGGGTATGACGTCCTCAAGAATGCTCTTTATGTCGCCGTTGAAGTAGTTGGCCTTTATGGGTTCGGTGCGCATAACGATGTACCCGTTGCGCTTCACCCCAAGCTCTTTCAGAACCTTTCTCTCGGGCTTAAAGCCGTAGAGGTGGGCTAGCTCGGAGAATCCGTTAACGGGCCTCATGCCGTTCGGGTCTGCACCGCACTTGATCAGCTCATAGGCATCAATAGCTCTTGGATACAGGAGCAGTTTTGTGAACGGGGCTATGAGCTTGTTCTGACCAATCGCGGTCTCGTTGTCAATGAAGCCTATGCTGGGTACCTGGAGGCCAAATGCAACCCTTGGAGCTTCTGCGGAGTGCTTGTAAATCGCCAGGTCGGGCTTTTCCTCTATTATGAGCTTGCTGAGTTTGTAAACCCTCTCCGAGCTTGCCAGAAGTTTTCCTTCAAGAGTAGCCCCTCCGTGCTTCCCGACGACGTAGTAGTCAAAGCCGAGCATATCGAGAATTCCGGTCAGGCCGTCAAACTCCCTCGTGGTGATTATAATCTCATAGCCGGACTTCTCAAGCTCCCGTATCAAGCCCTTGAAAAAGTGAGCGTGAGGCGCGTTGGTTATATCCACCCAGACCTTCATTCTACCACCATCCAATAACTGGACGCATCTGTCCATTATAAGGGTTTCCAAAAAACCGTTGTGAAGGCGTTTTTTTCTGTGTCCTCAACTCTTGCTTTTGATTGAAAAAGCTTTCTAACCCTTTCTTTGGATGAAATTGGCTGTTAAATGTCTTCCTTCAACTACACCCAAAATCCGCTCAGGTTTTTGAGAGGCTGGCATTTCTAACTAACTTATCACACCCTAAAACATTTTCACAACCGTTGGCTGGAAAAGGCTTTTATTCCGTCCAGGATAGCTCCCCCCGGTGGTAGATGTGAAGGAAATAGCCGTAATCGGGCTCGGATACATTGGGCTGCCGACTGCGATAATGTTCGCGAATGCAGGGTTTAGGGTCACTGGTTATGAGATACGAGAAGACGTTGTTAGGAGCATAAACTCTGGAAAAGCTCACATAATAGAGCCCGAAATAGACGAACTCCTGAAGAAGGCCGTCTCAAGCGGCAACCTGCGGGCGACTTCTGACCCTGAGGAGATAAGGAACAAAGACGCCTATATAATCTGCGTCCAGACCCCCCTAAAGGAAGACAAAACCCCCGACCTGAGCTACCTTGAAAGCGCGGTCAGAACAGTCGCAGAGCGGATGAAAAAGGGTTCCCTTGTCGTGATAGAGAGCACAGTCCCCCCGCTGACTACAGTCAAAATGGCGAAGCTCATCGAGGAGATAAGGGGATTCAAGGCAGGTGAGGATTTCTACATGGTGCACGCACCCGAGAGGGTTATGCCTGGCAGGATATTCAAGGAACTTGTCTATAACTCCAGAATCTTTGGCGGAATAACCCCGGAGAGCGCAGAGATAGCTGAGAAGCTCTACCGCTCCTTTGTGAAGGGGCAGACTTTCAAGACCAGCTCCACCGTGAGCGAGGTCGTGAAGCTCATGGAGAACACCTTCCGCGATGTGAACATTGCCTTGGCGAACGAGTTCGCTTTCCTCGCCCACCAGTACGGGGTAAACGTCTTTGAGGCGATAGAACTGGCCAATACACACCCGCGCGTGAACATTCACCTTCCGGGAATCGGTGTCGGCGGCCACTGCCTTCCTAAGGATCCTCACCTCCTCCTCTGGCCCGCCAAAGAAGATTTTGGCCTCATAAGAACCGCCAGGGAGATAAACGACTCAATGCCGCTCTTCACGAAAGACCTTCTGTTTTCTGCGTTTAAGCAGCTTAACGTTCCACCTGAAGAGGCCGTGGTTGCCGTCCTTGGGCTGGCTTACAAGGGAAACAGCGACGACACGAGGAACTCCCCTGCCATAGCTTTTATAGACGCCATAAAGGACGACGTCAGGGAAGTCAGAAGCTATGACCCGTTTGTTGGGGGAAGCGCTGAAAGCCTGGAGGAGGCTCTGAGGGGTGCCGACGCGGCGGTTATCGCCACTGACCACACGGCCTTTAAGAACCTCAACTGGGAGGAGCTTGGGAAGCTTATGAGGACGAAGATTCTGATAGACGGCAGACACATCATAGACAAACCTCCGAGAGGCTTCCTCTTTAAGGGCATAGGGAGGGGTGAATATTGAAACCCGCCCTTGTGTTTGGGACCAGGCCCGAAATCATCAAGCTGGCCCCCGTCGTAAGGGCTTTCCTTGAAATGGGAATTAAGCCGTTGCTCATTCATACCGGCCAGCACTACGACTACGAGATGAGTAGGATTTTCCTTGAGGAACTTGAGCTTCCGCCGATAGACTACCACCTCGAAGTAGGCTCTGGAACTCAGGCGGAGCAGACGGGGAAGGCCATGATTAAAATCGAGAAAGTCTTGATGGAGGAGAGACCCGACGTTACTTTAGTACAGGGCGACACCAACACCGTTCTAGCGGGTGCTCTGGCGAGCGTGAAGCTGAAGATACCCGTCGCCCACGTTGAGGCTGGGCTGAGGAGCTTTGATCGGACGATGCCCGAGGAGATAAACAGAATCCTAGCTGACCATGCGAGCGAAGTCCTGTTCCCTCCGACCGAAGAAGCCAGGAAAAACCTCGAGCGGGAGGGCATAACGGAAAACGTCTATGTTGTGGGGAATACAATAGTTGACGCCGTACTCCAGAACTCCCTGGTGGCGGAGAAAAAGAGCGACGTCCTCGAGAGGCTTGACCTTAAGCCCAAAGAGTACATCCTCATAACGGCCCACCGCGCCGAGAACACCGACAGCTGGGAGAACCTTACCAGGCTTGTTGAAATCCTCGAAAGTCTTCCGATGATGGCCGTTTACCCTATCCATCCGAGGACAGAGGGCAGGCTCAAGAGGTTTGGTCTCTGGGAACGGGTTGCCTCGATAGAGAACCTTGTACTCACCAAACCGCTCGGTTACCTCGACTTTCTGAGGCTGGAGAAGAACGCCTTCGCCGTAATGACCGACTCGGGAGGTGTTCAGGAGGAGGCGATAATTCTCGACGTGCCCTGCCTGACCCTCCGTTACAATACTGAAAGGCCGGAAACAGTCAAAGCTGGGGGCAATATCTTAGTGGGTCTTGAAAAGGAGAGGGTTCTCCGCTACCTGCAAAGGCTGATTGAGGACAGAGACTTCTATGAGAAAATGGCAAAGGCACCTAACCCGTTCGGGGACGGAAAAGCCGGAGAGAAGATTGCAAAAATCCTGGTTGGGCTATATGAAAAAGGGGAGCTGAAAGTTAAAAGCTCCCGCTTCATCTGATTATTCTTTTTCATCGCTTTTCAAGAACTAACCTTTCATGGCAATACTCTTAAGCAGTATAGATGGGGAAGTAATGTACGGCGATCACTGTTTATCTCCAAATACGGAGTTGATGTAGTCCTCGGTTGATTCGGTGATGTTCTGAACTTTTTCCAGGGCATCCTCCAGTAGTTGTCCAAGTCCATTTTGAGTTTCGTTGTTGTCTGTGCCGATTTTGAAGACCCCAAGAAACTTCTCTATTATTGACTTCGATGTTTCGGTCGAGTTCTTCACGACCTTCAGAGTGTCGTTGTACACTCTGTACGCGTAGTCTGAGCTGAGGGAGGTGTTTCCCACGTACCAGTCGGTTGGGTCTAGGACTTCCCTGAGGAGACTCTCGTTCATCTGATCTACAGTATACACCCCCGATCCTGGAAGCGGTGTGTTCTCCGCTAGATATTCTATCTGGTTGCCAGCGGGGTTTAACTGGGGCATGTTGTTTTTCCCCACATTGATGCCGTTGACGAGCTTGTCCGGGTCTTGGAGGGGGTCGGTGATTCCGTTGAGCACATTGGAGATAGAACCAAGTGCAGACATTACGTTAGTGTACACCATTATGAGCAAAATTAACATAACTATCGAAATTATGGCCCTTTTCATTCCCCTCCCCCAATTGTAGTTAAACTTTTCATCGTATTTAAGGATTATGCTATTAGAAAGGTATTTTATTGGAAATTTTACAAATGTTCGCCCAATTAGTTTGGATTGCTCACAATGTTACAAATCTTGTCTGGAATGTTGGAGCATCTTGAACTACACGGGGGTCCCGATGTATATTCCATGCCTGGTTCTCACTATTCTAACCCTTATCCTGTCCCCAACTTCCGCTCTGGTATTTATGACTTCGATGAGTCTGTTTCTGGCTTTTGCTATCATCTCTCCCTCTATCCTGCCTGGGAGAACTACCTCTGCCTTAACGACCTCTCCCGGTCTGAATGCAAGGGGAATGAACTCCCTCTTCTCCATCCCGAAGTGTTCGGGCTTTAGAACGAGGGGCTTCATTCCAGTCTTTTCTTCAAGGGCCCTAAGCCAGGCATAGAATTCCTTGAAGGGCTTGACCTTGGCTATGACAGGGTTTCGACCGAACTTGTAGGGAACGTAGTTCTGGAAGCCCAGCGCGGGCCAGCGCTTTCCGGCGCCGATCTTTCTGGCGAACTCTATGAAGGCCTCAGCCTCGTTGTCGTTCACCCCGAAAATGATAACGGGTGCAATGAGAACGTCTATTCCTGCGTTCACAAGGGCCTCCGCCATGTCGAGGACGTGCTGGAGGTCGTAGTCTTTCCTGCCCATCAGCATTTTCGCCTTGTCTGGGTCGAGGGAATGGATCGAGAGGTTTACCCTGTCGAGGCCAGCCTCGGCCAGCTCCTCAACCAGCTTGTCGTTCAGGAGCGTCCCGTTGCTCTGCATTGAAATAACCGAGACGTTTGGGTGCTCGCGGAGGGCCTGGACGAGCTCTACACGGAAGGGATATATGAGAGGTTCGCCCTGACCGTCGAGGTGGGCCTCAAGGCCCTTTCCTTTTATCCGGGCAACCTCATCAAACCACTTCATCAGATAGTCTATGTCAACAACGTAGTCGAGCTTCCTTGTTCTTGAATAGGGACCCTCGTCAACGGAACAGAAAACGCAGCTGAGATTGCAGCCGCTCACTCCCCTGACCTGGATCAGGTTAGTTCCCCTATCAATAAGTCCGAATGCGTTGTAGCCGAGGAGAGGGACATCGAGGCCCTCGTGGATGTAGAGTACCTTCCTGTTCGTGTATCTGTTCCTGAGAAGGGCTCCTAGATTGTTCTGAATGTAGATTGCAATGTACTTCTCAATTCCGGGGTAGTCAGTATCTATGAAAAACTTCCCATCTTTTATAATTAACTCGGGCTTTACGCGGTACTTACGCTTGATTACTCTGATCAGCTCTTTTTTGTCAAAGTCCGCGTAAAGTGTCTCTCTCCATATCAGCCTTATGCTCTCGCCGACATCTTCAAAGGTCACGTGGGGCAGTGCGACTTCAATCATGTCCACGGGTTTTCATCCGCTTTTAAAAACTCGACGATGGAGGTTTTATCCATCCTCAAAATTTTTAAACCCCTGAGATTGTCATTATGCGGACATGGAAACATTTTAATATCAATGATGCAAAAAGTATAGTAGTGAACTTAAGTGGGTGATGCAGGATGTGGGGAAGGATCGAGCACTACTTTGATGAATATCCTGTGAGGAAACTCATAGCGAAAACCCTCCTGAAGTATGGCCTTAGGGTCTCTGATGATATGAAGATAAAGGCCGGGGACATTGAAGTCCCGTACACCAAGATAGCCAAGGCCCTCGATGTTGACAGGAGAGTCGTTAAAGAGACCGTTGGAATGATTCTCAAAGTTCCCGAGCTGAGGGACATATACACGAACCTCGAGCCGACCGTCCACATGAAGTACGTCGGCAGGCACGTTGGCTACGGCGTCATCGAGATAGAACCCGAACCGAGGGCAGTGGGAATACTCGCGAAGATAGCCCAGAAGATAGCGGAGCATGACATAAACATCATACAGGTAGTCGCCGAAGACCCTGAACTCTACCCTGAGGCTACCCTTACGATAATCACTGAGAGGCCCATACCGGGAGACTTAATAAACGAGCTCTCCAAGCTCGAAGGTGTCAAGAGAATATCCATATATTAGTCGAAGTTTCTGCTTCTTTTCCTATTCTCATTACTAAGATTTTTAGAAGATTTTGGGGCTTTTCGACGGGAAGGGACTTTGATGCCCGCTTTTTTGGACTGCTGGACAAATTAGATACCTCCATTTTAACCAAAAGTTCTAAACCTTTGTTCTTTGCAGATAACGTTTATAAGGTATCGTTAGAAACCCTCGGTTAGCAGTCCAGAACTGCTGAGACTCTCTGGAGGGTTGATGAATGGAGGAAGCGAGTAAGATTAGCAGGTACCTATACACCCTGATAATCCTGTTTTTAATATGGCTGGCACTGACGGCAAGCCTCGACCAGCAGGAGCTTATCTTCGGCTTCGTTCTCTCAGCGATAGTGGCGGCGATAACATACCCAATATTCACAACGAGAGGACTGGCGAACCTCCATCCGAAGAGGGTCGCCTACGCGATAGCCTACGCTCCTTACTTCCTGTGGGCGATGATCATGGCAAACTTAGACGTTGCCTACAGGGTTCTCCACCCCAAGAGGCCGATAAGGCCGGGGATAGTTCACTGCAAGACCATCCTCAAAACAAACCCTGGGAAACTCTCACTGGCAAACTCAATAACCCTCACGCCGGGTACGATAACCCTCGACGTCGATGGGGACGACTACTTCATCCACTGGATATGGGTTCCGGACGAGGTTCTCCACGCTGAAAGCGAGGAGGTTCACGTTGAGAAGGCCTCCGAGAACATCACAAGACCCTTTGAAAAATTCCTGAAGGTGATCTTCGGATGATAGGGATAGGTGTTTATCTGGCACTCATAGCGATAGCAACACTGCTCAGCATGTACCGCTTCATGGTCGGCCCAACGACCCCCGACAGGCTGGTGGCAGTGGACATCATGACCACGATAACAACGGGACTGATGGTGCTCTTCGCGCTCTACTACAAGCGCATCATCTTCCTCGACGTTGCTCTGGTTTATGCAATCCTGGCCTTCGGCGGTGTCATAGCGTTCGCACGCTACATGGAGGGAGGTCTATGAACGTGCTCTCAGCACTTGGTGAAGCTCTGGTTTTAATTGGAACGTTCTTCTACTTCCTCTCAGCCCTGGGTCTCATCAGAATGCCAGACGTTTACAACAGGATGCAGACATCAACGAAGAGCGCCACCCTCGGATCCCTCGGCGTCATGGTGGGAGTCGGCCTCTGGGCGGTTGGCGACGGCCTCTCGTGGGCTTGGTTCACCAAGAGCGTCGTCGTAGCGCTCTTCCTTCTGCTGACCAACCCGATAAGCGCCCACGCGCTTATCAGAGCAGCCTACAAGAGCGGAATCCCGCTTTGGCAGGGCAGTGTGGTTGACAAGTACCGCGAGCACCTGGAGGCCAAGGAAAAAGCCGAAACCGAAGCCTCAAAGGAGGGTGGTGAGGAATGAACTGTATAACCTGTATTGAATACATAGTAGTTGCCCTCATGATCATATCGGCAATACTCGCAGTTGAGTGGAGGGACCTGCTTGCTGCAGCAGTCGGTATGGCCGCGGTGAGCCTGTTCGCGTCGATCCTGTTCTTCATGCTTCAGGCTCCCGATGTGGCAATGACCGAAGCTGCCATAGGTGCCGCACTGAGCGGCGCTATAGTTATCTTCGCCGTTAAGAGAACCCAGCGCTTTGAGACTGAGGAAGAGGAGAAGCCAGGGTGGTGGGTGAGATGGTGAGCATACTCAAGAGGTCGCTCGCGATAATCACACTCCTGATAGTTGGCTACTGGCTGGCCCAGGGCCTCGCTGGAGTCCCATTCGGCGAGGACAAGATGCTCGTTGGCCATTACTACCTCCAGCACGTTAAGGAACAGACGGGAGCCGTTAACGCGGTAACGGCCATAGTCGTTAACTACCGTGGTTTCGATACCCTCGGTGAGGTTACCGTTCTCTTCATAGCCTCGACTGGTGTCGCTGCCCTTCTCTGGAGGAAGAAGAGGGAGAGAACAGCTAAGGTCGAGGGTTCCGTCGTCCTCACAACTGGTGCGGAGCTTCTCTTCCCGTTCATAGTCATGTTCGGTGCCTATATCTTCATCCACGGACACCTCACCCCGGGTGGAGGTTTCCCAGGAGGAGCGACGATAGCCACGGCATTCTTGCTGCTGTACATGGCGTTCACAATCTACGAGATTCCCCACAAGGCCTTTGAAAAGGTCGAAGGTCTAGCTGGAATGAGCTACGTCCTCGTAGGCCTCATCGGGCTTGCAATCGGCGGCTACTTCCTCTTCGACTGGATATGGCAGACCTGGCACTGGGGCACTGACAACATCGGCAGGCTCTTTAGCGGCGGTTTCATACCGATAATCTACACGATAATCGGCATCAAGGTCGGAACGGAGCTCAGCGGTATCGTTGACAACATGCTCAAGGAGGAGGTGAGAGAATGATTTCAATCTACTACTTCGGCGCGATAGCACTCGTCCTCATAGGCCTCTACGGGGTCCTCGTCAAGAAGAACCTCATGAAGATACTCATCAGCCTGAGCATCATGGAGACCGGCGTCAACCTTCTCCTGATAAGCGTTGGCTACGTCTCAGGGAAGAGCGCGCCCATTCTGAGCGAGGGAATAAAGTGGAACCAGGCCGTTGACCCAATCCCGCAGGCTCTCGTCCTCACGGCAATAGTTATCGGTGTTGCCACAACTGCTATGGCCCTTAGCGCTGCCATTTTGATCTATGAGAAGTACGGAACCCTTAACGTTGAGGAAATAAGGAGGTTGAGAGGATGAACGGTCAGTACGCTTCACTCCTCATAGCTTTACCGCTCATCAGCGCATTCTTCGTCCCGCTGATAAAGGGACTTGGAAGGAAGGCCGTGATGGGCTACCTCGTGCTCATCACCGCACTCCAGACTGCAATAGCCGGCTGGGTGGCAAACGAGGTCTATTCCACAGGGAAGCCGATAATAGTCATGGCAGGTGGCTGGAAGCCGCCAGTCGGCATTAACCTTTACATCGGCCACTTTGCGGCGCTCTTCGTGTTCATAATAGCAGTAATCAGCTTCTTCATGGCGTTCTTCAGCTTCAGAGCAGTCACCGTCGAACCGGTTGACAAGTACGCCATGCTCTTCCTCCTGCTGATGCTCGGTGCGACGGGAATGATAGCGACGGGAGACCTCTTCAACCTGTTCGTCTTCATGGAGATAACCTCAATAACTGCCTACGCCCTCACCGCCTACAACAAGACCGGCGAAGCGGCTGAAGCCTCAATGAAGTACATCGTCCTCGGTGGAATAGGCTCAAGCTTCTTCCTCATCGGCGTTGCCCTCATCTATGGGGCGACTGGAACACTCAACATGGCTCACCTCGCTCAGCTTGCGGGAGCTATTGACCCGACTGTTGCACAGGTCGGCCTCGCACTGATAATCTTCGGTCTGGCGGTCGAGGCTGAACTGTTCCCGCTCAACGCCTGGGCGCCGGATGCCTACCAGGCCGCACCGCACCCGATAACCGTTATGTTCTCAGCCTTCGTCGTCAAAGCTGGCCTCTACGCGATAGCAAGGCTCCTCTACATACTTCAGAACGCAAACGGATGGAGCGGCGTCCTTAAGCTTGTCATAATAATGGCCACCTTGACAGTAGTCGTTGCCGAGTTCTCGGCACTGAGACAGAAGGACGTCAAGAGGATGATAGCCTACTCCTCGATCAGTCAGGTGGGAATGATTGCCTTTGCCCTCGCCCTCGGCACTCAGGCAGGCGTTGACGCGGGAGTCTTCCACATGGTCAACCACGCCATCGTTAAGGCCCTTCTCTTCCTCACGGTCGGATACGTCGGCGTTGCCCTCGGAGGAACTGCCATCGAGAACTTCCAGGGACTCGGCAGGAGAATGCCCCTAACCGCTCTGACGCTCACAATAGGCTCCTTAGCCGCGGTCGGAATACCGCTCTTCAATATATTCTGGAGCAAGGTTAGAATACTCCTCGCCGGTGTCGAGGCTGGCTACTCCTGGAGCGTCGCCCTCATCCTCGGTGCCAGCGTCGTCGAGGCGGTTTATTACCTCAGGCTGATCCATACGATATGGTTCGTCGAAGGCGGCGAGAGGGTCAGGGAGAACTTCGCCATAGGCGTCATAGCAATCTTCCTCGCTGCATTGATAATAGTCATAGGCGTTTACCCGAACGACGTCTGGACTATCGTCCAAAAGGCCGGTCAGGACATCTTTAACGTGGCCAACTACATCAAGAACGTTCCTCTAATGGGGGTGGGAGCATGAACGAAATACCGATTATCCTCTTTACTCCTCTCCTTGCTGGAGTGCTCGCCTGGCTGATTAACGTGAAGGGAGTCCGCGAGCTTATCGGAGTCATCGGTGCAGCCACTCCATTGGCGTTCCTCGCCAAGCTCTACCCGACTATCGTCAACAATCCGAACAACCCGATAACTTACCAGATGACCGTGAGCGGGTTTAAGGTAACCTTCACTCTGGGAATGCTGAACTGGTACTTTGCCGCCATAGCTTCCCTAGTCGGCCTGGCTATGGCATTCGGCATGGTCTCAACAAGCAAGAACGGCTACGACTGGCTCTTCGCCCTTATGAGCTACACTGGAGTCCTTGGCGTCTTCCTCAGCTGGGACTTCGTCAGCTTCTTCCTGCTCTGGGAGCTTATGACCTTCGCCAGCTTCATGATGGTTCTCAAGAGGAACAGGCACGAGTCCCTCAAGTACTTCGTGCTGAGCGTTATCGGAGCCTACGCTATGCTTCTGGCAATAGCGCTTATCTACGCTAAGACAGGGGCCCTCGACTTTGACTCAATAAGGCAGGCCCTCTACATGGACGCGATGCTCGGCTCAATCAGCAAGGGTGAGACCGCTCTAATCTTCGTTCTGTTCCTCACGGCGTTCGGCGTTAAGGCTGGTGCCTGGCCGCTCCACGTCTGGGCACCAGGAGCTTACAGCGAGACCGACCAGAGCTACACGACCTTCTTCAGCGGCGCCCTCAGCAAGGCAGGGGCCTATGGATTCCTGCTCCTCTACATCCTGATGGGTGCCAAGCTCTACTACGCCCTCGGAACCTTCCACGGCCACCTCACCTTTGCGTACATAATAGCGTGGATAGGAGCTATAACGGTCGTCGTCGCCAGCTTCCTCGCGGTTCTGCAGGAGGACATAAGGAAGCTCTTCGCGTACTCGTCAGTCGGTCAGGTTGGCTACATCCTCCTCGCCTTCGGACTTGGCACAGGGCTTGGCTTCGCTGGAGGTCTCTTCCACGTCCTCAGCCACGCCATCTTCAAGGGTCTCTTCTGGCTCGTCACAGCCGCTATAATCCTCCAGACAGGCAAGACCCAGTTCAAGGACTTCGGCGGATTAGCTGAGAAGATGCCCTTTACCTTCGCGATGGGACTCATAGCAGTCCTCAGCCTCGCAGGAATACCGCCGATGGCTGGTTTCGCCAGCAAGTGGCTAATCTACGAGGCCGCTATCAGCGCCCACATGCCCCTTGTAGCTGGAGCCATATTCCTCGGAAGCGCGCTGGCCTTTGCCTACGTCGTCAGGTTCCTCTACGCGGTGTGGTTCGGCCAGAGGCCCAGCGACCTTGAAGATGTGAAGGAAGCCCCGCTACCGCTCCTCATAGCGATGGCAATACTAGCAATCCCGAACATCGTCTTTGGAATAGCTCCGGGACTTGTCACGAACTACCTCAACAAGGCCCTCGGTGGAGAGGTCGTGGGCGGCAACTACTACAAGCTCGTTACTCAGACAGGAACCTACAACGCCCTGACCGTTGCCCTCCTGCTCGTGGTTGGCCTGGCCATAGCGGGCCTCATCTACCTCTACGGCGCGAAGGCAAGGAGAATACCGGTTACCAACACATACCAGTCGGGTAACCCCGTAACCGAGGAATTCAACCTCAGCATAAGGAGGAACTTCTACCTTCCGCTCAAAGAAGCCTTAGCGTTCTGGCTCAGGTACAGCTTCGACAGGTTCTACGAGGGGATTGCCCAGCTCAGCGAGGACTTCGCTGACACACTGAGGGAAGGGTTCTACAACGGGAACGTGCAGGCCTACTCATGGTATCTGGCCATAGTACTCGTAATCCTGGCTCTCTGGGGGGTGCTGTGAATGATAGACTGGAAGCTCATACTTGAGACGATTGGGATACTCATCTACGCGACTTTCATGGGCTTCATCTTCATGGGTATCGAGAGAAAGGCGATGGCGAGGATACAGAGAAGGGTTGGACCCCCGATATACCAGCCCATCATAGACACCCTTAAACTGCTCGGCAAGAAGGAGAGCGTCAGCCACGGCTTCATCTACGACTTCGGCCCCGTGTTTGCCCTCGGAGCCAGCATAGCAGCGCTCCTCTTCATACCAATAGCCAACTTCCAGCTGTTCAGCACCAACGCAGACCTCATCGTCGTTGCCTACCTCCTTGAGGTCCCGATGCTCGGAATAATGCTCGGTGCAATGAGTTCAGGAAACCCGTATTCAGCGGTCGGTGTCCAGCGTGGGCTCCTCACAATGGTTGCCATGCAGCTCCCATACGGCCTGGCTCTGATAGCCCTCATCCAGCACTGGGGAACCTTCAAGCTGAACGATATAGTAGCTCTCCAGCAGGCCCATGGATGGAGCATAACGGTCCCAGCACTGCTCCTAGCGCTGATAGTCTTTGACATAGTCTTCCAGGCAATGCTAGGTCTCGAGCCGTTTGACATCATTCCAGCACCGGCGGAAATCTCCATGGGTCCGATGGTTGAGTACGGTGGAAAGCACGCGGCACTGCTCTTCACCCAGCACGCAGTTCAGCTCTTTGCTGAAACAGCGTTCTTTGCCGTGCTCTTCCTCGGTGGAGCGAGCAACCTCCTCGAACTCCTCATCAAGCAGATTGCAGTGCTGTTCATATCGATTTTCATAGCCAGCATCTACCCGAGGTTCACCATTGACCAGGCGGCGAAGTTCTTCTGGAAGTGGCCCACGATAATCGGAATAATAGCCGTCCTCCTGACGATGTGAGGTGATGGTGATGAGCGAGATGCAGAACGGTGATATAATACACTACGAACTGAAGGAGTTCCAGCTCTTCGAGCCCCTCTTCAGGTGGGCGAGAAAGAAGAGCCTCTGGATAGTGGCCTTCTGTACGGGATGCGGCGGTATCGAGATGCCGCCGTTAGCCACCGCTAGGTACGACTTCGAGCGTTTCGGAATAATGCCCAACCCAGCTCCCAGGATGGCGGACCTCTTCCTCATCACGGGCTACGTTACACCGAAGACACTCAAGAGGATAATCATAACCTACGAGATGATGCAGGATCCGAAGTACGTACTCGCCCACGGCTCCTGTCCGATAAACGGCGGTGTCTACTGGGACTCCTACAACGTGGTCAAACAGCTCGACAAGTACATACCGATTGACGTTGCCATAGCCGGCTGCATGCCGCGGCCGGAAGCTGTCATGGACGGAATAATGGAGATAATGCGCAAGATTGAGAACGGTGAAGCCGACGGCTGGAAGAGGTACAAGGAGAACTACGAGTGGTACAAGAAGAACCAGGATGAGCTGTTCGGCGAAGGATGGCGTGAGAAGGATGCAAGGAGGTGGCTCGCATGGATATGAACGAGAAGCCCAAAGTCGAGGAGAAGGTTCAGGAGGAGGCAACCGTGGAGGAGAAGCCGACCCTTCCGGACACAAAGGAAGGAAAGCTCGTGAAGGCGCTCCTTGAGAGAGCACCCTACGCCCAGGGAGAGGTGATCCGCGAGAGACGCATCAAGTTCATCGTTCCAGCGGATAGAATACACGAGTTCCTTGAGTTAGCTAGCGAGAAGTTCGAGATGCTCATGCAGATAAGCGTCGTTGACTGGCTCAAGGAGGGCCAGTTCGAGGTGAACTACCAGCTCTGGAGCGTAAGCGAGAGCGTTCATGCCTTCGTGAAGACAAGGGTTCCAAGGGACGACGCCAAGCTCCCGACGGTCATGGACATCTGGCCGGTTGCTGAGACCTACGAGAGGGAGGCACATGAGTTCTTCGGAATAATCTTCGAGGGCAATCCGAGACTTGGGCCGTTCATCCTGGAGCCGAGGGAGTACGAGAAGCACCCGCTCAGGAAGGACTTCAACATGATTTCCTATGTGAAGGAAATCTACGGTGAGGACTTCGATAGGTATGACGAGAGCAAGACCAACTACGTGATATGAGGTGATGATCATGGCTAATTTGGAAGTTCCGAGAGAGCTTAGGGAAGAGGCGAAGGCCCACGACATGTACCTGCACCCGATAGACAAGGACACCTACGAGCTGTTCTTTGGTCCACAACACATGGCAACGGAGAACTTCAGCATAATCCTGAAGATGGATGGCAACAGGGTCGAGAAAGCTATAGTCAATCCAGGCTTCCTCCACAGGGGTTTTGAGAAGCTCGCCGAGCAGAGGCCCTACTTCACCAACATCGCCCTTCTCCTCCGTATCTGTGTTCCCGAGAGCGATGTCCCAGAGAATATCTACTCAATGGCCGTTGACGAGATCGTCGGCTGGGAGGTTCCAGAGAGGGCCATCTGGATAAGGACGGTCGTCTTGGAAATGGCAAGGCTCAGCGCATGGATGTTCTGGATAATGGGCTTTGGAAACGAGATAGGCCTCTACACCGCCGGCCAGTGGGCGGCAGCCTACCGTGAGAGGTTCATGCGCCTGTACGAAGAACTCACAGGAGGCAGAGTCTATCACATCTACACCGTTCCAGGCGGCGTGAGGAGGGACATACCTGGAGACAAGTGGCTCCGCCAGCTCAGGGACACCGTCGAGTACCTAAAGGGCAAGCTCAAGGACTTCGACGAGATACTCTTTGACAACTACATCATGTTCGAGAGGACTGAGGGAGTCGGTGTTATGGACAAGAAGTTCGCCCTTAAGCACGCGGTAACCGGGCCGAACCTCAGAGCAGTCGGCGTTCCCTACGACGTCAGGAAGGACGACCCGTACTACCTCTACGACCAGCTCGACTTCGAGGTTCCAGTCCTCAAGGAAGGGGACAGCCTCGCGAGGGTTCTCGTCAGAAGGTACGAGATGGAGCAGGACCTCTACATACTCGAACAGCTCCTCGACATGGGGCCGCCGAGCGGGCCTTACATGGTTCAGGACGCCCGCCTTAAGGCCCTCCCGAGGTTCAAGCCTCCAGCTGGGGAGGCCTACGCCCACGTAGAGAGCACCAAGGGCGACTTTGGGGCCTTCGTTGTCAGCGACGGAACACACAAGCCCTACCGCGTCCACGTCAGGGGGCCAAGCCAGAGCCACGGTGTTACGGTACTTGAAGAGCTCCTGAAGGGAGCGCGCCTCGCTGATGTCCCGGTCATATTGAAGACCCTTGACAACTGTCCGCCGGACATAGACAGGTGATGAAGATGCCCGCGAGAGTCGTTGGTGAGGAAAAGGTCAAGATCAAGAAGTCCTTCATCAAGCCCTGGATGGGCATCAAGTACCTCTTCAAGAAGCCCGTCACAATAAAGATACCCTACGAGAAGATAGAGCCGGCACCAAAGTACAGGGGCTTCCACACACTCGACTGGAAGAAGTGTGTGGGCTGTAACTTCTGCGGCCAGATATGCCCGGCAAGGGCAATAGAGATGACTTGGATAGAAGTGAACGGCCAGATGGAGAAGAGGCCTCACCCGAAGGTGGACTACGGCAGGTGTACTTTCTGCCAGTTCTGCGTTGACGTCTGTCCGACGGGAGCGCTCGGCTTCAGCGAGAACTACTACTTGACCACTGGCGGCCTTGAAGAAGATCTGGAGCTTTACGACTGGGTCCCGATCCACCCCGACAAGGTTAGAGAGCTCAACGAGAAGTTCAACGACTACCGCTTCCCTGTTGAGAGGATAAAGTTCAACAAAGAGACGAGAGAAGTCACTTACTACCTCCGCGACGGCTCAACGATACAGTTCAAGATACTCGGCTACGGCCTCCGGCCGCCGAAGCCACCAGCGAAGCCTGCAAAGCCCGCGGAGAAAAAGGAAGAGCCTAAAGCTGAGGAGAAGAAGGAGTGACTTCCCCATTTTCTTTTCTGCGGCCTCTATTCTTACAACTTCTGGCGATAGTATTTTTAAGCCAAGCATCGTATTAATACCGGTGGTATTATGCCCGTTGATTTAAGAACCGAAAAGACACTCGGCCTCCTCGGCTCGATTCTAACTCTGCTGGGAGGTTTGGGTGACGGAGCAATTAAAACATGGCCGGTTGTTGCTTTCTCGAACTTGGTTTCATTCATTGGGTTTATCCTTGTTCTCCTGGCACTCCACGGCATCAGCACCAAGCTGAAGGACGACAGACCATTCAGATACTACCTCTACTCCACGGTCGTTATCATAATAGGAATGGTTTTGGCACTGGTCCTTCTTGTGGTGGGCGTATTTTTTGTGTCCAATTCAATGATAGCTTTCAGGAATATCCACAACCATCTGGGTATCTCCGGGCTAATAATGGCGATATCTGGAGTGCTTCTGATACTTTTGGTCGTGATTCTGGCGGTGTACCTTCAGATTCAGGCCTGGCGCGCGACCTACGAAATAACCGGTGTTGAGGAGTTCAACCAGGTTGCAACGTTTCTCAAATGGGGTGCGATAACCCTGATAATCCTCGTCGGCGTCCTTCTGCTCCTGATAGCACAAGTATTCCAGATAATCGCCTTCTCAAAGCTTCCGGATGAACTGGAGCCGAAAGGCCAGAAGCCAGAGTACGATACTCGGGTAGTCGTTTATTGAGGTTTTTCATTTCTTTTTGGCTTTTAGAGTAGTAAAGATGCAAAAGAAGAAAAGGATTAAAGGATCCTCTCCAAAATTATCGCCGTTATCGCCCCAACGGCCATCCCGGACTCGAGTATGCTGGAGAGTATTCTTGGTAGAGCGTGGAACAGGCTCTCGGGGAGCTGAGGTGCGCCGAGGCCCGCTATCAGCGCCGCTGCTAGAATGAGGACGTTCCTGTCAGTGAACTCCACCTTTTCCTTTATCAGCCTAAGGCCAGTGACGCTTATCATCCCGTAGAGTGCCAGGGTCAGGCCGCCGAGCACCGGAGCCGGCATCGAGGCGAGCAATCCCGCGAACTTCGGGAACAGGGAGAGGAATATCAGTATTATAGCCCCAACCTGAACCACGTGCCTGCTACCCACTTTCGTTAAAGCGACTACACCTATATTCTCGGAATAGCTCGTTGTTCCGCAGGCACCGAGAAAGCCAGCTATCGAGCACGCCAGCCCTTCTGCTCCTATGCCCCTTCCGATGTGCTTCTCCGTTATCTCCGCGCCCGTTACGGTCGCTATGGCGTGGTAGTCACCGACGCTCTCGATTATGCTGACCATGAATGCGAAGAGCAGTATGACTATTGCTGCTGTATCAAAGACCGGCGCTCCCCACGGAAACGGCTTGGGAACGCTGAGCATAGGAAGGCTCTCGACGAGGCTGAAGTTGGCAAGCCCGAGCGGGATGCTGATCAGGTATCCTACAGCCGCGCCCATGACCACAGGCATGGCCTTTAGGCTTCCCTTCGCTTTGAGTGCTACGAAGACGGTCGTGAGGAACGTGACCGTGGCTATGAGCACTG